>OZ255720.1:0-160000 GCA_965277295.1 Gilvibacter sp.
GGGTTTTGTTTGTAACCGATTCTACTGCGGCGATAGATATTGTGATGAATCCCGTGAATACCAATATTTTATTTGCTGCCATGTGGGAGCGCACTCGCAAGCCTTGGCAACGAGACTACGGCGGAATCACTTCAAGAATTCATAGATCTACAGATGGTGGTGACACCTGGGCTCCACTAACGAATGGCCTTCCAGCTCCTTCTGTAAATACAGGACGTATTGGACTTGCTATTTCTGAATCTGAACCTAATGTGGTTTATGCTAGTTATACCACCAACCCAATAACCAATAATTTTGACGGGCTTTACAAATCAGAAGACAATGGGGACAGCTGGACCTTGGTCGCCTTAGACGATATTGCCAATGTAAACGCATCGTTTGGATGGTATTTTGGAAATATTCGTGTTTCGCCTACAGATTCCGACGAGGTTTACGTATTAGGGCAGCGATTATACCGAACACAAAACAGCGGTACGTCCTGGACCAATGTTACGGGTATGCATGTTGATCATCATGCAATGGCCTATTCAAAACTAAATCCAGACTTTATTTTTGCAGGTAACGACGGTGGTGCATATACTTCTTCTAACGGAGGACTTACTTGGCAAAAATTCGAAAACCTGCCCATAACCCAGTTTTATAATATAGAAGTCGATTTTTCGGCACCAGAGCGACTCTATGGGGGTACACAGGACAACAATACCATTAGAACTACTACGGGTGGATTAAGCGATTATACTTCGATTTGGGGAGGTGACGGGTTTCATGTTAATGTTGACCCCAACGACAATAATTTTATTTACGTTGAGTCGCAGTTTGGTAATTTAGGCCGATCGATAAATGGCGGTGCTAGCTTTACTAGTGCAACTGCCGGAATTGACCCAAGTGACAGACGCAATTGGAATACGCCTGTTATTCTATCTCCTTTTGACTCGAACAAAGTTTTATGCGGAACAAATAGATTATACATATCGGACAATTCTGCTTTATGGAGTCCAATAAGCCCTGATTTAACAGATGGAGAACACCCAAGCGGAGCTTTTTCTTATGGTACAATTACAGCCATAGCAGCGTCTTATAACAACTTAAACACCTTTTATACAGGAAGTGACGACGGCAATGTTAATGTTACCTTCGACGGCGGTACCAATTGGGAAAACGTAAGTGCTGGACTTCCTGACAGGTATATTACGTCGTTGGCAATTTCGCCAGATAACGACAATATTATTTATGTTACGCTTTCTGGGTTTGGGCTTTTAGACTACGATCCGCATGTTTTTAAAAGTATTGACGGAGGCCTGAATTGGAACCCTATTGCAGGGGAATTGCCCAATATTCCCGTAAACGATATTGTACTCTACGACGGTTTATTATTTGTGGCTACCGATTTAGGAGTGTGGTTCTCGCAAACAGATGGTGCTACATGGACGCTTTTAGGGTCTAATCAACCCCTAACTATTGTGCGCGATTTAAAAATACACGCTCCCACCAACACCTTATATGCGGGTACCTTTGGACGCTCTATTATTAGTTACGATTTGGATCAGTTAATACTTAATGTATTAGAAAATAGTTTATCGGCTTCGGCAGTTTTATATCCTAATCCTGCCAAGGATTTATTACATATTAGCTTAACCAATAATCAGGTCATTACCAATTGGAAAATTTACGATCTAACTGGTCGATTAATAAATCAAGATATTGTAAATAGTTCAAATAGCTTAGCAATTAATGTAAGTGATCTCCAACCCGGGAATTACATATTAAAACTAACTAGTTCAACTGGTAGTATTAGCAAACAATTTATAGTGAACTAAAAACAGGTAGAAACACCTAAAAAAGTCGCTGGGCATTACCCTATTTTAGGGCAATAAACCAATTGATTTTTACAATGGCTACATCTACCAAAGACTCCCCTGCTACTGCAGCGAGCACTAAAACTTCTAAACCTAATACCACCGCTGGAATTAGCCCAGAAGCAATTCAAGATATTAGTTCAGATATAAATGTAATGCTAGGCTACGCCTCTCGAAATGCCATCGCATTAGACACCAATCTAATGGGGTTAATAGAAGACAGCTCTGTAGACGACCTTATTAACGCACACAACTTATTGGTAAAAAATATTGCGCCTGCCACTCCTAAAAGCATTCGTTATACAAGAGCATTGTATAACGAAGACAAAGACGTCTCTATTTTTAGAAAGCTTCCCTTGGTTAGAAATCTAATTTTATTGGCACTTTTTTTTCTGGTGCTATTTGTTGCTACAGCCTTAACCCCTCAAGTAAATAACCAGTCTTTAGACCAAGGTGTACTAAAAAATAACGGTATAAATTTATTATTAAACTTAGGGTTTTTAGCTTCGATTTCTGGATTAGGCGTTACTTTTTATTTGTTAAAAACGGTGAGCTCGTCGGTTAAAAATGGCACCTTAATCCCTGAAGATTCCATTTATTATATCGCTTTAATTGTATTGGGTGTAATTGCAGGATTACTCGTGTCAGAAATTATAGTGGTTCCAGAAGGATCGGCAGATAATGTTAGTCTATTTGGTAAAACTGTTTTAGCCTTATTAGGTGGATTTTCTTCGGACGCTATTTTTACCATACTACAAAGTATTATTGAACGCCTAAAGGCGTTATTTTCTTTTAATCCCCCTGCATAATTATGATTGATCAAGCCAACTTTAAAGCAATAGTTCCAGATGTTAATTGGAGTTATGCCCAGCAATATGTATCGTTTTTCGATACCGTATTGCCTAAGTATAATATAGATACCCCGTTACGTCAAGCCCATTTTTTGGCACAAGTTGCACACGAAAGCGGCGGTTTTAAATTTGTGAAAGAGAATTTAAACTATTCGGCAAAGGCGCTTTACGGAGTTTTTAGAAAATATTTCCCTTCTCTAGATGCTGCAAATTTGTATGCTAGAAAACCCGAAAAAATTGCAAATAAAGTGTACGCTAATCGTCTGGGCAATGGCCCAGAGAGCAGCGGTGAAGGCTATAAATATCGCGGACGCGGCCTTATTCAATTAACGGGTAAAGCTAACTACACTAGTTTTAGTGGCAGTGCTGGCATAGACGCGGTCGCTAATCCCGATCAAGTGGCTAGTCCCGAATTTGCACTCGCAAGCGCTTGTTGGTATTGGCAAAGTAGAAAGATTAATCAGTATGCAGACGCAGACGATATTCATATGGTAACCAAACGTGTTAATGGAGGCTATAACGGATTAGAAAGCCGGATGCATTATTTAGAGGAATTTAAAAAACTATTAAACGTTCCTGAGTAATTCCAGCAGCGCTAAAGGAGAATCTAATTGCTTAAAATTATCGTGCTCCACCTCTTGATGCACCATTTCGTGCTCCCAAGTGGTGTGAAACGGAATGTGAATGGCGTGCGCATTTATTTCTAAAACTGGTAATATATCTGACTTTAAAGAATTCCCCACCATTAAAAACTCATTGTTCTTTACATCTAAATGATGCACTAGTTTCTGATACTCTTTTTGAGTTTTATCGGAAACAATTTCTATATGGTGAAAATAAGGTTCAAGCCCCGATTTAATGAGCTTTCGCTGTTGATCCAGTAAATCTCCTTTTGTCGCCATAACTAGACGATAACGCCCATTTAAGCCTGCTAAGGTTTGCTCTATTCCGTCTAATAATTCAACGGGGGCATTCAGCATTGCTTTGCCAATATCTATAAGTGCATTTACAATATGAGCGGGCAATTTATTATTACTTATTGCCATTCCAGCTTCTATTAACGAAAGCACAAAGGGTTTAATTCCATAACCGTAAAGTGGCAGGTTTTTCATTTCGTATTCAAAAAGTAGCTTGTTACAAGTTGCGGTATCGACAAAATCTTGCATTAATTCACAAAATTGAGCTTCGGCATCACGAAACAGCGGTTCGTTTACCCAAAGGGTATCGTCTGCATCGAAAGCAATCACCTTAAGGTGTTCTAATCCCATTAACGAATAAGTTTCTTGTACTTGATACGTGTTGGCATAATGTCTGTTCCTAAGCGCTTCTTTTTATTTTCTTCGTAATCGGAATAACCCCCTTCAAAAAAGTAAACTTGACTATCGCCTTCAAAGGCTAATATGTGGGTGCAAATTCGATCTAAAAACCAGCGGTCGTGACTAATTACTACCGCACAACCTGCAAAATTTTCGAGCCCTTCTTCTAAAGCCCTAAGGGTATTTACATCTAGGTCATTCGTGGGTTCGTCTAAAAGCAGGACATTGCCTTCTTCTTTTAAGGTCATGGCTAAATGCAATCGGTTGCGTTCCCCTCCAGAGAGGGTTTCAACCTTCTTGTTCTGGTCACTTCCTCCAAAATTAAATCGGCTTAAATAGGCTCTAGAATTTACCTGCTTGCCTCCCATCATAACCAATTCCTGGCCGTCGCTAAAGTTTTCCCAGATCGATTTATTAGTATCTATATTGCTATGACTTTGATCCACGTAGGCCAACTGTACCGAATCCCCTACCTTAAAACTTCCATTGTCAGGAGTGTCTTCTCCCATGATCATTCTAAAGAGTGTTGTTTTACCTGCACCATTGGGGCCAATAATTCCAACAATTCCAGCCTGCGGCAAATTAAAGTTTAGGTCTTCGTAGAGTAATCGTTCTCCAAAGGCTTTAGAAACCCCTTTAGCTTCTATTACATTGGTTCCTAAACGAGGACCATTGGGAATATATATCTCCAATTTTTCGTCCAATTGCTTTTGATCTTGCGACAACAATTTGTCGTAATTATTTAAACGTGCCTTTTGTTTAGCTTGCCTTCCTTTTGGAGCCATTCTAACCCATTCCAACTCACGTTCTAATGTTTTTTGTCGCTTACTGGCCTGCTTTTGTTCTTGTGCCAAACGTTTGGACTTCTGGTCTAGCCAAGAAGAATAATTTCCTTTCCAAGGAATTCCTTCGCCTCTATCGAGCTCCAAAATCCAACCCGCAACATTATCTAAAAAGTAACGGTCGTGAGTAACCGCAATTACAGTTCCTTTATATTGTGACAAATGATGCTCCAACCAATGCACAGATTCGGCGTCTAAATGGTTAGTTGGTTCATCGAGTAATAGCACATCGGGCTGCTGTAATAAAAGTCTACATAAAGCCACACGTCTGCGTTCTCCCCCTGACAATACATTTATTGGAGTATCTGGAGCTGGTGTTCGCAAGGCATCCATGGCAATTTCTAACTTTGTATCTAAATCCCAAGCATCGGTCGCGTCTATTTTATCTTGAAGCTTCGCCTGCTTATCCATAAGCTCCTGCATTTTGTCTGCATTTTCGTAGACCTCAGGCAAGCCAAACATATCGTTAATTTTATTGTATTCGTCAAGAACATCAACTACTTCTTGAACACCCTCTTTTACAATGTCAATAACGGTTTTAGATTCGTCTAGTTTAGGCTCTTGCTCTAAATAGCCTACTGTATACCCTGGAGAAAAAACCACGTCGCCTTGAAAATTCTTTTCTAGACCAGCAATTATTTTTAATAAGGTTGATTTACCACTTCCGTTTAGCCCTAAAATTCCAATTTTAGCGCCGTAGAAGAAACTTAAGTATATATTTTTAAGTACCTGCTTATTAGTAGATTGATACGTCTTTGACACTCCCGACATCGAGAATATCACCTTTTTGTCATCGCTCATAATAGTTGTTTAGAATTAATTTAAACCCGTCCTTTTAACGCGTTAAATACCCACGCAATTGCAAAGAATCCAACGCCAACGGCTGCAAATCCCCAACCCGCCACATCGTCGTACTTAAAGGCTCCCATTGCTATTAATGCAAGTCCTACAATTACCATAATGGTGGTGGCCCAAGCCAAAACCGTATTTTTATTCATTCCCATGTTCTGTGTTTTAGTGCGGTTAGCAAATATCGCATATTTTTAACAAAAAAAGCACCGTTTTAAGGTGCTTTTAAGCAATTGTGAACTGCAATTAACTATTTACTTAAGATACCGACAAATACCCCATTTTACCACTTTGATAATCTCTAAGGGCTTCCATAATTTCGGTTTGAGTATTCATTACATACGGACCCCAACTGGCAATCTCTTCGTTTAACGGAGTTCCAGACAAGAATAAAAGCATGCTGTTTTTACTGGCTTTTAAACCAAAGCCTGTTCCATCTTGATTAAACTCGATTAGCTGTGTTGCCTCTTCTTTTAAAGTTGCCTGATTACTGACCAATACATTGCCGTGCAATAAATACAACACAGACTGATGCGTTGGGTCTAAAGGCAGTTCAAACTCACCATTTTCTTGCATATTTATCATGTAAGCATTTACTGGGGTTTGGGTCTCTATTTTACCTTGTAAATCGTTTAATTTACCCGCAATAACCTGTGCCGTAGTTAAATTATCGGCTCCTTTAAAGACATCAAAATCGTGGTTGCGCACATGCTGATAATTAGCAGGAATCATTTTTTTGGCAGCCGGTAAATTTAGCCACAGTTGAATTCCTTCTAACTCCCCGCCGCGCTCAACAAATTCGCGTGTTGGTCCTTCGGCATGAATAATTCCGCGCCCAGCAGTTGTCCACTGCACATCTCCTGCTCTTACAACACTTTCGTTACCTAAGGAATCACGATGTAATTGCTCCCCCTTAATTAAAAATGTTATGGGTTCAAACCCACGATGTGGATGCGGTCCTAAATCAAAAGGGTTGCTTTCTTGACTAATAGGATACGGTCCATAATGATGCAATAACACAAACGGATCTACCTGCGACAAATCGCGTGTTGGTATGGGTTGTCTAAGTTCAATAGGTCCCATGTTTACAAAAGGGCTCGCCCCTTTAGTTTTAATAGATGCAAGTTTCATAATTAATTTCCTTTCTTTTTTAGAAACTAGGTTATACTATCTAATTTTATCGAGCAAAGTGTTTAATTGTTTGGCCTCTGCCTTGCTCAAATTGGCCAATAAGTCCAATTTATAATTGGAGTCAATAGAACTAAGTAATTTTAGCCCATTTTTTGTGATTGCTATATGCACTACCCTTCGGTCTGTTGGGCAATTCATACGTTCAATAAGCGTTTTAGCACAAAGTTTATCCATCATTCTGGTGGCATTTGGAGAGCGCTCTATAGTGCGTTGTTTTACCTCTTGCACGGTTAATGGTTTTTTAGCTCCGCGTAAAATTCGCAATACATTATACTGTTGAGGGGAGATACCATAGGGTTTAAAAAAGCTATTCTGATGACTGTTAATCCAATTTGCCGTGTACATTATATTTATAAGTGCCTTTATTTTTTCGGAACCAAATTGCGACTGAATATCTTTTGCTAAATCTCCCATAGTACTATCCCATTACCGAATTAGTAAATGCATTTATTTGTTCTTGTAGCGCCGTTGCTAATTCTGGATTGGTTATTCCTTGATCGCTAAAATTGCCTCCAAAAGAAGGAAGCGAAAATTGCGCGACAATATTTCCTCCTAAATAAGGAAAGCCTCCTAAACCCATATTTAATACAGTTTGTCCGCCGCGGGCTCCAGGAGATGTTGCCATAAGTAACATGGGGGTGTCGTTCCAGACTTTCTTTTGAATGCGCGACATCCAATCGTAGATGTTTTTAAAAACAGCTGCATATGCACCATTGTGCTCTGCCAAAGAAATAACAAGACCATCTGCACTATTTAAAATGGTTAAGAATTCCTGAGCTTTATTTGGAATACCGTGCTGGGTTTCCCAATCTATGCTGTATATAGGTAAGTCAAAATCGTTCAAATCTAAAACCTGAACTTCCGCCCCACTTACCTGGTTGGCTGCAAAAGTTGCTAGTTGTTTGTTAATAGATGTTTTACTGTTGCTTCCCGCAAAGGCAATTATTTTTTTCATGAGCTTATTATTAAATGATTGGTCAAAGATATAGAAAATATATTTATATTCCTAGGAATATATTTCCTAGGCAATTAATTAAGATTATAGTCGCAATAGTATATAATTCCTTACCCTTTTGTAACTTTACAAAAAGTTGTCTATGGACCTTAAATTCAATAAAAACGAAGATCATAATAAATTACTGCGCTCCGATTTATTAAAGCGATTGGCACAGGTTAAGTTGGGCGGTGGTCAAAAGAGAATAGATAGGCATCACGCTAAAGGAAAACTAACTGCTCGTGAGCGCATTGACTATATTTTAGACAAGAAAAAACCAGTTATAGAAATTGGTGCTTTTGCTGGGGAAGGCATGTATAAGGAACACGGAGGCTGTCCTTCTGCTGGAGTTGTTGTAAAAATAGGATACATAAAAGGTAGACAATGTATAGTTGTAGCCAACGATGCCACTGTAAAAGCAGGGGCTTGGTTTCCTATTACAGCCAAAAAGAATCTTAGAGCTCAAGAAATTGCCATAGAAAACCGATTGCCAATAATTTATCTGGTAGACAGCGCAGGGGTTTATTTACCTATGCAAGACGAAATATTCCCAGATAAAGAACACTTTGGACGTATTTTTAGAAACAACGCTGTAATGAGCAGCATGGGGATTGTACAAATAGCTGCCGTAATGGGAAGTTGTGTTGCAGGAGGAGCTTATTTACCTATAATGAGCGACGAAGCCCTAATTGTAGATAAAACAGGAAGTATATTTTTAGCAGGTAGTTATTTAGTAAAAGCCGCTATTGGGGAATCTATAGATAACGAAACTTTAGGCGGAGCCACGACGCATTGCGAAATATCTGGTGTTACCGATTACAAGGCCAAAGACGACAAAGATGCCTTAGATACAATTAAAAATTTACTAGATAAAATTGGAGATCCCGCCCAAGCTGGTTTTAATAAAATTGAAGCTAAAAAACCCCTTAAAAACCCAGATGACATTTTTGGATTACTGCCTAAATCTCGGGCTGACCAATACAATATGGTCGAAATTATAGAGCGTCTAGTAGATAATTCAGAGTTTGAACAATACAAAGAAGGTTATGGTAAATCTATTCTTACGGGCTACGCCAGAATAGATGGTTGGGCTGTTGGGATCGTTGCCAATCAGCGAAAATTAGTTAAAACCAAAAAAGGAGAAATGCAATTTGGCGGGGTAATTTATAGTGATTCTGCCGACAAGGCTACCCGTTTTATCGCCAATTGTAATCAAAAGAAAATTCCCTTAGTGTTTTTACAAGATGTAACTGGTTTTATGGTTGGTAGTAAAAGTGAACATGGTGGAATAATAAAAGACGGTGCAAAAATGGTTAATGCCGTAAGTAACAGTGTTGTCCCTAAATTTACCGTTGTAATTGGGAACTCTTATGGAGCAGGAAATTATGCTATGTGCGGAAAAGCCTACGACCCCAGATTAATTGTGGCTTGGCCAAGTGCCGAACTGGCTGTAATGAGCGGAAACAGTGCTGCAAAAGTATTACTACAAATAGAAACTGCGTCGCTAAAAAAGCAAGGAAAAACTATTACTCCAGAAGACGAAAAGGAACTATTTAATAAGATTAAAGCACGATACGACGACCAAATTTCCCCCTATTATGCTGCATCCCGTATTTGGACCGATGCGGTAATAGACCCTTTAGAGACGCGTACATGGATAAGTATGGGAATAGAGGCGGCTAATCAGTCACCTATAGAGAATCCTTTTAATATGGGCGTACTTCAGGTGTAGATTATTGCTATATTAGAAGTAAAAATTTGCCATGCATATTACTCCGTCAATCACAAAAATATTTACAGTGGGCATTACTTTTAGTGTCCTGCTGTTTTCCAGCTGCCAATCAGATTCCAAAAATCAAGAACAAGAAATAGAAACTTCCTATACATTAAACGGACAAGTTTCTTCTGATTATTCAGGCTATGTGTTTTTAAATTACACCATTCCAGGAACTTCACCTGTTAAAATTAAAGACAGCGTCTTGGTTGACAATGGTCATTTTAGTTTTACGGGATACATACCCTATGCTATTCAAGGTTATTTAAATCTTGAACCCCCTTCCCAAATTGGCTGGATTTATGTTGAACCTGGCTCATATAAGGTATTTCTTAGTAATCAAGCACAAGAACAGCCCAATGGCGAAATGTATAATTTTGTTACACTCGATTCTGTAGCTGGTAGTCTTACTGCCGACATAAGAAGAGATTTTAGAGCCTATTATCAAGAGATTAAAGACCTCCCCAATTTTAAAGTATTAATATCGGATACCATCGCTGGTATAGTAACCAAATATCCAGAAAACGGCTTTAGTGGTAAAATTCTAGCCGATAACAGTTATTTAAATCAAAACTTACCTCCTAGTTTAACAGTCGATTTATTTGCTAAATTAGACACCTTAAAGCAAAACCCAGAGGATATTATATTAATAAAAGATGGAATACAAATAAGTATTAAATATGCAGAAGGTCAACCTATTGGCGACATAAATTTGGAAGATATAAATGGAGCCTCAAGCTCTTGGTCCGACCTAGAGAGCGAATATATTCTAATTGACTTTTGGGCTACCTGGTGTGCACCTTGTATTCGTAAATTTCCAGCTTACAAAACAATAGTAAACGAAACCTCTCGTGAACAATTCGCTATATTTTCGGTTGCTTTAGAAGAACAAAAAGATGGTTGGAAGCAGATGATTCAACAAAAAGAACTCACCTGGAATCACGTAATAGATACCACTGCTTTTGACGGCGAAACGGCCGCTCGCTATTATTTGCGCTCTATTCCTAA
Organism: Gilvibacter sp.; assembly: GCA_965277295.1. Taxonomy (GTDB): domain Bacteria; phylum Bacteroidota; class Bacteroidia; order Flavobacteriales; family Flavobacteriaceae; genus Gilvibacter. Next base: position 10,682 of record OZ255720.1, read on the forward strand.
CAATTATTTAATAGATAATAAAGGTACCATTATAAAAGCTAACATTAAACCCGAAGCGTTGAGTCAATTTTTAGCCAGTAAAAAAACATCTAAATAAGCCAAACAACTCGTGGACAAGCTACGCTCTAAGAAATCGGTTTACCTTCTCTTACTAATCTTGGCAGGAGAAGCCGTTTTTATTTTACCTTTTGTTCTAGCACGCGTATTTAGACCTACAGTTCTAGAAGCATTCCAACTTACCAACTTACAATTTGGTGGCGCGCAATCCATTTACGGCTTAGTTGCATTAGGGTCGTACGTTCTAGGTGGACCACTTGCCGATCGTTTTGAACCCAGAAAATTAATGGCCGTAGCACTTTGGTTAACTGCCATAGGTGGATTTGTATTTGCCTCCTACCCTAGTTATTTAACCCTGCAGATATTATTCGGATATTGGGGCTTTACTACTATTTTTCTTTTTTGGGCGCCAATGATTAAAGCCACTAGAATCTGGGGCGGTTTAAAAAATCAAGGTAAAGCATTTGGGCTGCTCGATGGCGGACGCGGTTTGGTTGGCGCTTTATTTGCCTCGCTAGGAGTTTTAATATTTGGTCTCTATGCAGTGGGTGATTTAAACGATCTAGATGTTGCAGAACGCAAACGTATTTTTGGATACGTTATCTATACTTCTATGGCTATTGTTATGTTTATTGGGGTTTTGGTTTGGTTCTTTTTAAAAACAGATACTCCAGAAGAGACTACCCTTAAAGATAAAATTACCCTAAAAGACATTATGCTTGTTTTAAAGATACCTTCGGTTTGGTTACTTATGATTATAATTTTGGCAGCTTATGTAGGGTATAAATTAACCGATAATTTTTCGCTTTATGCTCGAGAAGTAATGCTTTACGACGAAGTCGAATCTGCGAAAGTTGGAACCTTAATGCTCTATATTCGTCCAATTGTTGGAGTATTAATTGGATTCTTGGCAGATAAAACTCGAGTAACCTTCTGGTTGTTTGTCAGTTTTATTTTAAGCGCAATTGGAGCTGGAATTTTAGCCACCAATATAATTGATCCAAGCACAACGTTTATGTTCTTTTTTACTGTACTATTAACTGCTACAGGTATTTATGCCGCTCGAGCGCTTTACTTTGCCACGATGGAAGAAGGACATATCCCTATCTTTTTAACAGGAACGGCTGTTGGGGTGATTAGTTTTATTGGTTATACCCCAGATATTTTTGCAGGTTTAGCCATGGGTGCATTATTAGATGCCAATAAAGGCCCGGTAGGGCATCAACATGTATATTTAATGTTAATGTGCTTTGCAATTTTAGGCTTACTCGCCTCTTTTGTATTATACCGCATTAGCCTAAGACCAAAAAATACAGAAGTCGAACCAACACGGCTGTAATTTTTATCGTACCTTTTTGTCTTCAAACCAAACTAACTACGTATGAAATTGCGCATTCTGACCATCCTGGCAGTTGTTTTTCTATTTGCCGCCAACACCACTATTAACGCACAAACACAAGGAGAAGGCCCTTATAATCAATTAATTATTCGGGGTGTAACCCTTATTGCCGGAGATGGAGCTCCTCCTAGAGGCCCAATAGATATTGTTGTAGAGAACAACATAATTACAAAAATACAAGTAGTAGGCTATCCAGGAGTACCTATAGACGACTCTAGAAGGCCTAAGTTAGAAGTCGGCGGGCGTGAATTAGATGCAAATGGCATGTACCTTATGCCAGGCCTTATAGACATGCACGGTCATATAGGAGGTGAAGCCCAAGGCGCCAATTGGGAATATGTTTTTAAATTGTGGATGGCACATGGAATAACAACAGTTCGCGAACCATCTGGACGTGGCGTGGATTATACTTTAGATCTAAAAAAACGTAGCGCAGCCAATAGTATTATTGCGCCAAGAATATTTGCTTATACTGGTTTTGGACAAAGTTCGGCGAGTTTTAACCCCTTAAACGATGCTCCAATTAGCACTCCCGAGCTCGCAAGAAAATGGGTTAGAGCCAATGCAGAACGAGGTGCAGATGGTATTAAATTTTTTGGTGCCGAACCCGACATTATGACCGCTGCCTTAGACGAAAACAAAAAACTAGGCCTGCGTTCGGCCATGCATCATGCGCAATTAAGCGTGGCACGATGGAATGTTCTTCACTCTGCCAGAGCTGGACTAACAAGCATGGAACATTGGTATGGTTTGCCCGAAGCTTTATTTAACGATCGTACGGTGCAGGATTACCCATTAGATTACAATTACAATAACGAACAACACCGCTTTAGTCAGGCCGGTGTACTTTGGAAGCAAGCTGCAGCACCCTATTCCGACCATTGGAATGCGGTAATGGAAGAGCTCCTTGCCCTTGACTTTACGTTAGACCCTACCTTTAATATTTACGAAGCAAGTCGCGATTTAATGCGAGCACGTAGAGCAGAATGGCATGAAGATTATACCCTACCATCGTTATGGCGTTTTTATCAGCCAAGTAAAATAAGTCATGGATCGTATTGGCATTATTGGGGAACCGAAGAAGAAGTTGCTTGGAAACAAAATTACCAGCTTTGGATGACCTTTATAAACGAATATAAAAACCGTGGAGGCCGCGTAACGGCAGGATCTGATTCTGGGTTTATTTTTCAGTTGTATGGCTTTGCATATATACGGGAATTGGAATTGTTGCGTGAGGCCGGATTCCATCCTTTAGAGGTTATAAAATCGGCAACATTAAATGGTGCAGAAGCCTTAGGAGTAGACGACCAACTGGGTTCAATTCAAATTGGCAAACTAGCCGATTTTGTTATTGTAGAAGAAAATCCGCTACAAAACTTAAAGGTGCTATACGGAACAGGCGCAATAAAGCTTACCGAAGATAACGAGGTTGTTCGTGTAGGTGGGGTTAAATACACCATTAAAGACGGAATTATTTACGATGCAAAACAACTATTAGCAGATGTAAAACAAATGGTAGACGATGCCAAATCCGCAGAAGGCTTTAAGCTTACGCAACCGGGAGTAAAAAACTAAATGTGAATTCCGAATTACTTCCTGAGTACGACCCAGAAAGCTTAACAGAACGCCACAAAAAGTTACTTGCTAGTTTGCCGTTTAGCGATCTTATTTTTAGAAAACTATTCGATTGTATAGACGATTTTACAAGTAATTATAGGTGTCCGCATACGTTCGAGCAAACAATTAAATTCTTGGAAAGTCAAGGAGTTTCGTTTACAGAACACAAGGCTTTTTTTAACAAGCATGGAGTGCACTGTGACTGCGAAGTTTTAAGTGTATTAGACCCGATTTTCCCTGTAGATTTAAACGAATTTAAACGTCGAATGCCCTAGTTAGTCTTTATGGTCTTTATAGCTTTTATGGCCTCTTGACGCTGGTTCACATATCTAAATCCGTTTTCGCCATAAAATCCAGCTTCTTCTAACATAATACGAATGTCCTTATCCCATGGTGCAATATTTACAGTAGTATTTAACTCTATTGCGTAAACTGTATTGGGATACAAGGGGTAATCTCCATTTACGGGTACACCGCCTTGAGAATCCCACATACCTATTGTTGGTCCTGAACTGTGCCCATAAACACCCAGTGGATGGGTATAAATAGAAGGACGCAAGCCTTGTGCTTTGGCCTCTTCTAAAGATTTTAATAACATTTGATTCCCAGTAGCGCCAGTCTTAAAATTACCCGTTAATATATCTTGTAATTGATTCCCTTTGGCAAAGGCCTCGCTTAGAAACGATGGAACTTCAGTTTCCCCTTCTTGCAATACATAAGCGTGTTGTTGGCAGTCTGTATTTAGTCCTACGTAGGTAATTCCAAAATCGCAGTGTAGTAAATCTCCCGGAAAAATAACCTTGTTTTTTTCGCCTTTAGAAAAAGAATAAATATGACTTTTAAGGGCTTCGTCGCTTCGCTGAATATCTACCGTTGGGTGAAACCAGGTTTCTAGCCCCATATCGGTTACTTTTTGACGCATCCACCAAACTACATCGTCTGTCGTGGTAACTCCAGGAGTAATAACGCTGCCAGAAAAGGCCTCGTCTATTATATCGTGAGTAATTTGTACCAAGGTGTTGTATAATTCCATTTCTTTAGCACTTCGCGTTTCTATCCATCCAATTGCCAAGTCTTGTGCCGATGTTAGCTTCGCTTCTAAATTAGCAGGTAGTGCTTCTAGTAATAGATCGTAGTCTGTTTTTACCAAACCATCTGCTATACCAAAGTTGCTGGATGTATTTATGCCTATGCGCTCTGGATTGCGTTCTTGGATAATTTGTACCAATCGTTTCCATTGATCCGGCTCCTGTTCTTTATCCCAGGCCGAAGAAATATTTTCGCCAACATCGTAACGCGCAACTGCCAATTTTTCTATAGTATTGGCTGCTTTATCTCTATAAAAAACTAACATGGTTCTGCGTCTAGCATTCAACCATTTTGCAGGCAGCATGGTGCGCATAACCGGGTCTTCATTGTATTCGCGAGCAATTAAAACCCACATATCTAAATTCGCTCGATCCATTAAGTCAGGCAATAAATTATTAAAGCGATCGGCCAATAATTCATCTTTTAACGTGGCACGGTCACGTTCCGAGAGTACTTGGCCATTAATGGTGGTACTTATCAAAAAAAGGAAAAAGAAAATACGACGCATAGCTGGTTTAATTGGTTCTAGGTAAAGATAGAGAATTACTGTTTCTTTTTATTGTTCATTTTTTTTCTTGCATCCATGCTTTTAACTCTAAACCCTGTTAAATTTTCTCTGAACTTAGTATCTACAATCGTATCGGCCTGTAAATACGTATCGATTAAATCTAAAGCATCTAATACTTCTGGATGATGAGTAACCATAGCCTCCTGATATCGGACAGCGGGTACACTTAATATACGAGCCAAGGGCGGCGTTACAACTCCCCACTTTTTAAACTTATACGGTTTATAAATACGCAGCACACTGTCAATGGTTTTATTGTGGGCCTTAATCTCTTTCATAAGCCGAATAGGGTCATCTACATCCCCCCTAAGCACAGCTTTTACTTGCTGGTAATTAATTTTATGAGGCATCATAAACTCTTCCACGACATAGCCCTTCTTTAGTATTTTAGCCAATACATAGCGCGGCAGCTTGTCTATAGATACTACGGTACTCAAAATAGCAGAAAACTCCCCAGTATTCGATTGAGATACCTTATTAAATCCCCAATCATTTAAAACTTTATGGGCAATATAATAATCTTGTGAGTTTATAATATTTATAAAAACAGGCTGAATTTTACTAGAATATACCCCTCCTTCTTCTTCTAGGGTTTCGTAAAATTCCAAAGCACTAAGCATCCCTGAGTTTTCAAAATACCCACCGTCTACATAGTTTCCTTTTTTGGGAATAGCCGCCGAGGGACTAAATAACGGAAACCTATTGGTAGTCGACACAGCTCCAAAATACATGAGGTCCACATTCCGTGCAGAATCCAAATTACTAAGCACATCGGCGGCTGGGAACGTATTATACGATAAACTTACCGTACTGGCTATGCCTTGACGACCAAGAGTGGAGGTTGTATTCATAAGTAAAACGGGGAACTCGCCTTGTTCCTGTGCATAAATAAAGCGCCAGTAATCCGAATACGTTACCGTATTGTATTTATTACCCATACCTGTTAAACGGGCATGCTCTTTCATGCTAACGTAAGATCGATCTGTTCCGTTATGTTTAAATGGCAGGTATTCTCGTATCCAATCTCTGCCCATTAAGTAGACCAATTCGTTGCTAAGCACATTAGAGGTGCCAATATTAAAAATTGCATCTTCTCGCTGTTTTGGGTTTTTTTTATTTGCCACTAGCGATGCATAATTTGCAATTCCCACTGCTCCACCGGAGACACCACTCATTACTAGGGTTTTCTTTCTAAAAGCATCTCCCGTATGCCTGTCTATTCTATTAAATAATAACAAATTCCACAAGTTTGCTTTTAAACCGCCACCGTACGAGCCAACAAAAAAGAAGTTTTCTTTGGTGCCAACTTTAATATTTTTTGTGCGATCTATTAAATAGTTTTTAGCGCTAATGGGAACTTGTTCCCTTTGGGCAATGCTCAAATCATGCAAATCGTTGTCTAGACTAACACTGTAACCCATCCATCCAAAAATAAAAAGCACGCTTATTGGAACACCATAACGATATAAGGTTCTGTACTTAACGGGCGCATTATTTTCTCTATGATAATAAAGCACATGCTTAAACGTGATAATTATGGCCGAATAAAACAAAATAATATAAAGCACTATAATTACTAAAGGGTTTAGTTTACTGGCAAAATTAAACGACACATTTGCCACAACGAGCAATCCAAACGAGAAAAAACCGGCAAACTGCATTAACCCAAGATAACGCACATTGTCGCTTAACCTTCCATGCTGAAAAGAGAGCCAACCAGTACGCTCTGCGTGTTTTGGATCGTAGGTTTTAAATAAACTAAACAGTTTGCTATTAAACATTTTAGGACTGTACTCTTTAAGTCTTGGGGAATAAAAAACATACTTAAAATAAGTCCTACAAATTTTAAAATAGATGTATAAAAAAGTTTGAAACCCAAGGGTTACAAAAAATGCTACAATAGAAACCTTGCTCCATTCCAGTTGCCAAACTAAGACTCCAGTTAATAGCACTAAAAACAAACAGATTATTACATATTTAGGGAAGAAACTAACATATTTTACAATGTCCTTAATAACGCGCTCTTGCTCTTTTGGTTTGTTTTGCTCGTAAAGTACTTCCTTCCAATATGAATAGGTTTTTCCCTTTTCGTTATATAGATACAAGCAAATTAAAAACGCACCAAACGAAATTCCAACTACATTTAAATGACCTTCGTAAAATCTGGAAACCACTCCTAAAACAATATTAAAAACGGCTATATAAAGCAGAATACCAAGACTTCTTCGCATACTAGCCACACGTTTGCTGCTAAATCGCTGCTCTGTTTCCTTTTGCTGTTGTGCCTTTAAGGCTTTAGGGGGAAGATTATTTCTGGAATTGTTTAGTGCCTTTAAAACGGGGTCATCTGGATCTTTAAAGGTACTGTAGTAAATAATTCCAAGGCCTAAAAATTGCCAACGTCGTTTGCTCATTACCAACTTAATGCTCTTGTCCAGATCGTTTAGCCAAATGTCTACATAAACGGGAAAATGACTTAGCAATATGGCTAAAAACGTAAGCAGTGCAAAGAGCAAAACTACGTTAAACGGACTGTAAAATAAGTCTACAATAAGCGTTCCGCCCTGCGGCATAACGGTAAGTAATAAATATATAATTGCTATAAATATTAGGCTTAATACAGAGGTTTGCACAAACCTAAATACCGACCTGAAATCGGTGAAAACATATTCCTTGAGCAGGTAGTAAATAAAAAATAATAAACATATTACATAAAACACCTGTTTGCATTTAACAACCCAAGGCAACATGCTTTCCCAATAAAAAACATATCCCAAACCCTCTAACAAATCAAAACCGTATGCGACTATTGCGCACGCCGTAAAAACTTGCAATAAAGACAACGAAAACCGTCTAATTTGGAGCATATTTTTGGAGTCAATGTGCTCGATTATATTTCTTAAAACCATTAAAAAGGCGAACGCCCAGAACATATCAACTATAAAAAAGAGGCGATACCAAAGCAGTCTCTCATTCCCTAGAATGTAATTTGTAATTCTTGTAAAGTCGCTAAACATGCCATGCTGAGGCGTGCTTACCAGGTCGTTAATCCTAAAAAGTGAAGTAATAAGTGCTAAAAAAATGGATAATACTATCCACACAAAAACCCATCTGTTTTCCCGTTTTGCTAACCAGTTTTTCATAATTCGAAATGTTTTAAGCGGGGAAAACTTATTTATTTAATCAATATTAATAGTATGTACTGTAGTTTGTTTATTTAGTTCGTATAAAGAAATCACTTTGGTTTGTACCGTTTGATTCTCTTTTCCAAAATTAGTGTATGTTGTAATCTTTAAATAGGTTGGGGAACTGTTATCACCTGTGCGTTTACCTTGATAATTTATGTTGAATAACCACTCCCCTTTATCTGTCGCAGTCATAAAATACTCTTCTAAGCCGTAGCCTAATTCTAATTCTTGTTGCATTCTAACCGCTTCGCTTTTTGGTGTATGTGACCAAGCAAAAAAACGATTTTGTGGATTTACAATTTGCAATTCAAATTCGGCATCGTAATCGCTCCATTCAAAAACAACTCGCGCTGTGTAGGTAATGTTATTATTGTAAAACGGATTAACACCTTGCATATTTAACTGGCCCTTATTGCTAGCAACCAAATTTTTAAATTCTTTCACTACCGTTTTGCGTAATTCACCAAAATTAGGTGCCTGCGTAATGGTTTTTTTATCTATTTGATTATAAATCTCTAGAGCTTCTTGAGGCTTACCAGCCTGATTTAATGCTAGCGCAAGATTTCTGTAATGCTGAATTTGATTGGGCGCCAAGGCGATTAATTGCTTGTAAACTTCTACGGCCTGGTCGTGCAAACCAAACTCTTGATATTTGTAGGCCTGTCCTCGCAGCGAAGCAAGATCTGGATTAACCTCCCACACATTAGACAGCACGCGTGTAACCATATAGGGGTTATTCCAACTATTAAAATAAGTTGCAGCATCTATAAAAAACTGGGGACTGGTTCCATAAGTTTTGCGTTGTTCTAGGTAAATATTATATGCCTGATCTATGTCTTTAGCTTTTCTAAGTTCGCGAATATAAACCGACTCAGGAATAGCATCTAACGATTCTGCACTGCCATCGTAAGTAGCTGTGGTGCCCAAAACAAGCTCTTTTTTGGTTCCGCTACCACCACCGCCAGTTCCAGCAAACGTCTTGGTAGTAATTAAAATTACGCCATTACGCCCCAGCGTACCGTATTTATTGGTTGCTGCTAAGCCTTTTAACACCGTAATATTTGCAATATTATCTGGATCTAAGGCTCCCATGCCAGACATAATGCTTTTGTCTGCAAGAGTTCCTATGCCGTTACTGGGGGTGTTAACTCCAGATAAATCACCTTTCTCACTATTCATGGGGACTCCATCTATTACTATTAATCCTGTTTGGTCTAACAAAATAGACATTCCCGCCCCTCGAGAAAGAAACTGCGAGATATCTTGATCTCCTTTTAAGTTTATATTAGAAAACTGACCTTGAATTGCATTTTCTAAGGTAATGTCTTGTTCGGTTATGTCTTCGTCCGAAATACTTTCGATTCCATAACCTAAACGGCGTTTTTCGACCATTACATTTCCTGTATTCACCGCAGGTTCTTCTTCTACTACTCCGCCAGCTGTTAGTACAACTTCGTCTAAGACTTCGTTACCAACAGTCATTTTAATATTTTTAACTCCCGAACTGGGTACTTTGGTGAGTACGGTATTCTTCCCAACATAACTAAACTCTAAAATGCCATTGACTTTTGCGTTAATCGTATAATTACCTTGTGCATTGGTCACTGCCGACTGTTTTGTTTCTCTAGAATAAATAGAAACCTGCGATAAGGGTCCCACCTGATCGGTTACTAAACCGGTAACACTAATTTGCTGGTCTTGGCTGGTAATCTCTTTTTTGTAATCAAAAACATTTATAAAAACACCCCCACTAGCTAGTGCTAAATCTTGTAAAACAGCTTGGTTAGCATCTTGTTGACTGCAAATAACGTTTACGGGAACCGGCGCAGTCTTAGGAAAACTTGTCGTAATAGAATTACCATTAGTAACTAATAGAATTTCTTGAACGTCTAGGTCTAAAATTCCATTAAAGTTTGCAGTACCGTCGTAAATGGTATTGGCAAGTTCTGTCTTTAAATTGGTCCAATTTCCATTTTGTATATTGTAACTGGCCTCAAAAATTATAGTGTTGCTAAAGGTTCTAAGTTGTAATGCTACCTCTGGATTCTGGCTAAAATAAGATTCCAGAAAGGCAAATTCCTTTTGTATATCTTTTTGCTGCATCCCATAAGAGGTGTCCCAAACTAACGCCACTTTTTTAGGCGTTGTTTGCGCCAAAGAAGGGCTAAAACTAATTAATGCAAGAATAAGAAAAACAAAAAAGCGCTTCATGGTTAACTAATTTTTACTTAAAGTTAAGCTTTTATGTCTAAGCTAGCAAAATCGAGTATATGAGAATAAAAAAAGGCCCTAAAGGCCTTTTTGTAAAACAGTTAATTTTTTTTCTTCCGCTTTTTCTTTTTCTCGGACTTAGGTGCGAAATGCAATAACTCGAAGGCTCCAATTTGGTCTTGAGTTAATACCGTGTTTAATTTACCTCTTAATTTCTCGTTTAGTTTTAAAAGGGACTGCTGCTTAACGTCGTAACTTAAGGTTTCGTCGCTTAGCAACGCCATTTTTTCGGTTTCGAACTCTACAATATAATTCTTTAAAACGGCTTTTTCGAAGGCGTCTAATTCGAATTCTTTTGCGTAGATATCCATCTCCTGATCTATATTCTCTAAGGTGTTCTCTACAGCAATACCACCTTGCTCTCTATCTATAGGCGGCGGAATATATCCGCGCTGACCGCGTTGTATGTCGTTCAAATTTTGAGCCAATAAAGGATTAATGGCTAGAACAAATAATACTATTGCGAATAAGTAATTTCTAGTTTTCATTGTCTTAGAGCTAATTATAATTTACAAAGCGCCGTATTGTTAGCTGTTGCAAATATCTTACATTTTTCTCTAAAGCCCTAACCAAAAAACGTACCACAATAAAGACCTTACTTTGTTTCTCTATATTTTCGCAATAACTCCATAACCTCTTTGCGTCTAATCTTCCCTGTTTCTGTGTATAAAAAACGGGAGACCGTGTAGATTTTTTTTGGAACAGAATACTTGGGTAAATGGTCAAATATAGACTGCGAAACACCGGTACGCCCCGAGTCCTTTAAGGGGCTTTCTAACACGAGCACTAATCGCTGACCCAAAAGTGCATCGTCTTCTGCTGCAATAAAATATGGTGCCGTTATTTTTCCACTCAAGGCGTGTTCTATACTTTCTGGATTAATTTTTAATCCTCCCGAATTAATAATGTTATCGTATCTGCCCAACCAAGTAAAAGAATTTGAATTGTGCAAAGTTACCATGTCGTTTGTCGTTAAGGGTTCATTTACTAAACCAGGTGCGTGTATAATTAAACACTCACGCTTATCTAAAGCAAAATTTACACCATCCACAGCCTTAAAAACCATGGACTTGTTCTCACCATTTATTGCTCGTAAAGCAATATGACTAACAGTTTCGGTCATTCCATAAGAGGCATAGGCTTTTACTTTTAAAGGCTGTAAAACCTCCTCTAAGGGCTTAGATATTGGGCCGCCACCAATCAATATTTTACCAACCTTGTCTAAAGCATTTAATTGCGTTAACACTTGATAAGGAACCAAAGCTGCAAAATCGTAATGCGAATCGTACTGAATTAAGGCATCGTTAGAGGGCGCTACAACGTGCAAATGCCAACCCAGCGTAAGCGCGCGAACTAGCATCATTTTTCCAGCAATATAATCGGCAGATAAGCACATTAAAGCTTCTGTTCCCGCAGGTAAATCTAGTGCCTTCCCTGTAGTCTTTGCACTTTGGATCATACTCGATTTAGACAGAGACATTTTTTTAGCCTTGCCAGTAGAACCTGAAGTTTGTAATTGTATAGTAGCCGAATCACTAAACCAATCCAGCATAAAAGAAGCCATTGCAACCTCGTGAGCCGCTCCCGCGGATTGTAAATCGACTAAAAAAGATTTGAGTTCAGTATAACCGTAGTCTAAACCATTAAGTATAAAATCGGGATGTACAATTTGGTGAGGCTTCATACTGCGGTTAACTATTGAATTTGAACAGCCTCTGGTTCTTCTATTACCGGTGGAACCACTTTTCCAAATAAGCGACTTGACCAGTCTTTCCATTTGTATTTATAGGCCATAATAGCTAGGAATATTGGGTACATAACTAACACTGGTACCACTACATTCCAACCTACTTCGGGTTCCGAAATGTCTTTTAAAATAGAGTTTGTTTTAAATACGGTCCAGTCGGCGGTCACCAAGAGCGAAGCAATTAAATTGTTACCTGCATGAAACCCTAATGCGAGTTCCATCCCCTTATCCATTAAGGTCATAATACCCAAAAAGAAACCGGTTCCAATGTAATAGATCATTATTATATCGCCTAACTTTTCGCGTTCCGGATTAAAATAGTGCAGCGCACCAAATACAACAGAAGTAACGACCAAGGGCAGCCATCTGTTTTTTACCAATACTCCTAACCCTTGCATTATATAACCTCTAAACAAATACTCTTCCATGGCAGCTTGCAACGGAATCATAATTATGGAAATTACCGCTAAAACGGCGAATAATTCCATATTAAATTGCAGTTCGTAGTTTTCTGGATTCGACGAATAATCTATATAAGTAAGCACTCCAGTGGTAATAACAACAAGTCCAAATGCAAAAAATATTCTGCCCCAATCTATTTTAGGTCTTGAAGTTGTTAAACTAACTAGGTTTTGTTTATGCCCGTATTTAGCCCAAATAAAAAGTGTAAATAGACCTGCGGCAAAGCTTAATAACATTAAAAAAAACGTGCTGTTAGAACTTAATGTGTTTAATAGCACTTCTTGGTTCTCTAGCTCCTCGATATTGCCGCCATTAGCCATATGTTCGATACTTGCACCAATAACTAAGGGTAATCCACCTATTTGAATCCCAATAAAAACAATAACCAACCCTAATAAATACCTCCACGGTTCGTGTAATGCATTATATGCTTGATTTATATACATGGGCTTTAATTTATTTTAGTCGTTAAACATTGTATTAATTTGGGTGATGTCCCAAGGCTTATTTTGTTTATAAACAATGGCGCCATTTTCTATTTGCAAAGGCGCATTTAAATTATTAGTAAAGAGCCCACCGGTTCCTAAACCCTGAGGCAAGATAGTATTTTTTGTATATGTATACTGGCAAATTGCATTTAAACCAATGTTACTTTCTAAGGCCGATGTTATCCACCAGTTAATCGACTTTTTTTCAGCAATATTAATCCAATTGTCACTGCCTTTAAATCCGCCTACTAATGTGGGTTTTAAAATTATATACTGCGGATTTATGGCGTCTAAAAGTGCTTCGCGCTCCGCTGTCGTGTGAATCCCTATAAGTTCTTCGTCTAGGGCAATTGGCAAAGGGGTATTGCGACATAGCTTGGCCATAGCATCCCATTGACCTGGCTGTATAGGTTGCTCGATAGAATGAATATCTAATTGGGCTAACTTAGCTAACTTACCTAAGGCCTCTGTAGCGGTAAACGCGCCATTAGCATCAACCCGAAGGGTTATATCACCCGCGCTAAATTCTTGTCTAATTTGCTTTAGCACATCTAATTCCGAATTAAAATCTATAGCGCCAATCTTCATTTTAATACACGTAAAGCCAGCTTCTATTTTAGCTTTAACTTGGGTGTTCATAAAATCCTTGTCGCCCATCCAAATAAGGCCATTTATGGCAATTGGAGCCTCTTTTTGGGTAAATTTAGATGGAAAAACCCGAAAGGGACTATTATTATATAACCCATTAAAGGCCATTTCTAGCCCAATTTGAATAGATGGATAGTTAGTAAGTTTAGCATACAAGACTTCTAAACCTAGCGCTATATTTTGACACGCCCAAGCCAATTTTTCTTGGTAATCTGGCAAATCGTCTACACTAAGACCTCTAAATAAACCACACTCGCCAATTCCCCATTGCTGGCCGTTTGTAATCTTAATAAAATAAGTCTCTTTAAAACGTAAAACACCACGCGAAGTTCCTGCTGGTTGTTTAAAAATAAGCTCGTACTTTTTAAATTGGGCAATCATAGGGACTAAACATGAATTTGCTCACCAATTGGAAGCAGGAGTAATTCTTTCTCTACTGCCTTAAAAGCTTTTTTTGCCGCTACATGGTCGATCTCTATATAACCAAAAGTATCGTAGTGTACTCCCAACACCCGATTGCACGCCACAAATTCGCTGGCAAAAATGGCGTCTTTATATCCCATGGTAAAGTTGTCTCCAATAGGCAATATAGCCAAGTCTAAATTCCAGCGAAGCGGAATTAATTGCATGTCTAAGGTTAATGCCGTATCGCCTGCAATATAGACCGTTTTACCATAAGCTTCTATAATGAATCCCCCTGGCTGCCCACCGTAACTGCCGTCCGGAAACGAACTCGTATGTATGGCGTTAACATAACTTACACGACCAAAATCGAATTGCCAGCTCCCACCGTGATTCATTGGATGCGCCTTAATATCTTTAGCCGAGTAATGCATGGCAATTTCGTAATTAGAAACAATAGTAGCTCCGGTGCGTTTTGCCATGGCTTCCGCATCTAAAATATGATCTTGATGCGCATGAGTCAGCAAGATATAATCGGCTGGAAGGGTTTCTACAAGTTGCTTGTCTTTTACCAAGGGGTTTCCGCTTATAAAAGGGTCAATTATAATATTGTGAGTTCCTGCTTGAATATGCAAGGTATTATGTCCGTAATAAGTAATTTTCATGCTGTGAATTTTAATAAAGATAGTCTTACAAATTGGCTTTACAAAGCCTTGGTAATAAGCAGCAATAATGCATACAAAAAGGTACTTAAAGCTACTTTTTTAAGTTCTGGGTCGAGCAAACTTTGGTCGGTTGTTTTAAAAACTTTTACCAAGTGAATTCCCAGAGGAATAAATGCAATAAACGGTACACCGTCCACCCACGATTCCCAAGTAAAAATAGCAAATAAAATAGCCATGACAGCTCCTATGTCTATTAGCGCCCAATGGTATACCTTACTAATTTTAGGTCCCAACTTAATAGCTAGTGTTATTTTATTTGATTTAATGTCGCTTTGTCTATCGCGCATATTGTTTAAATGTAAAACAGCAACACTCCATAAACCCATGGTAATAGCCGGTAAAGCAACCATCCAGTCCAACGATTTACTGTACAAAAAGTAACCACCCAAAACACTAACAAGTCCAAAAAATACAAAAACAAAAACGTCCCCTAAGGCGTGATATCCGTATGCATTTTCACCAACGGTGTATTTAATTGCGGCAGCTATGGCGGTAAACCCTAATGCCAGAAAAAGTAAAGACAAGCCAAGGTTAGTGCTGCCAAAAGCGGTATATATTAAGGCTACGCAAGCAATAGTAGTTATAATTACCATAAAGCGCATTCCTTTTTTTAATTCTTTAGCAGATAAGGCTCCAGACTGCATCGCTCTTGTGGGGCCAATGCGGTCTAAGTTATCTGTGCCTTTTATACCATCGCCATAGTCGTTGGCAAAATTAGAAAGTATTTGAAAACCTAAGGTAGTTAGCAAGGAAAGCACAAAAATACTCCAACTAAAAACATCTTGCCAAAAAGCAGCAGCGCCGGCAGCCATAATCCCAGAGATAGATAATGGTAGTGTGCGCAATCGGGCCGCCGATATCCAAGCTTGTTTTTTAGTCATAAAGAGTAAACAAAAATACGGCAAAAAAAAATCCGCCTAAAACTAAGGCGGATTAATTTTAAGAAGACTTTTAGTCTATCGCACAATTAGGCGCTGCATTGCACCTTGCGAAGATTTAATTATATAAACGCCTGTGGTAAATGCGCTAACATTAACAGAGGCACTCTGTTTTAATTCCATGACTTTTCTTCCTTGTAGATCGAAGATGGTATAGTCTCCAGGAACACTAAAAAACACAACATCATTGGCTGGGTTTGGATAAACGGCAAATTCGGAATTAACCAATTCGAATTCGTCTACACTAAGTATTTCATCTAAACTCCAAATGCTTAAGGTTGCACTTACTTCGTTAGACACCACAATTAAGGCGGTTCCAGTTGGACTCTGGTCTGCAGATACAAAAACAACTCCTTCAGGGCCTAAGTCCCCTGATTCGTCGGCGCCTTCGACTGCACCTCTTGAATTGCTATAACTTACAAACTCTGGAGCAGCTGGGTTGGTAATATTGTAAACCATTACTCCACCAATACGCTCTAGCAATACAAAAGCATAAAATTGGCCGTCAATCTCTTCTACAACTACGCCTTCTGGCTCGGGGCCTTTGTTATCGCTTCTGTTTTTAAAATTGTTATTGCTGTTACTGGCGTTAAAAATCGCTCCATAAACTGGGTCTGCAGCGGTAATAACTTCAAAATCGTTTGCGCTGTCGTAAACTAAGGCTCCTGTTTCTGCATTAAAAATGCTAAACGATCTTCCACCAAAAACATGAATCTCTTCGAAGTCTGAATCTCCGTCAAGGTTTCCACTAGCATTAGAAACATTTACATCGGACAAGTTTGTTTCTAATTCTAAAATATCGATATCGCTAAATACTAAAGGATCTAGGGTATAATCGTCGTCATCTATTTTACGCTCTTCTTCGAAGGTGTCGTACTCTCTGGCATCACCTTCGTTAGCGGTCACAATGTAACCGTTAAAGCCAACTTGATAATAGGCAATAGCGTCGGGCATATACATTCCTTTTACTGGCCAAGATGCATTAAATACAAAATCAGTTTCGTCAGATAAATCCAAAGAGTTTTGGGGTAAACTGTGGTCTTTTAATCCAAAAGAGAATACATCTGTAATTGTGGCCGTTGTTAAGTCAACTATAGCGTAAGCATTATTCTCTTGAAGTGATACATAGGCTGTTTGTGAATCGTCGGCCACCGCTACGTACTCTGGTTCTAAATCTTGAGAAACATTCGCTCCAGGCCCGTAGATTCTAATTCCGTTAGCGTTTAAAGTAGTCTCTGTTCCGTCGAATGCGTTAAAATCTGCTGTAGATACGTCAGCATCTGTAATTGCGCCTAAACCTCCTGTAACATCTATTATAGAGATAGTGCCTTCGGGATCGATTGAATAGTCGTCGTTGGGTTCTCCTTCGTTGGCAACTACTAATTTTGTACCGTCTGGAGTAAAGGTTACCATATCGGGTAAGGCTCCAACAGTAACTGTGCTTTGGTTTGCTCCGTCGGTATCCATAAACAGTACAAGTCCCGGATCGGTCTTTGGATTGGCACTAATAGCCGCGGCAACAATTCCATTGTTTACGGCAACACTTTGAACGCCATCACCAAAACCGCTAATATCTATATTAGCAATAGATGTTATCGCCGCTGGATTAGCAAAATCTAAAATTGCTATACTAGACGAATTAGTCACAAATAATCGTTGGCTACCGGGATCGTAAGCTGTGATTTCTGCAGTACCTGCTGCATCTACTAAATAACTGGCTAAAAATTCCATGCCCAAGGCACTATCGTCACCAGCAGGGACAACCGTGTCTTCGTCTAAAATATACACAGCAAATAGATCGTTACCACCAATAGCCACTCCAGATTCATTAGTTAACCCTAAAACAAAAAACACGTCACTGTTGTCTATTAAATTATTAATAATTGGGATACTCACAGTTTGGTCTGAGTCGCTTCCGGCTAAAAAAGTAACAGTAATAGGACCTGCAAATGTAAAATCGGTTCCTGCTATGGCAGTTCCTCCGCTTAAGAGCTCGATGTCTACAGTAACATCGGATACTGGAGCACTACTTATTGTTAATGTTAAGTCAATGGTTCCATCGTCTTCGCCTACCGAACCGAACTCAGCATCGAATTCTGTCGAAACCCCTCCGCGATTCATAGCTACATTTGTAATATTGTTTGTTGTCTGTGCAACGCCAGATAGCGCAGCAAACAACGATAAAATACAAGTAATTTTTTTCATGATAAGATTTTGATTTATGTTCCCACTAAATTAAAAGCGGTGGCTACCTAAATCTTTATCTGAACTTTACCTTACCATGAACAATTACCGTTTTTTAGCGTTTTAAGCCCATTTTTTTTAAGAAATGGTAAATTCAATGTTATTCGATTTTATGTACTTTAGCTATTCAACTAAATAAACTACTTATGAGTGTCTCAAAAAATTACCAACTCGGCCTACTAATTTTACGTGTTGGATTGGCCGGGTTAATGCTAACACACGGAATACCAAAATTATTAGAAGTAATTAGTGGAGATTTTAGTTTTGGCGACCCCCTAGGAATTGGGGCTACCTTATCTAAAATATTAACTGTTTTTGCAGAATTTCTTTGTTCGGTTTTAATTATTCTTGGACTAAGAACCCGATTAGCTTGCATCCCATTAATTATCACGATGCTTGTGGCTGTATTTATAGTGCATTGGGAGGACCCAATGGGGAGTAAAGAAAAAGGGCTATTGTATTTGACCGGGTTTGTCACCCTTTTACTCACTGGCGGTGGAAAGTATACCATAAAGCAATTATTTTAAATATAGGTGGCTGGCCGAATCTTTAAAAATGCAAAGCTAAATGCTATGAACAACAAAAAAGTAAGTCGCTATTTGTTGTACGCCTTAGGCGAGATTATTCTAGTGGTTGCAGGTATATTAATTGCGCTGACCATAAATAATGCTAACGATTCTAAAAAACAATTGGCCCAGCTTAACGGTATTTTTAGCACGGTTCAGTCCGATTTAATAATAGACACCACGGTAGTTGGCAGAATGATAACCTTTTATGAATCTAGAGAGACCATAGCAGACAGTATTGCTCAAGGAAAAATGACTCCCGAAAGTTATAAAAGTTGCATTATTTGCCCCTCGTTACTTACCATTTATGTGCCTATTAATTTAAACGACAAGGGGTACACTCAACTTAAAAATTTTAACCAAACTAGCGAGCAAAAAGACAGTTTGGCAACAGAAATGATTCTATTTTATACCAGTTTTTTTGGATTAATTGAACCGGTTCAAGAACGCCTAGAAACAAGCACCTATGGAACTTTAGAAAACTGGCGAGACACAATGCCTTGGTTTTCTGAACTCATGTCTGGCAATCTTCCCCCTGCTTATATTGAATATATGAGTAGTAGTAGTTCGGATTATAGAAATAGGGTGGCGTATTACAATATAATTGCGTGTAAAAACTTGTTGCCCATACTTAAGAGTTATAAAGAAAATGCGGCCGAGGCTTTAGAGAGAATAGAAAAGCGTTTAGAACAAACAGGGGGCTAGTCAAAAATTGTAATAAGTAACTCTTTAAGTAAGTCACCTTGCGACATATTGCTCGCTCCTACGCCTTTACTCTTCATATCTATGGTACGAATACTGTGTATTATAGCACTCGTGTTCTTCATGGAATAATTGCGAGCTGCCACCTGATAATCGTTAATAAAATAGGAACTTACTCCTAAAATTTTTGGTGCGTGAGAAGGATCGGGCAACGCGTGGTATTTAAGCAATTTATTAAAAAAGCTGTACAGCAAAGCCAGTGTCATTACCAACGGGTGATTTTTTGGGTTTTGCGCAAAGTAGTTTACTATACTATAGGCCTTTTTTATATCGCGACTGCCAATGGCTTTTTGCAATTCAAAATTATTGAAGTCTTTACTTATGCCAATGTTTTCTTCTATTAACTGCGGAGTTATCTCTGTACTAGGAGGAATTATTAGCTGTAATTTTTCAAGTTCATTGTTAATTTTACCTAAGTCGGTTCCTAAAAATTCGACCAGCATCTGTGCCGATTTTGGAGTAATTTTATAACCTTTTCCAGCGAGTACTTTGCGTATCCAATTGGGGACTTGGTTTTCGTACAAACGTTTGCTTTCAAAGAGTTCGCCGTGTTTTACCAAAGTCTTCGATAACTTTTTACGTTTATCGATTGACTTATACTTATAACAGATTACAAGTACCGTAGTGGGTTGTGGATTCTCTACATAGGCAACTAACTGTTCTATTGTTCTGGATAAATCCTGAGCCTCCTTTACAATTATAACCTGCCGGTCGGCCATCATAGGAAACCTTTTGGACTGCGATATAATATCGTCTATAGAAACATCACGACCGTACAGCACAGTTTGATTAAAATCACGCTGGGATTCATCTAACACATTTTGTTCGATATACTTAGCAATTTGGTCAATATAATAAGCCTCTTCTCCCATTAAAAAATAGACCGGCTTAAAATTCTGGCTACGAATATCGTTTACAATACGTTTAACTTCTTCCATTCAAAAAAAATGCGCAAATTTGTGACATGCAGCGGCTTAATTTTCCACCCTACAACTTTAGATTCAAAAGTAACAAAAATAAAACGGCTATTTTTGATCCCATTAGAAAAAAGTTCGTTCATTTTACGCCAGAAGAATGGGTGCGACAGCACTGTATTCGTTACATGCTAGAAGCATTAAAAATCCCCCAAAGCCTTATTAATGTTGAGAAGCAACTTAAAATACACGACATAAACAAACGCTACGACATTGTTGTCTTTTCTCCAAATGGCAGCATTGTATTGCTAGTAGAATGCAAGGCTCCAAGTATTCCAATTACACAGACGACTTTCGACCAAATTGCGCGATATAATCTAGCGCTAGACGCCAAATATTTAATGCTCACCAATGGGTTGGATCATATTTATTGTACGCTAGATTACCAAAACGAAACCTACAGTTTTTTGCGTGAAATTCCACAGTATCCTTTACTTTAGCAAGATGCAAACCGCAGTGGTAATTTTAAATTGGAACGGGCGCCAACTCTTAGAAGAGTTTATGCCTTCGGTATGGAAACATACTAAAGATCACGCCACCATAATTGTTGCCGATAATGCCTCGACAGACGATTCCGTTGACTTTTTAAAATTAAATTACCCCGAAGTTCAAGTTATTCAAAATGCCGAGAATGGCGGGTACGCAAAAGGATACAACGTGGCTTTAGAGCAAGTTAATCACGACCTATTAGTACTTCTAAATAGCGATGTTGCAGTTACCAAGAATTGGTTAGTTCCCATACAGCAAGCCTTTGCTAACACCCCCGAAATTGCGGCTGCACAACCCAAAATTTTAAGTTATAAAGAGCCTGAGTATTTTGAATACGCAGGAGCAGCTGGAGGGTTTTTAGACAAATATGGCTATCCTTTTTGCCGTGGCCGAATATTCGATACCATAGAAAAAGATAAGGGCCAATACCAGACCAACACCCCAATATTTTGGGCCACTGGAGCCTGCCTTTGCATTCGAAATGTAGAATTTAAAGCCCTTGGTGGATTTGACCAGGACTTTTTTGCTCATATGGAAGAAATAGATTTATGCTGGCGCTTGCAAAATAAAGGCAAGGCTATTTGGTATATCGCAGCGAGTGAGGTTTACCATTTAGGCGGGGGAACCTTATCTAAAACAAATCCGCAAAAAACGTACTACAATTTTAGAAATTCCTTGTTTTGTTTAGCTAAAAACGTTGCGGGTTTTACCGCATACAAACGCATTGTTTGGCGTATGGTTCTAGATGGAGTTGCTGCGGTTCGATTTATTACCCAGGGCAAACCAAGACACTTTTGGGCAATTCTTAGGGCACACGCTAGTTTTTACGCCATGGTGGGCAAATTTAGAAGAAAGCAATCCGCTGACAGTCAGAATGTAACCTACTATAACTTATCAAGTATTGTTTACAAATATTTTATTAAGAAGTCTAAAACTTTTGACAAGCTTTAACTACCTTTACCTAAAGTATTGTTAAGGATTTTTTAGGAACCCTTGAATCGACTAATTTTATGCTAATTAAAATGTGAATAAATGAAAAAACTACTTATCCTTTCTGCAGCTTTCGCACTTATAGCCACATCTTGTGTGTCTAAAAAAGACTATGCTGAATTAGAAGCAAAACAACGAAATACGCAAGATTTATTAAATACCGCAACGGTAAAATTAAATTCTTGTTTAGAAGAAAAATCTGGACTACAATCTAAAGCCAATTCTCTTGAATCTCAGGTGGCGTCTTTAAATGCTACCAATGGCGATTTAATTAAACAAATTGGAAGTTTTACGGACCTTACCATAAAAGGAGCAGAAAACTTAGAGCGTTCTTTAGAGAGCCTAAAAGAAAAAGATCTTACCATTCGCAAACTGCAAGACGCCGTGACAAGAAGAGACTCGGTTAACCTTGCCTTAGTGCAAAGTCTTAAAGGAGTCTTGGGTAATATGGACGACACCGATATAGAAATTAGTGTAGAAAAAGGAGTTGTTTATGTAAACATTAGCGACAAGCTATTATTTAGCAGCGGAAGCTACAAATTAACTTCTCGCGCTAAAGAGGTACTGGGTAAAGTGGCCCAAGTTGTAAATAACAAGCCTGACTTCGAATTTTTAGTAGAAGGACATACAGACGACGACCCAATTGCTACTGCAGCTATAAAAGACAACTGGGATTTAAGTGTCCTTAGAGCAACAGCAGTTGTTCGTGCTTTACAAAACGACTTTAATGTAGCACCAGAGCGTATGACTGCCGGTGGTAGAAGCGAGTATATTCCCGTTGCATCTAACGATTCATCAGAAGGGAAAGCTAGAAACCGCAGAACACGAATTGTAGTGCTTCCTAAAATTGATCAATTTTATAACATGATCGAAGACGGATTAAAAGACCCTGCTATAAACGATTAAGTTAAGCATTCTTAAAAAAGTTAAAGCCCGGCCAATGTGCCGGGTTTTTTTGTATCTTAGAATATGCGAAAATTTCTACTCATCCTAGTATGCGTCTTTTCTTTGTCTCTAGGCGCCCAAGAATCACAAGATATTACCGTAGCGGTAATGGTTCAAGATTTAATTAAAACAGGCGATCTTAATTCAGATCCGCTTGTTGTCATGGATAACCAAGTACTGTTGGATAATTCGGTATTAAATACCATTAAACAAGATCAGGTTGCCACAATTTCGATCTATAAAAAACGAGACCCAAAAATGGTCGATTTATACGGTTCACAGGCCAAAAATGGCGTGGTTGTAATCGAATTAGAGCCTCTGGTAAAGGCCGTAAAAAAAGTATTGTGGATTTTAGACGACCAAATTAGCACTCCCGAAAAAGTGCAAGAGTTGGATCCTCTCAAAATCGAATCTGTTAAAGCATTTATCTACGCAGATGAATTAGAAAAATACCCAGAACTTGCCAGAAAGCACATTACTGGCGATGTATCTGGTGTTATAATGGTCTATACTAAGCAGTAAATACCATCCAATTTTAATACTATGACTAAACCCAAGCACTTAATACTGTGCTGTGTCTTCTTTTTTGTTTTTGCATCTGTAAGTAGTTGTAAAGATCAAGAAAAGCAGGCAGAACCAAGTCAAAATAATACGTGCGAAGATTTTAAAACAGGCGGCTTTTTATACGAAAATAAAGAGCAAAACGTAAATACAACCATTACGCGCACCCCTACGTTGCAAACCGAAGCAAATAATATTACTGGAGATATTACTAAAGGGCTAATAACTTGGTTAGATGCTTGTACGTACCAGCTAGTCTATCTAGAGAGCACTAGCGAGCTGGCAGGAAATATTATTGGAAAAACATTAGTGGTTCAAATAGTTAATATTTCAGGGAGCAGCTACACCTACACTTCTAAGCTAAAAGGTTCTAACTATACTTCGACAGGAACGATAACAAAAATTAATTAAAAGTTTTAAGTATCTTTAAAACAGCTAACTAACCAACTCCTACTTACTTGCCAATAATTATTGGCCAAATTTTCCCCCAGATTTAATTGTGTCGGGTTTGTATAGCTTTAATACTAACTAACCGTACAATGAATTTAAAACAATCTATTATTATAGCTGCGGTGTTGTGCTTAGCTATGATTACCGGATGGGAACTGTATTGGCGTGACCAAGGGCGACTGCCTAATCTTGATGATAACCCAGAACTTTGGGCTTCCCAACGTGCAAAGCTCGAAAATCCTAGTAGCGATCAAGTAGTTTTTATTGGCTCATCCCGAATTCTGTTCGATATAGAATTAGACATTTGGAAAGAAAAAACAGGAACCGACCCAGTTATGTTGGCCTTTCAGGGTTCTTCCCCGCTACCGATTTTAAAAGATATTGTAGAAAAGACCGACTTTAACGGCTTGCTCGTTGTAGGAGTGACTCCAGGATTGTTTTTTTCTACGACTTTCCAAAAGGCCCCTCCCATGTTTAGGTCGCAAGATCGAGTAGATTATTTTTACGACAGAACCTATGCGCAGCGCTTAAACCAATGGTTATCTGTCCCCTTACAAAAAAACTTCGCATTTATTACAGCTGCCGATGAAGCTTGGGATAGCGATGTAGATTTACGCACCCTTATTTATCGCTTGCAAATTGGTGAGCGAGCAGGTCCTTATGCCGCTCCATTTTATATGTTCGAAGATATAGACTTAGAAAGAAATATGCGCATGGATGCACGCGCTACGGCCGATACCGCCTACGCTAATTCTATTAAAAAGGCTTGGGTAGACATGCTTACTAGCGAAGAAATGCCACCTCCAGAAAAAGATGCTGTTATTGCATTTTTTAGCCAGTACGCTGCAAAATTTAAGGCAAGAGGAGGTAAAATAGTTATGGTAAGATGTCCAGCAACGGGCTTTTTTGATGCCGAAAAAGAAATGGCTCCAAGAGCTCAATTTTGGGATTCCTTGCTGGTAAAGGCAGAAGTGCCTGGTTATCATTACGAAGATTATCCGCAGTTCCAGAATTTAGAATTGCCAGAATGGTCACACTTATCGCGGGAAGCTGCAGCATTTTTTACCACAGAACTTATCGCCATTATGCAAAAAGATGGAGTATTCACCAATACTAAATCTGAATAATTATGCTGTTTAACTCACTAAGTTTCTTTGTATTTCTGGCGGCGGTTTTAGCCTTGTATTATTCAAAAATATTAACATGGAATGGTAAAAAACGTATGCTCTTGTTAGCGAGTTATGTTTTTTACGGCCTTTGGAATCCGCCTTTGGTTGCGCTTTTATGGATCTCTACTGTGGTAGATTGGTCCGCTGGGAAGCAATTGGCAGTAATAAAGCATAACGAGCGTAAACGCAAGCTTTGGCTCTTGTTAAGTATGACAGTAAACCTAGGGTTCTTGGCCTTTTTTAAGTACGGTGACTTTTTATTGGAGAACTTTGTTGCCCTGTGCAATGCTATTGGTTTTGATTTTCAAGCCCAACCTATGGACATTATTTTACCCATGGGAATTTCGTTTTACACCTTTCAGACCATGTCGTATACTATAGATATGTACAATCGTAAAACCGAACGTGCTAGAACCTTTTTAGATTTTGCGCTTTATGTAACCTTTTTTCCGCAGCTTGTTGCGGGGCCTATTGTACGAGCAAAAGATTTAATTACACAATTTTACGAACCAAAACGAGCTACCGTTAACCAATTTTTTTGGGGTGTATTTTTATTTACCATAGGGCTTTTTCAGAAAGTTGTTTTGGCAGACAGTCTACTTTCAGGTACCGCAGACAATGTATTTGGTGCGGGTAAAGTAGTGCATACATTAGACGCATGGGTTGGAACGTTAGCGTTTTCTGGACAAATTTTCTTTGACTTTGCAGGTTATTCTACCTGTGCCATTGGAATTGCACTCATGCTGGGAATTGTATTGCCCGATAACTTTAAATATCCGTATGCTGCAATTGGTTTTTCTGACCTCTGGAGGCGTTGGCACATTTCGCTCTCTACATGGCTAAGAGATTACTTATATATACCACTAGGCGGAAATCGCAATGGAATAACCCGCATGTATGTGGCCTTAACGCTAACCATGCTTTTAGGAGGGTTATGGCATGGTGCCGCTTGGACCTTTGTAGTTTGGGGAGCCTTACATGGGTTTTACTTAATTGCAGAGCGGGTACTTAGACAATTCGTTAAAATAAAAATAACCCATTGGAATGGTATAATCTTAGCTTTACTTACCTATGTATGTGTAAATATTACATGGGTTTTCTTTAGAGCTCGAGAATTCAAAACAGCTACAGATATGCTAGCCGCTATGTTTTTTATGAATCCGGAGGGAGAAAAAGTGGTTCAAATAGTAGATATTTATAAAGTTTTAATAGTTATTACTGGCTTGTTTATTTGCCATTGGATTATGCGCAACACCAATATGAAGGCCGTTGCAACTAAAACCAATCCCATAGTATTTGGCGTGTTTTGGGCTATCCTTGTATTTTTAATTATGATTGCCCAAGGTTCTGGGGAACAGTTTATTTATTTTCAATTTTAAAAATTAAAAATCAACAACATATAATTTAACCGTTAAAAGCAACGTTACTTAGTTAACTTAATAAGAATTGCATTGTGCTTAAAACTTTAGAAACATCACGACTAATTTTAAGACCCTTTACCTTAGGGGACGTCGCTGCTATATTCGAGTTTGGATCTAATCCCGAAGTGCAAAAATTTACTGGAAGCCCAATTCTTAAAACAACTCAAGAAGCTAAGGCACTTATAACCAATGTCTATTTTAAAGACTATGCCGCTTACGGATATGGCCGTTTTGCGACTATTTATAAGCCCGACAATAAGCTTATTGGCTTTGCTGGATTAAAGTACCTACCCTTTTATAAAGAAGCCGATCTAGGCTATCGTTTTTTACCCCAGTATTGGGGAAAAGGTATAGCCACAGAGGCTAGCGAAGCCATTTTAGATTATGGCTTTAATACGCTAAAATTAAAACGTATTATTGCGGCTACGCATCAAGAAAATATTGGCTCGAGTAAGGTGTTAGAAAAGGTTGGGTTCACCTTTACAGAAGTCGCCGGCTACGAAGACGAAGGTGGGCAGTACAATTGGTATGAAAAATTGGCTACTTAAAAATACTTTAAACTAAATGTCTATATTCCCCTTACCTTGACGCACCAAAACAGGTTCGTCGCCAGTTAAGTTTATAATCGTACTTGGAACATTACCTCCGTAACCTCCATCGACTATTAAGTCTACTTTGTCGTTCCATTTTTCGTAAATCAATTCAGGATCGGTAGTATATTCTAAAATTTCGTCCTCGTCACGTATAGACGTAGATATTATAGGATTACCAAGTTCATTTATTATAGCCAGAGCAATACTGTTGTCTGGTACGCGAATGCCTACTTCTTTCTTTTTTTTAAACACCGAAGGTAAATTATTACTTCCAGGTAAAATAAAAGTGTAAGGCCCGGGCAAGGCACGCTTTAACAATTTAAAAGTGCTATTATCTATTTGCTTTACAAAATCGCTTAAATGACTTAAGTCCGAACATATAAAAGAGAAGTTTGCCTTTTCTAACTTTACTCCCTTAATTTTTGCCACCTTTTCTAACGCTCCTTTATTCTTAATATCGCAGCCCAAAGCATATACCGTGTCCGAAGGAAAAATTATTAATCCTCCTTTACGCAGAACATCTACAACCTGCTTAATATGTTTGGGATTTGGGTTCTCTTGGTAAATCTTTATATAATGGGCCATAGCAAAAGGTTTTGGGTAAACTAAAGGTACAATTTATATGGCATTTTAAATTTTTATAAAAAAAACTTAATAAAACTGTAATATTTTCTTAAAAATGGAGTCTATAATAAAAGAGCGTAAACTTTCGTTTTAGTTCTAAGAGTAATTTATGTTAAAGAAAGTATTCAAATTTTTTGGCTTATTGGTGTTAATCACTGTGGCTATTTCTTGTTCGAAAGAAGAAGAAAATGCCGCAAACAACACGGCTTTAGATGTCGACCCATTGCTTACAGCTGTTGTGGAACTGGATGTCTCTTATGGTGACAATTCCCAACAAACTTACGATTTATACCTGCCAGCAGACCGAAGCGAGACCACAACCAAAGTAATTGTTTTAGTACATGGAGGTGGATGGACCTCTGGCGATAAAGCCGACATGAATAATTTTGTGGACTTTATAAAGGAGCAATTGCCAGAATACGCCATTGTTAATATTAACTATGTGCTAGCAAACATTAACACTCCAGCATTTCCAAACCAATTTTTAGACCTAAAGGCAGTTTTGAATCAAATAGAAGAACAAGCCTCAGCATTAAAAATTAAGCCTGAATTTGCCTTAATTGGAACAAGTGCAGGAGCACATCTATCGTTAATGTACGACTATGTTTACGATACAAACGACACAGTAAAAATGGTATGCAGTATTGTTGGGCCCACAGACTTTACGGACCCTTTTTACAGTAACGATCCCGGATTTAATTTTGCATTAAACCAATTGGTTGATCAATCGGCATACCAAGAGGGTGCAGATTATGCGTCTTTAGTTAGCCCTGCATTACAAGTAAGTCAGTCAAGCTCTCCTTCTATACTTTTTTATGGTAATACAGATCCATTAGTTCCAATTAGCAATGGACTGTCACTGGAAAGTGCTTTGGCCAATCAGAATATTTCGCATTCCTTTACTATCTACGAAGGCGGGCACGGTGACGATTGGAACACAGCAGATTACAACAATTTGCAGGCTCAATTATTAGATTATTTGGCAATTTATCTTCCAATTGAATAATTTCTACTTGTTATTATTTGTTAACATTTTATGTATTATATCGATTAATTAGGTATTTTATCGTTATCTTGTGAATTTTATTCCTACATTGTGTAGGAAATCATCGATTAACAACATACCTACTTAACAATGCGACCAACTACAAGTATAATTATACTCCTTACTGCGCTATTTGTTCTTAACACAGGATATCAGCCTATTTTTTCTCCACAAAACAACTATACCTTATTTAATGCTACGGCTTACGAATTAACCGATCATGACGCAAGTCGTTCTGTAGTATTAAAAGATGTTGCCTATGGCGAAAACAACGAGCAAGTTTTTGATATTTATTTACCCTCGAACAGAGGCGCCCGATTTACAAAGGTATTATTACTTATTCACGGTGGTGGATGGGTTCGAGGGGATAAAAGGGGTATGGAAAATGTAGTAGATAAACTGCTTGACGCGCATCCGGATCATGCCGTTGTTAATATGAACTACACCTTGGCAGGAGACAGTCAAACGGCATTTCCACAACAGTTTTTAGATATACAAGCGGTAATTAATCACCTTACAACGCTTAACGACCTTTATAAAATAAATCCTGAATTTGGTATAATTGGTAATAGTGCGGGCGCCCACCTTGGGCTTATGTACGATAATAACTTTGACACTAGAGATCAAGTGAAGTTTGTTGTAAGTATTGCAGGGCCTACAAATTTTACTGACCCTAGATATGCGAAAACTCGTGAATTCGAAATATTAAAAAAGCTTTTAATAGATACCGAAACCTATAGGGAACCAAATGCTATTAAATCTTTAAGTCCTTTGTTCCAAATAAACAGCAACAGTTCTCCCGCTTTAATTTTACATGGAAAGGACGATAAGCGAGTTCCGGTAACCAACGCCAAAGAATATGCCAACAGTATGGATGATCTAGGAATTACGCATAGTTTAAGAATATACGAAGGCGCCCATATTGGAGATTGGAAACCTTCTGATTGGAGCGATGCATATGGACAATTGTCCTTGTTTGTAGAAGCCTTTTTGTAATTAAGAGAGCAAGGTAAGCTTTGCAAAACGGAGTAATAGTTTTTTTAGTCCTCCGTGTTCGAATAGTATTTCGGCTTTTGTATCGCCGCCTACACCTTCTAATTTAAGAACCTTACCCTTACCAAATTTTATATGCTCTACCATAGCGCCAACTGCTAAATCTCTGGCCTTTATAGTAGGTTGATTGTTAGAAATTGCACGACTTACGGGTTTTAGCTTGCGCAATTTTTCCAACTGTTCTGCCGACGGGCCTCTAGGAGGACTACCCGAAACAGGCTTTTTTATTCGCAACTTACTTTTGTCTACTTCACCAAAAATATCTGAATCTATAAGTGGTTTATAACGATGTTCGGTAATGGGTGTTAAGTAGTGCAAGTAATGTTCGTCAATTTCTTCTATAAATCTACTTGGTTCTGCATCTATAAGTTTACCCCATCGATATCTAGATTGGGTGTAGGTTAAATAGGCTTGCTTTTCTGCTCGTGTAACTGCCACGTAAAACAGGCGACGCTCTTCTTCTAGTTCGCTTCTGGTGTTCATACTCATACCACTGGGGAATAAATCTTCTTCCATACCCACGATATACACATAAGGATACTCTAAGCCTTTTGCCAAATGCACCGTCATAAGCGACACATGGTCTTGGTTTCCACTTTCTTTATCTAGATCTGTGGCTAGCGCTTTATCCTCTAAAAACTCACTTAGAGAGCCTGTGGCATCGGCCAATTCTTTTTGCTCTTCTACAAAATCGCTTAAACCATTTAGAAGCTCTTCTATATTCTCTATTTTGGCGATACCTTCTGGAGTCCCATCTTTTTTTAATTCCTGAACCAACCCAGTCTTTTTAGTAACGAGTTCGGCCATTTTAAAGGCATCATTGGTTTGGTTTGATAGCTGAAAGCTTTTAATCATCACCGTAAAATCTAACAGCCTTTGTTGTGTGCCTTTATTTATTTTAAGGTTTAGCTTTTCTATATGCTCCATAACCTCGAACACAGACTTATTATAATGATTTGCTGCAATTAATAATCGATCTACGGTAGTTTGACCAATTCCTCGCGCAGGATAATTAATTATACGTTTTAAAGATTCTTCGTCTTTGGGATTTAAAATTAGCCGTAAATAGGCCAAAACGTCTTTTATTTCTTTACGTTGATAAAAGCTCAAGCCCCCGTAAATCCTGTAAGGAATATCTTTTTTACGCAGCGCGTCTTCCATGGCTCTAGACTGTGCATTAGTGCGATACAAAATTGCAAAGTCCTTGTTGTTTAACTGCTTTTGCATTTTGTTCTCGAAAATGGAACTCGCTACAAAACGCCCCTCGTCCCCATCGGTCATGCTTCTGTTTACCAATATTTGAGCCCCGTCTTCGTTTGCGGTCCAAACTGTCTTATCTAGTTTGGTCTTGTTTTTATCTATAATACTATTGGCGGCCTCGACAATGTTTTTGGTAGAGCGATAGTTTTGTTCTAACCTAAAAACTTTTACATCGTCGTAGTCCTTCTGGAAGTTTAAAATATTATTAATATTAGCACCACGAAAGGCATAAATACTTTGGGCATCGTCTCCTACCACACATATATTCTGGAATTTGTCGCTTAAAGCGCGAACAATTAAATATTGGCTGTGATTAGTATCTTGATACTCGTCCACCAAGATATACCTGAACCTATTCTGATACTTGGCTAATACTTCTGGAAAACGCGTTAATAGTTCGTTTGTGCGCAAAAGTAGATCGTCAAAATCCATTGCACCAGCTTTAAAGCATTTGTCCACATAGGCTTTATAAACCTCTCCTAGCCTAGGAATCTTTGCCATGGCATCGGCTTCTTGTAAATCGGAATTATTAAAGTACGCTTTTACTGTTATTAAGCTGTTTTTGTATGACGATATTCTAGAATACACCTGTTTATACTTATAAATATCTTTATCCAGCTGCATTTCTTTAATTATGCTGCGAATAACACTTTGTGAATCTTGAGTGTCGTAAATGGTAAAATTAGATGGGTAGCCCAATTTGTCTGCCTCGAAGCGTAAAATTTTTGCAAAAATAGAATGGAAGGTTCCCATCCAGAGGTTTTTGGCTTCGCTAGCTCCTACTATTTTAGAAATACGACCTTTCATTTCTCTAGCTGCCTTGTTGGTAAAAGTAAGCGCAAGAATATTAAATGGGTCTACCCCCTGCTGCATTAAATACGCTATTCTGTAGGTGAGTACGCGTGTCTTACCAGAACCCGCACCCGCAATCACAATCATAGCGCCATTTTTTTGTAATACTGGAGCTCGTTGTGCGTCGTTAAGTTGTTGTAAGAAATCTTCCAAAAAAAGAGTGCTTTTTATTCCAATTAGAGCAAGTGAAATTACTACATTTTAGTTACATTAAGAATTGGTTTTTAGAGTATTTATAAACAGAAAATTCATAAAAATAGAAGGATAGAATTTAATACCTTTAAGACGAATTTGTGTCACAACAAGTCCCAAAAGCCCAAGAATCCTTATATTTAATTCCTTTTCAATATTAGACCCATGCGATGTATTGTTTTTAGTATCTTTTTACTCACCACCATTGGCTTTGCCCAAAACGAGCGCGTTACAGGTAAAGTAATTTCGGATTTTGGTTGGACCTATAAAGTAGACAATCCAGATATGCCTACCGATGTCGACAACGAATTTAAAGTCTTGTTCGATGTTAGTGCAGCTCCACAAGACGCTGCTGCAGTAAATACCCAATTAAATACCGTTGCCCGCTTTCTAAATATGCATGTAGATGCGGGGAAACCCAGAGCCCAGTTAAATGTAAAGGTAGTTATGCATGGAAACGCTAGTTATGGGCTACTTAAGAATGATTTTTATAAAGAAAAATTTGGCGTCGACAACCCCAATCTTGGAATTTTAGACGCGCTTGCTAATGCTGGGGTCGAAATAATTTTATGTGGTCAAACGGCAATGCACCGCGACTTAAGTACAACACGTAGAATTCCTAATATTACCTTAGCACTCTCGACCATGACGGCTATGGTTCAGCTTGAACAGCAAGGATTTAGCATAATTAATTTTAACTAACAACCTATGAAGTTTACCACCACACTCCTACTCCTTTTGGGAGTTATTAGTGCAACATTCAGTCAAAATACAAACAAAAAACTAATGCTAGCGGCAGACCAACTGGAAGCCCAAGTTATAGAGTGGCGTCGCGAAATTCATCAGAATCCAGAATTATCGAATCGCGAATTTAATACCGCAAAAAAAATTGCGGCGCATTTAGAATCTCTGGGAATCGAAGTGCAAACCCAAATAGCAAAAACTGGTGTAGTTGGTATTTTAAAAGGAAACAAACCAGGGAAAGTTATAGCTCTCCGAGCAGATATTGACGCCCTTCCTGTTACAGAACGTAACGATCTTGCTTTTAAAAGCGAAGTGACAGCAAATTTTTTAGGAACCGAAACTGGCGTGATGCATGCCTGCGGACACGATACCCATACGGCCATTTTAATGGGCGTTGCCGAAATCTTGGCAAAAAACAAAGACTTAATTAATGGTACCGTTAAATTTATATTCCAACCCGCCGAAGAAGGCCCACCTCCTGGAGAAGAAGGCGGTGCAAAACTCATGATAAAAGAGGGGGTTTTAAGCAACCCAGATGTAGATGCTATATTTGGTTTACATATTAATTCGTCAACTCCCGTAGGAGTAATTCGGTATAAACCAGGAGGCACTATGGCCGCCGTAGAGCGTTTTGTAATAAAAGTAAAAGGGAAGCAAACACACGGATCGCAGCCATGGAGTGGTGTTGACCCAATTTATATCTCGTCCAAAATAATAGATGGATTCCAAAGTATTATTAGTCGTGAATCCAGATTAATAGACGAAGCCGCTGTAATTACCGTTGGTAAAATTACTGCAGGGGTTCGCTTTAATATTATTCCAGAATCTGCAGAAATGATTGGCACCGTGCGCACTTTAGATGCAGACATGAAAGCACTTATTGTTCGACGTATGACCGAAATGACCGAAACCATTGCAAAAGCTTACGGAGGATCGGCCACCATAGAATTCGCTAATTTTACTTCTATAACTTATAATGACTTAGCATTAACTCAACAAACCTTACCTAGCTTACAGGCAGTAGCTGGAGCAGATAATGTTCAGTTAGTTAAGGCGACAACCGGAGGTGAAGATTTTAGTTTCTTTCAAGAAGAAGTCCCTGGGTTTTATTTCTTTTTAGGTGGAATGACACCGGGTAATACGCAAGCATTTCCGCACCATACTCCTGATTTTAAAATTGACGATAGTGGATTAATACTTGGAGTAAAAGCATTTTTACAATTAACAGTCGACTATTTAAACACACCATAAACCAGTACACATGAAGTATTTAATTATTACATGCATAGCCGTAATTAGTTTTTCAAGCTTTGCGCAATCCAAATTGGATAAAGATATACAGGACATTGAATCTCAAGTTATTGAATGGCGCAGGTATTTTCATCAAAACCCAGAACTCTCGAATAGAGAATACAACACCGCTAAAAAAATTGCTGCACATTTACAAGCATTAGGCTTAGAGGTGCAAACAGATATTGCACTAACTGGGGTAGTTGGAATACTAAAAGGTAAAAGACCCGGAAAGGTACTTGCCTTGCGTGCAGACATAGACGCCTTGCCTGTAACAGAGCGCAACGATTTACCTTTTAAAAGCGAAGTAGTTACCACTTTTAGAGGTGTAGAAACCGGAGTTATGCATGCCTGCGGACACGATACTCATATTGCTATATTAATGGGCGTAGCTCAAGTACTCGCCAGTAATAACGATTTTGCTGGTACTATTAAATTTATCTTTCAACCCGCAGAAGAAGGTGCCCCTCCAGGCGAAGAAGGTGGAGCCGAACTTATGGTAAAAGAGGGTGTCCTAAAAAATCCAGATGTAGACGCGATATTTGGATTGCATATTTCTTCTATGCAACCTGTAGGCACTTTAGCCTATAAACCAGGAGGAATAATGGCTGCCTCGCAGAGCTTCGAAATAGAAGTAAAAGGAAAACAAACCCACGGATCAATGCCTTGGGGTGGTATAGACCCAATAATGACTGCTGTAAAAATAATAGACGGTTTACAGACCATTATTTCTAGAGAATCTCCCTTAACCCAAGAGGCTGCTGTGCTATCTATTGGTAAAATTTCTGGAGGAGTTAGAAGCAACATTATTCCAGAAAGTGTATCTATTGTTGGAACGTTAAGAACCCTAGACAAGGACATGCAAAAAATGATAAATAGACGTATGGAAGAGATGGTTCCCGCTATCGCCAAGGCCTATCGCGCCGAAGCTACAATCGATATTGCAAAGGGCTATCCAATTACCTATAACGATCCGGCTTTAACTGCTAAAATGCTCCCAACATTACAATCGGTTGCAGGAAAAGATCGTGTAATGGAAATAAAGGCAATTACAGGGGCGGAAGATTTTTCGTTTTTTGCAGAAGAAGTTCCCGGACTATATTTCTTTTTAGGAGGAATGGCTGTGGGCGAAACAGAGGCTTTCCCTCACCATACTCCGGATTTTAAAATTGACGATTCTGGGATGTTATTGGGTGTTAAAACTTTTGTTCAACTAAGCATGGATTACTTAAATAAATAATGGACACAATACTTTCCTTTTTAAGTGAAGTCCCTTGGTGGGCATGGGTTTTATTGTTTTTAGCGCTCGTAGCGCTACGCGATATTTTACAGCCTAAACACACTATTAGTCATAACTTCCCAGTAGTTGGCCATATTCGTTACGTGTTAGAGAGTATTGGGCCAGAAATGCGACAATATTTAGTGGCTAACAATCGTGAGGAACTTCCCTTTAACCGCATTGAGCGCGGCTGGATTTACGCTTCGGCTAAAAAAGAGAATAATTACGAAGGATTTGGTACCGATCGCGACATTTATGCGCATCAGCATTTGTTTATTAACAATGCCATGATGCCTTTTCCAATAGGTAAAGACCATCCAAATAGTCTAGACAAAAGTTTTTTACCCTGCGCCAAAGTTATGGGAGCGTATAACAAACGCAGGCGCCCTTTTAGACCCGGATCTGCAATTAATGTATCGGCAATGAGCTTTGGATCGTTGTCTGCCAAGGCGGTTGAATCTTTAAATATTGGAGTTCAAAAAGCAGGAGCGTATCACAATACCGGTGAAGGTGGATTATCGCCTTACCACAGTAATGGCGGCGACGTGGTGTTTCATTTTGGTACTGGATATTTTGGTGTGCGCAATCCCGATGGGACCTTTTGTTTAGAGAAATTAGTCGCATTAGTAGAAAAAAATCCATTTGTTCGCGCTATAGAAATTAAGTTATCTCAGGGCGCAAAACCAGGGAAAGGCGGTGTATTGCCCGGTAAAAAAATTAGCAAAGAAATTGCCGCTATTCGTGGTGTAGAGGTGGGTAAAGACGTGCTTTCACCGCCGGTACATACTGCCTTTAGCAATGTTCCAGAACTTTTAGATTTAATAGAAACCATTGCAGATAAAACTGGATTACCCGTGGGAATTAAAGCCGCTATTGGTAAATTGGACCAATGGAAAGAGCTTACTCGCGAAATGCAAGCAAGAGGTACAGGTCCTGACTTTATTACCGTAGATGGCGGGGAAGGCGGAACCGGTGCAGCACCACCCAGCTTTGCCGATCATGTATCTTTACCCTGGGTGTATGGTTTTGCAGATTTGTATCGATTATTCCAAGCGGCGGGGCTAACACAGCGCGTTGTATTTGTAGGTAGTGGTAAGTTAGGGTTTCCCGCGAAGGCGGCCATGGCATTTGCTTTAGGAGTAGATGTAATTAATGTGGCACGAGAGGCCATGATGAGTATTGGATGCATTCAGGCGCAAATTTGCCATACAAACCGATGCCCTAGTGGCGTAGCCACACAAAGTAAATGGTTGCAAAACGGAATTAATGTTCCTTTAAAATCGGACAGACTAAATCAGTATTTTAGAACGTTTAGAAAAGAACTTGTAGAAATCACACATGCTGCTGGATACGAACATCCGTGCCAATTTGCCATGACCGATGTAGAAATGAATATGGACGACAAGCATTTATCGCAAGACATGAGAAACACATTTAAATATAAAAAAGACCCGGTACCCTTTACTTCTATGCAAGTATTAAAAGAGTGTAATTATCTTGGAGGTGGTCAAAACAACTAACTATTATGGAAATGGAACAAGCCCTAGCTTATGTAGCTTATTTACTCCCTGCTGTTTTGGTAGGAATTATAGCCTATTATTTTTTTAAAGGCCATACAGCCAACGAAGAAGGTAGGCGCAGGTATTTAATTCAACAAGAAGCACAAAAAAACACGATTCCTTTGCGATTACAGGCCTACGAACGTCTTACTATTTTTATGGAGCGTATTGACCCCAACCGATTACTAACGCGCGTAAAACCTTTCTCTGACGACTTAGAAGCTTACGAAAACCTATTAATTAAAAATATTGAACAAGAGTTTGATCATAATTTGAGTCAACAAATATATGTTTCGCAGGAGTGCTGGAACTTAATTAATGCAGCAAAAAATGCGACCATTCATATAATTCGACAAGGCGTAATGCACGAAAAAAGTGGATCGCCCGATAATTTACGGCAGTATTTGCTTAGCAATTTTATGGAAGATGTAACGCCTTCGCAAAAAGCCTTAGCCTACATACGCAAAGAGGTTAGCGAGCTGTTTTAGTTTCACTTTATTTAAGTACAGTTTTGTTTAAGTAGTCTTGTTGTGCTTGTGGTAAATTAGGTGCTAGTTCTTCTAGAATATCTTTGCTTATAGGGTTACCAGCAACGCGTTCTAATATATTGCGAGCCTGACTTCTAAACCTCCAATTAGGATGCACACAGGCATTCACCAAATGTGCTAAACTAACGGCATTTACAACGTTTAAATCGAATAAATAATTTAGTGCTAGTTCCCTTACTTCGAAGCTATAAATATCGCTCGCGTAATCCATAAGTTCAATTAAAAAATCGCCCTTTTTATCGGGCTCATAAGTCGCTGTTACTAGTGCCAAAACCAACCAGAGTTGTCTTAAGTTTTTATTCTGAAATCCTTGATATGCTTTAGTCTTGTTTAAGTATACCGATTGATTTTCTGGATACGTATTCCATAAATTATATAAAGCCGCTTCGCGTGTTACATACGATTTATCTTCTAAAAGTGATTCGTATTCCGAGCGAATTGCCAATGGAACTTTGGCTAAATTTACAGCTACTGCTTGGCGTACAATTAAATTTTCTGAAGCTAACGCTTTTGAATATCCTGCCAAAGATTCATTCAACGGGCCATCTGCTAACTGATAAACGGCCTCTTGTGCCACATATTCATTTTTGGCTTCTAGTAACTTAAAAAGCTGCTTTTGTTTAACTTCCCATGATTGATTGCGCAAGGATTGCGCCTTAAAATACGCAATAATCCCATCGTTTTTAGTCAAACTAGTTAAGGCTTCTTGACTTTTAAAAGCAGTCTGATTTATCCAATTGGCTCTAAATTCGGTTAGATTGGTAGCAGCCACTTCTTCTACAACCGTCAAGAAGTCTGCTATGGTTACGTTTTTATAAGCAAAGCGCTCTAGATAGGTCTTAACAGCTTTATCAAAATACATTGCACCTACCTGCTCGTTTAAAATATGTAACGCCCATGCCCCTTTTTCGTAGAAGGTGAGCGAACTTGCCCTTGGATTGTTTAACGCCTCTCCCTTGCCCTGCTCACTAAGTTCTTTTAATTGTTCGGCCGATTGGTATAACTTCCAATAATAATAGTCGTCCCCAAATATTTCACGCTCGGCCAACAAGGCGTAGTAGGTGGCAAAACCCTCGTGAAGCCAATGCGATTCTGAGCTAACTTCGGTAACTAAATTCCCAAACCATTGATGCGCCAATTCATGTGCGTTTACATTTATGTAATTCCTATCTAAAAAGCCTATGGAATCGGTTACAAAAGCTTCAGAAAACACGGTAGCCGTAGTGTTTTCCATTCCCGCGTACAAGAAATCTCTAACTGGAAGCTGTTTATAATTTTGCCAAGGATACGGCACACCTATTTTTTGTTCAAAAAAATCAAATATTTGCTTGGTGTATCTGTATGTAGGTTCTACTTTAAGCGAATCTTCCGGATAATAATAGTTCTCTAATACCACACCAGACTTCGATTTTAGTGCTTGTTTGCTATAAATTCCACCAGCAATCATTACCAAATAGCTAGACATGGGTTGTTGCATATCGAATTCCCAGGAAATTAAGCCATCTTGTTGTTTCTTACTCGTTAATTCTCCATTAGCGATTACTGTAAACTCTTGCGGCATGACAACGGTTAAATCGAATTCTAATTTATCGGTCATATAATCCAGGCTAGGAAACCATCGACTGGTATACTTTCCTTGTCCTTGGGTCCAAAACTGGTTGTCAAAAAAATAGAGTGTTTGTTTTGGTTTGGTAAAATAAACAAAATCGACTGCGTAGGCAGTATTCGCCTTAAAGTCTGCTTGCATCCAGAGCTTATTTGCAGCAGTCGAAGCAGTTATGTTTTGCTCAGTATTAAAACTTATTAGTTTATCTATATACGCGTCTAGATAAATAGAATCGGTATCCTGTAAAACGTAGAATTCATAATGCAAGCTACCTACAATGCTATTATCTGCAATATCTGGAGCTAAATTTGCCGTAACTCGCTTAAAATCGACTACAGCATCTTGTTGCGCCCATACTAGTGGTGTTACGAATAATAGAATTAAACTAAAAAATTGCTTCATATACTGTAAAAATACAACCTACAGATTTATAAATCTTAACTTTTTACAATTAGCAACGATTACCTTAAAGCAGCTTCAATTTATAAATCAAATTAACTATTGCCCGAAGTTATAAACAATCTTGGCTAGGCTTAACCTAAAGCGTTAAATTTATTTTTTTAAAGCGTTATTATAGTATACGGTGAGTTCCAATTATCTACAAACCCCAATAGATTACCTAAAAGGCGTTGGCCCTAACAGGGCTGAACTCTTACGTAGAGAGCTTAGTATTAATATGTATCAGGATTTATTACACCTTTTCCCAAGAAAATACATAGATCGCACTACTTTTTATACCATAAACCAACTACAAGGGACTAATAGTGATGTTCAAATTATTGGCACCGTTACGCATATTAAGACTGTTCAACAAAAAAAAGGAAATCGTTTAGTTGCCACATTTAAAGACGAAAGTGGTACAATGGATTTGGTTTGGTTTAGAGGCCAAAAATGGATTAAGGCACAATTAAAGATAAATACGCCTTATGTAATTTTTGGAAAAGTAAATAAAATTGGTAATAAATTTTCTATGCCACATCCAGAAATGGAACTACTGGATGAATACAAAAATAAGTTGCGTTCAGGACTACAAGCCATCTATCCGTCTACCGAAAAATTGGCCGCCAAAGGAATAACAAATCGCGTTGTTGGAACCCTTATGGAACAACTCTTTTTAGGGGTAAAAAATGAGTTCCAAGAAACCCTTCCAGAACCCCTACTAAATCACTTAAAATTACCTTCAAAAAAACAGGCATTATTTGGGGTGCATTTTCCCAAAAATCAAACTGTTTTAGCCAAGGCTCAATACCGTCTTAAATTCGAAGAATTGTTTTACATTCAATTGCAATTGGTTCGTAAAAATTTAGTGAGAAAACAAAAAATTAAAGGCTTGCCCTTTCCCAGAGTAGGGGACAACTTTAACAACTTTTACACAAACCATTTACCCTTCGAATTAACAGGAGCTCAAAAAAATGTGCTTAAAGAAATTCGCAACGATTTGGGCAGCAATGCACAAATGAATAGGCTACTGCAAGGCGATGTGGGTTCGGGAAAAACCATTGTTGCATTTATGTCAATGTTAATAGGCATTGACAACGATTTTCAAGTGTGCTTAATGGCGCCGACTGAAATTTTGTCAGTTCAACACTATAATGGATTATTAGAATGGTGTAATAAATTGAAAATCAGTATTTCTATATTAACAGGTTCAACTAAAACTTCAAAACGTAAAGAAATACACGAAAACCTCGAAAATGGCGAGTTAAAAGTGTTAATTGGCACGCATGCCCTGTTAGAAAACAAGGTAAAATTTAAAAATTTAGGGCTTGCCATAATAGACGAACAACATAGATTTGGAGTTGCTCAGCGCGCAAAGTTGTGGCATAAAAATACTACTCCACCGCACATTTTAGTAATGACCGCCACCCCTATCCCAAGAACTTTAGCAATGAGTTTATACGGCGATTTAGACATCTCTATTATAGACGAATTACCCCCTGGTAGAAAGGGGATAAAAACGGTGCACAGATTCGATGCAAATAGGCTTAAAATATTCGCCTTTTTAAAGGACCAAATTAAGGCCGGAAATCAAGTCTATATTGTGTACCCATTAATACAAGAAAGCGAGGCGTTAGATTACAAAGATTTAATAGATGGACACGAAAGTATTTCACGAGAATTCCCAGCGCCCAATTTTCAGATTTCTATAGTGCATGGACAAATGAAACCGGCCGACAAAGATTTTGAAATGCAACGTTTTATTAAAGGAGAAACTCAGATTATGGTTGCTACTACCGTAATCGAGGTTGGAGTAAATGTTCCCAACGCAAGTGTTATGGTTATAGAAAGTGCAGAGCGTTTTGGATTGTCGCAGTTACACCAGTTAAGAGGTCGTGTTGGTAGAGGAGCAGATCAGAGTTATTGTATTTTAATGACTAGCCACAAACTTACTCACGATGCAAAGACCAGAATAGAAACCATGACTGCTACCAACGACGGCTTTAAAATTGCAGAAGTCGATCTTAAACTTCGCGGCCCTGGAGACCTTATGGGTACCCAACAAAGCGGTGTTCTTAACCTGCGAATTGCAGATATAGTAAAGGATGGTGCAATTTTGGCGCTTGCCAGAAGTTATGCACAAGAATGTTTGCGTAACGACCCTAATTTAGAATTAGCTGTTAATGCACCCGTAAGAATCGCTTATGCCGCCTTGACCAAGTACCGAAACATCTGGAATTATATATCGTAAAAAAAGCCCACATGCATGCACGCAGTATGGGCTTTTACAATTATCAATTACGTAATCTAGTTGATATCTTCGCCTTTGTTAAGTTTATCAAGATTTGCCTGTACTCTACCCTTGCTACCTGGGTCTGGAGCATTTGCTAAGGCTTTATTTAAGTGCTTTATTGCATTTTTAAAGTCTCCTTGGGCCGAATAAGCCCTTGCCATTCCGTAATGCACAGGCCAAGTATTCGGGTATTTTTTTGCATTAAATTTAAACACCGCTAATGCCTTATCTACGTTGCCCGATGCAATTTGCTGACGCCCATACTGATGAATTTCCAACACAGTACCAAAATCTAAAGCCTGATCCATAAGCGCTGTAGCCTCGTCGGCTCTGCCCATAGCCGTTAGTATTCCAGCCTTTATTTGGTGATTCGTAAATGTTTTTTGACTGTAAAATTGACCTTCAATAGCATTGTTTATCCAACCTAGCGCTTCTGGCATATCTCCTCCATTTTGTAGTGCGTATCCTGCAGCCTGTTCGTAAGTCTGTCTATTAAACCCAGGTTGGTCCTGCATTACTTTTCGCGCTTCTGCAAGCACAATATCTGCGACCGCTACCTCTATTTTTATAGGAAATCCAAGCTTTTCCCACTTAAGCATAAGCGTAGTGCTATTAGGGGTGATGTTGTTAAATTCAAAAATTAAAGTTTCTTGATGCGAAATGGGCTGTGGAGTAATATTGACCCGCAAGGCATCTTCGCTCTGGTTATAGAAAAAACTTCC
Source organism: Gilvibacter sp. (assembly GCA_965277295.1). GTDB lineage: Bacteria > Bacteroidota > Bacteroidia > Flavobacteriales > Flavobacteriaceae > Gilvibacter. Next base: position 52,950 of record OZ255720.1, read on the forward strand.
CCAAGCCGTAGAATTTTTAGATAAAATAAGGGTAGCTGGCCCCGATTCGGCTAAAGCGATAAAATAGCCATAGGTCCCAGCTTTAATTGGCTTTCCTCCTACAGTCATATCGTGAGAAAAGGTAATAATGGTGTTCTCGTTAGCCCCTGCTCTCCACGGCGCAGCCGTAGATGTTCCAAAACCAAGATTTTGAAACCCATAGTGGGCCAAATTTGTCCCGTATACTTGTCGATCGCGAACGCTTGGACGAGAATAATTAACGTTAATTGTAGACAAACCAATAGTTTGTGATACCTCTGCTTGCGGGCTCGGACCCCTTGGAACGGCTATCTGTGCGAAGGCCGTATAAGTCGTAAATAAAAGGCAAGTAAGCGCGAGCGCAATGTGCGTGTAAAATTTTGACATGATGAATTTTGTTTAATTAGTTACTCCAAGGTAATAATACCCTGCCTTACAGACTGTTAGCGGGCTGTTAATTAAATTAGGTAAAGTGTTAATATTTATTCTGCAGCCAATTCAGCTAAAAACGCTTCAAAATCGGCTTTAAATAAGCGGTAAGGCTCGCCAGTTGCAGGGCCACTAAACCCTGTATGAATTCTTCTTACTTCTCCCTTTTTATCTATAATAATAGTTGTTGGATAAGAAAGCACATGATTCAACATGGGCAGTTTTTGATTGGCGTCTGTTTTACTATCGGTCCCATATTGAGCAAGGGCAACGGGGTACGGTATACCAATACGGTCGTCCAAGCGCTTTATTCCCGCAAAAGCTTGTTCTTTGGTGGTTGCGTATTCAAAAGCTAAGGCTGCAAATTGAATATTTGGGTTCGGGTTTGCCTTTACATAACTCGCAAAATATTTAGTTTCGTCTAAACAATTTGGGCAAAACGTTCCCATTATTTGAATAACGGCAACTTTGTCTTTAAACAAGGGACTATCTAAGGTTAACGTATCTCCATTAGGCATGGGGAAAGCAAACTCAACACGACTGTAGCCCTCTTTTAGATAGGTAAGTGAATTCGCGTTAGGCAGTTCGTAATTATCGTTTCTTTTACCAACAAAGGGCTCCTTCCAATGGGTTTCACTGTAAAATACACCTTGTAAGGTGGAATCTGTAACGGTAGCCTTAAATAAGAATGCATGTGCACCATCGAAGGTAGATAGTTTAAGCTCGTTACCAACCACTACGCCTTCTAAGTAACGGTAATCGCCCGTTGTAGTTATTATTGTTCCAGTAGCCTTATTTTGGTCTGTCTTAAAAATCCCTTTAGCGACGTATTGATCGCCTTCCACATTCGGGCTAAAAACCATTTCCCAACTCCCCGCAATGTCATGAGCAGCGTCGTTAGAATTTACAAAACGATCTTGTTTACCAGCCACCATTGTAAAAGGAGTGATTCTATTAAGGCTTGGCTTAATAAAAATTCCGCTTATTTTGTCTTTACTGTATACGCCTTTAAAAACACCTTCAAAAACAGGATGGCTCATAAAAATACTATCGCCTTTAAACTCAATATCTGTAATACTTACTGATTCGTCTGCATTGAACACCACAAAGGAACTATCTGGCTTAAATTCAAGAGTAAATGGCAATATTTCTTGGTCTTGCACTACCATTTCGGCCCTCCAGAAACCAGTCATAGGGGTATTAGATTGCTCGGTGCAGCTTAAAAAAAGAAAAGGCAACAAAAGCAGAAAAAAACGGTTCATAGGACGAATTTTAAAATTCATTGGTCGAAAGTTATAAAAGTACTTACAAAAAACAAGGTAAATGCTATCTTTGCAGCTTTAAAACGCTGCATGGCATGAAGATTTCGTACAATTGGTTAAAACAGTTTATTAACATAGACTGGGAACCCGAAAAGACTGGAGAATTACTAACCGACCTTGGGCTCGAAGTAGAAGGCATTACTGCTTTTGAATCTGTACAAGGAGGACTTAAAGGTGTTGTTATTGGCAAGGTAATAACTTGCAAAAAGCACGAAAATGCAGACCGTTTAAAAGTAACTACAGTAGATATTGGTCAAGATGAGCCAGTCCAGATTGTTTGTGGAGCACCTAACGTAGATAAGGGACAAATAGTCCCAGTAGCAACTGTTGGCACTCAACTTTACAGTGCCGAAGGTGAACCTTGGACCATTAAAAAAGGAAAGATACGCGGCGAGGTAAGCATGGGAATGATCTGTGCCGAAGACGAACTTGGACTTGGAGAAAGTCACGACGGAATCATGATTTTAGATACCGATTTAAAACCAGGAACACCCGCTAGCGAACTTTTTGACATCGAGCAAGATGCTGTTTTCGAAATTGGACTTACGCCCAACAGAGCCGATGCTATGAGTCACTGGGGAACTGCTCGAGATTTAAAGGCAGGCCTAATTCAACAAAAAATTAATTTAGAATTAATTACTCCTTCTAACACCAACTTTAGAGTTGATAATCGTTCTAATAAAATTGCAGTAGAGGTAGCAGATAACAAGCTAGCACCGCGTTATTGTGGTGTTACAATTACTGGTTTAACTGTAGCGGCTTCTCCTTCGTGGTTGCAAAATAGATTAAAAGCGATTGGATTAAAACCAATAAACAATATTGTAGATGTAACTAATTATGTGTTACACGATTTAGGACAGCCCTTACACGCTTTTGATGCCTCTAAAATTGCAAAGCAAACTATTCAAGTAAAAACGTTACCGGCTGGAACTAAATTTACAACCTTAGACGGTATAGAGCGCAGTTTAGATGCAGAAGACTTAATGATTTGCGACCCAGAAAAACCTTTGTGTATTGCCGGAGTATTTGGTGGAATAGATTCTGGCGTAACCGATCAAACTACCAGTATTTTTCTAGAAAGTGCGTTTTTTAACCCAGTAACGGTTAGAAAAACAGCAAAACGTCACGGACTAAACACAGATGCCTCTTTTAGATTTGAGCGTGGAATTGACCCAAATATTACCGAATACGCCCTAATGCGTGCGGCAATATTAATTAAAGAAATAGCGGGAGGCGAAATTACAAGCGACGTGGTAGACGTTTACCCTAAAAAAGTAAAAGACCATCAAGTTGTTTTAAACTACGATTATGCAACGCGATTAATAGGTCAGGAAATACCTAAAGAGACCATAAAATCGATACTTACCGCTCTAGATATTAAAATTAACAACGTTACCGAGACTGGTATTGGAATGACCATTCCTGCCTTTAGAAACGACGTAACGCGCGAGGCCGATGTTGTAGAAGAAATTTTACGTGTTTACGGTTATAACAATATTGATTTCGACTTAAAGCTACACGCTTCTATATCTGACCATCCAAAAAATCAGGATCACCATATTCAAGACAAAGTTGCTAATCAATTGGTTGCACTGGGGTTTAACGAAATGCTGGCTAATTCCTTGACTAAACCAGACTATACAGGGTTAAGTGAATCGTTAAAGGAAGATCATAATATTACCATGCTAAACCCGCTAAGTCAAGATTTATCGGTGCTTAGACAATCTATGTTGTTTTCATGTTTAGAAGCCGTTGCGTACAACAAAAATAGACGCGCTGGCAGTATAAAGCTTTTTGAATTTGGTAAAACATACCATAATTACACAAGTGGCAGACAGGAGCACAAGCATTTGGCTATAATTGCAGAGGGGAAAACTACGCAAGACCATTGGTATGATAATGGGGAACGCACGATTGATTTCTTCTTTTTAAAGGGAATAGCTAATAGTGTTTTAGAACGCCTTGGCCTTACCAACCTATTAGAAGGACCAATTAATAACGATATTTTTACCGAAGGTATTAGCCTTAACCACGACAAACGCAGTTTGGTTGAATTGGGTATAATAAGCACGACTGTATGCAAATCTTTTGATCTAGACAGCCAAGTTTTTTATGCCGATTTTAATTGGGACTTAATTTTGGAGTTACTAGAAACTTCAGAGATTATGTATCAAGAAATTTCGAAATTCCCGGAGGCAAAACGCGATTTTGCATTGCTTTTGGACAATAATATTGCCTTTAGCGAATTACATGCTGCAGCTTTCGAGGCCGAACGCAAGTTGCTTAAAGAAGTTCAACTTTTTGATGTATATACTGGTAAAAACTTACCCAAAGGCAAAAAGTCTTACGCCTTAAGTTTTACAATTGCAGATGCTAAAAAGACACTTACCGACAAACAAATCGATAAGATAATGGGGAAGCTTCAAAAAACCTTCGAGTCTAAGTTTGGTGCTAGTTTAAGGTAATTAATTCGTTTTAACAATGCGTTTAATACTCGTCTGACCAGTCTCTGACCGTATTACTAACATATAGACACCACTGCTTAAGGTTTGGGTAGCAATTCGAAAGGTATCGCCTAGGAATTCGGACTGAATAACCTGAACACGTCCGTTTATATCGAATAACTTCACCGAATTTATCCCAGATAAAGATTTAATATTAACCCAGTCTTGTGTCGGGTTTGGATAAACCTGAATTGACGTACTGTCCAATTCCTGAACATTAAGTGGATTACAGCTAATTGCAGCACCACTTTGCGCTAAAAAAGCAGCATCGTTTACAGACCAATCTTCCCACACACCGCCAACACCGGTGCTCCAATCGTTTAGATCGAAAGTATTGTTACCAGTAGTGGTTCCTTTAATTGTATAGACTTTTAATGCCATACCTCCTCGATTCCAACGCAACGGGGTATTTAATTGGCATACTTCTGGAGTTGGATCGGTTAAGTCGCAATTAGACATTATAAAATAGGCATTGTCATTAGAGCTTGGGAAATCTCCAAAAACTCGAGCAATACCAGCCTGGTCAATACACACCGCTGTATATTCATCGCAGGCAATTCCGCGCGCGGCAACACCAGTATCCTGCATAATACGGGCTAAAAAAGTGGTTTGGCGACCTCGCCTGTCTGGATCGTCGTAATGCGTATCGGTAATAACGGCACTTAAATAATCGATCTCTAAAAAGGGTTCACTGCCAATTGTAGCTCTAGGGTGATACGGATTGTTTAATACCGCTGCAGAACTCACAGTACCATTTTGAGCTGTAAAATAATGCCCGCCCATAATGGCCATTCCAGCACTGGTTCCGCCAATAACGGCTCCTCTATCGTTTATAGCTTCATTTATTAAGGTCTGAATAGGCGTATCGCGCCAATAACTAACATAGTTCCACTGATCGCCCCCAGCAAACCAAATAGCTTCGGCTTTACTTATTCTATCGTGAATGTAAGCCTCGGTAGCCGCTGTTGCATTATTAAAAACTATAGTTTCTACAGAATTTACGGTCACACCAAGCTCGGAATATAAATAATCGTTATAACCATCTGAACCACTGGCTCGTAATACTAATACATCACCCCCATCTGCACGCTCTAAAAACCACTGCATGGCTTCGTCACTTTCGGTGGCTCCACCCATAAGTACAGAACCTCCTGTTGGGTTCGTTATAACATCTGTGGTACTACCCGTAGAATAACTGGTGTAGTTTTGAGCTATAGCCAATGGGCTAAATAGCAAAACAATACAAAGAGTTCTAAATAATATCATAATTAATCGTTCGATTCGGTGTATAAAAATCCGTCAACAATATGTAAATATCCTTGCGCGTGAAAGTAATTGGTATCTGTAATTTTAGCTGTGGCACCACTCGGGACACTTAAAGTAACCACATTGCCCTTAACAGTTGCCTCTGGATCTACCTCCCCAGGAGATCTAAATATTGCTGATCCTTTATTTGCTGTGGTCATGCGCACAATGCTATTTGCATCTACGCGGCCACTAATAATATGACTCATAAAGGCCTGTTTTAATTGAGTCGCATTTGCTGGACTAATTAAGACCTTAAGCTCGTCTTCATTATAATTCGAAAACGCTGCATTTGTAGGCAAAAACACAGTACACATTCCTTGTTTGTCCAAAGTAGCTTGCGCTCCAGTTAGTTCCATTATTTTAGCTGCATAGCTAAATTTAGGAATAGCTTTAATGTTTTCGTAAAGTGTTTTGTTGGCAAAAATAGTATCGGAATCAATAATCCTATAGGCTTGATTACTTCCTCCTGTTTTGTATTTTTGACCGTAAGTTAATGTTGAACAGGCAACAAGAAACAGCAGTACAAAATTTTTCATAGTCATTAGTTTTAGGCAAATTTACTGAATTATTCGTGTCTATATGCCTTAAAAAGAACCGGACATTTGTTCTCAGGGCATTTAAGCATTTCTACCACAACTTTATAAATTCCACTTTTCTCTATATATGGAGACACTACTGCGTTAATAAATCCTCCGTCTTTATAAGCGTAATCGTATTCACGTCCATTCTTATATAATATTACATTCACTTCTATTTCTTCTACATTATCAAAACTGGCAGCGGCCAAATAATAGCCGTAATCTTCACTTAATTCTAATTTGTAGTTGACGCTCTTGCCAACTTTTAAGTACACTAACTCTGAAGTAAAAACCTCTTCGATTTCACGATCAAATAAATTTTCACTATCTACTGCGGACTCAACTTCCTGAGTAAGGTCTACATCTTGGGCAAACAAATTTGTACTAAAAAGAGCAAGGACAGTAAGGGGGAAAAACAAGAATCGCTTCATTATAATATGGTATTTGGTTTATTAATTTAAATACAAAATACAATAATATCTGTAAAGGAAAATTAACCAGTGCAGGGTACTTTATTCAATTGATTTTAATTTTCTACAATAAAACAAATGTTAATTTTCTCTAAGAATTCTTGTCGAAACCAAAAAAAGGTGTCAACTTTGTACCAACTAAAAAACAAATGAATTTACGACAGTTACATCATCACCATTTACACTCTGGCTCAACGGCGAGTTAATTGGTAATTGATGTAATTTAACAACATATCCAAAACCCGTCTGAGCAACTCAGGCGGGTTTTTTTATTCCTAAAAGAGGTGCTCAGATAATTAATAAAAACTATGAGTACACTAAAAATTGCAATTCAAAAAAGTGGTCGGCTACACGATAAATCTATAGAACTTCTAAAGGATTGTGGCATTGCTATAAATAATGGAAAAGATCAACTAAAGGTTGTTGCCCCTAACTTTCCACTCGAAATTCTCTACTTAAGAAACTCAGATATTCCACAATATTTAGAAGATGGAGTTGCGGACATCGCCATTCTAGGCGAAAATTTACTAATAGAAAAACAAAAGCAAGTTACCACGGTAATGCCCTTAGGGTTTTCTAAATGTAGAGTTTCTCTGGCGGTCCCAAAATCTATTACTACCAATAGCATAGCTTATTTTAACGGAAAAAAAATTGCCACCTCCTACCCCAACACCTTACAAGCCTTTCTAGACCAAGAAGGAATACAAGCAGATATTCACCAAATAGCTGGATCGGTAGAAATTGCTCCAAGTATTGGCCTGGCCGATGGGGTTTGCGATATTGTGAGTTCGGGAAGTACACTCTTTAAAAATGGGCTGCGTGAAACAAAAGTAATTTTAAAATCTCAGGCTGTTTTAGCAAAATCGAACTCCATTTCTAAAGCAAAGCAAGACATTCTAGACAATTTAGTCTTTAGAATGGAAGCGGTAATTAAAGGCAAGGCTTCGAAATATGTGCTTATGAACGTACCAACTAATAAAATTCAAGAAGTAAGCGATTTACTACCTGTTTTAAAAAGCCCGACCGTTCTTCCATTAGCACAACCAGGCTGGAGTTCTTTGCACTCGGTCGTTATAGAAGCCCAATTTTGGGAAGTCATAGAACAGCTAAAGCAAGCTGGAGCCGAAGACATTTTAGTAGTTCCAATAGATAAAATTGTACGTTAATGACACCCTACAACAATCCAGAATTCGCCCAATGGGAATCCATTTGCAAACGGCCAGAGCTTAATAAACAGGCCTTAGAACAAACCGTTAATCAAATTTTAGATACCGTAAAATCTAAGGGTGATGCTGCTCTGTTAGCTTATGCCCAATCGCTAGATAAGGTCGCTATTTCTAGTGTAATTGCTTCTGCCAGCGAACTCAAAGCACAGGCCAAATTGGTTCCTCAAGAATTACAAGGCGCCATTGCGACTGCAATTAACAATATAAAAGCGTTTCACAATTCACAGGCAGAACAGTCACTGCCTGTAGAAACTATGGCAGGCATAAGTTGTTGGCGCAAAAGTCTACCAATAGAAAAAGTGGGACTCTACGTTCCTGGCGGATCGGCGCCTTTGTTTTCTAGCTTGTTAATGCTTGCTATTCCTGCAAAAATTGCAGGTTGTAAAGACATTGTTGTTTGTACTCCTCCAGATAATAAAGGTTTAATACCACCAGCAATCGCATATTGTTGCCTTGCGCTAGGATTAACCCAAGTTTTTAAAGCAGGAGGCGCACAAGCTGTTGGTGCCATGACTTTTGGCACGGAATCCATTCCTCAGGTTTATAAAATATTTGGTCCAGGAAATCAGTACGTAACTAAAGCTAAAGAACTTGTTCAGCAATGGGGCGTTGCCATAGATATGCCCGCTGGCCCTAGTGAAGTTTTAGTTATTGCTGACCAATCAGCACAAGCTGAATTTGTTGCCGCAGACCTGCTCTCGCAAGCCGAGCATGGACCAGATAGTCAAGTGGTCTTGGTCACTAACAGCCAATTATTAATTACTCAAGTAAATTATGCTATACGTAAACAGTTAGACGATTTACCTAGAAAAGCAATCGCAAAAGAAGCCTTAAAAAACAGTAAGCTTGTCTATTTTGACACCATGAATACCGCTATGGAATTTAGCAATGCATACGCACCGGAACATTTAATTTTGGCCAGTGATTACGCACCGGCTTTAGCAAATCAAGTAACCAATGCGGGTTCTGTGTTTTTAGGGCATTACACTCCAGAAAGTGCCGGAGATTATGCCTCTGGCACGAACCATACACTACCTACAAATGGCTATGCAAGACAATATAGCGGAGTCTCTTTAGATAGCTTTATAAAAAAAATTACGTTTCAGGAAATTTCTAAAAAAGGTATTAAAAACTTGGGGCCAACTATAGAAATTATGGCAGAAGCCGAGGCGCTAATAGCGCACAAAAACGCCGTAAGTGTTCGTTTAAAAAATATTAGCAATGACTAACATAAACCAACTTGTACGGCCCTGCATTGCCAATTTAACGCCTTATTCTAGTGCCAGAGACGAATTCTCTGGAAGCGCGAGTGTATTTTTAGATGCTAACGAAAACCCTTTTGGAGTCTTAAACCGCTACCCTGATCCAAAGCAACAGGAACTAAAAAATAAACTAGCTGCACTAAAAGGCGTTAATTGCGATCAAATATTTATTGGTAATGGCAGCGACGAACTAATTGACCTCGCGTTTAGAATATTTTGCGAACCTGGCCAAGACAAAGCCTTAACGTTTACACCAACATACGGAATGTACAAGGTGTCGGCAGCAATTAATAATGTTGCCATGGAGTATTGCCAGTTAGACAGCTCGTTTGGCTTGGATTGGGATACAATAGCAACAAAAGCAAAAGACAGCACTATTAAATTGGTGTTTTTATGTAGTCCAAACAATCCAACAGGAAACAGTTTTAGCCACGAAGAAATAGCGCGATTAGCCAGTAGTTTTAACGCTTTAGTTATCGTGGACGAAGCTTATATAGATTTTAGCCCAGAGTCCAGTTCCGTTACATTATTACAAAAATGTGAAAACATTATGGTGTCACAAACCTTTAGCAAAGCTTGGGGATTGGCTGGAGCTCGCGTTGGGATGGGATTTGCAAACAATAACATAATTGACTTTTTTAATCGGGTAAAACCTCCCTATAACGTTAGTCAATTAAACCAAACAGCAGCAATTAAAGCGCTAGAAAACAAGCGACAATTCGAGGCGAATTTAAAACTAATTTTAAGCGAAAAAGAGCGCTTAGTAAAAGCGTTAGCTAGCTGTAAAGATGTTTTGAAAATTTACCCTTCGGACGCTAATTTTTTGTTAGTCGAATTTACCAACGCCAACGCTTGGTATAAAGCCTTGGTCGATCAAAAAATAATTATTAGAAATAGAACTGCAATTGTCCCTAATTGTTTGCGCATTACGGTAGGGTCACCAGAAGAGAACAACAAACTATTAAACGCATTACTGCCATGAAAAAGGTATTATTTATAGATAGAGATGGAACTTTAGTAATAGAACCGCCCGAGGACTATCAATTGGACAGCTTAGAAAAGTTAGAATTTTTTCCTGGAGTCTTTCAAGGTTTGGCAAAAATTGTAAAGCTATTAGATTATGAATTGATTATGGTTACCAATCAAGATGGACTAGGAACCGATTCTTTTCCGGAGGATACTTTTTGGCCGGCACATAATAAAATTATGACTGCTTTTAAAAACGAAGGCATCGAATTTGCAGAGGTTCTTATAGATAAGAGCTTTCCCCAAGACAATGCCCCTACCAGAAAACCAGGAGTTGGCATGCTCCAAAAATACATTCACGGCAATTACGATATGGCAAATTCCTTTGTAATTGGCGATCGTGAATCAGACATTGAATTGGCCAAAAACTTAGGTGCTCAAGGAATATTTATTGGAACACAGAATTCAAAAGATGCTGTGCTAAGTACGACATCTTGGGAAGCAATTTATTCGCACTTGTTTAATCAAGACAGGAAATCCGTTGTGCACAGAAAAACAAGCGAAACCGACATCCTAATTGAACTAAACCTTGACGGCACTGGTCAAAATAACTTAAATACAGGCTTAGGCTTTTTTGACCATATGCTAGAGCAATTGGCACGCCACGGGGGAGTCGATTTAAATATTCAAGTACAAGGCGATTTACACATAGACCAGCACCATACCGTAGAAGATGTTGCCCTAGCACTTGGAGAAGCCTTTTTACAAGCATTAGGAAGTAAAAAAGGAATTGCCAGATATGGGTTTTTACTGCCTATGGACGAATCGCTTGCACAGGTAGCGATAGACTTTGGTGGTCGCCCATGGATAATATGGGAAGCCCAGTACAATCGCGAAATGGTTGGTGATTTACCTACCGAAATGTTCTTTCACTTTTTTAAATCGTTTAGCGACGCAGCCAAGTGTAATTTAAATATTCAAGTAACTGGCGACAACGAACACCACAAAATAGAGGCAACATTTAAAGCTTTTGCTAAAGCCATTAAAATGGCGATATCCAAAACAGGAGAAGCCGGTATACCAAGCACTAAAGGAACCTTATGATTGCGATAATAAAATACAATGCCGGGAATATAAGATCGGTTCAAAATGCGCTAGATCGTTTAGGCTATGCCAGTATTATAACAGACGATCCTGAGCAAATTCTAAACGCAGAAAAGGTTATTTTTCCTGGAGTTGGTGAAGCCTCTAGCGCAATGAGTTATTTAAAAAATAAAGGACTAGACCAAGTGCTAAAACAGGTTACTCAACCCATGCTAGGTATTTGTTTGGGTTTGCAGTTAATGTGTTCTCACAGTGAAGAAGGTGACACGCCTTGCCTTGGAATTTTTAAAGAACGCGTAAAACAATTCCCACCAAAAGACAAGGTGCCTCATATGGGGTGGAACGAACTTACTAGTCTAAAGGGTAGCCTATATAATAAGGTTAAGCCAAACAGCGATGTATATTTTGTACATAGTTATTATGCCCAAGTTGGAGTAGACACCAATGCAACCTGTAATTATATTGAGCCCTTTTCGGCTGGTTTACAAAAAGACAATTTTTACGCCACGCAGTTTCATCCAGAAAAATCGGCAACAATTGGAGCACAAATACTTAAAAACTTCTTAGAATTAAACAACTAATAATGCAAATAATACCAGCAATAGATATAATTAACGGGGCCTGTGTTCGACTTGAACAGGGCGACTATAAAAAGCAAAAGACCTATAATGAAGATCCACTAGAGGTAGCAAAGCAATTCGAGGCTAATGGTATTAAAAGACTACATATGGTTGACTTAGACGGGGCAAAATCTAAGCATATTGTAAATTATAAAGTTTTAGAAAACATTGCCAGTAAAACAAACTTGCAGATCGATTTTGGCGGAGGAATAAAGTCCGACGACGACTTGCGCATTGCTTTTGAATCGGGCGCAGCGCAAATAACTGGTGGCAGCATAGCAGTAAGTAATCCCGAACTATTTTTAAGCTGGCTCGATAACTATGGCCCAGACAAAATAATTCTTGGTGCCGATTGTAGAGCAGGCAAAATTGCCACCCAAGGTTGGAAAACCCAAACACAGTTAACTGTTCATGATTTTATTAACGACTATTACGCGAAAGGCATAAAGCAAGTTATTTGTACCGACATAGCCAAAGATGGTATGTTAGAAGGCCCTAGTACTGGATTATACAAAGAATTATTAAACCAAAACCCGATAGACTTAATTGCCAGCGGCGGCGTAAGTGGTATGCAAGATGTTATTGACATGCAAGAAATTGGGTGTTATGGTGTAATAATTGGTAAAGCTATTTACGAAGGTAAAATCACCTTAAAAGAACTGAGCACGCTATGCTAAAAAAACGAATCATTCCCTGTTTAGATATCCAAAACGGCAGGACCGTAAAAGGAATAAATTTTGTCGGTATACAAGATGCTGGAGACCCAGTTGAATTAGCCAGAAAATATGCCGCAGAAGGAGCAGACGAACTTGTGTTTTTAGATATTACCGCTACTATAGAAGCTCGTAAAACGCTTCAAGAATTAGTTTCGCTAATTGCCCACGAAATCGACATTCCCTTTACTGTTGGTGGAGGAATAAACACCCTGGAAGATGCAAAAGCATTAATTCAGGCAGGAGCCGATAAAATAAGTATTAATTCGGCAGCAGTAAAACGACCAGAACTCATAGAAGAACTCGCAAGCGAATTAGGGAGTCAATGCGTTGTAGTTGCCATAGATACTAAATTTGCGGACCAGCAATGGACGGTATTTGTTCATGGCGGCAGAACTCAAACTCCGTTAAAAACTTTGGCTTGGGCTAAACAAGTAGAACAACTAGGAGCTGGAGAAATATTGTTAACCTCTATGAATAACGACGGCACTAAAGCCGGTTTTGCCTTAGATATTACAGCTGCGGTAAGCACAAGTATTAATATTCCTGTTATTGCTTCGGGCGGAGCCGGATTATCAAGTCATTTTAGCACCCTTTTTAAACAAACTACAGCAAGTGCAGGCTTGGCCGCTAGTATATTTCATTATGGCGAAATACCAATTCCTGAATTAAAATCGTACTTAAAACAACAACAAATTCCAATAAGATGAACCCAGATTTTAGCAAAGAAAACGGCTTAATTCCCGTGATTGTACAGCATTATATTTCAAGACAAGTACTTATGCTTGGTTATATGAATGCAGAAGCTTTTGCCAAAACTCAAGCCGAAAAACGCGTTACTTTTTACAGCAGAAGCAAACAGCGCTTATGGACCAAAGGGGAATCTTCTGGACATTTTTTACAGGTGCACGATATGTTTTTAGATTGCGATAAAGATGCACTATTAGTAAAAGCAAACCCGCTTGGCCCCACGTGTCATACGGGAACAAAAAGTTGTTTTAATCTCCCAGAACCTACTGGGTTTATTTACCAATTAGAACAAACTCTGGTTAACAGAATTGAATCCAAAGATCCAAACAGTTACACCAATAAACTTTTAGCGCGAGGTATAAACAAAGTAGCTCAAAAAGTAGGCGAAGAAGCCGTAGAATTAGTAATAGAAGCCAAAGACGACAACATGGACTTGTTTCATGGCGAAGCCGCCGATTTGGTTTATCACCTATTGGTATTGTTGCAAGCCAAAGGAACTTCTTTAGCCCAGGTAGAGGCTGTGCTCGAGCAGCGCTCAAAACCATAATTTTAACAAGACCCATTTGGAATCTAGTTGGTTAGGAATTAACTTTATAGAAAAAAATTGGCATGACGCGAAAAACAGATCTTTTAAAGGCCTTAAATAAGCACAAAAAAGGCCAAGACCAATCGGTTTATGTGCTAAAGAACGTAGCAAAAATACTAGCTCAAAATACGGTGGATCGGGAACAAATTGGAGTGCGTTTAAAACGCAGAGCAACCGTCTACAGCAACCCATTTAATATAGATTTACTTGACAAAAATCGTATAGTTCACATACAAGCTATTAAAGATACATGTGTGGATTATCGCTTGCGGTTTTTAGATACTGCCTTTTTTAAAAATGAATTTCCCGAAGAAGCAATTTCTAAAATTCGAGCCCTCGAGAAGGAGCACGACATTGCAATTCAAGGCTTTAAAATTATGGCCCCTTCTAAGTTATTTAAACTAGAAAATGCAGACGACCCCTTGCTATTTGCTCCTATGGGTAACGGGTATTACTATTTAATTCACAAATGGGGTAACGACCTTCACGGGTTGCGAAAAGCCCTAGTTTGGCCGGTAAAGAACTTCGAAAATTTAGTTTTTAGTGTTTTTGTCGCCAGTATTTTACTTACGGCAATTTCGCCAATGCAACTTTTTACAAAAGGCGCCATTGGAATGCAAGAATACGTTTTGCTATTTCTATTTATGTTTAAAGCTGTGGCCGCAGTTGTACTCTATTATGGATTTGCTGCTGGTAAGAATTTTAATACTGCAATTTGGGACAGTAAATACTTTAACGCCTAAACGGTTACCGCATACATTTTAGCCCGTAGTTCCTTTATTTTAGAATCACTCATATATTCTTCGAAGGTCGTGTATCTGTCTATTACGCCGTTAGGAGTAATTTCTATTACGCGATTGGCGACTGTTTGTGCAAAAGCGTGATCGTGCGTAGTAAACAAAACGGTTCCTTTAAAATTTTTAAGCGAATTATTAAAAGCGGTAATAGATTCTAAGTCTAAGTGATTGGTTGGTTCGTCTAACATAAGTACATTGGCGCGTAGCATCATCATTCTGCTTAACATACAACGCACTTTTTCTCCACCAGAAAGCACATCCGAATTCTTTAGCGCCTCTTCTCCACTAAATAACATTTTACCTAAAAACCCGCGAATAAATACCTCTTCGCGCTCTTCTTCGGTTTTTGCCCATTGACGTAACCAATCTACAAGGCTCATTTTTTCTTTAAAAAATTCTGAGTTATCCAAAGGTAAATAACTTTGGGTGGTAGTTACACCCCATTGGTATTTACCAGCGTCTGCTTCTAATTGATTATTTATAACTTGGTAAAAAGCATTCGTCGCTCTAGAATCTCTAGAATACAATACAACCTTATCGCCTTTGGCAAGGTTAATATCTATGTCTTTAAATAATGGTTCGGAATCTAAACTATAGCTTAAACCTTCTACATTTAAAATTTGATCTCCCGCTTCGCGTTCGCGCTCAAAAATAATAGCGGGATAACGCCTAGACGACGGCTTAATATCTTCTATATTTAGCTTATCGATCATTTTCTTTCTAGAAGTAGCCTGCTTAGATTTTGCGACATTTGCGCTAAATCGCGCAATAAACTCTTGAAGTTCCTTCTTCTTTTCTTCGCTCTTTTTATTCTGTTGTGCACGCTGTCTTGCAGCAAGTTGACTAGATTCGTACCAGAAGGTATAGTTTCCAGAAAAATGATTTATTTTCCCAAAATCAATGTCGCTAATATGAGTACATACTGCATCTAAAAAGTGACGGTCATGAGAAACCACAATTACACAATTGTCGTAATTGGCCAAAAAGTTTTCTAACCAAGAAATGGTTTCGTAATCTAAGTCGTTGGTAGGTTCATCCATAATTAGTACATCTGGATTACCAAACAAAGCCTGCGCTAATAAAACACGGACTTTTTGTTTACCATCTACATCGCTCATGGTCGTATAATGCAAGTCTTCAGGAATTCCTAAGTTAGACAATAAGGCAGCGGCATCGCTGTCTGCATTCCAACCGTTCATTTCTTCGAAAACTACTTGCAATTCCCCTACTCGCTCCCCGTCGGCATCGCTAAAATCTGC
This sequence comes from Gilvibacter sp., assembly GCA_965277295.1. Classification (GTDB taxonomy): domain Bacteria; phylum Bacteroidota; class Bacteroidia; order Flavobacteriales; family Flavobacteriaceae; genus Gilvibacter. The sequence goes on from OZ255720.1 coordinate 68,862, forward strand.
TTTAGCATAAATCTGATCCATCTCTGATTTAACCTTATAAAGCGGTTTATTACCCATTAATACTGTTTCTAAAACAGTGTGCTGGTCAAACAAATTATGATTCTGTTCTAAAACAGACATACGTTTACCCGGCTCTAAATGCACATGCCCTGAAGTTGGGTCCTGTTTGCCCGCGATAATATTTAAAAAAGTAGATTTTCCAGCACCGTTGGCACCAATAATACCATAGCAATTCCCTTGTAAGAACGCGGTGTTAACTTCGTCGAACAAAACGCGCTTTCCAAATTGGACAGATAAATTAGATACAGACAACATAGACTAAAGGTTACGTAATTTGCCGCAAAAATAGACATTTAGGGGCGATTCTTAAAACGAATACTAGACTATTATTTTAACGCCTACTTAACACAAGAGTAGCGCTCAACGCCCTACTTTTGTTATGTTAAAATAAATAATGTTTAGCGTCAATTTGCATAAAAAATTACTCTTCTCGCTATTTGCACTATTATTAGTGGCTTGTGGCGATAAAGAACCCGAAGAAATTAGAACTTGGTTTGGGGGTGAAATTATAAACCCCGAAGCTGACTTTGTGGTGCTCGCTAAAAATAGCGTGATAATAGATACCATTGCCCTAGACAGGAATAACTTTTTTAACTACGAATTTGATACTATAGAACCAGGCTTGTATTCTTTTATACACAGGGAGTACCAATTGTTTTATATCGAACCAGGAGACAGTATTATGCTTCGTGTAAATACTGTAGAATTCGACGAATCTTTAGCCTATACCGGAAAGGGAGCCGAAAAGAACAATTTTCTTATCAATATGTTTTTGCATAACGAAAAGGAAAATAAGTATATGCCCAAGTTTTATCAAAAAAGTGCCCAAGAATTTAGCGCTTCTGTAGATTCAATGCAAGCAGTTCGGGAAAATATGCTCGCCAAATTCAATCAAAAAAATAACACCTGCGATAGATTTAACGAAATAGCACAAGCGAGTATTAATTACGATAACTACGCTAAAAAAGAGTTGTACCCTTTTGCCCATTATGGAAGTAATCATGTAGAAAATATTACAAGTCTTCCCACAAACTTTTACGATTACAGAAGTTCTGTTGATTACGGAAACGGAAACCTATATACCTATTATCCTTACTACCGCTACCTTACTATGTATTTGGATAATGTAACCTACACGACCTATATGAATCGCGCCAGATTTGATCGCAATTCTTGGATTCATTCTAAAACTAAGATTGAACTTATCGACAGCATTATTACGCATGATTCGTTAAAAAACAATTTAATGTATGCCGCCGCCGAGCGTTTTTTAATTCACTCTAAAGATTCGGTGCACAATTCAGAAATAGCGGCACTCTTTACTGCCAAAAACAACAGCAACAACCATACACAAGATTTAAATGAGCTTTTAAATACGTGCAACAATATGGTGCCGGGACAACCTTTACCTAACCAAGTAATTGCAACATCGAGCAGTACTTTAAAAGATTTGCGCAGTGCGATAAACAAACCAACTGTTCTGTTCTTTTGGTCTTCTGAATCTTCACGTCACAACACCCGTATTCATCTAAAGGCAGCCGAAATGAAGGAAAAATATCCTGAGTTTGAATTTATTGGTATTTGTGTTGGTGAGAACCACAAAAAATGGCTTAAGCTTTTAGAAAAAAGAAAGTTTAATCCAGATACTGAATTCCGTTTTAACGATTCCGACTTAGCCAAAAAGCAATTGGTTATTAACAACTTGAATAAAGCGGTAATTGTAGACAAAAACGGTGTGATTCTAGAAAACAACACCAATCTAGCCAGTAGTAGATTTGAACTGGAATTACTAGGCATTCTTAACCAATAAAAAAGCCCCGCATTGCTGCGAGGCCTATCTTCTAAAATATAATACTTAGTTTCCTTTGCGGTAGTCGGCTAGAAACTTTTCGAGTCCAATGTCTGTAAGAGGATGCTTTAACAGCCCTTCTATAGAACTTAGTGGTCCTGTCATAATATCGGCACCAATTTTGGCACAATCAATAATGTGCATGGTATGTCTAACAGAGGCTGCTAGTATTTCTGTATTATAGCCATAGTTGTCAAAAATCATTCGAATTTCGGCAATTAAATTTAGGCCATCGGTAGAAATATCGTCCAGACGTCCTATAAACGGCGATACATAAGTCGCTCCGGCTTTTGCGGCTAATAATGCCTGCCCTGCCGAAAAGATTAAAGTACAATTGGTGCGAATTCCGTTATCAGAAAAATACTTGATAGCTTTTATTCCATCTTTAATAATAGGAACTTTAACTACAATTTGCTCGTGCAAAGCTGCGAGTTCTTTTCCTTCTTCTATCATGCCTTCAAAATCTGTCGAGATTACTTCGGCCGATACATCGCCATCTACAATATTGCAAATGTCTACGTAATGTTGAATAATATTGGCTTTTCCTGTAATACCTTCTTTAGCCATTAGCGAAGGGTTTGTGGTTACACCATCTAAAATTCCCAAGGCCTGTGCCTCACGTATTTGATCTAAGTTGGCGGTATCGATAAAAAACTTCATAGAATTAAAATTTGATTTTAGCTATCACAAAAATACAGAACCTAAGGCATCGCTCTTTAGGTAATTGCGTATAATTATCCGCATATTTTGTTAATAACTGTTAGAGTTTGTAATGCTTTAAAAGTAGCTTCTCGTACCAGGTATCTGGCAGCAATCTTTTTAGTACAATCGAAAACTTTTGCAATGGCGCTCCTACTCGGTAATGTACTTTAGGATGTTTTTTGTGAATCACCTTATACACAAACTTTGCCATTGCCAGTGGGTCACTTCCTTGATCTACATGTTGGTTCATTAAATCTAAGGACTTGGCGTAGTTACTGGCGTAATCTGAATCTTCTAACACCGGAGCGTGATAACGTCCTGCCGCAATATTTGTAGCAAAGTCTCCTGGAGCTATGGTGGTCATTTGTACTCCAAATTCCTTGAGCTCCATGCGCAAGGTCTCGCTAACAACACCTAAGGCTGCTTTACTTGCCGAATAAACGCCTCGGTATGGCAAGCCCATATAGCCAGCAATAGAAGTAATATTTATAACCAATCCAGAGCGCGCTTCTCGCATATAAGGCACTACTGCCTTTATTACGCGAATTGGACCATAAAAATTGGTGTTAAACGCTTGATGAATTTCGGCGTCGGGAGTTTCTTCTAAAGGTCCAGAAATGCCAATTCCGGCATTATTTATTAGTACATCTATTCGGCCTTGCTCTTTAATTACAGTATTAACCGCTTGATTAATGGTATCTTGCTTATTTACGTCTAAGGCTATTAATTTGAATTTGCCAGGAGTTGCTTTGTCAGGGTTACGGCTTGTACCGTAGACCGTAAATCCCATATCTATTAGATATTCACCTACAGCTTTTCCAATTCCAGAGGAACCTCCGGTTATAAAAACAACTTTATTCATGCGCTGGTTTCAAGTGTACAAAAATAGATAAAGCCGCGAAGTTTTGTTAAATTTTGGGCATAAAAAAATGGCAAGCGACCTACATCACACTGCTACGACCGTCTACCCTTGCTGTGTTCCCACCCTGGGGGATTCAACAGGAGCTAGTTGTGTAGGACTTGCCGCTGCAAAGATAAACGCATTTTGAATAAAAACAATGATTTTTGGGTCTGATTTTAATTGAATATCTTGCACAAAAAATAGACATGACCCCTTTTAAATCCTTACTTTTTGTTCTAACTGCTTCCGTTTTAATAAGTTCCTGTGGGAATGCATTAAAAAAAGCCGAATCTAGCTTTAGTTTGGAGTTTAAAGGTGATCTAAAAAACCAAGCGGTAAGCAACCCATTAGCATTAGAGGTAATAAATAAAGACGGACTAGCGGTAGATTCTGTAGCCTATTTAATAGACGGAATTCGTGTTTCTGGGGCATCAAATATAGAAGCCACTACAATTAATATTCCCGATGGCCGCGTGGGTGAGCGATTAATTACCGCTAAAATTTATAGTTCGGGTAACACTTATTCTGCGTCTAATGCAGTGATTCTTTATGGCGACCAAGTGCCTACCTTATATAAGTACAACATTCTAGAAAGCTATCCACACGATATTAAAGCCTTTACACAAGGAATCGAATTTGTTGGAGACACCTTGTACGAAAGTACGGGACAACTAGGAAAATCTACCTTGCGTAAGGTGGATTATTTAAGCGGAACTGTGGTTCAGAAAATTAATCTTGACAATCGCTTATTTGGCGAAGGTCTTACCGTTAAAGACGGAAAGGTTTACCAATTGACTTGGAAAAACCGTAAGGGTTTTGTTTACAATCAAGAGACCTTAAAAACTCAGCAAACCTTTTATTACAATAAGAGTAAAGAAGGTTGGGGATTATGTAACGATGGGACAACCATCTATAAAAGTGATGGAACGCATAAAATCTGGAAACTAGACCCAGAAACCCTATTAGAGACCGATTATATAGAGATTTACACCAATACCAGTAAGATTGATAACATAAACGAACTGGAATTTATAGACGGCAAAATCTATGCAAATGTCTGGCAGAAAGATGCTATTGCAATAATTAATCCTGCCACAGGCGTTGTAGAAGGAGTTATAAACACCAAAACCTTAAAAGACCAAGTAAGTCAGCATCCAGAGCTAGATGTACTTAACGGAATAGCCTACAAAGGAGAGCCTGGAACGCTGTTTTTGACAGGGAAAAATTGGGATAAGCTCTTTAAAGTCAGCATCGAGAAAAACTAAAAATACGCGTTTACTCACTAAAACGTCCCGTTTACTCAATACCACTTTTAATTTACCCCTAAAACCAAGTGCTTTGATTTATAATCAAACACAACCGTTATGGGCAAAAACATTACAATTTCGATTCCAGAGCCATGTCACGAAGACTGGAACAAAATGACTCCTAAAGACAAAGGCAGATTCTGCGATTCCTGCGAAAAGGTGGTTGTAGATTTTACAACTAAGAACGATAGGTTTATAAGTAGTTATGTGCAAAAGCACGGAAACCTTTGTGGCAGATTTAAAAGTTCACAATTAAACCGCCCTATTAATTTAAGCAAACAGCGGTATTCGTTTATTCCGCCTCTAGCCGCGTCATTTATTTTACCGCTTGCCTTACTAGCTACAACGAGCGCTTATAGTCAAGGCAGTCCTACCTCGACTAATTTTACATCTAACAATTATGTTTCTTTAAACATTGGTAGTAAAACTGGGCAGTTTACAAAGGCTATAAAAGGAGTTATAACAGACGGTAACGGCAATCCGTTAGCTGGAGTCCGAATCGCTGTTTTAGAAACCAAAGACCATATTCAAACAGATTCTAAAGGGCAGTATAGAATGCAGGTGCAAGTGGGACACACCCTTGCTATTAACTATATAGGCTTCTGGAGCGAACAGTACGTAATAAACAAGCAACAGGACCTCTATAATTTTGCGTTAAGCCCAGACCCTACTTTTACAACTGACTTAGTTAATGTTGAAAAATGTATAAGCTCAGAAATAGAGGTAGTTACTGGCGGATTGACCCTATTTAGGCCTGTCGAAGAAGTTTTAGAGATTGAAAAAGTTTTAGAGATTGAAGAGGTTTTAGAGATTGAAGAGGTTTACGAGGGTGAAATGATTATCGAACTCGTTGGCGACGTTGTCGAACTTATTGAAGAGCAGCCAGTTGAAGAATCGACAAAACTTATAAAAATTAAAGGTAAGGTAATAGAAAAAGAGACGGGCGAAGTACTTCCAGGTGCAAACGTATTGGTAAAAGGAAGTAAAACGACATCTTCTACAGATTTTGATGGTAATTATATTATAGAGGCTAAACCAAACGACACCCTAGTTGTTAGTTATATTGGATTTAAAAATCAAGAATTTACAATTGACACCACCACCTCTACCTTAAACATAGCCTTGTCTATAGACCAAGAGATAGAAGAAATAATCTTAGGTGGCGCTGTGGCCGGAATAGTAATATGGGGCGAAGAAAAAAATAATGAACCTTCTAAATGGATAGCCCCAGAGGTTAGAAAGCAGCAGGACGCCAATACCACTAAGTTTAAAAGAATAAAGTGGGAACAAAAAAAGGCCGCACGCAGATTAGCCCGTGAGCAACGCAAAAAAAACAATTAAGTTGGTGCTACAATAATAAGCTATCTAAAAAGTTATATTTTTACACAAAATTGACTTTATGCGAAGCTTATACGCGCTTTTACTTTTAGGTAGTATAGTTCTTTGGAGTAGTTGTAGAAACGACTTCGAAACTGTACCTAACACAGGGAACCTAGAATTTTCTAGGGACACCGTTTACCTAGACACCGTCTTTACAAATATTGGTTCGAGCACGTACAACTTAAAAGTGTACAATCGCGGTAACGACGATGTAAACATTCCTAATGTTCAGCTGGGAAGTGGTGAAAGTTCGCTTTACAGGTTAAATGTAGATGGTATTCCTGGTAAAACTTTTCAGGATATTGTTATTCGCGCTAAAGACAGCATTTTTGTTTTTGTAGAAACCACAGTAGATATTGAAGGCCTAGCAGACAGCGATAATCAGTTTTTATATACCGATCAGATACAATTCGACACTGGAGGGAATCAGCAAAACGTAGAACTAGTAACCCTAGTGCAGGACGCTGTATTTTTATTTCCAGATAGAGCCGCAGATGGTACGGTAGAGACTTTAAATTTAGGAATGGACGCCGATGGCGAAGATGTGCTTATCGAGGGCTTCTTTTTAGACGATGACGAGCTTAATTTTACAAACGAAAAACCCTATGTAATTTACGGATACGCAGCTGTAGGAGTAGGCAAAACCCTAACGGTAGACGCCGGAGCTCGAGTTCATTTTCATGCAAACAGTGGAATTTTAGTCGCCAATACAGGTAGTATGCAAGTTAATGGGACGCCAAGTACAGACCCCGTTGCTCTAGAAAACGAAGTGATTTTTGAAGGGGACCGACTAGAACCTCTTTTTGCCAATCTTCCCGGACAATGGGGTGCAATTTGGCTTACCCAAGGTAGTACTGGGCATGTTTTTACTAACACAACCATAAAAAATGGTACCGTAGGGATATTAATGGATAGTAACGACGGAACTGCCGAACCTACATTAACTTTAAGCAATGTTCAGATTTATAACAATTCTAATGTTGGACTATTGGCAAGAACCGGCTTTATAGACGGCGAAAATGTAGTTATAAATAATGCAGGACAATCTGCCCTAGCGCTTTCGCTAGGAGGGCGTTACGACTTTAGACACTCTACCTTTGTAAACTATTGGACCAGCAGTTTTAGAAGCTTTCCTGCCGTACAGATAGATAATGTATTGCAAGTAAGCGAAACCGAATTTGTAGTGGCCGATTTGGTAGCAGCAAACTTTACCAACTGTATTATTGGTGGTAACGAAAATATTGAACTAGGACTTTTTGATGAAGGCTCGGTAGACTTTAATTTTAACTTTACCAACAGCCTAATTAAATTTAACGATGTTCAAGGCGTTTTTGACGATATACCGCTTTACGATTTTAGCAATACCTTAAATTATACCAATGTGGTTTTAAACGAAGAACCCCTGTTCTTGGACCCGTTTAACAATCAACTTAATATTCCAAACGACTCTGGAGCAAATGGTTTGGACCCTTCTGGGAGCGCCATTGTACCCTTCGATATATTAAATGTTATGCGCAGCTCACCTTTTGACGCAGGTGCTTACGAAAGCGTAGTATTTCCAGACGAAGATTAAGGTTTATTTACGCGATAAGTCTCTAAGTTCCCCGCATTATTGGTAACCAATAACTGCTGACTACCATTGGCCGTATTAATTAACAAGGCATCTTTGGCATCTCCTTCTGTAGCCAAACCACTACGATTTTTAGGTAGCACCGTAAATTCGCCGTTATTGTAGTGCATTATTACACCCGTAGAGGCATCGTAGCGTGTTGTTTCTACTTCGGTTGGGTATAAGTTTCCTATTGCTATTATTTCTTGTTTCCCGTCTGCATTTAAGTCAGCAATAACAAAATCTTGAATGGTAGAAACCTGAGCTTGATACGGTAATGCCACTTTAGTAAAAGCACCTCCACCTTGATTAATTAAGGCCGTACTTTTAAAGTCGGTAATTGTATAGTGCAATGCGTTCTCTAGTTTTTCCTGACCAATAATATCTTCTAAACTCGCATTGGCAAAACTTTGAAAGTTGGTAAACTTATCTAAAATAAAAGGCATTTGTTGACTGGAGCATTCTCGCCCACGCATAGGCACCAAACTACCTTTATAATCTTTAGAAAATACAACATCGTAAGTGCCATTGTTGTCAAAATCGTCACAAAAAACATGAAATGCCTTGTCTTTTTTAGCAGTCATTTTAGAATTCAATCCTAAATTCCCAACCAAATAGTCCATATCGCCATCGCCATCTAAGTCGGCCTCTTGAATACTAAACCAAATCCCTCTTGAATCTTCCAATTCGGGTACAGCTACCTTGGTAAAAACTCCGTTGGTGTTATTAAATATTTGGATTGGACTCCATTCCCCAACAACAAGTAAATCCTTATCGCCATCTGAATCGTAATCAGAAAATATTGCACTAGTAACTAATCCAGCTTCTTTAAGTTCTGGGGCAATGCTAGCCGTTGCATTTTTAAACAAGCCACGATCGTTAATTAAAACAAACGATTCTGGCGAATACGGATATTTATCCGGGATTATACGCCCTCCAACAAACAAATCGGTGTCGCCGTCACCATCTATATCTTGGGCTAGAACTACTTGCGAACTAATAGTCTCTTGTGGTATTGCGTTTCTGGCTTTGGCAAATAATCCGGTTCCGTTGTTTACATAAAACCGATCTTGATAAGCAGGAGAACCTTCAGGAAAAGCCGCTCCCCCACTGGTTACATACAAGTCTAAATCGCCATCTGAATCGCCATCTATAAAGGCTGCTCCCAAATCTTCGTATGGAGCGTCTTGCGCCCAGGCAGAACGTGTATCTTGACTAAAAGTGCCATCGCTCTTTTGTATATATAAAGACGCTGGGCTACCCGAAGCGCCGCCAATAAACAAATCGGTTAAACCATCGCCGTTAACATCGCCCTGAGTAATAAACGGACCATTTTGCGATTGCGAGTACGGCAAGAGTACTTGCTTTTTAAAATCGTCTATTCGATCTTCTTTATGGCTAAAATTTAGTCCTTGCGATTCTGGGTTAACTTTTGCCAGCAAAGGCGTTTGTTCACTAGAAGTTATTGGATTCGATTTAGAAGAACCGCTATAATTGACCGTGATTTTTTGATTTACATCTATATTATTAACTACAGAAACTTTGCCGTCTGGCCATGTAATTTCTAAGGTGTTAATTGTTTGCGCGGTACCTACTCCAAGAACAACCGTATAGTCCATAGAACTTAAATACCCACGTGCTGGGTAGTGCTCGTAATATATGGTTTGATCCTCGCTTGGAATGCGCACCTTCGCCCCTAACCCAAACGGATTATTACTAGGACCGTTTAACGCTAAAACAATGGAGTTTCCGTGTTTTCCTTCTGGAGCTTTGTTCTGGTAAATGGCTGCTTGCGCATCCATGTTATTTACAATTAAATCTAAATCTCCGTCGTTATCTAAATCTGCATAAGCGGCGCCGTTAGAATTAAAATTGGTGTTGTCCATCCACTTGTTGGAAGTATCTTTAAAACTTAGGTCCCCCTGATTCTTAAAGACTTGATTTGGGGTAATATCGGAAGGTACTAGCTCTAAATATTCTTCTAAAGATAAGGTGCGTTTTAATTCGTCTTGCTTTCCAAAAACCTTTTCTTTAATGTCGTTATCGTTTAGGTTTTCTTTAATTCCATTGGTTACAAACAAATCTTTTTTACCGTCCAAATCGATATCAAAAAACAAAGGTGCCCAGCTCCAATCGGTCTTGGCAATTCCCGCCATTTGTCCTATTTCGCTAAAGGTGTTGTTCCCATTATTAATTTGCAATGAATTAAGCATATACTGATGATGAAACCCATAATGCACAAAGGCGTTAAACTTATCGGTATCCATAGACGGCATAAAGGTCTTAGAACGCACATGGTCGTTTGGGGTCATGTCTGTTACATAAATATCTAAAAGGCCGTCGTTGTTAACATCGGTAACATCGCTTCCCATGCTGTAATACGTTATGTGCTTTAAACTCGCTCTTGCCTTATTAGAAAATGTTTTATCGCCGTTATTTACGTAATATAAATCGGGCTCTCCAAAGTCTGTGCTTATGTATAAATCGGGATAACCATCTTGGTTTAAATCCCCAACTCCTATGGCATTTTTATAGCCATAATTAACCATTTGTGCCTCGTCTGTTTTGTCCACAAACACGCCATCTTGGTTTTCGTAAAAATTGTCAGTTCTTAAAACTCCGGTTTTAATATCGTTTACATATTTGGCAAAACTTGCAGGATTAGCCTCGTCCGACCCAGGTTTTGGGTGATTGGCTAGGTACATATCTAAATCGCCGTCTAAATCGTAATCAAAAAAAGCCGATTGCACACTATAAGCCTTTATATCTAAACCGTATTTAGCAGCTTGTTCTGTAAAGGTACCATCGCCATTATTTATAAATAGCCTGTTGCTTAGGTACTGCGCATTGCTATACGGACCTGCCTTAGAAACATAGATATCTAAATGTCCATCGGCATTAATATCTATCATATTTACACCAAAAGACCAACCGCCAACAAATTTGCCAATTCCAGAGGTTGCAGTAACGTCTTCGAATTTTAAATCTCCTTTATTTATGTATAATTTGTCGTCTACAGAATTTCCAGCAAAATAAACGTCGGGTAAACCGTCCCCATTTATATCGCCTACGGCAACTCCTGCCCCATTGTATATTTGGGTATATGACTTATGATTTTTATACTCGGTTTCTTCTATCCCGTTTTTAAAGGTAATCCCAGTCTGGTCATTAGACACAAAATGTAAAAAGGTATCTTCTACATTGTTGTTGTCCATTGCAGTTACAACAGATTTATTTAGCGCTATTGTGGTATTCGATTCGGAACAGGCGTAAATGGTAGCTACTACTCCAAGGAATAATAAGAATCTTTTCATACAAAAACTTTTACACAAATTAGGGTGCAAGTGTTGTTTTACACCTTACGTCCAAAGATAGCAAAAGCCAAGAAAAACCAATAAATACTAAGCGTTAAAAAGCTTTCTCCCAGCCATAAGTGCATTCACTTGGGTTGCTACGGCTTCTAAAGCAGCGGTATCTTCAAAATTACTAAGTGCCTGATCTATTAAATCTACAATAGTTTGCATGTCAGATTCAACCAAACCACGGGTAGTAATTGCAGGAGTTCCAATACGAATTCCAGAGGTGACAAATGGCGATTGGGTGTCGAATGGGACCATGTTTTTATTTACCGTAATATCTGCAACACCCAGGGCTTCCTCTGCTTGTTTACCATTAATGTTCTTATTGCGCAGATCTATTAGCATCATGTGGTTGTCTGTACCCCCAGAGATTACCTGGTAACCTTTGTCCATAAATGCCTTGGCCATAACACTGGCATTCTTTTTAACTTGGATCATATAATGTAAAAATTCGTCGCTTAAGGCTTCGCCAAAAGCAATAGCCTTGGCTGCAATTACATGCTCCAAAGGTCCTCCTTGATTTCCTGGAAAAATCCCACTGTTTAACAACGAAGACATTTTTCTAAGTGATCCATTTTTTAATTTGATTCCAAAAGGGTTTTCAAAATCTTTACCCATTAATATTAATCCACCACGAGGGCCGCGCAAGGTTTTGTGTGTTGTTGTAGTTACTACATGACAATGTGGAATTGGATCGGCGATAATTCCTTTTGCAATTAAACCAGCTGGATGGGCAATATCGGCCATAAGTAAAGCTCCTACTTCGTCTGCAATAACACGAAAACGTTCGTAATCTATTTCACGAGAATATGCAGAAGCTCCAGCAATAATAAGCTTGGGTTTAGCCTCGATAGCAATCTCACGTATGGTATCGTAATTAAGCATTCCTGTTGCCTTGTCCACTCCATAAAATACAGGATTGTATAATTTTCCAGAAAAATTAACTGGCGAACCGTGGGTTAAATGTCCTCCATGCGAAAGATCGAACCCTAAAAACGTATCTCCTGGGTTTAAACAAGCGGCAAAAACTGCAGTATTGGCCTGAGATCCAGAATGCGGTTGTACGTTGGCGTACTCGGCTCCAAACAAGGATTTGGCCCTATCTATGGCCAATTGTTCTACGATATCTACAACTTCACAACCTCCATAATAACGTTTACCAGGATACCCTTCGGCGTATTTATTGGTTAACACAGAACCTGTAGCTTCCATAACTTGGTCACTTACAAAGTTTTCTGAAGCGATTAATTCCAAGCCGTTTAATTGGCGCTCTTTCTCTTCTTGAATTAGCTCAAATATTTGCTCATCTCGTTGCATGAAGTCGAATTAAAAATTAGAACATCAAAAATACGGATTAGATTCGTTTAGTACGGCTTAATTTATATCTTTGGGTAAGTAATTTACCAACATCTTATCAAGAATATATTATGCCACTCTCTGCAAACGATCCCAGCCGTAAAACCTGGTTAGAACTTCCAGCTCAAACCGATTTTCCAATACAAAATATTCCTTTTGGTGTGTTTTTAACGCGTGACGATATTATTACCATTGGAACACGCATTGGCGACTTTGCCATAGATTTAGGAGCAATGCATCAGTTGGGTTATTTTGATGGTATCGATTTAACCGACGATATTTTTCTACAGGACACCTTAAACGATTTTATTTCGGACGGGAGAAAAACATGGCGCTTAGTTCGCAATAGAATAGCAGAAGTTTTTGACGCAAAAAACGACAGCTTAAAAAACAATGCCATACATAGAGAGATTATAATTTTTACGCTAGACGAAATAGAAATGCAATTGCCTGTTAATATTGGCGATTACACCGATTTTTATTCTAGTAAAGAACACGCTACCAACGTGGGCAGTATGTTTAGAGATCCGGAAAATGCACTCATGCCAAATTGGTTACATATCCCTGTTGGGTATCATGGACGTAGTTCGTCTATTATTCCTAGTGGAATTCCCGTGCATAGACCTAATGGGCAAACCTTACCTGTGGGAGCAGAAACTCCTGTATTCGGACCTTCTAAACGTGTAGATTTTGAACTAGAGATGGCCTTTATTACTACAGATGCAAATCATCTGGGAGAACCTATTCCAGTTAACGAGGCCGAAGAATACATTTTTGGGCTAGTCTTGTTTAACGATTGGAGCGCACGCGATTTACAAAAGTGGGAATATGTACCGTTAGGCCCATTTTTGGCAAAAAACTTCGCCTCGACTATTTCGCCATGGATTGTAACCTTAGATGCCTTGCAACCTTTTAAAGTTGCTGGTCCTAAACCAGAAAAAGAACAACTCCCCTACCTGCAATATAACGGGGAAAAAAGCTACGATATTAATTTAGAGGTTTATATACAACCCGAAGGCAGCCAAGCGCATAAAGTGACACATTCTAACTTTAAATATATGTATTGGAATATGTCTCAGCAGTTGGCGCATCATACCGTAAACGGATGTAACGTAATTTCGGGAGACATGATGGGCAGCGGAACCATTTCTGGTGCTACTCCAGATTCGTATGGGTCTATGTTGGAACTTTCTTGGGGCGGAAAAAACCCTATTACATTACCAGATGGCAACAAACGCTCTTTTATAGAAGATAACGACACTGTTATTCTAAAAGGCTACAGCCAAAATAATGACGTGCGCATTGGCTTTGGGAATTGCAGTACAAAAATACTTCCGGCCAATACCCCTAAATAAAACGTTCAATCGAACTGGGTTGTATTTCGTAATGCGAGGCTGAATGTACCGTAGTTCCGTTTTGAATAATAAGCATTTGTGGACTCTGGTGTATTACCTGAAACCGAATTGCAACTTCGTTAGATATTTCTCGATTAGCAATTAAGTCTAAATAATATAAAGCGATTGTGTTTTCTGGAACGGCATAATTCGATTCGAATTGACGCATAGTCATCGAGCTAATTCCACAGCGCGTAGAATGCTTAAAAATAACCACAGGTTTGGTTTTAGATTGTTCTACTAAGGAATCTAACTGGTCTATTGTTATTAATGGAATCCACGGAAGCTGCTTTTGCGGCTCCTTGTCTTGATTAGAACTTGAAAATAATTGCTTAAAAATACTCATTTGCTCATGTTTACTTGGTAAAGGTCGTAAATAGTGATTCAAAATTACAAAGCAAAATTGACATTTTGACGCTTTATTTACTTAAAATACAGACATTTTGACGCAAAATTTAAATGGCTTAGCTTTTGATTTATAGCTGGGGTCAATCAAACCCAAATTATAAAACTGTAACAAATGAATTTTAATAATTACACTATAAAATCCCAAGAAGCTATTCAGCAAGCGCATGAATTAGCACAAGAACTTGGACAACAGCAAATAGAAATCGAGCATTTAATGCAAGGTATATTTGCTGTGGACGAAAACGTTTTACCCTTTTTACTAAAAAAGTTAAACGTTAACATTGCTGCATTAAAGCAAATAATTACAAAAGAATTAGAACGAAAGCCCAAAGTTAGCGGCGCAGATATAATGCTCTCTCGTGATGCTGCATCTGCCTTAAACGAGGCCTCGATTCAGGCTAAAAAAATGAACGATGAATTTGTTTCTATCGAACATTTGCTATTGGCTATTTTTAAAACCAAAGGAACCGTAAGTCAAGCACTAAAGGATCAAGGAGTTACTCAAAAGAACCTAATAAGCGCCATCGAAGAACTGCGACAAGGAGATCGCGTAACCTCGCAATCTGCAGAAGACCAGTACAATGCACTTAGTAAGTATGCAAAAAATTTAAATCAATTAGCCATAGACGGCAAATTAGATCCGGTTATTGGGCGGGACGAAGAAATTCGTAGAATCTTGCAAATTTTAAGCAGACGCACAAAAAATAACCCCATGCTGGTTGGAGAACCTGGAACAGGTAAAACAGCAATTGCCGAAGGCCTTGCTCATAGAATTGTAGATGGCGATGTGCCAGAAAATCTGCAGCAAAAACAAATTTACTCTCTAGATATGGGTGCTTTAATTGCAGGTGCCAAATACAAAGGTGAGTTCGAAGAACGATTAAAAGCCGTAATTAAAGAGGTAACTGGCAGCGATGGTGACATTGTACTGTTTATAGACGAAATTCACACGCTTGTGGGTGCTGGAGGGGGTCAAGGCGCAATGGATGCTGCTAATATTTTAAAACCGGCATTGGCTCGTGGGGAATTGCGCGCTATTGGTGCCACTACCCTAGACGAATACCAAAAGTATTTTGAAAAGGATAAAGCACTAGAGCGAAGATTCCAAAGGGTTGTTGTAGACGAACCCGATACCGAAAGTGCAATTTCTATATTGCGCGGAATTAAAGAAAAGTACGAAACACACCATAAGGTGCGTATTAAAGACGACGCCATTATTGCAGCCGTTGAATTAAGTCAGCGCTATATTACCAATAGATTTTTACCAGATAAGGCCATTGACCTTATGGACGAAGCGGCTTCTAAACTACGTATGGAAATTAATTCAAAACCAGAAGAACTAGATGTTTTGGATAGAAAAATCATGCAATTAGAGATAGAAATCGAGGCTATTAAGCGCGAAAAAGACGAATCTAAATTAAAAACCCTTCGGTCCGATTTGGCCAATTTAAAAGAAGAGCGTAACGAAATTAATGCCAAATGGAAGAGCGAAAAAGAGGTAGTCGAGAAAGTTCAGCATATAAAAACGCAAATAGAACAGTTTAAACTTGAAGCCGAAAAGGCAGAGCGCGATGGCGATTATGGAGCCGTAGCCGAATTGCGATACGGAAAGATAAAACAGGCTCAAGAGGAACTTGAAGGCATGCAAACAAAGCTAGCAGACCAACAAGAAAGCGCTTTAATAAAAGAGGAGGTAACAAACGAAGACATTGCAGAAGTTGTTGCAAAATGGACTGGAATCCCAGTGACTAAAATGTTGCAAAGCGACCGTGATAAGCTGCTAAAATTGGAAGACGAATTGCATAAACGTGTGGTTGGTCAGCAAGAAGCAATAGAAGCTGTTAGTGATGCTATACGCCGTTCTAGAGCAGGGTTACAAGATGCTAAAAAACCCATAGGGTCCTTTTTATTTTTAGGAACCACAGGAGTCGGTAAAACAGAACTTGCTAAGGCGTTGGCCGAATACCTTTTTGACGACGAAAACGCAATGACGCGCATAGACATGAGCGAGTATCAAGAGCGCCATAGCGTAAGTAGATTACTTGGAGCTCCTCCAGGATATGTAGGATACGACGAAGGAGGGCAGCTTACCGAAGCAGTTCGAAGAAAACCTTATTCGGTGGTCCTATTAGACGAAATAGAAAAGGCGCATCCCGATACCTTTAATGTTTTATTACAGGTACTAGACGAAGGCCGTTTAACAGATAACAAAGGACGCGTCGCAGACTTTAAAAACACCATTATTGTAATGACCTCGAATATAGGGAGTCATATAATACAGGAGCGTTTTGAAGCCATAAAAGAGGTAGACGCTGCCATGGAGTCGGCAAAGGTAGATGTGCTTGGCTTGCTTAAACAAAGTGTTCGTCCAGAGTTTTTAAATAGAATAGACGACATTATTCTATTTACTCCGCTATCTAAAACAGATATCGCGAAAATTGTACAACTGCAATTAAAGGGTGTTATTAAAATGCTAGATAAGCAGCATATAACGCTTGACGCTACGCAAGAAGCGATTCAATTTTTAGCGGTAAAAGGTTACGACCCACAATATGGTGCGCGACCTGTTAAGCGTGTAATTCAGCGCGAAGTGTTAAACGCATTATCTAAAGAAATTCTTTCTGGAAAAATAAATGCAGATAGCATAATCTTACTAGATAGTTTTAATAACGAACTTGTGTTTAGAAATCAAAACGATCTTGTGAAAAGCTAAAAATTAATACTTAAAATGTAAAAAGGCGCTTGTAATACAAGCGCCTTTTTATTGCTAACTACTTAAAAAAGAAGCATTTCTATAAAATTTATAAAATTATGGGAAGTATTGCAATTCCTACTACTTCTACGACATTTGGGACCCAAAATTCGACAATTCGGTTGTAAGTGGTGTAACAATTAATTTTTAGAGTCGTCTTATGGGTGTATCAATTAAATTAAATATCACTTAAAACTAAAACAATGAGAATGTCATTAAACAACAACAAGATACAACCAAAACGCAATCTAGCCTTGGCCATTTACGTTGGGGTTGTTACCCTAGTAACAGTATTCTATTCGTTGTCTGTTACCGCACTATAAGCGACCAACAACACTTAGAATCAGATTGTCTAAAAAGCTCGCAATACGTAGCAGCTTTTTAGACATTTTTTATTTAGTATCTTCCCAAAAATAAACTGGCAATCATGACTAAAAAAATACTATTACTAGGACTTTTAATTTGTTTTACTCTACCTAGCGCCATGCAGGGGCAGAGCCAAGACGATAAAACCGTGTACTATTTTATTCGCCATGCCGAAAAAGACCGCTCCGATTCTGGAAATAAAAACCCGCATTTAACGGCCAAAGGAATGGTGCGCGCCTATAATTGGGCAAGTGTTTTTAACGATACCGAGTTAGACATGGTCTATTCAACACAATACAACAGAACTATAGAAACTGCCACACCTACGGCAACTAGCTTAGGGCTAGAAGTTTTGTTTTACGACCCGAGTAAACTTTACAGCGATACCTTTAAAAAAGCAACGCAAGGCAAACGCGTCTTGGTTGTAGGACATAGTAATACTACTCCTGCCTTTGTAAATCGGGTTATAAATAACGAAGTTTACTCAAATATAGACGACAACAATAATGGAAAATTGTTTGTTGTTACCATTTTAAATGGGACATCTTCTGTAGAAGTGTTTCAGATAAATTAGTCCTCCTGTAAAGGGGTAACCACAATGTTTTTGTAGGTTGTAGTGACCGAACGCTGCATAAGCCCAGCGTTATACGCTATCCCAATAGAGTCCAAGGGAAATTCTCTGTTTCGACCTTTTGTTTGATAAATCTCGAAATCAGAAAACAACATGCCACCAACTCTGCGTTTATAGGCAGCTGCTGAAAACTGTTTACGGCCACTGTTGGGGTCGTTTTCTTTAGCTACAAAGTCAATTTCGAAAGTTTCTGCATCTAGCCACAACATAAAAGCTCTTAGATCTGGATCGCCTCCTGTAGGAGTTTTAAAGCTAATTTTTACTTTATGATACAAGCGTTGACGCATATATTCGTCGCCAAGATAAGTTTGAATAACATCGTTCGAAGTGAATTCGTAAGGAATATAAAATTCGTAGGCTACGCTGTTTATATGATTTTTAATCATGTTATCTGTTCGCGAGCCTTGCGATTTAGCCACTCCGTTCTCTGTAAATTCAAAACCTCCATTAAATGCTCTCCCAACACTGGTTACACTATCTACAGTGCGAATCATTTTATAGTCGTAATTATAACCATCTCGGGTAAATTCAAAACTGTTTTTATTTAAGTCGAACGCGATGGTAGCACGCGAATACAAATCACCTCCGTGCGCTTGAATTGCCTTATTAAGCAAGGTTTTACCGTCTAAATTTTTAGTTTCTGTACTGGATTCACAGCTAGTAAAAAGCACCACTGCCGCCAAAGTAAAAAGTAAACTCTTCATGGTTTTATTGTTCATTTAAAAGATCGACAGCTATATTTTCTAATGTAATTTGACTTACTTCAATTAATTCGCCTTCTGCATACATTTGATCCAAATCTGCAAGAGTAACATCTAGTGACTTAGGTTTATAATTTATATAGTCCTGAAAACGAATACCATTAATATCGCGCATGTTCTTAGCAGCTCTAAAGCGAATTCCGCCACCATCTGTTTGGTAAGAATAGGCCAAATAATCCATTTGGAAGGTTTCCATACTAAACCAATACACAAAAACATCTTGAAAATCTACACCGCCACCTTCTTGTTTAAAAGTCACCTTGACCTCGTAATAGCGCTGGTCGTTTACAATGTCGATTCCTATAAGTTCTTTAATTGTAGCTGGAGCATTTAATCCATAAGGCAGGCGTGCAAAATAGTGTACAGAATTTACACTATTGGTAATTTTTACCTTCATAGAATCTACAATGTCGACGGCAAATTCGTCGTTTAATACATTGCGATAGCCTGAATTAGTAACCTCATCGGTTACTTTGCCAATGGCTGGGTTGTATTTTATTCGCTCTAAAATATACTGTCCGCCTTGCTGTACGCTGCGGTAATCATGGTCTCTAAAAGTAAAATGAATTTCGGCTTGATTATAATTGTCGCCGCCGTAATAGGCTATTGCCTGATCTACAATATCTTGAGCCGTAATTTTATTAGGTTCGGGATTGGTAGTACCATTCTCGCGCTGTTGTTGCTGTTGTTGTGTGTTATTACAACTAGATAGGCCTAGCAGTACAGCGATTAATAAAAGTTTGCTAATAGCAGAATGTATCATGTAACAAAAATAGCTTAATATTAACTAACTAATAAGTTTAAAAACCGTTAAAATTATGTCCGTCAGATTTCGAGTTTGCTGTTTATTGTTGCTATTTGTTTGTGTGGGAGTCGCAAAATCACAGGAAGCACAATTAAACGCCGCCATGGAAAAGTTTAAACAACATTTTAATGCCCAAGAGCTAGATTCCATTTACGCAATGGCAGGTCCTAGTTTTAAGGCCGCTATAAATAAAGCCACGCTATCTAACGTTATGAAGCAATATTACGAGGCATTCGGCGCCATTGATTCTGTTGCCATATCTAAATCGCAAGGAACTATTGCCGTGTACACTGGCTATTTTAATAAGGGTATAAACGATATAGCGATTCGGCTAAACGATGACAATTTGTTCGAAGGTTTTCGTTTTTTACCCACAGCGCAAGCAGATGCTACGCCTAAAATGGAGCGAAATCTAACCAAAATGCAGTTTCCCTTAACTGGCGATTGGTATGTATACTGGGGAGGAGACACCAAGGCCCAGAATTATCACGTTATAGATAATGCGCAACGCAGGGCATTCGACCTTGTGGTTGTAAAAAACAATAAAAGTTTTGAGCGCAGCGGAACCAGAAACGAAGACTATTACGCTTTTGGCAAGCCCATTACGGCGGTATGCGATGCCACGGTTGTAAATGTAATTACAGGCGTGCACGACAACAAGCCCGGAGAAATGAATCCATCCCAAGCCTTGGGTAATTCGGTGACTTTAAAAACAGAAGCAGGGGAATATATAGTTTACGCTCATTTTCAAGAGGGTACCTTGGTTGTAAAAGAAGGGGATAGTGTAACTAAAGGGCAATATTTAGGAAACTGTGGAAACTCTGGAAATTCTACCGAACCGCACTTACATTTGCACATTCAAGATGGTTTAAAGATGATCTCTTCGGTAGGTATAAAATGCTTTTTTGAATCGCTCACGGTAAACGGAACTGTCCAAAATGATTATTCGCCCGTACAAGGGGAAACAATTAGCCACCTAACTAACTAAATAGTATTATTTTTGCCCAGTATGGCAGTAGCAAAACAAATTAAAATTAAGAACCGCAAAGCGCGTTTTGAATACGAAATACTGGACAAGTATGTTGCTGGTATTGTACTACGCGGTACCGAAATTAAAGCTATACGCGAAGGAAAAGCAAGTATTGCCGAGGGGTTTTGCGAGTTTAACGAACACCAGGAGTTGTTTGTAATAAACATGACCATAGAAGAATACTCCCATGCCTCCCACTATTCGCATCTGCCTAAAAGTGAGCGAAAACTATTACTAAACCGCCAGGAATTAAAGAAATTACATAAAGATGTTCGCAATTCTGGGCTTACAATTATTCCACTATTGTTGTTTACCAACGACAAAGGAATGGCAAAATTAGAAATTGCCCTATGCCGTGGAAAAAAATTATACGATAAGCGCGAAAGCTTAAAAGAAAAAGATTCCAAAAGAAACTTAAGCAGAATTAAAAAGAACTTTAACAATTAGTGGTAAAGTTTTGTTAGCTAACATTTTTTTAAGATTCTCCCCAAATTAGATTGCCCATATTTGTCCAAAACCATCCATTTTGAAAAAACTTCTATTCTTTCTTTTTTGTCTACCCGTTACTGTTTTTGCCCAAATTAAAGGTACCGTTACCAACATGCAAGGCGAACCTTTGCCCTATGTGAATATATTTATTGACGAGAGTTACAGCGGCACTACTTCTAACGAAAACGGAACGTATGTGTTAGATATTCCAAAGCTGGGAAATGTTACCATTGTGTATCAGTTTTTGGGTTATAAACCCTTAAAAACAACCGTAGATTATTTAGGCGAAGCCTATGTATTAGATGTGCAATTAGAAGAAACTACGTTGAGTTTAGACCAGGTAGTTATAAATGCAAACGAAGACCCCGCAATACGCATAATTAAAGCCACTCAGGCAAAACGCAAAGAAAACCTAGAACGAATTTTGGCCTATTCGGCCGACTTTTATTCTAAGGGTATTTGGAAGGTAGAAAACGTACCCGAAAAAATATTGGGACAAGAAGTAGGCGATTTTGAAGGTGCTTTGGACTCGACCCGATCGGGAATTATTTATTTGTCAGAAACTATTTCTAAAATTGATTACAAACAACCCGACGACTTTAAAGAAAGAATCTTGGCTTCTAAAGTAAGCGGAAACGACAACGGATTTAGCTTTAACAGCGCCCGAGATGCCGAATTTTCTTTTTACGAAAGCACCTTAAATTTAAATGCCGAAATAGTATCGCCAATCGCTGCGAATGCCTTTAATTACTATAGATATACCTTAGAAGGTGTTTTTTACGAAGAAGGCAAACTAATAAACAAAATTAAAGTAACTCCTAAGCGTAAACAGGATCGAGTATGGCAAGGAACCATATATATTGTAGAAGATGACTGGCAGCTTTACGGGGCCGAATTAACAACTACCGGAACAGCTATTCAGGTTCCGTTTATTAAGAATCTGGTCTTTAAGCAAAATTTTAAATACGACCCTAAAGAGCAATTTTGGGTCAAGATTTCGCAAACTATCGATTTTAGTTTTGGACTGTTCGGACTAGATGGTGATGGTCGTTTTACAGCGGTCTACAGCAATTATAATTTTAACCCAGAATTTGAATCAAAAACCTTTACCAACGAAGTTTTAAGTTTTGCCGACCAAGCCAATAAAAAAGATTCTGTGTTTTGGAATAACCTAAGACCAGTCCCGCTCACGGGCGAAGAAGTTCGCGACTATATTAGAAAAGATAGCATTCAAATTTTGCGAAAGTCAAAGACCTATCTAGATTCGATAGATAAAGTAAACAATCGCGTTTCTGTTTTTGCACCCTTAACGGGCTATACTTATAGCAACAGTTATAAGCGCTGGAATATAACCTACCAAGGTCCCAAAGTTCCATTTAACACCATTCAAGGGTTTGCGCCCGAAGTAGGTTTGCGTTATTTTAAAAATAGTGACGAAAACTACACCCGATGGCTTAGCGCGTACTCCAATTTTAACTACGGAATAGACGACGAGCGGTTTAGATTTGTAGCCGGAGCCAGCGCCAGATTTAATGCCAGAAACAGAAGTACACTTTCTATTTCTGGAGGAAATCGCGTTCAGCAGTTTAATTCTTCGCCCGCCATTTCGCCATTTATAAACACCATTAGTTCGTTGTTTTTTGAACGCAACTATTTAAAGGCATTCGAAATGCGCTTTGGAAGTATTGGATATGGGCAGGAAGTTGTAAACGGTTTACGAATGAATGCAAATCTGTCGTATCAAGAACGCAGGCCGCTGTTTAATAATTCGGATCAAGTATTTTTTAGAAATTCAGGGGTTTCGTATACCTCTAACAACCCTTTAGCTCCGGACGATTTTACCAATGCAGCGATAGACAAGCACGACATTGTAAAGTTAAATGTGTCGGCCAATATCACCTTTGGACAAAAATACATGAGTTATCCGTACGGAAAATTCAACATAGGTAACGATGGTAAATACCCTTTTGTAAATCTAACCTATGAAGGTGGTTATGCCTCGTCTAACAGCAACTATAATTTTCATCAGTTTAGTATGCGGGTTACCCAAGGCCTGAATGTGGGTAATAAAGGACGATTTAGATACAACCTTAAAGGCGGAACTTTTTTAAACGCCGATGGGATTTCTTTTGTGGATTTTCAGCACTTTAACGGGAATCAAACCCGAGTTAATGACGGGGGGAGTTATACCAATGTCTTTAACTTATTGCCTTATTACAGCTTAAGTACTAACGATTCGTACTTCGAGGCTCACGCCGAACACAACTTTAAGGGTTGGCTTTTGGGTAAAATTCCAGGAGTAAATCAGCTTAATTTTAATCTAGTTCTTGGCGCTCATGTATTAAGTACTGTTAATAATTCGCCTTATTATGAATATTCGGTTGGGCTAGATAATATTGGTTATGGCAAGTTTAGGTTTTTAAGACTGGATTATGTTATCTCTAACTTTGGAGGCAATACCCAAGGCGCCTTTATATTTGGAATTAAGTTTTTAGATATTTTAGATTAATCTTTAACAACTAGAACTGCTTTTAACGCAACCTTTTATAGAATTAGACTCTTATTAATAAAGCCTTGCTATGAACAAGATTATATTATTGCTTTGCACCATTGTACTTTTTTCTTGTTCTTCTGACGACAATGTAAATCCAGATGATTTTGAAGCCTTTAATTTAAAGGCCTATACGGCTAATCCTTTTTTGGATGCAGATACCACCATAAATTACAACGATGGCGATATTGTTTGGGACTTTAATTTTAATTCAAATCAGGTCGAAGTATCTGTTTTAGAAGGAATTGAATCGGTACGATTACTGCCAGGAATGTACAATTTTACCTTAAACGATAACGTTTGTAATTACGACGATAATCGGTATTTTCACGTTGGAGACGATCGTATTGGCCTGTTAATTTTAGATAATTATCCCGAAGGACAACTTACAATTTCTGATGCCTGTATTGATGGCCCCATTTATTTTTTTGAACGGGAATAACTTACTGTCTTCTATTGGCCAGTAATGGCGGCGGCTCGCCGTTAAATGGGTTCCACCGACTAATACTTCTAGCCTCCATCCCCGCAGCTTTAATAACGGCCCTGTCGCCATAGCGTTCTCGCATTTTATCCATAGCCTGATACAGATTTATTATTTTTTCGTTGTCTTGAAATAAATCAATTTGCTGCCCCCCAGAAACCAAATGACTAAAACGCACACCAACCAAACGCACCAACAACCGCCGCTGATACAACTTCTTGTAGAGTTCCATAACTATAGGCAGTATTTTGTGGTCGGCCGAACTATACGGAATACGGCGTTGCATGGTATAGGTCTGAAAGTCTGAATATCTAATTTTAAAGGTAACACAGGCGGTTAGTTTGTCGCCACGACGTAACTGATAAATTAAATTTTCTGCCATAGCAATAATAATACCCTCTAGTTTTTTAATATTTGTAGTGTCGCGATCAAAAGTACGTTCGGTAGAAATAGATTTGCGCTCGTGATACTGCACCACAGGCGAAGGATCTATCCCATTGGCCTTACGCCAAATTTGTTGGCCATTTTTACCAAATACCTTAGCCATCATCTCTAAAGGCATTTCTTGTATAGTCTGTATTTGTTTAATCCCTAAATCGCAAAGCGCACGGTAAGTTACCTCGCCTACCATAGGGATTTTACGCACAGACAAGGGCGAAAGAAAAGGCTTTTCGTTGCCTTTTATAATGCGGATTTTGTTGTTAGGTTTGGCCTCGCCCGTTGCAATTTTAGATACCGTTTTATTGGTAGAAAGCCCAAAAGAAATTGGCAGGCCAGTTTCTTTAATAATTTTATCGCGTAATTCAGAAGCCATAGTATGGCAACCAAAAAAGCGATCGGTTCCTGTTAGGTCTATATAAAATTCGTCTACCGATGTTTTTTCGTACAACGGAACACTTTCTTTAATAACATCTGTAACTAAATTAGAGAACTTAGAATACACCCCCGAATTACCCCGAAGCACAACAGCTTCTGGACACAATTGTTTTGCCATGCGCATAGGCATGGCCGAATGAACTCCAAAGCTGCGGGCTTCGTAACTACAAGCGGCCACTACCCCACGATCTGTAGTACCCCCAATAAGGACAGGACGCCCATTTAGTCGGCTGTCTAATAAACGTTCACAAGACACAAAAAAAGTGTCTAAATCCATATGTACTATAGCGCGTTCTCCCTTCATATTCGCAATCCTTTTTTACTGTCTGCATAACGTGGATCTGCTACTATAGGCAGTCTATCCATTCTGGTTACCTCGACAGAAATACAACCAAATTCTTCCATAACCTTCCCCGATATTCTATAAATCCCCTTTCCTCTAAAGGGATACCGCTTGGCAACCGGTGGAAAATGCACGGTATCTATAAAATCGCCTTCACGATCTAGAAAATTACCAAAATACATAGCCTTTCCGCCAGAAGTACTGGTACGCTTAGTGGTAACCAAATAGCCCTCTATAGTAATAACACGACCTACAAAAGCCATAAGTTGTTTGGCTCGAAGAGTGTTTACTCCAGGGTGTAACAACAAATAAAAAGGGGAACACAACGGAAACCCCAACAATTCCATTTGGTCAAAAGCATCTTCTAAAAAAGAAGAAGACAATTCTGGAGTAGTGTACTGCACTTTTGGGGCGCTAAACAAAGACGGTAAAGGCGCATCTAACTGTGTTTTGTTAATCTTCATATGAGCTTCCCAAAGTAATTTTCGCTTATTAATTCCCGTAAATCTAAAGGCGTCTATTTTTATTAAAATGGCAATCTGTTCCATGCTAATGGGCACGCGTTCTATAAAGTTGTCTAAGCTTGTAAAAGAACCATGTTGTTTGCGCTGTTCTAAGATTTTTTTAGTAACTCTAGCTTCGAAAGCGTGTAAAAACAAGAACCCTAAATAAATGTGCTTGCCCTTAATAATAGTCTCGCTAAAACTTGTGTTAACACAGGGAGGCTCTATAATAGCGCCATGTAAACGCGCTTCGTGTACGTAGAATTCTGTACGATAAAAACCTCCAAAATTATTAATGGTTGCCACCATATATTCTAAAGGATAGTAGGCCTTTAAAAATAAACTTTGGTAACTCTCTACCGCATAAGATGCAGAATGCCCTTTGGCAAAAGCATAACCTGCAAAACTCTCTATTTGCCGCCAAATCTCTTGAGTAAGATTGTCTGGTTTTCCACTGGCTTTACAGTTGCTAAAAAACTTATCTTTTACCTTTAAAAACTCTTCCCGGGAGCGAAACTTACCCGACATACCACGGCGTAGCATATCGGCTTCGCCCAAGGTTAAGCCTCCAAAATAATGTGCTACTTTAATAACATCTTCTTGATAGACCATTACGCCATAGGTTTCTGGCATAATATCTAGCATTACTGGGTGGGCATCTTTACGCCGCTCTGGAAAACGGTACCGTAAAATATATTCGCGCATCATTCCCGATTTAGAAACCCCAGGCCGAATTACCGAACTTGCCGCTACTAAACCCAAATAATCGTCTACCCGAAGCTTTTTAAGCAACATACGCATGGCGGGAGATTCCACATAAAAACACCCAATAGCTTTAGCGTTTCTAAGTAAATATTTTATACGCTCGTCTTCTTTAAAACCAGCAATATTGTGAATGTCTACAGGAGGGTCGTTAGGTTTATTATAGGCTACAATACCAACGGTATCTTTAATTTTCCCCAAACCGCGTTGGCTTAGAATATCGAATTTATACAGGCCAATGTCTTCGGCTATAACCATGTCGAACTGTGTGGTAGCAAAGCCTTTGGGTGGCATAAAGGTGGCGGTGTAATAATGAATAGGTTTGTCCGAAATTAAAATTCCACCGGCGTGAATTCCTAAATAGTTAGGAAACCCTTGAATACGCTTACTATAATTTACCACTAATCTAGAGAGCTTATCTAAACGCTCGAGTACATAACTCCCCGCAGAAAGTTTGTCTATTTCGCTTTTAGGCAGACCAAATACTTTCCCCAATTCTCTAACCGCTGCTTTGTATTTAAATGTATTATAGACCGTAAGTAGCGCCGTATTAGGAAAGCGTTTAAAAATAAACTGGGTAATATCGTCGCGGTCTTGCCAAGAAAAGTCAATGTCGAAATCTGGCGGGTTTTTGCGGTACAGATTTATAAATCGTTCAAAATATAAGTCTAACTCTACCGGGTCTACATCTGTAATTCTAAGCAAATACGCCACAATACTGTTGGCGCCACTCCCCCGCCCAACATAAAAATAACCCTTACTACGCGCGTATTTTAAAATCTTCCAATTGATTAAAAAATAAGAGACAAAGCCCTTTTCTTTAATAATTCCAAGTTCTTTTTTTATTCTATCTAGTACGGTATTGTTGGGGGTTTTATAGCGATACTCCAAACCAGCATAGGTAAGCTTTTTAAGGAATTTAAAATCCAACTGCTGGTTTGCCGTATACGACTTTTGATTATTGGGTTGGGTTTTAGAGAAGTCAAAATTAAGCTCGCAAGCAGTTAACAAATGGGTAGCCTGAGTAAGTAAAAAAGGGAAGTCTACAAACTGTGCTTCTAAATCTTCTGGCTTACAAAGTAAGTCTGTAGGCTGTCCTTGCTGGGATTCTGGTAATTTACTAAGCAACATATTGTTGTCTATGGCACGCAATAAACGGTGGGTATTAAAGCCCCGCTTGTCTGCAAAAGATACCGTATGCAAGGCCACTAATTTTTGAGGTTGCTTATACCATTTAGAAAATCGCAGTCGGTTTAAATCGCTATAGCGAACGCCTAAAAATTCGTTTTTATCTAGGCTATCGCCTTTAAAACTAGCAAAAGGGTAAATAATAAAAGTATGCGGTAAATGCGCTGGGCGCTCCGGAATTTCTAGCTCGTTATGCAAAAAATAAGACAGATAACTATTTATGTTTTTAAAACCCGTGTTGTTTTTTGCCAGTGCAATAAAACGCTGTTCAGCCTTACGTCTAAAATCTACCCCAATAACAGGGCGAACTCCCTGCTTTTTGGCCAATCTTAGCAGATCCATGCAGGCCGACACATTGTTAATGTCGGTAAAGGCCATTCGCTTGATTCCCAGCGCTTTTACAGCCTGCAACAAGGGCTCAGGAGCTAAGGTTCCATAACGTAAACTGTAGTATGTATGCGTATTTAAAAACACAAATCAAAATTAACTACTATTTGTAGTTTTTATTGCTTATTTTTGTAGCAAATGAATAAAAAAATAACTAAAAACATTCGGCATTTACGCAAACTTCACAACCTGACTCAGGAACAGTTTGCAGAAGACCTTAAGGTTCCGCGTTCGCGTATTGGGTCTTACGAAGAAGGCAGGTCCGAACCTCCAATTGCCATGCTTATTGCGCTGTCTAATTATTTTAAGGTTCCTGTAGATATTTTATTAAAAAACGATTTAACGCTGGCCAAAGACCGTTCGTTTATAGAAGTGGGCAACCAACGTGTGCTGTTTCCTATTCAAGTAGATGGGGAAAACGAAAACCTAATAGAGGTAGTTCCTGTAAAAGCATCGGCGGGGTATTTATTGGGTTATGACGACCCTGAATACATAGAACAACTAGACAAAATAAAGTTGCCTTTTTTACCCACGGGCAAACACAGAGCGTTTCCTATTAAAGGAGATTCTATGCTGCCGTTAAAAGATGGGTCTTATGTGGTAGCGAGGTTTGTAGAGCAATTAAGCGATATTAAAAATGGAAGTACTTATGTAGTGGTTACTCAAAATAACGGAATTACATATAAAAGAGTAACAAACAATATTGCCACAAGCGGGACCATTACCCTAAGTTCAGACAATAAGACCTATACCTCCTTTAGTATTCCGGTACACGAAGTTGTGGAACTTTGGGAATTTACCTGTAGTATTAATACCCAGGAATACGATGCGCAAGAACTCAAGCTAAGTAGTATTGCACAAATGCTTACAGATTTGCAAGTAGAATTAAAGGAGTTGGCAAAGTCGTGAGTCGTGAGTCGTGAGTCGTGAGTCGTGAGTCGTGAGTCGTGAGTCGTGAGTCGTGAGTCGTGAGTCGTGAGTCGTGAGTAAAATAAATTATTTAACTAAATACTCAATACTTTATACAAAAGCGCAGCTATCGCAATTTTCAAAAAAGAGCTATTAGGCTATTCAGATAATTCCACTTTAGCATTTTGACTGGTTAGTTTGTCAAGATAATTGTTTATAACAAAATTCTCTCGTTTAAAGTCAGCGCTATGTTCTCTTGCTAACTCTTTTCTAAGAATACTTCTAGAAAACCTGCGAACACAATCTGGTGTAGAAAGAATAATCCCTGGAATTTGTGCATTATTGCCTGAATCGTCTTTAGCTACCATAGTAAAATAAGAAGAATTACAATGGGTCACTTTTCCTGTCTTAATATTTTCGGACTCAACCCGTACTCCAACTACCATAGAGGTGTTACCCGTATAATTTATAGACGATTTTAAGGTAAGCAATTCACCTACCTCTATGGGATGTAAAAAATCTACTTTATTTACAGAAGCAGTAACACAGTAATGCCCAGAATGGCGAGAAGCACAAGAAAATGCAATCTGATCCATTAGACTTAAAACGAATCCTCCGTGAATTTTTCCACTAAAATTGGAATGAGAAGGCAGCATAAGTTGTGTAAGAGTAACCTGAGAGGCTTGGACAGTTTTGAATTTCATAGTGCTAAATTTATTCTAAGATAAATATAAAACAGCAATAAAAAGTGAACCTATTAGCATGTTTCCACGCCTTGTCAATTTCTTGGGTTACTTTCTTTTGCTTCTTTGATTTTCTCTTAATTTATTAAAGCATTAATAGGAGCTTCTTGATTTTAATAATCTAAAGAAAATTGCGTTGACTTTATACTCAAGGCTAGTTTTTATTCTCCAGAAGGGGAACAAAGCGAAACTCTCCGTATTCTTTTTTAACAAACTTTTTTTGAGTCTCACGAGTAAAAACGGTCATTATTTGCACCGAATCACCAACAGGAATTACTAAGCGACCACCAATGGCTAATTGCTCCATAAGTGGTTTAGGCACAAAAGGGGCTCCTGCCGTTACAATAATACCATTAAACGGTGCAAAGCTAGGCAAGCCTTTGTAACCATCGCCAAACACTAATTTTTTAGGGCGATACCCCAACTTTGGTAAAAATAATTGTGCTTTTTTAAATAGCGTTTTTTGGCGCTCTATAGAATATACAGTGGCGCCCAATTCAAGAAGTACCGAGGTTTGATATCCGCTCCCGGTTCCAATTTCTAGAATAACGTCATCTGGTTTTACCTCGAGTAATTCTGTTTGACGAGCTACTGTATAGGGTTGCGAAATAGTTTGATCTGCCGCTATTGGGAATGCCTTGTCTGCATAGGCGTGATCTAAAAAGCTGGAATCCATAAATAGATGCCGTGGCACCTTACCTATGGCGGCCAATACTTCTGGTTTAGCAATACCCTTTTGTTTTAAGGTTTGCACCAATTGCTGCCTTTTTCCCTGATGTATAAATGAATCTTTCAATGCCAAAATCTCTTGAGCACAAAGTACGTAAAGAAATCTGCAGATTACAAGAATCCAATAGGAATTGTCCTGTGAAATTCGACGAATAAAACGTACTTTTGTTGGAGTTGGGAAGCATCTATTGCGAGTCGCTATAGTTGTAATGCTAACAATAATATTCAAAATAGAGTTTCATGCTAAAAGCGGGCGTTATAGGTGCTGGACACCTGGGCAAAATTCACTTAAAATTATTACAACAGTCGGACCAGTGGGAATTGGTTGGTTTTTACGATGCAGATCTAAAAGCAGCCAAAGCCATTACCAAAGAATTTGGCTACAAGGCCTTTAGCACTATGGACGAACTAATTGCTGCCTGCGATATGGTAGACGTAGTTACCCCGACCTTATACCATTTTGACTGTGCTAAAAAAGTAATAGAAGCTGGAAAACACTTATTTATAGAAAAACCAATAACACATACCGTTGCCCAAGCAGAAGCAATTAGAACGTTGGCAAAAGAGAAAGGAGTACGTGGGCAAGTAGGACAAGTAGAACGATTTAACCCTGCCTTTAGAGCGGTGGTAGATAAGTTTGACAACCCCATGTTTATAGAAGCGCACCGTTTGGCCGAATTCAACCCGCGCGGCACCGATGTTTCTGTGGTATTAGATTTAATGATTCACGACATTGACGCCGTACTTAGCGTTGTAAAGTCTAAAGTAAAACATATAAATTCTAATGGAGTATCTGTAATAAGCGGCACTCCGGATATTGCGAATGCTCGAATCGAATTCGAAAACGGCTGTATTGCTAATTTAACGGCAAGTAGAATCTCGCTTAAAAATATGCGTAAAGCTCGGTTTTTTCAGAAAGACGCCTATATTTCGGTTGACTTTTTAGAAAAGAAGTGCGAGGTTGTAAAAATGATGGATGCACCTGAAGAACCAGACGATTTTGCAATGATTTTATCTAACGCAGAAGGCGTTAAAAAACAAATCTATTTTGACAACCCTGATGTGCATCCCAACAACGCCATTTTAGACGAATTAAATAGTTTTGCCGACGCGATTAATAACAACACAACCCCTATTGTTAGCTTGCACCAAGGAACGGAAGCCTTACGTGTTGCCATGCAAATAATAGCAAACTTTAATAATTAAGAATTACATGAAGAACGTAGCAGTTATAGGAGCTGGAACTATGGGTAACGGAATTGCCCATACCTTCGCACAGTTTGATTACAAAGTACAGTTAATAGATGTTTCTCAAGAATCTTTAGATCGAGGAATGGCTACCATTACCAAGAATTTGGACCGCATGGTGGCTAAAGAAAAAATAACCGAAGAAGCCAAGGCAAATACCTTAGCAAATATAACCACCTTCACTAACTTACAAGCAGGTGTTGAATATGCAAGTTTGGTTGTAGAAGCCGCTACAGAAAATCTAGACTTAAAACTTAAAATCTTTAAAGATTTAGATACTTTTTGTCCGGAAGACACAATCTTGGCCAGTAATACTTCTTCTATTTCTATTACACAAATTGCTGCTGCAACTAGTCGACCCGAAATGGTAATTGGAATGCATTTTATGAATCCAGTGCCTGTTATGAAGCTGGTAGAGATTATTCGTGGCTATAATACCAGTCAAGAAACTTATAAGGCCGTTGCAGGTATGTCTACAAAACTAAATAAGGTCCCTGTAGAAGTTAACGATTACCCTGGGTTTGTTGCTAATCGTATTTTAATGCCAATGATTAACGAAGCCATAGAAACGCTTTATAATGGTGTTGCTGGCGTAAACGAAATTGACACGGTAATGAAGCTTGGAATGGCGCATCCAATGGGGCCATTACAGTTAGCAGATTTTATTGGTCTTGACGTTTGTTTATCTATTTTAAAAGTAATGCACGATGGCTTTAAAAACCCAAAATATGCACCTTGTCCTTTACTTGTAAATATGGTTATGGCTGGAAAATTAGGAATTAAGAGTGGTGAAGGGTTTTACGATTATTCCCAAAGTAGAAGAGCAGAAACAGTAGCCAAAATGTTTGTATAAAGTAGATGGCCAAAGTAATTCCTTTTAAAGCGGTACGGCCCACTCGCGATCTGGTTAGCATTATGGTGTCAAGATCTTACGACAGCTATACGCCTAGTGAACGTAGATGGCGCATGAACAGGAATCCTTTTTCGTTTTTACATATTTTAAATCCCGGATTTAAATACCACAAACGCTTGTCTGGTAAAGAGCGCTTTAGCTTGGTGCGCAACAGATATCAAGAATTTAAAGAAGACGGATATTTAGTGCAAGATGTAAAGCCCAATTATTACATCTATCAAATTATAAATAGAGACCAGCAAGTTTTTAGAGGAATTCTAGCGGCTGCCAGTGTAGCGGATTATTTAGAAAACACCATAAAAAAACACGAAGACACCATAAGTGCTAGAGAATCTTTATTTACAGAATATCTAGATACTGTTGGATTTAATGCAGAAGCGGTTTTACTAACCTATCCAGAAGACGATAGTTTAGAGCGAATAATGGACCAAGTTGTAAAGGATCGGGCAGAATATGAATTTACAACAACCTTTAGAGACACGCATTATTTATGGCCAGTTAGTGACACTAAAACGGTAAATCAAATTAAAGAAGCCTTTGCAAAAATACCAAGTTTGTACATTGCCGATGGACATCATAGATCGGCATCGTCTGTTGGCCTTGCTCAATATTTAAAAACAAAGCAAGACACCTCTAAATCTAAACAAGAATCGGCTCAATATTTTATGAGCTACTTAATTCCAGAGTCTGACTTGCGTTTGTATGCCTTTAAACGTTTAGTCAAAGATTTAAACGGACTCTCTAAAGAGGCTTTTTTAATTGCTCTTGACGCATCTTTTAGAATAGAGAATCGAGGTATTGTTTATTATCATCCTTCTAAAAAACATCATTTTAGCATGTATTTAGACGGAGAGTACTATTCGCTTTATTTAAGAAAGTCATTATATACTTTTAATAATGCACTTGAAGAGTTGGATCCATATATTCTGCTTAAAACAATTTTAGAACCCATTTTGGGCATAACTAATCCAAAAAATGGTAAACGCCTTGATTATACGACCACTAAGGAAGGTGGCTGTGGTTTAAAAGAAGCCATAGATACCGGCAAATATAAGGTTGGGTTTAGTATGATTCCAGTAACAGTTCAAGAATTAAAAGCAGTAGCAGACCAAGGCCTAACAATGCCGCCAAAAAGCACCTATATTTTACCTAAATTACGCAGTGGCGTTACAATCTATGAGTTTTAATTAAATGAGTATTACCCAAAACATAACGACCCTAAAAAAGAGTTTACCCCAACAGGTTACTCTAGTTGCCGTAAGTAAAACAAAACCCGAAGAAGACATTCTTGAAGCCTACACTGCTGGACAACGCATTTTTGGCGAAAACAAAGTCCAAGAAATGGTACAAAAATGGGAAGCGCTACCCAAAGATATTTCTTGGCATATGATTGGTCATCTGCAGCGCAATAAAGTCAAGTACATGGCCGAATTTGTAAGCCTTATACACGCCGTTGACAGTTTAAAATTACTTAGGGAAATAAACAAACAAGCCGCAAAATACGACCGTGTAATTGACTGTCTACTGCAAGTTAAAATTGCACAGGAAGATTCTAAATTTGGATTATCACCAGAAGATACTAAAGCATTATGTAGTAGCGAAGAACTAAAGTCATTACAACATGTTAAGGTAGTAGGTCTAATGGGAATGGCAACCTTTACGAGTAATCAAGAGCAGTTAAATAGTGAGTTTAGCATACTTAAAACACTTTTTGACGCGTTACAACAAGAGCATAATTTACAAACGCTTTCTATGGGAATGAGTGGAGACTACCAACTTGCAATAACTGCAGGAAGTAACATGATACGTGTGGGTAGCGCAATTTTTGGAGTGCGAAACTATAGCCAAGATTAGATGTACGCAATACTCGATATAGAGACCACTGGAGGTAAATACAACGAAGAGGGTATTACCGAAATAGCCATCTATAAATTTGATGGTCATACTATTGTGGACCAATTTATTAGTTTAATTAATCCAGAGCGTAAAATTCAACCCTTTGTTGTTAACCTTACGGGAATTAACAACGATATGCTACGCAATGCACCTAAGTTTTACGAAGTAGCTAAACGCATAATAGAAATTACTCAAGATTGTGTTCTAGTGGCACATAATGCCAAGTTCGACAATAGAATTCTTACTACTGAATTCGATCGTTTGGGCTATGAGTTTAAAATGGAAACCCTTTGCACTGTAGAGTTATCCAAGAAGTTAATCCCTGGTCTACCCAGTTACAGTTTGGGTAAATTAGTGCGCTCTCTAGGTATTCCTTTAAGTGATCGACACAGAGCAGCGGGAGATGCAAAAGCTACGGTAGAACTCTTTAAAATGCTCTTAAATAAGGATCAAGACAAGTCCATTATAAAAGAAACCATTCGCTTAGATCCAAAAAAACAGTTGGAACCCAAGCTTATCGATATGATTTCGAATACTCCTTCTGTCACAGGAGTGTATTATATGCACAAGGCAGATGGCAGCATTATTTATATAGGCAAAAGCAAAAATATTAAGCAACGTCTAAACCAGCACTTTAGTAGTGACAATAGAAAGTCTAAAAGAATTCAGCTGGAAGTACAAGCAGTAACTTACGAAGAAACAGGCAGCGATTTAATTGCGCGGCTAAAGGAGTCCGAAGAAATAAAAAGAGCAAAACCTATTCACAATAGAGCGCTTAGAAAAACACTTTATAATTATCAATTAAGCACTAAAGTTGACGATTCTGGTTACATACAACTGCAAATAGAAAAAACCAATGCTAAGAGCGATCCCATAATTACTTTTACCAACTACCAACAAGCAAAATCGGCGGTATTTAGCATTACCGAAAAACACCAGTTGTGCCAAAAGCATACGGGCTTGTATAAATCTACAGGAAGCTGTTTTTTACATTCCATAAAAGAATGTTACGGAGCCTGTATAGGCGAGGAACCTATCCAGGAATACAACGCTCGCGTAGAAGCCTTTATAACTAAAAATAGTTATCAAAATAAGAATATGCTTATAATTGACCACGGGCGTCAGGTGGATGAACGATCGGTTATATTAATAGAGCAAGGCCAGTATAAAGGCTTTGGGTTTTTTAATCTTAATTTTCAGATAAACAATCCCGAAATTTTAAAGACAATAATTACTCCAATGCAAGATAATCGCGATGCGCAACATATTATACAATCGTATTTAAGGCGTAAAAAAGTACTTAAAATAATCGATCTAGATTCGCACGCGACCAACCCTAATGTTTCTTAGATAAAATAATTGTTCTACATTTACCTTAATGAGCAGCAATAAAAATATTCCCTCACCGGCATGGAAGCGTAAAATACATGAGGTAATTTACGAAGCGGACACCCCTATGGGGAAGCTTTTTGATGTTATCCTGCTAATCTTGATTCTATTGAGTATTCTATTTGTAATGCTCGAGAGTGTAGCAAGTATAGATGCCAAATATCACGAGATTCTGTTAATTGGAGAATGGGTTATTACCATTTTCTTTTCTATTGAATACATATTGCGAATTATTAGCATTAAAAAACCAGCAAATTATATTTTTAGCTTTTATGGAATAATAGATTTCTTATCTACTATTCCACTATATCTGTCTTTATTTATGGTTGGTTCGCAGGCCCTAGTTACCGTTAGAGCATTAAGATTACTTAGAATATTTAGAATATTAAAGGTGACACGTTACGTTGGTGAATCTAACAAACTGGTAGAAGCCATAAAGCACAGTTGGCCAAAGATTTCTATTTTCTTATTTGCGGTTCTAATTGTCGCTATTATTTCTGGAACCTTAATGTACTTTGTAGAAGGCGAAGAGAGCGGTTTTAAAAGTATTCCCATTAGTATTTACTGGTGTATTGTTACCTTAACTACGGTGGGGTACGGCGATATTGCCCCAATTACGCCATTAGGACAGCTTATTTCTGCCTGTATTATGATTATGGGTTACGGAATAATTGCAGTTCCTACGGGCATAATAAGTGCCGAATATTCTAAAAATAACGATACTGTCCATGTTAACACGCAAAGTTGCTCCAACTGCGGTAAGGGCAGGCATCAGGACAATGCGAAATTCTGTCACAATTGTGGCGAAGACCTTCATCCAAACTAGTTTCTACAAATGGCTAAAACTCCAACGGTAATAGCGATTGTTGGCCCTACTGCCATTGGTAAAACGGCTTTATCTATTGCGCTAGCAAAGCACTATAAAGCACCTATAGTTTCTGCCGATTCCAGACAGTTTTTTAAAGAAATGCGCATTGGAACTGCTGTGCCAAGCACTGCTGAATTGGCGACTGCCAAGCATTATTTTATTCAAAGTAAATCTATACAAGAACCCTATACCGTTGGCGATTACGAAACCGAAAGCCTTAATTTACTTAAAATACTTTTTAAAGAGCAAGATGTTGTTATTGTAGTTGGCGGTTCAGGTTTGTATGTAGCTGCATTATTAAAAGGCTTAGACGCTTTTCCAGATATAGACCCTTTGGTTAGAAAACAATTAAATACCGAACTAGAACAATCGGGTTTAGCACCTTTGGTATTGGAGCTAAAAAAAGTCGACCCTAAACATTACAAACGTGTAGATTTAAAAAACCCTCATCGGGTGTTAAGGGCTCTAGAGGTATCAAGAAGTTCAGGAAAGCCGTATTCTAGTTATTTAGGAAAGCCCAGAGAGCCTCGGTTTTTTAATACAGTCAAGATTGGCCTAACTGCAGATAGAGACATACTCTACCAACGCATAAACCAACGGGTGGACTTAATGATACAAAATGGCTTGGTTAAAGAGGTTAAGGAGCTCATGCCCTACAGGTCTTTAAACGCATTGCAAACTGTAGGCTATAGAGAGTTATTTGCCCATTTTAACGGTCAATTTACGCTAGAAGAAGCCGTAGAAGAAATAAAAAAGAATACGCGCCGTTTTGCAAAAAGGCAAGGCACCTGGTTTAGAAAAGATAAAGAAATTAAGTGGTTCGATTTTAAAACCCCCATCGCCGCGATAATAGCTGCAATAGATAACAGCATGCCCAAGTAAAATTGGGCATACCGCTATATAATATCTTAATTTTCTACTTCGTCTTTAACCACCAAACGGAATCCTTCTCCGTGAATGTTAAGAATTTCTACACCGTCGTCTAAACTTAAGTACTTTCTAAGCTTCGCGATGTAAACATCCATACTTCTTGATGTAAAGTAATTGTCGTCTCTCCAAATCTTGGTAAGCGCTAATTCTCTAGGCATCAAGTCGTTTTTGTGTAAGGCTAACAAACGCAATAAATCGTTTTCTTTTGGAGACAATTTACTTGGTTCTTTTTTGTCGTAAGACAAAAAGCGCAGTTTAGAATTCAAATGGAATTTACCAATTTCGAACTCAAATTGCTTACTGTCAGACAAAGAATCTGTTGCTTTGCGCTGAATAATAGCCTTGATTTTCATTAAAAGTACTTCGGAATCAAACGGCTTGTTTAGATAGTCGTCTGCTCCTACTTTATATCCTTTTAAAACATCTTCTTTAAGCGCCTTAGCGGTTAAAAAGATAATAGGCACATCTTTATTCTTTTCGCGAATTTCTTTAGCCAAAGTAAAGCCATCTTTATAAGGCATCATTACGTCTAAAATACACAGGTCATAACTGTCTTTTTTAAACTTTTCGAATCCTTCCATTCCATTTTTAGCATGCGTTACATTGTAATCGTTCATTGCTAAATAATCCTTTAGGACTGTTCCAAAGTTCGGATCGTCCTCTACGAGTAAGATTTTCTTATTCTCCGTTTCCATAATTAAGATATTAATTGAAATTTTAAAATAAAGGTGCTTCCCTTTCCGCGTTCACTTTCTACATAAATCGGAGCCTGATGGTCGTCTAAAATCCGTTTTACATAGGCCAAACCAAGTCCGTGACCTTTAACGTTATGTATATTGCCGGTATGTTCCCGGTAAAATTTTTCGAATATTTGTTTTTGTGCCGATTTAGACATACCAATGCCGTGATCCTTCACTTTAATAATAATACTGTTTTTAGCGTTTTCTGAATAAATATCGATTTTAGGTGCATCTTCAGAATACTTTATCGCATTATCCATTACGTTTACCAAAACATTGGTTAAATGGAATTCGTTCCCCAAAACAGAATCTTTTGCCGCACTAAAATGCGTTTTAATATAACCCCCTTTATCTTCGACCATTAAAGAAACACTAGTCATAGCATCTTCTATTATGTCGTGAAGTTTAATGCGTTCTTTCTTTAGGTTAATAGTATTTTGCTCTAATCGCGATATTCTAAGCACATTTTCCACTTGAGCGTGCATGCGTTTGTTCTCGTCGCGAATCATTTTTAAGTATCGCGTTTTAAAGTCTTCGTCGTTGGCAACCTTAGGGTTTTTAAGTGCGTCTAAAGCCAAGTTAATGGTAGCGATTGGCGTTTTAAACTCATGGGTCATATTATTAATAAAATCGGTCTTAATTTCCGAAATCTGACGTTGACGAATTAATTGACTAATTGCAAACCAATAGGCCAAAATAATAATGGCGGTAAACAAGATTGATAAAATAGAAATCCCAACAATAGAAGAAAATATTTGCTTTCTACTTTCGCCAAAGGTGATAAATAGCTGATAATTATAATTATCGTTTTGATCGATAAACAAAGGCACTACAAAGGTAGAAGGCGCATCGATATTAAAATCACTCGAGCGCACTTTTGTAGCAAGCTGATTGCTATAAATTCCGTATTCATAAGGTGATTCCATACCCTTTTTACGTAATTCCTTATCTATCATTTTTTCTATAAGTTCCCCATCCACCCGCTGATGAATAGGAATTTTTTCTGATATAGTAAGTGCTGTTGTGGCAAAAATGGCTCGTTCCAATTCGTCTAACCTTTTGTAGGTTTTATTTTCTGACTTAATTGGGGTCGCACCGTCAATCCCAGGAGTTATTGTGGTAGTAACTTGCCTGTTAACCAATCTTTTAAAAGCGATAGAATCTAAACCTAAATCTAAAAAACTGGGAGCCAGTTTGTAATCTTGTTCGGTAATTCCATTACTAAAAATAAAAATTTCGTTCTTGTCTTCGTCTACTCTGCGATAAACAATCTCTGTGATTTTAGAAGAGTCTGGTTCTTCGAAGTTTTCTTCTAATTCTACGATGGCGTTGTATATCTGCTCTTGTTCGTACAATTTAATGTCCTGAGAGACCGCAATCATTACTTGACGAATGTCTTTTCTGAATTGTTCTTGCTTAGTCTGGAACGAATTATTAATCCAATATGCCTGTACAAATATAATCCCCAGCAGGGCTATACTCATAAAGACGATAAGAACTATAAACAAGCGTTTATTCATTGCCCAAATGTACCATTTTAACATATAGACCTTTTGGCGTTTAACCAAATGTTAACAAAATAGCCCTTTTATCTATATTTTAATGGTACTGAGCGTATTATGCAACGCCTTAATTAGCGCTTTAGTTTGGTCTAAATTTGTATTTTGAATGGTATAGTCTGCCAAGGGAATCTTTTGACTATCTGGCCACTGGTTTTGCATTCTCGCTAATACATCCTCACGAGTTGACTGGTCACGGGCAAGTACTCTTTTAATGCGGTCTTTAACGGGAGCCGTAACCAAAATAGTTTTATCGCAGTTTTTATAGCCGTCGTTTTCGAATAGAATTGCGGCTTCCTTAATAACATAATTCGCCTGTTGTTTTGTAACCCATTTTTTAAAATGAGCACCCACACGAGGATGCACTATTGCGTTTAAAGCCTCTAGTTTGTCTGAATTACTAAAAACTTGTGTAGCTATAAATGTTCTATTTAATTCGCCAGAAGCGGTATAGGCTTGCTCCCCTAATAGTTCAATAAGTTCTTTTTTAATTGCAACAGAGTTTAGCATTAGCTCCTTAGCTTCTACATCGGCTATATAAACTGGAACACCAAGGTCTTTAAACATGTTCGCGACAGTGGTTTTACCACTACCTATTCCCCCGGTAAGTCCTACAATTAGCATAAGGTTACTGAATAAAAATAAATTCGACCTGCGAAGTGGCAAGACTTACTTGCCTGGCCTGCTTAGGTTGTTGGTTTAATTCTGGAATAACTATATTACTGCCAGCAGCTACTTGAGAAAAATCGCAAATAATACTAAAGCTGTCTGCCGTTACACTCTTATAGTCCTTAAAATTAATAATGTACTTAACCTTAATACTGGACGGAAAGAGTTTAATGTTGGCATCTTCGGGAGCATTAATAAGCGTAATTGGAATAAGCAATTCTGCCTCTACAAACTCGTCCACTTGTAAACTATATATAATGTTTTCGGGTACTGTCGTTATTTGTTCTAAACCTTCTGGCATTTGTATTTTCACCGTACCAGACTGGTCTTTATCTACCTGGTTAAATGTTTTAGACTCGGTAAGAGCTACCTCAAGTTCTAATAAGTCATTTTTTGGTCCAATAAAGGTTATCGAATCGGGTTCAAAAATTAAAGAATCTACCAAGGCGTAACCCTTTTGTAAATTAAAAACCAAAGCCGATCGAACAGGAACGGTCCGTTTTCCCAGCGCATCTAGCCCTAAACGCAAACCAGATTCAGGAATTTTTGCCGTGACCTTATGATTAAACGATTGGGAAGCTAAATCTTCAAAATCCAATTTACTAATGGTCCAGTTGTTATTCGAATCTGGATTTATCTTAGATAAATCGATTACTACTTTTGGAGTTTTTAGTCTGTAAAACATAAATTCAAAACCAGAAGCTTCTAAATTAAGACTTACCTGCTGGTCCGATTTGTCTTTTACCATTGTACCTTCTGGTACATTAAGATAAGTAATAGTAGTCGTAACATCGCTTGCATATTCCTTAGAAAACTTAGTAAGTCCCCATAATAACGTAGCCAATAGCAAAAAGAAAATAAACGAATTTAAATCTCCTTTATTTACCCCTTTAATTCTAGATTTACCAGTTGCAGACATAAGCTAGAAAGTTACTCAAAAAATAAATTAGGGAAGGTATTTTTAGGATCTTTCCCAAACCATTTTATTAATGTGGTGCTTTTAATAAAACCCCAACCATAGCCCAAAAATTGCACGCATGTTGCAAATATGGCCAACAAACCTATAATTAGGCTCTTGTTTTTAATACTGGCATGTACAAACACCAATCCAAAATAGATACCTAATAGCAATGCAAACCAAATAAAACCAAATGCCCAAGCTACTAAAGCAATTGTTGTTCCCAACAAAAACAAGGTGGGAAACCAAAACGTAATTTTTGTCGAATCTGGATGCCATTTAGAGAGAATTGGTCTTACCAAACCAAATTTGTTCACTTGTTTATAAAAAGAACTCCAAGAAATGCGCCTTTTGTGGTAAACAAAGGCATCTGCTATAAATTGACTTTCGAACCCAAGTTTTTTTATACGTTGCGATAAGTCAGGATCTTCCCCTGGGTGAATTTTACCAAATCCACCAGTTTTATTAAAGGCAAGTTTAGAGATTCCCATATTAAAACTACGTGGTTCATAACGTTTTTGAGCCACTTTATTGCCTCTAATGCCTCCAGTTGTTAGCACACTAGTCATGCTGTAATTAATTGCCTTCTGAATAGGGGTAAACGATTCGTGAGCTGCATCTGGCCCTCCAAAACAGTCAGAATACGTTGTAGTAAGTCTCGTGTGAACCGCATCTAAATACGACGGTGGAATAATGCAGTCCGAATCTAGAATAATATAATAATTACCCTTGGCACGTTGCATTCCGTAATTCCTTGAATCACCCGGTCCAGTGTTGGGTTTTTTAAAATATGCAATATTAAGTCGAGATCTAAAAGAATCAACTACGTCTTTACTACTTTGAGTTGAACCATCTTCGACAATAACCACTTCAAAATCCAGTGAGGTAGTAAAAGCACTCAAACTGCTTAACAGCTCCTGCACCTCGTCCGGTCTATTAAAAACAGGAATAATAAAAGAATACGACAATTGCATGGCTGTAAAGTTACAAACAAAAAAAAAGCCACCCGCTAAGCAAGTGGCTTTTCTATAATATGATTTATACTTACTGCTTAATCAAGCGGTAAGATCCTTGCTGATCGTCAGATACTACGTTTACAATGTAAACACCAGCCTTTAAAGCAGCAACGTTAATCTCTTGAGACAGCCCGTTAGGAGCAACTTCTAAAACTTTTTGACCTAAGATGTTAAAAAATGCAACATTTTGGATCTCGTTTTGAGCTCTTACACTTACAATGTCAGTAGCAGGGTTAGGATACATACTAAACCCTTCTATTTGGTTGTCTTCTGTACTTAGTGTAAAGTCTAAAGTAAAGTTGTCTACAGCACCATGCCATCCCCATGCTCCACCAGCATCGTCGTAAGTCCAACGTGCTTGAAAATTAGTATCTAGTGATGGGCCACTAAAAGATTCCGTTATAATTGGATCAATATCTACATCGTAGGTTGCAACAAGTTGCCATATACCTTCTGCAAAAACTTCGAAGGTAAAGGTTTCACCCGAAGCAACTTCTTGGAAAGCAACATCGTATCCAACGGTTACGGTTCCAGTAGTTCCAGACATATCGTATGTGTCTGACAACAACGTTGTATTAGAAGCGTCGGCTCCGTTTCCACAAGCATCATCATCAAAGTACATTCCTGGCGTTGCAAAGTCAGGTCCAGTCGGTAAATCTGCACCATTGAACCAATCACAAGTTCCTGTGTTTACTACAGTAGTCCAGCCTGCAGGCAATCCTGCATCAAAATCTTCAGACACAACTTGCGCAGTCATCCCCACCGATAGCAAGGTCGCGCAAAACAATAATGTAATTTTTTTCATTTTTAGTTGATTTTTAGTTTGAATTGAAAAGGTACGATATAATTTTTAATTATAAAAAAGCACAAAAAAACCGCGCAATTTGCATTGCGCGGTTTTTAATGAGTTTGTTAGAACTTACTGCTTAATTAGGCGGTAAGATCCTACTTGTTCGTCAGCTGTAACATTAACAATGTAAACACCAGCTTTTAAAGTAGCAACGTTAATCTCTTGAGAAAGAGCGTTAGGAGATACTTCTAAAACTTTTTGACCTAAGATGTTAAACAATGCAACATTTTGGATCTCGTTTTGAGCT
Source organism: Gilvibacter sp. (assembly GCA_965277295.1). Classification (GTDB taxonomy): domain Bacteria; phylum Bacteroidota; class Bacteroidia; order Flavobacteriales; family Flavobacteriaceae; genus Gilvibacter. The sequence continues at coordinate 112,776 of OZ255720.1, forward strand.
CTTACAGTTACAATGTCAAGTGCAGGGTTAGGATACATGCTGAATCCTTCTACTTGGTTGTCATCAGTACTTAGCGCATAGTCTAAAGTAAAGTTGTCAACAGCACCATGCCATCCCCAAGCTCCAGCAGCATCGTCGTAAGTCCAACGTACTTGGAAATCTGGATTAGAAGCAGTACCTGTAAAAGATTCTGTTACAATAGGATCAAGATCCACATCGTAAACTGCTAATGTTTCCCATCCAGCTCCAGCGTTAACTTCGGCAGTAAATGTTTCACCAGAAGCAACTTCTTGGAAAGCAACATCGTAACCAATTACAACATCACCAGATACACCAGTTAAGTCATATACAGCAGAAAATAATGTTGTGTTAGAAGCATCGGCTCCGATTCCACAAGCATCATCATCAAAGTACATTCCTGGAGTTGCAAAGTCAGGTCCAGTCGGTAAATCAGCACCGTTAAACCAGTCGCAAGTTCCTGTGTTCACTACAGTAGTCCAGTCCGCTGGCAATCCAGCATCAAAGTCTTCTGTTACAACTTGTGCAGTCATCCCAGCAGAAAGCAAGGCAGCACAAAATAATAAAGTAATTTTTTTCATAATCACATGATTTAGTTTAAACTTAAACTCAAAGTTACATTAAAATTTAAAATACACAAATTTAAGCTGCTATTTCTCTTCAATAAAAGCTTCCATAACCTCGTTGCTAACCCCAACATTAGAGAAGCCACCGTCGTTATATAAATTCTGTAAAGTAACACGTTTTGTAAGATCGCTAAATAAAGAAACCGTGTAGTTTGCACAATCTAAGGCAGTTGCGTTTCCTAGCGGAGACATTTTTTCTGCATAGGCCATAAAACCATCGAATCCTTTTACCCCTTGCCCAGCAGTAGTTGGTGTAGGAGATTGTGATATTGTATTTACACGCACTTTTTTATCTTTCCCAAAGAAATATCCAAAACTACGAGCAATAGATTCCAAATACGCCTTGTTATCTGCCATATCGTTATAATCAGGGAAAACGCGTTGCGCTGCCATATAGGTTAATGCCACAATACTCCCCCACTCGTTCATAGCATCTTTTTGAAACAAGGTCTGCATTGTTTTATGAAACGACACTGCAGAAACATCCCAGCCTTTTGTAGTCCAATCGTATTTTTGATCGGTGTAGGCGCGGCCCTTTCTAACATTTACAGACATGCCAATAGAGTGTAACACAAAATCTAACTTGCCTCCTAGTATTTCCATGGACTGCGTAACCAAGTTTTCTAATTCTTCTACATTAGTGGCATCGGCAGGAATTATTTGACTTCCTGTTTTTTCGGCCAAAGCGTTAATTTGTCCCATGCGCATTGCAATAGGCGCATTGGTTAGTACAAAGCTTCCACCTTCTTCGTGCACTCGTTCGGCAGTTTTCCAAGCAATGGAGTTTTCGTCTAAGGCTCCAAAAATAATTCCTCTTTTTCCTTTGAGTAAGTTGTATGACATAGGTTTAGTTGTTAATTGCGATTAAATGTAATCAATTCAATAATTCTTTCGCATGGTTTAATGCGGTTTCGGATATTTTTTGCCCTCCTAACATTTGGGCTATTTCTACAATTCGTTCTTCCTGATTAAGGGATACAATTTTTGTAACGGCTTTATTGTTTACGGTTTCTTTATATACTTTAAATTGCTGCTGTCCTTTTGCGGCAACCTGTGGCAAGTGCGTAATGCATACAATTTGCATATAGGTGCTCATTTGTTGCATAATGTCTCCCATTTTATTGGCCACCAATCCAGAAACACCAGTATCAATTTCGTCGAAAATAAGGGTTGCCAAACTCGCCTCTTTAGCCAAGAGTGCCTTAATGGCCAACATGAGTCTGCTTAGTTCCCCGCCAGAAGCCACCTTTTTTAATGGAGCCGGGGCTATCCCTTTATTTGCAGAAAACAGCAAGTCTAAGCTATCACTACCGTAATTATTAAACTCCTTTTCTGTATTTAAAGCTACTTTAAATTGTGCGTCTTGCAATTCCAAATGCACTAATCTAGATTGTATTCCACTAGCCACTAACGGAATCGCTTTCTTTCTTGAATTGTGAATTTGGAGGCTTAATTTCTCGAGCTCTTGTTTTAATTGGGCGACATTCGCCTTAGCCGATTCTAATAGCGACGCATCGTCTTGCACTAAAGCAACTTGTTTAGACAAGCTTTGTTCTACTGCCACAAGTTCGGTAATGCTTAGCGCAGCATGCTTGCGTTTTAAGTCGTAAAGTTGCTGCAATACGGTCTCTAATTGTACTAAGCGCTGTGGGTCTGGCTCTATGCTGCCTTGTAGATCAAAAACTTCTTGTTCAAAATCGGTTAGCTCGATACGCATACTTTCTGCTCGATCTGCTAAGGCCTGAAATTTTGACGAAACACCAGACAAATTGTTTAATCGTTGTACCAAAACACCTATTTGACCAGTTAATCCAAGTTGTTCGTTGGCTAACAATTCGTAGGCTTCTGACAAGGTTTCTTGAATAGTGGCAACATTTGCTAATGTTTCTTGCTCTTCTTCTAGGTCGGCTTCGTTTAAGGTATCCAACTTCAGTTGAGTTAATTCGTTTAATAAAAACAAATTATAGTCGTACTCTTTGGTTGCACTGGCTTGAGCTTCTAGCAATTCGTTATAGTGCGCCTGCGCTTCTTTATATGTAGCTAAGGTGTTGCGATATTCTTGTAGTAAGGCTCCATTTTTAGCTAAGGTATCTACCAAATAGAATTTAAAATCGCCCGATCCTAACGTTAATGTTTCGTGCTGGCTGTGAATATCTATTAGTTGCGACCCCAAAGCAGATAGTGTTTGAAGCGTAACTGGTGTATCGTTAATAAAAGCTCTGGATTTTCCTGAAGGAAGCAATTCTCTTCTTATAATGGTATGCAGGTCGAAATCTAAATCGTAGGTTTCAAAAAAGGGCTTTAAATTATAACTGCCTATACCAAACTGACCTTCTATAATACACTTTGTAGATTTATCTTTTACACTGTCCAAGTGGGCCCGGTTTCCTAATAATAAAGACAAGGCTCCTAAAATTACCGATTTACCCGCGCCAGTTTCTCCGGTAATCATTGTTAATCCGCCGTGTAGATCGACCTTGATGTCGTCTATTAGCGCATAATTCTTAATGGAAAGTGATTCTAACAAGTTGTAGTAATTAAACCCTTAAAGATATTAAGTGTTCCTTTAATAACCGAAAATTCTAACTGCTTAATAACGAATATCTTCCCAGCTTGTACGTTTTGTGGGCGCCATTCTATTTAAATCTTCAATTAGCTTTGCTATATCGACGCTTGGACCTCCACTAAAAATTGCACCAATTTCGTTTTCCTTGGCATCGAAAAATGTACGCAGCAAAAACGAATTAGGTCGACGATCGTTTATAGTACGTAGCTTGCTTATGCTGGTAGATATTACTTCCTTAGCGTCTTTCTGATTTGCACTCATTTTATCTAACCCTAAACGGTGATATTCGTACATAACTGTATGAAACTCACTATAAATATTAGACAATAAGGCATCGTTATATCTAAATCGAGACTGCGGTCCATCTGTAGCTTTCCAGCCAATAAACGAACTTGACGCAGCCGTATTTATTATTTGCTTTGCTATCTGAAAATATCTATCTCCACCATTAAGGGAATAGGTGTCGGCATCTAGGCCAATAACCGTGTAGGCATGATAAGCCAATACAGATACTAAATTAGAATCGAACGAATTTGGATTAAAATTCAGAGGCTGAAATTCAGCATATCTAAAACTAAAATTTTTGTCGTTATAATTGTAAACTGGTGAATTATAAGTAGAACCAAATGCGGGTCGCGAGGCTTGAATTTGTAGCGTCGCTGTAAAATCGTCGCCATCGTATTGAGTTACTATAATTACAAAATTTACATCTATGCGCTCCTGAGCAGCCATAACCATATCGGTCCATTGGGTTTCGTTTAAAAACTCTTCCAATTGCGTTTTTAAGGTTGTAAATATTTGCTGATCGGCTCGAGCAGTCTGATCTGCATTTATAGACACCGTTGCACGTAATTCTTGGCCTTGTGTAGCAAAAGCCAACAAAAATGCTAGGGCAGTTAAAAATTTGGTCATAATTGTTTAATTATATAGTCGATAATGTCGGCGGCCACTTCGGACTTGTTTTTTACGTTAAACGGCATTACTTCTTCTGCCTTATTAATTAACGTAACCTTATTGGTTTTAGTCTTAAAACCAGCCCCTTTGTCTCTAAGCGAATTTAGCACAATTAAATCTAAATTCTTTTTTCGCAGCTTAGTTTTTGCATTTTCAACCTCGTTTTGGGTTTCTAAAGCAAAACCAACTAAAAACTGATTTGTTTTAGTCTTTCCTGCATGAGCCAGTATATCTTGTGTTTTTTCTAAGGCCAGCGTTAAAGTACTATCTGCCTTTTTTATTTTCTCTTCGCTAACAAGTTTAGGGCGATAGTCTGCAACGGCTGCCGCAAAAATTGCCACGTCCATTTGTGCGTAATGTTCGTGCACAGCATTAAACATTTCTTGAGCACTTGTAACTTTTAAAATGTGTATTGCCGAATTACCTATTTCTAAATGCGATGGCCCACTAACTAGTGTAACTTCTGCACCAAGGTTAGCGGCATATCGTGCCAATTCGTAGCCCATTAATCCGCTAGAATGATTCCCAATAAACCGAACAGGGTCTATAGGTTCGTAAGTTGGACCTGCAGTCACTAATACCTTTTTACCTCTTAAAGGTAAAGTCTCGCTAATATGATCTTCTATAAAAGCAACAATAGCCTCGGGTTCTGCCATTCTCCCCTCACCTACCAAACCACTGGCCAATTCGCCATGTGCAGCAGGAATTTGAATATTTCCGTAGCTTGTTAATGCAGTAAACGTTTGTTGTGTGGACGGATGCTTGTACATGTCTAAATCCATCGCAGGAGCGTAATAGACAGGACATTTTGCCGATAAATACACGGCCAAAAGTAAATTATCGCAAATACCTGTGGTCATTTTTGCCATGGTATTTGCTGTAGCCGGTGCGATTACTAGATAATCTGCCCACAGGCCTAATTCAACATGATTGTTCCAAGTTGCGTTTTCGTCTTCTTCTTGGGTAAAGGTAGAATAGACTTCGTTTTTAGATAAAGTAGAAAGGGTAAGTGGCGTAATAAAATCTTTTGCCGAAGGGGTCATTACCACCTTAACTTCTGCGCCAGATTTTACAAATAAACGTACTAACCAAGCAGTCTTATAGGCAGCGATTCCGGCAGTTACACCAAGTAAAATTCGCTTTCCTTTAAGAACAGACATATCTGTAAAAATTATGCTTCTGGCTCTTCGGTGTTACGGTAGTAGATTTTATCTTCTAACCACTCTTGAACAGCCAAAGCGTGTGGTTTTGGTAGTTTTTCGTAAAATTTAGACACTTCTATTTGTTCTTTGTTTTCGAAAATCTCTTCTAAACTATCGTTATATGTAGCGAATTCGTCTAACTTCTCAAGAAGCTCCTTTTTTATGTCTCCATTAATTTGACCTGCTCTTTTAGAGATAATAGAGATAGCCTCGTAAATATTATCTGTTGGAGCATCTACCAAGTTCTTATCTATGGTAGTGGTGTTAATAGGAGCGTCCAATTTCTTTAAATTCATCATAATTCCTCTGCTTTAGGATTGAGTTTTTTCAACGTTAAGTCGACTGTTAATTTCTTCGAGAATTTCATCGGCATCTTCGCGACGATCAGATTCTGCAAAATACTTAATAAATTTGTCATAGTATACTTTGGCCTCTTCCAATCGTTGTGGAACTAGACTTTGGAAACTATTTATAGCTAAGTGATAGCTTGAATCAAAGCGCAAAAAGAAGGCCTCTTTGCGGTAAATGCTACCAGGAAAATCTGTAATAAAGTTATCGAAAGCTTCTATTGCCGATTTGTAATCGTCTCTGTGATAATACTGTTTGGCAATTTGAATTGCCTTATACTCTAGTTTGTCGTTTAGTTCTGCCACTAAAATATTGGCTTCGGCTACCAGGTCAGAATCTGGATACTGATCTATATAGCCTTGAAGTTTTTCTAAGCCAGTATAAGTATCTTCCTGATCTAGAGAAAATCGCGGAGACAATTCATAATAGCTTTTTGCCCCTTTAAAGGCTGCCTCTTCTACTTTATCGCTAGAAGGATAACTTCTAACAAAACGCTCGAATTGGTAACCAGACAAATAATAATCTTCTAATTGGTAGTAGGTATCGGCATAAAAGAACATTAAACGTTCCGCTTGCGGTTTTCCACGATAGGCTGGAACAATGTCTTCCATAAGCTTTAACGCCTTTTTGTATTTCCCCGCTTGATACAAGGAATCCGCTAGGCCGTATTTCATGGCTACATCGGTCGACTTTAAGGCCTTCTGATACGAGCTACATGAAGATGCTAAAACTAGAAGTAAGATGGGAAGTATCCCTATGTTGTGCTTTTTAAAAAACATCCTGCAAAATTAGTTAATTCTACGACAATTCAAAACTTATTATGTAGCTAAACTAAGGCACTACATTTACCTGTAAAAGTGATTGTGATAAGTTTAACGCCAACTTATAAGCTCTTCATAAAATCTGCAATTTCTCGCTTTAGGTCTTGGGTGGCTTTGACCAACGGCAATCTCACCTCTGGCTGACACAAGCCCAAATAACTTAACAGACTTTTAATACCTGCTGGGTTTCCTTCTTTAAAAATTAAATCGATTATAGGCATTAATTTATACTGAATTTTATAGGCCTCTTGTCCCTTATGGTTTAATGCTAATTTAATCATCCCAGCAAATTCTTGTGGTAAACCTTGCCCAATTACGCTAATTACACCGGATCCACCAGCAAGCACCATAGGCAAAGTAACCATATCGTCACCACTTATGACCAAAAAGTCTTTAGGCACAATTCGCAATAATTCCATGGCCTGTACTAAATCTCCTTTGGCTTCTTTTACCCCTATAATATTGTTAAACTCACGAGCAAGTCTATTTACTGTTTCGGGTAACATATTGGAAGATGTTCTTCCCGGAACGTTATATAGAATAATGGGTTTAGCAGATGCGTTTGCAACCGCTTTAAAATGCTGGTAAATGCCTTCTTGGGTAGGTTTGTTGTAATAGGGCGAAACCGACAATACTGCTGCAAAAGGGGACAAATCTGCCGATTGCAAATCGTTCACCACCTGCTTTGTGTTGTTTCCACCAATTCCTAAAACCAGGGGTAAACGCGATTCGTTAGCACGAATAACAGTCTGAATTACCTCATTTTTTTCTGCATCGGTCAAGGTGGCGCTTTCTGCGGTGGTCCCGAGTACCACCAAATAATCTATTCCTCGTTCTATATTATAATGAACAATACCTGCTAAGGCAGTCATGTCTGGGGTTCCATCGGCAAAAAATGGAGTGATTAATGCTACGCCTGTTCCTTTTAAAACATCCATCGATAAACAATTAAGACTGTGAAGTTAATTTTAATACTCGTAAATACTTTTGCAATTCACTAATAAAAATATCGTGATCTGCTCCTGTTGTGGCAATTCTTAAATCTAATAAACGCGAATCTGGACCTGCTATACCCGCTATAAACGCCATTTTATGGTCGGCTAGTATACTGTCTAAATATATGTTTGGTTTGCTGTAATAGCCAATTACCAAATCGTACTTCTTATTTAGCGCTAACGGTGTGGGCTGTCGCTTAAGGGCACCGTTAATCCCAAAATCTTGCTTAACAATTTGATTTGCCTTTAATTCCTGTTTTTTATGTGTTTTAGTGGTAAAAATTAAAATGTTTAATTGGGCGTTGGCAATATTAAGAATATTGGTTAATTCACTGAATGCCCCACTTAATTCTTGCTCTGGATGGTCCAAAACCAACAAAACACTTTTAAAATTACTAACGTTTTTGGGTGCGTATTCCACATTACACACCTTAACAATCTTTTTTTGTATCGCCTTTCGCTGTAGTCTAGTAATCATAAATTATTGTCCTAAGCGTGCTAAAAATTCGTCTTCGCTAATAATAGCTATTTGTAAAGACTCCGCTTTGGTCTTTTTACTTGGCCCCATTTTATCGCCCGCAATCACAAAGTTTGTTTTAGAAGAAATAGAACTAGATACTTTACCTCCATTATCTTCTATTAGTTTTTTTAGTTCTGTTCTAGAAACTCGGTAAAACACTCCAGAAACCACAAAAACATCGCCTTGTAGCGTATCCGTTTGATTCTCCAATTGCTCTTGCGAAATTTCTAATTGTACTCCGTGATTTTTGAGAGCCGCTATTAACATGGTGTTTTTTGGGTCCGCAAACCAAGAAACAACACTAACGGCAATCGCTTCTCCAATTTCGTCGACAGTTTGTAAATCTTCTAAACTGGCAATGGACAAGGCATCTATAGTTTTATAATGACGCGCTAATTTTTTGGCAACGGTTTCTCCAACATAACGAATTCCTAACCCAAACAAAACGCGTTCAAAGGGAATATTAACCGACTTAGCAATTCCTTGCACCAAGTTCTCTGCGCTTTTTTGAGCCATCCGTTCTAAAGGAAGCACATCTTCTATGCGCAAGGCGTATAAATCTGCATAGGTATTTATTAACCCCTCTTTTACCAACAGTGCAACAGTTTCTCCCCCAAGTCCTTCTATATCTAAAGCCTTTCTGGAAATAAAGTGTTGAATTTTTCCAACAATTTGTGGAAAACAACCTTGATCGTTTGTGCAGTAATGCTGTGCCTCGTCGGGTTTACGCTCTAATTGGGTTTCGCATTCAGGGCAATGGGTAATATACTTTGTAGGTAAAGAATCTAAAGGTCTTTTACCAAAGTCAACGCCAATAATTTTAGGAATAATCTCGCCTCCTTTTTCTACAAAAACCGTATCGCCCTCACGTATGTCGAGTTTTGCAATCTGATCGGCATTGTGCAACGACGCTCGCTTAACAGTAGTACCGGCTAAGGCTACGGGGTCTAAATTAGCAACTGGAGTAATTGCTCCAGTGCGGCCTACTTGATACGTAATTTTGTTTAAAACAGAGCTAACTTGTTCGGCCTTAAATTTATATGCCATAGCCCACCGCGGAGCTTTAGCAGTGTATCCTAATTCTTCTTGCTGCTGCAAGTTGTTTACTTTTATTACCACACCGTCTGTTTCGTAAGGCAGCGAATGACGCTCAATATCCCACTTATTTACAAACTCTAGCACTTGATCTATAGAATGTGCCAACACAGCTAAAGTTGGCACTTTAAAACCCCAATCTCTGGCTTTTTCTAGACTTTCAAACTGGGTGGTAACTGGCAATTTGTCTCCAACCAAACTATAAAGTAAACATTCTAAAGGGCGTTTTGCCACTTCTGCACTGTCCTGTAATTTTAAACTTCCAGATGCCGTGTTTCTGGGGTTTCTGTAAAGCTCCTCCCCATCTAATTCGCGCTGTGCGTTCATTGCGTTAAAACCAGCAATAGGCAACACAATTTCGCCACGTATGTCGAATAGCTCTGGGAAATCTCCTTGCAAGGTTAAGGGAACAGAATTTATAGTTTTAATATTGGTAGTAACGTCGTCGCCTTGAAAGCCATCGCCGCGAGTAACTGCTCGCAACAACCTACCATTTTTGTAAGTCAAGCTAATAGATGCACCGTCGTATTTAAGTTCACAGGTATAACTTACTGGGCCATCTACTTGTTTTTTTATCCGTTTTTCCCAATCGAGCAAGTCCTCTTTAGAATACGAATTATCTAATGAATACATTCTGTGAAGATGCACAACCGTTTCAAAATTCTTAGTTACTGCACCCCCAACTCGTAAAGTGGGAGAATTAGCATCGTAAAACTGGGGATACTTTGCTTCTAAGGCTTGTAGACTTTTAAGTTTTACATCGAACTCAAAATCAGTAATAGTAGGAGAATCCATCACATAATAATTATGATTATGCTGCCTTAATTCTTCCCTAAGTTTTTTGATTTGATCTTGTGGATGCATGCTTTTTCTAATTTCTCAAAAATAAAAAAACACTTGGGTTTTAAGCGTAAAATAACCTATAAAATTGTACGTAATTATTCGATGTCTAAACCATGTTTATAAATAGTACCAGAAGACATAATAGGTAAAGAAAAATCTGGTTAGATTATTAAGTCCGGTTAGTTGTAAGCCACTTAGGCACTGGGATAGGTTTCCAATTTTGCATACGCTCCAACAATTTATCGGGTTCCTGCTCTACCAGTAACAATTCGTAATTATCCATTTTTAAAAAACCTTTACGCACCATGTTTTCTAAAAGCCCAAGTAAATCGTTGTAAAAACCATTAATATTTAGCAATCCAATAGGTTTTTGGTGTAAACCTAGTTGACTCCAAGTAATAATTTCGAAGAGTTCTTCTAGCGTTCCAAACCCTCCTGGCATAGCAATAAAACCATCACTTAGCTCGCTCATTTTAAGCTTGCGCTCATGCATGTTTTGGGTAGTAATTAATTGGGATAGCCCCAAATGAACCACTTCTTTCTTTTTTAAAAATTCAGGAATAACTCCAATAACTCGCCCTTTTTGATCTAAAACTTCCCTCGCAATCGCGCCCATAATGCCAATTTTGGCTGCTCCGTATACCAAGCTTATATCTTGGCTAACCATACTTACGCCAAGAGCCTTGGCAGCATCTAGTATGGCTAAATCGTTGCCTTCGCTACTTCCACAAAAAACCGCAATGGCATTTAATTTATTCATAACTTACATTTTAGCATTCTAGGAACCTGATTAAAGTCTTTTTTAAGTGCTATGGTATTAAAACCTATGTTTTGCATTAAATCAATTAGGTTCTCACTAAGATACTCATTGATTTCCAAAAATAGGCTGCCATTTGGCTTTAATTGTTTTAACGCAAATTCGCCAATCGCCCTGTAAAAAATTAATGGATCCTTGTTAGAAACAAACAATGCCATATGGGGTTCAAAATCCAACACGTTGGGCTTCATAAGCTGTTTTTCACTATTTCTAACATACGGTGGATTGCTCACAATTACATCAAATTTATTAGCAAACGGAGCTAAATCGAGCACATTAGCGATAATAAAATCAATATTTACTGAATTATTTGTAGCATTAATTTTAGCCAGGTCTATTGCATCTGGAGACAAATCTACAGCAGCAACTTGGGCTTGTTTAAAATAACTGGCCAAGGCAATGGCTATGCATCCCGAGCCCGTGCAAAGATCTAGACAACTTTCTATTGTATTTTGGGTTTGGGTTTGGGATAGTATCCAGTCTACCAGTTCTTCGGTTTCTGGCCGCGGAATTAAAACATGAGGAGTTACTTGTATAGGCAATCCATAAAAATCTGTGTGGCCAATTATATACTGAATCGGCTCGAAAGTAGCAAGACGTTGCATAGCATTATTTAAATAATCTTGTTCTGCTTTAGATAATAGCTTATCTCCCATTAAATGCAAGCTCGCGCGATCTTTATTAAATAAAACTTCTCCTAATTGAGCGAATAGCACACTTAGTTCGTCTTGGGTATAATAGGAATCAAGATGTTGTAAAAAACAAGATTTAAACGCGCCTAAAGTCACAATTACAACTCTTTTAGCATATGAACAGGACAAGAAAAGTGCCCCGTATTTCCCATAGGACCATCTATATAATTAAAGCCAACTCGCTCGTAAAGGTTCTGCGCAGCTTTCATATAGGGCATGGTTTCTAAATAACACTGTTCAAAATTAAACGCCTTTGCACTTTGCAAACAAGTTTTAATCATAGCAGCGCCAATGCCTCTGCCTCTTGCCGTAGGTAAAAAATACATTTTTTGCAGTTCACAAACATTGCCATTAAAGTTTGCTAAGGGCGCAATTCCGCCTCCACCAATAAGGGTCCCCTTATCTATTACAACAAAATAACTGGAGCGAGGTTCACTATATGTTTCGAACATGCACTCGAGAGCTGCATCGGCATAGGCAGTACCAATCTTAGGCACGCCAAGCTCCAATAATACTTCGCGAATCACTTGAGCTACACGCGAATTATCTTCTTTTTGAATTGGTCTAATACTGTACGAACTCATCCTGAATAAAGTAGTATTTTTGTTAATACTTTTTTAAAAACTATGCTTTACAAAGGTAGGCAATCTTTGTTTTGGATAATTATTCAATCAAGTCAAAAAACAAATCAATTATAGCACATTCAACCTATATAAAACGATGCCTAGAGCTAGCAGTAAAAGGCTTAGGAACCACCTACCCTAACCCACTTGTAGGTTCGGTAATTGTGCATAACAACACTATAATTGGCGAAGGTTGGCACAAAAAAGCAGGCGCCCCTCATGCCGAAGTACTTGCCATTAATAGCGTTAGCGACAGGAGTTTGCTCAAAGAAGCCACCATTTATGTGTCTTTAGAACCTTGTAGTCATTTTGGCAAAACACCACCCTGTGCCAATTTAATTATAGCGACTGGCATAAAAAAGGTAGTTATTGGCTGTACCGATCCTAACCCGAAAGTTGCAGGACAAGGCATTGCCAAACTAAAAGAAGCAGGCTGTCAAGTTACCGTTGGAGTTTTAGAACAAGAATGCATTGCGCTAAACGCTCGGTTTTTTAATGCTCATTTAAAGAACAGACCTTATATTATATTAAAATGGGCGCAAAGTGCAGATAAGTTCATTGCACCCATACATAAAAATAAGCAAGCTCCAGTTTGGTTAAGCAGCCCAGCTTCGCGGCAACTTGTGCATAAATGGCGCACACAGGAACAGGCCATACTAATTGGAACTACTACTGCTCAAGCAGATAATCCAAGCCTAACTGCGCGAGATTGGGATGGCCCTTCGCCGCTTCGTGTGGTTATCGATATTAAAAATAAGCTCGATAAAAACTTAAACGTTTTTAATCAAGATGCTAAAACCTTAATTGTTACGCGAGAGATTCCGGAAAAAACAAACAAGAGCCTTAGCTATTTTAAGGTTAGCGCTTTAGAAAATTTAGAAAACGAATTATTAGCCCACCTTGCTTTACAACATATTCAGTCCATAATAATAGAAGGTGGTCGTTACACGCTAGAGCGTTTTATTAAAGCGAATTTATGGGACGAAGCTCGAATTTTTAACGCCCCTATTAAATTAGAACAAGGCATAGCGGCTCCTACTTTTAATTTTAAACCAACACATACTATTGCATCTGATAGCGATAAACTACGTGTCTACTTTAACCCTACAACCTCTTGATTTATTTACTGCTTTCCATTTTGTCTTCTACAGTAATTCTTACTGTTTTTAAAGCATTTTCGCAGTTTAATGTAAATAGATTACAAGCGATTGTAGTAAACTATATTGTTGCTACCAGTTGTGGATTTTTGTTTTATCAAGGCAGCGTAACAATAGCGGATATTCCAAATTTAAGCTGGTTTATCCCTGCGGTATGTTTAGGGTTTTTGTTTATTGCTATTTTTAACCTAATGGCCCTAACAGCTCAGAAAGCAGGGCTTTCCGTGGCATCTGTTGCCACAAAAATGAGCGTTGCTATTCCCATTGCCTTTGGACTGTTTTATTATAACGAAAGCGCTCATGCCTTAAAGCTGATTGGCATACTATTGGCGTTTATAGCGGTTTATTTAACAGCAGTTCAGAATAAGAATTCCAATCATAAAAAAGCATTTAGTCTCTGGTTGCCGCTAGGCGTATTTTTAGGCAGTGGTATTATAGATACAGCCATAAAATTTTTAGAAGATAGTGCTATAGCAGAAGACCAAGTTCCCGTTTTCTCGGCTACTGTTTTTGGTGCTGCCGCAATTATTGGTCTGGTAATTCTAGCAATTCAAAAACTAAAAGGCAGACTGCGCGTATTGCCAAAAAATATTTTAGGCGGAATTGTTCTTGGAGTTCCAAACTATTTTTCGATATACTTTTTGGTGCTGGCCCTACGCACTCCTAATTTAGACAGTTCGAGTATATTTACCTTAAATAATATTGCCATAGTCGTGGCCTCTACGCTAGTTGGCATCCTATTTTTTAAAGAGCGATTATCTTTAAAAAACTGGATTGGCGTTTGTGTTGCACTGGTGAGTATTGTTTTAATCGCTTTTAGATAATTATGGAGGCCGATAGTTACAAAACCATTAAAAAAGCTACAGCTGCAGTGCTTTTTAAAGATAGAAATAGCAAATTTTTTGGCTATGCCTTCCCTGTAAGCACTACCCAAGAAGTATCACAGTGCATTGCAGCATTAAAAAAAGAGCATTATCAAGCCAGACATTGGTGCTATGCCTACAGACTTGGAAAACGCTACGAACACTATAGAGCTAACGACGACGGAGAACCCGCTAACAGCGCAGGGCAGCCTATTTATGGCCAGTTACAATCTTTCGAACTCACTAACACCTTGGTAGTTGTAGTACGTTATTTTGGAGGAACCAAATTAGGAGTTGGCGGTTTAATTAATGCTTACAAAACTGCAGCTCAGATGGCTTTGGTAGCGGCTAAAGTTATTGAAGACACTATTAAAGTAGAATTTAAAGTTCAATTTGGTTACGAATTAATGAATAAGGTAATGCGACTTATTAAAGATCTTGAGCTAACTATTATAGACCAGCAAGCAACTACAGATTGTATAATGCACCTAGCGGTAAGAGAAACCATGGCCGTGCAGGTTAAAAATACCTTCCAACAACTGTATCCAGCTAAATTATTTTGGCCAGAAAAGGATTAATTTTCTAAATCGAGCTTATCTAATAAATATTTAGGAGCTCTAATTAACGTTTGTTTTACATTGGACTTAAAAGCGAGGCTTGTATAGGCTGTTGCACATACCTCATTTTTGGCATTAAAAAGGGTGTAATAGAAGGTGATTTTATAGGTAGGGTTTTCCCGTAATTCGGTGCGTACAGTGACTTGGTCGTCATAAAAGATTGGTCGTTTATAACGTATGTGCAAATCGACAACAGGTAACATAACATCGTTCTGTTCCATCCACTTATAAGTGACCCCTAAATTTCTTAGCCATTCTGTGCGTCCCATCTCGAAATACGCGGGATAAGAGCCGTGGTACACTACTCCCATCTGGTCTGTTTCGCCATATCTAACCCTAAAACTTATAGTATGTGTATTCACTAAATTAATTTTGATTTGGCTGTAAAATTTTTGTAGATTTACAGTTATGGAAGTATGAGAAAAAAAAACTTAATATTCAATACCCCTAGTATTTTTTTTTTACTTTTTTTGTTCACATATTTGCAACGTTAACGAATTGTTAGGGAAAACACTTTTCCCTTTTTTTTTCGACATCAACTAACGACTCAAAAAATTACTCTTTTGCACTATGAGCAGCACTGCTGAATCTGTTTGGAACCAATGCCTGTCTTTTATAAAGGACAACATTACCCCTCAGGCCTATAAAACATGGTTTGAACCCATACAAGCAGTTAAGCTTACCGAAAATGCGTTGAGCATTCAAGTTCCTAGTAAATTCTTCTATGAATGGCTGGAAGAGCATTATGTAAAGTTGTTAAAAGTTGCCCTAACCAAAGAGTTAGGAACCGATGCCAAGTTGGTGTACGTTATTAAAATGGAAAATACCTATGGTAACAAGCAACCTTTCACCGAAAAAATTCCAAGCACACAACGTGGAAATTTAAAATCGCAAGAGGTAGATGTTCCTATAAAGAACAAAAGTCCTGAGTTAAAAAATCCGTTTGTAATTCCAGGAATTCGCAATGTAAAGATTGAGTCTCAGTTAAATCCCAATTACAACTTCGACAACTTTTTAGAAGGAGATTCAAATCGATTGGCGCGTTCTGCTGGGATGGCGGTTGCCAACAAACCTGGAGGAACTTCTTTTAACCCACTGCTTATTTTTGGAGCGGTAGGTTTAGGGAAAACCCATTTGGTCCACGCTATTGGAGTAGAAATTAAAGACAAATACCCAGAAAAGACGGTACTTTATATCTCTGCAGAAAAATTCACGCAACAATATATCGAATCGGTAAAAAAGAATAATCGCAACGATTTTATTCACTTTTACCAAATTATAGATGTTCTTATTGTAGACGACATCCAATTGCTCTCTGGCAAAGCTGGAACTCAAGATGTTTTCTTTCATATTTTTAACCATTTACACCAAAATGGCAAACAGGTTATTTTGACTTCGGACAAAGCACCTGTAGACATGATCGATATAGAACAACGGTTGTTGTCTCGATTTAAATGGGGTTTATCTGCTGAATTGCAGCATCCTAATTTTGAAACTCGAATTTCGATTATAAAAAACAAACTCTTTAGAGATGGCGTAGATATGCCAGAAGAGATTGTTGAATTTTTAGCCAATAATATTAAAACTAACATTCGCGAACTAGAAGGCGCCATTATATCTTTAATTGCCCATTCTTCTTTTAATAAGCGTGAAATTACTATCGAATTGGCCAAAAAGATTGTTGACAATTACGTAAAGCATACCAAACGCGAAGTTTCTATAGATTATATTCAAAAAGTAGTAAGCGATTACTTCCAAATGGATGTAGACACCTTGCAATCTAAAACACGTAAGCGCCACATTGTTCAAGCTAGACAATTGGCTATGTTTTTTGCCAAAAAGTTTACCAAAGCATCTTTAGCAAGCATTGGATCACAAATTGGTAAGCGCGATCACGCCACGGTATTGCACGCTTGTAAAACGGTAGATAATTTATCTGCTACAGACAAGCAATTCCGCAAGTACGTAGAAGACCTCAACAAAAAACTTACCCTTTAACTCTTAATGAAGACCAGAATTTTAATGGTCTGTCTAGGGAATATTTGCCGAAGTCCATTGGCAGAAGGAATTATGCGTTCAAAATTAGCTGGCCGTGAAAATTTTATTGTGGATTCGGCTGGAACTGGAGGTTGGCATGCTGGCCAAAAACCAGATCCACGAAGTATCGCTATTGCTAAAGAATTTGGTTTAGATATTAGTGACCAGCGCGCTAGGCAATTTTCAAGTTCCGATTTTAAAACCTTCGATTACATCTTTGCAATGGACAACTCAAATTACAAGAACGTTATTAAACTCGCTAACAATCAAGAAGATAACGCTAAAGTAACACGCATTTTGAATGCGCTTACCCCAGGTCAAAATTTAGACGTTCCAGATCCGTATTACGGGGGTGAAGATGGCTTTTTACAAGTTTATAAAATGCTAGACGCAGCTTGCGATGCTATTGCGTTAAGACTCTAACACATTCCTGTTATTTAAGTTTCCTTTTTTTGTGTATTTTTAGGGTTCAAAAAAAAACCTACGCTATGAAGAAGATTACCTTATTTTTTACCTGTTTTTGTTTTTGGACGTTAACCAACGCCCAAGATATTCAAGTTGACCTTTTTGCCAGCGGATTTAGCAGTCCTGTCGATTTACAAAATGCCGGCGACGATCGGTTATTTGTTGTAGAGCAAGGTGGTCGCATTCGAATTTTAAATGCAGACGGAACAATTAATTCAACGCCTTTTTTAAACATAGACCCGATTGTAAATTCTGGTGGAGAACGTGGTTTATTAGGCCTTGCATTCCACCCAGACTATGCAACCAACGGTTACTTTTACGTGTATTATACAGACACTTCTAACGATACCCAGATTTCTAGATTTAGTGTTAGCACCACAAATCCCGATCTAGCCGATCCAGGTTCTGAATTACCAATGTTAGACTTTAGCCAGCCTTTTACTAATCACAACGGAGGAAGCCTGCAATTTGGCCCTGATGGCATGTTGTACGTTGGCTCGGGAGACGGAGGAAGTGGCGGTGATCCTGGAAACAGAGCACAAAACTTAACAACCTATTTAGGTAAGATATTACGTTTAGATGTAGATGCTGCGGCTCCTTACATTCCTACAGACAATCCTTATGTTTCTGATTCTTCTGCCTTAGACGAAATCTGGGCTTACGGAATAAGAAACCCTTGGCGCTTTAGTTTTGATGCTTCAACGGGCGATTTATGGATTGCAGATGTTGGTCAAGGAAATCGTGAAGAGATTAACAAGGAAGACCCAACAGACGCTCCACTTAATTACGGATGGCGTTGTTACGAAGGGAATGCTCCATTTAACACAGCTGGTTGTCCAGCCGTTAGCACACTCACCTTTCCAGCGGCTGAATACACACACAGTGGCGGAAGATGCTCCATTACGGGAGGCTACGTATATCGCGGAACAGAATATTCCACTTTAGATGGCCTTTACTTTTTTGCAGATGTTTGTTCTGGAGAAATTGGAACTGTAGATAGCAGCGATAATCTAACATGGGTTTTAGATACTTCGCAAGCCTGGTCGGCCTTTGGAGAAGACATAAATAACGAATTGTACGCTGTATCGCTTGGCGGTGGAATTTACCGTGTTATAGACAACGCACTGAGCGTTGAGGAAGTTGGGCTAAACCAACAAATAAACTGGTATCAAGATAGCACCAACAAGTCAGTTGTTTTTAATGCAAACAATGCCATTATTCAAGATTTAAGTGTGTTTCAGATTAACGGTGCTAAAGTGTTAGAAGTAAATCAATTGAATACGAATTCGTACAGCTTTTCGACAAATACACTAGCCAGCGGACTTTATGTTGTGCGTTTAGTAGATGGGCAAGGAAACCTCTCTAATATAAAAATTGCTATTCAGTAAATTATGCAAGAAACGCCAAAAGGCAGTGTTTATTTAATCCCCACCACCTTGGGCGACACCAATCCATTAGAGGTGTTACCGCTTTCTGTGCGTAAAGCTATAGAGAATATTGACTTCTATATAGTCGAAAACGAAAAGGTTGCTAGACGGGCGATAAAACGAATAGCCCCTGGGAAGTCGCAACCAGATTTGCACTTTAACCTGATTAATAAATTTACAGATCCGTCTGAACTAGGTGATTATTTAAAGCCTTGTTTAGACGGCTTTGATATAGGAATAATATCGGATGCTGGATGTCCTGGTATTGCCGACCCAGGTGCCGCGGTTGTTGCCATGGCGCACGAGCAAGATATTCAAGTAATACCGCTAGTAGGTCCTTCGTCTATTCTTTTAGCCATGATGGCTAGTGGGATGAATGGACAGCAATTTTGTTTTAATGGGTATTTGCCTATAGATAAACAGGAGCGCAAACAAGCAATAAAGCGGTTAGAGCGACAATCCAAAGAGCTAAATCAGGCGCAGCTCTTTATAGAAACTCCGTATAGAAATATGCAACTCTTGGAGGCCTTGCTAGGCGCGTTAAATAGTGCAACTAGGCTTTGTGTTGCAGCAGATATTACCTTACCTACAGCCTACATAAAAACCTTAACGGTAAGTGACTGGAAAAAAAATAAGGTGGACCTTCATAAAAGACCCACCCTATTTATAATTCAAACTAACTAACTTAACTAACCTAATCTACTTAAGATTATTCCACTTTCGCCTGTTTATCTGCCACAATACATTTGGTATCGTAACCAGCGAATCGACGCATATAGTAGCTTACTGTTGTTCCAAAAGCATCGTTAAAGACAACGGCTCCACCACTGCGTAAATATTTTTTTACATTACCAGGGCCTGCTAAATGTGCTGCGGCTAAAATTCCTGACTCTGTAATTTTTGTTCCACGAATGTAACGTCCTACATATCGTTTAATATCTCTTCTAAGCACCCACTTATTACGAGCTGCATAAGCCATAAAAGCGTCTTCTTGTATTTCTGGATTGTTTAAAAATCCAGAAGCGTCTCCTATTCCAATAAGTCTTAAAGTTGCCTTTCCAAATTGATACTTACCTAAGTATCCAAATTGATTAACAACAAAATAGTTTCCTTGAGATTCTTTAAATCCAAGAGCTTCTTTAAAACCTATATATGATTTGCCCAAAAACGGGCTAAATTCATTCGCGTTCTCTAAAAAAGAACTTTGCTCCTCTTGAGTAGGAACGTAAACACAAAAGTTATCTTCGGACGCTTTGTATTCACTAAAATCAAACGATTCCTTCTTAAGAGAAAATCCAACCGTAATAAATGCAACTACCATTGGAAGTACTATAATTCGTATTAAACCACGTATCATAATGTTTGAATTTGGAGGATGTTACCCCTCTCGTTTCAGGGTGCAAAATTACGACCAATTGGAGAACCTGCAAACTTATTGTGTTAATCTTATCACAACGCTAGCGAAAACCCCTAACTTATTGATAACGTTTAACTTAACAAAGGTATTACGAAAACGTTTGCGTATTCAGAAAGTGCGAATAAACTTGCTAACGGGTTATGAACATGTCAATTGTAAGGCACTTCTATTGCGAAAATGATAAATACGATGAACTACACTTTTAAAAAAATGTGTGTCTCGAATTTATAGAATAGCACGAATTAAGTCGAAACTTTAAATAAAATCTAGCGCTTTACCCCTTGACTATTAATCCAAAGCACATACTCTTGTTTGTTGCGGTTGTGTTGTGCCAAGGTTTTGGCAAATTTGTGATATCCAAAGTTGGTCACATCGGCTACAAAGAATAGATAGTCGTGTTGCTCGTAATTAAGCACCGCATCTATTGCCGAAATATCGGGCATAAAAATAGGTCCGGGCGGAATCCCTGTATTCTTGTAGGTATTGTATTCGGAATCGATTTCTAAATCTCTATAAAGAACCCGCTTAACCACTTGATTAAAGTCTGATTCGGTTAGCTTTTTTGCGTAAATAACTGTCGGGTCGGCTTGCAGTGGCATACCGCGCTTTAACCTATTAACATAAACCCCAGCCACTCGTGGACGTTCCTCTACTTTGGCTGTTTCTTTATGCACAATGGCTGCAAGAGATACTATTTGTTCTCTGGTATAACCCAGCTTTTTCGCTTTCGCGGCACGATCTGCATTCCAAAATGCCTGGTATTCGTCCCACATTTTATCGCGAAACCCAGTTGGACTTACATTCCAATACACCTCGTAACTATTGGGAACATACATACATAAGGCAGTATTTAAGTCTAAATTTTTACTAGCCAAGTATTCTGCATCACTCATTGCAATAAACAAACTCGTGCTATCTACTTCTATTTGTTGCGCAATTCTACCTGCCAAATTCTGCAAACGTTCCTGATTGTTAAAATTAAGCCTAACGGGAATATTATTTATACGAATTGAATTTACAATATCGTTATTACTCATCCCTTTGTTAATTATAAAATGACCTGGTTTTACGTTGTCGATATAGCCCTTCTTTCCTGCTACAGTAGCAAAGGCGTCTATGTCTTTTAAAAGCGGGCTTAATTCGTCTAAAACGTCTTGAAAATTAGCATCGGATTCAATAAAAACATGCGCTTCCTGGTTGTTAAAGGCCGTATTGTCGGCAAATATTGTCGAATAAATATAGTACGAAAACGCTGCGGCAATAAGCACTCCCACTATTAATACCCAGAAAACTACTTTTTTTATATTACGCATTTAAACATTGATATATTAATTCGTCTTTATACTGGTTTTTTACTTTAATCCAGTCTTTCTTTATTCCTGTTTGTACAAATCCACAACCTTCAAAAAGGGCCTGACTTGCTAAATTATCCTGACCAATATTTGCAAAAACTTGATGCACGTCTAAACTAGAAAAGCAATATGTTTTTAGCAAATTTATTGCGCTTTTAGCATATCCCTTGCGTTTATCTGATTCGTCATGAATTATTATTCCAAGACCTACGCGTTGGTTTCTTGGGTCAAAATCGAATAAGTCGACAAAACCAATTGTGGCATTGTTATCTACTAGCTCTAAAACTAGGCGCAATTGTTTTACCTCGTAAATATCTTTGTGCGCATTCTGCAAATACTGTTTTAAAACAAACTTAGAATATGGCGCAATGGTATTACTTACTTCCCAAACCGAAGGGTCGTTTTCGAGTCGATATAGAAAGTCCAAGTCGTCTGGTTCTAGTGCCCGAAGGCGCATGGTGCTATTTTGCAGTAAATTTAATTCCATATGCCTTGAAATACAAATGTAGCGGGACCGCTTAAAAATACTTGTGAATATACCGATTCGCCCGGCATAAATGTAACTTCTAATGCTCCTCCTAGCGTAATTAGTTTTATGGTGTTGAACTTTGTTTTACCGGTTTTATGCATTGCAATAGCTGCTGCTGTAACACCTGTACCACAAGATAAGGTCTCTGCCTCCACTCCACGTTCGTAGGTTCGCACCTTAAAGGCAGCCGCATCTACTTGACTTACAAAGTTTATATTGGCGCCTTCACTGCCATAGTTATTATAGCGTATTCTAGCACCGTCCTCTGCCACATTAATGGCATCTACATTAGGTACTACGCTAACATGATGAGGTGAACCTGTATCTAAAAAGCAGAAGTCCTTTTTTACAGTAATATCACTTACATCTTGCATTTGCAAGCGCACTTGGCCATTGTTAATGGTCGCATTATGTTCCCCGTCAACGGCCATAAAATGAGCAGAATCTGTAATAATTTGCAGTTTATTAGCAAAATGAACAATACATCGACCTCCGTTTCCGCACATGGTGCTTTGCTTACCGTCGGCATTATAATACACCATGGTAAAATCTAAATTGGAGTGATTTTCTAGTAAAATAAGCCCATCTGCGCCTATACCAAATCGACGGTCACACATAGCTGCAATTTGCGCTGTGTTTGTTTTATCGAACTGATTGTCACGATTATCTATTAAAATAAAATCGTTCCCAGTGCCTTGGTATTTGTAAAAGTCAATTTTCATTAAGTGCAAAGATAGACAAAGCCAAGTTTTAAGGTTCTCTTAATGAACGTTAAAAGGCGTTAAATTGAATTTAATCAAAAAATATTTCTGCTAAATTTAGGTTGTTAAACATAAGTAAAACTCACATTATGAAGAAGAACCTAACACTTTTTGCGGTTGCCCTGCTATCGGCTGCTGCAACCCTAGGTGGATACAAAGTATTCGAAGACAAAGAAACTGGGCTACTAAGCGAACCAAATCGCATTTTACCCGTGTATAACACAAGCCTCGATTCTAATGCCATGGCAGTTGCCGCAGCGGTCGATTTTACACAAGCTGCCGAACGGTCTATAGATGCTGTAGTCCACGTAACTAACACCTCTAATCGCAGCCAACCCACAAACATTATGGATTTTTTCTATGGCGGAGGGAATTCCCGACCACAGGTTGGAACTGGTAGTGGAGTAATTATTTCTAAAGACGGATACATTGTAACCAATAATCACGTAATAGAAAATGCTTCAGAATTAGAAGTGACCTTAAACAACAATCAAACCTATGCCGCCGAATTAATTGGAACAGATCCTAAATCCGATATTGCTTTAATTAAAATAGATCCTCCAGAAGATTTACCGTATATGACTTTTGGCGATTCAAATCAAGTGCGCGTTGGAGAATGGGTTTTAGCCGTGGGCAATCCATTTAATTTAACCTCAACGGTTACAGCAGGAATTGTAAGCGCAAAAGCGAGAGAGCTAAGTCAGTTCGATACGCAATCGGTTGCATTTATTCAAACAGATGCCGCCGTAAATCGCGGAAACAGCGGAGGTGCTCTGGTAAATACTAGTGGTCAATTAATTGGAATTAACACAGCAATTACCTCGCAAACTGGGTCGTATGTTGGCTATTCTTTTGCGGTTCCATCTAATAACGCTAAAAAAGTTATTCAAGATATCCTAGAATACGGTAACGTACAGCGCGGAATCCTCGGGATTCGGGCCATGAACGCCAAAGACGCTGCGGCTCAATTAGACAATGTTTCCGAAACCGAAGGTGTCTATGTTAGTAGTGTAGAAAATAATGGCGGCGACGGCTCAAATAACCTAATGGAAGGCGATATAATTAAAGAATTAGACGGTGTAAAAATTGCTAAGTTTACCGACCTAGCCGGATATTTGGGATCTAAACGCCCTAACGATGTTGTAAATGTGACCATTGTTAGAGAAGGCGACACCAAGACTGTTCCTATTACTTTAATGAAGTTAGAAACCTTCGAATTAGACAAGGTCGGAATCGAAGTAAAAAATGCAGGTTTAGAAAAACTAAAAGATTTTAATCTCGATTATGGTTTGGAAGTTACCCGCGCCCTAACAAGAGACATGAGTCGTTACAATTGGGCATCGGTAGTTATTACAAAAATAAACGACGAGCAGGTCAAAAACATAGAAGACTTAAAACAAATTATAAATAACCTAGACCCAGACGATCCTATTAAAATGACTGTTGTTACTAGTAATGGCGAGGTAGACAATTACATTATTAGATAGGTCATTTTTAACTTAAAACCGAACCCCTTTTGCAATGCTGTAAAAGGGGTTTTATTTTTTATTAAAATCTTTTACTAAAACGTTTGAAATCTATACTTTTGCCCCAAATTTAAAACCTGCATTTTATGAGTTTTGATGCCACTTACGAAAAAGAGCTATCCTTCCAAACAGACCGCAGAAAAGCGACTGTTGAATTCATTAATATAATTAGCGACCTCTGGTACGATAAAAACATTGAATTGGTTCTTTTTAGAAACCAACTTATAGACAAAAACGTGAGCGAAATATTGCGCCTTCACGAATACGCTGGGGAGTTTGTAGAAAAGCCAATTTCTATTTTTGACTCTGTCGAAATTGCTCAGGCAATTAAAAATATGAATTTACCAGCGGCTAAGTTAGACATTGGAAAACTCACCTATGAATTTCATTTAGAAGACGCCAATTACAGAGATGCAACTGCCTTTGTAATCGACAAATTAAAACACGCTAAAAACGGACAAGACATAGAACCTAAGGACGTTGTTCTTTATGGCTTTGGTCGTATAGGACGCCTGCTAGCTAGAATTTTAATGACCCGCACCGGAGATGGTTCGCAGTTGCGATTACGCGCCATTGTTACTCGAGGTAAAGTAGACAAAACGGTACTAGAAAAAAGAGCTTCTTTATTGCAGTACGATTCGGTACACGGAGATTTTCCTGGGACGGTACAGGTAGATGTAGAAAACAGCGCCTTAATTATTAATGGCACTACAGTTCATATTATATCGGCAAATGGGCCCGAAGAAATAGACTATACCGCCTATGGGATAAAAGATGCATTGGTAATAGACAATACAGGTGCTTTTAGAGACCACGAAGCACTTAGCAGACATTTAACAGCTAAAGGTGCGGCTAAAGTGTTATTAACAGCTCCAGGTAAAGGAGTTCCAAATATTGTACACGGGGTAAATCATTTAGATCACGACCCGGACACCGTAGATATATTCTCTGCAGCAAGTTGTACGACTAACGCAATAACGCCTGTTTTAAAAGTTATTGAAGATACTTTTGGAGTTAATCACGGGCATTTAGAAACAATTCATGCTTACACGAACGACCAGAACCTAGTAGATAATATGCACAGCAAATACCGCCGTGGTAGAGCCGCTGCCTTAAACATGGTAATTACAGAAACTGGCGCCGGAAGTGCTGTTTCTAAAGCCTTACCTTCTTTTGAAGGCAAACTTACCTCTAACGCCATACGCGTGCCAGTACCCAATGGATCTTTGGCAATCTTAAATTTAGATTTAGGTAAAAAGACGAGCGTCGCTAAGCTAAATACTATTTTAAAGAAATCTGCTTTAGAAGGCAAATTGGTAGAGCAAATTAAATATTCGTTGAATAACGAATTAGTCTCTAGCGATATTGTTGGATCTTCTGCTCCTGCAATTTTCGACAGCAATGCAACCATTTGCACTGCCAATGGCAAAAATGTAATTCTATATGTTTGGTACGATAACGAATATGGTTACAGCCATCAAGTTATACGCTTGGCAAAATATATTGCCAAAGTAAGACGCTACACCTATTACTAGTAGTGTTTGTAATATAGAAGCCCATCCAAAAGGATGGGCTTTTTTTATTAGCTCTTAAAGGCACCAAAGTGCCATAACACTCCGGATGGATCGTGTAAAAAGCATTCGTTGCCCCAATCATTAATTACTACATTACTAAGCTTTACGCCTTTATATTTGCTAACAACACCTGTGTTATTTAGCCAATCATGAGTAGATTGCGGGTCATCAACTTCTAAAAATATCATGGAATTATTTATCCATTTTTTTACGTATGCGTCTTGTAAATAGAAGCCTAAATTACCTAAGCTAAAATAACTCATATTAGGTGCTACTAAGTGTTCTTGGAATCCTAAATCTTTATAAAATTGACTAGACACTTGAAAGTTTTTAGCCCCAATAAAAGTTCGTATGGATTTAGCGTGTTGGTTTAGAAACATAATTGCCTTATAATTTCCAGCCTTCGCGGTACTCTCGGGTAACCCATTGGTTTGCCAGATCGTAATTAGTAACCTTCATATTTGCACCATCCCACTTTATTGTACGTCTACCTGGATATTCGTATGGAGCCCAGTCCCCGACTTTCTTACCTTCTTTTAATTGTTTAAACTGATACGCTTTAATAGCCAAGTTACCCATAAGAACAGCTTCGGTTAGTGGGCCGCCATAGCTAAATGGCGAAGAAGTAGTTCCTCCATTTAAACAAGCGGCCACCCATTCTCCAGCATGACTAGTAGTAACCCGCTCTATGGTTCTTGCCGGTGGAGTAAAGTTATCCATTTTAGATAATGGTAATAATCTTGGATTTCTTGAATAGGTGTCTGTTACCATAATACCATTAGCACCGTAAAAAATACTTCCTCCCCCGCTTCCGCCTGGAATTTCGCCATCGCCTAATTCAGGTGGCAAGTCTGGCATAATACCGCCGTCGTACCAATTAAGAGATACATCGCCTTGAGATTTAGTATCGAATTTTAATCGAACAATAGAAGATGGCGGGCAAGCTTCAGAATAGTCAGCTTCTACAAAATCACCTGACCAAACTGTGGTACAACTCGCCTCTGCTTCGTATGGGAAACCTAAGCCTAATGCCTTGAAAGGGGTTTCCATAATATGACATCCCATATCACCCATAGCACCTGTTCCAAAATCCCAGAAACCGCGCCACTTAAAGGGCAAATAATTTTCGTTATACGGACGCATTGCAGCAGGCCCTAACCATAAATCCCAATCTAAAGTGTTGGGAACAGGTTGGCCTTCTGTTATATGTTTAAAACCTTGTGGCCAAACTGGTCTATTGGTCCAACAATCTACACGATTTACTTTACCAATAATATTAGCGTTTATAATTTCTTGTGCCATTCTAATACCATCGCCCGAAGCGCCCTGATTACCCATTTGAGTAACTATGCCCATTTGAGCCGCTACGGTTGCCATCATTCTGGCTTCATAAATGTTATGGGTTAACGGTTTTTCTACATAGGCATGCTTTCTTTCTTTCATAAAAGGAATGGCAATGCTCGCATGTGTATGGTCGGGTGTAGCCACCATAATTGCGTCAATTTCGCTAAGGTGATTGTCGTATATTTTTCTAAAATCCCGATATGTTTTGGCATTGGGATGCGCAGCATAACTTTGTGCTGCACGTAAATCGTCTACATCGCAAAGGGCAACAAATTTTACCTGTCCTGTGGCGGTTAGCTGACTTACAACTCCTCCTCCGCGTCCGCCAACACCAACTCCTGCCAAATACAAGGTATCACTGGGCGGGATGTGTTTTCCGCCGAGCACAAAACTGGGCACAATGGTAAAGGCCGCACTTGCTGCTGCCGTTTTTTTAATAAAGGTTCTACGTTTCATGCATTTGGTTTTTGGTTGGTTCTTTAAAAGTATAAAATTCAAATGGTTTCTCTAAATTTATGATCAAATTCAAAATAGCCTAGAATGAATTCAATTCAAGTGATAAGCGCACAACCCGAACATATAGAACAATTAGCTTCTTTATTTAATCAGTATCGCATGTTTTATAAGCAGGAAGATAATTTTAGCGGCGCAAAGGCTTTTATTCAAGAACGATTAAAACAAAAAGATAGCACCCTGTTTTTAGCAATCAATACGGAAGGACTCGCTGTTGGTTTTACGCAATTGTATGGTATATTTTCGTCGGTCGCTATGAAACGCGTTTTTGTTTTAAACGATTTATTTGTAGCTCCAAAAGGCAGAAACTTAGGTGCAGGAACGGCCTTATTAGAGCAAGCCAAGGCGTTTGCTACTTCTCGAGGTGCCCGTGGTCTTGTCTTAGAAACAGATGCCGATAATCCAGCGCAGCAACTTTACCACAAAAATGGATGGACACTCGATTCGGCTTTACATTTTTATTGGGAGGTATAACGCTTAAACCCGAATTTTGGATTAGAAAAAATATTTCAAGCTTCAACGTTAAGATCACATACATAATCCGGGTTAAAATTGGTACTTTTACACCTTAAACTCAAGTATTATGGATCATCTAACTAAACTTGAAGAGCTTTTAGATAGAGCTAACATAGATATTAAGAATGGGAATTACGAAGCTGCCTCCAACAAATTGGAGCAAATTATAGATTTGGATCCCAACTTTGGAAAAGCCTACAATCATCTTGGCTATTTATACGAGGTAAAATTTAAAGATTACGAAAAAGGCGAAACGCTCTACAAGCTCGCTTTAGAGAAAAGCCCTATGTACCCCAGCGTGTATTACAATTATGCGGTTTGTCTTTCTACTTTAGGGCGTTTTGACGATTTAAAAGAATTGCTTGACAAAGCCCTAACAATTCCTGGCATTACAAAAGCTACCATTTATAACGAATATGGAATTATGCACGAACAACTAGGCAATTTTAATCAAGCCATAGTTAATTATCAGAAAGCTGGAAAGTTAACTTTATCGAGCGATGTACTTACTCGAGTAAAAAATTCTATAGATCGTTGTAAATCTAAACTCGATTTGTAGGCATGCGTATAGATATTATAACAGTTTTGCCAGAATTAATAGAAAGTCCTTTTAAAGCATCCATTTTACAGCGTGCTATAAAAAAGGGATTGGTAGAAGTTCATTTTCACAATCTAAGGGACTATTCAACCAACAATTACAAACAAATTGACGATTATCAATTTGGGGGTGGTGCCGGAATGGTTATGATGATTGAACCAATAGATAAGTGCATTAGTAACCTGACCAGTCAACGTGACTACGACGAGCTAATTTATTTAACTCCCGATGGTGAACGCTTAAATCAAGGAATTGCCAACGAATTGTCTCTAAAAAAGAACATTATTATGCTCTGTGGTCATTATAAAGGCGTGGACCAACGCGTTCGAGACCAATTTATAACCCGAGAGATTTCTATTGGAGATTATGTATTAAGTGGTGGCGAACTTGGTGCAGCTGTGCTAAGTGATGCGATTATTCGATTAATCCCAGGAGTGCTTAGCAACGAAACCAGTGCCCTAACCGATTCGTTTCAAGACGATTTATTAGCCCCTCCAATTTACACGCGTCCAGCCAATTATAAAGATTGGCAAGTCCCTGAAGTGCTTTTAAGTGGAAACACCGCTAAAATAGAAGCATGGCGAGAGGAACAGGCCTACGAGCGCACTCGCGATCGTCGTCCCGATTTATTAGAGGATTAAAAATTTAGAAAAACTTACAAAAACTATTGTCCTAGTCAAGAAATTGCCTATTTTTGCACGCAATTTCGACCCAACCTCTGACGATACCCGTGAATGTTGTTTCGAATTAATTATAAGTTTATAAGCAATGGAAGCTTTAGTAAAATTTGTACAAGACGAATTTGTAAACACCAACGAATTTCCAACATTTAGCGCTGGAGATTCAATTACAGCCTACTACGAAATCCGCGAAGGAAACAAAACGCGTACACAGTTTTTTAAGGGTGTAGTAATTCAAATAAAAGGAACAGGATCATCACAGACTTTTACAATTAGAAAAATGTCTGGAACTGTTGGAGTAGAGCGAATCTTTCCAATTAATATGCCTGCACTTCAAAAAATCGAAGTAAATCGCAGAGGTAGTGTGCGTAGAAAACGTATTTACTACTTTAGAGGTCTTACTGGTAAAAAAGCGAGAATTCGCGAAAAAAGAATCTAATCCAAACAATGGGTTTATCAAGGGTGATCTTTACGGGTCACCCTTTTTTATTAACTATTGTTAATAAACGGAGTTTATAACATGTTAATATTAAGGACCTTAAAAAATTTGCATATTAAAGATTAGCGTGTACTTTAGCCTTAAGAAATTACAAAAGGGATAGCTAACACTAAACTAAAAGTGATTTCTAATAAAGTAACGTTCTTTATATAACAGTTATTTGTTTGTTTAACGCCTAAGGTCTGGACACAGTTGCTTAGGAATAGAATAAATCGCTGTCTGGATACGACCTCTACTATTATTTGGTTGCAAAATCTAATTTTAAAAGAGCCGTATTCGATGAAGCGGAGCACGGGAGTAATGTATTAATAGAATTACCTCAAGCGCCGAAAGGCAAAACCGGTAACGCAATGTTTCATTAAAAAGCCATGTCAAAGTACGCAAGTGCAATGATATGGCTTTTGTTTTTTTAGCATTTTGATTACGTATTTTATAATTTATCACTCAACAAATTACGGAATGCTCAAAAATCAGGCTCAAGTTACATTCAGCCTTGCATACACTTCTAAAAAGGGCGCTAAATTTGTATATTTGCAATCCTTCTAACTAAGGTAAATTAGTTAAGATTAAACCAAATATTCGATAGCATTATAATGAGCAGTACTCCTAAGATTATTTACACCAAAACAGACGAAGCCCCGGCTTTAGCAACATATTCATTTTTACCTATAGTTCAAGCTTTTGTTAAGGCAGCCGATGTCGCTATAGAAACCCGAGATATTTCTCTGGCAGGTAGAGTTATTGCTAACTTTCCTGACATGCTAACCCCGGAACAACAAATGCCGGATGCATTGGCTGAATTAGGTGAACTAGCCAAACAACCGGAGGCCAACATTATAAAATTACCAAACATTAGTGCTTCTGTGCCTCAGCTTAAAGCGGTAATAAAAGAATTACAACAAAAGGGATATAATCTTCCAGACTATCCAGAGGAGCCAGAAACAAAGGAGCAAGAGGCGCTAAAGACGCGTTACGACAAAATAAAAGGAAGTGCTGTAAACCCAGTGTTACGCGAAGGAAATTCCGATAGACGTGCCCCCAAGGCAGTTAAAAATTACGCAAAAAAGAATCCGCACCGGATGGGACCTTGGAGCGCAGACTCTAAAACTCATGTTGCTACTATGTCCTGTGGCGATTTTAGAAGTAACGAGCAATCAGTAACCCTCGAGCAAGATGGAAGTCTACGTATTGAATTGGTCGATTCTTCTGGAAATACTTCGATATTAAAAGAAAAGATTGAAGTTTTAAAAGGCGAGATTGTAGATGCAACTGTAATGGAAAAATCTGCATTACTGGACTTTTTAAAACGCGAAATAGATAGTGCAAAAGCGCAAGGTGTTCTGTTTTCGTTGCACATGAAGGCCACCATGATGAAGGTATCTGATCCTATAATTTTTGGACATGCCGTTCGGGTCTTTTTTGAAGAAGTATTTAACGGACATGCTAATAAATTAGAAGCAGTTGGCGTAGATGTAAATAACGGATTTGGAGACTTAGTCTCTAAAATTAAAGAGCTGCCAGAATCAGATCAAGCTGCTATTCAAACAAGTATTGCCGCTAGTTTTAACAATGGCCCTGCTATTGCGATGGTCGATTCAGATAAAGGAATCACTAATTTACATGTCCCTAGCGACGTTATTATAGACGCCTCTATGCCAGCGATGATTCGCACTTCGGGTCAAATGTGGAATACAGCGGGTAAAACTCAAGATACTAAAGCGGTAATCCCAGACAGCAGTTATGCCGGTATTTATCAAGCTACCATAGATTTTTGTAAAGAACACGGAGCCTTTGACCCTACAACCATGGGAACAGTCCCTAATGTTGGCTTAATGGCGCAAAAGGCCGAAGAATATGGGTCGCACGACAAAACCTTCGAAATCTCAAAATCGGGAACAGTACGAGTTGTCAATCAAGATGGGAACACCATAATGTCTCATAAGGTTAGTGCCGGAGATATATGGCGCATGTGCCAGGTAAAAGACGCGCCTATTCAAGATTGGGTAAAGTTAGCAGTAAGTCGTGCAAGAGCTACAAAATCGCCTACGGTGTTTTGGTTAGATAACAACAGAGCACACGATGCCCAGGTAATTAAAAAGGTGAATACCTATTTAAAAGATTACGATACTTCCCAGCTAGATATAAGAATTTTATCGCCAGTAGAAGCAACTAAATTTACACTGGCACGTGTAAAGGCAGGCGAAGATACAGTTTCGGTGACAGGTAATGTGCTTAGGGATTACCTAACAGACCTCTTCCCTATTCTAGAATTAGGTACAAGTGCAAAAATGCTATCTATTGTTCCACTAATGAATGGCGGTGGCTTATTCGAAACAGGTGCTGGTGGTTCGGCGCCAAAGCACGTACAGCAATTTACTAGCGAGGGTCATTTGCGTTGGGATTCGTTAGGAGAATTTCTAGCCCTAGCGGTGTCTTTAGATCACCTGGGAGCGACTTATAAAAATAAAAAAGCTTTAGTATTATCGTCGACATTAGACGACGCGACCGAACTATTATTAGAAAACAAAAAAGGTCCTTCTAGAAAAGTAAACGAATTAGACAATCGGGGAAGTCATTATTTCTTGGCAACCTATTGGGCTAAAGCGCTTAGTCAACAAATGGTAGATTTAGATTTAAGTGTTTTATTTAAAAGAGTTTATAAAGAATTGACCGAAAACCAAGACGCTATTTTAGAGCAGCTCAACGCCGCACAAGGGGCTGCAGTAGATATTGGTGGCTATTATAAACCCGACGATGCGCTGGCCAGTGCTCAAATGCGACCAAGTCATACGTTAAACGGAATAATTAGCACCATTAGATAAATGCTAAAAACGTAAAAAGCCTTCTTAAATTGAAGGCTTTTTTGTTTCTTTAAAATAAAAAGCGAAAAATTGAAGCAATTCCTACTTTTTATGCTGTTTTGCACAAGTCTTGCAACAGCACAACAAAAATATACATTAAGCGGTACCATCTTAGAAGAGTCTACGGGCGAAAGCCTAATTGGGGTGAGTGTGTTAATACCAGAAATTAACGCAGGTGCCATAACCAACGAATATGGTTTTTATTCTTTAACCATTCCCGAAGGCCAATACGAGCTTCTAATTACGTATTTAGGATTTAGCGACATTACAGAAGACATAAATTTAACTGGGAACATTCGTAAAAATTACAGCTTACAAGAAAGCGCCGAAAGCTTAGACGAAGTAATTATAGAGGCCGACAACGAACGTGTTAACATCCGCAAGGCACAAATGAGCGTAAACACACTAAAAATAGAAACCATAAAAGATATTCCTGTGGTCTTAGGGGAGGCCGATGTAATTAAGGCTCTTTTACTATTACCTGGAGTTACCAACGCGGGTGAAGCCTCTTCTGGTTTTAATGTACGTGGGGGTGCGGTAGACCAAAACTTAATTTTATTAGACGAGGCTACCATTTTTAATTCTTCGCATTTGTTTGGGTTCTTTTCGGTGTTTAATCCAGATGCTATAAAAGACATTAAACTTTATAAAGGTGGAATCCCAGCTCGTTATGGTGGACGTGTTTCGTCTGTTTTAGAAATATTTCAGAAAGAAGGTAACAGTCGAGAACTAAAAGTAAAAGGAGGAATTGGTGCTGTGGCCAGTAGGTTATTGGTAGAAGGACCCTTGGTTCAAGATAGAGGTGCCTTTTTAGTTGGTGGTCGTGCAAGTTATGCCCATTTATTTTTACCCCTTTTCGACATAGAAACAAGGCCTATTTTTACGATGTTAACGCCAAATTAAACTACAAAATAAACAATCAAAACAATGTTTTCTTGTCGGGTTATTTTGGTCGAGATTTATTTAGCGTAAACGACAGTTTTATTAATACCTACGGGAATGCCGTGGTAAACTTTAGGTGGAATCATATATTTTCGGATAAGTTATTTTCTAATCTGTCGGCCATATATTCTGATTACTATTATGGTCTAGAGCTGGATTTTGTAGGCTTTGAATGGGATTCAGGAATATTGAATCTTAATTTAAAATACGATTTAAAACATTATATAAACGACGACCTACAAATTAACTACGGAATAAATAATATTTATTACCGATTCAACCCGGGAAAAATTATACCCAGCGGTGAAGATTCGGGAATTCTAGAGGAACAGCTAATTAAAAAGTACGCTAACGAAACTGCAGCCTATATAGATGTGTCGCACGATATAACGGACAACTTAAGTCTGCAATATGGACTGCGTCTAAGCCATTTTATTCGTTTGGGGCAAGACGAGCTAAATGTGTACCAGGACGATAATCCGGTAGAATTTGACCCCTTTTTACTTATTTACAGAGAGGCTGAACCTATAGAAACTATAAACCCAGGTCGCGGAGGCCAGTTGGCCAGTTTTACAAATTTAGAGCCTAGAATTTCTATGGCGTATACCTTTAACGAAAACACCTCTATAAAGGCGAGTTATACGCGATTAACCCAGTATTTACATTTGCTATCGAACACGAGTTCCCCTACTCCGTTGGATGTTTGGACTCCCAGTGGTCCTTTTGTAGAACCGCAGTTGTTGGATCAGTACGCATTAGGGTTCTTTAAAAATTTAAAAGAAGGCGATTACACGATAGAATTCGAAACATTTTATAAAGAAATTCAGAATAGGATAGATTATATAGATGGCGCCGAACTAATTGCCAACGATGCTATAGAACAAGTAATTTTAAATGGTGAAGGACGTGCATATGGTCTGGAATTGCTTTTTAGAAAGAACGAAGGAAAATTTACAGGTTGGATTGCCTATACCCTATCTAAGTCTGAACAGCGCACCCCACCAAGAAACGAAAACGAAATTGGAATTAATTCTGGTGAATGGTACAATACACCCTTCGATAAGACCCACGATATTTCTGTTTATGGTAATTACGAATTAAGTAAAAAATGGAGCTTTAATGCTAATTTTCTTTTCCAAACTGGGCAGCCTACCAATTATCCTATTGGGCAATTCGAATTTCAGGGCTTAACTATTCCTTATTATGGTCTGCGTAATCAAGAACGATTACCGGCATATCATAGAATTGATGTGTCTGCAACCCTTACACCTAAGAAAAATGCAGGTAGAAAATGGCAAGGAGAATGGATCTTTAGTATTTATAACTTATACAATAGACGAAACGCCGCCTCCATTAATTTTAGACAAAATAGAGATACTGGTGTGAACGAAGCGGTTAGAACATCAATTTTTGGTATTGTGCCGTCGGTAACTTATAACTTTAGTTTTTAATGAAGTTTTGGTGCTACATAACGCTGTTTACATTGCTTTGCACAAGTTGCGAAGATGTTATTGAGGTAGCGGTAACTAGTGAAGAACCACGCTTAATTATAGATGCCTTAATTCGTGTAGATACTACACAGGCAATTACAAACGTTAGGGTAAAAGTAAGTGAAACTGCTTCTTTTTTTGATTCGCCAAGACCCGTTACACTTGAACAAATTACCTTGGCTGGTGCCATTTTATTAGAGGAATCCCCCGGTTCGGGTATTTATAGTCGTGATGTTTCTACACAATCCCTCATGCAAGAAAATTTATTTTTTGCCATTGATTATAACGATCAAATTTATGCTGCTTTTACAGACTTTACAACAAGTGTTCCTATTGATTCAGTACGACAAGGTCCAGGAGGTCCAACAGATAATCAAACCGAAGTAATACTTAGCTTTACCGATATTCCCGACACGGACAACTTCTATTTAATAGATTTTGATCTGACCGAATTTGTAACCACAAAAGATCAGTTTTACAATGGGCAAGAATTTGAGTTTTCCTTTTTTTACGAAGATAATTTGGAACCAGGAACCGAACTTGACATTGTATTAATGGGAGTAACTAAAGACTTTCACAATTACATGGAAAAACTTCTAGAGCAAAGTGATAGCGGTCTTGGAGTATTTGACACACCCGCTGTTACTGTTAGAGGCAATATACTAAATGCCACCGATATAGAAACAATAAGTGATTTAAGCGAAGCTAATTTAGAAACAAATTTTCCCTTGGGCTATTTTGCAGTGGTTCAAGAATATAAAAGTAAAATTATTGTTCAGTAGTAATTATGACGACAAGGATTCAATTTTTTGGAGTAGTAATTTTAACAGCTTTTTGTTTGCTAACTAGCTGCGAAGACGTAATTGAAGTGGACACCCCTAGTGAGCCACCTCGATTAATTGTAGATGGTTTAATTCGAGTTGATACTTCAAGCGAAAGCACTTTGGCTTCTATAAAGGTTAGTCAAACCAATGGGTTTTTCGAAACTATTGCTCCTGTAGGATTAGAACAAATTACCTTGACCGGGCTAGAAGCTGGAGGTCTTAATGCAATCCTTATAGAAACCCAGCCGGGTTCTGGGATTTACCAAGCACAAGTTCCAACGAGTTCATTATTAGCCGAGCGCATTATTTTACAAATAGACCTTCAAGATGAATTTTATGTAGCCTTTGCCGAGTTTTTTCCAGCACCACCTATAGATAATGTGGAACAGGGCGACGGAATATTATTTAACGAAGACGATATAGAAGTTAAAGTAACCTTTACCGATTTGCCAGAGCAGGATAACTTTTATGTATTCGATTTTGATTTTGGAAACTATTTACCATCTGAGGATACTTTTTATAAAGACCAGCAATTTGAGTTTTCGTACTTCTACGACAATTTAGAACCGGGAGACTTGGTTAATGTTGGCATTTTAGGAGCCGACTTGGACTTTTATAACTATATGAACCAATTGGTCGAGCAAAGTGAAGACTCCGGGAATCCTTTTCAGACTCCTACATTAACCGTTCGCGGAAACTTAATTAATGCGACCAATATAGATAACGACGATTTTTTTGACAATGTACAAATGGAAGATAACTTTGCCTTAGGCTACTTCGCAATTGTACAGCAACATACAGAAACACTAGTAATAAAGTAATGCTATGAACGCTTTAAAAAACACCATAAAATTAGGCTTGTTTGCCCTGCTATTTTGCACTTATTCTTGCGAAGATGTAGTAGAAATAGACACCCCAAGCGAGGACTCACGCCTTATTATAGACGCCCTATTTAGGCTGGATTTAAACGAGCCAGCTACAAAATTAGTAGTAAAGGTTAGCCAGACCAATGGTTTTTTCGAAACTATTCCACCGGCAAATCTTATGCAAATAAGTTTGAGCAATTTAGATAATCCCTTACCCGATACCGTTGTGTTTTTAGAAGAAGAACCCGGGTCTGGAATTTATGTTAAGTTTTTAGAAACCGACATTTTAACCCGCGATAGATGGTTATTGCAGATTGATTTTGGAGATGAATTTTTTATAGCCGAAACCACGTTTGTTCCATCGGTACCTATAGACAATATTGAACAAGGCGATGGTATCTTATTTAACGACGACGATATAGAGATTAAAATAACATATACCGATATTCCCGACCAAGACAATTATTATATATTCGATTTTGAAGACGGCGATTATTTAGCTACCGAAGACACCTTTTACCAAGGACAACAATTCGAGTTTTCGTATTTCTACGATGGCGAAGAAGTATTCCCTGGAGACGAGGTAACGGTTAGTATTCTTGGAGCCGATGCCGGACTTTATAATTATATGAACCAATTAATAGAGCAAAGTGAAGACCAGGTAAATCCGTTCCAAACGCCAACTCTTACTGTACGTGGCAATTTTATTAATGTTACTGGAATAGACAACGACGAAACCTTCGACAATGTGGAGCGTGACGACAACTTTGCACTAGGTTATTTTAGTATGGTTCAAATTTTTTCTGAAACTATCCGTATAGAAGAAAACTAAGCGTGCTCTTGCAACAACGCCCTAGTATGGCTGGTAATTAATGTACTGGCATGCGTATAACTGTATTCCTTGGGCTTGTTCGGGTTAAAGAGTTCGCGCGCATCTAGTAGGCCCAATGCGCTAAATTCAGGCCTAGATAAATTTAAC
This sequence comes from Gilvibacter sp., assembly GCA_965277295.1. GTDB lineage: Bacteria > Bacteroidota > Bacteroidia > Flavobacteriales > Flavobacteriaceae > Gilvibacter. The sequence continues at coordinate 150,733 of OZ255720.1, forward strand.
TTACCACATATGGCCAGCACAGGAATTTTGTGTTTTTGTCCCTCAAGAATTAAGCGTTTAATAAGCTTCCCGTGTTTAGTTTGCTGGTCTATGCATCCTTCTCCAGTAAGAATAAAATCGACCTTGTGCTGTTTTAAAATTGAATAAAAATTAGACAACCCAAGTATAAATTCGGAACCCGGTAAAAATTCAGCATTAAAAAACACTTTTAATCCGTAAGCTGTTCCACCAGCCGCTCCTGCTCCAGGACTATTAGCGACATTTCGTTTTAATTGTTTTGTAACTACGGTATCGAGCTGCCTTAAGCCAGCATCTAAAGTTTTTATCTGTTCGGGGCTTGCTCCTTTTTGTTTGGCATAAGTATACGCAGCTCCAGTTGGCCCAAATAATGGATTCTGAACATCGTTTACAGCAAATATCTTTACCGAATCGATTGTCGATTTTTGTTTTTGAATGGTATGTATTCGGTTTAAATTTTCACCACAGGGTTCCAAAACACTCCCGTCTTCTTCAAAAAAAGTATACCCTAATACAGCAGCTATACCTACGGCTGCATCGTTAGTTGCGCTTCCGCCCAATCCTATATAAATTTGTTTGGCGCCGCGCTTTATTGCATCCAATAATTGCATACCCGTACCTTTCGTGCTAGTTTCCATGACACGTCGTTCGGAGTTCAAGAGCAATTCAATCCCCGAAGCAGCTGCCAATTCTACATAAGCAGATTGTTGCTGAGCATCCCATAAATAGGTTGCCAAAATAGTCCTTCCTAGAGGATCTTTAGTAACTGTGGAAACAACATCTAGATTGGGCTTATAATGCTTTATTGCGTTTAAAAAACCATCGCCACCATCGGATGCATAAATGGCATGACTGACTATGGTTGGGTCGTAATTGGCAATTCCTTTGCACATTGCGCTGCATACTTCTTGAGCACTCAAACTGTCTTTAAATCCATCGGGGACAACTAGAATATTCATACGTTTAACTTAAAATACTGGGAATAAAATAGCTTAGCACAAGAATAAACACAAAGAACCCTAATAAGATGTACACCTCTTTAGAAAAAATATCTTTACGCTTAACACTAAATTTTACACCGGTGTTAGTATTAACCACAACATTTGGTGTAAGGGCCGTAACAACGTATGCCACCGTAAGGGAAATAATTACCCCAGTAAAATTAAGCCATATCCAGAAAACTTTAAATCCTAAGTCAAAACCAAATAAATTTTGAATGGTATCAGAAAACATTAAATTAATTAAAACCGCCACAATAATACCCGTATTCATTCCAATATGATTCACTTTTTTAGAGAATATAGCCAAGACAAAAGTCACCAATACCGGGCCGTAAAAAACAGACCCAATGGCGTTTATTATTTCTATAACAGTACTCTTGCTACCCCCAAATAAAAAGGAACACGCAATACAAACCACGCCCCAAAACACTACCATGTATTTAGAAATTCGCATGTATTTTGCGCCTTCTAATTTTTGCTTACCGCGGTTAAAAAAGTCTTCTACACTTACCGCCGACAAACTATTAACCGTCGAACTTAGCGACGACATTGCCGCCGATAGTATGGCAACCATTAGCAGACCAATTAATCCATGAGGTAAATACTTTACAATAAATACCGGAATCATTAAATCTGCTTTTAGCGTTTCGCTAGGAAAATGCTTTTGTGTAGTCGCAGCTATATCGCCCAGAAAGTCGGGAGCTAAGCTTACTAAGCTTCCAATAACCAAGCCCATTATACAGTAAATTAAAACTACCGGAAAGCGCAATAATCCGTTGGCTAGTAATAACTGCCGAATGGTTTTCTCGCTTTTTGCAGAAAGCATTCGTTGCGCCTGGGTTTGGTCACAGCCATAGTAAGAAACATATAAAAAGAACCCTCCAATAATCATGGGCCAAATTCCATATTCCTGCCCTTCGCCTATTCCTAAATTAAAATCGATAACTGCTAAGCGCTCTGCTGGAAATCCATCGGCCAATCCCCCAGCTTCTCCTACCAAGTGCCAGCCATAAAACAAACAAACCAAAAGGCCTCCAAAGAGTAAGAGCATCTGAATGGCGTCTCCCCACACGACGGCTTTCATTCCGCCCTGCCAACTGTAGATAATGGTAATTACACTTATAATAATCACTGTATAGACGTAATCAATGTCCAATACAGCTTGTAAAATTATGGCAATGGTGTAGACCATTACCCCCGTTCCTAAAGCACGACTTAACTGGAACACTATACTTAAAATTAAACGCGTTGAAGAAGAAAATCTGCGTGCTACAAATTCATAAATACTTACAACTCCCGACCGGAATAAAGGTGGTATAACAAATAATAAAATACAAATCATGGCCAAGGGAACAGCAAATTCGAAGGTTAGCCACTTCATTCCACCACCCAATTTTAACCCGACAAAAGCAGGCGCCGATATAAAACTAATTGCCGATAATTGCGTAGCCATGGTCGACAAGCTAAGCGGAAACCAGCCTAAGCTTCTTCCTCCAAGAAAATAGTCTTTGGAGTCTTTGTTATCTTTAAAAAAATAACCCATCCCCAAAAAGAATAGGATATAAACTATTACAATGGTATAATCTAGCCAATTCATATTATGTATAACGTTGGTTTAGTATTAAATCTAAAGTAAGGGCTGCACTCCATGAAAAATTATTGCCTCCGTACCCTTGGGTCAATAATTCATTTTGACGCTTACTTGACTCAAAATATTCGTAGTACCCGTAACGCTCCATAAAATAAAGCGAATCTTGTTTTACGCGTTCGGCTTCATCCACTAAATTATAGTTGAGTAAGCCTCTGTAAATTAGCCAATTTAAGTTCATCCAAATTGGGCCACGCCAATATTTTTTTGAATTAAAAAACTGACTTGTGGGATCGAAAGAAGCACATAAAAAGCGTTCGTTTTCTGGACCACTAAAGCGGCCTTGGTTAAAGTGTGAAGCTAGTTTTTCTGCTTGCCAAGGCTCGGGAATACCAGCAAAAAGTGGGGTAAAACTAGAAGATGCTAAGTGCGGTAATTTTCTATTATTACGCAAGTCGTAATACACGTAGCCTCCTAAATCTTGGTCCCATAATTTGTGATTAAAAGATGCTATCGCCTGTTTGTTCCAAGTTTCTAATTGTGCAACCTCTTGAGTCCTCTTAAGCAATTTACCCAACCTAATTAGGCTATTATTAGATGCAATTAGCATGCTGTTAAACAAGGGGTCTTGTACTAAAAATGGACTTTTTTCTGCTATTTCGCTATCGTTATACTTCCAAGACTTAAACAGTTCGATTAAATGTATATAATATTGATATTCCTTATTTGTAGGCCTATGCGATGCGTCTATTAATTGCGTGTCTTTGCGCGGTAAATTATAGTCGGGTACGGTAAATGTATCCCAAATAAAATCCCATACTGGGGTATTATCTGTACCAGCTTCCCAATTATGACATATATAAACCAGTGCTTCTTTAGCAGGATCTCGATAAGTGTAAAAATATTCATGATTTTTATACACATCTTGGTACACCTGATTTATAAAACTTAGTACATCTGTCTTGTCTTGTGCTATTTGGTACAATTCTTCTAAAACGAACCCCAAAACTGGCGGCTGGGTAATTCCTGAAGTTTTTAATTTAGGACTAACCTCACTTAAAGCAGCGCCGTGCACCTCTGGCCCCGGGTAATAACTACTCGATTCTTTATGAAAAACAATATGCGGTAAAAACCCGTTAGACCATTGCCCTTTTAATAGCGAACGTATTTCGTTTTGTGCTTTTTGCATGTCTAAATGCGCCCAACCTATCGCAATAAAGCCCGAGTCCCAATTCCATTGAAAAGGATACAGTCCCTGACAAGGAATAGTATATCCGTCTTGCCAATTGTTATTTAAAACAGTTTGGGCAGTTTTAACTAATTTATTCATACCTGATTAACACTGAGAACTCTAAATATAGGTTTTAATCCTTACTTTTGAAAAATAAAAACAATGCCTTTTGAGTTTTAAAAAAACCACAGAACAAGCTTCCAACCACGACCATTTGGAGCAAATGTCTATTAATGAACTGGTTACTAAAATTAATCAAGAAGATGCAACAGTACCACTAGCTGTAGCCAAACAGTCAGAAGCAATTACGAGTTTAATAGTGCAAGTTGTTAAGGCATTAAAAGCAGGCGGACGCTTGTTTTATATAGGCGCTGGCACCAGTGGCAGGTTAGGCATAGTGGATGCTAGTGAATGTCCACCAACTTTTGGTGTGCCGCATGGTTTGGTTATTGGATTAATAGCAGGCGGCGATAAGGCTATACGCAAGGCGGTAGAGTTTGCCGAAGACAGTACCAAACAAGGCTGGAAAGATCTTCTAGAACACCATATAAACAGCAAAGACATTGTAATTGGAATTGCCGCCTCAGGAACTACTCCTTATGTAATAGGGGCTTTAGAACAGTGCAATAAAAATAATATTGTTACCGGTTGTATCTGTTGCAACCACGGGAGTCCAATGGCAGCAGTTTCTAAATTTCCAATAGAGGTTGTTGTTGGACCTGAATTTGTAACTGGTAGTTCGAGAATGAAAGCAGGCACAGCACAAAAGTTGGTTTTAAATACCATTACCACTGCAACTATGATTCAACTTGGCCACGTTAAAGGAAACCGTATGGTAGACATGCAATTAAGCAATAACAAATTGGTCGCTCGTGGCATTAAAATGATTGTTGATGCTACGGGAGTTACTAACCAAGAGGCGCAACATTTATTAGAGAAGCACCAAAGTGTAAGAAAAGCAATTAACGCCGTAAAAGATGAATGAACCCGAACAAAAACATACCGATCTAATTTTATTGAAAAAAGGGCTTAAATATCTAGCCTTTTGCCTAATACTAATGATTCTTGGTCCATATTTAATTACCCTTTCTTTTATAAACGATACGGCCCTGTTTATTTTAATACCTGGTTTAGTTGCTGGCGCGGGAGCAATTTTTCTTGGATTTAAAGCAATAAGAACCATTATGAATGCAATCTTTAATAAAGTCTAGGTTCTAGCCTTTAAACGACTTAAAATTGCACAAAAAAGCCATCACTTAGTGGAATGATGGCTTTTAACTTTAGATTAAAGAAGATTTTATAGCTCGAAACAGCGTTCGTCGCTTTGTATCCATCCAACAATATCGTATACGCTAGACTGAAACCTCCAAGCCCCAAGCAAAGAAGAACAATCTCTCGATGTGGTATAGGTATGTGTGCCTGTCCATTCGACCGTAGCCGCTTCACCAAAACTAGCACTTCCACCTACTTCACATAACGAATAGTCACCTAAAGTTATATATGGGTCGTTTTGAAAGCCCGTATTTACCGCTGTACGAGGACCAAAAGATACCTGGGTAGTAATAATGTCTGCCCCTGTACCGTCGCCTTGAAAGATAGTATTCCAAGTTAAGTTGTTGGCATTATCGGGGTTTCCAAAAAATGGATGCTCTGGACAGTCAAAACATCCAAAAGTACCGGTTATTGCTGTAACAGGTGCTCTTGAGGTTTCTTTAACCAACACAATTCCACCTTCTTGATTATTAATTTTCGCGTTCATTACTTTAGGCGAAGTTCCATCTGCGTTGACCGTAAAATCGAAAGTTCCTAATTCCGAAGTAAAATGAATTACATCGTTATTGGCGCCTTCATTTAGGTTTTTATGGCCTGTAAACTTAAGCTCAGTATTGTCTTCTAGTAACACACTAGCACGCGTTAAGCCTGTCGTTAATTCAACTTTTACCAATCCTCGACTCTTAGAGTCAATTGCGGCAAATGTTCCTTTGTATAGCCCTAAATTAGAGCTGTCGTATTTTGTAATACTAAGAATCGCATTTGATTCTTGATCGTTTTGAATTACAGCTTCGTCTTTGGAACAAGAAATTCCAACAACTGCAATTAATAGTAAGGTTACAATCTTTTTCATTTGTTTATGTTTAAAAATTTATTCTAATTTATTTTCACATATTTATAGATAAAAGCCCCTGTATATACAAGGACTTTTATAAAGTCTTTTTATTGACAATTAATGCTTCTAACCAGGATTATTACATCCTAAATCGTTACGCAACCAACCGTTAATAGTATAGGCGGGCGAAGTTAGCGTCCAGTTTCCAACTATAGAATTACATGCATCTGCCATACTTAGCATATGTGTTGCGTCCCAAGTTACTTGTCCAGCAGCTCCAAAACGAAATCTGCCTTCCATTTCACTATAAATTAAGTCGCCAATTTTTGCATACGGGTTTTCCTGGTTTCCTAGAGATACAACGGTACTAGGACCAAAGGTTACTTGCGAAGTAACTAAGTCTTCTCCTACACCGTCATCTTCAAAAATCATATTCCAGATAAAAGTGTCCTGTAATTCTAGATTAGACAAGATTGGATGATCTGCGCAATCGTCACAACCATATGTTCCAGTTATTGCATTAATAGCTGTTGTTGATGTTTCTTTAGCAACAAGAATACTTCCAACTGTGCTAAATAATGTTACATTACTTACCGTAGGATTGGTACCGTCTGAATTCACTTTAAAATTAAAGGTTCCAGATTTTGATTCTAAAGTAACAGATTGCGGGTTTAAATCTGCAGTAAAAGAACTATTGGCAGTAAACAGAATTTCTGTTTTATCTGTCAACGATAAAACGGCGGTCGTTTGGTCCTGACCAGCGTTAATAATTAATGTTCCACTTAGGCTAGTTTCGGGGGCAGCGAATACGCCTTTGTAGATTCCTAAATTCGAAAAATCATTTGTCGCAGTTACAAGCTGTAAAGATGCATCTGCAGATTGATTGGTTTGAACTTCTTCTGTTGAGCAAGAAGTCATTATTAACCCCAATAATAATAAACTTAGTACTTGTTTCATGATAGATTTGATTTAATACTTGCAATATACTATCAAAAACACGTAAGTAATTACGTACAAGCGTGTGTGTTTTAGCGGTTCAATGTACTTTTAGCCCTGATGAATATTTTTATCGATGAAATACATCTTTTTTTAAAGTTATTTGCACTTTATCGATAATAAATTCGACCAACAGCAGGCGTTTTCCTACAATTTTACAGCAAAACCGTACTTTTACACCTTCAAAACCGCTCCAAAACGTCAATTATGGTTAGTGTGTAGTAAAAAATGATTCGTATTACCACTGTTAAACCCTTATTTAGAGAACAAGAAAGTAACCTGTATTCTTGTAGTTAATAATAGTTTTTGGGCATTCCACCGCAGTAGCTATTGCATGGTTTTAGTAGCACTGCGGTGTCGCGCTTTCGGGAGTCGCTCCCAAAAGTATCACTCCACTTTTGGGTAGCTCCAACAAACCCTCAATCCCTAATGCTTGAATAGTAGTGAGTAGAGCGTATAGCGTCAAGAGTAATGACTAGATGCGTATTGATTCCTATTTCTTGCTTCTTGCTTCTTAGATCAAGAAGTGTCTACAAACAAAAAGACTCGTCCTAAAAATAGAACGGGTCTTTATATAAAAAAGGCGCCCGAACGAATAAGGTGATGTCCGGTGGACATCACTAGTGAGGGGCGAGCTTGCCGCGCTGGAAATAGAGTATGCGGAGCCTTTTGGGTTAACAATAACTGCTTTTGGATTTGGATTTAACGCATAAAAAAAGTCCTTAATCTTACGATTAAGGACTTAATTAAAAAAAGGCGACTGGGCTGAGGGATCATTAAAGCTCCAGTGGAGCTTTAACCCGAAGAGCCAGACTGCCGCGCTGGAAATAGAGTATGCGGAGCCTTTTTTAAAGCAACATATTCGGTTTGATAAGTGACTACAAACAAAAAGACCCGTCCTAAAAATAGAACGGGTCTTTATATAAAAAAGGCGACGACATACTCTCCCACTTGGTATAGCAGTACCATCTGCGCAGATGGGCTTAACTTCTCTGTTCGGTATGGTAAGAGGTGAGCCCCATCGCTATAGCCACCTTAAGTGGTTTGTTCGTAAGTAGTATTAATGCGGAACCATACCTTCCATTAATTACGAACCAATATCTTAACATAAAGGAAAAAGAGATATAAAAAAATCAAATAGTGTAATCTAGCTTAATAAAGAGTGTCTTCCCGCCCGAAGGCGGGAAAAACGACGTACATAAGCTTACGGGTTATTAGTATCACTCGGCTATGACATTACTGCCTTTACACCTATGACCTATCAACGTGGTAGTCTCCCACGACCCTTTAAAGAAATCTCATCTTGTGATGGGTTTCGCGCTTATATGCTTTCAGCGCTTATCCCTTCCCAACGTAGCTACCCAGCAATGCTCCTGGCGGAACAACTGGTACACCAGAGGTTAGTCCAACTCGGTCCTCTCGTACTAGAGTCAGATTCACTCAAATTTCTTGCGCCCACTGTAGATAGAGACCGAACTGTCTCACGACGTTCTGAACCCAGCTCGCGTGCCACTTTAATGGGCGAACAGCCCAACCCTTGGGACCTTCTCCAGCCCCAGGATGTGACGAGCCGACATCGAGGTGCCAAACCCCCCCGTCGATGTGAGCTCTTGGGGGAGATCAGCCTGTTATCCCCGGAGTACCTTTTATCCTTTGAGCGATGGCCCTTCCATGCGGAACCACCGGATCACTATGCTCTACTTTCGTACCTGATCGACCTGTATGTCTCTCAGTCAAGCTCCCTTATGCCATTGCACTCTACACACGATTGCCAACCGTATTGAGGGAACCTTTAGAAGCCTCCGTTACTCTTTTGGAGGCGACCACCCCAGTCAAACTACCCACCAAGCACTGTCCGTCCTTCGACGTTAGGCTTCAAATAAGTAAAGGGTGGTATTTCAACAATGACTCACCCACGCCTGGCGACGCAGGGTCGAAGTCTCCCACCTATCCTACACATTACTTATCCAAAGTCAATACTAAGCTATAGTAAAGGTTCACGGGGTCTTTTCGTCCCACAGCGGGTAATCGGCATCTTCACCGATACTACAATTTCACCGAGCTCATGGCTGAGACAGTGTCCAGATCGTTACACCATTCGTGCAGGTCGGAACTTACCCGACAAGGAATTTCGCTACCTTAGGACCGTTATAGTTACGGCCGCCGTTTACCGGGGCTTCAATTCAATGCGTTGCCGAAGCTAACATCTCCTCTTAACCTTCCGGCACCGGGCAGGTGTCAGGCCCTATACATCATCTTTCGATTTAGCAGAGCCCTGTGTTTTTGATAAACAGTCGCCTGGACCTCTTCACTGCGGCCCCCGCCGA
>OZ255720.1:165000-2837500 GCA_965277295.1 Gilvibacter sp.
TTTACCCCGGTGTAAAGCTATGGGTAGGTCCTGCAATTGAACGCGGTTTTTATTACGATATAGATCTTGGTGAGAAAACACTATCTGAAAAAGACTTTCCTGCCATTGAAAATAAGATGCTAGAAATTGCACGAGGAAAGCACGATTTTAAGATGCGAGAAGTTACAAAAGCTGATGCAATTGCTTATTATAAAGGCAAGAATCAGTATAAAGTAGATTTAATTGAAGGGCTTGAAGATGGCGATATTACCTTTTGCGACCACAGCACTTTTACCGACTTATGTCGAGGCGGGCATATTCCAAATACTGGAATTGTAAAAGCTGTTAAGGTTTTAAGTGTCGCAGGAGCATATTATAAAGGCGACGAAAACGAAAAGCAATTAACCCGTGTATATGGGGTTTCGTTTCCGAAGCAAAAGGATCTTAAGGAATATCTAGAATTACTAGAACAAGCCAAACTGCGTGACCACAGGAAGCTAGGGAAAGAATTGGAACTATTCACCTTTTCTAAAAAGGTTGGACAAGGACTACCTTTATGGTTGCCAAAAGGTACTGCGCTGCGCGAACGACTTGAAGCCTTTTTAAAGAAGGCCCAGAAAAAGGCAGGTTACGAAATGGTAATTAGCCCACATATTGCACAAAAGGAGTTATATGTTACTTCTGGACATTTTGCTAAGTATGGCGAAGATAGTTTTCAAGTAATAAATACCCCTAACGATGGTGAAGAGTTTATGCTAAAACCCATGAACTGTCCCCATCACTGCGAGATTTACAATGTAAAACCTTGGTCGTACAGAGATTTACCTAAACGATATGCTGAATTTGGCACCGTATACAGATACGAACAAAGTGGAGAACTGCATGGTCTAACTCGTGTGCGTGGATTTACCCAAGACGATGCGCATATTTTTTGTACACCAGATCAGTTAAACGAAGAATTTTTAAAGGTAATCGACCTTGTTTTATATGTTTTTGGTTCGCTTGGGTTTGAAGATTTTAAAACACAGGTTTCTGTTCGCGATATGGACAAGCCTGAAAAATATATTGGAGACCCGGAAATTTGGGATAAAGCTGAACAGGCCATTATTAATGCAGCCCAGCAAAAAGGACTGGATTATGTTATAGAAACCGGCGAAGCTGCTTTTTACGGACCTAAATTAGATTTTATGGTTCGTGACGCCTTAGGCAGAAGCTGGCAACTCGGGACAATTCAAGTAGATTACAACTTACCAGAACGTTTCGATTTAACATATAAAGGCAGTGATAATGAGCTTCATCGACCTGTTATGATTCACCGTGCACCCTTTGGAAGTATGGAACGTTTTGTGGCTATTTTATTGGAGCATACCGGAGGGAATTTTCCATTATGGCTTATGCCAGAACAGGTTAGCATTCTGTCTTTGAGCGAGAAATACGAGAAATACTCAGAAAAAGTTTTAAATTTGTTGGAAAATAGCGAAATTCGCGCCCTCGTTGACAACAGAAACGAAACCATTGGACGTAAAATCCGTGAAGCAGAAATGAACAAGATTCCCTACATGATTATTCTAGGGGAACAAGAGGAGAAAGACGGCACGATTTCTGTAAGAAAGCATAGTGAGGGGGACATGGGAGCCATGAAGGTGGAAGATTTTGTAGCCATTATTGAACGAGATATTAAGAGTACCATTAAAGAATTTATATAGTTTAACCACTCGAAAGAGTTAATATTTATACGCCATAGCAATACGAAGAAAAAGAGGAAGAAGAGGTCCTTCTAGGATTATAAAAGAAGATCAACACCGAATTAACGACAAAATTCGTGCTCAAGAAGTACGCCTTGTTGGTGACAATGTAGAAGTTGGAGTTTATTCTTTAGCAAAAGCTAAAGCAATATCTGACGAACTAGAATTGGATTTAGTAGAGATTTCGCCAAACGCAACTCCTCCTGTTTGTAAAATAATAGACTACAAGAAGTTTGTTTACGAACAGAAAAAACGCGAGAAGGCTCTAAAATCTAAAGCGACGAAAGTTATTATTAAAGAAATTCGCTTTGGACCGAACACAGATGAACACGATTACGAGTTTAAAAAGAAACATGCTATTAAGTTCTTGAAAGATGGTGCCAAGCTAAAGGCTTATGTTTTCTTTAAAGGTCGTTCGATTATCTATAAAGATCAAGGTCAAATTTTATTATTAAAATTGGCTCAAGAGCTAGAAGAGTACGGAAAGGTTGAGCAAATGCCCAAACTTGAAGGGAAGCGAATGATTATGTTTATCGCTCCTAAAAAGAAATAAATTGATTCCTCGTTATAGAGGATATATATAAAAGAGTACTCCTGCGCTTAAAGCTACGGAGCACAAAGTGAAATAATAATAAACCTTAGGAACAATGCCTAAACAAAAAACAAAATCCAGTGCTAAAAAGCGTTTTAAGCTTACCGGTACTGGTAAAATTAAAAGAAAGCACGCGTTTAAAAGTCACATCTTAACAAAGAAGTCTAAAAAACGTAAGCTTGCTCTAACGCATGACACATTAGTGCACAAAGCGGACGAGAACAATGTGAAGCAAATGCTTAGAATGAAGTAATTGCCTCACCGGTTTAAACAAGTAATAACCCTGGAGTTAGGCTCAATAAAAGTGTTCGCGTAGCGAAGCGCCTACTACAAAAAACAAGTAAATTATGCCAAGATCAGTAAATTCAGTTGCTTCTAGAGCCCGAAGAAAAAAGGTGATGAAGCAAGCCAAAGGATACTTTGGAAGACGTAAAAATGTTTGGACAGTTGCAAAAAATGCAGTCGACAAAGCGATGTTATATTCGTACAGAGACCGCAGAGCAAAGAAAAGAACGTTTCGTGCATTATGGATAACTCGTATTAATGCGGGTGCCAGACAGCACGGTATGTCGTATTCAAGTTTTATGGGACAGTTAAAAGCTAAAAATATTGAATTGAACCGCAAGGTTCTTGCAGATTTAGCGATGAACCACCCAGAAGCTTTCGAAGCGATCGTAAATAAAGTAAAGTAAGGGCGAAGGCCTAATTATTAATAATATTATTTCGCTAAAAAGCCCTGCTCGCAAGAGTGGGGCTTTTTGTTTTATATTAACAACAATGCAACAACTTAAAATGTACATCCTAGTAAAAGATAGTATTCCAGTGGGTAAAGCGGCGGTGGGGATCGCTCACGCTTCGCTAGCATGCTATTTACAGTTTAAAGACCACACCGTTGTGAAGAATTGGTTAGCTGGCCCATTCTATAAAACCGTTTGTTTGGTAAACGATATTGAATTCGAAAAGGCTAAAAATGAATTAGATTATACCCTAATAACAGAATCTACATTAGATAATCAAGAAACCGTAATCGCATTTAAACCTAGAGTGGAATACCCCAAGTATTTTAAATTTTTTAGATTGTATAAATAGTTTGAATCCAGCCACTTAATACACAATACTATTAAGTCTTCTGCTTTTTCTTTTTAGCCGCGGGAAACAATACATTGTTTAAAATTAAACGGTACCCTGGCGAAGTTGGGTGTAGCGCTAATTCTGTACGAGCGTCCCCTACTCTGTGGGTGTAGTCCTCTGGGTCGTGTCCACCATAAAAAGTAAAAAAGCCTTTACCTTTTATTCCGTGAATATAACGGGCTTCCCCATTGGTTTTGTTTTCTCCCATTACCAAAACATTAGCCTTAATGTTTGCCGGGTCGTATGCTGTAGTTTGGCCCATAAATCCTTTAACCAAGGCGGTGTGGTTTTGCACCAACATGGTGGGAATAGGATCCCATTTTGCCGAATAATCCATGAGCGTAAAGTAATCGGTTTGTTTTGGAATAGAACGTTTGCGAGTCATATCAATAGAAGAAAACTCATACACATTGGGACTGCGTTCTAAAATATAATCTTTAAAGGCAAAGGTGCGGCTGTAGTCTAATTTACTTTGGTATCCCCCTTCGCTAGGATCCCCATCGAACATAGGCTCGCAAATATCTACTCCCGCAGCCGAAAGCGCAATATCGAAACTATCTGTTGCGCTGCACATGGCAAACATAAAACCGCCACCCGCAACATAATCTCTAATTTTTAATGCCACGTCGCGTTTAGCTTCCGACACCTTAGTGTAACCTAAATTGGCTGCTCGTTCTTCGGCCAGACGTTTATCTTCTATATACCAAGGTGCAGCTCTAAAACTGCGATAGAACTTACCATATTGTCCAGTAAAATCTTCGTGATGTAAATGCAACCAATCGTATAAAATTAACTGATCGCTAAGCACTTCTTCGTCGTAAATAACGGTATAAGGTATTTCTGCATACGTTAGTACCATAGTTACTGCGTCGTCCCAAGGCTGATTTCCTTTTGGCGAATAAACGGCAATTTTTGGGGCTTTTTCGAGTACAACAGCCTCCATGTTTTGTGAAGGGCTACTAATTTGGGTAAGAATTTGTTCGGTTTTAGCGTCAGAAAGCACTTCGAATTGGACTCCACGTACCTGACACTCTTTACGAATAGCTTCGCTGTCTGGCAGCAAAAATGAGCCTCCGCGATAATTTAAGAGCCATTTTACTTTTAGTTGTTTTTCTAAGGTCCAAAAAGTAATGCCATAGGCTTTTAAATGTTCGGTTTGCCCTGTTGCATCCATAGGAATTAATATGTACGATGCCCAAGTAGGCGACGACATAAACAATAATAGAACCAGTACAATTCGCTTCATATCACGAATATAACTACAATTATTGTTCCTTAAAATGGATTTAAGATAGAATTAAGTTAAAAAATGATTTAATTTTAAAAAGGAATATCGTCGTCTGGCGACGGACTTGGCGGAGCACCACCAAAGGCATCTTCTGCACTAGGCAGATTATCTGTTTTAAAGGTGTCGTCGTTGGCCGCAGCATTCATTCTAGAATGAAACTCAAACGGAGAATCGAACGTTTCTAGGTTTTCGAAACGACCTAAATGCCCAACAAACTTTAATCTAATTTCGTCCAAACCACCGTTACGGTGCTTGGCGACAATAAATTCACCCTGTCCAGCAGTCGGAGATCGTTCTTCGTCGTCCCATTCATCAATTTTATAATACTCAGGACGGTAAATAAACGATACAATATCTGCATCTTGCTCGATAGCACCAGATTCACGCAAGTCAGACAGCAAAGGACGTTTGCTTCCACCACGAGTTTCTACCGCTCTAGATAATTGTGAGAGGGCTATTACTGGAATGTTAAGCTCTTTGGCCAGTGCTTTTAGGTTTCTAGAAATAGTCGATATTTCTTGTTCACGGTTTCCTCCCTTTTGACTTCCTCCAGCTGTCATTAATTGTAAATAATCAATAACTATTAATTGAATATCGTGTTGTGATTTTAGTCTTCTCGCTTTGGCACGAAGATCAAAAATGGATAAGGAAGGTGTGTCGTCTATAAATAAAGGCGCCTTTTCTAAGTCTTTTACCTTTACGTTTAATTGTTCCCATTCGTGCTGTTCTAAATTTCCAGTACGTAGCTTTTCTGAACTCAAGCCAGTTTCGGAAGATATTAAACGCGTTATTAATTGTACCGATGACATCTCACAAGAGAAAAAAGCCACGGGTATATTATGTTCTACAGCCATATTTCGAGCCATAGATAACGTAAGCGCCGTTTTACCCATACCTGGTCTTGCTGCAACAATAATTAAGTCACTGGGCTGCCATCCTGAAGTAAGTTTATCCAGTTGGGTAAAGCCCGAAGGAACACCCGAAAGTCCTTCTTTATTTGCAATTTCTTCGATTCGTTTTTTGGCTTGAATTACCAAATTCTGAGCCGTTTCGGAAGAACGTTTTATGTTTCCTTGAGTTACCTCATACAGTTTAGATTCGGCGTTGTCTAATAGGTCGAATACGTCGGTTGCTTCGTCGTAAGATTCTTCTATAATTTCGTTCGAAATCTTAATCAAGGAACGCTGAATGTACTTTTGCAGAATAATTCGCGCATGAAACTCGATATGTGCAGAAGAAGATACTTTTTGAGTTAATTGTATTAGGTAAAATTCGCCACCTACTACCTCTAGATTCCCCTCCTTCTTAAGCTGAGCAGAAACCGTTAATAAGTCCACAGGCTCACTGTTTTCGAACAGTTTGAATATGGCTTCGAAAATATGCTGATGTGATTCTTTGTAAAATACATCTGGATGCAAAATATCGATAACTTCGTCAACTCCTTTCTTATCGATCATCATAGCTCCAAGCACAACCTCCTCTAAATCAAGGGCTTGTGGTGGCAATTTTCCTTTTTCAAGGGAAATCACCTGCGATTTTCTTGGTGTAAAGTTTTTGCGCGGTTGCAAATTTTCCATGATGCGAATGTAAATAAATTGTTAACCAAAGCGGGCTTCTTTAGCGTCCTCGATGTTAACCGCCTATTAACAATTTAACTGTTAATAACTAACAAATATTGTTAATAGCCATTAAAAAATAAAAGTAAGAAAAGCCTTGAGTTTGTTAAGGACTGATTTTGCTGAACTTAGCCCTTAAACACTCCCATTTGGGAATATTTTTCCATGCGTTGCTCGACCAATTCTGCTGGGGATAAGTTCTTGAACTCGCCGTAAGATTTATCAATTTCTTTGGCAACGGTTCTAAAAATTGTCTCGCGATCACTGTGCGCTCCTCCGGCTGGTTCTTTAACAATTTGGTCGATTAATTTTAGCTTTTTCATGTCGGTTGCGGTTAGCTTTAACGCTTCTGCAGCTTGCTCTTTAAACTCCCAACTGCGCCACAAAATAGAAGAACAACTTTCGGGAGATATTACAGAGTACCACGTATTTTCTAACATAAGGACTTTATCACCAACACCTATACCTAAAGCTCCACCACTGGCACCTTCACCAATAATTACAACAATAATAGGTACTTTAAGACGGGTCATTTCTAAAATATTACGGGCAATGGCTTCCCCTTGTCCGCGCTCTTCGGCTTCTAAACCTGGATATGCTCCTGGAGTGTCGATTAAGGTAACTACTGGGACGCCAAACTTTTCGGCTGACTTCATAAGGCGAAGTGCCTTTCTGTATCCATCAGGGTTTGCCATTCCAAAGTTTCTATACTGTCTTGTTTTGGTGTTATAGCCTTTTTGTTGTCCGATAAACATATACGACTGATCCCCTATTTTTCCAAGACCACCAATCATGGCTTTATCGTCTGCAAAATTACGATCCCCGTGTAATTCCAAAAAAGAATCGCCACAAATAGCGTTAATATAATCTAACGTATATGGACGATTGGGATGTCTAGACAATTGCACACGTTGCCATGGGCTTAAATTTTTATAGATATCCTTTTTAGTTTCGGCTAGTTTTTTTTCTATTTGCTTACAGGTGTTGGTTACATCTACATCGCTCTCTTCGCCTATTTGGCAGGCTTTTTCGTACTGTTCCTGTAGCTCTTTAATGGGTAATTCAAAATCCAAATACTCCATAATCTAACGTGTTTATTTAGTGGTTGGTTAGCTGACAAATATAACAACTTTGTTGCTTATTGAGTTGCTCCATTACGCCTTTTTCTAGCCTGCCTTATTTTTAAGATTCCGTTTAGGATTACCGTCGCTAATATTAAAGATGCTCCCCAATAAAATTTAGGACTCATTTTTTCTGAATCACCAAGAATCCAAAGTCCTAATAGAATTCCATAAACAGGTTCGAGGTTTATAGTTAACATTACTGTAAATGGGCTTAGCCACTTCATTACATGAACAGAAGCCAAAAAAGCGTAGGCGGTACAAACACTAGCTAGTAAGAATA
Organism: Gilvibacter sp.; assembly: GCA_965277295.1. Classification (GTDB taxonomy): domain Bacteria; phylum Bacteroidota; class Bacteroidia; order Flavobacteriales; family Flavobacteriaceae; genus Gilvibacter. The sequence continues at coordinate 172,756 of OZ255720.1, forward strand.
AATAACCCCAATCGCTACTGGAGAGCGCAAAAAATTCGGCAGTAAACTGATTACTAAAAACCAAATAGAGACTAATCCAAAGGGTCCCAAAGCCTAATTCGTAAAACGAAATAATTCCTGCCGGGTGGGTTGCGACCAATTTACCGTTTAGTATTGCAAACAAAGCTGCTAAAAAAGAAGAACAGAGCGCGAGAAGAATTCCTGTGGTATATTGTGAATCTAAATTAAAAATAATAACCACTCCTAGAACTGCCAAAAGGCCAAAAATAAGTTCGTAGGCAATTAGTTTTCGCTTGTAAATTAATGGCTCTAAAAGGGCTGTAAAAAATGCTCCCATTGCCATTACCGCTAGAGTAACCGATACATTAGATGCCTTTATTGCCCCAAAAAATGTTAACCAATGCAAAGCGATAATTAAGCCTACTGCTGCAAACTTTAATAAGGTTTTTTTCTTGTATTTAAAATTGCTGCCACGCCACCATAAAAATCCGCCCAGTAGCACTGCCGCAATTCCCATTCGATACCATACCAAAGGAACAGCCTCTACACTTATTAACGCACCCAGCACGGCTGTAAAACCCCAGATGAGTACAATTAAATGTAAGTGCAGGTAATTACCCAGTTTAGCGTTTGGCATTGTAAAGTAAATACGCAGCTAATGCAGCAAAAACAATATTGGGAAACCAGGTAGCGACTAGTGGAGAAAAGTCACTTTGTTCTGCCATGGTCCCAAAAATTTTATCGAAGAATATAAAGACCATTCCAAGGCCAATTCCAAAGGCGAGATTAACTCCCATACCTCCACGTCGTTTTATAGAAGACACGGCAACGGCAATAATAGTTAATATATAAGCAGAAATTGGTAGACTCCATCGCTTATTACGCACAATTTCGTAACGATTAATATAGGTAGACCCTCTGGCCTTTTCTTTAGCAATAAATCGATTAAGTTCGTTGTAATTTAATGTTTCGGCTATGTATTCTACCGGAGTTAAGTCTTCTAAATCGAAAGGAAAAACAGTGTCTACTTTTCTTTTAGAAATAAGTATATCTTCCCGCTCACCAATTATACGTTTGGTATAATTGTTCATGGTATAAGTACTATCCGCTTCGTTATAACTAATACGAGCCGCACTAATCTTGTACTTCATTTGGTTTTCGACAATGTGCTCCAAGGTAAAATTACGACCAGTCATATTTCGCACATTAAAATAGCTTACGTATATGTAATCGTTTTCGTTAATTTGACGATATACATTGGTTTGCTCTCTGTCTTTTTTTCCTCTTTTTAAATACTGATAGGTAAATTCGTTAAACCCTTTACTAGCCATAGGTGCTAGATACATTCCTAGTACTAGTGCTCCAGCACAAACAATACTCGCGCCAATCATATAAGGCCGTAAAAAACGATAAAAAGAAACTCCAGAACTTAAAAAAGCGATTACTTCGGTTCTATTGGCCAACTTAGAGGTAAACCAGATTACCGACAAGAACAAAAACAATGGAAACAATAAGTTCGCGAAGTAAATGGTGAAGTTTAAATAATACATGGCCACTTCAGAAAAGGGCACTTCGTTGGCTAGAATTTTGTCTATTTTTTCGGCAAGATTAATGGTAATTCCTATAGGAATAAACAGCAATAATAGCATTAAAAAAGTGCCTAAATACTGTTTTAATATGTACCTATCTAAAATAGAAAGCATAAACTACAAGCGTTTGTCCATTTGTTTAACCATGGTGTTTTTCCATGTGGTAAAGTCTCCTGCTAAGATATGTTTTCTAGCCTCACGTACCAACCACAAATAAAAGCCCAAATTGTGAATGGTAGCTATTTGCTTCCCCAACAATTCATTAACCGAAAACAAATGCTTTAAATAGGCCTTGCTGTAAGCCGTATCTACATAGGTGATTCCCATGGGGTCAATTTCTGAAAAGTCATCTTTCCATTTGCTATTTTTAATGTTGATTGTACCGTGGGCAGTAAACAACATGCCATTTCTGGCATTTCGCGTAGGCATAACACAGTCAAACATATCTATGCCCAGGGCGATATTCTCTAATATATTAATAGGTGTCCCCACGCCCATTAAATATCTGGGTTTGTCTTTGGGTAAAACTGCGGTAACTACTTCGGTCATGGCGTACATCTCTTCTGCCGGCTCGCCTACAGATAATCCGCCAATTGCATTTCCAGGAGCATCTACACTCGCAATATACTCTGCCGACTGTTTTCTTAAATCTTTATAAGTACTCCCCTGTACTATCGGGAAAAATGCTTGAGAATAGTCATACTCGAAGGGTAATTTTTCTAAATGAGTCATGCACCGGTCTAACCATCTATGGGTCATATGCATAGAACGCTTAGCGTAATTATAGTCGCAAGGATACGGAGTGCATTCGTCAAAAGCCATAATAATATCGGCGCCAATAACTCGCTGAATCTCCATTACATTTTCTGGAGTAAAAAAATGAGTACTACCATCTATATGAGACTTAAACTTAACTCCTTCTTCTTTAATCTTTCGATTTGCAGATAGGGAATAAACTTGGTATCCCCCGCTGTCGGTAAGAATGTTTCGGTCCCAATTCATAAATTTATGCAACCCGCCCGCTTGTTTTAAAATATTGGTTTGTGGTCGCAAATACAAATGGTACGTATTCCCTAATATAATGTCTGGATTAATGTCTTCTTTTAACTCGCGCTGATGTACACCTTTTACCGTGCCCAATGTGCCGACCGGCATAAAAATGGGAGTTTCAATAATTCCGTGATCTGTAACTAATTGGCCTGCTCTTGCTTGACTTTTAGCATCAGTAGCTGCTAAAGTGAACTTCATAAAATACCTTAAAAGTGGATGGCAAAGATAGCACCTTGATTCCATTTTGGCGTTAAATGTTCGCTAATGTTAACTAATCGTACAGAATCGTTAATAAATCACAAGAAATACACTTTGTGTGGGCCAGGGAATGCGTTATTTTTGGACCTAAATCTCAAACAATTTTCTATGCCAGATATCGCTCACCTAGAAGATTTAGTTGTCCAGGTGCGTCGTGACATTTTACGGCAAGTCCACAAAGTAAATTCGGGTCACCCAGGCGGGTCTTTGGGCTGTGCCGAATTTTTTGTTGCCTTGTTCGCAGAAGTTATGGAACGCAAAGACGGCTTTTCTATGGATGGTAAAGACGAAGATATATTCTTCTTGTCTAACGGTCACATTTCGCCAGTTTTTTACAGTGTTTTAGCTCGATCAGGATATTTTCCTGTTGACGAATTAAACACCTTTAGATTAATTAATTCCCGCTTGCAGGGCCACCCGACCACACACGAAGGGCTGCCAGGAATACGAATTGCTTCGGGCTCATTAGGCCAAGGAATTTCTGTTGCTGCTGGTGCTGCAGAAGCTAAAAAGTTAAACGGTGATCCCCACTTAGTTTACGCATTGTGCGGAGACGGTGAATTGCAAGAAGGGCAAAATTGGGAAGCCATAATGTATGCCGCTGCCAACAAGGTAGACAACCTAATTGTGTCTGTCGATTTAAACGGTCAGCAAATTGATGGTTCTACTGACAATGTTTTAGCCATGGGAAGTATTCGAGCTAAGTTCGAAGCTTTTGGTTGGCAGGTACACGAAATTGAAAACGGAAACAATGTTGCCGATGTAATTGCAGGGATGAATCAAGCCAAAGCAATGTCGGGTAACGGTAAACCCACTTGCGTTTTACTAAAAACAATTATGGGTAACGGGGTCGATTTTATGATGCATACCCACGCTTGGCATGGTAAAGCACCTAACGACGAGCAATTGGCCACAGGTCTTGCTCAAAATCCAGAAACCTTAGGGGACTATTAATCAAACAGAACTATGATTACATATACAGATAGTGGCGCAAAAGATACACGCTCGGGCTTTGGAGCTGGATTGACCGTTTTAGGTAAAACCAATCCAGATGTAGTAGCCTTATGTGCCGATTTAACCGGTTCGCTTAAAATGGACGAATTTAAAGCGAATCATCCAGAGCGATTTTTTCAAGTTGGAATAGCAGAGGCGAATATGATGGGCCTTGCAGCCGGAATGACTATTGGCGGTAAGATTCCGTTTACGGGAACTTTTGCGAACTTTTCTACAGGGCGTGTTTACGATCAAATTCGCCAAAGTATTGCTTATTCGCATAAAAACGTAAAGATTTGTGCTTCGCATGCTGGGCTTACTTTAGGAGAAGATGGGGCAACCCACCAGATTTTAGAAGATATTGGCCTAATGAAGATGCTTCCTGGCATGACCGTAATTAATACTTGCGATTTTAACCAAACAAAAGCAGCTACCTTAGCTATTGCCGACCATCACGGACCAGTATATTTGCGTTTTGGACGCCCAAAAGTTGCTAATTTTACACCGGCCGATCAGCAGTTCGAAATTGGAAAAGCGGTTCAGTTACAAACCGGAACAGATGTGACGTTAATCGCTACCGGACATTTAGTTTGGGAAGCTTTGCAAGCAGCAATAGTGTTAAACGAAAAAGGGATAAGTGCAGAAGTGATTAATATACACACCATAAAACCTTTAGACGAAGCTACTGTTTTGGCCAGTGCCAAGAAGACCGGCTGTGTAGTTACTGCAGAAGAGCATAACTATCACGGTGGATTAGGCGAAAGCGTTGCTAGGGTTCTGGCTCAACATCATCCTACTGCACAAGAATTTGTGGCAACCATGGATACTTTTGGCGAATCGGGAACACCGGCTCAGCTTATGGAAAAGTACGGATTAAATGCTGCTGCAATTGTCGACAAGGCATTAAAAGTAATTGCAAGAAAATAAGCCTTTATTACTTTTTGGAACAAAAAAACCTGCAATTATGCAGGTTTTTTTATGGAATAAACTTAGTGTTTATTAATTGTCTTCGTCGCGGTAATCTGGAATACCATCGCCGTCTGTATCAGGGAAAGTAACATTACCATCACCGTCTATTTCTATTTCGTCTCGTGTAGGGATTCCATCGTTGTCGTCGTCAAAATCGGCAAAATCTGGAATTCCGTCAGCATCGGTATCATCGTCTAGTTCGTCTCCGTTATTGTTTACATCTTCGTCTATAGAGATAATTCCATCTTGATCATGATCTGCAACAGTCGCCTCTAACATATTTATGGTAAAAATCAATTGGGCGTACAAGGGAATAGCCTGACTTGGTGGCTGATTAAAATAAGCCAGTCCGGAAGGCATAAAAAGTGCGCCAGACCCAAAACCTTCAAAAGACAGCGTTCCATCTGGATTAGTTGAAGAAGAAGTCGCTCCGCTAAATTCGGTTAATCCTTCTTGAAACCCGTCTATAACTCCGGTTAGATCGAACCATACAGGATTTGGTGCTCCGTCAAAAAGCGAACCATCAAGCAATTCACCTTCGAAGGTTACCAGGGTAGAATCCACAAAACTCGGAGAGTTTCCTTCGCCTTCTCGTGCTTTTAAAATATAAAGATTATATAATACTTCAGGCTCACGTCTATCGGCAACCACTTTAGATTCTACTTGATCGATAAGTGCAATTTTGTCGGCATTATCGCCCGCTATAGTGTCTAATATAACTTTAAAGTCAAAATCTGCTGTTGGCGTTTGGAACTCTTCGTAATTGTAAAAGTGCGTTTGCAAATACGTCTGTAATTCAGCGTCGGCAGCAATAGACTCTTCACCACGATCACGAGGTGGAATTTCTTCGAACCCATTATCGTCGTCGTTTCTACATGCCGAAAACATAAGCAGGGTGCAAATTGTTAAAATAAAATAGGTGCTAAACTGTTTCAAAAGCTTTATTTTTTTTAATTAGAAACGAAAATTTAACGCCAAATATTTAAGGAATTAATTAGTTCGTTTTTCCAATGGCGCAAGATACCATTTTTTATATTTTTGCTCTAAACATTAACGTTCATTTTAGAGTGTTTGTATGCGGGTTGACAAATATTTATGGGCTATGCGTTACTACAAGACGCGAAATATTGCCACACAGGCTTGTAAAAAGGGTGCTGTGAGGGTAAATAAGGCTGTAGTTAAACCAGCCAGAGATGTGTATCCGGGCGATATAGTTTCGCTGCGAAAAAATCAGGTTAACTATACTTTAACTGTTCTAGACTTACCCCCAAGTCGGGTTGGAGCGAAATTAGTCGATATGTACCGTCAGGATATTACGCCAAAATCGGAATTTGAAACACAAGAACAATTAAAATACGCCAAAGATTACTACCGTAAAAAAGGAACTGGGCGTCCTACAAAAAAAGACAGAAGAGACCTAGAAGATTTTACCGACGAACAAGAATAGGTGCTTTACAACTCTCTAAAGATTTGGTATCTTTACCCCAAAGCGCTTACTACCTATGGATGTTATTCTTTCGCACGACCAAATTCAACATAAAATAAAACGCATTGCCTACCAAATTTACGAGGCTAACGTAAACGAAACTCATATAATATTGGCTGGAATAATGGATAACGGATATGTGCTGGCCACCAAAATAGCCGATGTATTACAAGACATAGCCCCCATGCACATTAGCCTGTGCAAAGTAACTATTAACAAAAAACAACCTCGAGAAGCTGTAGCGACTAGCATTCCCGCCGCCGAATACACCAACAAAGCTGTTATTTTAATAGACGATGTGCTTAATTCTGGAACTACCTTAATATACGGTGTTAAGCATTTTTTAGAAGTCCCATTATCTAAATTTAAAACGGCAGTATTGGTAAATAGAAATCATAAAAAGTATCCTGTTAAAGCAGACTTTAAAGGGATTTCGCTATCTACTTCGCTAAACGAAAACGTAGCTGTAGTTTTTAACGCTGGGAACGATATTGTTCGCCTAGAATAATTGTAAGACAATTTTTTCTACCACCTCTTGCGGAGACAAATTAGATGTTTTAATTACTAATTGTGCCTGCATATAATAAGGACTGCGATCAAAAAGATGTTTTCTAATAAAATCGGTTAACGCTTCTTGAGTCTCTAAATGAGAGATTAGTGGTCTGCCTTTACGCTCGGACTTTAATCGCGCTACTAAACTGTCTAGATTCGCGTGTAAATACACGCTTTTGGTATTACTGCTGCTATTTATTGCCTCTATATTCTGTGCATAGCAAGGTGTACCTCCGCCAGTCGCTAAAACACAATTTGTGTCCGAGTTAAGTAACGCTCTTAATACTTGCGCTTCTAGTTTTCTAAAATAAATTTCTCCCCTTTGGGCAAATATATTAGGAATGGTATCGCCATACTGCTGTTCGATTTGTGTGTCTAAGTCAAAAAAGTCGACAGCAGTATTTGCCGCTAGCTTTTTACCTATCAAGGACTTACCACTTCCCATATATCCAATAAGAACAATCTTCATAACACAGAAACTTTTTACCCGCAATAGGTCGAAAAAAACAACGGGAACTTAAAGTCAAAATTAATTTAAAATACCTTTGAAAAATAAAATTAATGAACTTATATTTGCACCCGCATTCAAGCGATGACCTGATAGCTCAGTTGGTAGAGCATCTCCCTTTTAAGGAGAGGGTCCTGGGTTCGAGCCCCAGTCAGGTCACAACAAAAGCTAAGCCCACCCGCTTAGCTTTTTTTTACCCGGATGCTGGAATTGGTAGACAGGCATGGTTGAGGGCCATGTGTCCGTAGGGCGTGTGAGTTCGAGTCTCATTCCGGGTACAAATGAATCAAAACGCATTAAAGATGCGACAAACAAAAAACGCCAAGCTCGCTTGAGCGTTTTTTTTATGGAGCAGATTTAAATCACGAAGTGATTTGTGTTTTGATTGTGACTATGCTAGCATGCGAGCCCGCTGAGGCTGAACGACAAGTGAAGCCGAGGCAATCTCATTCCTAACGCCAAGCTCGCTTGAGCGTTTTTTTTTATGGAGCAGATTTAAATCACGAAATGATTTGTGTTTTGATTGTGACTATGCTAGTATGCGAGCCCGCTGAGGCTGAACGACAAGTGAAGCCGAGGCAATCTCATTGCATTGAAAATGGTTTTATGAAGCATATTGCGAAGCGCAAAGTGATCTCGCATTTTTATTTTGACCTAGCTAGCATCATGGGTCGGCCGAGCGCGAACGCTAGTGAGCGCGAGGCACTCTCATTGCATTGTAAGTTTAGACCTTCAGCTATCGCGGGTACTTCACTGAAACTTTTTCTAGAACCTAATTTGTCTTGAAAAATTATTCATCCACTATTTACATGAGATTTAAATATTCGCCGACTCCTCTATCTGTCAAAGTTCCTTCGCAAATATTTTTAATTCATTAATCTAATTATTATGTCTAACCTCTAAAGGAAATCTTGCTAATATTGGCAGTAGCAGAGGCGAAATAGGCTCTTTCAGCTATATTCATATCAAACCATCTGATTAATCCCTGGTTATAAGGACTTGGAATTCCATATTGCCTAATTCCATGATGCATCATAAACTCTGATTTTAATAGAGTATTATAATAATCCTTGGCCAACTTAACTGGCCAGATTTTAGTAAGATTTAATTTACCTTCTTTAATTAATCGAGGATTGAACGCGTAATTAGAAAATTTTCGGTTTTTCACTATTGAAGGATAAATAATCAAGTCGAAGTTATTAGGAACGATTGGATATCGTTTTCCATTAATCTCAGTACCATTAAAAACAACTGAAGAAAAATTTGCGCTAAAGCCGTAATGACCATGAGAACGAAACAAATAGTTTAGTTGATTAAAATATACATGATCGAAAAACTCTAATGGTCCAGTATTAATCCATGGAAAAACAAAATCTAAATCTATCGCGCGATAATCGTAATTATTATCAATTGTCCACTCACTAACAAATAAAACGTTTTCAGTCGAATCTAGGACTTTTGGGTTCTTAGTGGTCAATATTGTTTCTTGAATTGCCCCTAAAAAATCAATTGATGTGTATAGTACAGACTCACCAGGCAAATTACATCTTCCAATTGATGTGAGATTTCCGGGAGGATTCGCATAACGACTTTCATGGCTAATCTCTGGATTATTTAATGCAATTATAGACCCACGAAAGAATCTACAAGGATTGAAGTTATGAATGATTTTGTTTCTAAATTGAGACAATCTCCCAGATCGAAAATCCTTCCAATTAGGCTCAATAGAACCATTAATTATCCTCTCATTTAATACAACCGCATCAATTAAATGTTTAATTCTGGGTAATTCAAACTCTATCATCAAGACAATCATTTAATAAGTCAATTTAAACAATTGGTTGAATTTTAATACTCTTCCTATAAAAAAGATAATTACCCTCGCGCCAGCCTTCTAGGCCAATGTGTTGGCATTGAAGGCCGAAGGCGATTGAAGCGACATCCTTTGCGCATTTACACACCGCAGTCTCGACGAAGGTGTGGCGTAAAGATACAGCGGAAAGCGCGGTGGCGCCGAAGGCGACAGGCGCCCAAAAAGTTAAAAGACACTTATTTAGTCCAAGCATAAAGCTGCAATTGCTGGTTATTATTTGCAACTACTAAGGCCGGTCTGTTTTGACTAGACAGGCCAATAAACTCGAGCTTTTTGCAATTTTTGTTTAACATCAAACCAGAAGTTGTATTATCGATCAAGGGAAGAAACTCACCGTTACCCAGACCATACATAAATAAACCCATACCTGCATCGTAGGCAGGAGTTTCTGGTTCTGCATTTACAATTTGGCCTCCAGCAACGATGTCCAGTTTACCATCTTTATTAAAATCATACACCACAAAATCCTGAATTGGTCCAAACTGAGCGGCTACAGGAAGTTCTTTTATGGTAAAGGCCTTTCCCGGACCGTTATTTTGAATGTAGACACTTGAAAAAGTTTTGGCCGTGAGATGCAAGGCATCTTTAAGCTTTTCGGCCCCATATATGTCCTCAAGCGTAGACGAGGCAAAATCGGTGTACTGTGGATATTTATCGGCTAAAAAAGGCATTTGTTGCGTAGAACATTCCTTTCCACGAATTGGCGCAAGATCACCTTTATAATCTTTACTCAAAACAATATCCAAAGAGCCGTTATCGTCAAAGTCATTCAAAAATACGTGTAAGGGCTTTTCCTCACTGGGATTGAACTTATTATTCTTACCAATATTACCTGCAATAAAATCGGTATCACCATCGCCATCAAAATCACCAGCATTCAAACTATACCACCAACCTTGAGTATTGTTAAGCCCATAGATTTTAGAGACATCCTCAAAGATTTCTCCTTGCTGCAAAACAACTATACCCATCCATTCACCTGTTAGCAACAAATCTGCTTTACCGTCTTTATTAAGGTCTTCCCATCTAACATCGGTAATCATACCTAAGCGTTGCGCAACAGGCGCTTTTGATGCTGTCACGTTCTTGAATATTCCATTATTATTCTCTAGAAGATAAGATTCCGGAGTTGCAGGGTACGCTCCAGGTGTATTGCGACCGCCTACAAAGAGATCCTGATCACCATCGTTGTCATAATCTAAGGCTGCAATTGCAGAAGTGCTACTTTGTATTTTAGGCAAGCCCGAAGATTTTCTAAAATTCCCTTTTCCATCATTTAAATAAAGTCGGTCTTGTAATAAAGCCATGGATTTTTGCACGTCACCACCACCTCCACTAGCAACATATAAGTCTGGGAATCCATCTGAATTAGCATCAAAGAAAGCGGCTCCCAAATCCTCAAAACCTGCATCTTGTAAAAATGCAGCCTGCTCATTTGGAATCAAACCCCGTTGGTCATTCTGCAAGAATATTTGCCCAGGCTGTCCTTTAGCTCCTCCTAGATAAATATCTTCTACTCCATCGCCATTCACATCGGCTGTAGCTATGGCAGGGCCCATGGTGGAATATTTATGAGGCAATAGAATTTCTTTGGCAAAATCATCGAAAGGATTTTCTGAGTGCGGAGGAAGCTGTTGTGGTAATTGTTGCGTAATGTCAAAGAATAAAGGCCGGTTTGAATTTTGACTTATTGGCGTGGCCGCAACTTGCGACTTATCAATTTTATGAAGTTTGTTTATTTCAGGGTTATTGATAGTGGTTTCGGTACCATCAGGCCATTGAATGAGCACGCGCTCTACTCCTGTTGACCGACCCAAACCAAAATGAGCCACATCTTGCATGCTGCTTTGATATCCCCTGGCAAAAGTATATTCTACCAATTGTTCTTCGCCCTGATTAAACAATCTTACTTTTGAATTCAGGATTGATGAGCGTACTCCATTATTGTGTAATTCAAATTGAATGTAGTTAGACCCACCTTTGTCCATTGTGGTATTCTGGTAAACAAAACTGGAAGATTCCAAATTATTTATTACCAAATCAAGATCGCCGTCATTGTCAAGATCACCATAGGCGGCACCATTGGAGAAGGTAGGTTGTGTAAAACCCCACGCTACAGAAGCGTTAGTAAACCCAAGATTTCCATTGTTTTTAAAAGCATAGTTGTTTATGGGGCGTTGATCTGCCTTTAAGAGTTGTTCGTAATAAATAGCAATATCTTTACCTTCATTGTTATAGCGGGCTTTTAGTTCCTCAAGCCAATCCCGATTTTTGGTGTCTCGCTTAAAGCCATTAGTTACAATAAGATCCTTGTTGGAATCGTTATCAAAATCGGCAAGCAAGGTGGCCCAACTCCAATCAGTTTTAGAAATTCCCGCCATCTGACCTACCTCACTGAACTTGCCACCTCCTCGATTAACTTGTAAAGTGTTAAACATATATTGAGGAACAAAATTCATTTTATTGGTAAGAAAATTGTACAACTCTACGTTCATAGACTCCATTAATGTTTTATTCCTAAAGTGATCCGCTGGAGTCATATCGGCAACCACCAGGTCCACCAGACCGTCATTATTATAGTCTGCAACATCACAGCCCATAGCATAGTATGAAGAATGACCTAAGGTGCTTTTTGCATCTTCCCGAAAGCTTCCATTGCCGTTACCGTAAAAAACAAAATCAGGCACGTAGTAATCGTTGGTAATATAAACATCTAGGTGCCCGTCCTGGTTTAAGTCAGAAACCGCAGCACCAAGACCAAAACCGGGTCTAAAAATGCCTGAACTTTCGGTAATATCAACAAATTGACCATTCCCCTCGTTACGATAAAGCGTATTGCAGGATTTTTTATAAACATCTGAAGAGGAACTTTTTAGCGCCATCTCCCATTCCTGTGGACTGCTTCCATAGTTAAACAAGGAATGATTTACTACAAGTAAGTCTAGATCTGAATCATGATCTATATCGAAAAACACGCCTTGCGTGGAATATGAGGAATCGTCTATGCCATAAAGTGCTGCTTGCTCAACAAACTTCATCCCTCCCTGATTCACGAATAGCTGGTTGGATAATTTATCGTCCTCTAAATTAGGCCCAGAATTAGCTACATAAATGTCAAGTAATCCATCGTCGTTGATGTCTACAACTGTTACACCCGTAGCCCATTTATGGTTAGCAATGCCCGATTGTAGGGTTACATCCTTAAACTTAAATTCACCTAGGTTTTGATAAAGCTTGCTCGAGGCATCGTTACCCGCAAGAAAAACATCTTGTAAGCCGTCATTGTTAAAATCACCAAGACCAACACCACCCCCATTATAGAAATAATCATAGTGCCCAAAGTTTCGCTCTAAAGACTCTACAGAAGTGTTAGTGAATTTAATTCCAGTAAGGTCGGGATTCATGAGTTTAAAAACAGGAGCATCAGATTCCGTTAAGTCGCTAGTTTCGGTATTACTATCAACACAAGAAAACAGCGTAAAAAAGAAAGCGATTTGCGAGTACTTAAAAATTGAGTTGAGGGTCATATAACAGTCATGCATTAAGAACTTTAAAAGTACACAATTATATATTTTGATATATAAAAGATGTTAAAATTCCTTCTTTTGTTCATTTTTTACATATTTTTGTTAAACAAAGAGGGGTTGCGCATTTATAAAGTGTACAACATAACCAATTAATAGTATTATTCTATGCTGGTAAAGACACAATTCAATATAAAAGACCTTGAAAATTTAAGTGGTGTTAAGGCGCACACTATAAGGATTTGGGAAAAACGCTATGGTCTTTTACAGCCCAACAGGACAGATACCAATATTAGAAAATATGATTTAGAGAATTTAAAAAAGTTACTAAATGTTACCTTTTTATACAACGAAGGAATAAAAATTTCTAAAATTGCCAAGTTAAGCCCTGAAGAAGCTCAGGCAATAATTCAAGAACGTGCCGAGCAAAAGCAAGAGGACTATGCTATGAAAGCCTTTAAAACGGCTATGTTCGATTTTGATTACAGTCTTTTTGCAACCACTTTTAACGAAATTTCGGAGCGCAAGAGTTTTAGAGATATTTTCTTAGACGTTTTTGTTCCTATGTTGTACGAAATTGGCGCCTTGTGGCAAACAGGTACTATCGATCCTGCACACGAGCGTTTTATCTCTGAATTGATTAAGCAAAAAATAATTGTAGAGATATCTAATCTACAGGGCATTCAGACTGCAACACGCGACGACAAGTTGTTTTCTCTGTATTTGCCTTACGAAGAAATTCATGAAATTGGATTGCTTTATGCGCATTACGAAATTCTTAAAGCGGGATTTCCTACTATCTACTTAGGTGCAAATATTCCCATAGCAAGTTTAAAAAATGTGCTAAAACACCATGACAATATTACGTTCGTGTCGTTTTTTACCGTAAAACCGGACAAACAATCGTTAACAGAGTATCTTGAAGAGTACGATCGTGAAATTTGTGTTAACAAAAAGAGTGATCTTTGGATAATGGGCGGGAAAACAAAAGAACTGGATACGACCAATATTCCTGCGCATGTTTCTGTAATTGAAACCATTAGCAACCTCCTCTCTGAATTAGAAGCATTAAAATAATCTTAAAAAGAGTTAACTGCTTTTAAATTGTTTAAAATTTTAAGTTATTTGTTAAACAAATGAAGAAGCAGATATCTATTATCGGTAGCGGTTTTTCGTCCCTAGCGGCGGCGTGCTATCTTGCCCAAGCGGGTAATCAAGTTACTATTTTCGAAAAAAACCCAACTGTTGGTGGACGAGCAAGACAACTTTTAAAAGATGGCTTTACGTTCGACATTGGGCCAACCTGGTATTGGATGCCCGATGTTTTTGAACGTTTTTTTGCAGATTTTGGAAAACAGCCCTCGGACTACTACGAGTTAATAAAATTGAATCCTGCCTACAGTGTATGTTTTGGCGAAATGGACTTTATTACCATAGAGGATCATTTAGATAAAATTTGCGACACTTTCGAGAAAGAAGAAGCAGGAAGTGCTGCAAAACTTAGAAAGTTTATGGCCAAGGCCAGAAGCAACTACGATATTGCCATTAAAGATTTAGTTTACAGACCTGGGGTTTCACCTATGGAATTGGTTACACCAGCTACAGTAAAAAAAATTGGACAGTTTTTTAGTACCATAAGCCGCGATGTTCGCAGCGAGTTTGTTAACCCGAGGCTAATCGCAATTTTAGAATTTCCTGTACTATTTCTTGGCGCAAAACCTAGCGATACGCCTGCCTTTTACAGCTTTATGAATTATGCTGATTTTGGTTTGGGGACCTTCCATCCAAAAAACGGAATGTATAGCGTAATATTAGGAATGACCAAACTGGCCGAGTCCTTAGGCGTTAAGATCCATACTAGTCAGCATGTAGAGCAAATTCATGTTACAAATGGCAAGGCAAGTGGAATTACGGTAAACGGAACCCGTGTTGATTCAGATATTGTACTTAGTGGTGCGGATTATCATCATACCGAAACCTTACTTGACAAACAATACAGACAGTATTCTGAACGCTATTGGGAGAAAAAAACCTTCGCACCTTCTGCCCTATTGTTTTATGTTGGGTTTGAACGACCTATTGAAAACGTAGAGCATCACACCCTATTTTTTGATGTGGATTTTGCAGCTCATGCTAAAGACATTTACGACAGTCCAAAATGGCCGGAAGATCCGCTGTTTTACGCAAGTTTTCCCTCTAAGACAGATACCAATGCCGCACCGGAAGGAAAAGAAGCTGGAATATTTTTAATTCCATTGGCTCCTGGCTTAGAAGATACTCCCGAACTACGCGAAAAATACTTTAATATTATTGTCGAGCGCTTGAGTAAATTAACACGTCAAGAAGTAAAAAAATACATTATCTTTAAAGAGTCTTTTTGTATAAACGACTTTGTAAAAGATTACAATTCGTATCAGGGCAATGCATACGGAATGGCTAACACACTTTTGCAAACGGCTTTTTTAAGACCTAAATTGCAAAGCAAAAAAGTAAAAGATTTATTTTTTACAGGACAACTCACGGTTCCTGGGCCCGGAGTTCCGCCAGCACTAATTTCTGGAAAATTAGTAGCAAGTTTAATTGAAAAAGAAAATATAGTCTTAGCAAAATAATGAAAGAGACCTTCGATATTGTATCAGAAATGTGCAGCAAGAGCGTTACGCGTACCTACAGTACGTCGTTCTCTATGGCCACAAAAATGTTGGCTCCTAACATTAGGCAAGATATTTATAACATTTACGGTTTTGTTCGCTTTGCGGACGAAATTGTCGACAGTTTTCACGATTACGACAAAGCAGTATTGTTTGATCGTTTTGAAACCAGTCTGGCAGAAGCGCTAAACGATGGAATTTCTTTAAATCCAATTTTAAATTCGTTCCAACATACCGTAAATAAATACAATATTCAGCAGTCGTCTATAGATGCGTTTATGAAAAGTATGCGCATGGATTTATCTAAAACCGAATACCTGACTGAGCAAGAATACAAAGAATACATTTATGGCAGTGCCGACGTGGTTGGTCTAATGTGTCTTATGGTTTTTGTTAAGGGTGATTTAGATAAATACGAAGCCCTTAAAGATTCGGCAATGAGTTTAGGATCGGCTTTTCAGAAAGTAAACTTTTTACGGGATTTAAAAGAAGATTTTGAAGGTTTAAGTAGAACTTACTTTCCTAATACTAATTTAGCAGCCTTAGACGAGGCTTCTAAACGTGAAATAATACAAGATATTGAAGAAGATTTCTTGAAAGGTTACAAAGGAATCTTACTTTTGCCACCAGATGCTAAGTTTGGAGTTTTTATGGCGTTTCGTTATTACAGACGCCTACTTAAAAAGCTTTACAAAACACCAGCTGTAGAGATTAAAAATAAAAGAATTCGCGTTCCCAATTACGAAAAATTTGGTTTGTTAACGCGTAGTTACGTTAAATATCAATTAAAATTAGTCAGATAGCTATGAGCATCTTACTTTGGATTTTAGTATTTCTTACTACCTTTTTTATCATGGAATTTATGGCGTGGTTTACCCATAAATATGTAATGCATGGCTTCTTGTGGAGTTTACATAAGGATCACCACCACAAAGACCACAAAAGCTGGTGGGAGCGCAACGATGCCTTCTTTATATTTTATGCCGCAGTAAGCATAGGTTGTTTTATTGCCTGGCAGTATTATGGAATTTGGGCGGGCTTACCTGTTGGCTTAGGCATTTTTGCTTATGGCGTAACCTATTTTATGGTGCACGATATTTTTATACACCAGCGTTTTAAAATGTTTAGAAATGCTAATAATTGGTACGCTAAAGGAATTCGTCGGGCTCATAAAATACATCACAAACATTTAGGCAAAGACAAAGGTGAATGCTTTGGCATGCTAATTCCTCCTTTAAAATATTTTAAAAGATAGCCCATGCAATATTTGTACCTATGGTTAAACTTAGGCTCATTTATTGTTCCATTTTTATTTAGCTTTCATCCTAGATTAAAATTTTACACCAAATGGAAGGGTCTTTTTCTGGGAATAGCTATTATGATGGCTGTTTTTATTCCTTGGGATATTGCCTTTACAATACATGGTTTTTGGGGGTTTAATCCAGAATACCTTAGCGGTATTTATTTGTTTAGTCTACCCATAGAAGAATGGCTGTTCTTTATTTGTATTCCCTATGCCTGTATTTTCACCCACTATGCACTTATTGAACTTATGCCCAATGTCAAGCTTTCTAATAAGACCGTAACGCTTTGTTACGCGACCTTAATTACTGTGCTAATTGTTGTTTTGTGGTACAATTATAACCGATGGTATACCGCCGTAAATTTCTTTTATGGGCTACTAGTTTTAGGAATTATTTACAACCGCAACAAGCAACTTTATGCTCGCTTCTTTTTAACCTATTTAGTTATTCTAATTCCATTTTTTATTGTGAATGGGGTACTCACGGGTACCGGGATAGAAGATCAAGTTGTCTGGTATAATAATGCAGAAAACCTTGGAATAAGAATGGTAACTATTCCTGTAGAAGACACCATTTACAATTTAGGTATGTTACTTACTGTTTTAGGGATAACCCAGTGGTTCTATAAACGAAAAGCTAATTAGTCTGCAGAGCTGTTAAATTGTCTAACATGTTATTTACCGATTCGGAACTCCAATTGGCTGCTCCAGTTTTATTTACAACAATATTTCCCGATTTATTTAGAATATAGGTAGTAGGCAAAGCACTTGTTTGAATTTGCGATGGTGCATTTACCGTTTGAATATAAACCGGAAAAGTATATCCCTTTTTATCCATAAACGCCTTTACTCTTGCGGGCTGTTCTGTGGTAACAAAATAAAAATCGACTTTCTTGGATTGTAAATCGTACAATTTTTGAAGCGATGGCATTTCGGCAATACATGGTGGGCACCAAGTCGCCCAAAAGTTAACTACAACTACCTTGTTTTTGGATTGACTAAAATTAATTTGTTCGCCATCTAAAGTTTTTAAAGGCCAATTATAATTAGTGACTTGGGTTTGATCTTCAAGATCTAATGCACTTGGTGAAAACGAAATTAACTTATGCAGGGCAACTTTTATTGGTGTACCTGTCTGAGGTACAATAAGTAAAATTATTACCAGCACCATTAAAATAGTGCTCCAGTGTTTTCTTATAAGTGGTTTTAAATGCATCATAAATAATAGGTCTAAAAATACCTCTATTCCTTGCAATAAAAAAAGGCCTTGTTTTAAAAAAACAAGGCCCAACTAACAATCAAAATATACTCCGTTTAATTACGAGTAACTGTTATTGAGTTCGAAAGGCTAAAACAACCTGATAAGTCTGCTGCATTCATTCCTGCTTCTGCACCCATAAGGCCATCTTCAAAGCGCAAATACCAAATTAGGCATACGCCTACTCCAGCGCCATCAAAATCTACGCCTTCTAGTGCTTCCATGGTTGGAGGTAATCCTAAAATATTACCATCGGCATCTGTAATTACCCAAGTACTGTTAGTACCTGTTTGGGTGCCGTCTAAGGTAATTCCGCTAACCATATCTGGGGTACCGTCTACAGTAAAGTTAAAAGGTCCTCCACTAATCATTCCGCCGTTAGGCTCATTTCTAGTAACGGTAATAGAATTAGATAAACTAAAAATCCCATCTAAATCGGCAGCATTCATACCTGGTTCTGCTCCAGTAAGTCCATCTTCAAAACGTAAATACCAGATTAAACAAACTCCCGCTCCAGCAGCGTCAAAATCTACACCTTCTAGCGCTTCTAGCGTTGGTGGTAAACCTAAAATGTTTAAATCTGCATCTGTTATTACAAAGGTGCGATTGGTTCCAACTGCAGCTGGGTCAGTAGTAATACCGCTTACGTTATCTGCAATTCCGTCTACGCAAAATTCAAAAGGACCGCCACTTAAAACACCTGCATTGGGCGCACCGTTTCTAGTCACGGTAATTGAATTCGATAAATCGAAATTTCCTGAAAGGTCGTTGGCATTTTCGCCAACTTCTGCTCCAGTTAATCCGTCCTCAAAACGCAGATACCAAATAAGGCAGGTACCCACACCAGCTCCGTCAAAATCTACACCTTCTAAATCGGCTAAAGTAGGTGGAAGCCCTAAAATGTTTCCGGCGTCGTCTGTAATTACAAAACTTCGATTGGTTCCTACTGCATCTGGATCTGTAGAAATTCCAGATACGTTGTCGGCTACGCCATCTACAATAAAGGTAAACGGACCGCCTGATAATACTCCAGCATCTGGAGTAATTGTTGTGTTGTCGTCGTCGTTGCTACAAGCAGCAAACAACAAAGAACAAAGTGCTAAACTTAATATTTTTCTTTTCATTAGAGTATAATTTTAATTTGAGTCAAAATTAAAACCCTAGATTCTAATAAAATGTTAGCTAGCTTACATTAGGCCAAAAACTTTAAACGAAGTTCGTTTCTGTTAAAGTCTATTAGGTTATTTGCTTTGAATTTATTCAAAATAGAATTTAAGGTAGGTCTAGAAGTTCCTAGCAAGCGTGCAATGTCTTTTTGCGTATAAGGATGTTTAATTACTGTGTCTCCAGTTTCGGGGCAGCAGTAACCATAATCTGTAGCCAGTTCTTTTAAAAATTCAGAAACACGGGTTTCGGCATCTTTAAACAACACTAAGTCCAGACGCCGCTCTAAGCGCTTTAATCTAAACCCGATTAACTTATAAATTCTAAAACTAAAACTGCGATTGTCGCGCATAAGCTCGTGCATTGTCCCTACATCTACGGGGCAAATACTTGTGGCGTTATCTAACGATTGTGCAAATTCGTCACGAGTGTCTTCGCCTAGAATCGCCTTTTCGCCAAAGAGTTCCCCTTTGGAGAGTATAGCCTTTACCATTTCTTGACCGTCTTCGGTATAATAGCCAAGTTTTACTTTACCCTTTTCTATTAGGTACACTTTGCTTGCACTGTCCTGTTCAAAATAAATATAATCTTGTTTGGAATAGGTGTTAAACTCGTGTGATTCTTTGTATGCCTTAAATTTATGCGGGCAAAGCATAGAGAACAAATTAACATCTTCGAAAAACCACATGGTGTATTGGGTTATAGTTAGTAGGTATTATGTTCGAAAAACGAATTGTAACCTTACATTTACAAACCAGATTAAAGAATTTAAAATATCTAGTACATTTGTGTAATACGTAAAACCATCAACCCAAAAGTTATGACTACCCGCAGAGAATTCGTAAAAAAAAGTGCCTTACTAGGAACTGCAATAACACTTGCTCCTAAACTCACCCTTGGCCAAAATACAAATGAACCCAAAGCGGTATTGCGCGTAGGCCTAATTGGAGTGGGACTTAGAGGTACAAATCATTTAAAAAATTTACTGCTTCGGGAAGATGTAACTATAACTGCCGTATGCGATATAGACCCAACTAGAATAAGTTTAGTAAAAGATTTAATTAAAAAATCGAATGCACCAGAACCTAACGTTTTTGGCAACGACGAGCGGGATTATTTAAATTTACTACAATTAGATACTGTGGATGCAGTAATAATTGCGACGCCTTGGTTGTGGCATGCACGTATGGCAAAAGACGCCATGCGAGCAGGAAAATACGCTGGAGTAGAAGTATCTGCAGCAAACACTATGGAAGAATGTTGGGATTTGGTAAATGTACATGAGGCGACTGGAACACATTTAATGATATTAGAAAATGTAAACTACAGACGTGATGTTATGGCCGTACTAAATATGGTAAAACAACAGGTGTTTGGGGAATTGTTACATTTTAGATGCGGATACCAACACGACCTGCGATTTGTAAAGTTTAACGATGGGAAAACGCCCTACGGTCGTGGGGCAGAGTTTGGGGAAAAAGGTATTTCTGAATCGGCATGGAGAACGCAACATTCTTTAATGCGTAATGCAGATGTCTATCCTACCCATGGCGTAGGCCCAATTGCCGCCATGTGCGATATAAATCGCGGAAACCGTTTTGTTTCTATTTCGTCTATGGCAACTAAAGGTGTAGGATTACACAACTATATAGTAGCTGTTGGAGGCGCGGACCATCCTAATGCTAAACTTAAATGGAAGCAGGGAGATATAATAACTTCTATGATTTCCACTGCTCAAGGCGAAACTATAATTGTAACTCACGATTGCAATTCGCCACGGCCTTATTCTCTAGGATTTAGAGTACAGGGTAGTAATGGCCTTTGGGAAGTAGATGGTAGTAGAATTTATATAGAAGGTGAATCTGAATCACATCGTTGGGATGAAGCCAAACCATGGCTAGAAAAATACGACCATCCACTATGGAAGCGCTTCGAGGCAGAGGCCACAGGATCGGGACATGGAGGAATGGACTTTTTTGTTTTGAATGCCTTTGTGGAATCGGCTAAACTAAATCAGGCACCGCCACTAGATGTTTACGATGCTGCAGCTTGGAGTGCAATTACGCCCTTGTCTGAAGTTTCTATTGCCAATAATGGAGAAGCACAAGATTTTCCTGACTTTACTCGTGGAAACTGGGTTAAACGCAAACCGTGGAATTGGACCAAAGACGACTTTTAGTTAATGCAAGAAATACACGTTAAAGCTCCTGCAAGAGTTTGTTTGTTTGGAGACCATCAAGATTATTTAGGACTGCCCGTTATTGCTTGTGCTATAGATAGGTATATTACTATTACCGCTAGCCCTAATAATTCAAAACATTTTAATATTGAACTTCCCGACCTAATTAAATCGAGAAGTTTTAAGTGTAACGACAACTTCGAACCACTTGAATCGCGAGATTATTTTGGATCTAGCATTCGCGTGTTGAGGCGTATTGGAATTAAAATTAATAAAGGATATAATATCTCGATTACGGGCAACATTCCAATAAATGCAGGTTTAAGCAGTTCTTCTGCCCTTACCGTGGCTTGGGTTACATTTTTAATAAAAGCTTTTGATTCACTATCTAATTATACGGCGGTGCAAATTGGCCATTTAGCTTATTTAGCCGAATGTATTGAACACCGAGAATCTGGAGGCCGCATGGATCAGTATACTAGTGCTATTGGCGGTACAATTCATATAAACACAAAAGCCGATAAATCATTTAAACACTTGAGTGTTCCTACTTCTGAATTAATTATTGCAGAATCTGGTGTTCCCAAGGAAACCGTAGCAGGCTTGGCTAATCTAAACAGCAAAGCACATGAGGCACTCGCTCTTATAAAGAAAGCGTATCCTTATTTTGATATCGGCACTGTAAATTCAGCCAATTATCTACAATATGATGATTTAGTTATTAAAGAATTAAAGTCCTATTATCTAGCAGCTTTTAAAAATCACAATATCACGCAGGCCGCATTAATAGAATTAAATAATAAAGTTCCCGATTTAAAAAATTTAGGAATTCTTATGTATGCGCATCATTTGATATTAAAAAATCACCTTAAAATTACTACTCCTGAGATAGATTCTCTTATTAATACTGCTATGAATAACGGCGCCTACGGAGCAAAAATTGTAGGTTCTGGCGGCGGCGGCTGTATTGCAGTTTGCGCACCAAAACAAGATGTACAAAATATTATTAATGCCTTGATAGAAGCAGGAGCTAAAGCCGCATACAGCGTCTCTATAAGTCAAGGTGCTTATGCGCTGAACTCATGATGCAAACCGTTTTAATTTTAGCAGGAGGAGCCTCTAGTAGAATGAAGGCGTCTAAACCAAGCACTAACTTAAGTCAAGCCGAACTGACGGCTGCAAATAACACAAACAAAGGCTTAATTATTTTAGATGGCGATACGCGGCCTGTGCTTGATTACTTAATAATAAACTGTGCTAAAGCCGGATTTAAACAAGTCATTTTAATTACAGGAAACAATCAAGAGGTTTTTTTAAACTATTACGGAAACAACTCATGGAATAGGGCTAATCTAGGAATCCAAGTTAATTTTGCAAAGCAACATATTCCAACGGGCAGAACAAAACCCCACGGAACGGCAGATGCAGTTTTTCAGGCCTTACAACAATACCCAAACATAAGGGAAGAGTCCTTTGCGGTTTGTAATTGCGACAACTTGTATTCGGTACAAGCTTTTAAATTGCTACAACAAACTCCGGCAAACAATGCTTTTATTGCATACAATCGTGACGGCTTAGATTTTCTATCTCAAAAAATAGCACGTTTTGCGCTTTGCAAGTTAGATTTAAATAATAATTTAGAATATATTCAAGAAAAACCAGAAACTAGCGCCTTAGATTCGTTTAGAGATAATTTGGGCAAATTGCGGGTAAGTATGAATATTTTTAAGTTTAATGGGAACGATTTTTATGACTATTTAATGGACTGTCCAGAGCATCCAATTAGAAAAGAGAAAGAGTTACCTACTGCTATTTTGAACATGGTTTCTAATAGGAAAACCACTATGGTTGGAATCCCACTAAACGAACATGTTCCCGATTTAACCACCAAAGAAGATATTGTTGTTTTTAAAAACTATTTGAGGTCATAAAAAAACTCCCACCAAAATGGCAGGAGTTTTAATTTAATTGAACGTTTTTATTAATTAAGCATTTTGCTTTTTAATTAAGTTTAAAGCAGAACCTTCTTTATACCATTCTATTTGTGAAAGATTATACGTATGATTTGCAAGTATGGTGTCTTTCGAACCATCTGCGTGAACCACCTCTAAAGTTAGTGGCTTACCAGGAGCAAACTCGTGAATATCTACAAAGTTAAAGGTATCGTCTTCTTGAATTAAATCGTAATCCGATTCGTTAGCGAAGGTTAGACCAAGCATTCCTTGCTTTTTTAGATTGGTTTCGTGAATTCTAGCAAACGATTTTACCAGCACAGCTGCAACTCCTAAATGACGTGGCTGCATGGCTGCATGCTCTCTAGAAGAACCTTCCCCATAATTGTGATCTCCAACAACTATGGTTTTAATTCCTGCAGCCTTGTATTCGCGCTGCGTATCTGGAACCCCACCGTATTCCCCAGTTAATTGATTCTTAACAAAATTTGTTTGTTTGTTGTAAGCGTTGACCGCTCCTATTAAGGTGTTATTTGCAATATTGTCTAAATGCCCACGGTATTTAAGCCAAGGTCCAGCCATAGAGATATGGTCGGTAGTACACTTACCAAAGGCCTTTATTAATAATTTTACGCCCTGTAGTTCGGAATCTTTAATAGGAACAAAAGGAGTTAACAATTGCAGTCTCTCTGACGTTGGATTTACTTTAACTTCTATGGATGATCCATCTGCTACGGGTTCTAAATATCCTGCATCTTCTACATCGAAACCTAAAGGTGGTAATTCCAAGCCTTGCGGAATATCTAATTTTACTTCTTGTCCGTCTTCATTAACAAGGGTATCGTTTAAAGGATCGAAGTCTAAACGTCCCGAAATAGCAATTGCAGCTACCATTTCTGGAGAACCTACAAAGGCATGTGTATTTGGGTTTCCATCTGCTCGCTTAGAGAAGTTTCTGTTAAAGGAATGTACAATGGTGTTCTTTTGGTCCCCTAGCATATCGGAACGATCCCACTGTCCAATACATGGACCACAGGCGTTCGTGAAAATAGTTGCGCCAAGGTTTTCGAAAACACTTAACAAACCATCTCGCTGGGCTGTAAATCTAATTTGTTCTGACCCCGGATTGATTCCAAAGTCGCTTTTAGGTTTTAATTTTTTATCTATGGCCTGCTGCGCTATTGAGGCCGCACGGGTTAAATCTTCGTACGATGAATTAGTACAAGACCCAATTAATCCCCATTCTACTTTAACTGGCCAGTCGTTCGCCTTAGCCTTAGGGCCAAGTTCTCCAACCGGGGTTGCTAAATCTGGAGTAAAAGGTCCGTTTAAATGCGGACGCAATTCAGATAGGTTAATTTCTATAACTTGATCGAAATATTGTTCTGGGTTGGCATAAACTTCGTCATCGCCAGTTAAATACTCACGAATTTTATTGGCCTCGTCTGCAATTTCTTCACGATCTGTTGCACGTAAAAAGCGTTCCATGGCATCGTCGTACCCAAAAGTAGAAGTGGTTGCTCCTATTTCGGCACCCATATTACAAATGGTCCCTTTTCCAGTACAAGAAAGATTGGTAGCTCCAGGTCCAAAATATTCAACTATAGCGCCAGTCCCACCCTTAACGGTAAGAATTCCGGCTACTTTTAAAATAACATCTTTAGAAGCGGTCCAACCATTTAGCTCGCCCGTTAGTTTAACTCCAATTAATTTTGGGAATTTAAGTTCCCAAGGCATTCCGGCCATTACATCTACAGCATCTGCTCCTCCTACACCAATGGCAACCATTCCTAATCCACCAGCATTTACGGTATGTGAATCGGTTCCTATCATCATTCCTCCTGGGAAGGCATAATTTTCCAGAACAACTTGATGAATAATTCCAGCGCCTGGCTTCCAAAATCCAATTCCGTATTTATCTGAAACCGATTCTAAAAAGTCAAATACTTCGCTACTGGTTTCGTTTGCGCGTTTTAAATCGGCAGTTGCACCTTGTTTGGCCTGAATTAAGTGATCGCAATGCACTGTTGTTGGAACTGCCACTTTAGATTTTCCTGCTTGCATAAATTGCAAGAGCGCCATCTGAGCTGTTGCATCTTGACATGCAATTCTATCTGGAGCAAAATCGACATAATTCTTGCCGCGTACAAAAGCTTTGTCTGGCATACCATCCCAAAGGTGTGCGTATAATATCTTTTCTGATAACGTTAAAGGTCCACCAACTAAGGTACGCGCTTTATCCACTTTAGCAGCCATGTTTGCATAGGTCGCTTTTATCATGTCAATGTCGAATGCCATATTGTTTTAGTTTTTTTTTGAAGTCTTGCGAAATTACAAAAAAATGACTTGAATTGCCAGTGTATTGGTAGGATAGCCTAAAATTAAGATGTGCTTTTATTAGATTGCTAAAATTGAACTACGTAAAATTCTATTCTATAAAATAAAACCTTAATAAAATGTAGAATTAGTAATAGATTCGGGTTTATATTTACTAGTAATCATTGCACTATCCCGCAAATTGGTCATTGGGCGTTCGTAGAAAACATATAATAAAAGCGATGCAATGCATGTGAGTAGTAAATAGGCAACCAAATAAACCAGCTTATCTATTGGCGATAAAGCGTCTGTGGGAAAATAAAATTTAAGCAATTGTAAGACCACCGAATAGTGCAGCAAATACATAGCGTAAGAAAGCACACTTATATAAGTGACCGGAACTCTTAACAACCTTGGCGCTTTTTGCCAACTTGAAAGTAAGGGTAAAAACAACAAAATTGCAGCCGAATTAATGGGCAAATACAGTACATTCCAAAACGCAGTAGCGCCTTCTATAAACCAACCAAAATACGGGATTCCAAAATTTAAGAACAGGATTATAAATGCGCCGCATAATGCAGCTACCCATTGCCACTGCTTCCATAATTTTGGTAATTTATAAGCAAGATATGCTCCTAAAAACCCGTAAAAAATGGCATCTAAACGGTAAATAGTTACCACTTTTAAATTTTCATTCCAAAAAATCATATCGGGTTTGCTTACCCAAAGGTGATAGCCTAATTTGGTGAGAAGACCCAAAAAAATCATAAAGAGTGCGCTCCACAAAAACAATTTAGAACGGTTAAGTGATTTTACTCGTATACTTATTCCCATAAGTAATAATGGTGCAAGAATATAGGTGAATTCTTCTATGGGTAAACTCCATGATTCTACAAAGAAAATATCCATTCGAGTGGCTGCATTTTGTAAAAACAAGAAATATTTCCAGAGTGATGCAGGTAGGTCTCGGCCTACATATAAAGTAATTGCGCAGTTAACAAGTAAAATTAAGTAGTAGTTTGGCAAGGTTCTAAACCATCGTCTTATCCAGAAATAGCGCATGGCTTTACCCAAAGTGTAATGGTTTAAGTATCGCTTTAATAAAATTCGCCCTATTAAAAATCCACTAAGGACAAAGAATATTTCTACCCCTAAGACCCCCATCAAGCTTAATACTTCTTTGCCAAGTCCGGCTGCTTCGGGATCTATCCATAACGCATGCGAAAACACAACAAACAATATTGCGACGGCGCGCATAAGATCAAGTCCAAAGATGCGTTTATGGTAAGCTATTTGCATGAAATCGGATATATTTGTACTATGACCATTAGCCGTACTAAAGTACTTAAAATTTTTCTGCTCCTGTTTGGCATATTACTGTGCGGAGGGTCTTTGTATTATCTACAATTAAACAATAGACATAAAGCAATTGTAAAAACAACTTTGGCTCATAGTCTACGATTAATAGACAACAGTTGGAACATAAACTATCAAAACAACAAAACTAGCTTTACATCTCCCGCCCTCTTTGTCGACAATATTTACACCTCTATGGAAGGTCCTAAGGTAATGCAGGCTTTTAAAATGGATCCTAGTAGAGACGATCTTATTTGGCTTACCGGGTTTTCTAATCAGGTTTTAGCTAACGACGAAACTACGGCCTTGTCTTTAGATTTTATGTGTCATAGTAATGTCGATTTTTACGACGCCAGTTACTATTCTAAATGGAATTTACCCAATACTATGGGGCGACAATATCCTAGACTTGCAACGCTAACCAATGGCATGGAACAGTATGATTACCCCAAAGGTTATGGCTTTCCAATTAAGACTAGCGAGTTTATGTTTTTGTCGACTCAGGCCTTAAATCACAACATAAAAAGTAGCATGTTTACCGTTAAGCATAAATTGAGTATTAGCTTTCGGGAAGACAGTGTGGGAATAAAGCCCTTAGCTCCAAAAACCATTTTTATAATGTTGCCCTATAATGCAGAAACTCCTTTTAATAATCCCGCGGCAACAATGGACCCGACAGTGTGTATTCCGGTAGAAACTAAAAACCACAGTTACACCAATGCAACTGGGCAAAATTTATCTGGGCACTGGTTAATCTTTCCTGGAAAGCAACGCTATAGCTATAATATTACCCAACAATTACAACTTAAAGATACAACCAAGTTGCATCACATTGCAACGCACTTGCATCCTTATGCAACTTCGCTTTCGCTTGTAAATACAACTACAAATACGGTTATTTTTAAGGCAATAGCTAAAAATTATACCGATCGCGTTGGACTAAAAAAAATAGCGGAATTTAGCAGTGAAGTAGGCGTAGATTTAATTCCGAATAACAGCTACGAATTGGTGCTTACAACCAATAATACTTCTGGAAAGACTCAAGATATGATGGCTAGTATGTTTCTTGGACTTTACGACCCCAAGTTAGATAGCACAATTACAGCCAATAGAACTGTTAAAACAGCCCTTTAATTATTTCTTCAATGGTAATACCTTCGGCTTCTGCCTTGTAGTTTTTAATAAGTCTGTGTCGCAGCACACCAAAAGCTACTTTTTGTACATCTTCAATATCTGGAGAAAATTTACCATTAACCGCAGCATTGGCCTTAGCTGCCAAAATTAAATTCTGTGAGGCTCTTGGACCCGCACCCCAATCTATATAATTTTTAACTGTGTCTGTGGCAGTATCTTGCTTTGGACGTGTTTTGCCAACCATTGTTACGGCGTATTCAATTACGTTATCTGCAACTGGAATTCGTCTAATTAGATGTTGGAAATCGATAATTTCTTGAGCGGTAAACAAGGTGTTTACATTTAGATCTACGTCGGTGGTAGTGTTTTTAACTACATTCACTTCTTCTTTAAAACTAGGATATTCCAAATTAATAGCAAACATAAACCTATCCAATTGCGCTTCTGGCAACGGGTAAGTTCCTTCTTGTTCAATTGGATTTTGAGTAGCTAGTACAAAATAAGGTAAATCTAATTTATAATGCTTTCCGCCTATAGTAACCGCACGCTCTTGCATGGCCTCTAACAAGGCTGCCTGAGTTTTAGGAGGTGTTCTGTTAATTTCGTCAGCAAGAATAATATTGGCGAAAATTGGCCCTTTAATAAACTTAAACTCACGATTTTGATCAAGAATTTCGGAGCCTAAAATATCACTAGGCATTAAATCTGGAGTAAACTGAATGCGCTTAAAGTCTAAGCCTAAAACTTGGGCCACCGTATTTACCAAAAGTGTTTTTGCTAAGCCAGGAACACCAATTAACAAGGCATGTCCCCCAGAAAAAACAGACAATAAAACCTGATCTATAACCTGGTCTTGTCCAACAATAACTTTAGCAATTTCATCTTTTAAGGCCTGATATTTTACAACCAGTTGTTTAACGGCGGTGACGTCGCTCATAGAATTTATCTTTTTATCCAGTCCGATGCAAAGTCACAATCGTAATAATCGCGATTTACATTAATATAGGTTTCGGTAATTTTTTTGTCTTGCCACTTTTCGATTTCTATTCGCTGTTTATCGCGCAAGGCCAATTCTTTAATTTTTTCGTAATCTTTGGCATAGTCTGCCTGATGCTCTTCGTAGCGATCGGTAACAATCAAAATCTTAAACTTTTTACGCCCAGTTCTATCCTGATCGGTAAGAATCTGAGATACTTCGTCTTGTTTAAGATTATATATTTGAGCACTCATTGTAGGATCCATTTTCGTCAAATCAAAACGGGTATCTCCTGTTACAGGATTTACCAACTGACCCCCATCGTTTTTAGTTTCGACTTCGTCGGATTCGCTGCGCGCTGCATCGGCAAAAGTAATTTCGCCGTCGACAATACGCTTTCTAATATTTTCGATTTTAGTTCTAGCAGCTGTAACAGTCTCTTCGGTTACATCTGGAATTAAAAGAATATGACGCACATCGCGTTGTTGTCCTCTAATCTTGTCAACTGTTAGAATATGATATCCAAATTCGGTTTCGAATGGTTCGCTTATTTCTCCCTCTTGCAAAGAGAAAGCAGTGTCCTTAAACTCTTTTACAAAGGCATCGCTGCGCTTAAGGGTTAGTTTTCCTCCCTTAGTACTCGATCCTGGATCTTTAGAATACAATACCGCCTTTGTAGCAAAACTCTCGCCGTTTTCGAGAATTCCTGTTCTAAACTCGTTAAGTCTATCAATTACCTTTTGAATTTCCTCTTCTGGGATTTCTGGTTCAATAATAATTTGAGCTACCTCTAATTCTGCACTAAAAATAGGGCGATCATCGACTGGAATAGAACTAAAAAACGAACGAACTTCCTCTGGCGTAATTTCTATGTCTTCTATTACCTTGCTTTGCATTTCTGAAGCCAACATATTGTTTTTGTTGATTTCGAAAAGTTCCAAGCGCAATTCTGCCATACTTTTTTTCTTGTAGAATTTGAGTAATTGTTCTTCTGAATTTATTTGGCTTAACATGTATTGAATCTGCTGATCTACGCTATTATTTACCTGAGCGTCCGAAACAAACACACTATCCTGAATTGCATGATGAGCATATAACTTTTCTTCTAACAACGAACCCAATAATTCACATCGGGTAATATCGGCTGTAGAAAACCCTTGTTGCTCTATTTCTAAATACTTTTTATCGATGTCGCTGTCAAGTACAATAAAATCTCCAACAACGGCACCTACTCCATCTACCTTAAACTTCTGGAATGGTTTTACGGTGTCTTTTACTACTGTAGTTGCAGCTGCAACACCCGCACTGTCTACTTCCACCACTTCTTGCGCCTGTAACGTTAATCCTGTTAAAAAACAGACCAATGCAGTTACTGCAGCTTTATTGGTATACTTCAAAATCATTGTTTTTAATTGCATCTTTAGTTATATCGGCCTCTAATTGTTTAATTAGGTCTAGCTTTCTTTTATTTAAAATGATTTGCTCAATAGTGGGTTTTACAAACGCTAAAGGGGCTATTTGGTTGCGTTCCAAGGTCTCTTTTACCTGGATCAAATATACTCCTAATGAGTCTTGCAATTGCACATAATTAGAATTTTTTAACAAATCGGAGTTACTTTTAACAGCGATTAACGGAATCTCTTTAACCAAGGCATCTTGCTTGACCCAGGTACTGTCGTTAAAAAAATATTTTTTAAACTGTATGGTTATCTCATCTAAGGCCTCAATGTCTTCTTTATTAAAGCGTTGCAGCTGTCGTTTTATGGTGGCTAACTTTGAACTTTCTTCGCCTAGATAAATGTAGCGCAACTTTAGCAAACGCTCGTTTAAAGCAAAACTCTCTTTGTTACTTTCGTAATACTGTTGATAGGTCTGCTGGCTAATTGTACTATCCAATTGCCTTGTAACGATTGCATTTATGTATCCTTTTGTGTATAAATCGTTCTTGTAATCTTGCACCAATTGGTTATAAGCGTCCAACTTGGCCTGTGCTAAATTTACATTTGCTTTTTCTATTAATAACTGCTGTGTAGCCCATCTATTAATATAGTTAGTCACAATAAGTAGGCTGTCTTCTGTAGAGGTGTTTTCTTGAATAAGCGCTTGTAAATCTTCTTTAAATAAATAGCTGTCATTTACCCGAGCAACAGGTTCTTTGGTTTCCTGTGCTTTAAAATACTCGCAGGAAGTTAGGCAACCCACAAGTCCTAATAAAATAACAACATGTAATCGCATTAAAGTTGATTCTTAATCTCTTCCAACACTTCTGCTTTAACACTAACCGGGAACTTGGCTTTAAGTTCGGCCATAAGGCGAGTTTCCAATTCGGTTTGATAGTCTCCCATAACCCGACCTCTTATTTTCTCTAGAGGCATTACAGCCGCTGGTAAGATATTGTTTACTTGTATAACAGTAAATTGCTCTTCTGTATTGTACAGTTTAGAAACTCCGTTTTTTGTTTTAAAGTCTGCAGGTAATTCGCGTGCGCCTAATTGGAAAGTTCCTTCTGTAAAAATGGCTTGCACTTTGCCAGGAGTGGCGTAAATGGCCTTTAATTCTGCTAAGGTTTTTCCCTTTTTTAAATCTTTTCTTATCGCCTTAGCTACTGCTTTGTCTGGAGAAACAGCAACAAGTCCTGTTACTCTTTCTTTAAACATATACTTACTCTTGTTGGCATTGTAAAACGTTTCTAAGCCAAGGGAATCTTCTTTTACCACGCTCCAAATGGTTTGATCCATTAGATCGAAAATTAACAGACCTTCTTTATATTCTTTTACAATAGTAGCAAAACCTTCGTCTTCTAAGTCTAAATGGTCTTTAAAATACTCGCGCAGGGTGAATAATTCAAACTCTTGATATAAGCCTTGTGCTGCAAAATAACGGGAAGAATAACGTCTATTACGGCGTTGATTATCGTTTATATAAGTAGCAAAATCATGATAAGTAATTTGAGCTTCTGGCAAGTCATAAATAACCCGTTTCATCGCTGGGTTCGATTTATCTGTATATTCCCAGCTTTTTGTAGTAATGCTGTCGGTTAAAAATTCAGTAAAAAATGGTATTAACTCTTTAGGAGCCGCTACGTTATAACGCTCCTTTAAAAATTCACGAGTTACACTTTTTATATAATCTAAGCGCTGTGCCTGTTCTACTTTACGTCTAAGTTGAACTTGTACATCTTGAAAACTCGGGTAATCGTGACGTTCCAAAAGTTTTACAATATGCCAGCCATAGGCCGTTTTAAAAGGCTTGCTATAATCGCCAGGATTGGCTAGAGCAAAAGCTTGCTCTTCAAAATCTTCGGCATTTAGTTGCCCAGGACCAAAACGCTTTAATTGACCTCCATTTACAGCGGTATTTTTGTCGTCCGAAAACTGCTTGGCCAATTCGCTAAAAGAAGCACCCTGTTGCAAATTAGAATACAGTTCGTTAATGCGTTGTTCTGGGTTAAAATTTGGGTCGTCATTGTTTAGAGCAATCATTATGTGCGCTGCAGTAACTTCCTTGGCCACAACTCTGCGGTCTAAAACCTCTACAATATGATATCCAAACTGGGTTCTAAAAATCTTAGAAGTTTCTCCAACTGGCGTATTATAAGCTACATTTTCAAACTGATAAAGCATTCTAAATACAGAAAACCAACCTAAGTCTCCTCCGGTATCCGGTGCAGATGGGTCGTCCGAGAATTGACGAGCCGCAAGTTCAAAATCAATCGTTCCAGAGAGAATATCTTTGCGAATTTGTACTAATTCATTGTAGGCTGCCAACGTATCTTGCGGGCTAGCCTCTGGTCCTGCATTTATTAAAATGTGTCGTGCCTTAAGCTGTTCTTTTTGTCTGGCAAATGCTTCGCGCATTAAAGTGTCTGTAACTTCACGAACTTCCATATAAGAAGTCGCGAGCTTGTGTTTGTATTTTCTATACTCGTCTTTATGGGCCTGAACCGTATCTAAACCAATATCGTAAGCCTGAGCAACTTTTAATTTATAATCGACATAAAGGTTTAAATAATTATCTAATTCCTTTTGTTTTTGATCTTCGACTAAATCGAGGTTCTTTTTATAAACACGTAAAAACTCACCTGCTTTTACCGGGGTGTTATTTACTGTCATAATGGTCTTATCTTCAAGGTTTTGACCCACGGTCATTCCCGTTACACCTATCAAAAACACTAAACTAAAAATAAATCGACTCATAGGATTCTTTTAATTATTCACAAGTAAGCGCAAAAATAGCAAAAAGGTAACGCTAAACAAGCTATAGGTTGTTCAACTGTAGTTGTGAATCAAAATTTTAAGAAAAAAATAACGCTTTGCAAATTTTAGTAAATTTGTATAAATCAATCGACTACAAAACAATTATGAAATATAGCTGCGAAGTAATAATAGATGCGCCACGCGAAGAAGTTATTAAAAAGTTAGACAACCCAGAGAATATGAAGCATTGGCAGCGCGGACTTATTAATTATAAGCTCACTTCGGGTACCGCTGGCCAACCTGGTGCGACCATGAGTTTAGAATACCAAATGGGTAAGCGAAATTTAAAAATGGTAGAAACCATTGTAAAGAATAACTTTCCCAGTGAGTTTCAGGCCAATTACGACGCCAAAGGTGTTAAAAATATGCAACACAATTATTTTGAAGAAATGCACGATGGTACCACAAAATGGCGTAGCGATGCGGAATTTAAGTTCGATAGCTTTGGATTAAAATTTATAAGTTGGATTATGCCCAGTGCTTTTAAAAAGCAATCTATGATTTACCTAACTGACTTTAAGGACTTTGTAGAAGAAGGCAAAAGTGTTACTGAAGATGCCATAAGTTAATGGAAGAATTAGCCAAACTAATTTGGGATTTTAGAGGCCCCAACGCAGCACTTACCGCAAAACATCACGAAGTTCACTTAAAGGAATACTTTGCAATCGAAGGAATTTTAGTAAAAGAAACTGGCACAGAAACACAATCTGAATTTAGTTCTACCGCCTACTGTATAGTTGGCATGAATGTAGTCCAGGATTTAAGAACTGCTCTAAAACCTCATCGTGGGCAGCGCTATACAAATCATAAATAATTCATAAGACTAAAATTGGCATTAATTTTGTCATCTAAAAAACTATATTTGCAAAAAATGTAACTAAAATAGTGTGTATTAGAACACTTTAGCCACCTTGTCGCTAATTGTTTAAAAGCCTATTTTCTAACAAAAACATTAATTAAAAAACAGATGAAGTATTTTTATATCACCTTAA
Organism: Gilvibacter sp.; assembly: GCA_965277295.1. Lineage (GTDB taxonomy): Bacteria > Bacteroidota > Bacteroidia > Flavobacteriales > Flavobacteriaceae > Gilvibacter. The sequence continues at coordinate 207,095 of OZ255720.1, forward strand.
TCGCGTTAATGACTTCGGTTACCGTGTTTGGACAGACGAGTAAAGTAGGAACTATAGATGTAGATTACATTTTAAGTAAAATGCCAGAAATTACAACAGTAAGAGCCGGTGTTGAAACCTATGGTAAAGGATTAGACGGAGAACTTAGCGGCAAGTTAGCCAAATACGACTCTTTAATAAAAGGTTACCAAGCTAACCAAGCCACTTATGGCGAAGCTATAAAGAAAGGTAAACAAGACGAAATTATTGCGCTCGAAACAGAAATGCAGCAGTTTAGACAAAATTCTGTTCAGCTTATTCAATTAAAGCAGCAAGAACTTATGCAACCCTTGTACCAAAAAGTAGGCGCTGCCTTAGAGGTTGTAGCACAAGAAGGAGGTTATTCACAAGTACTTACAAGTAATAGTACGGTGGCTTATTTAGACCCGCAATTCGATTTAACCATTTTGGTTATGAAGAAGTTGGGAATACCAACCGAAGAGTAGTAGACAAAATCATAAAAAAAAGCGCCTAATGTTTAAGTTAGGCGCTTTTTTTATGCTCTTTTTTATAATTACTAACGACTGTAGTTAGGCGCTTCTTTAGTAATTGTTACATCGTGCGGATGACTTTCGTTTATTCCAGATGCAGTAATTTTTACAAATCGCCCTGTTTCTTTTAATGTGGCTATATCTTTTGCTCCACAATAACCCATTCCTGCTCGAAGTCCTCCAATAAATTGGTGTATACTTTCGAATAATTCTCCTTTATAAGGAACACGACCCACAATTCCTTCGGGTACGAGTTTCTTTAAATCGTCCTCTACATCTTGAAAGTAACGGTCTTTTGACCCTTTAGACATAGCTTCTACAGAGCCCATTCCACGATACGATTTAAACTTTCTGCCTTCGTAAATAATAGTTTCGCCTGGCGATTCTTTTGTTCCCGCTAATAAAGAACCTAACATAACACAGTCTGCTCCAGCAGCCAATGCTTTGGGTATATCTCCAGTATAGCGTATTCCTCCATCTGCAATAACAGGAACTCCACTGCCTTTAATGGCGTCGGCTACTTCTAAAACAGCCGAAAACTGTGGAAAACCAACACCAGCAACTACACGTGTTGTGCATATGGATCCTGGTCCTATTCCAACTTTTACTGCATCGGCACCTGCTTCTACTAAATATTTAGCGGCTTCTCCTGTAGCAATATTTCCTACTACAACATCTAAATCTGGAAACTCCTTTTTAATACTTTGTAATACAGAAACAACACCTTTGGTATGTCCATGAGCTGTATCTATTACAATAGCATCTACAGCAGCAGCAACAAGTGCTGCGGTGCGCTCTACCGCGTCCGATGTTACCCCAACTGCCGCAGCAACCCGTAGTCTTCCATAACGGTCTTTGTTCGCCATTGGCTTTAAGGTAAGCTTGGTTATATCTCTAAATGTAATTAACCCGATAAGTGTATTGTCGTCGGTTACAACGGGTAGTTTTTCTATTTTGTTGTCTTGCAAAATAACCTCGGCATCTTTAAGCGAGGTTCCTTCGTGTGTGGTAACCAGGTTTTTGCTAGTCATTATTTCTACAATTGGACGATCGTCATCCTTTTCGAATCGTAAATCTCGATTGGTTACAATCCCTTTTAATTTACCTTGATCGTCTATTATAGGAATACCTCCAATACTATGCTCCCGCATATTATCTTTTGCATCTAATACTTTGGCTGTTAGCGGAAGAGTAACGGGGTCTATTATCATCCCGCTTTCTGCTCGTTTAACACGTCTTACTTTGGTTGCCTGTTCGGCAGCTGTCATGTTTTTATGCAAAACACCAATACCACCTTCCCGAGCAATGGCAATTGCCATTCGAGCTTCGGTAACGGTATCCATAGCAGCCGATACTATAGGTACATTTAGCGTAATGTTTCTGGTAAATTTAGACTGAATAGACACTTCTCTTGGAAGTACTTCAGAAAAAGCGGGTACTAATAAAACGTCGTCGTAAGTAAGGCCTTCCCCTACTATCTTATTATTATGTGAAGTCATGCAACTAAATGTTATGTTCTAAGCGAGAACGGTGATTGCTACTTAATTGCGTGCAAATATACCACAAATAAATGAGAGTTTTTTATTGATATACCAATCCCTTGTATAGATAATTCTGTCTTAACACATACGTAATTAACTGAGCCTTAATTATGCACAAAATTTAACACCAAGCTTATTTAAATTTAATCTAAATAAGCTTGGTCAGCATAAATTCTCGCTGTAAATTTGACCCTGATTTTAAACACTATTTATAATAAGTCTAAATAAATATAGATGAAACTTAAACTAATCCCCCTAACGCTATTACTTGCATCCTTATCAGCGCTAGGACAAGACACTACAACTGCACAAGACACCACCAAATCCCGCGAAGTATTAGACGAAGTACTATTATCGTCGAACATTCTCGGGAGTAAATTCGAAGTGCGAAACAGAACAGGTTCGGCTTATTTTATTTCCCCCCAGGAACTACAGCAATTTGGCTATACCGACCCCAATAAAGTATTGCGGGCAGTACCAGGAGTTTCAATTTACGAAGAAGATGGTTTTGGATTGCGCCCCAATATTAGTCTGCGTGGTAGTTCTCCAGAACGGAGTGCAAAAATCACCTTAATGGAAGATAACGTATTAATTGCGCCTGCTCCGTATAGTGCACCCGCTGCGTATTATTTCCCGACTCTTGGAAGAATTGAATCGATAGAAGTTTTAAAGGGTAGTAGTCAGATTCAGTACGGGCCTTATACCACCGGTGGTGCGATTAATTTTGTATCTAAACAAATTCCTAAGCGTTTTTCTGGGAACGTAAGAATGACCTACGGAAATTACAATTCTCGCAATATTGAAGCCTCTATCGGGGATTCTGGCGAAAATTTTGGATTTGTAACCCAATACTTTAATTATAATTCAGATGGATTTAAAAGTCTAGATAATCTAGATAATACTGGATTTGACAAATCAGATTGGCTGGCTAAATTTAGAGTAAACACCAATAAAGACGCCAAGGTTTTTCAAGCCTTAACTGCCAAGTTTCAGTTTTCTGAAGAAGATTCTAACGAAACTTATTTAGGCCTAACCGATGCCGATTTTGATATTGACCCTTACAAACGCTACGCAGCGTCGCAGGCCGACAATATGCAAAACGAGCATAAACAGTATCAGCTAACCCATTTAATTAAACCCAGTCAAAATATTACGGTTACTACTACCGCCTATTTAAATGAATTTAAAAGAAACTGGTATAAATTAGACGATGTTTTAATTGGAGAACGCGTGAGTATTAGCAATGTACTTGCCGATCCAGAAACCTACCAAACTCAGTATGAATCTTTACTAGGCAACCAAGACACCCAAGACAACGCCTTTGGAGTAAAAGCCAACAACAGAACCTACCAATCTAAGGGAATACAATCGATTGCACGTATTAACTTTGGAACGCAGCTATACCAGGATTTAGAACTTGGGTTTAGATATCACCAAGATTACGAAGACAGATTCCAATGGAAAGATTTATACGCGATGCAAAATGGCGAAATGATTAGAACCACTGTCGCCACCAAAGGAACCGATGCTAATCGCATAAGCAGTGCCACAGCTATTGCAGCGCATGCCTTGTATAAAGTACGTTTTAACGGCTTAACATTAACCCCAGGACTACGTTACGAAAACATTAAACTAAGCCGCGAAAACTTTGGCAGCGAAGACCCAAATAGAACCGGTGTCGATCTTAGCTACAGAGAAAATAATGTAGATGTGTTTATCCCGGGTATTGGGTTTCACTATAAATTTAATAACGATTTAGCCCTTTTTGGTGGAATTCATAAAGGATTCGCACCTCCGGGAAGTAGCGAAAATACAGACCCAGAACAAAGTATAAATTTAGAATTGGGCTCGCGATTTTATTTTGCTGGAATTCGTGGGGAATTGGTAGGTTTTTACAACGATTATTCCAATTTATTAGGAAGCGATTTAGCAGCAACCGGTGGTACCGGGTCGTTAGAACAGTTTAATGCTGGAGAGGCCAATGTTGCAGGAATCGAACTCCTTTTAAATTACAACGTACTGGAAAACGTGCAAACCAAGGGTAATTTTAGTTTACCCATTACCATATCGTACACCTTAACTGACGCACGTTTTGCCAATAATTTTGATAGCGAAGACAGTGTTTTTGGTATGGTAATGGATGGTGATCAAATTCCATATATCGCTAAAAATCAGTTTAATATTACAGCGGCATTAGAAAACGAAAAATTTAATATTAGTCTAAGCGGCCGATATACCGATAGCTTTAGAACAGAAGCAGGTCAGGGAGAGATTCCACAAGAATTTAAAATTGGGAGTAATTTTATAGTTGACTTAGCTGGACGCTATTTTTATACCCCAAGGGTAACGCTTTTTGCAAATATTATAAATGCCTTAGACACCGAGTACGAAGTAGCGCGACTACCTGCTGGCTTGCGCCCTGGAGCTCCCTTTATGTTTAATGCGGGAATTGGCTATAGTTTCTAGCCTAAATACTGTTTAGGTAGGTAATAATAGCCTTTCGAATGTCGTAAGCGAGTTCGTGTTGGTCTGGATTATAGACCCCTAAAACACCTGGATTGTCAGTTTTTAAAAATGGGATATCGTACCCTTTAAGTAAAAAATCGCTCATAGCAACTTTATAAATGGCTTCTGGATCTATTGGGATTCCTCCCAATTCCCAGGAGCCTTCACTGTTTCGATCTATATTATTACGTTGTAAGTAGGCGCCTGTTCCACGTTTTGAAATACTGTAATCTAGCGCCTGAATAAGTAAACTTCCCGTAATATCTACTTTTACAATACTCCCACCAAAGGGCAAAACCCTAAAAATATCCATGCTCGTTATATCGCCTGCAAGCTGGTCATCTATACGAATAGACCCTCCATTAACTAGTGCCGCATCTAGTTTTGGATTAAATGCATTTACCATAGCGCTAGTTATAATTCCACCTAAATTTGTTTGCACTGCGCGACTCGCACTATCGGTACCATCTAAAGGGGTGTTTGCTGTATAAATTACCTGATTGGGATTGGCAATAACTTCTTTAACCTTAGCATCTAGTATTTGCTGCCATTTACTAACTACGGCAAGGGTCTCAGGTTGGTCTGCAATGGTATTGTCTATAGGAAACAAGGTAGAAGTTATGTCCAGATTATCTGTGTTTTTGTTATACACCAGTTTATGAATATAGATGGTTTTTGCATTAGCATCTGCTTTAGCTATTTTGGTCTTTCCAGCACTGACTATCATATTGTTGTGCTCATGCCCTCCCATAATAAAACGCAAGCTCGAAAATTTACTGGCAAGTGCCTTGTCGTCAGATACTTTTAAGTGGGTTAAACCAAAAATTAGATCGGCCTTAGGTTCAAGCTTACTTAATGCACGAGACATCGCGGTATTTACATCTTCGTAGGCGACAAAATCTTGTGGGTTAGAATTAATCGTCACAGATGCAAACCCCAAGTTTAGGGTTGTGCCATCGGCGTCTGTGAATGTAGCTATATGAGTTTCTTTTAACGGGACATTGCCCAAGTCGTTTTGTTTGTTAAAAGCTGAAGTTCCGTTTTCGGTATTTTGTTTTACGTTGGCCGAAGTCCAGAAAAAATTAGACTCGTTAACGCGCTCTTGTAAGGCTTCTTGCCCAATATCGAACTCGTGATTACCAAAAGTTGTTAAATCTAAGCCCATGGCATTTAAGGTCTCCACCATTTGTTTACCCGCAATGCGCTTACCATCTAATTTTAAAGTTCCAATTAAAGAAGGGTTCAAAAAATCTCCTGCCATTACCGTATAGGTATTCGGGTTTAGATTAAGTAACGAATCACGAACATGCGCAACGCGAGCTAAGCCGCCGTATAAACCGCCTCCTAATGGCGCTATTTCGTATACGTCGTTTAACTGAATAATGGTTATGGCAATTATGCCATCGTCTGTTTTTAACGCTGTATTTTGCTTGGTAGCCGAACAACCTAACAACACAATACAACTAAACAAAAGTAGTAAGTGTTTCATACTAATGGTAGTTTAAAAATATTTTAGAGGCTTCGTTATAAGCACTTTCAAAGCTCATTGTGGAAACGCCTATATCTACCTTTGCAGCAGTAAAATAAGATACCATGCGTTCTGTTGGCATATTACCAGTAAGTTCGTCTTTAGCCATAGGACAGCCGCCAAATCCTTGAATAGCTCCATCGAATCTAAAGCAACCAGCCTTATACGCTGCGTCTATTTTCTCGTGCCATGTACTCGGGGTTGTGTGCAGGTGCGCACCAAATTCAACCTGAGGATAACGCGGTATTAGATTCGAAAACAAATACTGAATAACATCTGGGGTGCTAGAACCTATGGTATCGCTTAAAGAAAGTATAGTTACACCCATGGCAGCCAATTTTTCGGTCCAAGAAGCAACAATGTCTACATTCCAAGGATCGCCATAAGGATTCCCAAAGCCCATAGATAAATAGGCCACTACTTCTTTGTTATTGGCATTTGCTACCTCTAAAATTGAATTTAGCGTGCTCACCGATTCGGCAATTGTTTTATGAGTGTTTCGCATCTGAAAGTTTTCGGAAATAGAAAACGGATACCCTAAATAACGTATTTGCTCGAATTCGACGGCCGCCTGAGCGCCCCTTAAATTGGCCACAATAGCCAATAAATCACTAGTAGAATCGCTTAAATCTAGCGCATTTAGCACCTGAGCAGTGTCTTTCATTTGCGGAATAGCTTTAGGCGAAACAAAGCTTCCAACGTCTATTGTATTAAAGCCACAACGCAAAAGCGATTGTATGTACTGAACTTTTTCCTGGGTTGGAATCCACTGCTTTATACCTTGCATGGCATCTCGCGGACATTCTATTAGCTTAACTTTTTGCATTACTCAAATATACAATTACCCAAGCATTAATCACACACCAAAAAAGTCAGTAATTATGGAATTAGTATAAATATAGCGATACCAACAAACACGCAAATTTGCAACCACTTAAAGAACACCCCGGTACCCGACTTTTGATTTAGTTTTGAAGATAAAAAGCCCGCTAAAAAGGCAATTCCACTAAAAATTATTAAGCTTATTAGCATGAATGTCCCTCCAATAATATAAAACTGCAACACTAAATCTTGTTCTGGATTCCAAATTGCACTTGGAAAGAAGGCCAAAAAAAACAGTATAACTTTTGGATTAACAAGATTCATAATAACCCCCTGTTTAAAGAGCTGCCAATGCGTCTTTTTAGGCGCTTTTGTTCCAGCGGATATAGCCGATTCGCTTTTAAAAACAACAAAGGCCAAATACAACAAATAGCTGGCGCCAAGAATCTTTATAATCCAAAAAACTGTAGGAGAAGTGGCTATTAATGCAGAGACTCCAAAAGCCAGTAAGGTAGTATGTACAATACAACCCGAAATTAATCCAGCAGTAGTCGCCAAACCAGCGCGTGTTCCATGGGCCATAGCCTGCGACATCACATAAATATTGTCGGGCCCAGGAGATAATGCTAATCCTGCCGTTGCAACTGCAAAAATTAATAAATGTTCAATCACGCATTAAAAATAATGCATTTCGTGTAATGCCTAAGAATGTATTGCGACAACTTAAAAAAACATTGCTATGAAAAGAATTACTTTAACCTTATTATTTGTTTTAGGTAGTAGCGCTATTTGGGCACAATCCACTGCGCGTTATACAGTTACCTTCCAAAGTAATTGGTCGCAAACGGCGCATCCACACACAAGCGGAAGTTTACCTGCAGGAGCTCATTGGTCCAGATTAGTGGGTGCAACGCATAATAGCGATGTGTCATTTTTAGCTATGGGAGAGCTCGCTACTCCTGGAATAGAAGCTATAGCAGAATCCGGAAGTAATGGATTATTTTTTAACGAAGTTGATTCGGCTATTGCGAGTGGATTTGCGAATCAAAGCATAAATGGTCCCGATTTAGATTCGGACTTAGGTACCATTACCATAAATTCAATAGAAACCTCTACCGAATTTCCATTATTAACCTTAGCGTCTATGATTGCACCAAGCCCCGACTGGATGATCGCAATTAGTGGTGTGTCTTTAGTCGATACCGATGGCGACTGGCTAGACGAAATTACAATAGATCTGTATGCATACGATGCAGGGACAGATAGCGGCATAGATTACCAATCACCAAACATGAACACGAGTCCAGCAGAAGTAATTTCTAGTTTACAAGGTGTTTCTCCCTTTTCTAGTGAAATAATAGGTACAATCACCATAAGTTTGGACGAAATTCTAAGTGTAGACGACCTAGAAATAAATTCCATACAATTACAACCCAACCCAGTCCAGAACGAATTAGAAATTAGTGCAAGTCAAAGTGGCTTCAAGTCATTTACTATTTATAATCCTATTGGAACGGCAATTATGGATAAGCAAATAAATGGAGCTAACAACGCACGAATAGATGTTTCGAGCTTGCAAAGTGGCATTTATTTAATTCGTTTAATTACAACAGAAAATAAGGTGGTGGTAAGAAAATTAGTCAAGCGCTAAAACAGCCTGATTAATTTTTTTAATAAGGGCAGGGCCTTCGTAAATAAAACCCGTGTAAAGTTGTACCAAACTAGCGCCAGCTTCCAGTTTTTCTATAGCATCTTGCGCAGAGTGAATCCCCCCTACTCCAATAATAGGAAAAGCGTTGTTGCTTTCTTCAGCTAAAAATCTAATAACTTGTGTACTGCGATTGGTTAAGGGCTTTCCGCTAAGACCTCCATTACCTATTGCATCTACTGTTTGTTTTGACGTTGTTAAAGGTTCTCGAGCAATGGTAGTGTTTGTTGCAATAACACCGGCAATTTTTGTAGTTTTTACAATGTCTATAATATCCAATAGCTGTGAATCCGTTAAATCGGGCGCAATTTTAAGCAAAATAGGCTTAGGCGCTTGTTTCTTGGCATTTTCTACCATTAAGGTGTTAAGCAATGCCGTTAAGGGTTCTTTATCCTGCAATTCACGCAGATTTGGCGTATTAGGGGAACTTACATTCACAACAAAATAGTCCACGTAGTTAAAAAGTTCATTAAAGCTAATTAGATAATCTTGCGTGGCTTCTGCATTCGGGGTTACCTTATTTTTACCAATATTTCCCCCAATAATAATTTTTGTTTTACGCTTTTTTAAACGGGCAACAGCTGGCACAACTCCTTTATTATTAAAGCCCATTCTATTAATAATGGCCTTGTCTTTTTTAAGCCTAAACAGTCGTTTTTTAGGATTGCCGTCTTGTGGTTTTGGGGTAAGAGTCCCAATTTCTATAAAGCCAAAGCCAAAGTTAGACAGCTCGTTATAAAGCACTGCATCTTTATCGAATCCAGCAGCCAATCCCACTGGGTTTTTAAAATGGATTCCAAAGAGTTCGCGGCCTAATTTTGGATTGTTTACCGTATAGATCGACTTAAATAAAGGTCCTAATCCGATTTTATGCGCAAATCGAATTAAACTAAAGGTAAAGTGATGTACTTTTTCGGGGTCAAAACAAAACAATAATGGGCGTAAAAGTACTTTATACATGCTGGGATTAATTTTGGCAAAAATACGTTTTCTAATGCTTTTTTGAATTCTTAAGTATAAAAAATATGGCTTGTACTACTGCGGGCTTATTGCTACTTTTACTAAAATTCAAATGTACAAGCCGACCTATGATTACTAAAGAAAAATTAATTGAACGTTTTATTGGATACGTAACAACAGATACAGAAAGCGATCCCAATAGCGATACCACACCAAGTTCGGATAAACAATGGGTATTGGCAAAAGCTTTACACCAAGAACTTATAGAAATAGGCATGAGCGACGTTACTATAGACGAAAAATCTTATGTAATGGCTACGCTTCCCGCTAATACAGATAAAAATGTTCCTACTATAGGATTTGTTTCGCACTTTGACACTACTCCAGATTTTACCGGAGCTAATGTAAATCCGCAGATTCATGACAATTACGATGGGAAGGACATTGTTTTAAATGCCGAACAAAACATTGTGCTTTCGCCAGATTATTTTGAAGATTTACTGCTCTACAAAGGCAAAACCTTAATTACTACAGATGGCACCACGTTACTAGGGGCAGACGACAAAGCGGGTATTGCAGAAATTGTATCGGCCATGGAATACTTAATTAATAATCCAGAGATAATACACGGAACCATTCGTGTATGCTTTACGCCTGACGAAGAAATTGGACGCGGAGCGCATCATTTTGATGTAGAAAAATTTGGTGCCGATTGGGCCTACACCATGGACGGAAGTCAAATTGGCGAATTGGAATACGAAAACTTTAACGCTGCTGGGGCTGTAGTGACAATAAAAGGCAAAATTGTACACCCAGGATATGCCAAAGGCAAAATGATTAACAGTATGTATATGGCCAAGGAGTTTATTAATGGGCTTCCAGCCAAGGAAACTCCTGAGCATACAGAAGATCGAGAAGGCTTTTATCATTTATATGATATGCATGGGAGCGTGGATCAAACCAAGCTCCAATACATTATTCGTGATCACGATAAAGAGCAATTCGAAGCGCGCAAACAGCATATGCTTTTATTGGCCAAACGATTAAACAAAGCCTTTGGAAGAGATGCCATTACTGTAGAAATTAAAGATCAGTATTTTAATATGCGAGAAAAAATAGAACCTGTAATGCATATTGTTACTTTGGCAAAAGAAGCAATGATCGAAGCTGGTATAACTCCTATTATAAAACCCATTAGAGGCGGCACCGATGGATCGCAACTAAGTTTTATGGGCCTACCCTGCCCCAATATTTTTGCGGGTGGACATAACTTTCACGGCCGCTTTGAATATGTTCCGGTAGAAAGTATGATTAAAGCAATTGAAGTAATTGTTAATATTGCTAAAAATAACGCACAATAACAACTAAGGCATACTTCTTGTTGCTAAAACAAGTAGCTTTAAAAATCACCTATGAAAAAACAGATATTAGTACTTCTGCTATGCAGTATTTCTACTTTTAGCTTTAGTCAAGAAGACACAAAAGATCCCAAAGACAAAACCAACGCTAAGCATGAATTTAGAATAGACGCTTTAGAGGGTTTAGTCGTCCCCGCTTTAGACATAAGCTACGAATATATAATTAGTCAATATTCTGGTGTAGGAGCTACGCTTTGGTTAAGTTTTGATTCAGATATAGACGATTATCAAGACTTTGCTTTTACCCCATATTACAGACAATACTTTTTTAATAAAAAAGATTATGGCGCAAGAGGCTTTTATGCCGAAGGTCTATTACAATTTGCAAGAGGAGAAGAAGATGTTTTTGTAATTGATGGGTCATCTAATAATACGACAGAAGATTGGTCTAAATTTGGAATTGGTTTTGCTCTTGGCCAAAAATGGGTAAGTAAAAACGGCTTTAGCCTAGATTTAAATATTGGCGGTGGACGCTATTTTGGTTCTAGCGATGTTGGCCCTGAGGCCTTTATTAGAGGCGGTATAGGAGTAGGATATCGTTTTTAATTACAGTACAAAATAAAACAAAAAAAGCCGCTCATAGAGCGGCTTTTTATAAAATAGGATATCCCTTTTATTTTGCAGGAGCATTAAGCTTAGCGCTCATCTCCATAGAGAGTGCCGAACGTTCAAACTTTACTTTGCCAGCACCTGTTTCAATAATACAAGTACCATCGTCGTTTAAGTCTAAAACTTTACCGTGCATTCCACTTTTGGTAATAACACGATCTCCCTTTTTAAGTGCCGCAGCAAATTGCTTTTCTTGCTTTTGACGTTTCATTTGTGGGCGTATCATAAAAAAATACACCACTACAAACATTAAAATAAAGGGCAGAAAACTCTGTATTTGCTCCATATATTACTCGCTTAGTTTCCTGAAGAATTAACTTGCAAAGGAGAACCATTAGCAGCTCCAGCTTTAGGAGTTACAAAAGCTTTAATTTTAATAAGCTCTTTTCCGTTTTGCGTATTTGCAGTAATTGTTACTGTCTTACTTACTTGGTTTTGACCTGATCCGTTAAACTTAACTAACATTTCGCCTTCGCCTCCTGGAGGAATTGACTCTCTTGACCAAGTAGGAACTGTACAACCACAGCTACTCTTTGCATCTACTACAACTAAAGGAGCATCTCCAGTGTTGGTAAACTTAAATAAGTGCTCTACGTTAGTACCTTGATCGATTGTTCCAAAATCATGTTCAGTGGTTTCGAAAACCATAACAGGAAATTTAGCCGCATCTGCGCTAGCATCTACGGTCGTCGTTGCGTCAGCTCCAGCAGTATCTGCTGCTTTATCGGCAGCATTTTCTTTACATGAAGTAAAAGAAAAAGCTACAATTGCAGCTAACATTAAAATTGATTTTTTCATCTTTTTAAATTTAATTTTTTAAGCGTGGCTAAAATAATCATTTTTTTATTTCTATCTAAGCCCACGCCCGATTTTATTAAGTGTATTGTTTTCGCGGTATTCGTTAACTAATTTGTCTAGAATTCCATTTATAAAAATACTGCTTTTTGGGGTAGAATATTCCTTTGCAATTTCTAAATATTCGTTAATTGTTACTTTGACAGGAATCGATGGGAAATATAAAAATTCGGCAATCCCCATTTTTATCATAATTAAATCTAGATCTGCAATACGCTCTTTATCCCAATTTGGCGTCTTGTCAACCACGGCTTTTGTTAGCTCAGAATCCTTTAGAATCACCTTTCTAAAAAGGGCTAAGCCAAATTCGAGGTCGTCGTCGTTCTTGTAAATTTCAGGTATCATTTTAACTCCTTTGCCACCAGAATTTAACTGCCTAATCATTTTTAAAATACCCGTATTTACTAGCGGATAATCGTCCAACCAGGTTAAGCGTTTATCCTCTAAATAATCGTAAAGTTTGTCGTTTGGAGCTATAATTTGCTTAAAAAGGGCAATTACAAACTGTCTATCTGCCTCAAAATCAGGGTTATCCAAAGCCATATACTCCTTGTAAATATCTGAATCTCGCATTTCGCGATACAATAAACTAACGTATTCGTTGTCCAATGACCACAAATCCAGTTTGCGCTTTGCCACAATTGCAGCTAAATCTGAGTTTTCAGAGCATAGTGCAATAACGCGATTGTTTACAAAAGCGGTGTTGGGATTAAGGTCTTCTTGGGTAACTAAATGCTTTTTCTTTCCCTTTTCAAGTTGGGATTCGGCATATTTATTAATATTAACCAGCATCCAAAGCATTAAAATATGCAAGTCGCGCATTTGCTCCATACTGTAAACCAGAAACTTTTCCTGCTTTTTAAGATCGTCCAGGTTAATTTTGTCGAAGGCATAAATAGATTGTAACACCTTTATGCGAATATGTCTTCTGGTAAGCATGGTATAAAAGAACTATAGGTTTACACTGACTAAATAAATCTGTGCAAAGTTAGGCTAAAACAAAAAGCTGTGAAACTGTTACTCCTTTTTTCTTGCATCTATTCTGGCTTGAGCTATTTTAAATGCCGCGTGATGTGTTGTAATATTGCCGGCCTCTGCTTTAGTCAGGATTTCTAGTGTAGTATTGTAAATATTCTCGGTTTTACGCATAATGTCTGTTTTGCCATAATTTTCCAATTCGGCATAAACATTAATAATTCCACCTGCGTTAATTAAAAAGTCAGGAGCGTAAACTATTCCCAATTCTTGGAGCTTAGCTCCATGAAGGTTTTCGTCGGCAAGTTGATTATTTGCTGCACCTGCAATTACTTTAGCTTGTAATTGATTAATGGTGTCGTTATTTATTGTTGCTCCAAGGGCGCAAGGTGCATAAATGTCCATAGGCTCGGCATAAATATTGTCTCCACGATAAATGGTCGCACCATATTTTGCACTAACTTCTACTAGCTTATCCTGATTTATATCGGTCAAAAATACTTGAGCGCCTTCGTTGGTTAGATGCTCGACTAAAGATTCCCCAACGTTTCCGATTCCTTGAACATAAACCACACGATTTTCTAAATCGTCTGTTCCAAATTTAAACTTTGCAGCTGCTTTCATTCCCATAAAAACGCCATATGCAGTTATTGGAGAAGGATTACCTGCACCACCTTTAGATTCAGAAATACCAGTAACATAAGGGGTTACCGTTCGCACCAAATCCATGTCTTCCGTTTCCATTCCAACGTCTTCTGCAGTAATATAACGACCTCCTAACGAGTTAACAAACTCGCCAAATTTTAGCATGAGTTCTGGTGTCTTTTGTGTCTTGGCATCACCTATAATAACTGCCTTACCTCCACCTAAGTTTAAACCCGTAATGGCCGACTTATATGTCATTCCGCGTGAGAGTCTTAAAACATCGTTTAAGGCATCCCATTCATTCTTATATTGCCACATTCGGGTACCGCCCAAAGCAGGACCTAATACCGTATTGTGGATTCCAATTATTGCCTTTAATCCTGTATCTTTGTCGTTGCAAAAAACGAGCTGCTCGTGATTGTCAAAAGAAAATTGTCCAAATACTGGGTCCGATTTACGCAATTGTTCGAAGGTTATTGCTTCTGCCATTGATTGTTTGAATTTAGATATCCTTAAAAAGGACATGCGAAATTAGTGGTTTATTGAATTATTAACAACAAAATAGACTTCAAAATAAGAATAATTTATTAACCGCCAAGTAACTAAATGAAAGAGCTTCGTTATATAAATCAGTTTTTTATAAAGTACCGTGGACGGTTATTACTGGGGCTAATAATTACCGTTGCTGCCCGAATTTTTTCTTTATTCATTCCAATATTTATAGGGAATACCGTAGATGTAGTGCGTGCCTTTTACGATGGTGAAATTGTTGCAACAGAAGAGCTATACAGTAAAATATTTTACAATATTCTAATCATCTTAGGCGCCGCTTTACTCTCTGGATTTTTTACATTTTTAATGCGGCAAACTATAGTCGTTGTCTCGAGATATATTGAATTCGATCTTAAAAATGTAATATTTAAGCAGTATCAAAACCTGTCGCTATCTTTCTATAAACAAAATAGAACAGGAGATTTAATGAACCGTATTAGCGAAGATGTATCTAAAGTTCGATTGTATACGGGTCCCGCAATTATGTATAGCGCAACTACAATTACCACTTTTGTGGTTACCATTAGTTATATGCTTTACAAGGCTCCGCTTCTTACCTTGTATGTAGTATTACCATTGCCCGTTTTGTCTTTTGCCATATATAGGCTAAGTATGGCAATTCATAAAAGAAGTACCATTGTTCAGGTGTATTTATCTAAACTCACCACCTTTACTCAAGAATCGTTTAGCGGTATTTCAGTAATAAAAGCCTACGGAATTGAGCCTCAAACCGAGCGCGATTTTCACGAACTGGCCGAAGGCAGCAAAAACAAGAATATAGATCTGGTTAAAGTTCAGGCCTTGTTTTTTCCTTTAATGATTTTACTTATTGGATTAAGTAACACGTTGGTAATTTATATTGGAGGAACCCAATATATTAATGGCGAAATTGAATTTGGAACCATTGTTGAATTTTTAGTTTACGTAAATATGCTTACTTGGCCAGTGGCTATAGTGGGTTGGGTAACGTCTATGGTTCAGCAGGCGGCAGCGTCCCAAAAAAGGATTAACGAATTCTTGAATGAGCAACCAGAAATAACAAACAATATTCAAGAAGCGACAAATATTGAGGGAAGCATCGAATTTAAAAACGTAAAATTCACCTACCCAGACACGAATATTACTGCGCTAAAAGGGGTTAGTTTTAAAGTAAAGCAAGGACAATCTTTAGCGATACTAGGTAATACAGGATCGGGTAAATCGACTATTCTGGAACTATTAGGCCGTTTATACGATATTGAAAGAGGAACCTTAACAATAGACAACACACCAATTACTGCTATTAATCTAAAATCGTTAAGAACTGCACTAGGTTATGTACCACAAGATGCATTTTTATTTAGCGATACCATTAGCAACAACATTAAATTTGGACGTGAGGACGCAACTCAAGAAGAAATAGAGCAGGCTGCAAAAAATGCCGTGGTTCATGCAAATATTGTTGAATTCAACAACGGGTATAATACGGTACTTGGGGAACGTGGAATTACGCTAAGTGGAGGACAAAAACAGCGAGTTTCTATTGCACGGGCTATTATTAAAAATCCTGCAATCTTGCTTTTAGACGATTGTCTTTCTGCCGTAGATACCGAAACCGAAGAGGCCATTTTAAAAAATCTAGGTGAAATCTCTAAAAACACAACGACCATAAGAGTGAGTCACCGAGTATCTTCAGCAAAAAATGCCGACATGATAATTGTTTTAGACAACGGAGAAGTAATTCAGCAAGGGACTCATAATGAACTGGTAAACCAAGAGGGTTATTACAACGAATTGTACAACAAACAACTGGCCGAAAAAGAAATTTAGCATTTGGTTGTGTTATTTGGAATTTTTTTAGATTTTTGGCTAACGCTAAAAAATTAAAAACATGAGTGAGCATCGTATGGTAGAAAAAGAAGAAATTCATTCTAAAGTCCTACGGGCTGGAAGACGAACTTACTTTTTTGACGTGAGAGCGACCAGGGCTGGAGATTATTACCTTACTATAACAGAAAGCAAAAAGTTCACTAATGACGACGGTTCGTTTCATTACAAAAAACATAAAATTTATCTGTATAAAGAAGACTTTAGCACCTTTAGAGCCCACGTAAACGAAATGATTGATTTTATTATCGCCGAAAAGGGAGAAGAAGTAATTAGCGAACGTCACCAAAAAGATTACAAAAAAGAAACTCCCGAGTACGGTGGTGACAATCAGGAGCACGCCAGTACCGAAGGAACACAAAGTTTTACCGATCTTAGTTTCGAAGACATTTAAGCTTTAATATGACTTTAAGAAAAACCGCTGTTTTAATACAAGCGGTTTTTTTATCTTTATACTTTATGCCATTTTACACAGAAGAGTCTGTGTAGCAACAACCAATAACCAATCATCGTGAAGCATTTAATACTTTCATTAATTGTTCTAGCTAGCAGTATGTCTATTGCTCAGGACTATCAAGTAGAACTCGATTATTTTTTACCAACTAACGTTAGCTATAACCCAGATATACCAACACCACAAAGTGTTGTTGGCCACAATGTTGGGGATTGGCACATTACACACGATAAATTAGCCATGTATATGATGGCTTTAGCCCAGGCCAGTGATAGAATTACAATAGAGAATCGCGGATCAACTTTCGAAGGCCGCCCAATTTTATTGCTAACCATTACTTCGCCAAGTAATCACAGTAATATTGCCACTATTCAGGCCAATCATATGGAGCTTACCGATTCGGGAAGCGGCGATACCTCTAATATGCCCATAGTGGTTTATCAAGGTTTTTCTATTCACGGAAACGAACCGAGTGGAGCCAATGCTGGCTTGGTTTACGCCTATTATTTAGCGGCCGCTCAGGGGCCAGAAATAGATGCTCTCTTAGACAATACCGTAATTTTATTAGACCCATCGTTTAATCCAGACGGTTTACAACGATTTGCTTATTGGGCAAACATTCATAAAAGCCAGAATATAAACCCAGACCCAAACGATCGTGAATACAGCGAAGTTTGGCCAGGAGGACGTACCAATCACTATTGGTTCGATATGAACCGAGACTGGTTACCCGTGCAGTTGCCGGAATCTAGAGCTCGTATTGCGAGTTTTCATAAATGGTATCCAAATATTCTAACCGACCATCACGAAATGGGAACCAATGCCAGTTTCTTTTTTCAGCCAGGAATTCCATCAAGAACGCATCCGCTTACACCGCAGCGCAATCAAGATTTAACTGGAGAAATTGCCAAATTTCATGCTGCGGCCTTAGATAAAATTGGTAGTTTTTATTATACCGAAGAAAGCTTCGACGACTTTTATTACGGAAAAGGATCGACCTTCCCAGATATTAACGGAGGAATTGGAATTCTTTTTGAACAAGCATCCTCCAGAGGACATGCACAAGAAAGTGACAACGGAATATTAACATTTCCATTTACTATTCGCAATCAGTTTACGGCAGCCTTATCTACTATAGAGGCGGCTCAAAACATGAGCACCACTATATTGGACTATCAAAAACAGTTCTATGCAGATGCGCGTAAAGAGGGCTCTAAAGGCGGGGCTTATGTTTTTGGAGACCCAAACGATGCTGGAAAAACCTATCATTTTGCAGAAATTTTGAAGCGTCATAAAATTAAATTCCACGAGGTTAAAAACGATTTTACCTTAAACGGCAAAACCTACAAAAAAGGGTATAGTTATATTATTCCAAAAAATCAGAAGAATACCAGATTGGTAAATGCAATGTTCGATGTTAGAACAACTTTTACCGACAGTCTGTTTTACGATATCTCGGCCTGGACTTTTCCTATGGCCTTTAATATGAATTATAGTACAAGTGCCTCTTTAAGCAATGCGGGTCCAGAAGTTACCGACTTACAGCCCAAGCAGGTAAACACTATAAAGATGGGCAATTACGCCTATTTAATGGAATGGCATGAATATTATTCGCCTAAGGCCCTAAATGCTATTTTAAACAAAGGCTTGCGTGCTAAAGTTGGCATGAAACCTTTTTCTATAGCGGGTCAAGACTACGACTATGGAACCATATTAATTCCTCTGCAAAATCAAGACATGAGTCCGCAGGATATTAGTAAATTTTTACAACAAGTAGCTAAAGAGAGCCATATAGAAATAATAGGTGTAAATACCGGATTAACTCAAGGAATAGACCTTGGTAGTAATCAGTTTAGAGCTATAGAAAAACAAAAGGTAGCCATTATTATTGGCGATGGAATTACGCCATACGATGCTGGTGAAATCTGGCACTTGTTTGATACCCGTTACCAAATGCACATTACCAAAATTGACACGCGTAATTTTGGAAGAACCGACCTAAGCAGTTATACAGACATAATTATTCCAAATTCTTGGGGTAACGCATTAGATAAAGACGATGCCGAAAAACTTAAAACCTGGGTTAGTGCAGGCGGAACCTTAATTGGCTATAAAAATATGGGGCGTTGGCTAAATAGAAACGAACTCATTAAAGTTAAGTTTAAAGCTACTCAAGACACGGCAAAAGCTATAAGTTTTGAGCAGCGTTCTGACTATTTTGGCGCACAAGTTATAGGAGGCGCAATATTCCAAACTAAATTAGACAGAACACATCCAATTGCATTTGGTTATACCAACACCACCATGCCTACTTTTAGAAACAGCACCTTGTTTATGGAAGCAGATACCCA
This sequence comes from Gilvibacter sp., assembly GCA_965277295.1. Taxonomy (GTDB): domain Bacteria; phylum Bacteroidota; class Bacteroidia; order Flavobacteriales; family Flavobacteriaceae; genus Gilvibacter. Next base: position 226,414 of record OZ255720.1, read on the forward strand.
GAGCTATAATAATCCAATACAATATACCGCCAGTCCGCTATTGAGTGGTTATATATCTGAAGAAAACTTGGAACAACTTAAGAGTACTTCTATGGTAAAAATTCAAGGACGAGGACGTGGTCAAGTTGTTTACTTTACAGACAATACAAACTTTAGAGCCTTTTGGTACGGTACTAATAAATTACTAATGAACGCTATCTTTTTTGGCGATAAAATGTAATTTAAAGCTAATTTATTTACCCAATACGCAGGCCATTCGTGGCCTGTTTGTTTGGGGATATTAGCGTAACATCTTTCCCGTCTACCGCTCCTAAAACCAAGCATTCACTCATAAAGGGACCAATCTGTTTTTTAGGAAAATTTACAACTGCGATTATCTGAGTTCCCACTAAATCCTGTTTAGTGTATAAACTTGTAATTTGAGCAGAACTGCGCTTTACACCTAACTGGTCACCAAAATCGATGGTAAGTTTATAGGCAGGAACTCTTGCTTCGGGAAAATCTGCCACCTTGGTAATGGTTCCAACACGCATATCGACTTTTGTAAAATCGCTCCAGTTTAATTCCATAGTTGTATTTTTTTAATTTGCTTAACGTAAAAATATAGAATTCCGTGGTATCTTTAACCTAACTATAAAGGTTGCCAATTACATTTACTGCGAACCGTATAATAACACTTACAATGGCAAGAACCGAATCCAGTATGATTCCTTTAGGCACGATAGCGCCCGATTTTTATTTAGACGATGTAATGAGCACCGACTACCTGAGTCTTAGTCAGGTTAAAGGCGAAAAAGGCACCGTGATTATGTTTATATGTAACCATTGCCCTTTTGTAAAACACGTAAACGAAGAAATAGTTAGAATTGCTAACGACTATACCGTAACTGGTTTTGGATTTGCAGCCATTAGCAGTAACGATATTATAGGTTACCCTCAAGATGGCCCGGAGCAGATGTACCAGACTGGTCGCAAAAATAAATATCCTTTTCCGTATTTGTTCGATAGTACGCAGGAAGTGGCAAAAGCCTACGACGCAACTTGTACTCCAGATTTTTTTGTGTTCGACGCCGATCTAAAACTCGTTTATAGAGGCCAATTAGACAACTCCCGACCGGCAAATGGGATTCCTGTAAATGGGCGTGATTTGCGCGAGGCGCTAGACAACATTCTTAACAATCATCCACAGCGCAGCGACCAAAAACCTAGCATTGGTTGTAATATAAAGTGGAATAGTGACAATCAAAATTCTGTGCAATTTTAAGTTAAGCACCAGATAGTTGGTGTATCTTTGCGGCTTTTTGAACAAAAGCCCATGACAGCACTTTTTAAAAACTTTAGTCCCAAGCCCAAAAACGATATTCTTTCTGGAATTACCGTTGCACTTGCCCTTGTACCCGAAGCTGTAGCTTTTGCCTTTGTTGCTGGTATCGATCCCTTAATTGGTCTTTATGGCGCCTTTATGATGGGAATAGTCACTGCAATTTTTGGAGGACGTCCTGGTATGATTTCTGGTGCTACAGGAGCCATGGCCGTTGTAATGGTGCATTTAGTAGCAAAAGGAAACGAAGTAGGAATTGGCTTAGAGCAACCCGTTGAATTGCTGGGAGTTCAGTGGCTTTTTATAACACTGCTCTTGGTGGGGGTAATTCAAATGGGAGCCGGAGTCCTGCGGTTGGGGAAGTTTGTACGTTTAATTCCACATTCGGTAATGCTAGGCTTTGTAAATGGCTTGGCTATAGTAATCTTTTTGTCGCAGTTAGAACTCTTTAAAGTTAAAAGTGGAGATGCAACCTCTTGGCTTAGCGGAAGCGCCTTGTACATTATGTTAGCATTAATTGCCCTTACTATGGGAATCATGTACGGGCTGCCTAAACTTACCAAAAAAGTACCTTCTGCCTTGGTCGCCATAATAGTGGTCGCGGCAATTACCATTTTTGCGAAGCTAGATGTTAGTACCGTTGGGTCCTTTATTCGCGATGGTGGCGGTACTGGTCTTAAAGGAGGTTTGCCCCAGTTTCAGTGGCAAATTTTTGATTTGTTTGAAACCTTAGATGGACACTTTTTATCTACCATTTTACCAACCGCTTTTGTATTAGCCGCTATTGGACTAATTGAGTCGTTAATGACTCTTAATTTAATAGACGAACTAACAGATAGTCGTGGTTCTGGAAACAGAGAATGCGTTGCACAAGGAGGCGCCAATATACTAAATGGACTCTTTGGCGGAATGGGCGGTTGCGCCATGATTGGTCAATCTATTATTAATGTAAACTCTGGAGGTCGCGGCAGACTCTCTGGAATTGTTGCTGCTCTTGCCTTATTGGCTTTTGTACTATTTGCAGCTCCGCTTATTGAACAAATTCCTATTGCTGCCCTAGTAGGCGTTATGTTTATGGTAGTAATTGGAACTTTTGCTTGGAGTAGCTTTAGAATTTTACATAAAATCCCTTTGGCAGACACTATTGTATTGGTAGCTGTATCTGCAATCACGGTATGGCAAGATTTAGCCGTGGCAGTTATTGCTGGAGTAATAATTTCGGCATTGGTTTTCGCATGGAAAAATGCCACAATGATTCGAGCCAGAAAAAGCATTAAAGAAAATGGCACCAAGGTTTACGAAATCTGGGGGCCTTTGTTTTTTGGGTCTGTGCAGAATTTTAATAGTAAGTTCGATGTAAAAGATGACCCTAAAGTAGTCGAAATCGATTTTATGGAATCTAAAATTAGCGACCATTCTGGCATAGAAGCCTTGCGTGGAATTGCTAACAAATACATACAGCAAGACAAGTCGATAAAAATTACACATCTAAGCCCAGATTGTATCGATCTGCTCTTAAAGGCAAATCCTCAATTCGAAGAAATTATTGAGCGTTCTATAGACGACCCGCGTTACTACGTAGTAACCGATTTAGTCGACGCAGAGGTATAAAAAAAGCGGCTTAAAAGCCGCTTTTTAATTTATTTTACATCCATTAGTTCTACATCGAACACTAAGATTGCGTTAGGTGGGATAACACCGCCAGCACCGCGTTCCCCGTAAGCCAAATTAGGTGGAATAACAAAGCGGGCTTTGTCCCCAACTTTTAAAAGCGAAATCCCTTCGTCCCATCCTGGAATAACCTGTCCCATTCCCAAAGGAAAATCAATTGGATTACCGCGTTTATATGAATTATCGAATTCTACTCCGCTGTCTAACATTCCTTTGTAATGCACAGAAACCGTCTTTCCTTTTTCTGCTTGAGCTCCATCGCCCTTTTGAATAACTTGATAATGTAATCCGCTATCTGTTTTTGTAAACCCAGCGGTCAAATCTTTTAGCGCCTTTTCTGAAGCTTCTCTTGCTGCTGCTTCTCTGGCTGCCTTGGCTCCGTCAAACTGTCTAAAAGTTTCTACTGCATTCCATGCTTTGGCATCTTCACCTACACGTTCTATAGTTAAAGTCTCTATAGCATCACCTTGGGCAATACTATTAACTACATCCATTCCAGAGGTGACTTTACCAAATACGGTGTGTTTATTATCTAACCAAGGAGTTTCTACATGAGTTATAAAAAACTGACTTCCATTGGTTCCAGGCCCAGCATTAGCCATAGATAATACGCCAGGAGCGTCATGTCGTAAATCTGGGTGAAATTCGTCGTCGAAGTTATACCCCGGTCCACCAGAACCAGTTCCTTGTGGATCTCCACCTTGAACCATAAAGTCGTTAATTACTCTGTGAAAAGTTAAGCCATCGTAATAAGGTGTTCCTTGAGGTTTGGCTTGGTTTTCTAGCGTACCTTCTGCCAAAGCAACAAAATTTCCAACTGTTCCAGGCGTTTGTTTATAGGTTAATTCCACTACGATTTCTCCTTTAGTGGTATTAAATTTAGCGTATATTCCGTCTTGCATGTGATTGTTTTTAAAGCTGCAAAGGTACAATTCAATTTGCATATAAAATATGCAGTCCGAACGAAAATTAGCTAAAGAATGCTTATTTTAAGACTAAATAATCGAAGATGAAAAACAGAATTATATTACTACTGTCCTTAACGCTATTTATTGGAACGGTAAACAGTTACGCTCAAGACTACAATGATGACCCACCATTTATTGAAGTAATAGGGCGCGCAGACCAAGAAGTTACGCCAGATATGATTTTTATTTCTGTAACGCTGGTCGAAGAAACCGTAGGTAAAAGCCGCTTAACAATAGCGCAGCAAGAGTCTAATTTTTTAGAAATAGTAAATCAGTTAAATATAGACCCCAAGAAAGTGGTACTTACAGAATCACTTACTCAAATTATTAGAAGAAAACAGCGCGATAAAGGGACAAAAATTGCAAAAACATATATGGTAGAAGTGAATTCTGCAGCACAAGTTTCTAAATTTTTTGAACTCCTTACGGTAAATGGAATTCGAGAGGCTACAATAGAGCGCACCAACCATAGCGACATAATAAATATTCGTAAAAATGTTAGAATTGCTGCTATAAAAGCGGCAAAAGAGAAAGCCCAGTATTTAACTGCTGCCATTGGGCAGGAACTAGGAATGCCGCTAGTAATTAGGGCACAAGTGTCTTCCGATTTTGCTAATGCGTTAAGTGGGAGTAATACAGCTTTAAGCACTGTAACACAGAATATGATTATGGGCTACGACGCTATTACAGTCAGTTTTTCGTACTATATTAAGTATCAAATTAATTAGCCACTTCGCTAATAAACTTAATTCTATATAAGCGCAACTCTTCGTCGTCGTAATCGCCATCAAATTCGTCTATAGCGACGTCAATTTTGTCGGTTTCTGCCTCTAAAAAGTAATCGTGTATTTCTTCTTGTTGGTCTTCGTCTAGAATATCTTCTAGCCAATAATCAATATTCAATTTGGTGCCACTAAAGACTATGGCTTCCATTTCTTTTATAAAATCAGGCATTTCTAACCCTTTGGCAGATGCAATATCTGTAAGCGGTAATTTTCTATCTACATTTTGAATAATATAGAGTTTTAAGGCCGAATTAACCCCTATAGACTTTACCACAAAATCGTCTGGACGCTCAATCTGATTTTCTTCTACGTAGCGTTTTATTAGATCGACAAAACTGCTTCCATATTTTTTGGCCTTGCCTTCACCTACCCCGTGAACGTTAGAAAGTTCGTCTATAGTTATAGGATATTTAAGCGCCATATCTTCTAAAGATGGATCTTGAAAAATCACGAAGGGTGGTAAACTTAATTTACTGGCTACCTTTTTGCGTTCGTCTTTAAGCAATTTAAATAATTGGGCGTCGGTGCCACCTCCTGCCTTCTTAGCCACGACAATGCTAGAGTCTTCTAAATAATCGAATTTATGATCTTCGGTCATTAAAAAAGATTTAGGTTTTTCTAAATATTGCAAACCTTCCGGAGTTAGCTTTACAATCCCGTAAGTTTCTATATCTTTTCTAATAAATCTAGCAACTAAAGTCTGTCTAATAAGGGCCATCCAATACGTGTCCTCTTTGTCCTTACCAATCCCAAAAAACGGCTGCTGATCTGTTCTGTGCGATTTTATTAAAGCGTTGGCTTTACCAATAAGTACATTTACCACTTCTTTAGCCTTATACTGCTGATTCGTATCTTTTATTACCCCCAAAAGGGTAACTACTTCGTTCTTGGCTTCGAATTGTTTTTTAGGATTGCGAACATTGTCGTCCATTTCTCCTCCTTCGCCTGTTTCGTTGTCAAACTCCTCGCCAAAATAATGGAGTAAAAACTTACGTCTAGACATACTGGTTTCGGCAAATGCGACCATTTCCTGAAGTAAGGCATGTCCTATTTCTTGTTCGGCTACAGGTTTGCCGCTCATAAACTTCTCGAGCTTTTCTATGTCTTTATAAGAATAGAAGGCCAAGCAGTGCCCTTCGCCCCCATCGCGTCCAGCACGACCCGTTTCTTGGTAATAACTTTCTATGCTTTTTGGAATGTCGTTATGAATAACAAAACGCACATCGGGTTTATCTATTCCCATTCCAAAGGCAATGGTAGCTACAACAATATCTGCATCTTCCATTAAAAACATATCCTGATGTTTCACCCTTGTTTTTGGATCTAACCCAGCGTGATATGGAACTGCTAAAATTCCGTTTACCTGTAGGGTTTGGGCCAGTTCTTCTACACGTTTTCTGCTTAAACAATAAATAATTCCGCTTTTACCTGCATTTTGTTTTACAAATCGGGTAATATCGGCATCTACATGCTGCGTTTTAGGTCGAACTTCGTAATATAAATTAGGCCTGTTAAAAGAAGCCTTAAAGGTATTGGCATGTTGTATGCCTAAATTCTTTAAAATATCTTCTTGAACTTTAGGGGTAGCCGTAGCAGTAAGGCCAATTATGGGAATGTTTTCGCCTATGCGTTCAATTATCTTTCTAAGGTTTCTGTATTCGGGCCTAAAGTCGTGCCCCCATTCACTAATACAATGCGCTTCGTCTATGGCAACAAAACTAACTGTTACCGACCTTAAAAAGGCAATGTGTTCTTCTTTTGTTAAGGATTCTGGAGCGACGTAAAGCAACTTGGTAATCCCATTGGTAATGTCACTTTTTACTTGTTTTACCTCGGATTTATTTAAGGACGAATTCAACACATGAGCAATTCCTTTATTCTCGCTAATAGCTCTAAGGGCATCTACTTGATTCTTCATTAGTGCAATTAAAGGAGATACTACAATTGCAGTTCCATCTTTAATTAAAGCAGGTAGCTGGTAACACAATGATTTGCCTCCACCAGTAGGCATAATCACAAAAGTGTGTTCGTTTTTAATTACACTTTTAATAACCTCCTCTTGAAGTCCTTTAAACTTGTTAAAGCCAAAATACTTCTTGAGGGCAGCGTATAAGTCTAAATCGTTCACGCTTTATTTTTTATAAAGGGGATTCTAATATAATCGTTGTTGCTAATTATACCCATAGAGGTTCACAAAATAAGAAGTTAAATACAGTTATATCTCGTAAATATTACCTGACAGAACGAAATAAATTTATGTACTTTTGTATCTACAAGATACTAATTTCTTTACACCTCGGCAAGAAGAAAATTAACTGCGTTTAATGAATACAGCACAAATAATTGCAATCGCCAAAAAAACAATAGATACCGAAAGTCGGGCAATTGCACATCTGTCAACTTTAATTAACGATACCTTCGCTCAAGCGGTTAGCCATTTATTTAACTCCAAAGGGCGCGTAGTGGTTACTGGTATTGGCAAAAGTGCCAATATTGCTACTAAGATTGTAGCTACTTTAAATTCGACAGGGACTCCAGCAATTTTTATGCATGCAGCCGACGCGATTCACGGCGATTTGGGGACCATTCAAGACGAAGACAGTGTAATTTGTATCTCTAAAAGTGGTAACACTCCAGAAATTAAAGTTTTGGTTCCATTAATTAAAGCTTTAGGCAATAAACTCTTAGCTATTACCGGAAACCCAGATTCCTTTTTGGGGCAACAAGCCGATTTTGTCCTTAATGCTTACGTAGAAAAAGAAGCTTGTCCTAATAACTTAGCACCAACAACCAGCACCACAGCACAGCTCGTAATTGGCGATGCCTTAGCGGTTTGTTTGTTAGAGCTGCGCGGGTTTAACAGCGCAGATTTTGCTAAGTTTCATCCCGGTGGTTCCTTGGGCAAACAACTGTATTTGCGTGTTAGCGATTTAACTGCGTTAAACGAAAAGCCCCAGGTTTATCCAGATACTACCGTAAAAGATGTGATAATAGAAATTTCTAAAAAAATGCTGGGCGTAACGGCTGTCATAGAAAACAATAAAATTGTTGGGATAGTTACAGACGGTGATTTGCGTAGAATGCTTACCAAAGTAGATAATATCTCTGGTCTTACTGCTAAAGACATTATGACTAAAAACCCAAAAACAATCGCCAATAGTGCCATGGCAGTTGCAGCTTACAATAAAATGGACGAATTTGGTATAACGCAACTACTGGCTAGCGATAACGGGGATTATTGCGGGGTGGTACATATTCATAATTTGACTAAAGAAGGAATAATTTAATGAGCGCAGAAAATCCGGGTAAAGAAATGTCCTTTCTGGACCATTTAGAAGATTTAAGATGGCATTTAATTAGGTCCACCATTGCAATTGTGATCATGGGTTTGGTTGCCTTTTTAGCCAAGTCGTTTATATTCGACGTACTAATTTTGGGGCCAAAAAGTTCGGATTTTCCAACCTACAAAATATTATGCCGAGCAGCTACTTGGCTTGGTTTTGAAGACAGTTTTTGTTTTACAGAACTTCCCTTTAGAATTCAAAGTAGAAAGGTTGCTGGACAGTTCTCTGCCCATATTTGGACTTCTATTACCGCCGGCTTTATTGTTGCCTTTCCCTATGTTATTTATCAATTCTGGAAATTTATTAGCCCAGGACTTAAACCAAAAGAAAGACGCTCTTCACGAGGTTTTATTGTAATAGCATCGCTATTATTTTTTACTGGGGTATTGTTTGGATATTATGTGGTAACCCCACTTTCTATTAACTTCTTGGGAAGCTATCAAGTGAGCGATCAGGTTTTTAACGATTTTGATTTAGATAGTTATATTGGCCTAGTTAGATCGGCTGTTGTTGCCAGTGGACTAATTTTTGAACTACCAATAATTATATACTTTTTAACCAAAATAGGTGTAGTCACACCCGAATTCCTGCGTAAATACAGAAAGTATTCCTTAGTTATTGTTTTAATATTATCGGCCATTATTACACCTCCAGATATTGCGAGTCAGATAGTAGTAGCCGTACCAATTATAATACTCTACGAAGTAAGTATATTTATCTCTAAAGCTGTGGTAAAACGCCAGGCAAAACAAGCAAAAAAAGCTCATGGATGACAACATTGTAGACTCATTTAATGCCTATCGTGCCAAGATGAACGAAAAGATTTTGGCCGACAACAACAAAATTGTTAAGCGCATATTTAATTTGGACACCAATGCCTTTACCGAAGGGCATTTGTCTAAAAAAACCAAAGAATTATTAGGCCTTGGTAATTCCATTGTCTTGCGTTGCGACGACTGCGTGCGGTATCATTTAGAGTCCTGCTATAACCTAGGAACTACCAAAGAAGAAGTGGTAGAAGCCATGAGTGTGTCGCTACTTATTGGAGGGACAATTATTATTCCTCACTTGCGTCGCGCCTATGAATATTGGGATGCTTTAGAAGAAAAGAACCGTTAAACTGGCATTAAAACTATTGGTATTCACTGCAATTATACAGATATTTGACCTATGAAGCTTCGCGCAGAAAATTTAATGAAGTCCTATAAAGGCCGCCAGGTGGTTAAAGGCATTACTGTAGAAGTTAATCAGGGTGAAATTGTAGGTTTATTAGGACCCAATGGAGCCGGAAAAACCACATCGTTCTACATGATTGTGGGATTAATTAAGCCTAACGGCGGAACCATTTACTTAGAAGGCACCAATATTACTAAATACCCGATGTACAAGCGGGCTCAGAATGGTATTGGCTACCTAGCACAAGAGGCTTCAGTGTTTAGAAAACTAAGCATAGAAGACAATATTTTAAGTGTTTTACAGCTTACTAAACTCTCTAAAAAAGAACAGCGAGCCAAAATGGAGTCGTTAATAGAAGAGTTTAGTTTAGGCCATATTCGAAAAAACCGGGGAGACCTACTCTCTGGTGGAGAACGACGCCGTACCGAAATTGCTCGAGCTTTAGCTACCGATCCTCATTTTATTTTGTTAGATGAACCCTTTGCGGGGGTTGACCCTGTTGCGGTAGAAGATATTCAGCGTATTGTAGCGCAGCTAAAAAACAAAAATATTGGGATACTTATTACCGACCACAACGTTCAGGAAACCTTGGCAATTACAGACCGTACCTACCTGATGTTTGAAGGTAGTATATTAAAACACGGTGTGCCAGAAGAACTAGCAGCAGATAAAATGGTACGTAAAGTATATTTAGGTCAAAACTTTGAACTCCGTAAAAAGAAGCTCGACTTTTAAGCTTCGCTATTCCCGTTTTCTTGGTCTTCCAGCTCTTTTATAGCTATTAATTTTTTCTGGTATTTACTCTGGACAATATCTACAATTACCAAAATTACAATTACAAAGTAAAAGGTAGTTTTGCTCATTGGGGTGATTTCGTTGCCGAATAGTTTTAAATGTGCCAGATGACCACCTTCGGTAACCAACATTACCCCCACAATAAATAATATAAACAAACCTAGCACTTCGTACATTCTATTGCGCTCTAGGAACGATGCAACTCGGTCTGCTAACCAAATCATTAATAAACCACCAATAATAATAGCTGTAGCCATAACCCAAAATACATCGGTTAATGCCATGGCACTTAAAATGGAATCAAAAGAAAATACCAAATTCATTATAACTATAGACAATACAACACTTCCTATAGGCTTTTTCTTATCGTCTTCTACCTGGGCGGTCATATGGTCGACTCCTACCATGTGCCAGATTTCTTTCATGGCTGTGTAAATAATAAAAATTCCACCGGCAAGTACAATCATACTGTGAATATTAAAACTGCCCTCGGCCACATCTACAAAGGGAATATTAAGAATAGGATCCTTAAAATAATCGATTACCGAAACCAGTAAGAACAACAAGGCAATTCTAAGTCCAATGGCCATTAAAATTCCCATTTTACGCACATAAGCCTGTTTTTCTTTTACTACTTTTTTAGACTCCAAAGAGATGTACAACAAGTTGTCGAAGCCCAGAACTATTTGTAAGAGCACCAACATAAGTAGTGTAATTATATTTTCTACCATGATTAAGGTTTAGCGATTGAATTTTTAATAATAGAAACCAAAACATATCCAATTATAACAAATGGAATTGCAATAATTTTAAACAGCACTATTGCCGCAATACTAGCTATTAAAAACAAGTAAATATGCAGATTCTCTTTTAGATTAAACGATTTAAACTTTAAAGAAAATAGTGGTAATTCGGCATTGAGTATTAAACTACTTATAACCGTAATTGCAAAAAGCACCCAGATATTATTTAGCAATTGGTATGCCCATGCAGGACTAAAATCTAAAGTAATTAACACCAAGCTGGCAATAAATATTGAGTTAGCTGGGGTTGGCAAACCAATAAATCCAGTTTTTTGTCTTTGGTCTACATTAAATTTGGCCAACCGGTAAGCAGAACCAACAACAATTAACAAACCCACAGCAGGCATCCATCTAAACTCGGGTTCTGCAGGCATATCTGGAGTTATGGCCTCGTAAAAAAGCAGGTTAAAATAACCTGTAATTGTAGTGTTTAAAAGTGCTTGACAAAACAAGTGAACCATAAGAAGTGCTGGCACCAAACCACTTGTAATTACATCGGCAAGTGAATCCAATTGTAAACCTACAGAACTGGTAACCTTTAAGGCCCGTGCTGCCAGGCCGTCAAAAAAGTCAAAGAAAATTCCTAAGAACATAAAGATTACAGCGCCTAAAGGTTCGCCCACAGTTATAGAAATAACAGCAATACAACCGCATAATAAATTAAGCGACGTAATTAAGTTTGGTATAAGTTTTAGCATGTACAATTGGCTATAGATTGTAAAAATAATAAAGTATTTTTGTCTTTAGGCTTGACAATACAATATGTATGCAAAAAACTAGTTTAAATAGCTGTAAAATCAAGCTTTTGCTATAAAAAATACCGCTTGAAAAAGAACCTTTTTTTAGTATTACTTTTAAGTTCTGCGATGGCCTTAAGCCAAACCACGCGTAAGTACTCCAATGAATTTATGAATATTGGTGTAGATGCGGCCTCTTTTGGTATGGCAAATGCTGTTACAGCCTCTACCGGTAATGTAAATTCAGGATACTGGAACCCAGCAGGTTTGGTAAATCTAGAAGATAATCAGCTTGCGCTTATGCATGCCTCTTATTTTGCAAATATTGCCAATTACGATTATGGAGCCTTTGCGATGCCGCTAGATAAAGAATCGGCAATAGCGTTGTCTATAATTCGCTTTGGTGTTGACGATATTCTAAACACCACCCAGTTAATAGACGATCAAGGAAACATTGATTATAACCGAATTAGTTTATTTTCTACTGCCGATTACGGGATTACCTTTAGCTACGCCAGACGTTTACCTCTGGATGGTTTAAACATTGGAGTAAATGCAAAAGTAATTCGCAGAATTATTGGAGATTTTGCCAATTCTTGGGGTTTTGGATTAGATGTAGGAATCCAGTTTGAATCTAAATCGAATTGGAAGTTTGGTTTAATGGCGAGAGACATAACGACCACTTTTAATGCTTGGAGTATAGACGACGAACAATTCGCTACCATTAGCGACGCCGTTGAAGGGCAAAACCAGGAATTGCCAGAAACAACAGAATTAACCTTACCCAAGCTACAATTGGGTATGGCCAAAAAATTTGTTTTTCATTACGATTACACCCTTCTGGCAGAAGTAGATTTAAACTTTAGATTTGCCCAAACCAACGATATTATTTCGAGTGACTTTGCCAGTATTACACCCGCTGCTGGTTTAGAATTTGGATATATAGATTTAGTATTTGTTAGAGCAGGTGTTGGTAATTTCCAGAACATCCAACAGTTGGACGGAACAGAAAACGTAGGCTTTCAACCAAATATAGGAGTTGGCTTTAAATACAAAGGAATTCAGCTAGATTATGCCCTTACAGATATAGGTGACCAAAGCGCAGCCTTATATTCAAATGTTTTTTCGCTTACCATTGATTGGGACCTTTTTAGATAGTAACTTGCCTTAGGCTTATGATTAAAAAAATACTCTTTACATTACTTCTTTGTTGTTCTGCACTTGGTACCGCCCAGCAAATAAACTTGTCGGGGCAAGCCAAAATTACGGTGCTCACCATGGGCCCAGGACAAGAGCTTTACGATTCTTTTGGACATAGCGCTTTGCGAGTACAGGACACTCCATTAGGAATAGATGTGGTTTACAACTATGGTGTTTACGACTTTAACGATCCACAATTCTACACCAAGTTTGCAAAAGGAAACATGCGTTATCTATTAGATCGCAGACCTACTGAAGCATTTTTAAGAGCCTATATAGAAGATAATCGATGGGTTAAAGAACAGGTTTTAAATTTAACACAAAGCGAAGTTCAAGATTTATTTAATTTTCTGGAAAACAACTTAAAACCAGAAAACAGAGCTTATAATTACGATTTCTTTTACGATAATTGCGCCACAAAAATCCCGGAAGTAATTGGGAAAGTTATCCCTGGAGGAATTCAAATTGATTCGACCTATATAAAAGAACCCAAAACCTTTAGAACTTTAATACAAGAAAACGTACACTGGAATACCTGGGGAAGTTTTGGAATGGATTTAGGAATTGGGTCGGTTGTAGATAGAAATACCACTCCTAAAGAACGCTTGTTTTTACCAGAGAATGTGTTTCTGGCTTTTAAAAAATCGACCAGAACATCAGTAAACGACTCTAATTTACTGGTAAAAGAAACCAAAGATCTATTTGTAAATAACCCGCAAGCTCCCAAAAGCAACTTTATAAAAAGCCCACTTTTGGTCATGATTTTACTTGGTGGTTTTATCCTGTTTATTACCTATTCAGACTCCAAAAAACAACAACGTTCGCGCTGGCTAGACGTAAGTTTGGCAGTCATTACAGGAGTTATTGGAATAATCTTATTACTACTTTGGTTTGGAACAAATCATAGTACCACAGCCTACAATTACAACATATTGTGGGCGTTTCCCTTTAGTATTTTTATAGTGCTGCAATTAGCAAAGCACGAGCCAAAACGTTGGGTGCAAGGGTTTATTAAATTCCTTTTAATTATGCTAGCGCTGTTATGTATGCATTGGATAATAGGCGTACAAGGCTTCGCGTTTGCCCTAATACCACTGCTTATAGCGCTGACTATTAGGTATGTTTATGTACTACGGTTTATAAAGCAATAAAGCTATTACTGTCCCCGATAAAAGATAATAGTACTTAACGTCTTTATTACAATACTTATATCTAAGAACAAGCTTCGACGCTTAATGTAGTACAAATCGTATTGTAATTTTTCTAAAGCATCTGCATGGGTAACACCGTATTTAGCATTCACTTGAGCCCATCCGGTAACTCCTGGTTTTACAATATGACGAATTTCGTAAAACGGAATAATATCGGATAGTTCTTTTACAAATACAGGGCGCTCAGGTCGTGGCCCGATAACGCTCATTTCTCCACGAATAACATTTAAAAACTGTGGTACTTCGTCGAATCTAGATTTTCGTAAAAATCTTCCAAATTTAGTGATGCGAACATCTTTGGCCTCGGCGTATTGTGCCCCGTGTTTTTCGGCATCTACTACCATGCTGCGCAGCTTAATAATTTTAAAAACCTTTCCATTTCGACCAACACGCTCTTGGGTATAAAAAATCGGGCCTCTGTTTCCTATTAGGTTTCCTATTAAAATAATGGGAGAAATTAGCACCCCAAAAATTAAACCGATTACAGAAAACAACAAGTCTAAAATGCGATGAAAAAACAAATACAATTTGTTTTGATTACTACGACTAAAAGGGAAATAGCGGTAAAAGTCTCTATCTACATGCTGCACCGGAACTCTTTTAGTTAGCTCTTCGTACACTTGAGTATATTCTCTAATCTGGAACCCAGATTCTACTAAATCTAATAATTGATTATACATACCACGGCGAATACCCTTGGCAGAAGGTGACGACACGACAATCTCCGAAACAAAATAATCGGCAATAGTTTGCTTTAAATCTTTGCCATCGTATTCTTCTAAATTACCAATTTCGAGAGGTTTATAAGCTCTGGATTCTGTGTTTACAAATCCTATTACTTTATAGTTTGGATCGGCTTTGTGCAACACAGATGCAATTAATTCTACTTCTGATCCCTCTCCTATTATAAGCACGCGTTTAAAAAAACGGGGGGTTGCAATAAGACTTATATAGGCATACCGCCATAAAAATAGTGAAACGTTAATAGCGAGATAGAAATACACAATTTGTATCCTATTTTCGGGTAATTCCGGGCTAAAAAAGGGCGTTAATAAATAAAACAGAACGGTAACAGAAGAGGTGAGTATTATATTCTTTACAACCACTTCGAAGTTACTGGCCTTTTGCAGGTCGTAGAGTTCAAAAATAGTAGCAAAAACCATTAAATAAACCCCTAACAAAATAGACCAAACCCAATGCGTCGAATTTATTTTAAAATAATCGAAGTCAAAAACCAATCCAACTCCATACAAAACAGAAAGTACACAGAACACATCCAGAATGCGCAGCAGTACCTTTCGCTCAGAAATGTCGAAGTGAATATTAGATTTTTGATTCATGTTCAGGGGCTGAATGTGGAATAAAAATAAGAATCTATTTCAAAACAGCCTCCCACAATGGAAGAACCTTTAACCAATCAAAGCTATTTGCCTTTGCCTGGGCGTTTTTACACAATGTATTTGCCATAGTTGAATCTGTAAGTAATTTCGCAATAGCTTGTGCCATAGCTTTTGGATTATTGTTCGCCACCAAGATACCATCTTTATTGTTGTTAATTAAATAAGGCATTCCGCCCACATTGGTAGACACAATAGGTAATCCTAGAGCCATTGCTTCGATTACACTTAAAGGTGTGTTATCAAAATTGGCCGTATTTATAAAAATAGCGTAATCGGCTGCCAAAGTCGTCCATTCTTCTCTGGTTAATTTTCCTTTAAATTGTATATCTACATCACTAATTCTTGCCAATTCCCGACATGCTTTTAGGCTTGAATCAACTTCTGGACCTGCCATACACAAACTTACATTAGGTACAATTTTACTTAATTCGATTGCTGTATGTACTGCCATTAACGGATTATAGATAGACACAAACGAACGTACCCACAGCAAGTTTGGTTGCAATTTAGTGCGCTCTTTAAATTTAAATTGTTCTAGGCTAATCGCATTAGGAATACAGGCTATATTACTAAAACCGGCCTTGTTAAATTGTTCTTGCAAATATGCAGAGGGGCTAATGTTTATTTTTGAACCATTAAAAAAAGACTTCGACAGTCTTGGGCTTTTTTTAAGTCTATTGGGTAAGTTACCTCCGTGCAAGATAGGAATGTAATCGAGCTTAAGTTTTCTGCACAACCAACCCACTGCAATTGCGTAATAAAAATTTTGTGTACTATAGGTATCTATTAAAACATAGTCGAGCGCTTTACGCTCACTCCATACCGTTTTAAGCATGTCTAAGATTCGTGCAACTTTATTGGTTTTTCCAGACGCCAATGTAAGGCTGTATCCAGTTTGGGAAAGCTTTTTCGCCAAGGCTTGCATATAAGTAGGATTGGTATCCTTACGCCTTAAATTGTTTCCTATGTAAACTAGGTTTTTTTTCATTTATAACAAATAAAAGGCACAAGCCGTAAATAAATGCAGGTGCGGCCAAGCGCATTGATGAATGGTTTATGGTTAAAAACCAAAAGGCAAACAAGGCCATCAAATACGGGTTATGTCGTTGCCTAAGCCAATAAAATAACGGAGTAAAAAACAATAGTATTAAAGCCGAAAGTCCCAAAATACCGTGTTCAGATAGCAAACGGCTTACTTCGTTATGGGTTGCCGCCAAAGTGCCTGTGCGTTCGTACCTAAATTCCTTAATCTTACCCACGCCAATACCAGTAACTGGTGCCTCGTAAAAGGCTTCGAGTTCTCCCGAAATTAATTCAGATCTACCCGTTGTAATATCTTGTTTTAAACGTCCGGCAGCATCCCTATTACTGTAGCGTTTATCTATTAATCCCGTGGTTTGTATACTGGTAAATCCCCAAGTAAGCACAAGCCCCACAACTACAATTAATATTTTAGGAAACAGGCGGGCCTTCATCCTAAAACTAGAGGTCCAATATAAAAATAGAATAAAAGTTATAGCACAAATAGCCGCCGTAAGTACTCCTCCACGCGAGAAGGTTACGATTGCCCGATAGCTCATAAAAAATAATAAGACCAAATCGATTATATTAATAAACCTACTGCTTATAGTAAACAGTCTAGTAATTAATATAAACATGCCTAAACCTAAAATAGTGGCTACTTGATTAGGGCCAAAGCCTCCTGAGGTTCTAAAGTTAGATTCGGTTCCGTTTAAGGCATCTTTTATATCTGGAGTGTACAAATACAAAAACACCATGGTGGTTACTATAGGTAATAAAATTGCCAACAAAATATGTTGTAATTGAGTTCTTGTAACGCGTCTATGGTACATATATATAGCAGCAATCCCCAAGCAAAAAGGGCCGCTTAAATTAAAGATTACCGCCGTTCTAAAGTTGGTTTCGTAGTTTAGATTTATTGCCGAAAAGATGATTCCTGGCACCAGAGCAAACAAATATCCCCAAAATGGGATAGATTTTAGTGAAGTACCGCGATAGACCATACCAAGCAGCAAGAAGAATATTACGGCATACTTACCTGTTTCGTAAAAAAGCACACCTCCAGTCATTCTATAGAACACCTCAGCCCCCGTAAAATAGGCTGCCGCAATTAGAACTTCGTTATTTTTATTACCCTTGGCCAGTACATATACTAAAAAGATTCCCAAGCTTGCCAAAAGTATAAGGGTAGAACTAGGTCTAAATAAATACACACTAAAAGCAATAGCCACGTGCAACAAAATTAATTGTACGTAGGTAACTTTTTTAATTGGTTTTAGAACCTGCCTCATAGATGTTTAGCAATTTAGGAATAATACTTTGGATGCTATACTCTTGTTCTATGTGATTTTGATATGCATTAACCATTTTTTTACGCACCTCTGCATTGTTTAGATAATAGGTTATAGCTTTTGTAATCGCCTTGGGTTCGTTAGCCGGAATTACTACCCCATTAGGGCCAATTACTTGTGAACATTGTCCTACATCTGTCGTAATAACAGCCAAACCAGCCATACCGTATTCTAGCAGTGCCATTGGCAGTCCCTCTGAATTTGAAGACAACACCCCGATATCGCATTGTAATAATATACCATAAACGTCTTGGATTGGTCCGTGTAAGGTAATCGCCGCACCTAGGTTTAAGGCTTCAATTCTACTTATAACCGATTTATAATAAGCGTCTTCCCAATACATGCCAACTAAATGCAGATGCAATTCTTTATCCTGAGCATAACTGGCGGCAAAACCACTAAGTAAATTTAAGTGATCTTTTTGTTCCCTAAAATTTGCCAAATGGACAATACGTTTGCCTTTAACTCCTGCAAGTATGGGAAACGTTCTGTTTGATTCTGGTTTAGGAATGGCGTTTTTTAAAAATACTACCCGTTGGCATAGTAAAGTGGTGTTGGCCCAAGTTTGTAAAAGTTCGTTTACGGTTATAATTGTGCTAAACTTTTTTGAACACCATTTTAGCATTTTAACAGGACGAAGCTTCAACATTTCGCTTTTCCCGTAGTGATCATGCCAAATTAATTTGCAGTTTGGCAAATAAAACATAGCCATTCTAGCAATAAAATAAGACGAACTATGGGCGTGAATATGACTAACAGCATTGCTTTTACAAAATCTAACAAGGCGTTTAATTGCTTTAAAATCAAGTGTTTTTGTACGTTCTAAAAACAAATATGTTACTCGAGTGTCCAACTTTTGTTTTAATAAACCTTCTGCTCGGGTTGTGCATAAAAAAGAGTCAGCATTTGTATCTAGTAACGCATTGGCATAACTCACAGCTACGGTTTCGGCTCCTCCGGGGTTTAATGAATCTATTAGCTGCAGTACCTTCATAGCTCCAACATGTTTTGTATACTCTGGTCGAATTTATCTAAGGTATACCCCCTTGACCATTCGGCTGCATTTTCCGACATTTGCTGTAAAGTATCAGGTTGCTTTAATGCGGCATCAAGTTGTTGAGCATCTGTAGATAAATCAAGTAAAAGACCACGTTTACCACGATCTAGCATCCAAGGCACGCAGGAAATTAAGGTCGCCATTGGAATACAGCCCCAAAACATGGCTTCTGCAACAGCCTTTGGCCAACCTTCTGATTTAGAAGGTAATATTAAAAAGTGCGCCTTTTTATAAGCTTCTTTTACCACAGCTTTAGGTTGGTTGCCCAAAAGGCGTACATAGCTAGCACAGTGCTGTTGTGATAGCTGCATTTCTAGCGCTTCTCGCATAACCCCATCGCCGTAAAAGTCAAGTTTAATAGCTATTCCCATCTCGTGTAATTGCTTTATTAAATTCAATGCATAAAGCGGTCTTTTTCCGGGACTTAAACTGCCAACAAATAAAACCGATATGGCTGCGGAATAATCTCGTTTTACTATAGGTTCAATTTCACTCTTGGTATAAGAGGCAGTAAAAAATGGGACTATGTTTCTAGACTGATTAGGCCAATCTCCATAAACCAACACCTTTATTTTTCTAGTTAAAAAACTATTACTTAGCAACCATTTTTGAAACTTATAACTAATTGGTTGTCTTGCATTTGGATCCCAGTTTCCCGCATATTTAGCCGTTTTTGGAATCCATGGAAACAAAATTTGCATATAACATGCCAGTAAACTGGTATTACCTGGACAGCGCACATGAATATGATCTGCTTTTGCCATAGCGACAAGTAACTTTATTTTAGTCACCGCAGTCCCCCAAATAGATTTTACGAACCCTATCGGAGAGCCAAAATGCAATGGGGGTACACTAATTACGTGTAAGTCTTGTCTTTTAAATGCAGCTGTTAATAGCGGTTTGTTATATATAGTTGGCGCTAAAATGGTAATTTTTTTGGGCTGCTCAAACCAAAGATCTAATTCGGCAACCATAGGTGCGTAGGCACAAATTTCCTGATTAGAAGTTAAAATAGGCGCTGTGCTTACTACTAGTAGATTCATAATATATAATCGCTAGAATCGTTATCGCTTACTTTTTGTGCAGGAACACCTACTACAGTTGTTCCTGGAGCTACATTATTAGTAACTAAAGAGCAGGCACCTATTACAGCATTATCGCCTATAGTTATTTTACCAGCCACAACAGCATTTGCGCCCAAATAAACACGATCTCCAATTACAGGTACTCCACGGGAGTCACCACGACCGCTAACGCCAATTGTAACTCCTTGCGAAATATTACAATCCGAACCAATTACTGCATTGGCATTCACTATTATCCCTCCAAAGTGCCCAATATAAAATCCAGGACCAATTTGTGCAGCATACGGTAAAGAAATTCCAGTAAAAACTTCTATCCATTTTTGCCCAAATAGGCCAAAAAATAATAGAATGCGCTTAAAAATACGTGGAATTTTAGCATTGTAAATTGCATTATTTGTTCGGTAGACACTTAAGGCCCACAAACCTTGTTGGGTAAACAGCAGTATTAAACTACTCTTTTTAGAATAGCGTTTGTACTTTTTAATATCGGCCTTAAAATGCCCCATAAACTTAATTAAAGTGACCTGTAAAAATCTAAATTTTGTGCAACAATCTTATCTAAATCATACTTTGCAATAACATCTTTTCTAGCCCGCTTTCCCATTGCATTTGCCTCTTGCTCGTTTTCTATTATCCATAGTATTTGTTTTGCGATATCTTCTGGATTGTACACATCGCATAGCAATCCATTATCGCCGTGAGTTATTGTTTCTGGACCTGGTCCGTATTTAGAAAACACAACAGGGCGTTCTAGTAGCATGGCTTCTAAAGATACTAAACCTTGAGTTTCCATATGCGACGGAAACACACAAACCGCAGCCTGAGCGTAAAGCATATCTAATTCTGCCCGAGGAACAACTCCCTTAAAACTAACCTGAGTAAAATACTGGGCATCCAAATCTTTTTTAATTTGTTCTATATAAGAACGCCCATCGGGATAAAACCAGTCCCTTCCATAAATATCTAAACATACCTCTGGATATTTTTGGCGAACAATTTTAAATCCTTGAATTAATTGACGCACTCCCTTTTTCTCGCAGACCGTACCAGCAAATAATATGCTATTTGCATCTACGTGAACCTTTGGTACTGTCACCCCTGTATTCATGGGATAGTTAATAATAGTAAGTTTAGCATTACCATAACTTAAATACTTAGCCGTATGCTCCTTAACGTAATTAGTAACTGCTATAAAGCCGTCTGCTTTTTTAAACGATCGCTTTTCTAAGAACCCCTTACGCCAATTAATTCCGCGTTGCTCTGCTTCCGAAAAAAAATGATGTCCGCCATGCAAACGAATAACTCGTTTTGCAGTGTGAGATCCAGATAATAAAGCCAAGCCAAGTTCAGAAGCTTCTATTATGTTAATTGGATGTTCTTTATTAAGTTGCTTTAATTTTTTATTGATTTGCCTGGCATTATGCATAAAATTTGGCAGTTTACTTTTATTTTTTGCCAACCTATACAAGCCAACGCCTTGATCTTCTAAAACCTGTTCTTGCAAATCGGTACCCGGCCCAACCACGCTTACTTTATGGCCACGACTAACCAATGCTCGCCCAAAGGTTTGAATAAAAGTTCCTACGCCACCCGATGCCCAAACTGGGTATTCCGGAGATAAAAAAACAATATGTAATGCGCTATTACTCATCTAAACTATTTTGTTGTTAATGCCTTATAAATGGCCTCTGAACTGTCTTTTTGTGCTACAATAATACTAAACCAATCGCTAACCGTGGTGCCCATATTGGCCTCTAATTTAGTTAACAATTGCGGTACATCGTCCTTTGAATTCCACCATAAAACAACTTCTTTATTTGGCATACTTCTAAAGTGCTGAAAATTATAAATACTATCTACAGACCAAGGAGCCGCATTGGGCTGGTCGTAATTTATATAAATACACGGTTTGTTAAACATACCAAAATCGAAAGCCATGGTAGAACCTACGTTTACAACCGCATCGCAATAATACGCCACGCTTACCAACAAACTAACATCCTGCTGTGTTGGATAAACCGCCGACCAAATTGCCGAATTAAAATTCCAAAGTGGTGGCGCTTCTTTTATTAATTCAGGAAAGGTATTTATAACAGCTTGATACCTTCCCGAAACATCTACAGGACATCGTCTAAATAAAATTTGATACTCCTGCTGTTTCCCAGCAGCAATAATTCCCTGCGCTAAATCGCGTAAATATTCAGGGTCTTTAGGCGATGTATATTCGTCGTCACCAGAAAAACAAATAATCTTTCGCTGGGGATCCAAACTATAGCTGTTGTAGAATGTCTCTTTGGAAATAATAACTTTGGGGTCAGAATAGACCTCGAACTGTGGTGTGCCAGTAATAACTACCTGCTCTGGTTTAATTTCTGGGTAAAACTCGATTAATTCGGCTTGCATATAATTAGACCAAACCAAATAATAATCGGCCTTTAAAGCCAAACGCGCCTTGGGCACATTGTCCCAAGAATAAATAACAGTATAGGTTTTAATTCCTAAATCTTTCGCGGCAGCAAAAATAATTGCCGCCTTTAATGCTCGTTGATGCGTGCAAAATAGCACATCGATATCTAAATCTTTTAGTTGATTGGTTACTTGAGTGTAAAATGGGTTTTTTCGCAGCTGTTTATTATAGGCCTGTTCTAGTTTTTGAATTTTGCCGTAAGCACTATAAAAATTAGACATTAGGGTAATTAGCCCGTAAAAAACTTTAAGTTTTATTCCCGAACGCTTTTTATGCCACAGATATAAAATAGTGTTGTTGTTAGTTATTTTGGCATTGTGTTTTAACCTGCACAAATGAATTAACTCTCGCAGGTACTTTTCTTTTATTGGTTCTGCATACTACGGAATTTCTAAGGTTGACTCCAGATTAATTTGGGCCTCGATTGCGCCTATTGTATCGTCGTCAAAATTATGGTACAAATGTAATTTGGCCGTTCTATTTTTAAAAACTCGCGAGTACAAATAATTGCGAATCCCAACCCCGTCAGGGACAAAAAGTAAGACGTTTTTTTTATAAGCCATTAAAGTCAATAAACTGTTTTTGATGATCTATTTGCCAGAGTGATTCTTCTTCTAAGCTTTTAATAAACTTCTGATTTGCATCTCCCTGACCAAACTGTGTTTGTTGATTATCCAATTCTGGTAAGATTCCATTTAGTGCGGCAGTTATGTCTTGAGCATTGTAATCTATATTTATAATATGATCGTGTTGTGCTCTGTTGCGTTGTCTAGAACCAATATCTATAGTTGGAACCCCATAATAGGGAGCTTCTCGAATTCCAGCGCTCGAATTGCCAATAATAAAATCGGCCCGCTTTAACAGGGTTAAAAAATATTCAAAACGAATAGACGGAAACACTCTAAAATTAGGCAATTCCTTTAGCGATTCGTACTCCTTTAAAATAGCGCCACTGCCTAAATCATTATTGGGGTAGATTACAACAAAATTTCTAGAACTTGCCTTTAGACCAGCAACAAATTTGGTGGCATGAGATTGCATTTGCTTAGCCTCTGTTGTTACGGGATGAAACAAAACAACCCCGTAATTATCAAAATCTATTTGATAATGTTCACGCACAGCCTTAATATTAGGTAAGTTTTTAGAAAACATAATATCGATGTCTGGCGAACCAATAGTATAAATTGACTCAGAAAGCTCGCCCATTTGCTCCAAACGCTGTTTTGCTAATGCATTCGAAACATAGTGAATATGGCTCATTTTACTGGTAGAATGCCGTATTAGTTCGTCTATAGTACCAGACACTTCGCCACCTTCTATATGCGCGACCAGAATATTATTTAACGACCCTACAATAGCTCCAGCTAAGGCTTCTACTCGATCTCCATGCACAACAATCATATCTGGATTTACCGTTTTTATATATTGCGAAAAACCACTTATGGTCTTCGCCAAGGTTAAATCCATGGTAGCTTCGCTGGTGTGGTTATTAAAGGGGTGCACGTTTTTAAAATTACAGCGCTCAACCTCTATTAGCGTGTACCCATAAGTTTCTAACAAGTGCATGCCCGTCACAAACAAATGCGCATTAAAGTTAGGATGCTCCTCTAGTATTTGTATTAACGATTTAATTTTACCAAAATCGGCTCGAGTTCCAGTAAGAAATACAATATTCTTCATAGTATAGGCCTTATTGTTGGACATCCCCTTTTTGCAATTGTACGTCGATTGGTAAATCTTTGGTGGCTTTTTTGCCTAGTAAATCGTTGTAATGTTCGGCTAAAATGTCACCGGTACCTGGGCGTTTCACCCAAATATTTTGCTTGGTAAATGGTTGGCCTTTTTTAATGGGAGCAATGGTACATACTGTTGCAAAAGCAAAGTCAATAGTAACCTGCTCTTCTTTTGCCGGTTCTTTTGTACCTCCACGCATTTGCCAAATTTCTTTGGAATTTATTATTAATTCTGCGCAGGCCTGCTGGTCCATACTACACACAATATCTGGACCTGTTCTGCCCATATGATCTGTAAAATGTCGCTCTAAAATAGATGCTCCTAAAGCGACTGCGCCTAGACAAGCATTGTTATTTAAGGTATGATCGGATAAACCAAACACGCGATCCGGAAAGGCTTCGTGCATTTGAGTCATCGCGCCAAATCTAACCAAATGTATAGGTGTTGGATACAAATTGGTGGTATGTAAAATGGCTACGGGTATCTTATGGGCATCGAATATAGCTAAGGCCTTGGCAATACTTTGAATAGTATTCATCCCAGTACTCATAATAATTGGTTTCCCAAACGATGCCAAGTGCTCTAAAAGCGGATAATTATTACATTCCCCAGAACCAATTTTGTACGCCGCTACATTAAAGGAGTTTAATCGGTCGGCGGCCGCTCTAGAAAAAGGCGTAGAAATAAAGATCATTCCCTGAGCTTCTACATAATTTTTTAGCGCTAGTTCGTCTTCTCTGTTAAGCGCACAGCGTTCCATTATATGATAAATAGAAACATTGGCATTGCCAGGAATTACTTTTTTGGCAGCTCCACTCATTTCGTCTTCCACAATATGAGTTTGGTGTTTAACCACTTCGGCTCCTGCTTGCTTTGCTGCATCTACCATTTGTTTTGCCACGGCTAACGAACCTTCGTGATTAATGCCAATTTCGGCAATAACCAGTGGCGGATAATCCGAGCCAACCATACGCCCTGCTATATTTATAGATGGATTCATAGTTTGGTAGTTTCTAAAATATATTTCGCATAATTTAAATCGTCCAGAGAATCTATATCGACTCCCGCATAAGGATGATCCACAATAAAAGGTATATTCGAATCTCCTAAAATAACCCCTTGTGCAATTAATTTGGCCTTGGTAATATAGAGCAAGCCATTTTCGCTGTACAACGGCTCCATATCTTGACTGCGTTGCCCCATACTATAATTAAAAGGGACAAAGCGATTATTTACAATTTTACCCAGTTTGTCGGTATTTCTGGATACGGTCATTAGACTATCGGCATTGTGTTTGTTAAAAGCTGTAAGGGCATCTTGTAATAAATTTTTAGGGCGTAACGGATTTGTAGCCTGTAGTAAAATTACATTGTCAAAATTTTCTTCTAAACTACTAACAACATACTGTAAAACTGCAGCCGTCGTGGCAGTGTCTGTAGCCAGTTCAGCGGGACGCATTTGTACATGGGCTCCGGCAGCTGTAGCAATCTTAGCCAAGTCCTCGCTGTCTGTAGAAACCACTACTTTATTAATTAACCGCGAATTACTTAAGGCGTAATCTATGCTGTGCACCACAAGAGGCTTCCCATTAAAAGCAATACCATTTTTGTTAGTTATTCGCTTGGAACCGCCTCTTACAGGTATTATACAAATGTTATTCGTTGTGGTCAAAAATTATAGTTTTTAGTATTGTTTTGCTGCTTTAGCATCCAGACCTTTTTTTCGTAATATCCACTCCCAAATTGGACCTCGTGTTATAAGTTTAAAGATACTTTTTACCCACCAATTTTTTAGCCCGCTTACCGATTTTAATTTCTGACTAATTGGGCTATTAAATTGCTGGCTTTCTTTTGGCTGATTTTGCAAAGTTTCTTGCATCCATGCTTCTAAAGTATTCCCCATATGATAAGCAAAACCAGTACTTGTAGCCAATCTGTATCCACCGGCATTAAAGGCGGGTTTATCTATAAACACAGTTTCGCTATCGCCTCCTAAAGCATAATTAGAGTGCTTTCCTGCGGGAGGGTCAAAAATTTCGCTTCTGTAGGTGTTTACAAAATGACCTGAACCTACACTAGCAGTACAATTGTCACTAATTAAACTTAAGGTTTTATCTAAGTGACAATCTTTATAAAAATTAGGATTAGCAATACTTTTTTGAAAAGCGACTAAACTTTCACGGTCTAATGTTGGTGTAAACTTAAGTGCAGGCGAAAACGTATAACGCACCCATAAATGGGCATTATAATATTTTAAAAACGTTGGAATAGGCACAGGACTAACAGCCGCAGCCTTAGGAAAAGCCTTAAAAATAGAATAAGTCGCCTCTTGCCAACCCGACTTAAAAAGTACGTCGGCATCGGTAATGGTGACCAAATCAAAATCGTGTCCGTTTACCCCTTTTAATATGGCGTTTACTTTGCCAATATTTGGCGCGTGTATTAACTCGTGAATTTGACCATTTGCCAAAAGACTATCTAAATAACTTGTTGTCAGTGCATCGGATCCATTATTAACTATGGTAAAAAAGGTACGCTCATGACAGGTTTTTAGGAGTGAATCTACACTTAGCTTTAAAATTGCCAAGCTGTTTCTAAAGTAGTCTGTTTGATTGGGTATATAAATAGGAATTACCACCTGATGAAAATAATCAGGGGCTAATTTTTCTTGATCCTTATTTGGGTTAAAACCACTTCTCATTCCGCTCTAAAATACGTTTTTAAACAATACTGGGGTTTTAACAACTGCTTCCATTTTGGGATAACCATTGAATGCTCTGGATAAGCTAGCCTCCAATTGGCCTGCTCCATAGCTAAAAGGCGTGATGCAATTCGGTGTAAAATCCAAGGGGCATGCACTCCCATAGCTTTAAAATTAACAATCATTTTTGCTCCAATACCTATATACTTTTTGCGCTGTAGGGACAGACGCTGATTAGCCCCATACTCTCTATAGTTGGCTAAGGGTTTATGTATATAAGCTACTTTGTATTTGTAAAAATAGCGCTGGTAAAAGTCTATATCTTCGCCAACTTTTATATTGGTGTCAAAAACTAGGGGAGCGACCAAAGTATCTTTTTTAATTAGCGGAGTTGGCGACTTGGCTACCCATACCCCTAAGGCGTTCCAAAATACGTTGCCCGAGCGCTTATGAGCTTTTTCTGCAGAAGCGCCAATAGTTTGGCCCGTAGGTTTACCTTGTATATCTATTACTACAGCAGCACTATGAACCAAAGTAACCCCGGGCTGATTTGCAAAGACCTCTAATTGAACCTGCAACTTATCTTCGCGCCAAGAATCGTCGTCGTCTAAAATTGCGACATACTCCCCTTTCGCCAAATTAATTCCATAATTACGAGCAGAAGATAAACCGCCATTTTCTTTATAGTGATAAGTGCAATTTGTAAAATCTGCACAAATTGCCTCTGCGTAATTAACCGACGAGCCATCGTCTATAACCAGAATTTCTAGATTGGTGTACGATTGCGCAGCTACACTAGCAATAGCCTCACGCAAGTAGGTGTCCCTATTGTAGGTAGTAATTATTACCGAAACCAATGGATTTTTTGCCATCACTTTAACGGGAGAATCTGTTTTTAATTCGTTTAATAACGCCGCCTATTGTATTGCGCTTTGCGGCAGACAAGTCTGCATTTAGTTGCATTAATTGGTTGTAATCAGGGTAATATTTGCCAAAATATTGTTTTAAAATTTGAGTGTCTTCCACTTCTTTTTTTGCCCTAAAAGCAGGGTCGTTACTAACTCCAGTCAAGTCAAAAAGCGTTAATGCTACAGGCACGTGAGAAAATTCAAACTGATCGCTAAAATAGCACTTCATATAAAAAGCGCGATCTGCGGCAATTTGTAACGATTCATCCTGCAGACCCATGGCTTTAAAAACCGAGGTTTTAAAAAACGTACTCTGATGCGGTAAAGACGACTTAAAAAAGAACAGCGGTGTTAACTTATCTGGATATTGTTTCCCGCCATTTGCGTAGGCATAATCTCCATAAATAATGTCCCCACTAAACTGCGGTGCGTTAATAAATTCGTGTAAAACACGATCTCCATTTAAAACATCACCACTATTTAAAAACAGTACATAATCTCCTTTAGCGGCCTGAATTCCTTTGTTTTGCGCATTAAAAATCCCGGTGTCGGGTTCGCTTACCCAATGCGAAAACAAGGTTTTATTATCTAGAATTACCGCTTTACTGCCATCGGTAGAACCCCCGTCGATAATTACAAATTCGTAGTTGGTATAACTTTGGTTTTTAACCGACTGAATAGTTTTTTCTAGCCCAAGCTTGTCATTATAATTTATTGTGATTATGGAGAGTAAGGGCATAGACTGTGGTTATTAATGATCTACCGCATTTGTCGCGACCATATGTGAAATCCATTGATAGGTTTTCTCTAAGCCCACTTGTAAAGGCTGGGTAGGCTTCCATCCCAATTTATTAAATATTAATTCGTTATCTGAATTTCTCCCGCGCACTCCTTCTGGACCTGGAATATTTGCTATGCTAATGTCTTTCCCAGACATAGAAATAATAGTTTTTGCAAAATCGTTTATGGAAATCATTTCTTCTGACCCAATATTTACTGGACCTACAAAATCGGACTCCATTAAACGCTGTACCGCTTCTAAACATTCGTCTATATATAAAAACGAACGTGTTTGTAGGCCATCGCCCCAAACTTCAATGCTTCCACCATTGGGAGTCTCTGCTACCTTTCTGCATAAGGCAGCAGGTGCTTTTTCCTTTCCGTTGTTCCAAGAACCTTGGGGTCCAAAAATGTTATGAAACCTAGCAATGCGAACATTTAAGTTGTAATTGCGCTTAAAGGCTAAAAACATACGCTCACTAAACAACTTCTCCCAACCGTATTCGCTGTCGGGATCGGCAGGATAGGCAGAATCTTCTGCACATTTAGGATTGTTTGGATCTAGCTGATTGTACTCTGGGTACATACAAGCCGACGACGAATAGAATACCTTTTTTGCCCCTTTTTTAACTGCTTCGCTGGCAACATTTAGATTTATTGTTGCCGAATTATGCATAACATCTGCATCGTTATCTCCAGTAAAAATATAACCAGCTCCTCCCATATCTGCAGCCAATTGGTAAATTTCGTCAACATCTTGATCGACCACTTGAGCAACAACTCGAGGGTCGCGTAAATCGCCAATAATAAAATCATCGGCAGGTAAATCTGTGTAAGCGTGCTGCACTAAGTCCACGCCTTTTACGTAGCAGCCTTGCGACTTTAAGAGTTTAACCAAGTGGCCTCCAATAAATCCTCCGGCGCCTAATACTAACGTTCTTTTCATGGTTGTACTTTTAATTTTTGGGGTTCGTTAAATTATAAAGCTCAAGATACAGGTTTAGGTACTTTTTTGCTTGATTTTTTTCTTGAAAATGTGCTTTGGCTTGGGTTGCAATTGCAGTGGCATTAAATACTGACTTTATTTTTGCAAACCTACTAATACTGTCGTGCAAACCTTGACCCGAAATACAACTAGACAAGCATCCGTTTTCTGCTTCGACAATATATTCTTGCATTCCACCAGTTTTAAAGCTAATCACGGGGGTGCCACAACAAAGTGACTCCACCATAGTATTGGGCAGATTATCTTCTCGGCTAGGCAACAAAAGCGCATGGGCCTTTTGGTAAATCGCTACCATATTTTTAGGGTCACTTATATAACCTAAGGGTTCAATGTTTACCAAGGGGTTGGTTATATTTAGTTCGCCCTTTCCTATGGTTAAAAGAGTTATCGGTTCTTTATAGTCATTTAGAGCGTCTACGACTAAGTCTACACCTTTTCTTGGGTTCTCTAAATTGCCCGCCGTGTATAACAGAGTAAGCGCTTCTGGATGACTTGTGCTGTTTTGCTCTGGACAGTACAAATTGGTATCTATAGTGTTGGCAATATCTTTAAACAAGAGCGAATTATTAAAAACTTGAGAAGCTTTGGCCGCCGTTAACAACCAAGCCGATGGACTAACAACGGCGCCTAGCGTAAATGCCTTTAATGCTTGTTTTTTAATATCCCGTATTTGCTGTTCTAATGGAGCTGCCGCTTCTTTATTTATCTCGCTATCGTGCATATAATGAAACAAGCCTAGAAAAGGATTCATATCGTGCAAGGTCCAAACAATTGGCTTTTTACAATTTTTAAAAAAATTGGAATACGAAACCATATCGACAACCCAATGCAAATGAATAATATCTGCCTCTTGTACCAATGGGTGTTCTAAAATATCTACTTGAGCAAAAGGTAAACTAGCCATTTCGCAATTCAACTTAGGCCTTAATAGACCCAATTCTTGGCTAAACTTTAATTCGTCACTCGGGTTAAATTTGTTTTTTATTTTCGCTATAAAGCTTGGTCTGTTATAACTAAAAAAGGAATCTTGAACTTGGTTATTACCAAAATCTACGGTCAAATCTTTAGCCAAATAAGCTGCTTTGATTCCATTTTTTTGCTGCGCTTGCTGCAAGCGAAGCGCGGCAATTCCGGCACCACCATGCTTGGAAGTATTAATATGTACAATTTTTAATTCGATTGCTTCGCTGTTATTTTATGATATAATTTTCTGCCAAACTCTTTTAAATATCGCTTAGCATAAACTTTTGGGTAGCCGTAGATTAAATAATCTGAACTTACTTTAAACAATTGCTTAACCAACCAAATTGGCGATTGTTTGATTGTTTTTCGCCAAGAGTGATCCCATAAATGCACCGCTACAGTATTAGCAGTTATATAGTCGTTATAAGGCTTGTTGCTATCTTGATAAGGCAAGGGATAAAAGTACTCAGGACTAAAAATCACTTCGTTTTCTTGTAATGCTTGAGTATTAACCAATCCCTTAAAAGTATGTGTAATTACAGGCGGGGAATACCTATTGTAACGCTCATTTTGGTAAAATGCAGTCATGTCGTTAAAAAAACGATGTTTGGCAATTCCTCCAAAAATTGCAAAATTAGGGCGCTCAGGCACTTCGTCACCAACAAAAAAATTAAATGCTAATAGTTGGTCTAAAGGTTTTAATAATAACATATCGGTGTCTAAATAAATCCCTCCAAATTCGGCTAATACTTGAACACGAATACAATCTGCTGCAAAGGCGTATTTTTTGTTTCTAATGGCATCTTTATAAAAGCTGTTCCAATAGGGTTTGCTGTTGTGCTCGTTCCATTCTTTAAATTCATAATCGGGGCAAAACTGCTTCCAAGATGCTAGGCATTGTAAGCCAATCTCACTTTTTGAGCTTCCTCCAAACCAACAGCTGTGTATAATTTTAGGAATTGCCATTATATAAATTCAAGTTCTTTTTTTACAAGCTTGCGCGCTAAGCGATAACTGGTTCTTTTTAATACGTAAAAAAGCCAAAAAACACCTCTAATCTCTAATAAAGCAGTTTTGTTTTTACGGCCTAAATACTGTTGTAAGTTAGCTAAACCCTTTTTTAAATTTATGTGATCCCTGTTAATGGCCGCAGCCTCAAGCAAAGGAATTAATTGCTTATACATATACTTTGCCAGTTGGGCGTCCTGTTGCTCTTGTGCATAAGCCAAATTACTACTGTAAATATATACCTGGGAACGATTAAATTCTGAATTATAGCGCAAGGCCTGCGCAGATTTTGTTCCCTCATGTTGTCTATATAAAAACCCTATGTTTTTTAAAACTGTAAATCTATTATTGGGAACATATCTAAAAATTCGCATAAAGAAGTCGGCTTCTTGCCCCCGAACAATCTTGGGGTCAAATAATTCTTTCTCTTCTAAAAACGAGCGCCTAAAGAGCACCGAATTAGTAATCATTTCGGTTTTGGTATACGCGTATTGTCGGTACAAATCGAAGGTGTTTTCTAATCTAAAATCACGAACGGGTTTTAAATCTTGGTCGGTAACCGTTGCCAACGTCACAACTACGTCCATATTCTGCGAATTTGCAAAACGAACCGCCAGGTCGTCTGGAAGCATTATATCGTCACTGTCAAACCAAATTATATAATCGCCTTGTGCGTATTTAAAACCGTAATTTCTGCAACTATTGGCTCCTTTAGAGAGACTATCTGGTCTTTCGAGTAATTTAAATCTGGAATCTTCTGCTACAAACTCTTGTACAATATCCAGGGTAGTATCTGTACTGGAATCGTCTACTATAATACATTCCCAATTTTTAAACTCCTGCTTTTTAATACTAGCCAAAGTCTGGGCTATTAAAGCTTCGCGATTATAGCTAGGAATAATAATAGAAATGTCTGGCTTACTTTGCATAAATATTAAGGGTACCTAAACCTGTATAAATATAAAACTAAACACTAGTCGTCGCTGGCTAAAACGCAGAAATTATTATTAACTTGCCAACAGCCTAACACAAGTGTTATAAATGCAAGAGCAGTCCAAAACAGTACCGCATTTTATTCTGGTTGGAGCCATGAAGGCAGGAACAACAAGCCTTAGGTTTCATTTAAACAATCACCCCCATATTCATTTACCCCAGCGAGAGCTCAACTTTTTTAACAACCAAAAAAACTTTAATCGAGCTTTAGCATGGTATCAAGAACAAATTGCAAAAGACGCTAAAGATTCGGCGACATTGTTTGGCGAAAAATCTCCAGCCTATACTTTAGAAGAGTTTGTTCCCAAAAGAATGCATGAGCTTTTGCCCGACGCTAAATTAATCTGGGTATTACGCAATCCTGTAGATAGAACCTATTCTAATTATTTACACGAATTAAAGCTAGGGCTGGAAAATCTAAGTTTTAACCAAGCCTTAAATGCCGAACCTACACGGGCAGTTAAAACCATTAAATACGCCTATACAACAAACAGTATGTACAGCCAGCAAATCGAGCGTTTTTTGGAGTTCTACCCGAAGTCCCAATGTTTTTTTGTGCTGTTCGACGATTTAATTAAGCCCTATGGCAGCACTCATGTTTTAAACGATTTATTTAACTTTTTAGGAGTCGATACCAGTACATTTAACTACGTAAACGGAGTCAGAAATAAAACAACATTGCCTAGGTATCCCAAGTTACTTTTTTATGCCAATAGATGGGGTTTAACTAAATCTTGGAAAATTAAAAAGGCGTTAAACACCTTTAATTTTAAGAATCAAAAGCCGGGTTATCCTAAATTAACGCAAACACAGCGAGCGGAATTAGCAAAAAAATTCGAACCACATAACGCAAAACTAAGCGCGCTAATAGGCAAAGATTTAAGCGGTTGGAATAGGTAGTTTAGTTGGTGTTATAATAGCTTATTAGTCGCTTAGTGCAAGCTGTAATATCGTGCTTTAAAAGCACTTCTTTTTTAAGCTTAGCCCCAATATTTGGCCAATCTTGGCGGGCATTTACAGCTTTTTCTATTGCATTATATAACGCAAGGCTATCTTCTGGGGCAGCCAAAAAACCGCCGTCAGCTAGCATCGCTGGAACATTTCCCACTCGCGTTGCAACACAGGGCAAACCACTAGCTTGTGCTTCTAATAAAACTGTAGGCAAAGCCTCGTTTTTACTCGATAGTATAAACAGTTGCGCCTTGCAATAGGACGCAGCTACTAATTGGCTTGGCAAGGCACCTAAAAAAGAAACCTGGTGTTGCAGCCCTACATCTTTAACGAGTTGCTCCAATTTAGAAGCTAGCTCTCCTTGCCCAATAATATTATATGTCCAAGCTAATTCAGGTCGATTCTTTTTAAGTTTTGCCAAGGCGTTTAACGCATTGGCGTAATCTTTATCTGCTACTAATCGGCCAACGCTTAAAAAATTTAAAGGAGCATTCCAGTCTCTGTCCTTGCAATTATAGTTTGAAGCGTTTACACCATTGGGTAAATCCAAAATTTTAGATTTGGTTAAACCCATGGATATTAAGCTTTGGGTGTTAAAGTCAGAAATAGAAAATATACCATTTGCCTGAGTAAACAAACGACTATATGGCTTTTTATCTAATTGGGTGAGTCCCTGACGAATATCAAAACCATGAAAGGTGGTAAACACTTTTACAGGAAGCCCAATTTCTTTAAGGATTGCGGCTTGATTCCCAATGGGTCCATAATGCGCGTGAATAATTTTAATTTTCTGGGTTAGTACATAATGAACCAGATAGAACAGGTTTAAATTTAAAGCAAAACTACCGTAGGTTTTAAATTTTAGGCTCCGCAAATAATAGGTCCTGTTCTTACTTAAAAGGTTTGCTAAAACAATTCCAGTTGCCTTTGCAAAACGCGCTATTTTATTAGCAGCTAACAACGAGCCTGGGCTTGCTACACGATCCATTAGCTTGTACTGCTCAAAACCTGTTAAAGCAGCTAATTGTCGGCCTCCCTTTTTGTGCATTGTATAAATTGTAACCGATTCACCCTGATGTATTAATTCAATAATTTGATCGCGAATAAAGGTTTCTGACACCATAGGAAACTCCTTTAGATAAAATAATATGTTCCCGTTTTTTGTCATGTAACCTTATGTAATTTACTGGTTTTTAATGCCCATTTATAGAGTCTATACCCTCCAAAACCTTTGGTTTTATCTAAATTATAATGCTTAAAGAAACTAAAAAGCAATATGGCTTGTCCTTGCTTTTTTGTAACTATCCCAGAGGTTCTTGCCACTTTTACAAACTTAGGTACCCAATGCCACTGCCCTTTAGGAATTAATTGCTGCATAATTACTTTATTAATCATCTTAAAAAGTAATTCGCGGCGCTTTGTAACAGGAAATATAGAATTGCCGTACGCTTTGGCGCTAAAGATTTTAATATAATCCAGCATGGCCGTATATGCAATATCTAAAAATTTTGAATCTTGATATTTTGACTTTTCTTTAGGAATTCGGTAATAAAAATCGACCTGTTGTACCCGCTTTATCTGTATTCCTGCTAATAATAATCGGGTATGAAACTCTACATCTTGAAAGCGTTTAAAAGCTTGGTTAAAACCCTTAAATTTTTGAAGCGATTCTTTCTTCCAAATAGGACTCGTGGTTTGCCAAGCAATTTTATAACTTAAAAATAGCGCTGCATAGGCTTCGCTAGTCATTGCATCTGGATCTGTATTTTGAAGCGCTCCCCACCGACCTACTTGGGTAAATACTTGCGCACTGTAAATAAGGGCATCGTAATTTGGATGCTTTTTAAATGCTGCCAAACGACCCGATAAGCATTGTGGTGCCAAGATATCGTCGGCATCTAGAAAAATTATATAATCTGCACGGCTTTTTTCTACCCCAAGGTTTCGACAAGCATTTGCACCTTTGGGACTGGTTTCTGGGCGTTTTAAGCTAATAAACCGTTTGTCTTTTAATGCATAATTAGCACTTATTTGTTGAGTTGAATCACTACTTAGGTCATCTACAATAATACATTCCCAATTGGTATAATCCTGCTGCAACACGCTATCTAATGTCTGCCGTAATAGGGCTGCGCTATTAAAAGTGGGAATAACAATAGAAACAACTGGATTCATTTTGTTATTTATTTTGTGCTGCTAACTTTAATATGTTATCTAGCTCCTTAAGATGACGTGCTAAGGTATAGTGTTTTGCCATTCGCGATTTAGCAGCAGCGCCAAACTGTTTTACTTTGTCTGTATCTTCCAGTAAGGCCATCATATTATTGGCCATTGCATGTACATCGTGTTCTTTAGATAATAATCCCGTTTCGCCATCTAGTATTACATCTGGAATTCCAGCGTGAACCGTGCTAATAACTGGTAGCCCTGCAGCACTGGCCTCTAAAATAGACAAAGGTGTTCCCTCCATATCGCCACTTGAGGCAGTTATAGAATGTTGCACGTAGGCCTGACTTTCTTCTAAATAGGTGGTGATTTGTTTGGCATTTACCACTCCCGCAAATTCCACCGAACTAGTAATCCCTAAATGCGAAACCAAATTTACACAGGCTTCTAATAATACCCCATTACCCGCTAAGATTAACCGTGCTTTTGGAAAGGTATTTAAAACTTGAGCAAAAGCTAAAATGGTATAATAGGGTGCTTTTTTGTTAGTAAACCTCCCTATACTTATAAACTGTTGTCTGCTATAACTAGGTTTAATTTTAGCAAATTCTTCCCGTGGACCATACACATTGTAATGTAATTTATTGGCCGGACAGCCTAAGTCTAATAAATGTTGCTGCATAAATTTAGAAACCGCAACAATACCAGCAGCCGCACTAAAGACCGCTTTATAATTATTTACATTTTTTAAAATATGATGCTCTGTGGCATCATGACCATGAAAATGAACTACAAAGGGCAAATTGGCACTTTTAAAAAGCGACAAAAGTCTATGAGCGTGTTGTCCGTATTCTACCAGAATAACGTCTATTTTATGACGTTTTAAAGAAGCAATTAAATTGTCTTTTCTAAACTGCGTAATGCTTTTGCCTGTTACTTTATGTAAAACACGTTGTGTAAAACTCAGACTATTAAAACGCTTGGCAGGAGCTTCTAATTGAATATCGTCGTAGTACAATCCATAGTAATAAAAAACCGTTCTAGGCAAGCCATTTTTATGCGCCTGAATAAAGGTCTCGGAATATGGGTTTTTATTGGGACTGAATATGGCGATGTTCATGGTGCAAGATACTTTATTTGATCATGGTTCCGTAAAACCCAGTATTCATAGTGCTTTCCTTCCATTGTTTAGGTGGAATGTCTCTTTTAACTAACCATTTAATTACCGGAAGACTTATGCGTTGCAACATACGTTTTTTCCACGATGGCCTTAAATGTCTCTTAACCCACAACCCAATCATTAGAGCTAAACTCGCATTAAAACCTCCTAACGACTTAATGCTAATTTCTTTAAAACCAACTTCCTTAAACATGCGCTCGAGTGTAAATGGAGTATACCGGTAAGCATCATGGGGTACTTCATGTAATGGCCATATAAACGGAACAGTAAAAAAGAATACTCCACCAGGCTCCATTACGCGGTAAACTTCTGTTAAATAAGCAATTGGATCTGGACAATGTTCTAATACTTCGGTAGCAATAACAGTGTTATAAGATGCATCGGCAATAGGCATTACTTTGCCATCCCAAAATAGATCTGGTTTTACTTGATTAGAATAAGCAATCGCGCTTTCAATATCGAGTCCCGTATAGCTCAAAATACTGGAATGTTCTTTTAAGAACTCACGATATGGCATTTTGCCGCAGCCTGCATCTAGTAAATCCCCTTTAAATTGCACCATACTCTCCTGAATAGCTGTAAAAATAGAAGTCCGCACATAATAACGGTCTAGTGTATTTGAGTTAAGCGGTATGTTTATAAACTGATTATCCATTGTTACTTAAATAATCGATTAAAAAAGGAATTTTTTGCTTTTTTGGGATTGGATGGTGCTGCAATTTCGAACATAAACTTAAAATCTTGATTGTGCGAAACTAAACTATTTCTATATTCTGCTAACATGGGCTGTAGCAAGATATCATCTCCTTTTGCAATTCTTTTTATGGTCGCATTGGTAAAATGAATAAATACGACTGGGTATATATTATTTATCAAGACCTCTCCATTGGCAACAGTGCGTTCACATTCTACTGTATTCCAATTGGAAACATTACAACCTTTGTGTTGTATTTGTGCAACATCGTCGTGGAAATATACTGGCATTAAATTTAAAAACACCTGATCTACATAATAACCATCTTCCTTACTCATCTTGTAGGAACATGCTTTTAACCACCAATCTAAAACGTGAATAGCGCTAGAAGTGCATCCAAAAAAACCAGCATTGTAAATTCCTCCTATAAATAACAAATCAAAATTTACAGCATCAATTTCCGGTTTACTGGAACGCCAATGCGGTGTAAGAATAACTTTATTTTTGTCTAAGAGCTCAAACAAAAATGTAGGATCCTGATAAAAATATAAATCTGGATCTAAAAAAAGTGCCTTATTACATCCCTTTTCTTCTAAGAGGTATTTAAGCCACAATGGCTTTAATGCCCAGCGCAGGTTGCTTTCTTTGTCGGTTTCATACTTTTGAATGAGTCCATAATCTTCAGGGTAACGTTCTTTAATAGTTTTAAGGGCATGAACCACTATGTTTTTATAAGACAACGGGGTTTCAATTTGATCTACCACCAATACATGAAAGCTTGCATCAGTATTAAATCGCTCTAAAGAATCATAAAGCGCTTTGATATAGAAAAAATAATTTGCCGTAATTATGGTGCAAAAGGTCTTTCTCATTAGAGTCTTTTATAAACACGTAAATATAAGTAACGCAAAACTAACGGAACTGGCAGGCCCACTTTAAATACGGAGCGCTTGCCCATACCATAACGTTTGTTGTGCATTTCTTGCAAGATCCAATCATATTTAGCCACTTGAAGCCATCTGCCATAAAAAGACAAGTTCCGTTGTATCACGGCTTTATATTCTGCCACGCGCCTTTTTTCTTCTAAAAACGACTTAGCGGTTCGGGTGGAGGCCGCATGCTTTCTAAACTTATTACACGCTTTACTTAAATATGCGATATCACCGTGGGCTAACAATTTTGACCAAAGCAACCAATCCCCACAGTATTTGTAATCTACAGGAAAGTCAAGTTTTAGGAGTTGGTCTCTACGAACAAGTGCCGCACTTGCATTTGGAATGGTATTTCTAAAAGCCAGGTAATTTCTTACCTCATCGGGGCCGGAATTTTTAAAATCACTTTGCCAGCGTTTTGCGTCCAAACCATCGGGCCAGCGGTTTCTTCCTAATACCTTACCATCCTGATCGATGATCTGTGAAGCTGTATATGCCAAAACTGTCTGGGGTTCTATCGTTGCAATTAGCTGCTTTAAAAATTCCGGATGAGCGCTGTCATCACTTTCTGCTATCCAAACTAACTCGCCTTTTGCTATTTCCAAACCCTTTTGCCATTGCTTAAAAGGCGAACCCGAGTTCTGCTCATTGACCAGATAATTGCTTACATTGGGGTGCTTGGCAAACGCTGCCAATAACTCGCGACTGTTATCGGTAGAAGCGTCGTCCAGTAAAATAATTTCGTAATCTGTAAACGTTTGGTTAATTATACTGTCCCAGCGCACTTTTAAAAAACGAGCGTGATTGTAATTGGGCAGTATGACAGAAATTAAAGGCAAATAGAAATATTTTGTTATTTACTTAATTCTAAGTTTTCTCCTAATCCTCGTGAACAAACTTGGCTTATCTTGATTTTTAATCGAATTGTATTTTTTTAACAACTCAAAAAAAGCATTCTTATATAGCTCCATATGCTTAGTTTGAACATATTCAATATTCTGCTTCATCATTGCTTTATCAAAACTTCTAATCATTGAATCGCCAGTTACTCTATAATCAAAACAAACTTCCTGTAAGTAGTAAAATTGATATTCTGACGCCACTACTCTAAGCCAAAATTCCCAGTCTTCGTGACCTTGGTGAGGCATTTTTGTATCATAGGCTCCTAAGTTTGTAAAAACTTCTTTGCGTATTATGGCACAAGCATCTATAAAATTGTGATATAGCATTTTAAACTTATCAAATTCGCCTACTTTCCAGATTCCATTTTTTTCTCCAAAATACTCGGCATCGCCATAAACAACGCCAATTTTGGAATCTTGCTCCAAGAACGGAATAGCCTGTTTTGCATATTTGCGTCGCACTTTATTGTCTGAATCTAAGGGTAAAACATATGTGCCAACCGCCTTTTGAATTCCATAGTTTCGTGCAGTACCTAAACCTCCATTTTCTTTTATATAATACTTAAACCGGCTGTCCTTTTTTACCCAATCCTTGGCAATACTTTCCACATCATCTGGTGAGCCATCATTAACAATAATTGCTTCCCATAATTCATAATCCTGATCAAAAACGGATTGTAGCGTTTGTTCAAGCGTTTCCTGAGAATTATAGCATGGAATTACAATACTTAGTTTGGGTGTCATACTAATATTTTAAGTTAAGATAAGACTTATATAAAAATTGTAGCAAAGCATTTTTCCCAAATCTGTTCTTACAAATTTTAACAATTAATCTCCTTCGCTTTTTCCGCACAATCTCCATCTCATTTGGATTTAAATGAGGAATAATTACCTTATAAAAATTTAAATACAAAAATGTTTGGGTGTGCGCATTTAAACGCTGATAAACTCCCTGAGCATGAACCCTATAAACAGACATTACGCTATCCAGACATTTTATTTTTTTATTTCTTGCCACCAAATAATATAAAGCTAAATCACCAAAATTAACTTCCGTAAACCAACTTGGAATTGTAAAATCTTTTGGAATCCTAAACACAGCACTTGCCGTAGTAATAAAGTTGTAATGTCTTAACAAATCCGCATAACTATAAACATTATCCTCGGAAGGAGGAATTGGGTGGAGCTCTAAGTCTGAATCGTTTCTCAATACTTTTGCTCTGTGAAAACAAATCCCATAACTAGAATTTTGCTCCATAAAATCCACTTGTTTTTGCAGTTTTAATGGGTCCGTCCAGTAGTCGTCACCTTCACAAAGCGCAACATATTTTCCCCTGGCTACCTTTAAATTTTCCATAAAGTTAAAGCGACCCGTAGCATTTCCATTTATATAAATTACATCTTCTCTATTTCTTAAGAACAGTCGAATTTTATCGGAATGTTTTTGTGCGTATTCCTGGCAAATTGCTCGTGTACCATCTGTACTATGGTCTTCACCTAAAATTATTTCGATCTTGAAATTAGTTTCCTGCATTAGGACACTATCAATGCATTGAGCAATAAATTCCTCGTGGTTGTATGTAGTAATTAAAACGCTTACAGGAATATCCATTAAGCTCTAATATTGATAATATGTGTATGGCAAACTAATTCCTGTTTTTCTTGCCAACCGTTCGTTTGACTCAATAAACATATTTTTTAGAAACGTTAAGATTTCATTCGGATAAGAAAACCTAATCTCTTGTTCATTGTTTTTAAGCTGTTTCGCCTTAGTAATATTTTCATTTTTGATTCTCGCATCTTTGTAAAGCAAGCTTTCTTCAATAGAAATATTCAACTCATCAC
This sequence comes from Gilvibacter sp., assembly GCA_965277295.1. Lineage (GTDB taxonomy): Bacteria > Bacteroidota > Bacteroidia > Flavobacteriales > Flavobacteriaceae > Gilvibacter. The sequence continues at coordinate 267,568 of OZ255720.1, forward strand.
AAAAATAGTCTTTAAGACGATGAAAGTTAGTTCCAGTGCTAAAAGATTGATTTCCTAATCCATGTACATGAGTTTTATTAAGCTCCCGCATATTATATAATTCGGTCAGGGATAAGGGTTTGTTATAATGGTCTAAATCCAATTCATAATCATCTAAACCTAGAACCTGAGATAACTTGTTTGTGAGTAAGCAGGTGTTATTTTCATAACGCAACTTACCAGATTCATCTCGATAATTTTCAATACAAATAATTTCAATATTTTCGGCACCAAAAAGATTGGAATAAATATTATAAAGATAGTCGTATTGAAAATCAAAAATAAAATTTCGATCTCGAGAATAGTAAATAAAGTCTAAGAAATCATTAAATGTTCCGTAATAGCCAATTTTTATAGCTTCTTTGTACAAAGACTCTATTAGGCTTCTTTGATTTCGAATTATCAAAACGATTTTTGTGCCCAATCCAAAGGCGTTAAATACTCTTTTGGCTTTTTCTTCGATTTCTATTTGATCCGTTGTAAATGTAAAAGAAAGTAGCTCTAACGAAATACCACAAACTCTTTTGGTTTGATTAGTTTCAAACTTCTCGAACTCACTATTAAATGCTCTAGATATACCAAGTTTTGCTTTTTGGTAAGTGAAATTTTTACTGTATTGAAAATGATTTTCACAGGCTGATGCAATTTTAGGGTTTATGTAATCCACATTTGAACCTACTCCAACCCCTAAATGATGAATTTGAGGATGCTTACTAAAGAAGTCTCGCTGCAGACTAGTAGACAAGTTTTTCGGCATTCCAATATGAATATATTTTGTCTTCATTAATCTTCTGTTAAAATAGCATAACCAAACCCAGTTTCACCAAATCCGTTTCCATTATAAACCAAAAACCGCTGGTTATTTACTACGAAAGTAGAACTATATTCTTGCATGATCGATTCCCAGTCTTGAACATCTTTCTTAAAATCGATTTCTTCGTCTTTTCTTTCCCAATAGATACCATCTTTGGAGGTTGCAAATCCAAGCCTATAACTTTGATTTGGGTCTACGCGGTAGTCTAAAGAATTGCGATAAGAATAAATCATATGGTAGCAATTGTCCTGCTTATAAACCATTGGCTTTCCAATAGCATGAGTAAAATCATCGTAACCAATACACTCTATATTTTTACGCTCCCAATCAATACCATTTTTTGATTCAGCATATCTGATTAAATAAAAAGGCTCTGGCCAATTTTTAATGTTTTTCCATCCTGTGCAAGATACATACCACATTCTCCATAAATTTCCTTCTTTAATAACATAAGGCGCAGTATTAAAATAAGGTTCCTCCTTATCTCTATCTAATAGTGGCCCAACTGAATATTTTTTAAAATTAATTCCATCTTCACTCACTGCAAGGCCTATGGATAGTCTATAGGACACCGTTATCTGTGGGTTCCAACCGATGTAGTACATAAATAGTCTTCCATTTGTCTCTACAATGGATGACGGCATAATACCATTGTCGTCAAAGCTTCCTTGCGGACCCAGAGGTAAAATCGGTTCTTTATGGATATTGAGTATTTTGTTAGGCTCTTGTGCAGAAACGTCAATAAATGTAGGTATGCTTCTACCATGCTCATCTCTTGTTGCAAAATAGATTCTTACCTTTTCTTTAGAAACAAGATGACATACCGGTAATGCTGCATAGCTGTTAATCCAATTAGAAGTATTTTTTTTTGGATTAAAAATTAAGCCCTTCTTTTTCCACTGCATACTAGTAAATATTATAACTTAATTTTCCTTCAATTTTCTTCGCGGGATTTCCTATATAAACTCCCCACTCATCCGTTTCTTGTTTTGTAATACAAGCGCCCATTGCCACTAAGGTTCCTTGCTTTAAATGACTGTAGTCTCGAATTGTTGCGTTCACACCAAAAAAACAATGCGACTCCACAATACAATGCCCAGAGAGAACAACATGCGAAGTAAAAAACACATGGTCCTTAATTACTCCATGATGCCCAATATGATTACCACTCCAAAGCACTACATTATTCCCAATTGTTGTGAATGGTTGAATGGTATTATCTTCTAATATAAAACAATTTTCACCTATTTCATTGTCACAAATAGTAGCCTTACTGCTTATGTAGGATATAAAAGAATAGCCTTTTGCCTTTCCTTCTAGGTAAATTTTTTCTCGTGCTTGATTCATCTTTTTACCCGTCATGGGTGCAAATAACATAAAGTCATCTGGAGAATAAACCTTTTCTAATTCTTCAAAAGGGATTACGGGTAAGTTCTTAAATGTATCATTTTTTAAATACTCTTTCGAAACCGTAAAAGCTACAACCTCATGTTCGCTATCAGTGGTTAAATAATAATGTGCCAATTCCGCCGTATCCAACAATCCGAATATGATCACTTCTGCCATAATTAACTAAGTTTATATTGATTTAATAGCTCTAGAACTTCTTCTCTAGATTTAATCATTAAAAGATGAATGATTGAAAGTTCGTAATCATTTTTATTACTTACACTCTGGAATTGAGTTTCAATAAATTTAAGTTTAATCCCGTTCTCTAAAAAATAACCTTTATCATATAATTTTTTTCCTCCAATTGGATTAACGTATACATTGGAACCATTTTTTTTGGTAATTGCAATTAACCTATCAGCAGATCTCAAGTCATGCGTGTCTGAAAAATGCTCTGAACTTTTCAAGAATTCTGTTTCTAATTCCAAATATGATGTGATTGAACTAATACTGTTTATCGCCAAGTCCGCGATACTCTTATTTGATTTATAGAAAACAGACTGTGTTAGATCGAAAACTTCCTCAAAAAACGGTGCCTTGGCGTAGTTTTGTTGTAAAGTAGTAAAAAACTGATTAACCCATTTATCGCTTTCTTTGATATAAACATCCTTAATTAATTTATTCTGAGAAACATGCTGTAAGGGAATTGAAAATAAATACTCATTACCATTAATCAATAATTTATTTCGATTTATCCATCCACGTTTTATGAAATTTACATCATCATAAAACACAAATACATCTACTTTACTTATTAACTGGAAATACCCTATGTACGGAAAGAGGTAAGGTTGCATTATTGCAATAGAGTTATTCATGAATTGAGAACATTTACTATTCGGTTTAAATCAACGACGTCAATATCATGTGACAATGGTAGGCACATAATCCGCTTTGAAATATCATCAGAGATAGGTAATTCTTTGGATTCGACATACGGGAGATTATTTAAACTGGGATAAAAGTATCTTCGAGGAAAAATATTTATATTATTGAGTCTCTCACGTTGTTCTAGCAAGTCTGCTTCTGAAGCAAAAATAATTGGATAATACGAAAAATTCCAAAGTGTATTTTCTCGAATTTGAACCGAGTTATATTTTTTTAAAGCATTTTTATAAAAGCCAACCATATTTTTACGATGCTGCATTATAGTTTTAATATGAGGTAAAACAGCTAGTCCCATGGCTGCTTGTAATTCGGACATTTTCGCATTAATACCTAGGCCTTTAAAATCTTCCTTCCCCTCATGTCCAAAATTATGATAGCTGAATAATTTTTGAATCAAGCTATTATTTTTTGTAAATATTGCTCCACCCTCTCCCGTATGAAACAGTTTGGTAGCATGAAAACTACAAGTACTTATATCTCCATAATTAAATATGGACTCTCCTTTATAAGTTACCCCAAAGCAATGTGCAGCATCGTAAATAACTTTTAAGTTGTGCTTTTTGGCAATTGCTGCAATGGCCTCTACATGGCAGGGATTCCCAAAAACATGGGTTGCCAGTATGGCCGAAGTGTTGTTGGTAATTGCAGCTTCTATTTTAGTTTCGTCTATGGTAAGGTATTCCGGGTGAATATCTACAAAAACGGGTGTACAGCCTTCCCAAACTATACTCGACGTTGTTGCCACATAACTAAAAGGGGTAGTAATAATCTCACCGCTTAAGTTAAGCGCCTTAATTGCAAGTTGTAAGGGCAAAGTACCATTTGTCATTGCCAAACAAGGTGAAGATCCAAGATAAGTCTCAATTTTACCCTCTAATTCTTTTACCAATTCACCACGATTTGTAAGCCAGTGGTTATCCCACGCTCTTTTTAAAATCGCACCATACTCAGATTGTGGTGGCAAAAATGTTTTAGTTACATGTATCAAATTTTCATTTTATTTATTCTACGATAAAGATAATACAATGTATAGTACCAATCTCATTCAAAGTTCAGATTCGATTTTAACAGGAATTCCTCAACAAGTTTTTTTGTTAAAAGTTGAGCTCCTTTGTCATTTAAATGACCAACATCAAAAGAATATTCCAGTTCATAGAACTCTGGATATTTCACACTACTGGAAAGATCAATGATATGAGCACTTGGAATTTGATCTGCTAGTTGATATAAGCCCTTGCTTCCATATCGAGGTAGAATTAAAAAAATCAAGTGAATACCTCGCTGCTTAGAGGTACCGATTAATTTATTTAATTCACTTAGTAAATCTGCATCATAATACTCACCAGAATTTCTTAAAAACATTGAGCGATTCGCTCTTGCTTTTAAAAGAGTAGAGTCTTGAATAACGGAATTATGGTTATTGATTAAATTTCTTCTTATAGTACTATCCTCAACTTTTTCTAATTCATCTTCTAGTGAATAAAACCCATCCAACCTAGGACCTAAATACACGCTGTTTAATTGGTATTTTCCAAGTAGTTTACTTCCAAAATAATCTTTTCTAAATATTTTATCGAAATACGATTTGGAATAACCCGAAATCCCGTATAATTTTTGCTCCAAACTTAGACTATCTCTATTCAAATAAGACTTCGTTATTAATTTCATATCACTTAGGTTTAACCAATAATACGAGCGCTTTTGATGCAATAATTTGGGAGCGGTATTCGTAATTGTAGTTAATTCAAAAAAAGCATATTTTACATCTTTACTTAAGTCCGATTTAAGATAATTTCGGTACAAATATTGGGATTGGGGGCTAAAAGTGGCTGGAGCACCCAAATTAAAAGAGGAAATTTTTTTTTGAGTAATCATGTTTACTTCACGGTCAAATACCTCTGGAGTTATTTGCCTGTAAACCCGGCTAGAACCGAAAAACAATACGTTTGGTTGTAATTCATTGTTACCCTGCAAAAATTCAACCTTCGAGGCAAACCACTGATTACCCCAATAATATGGGGCAAAACTATTCATAACTTGTTTGATAAAAACTACAAGAAAGAACAGTACAGAAACTCGCTTTAGGAGCTTTAACATAATTAAATCAATAAATAAAATACAATAAGAAATAGGAGTTTATCTAGTCAAAAATAAATGTTTATCATGTACTAAATATCACTAGATCTATTTTCCCAGGGAAAGTTATCGTATTTGGGTTCTTTATTTAAAAACTCACAAAGTCTTTTGTATGCTCCTTCTTTAGCAACATTTAAAACTAGTAAATTATTCTTGTTCTTAAAGTAATCTAATACCGATGCATTATGGGTGTTGTAGTAGTTTCGCAATTTACGTTCGTTGTAGGGATCTTCGGTGCGTTGAATTCCAAAAACTAACTCACGTACTTGTGCCACATATCCTTTATAACGATAGGTAGCGTTATCTAAATCCTCCCAGGTTGGCTTGTTCTGGTTTTTAGAAAACAACTTGGTGTGAAAATTAACCAATGAGTTGTACCAAACCGTGTCGTTATCTCTAATTGTTAGAATAAATTTGGCGTTGCTAAAAGCTTGGTCTAAAGCAATAAAAGTATGTTGAAAGCAAAACGGTGCATCTTGAAAGGCGTCGGCGGTTTTGCAGAATTTTATAATTGGCTTAAAATTCCTAGAGGCGTAATCATTAATAAACAACTCACCTTGCTTTTGGCTCCCTAATTTATAACCAAAATCGTTAAGGGCTTTTTCTATCGAGGTTGTTCCGGTTTTACCAGACCCAACACAGAATATTTTTTCTTTCTTACCCAACATTTAAAATCAATTTAAATCGGTTAACGTTGTTTCTAGGTAAAAGGGCGGCCAAATTTCTTCTTCGTGTATTACTTGAAAATTTAATACTCCGTTTACTCTTAATAAGGGTTCTCTAGAATTGGGTTTTACCACACTAATATTAACCGAATAAATACCCTTAGACAACATTAATTGTTCGTGTTCCATACAAAACTGAATCTTATTATCTTTAATTTTAAGGCCATCTTGAATTTTATTAGGTTCTAACATAGCCACCGGACGTTGTTCTTTGTCATAAATTGAAATATGGAAAGAAGGAATATCTTGCTCCTTTTTTAATTCAAATACTAACCGTAATTTAAATTTACCCTTCCATTGTATTTGTGGCTGTTCGTTTTGGCTATTAACCCCTAACAATTCTGCTCTTGTTAAAGCAATTGTATTGTCATCGAAAATTATATTCTGTTCGTTATTCGTAAATCGCTGATAATACAAATCAATGGCTTTTGATACATTAGTTCCTTGAAATGCATCCGCTCCTCTTTCCATTAATAGAACATGCGTACAAATCCTAGAAACCATAGGCATGGAATGCGACACAAACACAATGGCGGTATTGGGTAAGATGTTATCTATGGTTTTAAAACACTTTAAAACAAAACCCAAATCGCCAACAGCCAATACTTCGTCTATTATTAAAATGTCGGGCTCCATTTGTGCAGCAACAGCAAAGCCCAAGCGCACCTTCATCCCCGAGCTATAATGTTGTACTGGCATATCTATAAACTCTTCGAGTTCTGCAAATTCAATAATCTGAGTAAGCTTAGTGTCTATTTCTTCACGAGTAAAGCCTAGTACAGCACCATTATTATAAATATTTTCGCGCCCTGTGAGGATATTATTAAATCCTGCACCTAGTTCTATTAAGGCTCCCACACGCCCTTTCATGGTAATACTGCCAACATCTGGACGTATTAAACCATTAAGCATTTTTAAAAGTGTAGATTTTCCCGCACCGTTATGCCCTATTAACCCTAGGCATTCACCACGACGCAATTCAAAATTTATATCCTTTACGGCCCAGAATTCTTTAGGACGTAACATATCTGACTTATTATTGCCAAAAACATTGGCAAATAAATCCTGTAATCCGTATTTAAGTCCCGTTTTTAGGTCTTTACAAAACTTCTTAGAGAGGTTTTCTACTTTTATTAAAACTTCCTGCTCTTCCATAATTATGCGCTACTACGTTCAACAATTATTGGAATAGAAACTCTATAAAATACTAAAGCAATTAAAAATATTGGAATACACGATAGCAAAACAATAAGATAATACTGTAAGTGTTCGGTTGGATTGCCAAGTATGGTGCCTCTAGCCATAAGTATTAAAGGACTAAATGGATTGTATTCCATAATGGTCTTCATTATACCTTCGCTTGGAACAACATATACCACAGGAGTTATATACATTAAAAAGCGCAATGCAGTCATAATTAGCTTAGATACGTCATTATATAAAAGCCCAATGGGCGTAAGAATTAATCCCAACGAAAACCCAAAGAAAACGGCTCCCAACATAATAATTGGGAACAGCCATATACTGTGATGATAATCTACACCAAAAATAAAAAGTAAGATTATTAATAATAGTATTTTGGGTATGGCGTTAAATAATAATTTGTAAATACCAGAAAGTAACAAAGCTTCTTTAGGAAAATTAATCTTAGAGATTATACTTTTAGCACTACTGGTACTGGTTTGGGGCGAATTAATTGCCCCTACTATTATCGACCAGATTAATGTCCCCGAAAACGCATAGACAGGATACGGAATTCCAGTATCTGTTAACTGAATTGTTCCTGTCGCTTGTAAAAACACCCAGACTAAGGCTGTAGTAACCGGAGTTATAAATGCCCAAACAATGCCCAAATAAGATTGCCGGTATTGCGCCTTGATGTCGCGAATAGCAATTTGCTTAGCCAAAAACGTACTTCCAGCAAGGTCGCGCAAGCTCGCTCCAAGCACCTTTAAAATACTGGTATTACCGCGATTAGAATAAACTTTGGTTTGGTTGTTCATGCCTGCTAAATAGTGTTAGCCTACTGCTTTTTTTGAATGTTTAAAAGTTAAGATTAAAAAACAATCCTGAGCCAGTGCAAATCTTTAAACTATACCCGAAAAATACTTCTTTTTTTTGGGGATTCAAGGCCATAAACACCAGAGTTTACACATTATTATTAACCAGTTGTTTACAAGCGTTTATTAGCGACGCCGATATGGAATAGTCCATTTTTCTGGCAAACAATGCCGTAGATTGTTTTATGGCTATAAAATCAGTAGTATCTAGAAATGCAGGCAAACTACCATGGCGTTCCTGCCAAACAATAAAACGCTTATTGTCTTGAATCATGCTTCCTGCTAAAGTAGAATTCATTAAAATAGTCTGAAAATAAAACTCTTCACTGCAAAAACTGTGTTTTAATCTTCTAAACAAGGCCGGGGTGTTAATATAAAAATTTACAACTTCCTGTACAGCAGCACGATGCAAACTCCAATAGGTAGAACCTCCGTAAAGTGGTGGTAAATTTTTACTATATGCCCGTTTAAAACCTAATTTTTTTTGAATTGATAATGCTTTTTGAATCCAACGCATAGACGATTTTGCATTCAACAAGTCGTAAAAATTATAGTAATCTATTCTGTCCATTCCCCCATTGTTCCAGCAACTAGCTGGCATGGTAAAATATTCTAAATAGCTCTTTCCATTTAGTTTAGAGAAGTGCTCTATAAAATAATTGTTAGTCTTAATGGGCATATCCTGACCAGTAATCATATGAAAGTATTCATATTCTTTGCTTTTCAGCGCCGTTTTACATAACAGTAAAATGCTTTTTAAGTGATTTCTCCCACCCCAGTTTACGTTATATTGCTGCCCAATAAAAACAATGTTTTTAACCTTAGCTAATTTTAGCTTTAACTGGGGCGATAAGGTTGATTTTTTGTCGATATGAATAAACAAACCAAACCTTGAATCAAAACACGCCGCCAAGTCTAGCAGCTGTTCCAAATCCTTATAGGCGGTTATTAATATGGCGTGTTTCATAATACTAATTAGCAAATTTGCGCTTTAAACGCCCCCATTTATAAGCAAGGTAGGGATACTTTAGTCTAAAATTAAGCTTTCCCTGTTTGCCAAACAAAAGGGCTAAATCGGCAAAAGGAGCTATAGTCCATTTACGTTTTTCTACAAAATTGTAATCTAAATACGCTAAATCTTTTTTGTAAAACCAAGCAACCATTGACTTTCTTTTTCTAGTGTAGAAAAATGAATAATGCGGCAGCTTTTTGTTGTTTACATTGCTGTGCTGGCTAAAAAAATTAGCGGGTAAATTAAGGTCTTTTATAACCTTAGTAAATCCCTGTTGAATGTCTTCCATTCTAATAATACAATCGTAATCTATTGGGTTGCCGTCTAAGTGCAAATAGTCGTATTGCAGGGTTAAATGATCTCCCATATAGTCGCTATTAAGGGCATTTAACCGCGCTTTAAAAGGGCCTGCCTTTTGTAGAAAATTAGAAAACGAACCGTAAACTCCAGTATTGAGCATAACCCAAGGATAATCTGAATAGGCTCTGGCAAACGGATTTCTTACAATAATAAATTTATAATACGAATCCCACTGGGGTTTTGTAACTAAACCAGATGCTAGCAGCTGTTTTGGCGTTGCGTGCTGCATGTGCAATTTAAACTCGCTGTTCCAACCATAGCCCATTACAGGATCCAATTGATTGGTCATGCCGAATGCTTCTTCTACAGTTGTACCTGCACATTTAGAAATATGTATAAAAATGCATTTATGTTTATGACTAACCATAATCGGGTTCTAAATACTAAACTCGTTCCAAAAAATACGACAGCGAGTCTAGGAATTCACAAAATGCTGCCACGTAATTGCCAGGCCTTGTTCTACACTAAATGTAGGATTATAGTCCAACAATTGTTGGGCCTTGCCAATATTTGCCAGCGAATCTTTTACATCGCCCTTGCGAGTTGCTGTAAACTCAGGTTCTAACGTAGCCCCCGAAGTTTCTTTAAGCGCATTCCATAAATCCAACACGCTAATGCGCTCCCCACAAGCTACATTAAACACTTGATTATTAGCTTGCTCTGGAGCAAAAAATGCTCGAACGTTGGCTTGCACTGCATTTTCTACAAAAGTAAAATCGCGGGTTTGTGAGCCATTACCGTGAATAGTAGGTGCTTGCTTGGTTTTAATCGCTTCCATAAACAAAGGAATTACCGCTGCATACGCCCCATTTGGGCTTTGCTTTGGCCCAAAAACATTAAAATAGCGCAGGCCTATTGTTTTGGTTCCATAGGTTTTAAAAAAGACGTCTGCATATATTTCGTTAACAAGTTTTGTCACGGCATAAGGCGATAATGGCTTGCCAATTTGATCTTCTACTTTTGGCAATATTTTACTATCGCCATAGGTAGAGCTAGAGGCAGCATACACCATTTTACGAACACTACTTGCATTGTTTTGTGCAACCAACATATTTAAAAATCCAGAAACGTTTACTTGGTTGGACGTAATTGGGTTATTTATAGATCGTGGAACAGACCCCAAAGCCGCTTGGTGGGACACAAAATCGATGCCTACCATGGCCTTGTTGCAGGTTTCTAAATCGCGAATATCCCCTTCTATAAATTCAAAATTAGGATGCTCTAGAAAGGGAGTAATATTCTCTTTATACCCATTAGAAAGGTTATCCAGAACACGCACATGCTTAGCGTTGTACTTTAATAAATAGGCAACTAAATTCGAACCTATAAATCCGGCGCCACCAGTTACTAAAAAACTATACCTACTTAATGGCTCTGTATGATACGTTGTTGTGAACATTATAATCTGCCGTCTACTTGATTATGGGGTAAAAACGATTTAACATCGTATACAATCCCTTGGTCGGTTGTTAATCCTGCTATATCTAAATCTTTAAATGCGCTATGGGCTACCGCCAAAATAACAGTATCGTATTTTTTATTTATACTTTTTAAGTCCGTAAATACGTCACGATTAAATTCTTGATGCACCTCTTGTTTACTTACCCAAGGGTCGTAAATATCTACGTTTATATGGTATTTTTCTAGCTCCTGGATAACATCTATAACTCGTGTATTCCTAATATCTGGGCAATTCTCTTTAAAAGTAACTCCTAAAATTAAGGCATTGGCATCTTTAATTTTGGCCTCTTTTGCTATCATTATTCTAACTACTTCTTGAGCCACATAAGCGCCCATGCCATCGTTCATTCTTCTACCTGCCAATATAATTTCTGGGTCGTAACCCTCGGTAATTGCCTTTTGAGCTAAATAATAAGGATCTACTCCTATACAATGCCCTCCAACCAAACCAGGAGTAAATCGAATAAAATTCCACTTTGTAGCAGCTGCCTCTAATACTGCGGCTGTATCTATATCTAGAATTCTAAAAATCTTAGACAGTTCGTTTACAAAAGCAATATTAATATCGCGTTGTGAATTCTCTATAACCTTGGCAGCCTCGGCCACTTTTATTGATGGTGCCCTATGCGTACCTGCCAATATTACAGATGCGTACACTTGGTCAATGTGTTTAGCGGCCTCTTGGGTAGAACCCGAGGTTACCTTTAAAATATTGGTAACGGTATGTTTTTTATCTCCTGGGTTTATACGTTCGGGAGAATAGCCTACATAAAAATCTTTATTAAAGGTTAATCCCGATTCCTTTTCTAGAATGGGAACACATACCTCTTCTGTAGCACCAGGGTATACGGTAGATTCGTAAACCACAATGTCGTTTGGTTTTAACAGTTTACCAACGGTTCTGCTGGCCATAATAAGTGGCGTTAAAACCGGTTGTTTGTGCTCGTCTATTGGTGTGGGAACGGTAACTATATAAAAGTTAACATCTGCCATGCTACTGGCCTGATTTGTTACTCTTAAGCCAGTCGTTGGTTTATCGCTTAATGCGTCTAAGAGTGTTTTAGAATCGACCTCTAGGGTTAAATCTTCGCCTTTATTTATAGCGTCTATGCGTTGTTTATTTATATCGAAGCCTACAACCTTATACTGCTTAGAAAAGGCAACTGCCAAAGGCAAACCCACATAGCCCAAGCCAATAATTCCAATATTTGGGGGTATTTGTGTCATAGTAATTCTAAATGTAACCCGAATTATTTTTCACCAAAAAGCGATTTAATCTTCTTAATTAACCCTTTCTTTTTATTCGGTTTTTCGTGGTAGCCATTTCCATATGCCCCGTAGCCATAACCATAGCCGTAGCCATAACCATAACCGTAGCCATATCCATAGCCTTGTTTAACTCTAAAGTAATTTAAAACAAAACTTATATTCTTTACTTCTCCAGTTTGATACTTTTCGTTTATGTAGGTAAGCATTCCTTTTTGCGTATAATTTTGTCTAATTACATACAAATTCGCATCGGAATACTTAACCAATTGTACAGCATCGGTAACTAAACCAAGCGGAGGGGAATCTAAAATAATATAGTCGTAATCCTTCTTTAGAATTTCCATTAGATGGTCCATCTGTTCGTTCATTAAAAGTTCCGAAGGATTAGGAGGCACTGGGCCAGAAGTAATAATATCTAGATGTGGAATTTTTGTTTTTTGAATAACTTCTTCTAAGGTAGCATCTTTAATTAAGTAATTAACTACCCCTATATCGTTTTTAATATCGAAGTCGCCAAAAATCTTGGGTTTACGCAAGTCCAATCCTACCAAAACCGTCTTTTTATTACTCAATGCAAAAACCGAGGCAATATTAATAGAACAAAACGTTTTGCCTTCGCCACTAACAGAACTAGTTACCAATACTGTTTTGGCCCCAGCCACGCCTTGCTTTTTGTACATAAACTGCAAACTGGATCTAATCGCTCTAAATGATTCTGCAATCGCAGATTTTGGACGCTCTAAAACGGCCAGATTTCCTTCTACGGTACTTTTACCTACAATCCCTAAAATTGGAATTTTAGACAGGCGTTTAATATCCTGCCCATGTTGAATTTTGTTATTCAATAAAAACCGTATAAACACAAATACAAACGGTAAAAAGAATCCGAGTATGGCCGCCAATATATAATTTAAACTCGTGTTCGGACCAATCTGTCCTCCGCCGGTATCTTTAGCTGAATCTATAACCAATACATCGCTAATATTAGCGGCTTTAACCAAATTGGCCTCGCTGCGTTTGGACAAAAACAGATTATAGGTCCCTAAGCTTAAATTGTATTTACGTTGAATTTTTAACAGCTCTTGTTGCTCTTTAGGCAATAAACGAATCGCCGATTCGCTCTCCGCAACTTTGGCCTTTATATCATTATTTGTAGTATTTACAAGATCCTTACTAGAAGCAATGTTTTCTAACAGTACTTCTTTAACCGAATTTATTTGCCGATCCAAGTCGGCAAAAATTGGAGCGTCGTCTTTAAACGTATATTGATATTTGCTTCGTTGTTCGGCTAGCGACATAATTTTACTCACACTGTTGCTAATACTACCCTCGTCTATTCCAACCACCGTTGGCGCCGGAACATTATTGTAATCATTATGGGTTAACAAGTAATTCTCTAACGCATTATAATAGCGAAGAAGCCGATCGTTTGCCTCTAATTCTAAGTCGTAACTCCGTAATTTACCAGAAAGATCAGAAGCCTCCTGATCTAAATTATAAATAGCATTTTTATCTTTAAATTCATTGAGCTCGCCTTCAGCCAGCTTAAGTTCTTCCGACTGTAGAGCTAAAGAACTATCTATAAAAGCAATTGTTTTTGTGGCAAATAAATTTTTTCTGTCTAATAAATTTTTACTTAAAATTCCAGCAGAGTTATTTAAATAATCTACAAGTCCAGCCTTATTAGGACCATTTAATCGCATGGTTAAAGCAGAGGAACCGTCAGATTCAGGAAAAACACGCATCGCCTTATACCTGCTTATTACTTGATAAAAACTAGAGAAACTAAAGTAATAAGGAGTGTTTATTCTCCCCTGAAAAGGTTCGTATTCTAAGGTTGCGTTTAAAAATGGTAAGCGTATAGGCTCTCCAAAATTAAACTCTCGTTCAAAAGTAGGATTGTCTGGAGTCCATCGCCTAAACTGCTTGTTACCATAATGTTGCATGCGGTAACCTTCATTTTCTAGAGCAACCGATAGTTTAAAACGTGTGCTATCTAAAACCGTTACGGTAAATGGGGTATTTAAAATTTGATATTTAGAGGTATCAACATGAACCTTAAAGGGTGTTAATTTATAAGCGTCTGTCCGCTGATACTTGCCATCGCGAAGGTAATTGGTATAAAACTGCAAAGAGTCTACAACTTCTTCGTTATGCGTACGCGATTGCAGAATAATTATTGCCGTATTCACCTTGTCGGTTGTTCCACCCCAATTAAACGTTAAACTGGTGTTGGTGGTAAAAAATGGGTTTTGATCGTCTTTGATGGCGATCATATTACTCATGGTGTAAACCGGAAGTTTTCTAAGGTTAAAGTAATAGGCAATGGCAAAAGCGACTCCTAAACAAAACAAAAATAGCTTCCAATTCGCTACTATCTTTAACAATAACCCCTTGAAGTCAAAATTGTATTGCAGGTCTTCTATTTCGAATTCATTACTCATATTTATAACGATAAAAATAGTAAAATCACCGATGTTAAACCAGTAATTACTGTAAGTATAGTAGTAAAGGACTGCAATCCCGTGGTTCCAGTTCCCAGCGATTTTTGCGGCAATGGATTAATTAAAATTAAGTCGTTGGGTTGTATATAATAATAGGGTGAATTTACAGCATCTAAAGACGTTAAATCTATATGATGTACTTTTTGTCCTTGCGGATACTGCCTGACAATTACCACGTTGGTCCTATCACCAGTAATACGAATATCGCCATTATTGGCTAGTGCCTCCATTATAGAAACCTGTTCTCTATAAATAATACTAGAGCCTGGTCTTCCAATTTCGCCATTAATTACATAACGAATTCCGGCCAACTTAACGGTAACAAAAATATTAGCTTCTTCTTTAAAATAATCTTCTAAAAGTCGTTCTTCTATTATCAATCTAATTTCTTCGGCAGTGCGCCCTAATACATTTACCTCGCCCAAGGTAGGGACTCGTATATTACCATGTGTGTCTACCACAAAACCGTCGTAATATATACGCTCTTCTCCTGCCGCATTTAAATTAGCCTCACCAACAGGGTTAAACATTCCTACCAATTCTTGGTCTAAGGCCTTTACCCTAATACTAAGTAAGTCGTTTACCTGAACGCGGTAAGGGTCTCTAACTTTTTGAATGGTTGCCAATGAATCTGTAGTCGCTAAGTCCTCCTGTAAATATGTAAGACGTTTAGTGGGGATACAGGACGAAAAACAAATTAGCGCCGTAACTACGGCATATAAAAAGGCAGATCTCATTAACGGAATAGCTAGTTTAAAGCAAATATAACCTAACCAACCTAATAATAAAAAGTAATTCACTTTTATGCTGTAAATTCTGCTTATTTTTAAACCAAAATTAGCGGGTGAATTTAGTATCGGTAGAACAGATTAGCAAGTCCTTTGGGGAACGCGTATTGTTTAGAGATATTTCGTTTGGAATAAATCAAGGACAAAAAATTGGTTTTGTGGCAAAAAACGGAACAGGAAAAACAGCTATTCTAAAAATTATTGCTGGGCAAGAAATGCCCGATACTGGGAGCGTGAATATGCGCAAGGCAATGACCTTATCTTATTTAGAGCAAGAACCTGTTTTAGACCCACAAGCTACCATAGAAGAAACAATTTTTAATAGCGAAAACAGCGTTTACAGTATTATAGCCGCTTATCAAGAAGCTTTAAAAAACCCAGAAGATAGCGAAGCCTTACAAAAGACCTTCGAAGCTATGGACGCTAATCAAGCTTGGGATTTCGAGGCGCGTTACACACAAATATTGTATCGGTTTAAACTGGAAGATTTAACCAAAAAAGTAAAAGACTTAAGCGGGGGACAGCAAAAACGTCTGGCACTGGTTAATGCCTTAATAAATACTCCAGATTTACTAATTATGGACGAGCCTACCAATCATCTAGATTTAGAAATGATAGAGTGGTTGGAAGACTTTTTTAAACGGGAAAAAATAACCCTTTTTATGGTTACCCACGATCGCTATTTTTTAGATCGTGTATGTAACGAAATTATAGAATTGGATCAGGGAAAATTGTACCCGTATAAAGGAAATTACGCGTATTATTTAAGTAAACGAGAGCAACGCTTAGAGAACCAATCGGTAGAAACAGACAAAGCGGTTCAGCTTTACAAAAAAGAATTAGACTGGATGCGTCGCCAGCCTAAAGCTAGAACTACCAAGAGTAAATCTAGAATAGAAGACTTTCACGAAATTAAAGCCAGAGCACATCAGCGTAGAAACGAGCACCAAGTACAATTAGAACTAAATATGGAACGTTTGGGCACCAAAGTTGCCGAATTCCATAATGTAAGCAAGCGATTTGGTGATACCATTATAGCTAAAAATTTTGAATACCGATTTTTAAACGGCGAACGTCTTGGCATTGTGGGTGGCAACGGTACTGGAAAATCTAGTTTTTTAGACTTACTAACCCAAGTTGCTTTGCCCGATTCTGGTAAAGTAGTTATTGGTGACACCGTAAAATTTGGATACTATTCGCAAAAAGGCATTCAAATAAAACCCGGTCAAAAAGTAATCGAAGTAATAAAAGAATTTGGCGATTATATTCCGCTTAAAAAAGGAAGGCAACTATCTGCTGGCCAATTGTTAGAACGCTTTTTATTTGATCGCAAAAAGCAATACGATTACGTAGAAAAACTAAGTGGCGGTGAGCGTAAACGGCTTTATTTATGTACGGTTTTAATAAATAATCCCAATTTTTTAATTTTAGATGAACCTACTAACGATCTAGACATTATAACCCTAAATGTATTGGAAAGTTTCTTGTTGGATTTTCCTGGATGTTTAATTGTAGTATCGCACGATCGTTATTTTATGGATAAGGTGGTAGATCATTTATTTGTGTTTAAAGGACAAGGTATTATAGATGATTTTCCAGGAAATTATTCGGATTACAGGGCTTATGAAGACAGTAAGGACCCCGAACCAAGCACCCAAAAAAAGGAAAAGACCCAATGGAAACAACAGGATACTAAGGCCAAATTAAGTTATACAGAGCAAAAAGAGTACAAATCTTTAGAACGTGATATTGCCAAATTAGAGCGCTCCAAAACAGAACTGGAATCAAAATTTAATACCGCCGACTGGGATACCGATCAAATAAACAAGGAATCGTTAAAGCTTCAAGAGATTATTAAAGCCTTAGATTCCAAAACAGAACGCTGGTTTGATTTATCGGCCAAATTAGAAGACTAATGTGGTTTCAGGTCAAATCGTATATTCAATTTTTATGGCGCTCTAAAAATCAACATGCCGTGCATTCCCCTTTTGTGTACAAGTTGCTTACCAAAGCCATGTACAAAAGCGCACCAATCGAAACACAAATACAATTAAAAGCAGCGCGAAAGTATTTTTTAAAGCAGTATGCAACAATAAAAGTATCGGATTTTGGTGCAGGCTCGCGCGTTTTTAAAAGCAAAGAACGGGGGGTAAACAAAATCGCAAAATATGCAGGTATGCCTTATAAAAGGCAATTGTTAATGACCCAACTAACTGCATATTTTAAACCCAAAAGTGTGCTAGAACTTGGAACCTCTGTAGGTTTAGGCACAGCGGCCATGCACTTAGGCTTTCCAGCTGGACAAATCACAACAGTAGAGCGTTGCCCAGCTACCTTAGCCCAGGCCAAAAAGTTTTTTAAAACATTTAATTGGGAAACCATAACCATACAAAACTGTTTGTTTACGGACTATTTAAAATCTTGCGACGCTACTTTCGATTTTATTTATTTAGATGGCGGGCATACGAAAGACTTTACTTTAGCAACATTTAAACAGTTATTGCCATTAGTCCATAACGATTCGATAATTGTTTTTGACGATATTTATTGGTCCTCCCAAATGCACGAGGCTTGGCTGGAAATATGCGAACATCCAAAAGTTACCGTGAGCATAGATAGCTTTCACTGGGGGTGGGTGTTTTTTAGACAAGAGCAACCCAAACAACATTTTGTATTACGCATGTAACAACTTGCCTTAAGCTGCGTCTTATGTGCGTATAATTGGGTATCTTGCACCTTATAATTTTCGAATAATTTATGAGTTCCGTAATTAATATTAGAAATATAAAACGTGATTTCCCGCTTGGACAAGAAATTGTAAAAGTGTTAAAGGGAATCGACTTAGATATAGAAAAAGGAGAATATGTTGCTCTAATGGGCCCCTCTGGTTCGGGAAAATCTACACTAATGAATTTACTTGGATGTCTAGACACTCCAACCTCTGGTTCTTACCAATTAAACGGCGAAGATGTTAGCGATATGACAGACGATCAGTTGGCAGATATTCGCAACAAAGAAATTGGATTTGTATTCCAAACCTTTAACTTATTACCAAGAACTACGGCATTAGAAAACGTAGCCTTACCCATGGTATATGCTGGAGCGACTAAAAAAGAGCGCGTACAACGTGCTAGCGAAGTGCTAACAGATGTAGGCCTAGCAGATAGAATGGATCACAGACCAAATCAATTATCTGGGGGACAACGCCAACGTGTTGCCGTTGGTCGAGCACTCGTAAATAAGCCGTCTATTATTTTGGCAGATGAGCCAACAGGTAACTTAGACTCCACAACGTCTATAGAAATAATGGCACTCTTTGATCAAATTCACGCCAATGGTAACACTGTGATTTTGGTAACACACGAAGAAGACATTGCCGCCCACGCCCATCGCGTAATCCGTTTAAAAGACGGAATGATAGAAACAGACACCCGAACAAAGTAAATTGTGGACCAGTACTTAGAAAATCCCTACTTTTTAATTGGCGGGGCTTTGCTATTTCTAGCCTTATTAATGCTTTGGAATCAAAAGAATTCTAAGCGCGCACGGGAACGAAAAAACAAAACATTTAGACGTAGGTACACCCAAAAGCGTAAAAACAATGAAGATTTACACTAAAACTGGCGATAAAGGAACCACTGCCCTATTTGGTGGTACCCGAGTTCCCAAACACCACATACGAATTGATAGCTATGGCACTGTAGACGAACTAAATTCGTATTTAGGCTTAATAAGAGATCAAGATATAGCTCAAGTTTATAAAAATAGCTTGATGCAAATTCAGGAAAAATTATTTACCCTTGGCGCAATTTTGGCTACCGATCCAGAAAAGGCAGTCCTTAAAAGTGGCAAAGAACGGCTAAACATTGCTAGAATTAAAGATCAAGATATAAGTTCGTTAGAGTCTCAAATGGACCTAATGAATCAAAAATTACCACCAATGACGCATTTTGTGTTGCCAGGAGGACATCAAACGGTGTCATTCTGTCACATTGCGCGTTGTGTTTGCCGCCGAGCAGAACGTTTAGCGACCGCTTTAAACGATCTAGAACCTATAGATGAGTCTGTTTTAATGTATTTAAACCGACTTTCTGACTACCTATTTGTATTGGCACGGATGTTGTCTAATGAATTAAACGCAGAAGAAATAAAATGGATGCCCGAAAAGCTATAATTTTCACCCTTTTGCAACAGACTGATTATTAGTCTGTTATAATTTTTTTTAAACGTTCTTTTAAATACAGCAGAAATAAATTAGATTTTCCTTGACTATTTCATCTAAAAAATTATTTTTGCAGAAATTAAAACGCATTTAGTGCTATGTACTGGACATTAGAATTAGCATCGTATTTAAGCGATGCACCCTGGCCTGCTACCAAAGACGAATTGATAGATTACGCAATTCGAACCGGAGCCCCTCTAGAAGTTGTAGAAAATTTACAAGCAATTGAAGATGAAGGAGATTCCTACGACTCTATCGAAGAAATTTGGCCAGACTATCCTACCGACGATGATTATCTTTGGAACGAGGATGAATATTAAGTAATAAGAAAACAATATAAAAAGTCTCGCTCGAGACTTTTTTTTTGGACTGTGCCAATCTTAGGAAAGGCAAGTCCAAATTTAACATATAACCTATGGGTCTTTTAGATAACGTATTAAAAGTCTTTGTTGGAGACAAATCCAAAAAAGATATTGGAGAAATTCAACCAATTGTAGATAAAATTAAGGCAGAAGAGGCTGCAATTGCCGCTTTAAGCATAGACCAGCTTAGAGCAAAATCTGAATCTTTTAAGCAACAAATTAACGATGCAAAAAAAGAAACACAGCAGCAGATGGATGCATTGGTCGCCGAGGCCGATCAGACCCAAGAAATAAGCAGAAAAGAAGAGCTTTACGCCGAAATTGATAGTCTTAAAGACGATTTATACGATATTGAAAAGGCGACATTAGACGAAATTCTACCACAAGCCTTTGCTGTTATAAAAGAGACAGCCAAAAGATTTAAAGACAACCCAACCCTTACCGTACAGGCATCTGCCTACGATCGCGAACTATCTGCTACAAAAACTTATGTTACCCTAGACGGTGATCAAGCTACCTGGTCCAATTCGTGGGATGCAGCAGGAAAAGAAGTAACCTGGGATATGGTGCATTACGACGTGCAACTAGTTGGAGGTATTGCTTTGCATCAAGGTAAAGTAGCCGAAATGCAAACGGGAGAAGGAAAAACCTTAGTAGCTACCCTTCCTGTATATCTTAACGCACTCGCTGGGAATGGCGTTCACTTAGTAACAGTAAACGACTATTTGGCCAAACGTGATAGTGCGTGGATGGCTCCTATTTTTGAGTTTCACGGATTAAGTATAGATTGTATTGACTACCACAGACCCAATTCTCCAGAACGAAGAGCGGCATACAATGCAGACATTACTTATGGAACCAACAACGAATTTGGTTTTGATTACCTAAGAGATAATATGTCTCATGCGCCTGGAGATTTAGTTCAGCGCCCGCATCATTTTGCTATAGTCGACGAGGTGGATTCTGTATTGATTGACGACGCCCGTACCCCATTAATTATTTCTGGAGCCGTACCAGAAGGCGATCGTCACGAGTTTAACGAACTTAAACCCAAAATTCAATCGATTGTAGATGTACAGCGTAAGTTATTGGTTGGTGTATTGGCCGAAGCTAAAAAATTAATAGCTGCCGGAGAGACCAAAGAAGGAGGACTACAATTATTGCGTGTTTACCGCGGACTTCCTAAAAACAAGGCCTTAATAAAATACCTGTCAGAAGAAGGAATTAAGCAATTATTGCAAAAGACAGAGAACTTCTACATGCAAGATAACAATCGGGAAATGCCTAAGGCAGATGCCGAATTGTACTTTGTAATCGAAGAAAAAAACAATCAAATAGAGCTTACAGACAAGGGTGTCGAATTTTTATCTGGAAAAGATGACCCTGACTTTTTTGTAATGCCAGAAATTGGTATCGAAATTGCCAAAATAGAAGAGCAAGGCTTGACTGCAGAAGAAGAAGCCGAACTTAAAGAAGACCTATTCCGTGAATTTGGAGTAAAAAGTGAGCGTATTCATACCATGAATCAACTGCTTAAAGCCTATACCTTGTTCGAAAAAGATACCCAATACGTGGTCATGGAAAACAAGGTAATGATTGTAGACGAGCAGACTGGCCGTATTATGGATGGTCGCCGCTACAGTGATGGATTACACCAGGCCATAGAAGCTAAAGAAAATGTAAAGATCGAGGCCGTTACCCAAACTTTTGCAACGGTTACCTTACAGAATTACTTTAGAATGTATCGCAAGCTAGCAGGTATGACAGGTACTGCGGTAACCGAAGCTGGGGAACTTTGGGAAATCTACAAATTAGATGTGGTAGAAATTCCAACCAACCGCCCAATTGCTCGTGACGATCGCGAAGACAAGATTTACAAGACCAAGCGTGAAAAATATAATGCAGTAATAGACGAGGTAACCGAACTTTCTGGTGCAGGAAGACCCGTGTTAATTGGTACCACTTCTGTAGAAATATCGGAATTATTAAGCCGAATGCTTAGTATTCGTAATGTGAACCATAATGTATTAAACGCCAAATTGCACAAAAAAGAGGCAGACATTGTGGCCCAAGCTGGAGACGCTGGCATAGTAACTATTGCAACCAACATGGCTGGACGTGGTACCGACATTAAACTATCTGACGAGGTTAAAGCCGCCGGTGGTTTAGCCATTGTAGGAACAGAACGTCACGATTCTAGACGTGTAGACCGCCAATTACGAGGTCGTAGTGGACGTCAAGGAGATCCGGGAAGTTCGCAGTTCTACGTTTCTTTAGAAGACAATTTAATGCGTCTATTTGGTAGCGAACGCATTGCCAAAATGATGGACCGCATGGGGCTAAAAGAAGGCGAAGTGATTCAGCATTCTATGATTTCTAAGTCTATAGAACGCGCTCAAAAGAAAGTAGAAGAAAACAACTTTGGAGTGCGTAAACGTCTGTTGGAATACGACGACGTTATGAACGCCCAACGTGAGGTGGTTTACAAACGACGTTATCACGCATTATTTGGAGAGCGCTTACGAGTAGATATTGCCAACATGATCTACGACACTGTAGAGGTAATTGTTCAGCAGAATAAAGTGGCCAAAGACTTTAAAAATTACGAGTTTGAATTGATTCGTTATTTTTCTATGAGTTCGCCTATTTCTCAAGATGAATTCGAGACGTTAAACGAAGAAGAAATTGTAGGTCAAGTTTACAAAGCGGCTTACATTCATTATCAAGATAAAATGGAGCGATCTGCACAGACCGCTTTCCCAGTAATTAAAAATGTTTACGAAAACCAAGGCGAAAAATACAAGCGTATTTTAGTACCATTTACCGATGGAATAAAAACGTTGAATGTAGCAACCGACTTACAGCAGGCCTACGAAAGCGAAGGGAAACAATTGGTTCAGGATTTCGAAAAGAATATTACCCTGGCCATTATAGACGATGCTTGGAAAACGCATTTGCGTAAAATGGACGAATTAAAGCAGTCGGTACAGTTGGCTGTTCACGAACAAAAAGACCCATTGCTTATTTACAAATTCGAAGCTTTTGAATTGTTTAAAGCCATGATCGATAAGGTAAATAAAGAAGTGCTTTCGTTCTTGTTTAAAGGGGAATTGCCGCAAGAGAATCAACAGCAAATTCAAGAGGCAAAAACGGTTCGTAAAAAAGAGAATCTTACCACTCAAAAAGACGAGATTCAAAATTTAGACGAACGTGCTGCACAAGCTAGAGCTGCAGGGAATACCCAAGGTCAGCAACAAGTAACAGAAACCATTACTAGAGAACGCCCAAAAATTGGACGTAACGAGCGCGTTACTATTAAAAATGTAATGTCTGGCGAAAACAAAACCCTAAAGTTTAAACAAGCAATTCCGCTGTTAGATAAAGGCGAATGGGTTTTAGTGGAAGACTAGTTCAAGAATTTATACAACTAAAAAACCCGATGCACTTGAGTGTATCGGGTTTTTTATTGCACCTTATTATACTATTTATACTGCTTGTCTAAAAGTCGTTTTAAAAAAGGAATTTGAACAATAAATAATCCTAAAAAACCTATGCTGTACAACAGTGTTTTAGAAATTTTAAGTTCTCCTAAAAATGCATCGAGTTTATTGGCTAACTGTAAGTCTACGTTGTTAAAATAATATCGCTCAAAAGGAACTCCAAATACAATTATCGCAAAAATAGCAGTAACCACGAGCCCAATGTACAACCAAGCCCTTTTAGAAATTAAGGGTTTATATTGTATATGCTGCAATCCGGCCTTAGCAATGGCATCCATAATGTTTGGAAGCATGTCTATTGGAGCCTTTTCTAATCCAGCTTCGTTAAGCACCTTTTTAGATGCCGAATCCCAAGTGTGTTTAGCCTGTTTCATATCCGTTTTGTATTTCGGGCAGCGTACTTTGTTTTAACAAAGAAAACAATTTCTTTCTACCTCTGTATAATTTAACTTTTATATTATCTGCTCCTAGCCCTGTAATTGCCACTATTTCTTTTACAGATAATTCTTCGTAATAGTAATAGGTTATTATGGCAGCGACATCTGGAGCTAGTTTTGTAATTGCATCTTGTATTACCTGCGTTCTCTCTTTTGCCAACATATAATCTAAAGCATTGGTAACTACGCCTAAATCGCCTTGATTACACTCGTCAATTAAATCGGAAGCAACGGTACGTTTATTCTTTTTAATAGCATCTAATGCCTTTCTATATGCAATGGTATACAACCAAGAAGAAAATTTAGCCTCACCTCTATATTTATCTAAAGATTGGTATGCTTTAACAAAAGTGTCTTGCGAAATCTCTTGCGCCTCCTCTTTATTGCGCACCATTCTATTGACTATAGTAAATATATAATCTTGATAACGCGCCACCAACACCCCAAAGGCATTGGTATCCCCAGCCAGGGTCCTATCTATATGATATTGGTCGGTGGTTGTGTTCATTCTCTAGTAAGACGACAACCTATTACGAATGGTTACAATCTTTTTAAAGTTAAAAAAATTAAGTCAAGGTGTAACCAAAATAAAAACCCAGACGTCTTAGTAACGAATAATCAATTAATCATAAAAACGAACAATCGTATTTATAAACTAAAATCAACATTATGGGAACAGAAATAATAATAGTACCAATATTCTTTGGAGTAATTTTTGGAATCGTCTATTTATTTGTTACAGCGCGTAACAAAGAACGTTTAGCGTTAATAGAAAAAGGAGCAGATGCTTCTATTTTTTACAGCAACAAAAAAGGATCGTTTTGGCAAGTAATTATTATTAATCTGGCCTTACTTTTTATGGGTATTGGAGCTGGAATATTTTTTGGAGGACTTTTAGTTCAGTCAGGAATGGAAGAAGAAATTGCAATGCCTGGAACTATTTTCTTTATGGCTGGAGCTGGACTCCTAACCGGTTTTTACTTAACTAAAAAACTGGCATCTAAAGAATAAAAACAAGTTTTTAGTTAGTAGATAAAGGCGATAACAACTGCAGGTTGTTGTTGCCTTTTTTATTGGAGTAGTTTAATGCATAGTAACCTCGCTATAAGAAGCGTTAATATTAATTGATCTTGAACTGTTTTTATTTATATAAAACCCTTTACTTATACCTGAATTGGAGCTACTTTTGGTAGTAAAAGTAACCGAATCTGGAGCCTTAATACTCGATTTCTTACCGTTAAAAAACAAATCAAAATCGACTTCAGGTAAAAATATATTGGCATCTGTATTATCTAACGTTAATGCCAAGGTATCGAAGCTCTGAGACAAATTATTTATTACCAAGGCACCATAAGATCCAGACAATACTGCATCGCCCGAAATAACACCAAAAGTAACATTGCTCGATTTAGAGTCCATATTAATTAGCGTCGCCTTGTTTAGCACACAAGTTTCTACATAACTGGTGTTTAATTGACCTTGCGCCCAGTGTTTTATATACACCGGAGCATAAGCAGCGTTGATGGAGGTTTCCCCTCCATCAACTGTGTTTGCTAAAAATGTTGTGTAATTTAGGTCTGCCTTTATATTGTAAGCATCGCCTAGTTTAACTTCGCCATGACGAATGTTTAAATCTAATTTAGCGTCTTTAGGCATTTTAATTTTAATAACACGCTTTGCGCCTTTAACGCCCATAATATCGTCACCATTAATAATAAAAGTACCATTAGCATTTGGGTTTTCTTCTTCCCATTTTTCTAATTCGGCAGCCCATTTTTCCATTTCGGCTCCAAATTCTTCGCCCCAGGCTTCCATTTCTTCGCCAAACTTTTCGCCAAATTCTTCACCCCAGGCTTCCCACTTTTTACCGTATTCTTCGCCCCAGGCTTCCATATCTTCGCCAAACTTCTCGCCAAACTCTTCACCCCAGGCTTCCCATTGAGCACCGTACTCTTCGCCCCAAGCTTCCATTTTAACTTCGTAATCGTCGCCAAAACGTTCTTTTAGTTCTGCTTCCCATTGCTTCATATAAGCTTCATTGTCCTTTTCGTAGGCATCGTAATCGAATTCTAAACCTTCAAGACCATTCATAAAATCTGGAGGTAACGGATTCTTTGCAATATTCTCTAACATGGGAGTAAGCATTTCGGTCAACATGGGTCCCAATTCAGATAAAGCTCCTAGTTCGGTCATTACTTCTATGTTTTCCAGACTTTCAAGTCCGCTTAAATCTGGCATGTTTTCCCAGTTAAAATCCAATCCGCCATGGGCGTCTATGGTAAGGGCACGTTTACTGCTTGTTACACTAAAATCCCAAGCGTCCATAAGTTCTTTGCGCTCTTCTTTGGTTAAATCACCGCCTTCAATAGAGGCTTCAATTTGCACTTTATCTTTATTCCAAGTTTCTAATTCAAAAGTAACATAGGTACTGTTAATGTTAATTGCTACATCGGAATTCACATCGAAAGTCTGCTTTGCTTTGGCCTGGCCAAAACTAATACCCGTGCCTAAAATAAATAAGGCTACAGTCGATTTAAGACAATTCATTGCTAATCGTTTCATTGTTCTGTGTTTTAAGTTCATTTAATTTGCTTTTAAGTTTGAATAGCAATTCCAAACGTATCTTCAAATTATCAATCAAGGCGGTCACTGTAGCTTCGTTAGGGCCATCGGTATTGAGTTCGGCGTTTAAGCGCTTGTACTCGTTATTTAATTCGGCCAAACGGTCTAAATATCCATCTATTAGCTCTTGATTTTCTGGTGTAATATCTAAGGACGCGAGTCCCATAGTAATATTAGAGGTGTAATACTGCTCTAATTTTTTAAGATCTGGCGAAATATCGCCCAATCGAATTTCTTGTTTTTTGTTGATTTGATTTTCGGTTGCAGGCACTACATTTTCTTCTGCAAGTTGCTGTTCTGGCTGAAGGCCAACATTGGTAAGCAACATATAACCTATTCCTAAGGCGACAACAAGTACTGCAGCTACCTTCCACAAGACAAAGGTTGGTTTGGCTTTTTGTGGCATGGCCTGGTCTAATAAGGCTTCGAACTTTTTTTCGTGCCCTGGACTTAAATTGGCCTGCTCTTGGCTATCGTGCTGCTTTAATAAATCTCTAATATCCTGTGCCATATTGCAAATGCTTTAATTGTTCTTTAATTTTATTCTTTCCTCGAAACAAACATGTTCTTGATGCTGCTTCTGAAATTTCGAGTATACTAGAAATTTCGCTGTGATCGTAGCCCTCTAAATAAAAGAGCTTGGTTACATAGCGATATTTTTCCGGTAAACTCTCGATTGCGTCCAAGACCTCGTTAACTGTGGCTTGTTCTGGCACCTGGTGATCGTCGTCGTTTACGACACTCAGCACCTCTTGATCTATCTCTACTAATGTTGCTTTTCTAGCCTTTATGGTGTCTAAGCAAGTATTAATAACGATTCGTTTAAGCCAAGCTCCAAAGGTGACGTCCCCTTTGAATTGTGCCAATTTTTGAAACGCTTTTATAAAGGCTTCCTGCATGGCGTCTTCGGCTACCATTGTATCTTTTAAGTACCGTTTAGCAATAATAAGCATGCCCTGGCAATACTTATTATATACTGTTAATTGCGCCTTGCGGTTATTTTGCTTGCACTGCTCAATAAGTAACAAATCGGACACTAGATGGTTTTTTTTGGATTGCTATTCAGTTTTAAAGACGACACAAAAAATGTGTTGTTTCAAAAAATTTTATTTTTTATAAAAAAACTTTGTCAAGGCATAACACAAGCGGTTGCCCTAGCGGTAAATTTACTACCTTTAAACTAGAAAGTAAAAATTCAAAATAATGTCCAAAGTCAAAAAAATTGCCTTAAGAGTTGGAGGAGCTGCAATAATCTTGTTTGCCTTATTTTACTTTGTGGTTGGCCCTATCATGATGTCGGCAACCAAAAAAGCGAGCCCCGAACAAACAATTAGTTTTACTCAAGGCGATTTGCAAACCGAAGTATTTTACTGTAGTCCGGCAGTTAAAGGCCGTAAAATTTTTGGAGACCTAGTACCGTTTAATGAAGTTTGGCGAACAGGTGCTAACGAAGCCACTACGTTTACAACTAACAAAGCACTAACCATTCAAGGCCAAGAATTGCCAGCTGGAACATATACCTTATGGACCATTCCCGGGCCCGACAAATGGCAAATTATGTTTAACTCAAAAATGTATGGCTGGGGTGTTAAATTTACCAATCAAAAACCAGCACGCGATCCAGACCACGACACACTAGTGGCAGAAGCCATAGTATCCAGTAGTTTTACAAAAACAGAAAATTTTACCATTAGTTTTACCGAAGACACTGCAAGTTCGTTTGTAATGATGCTTGCCTGGGACGATGTAGTTGTACCCCTTAAAATGGAACATTAACCTTTACTATGGCTGCCAAAAAAAAGCAGGAGTCGGCATTACACGAGCAGGAAGGCATTTCGCCTCCGGCTAATTTAAGCGAAGCATCGGCAAATCGCATAAGTAAGCAGCGCCTTAAAACACCAAGTGTAAATACATTACTAAAAGGAATAATCGCAGGCGATACAGCGGCTTTAAGTCGCGGCATAACTTTAGTAGAAAGCAAAGCAAAAAAGCATCAGCAAACCGCAAAAGAGCTAATTTTAGGCTGTTTGCCTCACGTTAAATCTTCTATTCGAATTGGTATTACGGGGGTTCCAGGAGTTGGTAAAAGCACCTTTATAGAGCAATTTGGAATGGGCCTTATAACACAAGGGCATAAAGTTGCGGTTTTAGCCATCGATCCCAGCAGTAGTTTAAGCGGGGGCAGTATTTTAGGCGACAAAACGCGCATGGAAGAATTGGTAAAGGAACCCGATGCCTTTATAAGGCCATCGGCTTCTGGGGATTCTTTAGGCGGGGTAGCGCGAAAAACTAAAGAGGCCGTTATTTTATGCGAAGCAGCAGGATACAATAGAATAATAATAGAAACTGTTGGCGTAGGGCAAAGCGAAACGGCCGTACATTCTATGACCGACTTCTTTTTACTTTTAAAACTCGCTGGAGCAGGCGACGAACTGCAAGGTATTAAGCGCGGGATTATAGAAATGGCAGACGCCATTGTTATTAATAAAGCCGATGGTGAAAATCAAAAAGCAGCAAGATTGGCAAAAGCAGAATTTAATCGTGCCCTACACCTCTACCCAGCAAAAGATAACGGCTGGAGTCCAAAAACACTTACTTGTAGCGCCTTAAAAAACCAAGGAATTCAAGAAATACACGAGCTAATTAACCAATTTATAGACTCGACCACTGCCAATGGTCATTTTACAGAAAGACGTAAAAATCAGCAAGAATATTGGTTAAAACAGACCATAAACACCACTATTTTAGACAATTTCTACAATAATGCAGCAATTAAAAATCGCATGCAGGTCCTTGTAAAACAAATGCAAGACAATAAAATTACCCCCTTCGAGGCAGCTTATCAAGTATTAAGTCATCTTGAGTAAAAGAATTATTTTCCAAATTCAAACTTAAAATAAGCAATCTCTTCTTTGTATAGCTTATGCACCAAGTTTATGGTTTCGGGGGTATAGTGTTTGGTATACGAATCGTGCTTTTTAACCAATAACTCAGGAAGTTGGGTATCTTCTATGCTTAAATGCTCGCAAACGGTATTAAAGTCCTCTTGCAAGTGGGTAAAACGCCCAATAAAATCCATAGTCACCTTGCCGTCTAGATTAACTATATGGTTTAGTTGCGAAAATCGCTCGTGATTCATTTTATGTTTTAGAAATTCTAAAAACGAATAGTCCTCGCTGGGGATTGCAAATTTGGTTCGCATTCGCTGGTCACGCATAATATTGCGATACCAAGAATGTACTTGATCCCATGTATTGCGAACAAAGGTGAATTTATAAAACCGAGCAAACTCTTGTGCAGTTAATTCGGGAGATGCCGCCAATTTTAAATTCGCCGCAAACCGGTCTGGTTTTCCGCGCTTTAACGCATATAAAGACAATTTTAAATAACGCCCGCGCTGGGTAAGCATTTGAATCTCGCTCAAGCTTCTGTGATCTTGAACATCTACCGCCAACGAATCAAAATGGCCCAGTTTGTTTTCTATACTGGTACCGCCCGTTTTAAAGTTGTGTATAAAAATAAATTCCCTGTCTTTAGATATCATACGGAATTTATTGCTGTTGTTTAAACCACTTCACCTGGGCTTCCAAGCCCTCGCGCAAAGTAGTTTGCGGATTGTAATTAAGTAGCTTTTTTGCTTTGTCTATATTGGCACAAGTTCTGGACTGATCCCCTGGCCTTGGCGGCTTTTTGTCTATAGCTATAGCCGTATTTAAAATAGATTCAACCGTTGCAATCCCTTGGGCAGTGGTACTTTCTACTTGAGTTCCTAAATTAATTATTTGCCCGTTACAGGCATTTTCTTTACCTATAACACTAACAATTCCATCTACAATATCTTGCACATAGGTAAAACTGCGTAGGTGCTTTTCGCTGCCCACGAATAATGGAAACGCTTTGTTAGTTAATGCGCAGTCAATGAGTTTGGTATACAACTTATCTGGGCGCTCTCGTGGTCCATAAACCGAATACAATCTAAACGAACAAGCTTTTATTAAACCGTCACGCACATAGGCTAAAACCAGTTGTTCGGCTGCCAATTTGGTCACGCCATAGTAACTTGCTGGTTTAGGAGCTACATCTTCTGGAAAGGTCGCTTCTAGCCCATAAATAGACGAAGTAGCAATATTTACAAAGTACTTAAGCGATTTACAACTCAAGGCGAACTGCAACAAGTTCTGGGTTCCAACTAGGTTATTGGTAAGATAATCTTCGAAGGTAGAGGCCTGCGAAATCCCAGGCTGGGCTGCAAAGTGTACTATATAGTCAAAGTCATTTGGTAAATAGTCGGCTAAATTAGGCAGGCGTAAATCAACGTGGGCAATTTTAACTCCATCTGCTAAAAGTGCTTCTGCATTGGCTTGCTTAAGGGCTAATGGATAATAGGGCGAATAATTGTCTAACCCAACCACTTCGTGGCCTAGACTTGCAAAACGCTGTGCTGTGTGAGAGCCTATAAACCCTGCTGCTCCGGTAATTAATACCTTCATAATTTTTAAATCTGTTGCTACTGCAAAATAAAAAGAAAAATATGGAACCTCTTTATTTTGAGTCATTTCTTTAAAAAAGAATATTTTTGTACCAAACTAACTACTACATGGCCTATCAGTTTACCATTGTAATACCTGTATATAACGAAGAAGATAACCTTGTTCGCGTAGAGACCGAACTCGCTGCATATTTTTCTATGGCCAGTAAAAAAACCAAAGGGCTATTTGTTAACGATGGCTCGAGCGATTCCAGTCAACAATTAATAGAAGAAATTTGTAAGCGCAACCCCGATTTTAGTTTTATAAATTTTGTGGAAAACAGAGGTTTAAGCGCTGCAATTAAAGCTGGGTTTGACCATGTTGACACCCCACTTGTAGGTTATATTGATTCTGACTTACAAACTAATCCAGAAGACTTTAATTTATTGCTTGAACACATAACAGACAACGAACTTGTTACTGGGGTTCGTGCCAACAGAAAAGATAGTTTTGTAAAGAACATGAGTTCTAAAATTGCCAATGGAATTAGACGTGCTTTTACGCACGATGGCATGGACGATACCGGTTGCCCACTAAAAGTAATTAAAACTGAATATGCCCAGCGCATTCCAATGTTTAAGGGTTTACACCGATTTTTACCGGCCATGATTTTATTGCAAAACGGGCGCATAAAGCAAATTCCAGTAAGGCATTACCCCAGAATCGCTGGTACGGCCAAATACGGTGTTTGGAACAGACTAATTGGACCGCTTATGGATTGTTTTGCTTATTTGTGGATGAAGAAAAAGTACATCAATTATAAGATTGCCAGCAAAGGATGAGTGTCTGGCTAATTTACACCATTGGATTTGTAGCGCAGTTGTTATTTTCTGCTCGCCTAATTCTGCAATGGTTTCTGTCCGAACGCAGCAAAAAAGTAGAGACTCCTTCGCTTTTTTGGAAGTTGAGTTTACTGGCCTCGTTTTTACTATTTGTTTACGGGTATTTACGCGAAGACTTTGCCATAATGCTCGGGCAATCCTTAACCTATTTTATATACATTCGCAATTTACATTTGCAAGGGCATTGGCAAAAAGCACATGTATTATTTAGACTGTTTTTAATTGTGTTTCCTATTGGGATTGTAACCTATGCCTATAATAATGGAAAATACGATATTGATTTATTACTTAACAACGACCAAATTCCTGACTGGCTTTTAGTTCTGGGAATAGTTGCACAAATTGTATTTACTTTTAGGTTTATTTACCAATGGTTGTATTCCGAACGCAAAAAAGAATCGCAGTTACCAATGGGCTTTTGGGTACTAAGTGTAACAGGAGCCTCTATGATTCTAATCTATGCCATTTTTAGAAAAGATCCCGTATTATTATTTGG
Source organism: Gilvibacter sp. (assembly GCA_965277295.1). Lineage (GTDB taxonomy): Bacteria > Bacteroidota > Bacteroidia > Flavobacteriales > Flavobacteriaceae > Gilvibacter. The sequence goes on from OZ255720.1 coordinate 300,083, forward strand.
ACACGGAGCTGGTATGTTAATTTATGTTCGCAATATTTTAATCTTAAAAAAGCAACATGAATAAGATTAAAGAAAACCCGTTGCTGTTAATTATTCTTAGTTGTATTCCTTTATTCTTTGTGAATTTAGGTGAGCTTGCCGTTAATATTATGGAGGCCAGAAACTTTATCACGGCCCGCGAAATGCTAGTAGACGACAATTGGATACTCACCACCATTAACGGGGAGCCTAGGTACCAGAAACCGCCTTTACCTACTTGGCTAACCGCTTTTTCTGGAGCTATTTTTGGTCTAAAAATTTGGGCCATGCGTTTACCAGCTGCCTTAAGTGTTGTATTGCTTAGCTGTTACGGTTATAAACTTAGCTTAGCATGGACGGCAAACAAATTGGTTTCGCTTTTAGGAACTTTTGTACTACTCACTTCTTTTTACATTTTGTTTGCTGGGCGTAACGGACAATGGGATATTTTTACCCATGCCTTTATGCTACCGGCCATTTATTATTTGTATTTGTTTTTTAGCAAAAATTCTGGCAAATACAAACACGTAATTATTGCGGCCATATTTATGGCGGCTTCGTTTATGAGCAAAGGACCAGTATCTATGTACGCCTTATTGCTTCCGTTTTTAATCGCTTACGGTATTGTCTATAAATACCATGGCATAAAATCTCGGGTACTCCCTTTAATACTTTTTTTAATTATCGTTGCTATTGGCTCAGGATGGTGGTATTGGTATACCTACACGGTAGATTCCGTGGCAGTTCAAGCCATTACAGAACGAGAAACTGCTAATTGGACAAGCTATAACGTGCGTCCATTTTATTACTATTGGAGCTTTTTTACCCAATCTGGAATTTGGACTGTACTTGCTTTTGTCGGCTTACTTTATCCGTATCTAAAAAATCGTGTCTCTAATAAAAAAGGCTACACTTTTAGCTTACTTTGGACCTTATTAAGTGTGGTATTATTGTCGATAATTCCCGAAAAGAAGTCGCGTTATTTATTACCAGTGCTTATTCCAATGGCCTGGACAACTGGTTACTATATAGAATATTTAATACTCCACTTTAAAACCATAAGCAATTGGAAAGAGCAAGTACCTGTTTATTTAAGTTTTGGTATTGTTGGCACCCTAGGGTTAGCTTTTGGTATAGGAGGTTACTTTTATTTAGCTGACCAGTTACAAGGGTATTGGTTTTGGTTTATTGCCTTGAGTATTGCCCTATTTGTTCTTGGATTTTTAGTGTGGCAAGCACTATTGCGTAAGCAAATTCAAAATGTATTTAATTATACCATCTTGTTTATAATGGCCATTATGTGTTTTGGCATTCCCATGTCCAAAACCTTAACCGTAAATCCGGCCTACAAGGGTCTAGCAGCGCTTCACCAATGGGAGGAACAAACCAATTACAAAGTTTATGAATACGATTTTTTTACACCAGAATTAATTTGGGATTACAAAGGCGTTATTCAAGTTTTAAAGCAAGAAGGAGAACTTACGTTGCCTAATCAACCTCGATTTGGAGTATTGGTTGCCCCAGATAAAATGGAGCAGTTTAAAGAAGATTTTAAAGGGTATTTTATACTAGAAGAAACCCAGTTCGATATGAACCCTAAAGGAAAAGATCAAGGCGGTCATAAAAGCCGTCTAGCACGAACACTATTTATAGTTACTAAGCGCGACTAATGCGTTTTTCTACAACGCGTTCTAATTTGTAAAAGGCAAACCCGGAGAGCCCACCCACGAGCATCCCTGTAACAATATCTATTGGGTAATGCACCCCAACATAAATACGGCTATAGCTTACCAAAAATGCCCAAAAAAGCATAATAAAGGGCACATACTTATACCATTTTTTTAGCAACAACCCTATATAAACGGCACCTGCCATAGTACTTGTAGCATGACCCGAAAAGAAACTAAACTTGCCACATCGCGGCGCAACATAGCGTATGCTCTGTTGCAATGCATCTTCTTGGCAAGGTCTTGGACGTTCAAAATAATCTTTTACAAAATTGGTTAGTTGATCGGTAAAGGTGATCATGAGCGCCGTAATAACTACAATACCAATAGTAATGCGCCAACCATACTTTTTATAGGCTAAAAAAAGCAAGATTGCATATATTGGTGCCGAAGCAAACTTATTGGTTATAATTAGCCAGAGCCAATCCCATGTCGCGCTCCCTAAACTATTCAGATAGGTAAAAAGCTGCGTATCGTATTGTAAAAGCTGATCAATCATTAGCTTGGTAACGCGCTACTTCACGGTCGTAAAATTCAGAAGCTTGGGCAATCATGTTTTGTGTTTCGGTCTCTACTTCTTTTTGTTCGTGTTGATCGAATTCTTCTAACCACTCCAACTGATCGTTTACAAGATTAATTATAAACCTAGGGAATTCAGTATGAATAACAAATATGGCATCTTGATAATCGGTATTATCGCCTAATAAAAACTTTGGAATTTCCATGACCGCTTAATTAAAAATCAAAAATACTAATTATAATTAGTCCGTAGCTTGTTCTGTGATCTGTAAAGCGTCTTTTTCTTTAATTAGACGTTTACTTAATACATTAAATCTAATTAGTAACAAGACCCCAGAAACCGTTAAACCAGCAAGTAGTCCTATCCATATTCCAGAACTTTTATACGCACTGTGCAGGCCAAGAAAGTAAGAGATTGGAAACCCTACCAACCAATAAGCAATAAAGGTTATTAATGTTGGAATTTTTACGTCTTGCATTCCGCGCAGCGCGCCTAATACTGCCACTTGAATTCCATCGGAAATTTGGAATATAGCCGCAATAAACATAAGTTTTGCCGCAATTGTAACTACCTCGAAATTGTCCTGAAAATTAACAGGATCGTCAAAATCTACATAAAGTTTGGGCAAGATGGTGTTAAAAACCATAAACAAAATCGCAAAACAAAAAGCCAAAATAGTCGTCAGTAAAAAAATAGAAAACGCAATACGTCGTAACTCTCTGTAGCGCTGTAACCCTTTTTGATTTCCTACACGAATCATAGCGGCAACACTAAGTCCCATGGCTACCATAAAGGTCATGGAAGATAAGTTTAAGGCAATTTGGTTTGCTGCTTGTGGATTCTTTCCTAAAATTCCTGAAAGCCAAATGGCCGCTGTAAAAATGGCGACTTCAAAAAACATTTGTAATGCCGACGGAAATCCTAAATTAAACAAGCGCTTAAGCATGCTATTTTCTAAAACGAATAATTTAATTTGTGTAACGTAGCTTTTAGATTTTAGCCTGCGCTTCATAATTAACCATAAATAACCCACCATAATAAAACGGGAAACCAAGGTACCTACCGCAGCCCCAACAATCCCCATTTCTGGAAAACCAAACTTTCCAAAGATGAGCAGATAATTAAGCACAACGTTTACCACATTGGCCAATAAGGTAGCATACATGGGAGCTTTAGTCATACTCAAGCCATCGCTACACTGTTTAAAGGCCTGAAAAATTATTAAGGGAACCAAAGAAAATGCCACCAAGTCTAAATACGGCATTGCCAAAATAACAACCTCTTCGGGCTGCTTCATAAAATAAAGGAGCGGCTTAGAAAAATAAACCCCTAAAAACAACGCAATACCCAAGACAGTACATAAAAACAGGCCGTGTTTAAAGGTAGATTTTCCTTTCGCTGGGTCGCCTTCGGCGTCGGCGGCTGCAACTAACGGGGTTATTGCTGTAGAAAAACCAATCCCTAAAGACATGGCTATAAACATAAAACTGTTCCCTAAAGAAACAGCAGCCAATTCAGCAGTACCCAATTGTCCTACCATAACATTATCTACAAAGCTTACAAAAGTATGTCCAAGCATACCCAACATAACTGGCGCGGCTAGCGTCCAGTTATATTTAAACTCCTTAGTATATTGCGAAAGTGATAAGGCCATTTTCTGTTATAAAGACTCAAAGGTAATTAGTTTGAAACTCCAAACAGGAATTAATTATTATTTTTAATATCTTGTTAGTAAACACACTAAAATGAAGCATCAAGCAGACACAATTGACCAGTATTTAAAAGCCATTCCGGAGGAGCGACAGCCCGCCATGAACAAATTACATACTACCATTTTGGAGCATCTTCCTAAGGGTTTTGAGCCTGTAATGAATTATGGAATGATTGGATATGTTGTTCCCCATAGCGCATATCCAGATGGTTACCACTGCGATCCAAAATTACCCCTACCCTTTATGAATATTGCGTCGCAAAAGAATTTTATTGCCGTTTATCATATGGGAATTTACTCCAATCCCGAGCTAATGGAGTGGTTCGTCACGCAGTACCCTAATTATGTAAAAACCAAACTAGATATGGGTAAAAGTTGTGTTCGTTTTAAAAAAATAGAAACCCTACCTTTCGAATTAATAGGAGAACTCACCTCCAAGCTCACTGTAGATGAATGGATTAATTTGTATGAAAAATCAGTCAAAAAAAGATAAAAATTAGTAATTTTGCTCAAGATGTAATCACTGACTGTTAGCTTTTTAAGCTAATTAAAGTGGTTTTTTTAAGCATTAATTAGTAAAATTATGATTTTTAAATCCTTAACAGTAGTAGCTTTTTTGCTCTTTTCAACAGTCTCACTGGCACAAGTAGGAATTGGCACCATTACCCCTAATGGTCAGTTAACCATAGATTCAGGAACAACAGATTTGGCACCTTTAGAACTCGTTCCTATGGCGGCAGTTCCAACCACAAATTTATCGGCTGGACAATTTACGGTTATTGGCGACGAAATGTATTTATATGACTCGAGTCGATCTAAATGGTTAAGTGTTTCTACCATGCAACTTGCATATACACGTGCTGGAAATGCTGTATCGAATCAAAATTTATATTACGGTGGTCGGGTTGCAAATGTAAATGGAGGAGCAATAATGCCATTTAACGGTACCATTGTTCACATTTCGTCAAATTCATCTGGAGGAAACGCTACAAAACGTTTCGAAATCCGAATCCGAAATGGCGGCGCTAATGTAAGCGTAGACGACTTTAACTTGGTAGGTGGTATCTATACCGACCTAAACCAAGATATTGATTTTTCTATAGGTGACAATATTAACGTTAGAGCTCGTGACGATGGTAACGGAGACGTTTCAAATCCTTCGGTTATCCTGTGGATAAAAAGACGCGAGTAATTAGTATTACTTTACCCCGTACTTATCAAACAAATAAACTAAACTTGCCATAGCTGCTGCTCCAAGTTCGAGCTCCCGTTTATTAATAGCATCGAAGGTATCGTTTGGCGCATGATGATAATCAAAATAACGCTGCGAATCTGGACGTAATCCGGAAAGCACGATTCCTGATTCCTTTTTTAGTGGACCAATATCTGCTCCACTTCCTCCTTTTTTAAACCAATGCACTAAGTAAGGTTCAAATAACGATTGCCAAGATGCTACTTGCGTAAAATTAGCGTCATCGCAGTCAAAAGAAAATCCTCTAGGAGAAAAGCCTCCTGCATCACTTTCCAGAGCAAAAACGTGATTTTCGTTGTTCACTTTTGCTTGTTCAGCATATTCATTACCGCCGCGCAGACCGTTTTCTTCGTTCATAAACATTACAACTCGAATACTGTGTTTTGGTGTGTAATTTGCCATTTTTAACAGCCTGAGTACTTCCATAGATTGTACACAGCCGGCTCCATCGTCGTGGGCTCCGTCGCCTGTATCCCAGGAATCTAGATGACCTCCAATAACAAAATACTTATCTGGATGCTCAGAGCCAGTGATTTCACCAATTACATTATACGATTGTACATCTGCAAATGTTTTACACGACATGGTGTAGCTAAATTCCAACTCAGGATTTTCGCGCAGCGCCAAACTTAAAGCATTTGCTCCCGCAGTGCTTATTGCTGCCGACGGTATTTTTTGTTCATCGGCTAAATCGCCATAAGACATAGAACCTGTGTGGGGATAATCGTCTATTCGCAGATTCATAGAACGTACAATAACTCCTACAGCGCCATATTTTGCAGCTTCCATAGCTCCAGCGTAACGCTGATCCACACAGCCACCATAGGCTTGAAAGGTATTTATAAGTTCCGCCTGCATGGGACTATTGTAGAAAACTATCTTTCCCTTTAATTGGGATTCACCTAAAGCTGCCAATTGGTCCAGACCACCTACTTCTACAACTTGGGCTTTTAAGCCATCTTTAGGGGTAGCTATAGAACCTCCCAAGGCACAAATTGGAACTTGCAAGGTTTTACCACTTGCGGTAAACCAGGCAGTTTCTTTTTTGCCTCGTTCCCATTTTGGCACCATAACAGGTTGTAACCACACTTTGTCTAATCCAAGTTTCTCTAGCTCTGCCTTAGTGTATTCGACAGCTTCCTGAGCTTGTTTAGATCCAGATAATCGCCCTCCAATTTGATTGGACAAATGTTCCAGCCAACTGTAACTTTTTCCGTTTAACAAAGCAAGGTCATACAGGTTTCTAAGCATTAAAGAATCTGAATTAACGACAGTTTGGGCACTTGCTAGTGAGCAGTAACATAATAATAAAGTTACTGTTACATGTTTAAAATTCATAACTAATGACTTATTCGTTGTTTAATTCTTTTAGGTATTCTTTTAATTTCCCTTGAATTTTAGGATCCAATTCTGGCTCCTTAATGTTGGTATATTCTTGCATGGCTTCCAATAAAATATTTGCAACAATAACGCGCGCAGCTGGTTTATTGTCGGCAGGAATCATGTACCAAGGTGCATGATCTTTAGAAGTGCGATTAATGGCATCTTGGTAGTATTCCATATACTTATCCCACAAGCGACGTTCTTTTAAATCTCCAGCCGAAAACTTCCAGTTTTTTTCTTTTTTACGCAAACGTCTAAGCAATCTATTTTTTTGCTCGTCTTTTGACAGATTTAAATAGAATTTAAATATTAAGGTTCCATTTTGTGTTAAATGCTTTTCGAAGTTATTAATCTGCTCGAATCGTCTATCCCAAATCGCATCGTCTATTTGATCGACCGACTTTAATTTAGGCAAACGCTCCCCTAAAATATATTCGGGATGTACGCGTGTAACCAAGACGTTTTCGTAATGTGTTCTATTGTGAATTCCAAAAATGCCACGTCGCGGAAGTGCAATATAATGTCGCCAAAGGTAATCGTGATCTAGCTCGGATTCGGTAGGAACCTTAAAGCTATGCACCTCCACCCCACGGGAATTAAAATCTTTAAAAACTTCGCGAATAAGACTGTCTTTTCCAGAGGTATCCATGCCCTGCAAGCAAATTAGCACAGCGTATTTATCGTGTGCATACATGGTGTCCTGCAGTTTTCCTAAACGGGAACGCACGTCTTCGAGTTCTTTTTCTAGCCTTTTTTTGTCTTGACCAAAATCTTGATAGGTTGGATAATCGGAAATTACAACAGGTGCGACTACTTTATAGTCCTTAGAATCTATTTGCATAGGTTATGATTTATCACAATCCTAAGGTACTATTTTTTTAAGGAATCTACTTACTAGCAAACATTTTTACATCGGATTCTGTAATGGAGCTTCCACCCAAGATAATAAGGCGTTCTACTACATTACGAAGCTCTCGAATGTTACCCGTCCAATCGTATTCCTTAAGTAATTTTACTGCCTTTTGGTCGAATGTTTTTTGACCTGTCCCTTGCGATTCGGCAATTTGTTTCGAAAAATAATCGAGTAATAATGGAATGTCGTCACGACGCTCATTAAGGGCCGGAACATTTATTAATATTACGGCGAGTCTGTGATATAAATCTTCCCGAAAGTTCCCGTCGGCAATCTCTTTTTGCAAGTTCTTGTTGGTGGCGGCAACCACACGTACATCTACTTTAATATCGCGATCGTTACCAACACGTTGAATTTTATTCTCTTGTAATGCACGTAATACTTTGGCTTGAGCAGAAAGACTCATATCGCCTATTTCGTCTAGAAATATAGTCCCGCCATTGGCAGCCTCGAACTTTCCCGCACGGTCTTTATTAGCCGAAGTAAAAGCTCCTTTTACATGACCAAACAGTTCGCTTTCTATAAGTTCACTCGGGATAGCTGCGCAGTTTACTTCGATCATTGGACCATTAGAACGTTCACTTTTTTGATGCAACCAATGTGCAACTAATTCCTTACCTGTTCCGTTAGGACCAGTAATTAGAACGCGAGCCTCTGTAGGGGCCACCTTTTCGATCATCTGTTTAATCTTATCTATGGCATCTGAATTCCCTATCATTTCGTAGTTTTTACTCACCTTCTTTTTAAGGCGCGTATTTTCTACAACCAACTCTTTTCTGTCTAAGGCAATTCTCACCGTATTTAAAAGTCGATTTAAATCGGGGGGTTTAGAAATATAATCGAAGGCTCCAAGACGCATAGTATTAACCGCGGTATCTAAATCGCCATGGCCAGAAATCATTACCATAGGAGTTTCTGGTTTAATTTTTTTAACCGCTTCAAGTACTTCTACCCCATCCATTTTGGGCATCTTAATATCGCAAAGCACTAAGTCAAAATCTTCTTTCTTAATAAGTTCGATGCCTTCAAGTCCGTCTACAGCTTCACTAACGTTGTAGTCGCTGCTTTCTTCCGATAGTATCTTTGTAAGCACGCGTCTAATGGCTGCTTCGTCTTCTATAATTAATATGTTCGCCATATTATATTTTAAATTTTAATCCTGTTCTAAAATAAACAGTATTTTCTTGGTTAATGGTATAAACGTTGTTCCTTCTGCTTTCGTCTCTTAAACGCAATTCGTTATAAAAAGTATAAGCGCTGTAAACATATAACAAGAAGTGTTCCGAAAAATAATACTCATAACCTATTCCGCTATGAACCAAAGTCATAGAAATATTGTCGGCAATTGCGGTTGTTCCATCTGGGTTGGTAACCACTCTGTTATTCTGTATGTTAGAATAAAAACCATCTATAGAAACATAAGCTTGTAGTGAGTGCTTGGGCGAAATAAAGTGTTTAATATTTGTTTTAGGGGTTCCTACAGCATAAGACCAAGTCGGTTTAAATCTTTTGTAATAATTAATAATTGGAATAGGAAAAGGACGTCCAGCATTGGTAGAATATTGTAATCCAAGAACCCAACGGGTGGGTATTTCTACATCGTCACCGGAATTATCTTTAACCATATAAACGGCACCACTAAAAAGCAAATCGTTAGATAAAAAATCACTGCGTTCATAGTTAGAAGCTAATTCTATACCCGCTTGAGCTCCAAAGCGCCAATCGTTTTTAAATTTAAAAGTATAGGCCACAGTTGCTCGAAATTGCTCGAACTTATTTAAATCTTTTGTGTCAAAAGGAAGCGGGCCATTCATATCGATATTGGTGTTGCGATACTCAAAACCTGGTACTAAATAACTTCCTTCCCAAGACAAGGGTATAGGAAAATTAATTAACGCTCTAGCACGACCAACTACGTTCTCTGAATTTGACTGTGGAATATAAGTGTACTCTACCCGCATTATATCTGTGTTTTGGGCTTGCATTGCAAATCCAATAACTAATAATAAAGTGCAGCATAGTTTATTCAATGCCTGGTGCTTGTTGCTTTGGCCCAGTTGTATTTTTGTTATACAAGTACACGTCGCGTTGAGGGAATGGAATGGTAATTTTGTTTTTCCTGAATACAGCATCAATTTCGAATCGGATATCACTTTTAACAATAGGATCTGCAAAGCTGTCCGTAATATAAAAATATACCGTAAAAATCAAGGCTGAATCTCCAAAATCTTCAAAAATTACACGTGGTTCGGGCGTTTTTAGCACACTTTTATGTGCTTTTACTACCTCTAAAAGTAAACGTTTTACCAATTGCGTATCGCTTCCATAAGCAACGCCTACACTAACGCCTTCCCGCGTCATTCTGTGGTTTTGTGTATAGTTTATTATGGTATCACTAATAAATTTGTGATTGGGAACAATAATTACTTTATCAGAGCGAGTTAAGGCCCGGGTGGTTCTAAGTTTTATTTCGAACACTCGAGCTACTGTACCATCTACTTCTATAACATCTCCCACCAAAAGAGATTTGTCGGTTATTATAAAAATACCTCCTAAAATATCTTGAAATAATTCCTGTAGCGCCAGTCCTAAACCAACAAATAAAGCCGCCGAGGCCGTTAGTAAGACGGTAATGTTAATTCCTGCAGAACTAAAAGTAATTAAGATTACAATTAGATAAATAAAGTACTTAAGAAACTTAAAAATACTCACAAACTTAAGTCGGTTAGCATCTTCCATGCGACGCGTAACTAACTTTCGCAAGAACTTAAGAATAATTCCTGTTAAAAATAAAGCTGTTACTAAAACTAGTAACAGCCCTATGGTAATATGAATTTGTTTATCGTCTTCGCCTAAGTGCAACCCAATATTTAAGAACTCCTTAATAGAACTCCAAACACTTTTAGTTATTTCTGTAGCCTCTTGGGCCAGGGTTTCGTCTTGGACTAACGCTAATATTTTAACCATTTAAATATCTCCTTATAACTCGCCTTTTTACCATACATTAAAATACCTACTCGGTAAATTTTTGCAGCAAAAAGCACGGTGCCCATAAAAGTAGCAAATAAAATGACTACAGATAGAATTTGTTGCCAAATTGGTACACCAAAAGGAATACGCATAAGCATAACCACTGGAGATGTTAAAGGAATAAAGCTAAATACTTGCGAAACCGTTCCATGCGGATTCTCTATTACGGTAAATACCCCAACATAGACCGCTAGTATAAGTGGCATTAAAATAGGGAGCATAAACTGCTGGGTATCGGTTTCGTTATCTACGGCAGCTCCAATTGCTGCGTAAAGCGATGCATACATTAAATAACCGCCTAAAAAGAACAGAATAAACATAATTACTAAGTTTAGTAATGGCAGGTTATTTATTTCGGTAAAAAGCGCTGTCATTTCGCTATTTACATCGGGATTATTTTGAGCTTGGGTTACCAATTCCGAACTAGCCTGAGCGGCCGCTGGATCGATGTCAAAAATAGTTGTAGCTACGGTCATAAATACTCCAATTAGAATTACCCAAACCGCAAATTGTGTAATCCCAGCCAATGAGGTACCAAATATTTTACCCAATAACAGTTGTACCGGTTTAACAGAAGAAATAATAATCTCTATAATTCTACTTGTCTTTTCTTCGATAACCGAGCGCATAATCATGTTCCCATAAATAATAATGAACATAAATAATAGGTACCCTGCTATTCCGCCAAAGGCTAATTTTACCACCGACCCCATTTTAGAGGTTTCTTCACCTTTAAACGTTTCTAGATTGGTACTTACCCGCACGCGCAATTCCCGAATCTTTTCGGCATCCATACCGGCTTCTGCTATGCGAATATCACTGGCGTAATCTTCTATTTTATTTTCTATGTTCTGAATTAGCATGAGCGACGGAGAATCTTCAGAATAGAAAGTAATGTCGTCTGCCAATTGATCGTACGAACTAAACTCTGGAATATAAAGTAGTCCGTACTCTTGGTCACGCTCTACGGCAACCTTGGCCGAATCTAAAGTAACACCCGAAACCATTTTATACTTCGTGGTTTCTGTGTCCTGAAATTTTCCTTGAAACAAGCCAGACTGGTCTAAAACCGAAATGGTTTTTACATCGTCGTTATTTAATTGCGATAAGTAACCGACAACAAAAATTAAGGCCACCATAATTAGCGGACTTAAAAACGTCATTAAAATAAACGACTTATTTTTTACCTTATTTAGGTACTCTCGTTTTATAATTAGCGGAAGATGGTTCATAATTTAGTTGTTTTTTACCGTTTGAATAAAGATGTCGTTAGCCGTTGGAATTACCTCGACAAAATGGGTTAATTGTCCCTTTCCGGTTAAATATTGAATTAAATCGTTTGCCGATCCGTTTTCTCCCAATTTAATGGTGTAACGCAGTTCGTCGTTTATGGTTTTAAACTCCGCTGGTTCAATATTAAATTTAGTCTCTAATTCTTTTACTACTGCAGATTCGTTGTCAGTCATTAATCCAACTTCGAATGTATTGGTCTTATTGGCGCGCTTAATATCGATTAACTTGCCATCTAAAATTTTGTTCGACTCGTGAATAAGTGCAATATGGTCGCACATTTCTTCTACCGATTCCATGCGGTGGGTAGAGAAAATAATAGTCGAACCATTATCGCGAAGTCTTAAGATTTCGTTTTTAATTAAGGTAGCATTAATCGGGTCGAAGCCACTAAATGGTTCGTCAAAAATTAATAGTTTAGGCTCGTGTAAAACCGTGACCACAAATTGAATTTTTTGTGCCATTCCCTTAGATAATTCCTGGATTTTTTTGTTCCACCAATCACCTATTTCTAAACGTTCAAACCACATTTTTAGACGCTTGCGTGCCTCGTTTTTATCTAGCCCTTTTAATTGTGCTAAATACAAAGCTTGCTCCCCTACCTTCATGGACTTGTACAAGCCACGCTCTTCGGGTAGATAGCCAATATTTTTTATATGATCGGGACGCAAAGGCTCGCCGTCTAAATGTACCGTACCCGTATCGGGCATGGTTATTTGATTTATTACTCTAATAAAGGTTGTTTTTCCAGCACCGTTAGGTCCTAAAAGCCCAAAAACACTTCCCTTAGGCACAGCAATAGATACTTGGTTAAGGGCAGTGAAATCACCAAATTGCTTGGTAACATTTTCTGCAACTAGTAAGTCGTTCATAATTGTGGTTGAAGTTTTTGAAGAACAATCTCCTTAAAGGAAATCGACATTGAATTAGTATAAATCACTAGCAAAAAGTTACATAGAATTGCTTAAAAAATAAAACCCACCCTTGAACTGAATCAAGGATGGGAAAAAAATTGCTATGAAAAAGAAAAATTATTACTAGAAAGAATCCAGTAATAGTCAAATATATATAAAATATTTGAATAATAAGATAGGTTTAAGAAAACATATCTTTTACTTTTTCAAAAAACGATTTATCCTCTTTTTCAGGTTTTGGTTGAAAGTGTTCGTCACTACTCATACGCTCAAAAAAGTCCTTTTGTTCTTTAGACAAAGTACGCGGGGTCCATACATTCACATGTACCAATAAATCACCTTTTCCGTAACCATTAATACTAGGAATACCCTTATTGCGCAAACGCAAAATTTTACCACTCTGAACTCCTGGTTCTATTTTTATGCGCACTTTTCCGCTTACGGTTTCTATTTCTTTAGATGTTCCTAAAGCTGCATCCGAAAAACTTACATACAAATCGTAATGTAGGTTGTCTCCTTCACGTTGCAATAGTGGATGTTCCTTTTCTTGAATAGCTACTAACAAATCTCCTGCAATACCATTGCCTGGGGCATCGTTTCCTTTACCCGTAACTTTTAATTGCATTCCATCTTCTACTCCCGCCGGAATTTTAATAGCAACCGTCTCTTCGGTTTGAATCATTCCATTGGCATCTGCATTTGCAGGCTTTTTGTCTATCATTTGACCTGTCCCACTACATGTAGAGCACGTTGCTGCGGTCTGCATTCTACCCAAAATAGTATTCTGAATACGTGTTACCTGTCCTTGTCCATTACAGGTTGTACACGTATTGTACGTAGTGCCTTGGGCCAGCTTTTTTCGCTTAACCTTTATTTTTTTCTCTACGCCATTGGCAATCTCTTCTAGCGTTAAACTAACACGAATACGCAGATTGCTTCCTTTAACACGGCGTTGTCCGCCGCCAAAACCTCCACCAAATCCGCCACTGAATCCGCCGCCACCGCCAAAGGCGCTGCCAAAAATATCTCCAAACTGGCTAAATATGTCATCCATATTCATACCACCACCGCCGCCAAAGCCACCGCCTTGAAAAGCTTGATGTCCAAACTGGTCGTATTTAGATTTTTTATTGGGATCGCTTAAGATTTCGTAAGCCTCTGCAGCTTTTTTAAAGTTTTCTTCGGCCTTTTCGTCTCCCGGATTTTTATCGGGATGAAACTCAATCGCCTTTTTGCGATATGCCTTTTTAATTTCGGCAGCCGAAGCACTTTTATCTAAGCCTAATATGTCGTAAAAATCTTCTTTCAAAATGCGTCTTATTATTGTCCGATAACCACCTTGGGGTAACGAATTATTTTTTCACCAAGGGAATATCCCTTTTCGATTACGTCTATAATTTTACCTTTTAAATCGTCCGAAGGTGCAGGAATTTGAGTTACCGCCTCGTGCAAGTCGGCATCGAATGTTGTTCCTTTCTGGGTTTCGATTGGAGTTAGCCCCTTAGCCTTTAAGGTCTCTTTAAATTTATTGTGAATAAGCTTTATGCCTTCAAACAACGAATCGTCTTCTGCACGCTCAATTTCTTTTAACGCCCGATCAAAATCATCTAAAACTGGAAGCATGGCAATCATAACTTCTTGACTAGCAGTTTTAAACAGTTCTAAACGCTCCCGACCTGTTCGTTTTTTATAATTTTCGAATTCGGCAAATAGGCGCAAAAACTTTTCTTTTTCTTCCTGAACTTGACGCTTTGCCGCTTCTAGTTCGGTTTCTTCAACAACTTCTGTTTGCTGCTCTTGAACCTCAACCTGCTCTTGTTCTAGCATTTGGTCCAATTCCTCTTGGGCAGTTACTTTCTTTTTATTTTCTTTTTTGCTCATGGCAAATCAGTCTTTTTAAATGTCTATAAATGGCACGCAAAAGTACTGCCAATTATAATAAAATGTCAAAATGTCATTGATTTATTTTAATAGCGCTGCTATGGCAGATTTAACCTCGGGGAACTCAAAGGTATAGCCCGCTTCTTTAATTTTTTGTGAACTTACCTTAGGGCCTTCAAGCACTAAAGCGGAACGTTCTCCAAGTAGTAATTTTAAAAAGAATGCAGGTACGGCTGGCAAGAATAATGGCTTTTTAAGTGCTTTTGCTATTTGCTGGGTTAAAGCCTTGTTTGTAACTGGCTCTGGGGCAACGGCATTATAGACCCCTTCCAACTGATGTGCAATTATATGGGAGTAAATTCCACAAATATCCTGTAAATGGATCCAAGAAATCCATTGATCCCCGGAGCCTAAAACGGCCCCTGCACCATATCGAATGGGCTGTGCTATTTTTGGCAATGCTCCCTGAGAGGGATCAAATACAACTCCAGTGCGCACTTTAGCGAGTTTAATATTTAAAGCTGTTAAGCTGTCTGCGGCTGCTTCCCATGCTTTGGTAACATTGGCTAAAAAGTCGTTGCCTTCTTGTGTACTTTGTTCTGTAAATAAGTCTTGCGAATCTCCAGGATAGATACTAATACCCGAGGCACTAACAATATGCTTTACTTTATTTGTCTGTTGTTTTAAAGTCGCATTTAAAAGCGTGATACTATCAATACGACTATCTAGAATTTCTTGCTTGTAAGTTTTAGTCCATTTATTTGCCACGGTAGCCCCTGCTAAATGCACAATACATTCCACTCCTTCTAAGCAAGCGGCGTCTATAGTTTGCTGGCTAACATTCCATAAAAAGCCTTGATAATTTGAAGTACTTTCAATTTTGGAACTGCGGGTGGTTAAATAATGAATTTTGTGGCCCTGACTTTGTAGTATGGCTGTTAATTGTGTGCCTATTAATCCTGTTGCACCGGTAATTAAAATGGTCATTATCTAAACTTTAATTTTTAATTATTGTGCTTTACTAGCACGTAACATTTCACGTTTTCCGGGCGGTCCAGGCAAACGCTCTACAGTAAATCCAGCTGCTTGCATTGCGCGTCTTACATCTCCTTTTGCCGAATAGGTAACCAAAACTCCTCCGGGTTTTAGAGCCTTAAACATATTCGAAAATTGCTCCAGTGTCCACAATTCTGGTTGCACTCTTGGACCAAAGGCATCAAAATAAATTAGATCGAACTGGGACGAACTATTTATTAATTTAAAGTCTAGTTGTTGTTTATGTAGCGCGAATCCCTGGCTAATTTGTTGTAAACTTTCCCAAGGAACCTGGTGCAGTCTTAAAAATTCCTGATTTGGGATATTTATGCAGCTCGCATAATTAATGTTCTCGATTTCCGATTCAGAAATTGGATATGCCTCGACCCCAGTATATGCAATATTTAAGTTGTTAACTGCCGCGTATTGCTGGGTTAATAAAGCGTTTAAACCAGTACCAAATCCAATTTCTAATATTCGAACAGGATTGTGGTTACCTTTTGCAATACAATGCACCAAACCCGTTTCTATAAAAACGTGCATAGCTTCAGCAATAGCACCGTGCTTGGAATGATAATGTTCGTTCCAGTCCTTTAGAAAAATAGTAACCGAACCATCGGCAGTTGCGATGATTTGGCGCTTCATGATTACTGCTTAACCTCTTCGGGTAACAAAACTCCGTTAGAGATAATTGCAAGCGATTGTTTAGGCGCTGTAATTGCAGCAATTTCTTCTGCAGACTTACCATCGTCTTCGGCATAATGCTTTTGATCCTCTACACTAAGCTCTTCCAAAAAGGCAACACCTTCTATTATGGCTTCTTGTCCAGCAATATCTAAGGGCATAAAAAAGCCATAATCCTTAAAGCGAACCATAGTTTCTTCTTCCCCAACATTAACCTTCATCCAACAGCCTTTCTTTTGGCAAACTGTGTTTACTTTCGAACTAAATTTAACCGGAATCGTGTCTCCAACCTTAAGACTAGATTGGCGAGCAACTAATTCTTCAGGAGTAAGGACCTGGGTAGCGGATATTTCATCGCCAAACGACCTGTATTTTTGTGTAACTTCTTGAGCTTCTACTGTAGCTTCTTCTTTACTAACTTCGTTTTTACAAGCTGTAAATGAGACACTTACAACAAGCAATATAATCCAATATTTCATTTTATAATACAATTTAAATAAACACATAAGTTACTGCAATTTTATGAATAATTTACATTTTATATAGCAGTTTTTTTACCTAATTTTGTGCACCAAATAAATTTATATGAGCCTAGTATCACCACATACCATTAACGTACAAAAAATTGAATCATCTAAAATAAACGATGTCGATTTTGATTCTCTAGTTTTTGGTCAAGTGTTTACAGACCATATGTTTGAATGTGATTTTATTGACGGGCAATGGCAAAACCCTACCATTAAGCCGTACGGCCCAATGTTAATCGAGCCTGCTGCCAAGGTATTTCACTATGGGCAAGCTGTTTTTGAAGGCATGAAAGCTTTTAAAGACGATGCGGGCGATGTGTTTCTATTTAGACCAGAAGAGAATCTAGCTAGAATAAACAAGTCGTCTAAACGCTTAGCAATTCCTGAGTTTTCTGAAGCGCTTTTTTTCGATGCTATGCATAAGCTTTTGGCGCTAGATAAGGCTTGGGTTAAACCCGGAAACGGAAACTCACTTTACATTCGCCCCTTTGTAATTGCAACTCAGAACGGAGTTTCTGCTTCTCCATCGGATCGCTATAAATTCATGATAATTATGTCTCCAGCACAAGCCTATTATACGGGAGATGTAAAAGTTGTAATTGCAGAAAAATTTAGTCGTGCTGCAGATGGTGGCGTTGGAGCGGCTAAAGCTGCGGGAAATTACGCCGCGCAGTTTTACCCTACAAATTTGGCTAAAGCAAAAGGATATCAACAAGTAATTTGGACCGATTCCAACGAACATAAATATTTGGAAGAAGCCGGTACAATGAATGTGTTTTTTAGAATCAACAACACCTTAATTACTGCTCCAAACAACGACCGAATTCTAGATGGCATTACGCGCAAAAGCGTTATACAATTGGCTAAAGATGCGGGAGTAGATGTAGAAGTAAGACGCGTTTTAGTATCGGAAATTGTAACGGCCGCAAAAAATGGTTCGCTTAAAGAAATTTTTGGCTCTGGAACAGCTGCAGTTATTAGTCCAGTAAGTGCATTTAATTTTCAAGAAACCGAATACGCGGTGCCTAGCCAAGAAGATAGTTATGCTACCCGATTTAAAAATGCTTTAATGGATATTCAGTACAATCGCACTGCAGATATTCACAACTGGCGATTAAAAGCCTAGTCTAGCTATTTAATATTTTGGCAATTCCGGGCTTGAAGTAATTTGGACCTTTTAAAACTTTGCCATCTTCTCTATAAATGGGTTTTCCATCGGCTCCTAGTTTACTCATGTTACTGCGCTGAATTTCGTTAAAAACTTCTTCGATTTTATGCTGCAGGCCATGTTCTATTATGGTTCCGCATAAAATATAAAGCATATCGCCAAGCGCGTCGGCAACCTCGACTAAATCGCCTTGGGTCGCAGCTTCCAGATATTCCTCGTTCTCTTCGCGCATTAATTTATACCTAAGCATATGCTTGGCTTGACCAAGGTCTGCTTTAGGGCTTTTTAGACTATCTAAACCAAAGGCATCGTGAAAGGCCTGAACCGCTGCTATTTTATTCTTCATATTCTAAACTTAAGGTCGTATTTTTGCTATTGTAAAACTACGAATTAATGTTTACTACCGGACGTATTATTTTTATAGCCTTTTTTATTCTTGTATTTGTTGGCGCTATAATATGGAGCTACAGAAAAGATTTAAATCTGCATAAAAAGCAATACAAAGGCAGCATCTGGATATTAGTTGGTTTTATAATATTTTTACTTGCCTTGCTTGGTCTAAAACAAATTTTGGATCTTTAGAAATTCCTCACCCTTACTAAATTAATAGCTAGATTACAATTTGTAATTAAAGTTATTGTGTTCTAACTTGGTTTAAGAAATACCCACTATTGGGTATGGCTAAACACTTTTTTTGCAATTATTTTTATTGCTGAATTAAAACACCAAAATATGCGACCAAATATTGAGAGCCATAGTTATAGTAGAAGCTCAAACTATGAACAACGAATTTTTAACGACTCCGCCATTGGGGAGATTGAAATGCACGCCGACTTTGAATTTAAAGGCGATGCATTAAAAAAAGGCCATTTTACACTTCGTAACCGACAAAGTGGCAATCGTAAATTTAGTCTAGATACTATCACTTATTGTAGAAAATTAAAAACAATTAATGCGAATTTATCTATTGTCGCCTTTAATAGTCGTGATTATTATAGGGTAAACGATGTTGAATTTTCAGGAATGGATTGGGCCATTGGCAGCACTATTAATTTTCAAGTAACCTTTAAAGTTAACGAAATAGAAAACCCAATTACAGATGGCGAAGACTGTTTAAGCATAAAACCAGACGACAAAGACGGTTCAATCTTAATTGGAACTCAATAACATTGAGACGCATCACCAAGAGCATAAAAAACGCACTGCCAGCGCTATATTTAGCTGCTGGTATTGCTTTTGGGCAAAATTCAGAATTAAATTTAGCAGAAAATCTATTACAAAAAGATAACATAGACAGCACCTTAACTGTTTTAAACAATATAGACCTAACTGCAAAAAGCGACTATCAGAACGCCAGGTTTTATACCATAAGAGCACAGGCGTATTTGGCATTAGACCAACACGATTTGTCTTTCGAAGATTATTTAAATGCCAAACGTTATTGGACAGTCTTAGACAGCGTAGATAACGTTGCCGCCAGCAATTTAAGTATAATCGAAGTGCTTTCGCATCAGCGAAAAAGCAAGCTGTTTGTTAAGCCTTTTTTAGATGAGTATGTCGAGTATGCCTCTAACTCCGGGAACCCTAGTGATAAAGCCACTGCTTTTTCGAAGATTGCGGTAAGACATCTACACGCAGACAATTTTGAAGAAAGCATTAATTTTTTTGACAGCGCCATTAACATAGCCAAAACTATAAGCGATACCGTGGCAATAATGAATTATACCTTTAACAAAGCGGTTGTTTACAATGCAAACAATTACAAACAGTACACTAAGGCCCTAAATATTTTTAAGGAACTCGAACCAATTTTTATTCGTGACAGCCTTACTACCTATCTTGCTTACAACTACAATAATCAAGCAAAATCGTATCGCGGACTAGGCGATTATAATAATGCCATTAAATACTATGCCAAGGCAGATAGCATTCCTCTAGCTAATAATACCATTAAAACCAAGCGTATTTTTTACGAAAACATGGCCCAAACCTTCGACGAAGCAGGAGATTATAACAAAGCCACCATGTATTTAAAATTGCTATTAGCTATTAACGATTCTATTAGCAAACTAAACCAAGATGCCGCTATTGCCGATTCGGATACTAAATACAGAGCCTCCGAAAAAGAGAAACAACTTCTAGTAGAACAGCAACTAAGCTCGAGAAATAAAAACATTGCTTTTGGCCTAGGTGGGTCTTTACTTTTAGGTGGAATTATTGCCTTTTTGCTTTACCGAAACACCAAGCGCAAACAACGCATTGCAGAACAAGAAACAGAAATCGAGATTCAAAAAACAGAGAAGCTCTTAAAAGAACAAGAATTAAACACCATAGACGCCATGATTGCAGGACAGGAAAAGGAGCGCCAGCGCCTTGCCAGCGACTTACACGACAGCGTAGGTGCAACACTTAGTGCTGCCAAAATGCAATTTGAACATTTAAAAAAGCACAAAGGTAAGCTGCAAAACGAAGACGAACTTTACGCCAGAACCCAAGATTTACTAGAAGACGCCTATACAGAAGTTCGTGCTATGGCGCATGTGAAAAATAGTGGAGTGATCGCTAAAAATGGGCTGCTTCCTGCGGTTCAAAAATTAGCTAAAAACGTATCGGCTACTAAAACACTCCAAGTAGAAGTGCATGATTTTGGACTCGAAGAGCGTCTGGAAAGCACCTTAGAAATAACCATTTTTAGAATTATTCAGGAACTAGTTACCAACATAATAAAACATGCACAGGCCAGCGAAGCTAATATTTCTATTACCCAACACCACGACAGCATTAATATTATGGTAGAAGATAACGGAAAAGGATTTAGCGCTAATAGATTGCCACAACGAGAAGGTATGGGTTTAAGTAATATAGAGCGAAGAATAGAACATTTAGAAGGTAATCTGGACGTAGATTCACAACCTGATAAAGGAACCAACATTATTATAGATATACCCTTATGATACGAGTTGCATTAGCAGAAGACCACCAGTCCCTTGCAGACGGGATTAACTTATTGTTAAAATACGAAGATGATATTCAGATTGTGGGCATGGCCAACAATGGCGAAGCGCTGTTAGAAATTGTACGCAAAAAAACACCGCAGGTTGTTCTTACCGACATTAAAATGCCAAAAATGGATGGAATTACTGCATGTAAGTACATTAAAAAAGAATTTCCAGCTACTCAAGTTATTGCCTTTTCTATGTTCGATCAGCAGGAAGCGGTTAGCCAAATGTTAACGGCTGGAGCCTCTGGATACTTATTAAAAAATTCAGCTTTAGAAGAAGTATTACTAGCAATAAAAGCGGTTAATAGTGGCGAAGAGTATTTTGACAAAAGCATAAATATAACTGCCATCAAATCAGGAAGTAAACGTTCTAACAAAAAGCCTGTACTATCCAAAAGTGAACGTGAAATATTAAGCCTAATAGGACAAGGCAAATCTTCTAGCGAAATAGCTGCCATTCGTTTTAATTCGGTGTCAACCATAGAAAAACACCGCAAAAATATGATTCGCAAATTGGGATTATCAGGCAAAGGAGAGCTGCTTAGATATGCCTTAGAAGTAAAATATGACTTTTAAAATTACCCTGTATTGGGTATATTGCTTTTCGCAATTTTTATATTAATTTGTAGTAAACAAAAACCATTATTTTATGAAATCCCTATTCTCTTTTTTTATTCTAGCACTAATCAGCATAACAGCAGTTCAAGCCCAAACGCGCAATTTTGATGGAATTTGGACCGGTACGTTAACCACTTCAGATAACGACGAACTGGAATTAACACTCTACGTAGAGGACAACAATGTATATGCCGTCTATATAGATGAAGATGGTGATCGAGCCAAATACAAACAACACGAAGTTCTATGGAGTAAAGGGTACGGCGAACAACTAAATTTTGTGTGGATGGATAAAGGAGGAGTTTGGACAGAAACACAGATGTATTCTCTAGTATGGTCCAACCCAACAAAACTATCTGTTTACCATATGCGTCATGTAAGCAACGAAGACAAAGAAGACACCAATACCGATTGGGGGTACACCTCTACAGGTACCCTATATAAAGAGTAACGGTCGGTTAGATTGTTATAAAATACCCCATATGGGGTATTTTTTTGTGCCTTATTCTAAGGTACTTTGCGATTATAAAAACACTTATATTATGAAACTAAAGACTAATCTAATTCTTGTATTAAGCACCTTGTTATTTATTTCCTGTGATTGTTTTCTAGGCATAGGTCCAGAATGCGACGATCCTGAAGAAGAAACAACTGGAGCCCTAGCAAACGAATTTAATGTAATTATTCAGGACGTAAAGACCTTTAATAACTCTACCGACATACCTACTAATTCGAATACAATCGAGGTCTATTTTAAGCTTAACGATATTCAAGACAATCCTGTTCCGAACAGAACGGAAAGTTTTTTTGAAATTTTTGAAAAAACCAGCGAAGACAATGAATTCAATTTAATTTCTGTAAACGAAGCCAACAGAACAATAGATCCTGACCGTGCTGACTTTAAATATTTTAATACCATTGTTTTAGATTTAAGCGGAAGTGTAATTGCAGACGAAGTCGGTTTAAACTTATTAAAAAATGCGACCACCAAGTTTATAAATACTATTTATAGTCAGATTACAGCCGAAAACTTATTAACATCTATAATTTGGTTTGATGGAACCGAAAATATTACCGTATTGCAAGATTTCACTTCGGATCAAGGACTTTTGGTTTCTCAAGTTGAAACCATTTCGGCCGACCTACCATCGGATAGTTCTACCAACCTAAATGGAGCCATTGTACAAAGTCTATCGTATTTACGAACCAATATGAATAGTCAGGCTGCCAACTTTATTGTTAGTGGGTCGCTGTTAATTTTCACCGATGGTACAGATCAAGCCAACGAAGTATCTACTTCGGCAGCTTTAAACGCAGTAGAACAAGCCAAAGCAACCGTAAACCTTTACAGTGTTGGTCTAGGATCGGAGATTGATTCAGATGTGCTTAATGCAGTAGGATATAGTGGAGCATTCTTTGCCGATAATATAAACGCTCTTGAAACCGAATTTTTAGTCGTAGCACAGCAAATAGAAGACCAAGCGAACAGTTACTACTTGATGCGTTATTGTTCTCCAAAACGAAATGGCAACAACGAGGTTAAAATTGGAATTAAAAATAAAGGGTCACAAGGAGGAATTGCAACTTTTAATGCAGCAAACTTCGAAGACAATTGTACAATAAATTAACCCCTTGTTTATACCAGCTAAAAAAACCTCCTAAAACGTAATAATTCTAGGAGGTTTTTTGTGATTATGAGATAATTATTACTGCTTTAAAAACCCATATTTACTAGCGTAATCCAGCATTTGAGCCTCGAAAGATTCTGGTTGCTCAATAGCAAAACCTGTAATCTCGCCTTGGTCGTTCGTTGTTGGAACCAACACAGGATTTACAAATCCACTATATGGAGCCGACTTAAACTTAGAATTTCTTTCTAACACTTCTTTGTGAATCGCTTGATCTACTTTAACACCGTAGTCCTCTACTAATGCTTTTGCAGCATTGTAGTCTCCTTCCGATGTTATGCGCTGAGTTTCTCGTAATAACATTCCAAAGATCTCGCGTAGTTTGGTGTAGTCGTTTATGTTGTAGTAGGTTTTGCCATCTTTAACTATCTTCTCGATTACATTATCTGGCTGTCCCTTTTCGAATGCCCACGCACTAACCCATTGGCGATTACGCATATGAGCTTCTTCTACATCGTCGCCCAGTTCTAAGCGCACTAATTGAGAAAGCATACCATTACGAATATAACCATCGTAAGCAGCCATTCCTGTTTTTTCCCAGTCCTCTACTAAGCCTAATTCTTGCAATTTTGGATCCATTAAATAATACAGCCCGAACAAGTCCGCTCTACCTTCTTCTATGGTAGATTTATAACTTTTAAGGGTCTCTTTTGGTGTTCCAACTCCTGGGTTAATTTGCCCAGAGGCGTGCCCTACTACTTCGTGTAACGCAGTGTGTAACTTGTCGGCCAACTGGCCATATTGTTGTTCTAATTCAACTTCCAGTTCGTCGTAAGCAAATTCCTGAAGTCTTCCACTTCCTCCTGCATTATTATAGGCATTTATAATATTTCCTAAAGACACCGACTTACTTCCGTGATCTGTTCTAATCCAATTGTTATTTGGAAGGTTTACACCTATTGGCGTAGAAGGTGATGCATCGCCAGCCTCGCCCGCAACGTTAACGGTCTTATAAGAAACCCCGGTAACGGTATCTTTTTTATGTTCTTCCATTAATGGTGAATTGTCTTCGAACCACTGCGCATCCATAGAGAGCACAGCCATTTTTTTAGACATATCGAAGTCTTTAATTTCTACGATAGTTTCGTAAGAACCTTTATAGCCTTTAGGATCGTTATACACTTCTATAAAACCATTAATCCAATCTATATTACCTTCGGTTGAATTTACCCAAGCAATTGCATAATCGTCCCAAGTATCTAAACTTCCAGTTTTATAATACTCAATTAATAACCCTAGCGCTTTGGCTTGACCGTCGTTTTCGGCAACCCCTTTAGCCAGTTCTAGCCATTCTATAATTTTATCGATGGCCTCGCCATAAAGACCTCCACTTTTGTAAACCTGTTCTTTTAACACTCCATCTTCTTTTACCAAGCGTGTGTTTAAACCAATCTCGATAGGCTCGTTTGGATCTACTTCTATAGCTCCATAAAAAGCTTCTACATCTGCATTAGTAACATTGGGTCCATAAAAGTTAATGGCACTCTCTTTTACAATATCTGCATCTTTAGATAAATTCACTTTTTTATTGTCTGCATTGTTAAACAATACAGCTATTGCTTCTGGAGATAAATCGGAATTAGTCTGGGCAAGTAACTCCTCTAAATACGCTTGACTAAAATCAGGTTTTAGTTTAGCATTGCTGTAATGATGATGTATTCCGTTAGAGAACCAAACTCGTTTTAAAAACACTTCGAAATCGTTCCATTGCTGGGTAGATTTGTCACCTGTATACGTGGTATAAACGTTTTCTAATGCGTGACGAATTTCTAAGTTATGTCGGTAATTTTGAGCCCACATAATATCTCTACCTGCAAGACCAGCCTGAGTTAAATAATATACCAATTTTTGTTCTTTTAAAGAAAGATCTTCCCATCCCGGAATTTGGTAACGCAATATTTTAATATCGGCAAACTGATCCACCATATAATTAAAATCTTGAGTATCCATAGCTGAATCCTGTGCGGCTACATCTGCTTCTTCTGGGGTGTTGTTTTCTTGACAACCCACTGCCAACAAGCCAATTAGCATAACGGTTAATAATGCTTTAAACTTCATATTATAATCGTTTTAGTTTCCCACAAATGTAGCAAATTATTATGTGTGAATTTGATTATCTTAGTGCACAGTAATTTGTAGCCACTGCCAGCTAAGTAATTAATATTTAGCCGTTTTAGTTGGCTGTTTAGATACTACTCAACGTAGCATACTTATGAAGTTTCTTAAATATCTGTTTTTTTTAATCTTAATTGTATTTATTTCTGGCACCGTATATTTTGGTGCGCAAGATGGGAAATACAACATCGCGGTCACAAAAAGTATGGAGGTACCAACCAGTCTAGCTTTTAATACTGTCAACGACTTCGAAGCTTGGAAGCAATGGGGGCCGTGGACAACAATGGATCCAGAAATTAAAATTACAATGGGAGACACTACAGCTGGAGTAAACGCCTCGTATTCATGGGAAAGCGAACATCCAGATGTGGGCACAGGAGCAATAAGGAATATAAATAATGTTGCCAATACGACTATCGAGCAAGAAATAAGTTTTAAAAAATCATATGGTACCTCCACAGCTACTATGTATTGGGACTTTGAACCCCAAACAGGACAAAAAGCTGTAACGGTAACTTGGGGAGTAAAAGGGGAATTAGGACTACTCGATAAAATATATGGCGCATTGTTTTCTAGTAATAGCAAAACTCCAACTAGCGAGCTATACAATCGCGGACTGGAAAGCATGGAACGCTATATTAAAGACTCCATGAAAGAATTTACCGTTCGTTTTGATGGAATTTCACAGTATGGCGGTGGCTATTATTTGTACTTAACAGCTTCTTCTAATAAAGCCGGAGTTTACCAAAAGAAGGACGCTATGGTAGCACAAATAAAAAATTATATGCAGTCTAACAATATAGGTTCTGGCGGGATTCCCTTTACTATTTTTAATCACGTAGACCCTACAACTGGTAATTTAATATTTTCGGCCAGCGTTCCCGTTAATGAGCGCATTACAACAGCTACGGGAAGCGATGTACTTTGTGGGTTTATGCCACCTTTAACTGCAATTAAAACTACCCTGATGGGCGATTTAGTAAACCTAGATAAAGCCTTTAATAAAGGAGCCGAATATATAGCAGAAAAAGCTTTAGAAAAGGATCCTATATTTTCTTTCTTCGAAGTTTATATTCAAGATTCCTCGAACAGCGAAAACCCGGCAGACTGGGTTACCCATGTTTATATTCCAATTTTACCACCTCAAGAAACTATTAATTAATGCAGGCTTTATTATTAGTTTTTATTGGTGGTGGCACGGGGAGCGTACTTCGCTATTTAATAGGTAAAGCCCTAAACCCAGAGCGCGGTTTTTATTGGGGTACCTTTACAGTCAACATTGTTGGTAGCCTAATAATTGGCATGCTACTTGGCTGGGCATTAAAGCAAGAACAGGTGCCGCAAAATACAATTTTACTGCTCGCAGTAGGATTTTGCGGCGGTTTTACTACCTTTTCTAGCTTCGCCTTAGAAGGACAACAGTTGCTAAAAGCCGGAGATTATAGCACCTTATTACTTTATATTTTAGCAAGTCTTTTTACAGGAATTCTGGCTGTCTTTGCCGGTCTTTGGTTATCTAAGATTTTGGTAAACAGTTAATTTAATGGTTGCGAATTAAAATATTTGCTTAAGTTTGAATTGTCAAAGCATTAAAAAATGAAAAGAATTTACACACAGCAAGTTATTTGTGTCTCATTTAAGTGGGGCCAGCGTTGCGATGTTTATTCTTGATATTAAAATAAAATTAAATCATAAGTAAACGTCCAGCCCAACCGCTGGACGTTTTACTTTTATAAGAGCATGAAAAGGCTTTACAGCGTATATATAGAAAATTTTAAAGGCTTATCTAAAGAGATTTGGCTCCTTTCGCTAGTTACTTTTATTAATCGAGCGGGCGCTATGGTTATCCCCTTTTTGTCACTTTATCTTACCAAAGAACTTGGCTTTAGCTTACCTGAAGTTGGTTGGATTATGACGTGTTATGGTCTTGGCTCTATACTTGGCACATGGCTAGGTGGTAAAATTACTGACTTAATTGGCTATTACCCAGTAATAATGACAAGTCTATTTTTTGGCGGTGTTGGTTTTATTGGCGTACAGTTTGTTAGTAGCTTTTGGGAGTTTTGCATTGCAGTATTTTTTCTAATGTTTTTAATAGACGCTCATAGACCCGCTGTATTTATTGCCGCCGAAACGTATAGTAAACCAAAAAACATTACACGTTCCATTGCCCTAATTAGACTTGCCATAAACTTAGGCTTTTCTATAGGCCCCATGCTGGGCGGAATTATAATAGCGACAATAAGCTATTCGGCGCTATTTTGGATAGATGGACTAACCTGTGTTGCCGCCGTATGCGCCATGTACTTTGCTTTAAAGCCCAAAAAGCGATTAGATAAAAGTCAAGCAAAAGCCGTTATAAAAAAAGGACAACCTGCGCACCGCAACAAAATTTATATGTTGTTTTTTGCCATCATGGTAATTTCGAGCATCACATTTGTACAGTATTTTTCGCTTGTTCCCTTGTACTATAAAGAACGCTATTTTCTTACCGAAGATATTATTGGATGGCTTTTGTTTTTAAATGGAATGATAATCGTCTTGGTAGAAATGCCCTTAGTAGGGTGGTTAGAACGCATTAAGATTCCGCAGGCAATTGCTATGGCCTGGGGGATGGTTTTTTTAGCGCTTAGTTTTATAATTTTTAATCTTGCCCATGGTTTTTATATCTTAATAATAGGTATGTTATTTATGACTTTGGGCGAAATGATTGCTTCTCCATTCTCTAACGCCTTGGCTTTAAAAATGGCTCCCGCGGGCAGAAAAGGCAGCTATATGGGTATGTTTAGTATGAGTTTTTCAATATCGCATGTAATTGGGCATAATGCGGGTATGAATTTAACCGCTTCGTTTGGATTTAATGTGACCTGGTGGATCTTTGGAGTTGTTTTATTAATTATAGCAGCCGTATGTGTTTACCTAAACCGAATTTGGCTAAAATCTGCTACCTTTAAACCATAAAACAATACCCCATGCGAATTCTAGTACTTTATTGCTTAATTTTTTGTGTGTGCTTTGGTTGTAAGCCCGAGGTGGAATCGTTGGAGCCGGTGGTGGCAGAGTACACCTATACCAAACAATTCCCCCCCATTAACCCAACCCGATATAATGTAGGGTTTTTAATTATGAATGGGACCTACAATACTGAATTTACGGCACCTTTCGATATATTTCAGCACACTATTTACAGAGACAGTATAAAGGCTATGAATGTATTTAGCGTAGCCAATACAGACAGTTTAATAACTACTTTTGAAGGTCTAAGAATTCAACCTGATTACAATTATTTAAAAGATGAAATTCCCAAAATCGACATCTTAGTTATTCCAAGTGCAGAGCATCATTTAGACACCGACCTAGAAGACACCGCAATGTTAGACTGGGTTAGCAAAGTGAGCGGTACTGCCATGTTTGTTACCTCACATTGCGACGGAGCCTTTGTACTGGCCAAAGCAGGCTTGTTAGACCATGTTGCCTCTACTACCTTCCCTGCAGATATTCAGGCATATAAAACTATGTTTCCCCAACTTGATGTGCGCAGCGATGTATTATTTGTTAGACACAATCGATTTATAACCTCGGCGGGCGGCGCCAAAAGTTTTGAATCGGCTTTGTTTACCTGTGAATTATTATATGGGAAAGAAGTGGCTAAACGCTTGGCTAAAGGTTTAGTAATCGATTGGGATTTAGATAAAATTCCCTACGTAAATATTGTAGATTAAATTGGTTTTACTGGCGTTATTGGACCATTTTCTACCACATTAGACAACACAATTTGGGTTTTAGTCTCCCCATAAATAATAAGCTTGTCTATAAAACTCTCTAGATGCTTTTGGTTTTTTAGTACCACCTCCATTACAATGTTTTCGTTTCCAGTAATTCGATAACAGTTTACAACTTCCTTAAACTCTGGAATTTTTTGTAAAAAGGGTTTTAATTTTCCCATAAAGGCGCGTAAGGTAATTATTGCAGTTAACTGATACCCTGTTTCTAAAGATGCTACCTGCGCATAATAACCCATAATTACTCCAGCATCTTCTAACTTTCTAATGCGTTCGGCCACAGCTGGCGAGGTAATTCCAACCTGCCTGCCTATCTCGGCATTAGATTGACGCGCGTTTTGCTGTAAACAACCTAAAATCTTCCAGTTTAACGTATCAATATGCATTCGTATAAATTTTTAATGAATTATTTTAAATATTAAAGCAAATTACGGTTTTTTCTTTAGAATCGATAGAATAATGTCTAATCTTAGAGGTAAATTTGAGTGATTAAAAGAAAGACCTGTATTAATTGCTATGATACCTAATATGACCAATTCCTTTCCGCAATCACCTATATATGCAAAGGCTATGGATATATTTACTTTATCCAGGCGAATCTCTGACTATTTAGTTGATGACCTATCCAAATTAGCGCCAGACGGCAGCGAAGATGCGAACGTATATTTTACAGGAGACATTGTGCAGCAATCGGTGTCTTTAGGACCACAAATACTAAAGGCCGAACAACAGCCTAGTTCGGACGTTAAATACAAACACGTGGCTTATTTAAACAAGCTTACCAATCATTTGTATAATAACTGCGAACGTCTAGAACGAGCCAATAGTAACGGCGCCGAATTCTTACCCTTATTGCGCAAAGAACTCAAGAAGTTTAAAAAATTGCAGCGCAACTGGATGCTTACACTTTAACAACTGCTTAATTTACCAGTTGTGATAAATTGTAAAACGCTACATGTTTCGGCGATACTGACCTCCTACTTCAAAAAGAGAACTTGTAATTTCTCCCAGTGAACAGGTTTTACATACTTCCATTAAGGCTTCAAAAATATTTTCGTTGTGGATCGCTTTTTGTTGTAAGTCTTCAAGTAAGTTTTTACTTAACGCTTTATTACCTTGGTGTAAATTTTCTAAGGTTGTGATCTGCGCTTGCTTTTCTTGCTCTGTCGCGCGAATAACTTCTGCAGGTTGTACGGTAGGCGATCCCTTGCTACTCAAGAAGGTGTTAACTCCAACAATTGGAAAATCTCCGTTGTGCTTTAAGGTTTCGTAATACAAACTCTCTTCTTGAATTTTAGAGCGTTGATACATGGTTTCCATAGCCCCAAGCACCCCACCGCGTTCGGTGATTCGGTCAAATTCTTGTAAAACTGCGTCTTCAACCAAGTCGGTAAGTTCTTCTATAATAAACGAACCTTGTATAGGATTTTCGTTTTTTGCTAATCCAAGTTCTTTATTTATAATTAATTGAATCGCCATTGCACGTCTTACACTTTCTTCGGTTGGCGTGGTAATAGCCTCGTCGTAAGCATTGGTATGCAGCGAATTACAATTGTCGTAAATGGCGTACAGCGCCTGCAGCGTGGTGCGTATATCGTTAAAGTCAATTTCTTGTGCGTGCAGACTTCTACCCGATGTTTGAATATGGTATTTAAGCATTTGCGCTCTTGGGTCAGCTTTATATTTATCCTTTAAAGCTTTTGCCCAAATTTTACGAGCAACGCGACCTATTACTGCATATTCGGGATCTATTCCATTACTAAAGAAAAACGACAAATTCGGGCCGAATTTATTAATATCCATCCCACGACTTAGGTAGTACTCTACATAGGTAAAACCGTTTGCTAGCGTAAGTGCCAATTGTGTAATAGGATTTGCACCGGCCTCTGCTATATGGTAACCCGATATAGAAACCGAATAAAAATTACGCACCTTATTGGCAATAAAATACTCCTGTACATCGCCCATTAAACGCAGCGCAAATTCGGTTGAGAAAATACAGGTATTTTGCGCCTGATCTTCTTTTAAAATATCGGCTTGCACGGTACCGCGCACCTGCGTTAGGGTTGCTGTTTTAATGTTATTATACACCTCTTGAGGCAACACCTGATCGCCCGTAACACCTAACAGCATTAAACCTAATCCATTGTTTCCTTCGGGTAAGTCCCCTTGATAAGTAGGAATAGGAGTGCCTTTTTCCTTATAGATCGATTCAATTTTAGCCTTTACTTTGGCTTCCAACTTATTTTCTATTATATACTTTTCGCAGTTCTGATCTATGGCTGCGTTCATAAAAAAGCCCAACAACATTGGCGCTGGACCGTTTATGGTCATACTCACCGAAGTCATAGGGTTAGTTAAGTCAAAACCAGAATATAGCCGTTTAGCATCGTCCAAACAGCAAATTGAAACTCCTGCATTACCAATTTTACCATAGATATCTGGACGCTCTCCAGGGTCGTTTCCATATAGGGTAACACTGTCGAAAGCCGTAGACAATCTTTTGGCGTCTAAGCCCATACTAACATAGTGAAACCTTCTATTGGTGCGCTCAGGACCTCCTTCGCCCGCAAACATACGGGCAGGATCTTCTCCGGTTCGTTTAAAAGGATACAAGCCAGAGGCGAATGGGAATTCTCCTGGTACATTTTCCTGTAAAGACCAATTAAGAATCTCTCCCCATGCGGTGTACTTAGGCAGAGCAACTTTTGGAATATCTGAATGCGACAGTGACTTGGTATGTGTATCTATGTTAATCTCTTTGTCTCGAACTTTAAAGGTATAAACTGGATCTTTATAGCGCTTAACTTTTGCAGGCCAACCTAAAATAACTTCCCAATTATAAGGGTCTAAGTCCATTTTTAACTTATCGAATTCCTTTTTTAATAGATCCACAAAAACTTGGTCGTCTTCTTGAGTTTGGTTAGCTAATTCGGCTTCGTTTATACCATTTTTATCTAATAAGGTATTAAAAGCAGCTGTATCGTCTAAGTTTAAAACACTGGAAAGCGTTTTAAATACTCCATACAATTTTTGAGCAACGCTTACTTGGGTTCGTCCAGTAGCATCGTACGCGCGATTATTCTCTGCAATTTCTGACAAATAGCGTGTGCGTGCTGGTGGAATTACAAATATTTTCTCGCTCATTTCGTTAGAAATAACATACTTACTCGCCAAAGAAGCTTGCGTTTTTTCTACCAAAGTATCCATTACTTTACGGTATAGGGTATTCATCCCTGGGTCATTAAATTGCGACGCAATAGTCCCGTAAACCGGAAGTTGGTCTTGTGGCGTATCCCACAGCTGTAGATTACGCATATATTGTTTTTTAACATCACGAAGCGCATCTAAAGCTCCGCGTTTGTCAAATTTGTTGATTGCCACGATGTCGGCAAAATCTAACATGTCTATTTTTTCTAGCTGTGTCGCAGCTCCAAATTCAGGAGTCATTACATACAAGGCAACATCGCTATGTTCCATAATTTCGGTATCGCTTTGCCCAATTCCAGAAGTTTCTAAAATAATTAGGTCAAATTTAGCAGCCTTTAAAACCTGAATTGCCTCGTTTACATATTTAGACAACGCCAAATTACTCTGTCTAGTCGCCAAGGAACGCATATAAACACGTGGCGAATTAATAGCATTCATTCTAATGCGATCTCCAAGTAATGCTCCGCCAGTTTTACGTTTAGAAGGATCTACAGAAACTAAACCAATTGTTTTTTCTGGAAAGTCTACTAAAAAACGACGCACTAGTTCGTCGACCAAGCTGGATTTTCCAGCACCACCTGTTCCGGTAATTCCCAACACTGGTGTTGTCGCCAATTTATTGGTTTCGTGAATTTTATCTAGAACGTCTTTTGCGGTTTCGGGAAAGTTCTCTGCTGCCGAAATTATACGAGCAATTGCCCCTGGGTTTTTGGCTTCAAGAAGATCGATTTCACCATCTAAAACATTACCAATAGGATAATCCGCTTTTTGGACCAAGTCGTTAATCATACCTTGAAGTCCCATTTCACGGCCATCGTCTGGAGCATAAATTCTTGTTATTCCGTAGTCCATTAACGTCTTAATCTCTTCGGGGAGAATAACACCGCCACCGCCACCAAAAATCTTGATATGTCCAGCGCCTTTTTCTTGTAAAAGGTCGTACATATATCTAAAGTACTCGTTGTGTCCTCCCTGATAAGAAGTCATAGCAATGGCGTTCGCATCTTCTTGAATTGCCGTATTTACAACTTCT
The DNA here is from genome assembly GCA_965277295.1 of Gilvibacter sp. GTDB lineage: Bacteria > Bacteroidota > Bacteroidia > Flavobacteriales > Flavobacteriaceae > Gilvibacter. The sequence goes on from OZ255720.1 coordinate 333,583, forward strand.
TCGACACTTCTATCGTGTCCTAAATGAATTACCTCTACGCCTGTAGCTTGAATAATTCTGCGCATTATATTAATTGCTGCGTCGTGACCATCAAAGAGTGAGGCTGCCGTGACAATACGGACTTTATTTTTGGGAGTATATGGGCTTGCTTGAACCATTGGTTTTTGTATCCTTATTTTACTGCAAAGGTAATTATTTTGAATGTGATTTTTGTACTTTCGCCACAGTGACTACCGCAAATTTGTTAGGTGCTAAACAGTGCCTCCAATTAACCAAAGCATACCTAAACCACTAATTATGAATAAATTGACTTTGTTTGCCCTATTATTTACAGTGTTTTCCTGTACAGAATTACAACAGGTGGTTAATAACTTACCCGATGGAGCATCTGGATTGACTCAAGAAGATATGGCTTCAGGCCTACGTGAAGCTCTTGATTTAGGCATAGATAAGCAGGTGAGTAAACTAACAGCTAAAGATGGTTTTTTAAAGAATGACTTAGTTAAAATAATGTTGCCAGAAGAACTACAAAAAGTAGATCAAGCCCTAAGAGATATAGGCCTAAGCAGTTTGGCAGACGAAGGCATTAAGGCACTTAATAGAGCGGCCGAAGATGCCGTAAAACAAGCTACCCCTATCTTTGTAAATGCAGTCCAAGAAATTACTTTTAACGATGCAAAGAATATCCTGTTAGGGGCCGATAATGCTGCAACATCTTATCTAAAAGGCAAAACATCTACCCCCTTATACAACCAATTTAATCCGGTAATAAAAGCTTCGTTTAACCGTGTTGGAGCTGACCAAATTTGGGAGCAGGTTATTAATAATTACAATAGTATTCCTTTTGTAAAAACGGTAAATCCAGACTTGACCGATTATGTGACCCAAGAAGCACTTCAAGGAGTTTTTACCATGATTGCTTTAGAGGAAAAAGAAATTAGAAACAAAGTTTCTTCACGCTCTACCGATTTGCTGCGTCGGGTATTTGCGCTCCAAGATTAACAGCTCTTATTTTTACGGCATTTCCGTATAAAAACTTGTTAATTATTAACCCTTTGTTTACAATTTGTTACGCTTTATTTAATTAAATTTAGATAACTAAACTAAAGCAATTATGTTATCCCTATTTCCCCGTAAAAACAAGCTGGAGCGGTTACAGCATACGTACAAAAGACATTTAAAAAGATCGTACCAAACCGCATCGTTTAATCAAGAAGAAAGTAGACGTGCCCAGCAAGATGCAGAACAGGTTCTAAGCGAAATTCAGAGTATTTTAGTCACCATGGTAATTGTCTAAAAGTCTTGCCGTTTAAAGTAAGAAAAAGCCTTTAACAGTCTAGAACCATACCAGCTAAAATAAGATCCATCCACAAGCATAATTTTGGCCCTAGTATGCGTAGCCAATTGGTTTAAATGTTTTGTCTTAAACGGATAAGGTTCACTAGAAAGCAAAATTAAATCTAATTGCTTCAAGTCTTCTATTTGAACTTCTGGATAGCGAGATGTAGAAGTAGTAAAAGCATTTTCGAGCCCAATGTCTTGTATTATAGCATTAATAAAGGTGTTGGCTCCAGCCACCATATATGGGTCTTTCCAGATTAGATATCCAGTTTTTAAACCCTTAGGATTCGTGTTAGCCTTAAAATCTAGATATTTAGTATTAATTGCCTTAGACATCGCCACCGCCTCACTAGAAACACCAAGTACGCTGCCCAAAGATTCAATCATATTTAAACTATCGTTTAGGGTATAAATATCGCTTACCCAAACTGGAGCAATCGCCTCTAAGGCAAGGACCATGGTTTTGGTATTCTCTTCTTTATTGCAAATAATTAAATCTGGATTGAGCGCTTTAACCTTTTCCAAATTGACTTGCTTTGTTCCCCCAACTACAGCTTTTTGCTTTTTCAAGCGGGCTGGGTATTCGCAGAATTTAGTTATCCCAACTAGGCTGTCTTCGAGCCCTAGATCGACTAGTAGTTCGGTTTGCGAGGGTACTAAAGAAATAATACGTTGTGGAACAGCACTAAGAGTAACGGTATTGCCTAATTGGTCTTTATAATCGGGCATCTAAAATTACTTGCATTTGTTTTTGTAGTTGAGCGGCCTTTTGGGCAGCTGCATAGACAAAGTCAGATTGGCTGCTGGCATAGATTATTCCTCGAGAAGAATTTACTAATAAACCAACCTGCGAATTCATACCGTACTTACACACCGCTTCTAAACTACCGCCTTGCGCTCCAACCCCAGGCACCAATAAAAACTGATTTGGAATTAAATTGCGAATATCTTCTAGGTATTCGGCCTTAGTAGCTCCTACTACATACATTAATCGGTCGGAGTTTTGCCAAGTCGTAGATGTTTTAATTACTTGCTTATACAATTCTAATCCGTCCGTGTCTAGGGTTTGAAAATCGAACGCCCCTGCGTTAGAAGTTAGCGCCAACATGATGGCATGCTTATCTGGAAAAGCCAAAAAAGGCTCTACCGAATCTTTCCCCATATAGGGCGCAATGGTTATAGAATCGAACTCCATTGCCTGATAAAACGCCTTTGCATAACGCGTAGAAGTATTGCCAATATCGCCGCGTTTAGCATCGGCAATGGTGAAAACTTCTGGATAATTACTATTTAAATAATCGATTGTTTTTTGCAGTGCTTGCCAACCTGCTAAACCGTAAGCTTCGTAAAAAGCTGTATTGGGTTTATAGGCAACACATAAATGGTGTGTGGCATCTATTATAGCCTTGTTAAACGCGAAAATTGGATCTTCTTCTTCCAGCAAAAACTTTGGAATCTTTTCTAAATCAACATCCAATCCTATACATAAAAAGGACTGTTTTTGCAGTATTTGTTGGTAAAGTTCTGCGGTTGTCATTTATAGATATTCGCTGTTTTCTTTAAGTTTTTCGGTGTTTTCGGCGAGCATTAATTCATCAATAATTTTTTGAATATCCCCATCGATTATATTTCCTAAATCGTATAATGTTAATCCAATACGATGATCGGTAACACGACCTTGCGGGTAATTATAGGTTCTAATTTTTGCCGATCGGTCTCCAGAGGACACCATACTCTTACGTTTTTCGGAATCGGCAGCCATTTTTTTAGCTAATTCGATTTCGTACAAACGTGAACGCAATACCTTTAATGCCTTTTCTAGGTTTTTATGCGATGATTTTTGATCCTGACAACTCACAATCATTCCCGTAGGTTCATGGTGTAATTTAATTGCAGAATAGGTTGTATTTACCGACTGTCCCCCAGGCCCTGTAGATGTTGTACGTTCAATGCGCACTTCTGACATATCGAGTTCTACGTCGAATTCTTCGGCTTCTGGTAAAACAATTACCGTTGCAGCACTCGTGTGAACGCGACCTTGGGTTTCTGTTTGAGGTACCCGCTGTACACGGTGTACTCCTGCTTCGAACTTTAATGTACCGTAAACATCTTCTCCCGAAACTTCAAAAATAACCTCTTTAAATCCTCCCGCTGTACCTTCGCTTAGATTTACCAAATCTACCCGCCATCCACGGCCTTCGCAGTATTTAGTATACATGCGGTATAAATCTCCAGCAAAAATACTCGCTTCGTCGCCACCGGTACCAGCGCGAATTTCGACTACTACATTTTTAGCATCTTCCGGATCTTTTGGTATAAGTAAAAATTTAATTTCGTCTTCTAACTCTGGGATTCTGGTTTTCGCCTCGTCCAATTCCATTTTGGCCATTTCTACCATTTCTGGATCACTACCATCTTGAATAATCTCTTCGGCTTCGTTTATATTGGCGGTAAGGGTAGTATACTCCTCGCGCTTATCCATAAGGATTCTCAAATCCTTATATTCTTTATTAATTTGAATATAACGCTTTTGGTCGGTAATAATATCTGGCTGAATGATCAGGTCACTCACCTCGTCAAAACGCTGTTTTACTATATCTAATCTGTCTAACATCTTCGGTAAATAATCTTGTAAATTTACGTTTTTTAATTGTAGTTAAAAGTTCCCTTATCGGAACTAATAGTAAGTGCCTTTTTGTTAGCTGCTTCTACACGTCCAATAATTTGAGCATCAACACCAAAAGATTCAGAAATTTTAATAATTTGATTCGCAATCTCCTCGGGCACATACAATTCCATTCTGTGTCCCATATTAAACACTTGGTACATTTCTTTCCAATCGGTGCCACTTTCCTGTTGGATAAGTTCGAACAGCGGAGGTACTGGGAATAAATTGTCTTTTATAACGTGTAACCGATCTACAAAATGCAAAATCTTTGTTTGTGCGCCACCGCTGCAATGCACCATTCCGTGAATGTGTTCACGCTCAACTTGGTCTAAAATAGCTTTAATAATTGGTGCGTAGGTTCTAGTTGGTGATAATACCAACTGACCAGCGTCTAAGGGTGAATTGGTTTTACTAGTTAAGTTTTTAGATCCCGAATATACCAAGTCAGCAGGGACGGCGTGGTCGTAACTTTCTGGGTATTTTTTTGCTAGATACTTGTCAAATACATCATGACGAGCAGAGGTTAACCCGTTGCTGCCCATCCCACCATTATATTTAGATTCGTAAGTTGCTTGCCCGTAAGAGGCCAAACCTACAATAACATCGCCGGGAGCAATGTTTGCATTATTAATAACGTGGCTGCGTTTAATTCTAGCCATTACTGTCGAGTCAACAATTATTGTACGCACTAAATCTCCAACGTCGGCAGTTTCGCCTCCTGTTGAATGAATTTGCACCCCATGGGTAGCTAAATCGGCAATTAGCGCTTCGGTTCCATTAATAATGGCCGAAATAACTTCGCCCGGAATTAAGTTTTTGTTCCTTCCAATGGTAGAACTTAGCGTAATTGCATCTACGGCACCTACACAAAGCAAATCGTCTATATTCATTATTAGGGCATCTTGAGCGATACCTTTCCAAACAGATAAATCACCAGTTTCTTTCCAGTACATGTAGGCTAAAGAAGATTTTGTTCCAGCTCCGTCTGCATGCATAACTAAACAATAGTCGCTGTCCCCTGTTAAATAATCAGGAACAACCTTACAAAAAGCTTGTGGAAACAAACCCTTGTCTACATTTTTAATTGCTGCGTGAACGTCTTCTTTTCCTGCCGAAACGCCGCGATCTGCATAGCGTTTAGATATTTCTTGACTCATAATGAACTGCTTAATGGCAAAAATAGGTTAAAAAAAACGCTCATAAAAATGAGCGTCTTTTAATTTATTAAAACCTTTAAAAAAGTAGTTAATTATTTTCCCAATCTGGCATCGTTGCGTTGGGGATTATCGCTACGCCATCTTCTTCAGTCGAGGTTAAATTAAATAAAAATACTGCTCCAACTGCCCCAGGCGCTCTACCTTTTTGCACGTAAATAACTTCGTTTTCGTTTGGAGAAAATCTTGGATCCAAATTTAAAAAACCGTCATCTACTCCGGTCAATATTTGCGTAGCCGTGTCCGTGTCGGCCGAATAGATAAACAACCTGGAATCCTGAGGTCTGTAGGTTGTTAGTTCGACTCCAGAGATATCGTAAGTGTAAATAAGTCTGGAACCATCTACATTTAAACTTAAACCTCCAACGGCTCCAGGGAGTCCAGATAAAACTTCGTTTATAACGGTTCCGTCTGGCTGCATGGTAAAAATTCGAGCGTCATAGCCAGCTGCATTATTAGTTTTAACAGCAATAACATCGTTAAATTCACTCCAGTCTACTTCGGTAATAAAACTGCCCCCTGCAGCTTGGAAAAAGCCCGCGGCACCAGTACCATCGCTATTAATTATAAAGAGTTTATCGAAATTAGGATAAACTAATCTATCTCCTGCTGGGGTCCATGTAAAGTCAATTTCGTTTAGGTTAAAACCAGTAACCGGGAAGGCATTAGAAATTTGATTTTTATTGGAACCATCTGGGTTCATTGTAAATATATGCGTATTAGCGCCAACAGATTGTAAATAAGCAATCTTGCCAGTTGCGCTACTTTTACGAGGTCTCCAGCTATTGTTTGTGTCAGAAGTTAATTGCACAAGGTTCCCTTCAAAATCAGAACCAAAAATTACATTGTTGTCGCCAACTTTACGAACAAATAAATATTCTGCATTTGGAACAGAAGTTGTTTCGAAGGTATTTAACACGCTTTGAACAGGATCGTTTACACCATCGGAAGCGCTAATCTGCCAAAAATACTTGGTAGAAAACGTTAATCCTTCCGAAATATTAATCATCGTGTCGTTTACTGTTTGGAATTCTAAAATTTCGCTATTCTGGTCGTTTTGTAACGTTATGTTATAGGTCACTGTATCGTCGGGGTCTGAATCTCCGCCAGTCCAAATTAAATCTAAATTTAATGCCAAATTTTGCGCGTTGTTTTCAGGGCTAACAGCGACTGGCGTTTCTGGTGGCGTATTATCTACTTGAGGGGTTAGTAATTCGAAGATAACGTTAGATTCTCGCCCTGCCGTAACCGAAGCAGCCTCGAAAGAAGTAACAAATCCGTCTATATCTGCCTGTACAGAATAATCACCTACCAGCACATTGTTTATTGTAAATGTACCATCGGCTAAAGTAAAAATTGTAGTCGTTACCGGTTGTGTAGAAATTTTAACATTTTCTAATGGTTCGTTCGTACCATTAGCAACTACAATACCTGTTATGGTACCAGTAGCTCCATCTTCAATTTTGTCTTCGCTACAACCCATTACAAGCACAGCTACTAGCAATCCAACGGTTCTTAATATATTACGTGTCTTCATTTTTTTTATAAGATTTCAGACTGTTGTTATTGTTTAGTACCACCTCCAAAGTGATAATTAAGTCCTACTCCAAAAGTAGCGTAGTAGTCGTTTCTGGATCCAAAAATTTCGTCGTCAATTTTGTCAGAAAAAGTAACATGGTACGCGGCTTTTCCAAAAACAGAAAATTGGTCGTTTATATTGTATTCAACTCCAATACCACCTTGTACCTTAAAGAAACCTTCCCAATTTTGTAAATAGCGCGCATCTGAACTATCTACAAAGGCCATATAACCTGCACCTCCAAAAATAAATGGAGAGAATCTATCACGAGCCAAAATGCGATATTGTAAATTAACATCACTGGAAAGCCACCAATACCTATTATTTATTGTTTTAGAAGAATTTAATCTAAAAATATTTGTATCGACTCCAATTCTAAAGCTGTCAGATAATTTATACTGGTAACTTAAACCAATATTAGCATCTACTGCACTCGAAGCAAAATCTCCATCTATATAGGCGCCTCCTAGAAACAAGCCAAAAACGTGCTTTTTAATACTACGAGCAGCCAATTCCCGCTCATAAAGCCCCGTAGAGGCCTCTAGTTCTTTTTCTTTAATATAGTCGGCCACAATTTGATTGTCCACATCTTCGCCTGCATTAGATCGCCAAAGACCGTCTTGTATACCCTCGATTATTAAAGACTCTACAGCTTTTTCGATGGCTTCGCTCACGGCCAACTGAGTAGGTTCGTTTTTAGTAAAGCCCATTTCTACCTCTAGCAAACGCTGAAAGTTTACATAACGAAACAAACTAACATCTACGGCCTGAGATAAGATGGTCTTAGACACGTAAACAGTTTTTAAAATTGCTCCATTGCTAGTAGATACGGCACGCAAATAGACTGTAATTCTGTCTTGTCTATATTGTGCAGAACCCCCAACTCCAAAATAACGTGCTCCTGCACCCCCTGTTAGAATATTGGTGTCGTAAGAAATTACACCCCCTTCTAACAAGATACCTGCAAAAAGCAAGGGTTTTAATCGTGGTATATCTGCATCTGCATTAGATTTTCTATACTCATCGCGAGTAGAACGAATAATATTACGTTCGTTTATTAGATTACTTAGGTTTTCGCGTTCAATTGGGTTAAACCATTTTGAATCTTCCAAGGCCTTTATTAGGATAGTCGTAGCTCCTTGTGTTACTGCAGTACTAAAGGTACTTCCGTTCTCTATGGCTTTATACTGCCCTGTTTGATCTTTAAAATTATAAACACCTACAACAATTGGCTCGAGAGGAATAGGTAAATTCTTTAAAGATTCAGTTTGATCGGTCTGTTCACCCAACCGGGCGTCTTGAACATCTACTGGTTGATTAAATAAAGCTCCGCAACTATAAAATAGCATGATTGGCGTGAGCATTAATATGCGCTTAAAAAATAGCTTCATGGAATTAGGAGTTCTAATTTGGAACAATTATTTGTGTTTGTTCGCCAGTGGCAGTGTCCAAAATGTTGATTACTAAACCTTCTGTAGAATCGAATATTTCTAGCGCCAAAGTGCCAAAATTATAGGTTCCGGCTTCCAGGCCCTCACCCAATTGACTGGTAAAGAAACTTCTTGAAAGTTGGCCTAAAATTTGGCGATTTAAGTTTTCGGTAAAATCCGACAAGGAATTCTCGTCCCCGCGCAGTCTTGATTCGGTAAAATTATTCTGGGCATTAGCAGAGCTTAACAGCCATTGATAATTAAAGGTGTTACCCCCAAAGGCCGGATTTATGGGAGTATAAGTAAGTTGTTGACCAAAAGCCAATCCCGAAAAACCCATTATTAAAACTGTAATTAAAGTTTTCATGGTGTAAAGCTAATATTTTTTTATTTGATTTTTATTGCGTTCCTGCTGAACTAAATACGTTTGGGTATTTTTTATTGCACTATTGGCCATTTGTTCTATATAATCACTTCGTGGATTTACAAAAAACTGCCAAACCAAGACATCACCAACCTTTACTTCTACTTTAGTATTCGACCCTAATGCCAAGAGTTCGGTAATGGTTACAACATATTCGGAATTAATGTCATTTAACCTATATTGAGAATAATACATCTTGTAAAAATCTCGCGCAGGTTTTGTTTTTGTATTTTCAACGACAATACCTCTTAACACAAACACACCATCGGGCTCCTCTTCTGAAACAACCCCACCCCCATCGTTTTCGTTTAAAAAGGTGTATAAATCCGGTTCGTTTGGGTTGTCATCGTTAAAAACCACCCTGTCTTTACCTATAATCTCGTCGTTTAAATTGTAAATAAGTAATAAAAATATTTTTCGTTTTAGATCTCTGCGTGGGAAGGTTAAGGAATCTAATATTTTTTTTTCGGTAGGCCCTAGAGCAATACGCTGCTCTTGTTTGTCTGTAGTTACTTGCCCATCTTCTTGCGTAACAAAAGAGGCCATACTGTAACGCAAAGACCTATCTAATATCGTTTTGTTTAAAACCGCTCCTTTTAATGTTACAAATTCGTCGTTATAAGAAACATCTAGCGTTGCCTGAACTTCTTTGTTATATAGTTGCCCAAAACAATTTAAACCAGAAAAAAACAGTCCCAATAAAAGGACCATATATTTTTTGTACGCACACATGAAACTATCTAGTTAAAGCTTCGAATAATCAACGATTGATTTTGACCCTCCATAGCAATTTTCATGTTCTGCGAAATACTGTTTCCGCCATGAAAAATAAAGTTTTGATTATTTCCTTGCTGAACCACATTTAGATTGTGAATTCGGGTGGTATTACTAAAATCAGTAACGTTATGGTTGTTACCTAATTGGGTTACCTGTTGATTTATTTGAAAAGCCGAACTACGCAGGGCAATTCGGTTACTATCTCCTTGCTGACGGATAGTAAAAATACTATTCAAAGAATTTGATTGAATAGTTGTAGTATTACTATTCCCTATCTGTTCTATAAAGGCAATCCTGTCTGCTGTATTACTTAATTGAGTATTTGTACTCGTAGCATCAACTTCTTGTTGCTGGCCTACAAACTCCTCGGAACCATTAACAGCAACATAAGTTTGGCCAGAAACATGCGTCAAGCCTAAACATAGGAACACTATTAATACAACAAGATTTTTCATAGGGTTAAAGTTACACATTATTATTTAAAAAAAGGGCGAGCAAAAAACTCACCCTTTTTATAGTTATTACGCCTTTTACAAAGGCTAGTATTTAATAATCAATTCAATGTAAATTAATCATTTTGAACTACAGAAGACGAATTTCCATTTCCTAACTGATTAACAATACTCATATGAGTCGTTCCAGTTTGTAATACCGTACTCGTGTTACTGTTTCCAACTTGATTTACATCGCTATTGTTGTTAAAACCATTTTGAACAACACCACTAATATTACCAGTACCATCTTGGTTAACTAAGCTAATGTTTTCGTCTCCGAATTGTTTAACATCACTAAAGTTACCCATTCCGTCCTGGAATACATCGCTGTCGTTAAGGTCTCCACTTTGCAAAACACTGCTGTTATTAAGTGTTCCAATTTGTGAAACAAAGCTATTGTTCTCGTTACCAGATTGAGCAACACCAGAAGTGTTGTTATCACCTACTTGGTCAACAAAAGAAATGTTTTCATTTCCAATTTGTCCCACGGTAGAATTATTGGCGTTTCCATTTTGGAAAACTACAGATTCGTTTTCGTCACCAAGTTGGTTAACGAAACTACCATTAAAGTTTCCATCCTGAATAGTAAGCGCGCCATTTAAATCTCCGTCTTGAAGAATTATACTAGTATTGTTGTTTCCATATTGTCCCGCTCCAGCATAATTATCGTTGCCAGTTTGCGTCATCGTGTTATTATTACGATTTCCAAACTGCTCGTTTTCTGCAAAGTTGTCGTCTCCAGTTTGTGTCTGATCATTATCGTTGCGATTCCCAGCTTGGTCGCTACCGGCATAATTGCCATCACCTACCTGAGTAATATCTGAATCGTTTCTGTTTCCAACTTGACGATTTCTACCATCGTTTCCATCGCCTTGTTGTGTTACAAAAGAATCGTTACGATTTCCTTCTTGTCTAATCCATCCGTTGTTGTTGTCGGATCCATCACCATCTGCATCGCCATATTGATCGATGTGACCATCGTTGCGATTTCCATCCTGATAAATTTTAGCAACGTTGTCGTCGTTAATAGACGCTCCACCACCAAAACCCTGATGTACTCTAGATTCGTTTAGATTACCAACCTGATCAACATCTGAATCATTATTATTACCTAATTGATCGGTATCGTTAAAATTATTATCACCTGTTTGATCTACTGCAGACATATTGGTATCTCCTACCTGATCTACTGTAGAGTTGTTCATTAATCCTGTCTGGTTAACTCCAGAACCATTACCGCTTCCTGTTTGGTTAACGGTACTGTTATTGGATTGAGCAACTGCAAAAGATGTAAAGAATAGGGCTAATGCTCCTAATACTATGTTACGCATAAAAGTTTATTTTAATTGTTTACTACAGATTTTCTTTAAATCTGCAAAAATGGATTAATCCCTATCCAACTTACGTTAGACAGGGATTAATTACCAAATAATCTTAGTTGTTTTGAGTCACGGTAGAACCGTTCCCGTTTCCAATTTGATTAACAATACTGTTGTGAGTAGCACCAGTTTGAGAAACTGAACTTGTGTTCATGTTACCCAATTGGTTTACAAACGAATCGTTCATAACACCGTCTTGACCAACTGTACTCATGTTGTTATCACCTTCTTGGTCAACATCTGACATGTTGCTGTCACCAGTTTGTGTAGTAACTGCACCATTAAGATTACCCAATTGGTTGATAGTAGAAACATTAAGGTTTCCTGTTTGAGTAGCAGAAGCGTTGTTTTCGTTTCCGAAAGATGTGTTTTGAGCGTCGTTTTCGTCACCAAACTGACCAATGTAAGCCGTGTTCATGTCACCAACTTGGTAGTTACCAAAAGAACCACCGTTAGCGTCGTTCAAGTTACCTACTTGCTCGATTGTACCAACGTTCCAGTCACCGTACTGTCCAGAACCAGAGTTGTTGTCGTCTCCTATAGAAGAGTTAGTTGCATTGTTATTGTTACCTTCTTGGTTAATACCCCAAATTAAAGAAGTACCACCACCTAAGTTACGTGCACCATCTTGTAGTGAGCTAGCGAAGTTAGAATCTCCAGTCTGCGTAATTTTAAACTGGTTGTCTTCTCCATCTTGTCTAAGATTGTCTACAACGTTGTTGTTACCAATTTGGTCAACATCTGCGTTGTTGCGATCCCCTGATTGACGAACACCCCATTGCGTACCATTAGCAACGTTACCTACACCAAGTTGGTTGATGTCAGATTCGTTGTCTTCACCAAATTGTCTTGTTCCAGCGTTGTTCCCGTCGCCGGTAGAGGTGGTAAGTGCAGTGTTATTTGTACCATTTTGCAACGTACCATAAATTAAGCTAACACCTCCACCTTGGTTACCGTTACCATCTTGTAACGTTACCGCGGTGTTGTCTGTTCCAGTTTGACTCGTTTTGTATTGGTTGTTGTTTCCTAACTGATCTTTATCAGAATCGTTAGTAGTTCCTACTTGATCAACTTCGGCGTCGTTTGCATCTCCAATTTGGTCAACATCCGAAACATTCATTAATCCAGTTTGAGCAACATCAGAAACGTTACCATTTCCTTGTTGTAACACATCACTCTGATTCGACTGTGCGAAAGCTACAGTCCCTAATAATAGTGCAGAAGCACATAAAATTACTTTTTTCATAATAGTAGTTAATTAAATTTTAAAGTTATACTTGTTAATGATGATACTCATGATAAGACATAGGTATCCTGTTACACTTCACTTAACATGTTGCCCTAAAATGGACTCCTGAAAAGCAATCGCACTGCATTGTTTGTTTGTCAAAAAATGGCAAACAAAAACTTTAAACTAGTAAAAGGTCCTTTTGATGAATTAAATATGGATTCTCCCCCGTTTTCAATTCAATAGTTAATTGTTTTCTCTATATAAATATCTCAAAAAAAAACCACACTAAAAAGGAGTGTAATGTTAAGCACAAACTAAAAAACAAGTTATGTAAGTTAGTTCCTACTAACGATTGTTAACAGTAAGACATATCACAATTAATTGACGACAAAATGCACAACTTTAATAATAATATGCTATATGTTAATATTTTGTTAATTTTATTTAATCGAAGGCATAAAAAAAACTAAAACACGTAAATATACCTAGCCGAAACATTTACTTAACAAACAACAACTCTCTATACTTAGTTAATGGCCAGAGTTCGTCGTCTACAAGAAGCTCTAATTTATCGCAATGCCCTCTAATGCTATCTAAATATGGGGTTATACGCTCATGATACAAACTTGCTCGTTGTGCTCCTTTTAGTGCATTAGCCTGTTTACGTTCGGCTCTTAACTGCGTGTCAAGCGCATTTATTTGCGCAATATGCTGGGAAATTTGTTCGATTAAATTTAACGGTTGTTGCTGGTATTTAAGTACGGATTTCCCGTAAGCATTTTTTAGCCCATTTACGTTTTCTAGCAAAATATTTTGATATTTAATTGCGGTGGGAATCACGTGATTGCGTGCAATATCTCCCAATACTCGCGCCTCAATTTGAATACGCAGGGTATATTCATCGAGCTCGATTTCGTAACGAGCTTCGATTTCTGTTTTACTTAGAATTCCTAAGGATTCAAAAAGCGAAAAACTTGCTGGACTAATTTTGGCTTTTAAGGCCTCTGGGGTGCTTTTAGCGTTAGATAATCCCCTTTTAACCGCCTCTTTCTCCCAAGCTTTGCCATAGCCATCACCTTCAAATCGAATTCTCTTGGAAGCCTTAATATATTCCCTTAAAACATTAAAGATAGCATCGTCTTTCTTCATCCCCTTATTGTCTACAAAGGCATCTACTTCTAATTTAAATGTTTGCAATTGCTTTGCGACAATTGCGTTTAATACCGTCATGGAATTTGCGCAATTTGCACTAGACCCAACAGCCCTAAATTCAAATTTATTACCAGTAAAGGCGAAAGGCGAAGTCCTATTGCGGTCTGTATTGTCCAAAAGTATTTCTGGAATCTTTCCTACAACATTTAGTTTTAGTTCGGTCTTTTCTTTAGGAGACAGTTTACCACTAGTAACCTTTTCTAATTCGTCTAAAACTTCGGTGAGTTGCGTACCAATAAAAACAGAAATTATTGCAGGTGGCGCCTCGTTAGCGCCTAATCGATGATCGTTTCCCGCGCTTGCCACAGCAGCTCGCAGCAGCGCTTCGTAATCGTTTACCGCCTTTATGGTGTTTATAAAAAAGGTTAAGAATTGTAAATTCTTCATTGGGGTGGTTCCCGGGCTTAGTAAATTAATACCCGTATCTGTAGCTAACGACCAATTATTGTGTTTTCCGCTCCCGTTTATTCCGTTAAATGGCTTTTCGTGAAAAAGTACTTTAAAGTGATGTCTGTTTGCCACTTTGTCCATAATATCCATTAATAATGAATTATGATCCACGGCCAAATTCGCTTCTTCGAAAATAGGTGCCAATTCGAACTGATTGGGAGCAACCTCGTTATGTCTTGTTTTAACCGGCACGCCCAATAGCATACATTCGTTTTCTAAATCTCGCATAAAATTGAGTGCACGAGTAGGAATAGAACCAAAGTAATGATCGTCTAATTGTTGATCTTTAGCAGAAGCATGACCCAATAATGTTCTTCCCGCAGTCATTATATCTGGCCTAGAAGCAGCTAGAGCTTTATCGATTAAAAAATATTCTTGCTCCCACCCCAAGGTTGCCCATACTTTATTTACGTTCTTATCGAAGTATTTAGCAACGTCTGTTGCGGCGCTGTCAATACTTTGCAAGGCTCTAAGCAATGGTGTTTTAAAATCTAATGCTTCGCCGGTGTAAGAAACAAATACCGTTGGAATACACAAGGTAGTACCGTATATAAAGGCAGGAGAAGTAGGATCCCAAGCCGTATAGCCACGTGCTTCGAAGGTATTTCTTATTCCGCCGTGCGGAAAACTAGAGGCATCTGGTTCTTGCTGCACCAATTGTCCTCCACCAAATTTTTCTACAGCAGTGCCATCGGGTAAAGTTTCAAAAAAGGCGTCGTGCTTTTCGGCGGTAGCTCCCGTTAAGGGCTGAAACCAATGTGTATAATGTGTGACTCCCTTATTTATAGCCCATTCTTTCATGCCAGAGGCAATATGGTCTGCACTCGTGCGATCTATTTTTGCCCCTTTGTTAATAGCTTCCTGGATGCTATTAAAAGCATTTGTGGTTAAATATTGCTGCATAGCAGCACGATTAAAAACATTTGAACCAAATATTTCTGAACGTCTTTTTGCTTCTTTGACTGCAACAGGCTGCCTTTGCGAGGTCTGTTCAATTGCCTTAAATCTTAAGTATGCCATAACAAATCTATTTAACGAGCCAAAAATACAATTAATTACAGCATTAAATTGATTAATTATTATTGACCCCCTAATTATTTGGGGGTATTAACAATAAAATCGTAATTGTTAACAAATAACCCCCTATTTTTTTATGGTTTTAATACAAAAACTTATTTTTGCCGTGTTGAATTTAATTAATCGCGTAATTATGAGTAAATCAAAACTGGAATACATTTGGTTGGATGGCTATAAGCCCACCCAAAACATGAGAAGTAAAACCAAAGTGGTAGACGACTTTAGTGGAAAATTAGAAGACTGCCCAGTATGGTCTTTTGACGGTTCTTCTACCCAACAAGCCGTAGGAGGTTCGTCTGACTGCTTATTAAAGCCAGTAGCTATCTATCCTGACCCAGCCCGAATAAATGGATTTTTAGTAATGACCGAGGTGTTAAACGCCGACGGTACACCACACGAATCTAATGCCCGTGCTGCCATTGACGATAACGACAACGATTTCTGGTTTGGATTTGAACAAGAGTATTTTATTATGGATACCCATACTCAACTTCCGTTAGGATTCCCGATTGGTGGTTATCCAGGACCTCAAGGAATGTATTACTGTTCTGTTGGCGGAAGAAATACCCACGGAAGAGATTTTGTAGAAGAGCATGCCGATTTATGTATTCAAGCTGGCCTTAACTTTGAAGGTATTAACCAAGAAGTAGCAAGCGGGCAATGGGAGTTTCAATTATTTGCCAAAGGCGCTAAAAAAGCGGGAGACGAGATTTGGATAGCACGTTACTTATTAGACCGTTTAACCGAAAAGTTTGATTACTATATAGAGTACCACCCAAAACCTGTTAAAGGGGACTGGAATGGTTCTGGTATGCATGCAAACTTCTCGAACACAACACTTAGAACCTGTGGGTCTCAAGAGATTTACGAAAAAATATGTGAAGCTTTTCGCCCTGTAACCAAAGAGCACATTGCTGTTTATGGTGAATTTAACGATCAGCGTTTAACTGGATTACACGAAACAGCTTCTATAAATGACTTTAGCTATGGAATATCTGACCGTGGAGCTTCTATTCGTATTCCAATTATTACTGTGGAACAGGGATGGAAAGGTTGGTTAGAAGATCGCAGACCTGCATCTAATGGTGACCCATACAAAATTGCTGGACGAATTGTTACAACGGTAAAGTCGGCAAAAGTTTAAGAATCCCAAACTACTAGTAGTATATTAGTGGTAATCTAAAGCGTCTATGTAAAGTAGGCGCTTTTTTTGTAGCTTAAATAAAGGCCATACCCACAAAAGTGGCATAGGCGACTACAAGTAAAATTCCCTTATAACGGCCAATTACAAAGCGTTTTGGTATAAAGGCCAGGGGAATAAGCACCCCTGAAAATGCCAACATCCAAATAATGTCGTTATTTAGGACTTCGGAGGTTTTTGCCATAATGGGCTGTATTACCGCAGTAATACCCAGCACCGACGCGATATTAAAAATATTGGAGCCTATTAAATTTCCTAAAGAAATGGCTTTCTCTTTTTTAAGGGCTGCAATTATAGAGGCGGCCAGTTCGGGAACACTTGTCCCAATTGCTATCATGGTTACCGCAATTACCCGTTCGCTAATTTCGAAGAATTCGGCTATTTGAACCGCTCCTTTTACTAAAAGTTCGGAGCCACCCCACAACGCAAGGCCACCTATTAATAACCAAATTCCAATTTTAAAACTCGAAGTTTTAGAAAGGGTTTCGTTAACAACTTGTTCTCCTTGTACAATTTTTGCCGCTTTGGCTTTTAAGCGTGCCCGACGTATTAAAAAGAAAAGATATCCTGCTAAGCCAGCTAAGAGTACTGCGCCCTCGTGCCTATCTATTTGATTGTTGTTTTTTAAAAACACATAAAGCGCTCCAGAAAGCAGCATCATTACCGGCCAGTTAAACTTGTAAAAATCTTTGTCTATAGCCAGCGGCATAATAACAGCAGTAACTCCAAGAACCAAACCAATATTGGCAATATTAGAACCAATTACATTCCCTAAAGCAATGTCGGAAAAGCCATCTAAGGCCGCTTGTATACTCACAAGAAGTTCGGGTGCAGACGTAGCAAAAGAAACAACGGTAAGCCCAATTACCATTTTAGAGAGCTTTAATCTAAACGATAAAGCCACAGATGAACGCACTAAAAACTCACCACCTATTACCAATAAGGTGAATCCTAAAAAGATAAACAATACGCTCATATACTTCTTTAAGCCGCCAAGATACTACAAGTTTACCCAGGAAACAATTGACTTTATTAGTGCTAAAACTATAATATTCGTTACAAAACTACGTTTATAGTTGTATAACTAGAAAAATAGTTATAGCTTTGTTTTGCGTTAGGGATAGTAGGGAGCCACCTCGCCGACGCTTAGCCAAGTTTGGCATGCAAGGCGCGTAGCACGAATAGCCCGACTCCTGCCTACAGCAGGAGAAACGCCATAAAAAACAATACTAAATGGAACGATTAACAAATAAAGAAGAAGAAGTAATGCAAGCCCTTTGGAAGATAGAAAAGGGGTTTATAAAAGATATTTTGGCGGCTTTGCCAGAAAATAATCATTACAATACGGTATCTACGATTGTTCGAAATTTAGAAGAAAAGGGCTTTATTGACCACAAGGCATACGGCAAAACACACGAGTATTTTCCTGTGGTTACTAAAGATGCCTATACCAACGTTTTTATGAATATGGCTACCGAACGTTACTTTAACAATAGCTATAAAAACATGGTCTCTTTTTTTGCCAAAGCAGAAAAGATTAGTGCCGCCGAATTAAAAGAAATCTTAGCCATAATTGAGCATAAAAAATAAGCCATGGAATTATTTACCTATTTATTAAAGTCGGCAGCCATTCTTGGTTTGTTTTATGTGGTTTATTGGTTTGCCCTGCGCAAGCACACCTTATTTATAGCGAATAGACAATATTTAATTGCTGGAATATTGGCCGCTTTAATTCTCCCTTTTATTACTTACACCCAGGTAATTTATATTGAAGCCCCCGAAGTTAGCACCGCTATTACAGCAAATACCAATGCATTAATTAAGAGCTCAAATTTAGAACCCGTAATTAGCAACCCTATTAATTGGCCCTTATTACTAATTGGCTTATATGGCATTGGCGTGCTCTTTTGTAGTCTTCGCTTTATTTATTATTGCAGCGCTTTACTAGGCATACTTAAAGGGCATCGTTTAAATAAAAAAGATGGTTTCTATTTTGTGACTACCAAACAACAATTAGCTCCGTTTTCTTTCTTTAAGTTTCTTGTTTTTAATCCTAAAATGCACTCGCAAGCCGAACTAGACATGATTATTAAACACGAAAAAGCACATGCGTCAGGTTGGCATTCGGCCGATGTACTTTTAGGACATTTGCTCACTATTATTCATTGGATAAATCCAATTGCCTGGCTCTATCAAAAGGCCATCGTGCAAAATTTAGAATATTTGGCCGACGAACATACAGTAAAACATGTACCCTCTAAAAAAGCATATCAATTGGCGCTGGTTAAAGCCTCTACTAATGGACAGCATTTAAAACTAAGTAATTCATTCTATCAATCATTTATAAAAAATCGAATCGTTATGTTAAACACAAATCAAACCCGAAAGGTAAATCGCTGGAAACTCTTATTAGTAATCCCGCTATTAGCCATATTTATGTATAGTTTTAATGTAGTTGAAACTTATGCATACCTAGAAAATTCAAATCTTAAAACGCCAACCGAGACTTCTTCTTTCTATATTGATAAAAATTCTACAAGTCAAGATCTAGATCAGATAATGACGTTCTTTAACACCAATTATACCGATGTAACCCTTGAGTTTAGCGATAAGCAATGGAGCAATGGTGAACTTAAGGCATATGCATTGTCTATAAACTTTCCAGAGAGTCAAAGCGGTGGCGGTAAATTAATTGATTCCAATAGCGATAAAGACGTTACTCCAAGAAAGATTTACTACAAAGAAGGACCAGCTATTGTAGTAGAACGCTTTGGCGACAATAACGATATTCTAGTGGTCGATTACAATGGTGTAACTTTTTACGACAGAGAAAGTGACAGCGATATGGACGAATTTTACCAACGCACTACTGCTGGTTCAAGTAGCACGATTGTAACAGGCGAAGCGGCAAGCAATGCATCTGCAAGCACCGTTTCTGGCACCGCCACAACAGATAATGCTGCACAAGAAAAAGACAAAACCTTATACATTATTAACGAAAAACAATGGCCGGCAAATTCGCTACCCCAAGGGAAAAATATTGTTACTAACGGCAGTATAACAATGCTTGATGCCAAAGAAGGTTTAGCAAAATACGGGGATGCTGGTAAAGATGGAGTATTCGAAATTAACGGGTATGCTCAATTTGTAGACAAAGACAGCCCGCAAACGGATGCAACTGCATTAAGTACTACTGCAAATATATCTGGAGTAGTTACTACAGCTAAAGATATTACGGTGGTTATTACCAGTGATATGACTCGCGAAATGATAAACGAAAAAGAGCAATATTTAAAAGACACCCATAATATTGATTTAGCAATAAGTAATATAAAATACAATGGGGATAACCAAATTACTGGCATTACAATTAAGGTAAAAAACAAGACCAATACAAGCTCTTATAGCGTAAACGACGACGAACCCATTAAAGATATAACGTTAACAATTAACGACGACGGATCTATGAGCGTGAGTGATGCTGGAAGTAGCGTTAGGGGTTACGCGCGAATGCAAGAGATGGAAGCTCGTAAGGCCGAAATGGCGCTTAGAAAGGCCGAAATGCAAGCAGAAATGGAAGCGAGAAAAGCAGAATTAGCAGCTATGAGCGACGAACGTCGCGCCGAAATGAAAGCACAAATGGAGGCCAGAAAAGCAGAGATGGCCTTAATTCAAGAAGAACAACAAGAGGAGATGAAAGCGCGTATGGTAGCGCTTAAGCTGCGTCAAAAAGAGATGGCAGCCATGCAAGCAGCTAGCGCAAGCATTGCCGTAAGTAGTAATGCTAGATCTATGGCATCTTTAAACAAAAATAGAGCTGTTTTAGTTACGGCTACGACCACCGACGCCGAATTAGAACTATTAAAAGAAAAACTCGCCAGTAAAGGAGTTGACTTTACTTATAAAAAAGTAAAGCGCAATACCCAAGGCGAAATTACAAGTATAAAAATTGCTTTAAACGATAACAATGGTTCTAAATCTAGCGCTCAAATTATGGGTGATAACGACCAGGGTATAGAAGATATTTTTTTACAGTACTAGTGTTTTCTGGCTTAAACAAGTTGAATAAACTTGTTTTACTGCCCGAAGAGCGTTTATGTGGATTACTTTAATTAGTAGTGTTAAGCCCCGAGAGTTCGGGGCTTTTTTATACCTTTAAACCATGTCTAAATTTTACAAAGGCTTAGCGGCTGCGAACAAAGTAATATTACCCAGTTTAACAAAAAAAAGAGTCGATTTAGCCAAGGCCAAGAAATGGCAATTGGCGCTATTTGCATATCGTTTGTGGGTGACTAAAAAGGCGCTCGATTAGTAATTAATTAGACTTTTTATAGCCCTTGTAGCTAGTAATTTGTTTCCTTCTAAAAAGTCTATTTCCATAATAAAGTTACATTGCACCACTTCACCCCCTAGTTCTTCTATAAGTTCACACACTGCTTTTGCCGTCCCACCAGTTGCAAGCACATCGTCGTGTAACAAAACGCGATCGCCTTTTTTAATTGCATCGGTATGAATTTCTAAGGAATCGGTGCCATATTCTAAATTGTAGGTCATGGCAATGGTTTTATAGGGCAACTTATTGGGTTTACGCACAGGAACAAAACCAGCGCCTAATTTTTGAGCCAAAGGAACACCGTAAAAGAAGCCTCTAGACTCTACTCCCACAACTTTATCTACCTGTAAACCATCTACCTGATTGTAGAGTTGTTGCAAGCAAGCTTCGCTTGCACTAGAATCTAATAATAGCGGCGTTATATCTTTAAAAAGTACACCTGGCTTTGGAAAATTAGGAATGTCGCGAACAAACGCTTTTAAATCTATCATTTTTTAAAAACTGCTTTGCGGTAAAGGTAAAAAGAAATATATTTGCACCCTCCTTCGCAAAACATAAGTTTTGCTCAGAAGGGCGCAGCCCACTAAGGAGAACACAACGGCCTCGTAGCATAACTGAATAGTGCACTTGATTACGGCTCAAGAGGTTGCAGGTTTGAATCCTGCCGAGGTCACGAATAAAACGAGAAGCAAGCTAAAACATAAAGCTTGCTTTTTTGTTTTAGTGGCTTTAAGTTTTTCAAAGCGGAGCTTTGTCAGGAAGTTGAACGCAGTGAAACAATCCTGCAATAGTGCCTGCCGCTACCGCGGATGCTTTCATCAAACATCCACAGGATGTTTGGTTTTGCAAAAGCAAAACTTTATTTCACCAGCCTGCCGAGGTCACGAATAAAACGAGAAGCAAGCTAAAACATAAAGCTTGCTTTTTTGTTTTAGTGGCTTTAAGTTTTTCAAAGCGGAGCTTTGTCAGGAAGTTGAACGCAGTGAAACAATCCTGCAATAGTGCCTGCCGCTACCGCGGATGCTTTCATCAAACATCCACAGGATGTTTGGTTTTGCAAAAGCAAAACTTTATTTCACCAGCCTGCCGAGGTCACGAATAAAACGAGAAGCAAGCTAAAACATAAAGCTTGCTTTTTTGTTTTAGTGGCTTTAAGTTTTTCAAAGCGGAGCTTTGTCAGGAAGTTGAACGCAGTGAAACAATCCTGCAATAGTGCCTGCCGCTACCGCGGATGCTTTCATCAAACATCCACCGGATGTTTGGTTTTGCAAAAGCAAAACTTTATTTCACCAGCCTGCCGAGGTCACGAATAAAACGAGAAGCAAGCTAAAACATAAAGCTTGCTTTTTTGTTTTAGTGGCTTTAAGTTTTTCAAAGCGGAGCTTTGTCAGGAAGTTGAACGCAGTGAAACAATCCTGCAATAGTGCCTGCCGCTACCGCGGATGCTTTCATCAAACATCCACCGGATGTTTGGTTTTGCAAAAGCAAAATTCAATCGATGACCATACTGCAAAAGTTATAGCATAATGAGCAAAAACGCTAAACACAAAAACCCTATATCAGGCTTAATTTTAATAATAATTTCTATTTAGTACCTTTACAATATGAGTAAGTCGATTGCTTTAATATTATCTATGTTGTTGTTTTTCCAAAGTTTTGGAATAACGGTTGGAGATATAGTGCAAATTGATGAGCTTATGGAACACGCTCAGTTTCACAATGAGCATTATGGAGACAATCTTTTTGTATTTATTTCTAAGCATTATGGTGAATTAAAAGCTGAGCACAATAAAGATCATCAGGAAGAACGCGACGACCATGAACAATTACCTTTTCAACAGCAATCTCAACTAAATAGTTTACAGGTGCTCACCTGCTTAAATTCGGCCATTGGTATAGCTTGTATGGATTTTACCGAAAACAAAACCCACACTTTCTTTTATATTGAGCCAAGTTCTAAGCTCTTTGCGGAAGGCCTTTTTGAACCCCCACGGCTAGTATAGTTTAATCAGATTTTAAGTAATAACGTACACCCTGCACAACTGCACAAGGGTGTATATATATTGATTTTACTATTTAAGCATGCTATCACATATTATAAAGTTTAGTGTTAAGAACAAGTTTATTGTTCTGCTGTTCACCTTGTTTTTAATTGGATTTGGGCTCTTTTCGCTTTCACAAATCCCTATTGGTGCCGTACCTGATGTTACCAATAATCAAGTACAGGTTATAACCACTTCGCGCAATTTGTCAACCCAGGATATGGAACAATTTATTACCTATCCCATCGAACTGGAAATGGCAAATTTACCCGGAGTAACCGAAATTAGATCGGTGTCTAAATTTGGGTTATCGGTAGTAACCATTGTTTTTGAAGACGATATGGGCACCTATTTGCCAAGGCAATTGATTGCAGAAAAAATAAAGTCGGCTTCAGAAAAAATACCTGAAGGCTTTGGAACCCCTCAAATGGGACCTATAACTACTGGCCTTGGTGAAATTTACCAATACATACTAGACGTAAAACCCGAGTTTAAAGGTCAATATACTGCACAAGATTTAAGAACCATTCAGGATTGGATAGTAAAAAGGCAACTTTCTGGAATACCTGGTGTAGTCGATGTAAATACGTGGGGAGGATTTTTAAAGCAATACCAGGTAGCCATAAATACCCAAAAACTTCACGCTATGAATATTAGCGCTCAGGAAGTCTTTAAGGCGCTAGAATCTAATAATAGCGTATCTGGTGGAGGTTACATAGAAAAAGTGAATCAAGCCTATTTTATACGTGGAGAAGGCTTAGTTAGCTCCCTTAATGACATTCGGAATATAGTTGTAAAAAACAATAACGGAATACCAATATATATAAAAGATGTAGCCCAAGTTGGTTTTGGAAATGCTTTACGCTTTGGAGCCATCACGGGAAATGGCGAAGGTGAGAAAGTACTCGGGCAAGTAATGATGCTTAAAGACGCAAACTCTAAAAAGGTAATCGAAGCGGTAAAAACACGTGTTGCAAGTATTTCAAGCTCCTTACCTGAAGGTGTTTATATTAATCCGTTTTTGGACCGCAGTGAGTTAATAGGTCGAACCACTTTTACAGTTACAGAAAACCTGATTCTGGGATGTTTAATTGTAATATTCGTTGTGGTTTTATTATTAGGAAATTTACGTTCTGGCCTCGTGGTGGCATCGGTTATCCCATTGTGTTTACTATTTGCGCTTACACTAATGTATTTGTTTGGAGTAGATGCTAATTTAATGAGTTTAGGCGCTATTGATTTTGGAATAATTATAGACGGAGCCGTAATTATTGTTGAATTTATTGCCTTTAAAATAACCCGGGAATACAATTTAAATGCTAATTCTAGCGCAAGTAACTCCATTGTGCAAACGCAAAAATTAAAGGATCAAATTACCATAAAAGGGGCCACAAAAATGATGAATTCAGCCATTTTTGGGCAATTAATAATACTAATTGTTTTTATCCCTATAATGTCTCTTAGCGGCGTGGAAGGCAAAATGTTTAAACCCATGGCCCTTACCTTTAGTTTTGCCTTAATTGGCGCTATTATACTGTGCTTTACCTACGTACCCGTTGTGGCCTCATTATTTTTAAAACCTCAGGTAAGCAGCTCGAAAAATATTTCGGTGCGCCTTATGTCTTGGATTAACAAACAGTACGAACCTGTTATTCATTGGGCATTAAAAAGTAAACGCTTGGTATTGGGCATTGCGATAGCCTTATTGGGTTTGACAGTTTATTTGTTTAGTACTATGGGAGGAGAATTTGTACCCACTTTAGACGAAGGTGATTTTGTTATTCAACCCGTATTAAAAACAGGTACTTCATTAAGCAATACCGTTGGAATATCTACAAAAATTGAACAAATTCTTCTAAACAACTTTCCCGAAGTAAAGCAAGTGGTGACCCGAATTGGCGCAGCGGAAGTGCCCACCGACCCCATGAGTATGGAGGAAAGTGATGTGATAATTGTGCTAAAGCCTAAAAAAGAATGGAGTTCGGCCAGTAGCAAGGACGAACTCGCCGACAAATTTAAAGCCGCACTTAGTATAATTCCTGGGATGGAGGTTGAATTCACCCAACCCATAGAAATGCGCTTTAATGAATTAATAACAGGAGTTCGAGCGGACATCGCGATAAAGATTTTTGGGGAAGACTTAGATATTCTTACTGCTAAAGGAGAAGAAATTGGCACTCTGATTAACGATATTCCAGGGGCGGCCGATATAAGTGTTGAAAAAATAGCGGGCTTGCCCGAAATGCGTGTACAGTTTGATCGCACTAAAATTGCTCGGTATGGACTAAATATTCAGGAATTAAATGATATGATTGCCATGGGTTTTGCCGGTAAAACTACCGGAAGTGTTTTTGAAGGAGAAAAACGGTTTGACTTAGTAGTACGCTTGGATCAAGCCCAGCGCATGGACATTGACAATTTAAAACATTTGTACATAGACCTGCCAAACGGCGGTAAAGTCCCCTTAAGCGAGTTAGCTACTATTAGTTATCAAAAAGGCGCCGCAAAAATCTCCAGAGACGATACAAGAAGACGCATTGTCGTGGGGATAAATGTAAGAAATCGAGATCTACAGTCTGTAGTAGACGATGTAAAACAACGTATACAGGCTAACGTAAAACTACCCATTGGCTATTATATAACCTATGGGGGGCAATTTGAAAACCTCCAGAGTGCAAAGTCGCGTCTTCTAGTTGCTGTACCCATAGCATTATTGCTAATTTTTATTATGCTGTATTTTGCGTTTAACTCCTTAAAAGATGCACTCATGATTTACTCCGCTATCCCCCTTGCTGCCGTTGGCGGAGTTTTATTACTTTGGCTTCGCGGACTTCCATTTAGCATTTCGGCTGGGGTAGGCTTTATTGCCTTATTTGGTATTGCAGTACTTAATGGCATTGTACTAATAGAACATTTTAAAGAACTAAAAAATCAAGGTTTTGAAAGCATGGAAGCATTAATTAAACAAGGAACCAAAGATCGACTGCGCGCTGTTTTGCTTACAGCGACTGCCGCAGCGTTAGGATTTTTACCCATGGCTATATCTACTAACGCAGGAGCAGAAGTACAACGACCACTGGCAACAGTAGTAATTGGAGGGTTAGTAACTGCCACCCTACTTACATTGGTTGTACTACCTGTTTTGTATGCATTGTTTAATAGCAAGTCAAAAACAATAACACATAGTCCTAAGTTAAAATTAATTGTAGGGGTGTTCTTGTTAGGTTCAAGTTTTACAACATGGGCTCAGGAAAACAAAACAGTAAACCTTAACCAACTAATCGAAATCGCTATAGAAAACAATAAGGGCCTAAAGGCTAATACATTGCAATTAGAACGCAGTGAGGCCTTAATAAATAGCGCATTTAATTTTAGCAAAACTCAAGTTTATTACCAATTCGACGAGAATAACTTAGCTATTAATAATGAACCCGTACGTGTTTTTGGTATTCAACAGGATTTTAGTTTTCCAACAGTCTATTTTTCAGAAAAAAAGCGTAATAAAGCACAATATGCAATTGACCTGAGTAAATACAACATTCAAAAAAAACAACTAACAAGAGAAGTTACTAAGCACTATTATAACTATCAAACTGCCTTGGCACGTTATCGCGTTTTTGCTAGCTTAGATAGCTTATATGTAGATTTTGCAAAAATGGCGGCACGCAGATTTGAGCTGGGAGAAACTAATTATTTAGAGAAAATAACTGCGATCTCTAAACAAAAGCAAATAGAAATGGAGTTTCTTGAAGCAAATTTAAATTCACAAGCAGCCTATAAAGCGTTACTTGCCGTAATACAAAGCTCCGACAACTTAGAAATTGTAGAAGAATCGTTAGACAAATTAACGCTGGCGACCTTAAATGTTGCAGCTAGCCCTGAGGTTAATTTTTACGAAAACCGAATCGCTTTATCCCAACAAGAATGGCGATTTAGGAAACAAGAATTGCTGCCCGATATAAGCCTAGAATACTTTCAAGGAACCAATTCACAATTGAATGATAACCTACACGGATATATGTTGGGCTTAAAGGTTCCATTGTTTTTTTCGGGGCAATCTACACAAATAAAAGCTGCAAAAATTGCAGAAGATATTGCTTTGGCAGAATCAGAAGATTATAAAATTCAATTGGCGGCTAAGCGAACGGCCTTGAATTTAAAATTATTACAATTAGAAGATGCACTCAAGTATTATGAAGCCGAAGGAAAAGCATTAGGCGACGCTATTTTAAAAACGGCTAACAGTAGCTTTAAAAATGGAGAAATTGACTTTTACCAATACATTCAAAGCTTAGAGAGTGCCTACCAAGTTCAGTTGGGCTATTTAGAAAAACTGAATTCCTACAATCAAACTGTTATTGCCATTAACTATTTAACGCTGTAATTATGAAGACGCTAATTATAAAAATACCAACACTAATTTTGTTACTCGCACTTTGGAGCTGCGGGGAAAATTCAGCGAATAAAAATGCGCAGGATACGACCCCATTAGAAACGGACAACACCGTGCAAGTAACTAAAGCACAATTTGACCAAAGCCAAATGCAATTAGACAGCCTAACTGAACAAGAATTTCCGCAGGTTATTCATGTAAATGGAATGATCGATGTACCCCCAGAAAATCGCGCTGTTGTTAGTGCCTTAAAGGGAGGTTATATTAAAACTTCTCCCCTTTTAATTGGCGATGTGGTAAAAAAAGGACAAGTATTAGTCACTTTAGAAAGTCCCGAGTTTGTTGCTATGCAGCAGTCGTACTTAGAAATTTATGAGCAATTAGCCTATTTAAAGGCAGAATTCGAGAGGCAAGAACAAATGTTGGCCGAAAACATAATTTCAAAAAAGATCTATTTAAAAGCCCAGAGCGATTACAAAACAGCAGTAGCGACATACAACGGTTTACAAAAACAATTGCGAATGCTCAACATTAATCCAAAACAGGTTGAGCAGGGTAATATTAGTTCTGTAGTAACAATTTATGCTCCAATCTCTGGAAGCATAACTAAAGTTAATGTAACCAAAGGAAGCTATGTTTCGCCGGCAACAGAGATTCTAGAAATAATAGACAACGAACATATCCATTTGGAATTGTCGGTATTCGAAAAGGACATTATGCAAATAAAGCAGGGGCAGGAAATTTATTTTAAAATTCCTGAGGCTTCTTCAGGTCAATTTAAAGCGACAGTGTATTTAGTTGGAACGAGTATAGATGAAAACCGGACCATAAAAGTGCATGCGCATTTAGACAACGAAGAAGACAAATTTTTAACCGGAATGTTTGTCGATGCCGATATAGTAACATCTGGAACAATTGCACTGGGAATACCAAGCACTGCGGTCGTGGAAAGTGGGGGCAAATCAATGGTAATGACATTAAAACAAACCACTGCAGATGCATACATCTTAGAACCCATAACAGTAAATGTAATTGCAACCTACAACGGCTATAGTCAACTGGAGAAGCGTGACCGTATAACCTTAGATACAAAGATCTTAACTCAAGGAGCCTTTAGTTTAATTGGGCAATAAAAATTAACAAACCATTTAGTTAGTTGCTAGACATACATTATAATAATGATTAGTTACACCTGCGTGAATTGTTAAAACATTTGATTCCTTTGGGAGTAGTTATAAGAATTTGCCTATTGTAGGGACTTATTTAACACAATTAAGCGCCCAGTAAAATCGTTATCTTAGCGATAAACAAAAGCCCATGAAAAAGATAATTATTGCGGTTAGTATACTATTATTTGGAATTAGCGCCTTGGCGCAAACCCAAGGTGCACGTGTAGACTTTGAGTATTTAAGCAACCAAATTGTACCTAATTATAAGGTAAAACAAGAGGCTTTTGTAACATTTACCGATAGTCTTGAAGATGCCTTATTAAGCGATGCTGAATATGTTGCTTTAAAACAGAAAAGTAAACAGATAAACTCGGACGATAAAGACCTAGCCGATGCAGCATACGAGGCCGAGCTAAAGATAAATTCGCTTAATAGCGAAACTTCGCAAAAAATGAAGGCAGAGTACAACAAGCAATTTGGTGGAATAAATAAAGTAGTGCAAACAATTAACGATGTATTAGAGGCTTCTGCCTACGATTTTGTGGTTATTTATGAAGGTGAACTAGTTAAAGACTACATTTTTAAAAATCCGCAAATTCAACAAGAGTATGGGCAGCGAGTTTATAAATGCGCTGTTGCAAAAGGCATAAAATCTGGCGAATTAGACCTAATGTCTCAAGGTAGCCTTTCGGAAGCTCAGATGGCCCTTGCAGATTCTTATATGACCGACTGCAAGACCGAACTGTTAAATCCTTTGGTTGGAGAAAATGCCGATATTACCCAGCAAGTAGCACAGGCGTTAAAAGATTAAACCCCCAATGTTCCCAACTCCGCACTAGGGATTGAGCGGCTTGTTTGAACTCCTGGTAAAGCCATAGCGAGTAGTGACTGCGTCTTTTTCTAGCCGTTGCGGCAGAGCAAGGAAGCCCGACCGCTGCTTTGCAGTGGTAGCGCCCAACTTTGACATTAAAAACGCTTAATTTTAGTACCTTAAGACCAGTTTACAGCAACAACTACCTTAGTTTTATACATGCGCAAATTAGTTTTTACTGCCTTTATTTATTTTGCTTCTTTAGTCTGCTTTGGCTTGGCCTTGTATTTTCCCATCTTTAATTCTAAAACTTCTATCTTGGGATTTACGCTAGAAGAGCAAAGCATGCGTATTATAGATAGTGTAAACTACTTTTGGGACGAAGGCGACGTGTTTTTAGGATTAGTAATACTGGTGTTTACCATTATCTTTCCTGCCTTAAAATACATAGATCTTGCAATACGTTTATTTTTTACTGAATTGATTCCAAAACGTGTAGTACGCATTTTAACAGTGTTGGACAAATGGAGTATGTTGGATGTCTTTTTGGTAGCGCTATTAATTATGAATTTTAAATTAGACACTTCTTTAGTGGTTATAAAATTACAAGTAGGAACTACTTTTATTGCCATAGCTGTAATTTTAAGAATGTTAGCGAGTCATTTTATATCGCAATTAGAAAAGCAACTTCCCCCTGACTAAATGTTTACACGATGCAACAAAATTTAATTTTATTACACGGAGCTTTAGGATCTAAAGCAACATTTAACGCCATTAAAAAGGGACTCTCTTCTAAGTTTAATGTGCATAGCCTAGATTTTGATGGGCACGGACATAAGCCAGCCAGTGCTGGATACAGCATGGAGTTATTTGCAAACAATGTAAAACAATATATGGCGCAAAACGACTTGGCAAAAAGTCATTTTTTTGGATACAGCATGGGTGGCTATGTCGCTTTAGTTTTAGCTTTAAAACATCCTAATTTAGTTGGCAACATATGTACTCTGGGCACAAAGTTTACTTGGAATCCAACAATTGCGGCTAAAGAAACAAGCATGCTAAATCCAGATAAAATAGCAGAAAAGGTACCAGCTTTTGCCAAACATCTTAACAATATTCACAGTGCAAATAATTGGAAGGATGTGCTTAACAACACCGCAACCATGATGACCAATTTGGGTGACGGAGCTGGTTTAACTACAGCTAATTACAAGCAAATAAAACACAATATTACAATTGGCATAGGCAGTAAAGATAATATGGTTAGTATCGAAGAATCCCAGCACGCTGCTACCCTACTGCCTAATGGTAAATTAGTTATACTCGAAAATGTATTGCATCCCATTGCCAAAATAGACGACTATATTTTGCAAAATTACATTGAAGAGCTTCTGGCAGATAAGTAGCCGAATTATTCTTTAATAACAAAAAAGCCGTTCAAAAAATGAACGGCTTTTTATAGGCTAATTGGTTAATACTTACTCTTTAATTATTCGTTTGGTAATAGTACCATTTTCTGTTATAATTCTAACAAAATAAACAGCACTTTCTAAGTTAGAAACATCTAATTTATATTCGGTTGGGTTATTAAATACAACTTGATTTATTAACCTACCGCGAATATCGAAAATTCTTGCACTAGTAACCACAGCTTGCGGCGAAGCTATATATATCTCGCCTTGACTAGGGTTAGGATAAATTGCAATAGTTTCTAATTGATTATCGGCTACGCCTAAAACTCGAGATTCAAATAATAAAACAAATCTGTTGTTGTAAGTGCCTTTGTCGGCTGTAAAACTGTACGCCTGCTCACTTAAATTGGTAATGGTGTTTTCTTGATTGTCTATTAAATAAACAGTTGCCTCTGCTAAGTTAACACCCTCTAAATTGGCAATCGAAATTGAATATTCAATATTCGCCTCTATTAACGTAGAGAATCCCATAGGAACTTCTAAAGAGGAATCAAAAGCTTCTCTTGCCTGAATTCCAAATTCTAAGTCACCACTTGGCAAATGTGAATATAAAGATACTGCAGTAGCCAAACGCTTGCCATCGTAACCTTGGTCAAAACCAGGCGCTGTTGTGTCTAAGAAGGCTACTAAGGTTGAACTCTGCATTTGGAATTCTTCGTTTTTAACTTGCAACCAAATACGATCACGCTCTAAAGGTGTACGCAGTGTATTGTTGTTATCGATTCTTCGCATGGTATTATTAAAAGTAACCGTCCCACCAGTAAGTGCTTTAATTCCAAAACCTTGTCCTGTAGCAATAAATCCATTGGGGGCAGTTCCACCTGAGGTGGCCATATTTCCTCCTGACAAGTTATACATAGAAATATCTTCCATCGAGAAATTCATATTGTTATACCCTGGCAATGCTTCACTTGGTGGTGTATTGTGCTCCCAGAAATACAAGGCATCTACAATGGTTGAATTTGCATTTATAAAGTCATCTGCATCTATTGCAGAGGCATATGGGTTACTTAAAATATTAGGGCTTCCATTCTGCGTACCATTATAAATGGCCGTAAAATTGGTGTCGCCATTGTTTAATGTACCCAAACTATAGGTTAGATCGTAAGAAGTACCACCATCTGTAATATCTGCTTGTGGACGCACCAAATACCCTTCTGCTGGGTTTATTGTACTGGCATAATTTACCCAGTTGTCACCGTCGTCGTCGGCAAAGTTTTCTGCCGATGGAAAGGCTGCGGCTACATCTGCATTCGGAATAAAATTACCCGTTAAATGATTTCTTACCATAGAAGCAGCCCCAAAAACTCCAGCTCTGGTTTCGGCCGTCATTGGGCTTCCAAGAATCATAAACACGCGCGGTGCTAGTACTGGGGTGGTTAATTCTACATTTATGGTTCCGTTATTGGTAACCGCCGCAGAACCGTCTTCTTGTACCACACTTCCTTGGTGTTCTACAATTAAGGTTCCTCCCGCAGATACTGTAATATCGCCTTTAACTCGTAAATAATCTCCTGCAGCAATGGTTAAGGTAACTCCAGAGTTAACAACTACAGAACAAGCATTTATACTGGCTCCTACCGTTGCAGAATTATAATCTGATGCAATAACAACTGCGCTACTACCAGTTGGAACATCGGGACTAATTGACCAACCTGCTCCAGTATATGTGGCCGTAGTACAAACGGCTGCATTAATAGTAACCGGTACACTATTCGAACTTAAATCTCCACAAAAAGAAGTACTAGCAATATCTGCTTCGAATCCAGTAAAGGCCGTTCCAACATAAGCTGCTGTATCTTCTCCAGCTAAATAAGACAAGCCGTGCACTGTGTAACTACCTGCAGGGAAAGTCCATTCGTCCGACAAATCTGAATCTGCAGTGAATGCAACTATATTTCCTGTACCTGTGTTTACAACAACATAGGTATATAAAAATCCTGCCGCTTGTATTGCACCTGTATTATAAAGTGTTTGCGAAAAACTAACATTGTAATTCCCCGTAGGTGGTGTTGCCGAATTAAAGCCAGAGGTTAGCAAGACATATTGCGTTCCTGTTGTTAACGACTGGATAAAATTGGAGCCCACAGATACAGAAGCACCTGTAAAGTTTCCATTGGAATTTAACCAATTATCACAAACACTGCTGGTGTTATAACTGTCTTGAAATAAGCCAATCATACTGGTATAATCACCTTGAGCTGTTCTTGTAAAAGTTACATTGGCATTAGAACCCGTTGCCAATTCTATAGTTTCGAATTTTGGATTGTTGCTAAAAGAAATACAAGTTCCTCCACCGTTGTTTTCTACCGTTAGATTTGTATTCCCATCGCTTGCATTTAATACACCCGATATTGAATTAATTGGCAACCCGGCCAATAGACTTAAGTTTAAAGCAGGGTCTCCTGCAGTACCTACAACGGCCGCATTATTGGCGATAGTTCCAGCTTCGGCATTACAACTTGTAATTACCGCTATATCTACGTTGTTTATGTCGAAAAACACATTAGTACCTCCAGTACACACAATTTTTATTCTTCCAGTAGTCGATGCCGCTGCTGGAACAGTGATATCTTGAGACCCGTCGTTTGCCACTCCAGATGCTAAGGTTGTTGAAAACGTTACTCCGCCATCTGAAGAATACAGAATGTCTATGTTAGGACAGCTATAAGCAGGGCTGTCGGTATTGGCAACATCCCAAGTTACGGTTTGTGTTGCTCCAGCGACCCATGCGGTAGTACTATTTTGTGATGATATTTGGAAAGGGCCGTCTGCACCTACTGTTAAAGTAATTTGATCGCAGGCAACTCCTCCTCCACCGGCTTCGTTATCTCGTACTGTAAATCTCCAATTTAAATCTCTTGCTACAGTTGGTAAAACTTCTCCTGTACCTGTAGTAACATTACCAGCCAAGACAGAACTTAGTAATGGCAGTGTTCTTTGGTTACTTGTCGAAGGTGGAAAACTTCTAAAAAGTGGTGCTGTAGTACTTGCTCCTGTATCGTCTGGGGCGTCCGATCCGCTGTAATCTGTATCGTATTGTTCCCAGGTATAGGTTAAACTTCCAAGCCCGTCGGCATCTGTTCCTGCTCCCGTTAACTCGAAAGGCGTACTGTGCGGAATAGTTAATCCGTCTATACTATTGGCGTTGGCATTTGCACTTGGCATGCTATTTCCTGTTGGGGTAAGTGTTGCACAATCGGACCATCCACTCACGGTAAAATCGCCACATACAGAACCGCCAGTCACGAAAAGACCAGAGTTCATAAAATTAAACATGTTTTGTAAGCTACTTACACTAAAATAATCGGTGCGATTAGCAAAGAAATCTCCGGCATCACAACCTGCTCCTGTGCTCATAATAGTGGAACCTCTTCCGGGTTCAAAACGACTACAGGCATTATTAGAATCACAGCCGTAATTAGAATGTCTATTACTAAACATATGACCTATTTCGTGTAATAATACAGTAACAGAGGTAGGAATATCGTTAGGAAGGTAGGTATACCCTCTTGCTTTAGCGGTAGTACATACAACAGCTAGTCCCGCTCGACCAGCCCAACCGCAAGAACCTCCACAAGTAATTTCGTGAAAACCATGACCTATATCCCAAGATCCAACGGTTACGTTGGCGTTTATATAACTTTCGGTTTCTGCTATAGAAGTCGATGTATTTGTTGGATTAGAAAAAGGATCTGTGGCCGCATTACTATTTAATAAATATTCTACAATAGTGAATGTAGTCGCTAATTCGGTTTCGTAAACCGCATTAATTTGAGTAATTCTTGCCAGCAATGCCGCCTCTACTAAAGGATCTGTTCCTCCGTTTAAAGCATAAAACTCTCCCGAACAAGTAACCACCATATCGTAATTACGCATATTGGCTCCATTCTGAAAACACGAATCGATAAGCCCAGTTGCAGGAACAAGCATACTTGGATCTACAAGTTCGTCCGATTCGCAACCACCTTCGTTATGAATGTCTTTTATATTGTGATCGTAGTACGTTACATATCGGTCGTTATTATTGGTTTTGTCTATTAATTCAATAATAGAGATACCTAAAACACTTTTTACCACTCCATAAAAACCTCCAGCAGTAATATTAAACCTAGCAGAAGCCGTAGGATCGTCTATACCTATGGCCATATAACTTTTTACCTGCGGACGCGCAAGTGATAATTCCGGCGATAATATTGGCGCTTCTACAACTCGAAATCGCTGTGTCCCACCTGTAGGTATGGGTAAAGCAATAATTGCTGTTGAACTTCGGTTTTGCGAAACTGTCCCTTTTAGTGGCGCATGTTGCACTATACTTTTTAATTCAGAAACATTTATGGTTACTTCGCTATAATCAACTACGTTTTCTTTAAACTGTGTTGACACTTGTGCTTGCAAGGTACTAAACCCTGTATTTGCAATAAAAAACAAGCAGAATAAATAAAAAATCTTTTTCATAGTACTAGATTTGGTTGGTGAGCTTTAAACGTATTTTGAACAATATCTTGGCGTAAATACAAGCTGTTCGCATAAATTTGTGGCTCAATATAGACTAAATCTTATACATTCAATAGACTAAACCCCAATAAATAGGACGAATAACCCTTTTTGTAGGGTTTTTTGTACATTTTAATTTATAACCAATTAGGTCTAAATAAATTACTTTAATGCCTAGTTAATCTAGCAATCTTTTATCCTTAATGACAATTTTATATAAAAAACGAGCGATATTTATACACGTACATCGCACCGGAGGTACTAATTTGTCGAATTTATTAAACCGCCATTTAGAGGAAGAATTAAAGATTATTTCGCAACATGGCAATTTTAATTCATACCCTAAGGATTTTCTAAATCGCTACTGGGATTACAATGTTTTTGGTTTTATAAGAAATCCGTGGGCTAGAATGTTTTCCTGGTATTCATTAATCCATAGCAGCACTCCCTTACCAATTAGGCAAGAACAAGAGCGGTTTACTGGGTTTTTAATTAATAATTTGGCCATAAAAGATGGAAGTAATAGTTTTAATTATAATCAGTTAGATTATTTCCCGAAACAAGAAGATTGGCAAGGCAAGATACAGTTTTATAGCTTCGAGACTTACGCCCAAGAAGTTACTAAGTTGTTTACTAGTTTTGGTAAACATGTTGGGCAAACCCCAAAACTAAATAACAATGCATCAAGTAATTATTATCCGTATTACACTGCAACAAGCCAAGCCATGGTAGCTAAAAAATGTGCTTTAGATATTGATTATTTTAATTTTAGCTTCTAAAAATTTAAACACTAATTTTATTTTGTTTAATCTTTTTTAATTATCTTTAAACAAAATCTTAATTTCAAGATAATGAAACGCTTTTTGTTATGCAGTCTTGCAGCCCTCTTATTTATGTTTGTAGCATCCTGCTCGAACGACGACACAGCAATAGATAATCCAGAACAAACCGTTATTACGGATCCTGTTGCAACTTGCACATATGGCATTCAAAACGGAAGTGAAACTGGAATTGATTGTGGCGGTGATTGTGAAAGTTGTTTAAGCGGATTCGACATTCAAGGAACGGCGCAAAAAGGACCTTTTTTAAACGGCTCGTCTGTTTTAATTTCTGAATTAGGAACCGACTTTATCGCCACTGGACGCACCTTTAGCGCACAAATATTAGACAATCAAGGGACTTTCGAGGTTTCTGGTATTGAACTAGAAAGCAACGTAGTAAACTTACGGGTAGATGGATTTTATTTTAACGAAGTTTGTGGAACTTTAAGTGCTGCACAAATAACGCTAAACGGAATTGCAAGCATACGCGAAGGAGTACCCGTAAATCTTAACGTATTAACACACTTAGAACAGGCGCGTGTTGCATTTTTAATGGATGCTGGTGCATTCTATACAGATGCTAAGGCACAGGCACAAGG
This sequence comes from Gilvibacter sp., assembly GCA_965277295.1. Classification (GTDB taxonomy): domain Bacteria; phylum Bacteroidota; class Bacteroidia; order Flavobacteriales; family Flavobacteriaceae; genus Gilvibacter. The sequence continues at coordinate 370,197 of OZ255720.1, forward strand.
CGAAATTCTTGCAATTTTTAATATAATTCCACCAACAACTATTGGAACTAGCGAAGAATTAGACATTAGCGGAAGCAGCGAAGGTGATGCCATTCTAATTGCAATTTCAAGTATTTTGCAGGGTTACCGATTAGAAGGTGAATTTTCGACGCTCATGGCCAATATTATTACCGATATTCGAACAGATGGTGCGCTAGACGACCTAGACCTTGGTGCGAATTTAGTTGCACATGCAAAACTATTAGATGCAGACCTTATTGCTAGTCAAATAGAAGCACGTTACGACCAATTAGGAATAGACATTGAAGTTCCAGAATTTGGAAGTTATATAAGCAACTTTTTATCCGCCACCAGTTATCCTGATGACCAAAGCGTTATTGACTATCCAGAAAATGGGGTAAATGGTCCCAATATCTTAAGTGATTCGGAAAGTCCTTATATCGCAAACAGTTTTGTGAGTTTAGCCGCCAATATACCGGTAGCTTGTTTACCCTTAAAAATTACGATTACAGCTAACGATCCAGCCTCTTGTACCACTGGCTGTTGGGCTTATAGCGTAACAACAGTGTTTAATTGGGATATAGAGAATTATGACTTTACAGAGAATTCGCAAACCTTTAATAGTTTAGAAGATGCATGCGATTTAGGAATAATTTTCCAAGCCGGCACGTACACCATTGAATATTTCGAGAACGGGGCCAACACCCCTACCCGCACTAAAACGATAACCGTAAATTAATTTTTACGGCTAACCATCAAGGTTAACAATAGAAGCGAACTTTCGGGTTCGCTTTTTTTTATTTTAAAACTGTATTGAAATAATAATGCCAATATAAAACTGGCAAAATTTAGCTAAATTTAAAAGAATTATTAGACCTATTACTACAGCCAAAAGAATTTATTATTATGACCAGAAGCGCCGCTCTTGCACATAGATTAGACGAAGTTTTTTTAAATGGAAAATGGATTGCAAACACCAATTATAAAGAACAAATAAGTGACTTAAGTTGGGAGGAGGCGACCAAAAGAATAAGTGGCTTAAATTCTATTGCCATGCTAACGTTTCATATAAATTATTATCTAGACGGCTTACTGCACTTTTTTAATAAAGGCGAATTAACAATTAAAGACAAGTATAGTTTTAATATGCCCGAAATAAAGTCACAACAAGATTGGGAAGTCTTAAAAACTCAATTTTTAAAGAATGCTCAGGCCTTTGCTGTTTATATAAAGCATATGGACGACTCACAATTGGATGCTGTATTTATAGATAAAAAATACGGTACCTATTTAAGAAATGTAGAGGGCATGATAGAACACAGTTATTACCATTTTGGTCAAATATCTTTAATAAAAAAATTAGTGCTGCAAGGTTCCGTTTAACTTTTCTTGGATTTAATTTGGTAATGCTGACTTGTCTATGGTAAAAAAATGGCAACAATTAACTAGATAAACTTACCTTTGTATTAACTATTAAATTACACAAATGAACGTTCATCCTTGGCATAATGTAAGTATAGGTGAAAATAGTCCTGAACACGTTACTGGTATTATAGAAATACCTAAAAATTGTAGAGCAAAATACGAATTGGATAAGGAATCTGGGATGTTAATTTTAGATCGGGTTTTGTATTCTTCTATTAACTATCCAGCAAATTATGGTTTTATTCCGCAGACTTATTGCGACGACAATGACCCGCTTGACATTTTAGTTATTTCGCAAATAGATATTGTTCCCATGTGTATGGTAACCTCTAAAGTAATTGGGGTAATGCGTATGTTAGACGATGGAGAAATGGACGATAAAATTATTGCCGTTGCCACCAACGATATGAGTGTGAACTACATTAACGACATTAGTGAATTACCTCCTCACTTAACCAAAGAATTACGCAGCTTTTTTGAAGACTATAAAAAATTAGAAAACAAGACTGTAGTGGTAGAAGAATTTCAAGGCAAAGAAGTAGCAATGCAGGTTATCGAGCAAAGCATTACCGATTACAACGCAAAATTCGCAAAATAAATACCCTGTATTGGCAATGCAGAACTTACCTGTATTATGCTTTTTAAATTACTTACATTTATATATTTTGACTTCTTTAGGACTGACCAATGTAAAAATCATAAACAAATTTAGCGTTTCCCTATTGCTTCTAATTATTGCTAGTTGTAATAACACGCCCAAGCCACCGTATTTTGCGCCAGATAATGCCGCCCAATTAATTGCAGGCGATTCGGTTAAAACCTGGAAACTAGCCAAGCGTTTTAACGATGGACACCGCATGAATATGGGCGCTTGCTTTTTAAGTTATCGAGTATCTTATTTTACAAACGGAACATCGAGAGATAACAACGATCAAAATCTAGACTGTGGCGAATCTCTAGCAGCAACTTGGGAACTTTTTTCTAATCAAGATGGGAGTTTTATAAAGTTAACCAGCGACCAAATGCCACTGCTTTTAAACCAAGAAGACAATTACAAATACTTTAGAATTAACAGTGTTTCTGATAGTATTTTGGTACTCCAGTACCGCCATAAGCAGTACGCTAATTATTCCACACTAATTGTTGACTATTTGGTTCCAGAAAATCAGGGAGTAAAAGACCGTGATTTTCATAATAAATAAGGCCAAAGTGGCTTTTAGCATTTAACATTTTACTAGGAAGTAACCGCCTTTACAATGTGTAACTTTACATAAATTGTTATGCCAAACCATTATGAATAAGCTCGTTGTAATTTTAAGCCTATTATTAATAATACCATGCGCAATTAGTTGTGCACAACAATCCCAAAACACCGACAATTACACCTTTAAAAATGGCGACCCTAATGGCATAGGAAAATGGTACAAAGGCCGCGAAATAGCCTATGTTATGGGCTATCAAGGGATGCAATGGCTTGAACGCGATACCCGCGAAGAAGAAGAAAACACCACGACCTTACTAAAAAACATGGATATTAAGCCAACCGATGTAATTGCCGACATTGGTGCAGGTTCGGGGTATCACGTTTTTAAAATGGCTAAAATGACCAATCAAGGAGCTATTTATGCTGTAGATATTCAGGACGAAATGTTGGCTGCAATGCAGTATAAAATTGAACTTGACAACGTAAACAATGTTACTTTAATAAAAGGCAGTGAACAAGGTGTAAATTTGACTCCAAATTCGGTAGATAAGGTGCTAATGGTAGATGTGTATCACGAATTTAGTTATCCTTTAGAAATAATAAATTCTATAAAGGCAGCCCTACGCCCTGGCGGGAAAATTTATTTAATTGAATACCGAGCCGAAGACGATTGGGTTCCTATAAAAAAAATACATAAAATGACTCAAAAACAGGCCGTTTTAGAAATGACAGCGGCTGGTTTTAAACTCGAGCAAAATATTAGTAATTTGCCTTGGCAGCATTGTATGGTTTTTGTTAAACAATAACTAGGTGGTTATTTAAAAACTATTCGCTTTTATTAAAACCGTATTTATTACCTAACATTTTTAGCATGACTATAAACTATTCGCTTGCCAAAGAAGATTTTTTAACCTACCAATTATACACGGCGTCTAACTCTAAAACTATTAATAAAAGGCAATTTCGTGCTAGAATATTAATCCCAATATTTTATTTGGCCTTTGCCGTGTATTTATATGTAAAAGGCAGTGATCTTTTAGCGCCAGCGATGTTTGTGCTGTTTTCTGTAATGTGGTATTATGGATACCCCTATTTTATAAAAAAAAGGTATAAAAAGTTATTCGCTAGGCATATAGATCAAAACTATTCCGGGAAGCTCAATGTCCCAACAACCATAACTTTTGGGCCGGAAAGTATGGTATGCAAGGACGCCAATTCCGAAGCAACTGTAGATAATTCTGCACTAATTGAACTTATAGAACTTATAGAACATAATTTACTTAGGTTGAATTCGGGCGATGCCCTTATTGTACCTAAACGCGCAGTAGAAAATCCTATAGCATTTATTACATTTTTTAAAGATTTGGACATCCCATATATAGATGCCTTAGATTGGACTTGGGACTAATTAAAAAACGGTTATTATTCGTCTATTTTAAAACATGGAGCAAATTCAAACTCATCGTGTACCAAAGCAAAATGCTCCAACAAGATTGCAAGAATACGGCGTAGGTATATTTAGCTTAGCACTGACCAAATCGGCTTTAAAAAAAGCGCTAAAAAACGGTTTTATTACTGTAAATAATAAACCGGCGACCACCGCAACATATATAATTGGTGGCGAACAACTTGTTTTGCGTATTCCTAAAAAACCCCAAGCGGTAAAACAACTAAACTTCCCGCTCCAGGTATTGTATCAAGATTCATACTTAGCAGCCATTAATAAACCTCCCGGAATTGCCGTTAGTGGTAATAGTTTTAAAACAATAACTAACGCGCTAGCCCAAAATTTAAATAAAAGTCCGCTGCCCGATGCCACACCACCACAACCGGTTCATCGTTTGGATTATCCTACGACTGGAGTATTACTTATTGGAAAAACTAGTTCGAGTATTCGCCAATTAAATGCGCTTTTTAGCGATAAAATAATTAATAAAACATATTACGCAATAACTTATGGTGCGATGCCCGATTACGGGGTTGTAAACCTCCCCATAGATAAAAAACCAGCGATTACAAACTTTAGGGTAATTGCCAGAGTGACATCGGTTAGGTTTAATACCTTAAACCTTGTTATTTTGGAGCCTAAAACAGGTCGGCGGCATCAAATACGAAAACATTTAGCTAGCTTGGACTGTCCAATATTGGGCGATAAAGACTACGGAAAACCCAGATTAATTTTAAAAGGAAAAGGCTTGTATCTACATGCACAATCACTGGAGTTTAAGCATCCGTTTACTCAAAAACAAGTACTTTTAAGCTGTGAAATCCCAAAGAAATTCCTTAAAATTTTTCCTGAATTCCAAGTAGAAAGCACGAAAACATAATAATATAAAACTCAAAAAAACATGAAACTTCACAAACAAAGTATTCTTACACTAGTAATTATAATGCTTTTAAGCCTAAGCGCGACTAGTCAAAATTTAATTGAACCCCCTAAAGGCTACGATACACAGATTGGGAATATGGTTGCCATGCTAGAAGATCTTAAATCTCGGGTTACTAGCAGCGTAACGGGGATTTCTCAAGAAGAAACCGATTTTTTACTAGACCAAGATGCTAACCGTGTGGGGGCACTAATTTATCATTTGGCGGCTACAGAGAAATACTATCAGGTATTTACCTTCCAAAATCGAGGCTTTAATAAACAGGAGGAGGCATTATGGAATATGGCCTTAAGCTTGGGAGACAATGCTAGAGAAGCTCTAGTAGATAAACCAATAAGTTATTATTTAGACCTTTGGGATCAAGTAAGAAAAGAAACCTTGCGGTTACTTAAAGAAAAGGACGATGCCTGGTTTACAAAAAAAGTAGGTACTTATAACATGAACAACCACTGGGCATGGTATCACGTTATGGAGCATCAGGCAAATCATATGGGGCAAATTCGATTTATTCTAAAGCGGGTGCAGTAGTCAAATAAATAATGCTTTTCTGAGTCAATAAAGTTAATTAAGCCTATTTAATTAAGTCTTGTATCTTGTATAACCATTTAATTAACCAACCACATCCATGAAAAAAATTGGCTTTTTATTAAGTGCATTTATTCTTTTTACTAGTTTTAATGCAACAGTTCTAGCACAGCAAGCATCTGAATATTCCAATTTAGAAGCGCTATTTAAAACTTGGAGAACCTTCGAAAACCCACCGTTATTAAATGGTGCTCCAGACTATACTGCTGCAACTTTTAAAAAACGATGGCCGGAATTTCTTGAGCTTCGTAAGCAGTTAAAAGCTATAGATACTGTTGGCTGGCCTGTAAAACATCAAGTGGATTGGATGGTAGTTTGGGCCGAAATGAATGGTTATGAATTTAACAACAACATATTAAAACCTTGGCAGCGAGACCCAGCATTTTACAAAGTAGTTTGGTCTTATAAGAGTGATGTTCCTGCACACGAGGGACCCACCAATCACGGTACCTTAGAATTATGGACCTATAGTTTCCCACTAAATGCAAGTCAAGAGCAAAAGTTAATTAGCGAATTGGAACGCATAGTTCCATTTTACCAGCAAGCCAAGCAAAATTTAACGGGGAATGCACGTGATCTTTGGATTACCGGAATTCGCGATATTGAATCACAAAGTTATGTATTAAAGGAACTTAAAACGAGCGTTGAACCCTTGAACAATGCTAAGCTTAGTACAGCCATTAATAATGCAATCGCGGCTACCAATAATCTAGCAACATGGTTACAGCAAGAAGCTAAAACAAAAACCGGGCCCTCTGGAATTGGCAAAGATAATTACACTTGGTATTTACAAAATGTGCATTTGGTTCCCTTAACTTGGGAAGACGAGGTGCAAATTTTAAAACGGGAATTAGCCAGAGCTTGGTCATCTTTAAAACTGGAGGAGCACAAAAACAGAGCGCTCCCCGAATTAGTTGCTGCCAACTCCCCACAGGCATATAATACTATGGCAGACAAAGCTGCCAATAGCTTAATCGAATTTTTAGACCAGCAAGAAATTGTAACTGTTAAGCCCTATTTTGAACCCGCGCTACGCGAACATTTGGGTGAATTTGTACCGGAAAATAAGCGAAATTTCTTTGTAATTGGCGAACATTACGACCCACGCCCGTTGTATTCACACTTTTACCATTGGTTTGAACTCGCCAGAATGGAAAACGAACCTCATCCAAGTGTTGTACGTAAAGGTCCATTGTTGTACAATATTTTTGATTCAAGAAACGAAGGCACCGCCACTGCAGTAGAAGAATTGTTTATGCAAGCTGGCTTGTATAAAGATAGTCCGCGCAGTCGTGAAATAGTATATATAATGATTGCTCAGCGAGCAGCACGTGGTTTAGGAAGCCTTTATGCACATGCCAACATAATGAACATGGAAGAGGCCGGCGGCGTGCATTCGGAATATACACCTCGTGGCTGGATGAAAACCGAAAAAGAACTCCTTATCTTCGAACAGCATTTATACCTGCGTCAACCCGGTTATGGAACTAGTTATATTACCGGTAAGTATTTATTAGAAGCCGCAATGGCAGAATATGCTGTTCAATGTGAGCGTGAAGGCAAGGCATTTATTACCCGTGATTTTTTTGACACCCTAAACAGCATTGGCAATATTCCAATTGCCTTAGGGCAATGGCAAATGACAGGAAGCAAAGCCCATTTACAAGAAATTTTAGAGCAACAATAACCTTGCTGTTGCAGTGGTAAACACTACTTTTTGAAGGCCAAAAAATACATACTCCCAATAATAGTTATTGCGCAGTTTTGCTGTACCTCCCTTTGGTTTGCAAGCAATGCAATAATGCCCGATTTAATTAACTTTTTTAAGCTATCTGCTAATGCCCTGGGACATTTAACATCGGCAGTGCAATTTGGATTTATTACTGGAACTCTAATTTTTGCGGGACTAACTTTAGCCGATCGATTTGCGCCTTCGAAGGTGTTTTTTGCCAGCGCAATTTTAGGATCGTTGTTTAATCTTGGGATGATTTGGCCAGAAAATACCATTACAAGCTTACTAGTCTTGCGTTTTTTAACTGGGTTCTTTCTAGCAGGTATTTACCCTGTAGGCATGAAGATAGCGGCAGATTATTACAAAAGTGGTTTGGGTACTTCTTTAGGATTTTTAGTTGGTGCATTAGTTTTAGGAACTGCGTTTCCGCACTTTTTAAACGGCTTTCCCAATGTTTTAAATTGGACAAACGTAATTATTACTACCAGTATTCTTGCCGTTTCTGGAGGCACACTATTGTTTCTTTTTGTGCCAAACGGACCTTTTAGAAAAGTGTCTCCAAAAATAGATTTAACAGCCTTTTACAAGGTGTTTAAAAATAGCGAACTGCGTAAAGCTGCCTTTGGCTATTTTGGTCATATGTGGGAATTATACGCCTTTTGGGCCTTTGTTCCCGTACTCTTAAGTACGTACAGACAGATACACCAAGGGGTTTCATTTAGTATTTCTCTTTGGTCGTTTATAGTTATTGCAGTTGGTGGGCTGGCCTGCGTTTTAGGGGGATATTTAGCCAAAAAATATGGAGCGCTGCAGATTGCTAGATTGTCCCTGTTATTATCTTTGGGTTGCTGTTTAATTGCTCCCTTTGCGCTATCAATAGCATCTACATCTATTTTTATTGGCTTTTTACTTTTTTGGGGAATGGTAGTAATCGCTGATTCGCCACTGTTCTCTACCTTGGTAGCATTACATGCAACACCCGAACTTAAAGGAACAGCATTAACAATTGTAAATTGTATTGGTTTTGCCATAACAATTGTAAGTATTCAGCTGTTAAGCTATTTGTTAAGTAACACAAACTCGAGTTATATTTATATGCTACTTGCAATAGGTCCCATTATTGGAGTTTCTATTTTGTTTAGCAAGTCTGTTGTAAAACGCAGCATTAAAGAATAGGTATGAAATATAGCTTTCCAATATTGCTAACCCTTAGCCTAGCGGCCTTAGTAACTTTTGTCGCCGGTGGCGGACACGGCAGTTATTTACCGGCCAAGTTAATTTTTCCTTATAGCATGTTAGCAGCCCAGTTACTTGGAGCAATTAATATTATCCCTATGCTTTTAGGAGTAGTGCAAATACCACTTTATTTTTTCTTGATACGTCGCGACAAAAAATTAATTTACATTGTGCTAGCTATTCATATTCTAGCCATTTACGGTTGTTTTAACCTAGGAGAACAAATATTTTAACTAATTATATGAAGTATTTCTTTATACTAATACTGATTTTAACCTGCAGCTGTTGTAAAAAGGATGTTGGTATTAGCAGTCCAAACGGAATCTTTACAACCGCAGAACAGGCTGAATTAGGCGTATTGGTTAATCGTGTAGATGCCGACTTGATGCTTAAATACCAAACTAAAAGTCCCCAAGAAGCCTATCAATTGTATTCCCAAGAAATGTTTGCAGGGAAGAACCCCGGAATTCAAATATTTAAAGATCTTGGGAAAGACTTGGCGAATTTAACGGTGTTTAATAAAATATGGTTTACCAATACCTACCCCGATAACACGCCCTACTTTGTGCTTAGATGTAACACCCAATATATGGAGTATCTTAAGGCGATAGCAGTTAACGATAGCTTTATTCATGACTATGCCAATAAGCTAGAAACAGCCTGCGATTTACAGCCGTCGGTGATAGCCAACTTTGCCCAAAATATTAGTCAATTAGACTTGACCAATAAAAATAACAGACTTGTTTTTGTGGTCCATTACACAACTATTTTTAACCGTTAATAAAGGTTCTCAAAACCAGAAAATAAATAACACAAAATCCTTGTTGGGGAAATAGCAAACTAAAACTCATGAAGCCGGAAAACAATCATATAAATTATATTGAACTTTATACCCACGACATTGCAAAATCCAAAGCCTTTTATAGTAAAGCGTTTAATTGGGAGTTTACAGACTATGGCCCTAGCTATACTTCTTTTGCCAATAGTGGAGTCGCCGGTGGCTTCGAACTCACCAAAGAACCTATTACGCAAGGCGCGCTTGTTGTACTTTATCACGATAATTTAGAGCACATTCAAAGCATTGTAGAACGCACCGGAGGTATAATTATAAAACCTATATTTTCTTTTCCCGGTGGGCGCAGGTTCAGATTTAAAGATCCTACTGGCAACGAACTTGCAGTTTGGTCAACAACATAAAAAAAACCCACGAATTGCTTCGTGGATTTTTGCTTTAGAACCGTTGGCTAATACAAATTGACGTGTGTAAATTCGGTTCAAATAATACTACTACTTATTCACCTTGACCTAGTGAGAAACCGCGCTTACCATCGAATTCGTATAAGTTTTCGGTTTTTATTATATCGAAGCCTTGTTGCTGTAATTTTGCAAGTAGATTAATTACTTGTTCAAAATCTATCGTATCGTAAACCGGAGTTTCTTGTTTTATTAATGCGTTTATTGCAACAAACCTACATCTCCAGTGGTCTGTACAATACGTGTCTTCCATTCCACCAGGATACACTTTAACTCCGCGATTGGTAATCATTTTAAGTTTAAGCTTGTAGGCCTGAACCTGGGCTAGTTTATCCCCAATTTCTTTTGGGTCGCTACCTTTCCAGTCTATAAAAACATCTACACCCACTAATTCTTTTACCTGCTCTTTTCTGCGGTATTCTGGAATGGTTATGGTTCCTGCTCCATCGGCTAGATTGCTCACCGTTAACTTAGCAGGTTGCTCTCCAAGTCTTGCGATTACAGCATCTGCAAATTCGCTTGTAGATACCTTTTGCTGACTAATTCCTTGCTGATAAATATCTGCGGTATGATAACCGGCTTCTAGCGTTGCCAACCAGGCGTTTTTAATTTTATCTGCAATTCCATGCTGACCCAAATGAGCTAACATTAGTACAGCGGCATTTATTAATCCAGAGGGGTTGGCTATGTTCTTGCCTGCAATATCTGGCGCTGACCCGTGAATTGCTTCGAACATGGCCACATTAGTACCAATATTTGCAGATCCAGCCATTCCTACCGAACCGGCAATCTCTGCAACAATATCGGAGATTATATCGCCATAAAGATTAGCGGTTACAATTACGTCGTAATCTTCTGGGCGTGCTGCAAGACGAGCTGCCCCTATATCTATTATTTGTGAATCGTTTGTAATATCTGGGTATTCGGACGCTATCTCTATAAACACACGATGAAACAATCCATCGGTTAGCTTCATGATATTGTCTTTTACCATACAGGTTACTTTTTTACGACCGTATGCTCTTGCATATTCAAAAGCATAGCGTACAATTTTTTCGCAACCCGGTCTTGTTATTAGCTTTAGGCACTGGACAACATCTTGGGTTTGTCTGTGCTCTATTCCTGCATATAAATCTTCTTCGTTTTCGCGAATAATAACCACATCCATCTCTGGAAAATGAGTCTTAATATATGGGTGCAAGGCTGTAACAGGTCTTACATTAGCAAATAAACCTAAAGACTTACGCATGGTAACATTTAGACTTTTATAGCCCTTACCCTGCGGGGTTGTAATTGGTGCTTTTAAAATAACTTTATGGTCGCTTATGGTGTCCCAAGCTGCTGAATCTATCCCAGCCGTATTTCCAGACAAATAAACTTGCTCTCCTACGTCTATAAAATCGGGAGTAATATTTGCCCCGGCTTCTTTAAGAATGCGTAACGTAGCATCCATTATTTCTGGACCAATTCCATCGCCTTGGCAACGGCTACATGAATATCTGTGTCCGGCTTGTTTTGTAGGCTTAATTTATTTTTTAAAAGACTCTTCATTGTACAGTTATTTAGTTATTACTCTGCAAAGATGAAGAATCATTTGCATATATTTTTATTTATATATTTAATATAATCCATAAATTTAATTAATGTATTGTGTTCTAAATTATATTTTACCAAAAAAAGAGTCAACCCTTGGTTAACAATAACTTATCTTTAAAGCACTATTATGAATATCTCTGAATTTAAACGTACTCCAACCGAATTTAAACGCATTGCGATTTACAGCGTTTTAGGGGTTCTTATTATTATGTTTTTAACTCTTGCTGCCATTATTGGATTTTGGATGCTATATGGAGAAGGTGCCGGTTCAAGCACAGTGGCAAACACGTATCGAATAGATCTTATAATAATGCTAGCGCCTTTAACTTTGGTTAGCGCTTTTTTTACTATTAAGGCTATTTTAGCATATAAAGCTAAGGCCTTAGCACGGTTTAAAACGTTTACAGTTAGCGGAATTGCCGTTATCCTAGTTTACGGCATTAGTTTTATTGCACAGCGCCTATTTTAATTTAAAATTATACTTATGAAGTATCCTGCATTGCTAGTTGTTCTATTTATAAATATAGCTTGTAAACAAGGTTCAGAAAAAACTATCACACCACAGGAACAAACTCAAGACTGGGCCTTTTCTACATTTACAAAAGCCGACAGTATAAACCCAATTTTAAGGCCTTCGGCTGAATTAGTTTTTGACTGCCCAATAGCCAAGCAGCCAAAAAAATGGGAAGAACGAAATGTGTTAAATCCAGCTGCCGTAGTTAAAGGAGATTCGGTATACATGTTTTACCGCGCTCAAGATATAGATGGTACTTCCAGAATTGGTTTGGCAACAAGTATTGACGGGCTTAATTTTACCAAAAGAAAGACACCTATTTTTTACCCTGACAACGATTCCATGAAAACCTACGAATGGAATTATAGAAAACTGTCAGAAGACCCCAGTACCATTGCATGTAAAAATTGTTTGTTTGATGGTGTGGAGGATCCAAGAATAATTGAGGCACAAGACGGTAGTTACATAATGACCTACACCGCATACGATGGCAAAACAGCAAGACTGAGTATTGCCTCTTCTAAAGACCTTATTAACTGGACCAAACACGGTTTGGTGTTAAAAGATTCTATTTATAAGGACCTGTGGTCTAAGTCTGGGGCAATTGTAGTGGCTATGCAAGATGGAAGGCCAAAGGCTAAGTTAATAGACGACAAATATTGGATGTATTTTGGCGACACCAATTTATTTATCGCGAGTTCGACCAATCTAATAGATTGGCAAGTGAGCACCAATAAAGAAAACGGTAAAATGATTTCTGTACTCAATCCAAGGATGGGTTATTTTGATAGTCGTCTAGTAGAACCTGGCCCATTTGCCCTATATAAAGAAGAAGGTATTTTACTTATCTACAACGCCAGTAATGCCGCAAATTACAACGACAAGAGTTTACCTATTTTTACTTATGCAGCTGGACAAGCATTATTTAAAAAAGATGCACCTTATAAACTTATAGATAGAACACCAAGCTATTTTATTTACCCCGACAAAGATTACGAGAAAGTAGGCGAGGTAAACGAAGTATGCTTTGTAGAAGGTCTGGTAAAGTTTAAAAACAATTGGTTTTTATACTACGGAACTGCAGATTCTAAAATTGCTGTTGCCATTAATAGAGAAAAGTAAAACCGTTATTATATACAACGGCTAACTTATGGTATTGGTTTTTTATACCTTTAAGCTATGAAAGTAAAAGTTTGCTTAATTCAAGACAGTCCAGTTTTTTTTGACAAGGAAAAAACCTTGCAAAAAGTAGAACAACTAACGGCTAATTACGCTAAAAATGGCTGCCAATTAATTGTTTTTCCCGAATCTTTTATTCCCGGTTACCCAAGAGGTTTTAACTTTGGAGCAACCGTTGGAAGCCGAACTGATGCGGGTCGCGAATTGTATCTAGACTATTACAACAATAGCCTAGACGCCACAGGAAAAGATATTAAGCGATTAGAACAATTAGCGAAAAACAATAATATTTATATAGTTATTGGCGCAACACAAAAACAGGCAAATACAGGAAGCCTATGTTGTGCTATGTTATACATTTCTCCTACCCATGGATTATTAGCAACACACAGTAAAATAAAACCCACGGGCAGTGAGCGTATTATATGGGCCGAAGCCGGAGGAGAATCTTTAGTTAGCTGCGACACCAAAATTGGAAGACTTGGAGGTCTAATTTGTTGGGAGAATTATATGCCACTGGCAAGAATGTCGATGTACAAACAAGGGGTTCAAATTTATATTGCGCCTACCGCCGATTCGCGCCCTGCATGGACAACTACCATGCAACATATTGCACTAGAAGGGAGATGTTTTGTTTTAGGATGTAATCAGTTTTTTACCAAAGACTTATATCCAGATAAGTATCGTGCATTAGTTAAAGATAGCCCTGATAAGATGTGTCCAGGTGGAAGTGTAATTGTTTCTCCAATGGGCAATATAATTGCAGGGCCACTATTTGACGAAGCTGGAGCTTTAATTGCAGAACTCGATCTGGATGAAATAACCCAAAGCAAATTAGATTTTGATCCCGCTGGTCACTATGCCAGACCCGATATATTTAAATTCGAAGTGATTGGGCAGCCAGATACCGCACTAGAAAACACCAAAACAGATTGAATGTTTTTATTTAGGGAATATAAACTAAAAATTAGCACCGCCCCTATCACTTAGAGTAATCTATATTTTAACCTACAGATTGTCGATAACTATTGTAACGGCAGCCAAACCTATTAACACTTTTAGGGTTCTGTTAACACTAAATACAAGCTATTAACCAAGATAGTGTTAAAGGCTGTTAAATGACTTGACATAAGCCGTTATGTCTATATATTAAAAGTGTAAGTATCGACAACTACTTAGATACTAAAAGCCAAAACTACTGGGCTTTCTAACGAATTTCCACTTCGTTATTTTTATTAAGAAAAAACAGATAACTACTACAGTTGCTAATAAACTGTACTTAAAATTAAATTATGCAAGCAACTACTGAAGATCAGGCTCCCACAGAAGTAATAACATCTAAGTTAGACAACTGGTGGGATATTTTTGTATCTAACTTACCTAATCTTGCAATTGCTCTATCAGTTGTTGTTGTTGCCTATTTACTTTCCAAATTATTTTATCGTATAACGCTAAAACTAACTTATAAACATATTAAACAAACTTCCGTTTCGCAACTTATTGCAAGAATAAGTTCTACTGTGGTTGTTTTGGGTGGTTTGTTTTTGGCCTTAGGTGCTTTAAACCTCGGTAAAACACTAACAACAATGCTTTCGGCAGCTGGTATCTCTGGTTTGGTAATTGGTTTGGCATTACAAGGAACACTATCCAATTTAATTTCCGGAATTGTTCTATCGTTCAGAAAAAATATTCGCATAGGTAATTGGATTGAATCGAACAATTATACCGGCGAAGTAATCGATATTAATTTAAATTATTTTGTTTTAAAAGAGGCCGACAACAACGTTGTAGTCTTACCGAATAAAAAAGTTTTAGAAAATCCGTTTAAAAATTATTCGCTTACCAATAAAATGCGAGTAACTATTAATTGCGGTGTTGGTTACGATTCTGACTTGGAATTGGTAAAATACCTTACCCAACAAACTATTAGTAATCGTTTTGAACAAGACGAATTAGAAGAAGAAATCGAATTTTATTACACAGAATATGGCGATAGCGCGATTCAATTTATATGTAGATTCTGGATTCCAGGAAAATCAGGAATCGAGCGATTAAAAGCCAAAAGTGAAGCCATTATGGCCATAAAAAAAGAATTCGACAAAGAAGGAATTACTATTCCGTACCCAATAAGAACCTTAGATATACCCAGTCCGCTATCACTAAAAAACATAGGCAAATCCGAAACACTTCAAAAGAATTAATCCATTGGATTATATACACTAAATAAGCTCTAGAGTCAAAAGTCCAAACACATTCAAAAGAATAATTCAAGAAAAACAAAGACATGAAAATTTTTAAAACTACAATAGCACTTTTAACCATAATTACCTTTACCACATTGAATGCGCAAGAAGCGCAGCAAATAGAAGAAGCAACCATTATAAAAAAGTACACACTTACTAATAGTGTCACTCCAATTGATTACCAAATTAAAGTAGAAACCGAAAAGACAAAGCCGGTTGCTCTACAAATAACTGATAACAAAAAAACCAATCAAGAATTGGTGGCTTACCCCAATAGAATTATTAAGAAAGTAAGCATAGATGTTAATATGGATGGGGAATACAAAAACATGTTTACTGTAGATTACGTCTCTAAACAAGACGATACTTTTAGCATTACCCCTTCTCCAAATGGTTTTGACGTAACCGTATTAGGTAAGCATATTTTTTACAATGTTTTGAACCCCAATTATAGTATTGACAGAAAATCGAATAACGAATTTAATGTAATTGTAAGTTCTAAATAATTCGATATCTATAACGCTAAGTTATTCCCATTCTAATTTGCATTACAAGTCCTTAATTGGGCTTGTTGTGTTACTAAAGTTACCTAGACACTTCCCTAAAATTCGTATCTTTAAATAATACCCTTTTAAAAATCAACAAAAAAACAAAGCACCATGAAAAATACCTTAAGCCAAATAGGATTAGATAGAGAAGATTCCAAAGTATTAGCAGAAAAATTGAATATGCTTTTAGCTAATTATCAGTTTTTTTATATGAATTCCCGTGGTTTTCATTGGAATATTAAAGGACCTAAATTCTTTGAGTTGCATGTAAAATTCGAAGAACTTTATACCGATTCACAACTTAAAATCGACGAAATTGCCGAACGCATTTTAACCCTAGGGCACACGCCTCTGCACTCTTTTTCTGATTACTCACAGCACGCGAGTATAAAAGAAGCCAAGCATGTTAGTGACGGCAAAGAGGCGGTGCAAGCCATTCTAGATAGTTACGAGGTACTATTACCTATTGAACGTGAACTTTTAGAGTTGTCTGCCAATTATAACGACGAAGGGACCAATGCGCTAATGAGCGATTATATTCGAGAGCAAGAAAAATTAGTATGGATGTATAGTGCCTTTATGGACTAAAACAATGCGCAAAACCAAATGGTTTTGTAAATTAAGGGTACCAATTATAAAAATTTAGCAATGAGCGCAGAAATCCGTAAAGAGTATACCAACGGGGAATTAACCGTTATATGGAAACCTGGGTTATGTATTCATGCTAAGGAATGTATTAAGGCATTGCCTAATGTATACGACCCGACTAAACGGCCTTGGATAACGCCAGAACATGCTACAACCGCCCAATTAAAAGCACAAATTAAAACCTGTCCGTCTGGAGCATTAACATACAGCATGGCAGGCGAAGAAGAAATTGAAAATTCAGAACAAAATAAAACTATGGAAACTAAAGTAGAAGTATTAAAAAACGGCCCACTTATGGTGCACGGAACCTTAGCGGTTACGGACGCAAGTGGAAAAACAGAATCTAAAAAAAGAGCGACTGCATTTTGTCGTTGTGGGGCTTCCTCCAATAAGCCTTACTGCGATGGAGCTCATAATGGAATCGATTTTAAAGGATAAAAAAAACCACCCCTAAAGGTGGTTTTCTACAAACAATATTGGTTGGTTTAAGTTTAAACAGTTAATACATTGCTCGTAGTGCAGTTATGTCGTTACCGTTAAATTCGCCATCGGCGCTAGAACTAAAACAAGCCAGCATAATCGAGGTTGAATCGTATCCAGTCGGCGTTCCAGCAATATAAACGGCACCTACACCTGCAGAACCTTCGTTCACATTTTGCCCACAACTTTGGCGACTAAACCAGTCGGTATGCCTAAAACCAACTGAGTGGCCAATTTCGTGTGTAATTACATGTTCGTTTACATTAGTACTAAAGCCACCTAGTCCATAAATTTGTACAAACTTGTTAGGTAATCCGTTGTTAGGAAATCCTGCGCTTCCGCCCGATCCCGATTGATTAGGGTTATGGTAAACGACCATATCTTTTGGATTATAGTTTGTTCCAAAGGTTAGTGTAAAGCTAATAGAAACTCCACTTAAACGATTGTAATTGTTAACCGCCCATTGCAGCGCTGTGCGCTCTTTACTTGACAGTCCAAAGCCACCACCACCTGTGTAGCCAATTATAGAAATGTTTCTTCCTTGACTTACCAAGTTGTTTGTGCGGTATTGCTTAGCCAGTGGATCTGCATCTTGACTTGCTAGCCCATCAAGCTCTTCTTGAGAAATTACAATATCGTCTTCAATAAACAGACGCTCTTCGCTCGTGCCGTCGGGGAAATAAAACTGGTCGTATCGAACAAAATTAGCGTTTAAGTCTAACGAAGCAACTTGATCTTTTACCTTTTGGGGAACAGGCTTAGTTAAGTTGGCTTCTTCGACTTGATCTTGGGTATCCTGATCTTTAGAACAGGAAATAAATACAAAGCTCGCCATAAGTAGGAAGGCGAATCCTTTTACTACATTTTTCATAAAAAAATAGATTAATGGTTAGTGAAAAAAAATGTTTTCACCTGAAGTTAACCATTAATGCACTAACTAATGTTAGTAAACAAAAAATTGTATAAAGATTTGTGGTTCAGCCGTATATAGCTTACACGATTTCGGCACTTAGGCCTGCTTCTAGCAGTTTTGAGCAGCGTGGCTTAAGTTCTTGGTAGGTTCCAGTTTTAACTTCGCATTTGCCTTTATAATGAACAATTAGTGAGCATTGTTCGGCTTGTTCGGGCGTATGTTCACAGGCATATATTAACGTTTCTATAACGTGGTCAAAAGTGTTGACTTCGTCGTTATAGAGAATAATCTGGTTAAGGCGTTGTTCTAATACATCGACCTCTAACGTTTCTTGATATTGTTCTTTCTCACTCATAATTTAGAACTACAAAAATACGAATTTTGCGGCTATCCAACCTTCTCGTTGTTTTTTGTGAACGAACATTCCACCTAACTTATTGCAAAGATTGGTAATTGGTTCTAAATCTATTTCTAAAAATCCGCTTAAATAAATTGTCCCGCCTTGGTTTAAACTGTCCTTGTATGCTGGCAAATCGGCAAGAAGTATGTTGCGATTAATATTTGCAATAATTAAATCGTATTTTTTTGCTTCAAGCAAACTAGCATCCCCTTGATATACGGCGATAGATTCACAATTGTTTCTTGCAATATTTTCTAAAGAATTTTGGTAACACCATAAATCAATATCTATGGCATCTACCGTACGCGCTCCACGCATCTTGGCCAAAATTGCCAGTACAGAAGTACCACACCCCATATCTAGTACCCTTTTATCTTGAATATTATCTTCTAACAACAAAGAAATCATCATGTGTGTAGTTGCATGATGGCCCGTTCCAAAAGACATTTTGGGTTCAATTACTATGGTATAGTCCGTCTTTGCACAATCGTGAAAAGGAGCCATTACTGTACAGCGGTTATCTACAACTATGGGTTTAAAGTTTTGTTCCCAAGTGGCATTCCAATTTTGTTGTTCGATTTCTTTTAAGGTATAATCGATTGTAAACTGGTCGTTATTTAAAATTTGAATCGATGCTAACACCTGATTGTGCCAATCTTGTTTTTGAATATAGGCCAAGACCCCATCATCTTGCTCTACAAAACTTTCAAAACCCGCATAACCAAGTTCGGCAATAAGAATTTCGTTCCCAGGTACAACCGGATTTACTTTAAAAGTATATTCTACGTAAACCAGTTCCATTAAAAAGCATTAACTATTGCAGCAAAACTTTGAGCATCTAATGCAGCACCGCCAATTAAGCCTCCGTCCACATCTGGCTTGCCAAAAATTTCGTTCGCGTTGGCCGGTTTTACACTACCTCCATATAAAATAGACACTTCTTGAGCCAGATTGTTATTGTAGGTACTTGCCAAGGTCTCTCTTATAAAAGCATGCATTTCTTGAGCTTGTTCTGGGCTTGCTGTTTCGCCAGTTCCTATGGCCCAAACTGGTTCGTAGGCCAAAACCACGTTCTTCCAAGCGGCGGCATCAATATTACAAATACCACCTTGTAACTGCTGGGCCACAACTTTAAAATGATTTCCAGCTTGTCGATCTGCTAACTCTTCTCCAAAACAAAATATAACTCGCAACCCGTTTGCCAAGGCAGTATTAACTTTTTTAGCCAATAAGGCATCGTCTTCATGAAAATAAGCACGGCGTTCACTGTGCCCTAAAATAACGGTGTTTACCCCTACTGACTTTAACATACTTGCCGAAATCTCTCCAGTATATGCACCGCTCGCTTCTTGATGCATATTTTGAGCCGCTACGGTTATATTAGCGTTTTTGACCGCCTGTGTTGCCTGGTATAAATTAACAAAGGTAGGCGCCACTATAACTTGTACTTCGGGGTCTAATTTTTCTTGCTTTAGCGCTTCCAAAAGAGATGCTGTGGCATCTAAATCGTTATTCATCTTCCAATTTCCAGCTACTATATGTGTTCTCATAAGGTTCTAATTTTTGGGTCTAACCACCCGTAAATAATATCTACAACTATGTTTATTACAATAAATAAAAGAGCAATAATTATTACCGCTCCCATAATAATTGGCAAATCTAGGGTATTTAATGCATCTACAATTTCTTTTCCTAAACCATTCCAACCAAAAATATACTCCACAAAAACTGCCCCGGCAAGCATAGAAGCAAACCAACCCGATATGGCTGTAATAACCGGGTTTAAGGCATTTTTTAAAGCGTGCTTATAAATAACTTTAAAACTATTTAACCCTTTGGCTTTGGCTGTTCGAATGTAATCTTGCTGCATTACTTCCAATAACGAATTACGCATAAGTTGGGTTACTACCGCCAAGGGGCGAATACCTAAAACTATGGCTGGCAAAATTAAATTTTTCCATCTAACAACAACCCCCTGTCCAAAATCGTCCACTTCGTAAAGGCTGCCGGTCATATTTAATCCTGTAATATGATGCCATACAAAACCAAACAACCATGCAAAAAGAATAGCACTAAAAAAAGAGGGTAAACTCATTCCTAACGTACTTACTATTTGAATGACTTTATCTGGCCAACGATCTTTAAACAAAGCCGATACTATTCCTAGAAAGCCGCCAAGTAACATGGCTAGACTAATGGCCGATATGGCCAAAACAACCGTATTAGGAAGTGTCTCTGCAATTACTTGTGTAACTGGTTTTCCACTTTTCTGGAACGACTCACGTAAATAAGGAGCTTTAAAAACTACGGTGGTATTACCCACATTAAAAAGTTTAGATGTGCTGTACTTTCCTGGGCTTAAATAGGTGTAATCCCCTTGGGTGTTGGAATGAAAAGAAAGCGGGGACAAATCGTTTAAATAATACCCAAACTGGGTCATTATTGGCTTATCGAAGCCGTATTTCTTTTTTACAATTTCTAGCTGTTCCTTGTTTTCGTTTTGGCCAAGCATCATTTTTGCCGGATCGCCAGGCAACAGTGTAAAGAGCATAAAAATTACGGTAACAACTCCTAAAAGTGTTATAAATCCATAACCTAATTTTTTAAGTACAAATCGAAGCACTAATCTTGTTTAATCTGATCGAGCGTTACTGCTTTATATTCAAAATCTGCTCCAAATAAATCTACGGCATACTGCTCTATTGTTTGGGTAAAGCCTGCTTCTGCTCTAAGGGCATTTACATTTTCTGGGTCAGCAATAGGCCAAATAAAGCTGCCGCGCTCATCGTCGTAGCTCATGCCTTGAGTTCCGTAAACCTGAGGTTTTTCCTGATTCATTAAATAGCGATCTTCCATCATGGCAACTGCGGTAAAGGGTATTTCTCCTGCCTTTCCAGCCGCTTTCATCATGTCTAAATAATCGGGGATTTTTTCTGGATTATGCTGAATAACATACCACGCGGCCATATTGGTGTTTTTACCCACCTTACTTAGCCCTGGATACCCTTGGGTGTTTAAAATACGCTCTACGTAAACTAAATTACTAGTATCTATAGCTGCTTGTTTTCCCCATAAATCGCCGTTGTAATCTTCCTGGCCCAAGCCCATTGCCTGTCCTAAGGTTTCTCGGGCTTCGTCCGATTCGGCCATTAATAGTTTTCTATACTGCTGATCTAAACTAAGAATACTGTCTAATTGTCTTTTTAAAACAAAATCCAATTCGGGCATAGCACCTTCTAATTCGTTTAATTTTAAATCTAAGGCATCGTTCCAGTGCAATTTTTGAGTGATGGTTCCCTGCTGTAATTCTAAGATTCCAGGGTTAGAGCGCACTATGGTTTTAAGTGTGGTTTCGTCGCAGAAGTAAAAATCAAAATTGAGCTTCCACATTTCTTTTATCGCGTTGGTTTGGGCCTCGCTAGATGCCGACATACCAATTACTTTGTAGCCTTTTTTAATGGCCTGATTGGTAATTTCGCGAATATTGGTGTAGCCCTGCGTTTCGGTATTGCTCATTGAATAAGCCACCACTACAATTAAATTAGGCTCTTGTAGCAATTGGGCCGACTGATCTTGCCCGTCTTTTTCTATGGTAAAATCGTGTACAGGAGGTTCGTACCCTTCTTGAATTAGTTTAGTTTTATAACCAACATACTCCCCACTACTATTAGGATAATCGCCATTGGTAATATACGCTACTTCTTCGCCACCTTCGTTAAAGGTCCAGGTATATTCGTAAATAGCTTCTGGCGCACCTTCGGGCACAGTCATGCCTTCGGCAATATTTGCCCCAATTTTATAGGCTCTAAAATCAATCCAAGGTAAATGTTGCAACACATAATAACAAAAAACCATACTGGCAATAAAAGTTGCCAATACGCTATACCTTCTTATCGAGGTGGTAAAAAACGGCTGAATATGTTTTTTGCCAAAAAATAAAATCAGAATTAAAATTAGTAGCACTACATCTTTCCAAAACGATTCCCAAGGGGTGAGCTTCATCGCATCCCCAAAACAACCGCAGTCTGTAACCTTCCCAGTAACGGCCGAATAAAAAGTTAAGAATGTAAAGAATACAATCATTAACAATAAACTCCACAGGGTAAACTTTTTTGCATAGCCCAGAATAATCATTACTCCAAGTAGAACTTCGTAGATTACTACTAAAATTGCGATTAATAAGGCATACGGTACTAAGAATTCCAGATTTAAAACCTCAGGAGCAAAATAATCCTTGAGTTTAAAAGAAAATCCAACCGGGTCGTTAAGCTTAATAAAGCCACTAATAATAAAAAGAATACCAACAAATATTCTTGAAACTCCTACTAAAATCTTCAAAATATATAGTTTTACAATGGCTTAATGCCTAGTTTTCTGCTTCGCTTTCTAGATGAATCAACGCAAAAATCGCGTAGTTTATCATGTCTTGATAATTAGCATCTATTCCTTCGGACACCAAAGTTTTGCCCTGATTGTCTTCTATTTGTTTTACTCGTAATAATTTTTGTAAAATAAGATCGGTTAGCGAACTAACACGCATGTCGCGCCAAGCTTCGCCATAATCGTGATTCTTATCTAACATAAGTTGCTTGGTAATATTTACTTTGGAATCGTAATGGGTTATGGCCTGCTCCAAATTTAAATCGGGCTGTTCTACTACCCCTAATTCCAACTGCACTAGCGCCATTATGGAATAATTAATAATCCCAATAAACTCACTTGCCTGCCCCTCGTCCACTTTGCGCTGTTGGTTTTGTTGCAAACTTCGAATTCGCTGTGCTTTTATAAAAATTTGATCGGTAAGCGAGGGTAACCTTAAGATTCTCCATGCGCTGGAGTAGTCTTTCATTTTTTTAATAAACAGACTTCTGCACCGCTCAATTACCGCGTCGTATTGTTGGGAAGTTTGTGCCATTTGCTCATAAAGAATTTGCGTAAATTTCGCTTAAAATTTTTAATTCTGCACACTAAAAACCAATCTTTATGGCTGGCGTAAACCAATTTTAATAGAAAGAATTAGCTTTGCGCTACGCTGTTATGGAATTAACCCAAAAATATACGATAAACTGCAACGGGAAACTTATAGACTTTAGCACTCCTAAAGTTATGGGAATTCTAAATATTACGCCAGATTCTTTTTTTGATGGCGGACTTAATAATACCCTAGATTCTGCCTTAGCACAGACTCAAAAAATGCTGGATCATGGGGCGACTTTTATAGATATTGGAGGATACAGTTCTAGACCTGGTGCCACTAACATTAGCCCAAGAGAAGAAGCAGAGCGGGTTGTTCCTATTATTAAAGCTATAAATACAAGTTTTCCAGATGCACTTATTTCTATCGACACTTTTAGAGCTACGGTTGCCCAACAAGCTGTTCATGCTGGAGCCTGTATTGTTAACGACATTAGTGCTGGGAGTCTAGACCAGACCATGTTTAAAACGGTGGGTAAGCTAGGTGTACCTTATATTATGATGCATATGCGTGGCACTCCTAGAACCATGCAAACCCAAACAAAATACGCTAATTTACTTTTAGAAATTAGACAGTATTTTTCGGGTAAAACAGTACAAGCTTATGCGGCTGGAATTAACGATATTATAATCGATCCCGGTTTTGGTTTTGCTAAAACAATCGACCAAAACTTCGAAATACTGCAAGCGCTCTCAAGTTTTAAAATGCTTGATGCTCCAATCTTGGCAGGACTTTCCCGCAAGTCCATGATTTACAAAACACTTAATACCACTCCAGATAAAGCGCTAAATGGCACTACTTTTTTAAACGCAATTGCGCTGCAACGCGGAGCCAATATTTTAAGAGTTCACGATGTAAAACAAGCCGTGGAGTGCGTGACTTTGCATTTAGCACTAAACAAAGCTGACCCTTAATTTGGGAGTAGGTATTAAAACCCAAGATATTTGTTACTTTTACAAAAAGCTGGATTTACCTTGAGCATCTTCGACATTCGAATTATAGATATTGTAGACATCGTTTTGGTGGCCTTCTTGTTGTTTTACCTCTACAGGTTGGTAAAAGGTACAGTGGCCATAAATATTTTTGTTGGAATTGTAATTCTCTATACTATCTGGAAGTTTACCGAACTTCTGGAAATGGAACTGTTTAGCAAGATATTAGGTGGTTTTCTAGGTGTAGGGATGTTTGCGTTAATTGTGGTTTTTCAGCAAGAGATTCGCAAGTTTTTACTTATGGTAGGTTCTACAAACTTTACCGCGCGAAAAAAATTCTTTAAACAATTTAAGCTCTCCAACAATATAGATACGGTAGAGACTAAAGTGGCTACCATCGTAAATGCTTGCCTTAAAATGGGAGAATCTTACAGTGGAGCCTTAATTGTAATTCAGCGTAATACAAGTTTAGACTTTGTAAAAAATACTGGAGATGTTATGAACGCCGAAGTAAACCTACCCATAATAGAAAGTATCTTTTACAAAAACAGTCCCTTGCACGATGGAGCCATGGTGATAGAAAACAATACCATTACCGCCACGCGTGTAATTTTGCCCATTTCTAACGATCGCAACATTCCGCTTAGATTTGGACTTCGCCACAGAGCGGCTTTTGGAATTACCGAAAAAACCGATGCCCTAGCGCTAGTAGTAAGCGAAGAAAACGGGCAACTAAGCTATATTAAAGACGGGAGTTTTGTTACCTATAAATCTCCCGAAGAATTAATAGAAATAATTCGAAATGACCTTAGTTAAATCTGCTACATCGTGTAAAAATTGTGAAACTCCGCTAGAGTCTGACGCCTCTTTTTGTAACATTTGCGGTGCGAAGGTTATTGTTGCACCCTTTACCTTAAAGTATCTAAGACAGGATTTTGAAGAGCAGTTTTTAACGGTAGATAATAATATGCTCCTTAGAACCCTAAAAGACATGGTTTTAAGGCCCGAGGTTGTTATTCAGGGATACATAGAGGGGGTGCGTAAACGACATATTAAACTGGCAAATTTTATTGCCATTGCCTTAACCCTCTCTGGACTGCTTATTTTTATTATTCGTCGCTTTTATCCAGAAGCTTTAGACATGAGCTTTATAATAGACGAATCGAATCCTATGGCCAAAAATTTTGATTCCGAAGGTTTTGGCAATTTTATGGAATATCAAGGATTACTTTACATTATTGGTATACCTATATATGCACTTTTCTCTAAACTAACCTTTTGGAATTATAAAGAATTCACTTACCTAAAACACATTGTATTTATTGGTTACACGCAAGCATTTTTAAGCATTGTCACCTTTATACCTATGGTGCTCGTGTTGGTATTAGGTCAAAATTATTTGGTGCTTAGTTACTGGCTCATGTTACTTATGTTTTTGTATTCCAGCTATTGTTATAAGCGCCTTTTTAATTTAAGTATAGGAAAGTTGTTACTCAAGATTCTATTGTTTTTTGGCGTGCTTATAGTCGCTACTATTCTTTATATTATCGTAGTTATTGCAGTGATGATTTTAAATGGAAGCATGCAAGAAGCCATAGAAGCAGAACGTGCTAAGCAAGTAGGCTATATAATTTCTTCGGCCATAAATTGGACCTCGTAAAGGTTTTTATAATAGCCATTTTCCCTTTTTAATAACTCCTTGTGCGAGCCCTGTTCTACAATTTTACCTTGCTCCATAACAATAATGGAATCGGCATTTTTAATGGTTGCTAAGCGGTGTGCAATCACAATAGAAGTTCGTCCTTTGGTTAAGGTATTGGTTGCATTTTGTATTAATTCTTCGGAATAGGAATCTATAGACGAAGTCGCTTCGTCTAAAATTAAAATTTCGGGTTTAGAAACATAGGCTCGCAAAAATGCTAGCAATTGACGCTGTCCAGAAGAAAGCATAGAACCTCGCTCTTTTACGTTGTAATGATACCCCTTGGGCAAGGTCATAATAAAGTCGTGAACCCCAATTTCTTTGGCCGCTGCAATAACTTCTTGCTCGGTTATTTGTTGGTTATTTAGGGTAATATTATTAAGAATACTGTCGGCAAATAAAAACACATCTTGTAAGACCACCGCCATAGATTCCCGTAAAGAAGCTAAGGTAAAGTGGTCAATTGGAGTACCGTCTATCTTAATAACCCCCGAATTAAGCTCATAAAATCTAGACAACAAATTAATAATGGTAGATTTACCCGCACCAGTGGCTCCAACAATAGCCACGGTCTGTCCAGGAGTAACGGTAAAACTAATGCCCTTTATAACTTCTTCGTCTGGCAAATAGCCAAAGTGAACATCTTTAAAAGTAATTTCTCCGTTAGGATGACTAAGAACCTCCTTACCAGTATCGGAAATATTAGCCTCGGTGTCCAAAATAGCAAACACACGATTAGCGGCAACCATACCCATTTGAAGCGTATTAAACTTATCTGCAATTTGTCTAAGGGGTCTAAATAACATTTGCGAAAACTGAACAAAAGCGGTAATTATACCCAAGGTAGTTGGTCCTCCATCTATTACGTCTTTAGCGCCGTAATAAACCACTAAACCTATGGCAATAGACGACGAAATTTCGGCAATTGGAAAAAATATAGAGTTGTACCAAACGGTTTTTACCCATGCCTTTTTATGCTTTTCGTTAATTTCTCTAAAGGCTTTGTATTCATGGTCTTCACGAGCAAATAACTGTACAATTTTCATCCCGGTAATTCGCTCTTGGACATACGAATTTAAATTAGCCACTTGTGTTCTAACCTCCTCGAAGGCCGACTTCATGGCTCGCTGAAAAACTCGCGTAGCGTATATTAAAAAGGGTAAGATAGCAAAGACAATTAGGGCAAGTTTCCAGCTCATTATCACCATAACCACCATAAGAATAAGCATCTTTAGTAAGTCGCTAATAATCATAAACAAACCTTGACTAAAAATACTGGAAATGGTTTCTATATCGTTTACCGCTCTGGTTGTTAGACGGCCTACAGCGCTTTTGTCAAAATAACTCATTTTAAAGCTAAGCATTAAGTTGAACAACTTAACACGAATGTCTCTAATTACGCTTTGCCCCAACCAATTCGCATAAAAGATAAAGGCAAACTGAAACAAGACTTCGAGCACTAAAACCCCTGCCATGATCACTATATAAATAAGTAAACCACTCTGGTCTTTAGGTTCTATGGCATTGTCTATTGCCTGTTGCAGAATTACAGGCCGTGCCACTGCCAATGCCGACATTAAAATAACAGAAACCGCAACAAAATAAAATATCCACCGGTAGGTCTTGGTATACCCCAATAACCTGCCGAATAATTTAAAATCAAATGCTTTTCCCGATTTCTGACTCATAATTTATAAATACTGTCTGGATAGGTAATTTTATGTAAAAATAAGCCTTTTGCCGGAGCAGAAGCCCCTGCTTTGGTTCTATCTTTACTCTTTATTATATGTTCTAAATCTGCCAAAGACTTTCGTTTAAACCCTATGTCTAATAAGGTTCCTACCACAGCTCTAACCATGTTGCGCAAAAATCGGTCGGCGGTAATAGTAAACACCCATTGCAAACCATTAAACTCCCAAACTGCTTTAGTTATGGTGCAGTTATAAGTTTTAACGTCGGTGTTAGAGCGCGAGAAGCACTTAAAATCTTGAGTTCCTAAAAGTATTTTTGCCGCTGTGTTCATTAATTCAAAATCCGGTTTATGCTTTAATGTATGGCAAAATGCATTACTAAAAGGATCTTTATTCGTACTAACGTAATACTTGTAGGTTCTTGAACTAGCATCAAAACGAGCGTGAGCATTAGCGTTTACCTGCGCTATAGAACGCAGCGCAATAGCCTGGGGAAGAAAAGCATTAATCCGGTATAACCAATTATCTTGGGTTAAATCTATTTGGGTATCCACATGGGCGTACAACTGTTGTGCATGTACTCCGGTATCGGTACGTCCAGCACCTAAAATAGTGATTGGTGTTCTTAGTAGTGTAGATAAAGCGTTTTCTATTTCTTGTTGCACGCTAATGGCATCGGGCTGGCGCTGCCATCCGTGATAAGGTGTTCCATTAAAAGCTATATTCAAGAAAAATCGCAAGGAAACTGTTATTTTTGCTAAGCAAAGATACGCAAAAGCACTTGCCCTTTACGTGATTATTATAAACCGTTTAAAGTACAACGTACACCCTACTTTCTTGAAAAGCATTTTACTCCTTTCGGACACGCACAGCTATATTGACGAGCGCATATTAGATTATGCGGCCAAAGCAGACCAAGTATGGCATGCAGGCGATATAGGAGATCTTACCGTTACTGACCAGCTAAGCCAAGTGGCGGACCTAACGGCTGTATACGGCAATATTGACGATGCAGAAGCAAGGGTGAGTTTTCCTTTAGACGCACATTTTACCTGCGAGGGATTAGCTGTTTATATGACCCATATTGGCGGATACCCAGGCCGATACGATCGCAGAATAAGAGACGCTATTCGATTAAATCCACCTGGATTATTTATTAGTGGACATTCTCATATTTTAAAGGTAATGCCAGACAAAAAGTTAGGTTTGTTGCATATGAACCCCGGCGCTATTGGCAAACACGGATTTCATCAGGTTAGAACCATGCTGCGTTTTAAGGTTCACGCCGGCAAGGTTCAAGACTTAGAAGTAATAGAAATTCCAAGATAAAGTTCTCAAGCCTAGCAGGGATAAAAAAACCCTAGAGTTGGCATACTCTAGGGTCTTCCACTAATATACTAAGATTATAGGTTTATCGTAATCGATCCGCAGATTTTACAAGGTTCTCATCCCGTCTAATTGCTCTGTTAGCCAGAGCGAGTAAAACGATAGAAACGACAGGTATAAGTACCCCAATACCCTTCTCAGAAACCAAAGATTCTCCAGGTAGCTTTAGGGCTCGATATACAAAAACTCCTAGTAAAACAAAGTTTAATAAGATTCCAAGGCGATTTAGCACAAATTGCAATTGCCTTTTTTTGTAATTAATAATAGCCAAAAATGTTGTTAATATTACCGCCGCGATTGGGCCATAAACCAAAGGTTCTGTATTGGTAATTACTGCATTACCGTCTATATCGAGAATGGTTGGAAACCAGAAATACAGAGCACCCATTGCTAAAATAGCAAGTATCATATATACGGTTTGAATACGCTGTAACATGGGTTTATGCAGGTTTGGAGAGCAAAAATAATGTTTCTTTTTTTATCTATCCTAACTAATTAAACAAAATATTGTTGTATAATTGCAATATCAATTCAATGCCGTTTCTTATACGGTGTTTTATTCTCCAAAGACATTTTATTTTTCCTTTCAAGAAAAATTCTTCATCCATATTAATGTAATTCCTATTTATTGTAATGTTTGACATTTCAGAATTAAAAACAAAAAAACTTCCCGAACTGCAAGAACTTGCTAAAACCTTAAGCGTTCCTAAATACAGAAGTTTAAAAAAATTAGACTTGGTGTATCAAATCCTTGATTACCAAGCCGCAAACCCGAAAGCAGTTAGCGAAGCGCTTCCTGAAAAAGCAGCACCTGCACCAAAGCCTAAGCCTAGGCCAAGACCAGCTCAAGCTGCCAATCGTAAAACCAACAGCCCTGCCGATTCTTCAAAAAGCGAGACGCAGGACGATGGTAAAACCGACGTGAAAGACGACGCTAAATCCGACAACAAAAACACACGTGCACCACGCAATCAAAACAGGCGTAACGACAATCGCAACCAGAATCAGCGCAAGGACAACAAGTCTAACGACAACTCTGGAGACGACAAGTCGAACAGCAACAACGATCGTGATAACGACAAAAAGAACAATCGCAAAGACAACAATCAGCGCAAAGACAACAACCGTCGCAACGATAACCGAAACCAGAAAGGGAATTCCAACGGAAACAAAGACAACCGTAATCGCTACCGCGAACCGGATTTTGAATTCGAAGGGATTATAGAAAGCGAAGGAGTACTAGACATTATGCAAGATGGCTACGGCTTTTTACGCTCTAGTGACTACAATTACTTGTCTTCTCCCGACGATATTTATGTATCGCAATCGCAAATTCGATTATTCGGATTAAAAACTGGAGATACAGTTCTAGGCGAAGTACGCCCACCTAAAGAAGGCGAAAAATACTTTCCATTAATTAAGGTTAACAAAATTAATGGCCTGAGCCCGAATGTGGTTAGAGACCGTGTTTCTTTTGAACACCTAACACCACTATTCCCAACAGAAAAATTTAATCTAGCAGATAAGCAGGCGACAATATCTACCCGTATTATGGATCTTTTTGCCCCAATTGGTAAAGGACAGCGCGGTATGATTGTCTCGCAACCTAAGACTGGTAAAACCATGTTGCTTAAAGATATTGCAAATGCAATTGCTGCTAATCATCCAGAGGTATACCAAATTGTATTACTTATAGACGAACGTCCAGAAGAAGTTACCGACATGCAACGTAATGTACGTGGCGAAGTTGTTGCTTCTACCTTCGACAAAGAAGCGACAGAACACGTACGCGTAGCCAATCTAGTGATAGACAAAGCAAAGCGTTTGGTAGAATGTGGCCACGACGTGGTAATTCTTTTAGATTCTATTACGCGTTTAGCACGTGCTTACAATACCGTACAGCCTGCGTCTGGAAAAATATTAAGTGGGGGTGTAGATGCCAACGCACTGCACAAACCAAAACGCTTTTTTGGAGCTGCTCGTAATATAGAAAATGGAGGTTCGCTTACCATTATCGCTACAGCACTTACAGAAACTGGTTCTAAAATGGACGAAGTAATTTTCGAAGAATTTAAAGGAACTGGTAATATGGAATTGCAGTTAGATAGAAAAATATCTAACCGACGTATATTCCCTGCTATAGACCTTACTTCTTCTTCTACTAGACGTGACGATTTACTTTTAGACGAAGCCACCATACAACGTATGTGGGTAATGCGTAAGTACCTTGCAGACATGAACCCGGTAGAAGCTATGGAATTTATTAACGACCGCTTTAAGCAAACCCGAAATAACGAAGAATTCTTAATATCTATGAATAGATAATTAGAACGTACATACATAATTTAAAGCCCTGCTCAAGCGGGGCTTTTTTTGTACCTTTAGGTATGTCTTTACGTATTGTGTGCGTCTTTTTACTACTCAATTTTTGGTCATTCTCTGCACAAGAGTTTGACCCAGATATTGTAAACACCTGGTATTTAATTTCGCACGAAGGGGATGTAGGGCCAATATTTTATATTGACAATATAGAGCCGCCAATAAACCCATCGCTAACTATTAATGCAGACTTATCCTTTACAGGCACTGGCGCTTGCAATACCTTTACTGGTCAGTTTGTAGACGATGGCATTCCAGAATACCTGCGTTTAGTATCTTTCGAAACCACGACGCTAACCTGCGATGAAGAAGCACATAACGATTTTGAAAGTCTATTCTTTGGATCATTAGGAATCGTTAACAATTTGTACTATTACCAAGTATTTATTTCAGACCCTTTTTTTAGTCTTGAACCCTTCCCAGGATTTGTATGGAGTTTTCAATTGGAACCACTCAGTGTTTCAGATAGCAGATTAAATAAGATCAATATTTATCCAAATCCAACTGCCGATTCATTTAAAATTAGTGGTATTACACCAGCGGCTACTAAGATTAGTATAACCAGTTTAAATGGGATTACCCAAAGCCTAGAAGGCTCCCCAGCGCAAGGCTATAGTGTAGCGCATTTGCAAGCAGGTGTTTATATAGTTACTATACAGTCAGAAAACACTAGGCAAAATCTGCGATTGGTTAAATTGTAATTAGGGCGCTTCCTCTGGGCCTAAAGGCCACGGGACCGCGCTTTACGCTGTATCCCTAAAGCAGCGCAAACTCCCTTTAGGGGATGCCGCTGCAATCGCTAGCGCAACCATTAGCCTAAACATTCAAAAACTACAGGGTTTAACCTATAATTAAGCTTACTATAGTGCGATAATCGCAGCAATTGCTTAAATTTAAACAAACTAACAATCTAATTATCAGCTATATGAAATCATTTCTATATGCAATTGTAATTCTATTTACGAGTATTAATGTTTGGTCACAAACCGATTGCAAACCGTATATGCCAGCCGAAAAAGGCACAGTATGGGAAGTCACAAATTACAATCAAAAAGGTAAAGTAACGGGCAGAATTACATACGAACTAGTAGACAAAGTAGTAAACGGCAACGAAATTATCTACACTGCGAATACAGTTTATTACGACAAAAAAGACAAGCAAATTTACGACAACACCTTCGAGGCTAAATGTGTAGATGGTAAGTTTGAATTCGATATGACTTATAAAATGGATGGTGCTGCGTTGCAATCTTATGGCGATATGGACGTAAAAGTAGATGCGACAGAGTTCGAAATCCCGAGTATGGATACACCCGCGGGCACGCAATTAGAAGATGGCAACCTAAAAGTAGATATTGGCGATATTGGACTTAATATGTCGGTTTTAATTTCTAACCGAATAGTTGGGGCTCAAGAAAACATTACTACCCCTGCAGGATCTTTTGACTGTTTAGTGCTTTCTCAAGACATAACCACCAAGGTAATGATTAATGTTCGCGGATCTTCTAAAGAATGGTATGCCGAAAATGTGGGGATGGTCCGGTCTGAATCGTACAATAAAAAAGGCAAGCTTATTGGCTATAGTGAACTTACTAAGTTGGAGCTGTAATTTTTACAGTCCGTATTCTATTTAAAGCAAGCTTAAGTTAATGCGTTAGCGATTGCAGCGACATCCTGCATGCGAAGCATGCAGATATAGCGAAAAGCGCGACACCATGCTATAAGCAGGGGGAAACGCCCCAAATATTATAAAATAAAAATATAGGGAAACAAAAAAACTCCTTCGATTACTCGAAGGAGTTTATACTTTATAAGCAACTAATACCTTATAGAGAAGCGACGTGCTTCGTCATATTAGATTTTAGGTTGGCAGCTTTGTTCGCGTGAATAATGTTATTCTTAGCTAACTTGTCTATCATAGATATTACAGATGGAAGTAATGCAGCTGCATCCTTCTTCTTTGTAGTTTCTACCAAACGCTTCATAGCGTTACGAGTCGTTTTGTGTTGGTAACGATTTCTTAGACGCTTAGTTTCGCTGCTTCTAATTCTTTTTAAGGCTGACTTATGATTTGCCATTCTGCTTTCTTTTGTTTTGTAGTCCGTAGGGGAATCGAACCCCTGTTACCAGGATGAAAACCTGGCGTCCTAACCCCTAGACGAACGGACCATTTAAATTTTATTTCGGATGCAAAAATACAACTATTTTTTATTGCTGCAATTTTATGCAATATTTTTTTTAAAAATTAATAGGCTTTAGCAAAAAGTACTCGCCTAGCCGATGGCTCACCAGTAACCATGCAGCTTCCTGGAGTGGTATCTCCATCTATTGGAATACAGCGAATAGTTGCCTTGGTTTCTTTCTTAATACGCTCTTCTGTAGCGATTGTACCATCCCAGTGGGCTGCTATAAATCCACCCTGCTCGTTTAAAACTTGTTTAAACGTATCGTAAGTATCTACTTGCGTGGTGTGGGTTGCTCTATAATTTTTGGCCTTTGAATATAAATTCTCCTGAATTTCTACCATAAGTCCCGTAATAACGCCTACAACGCTGTCCATGGGTAAAATTTCTTTACTCAAAGTATCGCGTCGTGCAACTTCTACGGTACCGTTTGCAATATCTTTAGGCCCAATAGCTATTCTAACTGGAACTCCTTTAAGTTCGTATTCGTTAAACTTCCAACCCGGCTTGTGCGTGTCCCGGTTATCAAAATGCACTCGAATACCTGCTGCGCGTAAATTAGCCATTAACGTCTTAGCCACTTTGCTTACTTCTTCTAATTGCTCTTCGCCTCTATAAATAGGAACAATCACCACTTGATCTGGCGCCAAATTTGGAGGAAGAACTAGGCCATTATCGTCACTATGGGTCATAATTAAGGCCCCCATTAAACGCGTAGAAACTCCCCAAGATGTTGCCCAAACATAGTCAAGCTTGCCCTCTTTGGAGGTAAATTTAACATCGAAGGCTTTGGCAAAATTTTGTCCCAAAAAGTGCGATGTTCCCGCTTGCAAAGCCTTACCATCTTGCATTAATGCTTCTATACAATAGGTTTCTAAAGCTCCGGCAAAACGTTCGCTTTCGGTTTTGGTTCCTTTTATAACTGGAACAGCCATAAAATTTTCTACAAATTCTGCGTAAACGTTCATCATTTGTTCTGCTTCTACCAGTGCTTCGGCTTCTGTAGCATGAGCAGTGTGTCCTTCTTGCCACAAAAATTCAGCGGTACGCAAAAATAAGCGCGTTCGCATTTCCCAGCGCACAACATTCGCCCACTGATTAATTAACAGTGGTAAATCACGATAAGATTGTATCCATTTTCTATAGGTATCCCAAATAATGGTTTCACTAGTTGGCCTAACAATTAACTCTTCTTCTAGTTTTGCATCTGGATCTACTACAATCCCACTGCCGTCTTCGGCATTCTTTAGACGATAATGAGTAACTACGGCACATTCTTTGGCGAATCCGTCTACATGACTGGCTTCTTTACTAAAATATGATTTAGGTATAAATAGTGGGAAATAGGCATTTTTATGCCCCGTTTCTTTAAACATACGGTCCAATTCGGCTTGCATTTTTTCCCAGATTGCGTAGCCATATGGTTTAATAACCATACTCCCTCGAACTCCAGACATTTCGGCCAAGTCGGCCTTGACAACCAGTTCGTTGTACCATTTGGAGTAATCCTCGCTTCTTTTAGTTAAATTCTTTCCCATACCTAGAGTTTGGCATAAAAATTGCAATTTGTTTTGCAATTAGTTATTCTTGGCAAAACTAGTTATTTTTATATAGTCGAACAATTAAATCTGTATTGTTATGAAAAGCGTTACTTCCAATAAAATTCACACCGTAAAAGGATTGTTTCTATTCGCATTAGCGGTAGGATTATCTTCTTGTGGTTCGCAACAGAACTCAGGATACTACGATCAGGACGGAGTTTACGGAACGGCTAACACAACAAGCGTTGCTCCTACTCAAGAAGTATCGGATACAGATAAATCGAGCTATTACAAACAATATTTTAATTCAAAAAACGCCGAAATTGGTCAGATTTCTGACGAAGGCAGCGTTTTTACAGATATAGACACCTACACTACCCAAGACAGTTTAGACACTCAAGGATACATTGTAATTGTAGATGACCAGCAAGAAAGTTATGGCGCCTGGGGAACTAATGGCGGTGAAGTTGTAGTAAATGTATACGATTCCGTTGGATTCGGTTGGGCACAACCTTTCTGGTGGTATGGCGGTTACGGTGGATGGGGCTGGGGCTACGGTTTTAACCCTGCATGGAACTACTGGGCATGGAGTCCTGGATTTGGCTGGGGCTGGGGTTACGGCTGGGGCGTACCCTATTATGGGTTTAATGCTGGTTTTTGTGGCTACAGACCATATTATAATAACTACTACGTAAACGGTGTAGCATACAACAGAGGTCGCAGAGTAACGAGCAGAGATGCTTATGCAGCGAATTCCCGTCTTAATACAAGAGGTGCTAGTGCAAGAAATGGCTCGAGAGCCAGAAGCGGCACCTATAGTCGAACCGAAGTTGCAAGACGAATTAACAGTAACAATGCAAGACGAACATCTGGTTATTCTCGCAGTAGTTCTGCAATGAATTCTTCAAGATCGAACGGCTATTCTCGCAATACAAGAAGCCAGAGTAGAAGCAACACCAATTCAATGTACAACAATAGATCTTCCAGAAGTAATAGCTACAATCGCTCCAGTAGATCAAATTCTGGGATGCGCTCTAGCGGTTCACGCAGCAGTGGTTCGCGCTCAAGTGGCATGCGCTCTAGTGGTGGTAGTCGTGGCGGCGGTGGCATGAGCCGTGGTGGTGGCGGAAGCCGAGGCGGACGTGGAGGACGCGGATAATCCATTAAAAACTTAAGAATTTACACGCTATGAAAAAGATATTATTCTTAATCATGTTAGGCATGTCTATGTCAACATTATTTGCCCAAGGACTTATAGATGGGCTAAGATACAGCACAGAGTCACTACATGGAACAGCACGATATAATGCAATGAGCGGCGCATTTGGTGCTCTTGGAGGCGATTTATCGGGCTTAGCACTAAATCCTGCAGGATCTGCAGTTTTTTTGCGCAGCCATGCGGCGGGCTCAGGTCAGCTAATAGATACAAGAAACGACATTAGCTTTTTAAACGGTAACACCAGGACTATAGATACCGATGTTAACTTATCTCAAGCTGGTGGTGTTTGGGTTTTTGACACGTATAACGAAGCAAGTAATTGGAAAAAGTTCACCCTTGCTTTTAATTATGAATTAGTCAATAATTTTGACGACGAAGTAGTAAGTATTGGACGCGGGAATAATTCTATAGATCAGTACTTTTTAGATTTAGCACAAGGCGTTCCATTAGACTTACTGCAGTTACAGAGTGGTGAATCTATTTCTGACTTATATCGGTTTTTAGGGAACACAGAAGGCGCTGGCACACAGACTGCTTTTCTTGGTTTTCAAGGGTTTATTATAGATCCTGTTGAATTTTCGCCAGACAACACCAATTATATCTCTAATGTTGCCCCAGGTCAATTTAATCAGGAGCATTATAAAAACACATACGGATATCAAGGTAAATACACCATGAACTTTGGTACGCAATATAAAGACTTCTTATACCTAGGAGTAAACTTAAATGCCAACGCAATAGATTATAGAGAGTCAACTTATTTTTTTGAAGCCAATAACAATCCCGATACAGAAATTGACCAAATAGGTTTCGAAAACAACTTATGGGTTTTAGGCTCAGGATTTTCGGCACAATTTGGCGCCATAGCCAAAGTAGGTAACAACTTTAGATTTGGATTAACTTACGATACGCCCAAATGGCTTATAATGAGCGAGCAAACTACACAATATCTAGAAACAAGAAGAATTACGCCTAGCGGATCGTTAATCGAAGTAGTTGATCCAAATATTGTAAATATTTTTGCCAATTATAACCTAAGAACTCCAGGAAGATTAGGAGTAAGCGGCGCTATGCTTTTTGGTCAAAAAGGATTAATTAGCGTTGATTATGCCTATAAAGACTACTCGAATATAGAATACACCTCTGGTGGAGCCTTTTTTGCTGATCAAAATGCAATAATTTCTAATTTACTACAAGCCAGCTCATCGGTTCGTATTGGTGGGGAATATAGAATAAACCAATGGAGTCTAAGAGGTGGTTACAGATACGAACAAAGTCCTTTTAAAAACAGTGAATTTACGAGTGATTTAAATGGTTTTTCTGCAGGTTTTGGATATGCTATTGACAATGTAAAAATAGATTTAAGCTATGCTCGATCTAAGCAAGATCGCAGCGAAGCGCTTTACAGCACTGGTTATAACGAGCGTACTAATATTGAAAGTATTCAACAGCTTTTTACATTTACACTAGGGTTTAGTTTATAACCAGGTAGATATAAATAAAAAAGGCTCGATTAGACATTCGAGCCTTTTTTATTTATAGTCACTTACCTTTTTAAGGTAAAGTGTCCTCTAAATTCTTTTTCTGTTTCGTCTTCGGTATAGATTACCTGGAACCAATAATCGCTAGATGGCATAGGATTTCCATTGTAGGTCCCGTCCCAACCAGGACCCGTAGGACTTAGTTGTTTGAGTAACTTTCCAAATCTGTCAAATATATAAATTTTAGCCGTAGGATTTGCCCCTATGCCTATAATGTTCCATGTATCGTGATAGCCGTCCTGATTTGGAGTAAAGTACAATGGGTAGTCTATTGCTCCAACCACAATACTCACACTTCCACATCCGTTTACATCGGTTATGGTAACAATATGCTCTCCAGGTTGCACCTGATTAAATGTGCCACTCTCCTGGAAAGGACCATCGTCCAATTGGAAGACATAACTGCCCAAACCACTAGCCTCGGCCTCTATGGTATGCATACTCGCAAATGCAGGAGTAGTAACCCGTGCACTAAAGCTCGTTGGTGGTGAGGACACCGTAACGGTGGTACTGCCCTCGGCACTACAACCAAGACCATCGCCCAGTGCAGTGACTATTACCGTATACACCCCGCCTTGAGTGGCTACTATACTTGGCGTAGTATCGGCCAATAAAGCACCAGCTAAAAACCATTCAAAACTATAGTCCAAACCACTTAGCCCCGTATCGATTACTGGAGGAGAAGACTCCCCAGATTCATTCTGTATTGCAAGTCCGTTTTCGTCTACACAAAGCCTATAACTCGAATCAAGAACTACAACAGGTAACTGGGTAACCTCCAATACCAAACTGGTAATGGCAAAACATCCTGTATCGCTATTGGTAACTCGTGCCCAAACAGTCTGTGGGTTGGTAATGTTTACATAACTGTCTCCTAATGGACTCACACCATCGGTAGCCTCTAAATCACTCAAGTGATAACTAACCACATAAATAACAGGGTCCTGACCTGCTAGTATCTCACTATCCTGAGTAGATAAACTAAATTCTGCAATGCCATCACTACCATCACCTAGATTATCACAGATACGATACACCGCTACTGGCGCCGTGGCCGTGGCCCCTTCTCTAACTTCAATATTAAAGCTCTGGGTGGCTGTATAACAACCCGTTAATGGATTGGTTATACGAACATATATAACTTCAGGATTACTGCTATTAGGGAAACTATCTGGAGATGCTATGGCGTTTATACCCGCATCGGCATCGGCCTCCACCTGATGGAAAGTAACATCGAACAGCGCTGGGTCTTGACCCCCTAGTATCTCTGGAATCTTAGTGGTCAAATCAAATACTGCGGAGCCATCGGTGCCCAACTCACAAATAATATAATCACTAACCTCGGGAGCATCCGGAAGTGGATGTACCACGATGGGTAATTCCACAATGGTATAACATCCCGTGGTGTCGTTGGTGATACGAACATAAATAGTCTGTGGAGTACTGGTATTGCTATAGGCCGTCGGGTCTGCAATAGCAGCCAATGGGTCCCCAGCCTGTGCAAGTTCCAAACTCTCGTAATAACTGGCAGAAACACCTGGCTCGCCTCCTATTATTGAAGCCTCTCTTTGAGTAAGATCAATAACCTCCGAACCATCGCCTACCGTTACCGAATCACAAACCTCGATAGGATCGGGATTGGTGTTTGGACTCGGATTAGGAAGTACCCGTATGGTAATACTGGTAAACGACACACATCCTGTGTCCCCATCGGTTACCCGTACCCATATGGTCTGCGGGTTAACCGTGTTGGTAAAACTCGTCGCTGGATCGATCACATTGGTATCGTCCTGAGCGTCTGTATCGCTAGTGTAATACTGAACCAATAGACCAACAGCTCCTAAGGTAATATCTGAATCCGCTAACGTTAAATCGAACTCCGCAAAGCCATCGGCAACTGTATCATCACAACGCTCATAGGCAGGTAAATCGCCTGGCATTGCGATAACCGGTGGAAGACTTACTATAAGTTCAAAACTACCAACACTAACACAGCCCGTGATAGGATCCGCCAAACGAACCCAAATGGTCTGTGGATTACTGGTATTGGTATAGGTCTCCGGTGTGCCTATTGGCATCAGGCCAGCATCGGCATCGGCCTGGGTAAGGTGGTAACTAAGATCCAAAGTCGCTGGGTCTTGACTACCATATATCTGAGGCTCCTGAAGCGTTAAATCAAAAACCGCAATACCATCGTCGTCCGTGTCGCAAACAACCAAGTCGTCGATCTCTAAGGGAAGTACTGGAGAATTAACAACAATAAGTTCTAACTCTACTATGGTAAAGCAACCCGTTATACGGTTCTCTGCCCG
Organism: Gilvibacter sp.; assembly: GCA_965277295.1. Lineage (GTDB taxonomy): Bacteria > Bacteroidota > Bacteroidia > Flavobacteriales > Flavobacteriaceae > Gilvibacter. The sequence continues at coordinate 410,402 of OZ255720.1, forward strand.
TGCATAAACAATCTGATTGTAGGCAACTATATTGGCATAAGGAGAACTCAAAGCAAATAAATTAAGCTCCGCATCTAAAAGGGTCTCGTGGTAGCTTATGGTAATGTCTAACTCCCCGTTAATAATCTCGATATCACGATCGGTAAGCACAAAGCTATCTACAAATCCATCGTTATCCTGATCACAAACCTCTAATGGGGTTGGATTAACCGTCGGGGAAGGTTGTGGGTTTACACGAAGATCTAAAGTAACTACATCGCTAGAGAAACAACCCGTGTCTGGGTCTTCTACACGTACATAAATAGTCTGTGGGTTAACCGTGTTGGTATACGGACTACTTAATGGGTTTATCCCAGCATCTGAGTCCCCAGCAGTCTCGTGATAGGTAACTATTAAACTGGTATCACCACCAGTAATCTCCGGAGTAGCCAACTCCAAATCGAACTCCTCGACCTCGTCTCCTGGATTGTTCACATCGCAAAGCGCTAAAGGAGCAGGAGGGAAAATCCGAGGCGGAAAATTAACAATAAGCTCTAAAGAAGTTGTGGCAGTACACAAATTACCAACATCGGTTACCAATACATAAACCGTCTGAGGGTTGGTTAAATTAGTATAGGCCGTAGCCGGGGTAATTAAAGAAGTAAAACCTAAATCTTCGTAATACTCCACCGAGTAAAGCGTCGGGTCTAAGCCGTTTAAGATCTCACTGTCCTTAAGGGTCAAATCAAAAACAACAATACCATCGTCGTTATCGTCGCAAGCCAATAATGGCTCAGGATCCACTATCTGAGGGGTGTCTAAAACAAGTAATTGTAGCTCGACAATTACAAAACAATCGCCTGGTACGCCAGCATTCTCAACGCGAGCATAAACCGTTTGGGTACCAAATACTATGTTGTTATAAGGACTTGTTAGGGCTAGCACACCAAACTCAGCATCGGCCAAGGTCTCGTGATAACTAACAACAACCCCAGCAACACCTCCAGTGATTTCTAAATCGGCATCGGTTAAGGTAAAAACACCAAAACCATCGTTATCAGGATCGCAATATTCTAAAGGAGTTGGTGTCGTGGCCGAAGGAGCGTCCAATACCTCTAAATCTAAAGTTGTAGTAGCATAACATCCCGTGGTAATACTTTCCACACGAACAAAAATAGTCTGTGGGTTAGTTACATTGGTGTACAAGGTAGGTAAAGGCGCAGCCCCTGTGTCGGCATCACCTAATGTTAAATGGAAGGTGACAGAAACATCTCCAGCTCCACCAGTTATCTCCGATATTTTTGCAGTTAAATCGAATTCAGTAAAACCGTCAGAAACGCCATCGTCACATAATAGATAAGGCGTTGGATCAAAAAATCTAGGCTGTGGCAATACTACTAAATCAAATTCACCCAGACTTGTACATCCATCTGCGTTCTCTAAGCGCACAAAAATAGTTTGCGGATTTGAAGTATTGCTATAGGCGGTTGCCGGTGTAATTGGTAGGGTACCTCCAGCAGCATCTGCAGCAGTTTCGTGATAAGTAATAGTTAATCCAGTAGGTAAAGGAGTAACTTGCCCATCCCAAGTTGTCAAATCAAAAAGCTCAATCCCGTCATCGGAAGGATCATCGCATAATTCATAATTAGGTATTGGGTCGTTTAAAACTGGGCTCTCCAGTACTATTAAATTCAATTCAACAATAGAAAAACAGCCTGTAGCAGGGTCAGTAAGTCGTCCATAAACCGTTTGAGTTATTGCAACAATATTTACATATGGACTAATTAAAGCTCCAATACCGGCTTCGGCATCGGCCAAGGTTTCATGATAGCTAACAACTAATCCAGCAACACCTCCGCTAATTTCTAAATCGGCATCGGTAAGGGTAAATTCTCCAAATCCATCGTTATCTGGGTCGCAAAATGTTAATGGTGTTGGAGTGGTTGCCACTGGTGGGGCAATCACAATGAGTTCTAAAGTGGTGGTCGCATAACAACCAGAAGTAGCACTATCTACTCGAACAAAAATTGTTTGAGGATTCGTTACGTTGGTATATAATGTTGGTAAAACTGGTGCACCTGCATCTGCATCTGCCAATGTAAGATAATAGGTTACTGTAAGATCGGCATCACCTGCTGTAATTTCTAAATCTTTGGTAGATAAATCGAACTCTGTAAAGCCATCTATTAAAGCATCATCGCATAATTCATAAGGCGTTGGATCTACAATAGTTGGCCTAGGCACAACCACTAGATTAAACGACCCCGTGGCAAAACATCCACTTGCATCTTCAACGCGCACAAATATTGTTTGTGGGTTAGACGTGTTACTATAAGCAGTCGCCGGGGTTATAGGTAATGTTCCAGCTGTAGCATCGGCCGCAGTTTCATGATACGTAATAGTAACTGCACCTGGAGTTGGGCTTACCTGCGCATCCCATAAGGTTAAATCGAAAATCTCGATCATATCGCCAGAAGCGTCGTCGCATAGTTCATAATCTGGAATAGGATCGATAATAGTCGGACTATCTAGTACGTTTAAAAGCAATTCTACAGTTGCATAACAACCCGAAGCGCTCTCTTCTAATCGGGCATAAACTGTTTGCGGATTAGTTATGTTTGTATAGGGACTTACCAACTGATTTAATGGGTCACCAATGTCGGCTAGCGCCAAGGTTTCGTAATATCGCACTACCAAGCCCGGTACTCCTGCAATAATTTGTGCATCAGCATCGGTAAGCATAAATTCAGCAAAGCCATCGGCAGGATCGCCATCGCAAATCTCCAAGGGGTCAGGTATTCCAGGGGTTGGAGTTAGTCCTATGCCTACGGTAATTTCGTCACCAACATCGCAACTTCCGTCAGAAACAATTACTCTATAATTACCAGATACTAAAGCAGTGTAAGTTGGCCCTGTTTCTAATGGCAACAAAACACCATCTTGAAACCACTGGTATGTTACTCCTGGCGGAGTTGTTACTGTAGCATCTATTAGTACTGGCATCCCGTCGCAAGAACTTACATCTGGACCAACATCTACCGTAAAGGGAACATCTACTGTAACTACAACTTCGTCTTCTAAAACAACAACATCTCCATTACAGGTGTTGGTATAAGTAACTCGGGCGGTATAAGTGGTTGTTACAGCAGGAGATACCGTTAAAGTTGGAGCAAGACCAACCACCGTTCCAGTATCGTCTAACCATTCAAAAACATAAGAAGGCGCTCCGTCTGGAGCAAAGCGCCAAGCTTCGTCTGTAGTAGTCCAAGGAGAATCCGAAGTATTTCTTCCCGGTGGAACATAAGCCAAATCTCCCGCATTATTTTGGATACCTACAGCAGCGTTACCACTGTTCCATGTTGTACAAACGGGCTTATCTTGAATATAAATATCTATAATATTGGAGAATTCATACAACACGGCCATATGTGTTGCGTTTATGGTAGTACATGAAAACATGGCTACTTCGTAAAACGATACCACCAACGCTCTATTGGGGAAGGTCCCCAAAATTTCGTAACCAATTTGATTGGCAGGATTTACACCTGGAAAAATATCGTGTACTGGAGTAAAAATATTAGCCTCTCCCAAAGTTGGATTTGAATTATTGGGTAAATCTTCAGTAAACGCCCATCCATTCGAACCATCGGCTCCATCCACTTCAAAACGAATTACTCCATTAGAACCTACTTGAAACTCTTGCTCTAAGTTTCCAAAAAAACAAAAATCAAAGGGTAAAGTATCTACTGCAGACCACGTATCGTCTGTTGTTAGATCTATAGAATTGGCAAGTCCGTCGAACGGAAATGGTGGACTATAAACAATAGGCGAAACTGTATAAGAGGTACTAAAGGTTTCGAAAATCTCTTGAAAGTCTGCAACTAGAATCGTCGATCCTCCAGAGGCACAGTCGATGGTAACATCTGGACCTGCGTCTACAAACAGACTACCTGGGTCTGCTCCTCCAAATCCAATTAAGGCAGTAACATCTATATCGGTACTACTACTGCAGCCCGCCACATCTGTCACCGTTAAATTAACAGGATAAGCTCCCGCCGCCGCGTAAGCATGATTTACAGTTGTACCAAATGCAGTGGTGCCATCGCCAAAGTCCCATTCGTAAACAGCGCCTGTTCCATCTAAAGAAAATGTTGCACTTCCATTAAAAGTTATATTTTCTGCAACGGCAGCTGTAATTGTGCCATCGGGTGCGGCTGGGGGTGTAGAACTATCAAAACTAGCATTAATAACTTGACAACAACTAATACTTGCAGCCCATCCTGCTGTATTAATTACAAAATCTGAATTGAATTCTAAGGTCAAACAACCTGAAGCTCCTGTAGCTGCTACAAAACCTGGACCTGTAGTTCCAGAGTAATCCCCTATTACGGGTGAAGCTGTATCTGGACCGTCGTAAATTGTAAGTACATCGGCTGGTGCGTTCGTATTAAAAAAAGTAAAGTCAAGTTCAATTCCAATGCCAGGAGTATCAGAACACAAAGTCATTACTATGTTTTCGTCGTTACTGTAAGGTCCTGTTGGTCCTCCAGAATCGTATAAGGTTCCTGTACATAAAAAGAATGTCCCATCTTGTAGGTTAATCTCTTGAGCTTGAGCGCAAAATCCGCCTACAACAAGGAAGAGCATTAATGCGTAAATATTTTTCATAGCAGTTAGTTAGTCTAATAACAATCCTTTTAGGATTGTGGCTGAATTACAATAACATAATTTGTATTGTCCACATGAATGAACTGCACCTTATTACTGTAAAAATCTAGTTTATACTTAAACGGATTAAAAGTAGCTGGATTAAAAGATGCATCTCTTGGTAGCCCTTTATTGTAATCGTTAAACAATTCAATTTGTGACAACTTGGTGTAGTTTAACAATTGCAATTTTGCAGGGTCGTAAGTCACATATTGAATAAGTTCATTAAAAAAAGTTTTCATAAAGGAATACTTGCGCGTTTTGGGAGTAATTTGCGAAGCTCCTTGGTTAACGTAAACTTGTTTTATAAACTGATCAAACTTAGACGCCTCGGGTCTTTGGCTTTGAGCCTGCACCGTGACGCTAAAAAACAAGGCAATAATGGCCATTGGCCATATAATTTTTCTGATTTTCATTGCAGGGATAATAATTTGCGAAAATTAAGAAAATTTTATGACTTTGTTTAGCGTTTATAGCCTTTTAATGCAGAAAACTGCGACTTGATTAAACATAGGATTAGCATAATCTGTATCTTTGCATTCTGTTTGAACACGCTACATTAAGTATGGATTTAGAAAAACAATTACGCGAGATAGAAGCAATGGGTGACGATCATGTTGGTACAACTACAGATACACCGTTGCGCAAAGACGCTTTCGAGTTAAGTGACATCGAGAAAATTGACCGCATTAAAGGGCAGGTTAAAGAAATAATGCACACCTTAGGATTAGACCTTACAGACGATAGTCTAAAGGGCACTCCTACTCGTGTCGCCAAGATGTTTGTTAACGAAATATTTGGAGGCCTTCACCCCGACAGAAAACCTGCAGCGTCTACTTTTGACAACAAATACAAGTATGGCGAAATTCTAGTGGAAAAAAATATAACCCTTTACTCTACATGCGAACACCATTTATTACCTATAGTTGGTAAAGCACATGTAGCCTATATTTCTAATGGAAAAGTTGTAGGACTTTCTAAAATGAATCGAATTGTCGATTATTATGCCAAGCGACCTCAAGTACAAGAACGTTTAACTATGCAAATTGTAAAAGAACTACAAGAAGTTTTGGGCACCCAAGACGTGGCTTGCATTATAGATGCTAAACATTTATGTGTTAATTCTAGAGGTATTAGAGATATAGACTCAAGTACAGTAACTAGCGAATTTGGTGGCAAATTTAAAGATTTAGCTGTACGTCGTGAGTTTATAGATTACGTTAGTATGGATACACAATATTAAGACCATTATTCTTTTTTAAAGGCCGCTTATTCGCATGAAAGCACAAGAATTACGTATTTACAATTCGATTACCAAAAGCAAAGAAGTTTTTAAACCTATTCACCCGGGCGCCGTAGGCATGTATGTTTGTGGTCCTACAGTGTATAGCAATGTACACATGGGTAATTGTAGAACGTTTTTGTCTTTCGATTTGGTCTTTAGATACTTAAAGCACTTAGGTTATAAAGTGCGTTATGTACGCAATATCACCGACGCCGGGCACCTAGAAAACGATGCCGATAGCGGAGAAGATAGAATAGCTAAAAAAGCACGGATAGAGCAATTAGAGCCTATGGAAATTGTACAACGTTATACTGTAGATTTTCATACCATAATGGCCAAGTTTAATGCCTTACCCCCTAGTATTGAACCTACTGCAACAGGTCATATTATTGAACAAATTGCAATAATTAATGACATTATTGACAATGGTTACGCTTACGAAAAAAACGGATCTGTTTATTTTGATGTCCTAAAATTTAATAGCGACCACCACTACGGAAAGCTAAGCGGTAGAAAATTAGAGGACATGATTGCCAATACCCGTGAATTGGCTGCACAAAGCGAAAAAAAGAACCCTCAAGATTTTGCCTTATGGAAAAAGGCAGAACCTGAACATATAATGCGCTGGCCATCCCCTTGGAGCGATGGATTCCCTGGTTGGCATTTAGAATGTACGGCAATGAGCACAAAATATTTAGGCGATCAGTTTGATATTCATGGCGGAGGAATGGACTTAAAGTTTCCGCATCACGAATGCGAAATTGCTCAAGCAGAAGCCTCTAAAGCGGTTTCTCCTGTAAACTACTGGATGCATACCAATATGCTTACTCTTAACGGTAAAAAAATGGCGAAATCTACGGGAAATAATATTTTACCTAACGAATTATTTACCGGCAGTAACAGTATTTTAAGTAAAGCATTTAGCCCTTCGGTATCTAAATTCTTTATGTATCAGGCGAATTATAGGAGTATTTTAGATTTTTCGAATGACGCCTTAGTAGCTTCAGAGAAAGGGTTTAACCGACTTATGGAAGCATACGGAATGATTCCACAATTACCAGAAAGCAAGACCAACTCTTACGACGTACAAACCTGGAAACAGTCCTGCTACGATGCAATGAACGACGACTTTAACAGTCCCATTTTAATTGCACATTTATTTGACGGGGTAAAACTAATTCACGCCACCAACGAATCGAGTCAGCAGCTAACCAAAGACAGTATTGCCGTATTGCAACAAACCATGCACGATTTTATTTTTGACGTACTAGGCTTAGAATTACCAGCCAATGGTCAAGATTCGGATCAAGGCAAATTAGAACAAGCTGTTACGCTGCTAATTAAGTTACGCGAAGAAGCTCGTGCTAATAAAGACTTTGCAACCAGCGATACCATTAGGGATGAACTGGCTGAAGCGGGAATTCAACTAAAAGATGGCAAAGCGGGTACGACCTACTCGATAAAGTAAGTCATGAAACTTGTAAAACAAATACTAATAGCTCCGTTTTTGTTACTAATTCGAGCGTATCAGTTAATTATTTCTCCACTTACACCAGCTACTTGTAGATTCGAACCTACTTGTTCGCATTACGCAACAGAGGCATTAAAAGAGCACGGAGTATTAAAGGGTACCTGGTTAGCCATAAAAAGAATAGGCCGATGTCATCCCTGGGGAGGTAGCGGCTACGACCCAGTTCCTAAAAAGGACAATTCAAAATAATATATTGCGTTAAAAATAGAACAAGAATTAAGGGCTATACCATTAGCTTTTCTATCTTTAGGGCACAAAAATTAGCAACATGCATTATTTAGGTTTTACGTGGAATCCGCTTGAAGGAATTGATCTTGGGTTTTTCGAAATTAGATTCTATAGTTTAAGCTATGTTCTAGCCTTTGTTCTAGGATGGTACATTGTAAAACGCATTTTTAAAAACGAAAACGAAGACCTAGAAAAATTGGACAGTCTTTTTATATATATGGTGCTTGCCATACTTATTGGAGCGCGTATGGGTCATGTTATTTTTTATCAACCTGAACTTTTTAAACAGGATTTCTTTTCTGTGTTTTTACCCATTAGAACAGTACCAGAATTTGAGTTTACAGGATTTAAAGGCCTTGCAAGTCACGGTGCAACATTGGGCGTTATAGTTGCGCTATTTTTATTTAACGCAAGAAAGTTAAAGAAAAACGTGCTTTGGCTAATAGACCGTATGGTAATTCCTTCGGCCTTAGGAGCAGCTTTTGTGCGGATTGGAAACTTTATGAATTCCGAAATAGTAGGAAAAGAATGTGCCGATTATGTGTTTGCGGTAAAGATTGTTCGCAACGACATTCATCCAGAAACGGCAATGACTATTACTAAACTAGGCACGCCAAACCAAGCTTATAACGCCATAGTAAACGATCCTCAATTTGCAGCCACACTTGCCGATGTACCCTTTAGACATCCAACACAAATTTACGAGGCCATTGGGTATGTAATTACGTTTGTTATTTTGTGGTTTGTCTATTGGAAAACCGACAAAAAATGGCAATTAGGGTATTTATTTGGGCTGTTTTTTGTGTTATTATGGACGGTTCGATTTCTGGTTGAATTTCTTAAAGAATCGCAAGGCGACGAATTTATTACAGGCCTTAGTTTAAACACAGGACAACTATTAAGTATACCATTTGTGATATTTGGATTCTACTTAATGTTCAGAAGTAAAACCATCTATCAACCAAAATAATTAGCAATTATGAAGAAAGCACTGGTACTTGTATTAGCGGGCGGATTATTACTTTGTTTTTCGTGCAAAGAGCAGGGTAATAAAACAGTTACGACCAAAGAAGTAACCTTTACTAAAGAAGGTGAATTGCAAGTTTTAAAAGCCAATGACAGCACGGTTGTAATTAATTTAGATATCGAGGTTGCTGCAGACGAGTACGAACGCCAAACGGGTTTAATGTACAGAAATAACATGCTTGACAATCAAGGCATGCTCTTTATTATGGACACCGAAAAGCCGCAGTCGTTCTATATGAAGAATACGCGCTTTTCTTTAGACATTATCTACGTAAACGCCAGTAAGCAAATAGTGAGTATTCAAAAGAATGCACAACCCATGAACACGGCTTCTTTACCTTCTGGGGCACCTGCAAAATATGTGTTGGAAGTTAATGGAGGGTTATCTAATGTCTGGAATCTAAAACCTGGAGACTTTTTAGAATGGACAATTAATTAAATAAAAAAAGCCGCTGTGAACAGCGGCTTTTTTTATTTAATACTTATATGTTTTAAGCAGCGGCTTCTTCTTCTGACGCTACTTCGTTTTTATCGGTTAAATCGATTCCGCGTTTTTTAACGGTATCGTACATCACTGGAGTTGCAATAAACATAGATGAATATGTACCCACAACTACCCCAACAATTAAGGCAAAAATTAACCCTTGAATAGATTCGGCACCAAAGAAGAAGATACACAATAACACAATTAAGGTGGTTAAAGATGTATTTAATGTTCTACTTAACGTACTGTTTAGTGCTCCATTAATAAGTCGGTTCATTGGCCAAGTTGTATGCTCGTTAAAGTACTCACGGATTCTATCGAACACTACCACGGTATCGTTTAAGGAGTAACCAATTACAGTAAGAATCGCCGCAATAAATGATTGGTCAATTTCCATGTTGAATGGCATGATTTTGTAGGTTAGCGAGAAGATTCCAAGTACGATTAATACATCGTGGAATACTGCTACTACGGCACCTAAACTAAACTGCCATCTTCTAAATCGTAATAAAATATAAAGGAATACAACAAATAATGACCCGATAACCGCAAGGAACGAACCTTGTTGAATATCATCTGCAATAGTTGGACTCACTTTGTTAGATTCCATTACCCCAACAGTCTTGTCTGCCTTACTGCTACTACTCGAAAATTCCTCGAAAGCTAAGTCAGACGGTAAATTTGGACCTAAAGCTTGGAACAATAACTGCTCTATTTCTTTATCTACAGCAAGACCAGTTTCGTCAACTTTATACTTAGTAGTTATCTTTAACTGATTATCGCTACCAAAAGTTTTAGCTTCCGCAGACTGGTAAACCGCTACTAAGTCTTGAGTTATTTGCTCTACGCTTACGTCTTTGTCAAAACGAACAATGTAAGTTCTTCCTCCAACAAAATCAACTCCAAGGTTTAGGCTGTTAGTAAATAACGATGCTAAACTAGCTGTTACCAGAATCGCAGATATAATGTAAGCGATTTTGCGCTTTTTTAAGAAATCAATATTTACTCCTTTAAATAGATTCTTTGTTAACGGAGTAGAGAAGTTAAGCTCTTTACCATTTCTTGTGTAACGATCTATTAATAATCTTGTAATAAAGATTGCAGTAAATAACGAAGTTAAAATACCTATTAATAAGGTAGTGGCAAATCCTTGAATAGGACCTGTTCCAAAAATCATTAAGATTATACCCGTTAAACCCGTAGTAATGTTGGCATCTAAAATAGAAGAAAGAGCGTTATTAAAACCGTCTTTAATAGCTAACTTTTGTGCCTTTCCTTTGGCCAATTCTTCACGAATACGTTCAAAGATAAGTACATTGGCATCTACCGAAATACCAATAGTAAGTACAATACCTGCAATACCAGGTAAGGTTAATACTGCTCCGGGAATACCAGCTAAACATCCAAAAATAAATAGAATGTTAACCATTAATGCTACATCGGCAAAAGCTCCTGCTTTTCCGTAGTAAAAAATCATCCATAGTAATACAAATAATAGTGCAATACCAAAAGACATAATTCCACTGCTAACAGCTTCTTTACCTAGTGTTGGTCCTACCACTGCTCCTTGAATCATTTCGGCCGATGCTGGTAACTTACCAGCACGTAAAACGTTGGCTAAATCTAATCCTTCGGTTACACTAAAATCACCTGTAATTTGAGTTCTACCCCCAGAGATAGCGCCTTTGCTAACACCGGGTGCAGAGTAAACAATATTATCTAAAACAACCGCAATCTGGCTCTGGTTTGCATAAGCATCGGCAGTCATATTCTCCCAGATTTGCGCTCCAGTTCCGTTCATTTGCATGTCTACTGCAACGCCATTGGTGTTGTCGTAAGTTTGCTGAGCATCTACAATTACTCCTCCTCCAAGTGGTGAGGTGTCTTCGCTATTTCCTTTTAAGGCAAATAAGGTAAAAATTTCTTCTTGGTCGTTTTCGTCTATAGTGGCTTTACCCCAAACAAATTCGGCGTAACGAATAGCCTGTGGCTTGCGCGCCTGAACTTGTGGATTGCGCAATACCGACATTACTTGTGCAGTATCTTGTGTGCGCACAACAGCTAAAGTTGCACTATTACTAAATCCTGGACTCTTAAAAGCATCGAACAATGGATTTGCCGGTGCGTCGTCCTGAGCATCTTCTGCATCTTCTCCACCAATTAAGGCAGAAACATCTGGATCTAATTCTGTCGAGTCTGCTTCTACTTCTTTAGCATCTGCTTCTGTTTTGGCCAGGTTAGCCATAACCGCATTTGCATCTTGTAAATACCCAGCTATATCTTCGTACTTAAACAAGTCCCAAAACTCTAACTGTGCTGTACTAGTAAGTAATTCTTTAGTTCTCTCTATATCTTTAGCACCAGGTAGTTCAACCAAAATACGGGCAGATTTACCAATGCGCTGAATATTTGGCTGTGTTACTCCAAATTTATCGATACGTTTTCTTAATACTTCGAAAGCAGAAACAATAGATTCGTCAATTTTGCGCTCAAGGATTGGCTGCACTTCGCCATTATCCATGTCAAAATTAATTTCGTCACTGTTGGTTTTATTTGCAAAAATATCTGGAGAAGCTAGTTTATTATCTCCTGGAATAGCATCGAAAGCTTCAAAGAATGACTCTAAATAAGTATCCTGACGGTCTTTTTGTAGTTCGTCTGCGTCAGTCAACGCTTTTAAGAATACTGGATTCTTGCTGTTGTTAGAAAGTCCCTTTAAAATGTCTTTTACAGAAATTTGTAGGGTTACATTAATACCACCTTGCAAGTCCAAACCACGCTTAAGCTCTTTGTCTTTGGCGGTTTTGTAGTCGATTCCTAAAAATACTGGATTGGCCGCAATAGAGTCAATATACTGTTCTTCTACACGTACTCTACCTTCTGGATCGGTCTCCGCGACAATAGAATTAGAATAGACTTTGGCATCGTTTTCGACTTTGCTGGAAATAAAAGTGTATGATAGCTGATACAAGCTCACCACTCCAAACAAAATCGCAAATACTGTGATTAGTCCTTTATTTTGCATTATAATTAATTATTGAGTCAATTTTTAAAACGTGCAAATATAGAACTAACTGCAAGAATTGGCAATTATTTTTTGAGCAAATACAGCATAAAAAAAGGCCGCATAGGCGGCCTTTTTAGATATATAATAAAAACGTTTATACGCTTAGTAAGTCATTTGTTTTTTTAACTCCTTCTGCACTGGTCTGCATATGGGCTAATTCGGCATCGTTTAATTCCACTTGAACAATGCGCTCGATACCGTTTTTGCCAAGAATTACTGGAACACCAATACACAAATCGTTTAATCCATATTCGCCTTCTAACAAGGTTGAACATGGGAACATTTTTTGCTGGTCGCATGCAATCGCTTGGACCAATCCAGATACAGCAGCTCCAGGAGCATACCAAGCACTGGTCCCTAATAATTTAGTTAATGTAGCTCCACCTACTTTGGTATCTTCTTTAACCTGATCTAATCGATCTGCCGATAAAAATTCAGAAACTGGCACCGAGTTTCTTGTTGCCAAACGAGTTAAAGGAACCATTCCTTTGTCGCTATGCCCACCTATTACCATGCCATCTACATCGCTTATTGGCGCTTCTAAAGCTTCTGCCAATCTGTATTTAAAACGAGCACTATCTAAGGCACCACCCATTCCAATAATTCTGTGTTTTGGAAGTCCAGTAGTTTTATGTACCAAATACGTCATGGTATCCATTGGATTACTCACAACAATAATTATCGTATTTGGCGAATGCTCAATTAAATTAGCAGATACCGTTTTTACAATCCCTGCATTAATTCCAATTAGCTCTTCGCGAGTCATTCCTGGTTTTCTAGGAATTCCACTAGTAATAACCACTATATCGCTGTTGGCGGTTTTGCTATAATCGTTTGTAGTTCCAACTATTTTAGTATCAAAACCATTTAACGATGCGGTTTGCATTAAATCCATAGCTTTTCCTTCTGCATAGCCTTCTTTAATGTCTAGTAAAACAACTTCGGAAGCAAAATCTTTAATAGCAATGTACTCGGCACAACTGGCTCCAACGGCTCCGGCACCAACAACTGTAACTTTCATAGAATATAGTTTTTAAGTGATTATAATGTTTTGCAAAAATACAAAATCCACGGCTTATATTCACGGGTCGATTCCTTTAAAAAAAGGATAAATAATTGAATAAACAGGAAAAACCCTGTATCTGCAAGATTTTTTTGCGAATCTAAATTATGGGCGTATATTTGAGTATCGAAAGTGATCAAAGCATCATTTTTGTTGTTAAAGGACCCAGCATCACGCAGGGTCCGCTTTTTTTATACCTACTCCAATTGGCTATTTTTTAGCTAATTCTATTCCAAATTGTATTAAAATCTTCTTGAAAAGCGGTAATTGTTTGGGCATGATCTTGCACTAAAATACGATGCTCTGTATGACGTTTACTTGAATCTGTCGACATATTTGCCGTTCCTGTTACTAACATGCCACCCGCAGCATTAACCAAATATTTTTGATGCATAGCCCGCGAACCTGATTTTATTTGAATAGGAAGCGCCTCGGCCATTATTACCTCGCTTAGTTTTTTAATTATTCCTTTGTTGGTCGTTCTATCTAAAATACAACGCAGTTTTACACCCTTTCTAGCAACTTCTAATAATGCGGTGTACTCAGGAACTCTTGGAGATATGGCATACATGCATAAACATAATTCCTCTTTTGGTGTTGCGGCATAAATTACACTTAAAGCAACGGTATGAAGATCTAAGGGAACCCGAACGCTCTTGCCTTGCGGCTTAAACATATTAAAATAGCGCCAAGCATTATTTACACAAAATCCAGAATTTCGCCATGCTCTAAAGGGATGATTTGCACTAAATGCAACCAATAGCTTATCTGTTAAAAGGTTCGAGGTACTGGGCTTTGTTCTAGCATCTTCTTTTAAATATGAACCAAAAATTTGCCGTGTAACTTGCAAAGCAGTAGCAGCTGGTTTTAGCTCGTAGGCTTGTTTTATTTTGGCCCGAATTAAGTTTGCACGAGCATAAGATGCGCTTAGTTGTTTGTTAGACCACATACAATTAAATTCATGGTTAAACGCTATTAATAATGTGTTGGCAGCAGTATGCGCATTAAAAATTACTATGTTTTCGTAATTCTGACCAGCTGTTTTAGTCCAATTAAAACTACCTGTCAATAATCTTAAAGGGGTATTATTTACCGTTAACTGAATGGTTTTATGATGCAACAATCCTAAACTTGCCTGATAACGCCAGCGCAGCTTGCCCGCCTTATTATCCCAAACATACGGTTGATCTATTTTAAAACGTATGCTAAAATTTGAATGACAAAAAGGAATTAAATCCAGTAACTTGCGACTGTTGTTTTTAGAAATGTTTCCCCAGTCTGCCAAAATCCGAACCTGAATATTACGATGAGCGATTGCTATGGTCTTTAGACGTTCAAAAATTAGATCAGAAGTAAAAGAAAAAACCATTATATCTAGACCTATTTGGTCCTTACCTTCTACTTCTTGAGCTTGTGCTAAAAACGCATCGACAACCTGAATTAAAGGAACTCCAGAGGTAGAAGAAAAATAAGTTTGAATCATTTTGACCAAATAAGGTCCAAAATGTACAAATAAAAAACACCCCAATAAGAGGTGTTTTTTCCTAATTTATTTACGCTAAAATTTATGCGTCAATATTGGCATAAACAGCATTTTTCTCTATAAACTCGCGACGCGGTGGAACTTCGTCACCCATTAGCATAGAAAATACTCGATCTGCTTCGGTTCCGTTGTCTATAGTAACTTGTCTTAAGGTTCTAAAACTAGGATTCATGGTAGTATCCCACAATTGTTCTGCGTTCATTTCTCCTAAACCTTTATAACGTTGAATACCGGCAGCACCTCCAAATTTTTCTACAATTTGGTCACGTTCTTGGTCGTTCCAAGCATATTCTTTCTTCGTTCCTTTTTTAACTAAATACAATGGTGGAGTTGCAATATATACATGACCCGCTTCTACAAGCGCCTTCATATATCTAAAGAAAAAGGTAAGAATTAAGGTAGAAATATGACTTCCATCTACATCGGCATCACACATAATAACAATCTTATGGTAACGCAGTTTTTCTAAATTTAAGGCTTTGCTGTCCTCTTCGGTACCAATTGTTACCCCTAAGGCAGTAAAAATGTTGCGAATCTCTTCGTTTTCGAACACCTTATGCTGCATTGCCTTCTCTACATTCAGAATTTTACCACGAAGCGGTAAAATAGCTTGAAACATTCTATCACGTCCTTGTTTGGCGGTTCCTCCTGCCGAATCTCCCTCGACTAAGAATACTTCACACTTTTCTGGGTCTTGTTCCGAACAATCAGAAAGTTTACCTGGTAAACCTCCTCCGCTCATTACAGTTTTACGCTGTACCATTTCACGCGCCTTTCTGGCTGCATGTCTTGCTGTTGCGGCTAGAATAACTTTTTGAACAATGGTTTTAGCGTCACCAGGGTGCTCTTCTAAATAGTCTTCAAGCATTTGCGAAACCGACTGCGAAACAGCAGAAGTAACATCGCGGTTACCCAATTTAGTTTTAGTTTGTCCTTCAAATTGCGGCTCGGCAACTTTTACAGATACAATAGCAGTTAGTCCTTCGCGAAAATCGTCTCCAGAAACTTCGAACTTTAACTTGTCTAGCATTCCCGATGCATCGGCATACTTTTTTAAAGTCGTAGTAAGTCCACGTCTAAATCCAGATAAATGGGTTCCTCCTTCGTGCGTATTAATATTATTTACGTAAGAATGCAGGTTTTCGTTAAACGAAGTATTATAAACCATGGCAACCTCTACAGGAATACCATTCTTTTCGCCTTCCATAGAGATAACATCTTCTATAAGCGATTCGCGATTACCATCTAGAAAGCGAATAAATTCTTTAAGTCCTTCGGTACTGTGAAATTCTTCCGATACGTCTTCGCCCTTTTCGTCTTGATGACGTTTGTCGGTAAGGGTAATAGTAATTCCCTTATTTAAAAACGAAAGTTCTCGTAACCTGCTCGCCAGAGTATCGTAGTTATATTCTAATACCTGAGTAAAAATTTCGGGATCTGGCTTAAAAGTAACTATGGTACCGCGTTCGGTTGTTTCTCCCGCAGGTCTAACTGGATACATGGTCTTACCACGCTCGTATTCTTGTTCGTAAATTTTACCTTCACGATATACTGTTGCCTTTAAATGAATTGAAAGTGCGTTTACACAACTTACACCCACCCCGTGCAATCCACCAGAAACTTTATATGAATCTTTGTCGAATTTACCACCAGCACCAATTTTGGTCATTACTACCTCAAGGGCAGAAACCCCTTCTTTCTTGTGAATGTCTACCGGAATTCCGCGCCCGTTATCTTTAACAGTTACAGAATTATCTTCATTAATCCATACATCAATAGTATCACAATGACCAGCTAAGGCTTCGTCAATGGAATTATCTATAACCTCGTACACTAAATGGTGCAACCCGCGGGTTCCAACATCACCAATGTACATGGACGGACGCTTGCGAACATGCTCCATTCCTTCAAGGGCCTGAATGCTATCTGCTCCATACCCTTTTTTGTTCTGTTCTTCACTCATAAAAGTCAGTTGATTTTGTCTATTTTTTCAAGCCTAACAAATATATTAAAAACCCCTTTAAAACTTAGTGTTTTGAGCGATTTAAACCTGCTAAGTTATCAACAAAATATTGTGGAAAAATAACTGTTTTTAACGCACTTAAAATACTTCCCGAATTATGCTTATTTTTGTAGAGTCTTATTCGTTAAAAAAAACTGTAAGTATTGGTGATTTTTAAAGACTAAGATTGGCACAAACTACTAATTATAAACTTCTAATAATACCAATTATGAAATCTAAAAACATGTTACAAATTGCACTTTTTAGTGTTATTATGCTTTTTGCAACTCAGGTAGACGCTCAAAAATTTGGCGGCCTAGACAAAAGCCCAATGGACGTTGCTTCTTTTCCAGACAACTGGAGAGAATCCGACAAGCTGGTTAAAATCCAATACGGAAGACCTCAACTTAACAAAAGGTCACTAAGTAAATTAGCACCAAATGGTGAGGTTTGGCGTACTGGAGCAAATGAAGTTCCAGAAATTACTTTTTATGTAGACATGAAGCTAGATGGTAAAACTATAAAAGCTGGAACCTATTCTTTGTTAACGATTCCTGGAGAAACAGAGTGGACAATTATTCTACATTCTGGACTTAACGAATGGGGCGCCTACACATACAACAAAGACAACGACGTTGCCCGCGCGGTAGTTCCTGCAACTATGGCTGAAGATTCCTTAGAAGCCTTAGCATAGTTTTTACCGAAGGAGACAACGGTGTTAATATGCACATGGGTTGGGATAAAGTACGTGTAACGGTTCCGTTCACCAAGTAACATTCCAAACACAAGACTAATAAAGCACTGGGAAACTGGTGCTTTTTTTATGGGATATTTAAATACTTATGGGTTTGGAGCGACACTTTCCACTTGGGATTTTGCATAACATAATCTACAATTAAAGGCATCACTGTATCGCGTTTGCTCCATTCGGGCTGTAAATATAAAATACAGTCTTTACCAACTAAAGCAGCTTGCTGTTCGGCGAATTCTAGATCGTGCTTATTGTAAACAATTACCTTTAGTTCGTTGGCCATTGGATAAATTCCAGCCAAGGGAAGTTTAATTTTCTTGGGCGACAAACAAATCCAATCCCACTGCCCCGTAAGTTGGTAAGCTCCAGAAGTTTCTATATGAACGGTAGCACCTTGAGTTTTTAAGGCTTGTGTTAACGGATTCATGTTCCAAGTTAAGGGTTCACCTCCCGTTACAACCACGGTATTACTATATTTAAGCGCCTGTGCTACAATTTCGCTGGTTTTTGAGGGCGGATGTAGTTTAGCATTCCAACTCTCCTTTACATCGCACCAATGACAGCCTACATCACAGCCACCAATGCGCACAAAGTAAGCTGCAGTTCCTTTATGAAACCCCTCTCCTTGAATGGTATAAAAGGCCTCCATAAGGGGTAGCATTTCGCCAGTATTAACTAATGCTTGAGTTGTTGCTTCCATAGGGGCGCAAAGATAGCCAAATTAATGCCTAAACAAGTATTTAATGGGCTATTATTGGGACTTCACAGCGACTACTTCGATTTCTATTTTAGCCCCTACCGCCAACGATTCGGCAGCAAATGTTGTACGGGCTGGTTTTTGTGGAAAATACTTTTGATAAATTTCGTTAAACGCAGCAAAATCTCGAATATCGTCTAAGACTACCAAGGCTTTTACCACATCTTGCATTTCGAGGCCGTGATGCGCTAAAACCGCTTTAATGTTTTCTAATGTTTGCTTGGTTTCTAATTGAATTCCTCCTGGTACTAAAGTTCGCGTTTTTTGATCCATACCAATTTGCCCTGATAGATAAAAGGTATTGCCTACGCGAACCACATCGCTAAAGGGGGCGTTTTGTTTGGCTGGTTCGTGCGAAGCATGAAATTCGGGCACAATATTGAGTGGTGATGCGTCTAAACCAACACTATTTTCTACAACCTTATCTAGGTTGGCGTCGGTACAATTCACAAATAAAAAAAACAACATTAGACTATAAACTGTTGGCGCTCGTTTAATCATAAAATAGAATTTAAGTAAGGAATAAGATAGCAAATATTTCAGTAGCTAGCAGACAATTCCTATTTTTAACCCAAATATAGAAACATGGCAAATACTCAAGTATTTTTTGACTATATAAACCAAGGGTACCAAAGCAAAGGCGATGCTATTACCCTAGGCGCGGCAATGCTTGACAACAATGCGGTAACCAATGCCTTAGTGCGTATACCGCTTAAGACCATGAATAGACACGGCCTGATTGCAGGCGCAACGGGTACAGGGAAAACAAAAACCTTGCAAATTTTAGCCGAGAATTTATCAGAAAAAGGGGTTCCTGTATTGTTAATGGACATGAAAGGCGACCTAAGTGGAATTGCTCAGCCCAGCCCTGGACATCCAAAAATAGATGAACGTCATAAAAAAATTGGCATTCCATTTAACGCCCAAAAATTTCCGGTAGAAATACTTTCGCTTTCTAATCAAGAAGGCGTTAGATTACGGGCTACAGTGAGCGAATTTGGACCAGTTCTATTATCTCGAATTCTAAATGTTTCGGAAACTCAGGCTGGAATTATTTCGGTTATTTTTAAATACTGCGACGACCATAAACTTCCACTACTAGATTTAAAAGATTTTAAAAAACTATTACAATACACCACCAACGAAGGCAAAAAAGAGTTTGCAGACAGTTACGGAAGAATTTCGCCCGCCTCTACGGGTGCCATTTTACGGCGAGTTATTGAATTAGAACAACAAGGAGGAGATCTGTTTTTTGGAGAAAAGTCGTTCGATACGGACGATTTATTGCGTGTAGATGACAATGGAATGGGGTATATAAATATTGTTCGTCTTACCGACATTCAAGACCGACCCAAACTATTTTCTACCTTTATGTTATCGTTGCTTGCCGAAATCTATGCAACCTTCCCGGAACAAGGTGATAGCGGTCGCCCCGAGCTTGTTATTTTTATTGACGAAGCTCATCTTATTTTTAAAGAGGCAAGCGATGCCTTACTGGACCAGATAGAAAGTATTGTAAAATTGATTCGTTCTAAAGGTGTTGGACTATATTTTGTGACTCAGAATCCAACCGATGTGCCAGACGACGTGCTTAGCCAATTGGGACTAAAAATTCAGCATGCATTAAGAGCATTTACTGCCAAAGACCGTAAAGCAATAAAATTAACTGCAGAAAACTATCCACTGTCTGACTATTACAAAACCGACGAAGTGCTCACTTCTTTAGGAATAGGAGAAGCTTTAGTAACTGCCCTAAACGAAAAGGGAGTACCCACACCATTGGCGGCTACCTTATTGCGGGCTCCAATGAGCAGGATGGATGTTTTAGAAGATTCTGAATTGGAAGACCTAATAGCCGATTCAAAATTAATAGCGAGTTACAACAAAGTAATTGACCGCGAAAGCGCTTACGAAATGTTGAACGAAAAAATAGACATAGCCGAACGTGAAGAAACCAAAGCACAGGCCAAAAAAGAAACCGAAGCCGTAAAGCGCCGAAACCGATCCAGATCGACTACTACACGCAGAAAATCGAGCCGACAAAATCCAATAGTAAAAGTTTTAACTAGTCCCACAGTGATTCGTTCAGTATTAGGAATCCTTGGAAAATTAATGCGATAAATTAACATCAACTATAATTATGAAAGTATTTGCAATTGCCCTATTAACAGTTCTTTTAACCGCGAGCTGTACCCAAGAAAAAGATCCATTTTTAATTCAAAATGGCAGTGTAGGACTGCTTACTAAAGACATACGAGTTAGTCAATTGGATTCTGTTTTCGCTTTAGATTCCGTAGTTAGAATATCTTCTAACAACGACAGCTTTATTGCAGGTGGAGATATAGAAATATACGACAAGGCAGGAAGCTTATTGTTGGTTTTAACGCCAGCAGTAATTGGCACAGATACGAGTAAAATTAAAACAATTCAAATTAAAGATGCTCGTTTTACTACGGCTAAAGGTTTGGCTGCAAATAGTACATTTAAACAAATTAAAGACAATTATACTATTGGCAGTATAGATGCTACAATAAGTTCGGTTTTGGTTAGCATGAACGAAACCGACGCCTATGTTATAATAGACAAAAAGCAACTTCCAGAGAGCCTGCGTTATACTTCTGACCCCATTGAAGTAACACAAATTCCCGAAACAGCAACCTTTAAATACATGATGATTGATTGGGATCACAGCGTAAATAACACATTGGACAATGAGTAATGTTATTCGACCGTTTCATCTGGCAATACCGGTAGACAATGTGGAGCTTTGTCGCAGTTTTTACCGAGACCTTTTGGGGTGTAAAGAAGGCAGAAGTAGTGACCATTGGGTAGATTTTGACTTTTATGGACATCAATTGGTTATTCATTACAAAGAAAAATCTGAAGTCCAGGAGCACCATAATCCCGTAGACGGAAAACAAGTGCCAGTACCCCATTTTGGTGTAGTTTTGGATTTAGAATCCTTTAATTTTTTAAAGGCAAAAGTGATTCAGGCGGGTATTGAATTTGTAATCGAACCCTATGTGCGATTTAAAGGAGAACCTGGAGAACAGGCAACCATGTTTTTTTTAGACCCTTCTGGAAACGCCTTAGAGTTTAAGGCTTTTAAAAATATGGATCAGCTCTTTGCCGTAGATTAAAATTAAAACCCAAAGTGGATACAAAAAAACAACACAGCGTTTTACTTTTAGTGCTGGTGCTTGTTTTGGCTATTACCTTCGAAACACTACAACAACAATATTACATACTGCGATTTGAGCTAGCCCAGAACGTCTTTTTTTGGGATCTACTTAAAAATCAGGCGTACAGGTGGGTGCTCTGGATATTCATCGGGTTTTTATTAATTCCAATAACCAAACGCGCTAAACATCTTAACTACACTTTTTTACAAAAAAGTCTATTTTTTGGAACCTGTATTATCGCTTTAGTCTTTGTAAATATTGTGCTAATTGGGTTAATCGATTCCGCGCTTAGCGGCGATGGTATATCTTGGGAGTCACTTTGGAGTGAATACATTCCGTTTTTTATGTTTCAAAAATCACCTGTATATGTGCTAGGCTATATTGCGGTGTCTATAATATTGGATCAAGAATTAATTAATTCCGACTTGCAATTTAAAATAGAGGCGCTTTCAGAGGTAAAAAAAACCAATCAGGAATTGTATAAACAGTTGGCTTTACAACAATCGGATAAGGCACAAGTGTTAAGCATTAAAATTGGAAACAATCGCAAAATAATTCCAGTAAGTGATATAATTTGGATTGCCTCGGACGATTATTGTGTAAAAGTGCATACCGCCAATAATGCGTTTACTATGCGTTCCTCTTTAAAACAATTAGAAACTACCTTAGGCGAACCTTTTTTGCGAATACATAGGCAGGCTATTGTAAATATGAAGGCAGTCACCCAGTATCGCGCTAGCGATCAGTCGGCAGTTCTAGTAAACAACAACAATTGGATTCCAGTCTCTAAAAAGAATCTGCGTCGCGTAAAGGAATATCTGCAGGCATAATCTTACCATTTTATTAACGCAGTTCCCTGCAATTTAAATCGAGCTTACTGCAAAAAGGTTTGCGGCTTAACTATTATTTGGTTGTTTTATGTAAAATCAAAAATCATGAAACAGTTACTATTATTAATTACCTTTTTGTCTTTAAGCACTACTATAGCATTTGCTCAGTACCAATACGAGCCTTCTGCAAAGTATCCCTACGGACAACCAAACCCAGACGCCCCAAAACAAATTAAAGATTATCAAGAACTTATAGGAAGCTGTAGTTGCACATCTACTACACGAAACCAAGACGGCAATTGGAATAAAGCCGAAAAAATGACTTGGAAGTGGCAATATATTATGAATGGCATGGCCATTCAGGATATGACTTTAAAAGAAGATGGAGGACATACCGGTAGCATTCGACAATATGTGGCAGATAGCAGCCGTTGGTATGTACACTTTTATTCTAATTTAGGCCCAACAGCTATATTGCCAACTTGGGAAGGAAACCGTAAAGGCAATTCTATTATCCTTTCTCGAGATAGCCCAGCTCCAAACGGAACCCCAGGAAATTACAGGTTGACCTTTGCTAATATTACCAAAAAAGGATTCGATTGGGTTGGTGAATGGGTTTCTAAAGACGGATCTATAGTTTACCCAACATGGAAAATTGTTTGTACAAAAGATTAAAAATAGCAAATGCCACTAGAAAGTATAATAGCCATAATAGTAAGCATTACAGTTACTATAGTGTTAGCATTTATTATTACTAAAAATAACGGGAAGCAGGACAAATCGGGTAAATAATATATATTTACCAAAATAGCTTCCTTTTATATGTTAACTCAAGAAGAAAAAAAACAATACCGAAACGCGTTGTTTCGTCATTTAGACGGCATTGCCGTAGCCCCTGTAGTAATTGCCCTTAAAAACAAAGGGGTATTAGACACCCTTTTAAAAGCGAAGTCTATTTTGTTAGAAGACTTAGCATCGCCTTTTAATGCTAACCTAGGGTATTTAAATGTTGGCTTGCGTTGTTTAGCGTCTCAAGGCTGGTTAACGTATTCAGTAAACAAAGAGGATAATACGGTACTAGTAAGCACAAACAACAAAAGTGAGTACGCTTTTGCCCAAGCCGATTTATTTCAAGATGTTGTAGCCTTTACCAATCAGGCCGAAAATTTTCACCCTAGGAGTTTCGATATTGATGAATTTACACAACTAAACCGCATTTTTTTAAAATTTAGTAAAGGCGAATATTCAGGTAATGGAAGTTCCGACTTACAACAAGAGATTGACCTTCAAATTCAAATGCAAATAGAAGGGCTTTTAGTGGGTCCAATTACCGTGATGTTAGGTATGGATGGGATGTTTCATAAATACTTTATGGAGGCCTCTTTTGGTGCCGACGAGTTTCATGAAGACCCAGAAAGCTTTAGTAAGATATTAGACTTTTTTACCCATTTAGGGTGGTTTAAAAAGAATAACGATAATTATAAATTTACCAATAAAGGATTCTTCTTTGCAAGACGATCTAGCGCTTATGGCGTTACTGTTTCTTACCTCCCTACCTTTAGAAGAGTAGAAGAGTTAATGTTTGGGAATGCCAATATTTTGCGCAGTTCGGTTCCAAATGCTACCGAAATTCATGTAAACAGAGAGATGAATGTTTGGGGTTCAGGAGGTGCTCATTCGGCATACTTTAAAAAAATAGACGAAATAATTATTGCCTTGTTTAATAAACCAATAGCAGAACAGCCCAAGGGGATTTTAGACATGGGATGTGGTAATGGCGCCTTTTTAATTCATCTTTTCGAGGTAATTGAACAGCGTACAAAACGCGGGCAAATGCTTGAAGAATACCCACTATTTTTAGTTGGGGTAGACTACAATAAGGCGGCATTAAAAGTAACCCGCGCCAACTTAATTAAAGCAGATATTTGGGCGAAAGTAATTTGGGGCGATATAGCAGAGCCGGCCGCACTAGAGTCAGATATTCAAGAGAGTTATAATATAGAATTAAGCGAACTGCTAAACGTTCGTACATTTTTAGACCATAATCGCCCATGGTCAACTCCAAAACAACGCCCAGAGTATTCTAGTAGTTCTACAGGAGCATTTGCCAGTCGTGGTGAACGCTTGCTTAATCAAGATGTAGAACAAAATTTAACCGAACATTTGGCAAAATGGCTTCCATACATCAAGCAATTTGGACTATTAGTAATAGAATTACACACAATTTCGCCAGATTTAACGGCCGTAAACATTGGCAATACAGCAGCAACGGCCTACGATGCTACGCATGGATTTTCTGACCAATATATTGTAGAATTAGAGGTGTTTAATGCCGTTGTAGAACGCCTAGGACTGCATAGCAATCCCAAGTACTTTTCTAAATTCCCAAATAATGATTTAGCAACGGTAAGTATTAATTACCTAACTGGCGGAGATACCAACTAATTGTTTCTTCTTGATCTTGCCAACAAGGTGTTTTGTAGTAACATGGCAATAGTCATTGGACCCACTCCTCCGGGCACAGGGGTTATAAAAGATGCTTTTTTACTTACCTCATCGAAGGCAACATCGCCTTTTATAGCGTAGCCCCTTGGACGCGTAGCATCGGGCACACGGGTAATTCCAACGTCAATAACAACAACACCTTCTTTTACCATGTTGGCCTTAACAAATTCGGGCACGCCAAGAGCAGAAATTACAATGTCTGCCTCTCGAATATAGGATTCAATATTTTTTGTTCTACTGTGAGTTAAGGTAACAGTAGAATTTCCAGGATTCCCTTTACGGCTCATTAAAATACTCATAGGACGACCAACTATATGACTTCTACCTATTACCACCGTGTGCTTACCTTGGGTATCTACATTATTGCGTCTAAGCAATTCCATAATCCCAAAAGGCGTAGCAGGAATAAAGCTTTCCATGTCTAAGGCCATACGCCCAAAATTGGTAGGATGAAACCCGTCTACATCTTTATCTGGGTCTACGGCTAAGAGTACTTTTTGTTCGTCTATGTGTTTTGGTAAGGGTAATTGTACAATGTAACCATCTATTGCTTTATTGTTGTTTAAGTCTGCAACAATGTTTAATAATTCCGATTCGCTTGTAGATTCGGGTAATTTAACTAAAGTGGACTCAAAACCAACCCGTTCGCAGGCGCGAACTTTACTGCCTACATAGGTAAGACTTGCGCCATCTTCACCAACAATTACAGCAGCCAAATGCGGAACACGCAGGCCTGCCGCCTTTAATTTATCTACTTCGACCTTTATTTCTTCTTTTATGGTATTGCTTACTTGTTTACCGTCTAATAAGGTCATGGTATTTGTTTTTAATGGTGTTGATTATTTTTGATTCCCCAGCATTTGCATCATTTTACGGCCTCCGCCTCCTTGCATCATCTTCATCATTTTGCTCATTTGGGTGAATTGCTTTAGCAGTTGATTTACCTGCTGTACAGAGGTTCCGCTACCTTTACCAATACGCTTTTTACGACTTGCATTAATTGCCGTTGGATTGGTGCGTTCGTATGGAGTCATAGAATGAATAATGGCTTCTATATGTTTAAAAGCATCGTCGTCTATGTCGATATCTTTTACGGCTTTTCCAGCTCCTGGGATCATTCCAATAAGGTCTTTCATGTTCCCCATTTTTTTAACCTGCTGGATTTGTTTTAAAAAGTCGTCGAATCCAAATTGATTCTTCGCAATTTTCTTCTGAAGTTTTCTAGCTTCTTCTTCGTCGAATTGTTCTTGGGCACGTTCTACTAAAGAAACCACATCTCCCATTCCCAAAATTCGATCGGCCATACGTGCTGGATAAAACACATCTATAGCCTCCATTTTTTCGCCAGTTCCAATAAACTTAATAGGCTTATTAACTACGCTTTTAATAGAAATAGCGGCACCACCTCGGGTATCACCATCTAGTTTAGTTAATATAACCCCGTCAAAATTTAAACGATCGTTAAATGCTTTGGCTGTATTTACAGCATCTTGCCCCGTCATTGCATCTACAACAAACAGCGTTTCCTGTGGCTTAATTGCCGCATGAACATTGGCAATTTCGGTCATCATTTGCTGGTCTACAGCAAGACGTCCCGCGGTATCTACAATAACTACATTGTTCCCATTTTGCTTAGCATGAGCTATTGCAGCAGTGGCTATTGCAACTGGGTCGTTATTATCGCGATCGCTATATACTTCTACTCCAATTTGTTCACCGACTACATGTAATTGGTCTATCGCTGCAGGTCGATACACATCGCAGGCAACTAAAAGTGGGTTTTTAGATTTTTTAGTTTTTAAGAAGTTCGCCAACTTACCAGAAAAAGTGGTTTTACCACTACCCTGTAATCCAGACATTAGTATTACCGACGGACTTGCACTTAAATTAATACCAGCAGCGTCTCCACCCATAAGCTGGATAAGTTCGTCTTTAACCAACTTAACCATAAGTTGGCCCGGCTGTAAGGTAGTTAGTACATTTTGGCCTAGTGCTTTTTGTTTTACCGTGTTGGTAAACTCTTTGGCAATTTTGTAGTTAACATCGGCATCTAAAAGTGCGCGACGCACCTCCTTAAGCGTTTCTGCTACGTTTACTTCGGTAATGCTCCCGTGTCCTTTTAAGACATGGAGGGCTTTATCTAATTTATCGCTTAAACTATCGAACATAAATTTTTATTCTTAAAGGCTACAAAGATAGTTATTACCAAAAGAGATACAAAGGATTTTATAAAACACAAAAGGCGACCTAAGGTCGCCTTTTGAATCTAATTCAAAGCCGCCAAATTATAAGCACGATTCGGCAAAAATTGTAATTTGAGTTAAACTCCAGCTTAAATCATCAGGATTGGTAATTCGCACATATATATCTTGTGGATTGCTCGTATTAATATAACCGCTTGCTGGAAGCTCGTTTGTGTTATCTTGAGCATCTACTTCGGTTTCAAAATAAGCAAAAGTGAATCCTGAATCCTGTGGTTGTTCGGTAATAATTCCAATGCAATAACTATAATCTTCAAAATTAAAAGTAGCTATATCGGGTGTATCAAGAGGTTCACATTCTTTAAAAAGTAGTGAAGTACAAAACACCTCGTCAGGAAGACATTTTCTAATAAGATTATATTCTAAGTCGTCGTTGGTTAGCACCATATGTCCATCGGATTCAATACGAACTAACCAGTCTTTGTTCCAATTTTCTGGAATTTCTGCTACCGTGCTATCTAAAAAGATATTCAAGTGTAATTGATTTGCGATATAATAAAAGATCCATGTACCTGAATACCCAATACCCTTATCGTAATAAACTAAGGCTCCGGTGTCGCTAATCTTAAATACTGAATTCTCCCAAACACTTGGCTCTTGATCTTCTTGTGCTTCTACCACCCATGCACATACAGGATTGCTAAAGTTCTCGGTGGCGCGAGTCAATTCGGCATCTTGCAGTTGAGTAACACAGGCCAAAATTGCCTGTGCTAATTGATCTTTGTTTTCTATTAAAAACTCGGTTCCATCGTCTAAAGTGGCGCTAATTGGAAAACTAATCCCCACTGAATAACCCTCTGGAACTCCAGTTAATAACTGCCAAAAATCTAAATCCCCTGTAACTACAGAAGCATTAACAAATTCGTCGAATTGATCGTAAACAAACACACGAAACGCATATATAAAGTCAATGCAAGTTACGCTCGTAGCTTCTGTTTCTTCTTCGGTTATTTGCGATAAAAACAAAAAGAGTTCGGACTCTTCTTCTATTAATTGGGAACTTTCTATAGGGTCTATCTCGAGTTCTTCGTTAACACAACTGCTTGCTCCAATTGTTAATGCGGTAAGAGCTATAAAAATTAAAAAATGCTTCATAAAGACTGTTTTATATATAGTCCCTAAGAGCATTAAAAGGTTGCTTGTTAAATTGAAAAATAAAAAAACCGCCCCTACCTAAGAAGTAGTAAAGACGGTTTTTCATCAACTAACTAAACAATTAAAAATATGAACAGTTACAGCTCTGGTAAAATTACTTTATTAATTGCGTGAACAACACCATTCGCTGCCTGAACATTTACTACTATAATGTCACTAACACGTCCGTTTAAGTCGGTGATTGTCGCGTTAGTAGCATCTATTATTATATCGTCGCCTAAGGTCATTACTGTACCATCTACTAGGTCTTCTGCACGTACATTAGCTCCTCCAATTACATGAGTATTAAGAGTTGCTTCTAATGTTGCAGTATCTATATCGTCTAATCCAGCGATTCCTAACTCTACTAATAGATCTCCAAAAGCATCGTTAGTAGGAGCAAATACAGTGAACGGAGCTGGGTCTGTTCCTAATCCCGTTGAAAGTAAGCCTACATAGTCAGGCATATCTTCTCTTGTTAATGCCGCTACTAAGGTTGCGAATGTTGGATCTGCTGTAGCAAAAGTTACAACCGTTGGCAATCCAATCACTGCGTCTACTACGTGTGCTACACCATTAAGTGCAGGAGTATCTGGTACAATTACAGTAGACTGTCCATTTAATACTACACCACTGTCTGTGTTAATGTAGATGCTTAAGTTATCTTCTGTATCGCTAAAAGTTGCTAAGGTGTTTCCGTAAGAAGTTGTTAAATCTCCTGAGAATAAAATCCCACCTACAGCGTGATTTAAAATAACTTGAGTCAATACTTCTACTGGTACATCGTTTATTGTTTCGAATCCAGCAGCATCAAGAAATGCAGCAAAAGCATCGTTGGTTGGAGCGAAAACTGTTAATTCAGCAGCAGGGTCGCCTAAGGCAACATCAAGTCCCGTGATCTGTAACGCTTCGTATAGAGAAGATAAAATTGGTCTTACATAAGCAAGTCCTGTTAGTGTTGGTGTTACCGCTGTAGCAACAGATAATGGCAATAAAACTTTATCTACTGCATGAACAACACCGTTTCCAGTTTGAACGTCTACTACAATAATGTTTGAACCAACTCCAGTTGCGTCAACAACTTGTGCTCCACCTTCTAAAGTAATTGTGATATTTGATCCTTCGAAAGTTGCAACAGATGCTCCTTCTTCTAAATCACTTGAGCGCACATTTGCTTCTGCAATTACGTGGTAATTTAGGATGGTTTGTAATGTTGCTACCGGTACGTCGTCAAGAGATGAAAATCCTAAAGCGATAAGTAATTCTCCGAATGCATCGTTTGTTGGAGCGAATACAGTAAATGGAGAACTTGTAGTTCCCGACAATAAAGCTACATAATCAACTTCTGTAGTAGAAGCAGCAATTAAGGCTTCAACTAAAATAGAAAATGCAGGATTTGCTAATGCTTGTGTTGTAATATTTGTTATTCCAATTACATTATTTACTTGGTGAATAACTCCGTTATCGGCTTCTATATCTGCTGTTGTAACGGCAGAAACTCCGTTTAACGTAACCCCAGATGTTGTATCTACGAACATGCTTAGGTTAGCTCCACTTGTCGCTTCTGTTGCAAGCGTTGTTACATAACCAGTTACTAATCCAGAAGATAAATTGGTTCCATTTAGTACATGATTTAATAACACGTTTGTTAACACGTCAACTGGCACGTCGTCTAGAGATGCAAAACCAGCAGCGTTTAAAAAGGCTTCGAAGGCTGCGTTATCTGGAGCAAAAACTGTAAAGTCTCCTCCACTTAAGGTTTCAGTTAAACCGGCAACTTCTAAGGCAGCAGCTAAAGAAGAATAATCAGGGTCGGCTGCTATTATGGCAGCAATAGTACCTTCTTCTATTGGGTTAATTGGGTCTTGGTTGTCATCGTCGTTACTACACGAGACAATCGTTAGACTTACTAATGCAATTAAGGCAATCTTAAATAAATTTTTCATAATCAGGTTTTTGTTGATATACATTTGTCTATACAACAACAGCACACCACAAAGTACTACCAAAAGATTGGGAATTAATAGAACTTTAACATTTTGTTTAACATTTATAATAAAACATTAAACAAAAAAATGCCTGAGAAACAGGCACTTAGATTAGATTGTGGCAAAAAAGACGTTAAAAACAAAAAGAAAGGTTTTCCTGGATAACTGCTTTTAACTCTTGGTTCGAGTTAATCTGAAACAGCTCGCCTTCTAACACTTGAATAAATATAGGGTAGTTTATACTTGCGACATCTTTAGCTGTCATTGCAGCCAATTCGGTAAATGTCATTCGGTCATGATCTAACGTAACCGTGCTAAAATCTAAAGTGTCTGCATTATACATAGACAAACTAATAGGATAGATAAAGTCTACACATGCAATGGCATCGTTATAAAGTAATCCTGAAGAACACCTTGTTATAAGCTCTTGAAATTCTTCTTGATTCGAAACAGTAACTTCTATATAATTCGCATAGGTCAACGTAATAGGAAACACGGGTTGAATATCGTCGGTTTCGTATAGGTCATTTAAATCGCTCGCCTGTTGGTATAAAAATACTTCTCCGTTTACATTACAGGAATACGGAAAGTTAATACTAAAGCAATCTGAGCTATCTACAATATTATCGTGACTGCCATCGTGAGCCGTAACACCACGAACTAAACCAAGCAATTGCGCATCGTCTACTAGAGACTCCTCCTGCTGCTCATCTGTTATTCGTAAGGACTCTTTCTGGCAACTTATTAAGGAAAAAGTAGCCATAAACAATCCAACCGATATTAATTTAATAGTCTTCATATACAATTAAACACCCTAAGCTAACAAATTCCTACCAAAAATATATATGTATCTTTGTAAACCTATTGCTATGAAGAAAGATTTATTTACCAATGTTTGCGAAGAAAAGACCTACGAAAGCCTATATAACAGGCATGCCAAAGACTTGCACGACTTTGTATATTATAAATTTGGCGCTCAAGTAAATCCAGAAGACAAGGTTCACGAAGCTTTTATTAAGCTTTGGGAAAAATGTAAAGATATTGCAATTGACAAGGCAAAGAGTTTTCTATTTACTGTGGTTAACAATACTACCATTAACCATCTAAAACATCAAAAAGTAGTTTTAAACTACGCCAAACAAAAACCCAAGGATTACACCCACGAAACCCCAGAATATTTATTAGAAGAAAGTGAGTTTATGCAACGATTTCAAGCTGCCTTAGCCAAACTTCCTGAGGGTCAGCGCATTGCTTTTATGTTAAATCGAGTGGAAGGCAAAAAGCATCAAGAAATAGCCGATATGCTTGGAATTTCAAGAAAAGCAGTCGAAAAACGAATCTATACAGCCTTAGACAAGTTAAGGGTAGATATAAAAGAATTATAATTCGGAGTAGGAATTTTTATGATCTAGTTGTTCTATATGTGACAAGTTAATATGAAAAAGGAAAATTTGTTTAAGAGTTGGTTAGATCATAGCTTGAGTGAAGACGAGCGTGAGTCGTTGAAAAACGATGAACGTTTCCGTGCATACGAAACAATTACCCAAGCTGCACAATACTTTCGGGCGCCGGAATTTAATGCTTCCTCAAGCTACGGTCAACTAACACAATTGCAACAAAAACAGCAGCAAACGAAGGTTAGACGTTTGTCGTGGCCTAAAATTGCCGCAAGTATTGCAGCAATTTTGGTGTTAGCTTTCTTAGTAAATAATTTACTTTTTTCTGGACAAATTAATTACGTCACGGGTATTGCTGAAGAACTTGCCGTTGTACTGCCCGATAATTCTAAAGTTACCTTAAGTGCAGGCTCCACTTTAACGTACAATGAAGACACCTGGAGTGAGCAAAGAGAAGTAACCCTTAATGGGGAAGCTTATTTTGAAGTTGCTCAAGGACAACAATTCGATGTGACTACTCCAAATGGAGTTGTAACAGTAACTGGTACAGCCTTTAATGTTGTTCATCGTGAAAACTATTTTGCAGTGAGTTGCTTTGAAGGAAGCGTCACAGTTAGTTTAAAAGATAAAAAATATCACAATCTAGAAGCGGGAGATATCCTG
Source organism: Gilvibacter sp. (assembly GCA_965277295.1). GTDB lineage: Bacteria > Bacteroidota > Bacteroidia > Flavobacteriales > Flavobacteriaceae > Gilvibacter. The sequence goes on from OZ255720.1 coordinate 442,785, forward strand.
CGAATGGTAGATGGAGACTTAGCAATAGAGAAAACAGCGAGTTTAAAACCTGATTGGATTTTAAATAAGTCGGTTTTTAAAAGTACACCTTTGCGAATTATTCTTGCCGAATTAGAGCGTCAATATCAAGTTAAAATCAACGCAAAAGATGTTGATAAAAATATTATTTTTACAGGAAGCTTCACACACGAGGATCTTGAAACAGCAATGCAGGCCATAAGTATACCGCTAGGTCTTACTTATACCGTTCAGGAAAAAGAAGTTTTGCTTGAAAATAATAAATAGTGACCAAAAAAAAACGGCGAACCAGCTTACTTTTTACTTTCTTAATTACCGCCGTTATCTGGGGGCAAGATGCTTCCACGACAACACCATTAACAAAATTATTTCAAGAGATTGAAGCCAATAACGATTGTATTTTTGCATATAAGGACCAAGAATTAAAAGGTGCAATTGTAAACTTTAAACCATCTGGTGATTTAACCGCCGACCTGGATAGTTTAAATGTAAAAACCTTATTTAACTACAATCTACTTCCAGATAAAACCATAACGGTAGCCTTAAAAAATAATGTGGTGACTCGCTGTGTTCAGGTTCAGCAGACTGTCTCGGGTCAGGCAATTACAAATGCAACAGTAAGCAGTTGGTATCAATCAAAAACTACCAATAATAAAGGCCAAGCACAAATTTATACCCTTAACAAGCCTATGGACTTATTAGTGTCTAGCGCCGGTTATGAATTAGGTTTTTTTAAGTTAAATAATACCCAGAGTTCGACTTGTTTTAAGGCTGGACTTGAGCTAAGCACAACCCAATTACCTCCAATAACCATTACCAATTATGTTACCAAAGGGATTACAAAAACACCCGATGGTGGAATAAATATCGACTACAAGGTTTTCGATATTCTGCCTGGACTAATCGAAAGCGACGTACTGTTAACTCTGCAAGCGCTTCCTGGGATTCAAAGTGTTAACGAAACTGTTTCTTTTTTAAACATACGCGGAGGTACAAACGACCAAAATTTAATTCTTTGGGATGGGGTAAAAATGTATCAGAATGGCCACTTTTTTGGGTTAATCTCTGCCTTTAACCCCAATTTAACCACCCAAGTAGATGTTTATAAAAACGGTAGTAGCGCCCGTTATGGAGACGGTGTCTCTGGAGTTATTGCAATGAGTGGCTCTAACCAATTAGTAGATAGAATTCATGGTAATGCAGGAATTAATTTATTAAGTGCCGATGCGTTTTTAGCCCTCCCAATTGGCAATAAAGCCATGATAGAGGTTGCCGCTAGACGCTCTATAAATGAGCTTTGGGAAACTCCTACTTATCGTGCCTATTTTGACAAAGCATTCCAAAATACCGAGTTGCAGGCAAGTCTCGCTCAAGCTCCTAATTCTAACGAAGACTTTAGTTTTTTTGACTCCTCTTTACGGGTGTTGTATCGCCCTTCCAATAAAGACGAACTTAGATTGAATTTACTAATAATGGGTAACGAATTGGACTTCTTAGAGAATGCGCAATTAGATGGACAGGCCGTGTCTAGAAACAGCAATTTACGGCAAGATAATTTTGCAGGTGGGTTATTTTATTCTCGACAGTGGACCAATAACGTGTCGAGCACCCTACAACTTTACGGTACCAACTATACGTTAATGTCTATGAATTCCGACATTATAAACAATCAACGGTTATTGCAACAAAACGATGTTCTAGAATCTGGTCTAAAATTAGCAACGACTATTGAATTGAATGCTCAAACCAGTCTTTCTGGAGGTTATCAGCTAAACGAAACTGGAATTACAAATTTTGAAAGTATTAATAATCCAACTTTTGAACGCGAAGAAAAACAAGTGCTTCTAACCCATAGTGGGTTTGCAGAATTGGGATACAGTTCGAAAAATGGTAATACGCGCTTTGTTGGTGGTTTACGACTAAACTATATAAGTAAGTTTAAAGACGTATTATTAGAACCAAGATTAATGGTAAGACAGCGCCTAAGCAAAGCATTTACTTTAGAGCTTAATGGAGAAATTAAAAGTCAAACCACAACTCAAGTAGTCGATCTACAAAACGACTTTTTAGGCGTAGAAAATAGGCGCTGGGTGTTGGCCAGCCCCGATTCGTTTCCCATTCTAAAAGGAAAGCAATTGGGCCTTGGTTTAAGCTACAACCAAAATAGATTTTTACTTTCGCTAGAGCCGTATATAAAAGAAGTTGCAGGGATTTCTAGTCAAAGTCAGGGTTTTCAAAATCAGTTCGAAAATGCCCGTGTTCATGGAAGCTATCAAGTTTATGGTTTAGATTTTTTAGCAAATAGACAGTGGGACAACACCAACATTTGGCTAAGCTATTCGTATGCAAAAAACGATTATCGATTTCCAGATTTAGAACCTCAAGAATTCCCCAATAATATAGATGTTCGTCAAACCATCACCTTGGGAGCTTCTCAAACCGTTGGTGCCTTTAAATTGGCGGCAGGAATAAACTGGCATCGGGGAATACCAACTACTGGCTTATTAACTAATTCACCAGATAATATCATGCAATTGCAGTTTGATTCTCCCAACGCATTGCGAATACCTGATTATTTAAGAATAGACGCATCGGCGACCTATACCATGCAATGGAGCGACGGTGTTCAGGCCGTTGCCGGGGTATCGTTATGGAATTTATTCAATAGAGAAACAACGGTGAACGAATTTTATCGCCTAAACGAATCAGATGAAGTTGAACGTTTAATTGACAGAGCGCTTCGCTTTACCCCCAATGTTTCTTTTAAGGTAAATTTTTAGCATAAAAAAAAACCGCCTAAAAGACGGTTTTGGCGCAAAAAAAGATGTTATAGATAAATGCAAGTCAGAAAGATTAGTCGTAGGTTAAGATAATCGCATGCAACGTTAAAATAATTAGGAATAACTAACAGTATGCTAGACTTTTTTAACCTAAAGAAAAAAGCAGTATTGTTTCGCATTGCGTTTCCTAGCGTATAGTTGCAATCTCCCTGACTTGACACTTAATTTTTTTAGGCTGAATACAGCAACAAGATAATTCTTCGTAGCAAAAAACAAACACAACAAAATTCACTAGCGTATAATTTCTTTCCAGAAGCGTAGGTTAACACGGTTCCCGCTGCTGTAATATGGCCTACCAACTGATCGCTCAAGTGCAGTTACAGTTTAACTAAAGTGAATATTTGTATGAAAAAAATGCACACATAGCGAACAATCAAAATTGCTAGGATTTCTCCTTTTTCATAGATAGCAATCGTTAAATATTGTAAGAGGCCGTGGTAAAAGTACCAATCGGTATAACATCATTTTTAAGAACGTAATCAACGAACAATACATATTGGGTTGATTCATAATTAAAACAGGCGGAACTAAAAATACCCTACCATAGGGGTTAAAAAACTTTCTATTATCTTTACACGCCCAATAAAAATTCGGCTAAAAAACGCAGAAAAATAATGAACCAAATTCCAGATGTATGCCAAGAAAAAGTGTATACCAAGCTGTATAACGCTCATGCCAAGGCTATTTGGAATTTTATTTATTTTAAATGTGGAAATCAAGACGAGGCTAACGATTTAGTCCAAGAAGCATTTGTGAAACTTTGGAAAAACTGCGCAAAAGTAAGTCCAGAAAAAGCAAAATCCTTTTTATATACAGTAGCAAATAATGCATTTTTAAACGCTGTCGCACATAAAAAAGTGGTCCTAAATTACGAAAACTCTAAGGGTAGTTCGTTAGACAATCAATCTCCAGAATTTTTATTAGAAGAGAAAGAGTTTATGGTTCGCCTAGAAACGGCCATTAATAATTTAACAGAAGCACAGCGAACCGCATTTTTAATGAACCGTATAGAAGGTAAGAAATACAAAGAAATTGCCGAGCTTTTAGGAATTTCTGTAAAAGCTGTAGAAAAGCGTATGAGTCAGGCCTTGGCTGGGATAAAAAAAGAAATCACAAGTTTTAATAAATAAGGTAGGGTATTTTGTAAATCAACTGTTTTAAACTTGAAAAAGAATTGCTATGAATAGGGAAAACCTCCTACATAAATGGTTAAACAAAGAGACTTTAAGTAAGGCTGAACTTCAGTTTTTACATGAAGACGCTAATTTTCAGGAGTTTACTAAAATTGCAGGTCAGTCCAGCCGTTTTAGTACTCCCGAATTTGACAAAGATGTTGTGTTTAAAGCTATTACTGCGCTTAATAAGCCAAAACAGCTTAGACGCTTGGCACCAATACGCATGATAATGCGTGTAGCCGCGATTTTGGTTATTGTATTTTGCAGCTACTTATACCTAAGTAATTTAGATACTACTGTCGCCACTCAAATGGCTCAAAACACAGAAGTAACACTTCCGGATAACTCAGAAATTGTACTTAACGCAGATTCTAAAATAGAATATAACAAAAATACTTGGAGTCAAGCTAGAGAACTTACCCTAACAGGTGAAGCTTTTTTTAAAGTAGCCAAGGGAAGCGCTTTTACGGTTCACACACCGCTTGGTGATGTTGCTGTTTTAGGAACGCAGTTTAATGTTTACGCTCGTGATTCTAAATTTATGGTAAGTTGCTTTGAAGGTGTTGTTTCTGTATCTTTAAACGATAAGGTTGTTACTCTTAAAGAGGGTATGGCTTTGCAACTAGATGCGGGTAGTTTTAGCAGCCAAGAAGGCATTCTTTTAACTCAGCCAGTTTGGCTAGGCAACGAAAGTAGTTTTAAACAGGCTCCTTTAAGCGAGGTGTTAAAAAGTCTTGAGGCACAATACGGTATTCAAATAGATGCCTCTAATGTAGACATAGAAACTAAGTTTACCGGTTCGTTTACGCATTCAGATTTAGAAATTGCGCTGCAATCTATTTGCAATCCATTACAAATGACCTACAGTGTTTTAAATTCAGAACAAGTAGTGTTAAACAATGCAAACTAAGGCCAAACGCCTCTTATTATTCCTTTTTCTTCTAGTTAGCTTCTGGCCACAATTTGCCCATTCGCAAGACGGAAGCACTATTGAAATGCAAGCTTTTATCGAGCGGCTTGAAGACCAATTCGACATTCGCATATCTTATGCATCTTCAGATGTAGATAACATTAAAGTTGATCCGCCTAATTTTAATAATTTAACCGCTGCTTTAGCTTTTGTTAATAATAGAACTGCCTTTAAACTTAGTCCAATTAGCGATCGTTATTATTCACTTATTCTAAAACAAAAGTCTAACGATTTTCTCTGTGTTTTGGTAGTAGATGGCGAGACTGGAAAACCAATGCCGAATGCTACTGTGATTGTTGTAGCATCGGACGAAGGTCTAGTAACAGATCAGGTAGGGATTGCCAGCATTGTTAAAAATCAAGCTCCACAACTAATTAGTGTTCAATTTATAGGTTACCAAACGCAAACATTGCGCATTGGGCCGTACCAAGACAATTGTACACAAGTGATATTAAATAGATCTTTGAACCAATTAAGCGAGGTTTTTTTAGAGCGTATTTTTACCAAAGGAATTTACCGTGCAAAAGATGGTTCGTTTAGGTTTACCACCCAAGATTTTGGTCTGCTTCCTGGCATTGTAGAGGCAGATGTATTGCAAATTGCACAAGTGCTACCTGGTGTTAATAGTATAGACGAAACTGTTTCTAACATTAATATTCGCGGCGGGACTAATAGTGAAAACGCAATTCTTTGGGATGGAATTCGCATGTACCAAAGTGGGCACTTTTATGGCTTAATTACAGCCTTTAACCCGTATATCACCAAAAACGTATCTATTTATAAAAATGGGACTTCAAGCAGATATGGTGAAAATGTTAGTGGAGTTATAGATATGACTTCAGAAGACCAAGTTACAAGCACTATAGAGAGTAAAGCGACCTTGAATTTATTACATGCTAATATTTTTACTCATGTCCCGCTAGCCAAAGGCCTGTCTGTTATTTTTGCTGGAAGACGTTCTATTAGCGATCTTATAGAGACTCCTATTTATAAAAGTTATTCCGAACGGATATTTCAAGATACGCAGATAACAAATGTGTTAACTCCTAACGATCAAGCTATGGTGATTGCGCAAGAAGATTTTAGCTTTTTTGACATCACCGCTAAATTGCTTTGGGATCTTGGCGAAAAAGATAAAATTCGGGCCAACTTTTTAACCATAAACAATTCGCTAAATTTTACACAAGCAGTTACAAATAGTGCTTTCGATCTAAGCGAAACATCCAACTTGGAGCAAAAGAGTATTGTAGGTGGACTTGATTGGAGTCACCAATGGAGCGATAAGGTTACCACGCGGTTTAGTGCCTATAGGTCGCAATATCAATTGGATTCAGAGAGCTTCGAACTATTTACCACCTTGGCACAACAGCAGGCCAACGAAGTTGTGGAATTTGGAGCTAAATTGGCTGCGAGTTATAAACTCACCAACCGTATTTTAATAGATATGGGATATCAGCTAACAGAAACCGGGATTACCAATCAAGAGGTTACCAACATTCCTCAGTTTAGACGCTTAATAAAAGAAGTATTGGTCTCGCATGCTGTTTATGCCCAATGGAGCATATCGGCTTTTAAAAACAAAACGCTAATTAATGCTGGAGCCAGAGGAGTTCATTACCCAAAACTTAACGCTTATCGCTTTGAACCTCGACTTAGTATTCATCAGAAATTGGGTGGGGGCTTTGCAGTCGAATTATTAGGAGAATTAAAAAGTCAAACAACAAGTCAGGAACTGGCATTAAACAACGACTTTTTAGGAGTCGAAAACAGAAGATGGGTCTTGTCTAACGGACAAGAACGTCCAATAATAAGTAGCGAACAGTTTTCGTTTGGGTTGTTATACACAAAAAATAATTGGCTTGCTAATGTGCTTTTTTACAATAAAATTGTAAATGGAATAACTACTCAGACTCAGGGTTTTACTAATCAGTTTGCAAATACTCAAGCTATAGGTCAGTATAGTGTACAAGGAATAGAATTAGTATTAAATAAGACTTGGAAACGTCTTGGCGCGTGGCTTAGCTACACCAATGCCAATAACGATTATACGTTTAACACCCTAACCCCGCCTATTTTTCCGAATAACATAGATGTAAAACACGCCTTTAGAGCAGCTCTTAGTTACGATTTACCTAAATTAAGTATGGTTATGGGGTTTCAATGGCGTTCGGGCAAACCCATTACAACTCCGCTCGGAGAAGCTACTCAAGTAATTCAAAGCAGTTCGTTTATTCCGTATAATCCACCTAATAGCGAACGACTTTCTTCCTACTTTAGAGCCGATTTATCTGCAAAATACACTTTTATAAATCGCGATAATTTGGTGCTACGACTAAATGCTGCAATTCAAAATCTATTTGGAAACAACAATATTTTGGACCAGTATTATGTGTCGCAAGAAACTTCGAATGGCCAGTTTACAATTAATAAAATTGTAAATAATTCCTTAGGATTTACCCCTAATTTATCTGTAGAAATACAGTTTTAACTACATTCTTTCGGGAGCTTGTATGCCTAATAAGTTCAAGGAATCTGCAATAATTTTACCAACAGTGTTGGACAGTGATACTCGAAAACTAATTTGAGCTTGCTCGGGAGCACCAAAAATTGGGACGTTTTGGAAGAATGAATTGTAGCGCTTTACCAATTCATAAACATAATTCGCAATTATGGCTGGGCTGTGTTGTGCTGCCGCCAATTGAATGGTATCTGGATACAGTGCTAACTGTTTAATAAGTTCAATCTCTTTGGGCGTTAAGGTAATTTGATTAAATGAACCTAGATCCATAGTCGCTGCTTTGCGCAATATAGCTTGAATTCTAGCATAAGTATACTGAATAAACGGCCCGGTATTACCCTGAAAATCTACAGAAGCTTCTGGATCGAACAAGATGCGTTTTTTAGGATCAACCTTTAAAATAAAATACTTTAATGCACCCAAACCTATAGTATGATACAATTGCTGTTTTTGGGAATCGGTATAACCATCAAGTTTGCCTAATTCCGAAGCAATATTACCTGCTGTAACGGCCATTTCTACCACTAAATCGTCTGCATCTACAACGGTTCCTTCTCTACTCTTCATTTTACCGCTTGGTAAATCGACCATCCCATAACTTAAATGCGTTAGGTTTTGCGCCCAATCGAAGCCTAATTTTTTAAGTATTAAAAACAACACTTTAAAATGGTAATCTTGTTCGTTCCCAACAGTATAAATCATACCGGTAGCGTCTGGCATATCCTTTATGCGCTGAATTGCAGTACCAATGTCTTGGGTCATATAAACGGCTGTTCCATCGCTGCGCAGGACAAGTTTTTCGTCTAGCCCATCTGCTGTTAAATCGCACCAAACAGAGCCGTCTTCTTTTTTAAAAAACACTCCACGGGCTAGGCCGTCTTCTATATTTTCTTTACCCAATAAATAGGTGTCGCTTTCGTAATACAAGGTGTCAAAATCTACCCCCAGGGCCGTATAGGTTTTATCGAATCCTGCATAAACCCAACCATTCATTTTCTGCCAAAGTGCAACAGTTTCTGGATCGCCTGCCTCCCATTTTAATAGCATTTGTTGTGCTTGCTTTAAAATAGCAGCTTGGTTTTTAGCTTCTTCTTCTGTTGCCCCGCTGGCTATTAAGTCTGCCTGTTGTTTTTTGTATTCCTTATCGAACGCTACATAATACTTCCCTACTAAATGATCTCCTTTTAATCCAGAAGATTCAGGGGTCTCCCCTGCTCCATATGCTAACCAAGCAACCATGCTTTTGCAAATATGAATTCCACGATCGTTTATAATCTGCGTTTTGTAAACTTTGTTACCAGCAGCAGCCAAAATTTGAGAAACCGAATAGCCTAATAGAATATTTCTAATATGACCTAAATGGAGTGGTTTATTCGTGTTTGGGGAACTATATTCTACAATAATAGCTTCTTCCCCAGGAGTTGCATGACCAAAGTTCTTACTGTTGTAAATACTCTTAAATACATCTAAAAAATAAGAATTAGACAAACTTAAATTTAAAAACCCTTTAACAACATTATAACCAGAAACCTCATCTACATTTGCGGTTAAGTACTCACCAATGGCCTGACCTATCTGCATAGGATTGCCTTTAATTTGGCGTAACATAGGAAAAACAACTACCGTAATGTCTCCATCAAACTCTTTGCGCGTAGGTACAAATTCGACCCCTGCAAGGGTAATAGAATAGGTAGCCTCTACAGCGTTAATTATTGGGTTTGTAAGGATTTCGTGGAGTTTCATTTCCGGTTGAATTTTAAGTGGGTAAAGATAAAATTTTTATTCCACTTGAAATCAAATTATCTTTGTAAACAAGGCATTCTTAAACGCGCCTCTGCACATATTTTGGCAAGTATACTGTTGCAATTAACAAGATAAAACGCAATTGTGTAATAGGTAAGTCTAATCCAATAAAATAGTTCATGGAATGATTCTAAATGTATCTTATAACAATTACAAAACACGCGAAAAAATAGAAGAAGCCGTAGGGAAGCCATTTACACTCAAGCAACGACTAACAATGAAAGGCATTGGTTCACCAAGGTTATCCATGACCCAATCTTCCGTTCAAATTAAAAATTTAATGCAATTGGATAGCAATCGAGATGTTTGCAATATAGAGTTAAGGCCTTTAGGAATTCTAGTTGGTTTTAGGTCATTATTAGAATCGTACGTTTTAGTTATTCCTTACTACAAATTGGTGATTTTTAAAGGCGAGGCAGATCAATACACCATTCACCGGGACGACTATTTTGTAAAAATAAAAGCGATGCCTAAAAACAAGACTATTCATAAATTTATTCAAAAGCTTATGGATCAAAAAATTGCTTACGATGCCACTGTACAACCCCCGTTTTAATGCAAATTTTTGTACCTTAAAAATTCAACTACTAAACCCTTAAAGGAATCAATAACTTAATAACAAAAGGGTGAAAATATTACTTACAGGCGCCAATGGCTATATTGGTATGCGACTACTTCCATTACTCGTAGAACAAGGGCACGATGTAGTTTGTGCGGTTCGAAATCCTTCTAGACTATCTATAGATGCGTCACTGCGTAAAAGCATAGCAATAATAACTGTCGATTTTTTAGACAAACCTGAGTCAGATTTGTTTCCTAAAAATATAGATGCCGCTTATTATTTAATCCATTCCATGACAGCTTCGACCTCCGATTTTGATTCCAAAGAAGAGCAATCTGCACAAAACTTTAATACGTATTTGGCCAACACCCAATGTAAGCAAGTTATTTATTTAGGAGGAATTGCAAACAATAACGAGCTCTCTAAACATTTACGTTCTAGAAAAAATGTAGAACAAATATTAATGCAGGGTAAGGCTCCAGTCACTGTTTTACGCGCTGCCATTATTGTGGGATCCGGTAGCGCATCTTTCGAAATTATTAGAGATTTGTGCGAAAAATTACCCTTAATGATAACCCCAAAATGGGTAAAAACTAAATGCCAACCAATTGCCATTAGAAACGTAGTAGAATATCTTACCGGAGTTCTTGGAAATCCTTCTTGTATTGGACAGCAGTTCGATATTGGGGGTCCAGACGTGCTTACCTACAAGCAAATGATGCAGCAATACGCTAAAAATAGAAAACTGCGTCTTTATATTTTTGATGTTCCAATTATGACGCCAAAGTTATCCTCGTATTGGTTGTATTTTGTTACCTCGACCTCTTATACCCTTGCGCTAAATTTGGTCGACAGTATGCGGGTAGAAGTAATTACAAAGGACAAGCGTTTACAACAACTTTTAAATATTGAACTAATAAGTTATAATCAAGCAATAGCTTTGGCGTTCGAACGAATTAGGCAAAACCAGGTAGTTTCTAGTTGGAAAGATTCTATGGTTTCTGGAAGATTTAGAAAAGACCTGAATCGCTATATTAAAGTGCCAGAATACGGCTGTGTAACCGACAAAAAATCCATTCAAGTTAATAATCCCGAAGGAGTTTTAGAAAACATCTGGTCTATTGGAGGTTCTAAAGGTTGGTATTATGGCAATGCACTTTGGAAGTTACGTGGGTATTTAGATAAACTTGTGGGTGGCGTTGGATTACGTCGGGGAAGGACACATCCTGATAAAATTTTTCCAGGCGACGCTTTAGACTTTTGGCGCGTACTCCTGGCAGATAAAGAAGCAAAACGATTACTGTTGTTTGCAGAAATGCGCGTGCCTGGTGAAGCTTGGCTGGAATTCGAAATAGATGCAAACAACATGCTTCACCAAACCGCAACTTTTAGACCAAAAGGACTTTGGGGTAGATTATATTGGTACGCTATGCTTCCTTTCCACTATTTTATTTTTGGTGGAATGATTAGAAATATTGCAAACTTCAAAGAAGAACACCCCAAATAAACGGGGTGGTGAATGCCACAAAATAGGTAGCTTGTGCAACAAGTATTTTGAGGCATTCGCCGTTCAAAAACAACAGCTACGCTATGCTTCCCTTCCACTATTTTATTTTTGGTGGAATGATTAGAAATATTGCAAACTTCAAAGAAGAACACCCCAAATAAACGGGGTGGTGAATGCCGCAAAATGGGCAGCTTGTGCAACAAGTATTTTGAGGCATTTGCCGTTCAAAAACACCAGCTATGCTATGCTACCCTTCCATTATTTTATTTTTGGTGGAATGATTAGAAATATTGCAAACTTCAAAGAAGAACACCCCAAATAAACGGGGTGGTGAATGCCGCAAAATGGGTAGCTTGTGCAACAAGTATTTTGAGGCATTTGCCGTTCAAAAACAACAGCTACGCTATGCTTCCCTTCCACTATTTTATTTTTGGTGGAATGATTAGAAATATTGCAAACTTCAAAGAAGAACACCCCAAATAAACGGGGTGGTGAATGCCACAAAATAGGTAGCTTGTGCAACAAGTATTTTGAGGCATTTGCCGTTCAAAAACAACAGCTACGCTATGCTTCCCTTCCACTATTTTATTTTTGGTGGAATGATTAGAAATATTGCAAACTTCAAAGAATAACACCCCAAATAAACGGGGTGGTGAATGCCGCAAAATGGGCAGCTTGTGCAACAAGTATTTTGAGGCATTTGCCGTTCAAAAACAACAGCTACGCTATGCTTCCTTTCCACTATTTTATTTTTGGTGGAATGATTAGAAATATTGCAAAAACTGGAGCTGCTTAATTTTGCGGCAAAAACACTTCGGCCATCATACAACGTGCGCTTCCACCACCACAGGTTTCTATGGTTGTTAAATCGCTACTTAAAATCTCACAGTCTTGCGTAATTCGGCTAATTTGGTCTTGCGTTAAGCTATCGTGTGCGGCTTTGCTCATAACCATAAACTTATCACCCGATTTATTGCGTACTTGTAACATATTGCCCGCAAATGCGTGCATTTGCGACTCGGTAATGGCGACCACTCTTTTTCCCGATTTTTTTAATTGCGACAACACATGTTTGCGTTCTTTAGAATCGTCTATTGTATCTAAGCAAATCACAGCAAAGTTTTCGGCTAAGGCCATCATAACATTGGTGTGATAAATAGGCAAACGCTCGTTATTTACTGTTTGGTTTGCAGTAAAAATAACAGGTAAACAATCAAAATCTTCACAGAATTCTATTATTAATTCCTCGTGTGCACGATCAGATAAAGCACAATACACCACATTATTCTCTCTATCTAATAATAAACTTCCTGTTCCTTCTAAGTACAATTCTTGCTCTTCGGCACTGGAATAATCAATCACATTTTTTATTACAAAACCAGCTTCTTCGAGTTTAATAAAAATTTCTTCTCGTCGTTCACGGCGGCGACTAGGTGCAAACATAGGATACAATACTGCGTCTCCGTTAGCGTGAAAACTGACCCAATTATTAGGAAAAACAGCATCGGGAGTTTGGTTTTCGACCGTATCGTTAACAACCACAACTTGAACTCCCTTAGCACGCAACGCAGCCACAAAGGTATCGAACTCCATCTGTGCTTTGGCATTAATCTGCTTGTTAGAAAGTGCTTCAATGTCTTTTTGAAAAAAATTATTTACCGCAGTTTCTGGGTTGGAATGAAACGTTGCTGGCCGTATCATTAAAAGGGAATCTGTTATTTGTTGCATGCTACTCTAAACTATAAATTAATAAACAAAACTTACCGTGCAATGCGCAATAATGGCATGGTGCTGCAGCGTAATAAACCTTCTTGTTTTGCAATCTGACTATAAGGAACTTCTTCTACTGTAAAACCTTGGTCTCTTAGCCAAGTGTTTAAACGTGTAAAATTTTGTTCAGAAATTATAACCTCTGGACTAATTGAAAATACATTCGAAAACATATTATACATTTCGTCTTTGTTAATATGAAAGCAATTTTCTGGGCCAAAAAAGTCAACCAACCATTGGTATTCCTCTTCTTCTAAAAAGCCATCTTTATGTATTATTGCCTTTCCTTTACCCAACGGCTGAAAACAGCAATCCAAATGCAAAGCATTGTCTCTAGCTACGGTATTGGACTTTCTTAAATTAAATGACTTTACTTTTTTATTTGGAAACAAATCCTGCAATGCCTGAACGGCCTCTGGATTCGTCCTCGCCGTAATGTAGTCCGAATAATCTTCTCCGCGATAGGTACCTACAAAAATATAATCACCCCAAGGCATTACGTCTCCGCCTTCTACATGACATGCTTCAGGCAACCTAATTCGTTGAGATTTTGGGAGCTCTTCCCATATATGGTGAATAGCGTCAATTTCTTTTTCTCGGTCCGGTAAAATGTTAGCAATTATAATCTTGTCTTCTATAACAAAGGCAATATCACGTGAAAATATTTGATTACAATCTATTAAGACCTCGGGCCTGTAAACAGTTACGTGGTACTTTTCCAGAACCGCCGCCACAGCTTCCATTTCTGGAATCATTTGAGCCTCTGTAGGATAGGTTCCCGCCAATACATGTTCTAGACTTTTTGGATCGTAACAGGCTTCGGGAGTTGGCGTTGGGCCTGGGCTTTGAGCAATTCCAAGGACTACAGCCTTTAGGGGATCTACTTCGTTAGTAATATGTAATTTAATCATGGCGCTAAGATAATAATCTTATGCACCAATTTGGAGTAAATATTAGCTTGCGAACCAAAAATAATTTACAAAAAAACCCAACCAAAAAGGTCGGGTTTTGCTTTAAAAAATTACACCGTTATTTAACGCTGTGCTATATTTTTAAATGGACGACTATTTTCGCCAATATATATTTGACGAGGTCTACCAATTGGCTCCTTGCGCAAACGCATTTCACGCCATTGAGCAATCCAACCAGGAAGACGCCCTAGTGCAAACATGGCCGTAAACATTTCGGTTGGTATGCCTAGAGATCTGTAAATAATTCCAGAGTAAAAGTCTACATTAGGATACAATTTTCTATCTACAAAGTAAGAATCCTCTAGAGCTTCCTTTTCTAAGCCTTTGGCAATATCCAATACGGGATCTTCTATTCCCAAATCTGTTAATACATCGTTGGCAGCAACCTTAATAATTTTAGCGCGTGGATCGAAGTTTTTATAAACACGATGCCCAAAGCCCATTAATCTAAAAGGATCGTTTTTATCTTTTGCCTTAGCCATATATTTTTTGGTGTCTCCGCCGTCTTCGCGAATTCCCTCCAACATTTCTATTACAGCTTGGTTTGCTCCACCATGAAGTGGGCCCCATAAAGCATTAATTCCTGCCGAAATCGAGGCGAATAAGCCAGCGTGCGAAGATCCTACAATACGCACGGTACTTGTAGAACAATTCTGTTCGTGATCTGCGTGTAGAATTAAAAGTTTATCTAGTGCATCTACAACCACTTTGTTACTTACATATTCTCCGCTAGGCTTTTTAAACATCATCTTTAAAAAGTTGTCTACATAGCCTAGGTTATCGTCTCCATAATCTAATGCCAAACCACTGCGTTTTCTATACGCCCAAGCAGTAAGTACTGGGAACTTTCCAAGCATTCGTACAATAGCATTGTACATTTCTTCTTCTGAATCTACATTTACAGAAGATGGATTAAATGCAATTAGAGCATTGGTTAGCGAAGATAGCACGCCCATTGGGTGTGCCGACTTAGGAAAGCCATCTAATATTTTTTTAATGTCTTCGTCTACATGAGACTGAGCTTTAATGTCTTCGTGAAATTTATTGAGTGTTTCTTCGTTTGGAAGTTCACCAAAAATTAGCAAATACGCCACTTCTAAAAAATCGGCTTTTTCTGCTAATTCTTCTATGGCATATCCGCGGTAACGCAAAATCCCTTTTTCACCATCTAAAAAAGTAATGGCACTCATACAAGAACCCGTGTTTTTGTATCCAGGATCTATAGTGGTAATTCCATTAGTGACTGCCCGCAACGTTTTAATATCTATAGCATGTTCATTTTCGGTACCGGTTACCAATGGAAAATCATAGCGTTTGCCATCTATCTCTATCGTTGCAATCTTTGTCATGGAGTGTTTTTTTTTAATTTTTCTTGTCCTACAAATTTACAAAATCTAAGTTGATTTTTTTAACATTTACCCCTACAGTCCACTGTTTTTATAGTTTTATTAACTAAAGCTTCAATTTTGGGTATCGCGCAAATAAAAAACCCGCGAATGAATCGCGGGTTTAGCAACAAGAATGTGTTTCTTTTAGATATTAAAAGCCGTTCTTCCTGGATAGAAAGCAGTTTCTCCCAACTGTTCCTCGATGCGCAACAGTTGATTGTATTTAGCCATTCTATCGCTTCTAGAGGCCGAACCTGTTTTAATTTGCCCAGTATTCAAGGCAACAGCCAAATCGGCAATAGTATTGTCTTCTGTTTCTCCAGAACGATGTGACATTACAGAGGTAAAACCTGCATTTTTGGCCATATTCACTGCGGCTATAGTTTCGGTTAACGTTCCTATTTGATTTACTTTTATTAAAATTGAATTAGCAATTCCGTTCTCTATTCCCCTTTCAAGTCTTGTTACATTGGTAACAAACAAGTCATCGCCAACCAATTGCACCTTATCCCCTACCAATTCGGTTAAATATTTCCAACCGTCCCAATCGTTTTCGTCCATCCCATCTTCAACAGAAATAATTGGGTATTTTTCGCATAAAGAAGCTAAATATTCAGCCTGTTGTTTAGAACTGCGTACCTCGCCAGACGCTCCTTCAAATTTGGTGTAGTCGTAATTGCCATCTACGTAGAATTCTGCAGCAGCGCAATCTAAAGCGATCATTACATCGTCACCCAAAGAATAACCTGCGTTGGCAACAGCAAGAGCAATCGTGTCTAAAGCATCTTCTGTTCCACCTAAAGTTGGAGCAAATCCACCTTCATCGCCAACGGCTGTACTTAAATCACGATCGTGTAATACTTTTTTAAGATGATGAAATATTTCGGATCCCATTTGCATAGCATGGGTAAAACTTTTGGCCGCTACGGGCATAACCATAAATTCCTGAAAAGCAATTGGGGCATCACTATGCGAGCCTCCATTTATAATGTTCATCATAGGAACTGGAAGGGTAAGTGCACTTACTCCACCTACATAACGATACAATGGCATACCCTGTTCAGCTGCAGCTGCATGAGCAACGGCTAAAGATACTCCCAAGATGGCATTTGCGCCTAATTTTGACTTATTTGGGGTTCCGTCTAAGTCAATCATTATTTTGTCTATCAAGGCCTGTTCAAACACAGATACTCCCAAAAGTGTTCCCGCAATCTTACCGTTTACATTTTCTACGGCGTCAAGCACACCTTTACCCATATATTTAGAACCTCCATCGCGCAATTCAACAGCTTCGTGTTCTCCTGTAGAGGCTCCTGAAGGAACCGCCGCTCGGCCTAAATATCCGTTTTCTGTTACTACATCTACTTCTACGGTTGGATTCCCACGAGAATCAAAAATTTGACGTGCGTGAATGTCAACAATTGCGCTCATAATTTTTGGTTTAATTTTGAATGGTGAAGATACAAAAGATGGGATAAATTTTCTGCTCAAGCAGTCAATTTACCCCATTTAATAACTTTAAAAATACGCAAACGATTTCGTTATCGCAGACCAGTTATTGGTCATTATACATGCAAAATTGACTTATAAACTCGCTACAAACTCGTCGAACAAATAAGTTGCATCGTTTGGTCCTGGACTAGCTTCTGGATGATACTGTACAGAAAAACACTTCTTGTCTTTTACCCGAATACCAGCAACGGTGTTATCGTTTAAGTGTATATGGGTAATAGCTACGTTTGGATGCGCTTCGGTTTCTTCTCTATTAATTGCGAATCCGTGGTTTTGAGAGGTAATCTCTCCCTTACCGGTTTGCAGATTCATAATTGGATGGTTAATACCACGATGCCCATGATGCATTTTATAGGTAGAAATTCCATTAGCCAAAGCAATAACTTGATGGCCTAAACAAATCCCAAACAATGGCAAGTTGTTCTCCAAAATTGCCTTTGCGGTGTTAATGGCCTGTGTTAATGGTTCTGGATCTCCAGGACCATTAGAGAAAAAGTAGCCGTCCGGATTAAAAGACTTAAGCTCTTCGAATGTTGCATTGTAAGGAAACACCTTTACATAGCAGTCTCTAGCTACTAAGTTGCGTAATATGTTCTTTTTAATTCCAATATCTACTGCAGCAACCTTATATTTTGCATCTGGATTACCCACGGTATAAGGTTCTTTTGTAGAAACTCGAGAAGCCAATTCCAAACCAATCATGTCTGGCATTTTAGCTAATTCTGCTTTTAACGTCTCTATATTATCTACTTCTGTAGTAATTACTGCATTTTGAGCCCCCTTATCGCGTATATAACTAGTTAAGGCACGAGTGTCTACATCGGAAATGGCAAGCAGGCTATTTTTTTCTAAAAACGACTCTAGTGAATCATCTGCTAGTGGTCTTGAATAATTGTAGCTAAAATTTCTACAAATTAAACCCGCTATTTTAATGTCGTTAGATTCTACTTCGTCTTGTTGTGTTCCGTAGTTACCAATATGAGCATTGGTCGTAACCATTAATTGGCCAAAGTAAGATGGGTCAGTGAATATTTCCTGATACCCCGTCATTCCTGTGTTAAAACACACTTCGCCAAAAGCGCTACCTGTTGTATTTCCTACTGCTTTACCGTGAAAAATAGTGCCATCTGCAAGGAGAATGATGGCCGGTTTTCTAAGATGATACTTCATTCAAATTAAGATTTGTCAAAAATAATTTAATTCCTCGTGTTCCGCTAAAGGAATTTTAAAAAGTTTTAAACAAAAAAAAAGAACGCTAGTAGCGTTCTTTTTAATTAGTCTAAAAAATAGGTGAGCATCCTGTTTACGTCCAATTCATTTTTAAAGGACAACTTATTTTCTTTTGCATAAGCCTGCATTTCACTAGCCCTATCGCCACTTAGTTTTAATACCGTCTTTTTCTTTAATCTAAACTTAGACAACTGCTCTCCTTGTTCAAGAAAATACTCATCCATGGTAATAAATTTAGTTTTTCGATTAACCATTGGGTTGTTTTCTGCTCCCTTTTTTATAGTAATTCTGTATTTCTTTAATATCGCAAAATCTTCGCCTTCATAAATCACTTCGTAAACAGTATACAATCCTGTCGAAGGTTTAAAAATCGCTTTAAACTCCCGTGAATTTACAAACACACGTTTAATGTTGTCGAAAGTGAAAGTAAAAATGGTGTCTTTGGCAATTTGAGATTCAAAAGTCCCTAAGTCAATATTAAAATTAAGATTTCGTATTAATAACTGCTTGTCTTTGTTGGTTAGAAAAACACCGTTGTTTCGCCAAGTATCAAACAAATAAACCGAACCTTCTATTGGAATAGTGGGATTTAATACTAAAGAAGTTGCTCCAATATTCGCACCATCCGGGCCGTAAGTAGCCAGCGCACCTAAATTATTATTATTCGCGTTCACTGTAGTTTGCAGCTGTGCATAACCTAAGCTAGTCACAGCAAAACATACTAAAAGAATAAAAGCACGCTTATTCATAAATTTTTCCATTCTAGGGCTAACAAATTTATCACCAGCCTAATGCGTCATCTGATACAAATGAATTAACATTTGTGAAACATCTTCGTCGTCTTTGTAAGACAGTCTATTCGATTTAGCGTAGTTTTCCAGTGCCTTTTTTTGATCTCCAGCTAAAGCTAAAACGTCTTTCTTTTTGAGTTTAAAATCTCTAATTTTTGTACCCTCAAGTTTTGAATAGTGACTGTTTTTAACAATTTTTCTACGAGATCGGTTCACCATAGGATTGGGAGAACTTTCTCTAACCTCTATGGAATACGTTTTTAAAATAGAGAATTCTGGGCTTTCAAAAACCACTTCGTACATTACGTTCCCTCCTCTTGCCGGAGTATAAATACTCTTAAATACTGTATTGTTAAAAACAATTTTATCGTAGCCAGTGGTTCCAAAAGTAAAAATTGAATCTTGCTGAAACTTAGATACTACAGCACCTTCTGCCACATGAAAATTCATTTTTGGGAAAACAAATTTTTTGTCGCCCGCATAAACATAACCTTTCTCTGCCCAGGTATCGTTAAGATAAACGGTACCATCTGTGGCTTCTTTAGACAAACGCCAATTATCGAAGTCACGTATACTAGCTACACCTTCAATTTTTTGAATGTCTTCGAAATTTATTACTAGGGTTCCTTCTTGACCTTGGAAGAGTCCAAGACTATTAGATGAGCTACCAAAAACAGCGCTATTGGTAACTTGCGGCTCTTGGGCAAAACCCAAGCCTGTAAATAAAAATAAAACTAATACGATACGATTCATAACACAACGTTTTTAATTAATTGATTAATTGCAGCGTATAGTTACAGTCCAAGCTTAACAAGAATATTATCTTGTCGCGTAATTAAGAATCATCTTTAAGTCGGCTTCGTCTGTAAAAGACTTTCCGTACTTACTTGAGTATTCTTTAGCTAATTTGGCTTGTTCCGAAGTTAACGCAGCTAAAATTGATTTTTTTCTTAGTTTAAATTCTTCGAGCGTCTTGGCCGTTTCGATGTAGTAGGTCGAACGCTGAATGTATTTATCTCTAGGACGAGCAATCATTGGATTTGGTGAAGCTTCTAATAGGTCAATTTCGTAACCTTTAAGAAGCGTAAAATCCTCGCCTTGATAAACTATTTCGAACGCTTTATTACGTTGAATTTCTTCTAAGAAGAAACTTTTAAACGTACGTCCTCCAACTACTATCTTTTCTATACTCGCAAAATTAAAAGAGACGATAGAGTCTTCAGCAACTTTAGCTTCAAACATGCTGCGTTGAATGTTAAAGTTAATGTTGCTTTCTTTAAATGATCCGTTTCCACCTTTTACAAAGATACTAGCAGATTGGCCCCATTGTTCAAATAAATAAACAGAACCTTCACGGTCAAATTTTGGATTATAAAAAACAGCCATTCCAGTTACGGGAGCAGTATTTGCACCACCACCGGCTGCCAGTGAATTTAATTGATTATTATTATCTGATTGTTTGTTTAATGTGGTCTCTTCTTTTTCGTCGGGACCAGATGTTGTTTGAGCGAAACCGCAAGCTGTGGTAATTAAAAGCGTAAACGCTAAAAAGGATTTCATACTATTAAGATTGAGATTATTAATTTTCTTTTTCAATGCCGAAAATAATAAATAATGAACCAAAAAAGGGTAAGATTTTGTAAAACCTTACCCTTTCCCCTGTGTTAAATATTTGCTAATTTACTCTTCTTCCTTTGTTGCTACAGCAACAGGAGCAGGAGCTCCGGCCTTTTTAGAACCAGATCTACCACGTCGAGTAGACTTCTTCTTAGCCGGCTTACCAGCATTGTATAATTCGTTGTAATCTACCAATTCGATCATTGCCATATCGGCATTATCTCCTAGACGATTACCTAATTTAATAATACGTGTGTAACCCCCTGGACGGTCGCCAACTTTTACAGCAACGTCTCTAAACAATTCTGTTACCACATCTTTTTGACGCAATCTAGACATTACAATACGACGATTGTGTGTTGTGTCTTCTTTAGATTTCGTTATTAGTGGCTCAACAAATTGCTTTAACGCTTTTGCTTTTGCAACCGTAGTATTAATGCGCTTATGCTCTATTAAAGAACAAGCCATATTAGCTAACATAGCTTTTCTATGCGCAGTTTTTCTACTTAGGTGATTTACTTTTTTTCCGTGTCTCATGACATTTGGTTTGTCCGTTATCTTGCTTCAACTCCTTTGAGGCGCAAACTATAACGGGATTAATAAATCTAATCCAATTGGATTAGTCTCTATCTAATTTATATTTTGAAAGATCCATTCCAAAGCTTAAGCCTTTTACATTAACCAACTCTTCTAGTTCGGTTAACGATTTTTTACCAAAGTTTCTGAACTTCATCAAATCGTTTTTGTTGTAAGAAACTAAATCTCCCAAGGTATCTACCTCTGCAGCCTTTAAACAGTTTAAAGCACGTACAGATAGATCCATATCGATTAACTTAGTTTTTAACAGTTGACGCATGTGTAATGATTCTTCGTCGTATGTTTCGGTCTGAGCAATCTCATCGGCCTCTAGGGTAATGCGCTCGTCGCTAAATAACATAAAGTGGTGAATCAAAGTCTTGGCAGCTTCTGTCAAGGCGTCTTTAGGATGAATAGATCCGTCAGAAATAATTTCGAACACTAGTTTTTCGTAATCCGTTTTTTGCTCTACACGGTAGTTCTCAATGCTATACTTAACATTTTTGATAGGTGTAAAAATCGAATCTGTAAAAATAGTCCCTAAAGGAGCATTCGCTTTTTTGTTTTCTTCGGCTGGAACATATCCACGACCTTTTTCAATAGTGATTTCAAGGTTTAAATTAACCTTAGCATCCATATTGCAAATAACCAAATCAGGGTTTAATACTTGGAATCCTGAGATGAACTTTTGAAAATCTCCGGCAGTTAACTGCTCGTTCCCTGATACCGAAATGGTAACAGTCTCGTTGTCGATCTCGTCGATTTGACGCTTAAAACGGATCTGCTTAAGATTAAGTATGATCTCGGTAACGTCTTCAACAACACCGGCAATGGTAGAGAATTCATGATCTACTCCTTCGATACGTACCGAAGTAATTGCAAACCCTTCCAAAGAAGATAATAATACACGTCTTAGTGCATTACCAACGGTTAACCCATAACCAGGTTCCAAAGGACGAAATTCAAATTTCCCTTCGAAATCTGTCGAGTTAATCATTATTACTTTATCGGGCTTCTGAAAATTAAATATTGCCATAGTTTTATAACTCCTGTGTGGTTATTATTTAGAATATAATTCAACGATAAATTGTTCGTTGATGTTCTCTGGAATTTGAATACGCTGCGGTACAGCTACAAAAGTTCCTTCTTTCTTCTCGCTGTTCCAAGTTATCCATTCGAATACATTACTTGAATTCGCAAGTGAGCGTTCAATAGCCTCTAACGATTTAGATTTTTCTCTAACCGCTACAACATCACCTGGCTTTAATTGGTAAGAAGGAATATTAACCTTTCCACCGTTTACCGTGATGTGCGTATGAGACACTAGCTGTCTCGCGCCACTTCGTGTAGGAGAAATTCCCATACGATAAACAACGTTGTCTAAGCGTGATTCACATAATTGCAATAAAACCTCACCTGTAATTCCAGGAGCTGCTGTTGCTTTTTTAAATAGATTACGGAACTGACGCTCTAATATACCGTAGGTGTACTTTGCTTTTTGCTTTTCAGCTAACTGAATTGCATACTCACTCTTTTTTCCACGTCTGCGGTTGTTTCCGTGCTGTCCTGGAGGGTAGTTTCTTTTGTCGAACGCTTTATCGTCGCCAAAGATTGCCTCTCCGAACTTACGGGCTATTTTACTTTTTGGACCAGTATATCTTGCCATTTTAATTGTGTTTTAAAGGGGATCACTAAATTAAGGTCATGTCCTCTAGCGATTTAATTCCTTTAGGGTTATACTATAAAAATTAATTAAACTCTTCTTCTTTTTGGTGGACGACAACCGTTATGAGGAGTTGGAGTCACGTCAATAATTTCGGTGATTTCTATTCCTGCATTGTGAATTGTACGCATGGCAGATTCTCTACCATTTCCAGGCCCCTTTACGTAAGCCTTTACCTTGCGAAGGCCTGCTTCATGAGCAACACCACACGCATCTTCCGCTGCTAATTGCGCAGCATAAGGAGTGTTCTTCTTAGATCCTCTAAAGCCCATTTTACCGGCAGAAGACCAAGAGATTACATCTCCGTTTTTATTCGTCAAAGAAATAATGATGTTATTAAAAGAAGCTGTAATGTGAGCTTCGCCCACTGCTTCTACATTCACCTTTCTCTTTTTTGTACTTTTTGAGCTAGACTTTGCCATATCTCTAGGTATTATTTAGTTGCCTTCTTCTTGTTAGCAACTGTTTTACGTTTTCCTTTTCTCGTTCTTGAGTTGTTTTTGGTACGCTGACCTCTAAGTGGTAATCCCGATCTGTGACGGATTCCACGGTAGCAACCAATATCCATTAAGCGCTTGATGCTTAATTGAACCTCTGAACGTAACTCTCCTTCGATTTTGTAATACCCCACTGCGTCACGAATGTTACCGATCTCTTCGTCGGTCCAATCCGAAACTTTAGTAGACTCATCAACTCCAGCTTTGTTCAATATATCTTGGGCGCGGCTTTTACCAATTCCGAAGATATATGTTAACGCGATTACACCCCTTTTTTGTTTAGGAATATCTACACCTGCGATTCTTGCCATAATTATCCTTGTCTTTGTTTGAACCTAGGGTTCTTTTTGTTAATTACATATAAGCGACCTTTTCTGCGAACAATTTTGCAGTCGGCACTTCTTTTTTTGATGGATGCTCTTACTTTCATCTCTCTTTGTTTATTTCCCCAAAAGGGAATTAATTTTATTAGTATCTATAAGTGATACGAGCCTTCGTTAAATCGTAAGGACTCATTTCTAATTTTACTTTATCTCCAGGAAGCAATTTAATATAGTGCATACGCATTTTGCCAGAAATATGAGCGGTTACTATGTGACCGTTTTCTAACTCTACTCTAAACATTGCGTTAGAGAGTGCTTCTACAATCGATCCGTCTTGTTCTATTGCTGCTTGCTTTGCCATATTATGCTACTGCTTTTCTGTTTTTACCTGACTTCATTAAGCCGTCGTAATGACGATTTAATAAATACGAATTAATCTGTTGCATGGTATCTATTGCAACCCCTACCATAATTAGCAGAGACGTTCCTCCAAAGAACAATGCCCAAGATTGCTGTATTCCCATTAACGATTCTACAATCGCTGGAAAAATAGCAATAGCCGCTAGGAATATTGAACCTGGTAAGGTTATTTGCGACATTACGCGATCTAAAAATTCTGCTGTATCTGTTCCTGGTTTAATTCCAGGAATAAATCCACCACTGCGTTTTAAATCGTCGGCCATTTTATTGGTCGGTACCGTAATTGCTGTATAGAAATAGGTAAAGATTATAATTAATAATGCGAAAACTACATTATACCACAATCCAAAGGGATCGTTAAATTCAGCCTGCACACTCTTTGCAAAGTTACCATCGGACAAACCTGCCACTGCTGCTGGTACAAACATAATTGCTTGTGCAAAGATAATTGGCATTACTCCAGAAGCATTAAGCTTTAAAGGAATAAACTGTCTGGCTCCAAAAATATTCTTTTCGTAACCTCCACTTGCTGTTCTACGCGCATACTGCACGGGTATCTTTCTAACCGCCATGACCAGCATGACACTCGCCAGAATAATTAAGAACCAGATAACCATTTCGATTAAAATAAATAACCATTCTCCTTGTCCAGGCTGTAAACGTGAGTTTATTTCCTGAGCAAAAGAAAGTGGTAAGGTGGCTATAATACCAACCATAATTAATAACGAAATACCGTTTCCAATTCCTTTGTCTGTAATTTTTTCACCTAACCACATTGCGAATACACACCCTGTAGTTAATATAATTACCGATGTAATATAGAACATAGGTCCGCGTGGCTCAATATAAGCCTCTACAGGAACTCCTAATAAATCTAATCCAATAAGGTAACTAGGCGCCTGTACCAAACAAATAGCGATAGTTAACCATCTAGTAATTTGAGTGATTCTTTTACGACCGCTTTCGCCTTCTTTTTGTAATTTTTGTAGATAAGGAACTGCAATTTGCATTAACTGTACAACAATCGATGCAGAGATATAAGGCATAATTCCCAATGCAAATACAGAGGCTTTTGCAAAAGCACCCCCTGTAAAGGCATTTAAAATAGTTCCTAATCCACCACCTTCAAATTTTCCTGAGAATTCAGATAGCTGTGCCGCGTCGATATTTGGAAGCACTACTTGCGCTCCAAAACGATACACCAACAACAGTCCAAGGGTAACCAGGATACGACTGCGTAGTTCCTCTATTTTCCAAACATTTTTTAAGGTTTCAATAAATTTCATCCTTATAAAAAAATTACAATGTTATAGCTTCTCCACCAGCAGCTTCGATAGCTTCTTTAGCAGTTGCCGTAAATTTATGTGCAGATACAGTAAGCTTAGCTTTTAATTCTCCTCTTCCTAATATCTTTACTAAATCGTTCTTGTCAGCAAGACGTAATGCAACTAATTGTTCTATAGTTACGCTGTCTTTGATTTTCTTGTCGTCAACCATTTTTTGCAAAGTATCCAAGTTAATTCCTTGGTACTCTTTACGGTTAATGTTTGTAAATCCAAACTTAGGAACACGACGTTGAAGTGGCATTTGCCCACCTTCAAAACCAAGTTTCTTAGAGTATCCTGAACGAGATTTGGCCCCTTTGTGACCACGGGTAGCGGTTCCACCTTTACCCGTTCCTTGTCCGCGTCCTACTCTTTTGCCTTTGCCATGTACCGATCCGCCGGCTGGTTTTAAGTTACTTAAATCCATGAGTTATATCTTAGTTGGTTTCAACAGAAACCAAGTGTTGTACTTTATTTATCATGCCAAGAATATTTGGCGTGTTGTCGTGTTCTACCGTCTGACCAATTTTACGCAAACCTAGAGCTTCTAATGTTCTCTTTTGGTTTTGCGTTCTATTGATTGCACTGCGAACTTTGGTTACTTTAATTTTTGCCATTATTCTGTGATTTATCCTTTATACAATTTTTCTAAAGAAATGCCACGTTGTTTTGCAACAGTGTGCGCACTTCGCATTTGCAATAAGGCGTCAAAAGTAGCCTTTACCACGTTGTGTGGATTAGAAGACCCTTGAGACTTAGACAGTACATCATGTACTCCTACTGCCTCTAATACTGCACGTACGGCACCACCGGCAATTACCCCGGTACCAGGCGCAGCCGGCATTAAGTTAACACGAGCTCCTCCGTATTTACCTTTTTGTTCATGAGGTAAAGAAGCTTTGTTAAGTGGGATTCGCACCAAATTCTTTTTAGCGTCTTCAACTGCTTTTGCAATTGCACTGGCAACGTCTTTAGATTTACCTAAACCGTGACCAACAACACCATTTTCGTCTCCTACTACAACAATAGCAGAGAATCCGAAGGCTCTACCACCTTTGGTTACCTTAGTTACCCGTTGTACTCCAACCAAACGGTCCTTTAATTCAAGTCCTCCTGGTTTTACTAATTCTACGTTTTTATAATCTTGATACATATCTTAGAATTTTAGTCCGCCTTCACGGGCTCCTTCGGCTAATGATTTAACTCTTCCGTGGTATAAATAACCACCGCGATCAAATGAAATCGCTTCTACTCCAGCTTTCATTGCTTTTTGAGCAATTACTTTTCCTACTTCTTTTGCAGTTTCGGATTTGCTACCAGTTGTAATGCCTTTGTCACGAGACGAAGCGGCAGTAATAGTTACTCCGTTTACATCGTCGATTAATTGAGCATAGATCTCTTTATTACTTCTAAACACAGCAAGTCTTGGACGTTGTGCTGTTCCTTCTACCGTTTTTCTAATACGGTAACGGATTCTATCTCTTCTGTCAGATTTTGATAATGCCATAACGCTTATAAATTATGCAGACTTACCTGCTTTTCTTCTAATTTGTTCTCCTACAAATCTGATTCCTTTTCCTTTGTAAGGCTCCGGCTTTCTGTAAGCTCGAATCTTGGCGGCAACTTGGCCTACCAATTGTTTGTCGTGAGAAGTTAATTTAATAATTGGGTTCTTTCCTTTTTCACTAACCGTTTCAACCTTTACTTCTTGAGCAATGTTTATAACGATATTGTGAGAAAATCCAACCGCTATGTCTAATTTTTGACCTTGGTTACTCGCACGGTATCCAACTCCAACTAGCTCTAGTTCCTTGGTCCAACCTTTAGACACACCATCTATCATGTTTGCAATTAAAGCGCGGTACAAACCATGCTTTGCACGAACATCTTTGTGGTCTGAAGGACGCTCCACAGTTACTTGGCCATCTTCTACAGAGATAGACACGCCGCTGTATTCTTGTGTTAACTCGCCTAACTTACCTTTAACCGTGATTACGTTGTCGTTTACGTCAACGGTAACACCATCTGGTACTGTTACTGGGCTTTTTCCTATTCTTGACATTTCTTAATCTCTTTTTAGTAAACGTAACAAAGTACTTCTCCTCCAACATTCTGCGCTTGCGCTTGCTTTCCTGTCATTACTCCGCTTGAAGTAGAAACAATAGCAATACCCAATCCATTTAGAATACGTGGCATATCGCCAGAGTTTGCATATTTACGTAAACCAGGTTTACTTATTCTTTCAATCTTTTTAATTACCGGGTCTTTGGTAAGCTTATCGTACTTCAAAGCAATTTTAATAGTCCCCTGAGGGCCTTTATCTTCGAATTTATAGCTTAATACATACCCTTGATCAAATAAGATCTTGGTAACTTCTTTCTTCAAATTAGATGCTGGAATTTCTACCACTCTATGGCCAGCTGCTACAGCATTTCTAACTCGAGTAAGATAATCTGCGATTGGATCTGTTGTCATTTATTCTTGTTTGCGGTGATGGTTTTCGACACAATTGTCAAACCTTCCACCAATTTATAATTTTACCAACTTGCTTTTCTAACTCCTGGGATCAAGCCTTTATTAGCCATCTCTCTAAACATTACACGCGATAAACCAAACTGACGCATATATCCTTTTGGACGTCCAGTTAATTTACAACGGTTGTGCATACGAATTGGAGATGCATTTTTTGGAAGTTTTTGCAAACCTTCGTAATCTCCAGCTTCTTTTAATGCTTTACGCTTTTCGGCATATTTAGCAACAGTCTTGGCACGTTTAACCTCGCGGGCTTTCATTGATTCTTTAGCCATGTCTTAGTTCTTTTTAAAAGGTAACCCTAGTTCTGTTAGTAATGATTTTGCTTCTTTATCGGTATTGGCTGTTGTCACAAATGTGATGTTCATCCCTTCGATTTTCTTTACCTTATCGATATCGATTTCTGGAAAGATAATCTGCTCGGTAACTCCTAAGGAGTAGTTACCTCTACCGTCAAATCCTGTAGCTTTAATGCCATTAAAGTCACGCACACGTGGTAAGGCAGATGTAATAAGTCTATCTAAAAACTCGTACATGCGCTCACCTCGTAAGGTTACTTTAGCACCAATTGGCATACCTTTTCTAAGTTTAAAGGTTGCAACATCCTTCTTAGAGATAGTTGCAATCGCTTTTTGACCCGTAATGGTAGTCAATTCTTCGACAGAATAATCGATCAATTTTTTATCGGCCACAGCAGCACCAACCCCACGGGTTACTACAATCTTGTCAAGTTTAGGCACTTGCATAATGTTAACGTAACCAAACTCATCGGTTAACGCATTAACAACGCGGCTTTTATATTCTTCTTTAAGTCTTGGTGAATATCCCATAACTATATTACTTCATTTGATTTCTTAGAAACACGTACTTTGTTTCCGTTCTCCATTTTATAACCAACTCGTGTTGCAGATCCACTTTTTGGGTCGATCAACGCTAAGTTAGAAATATGAATAGGAGCTTCTTTTTCTACAATACCACCTTGAGGGTTACTAGCACTTGGCTTTTCATGTTTTTTAATCATGTTTACACCTTCAACAATGGCTTTGTTCTTTTCAATAACAACGCGCAGTACTTTACCTTCTGAACCTTTATGGTCTCCAGCAATTACCGTTACGTTGTCTCCTGATTTTATTTTAAGCTTTGACATTCTTTGCTAGTCTTAAAGCACCTCAGGTGCTAATGATACAATCTTCATGAATTGCTTATCACGAAGCTCTCTTGCAACAGGACCAAATACACGTGTTCCACGCATTTCGCCTTGAGGACCTAACAATACACAAGCATTGTCGTCAAAACGAATGTAAGAACCATCTGGTCTTCTTATCTCTTTCTTTACACGAACTACTACTGCTGTAGACACGGTACCTTTTTTAACAGTTCCGTTTGGTGTAGCATCTTTTACAGTTACTACAATTTTGTCTCCAATAGAGGCATAACGTCTTTTAGTTCCACCTAGAACACGAATTGTAAGGACTTCCTTTGCTCCCGTGTTGTCTGCTACTTTTAGTCTTGATTCTTGTTGTACCATGATTATTTAGCTCTTTCTATGATTTCTACTAATCTCCAACACTTAGACTTACTTAACGGTCGAGTCTCCATGATTCTAACCGTGTCGCCTTCGTTGCAGTCGTTTTGTTCGTCGTGTGCTACGTACTTTTTAGTTTTAAGTACGAACTTTCCGTACATAGGGTGTTTTACCTTTTTAACTTCAGCAACCACAATGGATTTCTGCATTTTGTTACTGGTAACTATCCCGATACGCTCTTTTCTTAAATTTCTTTTTTCCATCTTTCGGCTTTCGTACTTATTGTACATCTCTTTTAGTTAGTTCTGTCGCAATTCGAGCTATAGTCCTTCTTTGGGATTTAAGCTGAATTGGATTTTCCAACGGCGAAATAGCATGTGCCATTTTTAAGTCTGAATACGCCTTTCTTGATTCAACAAGTTTTTCTTGTAAATCGGCAGTAGATGTTTCTTTAACTTCTGATTGTTTCATTTCTTAAAAAATTACGCCTGAAAATCTCTGGACACAATAAACTTCGTTTTAACGGGAAGCTTTTGAGCTGCCAATCTAAGGGCTTCTTTAGCCACTTCGAACGGTACTCCAGAAACTTCAAATAGTACTCTACCTGGTTTTACAACTGCAGCCCAGTGATCAACAGCACCTTTACCTTTACCCATACGTACTTCAAGCGGCTTTTTTGTAATTGGCTTGTCAGGAAAAATCATAATCCATAACGAACCTTCACGCTTCATATAACGGGTAGCAGCAATACGTGCGGCTTCTATTTGACGAGATGTCAAGAAATTAGAGTCTAAAGATTTAATTCCAAATGTTCCATAAGCAAGCTGGTTACCACGTCCGGCATTACCTTTCATGCGGCCTTTCTGTTGCTTTCGGAATTTGGTTCTTTTAGGTTGTAACATGTTTGAATGTCTTTAATAATTACTTTCTGCGACGAGATTTGTTCCCTCCACGGCCTGCTCCACCTTTTCCTTGCTTCTTAGCAAGTCCAACTAATGGAGAAAGCTCACGCTTTCCATACACTTCGCCTTTCATAATCCATACCTTAACACCTAATCTACCATAAGTAGTATGTGCTTCAACTAAGGCATAGTCGATATCTGCTCTAAAAGTCGATAAAGGAATACGGCCATCTTTGTAAGACTCTGTACGCGCCATTTCTGCCCCGTTTAAACGTCCTGCAATTTGAATCTTGATTCCTTCTGCATTCATACGCATTGCTGCTGCAATGGCCATTTTAATAGCACGTCTGTATGAAATTCTGCTCTCTATCTGGCGTGCTACACTTGCAGCAACCAAATAAGCATCGAGCTCAGGTCTCTTAATTTCGTAGATGTTAATTTGTACTTCTTTACCCGTGATCTTCTTAAGCTCTTCTTTTAACTTGTCTACCTCTTGGCCACCTTTACCAATAATAATACCTGGTCGAGCCGTCGTGATAGTAACGGTTACAAGTTTAAGCGTACGCTCAATAATTACACGTGACACACTAGCTTTAGATAAACGAGCGTGAACATATTTTCTAATCTTGTCGTCTTCGGCAAGTTTATCGCCATAGTCGTTACCGCCATACCAGTTAGATTCCCATCCTCTGATAATTCCAAGGCGATTCCCGATTGGATTTGTTTTTTGTCCCATTTACTTTCTAGCTTTGTGAGTTATCGTTAGCTCCTAACACCAAGGTTACATGGTTAGAGCGCTTTCTAATTCTGTGAGCACGACCCTGTGGGGCTGTGCGCAATCTTTTTAACATGGTTCCACCGTCTACGCGAATCTCTTTTACAAAAAGATCTGCCGATTCGATGTCTGCATCTTCGTTTTTAGCCTGCCAGTTAGCAATCGCAGAAAGCAAAAGCTTTTCTAATTTGCGAGATGCTTCTTTCTGACTGAATCTTAAAATATTTAGCGCCTTGTCTACTTTTTCACCGCGAATAATATCTGCAACTAAGCGCATTTTTCTTGGTGATGTAGGGCAGTTATTTAACTTAGCAAAGGCCAAGTTTTTCTTGGCTTCTTTAATTTGCTCTGCTCTTTCTCTTTTACGAACTCCCATGGCTAATTATTTTTTTCCTTTGTTTTTAGCACCTGCGTGACCTCTAAAGGAACGCGTTGGCGAAAACTCTCCTAATTTGTGACCTACCATGTTCTCTGTTACATAAACAGGTACGAACTGACGTCCGTTGTGAACTGCAATAGTTTGGCCTACAAAATCGGGTGTGATCATAGAAGCTCGTGACCAAGTTTTGATAACTGACTTCTTATTTGAATCAACGTTTTGTTGAACTTTCTTTTCTAACTTATAGTGAACGTAAGGTCCCTTTTTTAATGAACGTGCCATATCTTAATTATTTCTTTCTACGTTCTACAATATATTTATTACTCGCTTTTGTTTTAGAACGGGTTCTGTAACCTTTAGCAGGTATACCGTTTCTAGAACGTGGGTGCCCTCCAGAAGACTTCCCTTCACCACCACCCATTGGGTGATCAACCGGGTTCATCACTACAGGACGTGTACGTGGTCTGCGACCCAACCAACGACTTCTACCAGCTTTACCAGAAACAAGTAACTGATGATCACTGTTAGACACTGCTCCAATTGTTGCGGAACAGGTAACTAAGATCAATCTTGTTTCTCCTGATGGAAGTTTTACCGTGGCGTACTTACCATCTCTTGCCATTAACTGAGCGAAAGCACCAGCCGAACGAGCCATAACAGCTCCTTGACCAGGACGTAACTCAATACAAGAAATAATTGTACCTAATGGAATGTCGGAAAGAGGCATTGCATTTCCAATTTCTGGAGCTACTCCAGAACCAGAAAGTACATTCTGTCCAACTGCTAAACCGTTTTGTGCAATTACATAACGCTTTTCACCATCTTGATAGTTAAGTAGCGCTATAAATGCGGTTCTATTTGGATCGTATTCAATAGAGGCAACTGTTCCCGGAACACCGGTCTTGTCTCTTTTAAAATCGATTATTCGATATTTTCTTTTGTGACCACCACCCTTGTAGCGCATGGTCATTTTTCCTTGACTGTTTCTTCCCCCAGATCGTTTGTTCGGAACGAGTAAACTCTTTTCCGGCTTGTCAGTAGTAATGGCGTCAAAACCATTTACTACTCTAAATCGCTGTGCTGGGGTGACAGGTTTTAATTTTCTTACTGACATTTATTGTCGTTTTTTATCTAGATAAACTAGATGTTACTGTAAAAATCAATTGTATCACCTTCCGCCACCTGTACAATTGCTTTTTTATAAGCCTTTGTTTTACCAGACTGAACTCCAGTTCTCGTATAACGAGACTTGCGATCAGGGCGGACATTCATTGTGCGAACTGCAGTAACAGAAACTCCGTAAGCAGCTTCCACTGCTTTCTTGATTTCTACCTTATTCGCCTTAGGATCAACTACAAATCCGTACGTGTTAGATAATTCAACAGCGGCTGTAGCCTTTTCCGTAATTAGAGGTTTGATTAAGATATTCATCGTTTCTATTTACTTAAGTTTGTTTCAATTCCTTCCAAAGAACCTTCAAATAGTATTACACTACCTGCGTTCAGTATTTTGTAAGTGCTTAATTCTGAGTTAGTTACAACTTCAGTGCCTTTCAAATTACGAGACGACAAATATACATTATTATTTGAGTCTCCCAACACGAATAAAGATTTTTTGTTTTCAAGGCCTAGATTCTTAAGCACTTGCGTAAACTCTTTAGTCTTGGGAGCGTCCATGGTAAAGTCTTCTAATACCACGATAGCTTTCTCGTTAGCCTTCATTGTAAGGGCCGACTTTCTTGCTAAACGCTTTAGATTTTTATTTAATTTGAACCCGTAGTTTCTTGGTCTAGGACCAAAAATTCTACCACCACCTCTAAAAATAGGAGACTTAATGCTTCCTGCACGAGCGGTACCTGTTCCTTTTTGCTTTTTAATCTTACGAGTTGAACCCGCAATGTCTGCTCTTTCTTTTGCTTTATGCGTTCCTTGACGTTGATTAGCCAAGTATTGCTTTACATCTAAATAAACAGCGTGATCGTTAGCTTCTATAGCGAAAACCTCCTTAGACAAGTTTACTTGTCTTCCGGTTTCTTTTCCGTTTTTATCTAATACTGCTACTTTCATTATTTCTGAATCGTTACATATGCGTTTTTGTGACCAGGAACACATCCCTTTACAACAAGTAAGTTCTTTTCAGAAACCACTTTTAAAACACGCAAGTTTTGAACTTTTACTTTTTCGTTCCCCATTTGACCCGCCATGCGCATTCCTTTGAATACACGAGCAGGGTAAGAAGCCGCACCAATAGATCCAGGAGCACGTAAACGGTTATGTTGACCGTGAGTAGCTTGACCCACACCAGCAAATCCATGACGCTTTACAACCCCTTGAAATCCTTTTCCTTTAGACGTACCAGCGACATCTACAAACTCGCCTTCCGTGAAATGTTCTACGGTGATTGTATCACCTAATTTGTAATCTTCTTCGAATCCTTGGAATTCGACCACTTTACGTTTTGCAACGGTTCCAGCTTTTTTAGCGTGACCTTGGTCTGCTAAGTTTGCCTTTTTAGTGTCATCGAAACCAAGCTGAAGAGCATCGTACCCGTCAACCTCTTTGGTTCTGACTTGGGTGACAACACAGGGACCACATTCTATAACGGTACATGGTAAATTCTTACCATTTTCGTCAAAAATGCTGGTCATTCCTATCTTTCTTCCTATTAAC
This sequence comes from Gilvibacter sp., assembly GCA_965277295.1. Lineage (GTDB taxonomy): Bacteria > Bacteroidota > Bacteroidia > Flavobacteriales > Flavobacteriaceae > Gilvibacter. Next base: position 477,103 of record OZ255720.1, read on the forward strand.
CCAGACATAATTGTTATTTATTTACTTATTATTAAAAAAAATCAGGGTCAAAAACACGTTCAACCCTGAATGTATTTTTTACCGTTTTTCCTTTGCACGCAGCTCCGGACATGTTTTCCCAACTTATAGCGTGGGAGGTGCTAATTACACTTTAATCTCTACCTCTACTCCGCTTGGTAATTCAAGCTTCATTAGCGCGTCGATTGTTTTAGAAGACGAAGAGTAAATGTCTAATAAGCGCTTATATGAACTTAATTGAAACTGCTCTCTCGATTTTTTATTTACGTGTGGCGAACGCAACACTGTAAATATCTTCTTATGTGTTGGTAAAGGAATTGGACCAGTTACTACGGCTCCAGTACTCTTTACGGTCTTTACGATTTTTTCGGCAGATTTATCTACTAAATTGTGATCGTAAGATTTTAATTTGATTCTTATTTTCTGACTCATCTGTGAAAAATTATGCGTTAGCGGTTCCTCTTGCAGCAGCGATTACTTCTTCCGAAATGTTAGAAGGTGTCTCTGCATAGTGTGAGAATTCCATTGTTGAAGTTGCTCTACCTGAAGAAAGTGTACGTAATGTAGTTACGTATCCAAACATTTCAGAAAGAGGCACTTCTGCTTTTACTACTTTGGCACCTGCTCTATCGCCCATGTCGTTAACTTGACCACGACGACGGTTAAGGTCACCAACTATATCACCCATATTTTCTTCTGGAGTAATAACTTCCAGCTTCATTATAGGTTCTAAAATTACCGCTCCAGCAGATTTAGCAACAGATTTAAAACCTAATTTAGCAGCAAGTTCAAACGACAATGCATCTGAATCTACTGGGTGGAAAGATCCATCCGTTAAGGTTACTTTTAAACTGTCTACTTCGAAACCAGCTAATGGACCATTTACCATTGCTTGTTTGAATCCTTTTTCTACAGATGGTACAAATTCTTTAGGAACGTTACCACCTTTAATTTTATTTTCGAACTGTAATCCTAGGTGTCCTTCTTCTGCAGGTCCTAATGTAAATACGATATCGGCAAACTTACCACGTCCACCAGATTGCTTCTTGTACACCTCTCTGTGATCCGCATCGCGAGTTACAGCTTCTTTGTACTCAACCTGTGGTTGACCTTGGTTTACTTCTACCTTAAACTCACGCTTGAGACGATCTACAATAACATCTAAGTGAAGCTCACCCATTCCAGATATAATAGTCTGTCCTGAAGCTTCGTCTGAACGCACCGTAAACGTTGGATCTTCTTCGGCTAACTTAGCCAAGCCCATACCCAATTTATCTACATCTGCCTTAGTCTTAGGTTCAACCGCAATACCAATAACTGGATCGGGGAAGTCCATGGATTCTAAAACAATAGGATGCTTTTCTGCAGATAATGTATCTCCTGTTTTTATGGATTTAAATCCAACAGCAGCCCCAATATCTCCAGCTTCTATAAAATCAATTGCATTTTGCTTGTTAGCGTGCATTTGGTAAATACGTGAAATACGCTCTTTTTTACCAGAACGGTTATTTAACACGTAAGAACCTGCATCTAAACGACCAGAATACGCTCTAAAGAATGCTAAACGACCAACAAAAGGATCGGTAGCAATTTTAAAAGCTAAAGCAGCGAATGGCTCCTTTACATCTGGCTTGCGCAATTCTTCTTGTTCTGTATCTGGGTTCACACCAACAATACCTTCTTTATCTACTGGAGAAGGTAAGTATCTACAAACTGCATCCAATAAAAATTGAACTCCTTTGTTTTTAAAGGCAGAACCACAAATCATAGGAATAATAGCCATATCCATTACAGCAGCTCTAAGTGCAGCATGCACTTCTTCTTCTGTAATAGAATCTTCATCTTCCATAAATTTTTCTAAAAGGTCTTCGTCGTAACTCGCTACTTCCTCGATTAAAAGTGCGCGATATTTACGAGCCTCTTCTTTCATGTCTTCTGGAATGTCGATAACATCGAAAGTTGATCCTTGTGTTTCGTCATGCCAAATAATAGCACGGTTTTTCACCAAATCAACCACACCTTTAAAGTCTTCTTCGTCACCAATATTTAATACAATTGGCACTGCATTAGACTTTAGCATGTCTTTTACTTGCTGACATACCATCATAAAATCAGATCCTTGACGGTCCATTTTATTTACAAATCCAATACGTGGAACCTTGTAGTTGTCTGCAAGCCTCCAGTTAGTTTCTGATTGCGGCTCAACACCGTCAACAGCACTAAACAAGAACACTAATCCATCAAGTACACGTAACGAACGATTCACCTCTACGGTAAAATCTACGTGACCTGGAGTATCAATAATATTAAAGTGATAGCCTTTTGTGTCTGGAGTGGCCTTTCCGTTTTCCATTGGAAAATCCCAGGTACAAGTTGTGGCAGCAGAAGTAATTGTAATACCTCGCTCCTGCTCTTGCTCCATCCAGTCCATAGTGGCTGCACCATCGTGCACCTCACCAATTTTATGACTAACACCAGTATAGTAAAGGACGCGCTCTGTTGTGGTAGTTTTACCCGCATCAATATGCGCAGCGATCCCAATATTTCTAGTAAATTTTAAATCTCTTGCCATTTTATTAATTAAAATCTAAAGTGTGAGAATGCTTTATTTGCTTCGGCCATTTTATGCGTATCTGTGCGCTTTTTAACGGCGGCACCTTCTTCTTTAGCAGCAGCTAAAATTTCGGCGGCCAATTTTTGGGCCATTGATTTTTCGTTGCGTTTTCTTGCATATAGAATCAACCACTTCATAGCGGTAGACACCTTACGGTCTGGTCTAATTTGCATTGGAATTTGGAAGGTCGCTCCTCCTACTCTACGACTGCGAACCTCTACATGAGGCATAACATTAGAAAGTGCATCTTTCCACAATTCTAAAGCTGTTTTTTCTTCGTCTTGGTTCTTTTCGTCTACAATATCTATTGCATCGTAAAAGATTTTAAAAGCCACCGACTTTTTCCCGTCCCACATCAGCATGTTCACAAAACGTGTAACTAACTGATCGTTAAATTTTGGATCTGGTAAAAGCGGTCTTTTTTTGGCTGCTCTTTTTCTCATTACTTCTCTTTAAAAGTGTTTAAATTACTTCTTAGGGCGTTTTGCACCATACTTAGATCTACGTTGTGTTCTTCCTTCTACACCAGCGGTGTCTAAGGCGCCACGAACAATGTGATATCTAACTCCTGGTAAATCTTTTACCCTTCCTCCTCTAACCAATACTATCGAGTGTTCCTGTAGATTGTGTCCTTCTCCTGGGATGTACGCGTTTACTTCCTTACCATTGGTAAGTCTTACCCTAGCTACCTTACGCATTGCTGAGTTAGGTTTCTTAGGAGTAGTAGTATACACGCGAGTACACACACCTCTTCTTTGAGGGCACGAATCCAAGGCAGCCGATTTGCTCTTCTTGGTTATTTTGGATCTTCCTTTTCGTACTAATTGTGAAATTGTTGGCATATAAAATCCTTGTTATACTTAAATTTTAATAATAAAGCCCCTTTATAAGGGCTGGCAAAGGTAGAAATAAAATTCAACTATTCAAACCTTACAAACGGAATTTTAAAAACAATCATTTTGAAGGGCATTTTTATATGAAAAACGGAATGCTAACGTTAGTTTTACAGGCCTTTAAACATAGAATTTGAAACATTTTTTACGTTTTACATTATACCTTAATATATATATACTAACAATTCAATTTGGAGCTGGGCAACAACTTGAACTTAATATTGAGGCGAGCCCAAGTTCTAAACAAGCAACAATAGATTCCTTAATCCCGCAAAATCGATTTACAGATTTAGCGTCTATTAATCAGGCTATTGACAGCTTAAGTAGCAACCTAAATCGAATCGGATATATTAATCACCAGTTCGATGCTGTTTACAAAAGTTCAGATTCCTTATACACCAGCACCGTAATTTTTGGCAATCAATATAAACGCATTACAGTTTATTACAAGACCACTGGACTAAACAAAAAACAACTTGATAAATTATTCCCAGAAGTTACCGACACTTATTTTACCATTCCATTTATTACCCTAGAACAAAGTCTGCAAAAAATAAATGCCTTATTTGCTAAACAAGGAAGAGCATTCGCAGGCAGTCAGCTAATAAATATTAGTCCGGAAAATAACTATAGCCTACGTGCCGAATTATTATTAGACTCCGGAGCCGTTAGAACCTTAGATCGAATAATTGTAAAGGGGTACGACAAATTCCCCAAATCTTATTTAAAATACTACGGTGGTTTAAAAACCGGCAAAGTATTTAATCAAGAAGCTATATCAAATCAGTACGTCGCCATTAGCACACTGCCGTTTGTAAAAAGCATTAAACCTCCAGAGGTATTATTTAAAGAAGATAGCACTTCGGTCTATTTATATTTAGAAAAAAGGAGCAGCAACAGCTTTGATGGAATTATTGGCTTTTCGAACAGCGAGGAAGATTCTAAAATAATTTTTAACGGATATTTAGATTTAACGCTTCAGAACAATCTAAACTTTGGAGAAACTTTAGAATTGCAATATAAAAGTGACGGAAACCAGCAAACTAATTTTAAAGTCAATGCATCGCTACCATATTTATTTGGAACTCCTTTAGGCGCCGACTTAGAATTATATATTTTTAAACGCGATTCTTCTTTTGTTACTATCGAACAAAAAGCAACCGGACATTACCAATTAAATCCTAAGACCAAAATATTTGCCGGCTACAAATATTACGAGTCTAATAATTTATTAGACGATGCTGTCGCCGGAACTTTTATTGATGATTACAAGGCAAACTTCTTTTTAGGCGGAATAAATTACAGAAGTCCACAAGATCGTGTCTTATTTCCTATTAAAACGCAATGGGAAATAGGGGGTCAAATTGGAAATAGAGAGAGTAATGTGAGCAGCGAACAGTTTAAATTCACTTTTGACGGCTTTTATATATTTAATTTAAACTACCGAAACTCGGTCTTTATTCGCAACACAACGCAAACATTAATTAGCGATAATTATTTAGAAAACGAACTTTTGCGCTTTGGAGGAATTAATTCAATTCGCGGCTTTGACGAAAACAGTATTAACGCACAATTGTATTCTGTACTCAATACCGAATATCGCTATCTAGTTAATCAGGGGCTTTACGTGCATAGCATAATAGACGTGGGCTATGTAGAAAACCAGCTCATCAATTTAAAAGAAGAATTATTAAGCTTTGGAATAGGTCTAGGTTTCGTTTCTAAAGCTGGTATTTTTCGACTTAATATTGCCAATGGAAAAACACAATCTATCCCATTTAGTTTTTCAAACACAAAAATTCACTTGAGTTTACGTTCAAATTTTTAACAAAAATTAGTTTAACATAGCTGTAACATTAACCTTAAAAAAAAGTAAATTTTAAGTATAAAAACTTGTGTAATTAACTTTTTATTGTGATTTTTGGCATTGGCTAATTCAAATAAATTATAAAAATGAGAACAAAGTTTAGTGGAATTTTAACGCTATTATTAGCGTTTGTAGTGCAACTAACGTTCGCACAAGACAAAACAATCACAGGGAATGTGACCGACGACACTGGTCTACCGCTGCCTGGGGTTAACATTATTTTAAAAGGCACAGCGACAGGAACTCAATCTGATTTCGATGGTAATTATACTATTGGAGCTTCAGCGGGTCAGACGTTAGTGTATAGTTACGTAGGATTTACTCAACAGGAAATCGCCGTAACTGCAAGTACTACATCTCTTAATGTCCAGATGGTACCAGGAACAGAGCTAGAAGAAGTTCTAGTAGTTGCTCAGGGTATTAAACGTGAAGCGAAAGCTTTAGGATATGCGATTAGTACTGTACAATCTGAAGACATTGAACAACGAACCGAAGGGGATGTTGCTCGTGTGCTTTCTGGTAAAGCTTCTGGTGTGGCAATTACTGCCCAGAGTGGTACTTCAGGTTCTGCAACAAATGTTGTTATTCGTGGTTATAACTCGATTAACGGTAGTAACCAAGCCTTATTCGTTGTAGACGGTGTACCTTTTTCAAGTGACACTAACAACCAAGGTAACTTCCTTGATGGGAACGTTGGTTCTTCTCGTTTCTTAGATTTAGATCCGAACAACATCGAGAGTGTTAACGTACTTAAGGGTCTTGCGGCCGCTACACTTTACGGAACTGCCGGTCGTAACGGGGTTATCGTAATTACTACCAAGTCTGGTGGTGGTGGAGCAACTAAAGCTGCTAGAAAAACTGAAGTTACAGTTAGCCAATCTTATTTCTTTAATGAAATCGCTTCATTACCAGATTACCAAGATTCATACGGAAATGGTTTCGACCAATCTTTTGGATGGTTCTTTAGTAACTGGGGACCTTCTTTTAACCCGGATGGTGTAGATGGATACTTGAATGACCCTGCTGGTCTTATTGACAGTGCAGGTACAGTTGAACACCCATACAGCTCTTCGGCGTTTTTAGGAAACCTTAATGGTGGAGATAACGTTCTTGCAAATAGATATGCAGGCGCTCGTTATGAGTACAGGCCTTACAATAGTGTTGAAAACTTCTTCCGTACTGGAGATGTTGTAAATACTTCTGTAAACATCCGTGGAAATTCAGAGGATGGTAAAATGGCTTTTAACGTAAACTACGGTCACTTAGATGAAAATGGTTTTACACCTGGTAACGGAATTACGAGAAACACACTTGCAGTTGGTGGTCGTGCTAAATTAAGCAACAACTTTACTGTATCTGCAACCTTGAACTTTTCAAGAAACAATGTGACTTCTCCTCCTGTAGCTGCATCTCGTGGTAATGGTACTTTAGGTTTCTCTACTTTTGCGAACGTATTCTTTACGCCTCGCTCGGTAGATTTAATGGGACTTGAATATACAATCCCTGAAACTGGTGGAAGTATTTACTACAGAAACGGTAACGATATTATCAACCCAAGATGGTCGGTTGAAAATGCTGGTTCAACTCAGTTAACAAATCGTGTATTTGGTACTGCACAACTACAATATGACTTTAACGAAAACTTAAACTTATTGTATCGTGCTGGTGTTGATTTCTACAACGAAAGAAACACACAATACTCAAACAAAAACGGTGTTAACTTTAACCAAGCTATTTTTGGTCAATACATAACATGGGATAACAACGTTCGTATTTGGGATCACTATGTTGCCTTAAGTGGTGACTACAACCTAACAGACGATATAGGAATAACTTTTACTGCTGGTGCAACTAGCCGTTCAAGAGAACTAGATAGACAAGGAGTTCAGTCAGATGGACAAATTGTATACGGAGTATTAAGACACTTTAACTTCTTAACTCAAACTCCAATCCAGTTTACTACATACAGAAACATTGTTGGTGTATTTGGTGAAGCTGCAATCGATTACGGAAATTACGCGTACTTAACGCTTTCTGCTCGTAACGACTGGGTTTCTAACTTACCAACAGAAAACAATAATAAGTTCTACCCAAGTATTAGTGCATCATTCTTGCCAACAGCGGCTTTCCCAGAAATTCGCTCTGCAGATTGGGGTCTTAACTACTTGAAATTACGTGCTGGTTTAGGTCAATCTGCTGGTTTCCCTCAAGGATTCCCAACGGTAAATACAGTTGACCAAACAATTAACGTAAATGGTGGTGCAGCTGGCCCTGTTACTACTAACTCTGCGAGTAATTTTCAGGCAAACCCTGATTTAAAGCCTGAACTTATTTCTGAATTTGAAGTTGGTTTCGATGCTCGTTTCTTAAAGAACAGAGTGAACTTAAATGTATCTTACTTTGACAGATCGACTACTGACTTAATTGTATTTAAGCCTTTAGCTCCTTCATCTGGATTTACTCAGACGCAGTCAAACATTGGTAAGGTAGAAGGCGATGGTTGGGAAGCTGACCTTAGCGTAGACATTTTCAAAAGTGATAAAGAAGATGGATTCAACTGGAATTCTAGAGTTAACTTTACACAGAGTGAGCAAATTGTAACTGAGCAAGAAGAAGATCAAATTCTTTTCGCTGGTTCTACTGCCTCTTTCTTAGGTGCTAACGCGGCTATCCGTGGTGAGCAGTTAGGTGTAATTGTTGGTGATAGAATTTTACGTGACGATGCTGGTAACTTTGTTGTAAACAGTGCTGGTAACTACGTTACTGAATCTCAAGTTACATTAGACGACGGACGTTCTATTACTCCAATTATTGGTAATCCGAACCCTGACTATGTTATGAACTTCATTAACTCACTTTCTTACAAGAACTTTAATTTAGGATTCCAATTCAGTCACACAAAAGGAGGAGATATTGCATCTTCTACTATTGCTGTACTACTTGGACGTGGTCTTATTGTTGAAACAGAAGATAGAGTTAACACTTTTATTCTTCCTGGTGTAAGCCAAACAACTGGAGAGGCTAACGAGATTCAAATTAACAACTCACAGTACTATTTCTCGAATGTATTATTCGGACCTAAAGAACTGCAAGTTTATGACGCTTCTGTAATTCGTTTACAAGAGCTTTCATTTGGATACTCTTTCCCTAAGAAATTCTTAGAAAAAACACCTTTTGGAGCTTTATCTATCACAGCAAGTGGATTCAACTTATGGTATGATGCTTACAACACTCCTGACGGGGCCAATTTTGACCCTAATGTAGCTGGTGTTGGTATTGGTAACGGACGTGGATTTGATTACATAAACGGTCCAAGTTCTAAACGATATGGTGTAAGTGTTAAAGCATCGTTCTAACAAAAAAAATTCAAATTATATTATGAAAACAATTTATAAATTATTTATACTGGCGTTAATCTCAAGCGGTGGGTTGTTTTACTCTTGTGAAACTACCGAGCTAGAATTGCTTGCGACTCCTAACGCATTGGCCGATGACCAGGCTGACCCAGATTTATTACTAAACTCTATTCAAAGAGCTTACGTTGGAAATATCATTACTTTTAACGATCGCAGTGCGGAAGTTACTCGTATTGATTATATGAACGGTAGAGATTATTTTGCAGCTTACAACTCGTCTACTTTTGACGCAGTTTGGAGTAGATTCTTTAGTGGTACTACCGGTGGTGGTGTTGCTCAAGGGATGAGTGCTAACATTAATGTTTTGGAAGCGCAAAGTATAGAGAATACTGGATTAACTTTTCACCTTGGTGTGTCTAAAACCTTACAAGCTCATAACTTAATGTTATTAGTTGACTTTTTAGGCGATATTCCATGGTCAGAAGCATTAAACCCTCTTGAATTCCCTTCTCCGTCTGTAGATGACGATGCTTCTGTATATTCAGTAGCGCGTGCTTTATTAGATGAGGCTAAGACTTATTTTGCACAGACTTCAACAGCTCCTGGTACAGTAACCGATTTTTTCTATAATGGTGATATCGACAACTGGAACAAGTTAGTAAACACTTTAATTATGCGTCATGCATTAACCACCGGTGATAACGGTGCTTTCAATGCAATTGTTGCTTCTGGTGACTTTATTGATGAAACTGCAGAAGACTTTCAGTTTGACTACGGTACTCAATTACTAAACCCGAACACACGTCACCCAGATTATAATGCAGATTATACTACTTCTGGTGCAAACATTTACCAGTCTAACTGGCTAATGGAAACTATGCAAGAAGATGATTTGGTTAATGGTGATGACGATGATCCACGAATTCGTTACTACTTCTTCCGTCAAGATCCATGTACTCCTGGTGCATCTTGTGACCCTGATGGAAACGGTGAAACGTTATCTTGTTCATTAGAAACTCCTCCAACTCATTATTCTGCTAACGGTGTATCTTACTGCTGGTTAGAAGATGGTTACTGGGGTAGAGATCACGGTGATGATGACGGTACTCCTCCAGATAACTTTACACGTACTGCTGTAGGTGTATATCCTGCAGGTGGAATGTTTGATGACAATAGATTCGACGGTCTTAACCAAGACACAGGAGGAGTAGGAGCTGGAACAGAGCCTATTATTCTTGCCTCTTACGTAGATTTCTGGAGAGCTGAAGTTGCTTTGGCTTCTGGTAATGTTGGTGGAGCTGCTGGATTTGTAGAAGCTGGTCTAACCAAGTCTATGGCTAAGGTTATTTCTTTTGGAGAACTAGATGCTACAAGAGACGTATCATTCGAACCTGATGCTGCTACAGTTTCTGCGTTTGTTGCTGCTAAAGCTGCTTTAATTACTGACACATCTGATGATTCTTGGAATGTACTTGCTGAGCAATACTTTGTTACTATGTATGGTGGTGCTGGTGATGCTTACAACTTTTACAGAAGAACTGGATACCCAACTACAGTTAAGCCTAACATAGAGCCTAACCCTGGTGTATTTATGAGAACATTCTTGTATCCTTCAGTTGAAGTAATTGCTAATCCAAATATCGAACAACGCTTGGATAATGCGGATCAAGTATTTTGGGATACTAAACCAGCTGGGCCTTCGTTCCCATCTGCGAACTAATTTTTAAAAAATTGACAAGAATGAAAAATATATTTAAAATAGCTGCATTAGGTGCTGTACTTGTACTGGGTACAACCTCTTGCGAAAAAGATTCGAACAACGTAATCGATCAAGTAGTTGATGGAGTTACAAGTGGTGCGGTTCTTAGAACTGTTAGTATTGCTTCTAATGAATTAGCATTAGGTGACGATACTGCGTTTTTCGAAGTTGAAATCGAAGAGCAAGACGCTGAAGAAGGCGGTTTATTAGAGAGTGTAGATGTTTACTTAACTTTTGCTGACGGTTCTGCCGATGAAGGTGATTCTTCTGGTGGTACTTTTGACGAGGTTTTTATTAGAAACATTCCTGCTAGTGAATTTAGCCCAGGACCATTTGGTTTACCTAGAACTACATATACGCTTACGCTTACAGAAATGTTAGCTGCAGTAAACTTAAATGGAGACCAAATATTTGGTGGTGATACCTTTACTACTCGTATGTCGTTAAATTTAACCGACGGACGTGTATTCTCTGTAGATAATGCAGGTGGTATTATTACTGGTGGTTTCTTTAATTCTCCTTTCCAATATGTTACTCCTGTAGTATGTCCTGTTGGAGAAGAGGAGTTTGTAGGCGCATACCAAATTACAAACGGAGTACCTGGTGTTCTTGACCTTACTGTATTTGCAGAAGGTGTTATAGTTGACCTATATTTACCTGAAGGTGGAACTTCTGTGGATCGTGCATTCGATTACCAGTACCTTCCAGATGCAGGTGTTGGACAAGACCCTGTTGACTTTGCAATGCAATTTATTTGTAACACTATTGTTATTCCTCCGGGACAAAACTCTGGATTACAATGTTCTTCTGGTCTAACTATTGGCCCATCTCCAAACGGAGACTTGGGTGAGTATACAACTGGAGACGATTCTGTATTTATTATTCGTTTTACGGATAACGAAGGAAGCGATTGTGGTGAAGGACCTCGTGATGTATTTGCGACACTGACTAAACAATAAGTTTCTCACTTATTTATATAAAAAAAAGCTGCCTTTATAGGCAGCTTTTTTACTTTTGTATCCTATGGAGTTAACTAAGATATATGGCATACATGCTTTGGAAGAAGCAATTACCGCCAACATGACGATTGCCAAAATTTATGTTCAACAGGATAATCAGAATAATAAAATTCAAAAAATCCTACAACAGTGTTCTGACTTAGGGGCAACAGTATCTTACACTCCTGTAGAAAAATTAAACAAACTAAGCAAGGGGCGCAATCATCAAGGGATTGTGGCTACTATTTCTCCTATTGAATTTTTATCTATAGAAGAATTAATATCGAACGCCTTACACACTTCTACTACTCCTATTTTTTTATTACTGGACCAAATAAGTGATGTGCGTAATTTTGGTGCTATCGTGCGCAGTGCCGCTGCTGCTAATATTAGCGGTATTATTATTCAAAAGAAAGGTGGCGCACCTATTAACGCAGATGCCGTAAAGACATCGGCTGGCACAATCTTTAATATGCCTATCTGTAAGGTTGACCATATAAAAGATGCAATATTCCATCTACAGGCAGAAAATATAGCTACCGTAGCTGCTACCGAAAAAGCAGACACGTCTTTATACGCAGCAGATCTAACTGGAGCCTTTGCCCTAGTCTTAGGATCTGAAGGGCGCGGTATTAATCCATCGGTTTTAAAAATGTGCGATACACAAATTGCAATTCCTATTGCCTCTCAGGTAGATTCTCTAAATGTAAGTGTGGCTTGTGCTATTGTGTTGTTTGAAAGCGTAAGACAGCGCGCTTAATCCCCCTCTTTTGCAGGCGGACTTTTTTTGTAAATGTATTTTATTTGAATAGGCGCAATTGAGGCTTGTTCTCCCTCCTCTTTTGGAATACTTTTTGGTGATTCTATAAAATTTCCATCTTCATCGAACTGTTGTAAAAAAGGATCGTCCTCTGGGTTAAAATCTTCCCGCTCCCAATTGTATTTGGTTTCTTTTTCGACATGAACCCGTAACACTAAAGCCAATATTAATCCAACAAAGAAACCTGACAAATGGCCTTCCCAAGAAATTTTAGGATCAATGGGAAACACATACCACAGCAAACCTCCGTATAAAAAGACAATTACCAAAGACAGAGCTATTAAACGGTAATACTTTGTAATTATCCCTTTAAAGAATAAAAAGCTTACCAGCATATAGACTATGCCACTTGCACCAATATGAAACGCGGGCCTTCCTATTAACCATGTTGCCAATCCAGAGCCAATTAACCCCCAAAATAATACCTTCCAACTAAGTTTTTCGTAGAAATAGAACAACATTAACAACAAGGCAAATAAAGAAATGCTATTGTTGGTTAAATGTCCCAAATCACTGTGTACAAAAGGGGTAAATATCACACCTTTTAAACCAAATAACTTTTGCGGATAAACCCCAAAGGTTCTTAAGTTTAGGTTGAATTGAAGATCAGCCCAAAAGGCTAGCCAGAGAACAAACACCAATCCAAAAGAAAAGATGAGCATCTTGGGCTTAAAAACTAAGGCTGTCGCATTTAACTTCATACTGCCTTGAAGATAGCAAATTTCCAGCCAGAATTTTATTATGCTAAACTGTCATGCTATATTTCTAAACAGCTGTCAATTAAGGCTTAATTACTGTTTATAATTTCTTAATTAAACAGTACATTTATTGCATGAATATTCCATTGGCAGAGCGTATACGTCCCAAATCATTAGATGACTATATAAGTCAAAAGCATTTGGTGGGACCTAAAGGCGCCTTGCGGCATCAAATAGAGCAGGGAATATTACCTTCTCTAATTTTATGGGGACCTCCGGGAACTGGAAAAACAACGCTAGCTTCTATTATTGCCAATTCAGTAGAACGCCCCTTTTTTAAATTGAGTGCAATTAATAGTGGCGTAAAAGATATTCGTGAAGTTATTGATCGAGCAAAAAAATCTGATGGATTGTTTACCACGAAGAATCCTATTTTATTTATTGACGAAATTCATCGTTTTAGTAAATCTCAACAAGATTCACTTTTAGAAGCTGTAGAAAAAGGTTGGGTAACACTTATTGGCGCTACCACAGAAAACCCAAGCTTCGAAGTAATTCCGGCGTTATTATCGCGTTGTCAAGTCTATGTTTTAAACGCCTTCTCTAAAAACGACTTAGAAGCCCTTTTAAAGCGAGCAATTACCACAGACACCCAACTAAACCAAAAAAAGATAAAACTAGCTCAGACAGAAGCTTTATTACGTATTTCTGGAGGCGATGCTAGAAAATTATTAAATGTTTTAGAATTGTTGGTTGCATCTAACGCCGATAATGCAATTACCATTACCAACGACTTGGTTACCCAGTCGGTTCAGCAAAATACAGTACGCTACGACAAAACGGGAGAACAACATTACGACATTGTATCTGCTTTTATAAAATCTATGCGTGGAAGCGATCCTAATGCAGCAGTGTATTGGTTAGCAAGAATGATAGAGGGTGGCGAAGACATAAAGTTTATTGCCCGCCGTATGCTCATTCTGGCTAGTGAAGATATTGGCAATGCAAACCCGCAGGCATTGGTTATAGCAAATAATACTTTTCAGGCAGTAAGTGTTATTGGTTTTCCAGAATCCCGAATAATTTTATCGCAATGTGCTATTTATTTAGCAACTTCTGCCAAAAGTAATGCCTCGTATCAGGCTATAAATTTGGCACAACAAACCGTAAAACAAACTGGCGATTTAAGCGTTCCTCTTGCCATACGCAATGCACCAACTAAGTTAATGAAAGAATTGGGTTATGGCGAAAACTACCAATATGCGCACAATTACGAAGGTAATTTTGTGGCTCATGAATTTATGCCCGATGAGTTATCTAATAAGTCGTTTTATAAACCAGGAAATAACAAACGAGAAGCCGCGCTAAGCAGCTACTTAAAATCTTTGTGGAAAGACAAATACGACTTTTAAAGTCGAATTAATTGTTCTGGATAAAAGTTAATACAGAACTGTTGTTTCTTGTTACAAACATTAAAGTCTTACCTAAACCTTTGTGCGCCACAAGAATTGCATCTTTAGCATTCCCTTCAATTACCACACCTTGATTTGGCCTCCAAGTTATAAAGCCATCCTGCCCAAGTTCAATTACCGTACCTGTACCCATATCTAATCGTGGGGTTTCTACTTCTGTATTATAGATATTCCCAAGCGAAAGGAGTTCTGTTTTACCATTGCTATTAAAATCGCCCTGAACAACGCTCATAATTGGCGCTTTTTGGGCCATAGCAGGCAATTCAATTACAGTAAATCCACCATTCCCGTCACTTTGCAAGGCTAAAGAATTAAACTGATTTACCTCTTTTTTATAGGCAGTGTTTAGCTTTTCGCCATAAATATCCTGTAAAGAGGCATTGGCATAATCTTTATAGGTTTTAAATTTTTCTAATATGAATGGCATTTGCTGACTTGAGCACTCCCGCCCTCTTGCTGGAACATCTTTCCCATTATATTGCCCACTAAGCACAATGTCGTAAGTGCCGTTATCGTCAAAATCGCTAGCAAATACTTTAAAGGGTGCGTAGGTGGTTGCTTTATATTTACTATTGGTACCTAGATTACCTAAAATATAGTCTGGATAGCTATCTTGATTTAGATCGGTTTGTGTAACCGAAAACCACCAACCCAGTTCGTTGTCAAGACCATAATTTGCTGCAACATTGGTAAAGCTTCCCGCATTGTTTTTAAAAAGGCCTATGCCTGTCCACTCTCCTAAGGCTATAAAATCTGTTAAGCCGTCTTTATCGAAGTCGGTGGCTATAACCTGATTTATTATTCCAAAATTGGCCAAATCTGGAGCCCAGGAATCGTTTTTACTAAATTGTCCATTATTATTTTCCAGCATATAACTTGCCGCTGCTTTTGGGTAATGCTGTGGGACAATACGGTTTCCTATTATTAAATCTAAATCGCCATCTTGGTCGGCATCTATTATGGCAACGCTTTTACCGCTTTGCGTTAAGGCGGCGAGGCCCGGCTGATCTGCTTTAGTAAACACGCCACTCCCGTCGTTTAAATATAATCTGTCTGCATAAACAGGCGAAAACTCAGCCTTGGAATTACCTCCACTTACTACAAACAAATCTAAGTCTCCATCTTGGTCGGCATCAAAAAATACAGCCTCCATATCTTCGCTAGAAGCATCGGCAGTTAAAGCAGGGCTTTCAACTTGAGTAAACCCGTTTGCGGTTTGCTTAAATAATCCTCCTGGCTGTCCAGCCGCACCACCAACAAATAGATCCTCTAAACCATCTGCATTAAAATCGGCTTTGGTAATAAAGGGTCCGAGTGTAGATTGTTTATAAGGCAAAAGCACTTCTAGACTAAAGTCGTTATAGTCGTTTTCTTTGTGTGTAAAATTAAGTCCGTAATTAGAAGTAGCTTCAGTAAACACAGGCACTTCTGTTTCTTTTTTATATTCCAACGTCGCATCTGCATAATTAAAAACCACCAATGAATTGGCCGCTAAGTTTGCTTTTGATTCCATACGCCCAGAAGGCCATACAACATTAACTTTAGCAACCGCACTGCTTTTTCCAATTCCAAAAATTAAATCGTTTTGGTTTGCAGACAAATAACCACCAACACGCTTAGATTCCATAAATTGAGTAGTACCATCTTCTAATGTCAGCATTACTTTTGCAAACGATTCAGAGGTAGGACCATTTAATTTAACAGTCAACGAATTATTTAAATCGCGTTCGCGTGATGTGTTTTTATATAAAAACGCTTGCTCGTCTATATTGTTTACCACTAACTCTAAATCTCCATCGTTATCTAAATCGGCATAAACCGCGCCATTAGAAAACGAAGGATTTGCCAACCCCCACTGATACGCCTGATTTTTAAAATGCAAGTCGCCATTATTCCAGAACATTATGTTGCTCAGTTTTTCTGATGGCAAGGCATTGTACAAACGCTGTTTTTCTTTTAAGGGCACGTTGCCGCGATAGGCCCGTTGTACCTCGCGCACTTGATTTTGTATATCGTTATCTAGTGCATAGCGTCTGTAACCATTGGTTACGTAAATATCTTTAGCACCGTCTAAATCAAAATCGCTCATTAATCCGGCCCAACTCCAATCGGTTTTAGACATCTTGGCCTGCTGCGAAACATTGTGAAAATTACCATCACCCTGATTTAACTGCAACGAATTATACATATACTGGTAAGGCATATCGTAAGTATCTACCAATAAAGAGAATCTATCTAGATTCATAGATGCCATAAGCGTTTTAGATCTAACATGGTCACTCGAGGCCATGTCCAAAACAAAAATATCGCGCAGCCCATCGTTGTTTATATCGGCTACATCTACACCCATTCCATAAAAAGAAACCTGCTTAGTTTTTTCTTTAATACTATTGCTAAAGGTGCCGTTTTTATTGTTTAAATAAAGTGCATCTGGCACGTAATAATCGTTTGCAATATAAATGTCTAACCAGCCGTCGTCGTTTATATCGCTTACTGCAACACCCAAACCAAAAGACGCTGTAAGTACTCCTGCTTGCTTAGAAACATCTACAAACTTACCGTTGTTGTTTTTGTATAAATGCGTCGCACTTTTATATAAGTTGTCGCTCGAGGCATTTATCTGATTGTAAAAAGAAACCGGATCTAAACCGTAAAATTCGTTTTCGTTAGAGACCACACAATCTAAATCGCCGTCTTTGTCGTAATCAAAAAATACAGCCTGAGTGCTTATGCCTTTATCGTCTAATCCATAGGCAGCCGCCTCTTCTTTAAAGGTTAAATTACCCTGATTTATATAAAGCAAATTGGCCCTATCCTTTTGCTGCTTAGGGCCTCCTTGGCTTATGTAAATGTCTAGTAATCCATCGTTGTTTACGTCGGCCACTGTTACTCCATTTGCCCATACTTTGCCAGCATTAATTCCTGCCGATTCAGATATATTAGTAAAAACTAAATCTCCTTGATTGTGATATAGTTGATTTGCAACCTGATTTCCTGCAAAAAACAGATCTTGTAGTCCATCGTTGTCGAAGTCACCAACCGCTACCCCTGCCCCATTATAGAAATAATCAAAATTAAATAGGTTTTCCATGGTGGCTATATCTTCCTTTAAGGTATTGGAAAATGTAACTCCACTGGAACTACTTGGCACAAGTTCAAAGAGGTCTTTGCGCAACGATTCTGGCGTTGCAGCAACTTCCTTGTTGACCTCTGGAATATCTTGCTCCTTGTTCTTAGCGTTATCGCAACCTACAAGTGTTAAAAGGCCTAAGAGAAACGCCCCAATTAAATAACTCTTGTTCATGAATTATTGTTTAGCTGTAAAGGGCATAGAAATAACCTGATCCATCCCTTCAATTTGTCTATTTATAATAAATCCTTCAGAATTTAATGTCCCTGTTCCTTTAAATTGAGTTGTTACGACATTAAACGACCCAATTTCGTCGTTCGACTGAATTGCAGTTCCTATTACTTGGTCTTTATAAAAAACGGCATATCCTTTACCCTGCTTCTTTAGGCTATAATCCTTATAAGCAAATTCAGATAAAAACCACGCTTCAGGTAAAACTACCTTTGTGCTACTGGTCGCAGTTGCGTCTTGAGATTCGTCTTCTGTATTTAAGGCTGCATCTACATCTTGTTGTACCGTAGTTAAAGCAACGGCGGTTTCTTCCGTTTTTTCTTCTTGAGTTACTACTGTTTGCTCAACTCTTTTAGCATCTTCCTCGCTAAGTTCAAGCTGATTTATATTGAGTTCGGCTACAGATTCAAAAGCCATTCTTACAGCAGCCTGATATGCCTTTTTATACTCTTTTTCTTTACTTTTTCCTTCTTGCGAGGTATACAGTATAGTCCCGTAACAATCTTTAAAAACAACAACTGTTTTAGTAGTAAGAAAGCTCTCGCTAGCCTCGATTTCTACCGTTAATCCTTTACACGGAAGTTTTTGAAGATAAAGTGGTAAATCATCGGTTAGATAAGCATTAAAACCATATTTATTAAGCAAAAACACGGTAAGTGAGTTTACTTGATATTGATCTTTCCCTTTTAAAAATTCAAATTGATTGGGAACTTTGGCGTAATGATAATCGTGAATGGTTTCTTGACTCACGGCCCCAAAACTTATAAAAAAAAGGAGGACGGTGCTCGCAATAGTTAGTTTCATTCCTTGTCTATTTTAATATTAAGACCTAATTGCAAAGATACATTATTTGCCTTAGCAATATTCCCATATTTTAAAATGTTATCGGTCATAATATAGAGGTTTACCCAGCTAAAATCGGCATTTAGACCAAAGCCTAAATTAGAGACAGAATACTCGTCCCAAGTATATGCAATTTTCGCCGACAAAAATCCTGCAAGCCTTCTATAATAAAAGGCTGTTAAGGCAAATTGTGGACGTTTGGGTCTCATAATAGAAAATAACTGCAAGCCTACACGTTCTCTATAGGTTGTTGCTCCTTTGTCTAAACAATTACAAGCTTCGCCTTCGCCAAATTGACCAAAACCATAAGACAAGGACCCATTTATTCGAGTTGGTCTAAATTGAACATAACCGCTCGTTATGGTATCTCTGGGGATAGCTTCGTCAAATCGATCTGTTGCATCGTTATAATAATCTATGGCCTCTTCGCCTTCACTTAAGGCCGGAAACAATAACTCAATGCCGTTTAAAGTATACGAACCGCGACTTCTATATCGTTCTATAGAACCCATGTGAAACACCGCACCCAAATCTAAAATACTGGCGTCTAGCGTCCAGTTTCGATCAAAATCGTAAGACAAGCCCAAGTCTACACCTAAGCCTAGATTCCCACCTAAAAACCCGCGTTTTATGGCAGTCTTTGTCGAATTATCTGAGTTAGATATTGCACTAATTCCCGAAGTTTTTACCTGAATATCTGCATTAGCAATAATATGCTCGTAAATATTGGTTTGCCCATCGCCTATTAGGGTTGTAAATGTTCCTGTATTTCCGGTCGAACTGGCATGCGCAATATTAGAGTACAACTTAGCACGTATTCCTAAGCGTAAGTTCTTTTTTACTTGTTTGCTTATTCCAAAGTGATATACCATAAGGGCTTCGGCGGTAACACTTAATTCGCCCAAATCGAAAGATTGTCCTATATAATCACGGTTCCCATCCCACGCAAGTATGGCTAAATCTTTAGGAAAATAGGCCATTACATCTAATTCTTGATAAATTCCACCGGAATAATAGACCTCGGACTGTGGCTTGCGCCATCCAAAGTTTAACAATTCAATTTGCTCATTTACCGTAAAAAAGTCGTTTTCACTCATTCTAAAAATTGCCGAACGTATGCGATCGTTTATATTGGAATCGGATTCCTGAAATATATCGTAAACAGATACGCCCGAAGATCCTCCGTGCACAGAAATATGAGAAGCCAAAGGTATTCCAACATGAAAATCTTGAGGCACATTAGACGCCGGATTTACCAGCAAGGACTGCGGAATTTCTTCGAATCCAAAAAGCAAGGCTTTATTTTGTCCCAAAACAAACAACCCATTAAACAGGCACAGTATAATTAATGGTAGATAGCGCATAAACTAGTACTCCACAAAGTATGTGGTTTTAGATTGTAGGTTAAGGCTTCCTTCAAGTCCCTCAGGGGATTCTGCCGCAGTAATAGTAACAATAACACGAGCAGCGTTAGTAAGGGCCCGAATTTGTTCGTTAGTATCTAGGACTTCGGTATATTCTGTTATAACCGCCTCTTCTAAACTGCCTGCTGCAATTGGAATTATAACCTCGTAACGAGGTTCATCGGTTAGGGTCACAAAATTAAAACTTGCCGTAAAATTTTGTGGAATACTATTGTTAAATCTAAAGAAGAAATCGGCTCGACTTAGTGCATCAACGGTAAAACTATCGTCCAAAAAACGAAGGTCAGTAACATCGGTAACCTGATAACTTCCACCTAAATCTGAAGTTGGTTCAAACTCGGGGGAATCTATCGTAAAATACACTAAGTCCAGTTCTAAAACTGGGGTTAAGGCAATGGCTTCAGCTTGATCAAAATCTGTGTCTTTTACACAGGATAATATCGAACTAAAGACCACACAGCAAAAAAGGAGTCTGAGTAGCATATTGTAGGTTTGGGGTTGGCTAAATATACAACGTTATTACCTAGCTGGTATTGTGCTAAAACATGTTTTTAATCGCACTTAATTGATTGACTTCTAATCCGCCGTGATCAATTGATTCGTCTCTTATATTAAAAAACACCGTTTTAAAACCTAAAGCTTGAGCCCCCATAATATCGGCCTGAAAACTGTCACCAATCATTACCGAACTCCCAACTTTGGCTCCGCTTATATTTAATGCGTGATTAAATATTAATGGATTTGGCTTTTTTACCCCAGCATCTTCGCTGGTGGTAACCGTTTTAAAAAAGTGATTAATTCCAGAATTTGCTAGTTTTTTATGCTGTACTTCTTGAAACCCATTGGTAATAATATGCATTTTGTAATTGCCGTGCAGATGCTCTAAAAGCTCTATAGCGCCCGAAAACAAATAATTGTCTTTGGGGAGTTCTTCTATATAAGCATGAGCCATTTGGTCAATAACCTGTTGATCAAATTGCATATTAAAGGCTTTAAAAGCATTGTTTAACCTTCCTCTGCGCAATGCCTTTTTGGTAATTTTATCTTCGCGATAAAGACTCCAATATTCTAGGTTTATAGGTTCGTAAACAGCTAAAAACTCTTGCAATTCTAAGCCTATATTAAAGGCGCTAAAAACACGTTGAAAAGCCAGGCCCGAATTCTTATCGAAATCCCAAAGGGTGTGGTCTAGGTCAAAAAATATGTGTTCTACCTTAGTTTTTAAATTCATTTTTAATGAGTTCTGCATAGAGCGTTCGCCATGCTCTATTGTTTAATGTAAGGGCAAAGTCATGATTATTATAAACAACTACCAATTGTCCATGTACTTGTTTAACCACATTTTTAAGATGATTGGTTATTGTAACTACATCTTCTTGCGTTTGGCCCTTTAAGGCATCTAAAGAAAGTGCGTAGGGTATAAATTTAAGCGGCGTTTGTACTTCAAAATCTAAATCGTAAAAATAAAAAGGTCTGGAAGTTCCTGCTCTAAATCCCGGCTGGGTGGCGTATCCCATGGAATAGTTTTCTACAATTTCAAGATCTATTAACTGCCTTAATATTTCTGGCATATTTAAAATCCCAGAAGCATTAATACTAGCCGTTATTGGTTTATTTACAATAGCTTCTAAGCGTTTTTTCTCTTCTTTTAACTGCGCAAAATCGGTCAAGGATCTGTGCGAGATTCGCAAACCAACTGGAGCGTGGTCGCCCATAGACTTAATTAAAGATCGGTATTGTTTTTTATGCTGACTTATATTGTAATCGTGCTCGGAATAATCCCCTATCTGAAAGAAAAAAGTAAAAGGAATTTGTAATTGTTGACCCGAATTTACAATCCAATCGAAGGTATTGTTGGGGTCGTCACTAAGAGTTAATAAAACGCGAGCTCTATGGTATAATGATCTAAATCTAAATCGGCCTAAATCTTTCCCTATACCAAATACAGTGCGTAAAAAGCCTTTGTTTTTATACTTATATGCCTCACTAACATCTATTAAATTAAGAATACCAAAACGACCTGGATTAGCATGCATATTAGGAAATTTACCCTTTAAGGCTTTTAAAAATTTGAGCGCCCAAATATCGACAACTGGCTTATCTAAAAATTTGCTGGTCCAAGCCAAACTCTCTGTATAGGGGTATCTACCCATGCTGTCTTTTACATGCGGAAGGTATTCTTCGTAGCGGCTTAACAAATAAAAACTGGCGGCAAAAATGTCGAAAGGCAAACTACTTAAATCCGAAGTAGTAAAAAATCCAATGGTGTCGTCCCAAGGTTTAACTGCAACGTTAACATCGGTTAGGCCTTGTTCGAATAATAAGCCATGACTCTTTACAAAAAATGCAGTTCCGCTAGGTTGCGGGCCATATACCATTTTTGGCCCACTAAAGGCCACAAATTCTTCTACCGCAGTGGTGCAAATAACTTGTATTCCTAAAACACGAGTACAAATATGCTTAAAAGCATAAGTAATGCGAGGTGTGATTTTTGGAGTATAAACTAGAAGTTCTTGCAAGGGTTATAGCATTTGCTGATCTGCAAAGCTAAAGTACGCTTTTTCGGTAAAAATAATGTGATCCAACACGGCGATATCCATACTTTGCGCAGCCGTTTTGATCTTGTTTGTAATTGTAATATCTGCTTTTGATGGTTTTAAGGTTCCAGAAGGGTGATTATGAACTAGAATTACAGCTACTGCCTGTAATTGTAACGCCAGTTTTAATATTATTCGAACATCGACAACCGTGCCCGTATAGCCGCCAACACTAATGCGTGACTTTTTAAGTACAATATTGGCGTTGTTTAAGTACAAGACCCAAAATTCTTCGTGAGATAAGGCTCCTAATTCGGGTTCCATACATAAATACGCTTGCTGGCTGGACTTTATTTTAAGTTGTTTTTGGTCTGTAACATGGGTGGTGCGCTTTCCCAGTTCTAAACTAGCCAATACCGCAACAGCCTTAGCACTACCCACACCATTAAATTTGCACAATGCTGTAATTTGACTGCAGTGCAATTGCCTTAAGTTATTATTGTAACTGTGTAAGATATGCTGTGCCAATTGGAATGCACTTTGGCTTCGGTTTCCAGAACCCAAAATAATGGCCAGTAGTTCGGCGTTTGTTAACGATTTTGGCCCTTGTTGTATTAACTTTTCACGTGGGCGGTCTGCCTTGGCCCATTGTCGTATTGACAAATGTGATTCATTTTTGTTCAAAAGAATAACTATCTTGGGAGGAGTAAACTAGCAAACAATTTAAAGATATGGATTCTCTATTTAACGCCAATACGCATCAAGAGATAAAAGCACGAATTGATAAATTAACACCAAAAACTGCAAATACTTGGGGCAAAATGAACCCTGCGCAAATGTTTCATCATTGTCAATTACCCTTAAAAACGGCTCTAAAAACAGAACCCGTAAAAGCTAAGTTTAACCTTATGGGCATGCTGTTTAAAAAATCGATGTATAACGATAAGCCTTGGCGTAAAAATATGCCAACGCCAAAACGGTTTAGAATAGAAGATGACCGCGATTTTAATGCCGAAAAACAAACCTTAGTGGAACTTATCGATACGTTTTACGGTCGCAATGAACAACAACAATGGAACCCACACCCCATGTTTGGTAAACTAACTAAAGAACAATGGGGTAAAATGCAATACAAGCATTTAGACCATCACCTTAGATCTTTTGGGGTGTAATTAATCTACAAATTTGTAAGCATCTAAGCGAATTTACCTTGTAACGCAGTAAAATCCAACCCCCCATAATTCCCGCTGCTCATTAAAAGTAAGTTTTTACCATTAAAATCTTGCGCAAATAAAAATTCTTGAAATGCTGCTGGATCGGTATAAATTATTAAATCGTCTCGCTTAAAAGCTTTGGCAATTTGCGCTTTAGAAATGGGCGCTAACTTTTTAATTTCGACTGCATGTGGTGAATAAAAGACTACGGCTTGATCTGCAGCATCTAAAGCCCCTTGGTATTGGGTTAAAAATTCTGGGGTTAAACTACTGTAGGTATGTAATTCACAGCAAGCCAGCAAAGGCCGTTCTGGAAATTGATTTTTAAACGCAGTTGTAGTAGCCTTTACCTTAGACGGACTATGCGCAAAATCTTTATACGCAATACTATTTGCACCTTCTGCAACTCGTTCTAAACGTTTACTGGCTCCGCTAAAACTAGCAATAGCTTCGTAGAATTCTTGGGCATCTACGCCCATAAGTTGGCAAATCCAACGTGCTCCTTCAAGATTACTAAGGTTATGCGCTCCAAATATTTGGATGGGCATTGGCCCTTCTGGAGTTTCTAGAAGCGTTTGCCCGTTTGTCACACTATATTCAGGTGTTGCGTAAGGGTACTTTTTTATGGGGCGATTGCACGCCTCTACAATACGTTTTACAATAGGGTCTTCTTGATTGTAAATAATTGCTCCCCCAGGAACAATTTGCTCTAAAAAGATTTCGAACTGCGCCACGTAGTTTTCAAAAGTGGGGAACACATTTATATGATCCCAAGCAATTCCGCTAAGCAAAGCAATATTAGGTTCGTACAAATGGAATTTTGGCCTTCTATCTATTGGTGAAGACAAATATTCATCGCCCTCTAAAACCATAAAATCGGCCTCTGGAGTAAGGCGAACCATAGTAGTAAATCCTTCTAATTGCGCTCCAACCATATAATCTACATCGCGGTCGTTATAATTAAGCACGTGTAAAATCATAGAGGTTATGGTAGTCTTACCATGGGAACCTCCAATTACTACCCGAGACTTTAATTTAGCTTGTTCAAAAAGAAATTCAGGATACGAATAAATAGGAATATTTAGTTGGGTGGCTTTTAATAATTCAGGGTTATCAGCCTTGGCATGCATGCCAAGAATAACTGCTTCTAAATCTGCTGTAATTTTTTCGGGATACCAACCAAACGCCTCAGGAAGTAATCCTTGAGCGGCTAATCTGGCTTTAGACGGGTCGAATATTTGATCGTCACTACCTGTAACATGATCTCCTTTTTGGTGTAAAGCAAGAGCCAAATTGTGCATTGCAGAACCTCCAATAGCAATAAAATGTACGCGCATTCTTCTTATTTATTACACAAAGATAGCGATTGACTTTATAAGTTAAATTGACTACAAAGCTTTTTTAAACTTAAGCGCTTCTTTAAAATCGGGTCTAGCATCTAGCGCCTTATTAACCCAAGTAGTTGCCTGCTGTTTATCACCTTGATTATTGTAAATCTGTGCCAAACGGTAATAGGCCCAATCTTTTGGAACCCCATCTTTTACCGTATAGTTCTCTATGTATTTATGCAAGCATGCTATCCCCAAATCGCTGTTCATATTAAAGGTGGCTGCAATTTTTCCTATTTGATAATGCATGCGGTTATTGTCGTGTGCAGCAATACATTCTTGCCCAGTTAATAAGGCTTTTTGCGGTTCTTGGTTAGCTTCGTATAAATCGACTAATTTGGTATAGGTAAGTGCCGACCCGCCAACTTCTATCGCTTTACGATAAGCTTGTTCGGCTTCTTTAAAATCGTCGTTGTATTCGGCAATGTATCCAAGTGCTAAGTATCCATCTACAGGCGAAAGTGTTTTTAGTTCGCCAGCGTAGTATCGTGCCTTTTTCTCGCTCCCACCAATAATTCCTGGCAGTTGCATGTAGAACTCTACCAGAGCCCATCGGGCATCTATGTGTTTAGGGTCAAGTTCGGCCGCTCGAGTAAAAGCGTTACGAATGTCCTTTACCATTCCCATTGCCTTTAGTTTATTTACAGCAAGGGCTTTCATACCCATTGCACCCCCATACTTATAAAAGTAATTGGCGTTTCTAGTGTCGGAAAGCATGAGTTCTTTGTAAACCTGAATGGTTTCGTCCCATTTTTCTTGAAACCCCAAAGCATCGCCATACAATTCCTTTGCGGCCTTATCTGTAGGCTGTTGCTGCAAATAATTATGTAAGATTCGTTCTGATTCTACATACTTTTTTGCCTGTATTAATTGATTCGCCTGGTCTATGGCAGATTGACTCAACGCCGAGGCTACAAATAAAAAACAAAAAAGGGTAGTTAAAAAGTTCTTTAGCATAGTACTGCAAATCTATTATTTCTTTTCCAAAACTAATAACGCAACTAAGATCATCTTATTTTTTGGGTGGGTAACCTTTTAGCAGTTTACTAATCGCTTTTAAATAATGCGCCTTCATTTGGCCTGCGTTGGCTTTTGCACTATATGTCGAAACTAATGTTCCCTGCCAAATTAAGGCATCTTGGGCATTAGAAATAAAGTCTAAGGTTAACAGTTGTTCTATTTTATTACCCCCTACTGGAATCCCACCACTAACTCCAACACTACCATTCATACCACCGCCGCCAACACCTACTCCAATGGTGCTTCCTTGGGCTAATTGTTCGCTGGCATAAAAGTTTATTAACATATCTGGGTTAACGCTAGAGCGCATGTTTTTAGTTGGCAGCAAACTGTCTAAAGCTTGTTTTATACGTTGCTCATCGAACTCGCTTAACCCGCTTTGAAGGTCTGTGTAAAAACCGTAGGTTTTTACTTTGGTAAAATCTGTAGCTGTGTTGTAATCGAATGCTGGAGCAGAACCGCACGATGACACCAAAAACAAAACACATAGAGAAACATAACGAGTAACAACAATACGCATAGCAGGCTTTTTTATTTAAATATAAGATATATTGCCTTTAATGCTTTACGATTCGTTTTAAAACTTGACCAGTATTTGTTTTAATTCTAAGAAAATAAATCCCAGCCTCTAACACCGCTAAATTAATAGAAGATTCATAAAAAGTCCCAACTTTTTGACCAACTACATTGTAAACTTGAATGCTTTGTAATTGAATTGTTGCCGGCAATAGGACACTTAAGTTACCCTGTGTTGGGTTAGGGAACAATTCAATTTGACGGTCAAGGTCTAAATCTTCGACACTCAAACCACAAGCTTCCTCTACCGTTGTATTCGATTCGCAACCAGCCGCATTTCCTGAAAAACTAGCAAATTCTCCTAAGACTAGGTAAGCACAGATAAAATCGTTATTACAAACGGCAAGACTTGAATTATTGGTTATTTCTAATCCTCCTACAGCGTTTGCATTAAAATTATTTAATGCGCTAATATCTGTTAACGCATTGTTGTTAATTATTTGCATTCCATAGAGCGGCTCGAGGGTCTCGTTAATACAATTCTGAATACCGTTAAGACTTGTTAAACTGGCATTGTTTCTAATATTTATACCGTCCTGAACAGCCAATAGGCCCTCTATTCCTAATAACGACTCCATGCTAGTATTCCCAATAACCTGAATTTCGTTAATTATACCAGAATAACTACTAAGTCCAGATAAATTAACCATTTGCACATTGCTTCGAATACTAATTAGGTCTAATATTACCGTTAAACTACCAAGACCGGTAAGGTCAATTAAACTATTATTGCTTTCTACAATAAGGTCGAAGGCCTCTGTAATTCCATCAAGACCCGAAAGACTGGTAAGGTCGTCGTTATTAATTATTCTAAACCCAGGAAAACCAACAGTCCCAGAAAAATCCCCCAAGTCTGTAAGTATAGGATTGTTTTCTATTATAAGACGACTGTCTACCAGTAAAATTGAACCCAAACCAGAAAGGCTGGTTAAATTTGAATTGTTCTCTATTACTAAACCACCATTTAAGGTTGTAAGTTGAGCCAACCCCGATAAATCTGTTATGTCAGATCCAGAGATGGTAAGTAATACATCTAAGGTGTCACAGAAGCCATAATCGGTAGCAAAACTATCAATCTGGGCTTGACTAGATAAGGTCAAATCGGAGGTTGGACATGTCACGCAAGAAGCGGTAACTTCTTCGACCGAAGCACAACCCGTAGCATTCCCTTCTATAACGGCTGTCGCACCAGAAATTAAATAACTACAGAGCTCAGTCGCAGCACAATTGGATAAGTTTTCGTTGTTTCTTATTCTTAGATCTGTCATATTACTAAAATCAAAATCTTCGAAAAAACTAATATCGGTTAGCGAGGCATTCGAAGTTAATCGGGCGCTAAAAACCTGATCTAAACCAGCAAGACTGCTTAAATTGGTGAGCAACGGATTAAATGCAACATAGAAGCTTACAGCAGTAGTTACACCAAAATCAGGAAGTGTAGTTAGCAAATTATTACCTGTTATTTCTATCTCTCCATAAACGATATCTGGATTAGGGTCTACAACTAATTCAAGAACTGGATTATCACGTATAATAAGACCACATGCTAAGGAAGCTACATGCTCCAGGCCTTCTATAACCACCAAACTGTTGTTCTCGAAAATTTCGATTGAACACACAGAGACCGGGTTTAAAGCAGCCAAAGAAGTTAATGCATTATTTTGACCGATAATTATATTTTCACATTCGGCAATATTTTGCAAACCATTTAGATTGGTTAATTGTGCATTGGAAACTATTTCAAGAGCCGAAAAAGGTAATGTCGTAATATTTTCCAAAGCGCTTAAATCGACCAATTCCGCATTGTTGCCAATTCTCAATTCGCCATTCACTGTAACCAAATTGGCCAAGGGGTCTACATTTTCGATTGCTGTATCTCTAAGAAATAAACCTCCGCAAGAAGTTAAATTGTTTAGGCCATCTAACGATTCTAAATTGGGATTGTCGAATATACTAAGCAGTCCTCCTACTTCTATTAAATTTTCGAGACCGGTTAACGTAACCAGGTTGGGATTATCGTTAATACGTAACTGACTATCTCCGGTAAATCGCTCGATTACAGATAAAGGAGTTAAGTCTACAATATTATCTCCATTAATAATTAATCTAACATCGAGGCTAGAACATAGGGAGTATAAAACAGGGAAGTTATCTACCTCGGCTTGTGATGTTAAAATGACTTGCTCGGTGGGACAAACCGCACAAGTAGCCTCAACTTCTTCTCTAGAATCACAGCCAGGCGCATTATTCTCTATGGTAATTGTATCTGTTGGATCTGCAGTGGCCAGGTAATTACAAACTAAATCTGCATTACAGGTGGCCAAATTAGGGTTGTTAGAAATATTAAGTCCCACGGGAAACGCGTCAAATGTTCCTTCACTTAATCCGGTAATATCTGTAAGTGCTGGATTATCAAAAATAAACAGCCCAAAAATGGTCTCCAAACCAGGAAGGCCTTCTGTGTTTTGCAATACTTGGTTGTCACTAACCTCAAGGGTTCCGGTGGCAGTAAAACTATCTAAACCTGCTAACGTGAGCAGGCTATCGTTATCTCTAATGATTAGATCGTCGGTGGTGGTAATACCATTTAGACCTTGAAGATTAGTAAGGGCGTCATTATTAATAATTTGCACATCGTCGTCTACCGGCTGAGTTATATTCTGCAACCCGTTTAAACTCGCTAAAGACGGATTGTTTTGTACTATCAGATTGAATCCAATTATGCCGCTAACACCAGATAATCCGCTTAAATCTTCTAAAAGTGCATTGTCCTGAATTAGAATCCCATTAGCATCTGTTGCCAGTGTAGTCAAAGTCTCTAAGCCGTCCAAACTGATTAATAATGGATTATTTGCGATAGTCAAATCAGCAACCGAAATAAGACCGTTAAGGGGAGTTAAATCAACAATGTCTGGACCGCTAATACCCAGAGAAAAGGGAAGGTCGGTACAGTCAGAAGCGGTTGTAAAAAAGGCATCGACCTCTGCCTGGCTGGATAAAATTACATCGCCATCTGGACAGGCTTCGCAACTGGCCTCAACTTCGGATTGCGAATTACAGCCCGCAGCATTACTATCGAATTCAATGGTACCTCCGCCATTTAAATAGGTACATATACTTGGAATATCGCATTCAGATAACAAGGTGTTGCCCGTAATAGTAAAAGAGGACATAGGATCGCTAAAGGTTACATTAGCAAGCGCCATCAAATCGATAAGTGAGAGATTGTTTCTTATATCCAGCCCACCAAGACTGTTTAGGTTTTGTAAACCTTCCAAATCTAACAGCGAGTTACAACCAAACATTTGCAAGTCAGTATCTGGTAAGTCGGTGAGTCCTTCAAGGCCAGAGAGACTTTCCAAATTGGGCAGTAAAACAAAAGACATACTAACGTTTACATTGGTAAGTCCCGAAAGTCCAGAAATAGAAGTCAATGCCGTACATTCAAAAATTTCTAGTGCATTAATTTCGGCAACATTTTCGAGTCCGTCGAGGTTTTCTAACAAGGCATTTCTAAAGAACGAAAAACCCGTTGTTGTTGTTAAACTTTCTAATCCAGAAACACTCGTTAAAAGTGGATTCTCAGCTATAAAAACGCCACCGCTAATGTCGGTAATATTATTTAGCCCTTCCAAGCTCGTTAGTGACGTATTGGTTAGAATTATTCCTTGTGTAGGGCCACCATCTATAGCTGTTATTTGTGATAAGGGCGTTAAATCGTTAATATCTGAGCCGTCTATTCGTATTCCACTATTAAGCAAGGTACAGTCCGGATACAATATTGGGAAGTTATCTACATCGGCTTGCGACAATAAAAACAAGGTCGCTGGAGGGCAGCCTGTACAAGTCGCTTCGACTTCGGATTGCATAATACAACCAAAAGCATTACCAGAAAAATCAATAGAACCACCAACACCCAAATAATTACAGATACTTGCAATATTACATTCTGATAGCATAGGATTGTTCTCAATTGCAAAGTTGACATCCGTCCCAGTTAAAATGGCATCGGACAGCGCCGAAATGTCAAATAAATTGACGTTATCTCGAATTAAAATAAATTCTGCTAATCCTTGAAGCCCTTCTAGACCGCCTAAATCAGTAAGTGATGAGTTGCCATTAACTCCAATGCCATTAACTGTTATTCCTGCCACATCTGGCAATGATGAAAGCTGCGGATTATCAGAAATCGACATTACATTGAAAGAGGTAACGGCATCCATGGTGACTGTAGTTAAATTGTCATTCTGGCTAATTAATAATGTCGAATCTGCTCCTCCCATATAATTATCAAGACCAGAAATAACAATTAGGGCATCGTTATTCTCTATCCAAAGGCCACCTGTGGTATAGTTGCCTAGACCAGAAAGGTCTGTCAGAAGATCATTATTAGAGATAAAGAAATCCCCCGCTTGTGTAAAATTCTCGAATTCATTTAAATTCGTAAGCAGGTCATTATTATCGATAGTTATAGGACCTGTCACATTGCTTAAATTCTCAAGACCAATTAAATTGGGTAAACTAACGTTGTCCTTTATAGTTAGCCCGAAGCTTAGTTCGCTAATCCCTGAAAGCCCTTCAATAGAGACTAAAGAAGGATTCTCTGTTACACCAACACTAATTAATGCCGCGGTAAAACTTTGCAAGCCATCCAAATTGATTAAATCAGGATTGTTTCTTACAATGATGCGGGTAGCGGTGGTTAGGCTGCTCAAAGCATCGATCTCTATAAGCCCTGTGTTTGAAATAGAAAACTGATCTGATACCTCGGTCAAATTGTTTAAACCTTCCAGAGAAGTCAAAACAGGACTGTTTGTGATTATAAGATCGCCAGAAGGGCCTACTGTTTTAGTTAAGCCTGCTAAAGGAGTAAGGTCAGTAATGTCACCTTCACTAAGTGGACCACCAATAACAAGTCGCGCATTGAGTTCACTACAATCCGGATACATAATCGCAAAATTGTCCACATCTGCCTGAGAAGCGAGCGATACATCTTCTGTTGGACATTGTCCAAAAAGGTTCGTAGAAAAAATAATTAGACCCAGCAGCAGTAGTCGTTTTAACATAGTAGTTTGAATTTTCTTAAAACTAATCGAAAAACAATAAGTATGCAACCAAAAATGTAAATACGGGTAAAAACTGGGTAATTATGGCCTAAACGTATTCAAATACGAATAAACTAATTGTAAAGTTTAAACTTAATTGGTTTGGTTAACGGGAATACTATTCTTTAACCAAGCGCTTAACTATAATGCCTTGTTGGGTTTCTATGGCTATAAAGTACAAGCCTTGCGAAACGGTAGACAGGTCGATTAAACTAGCAGAAGATGCTAACACCTGCTGCCCTGTTGCTTTATAAATAACTGTATTTTTTAAACTATTGCCATTGGCCAGCTTTACCAAGACTTGATTGGAGGCCGGATTAGGAAGCAATTCAACCGTCTTTTGCAAAGAAAGATCGTTAACACCAATAATACATTTATCTAATACCTGTTTTGAAGAATCGCACCCAAAAGCATTCGAATTAATAGTTACTGTTACAGCGCCTTCGAATAAGATTTTACAAAGCCAAACCTCACTGCAAAAAAACAACGAACTATTCCCTGTAATTGTTACCTCTTGTAATTCAGTAGGGTCTATTCCTTCTAGATCAAAAATAGAGGTAAGTACTGGGTTATTTTGAATGTTTACCTGATTACTAACTGCTGCATTTTCCAGCCCAGAAAGATTTGTTAAGGCACCGCAATTGACAATAATTAGATCCAAAACCGAAGAAATTCCGGTAAATTCAGATAAATCGTTTAAAACCGGTAAGTCTACTAATTCAAGACCTTGGTTAAGCACTCCAAAAAAGGTCATTAATTCTTCTAAAACAGTATTATTTCGAAGTGTAATTTTTGCATTTTCCCCTAAAAGTGCAACTTCGTTCCAACCGGCAAGACTTGCTAATAACGGATTATCTATTATCGCGAGTTGCCCCCCAATACTGGTAATTCCGTTAAGGCCAGAAAGGTCTGTAATATCGGCCCCGCTTACAGTAACCGATCCCGTAACAAAGGCACAATCTGGAGCATCGACCCCAAAGGCATCTATTTGTGCCTGCGAAGTAAACACCAAATCTGTAGCCGGACATTGCGAGTAACCAACTGCCCAGAACATAAAAATGACCAGCAAGAGGGTTAATTTATTCATTTTTATATTTTATACAACTGGCTTATTAAGCATTGCCCAAAGTTTGTCCTTGAGTTCTGTTAAACCCTGCTGTGCTACCGAAGATATAAACACATAGGGTATTTCGCCGAACTGTTCGTCTAGTAATTCGGTTAACTCTGCCTTTAACTCAGCGTCCAGCATATCGCTTTTAGAAATTGCGATTAGTCGATCTTTATCTAACATTTCTGGATTATAACGTCGCAGTTCATCCAATAAGATTTCGTATTGCTCTTTTATATCTGGAGCATCGCATGGCACCAAAAACAACAAGGTTGAATTACGCTCTATATGACGCAAAAATCGATGGCCTATTCCCTTGCCTTCTGCTGCTCCTTCAATAATTCCAGGAATATCTGCCATTACAAAAGTCTTGTAATCGCGGTAATTTACAATCCCTAAATTTGGCTTTAGGGTAGTAAATTCGTAATCGGCAATTTTAGGTTTTGCAGCGGTTAATACGCTTAATAAGGTTGACTTTCCTGCATTAGGGAACCCTACTAAACCAACGTCGGCTAGCACTTTTAATTCTAAGGTTATATTCTTCTCTTCCCCCTCCAGACCTGGTTGCGCATAGCGCGGAGTTTGTCTTGTAGCGCTTTTAAAATGCCAGTTCCCCAGCCCACCTTTACCACCTTTTGCGATAATTATTTCTTGATCCGGTTGGGTAAGTTCGTGCAGAATTTCTTGGTCTTCGGTATTTCTAATAACCGTGCCCAAAGGAAGTTCTATATACACGTCTTTGCCATCGGCACCGGTACTGCGTTGCTTGCTTCCGTTTTCGCCTTGTAATGCCTTTAAATGCCGTTTAAACTTTAGGTGATACAAGGTCCAAATATTTGGATTAGCCTTAAGGATTATATGACCACCCCGGCCACCATCGCCACCATCAGGCCCCCCTTTTTCGATGTACTTTTCGCGGTGTAAATGCGCACTACCACGCCCTCCTTTTCCAGAAGTAACATGAATTTTTACGTAATCTACAAAGTTGCCTTCGGTCATTATATATACTTAAATACTAATTATTGCTTAAAGCGAATCGATTACATCGCATAAACGCGCAGTAATTTCTGGAATATCGCCTACCCCATCTACGGCATAAAACTTATCCTGCCCTTGATAATAATCTTTTAAAATTGCTGTTTTTTGATTGTATTCGTCAAAACGGTTTCTAATTTTTGATTCGTCTTGGTCGTCGCTACGCCCACTAGTTTTACCGCGCTCTAACAAACGCTGAACCAATAATTCTGTATCGACCTCTAGAGCCACACAACCGCTAACGCTGGTATTCATACTTTCTAAAAGCTCGTCTAAAGCAGCAGCTTGAGCCTGAGTTCTAGGAAAACCGTCAAAAATAAATCCTTTCGCATCTGGATTGGCCTCAACCTCCGACCTTAGCATATCTATAGTAACCTGATCTGGCACCAAATCGCCAGCGTCTATATAACTTTTAGCAAGTTTGCCTAATTCGGTTTGGTTGGTAATATTGTGTCTAAAGACAACCCCAGTAGATATATGAATTAAATTATAGGTGTCTTTTAGCACTTCTGCTTGTGTTCCTTTCCCTGCTCCCGGAGGGCCAAATAATACCAAATTTGTCATGTATTGTTCGTTTAAAATATAAATGTCTTTTAAGTTTCTTCCTAGCCCATTGTAGTCTAAACCATAACCCACAATAAACTTATTTTCTATTTCCATGCCCACATAGTCCACCTTCATGCTTTTTAAATAAGCTTCTGGCTTATGGAATAGTGAGGCTATGGCATAACTAGCAACCTGTTCCTCTTTTAAAATTTGGACAATTGCCTCTATTGTATTTCCAGAATCCACAATGTCTTCTAGCACAACCACATGGCGTCCTTGTAAAGCAGGTTCTGCCCCCATTACCGTAGTAATGTCGTTGGTCTGGTCTAAACCCTGATACGAAGCAACTTTAATAAAGCTCATTTCGCAGGGGTAACCAAATTTTCTTATAATATCGGCGGCAAAAAAGAACGCTCCATTAAGAACAATTAAAAAAACTGGATTTTTGCCTTTATAGTCGTCTTGAATTCGCACAGCTACTCCGTTTACCGCATGTTGAATAACATCGGTTGCGAGGTACTTTTTAAACTGTTTGTCTGCGAGTTGAATCACCTAAAATGAGCTGGTTTAAATACGGCGCAAAGATACGTTTTTACTTATAATAAGAAGAACACTTCGCTGTTCAAATAGAAAGGCTTATTTTTGTTCAGAATTAGACGGACTATGACCGATTACTTCTCTTCTGAATTCACCCTTGGTATCCTAGGCGGAGGCCAACTGGGTAAAATGTTGCTTTACGAAACTAGAAAATTCGATATTAAAACACGGGTATTAGACCCCAGTGCAGAGGCGCCTTGCAGAATTGCCTGCAACCATTTTGAACAAGGGAGTTTAATGGATTACAACACGGTTTACAATTTTGGTAAAAAAGTAGACGTGTTAACTATAGAAATAGAAGGGGTTAACTTAGATGCTTTAGAACAGCTAGAAGCAGAAGGCTTAGCAGTTTACCCAAGTGCATCCACCCTGCGATTTATTCAAAACAAAGGGGTTCAAAAATCGTTTTACACAAAACACAATATTCCTACCGCTGCCTTTAAGCAATTCGATACCAAAGCCGAACTCTTAGTATATGCTAATAATCCCGATACTGTTTTTCCCTTTGTTTGGAAGAGCTGCCTGGGAGGTTACGACGGCATGGGGGTAAAAGTGGTTCGCAGTATAGCAGATCTTGAAGAATTGCAAGATCAAGCCTGTATTGCAGAAGCTATGATTCCCTTTAAAAACGAACTTGCAGTAATTGTGGCAAGAAACCCCAAAGGAGAAGCGGTGACTTATCCCGTTGTAGAAATGGAGTTTCAT
The DNA here is from genome assembly GCA_965277295.1 of Gilvibacter sp. GTDB lineage: Bacteria > Bacteroidota > Bacteroidia > Flavobacteriales > Flavobacteriaceae > Gilvibacter. The sequence goes on from OZ255720.1 coordinate 513,057, forward strand.
CCAGAAGCAAATCAAGTAGAGTATGTTATTTGCCCAGCAAGAATTAACCATTCGGTGGCTCAAAAAGCACGCGAAGTAGCCTTGCAGGTATCTAATGCATACGACCATGTTGGGCTATTGGCGGTAGAGCTTTTCCAGACACAAGACGATCAAATTTTAGTAAACGAAGTAGCTCCAAGACCACATAATAGTGGGCATTATAGTATAGAAGCTAGCGTTACTAATCAGTTTGAACAACACCTTAGAACCGTACTTAATTTACCTTTAGGAAACACCAATAGCAAACTTGCTGGTATTATGGTAAATTTGGTAGGCGCAGTAGGTCATACCGGTCAGGTTCAGTATAAAAATATTGACCAAATAATGAGCTTAGAAGGTGTTACGCCACATATTTACGGCAAACAACAAACACGTCCTTTTAGAAAAATGGGACATGTAACCATAGTTAATCAAGATATTAGTAAAGCCCGAAGTATTGCCCAAACGGTAAAAAATACAATTCAAGTTATAAGCAAACCCAGTTATGAGTAAAGTAGGAATTATTATGGGAAGCACCAGCGATCTTCCTGTTATGCAAGATGCTATAGATATTTTAAATGGTTTCGATATTCAAATAGAAGTAGACATTGTTTCTGCTCACCGAACTCCAGATAAATTGTTTGACTATGGCAAGCATGCCCATGAGCGTGGCTTTAAAGTAATTATTGCAGGTGCAGGTGGCGCTGCCCACTTACCCGGAATGATAGCCTCGCTGTCTCCCCTACCCGTTATTGGAGTTCCCGTAAAGTCAAGCAATTCTATAGACGGTTGGGATTCTGTATTATCTATACTACAAATGCCTGGCGGTGTTCCCGTTGCAACCGTTGCGCTAAACGGAGCCAAAAATGCCGGTATATTAGCTGCTCAAATTATTGGCGTAAGGGATAACTGTGTTTTAGACAAAGTAATTGCCTATAAAGAAGGTTTAAAAATAAAAGTAGAACAAGGCGCCAAAGATTTAAAAAATAAATAGTACCAATGAACAACCCTTTATTATCGGCATTTAATTTTGCTCCTTTTGACCAAATTCAACCTGAACATTATGCTCCCGCAATAAAACAACTAATTGCAGCTACGCATAAAGAAATAGAAGCGATTACAACCCAAGAGGCGGCGCCTACTTTTTTAAATACCGTTGTTGCCTTAGAAAATACTGGTGAACAATTAAACAAAGTAAGTGGCATTTTTTTTAATATGAACAGTGCCGAAACCAACGACCAGATTCAAGCTATTGCCCAAGAAGTCTCACCCTGGTTATCTGAATTTAAAAACGATTTATTACTTAATGCTGACTTATTTGCTCGGGTAAAATTGGTTTACGACAATAAAGCAAGCTTGGAACTTACTTCAGAAGACGCTATGCTTTTAGAAAAGCAATACAAAGGTTTTACAAGAAATGGCGCCAATTTAGGGGTTAAAAATCAAGAAAAGCTTCGCGAATTAGATGCCCAATTATCTAAACTCACTTTACAATTTGGGCAAAATGTATTGACCCAAACCAATGCATACAGTTTACATTTAACAACAAAAGAAGAAGTAGCAGGTTTGCCTGAAGGCGCGTTACAAATGGCAGCTCAAGAAGCACAAGACCAAGGTAAAACGGGCTGGGTATTTACCCTAGATTATCCAAGCTACGTACCCTTTGTAAAATACGCCAAAAACAGAGCCCTTAGAAAAGAAATCTCGCTTGCATTTGGTGCCAGAGCTTTTAATGGCGACGAATTCGACAACCAAGAAAATGTACTTAAAATTGCTCGATTACGCCACGAGCGCGCAGTACTTTTAGGCTATAAATCGCACGCGCATTTTGTACTCGAAGATCGTATGGCTAAGAAGCCAGAAGCGGTTACTCAGTTTTTAAACGAACTCCTAGAAAAGGCCAAACCAGCAGCAAAAAAAGAGTTTAATAGGTTAACGGCATTTGCAAAAAAATTAGATGGTATTACCCAATTAGAAAAATGGGATAGTGCTTATTATTCAGAAAAGTTAAAACAGGAACTCTATAGTCTGGACGACGAAGCCCTTAAACCTTATTTTAAGTTAAATAAGGTTATTAGTGGTGCCTTTACTATCGCCAATAAGCTCTTTGGATTAAGTTTTAAAGAAATAGATAACGTACCCGTGTACCATAAAGATGTAAAGACCTATGCGGTCACCGACGCCAGTAATAAAGAAGTCGCTTTATTTTATGCCGACTTTCATCCCAGAGCAGGTAAACGAGGCGGAGCCTGGATGACCTCTTACAAATCGCAGCAAATTAAAGATAACGTTAACGAACGTCCGCACATTTCTATAGTGTGCAATTTTAGTCCTCCAACCCAAGACAAACCAGCCTTGCTAACTTTTAACGAAGTAACTACCTTGTTTCACGAATTTGGACATGCCCTACATGGCATGCTTGCCAATACTAGGTATTCCAGTTTATCTGGAACCAGCGTACTTTGGGATTTTGTGGAATTACCAAGTCAGCTTATGGAAAACTGGTGCTACCAACCAGAGGCGCTTGCAATATTTGCTAAGCATTATAAAACAGGAGAGACCCTTCCAATGGAACTGGTTACAAAAATTAAAGAAGCCGCTACTTTTAACGAAGGCATGCAAACGCTTAGACAAATTAGCTTTGGGCTTTTAGATATGTCTTGGCATGGCTCGGACCCGTCTAGGGTTAAAAGTGTTAAGCAGCACGAACAAGATGCATTTGCCAATACGCAATTGTTTCCCGAAACCTCAGAAACATGCATGAGCACCTCTTTTTCGCATATCTTCCAAGGAGGATATTCGGCTGGCTATTACAGTTATAAATGGGCCGAAGTACTAGATGCCGACGCTTTTAGTTACTTTAAGGAAGCTGGGATTTTTAATCCAGAAGTTGCAGGCAAGTTTAAAGACTTTGTGCTTAGCCAAGGGGGAACTCAAGACCCCATGGAACTCTACATTAAATTTAGAGGTAAAAAACCTAATCCGGAAGCGCTTTTAGAACGAGCTGGACTTTTATAGCTACACAATAAACCTATCTAGAATATATTAACTTTCAATAATTTTTGAAAGTTTAAAATTTATTTTTATATTTGTGTATGGAATTTAAAGAAGCCAAACAAAAATTTATTAGCACCTGGGGCGCCTTAGGCACTTTATGGGGTATTAATAAGGCAATGGCTCAAATTCACGCATTACTGTTTATTTCTCCCGAACCCCTGTCTATGGAAGATATAATGGAAGATTTAGAAATTTCCAGAGGAAACGCCAGCATGAACCTTAGGCATTTAATGGAATGGGGAATTGTTTTTAAAGTAAATGTACCAGGCGAGCGCAGGGAGTATTTTGAAAGCGAAAAAGATGTTACCGAACTAGCCCGTCAAATTGCTAAGGAGCGCAGCCGCAGAGAAATCGAACCTACTATAAAGGTACTCAAAGAAATAGCTGCTATTAAACCAGATGGAACCAAAAAAACAGCCGAATTTATAAAGCAAACGACAGCTATGCACGAAATGTCGGACAATGCAAACGCCATGTTGCAACGCATAGTTAATCAAGAACAAAACTGGGTTACCAAGACAATAATTAAATTATTTAAATAATGAAGTCGCTATTTTTTTCATATTATGTTTCAAAATATATTGAAAGTTTTATAAGTTGTAGCTTTAAATATATCGTACTAATTAACGGTATCCTTTTAATTTCTGTTATACCTCTTTATCTGCTCATCTGGCCCGGTGTGATTGTTCATATATCGCTAGGGGTAGTTCAATTAGTATATTTTATTTTGCTATTAACAAGAATAAAAAGCTTCCCCAATAAACTTGGCAATCATTTAAAAATTTATGGCGCTATTGTAGTTATAGGAATACTTCTCTCGCTTATAGATACGAGTACCTTTTTCCCCAAGTTGATACTAAGTTCTTTGCCCATTGCACTCTACTTTTTATACATAACTAAACAAGTCGAAAAATTTTATAATGAAAACAACTAAATTTACCCTAACAATTGCAGGCGGAACTGGATTTCTAGGCCGCGTACTTACTGACTACTTTACGCCAAAAACGGATAGAATTTACGTATTAACTCGTAAATTTAGACCCAGTACTGCGCATATTAAATACATACTTTGGGATGCAAAATCACAAGGAGACTGGTCTAAAATTTTAGAAGCGACAGATATTCTTATAAACTTGAGTGGAAAATCTGTCGATTGCAGATATAACAGCCGCAACAAACAAGCAATTACAAATTCCAGAATAGAAGCAACGCAAGCCTTGGGCGAAGCAATTTTAAATTGCAAACACCCACCGCGACTTTGGCTAAATAGTTCTACCGCCACTATTTACAGACATTCTTTAGAAACTCCTATGGACGAAACTAACGGAGAGCTAGGTCAAGGCTTTTCTGTAGGAGTGGCTACACAATGGGAGCGCAGTTTTTTTGACTTCTATAAAAAAGATGTACGTCAAGTGGCCCTGCGAACCGCTATTGTATTTGGCAAACAAGGTGGTGCTCTTGCCCCATTAATCGCGCTAAGTAAATTGGGCTTAGGCGGAACTCAAGGCCACGGAAGGCAAAAAGTTAGTTGGATGCACGAACTAGATTTTGCACGAAGTGTGGATCATATAATTACAAATCAAGAATTAAAAGGCGTAATTAACTTATCTGCGCCTCATCCTGTTTCTAACAGCACGTTAATGGAACAAATTCGAGAATTAGTAAAATCTAAAATTGGGATTCCTATGCCTAAATTTCTTTTAGAATTAGGCGCTATTTTTTTAAGAACAGAAACCGAATTGGTTCTAAAAAGTCGTTTTGTATTACCCAAAAAGTTACAGGAGTCCGGCTTTAAATTTAAGTTTAATCGCCTCTATCCTGCCTTACAAAATCTTATTCAATCATGACAAAAATACACTTAGAAACCACAATTAAAGGGAATATTCAAGAGGTTTTTGATTTATCGAGATCGATAGATTTTCATGTCCAAAGCGCTTCTTTCACAAAAGAAAAGGCCATAGCTGGAGTAACTACAGGTTTAATAAATTTAAACCAAATTGTGCAATGGCGCGGGAAACATTTAGGATTTTGGCTTACCCACACCTCTAAAATTATCGAGTTCGAAGCTCCTACTGCATTTACCGATGTTATGATTCAAGGCAACTTCACTTATTTTATTCATAAGCATAAGTTTGTCAAGACCAACAATGGTGTTCTAATGACCGATATCCTCCAGTACAAAATACCTTATGGAATATTAGGAAAAATTGTAGATAAATTAATTTTAAAAGCACATTTAACCCGCTTTCTAGAAAGAAGGAATCGAGCGTTAAAAGAGCATATAGAGCAGGGCCGTATTAAAAGCTACGCCTCATCTTTAGAGGCAGAAACAAGCTTGCATGGCCATTTGTTTATCTAGTTAATTACAAACTTTTTTGCTACTCTAGAACCATTGGCTCCAGAAAAAACAGCTATATAAATACCTGATTTTAAGCTAGACAATCCAATTTGACCCGCTGTTGTAGTAATTGAATTTTTACTTATTTGCTGACCAATTACATTGTAAACATCAAGGCTATTGTAGTTAGCACCACTATTTAAACTATAAACCAATTGATTATTTACCACACGAATAGTTACCGAGTTTTTAGTAAACTCGCTAGTAGACAAACCTTCGCTTTTTGCAGCTTCTAAAATATACTCCAGCCCTAGTTTAGCAAACTTGGCGGCGTGAATAGCCGTACCGGTAAAACTAAATTCATCTCCCGCAGTATGAATGTTCGGGTTTCTATTGCCAAAAGATGCTTCAAAAGGAAAAGCAACTTCGTACCCTTGTTGCGACCAAGCAAAATGATCGGAACATCCGTAATTACATATAGAAGTACTGTAGGTTAAGGCGTGGTCTCCTGTTGCGTTATAGGTGTCCATTAAATCAATTAAAAAACCATTTAATGTCGAGCTAATATACGGGTCGGTCATAAGATAAATATCGTTAGCCGAACCGTTGTGATTGGTCATATCGAACTGCACATAGGAGTAAACATCTACATTATTATTGTTGTAATCTTCGGCGATTTCGAACGAACCTACTAGTCCTATTTCTTCTGCTGCAAAAGCCATAAATTCTACGGTGCGTTGCGGACGATAATCAATAGCTAATAACACACGAAAAACTTCGGTAATGGTTGCAATACCTGAGGCATTGTCGTCGGCACCTGGGGCATTATTTTTATCGGGAGCAGTAGAATCTATATGCCCTCCTAGAATAACATATTCGCTAGCCAAAGAACCCCCTGGTATTGTAACGGCTAAAGATGGCATGCCTGTTCCGATGTGATTAACAATACGCACCGTTATATCTTCTCTGCTGGCGGCCAAAATCATTGCCTCTAAATCGGCCTTCAAGTCGAGTACGGCAGTTTGAGCTTGCGGTTTGGTGTGATAGCGTGTTCCGTAGCCTTCTAAGGTTAAAATCTTAGCTTCAATATTAGCTGGATTTACCATAGGTAAGGCCAAATTAATATTGCTGGCTTCGCTTAAGGTGTAAACAAAACTACTTTTAGGCTGGTATTTTGTATTTAAACTTAGTTGTGCTAATGCCTTTTCTTTAGAGGACATATAAACATAACCAGGCCCATGTGTAAGAATATTATCATGCAATTTGTGTGCTGCAAAACCACTAATGTACACAGCAGCTTCACCAGCCTTGGCTTTAATAATCTGGATTTCGTCAGGAAAATCCTGCACTAGGCTCTTAGCATGATCTAATTGCATGGTAGCATAAAAGAAGACATGGTCTTCTTGAGCCCCAGCAAAATTTAGGCTAAGGGCCACTAATAGAGCACTTAAGGTTATCTTTAACTTCATTTCATAGCTTTTCCCAAAAGTACGATTTTTCTGTAAAATTAATGGTGAAGCCTTGTCAGGTTTTACCATTTTATGCGGAATCCTAAGCATTAATCGTGCTGTTAAACAGAACTTTGTTATTTTTGATTAAAATTTCGACCAAATTGCTATGGCCGCTAACCAAATAGATGCTACCAAATGGGTAGATCGGTATTCCGACTATCTTTTTAATTACACCATTGTTCGCGTGAACGATCGCGACATTGCCAAAGATTTAATATCCGAAACCTTTTTGGCGGGTCTTAAATCGATGGGTAATTTTAAAGGGGAAGCCACCGAACGAACCTGGCTAGTTTCTATTCTAAAGCGTAAAATAATAGATCACTACAGAAAAATCAATTCCAATAAAGGTCGCGCCGAAGTTCGTATTAATTACGACGAAGGCCAAACCGAAGGTGACTGGCTAGAAGAGCGTGTTGCCGATGGATTCGACAAAACTGCAGAAGATACCATGGAAAACGAAGAATTGGGTACCGCTATTTACAATTGTTTAGACACATTAAACGAAAAGCAAGCCACAATTTTTAGAATGAAAACCATGGAAAACTACGATACCGAAGCAATTTGTAATGCTTTTGACATTACTCCGTCTAATTTATGGGTAATCATCCACAGGGCCAGAAAGGCCATGGCAGATTGTCTAGAAAAAAATTGGTTATAGAAATAATGAGCAAGTTAAAGTTAGAATGTACCGAGGCCAACCATATTTGCGACAAAACGCAGTATAAGGAAGCATCTTTGTGGGAAAAGATTAAATTGAATATACATTTATTGTATTGTCGAGCCTGCAGAGAATACACGGCCAGAAACACCAAATTAACCAAAGCGTACAAAAACCCTAAAGTTAGCACCGTAAGTCGCGACGAAAAATCAGAATTGCAGGAACTGCTCAATAAAGAAATGCAAAACCACTAGGCGAACAGCAGTAAGCCTAATGCAGCCCAAATAGGTATGCTTTCTATCCAAAACGAAGTTATATAGACCGACGATTTTCGATTTATTTTTAGCACCGCAATAATTCCCATTACAGATACAAAAAGCCAGTACAAAGTACTACTTAAAGGTAAATCGTCTTTAAAAAAATCAAGTCCAAAAGCAAGAGCGAAACAAAGGACGGCAACTATTTTAGACTGCCGTACTCCAAGCCATTGTGGCAAGGTTCTTAATTGTTCATTATCCCTGTCTAGATCTTTAATTTCGAAGGGAATTGTAAGGCCAATAACTATCAAAAAGATTTGAGCTCCGTAAATGTAGTTGTCAGAAGTTAATTGCAATTTTTCGTGCCAAATAGGCAATAACAAAGCCGTAGCCGACCACACCATTCCAATAATAAATATTTTTAAGCCACTAATACTTCTCAGGGTTATGGACTTTGGCCAAATTGGAACAACATATAAAAAGGTGATTGCCGCCAAAATTAACACCAACCAACGCGTGTCACTAGGAAGTAGCCAAATGCAGTATCCTAGCCCAATAAAACAGATCAAAGAAAAAATTTGAATTAATCGCATTTTATGTGGCAGACTCCTATGATACCATTTTGCGACCCCTGCGTACTTTATAAAATTATATCCCGACACGGTTGCCAAAAAAACAAAACAGAGCAGCCCTGCATCGGGTTCAATACCTAAAAAGAAATAGGCTGCATATACCAAGGCAACAACCGCTAAAGAAACGTGTATACTGCTCGTTAAATAAAAATCGAATACCTTTTTCATGCTTTGTTATTAAGCAAAAATAATCAAAGTGTTTATAAGCGTGTATTTTGTTAAAAAACTTAACTAGTGTGAGCCTGTAGCATTGTAAATATTTCTAGATTTAGTTGTATTTTTGCTATCAAAAATTTTTGGTTTATGAACACAGATTCTTTTGCGCTTAGACACATAGGTCCTCGACCGCAAGATGTTGCTTATATGTTAGATAAAGTTGGCGCCAGTAGCATGGAACAATTATTAGCCGAAACCATTCCTGATTCGATACGCTTAGACACGCCTTTACAATTAGATCCGGCCATGTCGGAACAAGAGTATTTGGAACACAGCTATAAATTGGGTTCACGTAACAACGTTTTTAAAACGTATATTGGACTGGGTTATCACAGCGCAATCACTCCTGCAGTTATTCAACGTAATATACTAGAAAACCCTGGATGGTACACTGCATACACACCTTATCAAGCCGAAATTGCTCAAGGTAGATTAGAAGCGCTCTTGAATTTTCAGACCGTTGTTACAGATTTGTCCGGAATGGAGATTGCAAATGCATCGTTATTAGACGAATCGACCGCGGCAGCCGAAGCCATGTCGTTATTATTTGCAGTTAGGGATCGTGATCAGAAAAAAGCAAACGTAAACAAGTTCTTTGTCTCTCAAGAAGTATTGCCACAAACTATGGCTTTACTAGAAACCCGAGCTACCCCTATTGGAATTGAATTGGTAGTAGGCGACCATGAAGAGTTCGAGATTAACAATGAATTTTTTGGTGCCATCGTGCAATTGCCTGGCAAAACAGGAATGTTATACGACTACTCAGCATTTATTAGTGCGTGTAATGCGAACAATGTAAAGGTTGCAGTTGCTGCCGATATTATGAGCTTGGTTTTAGTAAAATCTCCAGGTAGTATGGGAGCAGATGTCGTGGTGGGTACAACACAACGTTTTGGAATACCGCTAGGTTATGGTGGACCTCATGCTGCGTATTTTGCCACCAAAGAAGCTTACAAACGCCATATACCGGGAAGAATTATTGGGTTAACAAAAGACACCGATGGTAACCCTGCACTGCGCATGGCATTGCAAACAAGAGAACAACATATTAAACGCGATAAAGCAACTTCTAACATTTGTACTGCCCAAGTATTGCTTGCAGTAATGGCGGGAATGTATGCCGTTTATCACGGACCTGAAGGACTAAAGGATATTGCTTCGAAAATTCATAGAAAAGCAGTCACTATTGCAGAAGGTGTAGAAGCTTTAGGTTTTAAACAAGCGAACGAGCATTACTTTGACACCTTAAAAATTACTGCTAATGCAAGCGATGTTAAAGAGATTGCCGAAGCTCACGAAATAAACTTTTTCTACCCTGATCCAAACACAGTTTGTATCTCTATAAACGAAACCGCTACGGTAAACGACGTACAAGAAATTCTTGACGTTTTTGCACAAGTAAGTAAATTGCCTTCGGCCGAGACTATTGTCGATTTAAGTAACAATACGGCTATTCCATCGTTAATTTCACGTGATTCAGAATTTTTAACCAACCAAGTGTTTCATTCGTATCACTCGGAAACCGAACTAATGCGATACATTAAAAAGTTAGAACGCAAAGATCTTTCTTTAAACCATTCTATGATTTCGCTAGGCTCATGTACCATGAAACTAAACGCGGCTGTAGAAATGTTGCCATTAAGCAATCCACAATGGGGTAGTATTCACCCATTTGTTCCTGGAGAGCAAGCGGCAGGATACCAAGACATGTTAGCGCGTTTGGAATCCCAATTGAATCAAATTACTGGTTTTGCTGGAACTTCGTTGCAGCCTAATTCAGGTGCTCAAGGAGAATATGCAGGGTTAATGGTTATTAGAGCCTATCACGAAGCTCGAGACGAAAGTCATCGTAATATATGTTTAATCCCATCGTCTGCACATGGAACCAATCCTGCAAGTGCAGTTATGGCTGGAATGAAAGTTGTTGTTACCAAAGCAACCGAAGATGGCAATATAGATGTCGAAGACTTGCGTGCAAAAGCAGTCGAGCATAAAGATAATTTAGCAGCTTTAATGGTTACCTATCCCTCTACACATGGGGTTTACGAATCTGCGATTAAAGAAATTACGGGTATTATTCACCAATACGGTGGTCAAGTATATATGGATGGCGCCAATATGAATGCGCAAGTTGGACTTACAAATCCGGGAGCAATTGGAGCCGACGTATGCCACTTAAACTTACACAAAACCTTTGCAATACCACATGGTGGCGGAGGTCCAGGTGTAGGTCCTATTTGTGTTGCGTCACAATTAGTGCCATACTTACCCTCTAACCCACTTATTAAAACAGGAGGACCTTTAGCTATTAGCGCTATTTCTGCGGCACCTTGGGGTAGTGCTTTGGCTTGTTTAATCTCTTATGCTTACATATGTATGCTTGGCGAATCTGGCTTAACCGATTCAACAGAGATGGCAATTTTAAATGCGAACTACATAAAAGAGCGCTTAAAAGGGCATTACGAAACCTTGTATTCTGGAGAGCAAGGACGCGCAGCGCACGAAATGATTATTGACTGCCGCCCATTTAAAGCTCACGGGATTGAAGTTACCGATATTGCAAAGCGTTTAATGGATTATGGATTCCACGCACCAACCGTATCATTTCCGGTTGCAGGAACTATGATGATTGAACCTACAGAAAGTGAAAGCCTTGCAGAATTAGACCGTTTTTGTGATGCAATGATTTCTATTCGCACTGAAATTGATGCAGTAGACAAAGAAGAGCCTAACAATATTTTAAAGAATTCACCGCACACCTTAACTATGGTTACGGCAGATTCTTGGGAGTTTCCATATACAAGAGCACAGGCTGCTTTCCCTATGGACTATATTCAGGATAATAAGTTCTGGCCAACAGTGCGTCGCGTTGACGATGCCTACGGAGACAGAAATCTAATTTGCACCTGTACGCCTATTGAAGCATTTATGGACGCTTAGTTTTAAAAAAAATGATTATTTATCGCGAATCTGCTAAATTTATTGCAAATAGAAAGGTTGTTTTATTAATACCGCAAAAAACAATCGTTAATCCAATTAATTAATGGTAGAGTCCGTTATATTAAGTAGTTTCGCATTTACTAACCTCGAGAAGACCAAATATGAGTATTAAAATAACTGGAACGGGAAGCTATATACCGAGTGGTATAGAGAAGAATCAGGACTTTAATAAGCATGAATTTTTAGATTCAGAAGGTGAACCTTTTTCGCATCCAAACGATGTAATTATAGAAAAGTTTAAAGGAATTACTGGCATAGGCGAAAGACGTTATGCTAAAAATCATTTAACCTCTTCTGACTTAGGCTTTTTTGCTGCCGAAAAGGCCATTCAAGATGCTAATATTGATAGAGAAACTTTGGATTATATTATTGTTGCTCACAATTTTGGAGATGTAAAACACAATACCATCCAAAGTGATTTATTACCGGCTTTAGCCTCTAGAATTAAACACAGCCTTCGCATTAAAAATCCAAAGTGTGTTGCTTACGACATTCTTTTTGGCTGTCCAGGATGGCTAGAAGGGCTAATTCAGGCGCAAGCATACATTCGAGCAGGGATGGCAACACGCTGCTTGGTGGTGGGCACCGAAACACTTTCTAGAGTTGTAGATAAGCACGACAGGGATTCCATGATTTATTCGGACGGTGCAGGTGCAACAATTGTAGAAGCTACCGATGAACCTGGTGGAATATTAGCTCACGAGTCGGCTAGTTTTACTTACGACGAGGCTTATTATTTATACTTTGGAAAATCCAACAATAAAGACTTAAATCCAGATACACGTTATATTAAAATGGACGGTAGAAAAATCTACGAATTTGCACTTACTAATGTGCCAAAGTCCATAAAAACCTGTATCGACAATAGTGGTGTTGGGATAGAAAATATTAAAAAGATTTTTATCCATCAGGCGAACGAAAAGATGGACGAAGCCATACTATCGCGCTTGTACCGATTATACAAAACCGACATCCCAGAAGGAATTATGCCTATGAGCATTCAGACCTTAGGTAATAGTTCGGTAGCCACTGTACCTACTTTATACGACCTAGTGCGTAAAGGCGAAATGGAAGGACACGAACTTAATCCAGGTGACGCTGTTGTATTTGCTAGCGTAGGTGGAGGAATGCATATAAATGCTGTGGTTTATCAACATTAATCCCAGATGTACGAAGGAAAACTCCCTAAAAAGCGATACAAAATTACCCTTGACTTTTTAAAAGAAAACGTTGCTGCGGACCGTAAAATTCTTGATCTGGGAGTAGCTAACCCTTTTACAGATTATCTTAATAAAGCGGGGTACGATGTGCAAAATACCACAGGCGAAGATTTAGATTTAGACTTTTCTGTTGTACAACAAACAGACCGAGAAGTACTTACAGCATTCGAAATTCTAGAACATATGGTAGCCCCTTTTACCTTGTTGCAAGAGGCGTCGGCTACTAAATTAGTGGCCTCTGTTCCGCTTAAATTATGGTTTGCTTCGGCTTATAAAAGCAAAACAGACGACTGGGATCGACATTATCATGAATTCGAGGATTGGCAATTCGACTGGTTGTTAGAAAAATCGGGTTGGCATATTAAAAAACGCCTTAAGTTTACAAATCCAGTTAAAAAAATTGGAATTCGACCTATATTACGACGTTTTACACCTCGATACTATTTAGTTTATGCCGAACGTGCAAAAAATGAAAATCTACATAGTAATACCCGCGCATAACGAAGCAGACGTTATCGAGCGGACCTTGGCATCTTTACTCGAGCAAACCCTGCCGGCAAAAAAAATTATTGTGGTCGACGACAATTCAACAGACCAAACCTACAATAAAGTTGTAGTACTCGCTAAGACGCACCCGAGTGTTTCGATAATAAAAAACACGACAACAGACCAACAACATTTACCTGGAGCCAAAGTTGTTCGCGCTTTTAATAAGGCAATAACACAATTAGACCAAGAGTACGACCTAATTTGTAAGTTCGATGCCGACTTAATATTTCCAGAAAACTACCTAGCAACAATAGCCAAGGCTTTTAATACTAATCCCAAATGTGGAATTGCCGGTGGATTCTGTTATATAGAAAAAGACAAGGCATGGGTGTTAGAGAATTTAACCAATCAAGACCATATTCGTGGAGCACTTAAGGCCTATCGCAAAGCTTGTTTTACAGCAATAGGTGGACTTACTCCCGCAATGGGCTGGGACACCATAGACGAAATTAAAGCCAAATACAATGCTTGGGAAGTAATTACCGACCCCTCGTTAAAAGTTAAGCACTTAAAACCGACGGGCACCACTTACGGTAAAAAATCTAAGTACAATCAAGGCATTGCCTTTTACCAAATGCGCTACCGACCACTGCTTACTTTTTTGGCCGCGTTAAAATTGGGGTGGCGTAAAAAAAGTGCATTGTATTTTATAAATTGTTGTCTGGGATTTGGCAAGGCTAGCTTGCAAAATAAACCCTTCTTATTAACCAAATTAGAAGGAAAATTTATGCGTAGACTGCGATACAAAGCCATAAAAAACAAACTAACAAAACCATAATGTTATGAAATTTCCAATCTATATGCTAGGGCTGCTTTTGCTTGTTACCAGCTGTAATACCAGTACTACGCCAGACAATAACGATAAGACCACTGTAGCAGCTGTTAAAAAACCTAAAAACGTAATTTTGTTAATTGGAGATGGTATGGGACTTAGTCAGGTTTCGGTGGCCCAGTTTGAGTTAGACGAGCCGCCAAACTTCGAACGTTTTCCTGTTGTTGGGTTAATTAAAACCTCTTCTTCTGCCCAATTAATAACCGATTCTGCCGCAGGAGCTACCGCTTTTGCCAGTGGTGTAAAAACATATAATGGAGCCATTGGAGTTAATCCAGATTCAACCCATGTAGCTAATCTATCCGAACTTTTTAACGCAGCTAATATTAGTAGTGGGGTGATCGCCACTTCTACCATTACCCATGCAACCCCAGCGAGTTTTTATGCCCACGCGGTTTCTAGAAACATGCATCAAGATATTGCAACAGATTTAGTGAATTCTAATATTAGTTATTTTGCCGGAGGTGGACTTAGATATTTTAAAAGACGTAAAGACAGCACAAACATTTTACCCGATTTAGCCGCAAAAGGATTTACCATAGACACCACGCAAATTCCAACAACGGCTACAGAAAAAATGGCATTAATACTAGCCGATAACGCCATGCCAACTATGCTAGAAGGCCGTGGAGATTTTTTAACTAAAGCATCAAAGTTAGCAATAGCCTGTCTTTCTAAAAATCCCGAAGGTTATTTTTTAATGATTGAGGGCTCACAAATAGATTGGGGAGGACACGATAACGATGCAGCTTATTTAACTACTGAATTATTAGATTTTGACGCTACCGTAGGAGCGGTTTTAGATTATGCACAGCAAGATGGCGAAACCTTAGTAATAGTAACGGCCGATCACGAAACAGGGGGCTTTACTTTAAGTTCAGATGGGGCAAGTTACAATGTTATCGAGCCTAGCTTTTCTACAGGGGGGCATTCTGCAACTATGGTTCCTGTGTTCGCATTTGGCCCGGGAGAATCTGAATTTGGCGGAATCTACGAAAACACACAAATCTTTAATAAAATAATGGAGCTTATGGCCCGAGACTAACCCAAATATTGGATAGCAAAGCCTTAAATTTATTAGTACCTTCGCATTAATGAATCCCAAAAAATACATTGCCGATATAGGCTCCTATTTTATAATGCTTCGGGCTGTTTTTAGCAGACCGACCAAAACTTCGGTTTTAAAACAGCTTATCTTTAAAGAAATAGACGACCTAGTTGTTAATTCTCTTGGGATTGTAGCCTTTATATCGTTTTTTGTTGGCGGAGTAGTTGCTATTCAAACGGCATTAAATATCTCTAACCCCATTATTCCCGAATATTTGGTAGGCTTTGCCACAAGGCAATCTATTATTTTGGAGTTTTCACCTACGTTTATGGCAATAATTATGGCCGGAAAAGTAGGTTCGTTTATTACATCGAGTATAGGTTCTATGCGGGTAACCGAACAAATTGACGCCTTAGAAGTTATGGGGATTAATTCCCTTAACTATTTGGTGTTTCCCAAAATAATCGCACTCATGTTTTTCCCGATGGTTATTGCAATTTCTATGTTTTTAGGAATTTGCGGAGGCTATGTTGCGGGAGTTTATGGTGGGTTTAGTACCAGCGACGCCTTTATTCAAGGGTTGCAATCGGATTTTACGCCCTTTCATGTTACTTATGCCTTTATTAAAACCTTTGTGTTTGCCTTTATTTTAGCTACAGTGCCTTCGTGGCAGGGGTACTTTATGAAAGGTGGCGCACTGGAGGTTGGGAAGGCAAGTACCAATTCCTTTGTATGGACTAGTGTTTTAATAATACTTACCAATTACATAATCACTCAATTACTCTTAAGCTAATGATTCGGGTAG
Source organism: Gilvibacter sp. (assembly GCA_965277295.1). Taxonomy (GTDB): domain Bacteria; phylum Bacteroidota; class Bacteroidia; order Flavobacteriales; family Flavobacteriaceae; genus Gilvibacter. Next base: position 529,198 of record OZ255720.1, read on the forward strand.
AAAAATTACATAAAAGCTTTGGTGAAGAAGAAATTCTAAAGGGAATCTCGACCACCTTCGAACGGGGTAAAACCAACTTAATTATTGGCTCGAGTGGTTCTGGAAAAACGGTGTTTTTAAAGTGTTTATTAGGGTTATTTAAAACCAATGGCGGGCATATTTACTTTGAAGATAAGTCCTTACAAGAAATGAACGACGACCAGCAGCGCGATCTTCGCGAAGACATGGGGATGGTTTTTCAAGGCAGTGCGCTATTCGATTCTATGAACATAGAAGAAAACGTTATGTTTCCGCTGCGCATGTTTTCTAAGCAAAAAAAAGACGAAATGCTGGAGCGTGTAAATACTGTTCTAGCGCGCGTAAATCTTGAAAACGTGAACTTAAAATACCCTTCCGAAATTTCTGGAGGAATGCAAAAACGTGTTGCTATAGCCCGGGCTATTGTAAATAATCCTAAGTATTTATTTTGCGACGAACCCAATTCTGGTTTAGATCCGCGCACTGCAATTTTAATAGATAATTTAATTCAGGAAATTACCAGAGAATACAATATAACTACCGTTATTAATTCGCACGATATGAATTCAGTAATGGAAATTGGCGAAAAAATTGTGTTCCTTCAAAAAGGGAATTTGGTTTGGCAAGGAAACAATAAAGAAATCTTTATTACCAAAAATAAAGACGTAACCGATTTTGTATATTCTTCGAATCTGTTTAAAAAGATTCGAGAGGTTCAAATTAAAGAGTACGAACAAGGGCTATAACTGTTTCAAAATCAAAATAATTAACGTACATTTAGCCCACTTAATTAAATAATTCTGCTCAATAAAAGCCTGTTCTACTGGCTTTTCGGAATTTTAAAAAATAAAGATTGATGAAAAAAATTACCCTATGCGCATTTGCAATCACTGCTAGTTTTGCGCTTACTGCCCAAACGGTTTCGTTTACAAACGAAGATGATTTAATAGCCTCTTACCCTACTGCAGGATCAGAAATTGCCGTAGATATGAATGGTGACTTGCTAGACGACTATGTACGTGTAGCTTCGGGAGGAGTTGGGATTGACTACCAAAATGCAGATGGTACGTTTACTTCTCAGTTTTATTCTATGACCATTGCCGAACCTCCAACTTGGAGTGTGGCTGCTGGTGATTTTGACGCCGATGGTTTTCTTGATTTAGTACTAGGAAACGGAAATCGCTCTTCTTTTTTATGGGCGAATTCGACAGATGGAGTTAATATTACAAGTTTTACCGAAGATCATTCTGACGACACATATATATTTTCGCAACGTTCTAATGTTGTAGACATAGACAACGATGGCGATTTAGACGCCTTTGTTTGTCACGATGTTGACGAATCGCATCCGTACAGAAACGACGGTTCAAGAAACATGATTATGGATCAGAGTTTAATTGTAACACTTGACCGTCCTGGAAACTACGCAAGTTTATGGGTAGATTACGATAACGACGGGGATACCGATATGTTCTTAACAAAATGTCGCGGTGGCGCTAGTGCTGGTGATCCAAACCGTGACAACGCTATGTATACAAATAATGGCGATGGAACCTTTACAGAAAATGCTTTAGATATTGGAATGCGTGACAACGCACAATCTTGGTCTACAGTTTTTCAAGATTTTGACAACGATGGTGACTTCGATGCATTTATTGTAAACCATACAGACCAAAACCGTTTTATGCAAAACGACGGGAACGGAAACTTTGTAGACATTATTGGTTCAACAGGAATTAACCCTAACGATCTAGGAGCATGGGAAAACCAAGCTGCCGATTTTAATAACGATGGTTTTGTAGATATCCTTTCTGAATTATCTCGCGAGCTATATCTAAACAATGGTGATGGAACTTTTACAGGTTACGATTTACCATTCGATGAAGGTGCAATTGGCGATTTAAACAACGACGGATTTTTAGACGTTGTGAGAAACAACGACTTATGGATTAATAGCGGTAACTCTAACAATTACATAAAAGCTAAATTAATAGGAGTAGAAAGCAATATTCAAGGTATTGGTGCTCGTATTGAAATTTACGGTTCATGGGGAATCCAAATTCGCGAAATACGTTCTGGACAAGGGTTTAGCCATATGTCTAGTAGTGTTGGACACTTTGGTCTTGGAACAGCTTCAAGCATAGACAAACTTATTATTAAGTGGCCTAGCGGAAACGTAGATCAGTATTTAAATCCTGATATTAACCAATTACATGAATACACAGAAGGAGATGCTCCTTTAGCGGTAACCGATTTTGAATTGAATGGTATTACCTTATACCCTAATCCAACGGTAGAGCGCTTAAACTTCTCTTTAACTGGACTTAATGACACTCAGGTTCAAGTATTCGACATAAACGGTCGTTTAGCCTTAAATACAGCAATAGATGCAAGTAACGGAATTAATGTTTCCACCCTTAAAACTGGGGTTTACTTTGCGAACTTTACTGTAGAAGGAAACGAAGTTAATTACCGCTTTATTAAGAAGTAAGTAATTCGAGTAATACAATAAAAAAATCCCGCTAAACAGCGGGATTTTTTTATTTACTTAAGTTCTATAACCACTAGGGTATCTAGATTTGTTTTAAACTTTAACCACTCGCTTAATTTTTTAAGGTTGTTCTTTCTTTCTTTACGCTTTATCGAGTCGGCCCACTTAACAGAAAACACAGCTAGAGTATCTATTTTTTTGTAGTTATTTTGAATCGTATTGGCATATTGAATCGATTCAAGACCATCGTAGTTTATTCTTGCTTCTTGACTTATAGCCCGAAAGGGAATAGTCTGTCGCTCTAAACGTTTAAGTTTAGCCAGCTCCTGTTCGTAATACCGTATTTGTTGTGTCTGATTTAAAAGATCTAACGAATCACGCGTGCGCAGCTCTCCCATAAAACGAAGCTCGTCTGTATAGTCATTAGCCAATCCAGATTGATTAATTAACAGCTTAACATCTGTTAAAGCAGAATAATCTAGCAGTCTAGTCCTAAGTAAATTTTCTGTAGTAGCATCTATCTTATCTTGACCAAAAGTGGCAAGTTCGATAGTATTAAAATCGTCTTTATTGTAATGATACGTCGCCTGTCGTTTTACATAGTTCGAATTAGGTAATGCCGTAAGTTCATTTTGAATAAACAATTTAGCATCGCTATTAAATTTGCTTTCTTTAAGCACATCGTAAAAAGTAAGTCCCGCTGGAATAACAGAAATTATAGCCAATAACGACACAATTTGAGCAATACGCTTTCGTCGTTTGGAATTGGCGTATTTAATCATTGGGAATCGCAAAATTTTAATAACCACAAAGGTTGCTAAGGCGATAAATATCGAGTTAATACAAAATAGGTACATGGCACCTAAAAAGTAGTCAAAATTGCCAACGGCAAGACCGTAACCCGCCGTACATAATGGCGGCATTAAGGCTGTGGCAATTGCTACCCCAAAAATAACCGAGGCTATTGTTCCTTTTTTAGTTCTGGCAACAATTAGTGCCAGACCACCAAAAATAGCCACGAACACATCTAATATTGTAGGAGCCGTTCTAGATTCAAGCTCTGGAGTGAGTTCGGTAAGTGGTGATAATTTAAAATACAGATAGGCCGTAATAACACTTAACACTACCATTACCATTAGATTAATAACCGATCGTCTTAAGGTATCTATATCGTTAATCGCCAAAGACATTCCAACACCTAATATAGGACCCATTAGAGGCGAAATTAACATGGCTCCAATTACCACGGCAGTAGAACTAACATTAAGCCCAATAGAGGCTATAAACACGGCAAATATTAAAATCCATGCTGTTGCCCCTTTAAATGGAATATCTGCTTTTACAGCATTTAATGTGGTTTCTCTGTCGGTATCGGCACGAAAGTCTAATAAATTCACTAAAAATTGTCGAATACTATTAAACAGCCCCTTGGCATCTTGCTTAATTGCTTCTTTATGCTCTTTGCCTTGCTCTTCTTCTGCTTGTTCGTTTTTGTCCATTACTTATGAATAATTAGTGCCAAAATTATTTTTTACATCGTTTAAAATGCGCTTAATTTCTTGCTCTTTAGATTTGGGGACAATTACAAGAACATCTTTTTTATCTACAACAATATAATCTTTTAAACCTTCTATAACCACAATTTTATCTTTGCCAGTAAAAATCATATTTCCAGTGGCATCTAGTAATTGGGTTTTAGCGCCAACCACCGCATTATTTGCGCTATCCTTATCTAATTTGTCGTAAAGCGCACCCCATGCTCCTAGATCGTTCCAATCAAAAGAAGCTGGTAAAACCTTTACATTGTTAGCCTGTTCCATTATTCCGTAGTCAATAGAAATGTTTTCCGACTCGCCAAAGTTGGCATCGACCCACTGGGCTTCGTCTGGAGTATTATAAAAACTCAAGCCACTATTAAATAAGGCATACATGGTAGGAAGGTCACGTTTAAAAGCCTTGAGTATGCTCGTGACGCTCCAAATAAAAATTCCACTATTCCAAACATAATTGCCTTCCTCTAGAAAAGATTTTGCCGTATTATAATCGGGTTTTTCGGTAAAGCGAACTACATTTTTTATTGTTGAACCTCCAGTTTTATCATACTGAATATAACCATATCCCGTGTTGGCAAACGTAGGAGTTATACCCAAAGTCATTAAAATATCGCTACTGGCACAGGCATCAAAACTTTGCTCAATATTAGCTGCAAAAGCGGCCTCGTCTTCTATCCAGTGGTCACTAGGAGCTACCACCATTAATCCGTCCGGATTTTGTTTGTGAATCTTTAATGCAGCCAACAAGATACATGGCGCAGTGTTGCGCATCATTGGTTCCAGCACAAACTGCTCGTCCTGTACTTGAGGCAACTGTTGCTTAACAAGACTTTTATAGTTGTTGTTGGTAGAAATTAATACCTGCGATTCTGGCATGAATGCCGCAAGTCGTTTAAAGGTTTTTTGTATCAAGGAATCACCAGTTCCTAGCATATCGTGAAACTGCTTAGGATACGCCTGTGTGCTAACGGGCCAAAACCTCGAACCCACACCGCCTGCCATAATAACCGCAAAATAATTGCTATTGTTCATATGCTATTGCTATTGTTGTTTAATATATTCTACTTCTGCATTGGGGTTAAACAAATATAACCTACCTGTTGTAATTTCTACACATTCATAACGTTTAACACGCCTATTACCGCGCTTAAAAAGCTTTCCGTTGTAGAGTCTAAACACGCCGCCATAAGGGATTTCGAAAATAAAATTTTTATCGTTTGGAGGATCGTACATTTTTAATGCTAAAGATAACTTAGCATCTGTATCGCTACTTGCCTTAGGATTTTTAAAGTGCTTAGCAAGCAAAGGCAACAAATCTTTAGGGAAAACTTCGGGACGAATAAATGGCAACATTAAATGCTGAAAGGTATATTTCCATTCTTTTCCGTGCGGTTTTATTTGTCTTCCAAAGCGTTGGAAAGCCAAAAGGTGTGCAATTTCGTGCACCAGTGTAACTAAAAATCGGTAGGTATTAGCTTGCGCATTTACAGTAATCTGATGACTACCATCGGGTAGAATTCTGTAATCTCCATGTCTTGTGACACGTGTATTTACTATTTTTAAATGTACCTGATGCTCTTGTATAAGTGCTAAACAGGGCTGTAGTGCTGCCTGTGGAATATATTTGGCGAGCGCCTGCTCCATAACTTAAGGAGTTGAGCTTGATACAGGTAATACCTTACCATTGTAAAAAGCGTTCCCAGTTAAAGCAAACTCCATAATATAAGCTGCCATATCGCTAGCTGTTGTTGGCGCCTTATAGCCAGGGAAAGCTTCTTCTAACATCTCGGTTTGAACAGCTCCTAAAGCCAATGCATTAAAGCTAGGGCCAGTTTCTTTGTACTCTTCTGCAAGCACTTCGGTTAAGGTAATTAACGCCCCTTTACTAGAACTATAAGCCGCAAGGCCAGGAAACTTGGCCGACCCCAATATTCCACCCATACTGCTAATGTTAACCACATGTCCTTTGGGGTTTATTAAGGGCATTAAGCGTTGTAGAAGTCCCGCTACACCAAACACATTTACTTGATACGATTTTAACCAATCGGCCGCAGTGAGCGAACCAAAAGGCTTATTTACCAAATAGCCGGAATTATTTATTACAATATCGATAGAGGAAACCGTAGCTTTTATATTGCTGGCTAAGGCATCTAAATCTGCATCGTTAGCCAAGTCACAACTTATAGTAATACATCCGGGAAGATTCAATTGGGCAATAGGCTTAGAATTCCTAGAGACGGCAATTACTTTATGCCCAGCCGCTGTAAATTGCTTGGCCAATTGGTAACCAATTCCTCTACTAGTTCCTGTAATTACTATAGTTTTAGACATCTTTTTAAAGATAAAAACCTGCTGCGATTAAACAAAATAATTACAGCAGGTTTATTTGTATTGTATAAATTTAGCTCTAGACAAACATGGTTACCGGGTTTTCAACATAGGTTCTTAAAGTTTGTAAGAATGCTGCTCCGGTTGCACCATCTACAGTACGATGATCGCAAGCCAAAGTAACCGTCATTGTATTGCCAACAGCAATCTGACCATTTTTAACTACCGGTTTTTCTACAATTGCACCTACAGATAATATTGCAGAATTAGGCTGATTAATAATAGAAGTAAATTCTTTAATTCCAAACATACCTAAATTAGAAACGGTAAAGGTACTCCCTTCCATCTCTTGTGGCGTAAGCTTCTTATTACGTGCTTTTCCTGCCATTTCTCTTACTTGCGCTCCAATTTGACTAAAAGTCATTTGATCGGCAAATTTAAGCACTGGAACAAGAAGACCGTCTTCTACGGCAACTGCTACCCCTATATGAATATGCTTTGCAATGCGGGTTACATCTGTAGTCCATTGGGTATTCACTCTTGGATGTTTGCGCAAAGCCATAGCACATGCCTTTACAATCATATCGTTAAAAGATATTTTAACGTCCGGATCGCTATTAATTGCCTTTCTGGCTGCGATAGCATGATCCATATCTAATTCTACCGTTAGGTAATAATGTGGAGCGGTAAACTTAGATTCACCCAGACGCTTGGCAATGGTTTTTCGCATTTGCGAATTAGCAACTTCTTCGAAAGACTCTTCCCCAACAGGCACATAACTAGAAGCTGCTGCGGCAGTACTTGGCTGATAGTTTTCTATATCACGCTTAATAATTCTGCCATTTTCTCCAGAACCTGCAACAGTATTTAAATTAATACCTTTTTCTTCGGCCAGCTTTTTAGCTAAGGGAGAAACAAATAAGCGCCCGTTTGAATTATTAGCAGAACCGTTAGTCGAAGGAGCTGCAACAGGCGTCTGCTTTTGTGCTTCTTTTACAGGTGGTGCAGCCTCTTTTTTAACTTCAGGAGCACTTGGCGTACTTGGAGCACTTGGCGTGCTTTCTTCTTTTGAATAATTCTCCATGATCCCAGAAACATCTGTTCCTTCTGGGCCAATAATAGCAAGAACCTCATCTACAGGAGCAGTACCTCCTTCTTGAATTCCAATTTTTAGTAAAACCCCAGAGTAAAAAGATTCGAACTCCATGGTGGCTTTATCGGTTTCGATTTCGGCCAAAATATCGCCTTCACTAACCGAATCACCTTCTTTTTTTAACCAAGATGCAACCGTTCCTTCTTCCATGGTATCGCTTAAACGCGGCATGGTTATAACTTCTACCCCATCTGGAATACTAACCTTTTTAGTTTGAGCTGGTTGTTCACTAGAAGCGGCTGGTTCCGATTCCGGTTCTGGAAGTGCTTCTACTTTAGTATCGGCTCCAGAAAGCAAGCCAGAAATATCTTCGCCTTTATCGCCAATAATGGCTAAAAGGGTATCTACTTTAGCGGTTTCTCCCTCTTGAATTCCAATATGTAGTAATGTCCCTTCGTAAAAAGATTCGAACTCCATAGTGGCTTTGTCGGTTTCGATTTCGGCTAAAATATCGCCTTCCTCTATCGCATCACCAATACTTTTAAGCCATTTAGCAACCACCCCTTCTTCCATGGTGTCACTAAGTCTTGGCATGTTTATTACTGTAGCCATTGTTATAATTTATGTGATAAAAAGGGATAGTCTTCCTGTTCGTAGACAACATCGTACATAACGTTCTTCTCTGGATATGGAGAATCTTCTGCAAATTTTTCGCATTCTAAAACCAAATCCTTTACACGCTTGTCGATTACTTTAATTTCGTCTTCGGTGGCATATTTCTTTTTATAAATCTGATCCAGCACATAGCTAATTGGATCTTCATCGCGCATGCGCGCTACTTCGTCTTTTGTTCTGTAATGCTGCGCATCACTCATGGAGTGTCCGCGATATCTGTAGGTTCTAATTTCTAAAAATGTTGGTCCTCCTCCACTGCGCGCTCTGGTAATTGCTTCGTCCATTTCGCGAGCTACAACATCTGGCTTCATACCGTCTATTGCTTTACAAGGCATTTCGTACCCTAATCCGAGTTTGTAGATATCGGTGTGATTAGCAGTTCGCTCTACCGATGTACCCATAGCGTATCCGTTGTTTTCTACACAAAAAACAACTGGTAAATTCCATAGCATCGCTAAGTTAAAGGTTTCGTGCAATGCTCCTTGACGTGTTGCACCGTCACCCATATACGTTAAGGTTACTGCATCACGTTCAAAATATTTATCTGCAAAAGCTAACCCTGCACCTAAAGGAATTTGTCCTCCAACAATTCCGTGTCCTCCGTAAAACCCTTTATCTGGCGCAAAAATATGCATGGATCCGCCTAAACCTTGAGAAGTTCCAGTGGCTTTTCCGTATAGTTCGGCCATAACTTTTCTTGGATCGACTCCCATACCAATAGGCTGTACGTGATTTCTGTAAGCGGTTATCATTTTATCCTTAGAAAGGTCCATAGCATGCAAAGCGCCAGCAAGAACGGCTTCCTGCCCATTGTATAAATGTAAAAATCCGCGTACTTTTTGCTGAATGTATACTTGTGCCAATTTATCTTCGAACTTGCGCCAAAAGAGCATGTTCTCGTACCAGTCTAGGTATGTTTTTTTGGTGATTTTCTTCATGAAGCTTTTTTTCTAAAAAACGTTGAGTTAATAGCAAAATCAGAATAACAAAAATAGTGTTTTTTTAAAGGACTAGAAAAATAGGTTTACACAAAAATCAACGAAAACGATTTAGAGAAACGAACTGTTAAAATGCAGCGGCAACAGGTTAGCTACAGATACCGATTTTATAACGGTCCCACGTACTCCCATAAAATAAATTGCTATGGGGCTTTGCTGTTTGTTTTCGTACTCCAGTAAGGCTTGCCTACAAGCTCCACAAGAAGTAGCAGGGTTGGTAAGTTCGTAATCTGGAGCACTTGCAGTAATTGCAATTTGAACGATTGTTTTTCCCGGATGATTAGATCCAGCACTAAACACCGCAACGCGTTCGGCACATAAACCGGTTGGATAAGCTGCATTTTCTTGATTACTACCAATTACTACACTACCATCTTCTAACGCAACAGCAGCACCCACCTTAAATTTAGAATAGGGTGCATAGGCGTTCTCCCGAGCAACTATGGCTTGCGTCATAGCGTATTGGGCATCTACAGGGAGTTCATCTATATTTTTAAAAAATGTAAAATTGGCGGTGAGTTGTTTTTCTTCCATATTCTAAAATCTAACCCAAGATAGCAAAACAAAAAGAGGCCACTTAAAAAAGTAGCCTCTTTATAATTCGTTTAACACGCTTTATCTCTAGTACTCGTCGTAAGTGTCCCCAAAGTTAAAGGTAAGACCAAATCTAAGCGTACCTTCTAGCGGGCTTATAGATCTCGATGTAGAGAATAAATAAGATACGTCAAATGCTAAAGAAGTGTATTTAAATCCGGCACCTAGCGAGAAGAATTGTCTAAATCCTTTGTCTTCACTTTCGTGAAAATAACCCATTCTAAAGGCAAATGCATCTTGGTACCAGTATTCTGCACCTAAGGCCCATGTTATTTCTTTTAATTCTTCACTCAATCCGTCTGGGGCATCCCCAAAAGATTTAAAGATTCCTTCGAAAAATCCTATATCTGCATATTCCTGAGCATCCTCCTGATCTATAACACCATCGCCATTAAAGTCTTGAGGGGTAGGGACTAATAGCTTATTAAATTCTGCCATTACTCCAATGCGGTTATACTCGTCTAGAATAAAGTCGAATCCACCACCTATAGATAGGTTGGTTGGAATGTTACTTTCGGGAGCATCGTCGCTATACGATAATTTGGGTCCAATATTAGAGATATTAAAACCTGCTCTCCAACGGCCATCAAAACTGTTGTAAGCAATCTCTTCACTCTGATAGTAACCTGCAATGTCTACTGCAAAAGTACTCGCTGCACTTGCATCGTTTATCTGATCGAACTTTAAATTGGAGTTTATAAATCGACCTGCAATTGCCATAGAAAAGCGATCACTCAATCTAAGCGAATACGAAAGGTCTAAGGCAAATTCGTTAGGACGAACAATTAACGGTTCTTGTCCTGCAGATTCACGTAATTCAATATCACCATTACTAAAATATCTAAACGAAGCTCCAATTCCACTACGCTCGTTAATTCTATTGTAATAAGAAATTTGTCCTAAAAAGATATCGTTTACCAGCTGGCTTAAATATGGAGTATAAGTAACCCCAATAGCTTGTTTAGAAAGTGCAAAAGCATATTTTGCAGGATTCCATTGCTGTGAGAAAACATCGGAACTAGTAGCAACACCCATATCGGCAATACCAGCAGAACGCGCATCGGCAGCAATTAATAAAAAGGGTACGGCGGTGGTAATTACCCGTTGTTCCGCTTCTTGAGCATGGAATTTACCTACTGTTAAGCACAAAATTAGTGCAATCAAAATTTTCTTCATGAGATATGGTCGTTTGAGCAAATATAAATTTAATTTTTATTAAATATTAAAGGATTACTAATTTTTCAAATTTTTCAACCTGTTGATTAGTAAGGGTCGATTTTACAGTTAATTTATAAATATAAACTCCTTTTCCTATTCGGTCACCAAAATCGTCTTTACCATCCCAAACAATATCTCGGGACAAAAATCCGTCGGTGGTCACTATTTGATTTTGAGTCCAAACCACTTTTCCAGTCACGGTAAACACCTGCACCTGTACCTCTAAAGGCTCGAAGGGTCGGTTGTGATTAAACCAAAATTCGGTATAATTCACAAATGGGTTTGGATAATTTAAAACGCGTTCTAAACGCAGTTCGTCGTCGCCTGCTACAACAAATTGGATGTCTGCTGTAGAAGAATTATTATATACATCCCAGGCCTTTAAGGTTAAGGTATGTAATCCAACTTCTAAGTTTTTTAAACGATAATTGGTTGTACCCCGCATAAAATTATCTACATCGGCCAAATAATAGTCGTTCAAAACAATAGGGTTCGATTCGTCTCCGTCTAAAATTGCTATCATATCGTGGCCAATTCCACTGGCCGTATTAAGCCCGTGCTCATCTTCTAATTTTGCAATTAGAATGGGTGAATCGTTGGTAATACCACCAGATACAAAACTTTCGTCGTTCATAAATAAACGTATATCTGGCCCAATATTGTCTTCTGGAGCGTTTTCGTCTAAGCCTCCTACTTTAATTTCTTCGTTCTGACCAGTTTGATCCTCGAAGGCGTTTAAACGTTCAGAATAAAAACTTACACGCCCATTACCTACAGGTATTGCGATATCGCGAGGCACAACAAATTCAATCTCGAATTGACCATTAGTTACCGTCGCTTGGCCATTAAAAAGCGCCGAGCCTAGGGTTTCAAAATCTAAAATAAGCAGTCCGCTTGAATCTTCCACCCCATCGTTCCCCAGTGTTTGTCTTTGAACGCGTTTGTCAAAAACCTTTACTTGTGCAACACCATTATAATCAGACAATAATGCCCCAGTTGGAGACAGTACTTCGCCACCAAAACGCACCCGACTTAAAGCCTTTAAGGTATCTGTAGCCGTTGCAATAGGTTGCCCATTCAGGGTTGTTAATCTAATTTCTTGTTTGGGAAAGGCCAAATTCATTGCGGGATCACCCACATAAAAAACCACCCTTCTATTGGGGTTACTAATTACATTTTTTGCCAAACGCAAGGCTTCCGCAGGAGGTTTAAAACTATTAGAATCAAAAGCAAATAAAATAGGAGCCAGAACATTGTTAAAATCTACACCCAAAGAAACATTAATTGTTCGGGTAGTAGTAATTAATCCTACTGCGCCTCCGTTTTCGTTCCAATAGGTAAATTCGCCAGCCGTTGGACGCAATGGATTGTCAAAGCGGGTAAACTCGCAAGTCACTGTTAAAATTAAAGGATAACGGTTGGTGTTTTGCAAGCCAGTTGCATCGTCTTTGGTAAAAATAAACTCTTTGGCCAGGCCATCTTCACCTCCATGGCCTAGATACGTCATTACCAAAGTTCCTACATCCAATGCATTTACAATCTCTTCGTTTACTTGGGGATATCGATTTCCACCTGCAGACGATTCCTGTTCGAAGGCATCGGTATGTATCTTTTTAACATTTATAAAGGGCTTATTGTCGCTTATATCGTCCCCTAAATTATCTAAGCTAAGTTCTAAGGTGGAATATTCAAAAACGGCATCGACATCGTCCGAAACTAGCGTAAAGTTGTTGCGCCAGTTCCCATAAGATGCTTTAGAATCGTAAGCAATTAATTTATCTATCATAGCATTGGCAAGCAACACATTGTCTGCAACTATACGACCCACAGCGATATCTAGTAAATCTGACCCCTCCATTATTCCCTCTTCTGGGTCCATCATCCCATAAAAATCGTCAGACATATAACCCGCCAAGGTGTTTCTACTATTGTAAGTATGATACGTTGGAACTGTATTGTTATTATTTGCTAACCTGTCTTTATAATCGACAGAAGTGTCTCCAAACAAGCACAAATATTTTATTCTATTGCCTACCGAACTCGCATTGTCGTAGACATATTTTACCAAATTACGAATAGCACCTATATCTTGCTTCCCTGAACTGAATTCTTGGTAAATGCGCTCGGTGTCTATTACTTTTACATTTAAATTATTTCTGTCTTTATGATGCGCTGCTAACCTAAGGGCAGGTTGCATCATAAAAGGTGGAGCTATAATTAGATAGTCTATGTCTTTAAAACTCCCAGAGCTATCTAAAAATATGGAGCCTTTTATATCTTGATTGGCCACAAAGGAATTGGAATCTGCTATGGGTTCAAAATAATCTTCTGGGCTTACGGCAACATAATTACGCACCTGTCCTAGATTTGCCTTAAAATCGAAGTTCGATACCCCGCCAGTAGCAATAGCGCTAATATTTCTAGGATTTGTAACGTCCCAAACCTGGGTTATACTTGCGGCATTAGTAATACTCCACTGCCCAACGCCGGTTAATTCGGCGGCTGCATTTAATCTAAAGGGAAACTGACCATCTACATATTGCAACTGTCTTCTTGCCTCTATCGAAATATAATCCAGAAAGGCAAAACTAGCTGGATTCCCACCGTTATTATAGGTTAGAGCAACTTCTACGGTTTCGCCACTTGCATTTACGGGGCCAATAAAGTTCTGATTGGTTAATAAGCTGATCTCTCCTATGGGAGTGAAAGTAAAGTCGTCTATTGTATTCCCGTTTACGGCAACATTCATGGTGGTAATAGATTCCGACGAGGCCGCGGCATAGACGCGAATATCCATATCTGACCCCGATACAATATTGGGAAACTCGAATTCAAAAGTCTGCTCGCTTTCCAGTTCAAAAGGATTACCAAACCATCTGCGACCTACTTTAACCGGGCTAAAGTCGTCTTCTTCGAAAAACTGATAATCGTCGTATTGGGTAATAGACACCGACGGAGCTCCAGAGGGCTCTAATAAAGGCGTAATGCGTTTTCCAGGAGTACCTCCAACGGTTATATAGTAATAAGAATCGTCTGAATATGGATTAATATTCGTTATAAACTCAGAGTTAAAACCGCGGGTAGATTCCCCGTAAAATAGTATTTGATCGCCACTGTCGAAAGACCCATCTTCTTGACCAGTTACTTGAATGGCAATTTCTGGAAGGTCGTAGGCGTCGTTATCTTGGTTGCGTTGTGGTAAAATTCCACCGCCATGACCGTAAATCTTTATATTTCTGGGGTTAATGCCGTCGGTATTCATCCCCAAACTGTTTAAAAAGCTTTTAGAAATGCTATAAACTCCCGTTTGTTCAACTTTAAATTTATACCACGAACCCGTTGCTAAAACCGAGCTAGACAAAGGAACTAGCCCCCCTTTAGGCGCTGCGCTAATTGCATAGTCAAAACTAGCTGTAAACGACACCACTTTTTGCAAGCGACCATTTACTTTTACAATAGGACTAACTTTAAGCATGGTATAGCGCTGTCCGCGAGCATTTCCAGAAGAAATTTTGTATGCAATAGTACTTGGAACAGCATCTTGATTAATAGCGGCAAGCTCTTTTGCAGTCAACGAGGCGTATTGTACCCCGTCTAATTTTATACTCTTGGGATTTACTTGTTGGGTGTCTTCCCATTGCTGATAAAACCAATATGTATCTAAACCTGCTAACTGGTCCACAGAAAAACTAGCCTGTGGTTGTTGTTGTTTTAAATTATTATTAGAATCCCAATTAATTTGAATATTCCTTGATTGTGACCAGCACAACAACGGAAGCATAACTAATAAGAGCGCAATTTTTCTTTTCACACAAAGTTGTTTTAATTAATTGCCAGCTAAGCAATTAATAACACTATTAAGTTAGTAATAATGTGTTTTAGGGGAATAAATAGTTGTATCTAAACCCTATTGTATTTCTTTTCTACCAATCAAAACGTCCTAAAAGACGTATTAGTATCTACAAAAATAACATATCATTTTGGTTTTTTTTAACACAAGCATACTAAAGGCTAAAATACTGCGTTAATACCATGTTCAAGTAGCGTTAGCAGGCAACAAAAAGAAATAATGTTGCTAGTTTATCGTTATTTACTATATTGCGAACCCATTTCTTAACAGAACTTAAACATGAAACGACCGACAATACTCAAGCTTTTAGCTGTTGTATTTCTTAGCATGACCATCTTTAGCTGTAGTAAATCCCGCGACTACAAAAGCAGTTCGCGCGCTACAGGTTGGAAAATGAATTCCAAGGATGGAGGATTTCAGTACAACCCCCAAGCCAAAGAACAAGAAACAGGTCCTGGCCTAGTATTCATAGAAGGTGGAACCTTTACTATGGGTAAAGTGCAGGACGACCCAATGCACGATTGGAACAATTCGCCTAACCAACAACATGTTCAGTCCTTTTACATGGACGAAACAGAGGTTACCAATTTAATGTACCTAGAGTACTTAGATTGGATTAAAAGCGTTTTCCCTCCAGCAGAAGCGAATTACAAATTAATTTACGACGGTGCTTTACCAGATACCTTAGTTTGGAGAAACCGATTAGGTTTTAACGAAGTAATGACTAATAACTACTTAAGACATCCTGCCTATGCAGATTATCCTGTAGTTGGTGTTAGTTGGATTCAGGCTACTGAATTCAGTACTTGGAGAACAGACCGTGTAAACGAACTTATATTAGAAACAGAAGGCTTTACAGCTCGTGGAGCTAAAGGAGATGCGTCTGTAGGACAAACTTTTAGTACACAAACATACTTAAATTCACCTACTTCGACTTACGGCGGAAACGATTCTATTACTCGTGGTGGAAAGCGCTCTGCGTCTATGTTAAAAAGAAACACAGATAGCACCAATCTTTATGTGCAACGTAAAGACGGATTGTTACTTCCTGCCTACCGACTTCCTACCGAAGCGGAATGGGAATATGCAGCGCTAGGACTAGTTGGTCTTAGAAGTTACAACGTATATAGAGGTCGTAAAAAATATCCATGGGACGGACAATACACCCGTTCTGGAAACAGAAGAAGTCGTGGTGACCAGTTAGCCAACTTTAAGCAAGGCGATGGAGATTACGGTGGAATTGCTGGATGGAGTGACGACGGTGCCGATATTACTGCAGAGGTAAAATCGTACCAGCCTAACGATTACGGATTATACGACATGGCGGGTAATGTAGCCGAATGGGTTGCAGATATTTACCGTCCTATTGTAGACGACGAGTTTAACGACTTTAACTACTACCGTGGTAACGTGTATACTAAAAATTCAATTGGAGCAGATGGTAAAGTAAATTTAGTTACTGCCGACTCTATTGTATTCGACACCTTGAACAACGGTAAAATTGTTGCCAGAAACCTACCTGGTGAGATTCTACAAGTTCCAGTTGACGAAAACGAAACCTATTTAAGAACCAACTTTGACGATAGTGACAACAGAGATTATCGCGATGGTGATAGACCTTCTACGCGTTACTTTGAATCGTTTAACGACGACGACGATGTTCAAGACGACGAAAAGCGTATGTACAATTCACCTAAGCATTTTGTTGCTGGAGATACTACAGCTGGCGGCTTAGACAGACAATACGACCAATCCGATAAACGTACATCTTTAATAAATAACGAGGTTCGTGTTTATAAAGGTGGTTCTTGGAGAGATCGCGACTACTGGTTAGATCCAGCACAGCGTAGATTCTTCCCTCAGGATATGGCAACAGACTATATTGGGTTTAGATGCGCGATGTCTCGTGTAGGTTCTAAATCTAAGGATAGAAAACGTCCAAGACATTAAAAATTTCTAGTTAATTTTAAAGCCCTGAACATTCAGGGCTTTTTTTATATTTAGAAATGACAATAAACGAATTATATTCCCGCTTTCTTTCCAGTTCTGGAGCGTGTACCGATACGCGTAAAATAACTCCTAATTGCCTGTTTTTTGCCCTTACCGGCGATAAGTTTAACGGGAACACCTTTGCAGCCTCGGCCTTAGAACAAGGAGCAGCTTACGCCGTTATAGATCAAGAGCAGTATGCATTAGAAAATGGCAACACGATTCTAGTAGACGATGCCTTAACAACCTTGCAGCAATTGGCAAAACACCATCGCCAACAATTGGGTATTCCTGTTATTGCTTTAACGGGCAGCAATGGTAAAACCACGACCAAAGAACTAATCTATTCGGTGCTTAGTCAGCAATACAAAGTAACCACAACACAGGGGAATCTAAATAACCATATTGGAGTTCCTTTAACGTTATTGGCCATGAACTCTCAAACCCAACTAGGTTTGGTAGAAATGGGGGCAAACCACCAGAAAGAAATAGACTTTTTATGCACTCTTGCCCTACCCGATTACGGTTATATTACCAATTATGGCAAGGCACATTTAGAGGGTTTTGGCGGTGTAGAAGGCGTTATTAAGGGAAAATCGGAATTATACAAACACTTAGATGCGCACAATAAAACCTGTTTTGTGAATGGGAACGATCCCATTCAAATGGAACAAAGTGAGGGCATGAAGCGCATTTTGTTTAACGGTAACTTTAACGATACCCCAATAGAAATAACTACCACCAATCCTTTTGTTAGTTTAAAACTGGGTAAAATAGCTATTAATAGTCACCTATTAGGCGATTACAACGCCAAGAACATAATTGCGGCATTATGTATGGGCCACTATTTTAAGGTGTCTTTAGAAGCCTGCAAAGCGGGTATTGAGTCTTATGTTCCAAGTAATAATAGATCCCAGTGGCATAAAACAAAACGCAACAACCTACTTTTAGACGCCTATAACGCCAATCCAAGCAGCATGCAAGTTGCCCTAGAAAATTTTGCACAACGCTCGACAGACAAACCAGCAACTGTTATTTTAGGTGATATGTTCGAATTGGGGGACACCGCAGCGCAGGAGCATCAAGCCATTGCCAATTTAGCAAGTCGGCTAAACTTTAACACTATTTTTCTAGTTGGCGAAAATTTCTACACAGTTAAGCATGGCCCTGGCATTAAAAAATGTCGCGAGTTCGAAGACTTATTAGTGGCTATTCAGCAAATAAATGTAGCAGGGCATAACATTTTAATAAAAGGTTCTAGAGGTATGGCTCTAGAGCGTATTGTGGATTATTTGTAACATATACTCGCCTTTTTAGTCTAATAAATTATGAAGCACAATAAAACAGAAGGTAAAAATATTGCCATAGGTGTTGCCTTTGGAATTGCAATAGGTACAGCCATAGGCGCAGCCACAGACAATGTAGGGCTTTGGTTAAGTCTGGGTATTGCAATTGGCGCAGGCTTGGGCACAACCTTTAACGGGGCTTTATTTAAAGAAAATAGCCAAGCCCCTAAAGACGACAAAGACAAAACCCATTAATCCCAACTAACACGGTGTTTTACTAGCACACTCCCCTACTTTTTAATTGTATTTGGTATATTTAAGCAGCCTATCAAGCTGTGTTCTATATGAAGCCTACTTTAGCCTTTACCGTAATTCTATTCTTTTTAGTAGCGCCAATACAAGCGCAAACCAATTATCGCTATACCCAGCCAGCAAGCCTTAACGACGGCTGGAAAACGGCAGACTTACGACAAGTAGTTAAAGACACCGCCAGATTGTACCAGCTATTTAACCAGCTAAAAGATGGCGATCACAATATGCGTAGTACACTGGTAATTAAACATGGGGAATTAATTTTAGAAGAATATGTAAAGGGTGGCCAGGCAAACGAACAACAAGATATGCGGTCGGCCACAAAAAGTGTGCGCTCGTTGCTTTTAGGTATTGCTATAGACCAAGGTTTTATTGCGAGCATAGACGACCCCATTCAAAACTATTTAGGCGACCTCCAGCCCAAAAAAAACATAGACCCCAGAAAAGAAAACATAACCATTAGACATTTACTCACCATGTCTGCTGGGTGGGATTGTAACGACGGGGATCCAAAATCTGCTGGGCAAGAAGATAGCATTTACCGAAAAAAAGATTGGTTGCAATACGCGCTGGATTTGCCTATAATTAATACCCCTGGGGAAGTTTCTAGTTATTGCTCCATTGGAACCGTACTACTTATGGAAGTACTAAGTAGAGCCGCCAAAATGCCGGTAAACGACTTTGCAGAACGCCATTTATTTAAGCCGCTGGACATTACTAATTACCGCTGGGACCACACCTCACGCAAGCAAGTAATTCCCGCTGCAAAGCGCTTGTATATGACCCCAAGAGATATGGCAAAAATTGGGCAATTGGTGCTCCAAAAAGGACAATGGAACGGCTCCCAGATAGTTTCACAAAGCTGGATCACAGCATCGACCAAACAACATACGCAATTAGACCAAAGCGGATACGGCTATTTGTGGTGGATGACCACCTTCCCACTTAGCAATAAGTCCATATCTGGTTTTGCCGCTAGTGGTAATGGAGGGCAGTACATTGTAGTGTTCCCCGAGCAAGAACTGGTAATAGTATTTACCGGCCAAGCATACAATTCCCCAAAGGCGCAATTACCCATATTTATAATGCGCGATATTTTTATTCCAACTTTTGGTAGTTTGGATTAGTGTTCTTTTTGGGCGCTTGCCAGCCACTGGCTATCACCGCGCTATCCGTTACAACGCCTAAAGGGGTTTTCACTGCTATCGCCTTCGGTCTTTATAGCCAATTCCATTGGCCCAGAAGACTAGCGCGAGAGCGTAAATTTGTTTAAAACTATTCACTAATCATGAAAAGACTCATGACAAGAATAACAAACAGATTCTAACCAATGTATTGGTTCTCGCCCAATGTTTCTAGCATATTTTTTATGATGTACTTGCGTTGCTTTGCTGCCGCAATAAACACATTTCCAATTATCCCGTTTAAGCACAACATAACGCTTACGTCTCCAAGCATCTGACTTTAAATATACATTTCTGTAATAATCACGCCGGGCAATGCGCCTCCTGTGAAACAATTCATCTTTATACTGGTAATAAAAGTAATACCCAACTCCTACAACTAAAAGAAGAATAAACATTGCTAGTGTTTTTGAATTATATTGAAGTTAGTAATTTTTTATAGGGGAGATTAAATATAGCTAATTTTGGCAATGTATAGCCTTAGCAAATCAACGTACGCCAATTCGTGGTCTTGGCAATAATTATTTTGCAAATACAATTTTCCCTTCCTTAATTGTTTTTAAAACCTGTATATCTTTTATGTTTTCGGGTTTCACTTTTAATGGATTATTATCTAAAATCACTAAATCGGCAAGTTTTCCATTTTCAAGGCTTCCTTTTTTGTCTTCTTCGTAGTGTTGGTAAGCCGACCATATTGTTATGGCTTGCAGTGCTTGGTATGGTGTTAACCTTTCCTCCGGACCAATTATTTTGCCTGAACGAGAAGTCCGTGCTACCGCTGTCCATAAAACACGCATTAAGTTGGGTAAAGCAACTGGTGCATCGGTATGTATGGTAATGGGTATGCCTTTATTTAGCGCTGTTTTTACAGGACTAATGTTTTGTACTAAAGAATCACCAATTAGTTGTGCATGCCAGTCCCCCCAATAAAACGTATGCAAAGGAAACAACGATGCGATCATTTTCATTTCTTTAGCCTGGTCCAGTTGGTCTTCCCGAATATATTGCCCATGAATTATTACATCACGTCTATTATTGTTTCCGTATTTTTCTTTTAGTGGTTTCATGGTTCTTATAAGTTGGTCAACCGCTGCATCGCCATTAGTATGCGATAAAATTTGCCAATTATTTTTAAAACCCTTTTCTAATATTGACGACAGAACACTATCGTTTGGAATAGCCGGATACCCACTATAGTCGTGAGGCATGCCCGCTGGTGGAATAAGATATGGTTCTGTTCTCCAGGCAGTCCTACCTTGTGGTGAGCCATCTAACGTTACTTTCATGCCACCAATTCTATATTTATTGGTGTAGTTTTTACTGTTCCACTTACTGTCCATGTATTTATCTACAAACATGTAATCTATGTAACTAACCACATCTATTTTATACTTGTCCTTTTCTGCCATTGCAACAAGCATTTCATGATTTTGCATCGCTCTGCCTTCTTGTGCGGTAGTATAGCCATAAGATAAAGCCATTTCTTGTCCAGCATCAAAAAATCGAGTTATTGCTTCTTCTGATTTAGGTGTTAAAGCTTCCATCATATAAGGAATTGCAGCTAATTCTTCTAAAACACCATTGGGTTCTGTAGTATTGTTTTCACGCCTAATAATTCCGCCTTCGGGATCTGTGCTGTTATGGTCAATGCCCAACAACGCTAATCCTTTAGAATTGACCACAGCAAAGTGTCCAGAAATATGCATTATCATTATTGGAAAGTCTGTACTTACTTTATCTAAGTCGTGTTTAGTTGGAAACCGTTTTTCTTTTAAAACGGAATCATCAAAGCCAGTACCAAAGACCCAACCCGTAAGGGCTCTATTTTCTGGAGTATTCCATTCCTTTAACACAGCAATTAAGGTTTCAATATCGTCAACATTGGCGTCGGGCGATGCCAATAAAAGTGCGCCAATAGCCTGCGCTCCATAATTAGAAAAATGACAGTGACCATCTATAAAACCAGGGACTAATGTCTTTCCTTCTAGATTAACCATTTGGTGACCTTTACCCGCAATTGTCATTGCCTGGTCACTAGCGCCCGTAAAAATAATCTTACCCTCCTTTTCCACAAGGGCTTCTACATAATTAGGTGTATCACCAATCATAGTAATAATATCACCATTGTAATACACCGTAGATACATTTACATTTTTAGACTCTTCGCAGGAATTAAAGAGCGTTACTACAACCAGTAGGAGTACGATTTTTTTTAACATAGCTATTCGTTTTTTTAATTATTCCTAACGGTCTTGTGTATAATTTGGTTGCACCTGCCCGCCCCAGGCTGGTTGTTTAAACAACTAATTTAGTAAATATACACGGTGTTAGCAACGGTTATTACTGTATCCCTTTGTAGTTGGAAAGCCAATTGAAAAATTACCTTGCGTTGCCGTTTGTAATTGTTAATTGTTCATGTGCTATTTCTAAGGTATCTATAGCCACTTCGTTTCCGTCCGACTTAAGGTCGGTACTTGTGATTTTGGTTGGCCAGGCATTTTCTAGTTGCCATTGCATGGTTACTTCCCCCCTTTCGTCCAGTAACTTAATAAGCACTGTACGTCGCTTAATTGTATTCATGGATAGTTGTGCATGCCAATCCCAAAACGTATTGTCGTTTACAAACACCCCTCTTTTCATAGTAATAGTACCATATTTTGCTATTCTCGGCATTTCTTCGGTAGAAAAAAGTGGGCTGTTACTTTTGCGATACTCAATTATTTGATTTTCAACATCCATTCCCGATACCTCTTGAAAGGCAACGCCTTTAAGGTTAGCCCCAAGGTCTACTTCGAACCTAAACTTAGGCATTGGCCAAGTTGCACCTTGTATACTTCCATCGTCTGCCATACTAATTGTGTTTTTTAAATTTGGTTTTAGTTGTTGGGCTCAGTTTTTAGTGTTTTCCAATACTTCTGGATAACCATATTATTCAAAACTATTTGCTTCATAATTATACTTTTCAATAAATTCTTTTTGTTTAACCTTGCCCCAAATAGGTTCCTTTTCGTCAAAAGTAACTTTAACTATGTCTAGGCTAATGCCCTTTAGATAAGTTCTTATAAGGCAGGGGATTGTTAGCCAAACTAAGAATAACAATGCATTAAGTAATGGATGGTAAGGTTCAAGGAAGTACAAAATCATAAAAAGAAGAGTGCTGTGACCTAATAAATTATAAACCCAATGCATAATAACTTTAGATTTTGTTGTTTTTGTATAGTAAATACAGTCATCATTAGCGCCAACGACTATGGTGAATTTTACCGTCAATCTTTCCGTCCAATAATGCTGTAGCAATGCTAGAAGCATTGGAGCTATCACGATTGCCAGATGCCCTGAAGGGGTATAGCTGTCAATACACCAACTGGACAATGATAGTCCAGTCGTAACACAAAGTACCAATGGAACATAATACAATGGATCAATAATATCTAACGCGAACATTTCTTTATACGAAGGCTTATACTTCTTAATTATTTTCACTTTAATAACATTTTAAATTGTTCTTATTTTAGGTACATTTTCGCGTCTGACCTAATTGCACACAACGGTCTGGTATACTGCCGCAACACCCTTTTGCCTTGCAAAAGCACATTTTAGGTTAAGATATTAAAATTTGGTGAAAACGTTATTGCATTATAAAATGTCCGGAAGGCATTTGGCGAAAGCAGCGGTGCCAATCTTTAGCATCGTTTTTTTTAGCGCACGAATATTTTTGTTTTTAAAAGGGGAGTTATAAATATAGCCAAATTTGGTTATGATTGCCTTTGGCAATATCCACTCAATCTAAAGGTCTAATAGACCTTTTTATTTTAGGAGTATGGGTTGTTCGCAGTAGTTTTAAAATTAATATACTAATCAATTTCAATTTCTTCTCAGCATGTTGACAACTTCTTTAAGAAAATTAAACAAACCTAATATGACGTACGATAGAGCGATATATCCAAAAAACCCAGATAAGCAAATTACGAAAGCACTTAGTAATATATCAGAACCGGGATATTTTGTAACGTTAAGGAGGCTTATAATTATGGTAATACAAATGAGATAGACTATCGTCCGCAATGCTTTTTGCTTTATTCGCCTCACAAAAAATAAAGATACTATTGCCAATAAACAGATGATTGCAATTAGAATAAATTCAGGGCCTTCACAAATGTCACAAAATCCTGAGCTAGTGCCATTACTATAGTCTCGAAATTCATCATAATATCTTTGCATGTCTACATATTATTATAATTACTACAATTTATTCTAATCAGTATTGTAGTCATAAGTCAAAATCAGTATATTGTATTTGCGATATATTTTAAATTTTTGCCAACGATCTTGTTTATGAGTAGTAAGGGATTTCTACTCACAAACTTTTGGGTTGAACACAGACCTTATTTAAATTTACCTTGTTTCGTTTTAGAGATTAAACCGCTATTATTTTTATACAATGTTGTGCAAAGTACTTTCTCGCAGATAAGCAAATGACTGTGGCGGATTTAATCCGAAATTTTGCTTAATACAAAGCCTGTTTTTATATTTTTTCGGATTTTTAACTTCTATCGCATAACCACTTTCCTTACCATTAAAGTATTGCATATAGTAATCTTGTGAAATTCCCGAGAATTTTGATGTTTGATTCCACAATTGGTCTAATTCTTCGTGAAAGATTCTATCAATCTCAAATTCGCCTATTACTTTGCTAATTGGTGCGGATGCATAGACAACAATTTTATTAACCTCTTTATTCTTAAACAATGTTCGCCGAAATTCAAATTTCTTTGTACCATTAAATATTTTGTTTGCAAATTCTGGTTTAATCGATAATATAACTTTCATTAGCTCTTGCTGCTTTTAATATTTGGTCAAATTTAGCATTACTTATTGTTTCAAATCCTCGTGGTGCTTTTTCTAAAATGTTTAATTCTCTCAATTTCTTCAAGTTAACTTTTGGCATTGGGAATGAGTCAATGTATAAAAAATTAACAATAAACGGCCTATTATACTTGTTCCAATTCCAATGTTTTTTTAGTTCTGCATTATCGAATACACTTCGTTTACGACAGAGTTCAATAAAATGGTCTTCATCTCTAATATCAGTTATTACATTTTCTACTACTCCAATTGTCGATATAACTGAAGTATGATATGCTGGACCATTAAACTTGGTTCTATAAAAAAGTACTAAATCGCCTCCTTGAAGACCTCTGTTATAAGAACGTGATATATATACCTTTTTGATAGCATTTCTATAAGGTTCATTTTCTGTAAAATCTTGTGGTGATTCATTATTTAAAATTGAATCAGGGAATAGTTCTGTATGATATTCCGGATAAATTGGTACAATCCATTTAGTTGTATTTCGTGAAACTGCTGGAAAGGATAATTTTGGTTGTCGAAAGTTAGGCGTCGGTTTACATTCTCTAACAAAGACTTGTTCAGTACCATTGTCGGTTATTTTTGTCCCCCAATGTTTAAATCCCCAATCTTCAAGTAAATAAATGAGTCTTAATTGTTCATCTCTCTCATTAAAGATTGTAACATAAATTTCTTCAACATCGTATTGTAGAGCATTGTCAAATATTACCTTAAGAAACCTTTCTCCTAATTTATATCCAGTAGAAGTTACCTTAAACGTTCCAATTTTAAGCCTTTTCTTTTGAGGAAACGAAGGCTCGATGTCATTATAAATTTCATCCGTGTTTTCTTGTTTTAAGTACAAAAATGCTTTTACGTCTCCATCCGTAACACATACATAAGAAATGTTGTCTGCTTTCCTGTTGAACCAATCTCCAAATTCAACGTAATCTTGTTTAAAAGAATCGAAAAATGTGTCATTTATGTTGATGTTACCAAAGTATTCTTTCTTTACTGCTAATACTTGATAGTTTTTTAATTCTGGATTTTCAGCGATACATTTTTCCAAAAATGCATCGATTTTAAAAACCTTTTCTGCACAACCTAAATAGTTAGCTTTTCTATGAATTCCTCTGTCCTCTGTAATAAGATAATCAACACGATTATTGTAAACTTCTTTTACTATACTCGTGTCAATAAAATCATTACGTGAATTGTCCGTTTGTCGTATTTGAGCTATTAGTTGGTCATCAGCCGATTCTGTTTTTAATAAATTGTAGTTCGCAATTTTTATTTTCATTGTTTTAACTACATTCTCATCTTGATGTCCAGAAATTTCTTCAATGGAAAGAGGATGAACGCATTTATCAAATTTCAATCTATCAAGCCAGTTGAAAAGTAGTCCAATATCTTCGTTAAGAACTCGATTAGCTTCTCGATGTATTATTATGTTGGTGTCTATTAGTATTCTCATAAATTTTTTAAATGCTCGATTACTGAATTCGTGTTTCCATCGATAACTTTAAACAAAGGGATTTCTAATTTTTTTGAAATGTACTTAGCGTGTTCTACTTCGATTTGTTGCATTTTTTCTAGAACATCTAATTTGTATATAGAATCATCTCTTTGTTTTAGTCTTTCAAAGATTATTTTGGGCTCACAAGTCAACAATATAATGGATTCTGGTTGTATCCCAACAAATGTAGTCTCATCGATTTTTTCAGGTTCTCCATTTGAATTAAATAAAGTAAAATGTCCATCTAGTAGATACTTTACATTTGGTTTGACAATTTTGCTAAGGTTAGTCAACAATCTATTTTGAGTTGTAGTGAAATTTTGAACTTTTTTGTTTTTAGTATCACTTATTTCATCCCACTTCAGTACTTGGCTTGCCGACAAATGCTCAAAATTGAATTTTTCAGCCAAATCTTTACAAACAGTCCCTTTTCCAACTGCGTGAATCCCTCCGACAAATACTATTTTTCTATCATTCATGGCTTTGGTTCAGTATGTTGCACAACGATCTCGACTATATGGCGTACCGTAATTTTAAATGAGGTGCTTTCCGCCGTGACCGATTTTTAATCTTTTTAAAGTTAAGCAAAACCTAGCACCAACTCGGCATGACCCTTAGCCGTTATTGTGGCGCCGTATTTATTTCTTGCTTTTTGAACCCCCAGAACCTTTAGAGCCTCCACCAGATTTACTTGGAGGATTATTACCACGTTTAGGTCCCGAAGGGTTTCCTGTTTTACTTGGTGCATTTTTCAATCCGCTTGATTTTCCCATAATTTTATAATTTTAAATTAAATAATTGATTTTTCTGTTCAGCACAAAGTTTGTCTCAAATTGGGCATAATTCGTTATATACCAGAAACAATAGCAGTATCCAACAAAATGAATAGAGATAGCACAAACTTATGTGTCTTATAAATTATTTACGGGGAGAGCCATAAAGTTAGTAAAAAAACTTTAGGGTAGTTATGGGAAAGCGTAATTAGTGGAAAAGCGAAGCCCGGGGTGTTATGAAGGGGTTCCCCACAGTAAAAACACAAACCGTTTGTAACAAAAGACTACATAAACTAAGAACATTCTTGAGAATCCCGAAGCGCCCCTTTCAGGGATTATCACGCTATTATTTTTGCTTGGCAACTTTGTTGCTTAAATAACTTACCTAGATAAACCGCGCGATGATCCTGAAAGGGGTTTACCACAGTAAAAACACAAACCATTTGTACAGGGATTATTCACTATCGTTCATGTTCCCTACCGCGCCCACTCCTGCAAATTGTATCCCGGGATATTGCTGCGCAATCTCTGGATTTTTTACGCACTTCCTTAAAAGAGTACGCTCTTTACGTAAGCGCATAAAAAAATCCCGATACAATTTGCATCGGGATTCTAACTTTATGTGGGCGCTGAGACTACCTAAGTGAGGTCTTGAAAAGACCAAATGTCCAGTGGACATTTGACTTAGGTACCCGCGGTAGCGGACAATTTTAAAGGAATCTAAAATATAAATTTTAAATGCTAAGATATTCGGAAAGCACAATCTTGTTCGAATCCCGAAGCGGACACAAAAAAACCCACCTGTTAAAGGTGGGTTTTAGCAGTGGGCGCTGAGGGATTCGAACCCCCGACCCCTTGGGTGTAAACCAAGTGCTCTGAACCAACTGAGCTAAGCGCCCTTACTTTCGTAAGCGGTTGCAAATATATGCAGTTTTTAGGAACACACAACAATATTTTTTAAAAAATTAGAGAATTTCGGCTACCGTAAATGTACTTCCTCCTATAAAAATTAGATCGGTTGTGTGGGCGGCTTTTTTTGCTGCTTTAAACGCTTGTTTTACAGAACCGTAGTGGCTGCCTTTTAAGCCCAATGGGTTGGCGTGTTTTTGTAAGGTTACAGCAGGGATGGCTCGTTTATTATTGGCAGCGCAGTAATAATAAGTGGCTTCTTTTGGGAAGAGTTTTAAAATGGCTGTGGCATCTTTATCGCTTACCATACCAATTACTATATGCAAGTGCTTGTAATTCATGCTTTTTAATTGCTGGGTAACATAGTGCAGGCCTTCTTGGTTGTGGGCGGTGTCGGCAATTATTAAGGGTGCAGTGCCTAACTCCTGCCAGCGGCCTAATAATCCTGTATTGGCCACAACCTTTGCCAAGCCGTTTTTAAGGTGTTGTTCAGGTATTGTAAAACCTTGGCGGCGCAGTTGGCTAATCGCGCAAAAAGCTGTTCTTTTATTTAGTTTTTGGTAGCTTCCTTTTAAGTCGGTGGGGTAGCCTATGCCCTCTTCCTGCCAGGCGGCGAGTAAGGGCGCCTTGTTTTTTGCAGCTACTTCTTGGAACACCGGAAAGGTCTCCGGGTTAAACTCCCCAATTACTACTGGGGTGTTGGGCTTAATAATTCCTGCTTTTTCGAAAGCGATTTTAGGCAAGGTATTTCCCAAAAATGCGGTGTGATCCATGCCAATATTGGTAATTACGCTAAGTTCTGGGAGAATAACATTGGTGCTGTCTAAACGGCCACCTAGCCCAACCTCAACTACGGCAATGTCTATGTTTTGGTCTTTAAAATAACTAAAGGCTAAGCCTACGGTCATTTCAAAAAAAGAGAGTTTATTATGTATAAAAAAGTCTTGATGCTTTGCAACAAAACTACTTACGGTTCGCTTGGGGATGGGCTGTCCGTTTATTTTAATGCGCTCTCTAAAGTCTTTTAAATGGGGTGAAGTATACAAACCCACCGTATAGCCGGCTTCCTGCAACACCGACGCCAACATATGGCTAGTCGAGCCCTTGCCGTTGGTTCCAGCCACATGAATGGCTTTAAAACCCCGTTCAGGATGGTTTAAATAGGTACAAAGCGCCAAAGTATTAGACAGGTCGGCTTTATAGGCCACTGCCCCAACCTGCTGATACATGGGTAGCTGATTAAACAACCACGCTATGGCTTCTTTGTATTTTATTACCCTATTTTTTAATGAATCGTTTTGTTATTTGCTGTCCCTGTGCATGCACTTGAGCAAAATATATTCCCTGACCAAGAGCAGAAACATCTAAATTTATGACTCCAGTTGCAGCAGTAACAAGCTCTTGCATTACCTGCTGTCCTAAACTATTATAAATTACTACGCGATCTACAAGAAGTCCAGTTGGCGAAGTAATACCAATAAAATTGGTCGCTGGATTTGGACTAATAATAAGCTCCAAATTAGTTTGAGAATCTGTAACACCTAAAACATTGGTGCTAATATCTAATTTATAACTAGAACGTCCGTAAGTGGCAGCAAAAAGCAAGTTTTCGTCTTCTTGAATATGTAAATCGGTTACTACAACAGCAGGCATATTACTGCCAACTGCCTGCCAACTTATGCCTTCGTCCTTAGAGCCTAAAACCCCAATATCGGTTCCTAAAAATAGGTTTCCAAAGTCGTCTTGAACAATATCGTTTACAGGAATATCGGGTAACGAAGTCCCAATTTCGCTCCAGGTAACCCCCAAATTGGTAGACTTATAAACGTGCCCATTATCTTGACCCAATCGGTAACCAGAAAAGGTAGCATATATGGTATTTGGATCGTCTTTAGAAGTAAGTACTTTAGTTACCCATCTATCGGGCATTGCTAAAGAAATATTAGTCCAAGTGGCACCGGCATTGCTAGTAACCCAAAGATTCCCATCGTCTGTTCCAACCATTATAATATTAGAATTTAACGTAGAAACGTCAATAGAAGTTATGGTTCCAAATCCATTATTACCAGTATATGGACCACTGTGCATTATTGGACTAATGGCAGTCCAATTTGCAGCTCCATCGGTAGAACGATACACCCGCTCTGCTCCGTAATACATAATATTTGAATTGGCCGGATCTAAAATAATGGGGGTATCCCAGTTTTTTAACTCTCCCGGATCAATTCCCGACAACACCACATTAAAAGAAGCTGCATTGTCTGTAGATTTTTGCAAAAACCCACGCTGGGCCAACGTGTAAATAATACTGGAATTTGTGGGATCCACAATAGGCTGAAAACCATCGCCTCCAGTTATCTGATTAAAATCGGTTAAGCCGCCGGTTGTAGTTCTTACTGTGCTATTATCTTGGCTTCCAACGTAGATTTTAGCTACATTTTGAGCATCTACATGCATTCTATAAATCTGCGTAATAGGCAAATTTTCTAATTTAACCTGACTCGCTCCATCATCGGAACTTATATAAAAGCCCCCATCGTTCCCAAGGATTACTTCTCCAGGTACATTTGGGTTAAAGGCCAATGCATGCTGATCTACATGCACTCCAGCAAAGGCGTCGCCCCAAGTAGCGCCACCATCTGTCGATTTCTCTACTATAAAACCAACATTATAGATGGTGTTTTCGTTAGTGGGATCAACAAAAATTCCACCAAACCACCAGTGAAATCCAACATTGGTTAAACCTCCTCCACCTAAAGACGACCAGGTGTTTCCACCATTACTTGTTTTAAAAACATCGAATATAGACCCGTTTCTATCTGCGTAAAGCGAATAGAGTACATTTGGATTAGATTGCGAAATATCAATGCTAATTCGGCCTTTATTGGCAGGGTCAGCAGGTAATCCACTTGTAAGCTCTGTCCAAGTAGTACCAGCATCTGTAGATCTGTATATTCTAGAGGTTTCACCTCCGTAAATTCTAAATTCAGGACGTCGTATACGCTCCCAACTGGCAGCATAAACTATGTTTGGATTGGTAGGATGAATCGCCATATCTATTATTCCTGTAATATCCGATACGAATAAAACCTTAGTCCAGGTATCGCCTCCATTGGTGGTTTTATACACACCTCTATTGGTGTCGTTTCTAAATAATGGACCCATGGCTCCAACATAAACTGTTTGGTCGTCGGTTGGATCGATAACAATCTTACCCACACTACCAATATCGGGTAAGCCTTTAGATTCCCAAGTTAGACCTCCGTCTGTGCTTTTATAAATACCATTCCCATCGTAAGCCAAAGACCCACCCCCGGCGTTGGGTTCGCCTGTACCTACATAAATAATATCTGGATTTTGATTACTAATTTCTATATCGCCAATGGCAAGCATTTGCTGGTCGTCAAAAACAGAAGTCCAAGACGCCCCGCCATTGGTGGTTTTAAAAATACCTCCAGAGGCTGCACCAACAAAATAAGTGTCTGCTTGTGCAGGATGCACAGCGATATCAGAGATTCTACCTCCGGTATTTAACGGGCCGCTAAACTCCCAAATAGAAGCCGCAGACCTAGTAGTTAATTCTTGTGATTGCTTCCAAGCAATAGCTTGACTATATGCTCGTGTGTCTATTTCGCCACTTGGGTAAGCCCGTTGCATAAATAGTAAATCACTGGGTTTTGAACTTGGAATTCCAGAAAGATCTTTGCTAGTCTCTTGATTACAGGAAGCAAAACTACCTAATATTAAAAGACCAATTAGGGGTAAGTAAAAACGTTTCATAGTCGCATTTTTACCAAAGATACCTAAAAATGGGTGAATTTTACAGCCTAATTAGAGAGGCTAAAGCGATACTTAATTTGCCCGAATTGTTTGGCTGGCGCTTTACTATCACTATTAAAGCGTGTGGCTAGTGCAGCGCGTTTGGCTGGCTCTAATAAACAGCGTGCATTATTGGTTGTTCCACGCACTCCGGGGGTAGCGCTTATAACTCGGCCATTGCGATCTACCTCTATGTCTACCACTACCATTCCGGCTTCGTTACAATCTTGCACGTACTTCTCTTTATTTAAAGCTTTACGACCACCTAACAGATAATTTCCGTCTCCGTCTAATCCTTTTCCAGTACCGTAATAACTACTTGCATTAGGGTCGCCATTGGGATCACCTTTATCGCCACCGGTTTTGTCGTCACCTTCGCCGCCTTGGGCAACTCCATCTGTTTTTGGACCATTAATTATACTAGAAAGCGCATCTGTGGTGGCTTTATCTGGTTTTGGGTCTGGTTTTTTTTCTTCCTCCTTTTTAGTTTCGGTAGGTGTTTGTTCGGTCTGAGTTGGTTTTTTTTCGTCTTCAATTACGGGGGCGTCTTCTATGTCTTGAGTTACCACTTCTTCTTGAATTTCGCTTACCGGCTCTGGAGTAACATCGGCTTGAGTCTGCTTTGGGGCAGTTTTTACAGCTTCTGTGGTCTGAACATTCCCACTCCCAACATCGCTAGTTCCAAAATTAATTGCAATACCTCCTTCTGGCGGTGGGTCTAAGTAGGTTAGTCCAACAACAAAAAGGAGCAACAACATGATTACGTAAATCACGCTAGTTACTTTAAAACTCTTACGCTTATGTTCTGTATCTAAAAAGGCCATTATTCTTAATTGGGTCGCACAGCGAGCACCACTTTAAAGTTATTTTTGTTGGCAATATCCATAACCAAAACGGCTTTCTCTATGGGTACACCTTCTTCTGCTCTTAAAATAATGGTTGGTTTGTCCTGACCCGAGAGGGCAGTTTTAAGTTCGTCTTCTATGCCGTATTCGCTAACTCGGGCTTTATTTACATAATAAGCGCCTTCTTTAGTAATACTCACCGATGCATTCTGCTGGTTACTGGTTTTTCCTTTGGCTTTAGGAAGCACCAAGTTAAGTGCATCTGGGGTTACGTTAGACGAAGTCAGTAAAAAGAATACCAAGAGCAAGAACACAATGTCTGTCATGGAACTCATACTGAATTCGGCTTTTACTTTATTTCTACCGCGTAGGTTCATAAATCAATTTTGTTCTAATCGGTATGGTTAAGCCGGTTCGTTTAATAGGTCTAAAAAGTCAACAGCATTGGCTTCCATTTGATGAATCACCTTATCTGTGCGTACCACAATATGATTATAACCCATATAGGCAATAATACCAACTACTAGCCCTGCAACAGTTGTCGTCATGGCAGTGTAAATACCCTCGGCAAGCGATCCCATTTCGGCTTGGCCGCTACTGGTCGCTAATTGGTGAAAGGCCAAAACCATTCCAATTACGGTTCCTAAAAATCCAATCATAGGAGCCGCTCCAGCAATAGTCGCCAGCACACTTACATTCTTTTCTAATTTATATACTTCTAGACGCCCGGCATTTTCTATAGCGGTATTAATGTCGTCTAAAGGACTACCAATTCTTGAAATTCCCTTTTGAGTCAATCTAGAAACAGGAGAATTTTGCTGAACACAAAGCATTTTGGCAGCTTCTAAATTACCCGAACCAACATTATCGCGTATTTGATTCATAAAGTTGCCATCTATTTTAGAGGCCGATTTTATTGCAAACAAGCGTTCAAAATAAATGTACATTGCAACAAACAACAGTATAAAAAGTACTCCAATAATAATTTGTCCGGCAACGCCGCCGTTCAATAAGAGTTCCATCAAAGAAAGGGTCTTTTCTTCGACTACGGGCTCAAGACCGTCCAAGGCATCTTGGGTACCGTCTTGAAATAGGTAGTTCAGCATAAAAAATTAGTTTTTAGTAAAACGTACAATGTGTTTTAAAATTGTAAAGGGGTTACACTAAAAGTACGCGTTGAAACAATAAGAATACTCCAGCACCAGCAATAAAGCCTGCAAAAGCAAGCCAAGCTATTTTTTTTAGGTACCAGATAAAATCGATTCGCTCCATTCCCATAGCAGCAACACCAGCAGCCGATCCAATAATTAACATGGATCCTCCAGTTCCTGCAGAGTAGGCAATAAAGTGCCACAAAATAGAATCGGTTGGAGAGGTGTACATTCCTATAGAAGCCGCAACCAAAGGCACATTATCGATAATAGCAGATAGTACTCCTAATAGCAGGACGACGACGTCTTCGTAGGGTATCGCGTTCTGCAAGACCTCGGCCAAATAGCGCAAGGTTCCAACTTCTTCGCCATTAATAGAACCATATACCAAACTTTCTAATCCGGCAACGGCCATTAAAATACCTAAGAAGAATAAAATACTAGAAATTTCTATACGTGACAGCGCCTTGTGTGCACTGTATAAATGTCGTTGCGAACTGCTAAAGTCTTCTTCTGGGTGAATGTATTCAGACACCAACCAAACAATCCCTAAGGCAAACATCATCCCAACATAGGGCGGTAAATGCGTAAGGGTTTTAAAAATAGGCACCGAAACAATCATTCCAAGTCCTAAAAACAGCATGGTTTTACTACTTAATAAACGACGCCCTTCTGGATCTTCGTCTTCTTGTGGGCCAACATCTACATTGCCCCTAAACGGTTTTAGATAACTGGCTATAGCAAATGGCACCACAAAACAAACTATAGACGGTAAGACCACAAATTTAATTAGTCCCATGGCCGTAACCTTATTTGCTATCCAGAGCATGGTTGTGGTCACGTCTCCAATAGGAGACCAAGCGCCCCCAGCATTGGCCGCAATAACAACCATTGCCGCATACCAAAGACGATCTTCTTTGGTAGGGATTAACTTTCTTAATAAGGTAACTAATACAATAGTAGCAGTTAGGTTATCTATAATAGCAGATAGAATAAAGGCTAAAATTCCAATTATCCATAGCAGTCTTTTTTTGCTTCGTGTTTTTACGGCGGACTTGAGAATTTCGAAACCTCTATGCAGATCAATAATTTCTACAATAGTCATGGCTCCAATAAGGAAAATCAAGATCTCTGCCGTTTTACCTAAATGATGCAAGAGCGTATTTTTAAAGCCCTCTTCGGCGGCATGATCACCCTCGAGGAAGGTAAATACGTTTTCGTGAGTATCTATTACACTGAACCAACCACTAGTAAATCCAATAGAAAGAATTGCCCAAATTAAAGCTGCCATAATTAAAGCCGGGACGGTTTTATCTAATCTAAGCGGATGCTCTAAGGTGATGGATAAATAGCCAAAAATAAAAATCAGTATAATGATCGAATCCATAACAATGTTTTTTTAAATGAGTTGTTCGAGCGCAATTTCGAATGCGGTCTTACTTATATTGGTGGTGCTTGCTTTTTTAGCATGCACATTTTCTAAAGCTTTACGAATAATATTAGAAGTATCGTTAAAGATAGCTTCGTCGGTCATTTGAACTTTGCGTTCCATAAAATACGCAAAAACTCTTGCCATTCCACAATTCGAGATAAAATCAGGTATCAAGCTCACCTTTTCATCGGTATGCTCCATGATGGGTCCAAAAAATATTTCGCTATCTGCAAATGGAACATTCGCTCCGCAACTTATAACTTCTAATCCCGTGTTAATCATTTGATCAATCTGGTCTTTAGTTATTAGTCTTGAAGCGGCGCAAGGCGCAAAAATTTCGGTTTCTAGAGACCAAATACGTTCGTTCATTTGGTCAAAAGAAATCATATTATCTACCATTAAGGCATTTCCGCGTTTATGCAAAAAGAATTCGGTAACCTCTTCTAGTGAAAATCCGTCTTGGTTAATCACTCCGCCTGCGCGATCTATAATACCCACTACCTTTGCTCCCATAAGGGCCAAATAATAAGCAGCGGCCGAACCTACGTTTCCGAATCCTTGAACCACAGCGCGTTTTCCAACTACGCTACCTCCATAAACTTCGTAATAGTGACGCACGGCTTCGGCTACCCCAAAACCAGTAATCATGTCGGCTACAGTATATTTTTTGGTGACATCTGGTGTGTAATTTGGGTTTTCTATAACCTTAATAACTCCTTGCCGCAATTGTCCAATTCTATTTATTTTATCGGCTTCTGTGGGCCTAAAGTGACCCGAAAAAACACCTTCTTGCGGGTGCCAAACTCCACTTTCTTCGGTAATTGGAATTACCTCGTGGATTTCGTCTACGTTTAAATCTCCACCAGTCCCGTAATACGACTTTAACAAAGGCGAAACCGCCTTATACCAGCGTTCTAATACACCTTTTTTACGAGGATCGGAAGGATCAAAATTAATACCAGATTTAGCCCCACCAATCGCGGGTCCAGATACGGTAAACTTTACTTCCATAGTTTTGGCTAAAGACAAAACTTCGTTCCTATCTAGGCCTTTTCGCATTCGGGTTCCTCCTCCTGCAGCCCCGCCTCGTAACGAATTAATAACAGTCCAGCCCTCGGCATCGGTTTCTGGGTCGTTCCAGTGAAATACAATTTCGGGAGCCTTGTTTTCGTAAGCGGTAAGGAGTTGTTTCATTTAGTTAGTTAACTA
Organism: Gilvibacter sp.; assembly: GCA_965277295.1. GTDB lineage: Bacteria > Bacteroidota > Bacteroidia > Flavobacteriales > Flavobacteriaceae > Gilvibacter. Next base: position 565,289 of record OZ255720.1, read on the forward strand.
TGTAGTCTCACAAATATAAAAAACTAGCTCGGGTTTTTTGGCTTTTCTAAAATATTTAAGGCATAAAAATATTTCCCGAACTATGATCGTGTTTTGCACCCGTTACCGAAGCCAAACAATTTACTTCTTCTCTAAGTTTAAGCACCCCAAGAAAGCCAAAAATTAAAGCTTCTTTAAATTCAACCAATTTGGGCTCAGGGACCACCAGCTCTAGGTTTTTAAAAAACCCAATACGCTCCAACAAATACGAATTGTAAGCGCCACCTCCAGTAACCAAAACACGCTTATTCTCTTGTAGCGGGGAAGCAATTTGCTTGGCAATATGTTCCACCAGAGTTCGCAAACCGTTGTTAACGTCTGCCAATTCAGGGTTCAAAATTGGCAAAAATTGCTCTTTTACCCATTCCAACCCTAACGATTTTGGTGCAACTTCTTTGTAATACGGCAAGTTGTTTAAAGCTTCTAATTTGGATTCCAACAAGGCCCCAGATTTTGCTAGCCTTCCTTGGTCGTCGTAAGGCAACCCTAATGCATTAGCAAACGGATTCATAACAATATTAACCGGGCATAAATCGAAGGCCAAACGCTGCCCATTATTGGAGAAAGAAACATTAGCAAATCCACCTAAGTTTAGGCAGTAATCGTAGGTTTTAAAGAGTAATTTATCACCTACAGGCACCAAGGGCGCTCCCTGGCCTCCAAGGACTACATCTTGTACTCTAAAGTCGCAGACAACAGGAACCCCAATTAGCTTGGACAGCACTTCTTGATTCCCAATTTGCCTAGTAATTCCTAAGTTAGGCTTGTGAACAGCAGTATGACCATGAGAACAAACCGCATCTAGATTTACAATGTTATTTGCCATTATAAATTGACGTATTTGGCTGCCTAAATAATGGGTATATTGATTATCCACAGCATTAAGGTCGTGATCACTTAAGTCGACTAAATTTGCAAGTTGCGCTTTAGTTTCTATAGGGTAACTTATGGTTGTACAAATGCCAAGACTAAAGTCCCAGACACCGTCTAAATATGTAAAATTAACTTGAGCAATATCCAGTCCGTCTAACGAGGTTCCAGACATAATTCCCAGTACGTGATAATGACTTTTAAGCATTCTTAAAAATAAGATGAATTATTGAAAATATTCTAATTAAGAAGTATCTTTGCATACCTTTTTTGAGAATAATTTAAAGAAACTGTCTAAAGATGGATTTTAGTTTAACCGAAGAACACGAAATGATTCGCGAAGCGGCTCGCGATTTTGCAAAAAACGAATTACTCCCAGGCGTTATAGAACGCGATAATAAGCAAGAATTTCCTACTGCTCAGATTAAAATGATGGGAGAACTTGGTTTTATGGGTATGATGGTAGACCCGGAGTATGGCGGTGGTGGTATGGACACCATGTCTTATGTATTGGGAATGGAAGAAATTAGCAAAATTGACGCCTCGGCATCTGTTGTAATGTCTGTAAATAACTCTTTGGTTTGTTATGGAATTCAGGCCTATGGAAGTGAGATGCATAAAGAAAAGTACTTAACTAAACTAGCCTCTGGCGAGTCTATTGGTGCATTTTGTTTAAGCGAACCCGAAGCGGGAAGTGATGCTACATCGCAAAAAACTACCGCAATAGACATGGGTGACCATTATATACTAAACGGAACAAAAAACTGGATTACTAATGGTAATTCGGCCGATTATTACATAGTAATTGCGCAAACCGATCGCGATAAAGGACATCGTGGAATTAATGCTTTAATTATAGAAAAAGGTTGGGAAGGGTTCGAAATTGGCCCAAAAGAAGATAAATTAGGAATTCGCGGAAGCGATACGCATTCGCTTATTTTTAACGACGTTAAAGTTCCTAAAGAGAATCGTATTGGTGACGATGGTTTTGGCTTTAAGTTTGCCATGAAGACGCTTTCTGGTGGCCGAATTGGAATTGCCGCTCAAGCTTTAGGTATCGCCGCAGGTGCTTACGAAATGGCTCTAGCATATTCTAAAGTGCGCAAATCGTTTGGAACAGAAATATGTAATCATCAGGCGATCGCATTTAAATTGGCCGACATGCACACTCAAATAGAAGCCGCTCGTTTACTTGTTTACAAAGCCGCTTGGGATAAGGATAATGGTAATAATTACGACCTAAGCAGTGCAATTGCCAAACTATACGCCTCGCAAGTGGCCATGGACGTTACTACAGAAGCTGTGCAGGTTCACGGCGGTAATGGTTTTGTAAAAGAATACCATGTAGAACGCTTAATGCGCGATGCAAAAATTACACAGATTTACGAGGGAACTAGCGAAATTCAGAAGATTGTTATTTCTAGAAGTGTATTAAAAGACTAAGAGTAAACCAACGTTTTTTAAAACCCAACAGTTCTGCTGTTGGGTTTTTTTATTCAGTAAATTGAAAACCAGAGAACTAGGCGTTTGCGTGTAACAAAGGAGGCAGTATAAAGACTAATAGGTAAAGCTTTTCGCAAATGAGTTTCTAAACTCATTTTTTTTACCGAAATTGATACTCCAAAAATTTATTTAAGAACCATTAAACAGCAGTCAATATATGTCCGACGATTTTGATTTACTAGAAACCGATTCAGGCCAAGCACAAGAGAAAGTAGAAGTTAATTGGGGAAAGACCATGGACCAAATGAAGGCCAAGCTTGCCCAAGAAGACGATCCCGAAGTGCGTCAAAAAATTCTTAACGCTACCCTAGACGATGTTGTTGGCATGGCAGAAAAGGATAGGTCATCTTTATTAGACGCTATTAAAGACCTTACCGACTACCAAGACGAAGTAGGAATAATTTTCGAAAAATTCTCTACGCTAAATGCCGACGAGCAAAAGGTAATAGACAAAGCGCAGCGTGAATTAGAAAAAGCAAAGCTTGAACTCGAAAATGCCGAAAATAAAAAAGATACCTGGTGGAATAATTTATGGGGGCGTAAATCAAGAATTAAAAGAGAACAGCAGGAATTCAAGCAAGCACAAAAAGATCGCGATAGCGCCGACTTAATTGCTAAGCAAATGTTTCAAGAACGCATAGAAAATGCCGACATTCAAACCTTGCTAAACGAACTTTCTTACAAGAGTCAAGCTGCCGTTTCGCGTCTTAAGAATCGTGAAGTAGAAATAAAAGAAGTAGAAGATAAATTGCAGGTTGCCATTGTCGAAGCCAGTAAGAATCATACAAAAGCGCTTCAGAAAAAGAAAGAAACCGAAGACAAACTAGAAGAACAATACGCGGTTTTAAAACAAGCGCGTCAGGAGTTGGAGGCTATTACAGACAAACAATCTACCGAATATTCCGAGGCTATTTCTAAGATTACCAAACTAGAACAGCACGTTGAAGAATTAGAAGGACTTAAAAATGCCTATACCACGTTAGCGGCGAGTAAAGATAGTTTTGTACACAAGCATAATTTAACCATTAAGGTGCTTACATCGTTGCGCAGTAATTTAATGTCGCACAGAGCAAAACTTAAAAGTGATACCGACGAACGTTTAAAGTATTACGACGGTTATGTGGTGGCTCTAAAGGCCAGAACAGACCAAGAATTTGCTGCAATTCTAGAGCATTTAGGAGTAAAAACCGACGAGCATATAGGACAAACCTTGGCCGCTATGCATACTGCAAGTGCAAAGGCACGTCAAGAAATGATGGACAACATTCCGGTTCACGAAAAAGTAATGCAGGGAGTTTATGGGTCTTATGCCGAAGCACTGCAAGAAATTAGGGAAAAAGATGCCGAAATTCAAAAGGATTTTGCCAATCGTTACGGAATTGACATGAAAGAAATTTTCGAGGATTATTACAAATCGGACGGTACTGCGCCTGCTCCAGATGGTGGCCCAGACGACGGAGCCAGCGGCGACACCGACCCCGAACCTAAAGAAGACGATCTTTTAAGTTAAGTCTGGCAGATTAATTAATCTAGTTTTTTGAATAAGCGTGAACCCGCGTAACTATGGCATTACATGACATTGTAACTCCTTTAGATAGTGCTGTTTTAGAAACAAAAGAGCAGTATAAGGTCTATTTTAAATTGGTTAAGCATAGCTTTTCTTCTTTAGTGGAGGCGGTTAAGCTTAAGGGGATTTGCACCCCGATAGAACTGCAGTTTTTAGAACAATACTGCGATTTACTTTTGTATTCTTTAGAAGCTTTTCGTGTTAAGTATTTGTTTGACGACGAAGAAAAAATGCGCATAGATTTAACCGAATCGGGCTTTCCTAACTATTTAGAGTTTAGATATTTATTAAACGATCTGGCTTTAAAAGAAGAATTTATTGCCAAGCTACCCAGTGTAGAACAGCTAAAAGACGAATTCTTAGAACAGCTCATGAAGCAAAAAAAGCCAATTGCCGATCATCGATTGCACCAGGCTGCTTCTATTGTGTATTACAGTTCGGTAGATCAGAGTTTTATTTTTAAACGCTTTGTTCAGGGTAAAATAATTCGCACTAACAATCGGGAGATTGGAAGAAACTTGGTAAGCTGGTCGTTTTACGATGTCTCTTTAAACCGCCCTTTTGTTTGCTTCTTGTATTTTGACGTTAACAAAACCAGTGTTGCCGATTACACTCCAGAAATTTACGAAGTACTGGAGCGTGTGGCCGACCGGAATATGGATTTAGAAATGATGGCTTATGCCATCGATAAAAAGCTGCCAAAATTACTTCCTAAACAATTAAAAATGATTGATTTAGGGCCATTACATAGTATTTTTGCCAAAGACGAACTGGCTATTACTCACAGCTTACTAAAGGCCATTGGATCGAAAAATTTAGACCTAACGAACTTTGCATTTTCGCTTAGATCGTCGGTAATAAAATCTAAAGGAACCTTTAAAGAAGGAAGCATTTTTAACAAGCAGTTGTTTCAGATTTGGGACGAACCCAAACGCGAAAAATTATTATTTGCTCCCCACAGAACCTTGCAAATTCTGTATAACGACATTCCAGAAGAGCTCAATTTATTAACCAAAGAACCTATTGAATTACCTCCGGTAACCCTATAATTATGGAACACAATACTACTTTTCCCATAAAACAAAACGAATTAGAAGCACTTCGAGAAGAGGCCGCTTCTTATTTAAAAGGAGTGCAATGGGAACAAGGCATGAAAGCCAAGAATCGTGATAAAGACGGGAAAGACGATTCGATTTTATTGTATTTAAACAAAGCCAATGGCAAAGGCACAAACAATGTGACCAGTGTTTCTAAAACCATTTTAGGGCTTAAAAAGAGGTTGTTAAACGATTCGGTGGCTATTCCGCTGTATTTAAATCAGTCGTTAATGGCCTTGCAGGAAGGCCTAAGCATGGGAATTTGGTTGCGCGATAGTTATAACGATGCCTCTGGATTTTCTGCCTTGCAAGAACAACGCAGTGCTTTAGATGCCTCTAGACGCCGTGAATACGAGTCTAAAATGCAGACCTCAACGGCCTATATGTTATATGGGGTTGCTTATAAAACCTTGTTCGATTTAAAACCACACGCCTCGGACGATTTAAGCGTAATGAAGAATAAGTTCGCTGGAATTCCGGAGTTGGCCATTGCTTCTCCTACTAAAGGAATTGCCTGCATGCTATTTTATTACGACAAGTATTTAAGTCATCCCGATATGATTTCGAGCGACAAAGAGGTAATTGACTTTACGGTGGTTTATTTTGAAAACATTATTGCCGAAATTCAGCTAAGAATAAGTTCGTTAGAGTATACAGAAACCATTACCGACCGCACATATAAACTAGAAAAAAGCGAGTTTGCCGTCTCGGGCTGGGAAAATGTTTTTGAAGGAAACGCAAAGAGCATTGAATTTAATAAAATTCAGTTCGAAGAAATTGTAGGAAACCGCGATGCAAAACATTTTGCACGACGCTTAACCGAACGCCTGCTTAGTTACGACTTTGCCACAAAAAAGAATCCGTTTCAAGAATTAGGTGGATTTATGCCCGTTTTTATGGGCTATGGAATTCCAGGTACGGGTAAAAGTATGCTTATAGCAGCAATGGCGACCCGACTAAAGGAACGCTGCGAGATACTAGAAATTCCATTTTTGTTTCATCCAATGCCAGATACCCTAATCTCTACTTTTCAAGGAGGTTCTGCAGAAAAGATGGTACAATGGATGAAGCCTATGCAGGACCCAACCAAGCTTATTTTTGCACCCATAGACGATGCCGAAAACAACTTACAAGAACGAACCGCACAAGGGGTTTCGGCTGGTGTTAAAGAAGTAATTGGCGTGTTTTTGCGCTATACCGAAGGTGCATATGCAGTAAATTATGGCAATAGTGCCATTGGGCTTTTTACCAATTTACCCGAAATGCTGGATAAAGCAGTTATTTCTAGAGTGCAAGCCCGTTTTAAAATAGATGGCGCCCGAACCTTAGAAGATTTTGTAGATCAAGATTATTTGTGGTGGAATAAGTTAAATACCACCATGCCCGGTTTTGTTAATATGACCGACCCAAAAGATTACGAATATTTGACAGACCAAGGACTTGCTAAAAATTTAGGCGAAATATTACAACATGCCGAACGCCCTAGCGAAGAACGCGTTTTAGAGTATTACGAGCGCGCAGAAGCCAAGCACAAAGACAACGAACACCAATTTTACGCCGAGTTATACAAAAACATTCAGCAAGGGTTTCCGTTCTTTTCTTCGCGTGATATAAGAAACATTCAATCTGCGGTATCTTTAAGACTTACCGATTTTGATATGCCAACCCAATGGTTCGATAATCCAGAACACTATTTTAAAAAGGATTACCAGACAAAATATACCATGCTTCAAGACTTAATGAAGCAGAACATGAAAGGCTTAGATTTTTCTGACATTCGCCGCCAAGAAGTAGTGCGTTACCTAGATAATGTGGCAACTATTGCAGACACCGACTTTAAGCGCAAGGTTGACCAGCGTGTTAACGATATGAATATTCAATTAGAAGCCCGAGAACAGTTCGAAAAAGGACAGCAGTAATGGAGAAACTAAAAAAGGAGGGATTGTATGGCGGGCAGCTGGTTTCTATATCGGGACCGTTAATTGCGCGCTACAATGACTGCTTGGCTATGTTAGGCGTGTCTCCTACCAAGGCGACCCAAATTCAATTGGATGGTATAGGTTGGAGTCCCGAAGTTGCAGAAGAAAAGGGCGATAATTACTATCTAAATTTGGGAGAGGCCAATTCCAACGGAATTATTATTTCGCCCGAACAGTTTGACAAGCCTGTCTATATGCCGTTCCATAGTTTTGATCGAGATTTAATGTTTGCTGTTTTTACGGCCTACAAAAAAGAGATTAAAGACATTACTAAAGATTCGGCTATTTGCCTGTATTTGGATCAAGGCATGGACACCTATTACGAAGTATTCGATTTATTAAAATTTAAAAAAGTTAGTGTTAATTTTAAGGTTGTTGGTAATCTTGACAAGCACAGACAAAAGCAATTAGCACTTATAGAAGAGTACAATACTGGTAATAATTTTTTTAGACGCGATATTCATAAAAAAATTCTCGATTCGGCTAAAAAACATGGCGATTTAAGAGGCAGAACCTTGTCTTTAGAGCCAATTAGCGTAGATGTTAGTTCGTTTTACACCCGAGCTTTTGGCGGTGTATTTGTACTTCGTGACTTTATAAAAGACATGATGGTTTTTGAATCGCTAGAGACTTTTAATTCCACCATAAGCAATACTACTTATAAAGTTATGTTGTTCCATAAGGATCACGCAGAACTACAAAAAACCCTAGTGGATCACTTAATTGCCGAATGCAATCTAAAAAAAGTGGTAACTAAACCAAGATACGAGCGAATTAAAAACGCCCTCTTTGTTAGGCTTCTTGAAGAAAGTGAACATCCAAAAGGCGAAATTCTAGCCAATTCCTTTTTGTATAAAAAGTACTTTAACACCTTAACTCCAGCCCAGCGTAAAGCCGTAAACGGAGTAGAAATATATAACGAAAAAATTGCCCTGAGCAATGAATATAAACGCAAGGATCTTATAGACAATCGCATTTATGCGGCCTTGCACGAGCCTCATTCTTCTTTAGAAGATGAACACCGCGCTTTAATTTGGAAGTTGTTGGTTAAAATAATGCCTTTAGATCCTGTACTTACTTTTTGGCATGATAAGCCACAATTTTATTCCGACTTTAATTCTTGGGATGACTCGTATCAGGACTGGGTTATAGACCGCATTAAAAATAAACGAAAAAACAAAGTAACATGACCACCGAAATCATAGTATTTATAGCAGCAATTCTATTGGGAATTGTCATGTATTGGCGTGAGTCCAAAAACAATTCGTTATACCGATTTGGAAACAAACTTACCCATACCAAAGAACTACAATTGGCTAAAGAGAGTCGAAAAGGATTTTTACACGAACAGGTATTTTTAATGCGCTTGGTGTGGATAGCGGCTGGCTTTTTACTAATTGCTATTGGCGTGAGTGTACTCACTCCTATTAATATTTTTATGGTAGAATATTTTATTTCTGCTATTGTTGGAACCTTAATTGGAACGTATATCGCTTCGGCATTTTTTGTAACTAAAAAAGGACTTACAAAAGATAATTTAATAGACGCTGTTAAAAAAAGTAAGGACTTTATAGAAGACCTAGCCGATGTTAAAGAAGACGAAGAACCGGAAGCCATTGAAAATGCGCAAGAACAGGCTCAAGAATTTAAAGAAGCCAAAGCATACGAACCCGAACCAGAACCTAAAAAGAGCGCCAGAGATCGCTTAAAGGACAAAGGTATGATCAAGTAATTCTAAGCCAAAAGTCATGTTAAAACAATATTGGAAGAGAGGTCGCAAGCAAAAACGCATTTTAGTTTTTGGAGGAATTGCGTTGTTAGTATTACTGTTTTTTTTACGGGACGATTACCAACCTGCCTTGCTTTTTTTACGCAGATATATTTTTATTATTCTAGTTAGCGCTGGGGTGAGTATATTTTTATTTTCAAGATTCCGTCGTGCGGTTGGAGCCGGTAAACGACTTTTATATATGCTTGGAATTGCAAGTTATTTTGTCGTTTTGTGGTTTTTTGGATGGAATCAGCAATTGTATGCTTTTATGCAGTCGTATAATGTGTACAGTAATCTAAACCGCGTAGAAATACACGAACTTCCACTTACCCAAAACGAACGAATTCAGCCCTTTAACAATATAGTTACCATGGCTTACGAATCTATTGGCGAAACGCAAGAAGTATCGCTTCCGCAATTGGTTCGTGTAGATAATATAAACCAGTGGACTATGGCCGTTCAGCCGGCCAAAGAGTATATGTGGCAGCGCATAAACGATAATACCGAAGAACTTTTTACGGTAGACAGTACTTCGCCTTTTCCGCGTTTTTCGGACGACAACCGAGTGCCAATCACCTTCGCCATAGGGGAATCACTGGCCTTTAGTCGCAATACCTACAATGCCGTAGTGCAGCGCTTTAATGTATTAAAGCTGTTTACCTACGAACCAAGCGATGTGTTTTATATGAAAAACGACGACGGTAAATGGGTACAAGTAGTGAGCCTAATAAAATGGAAGGGGTTTTTCTTTCCGTATCCAACCTACGGTGGAGTAATGGTTATTGAACCTGGACCTCACGATTTTGGAGATTATTTAGAACGTATTACTATTGGAAAAGGAACATTTATTCCGCCAGACGAAATTCAAAATTATCCGTTTTTAACAAGACAAAACACGGTAGCCGAAGAGGTATCCCGTTTGCAGGCCCAATCGCTACAGTTTTTAGGAGGATTTACAGATCCACTTCCATGGAATATGGAAACAGCAGTTAAAATTCCCGATTTAGAAGAAGATCAGAATCAGCAACCTTTTGTAACCGACTTTAACTTTCGCGGTATGAATATAGGTGCTTACGATGGACTTTACCATTGGTTTGGTTTAGAGCCTATAGGGGAAGAACGTACCAGTTTGTCTTTTAGCGTACTTATTCCTGCCGACGGAACCGATGTATTATACTACTACAACCACGCTGCAAAAAAAGAAGGTATGGCTGGGGTTTCTGCTATGCCCTTAAAGGTTATTGAATCAAGAAAAGAATACGATTGGTCGGTAAATAAGCCAGTTGAATTTAGACCTTTTGTAAAAGAAATTGGCGGACGAAAGCGCTTGTTTGTATTAACTACCGTTGCTGCAACACACGAAGACAGTAAAAAATTCGATGGTGCCGCTACACCAGATCTAGCTATAATAGACACTCAATATAGAGACGTAGTATGGATAGATGCAAAACGCCCAGCGACTTGGGGAGATGCTATATTAGATCAGTTAGGAGCAACCTGGCAAGCGTCCGAAGGCTTAACCGACGCAGAAATGTATCCAGAACAAGATTTAGACTTTAAACCCCTTCAAGAAGATCAAGGCGTTAACATAGCACGCGATACCACAATGGTTGTGCAAGATACATTAAGCGTCTTAATCGATTCGACCAAGAGTCAGGTTCAAATGGTAAAGGATAGCGTAAACTAGAGTAAGAAGTTCCAAACAATCCCAAAGCGAACTATAGAATCGCGATATGGATTTTGGGGGTCAGAATAATAGTTTCGCGTACTGCTAAAGAGCGAATTTATATGTTCGTATTTAAAATATATTCGAGTTTGTCTAACCTTAGCATTAAAAAAGATATCGAACAACGGGAATCCACCAAACTCTTGCGCATCTTGGGTGTAGAATTCACCTAGAACCGGGTCGTATCGGTTCATTTCGTATTTTGTAAAATACTTAAAAGTTACCCCAGTTTGCACAAAAAGTGCCTTTTTAAACCACTCGTCTTGGTAAAACAACGAATTTCTAGTTACCAGTTGAGGAACCTTAAACACCTCTTCCCCAGACAATACTTCTTGATACATTATGGTGTTGTTTAAACCAAAATTGCGCCAGGTTAATTCTCTAGAGAGTGTTATTTTTAAATAATCGACACGCTGGTCGTATTGGAAAGGCTTAGGCGTGGTAACGGTTTGCTCGTCTACGGTTGTCGAAACTCCTGCAAAATAAGTAAAATCATCTATGCCGGTATAAATTACCTCGGCATCGAATAACTGTTTAGAATCCAGTTTAAAGCTTAACTGTTGTTGCTTTACGTTTTCGAAATCGTTCTGCCAATTATAATTAATATAATCACTCTGGTACAATACAAAATTGTAATTCGGGGCTCTGGAGTTTACAGAAATTTGCGCGCTAACGGCATTGCTGTCGTTAATTTTATAACCGCTTTTTGCCAGAAGATAATTCCCATCAAAATCGCCAGTAACATTAAATCCTGCCTTTGCATATAAGTCGAAGCCTTTGTAGGTTTTAGCATAACTACCCCCTACACTAATAAAGTCTCCCTTAATTCGATTTAAAATAGTGCCCTCGTCCAAAAACAAAACACGTTCGTAGCCGTAGTTAATATTTGTGTAGCCAGAAAAGAACTTTAAATTACCTATAGTTGCATTCGAATAATCTAAGTTTCCTTCTACGTAAAACTCCTCTAATGTACTTCTATCTTGCAATTCACTCGATTCGTAAGATGGGCCAAAACCAGCAAATGGGGAAGTCTGTCTATATTCAAAATACTTGTCTTCAAAACTAACTATATTCCCTACTCTTAGTTGATTGCTACTGGCAGAATCTTTTTGAATCAATAAATAGTCATGGTCCAAATGAAAACGCTTGCCAACTAAAATGTTTTCGGCGTCTTCAAAATTAACCTCGATACGTCCACGATCAATAAATTCTGGGTCGTTGTTTTCAAAAAGTGGGATAAAATCGTCCCGAATACCTCCATTTTCTTCGTTCAATAAATCTTGAGTTACCATATGAGCCCTAGCCCGATAGCGTCCATTTGTGGTCGTATAATTGGTTGTAAACCTAAAATTCCCAGTGCTTGTTAAGGTGTGCTGGTATTTTCCTAAAGACCTTAACCCTTTGTAAGCAATAGAAAAATTAAAATTCCTGGAGGTATTTATAGTAAAAAACGCATCTATTTGCTGTCCTTGTTCCATAACCGTTTTAAAATACAATTCGGTAAGTGGCGTTGGTACTTGGTAGTAATAGGTGTCCTTAAGTTCTATATAATTAAAATGCCTAGCTCTTGCACCAAATTCGGCTGCCAAGCTAAGGTCACTAAAATCGTACCCTAAAGAATTATAGGTTTGCCCTGTATTAGAAAAAGGTAATAACTCAAAATTGTCCTTTCTCAAGTAATTGTATTTATACTCTTTGGCCATAGATAAAGTCGTGTCTAAAGCGGTAGTGTCCCGAGTGGCCGAAATTATTTTGTACAAATCAATTGGAGGTTTATCTACAGGATTTGTAAAGCGCGTACCTTGTCTATCGCTGCCAAAATCGTCTTGAGTATTAGTATTTTGGTCTCTACTTATTACAGTTCCTTTTTGAGCATGCGCAGTTAAAGACACGCAAAATAGCGTAACAGTTAGACAACATAAAAAAGCAATTCGTGTAATCAAATTAAAGGATGCTGTATAAATTTATTTATAACTCCTGAATTGGCAAAGTTATACTTTTCAATGTATTTTGGTCTCTTAAATTAACATATGCTGGCGTTAAAAATTCATAAAAATTATTTGGAGTGCGGCACAGACGAGGCTGGTAGGGGTTGTTTAGCTGGTCCAGTTACCGCTGCAGCAGTTATTTTACCTGATAATTTTAAAAATAACATACTCACAGACTCCAAGCAATTAAGTGCTAAAAAACGTGAAATTCTACGCCCAATTATCGAGCAAGAAGCCATTGCATTTGCTGTTTCGCATGTTTGGATGGAAGAAATTGACCAAATTAATATTCTAAATGCGTCTATTACTGCCATGCAACGTGCCATAAAAAAACTTAGTACCACCCCTGAATTTATTGCCGTAGACGGAAACCGTTTTAAACCCGTAGCGGGTATTCCGCACGATTGTATTGTTAAAGGCGATGCAAAATACTTGCATATTGCAGCGGCCTCAATATTGGCAAAAACCTACAGAGATCAGGTGATGCAGGAATTAGACCAAAAGCATCCGCAGTATTATTGGAAACAAAATAAAGGTTATCCCACCAAAGCACACCGCCAAGCAATTTTGGAATACGGTACTACCCCCTATCACAGAAAAAGTTTTAAACTCCTACCCGAACAGCTGCGTTTAAAGATTTAATTCTTGTTGTTAAAAACCTTTAGATAACCTGTTTAAACAGGGCCATTTTTTAACTGAATTCATAGTATTTTTGTTTTAATGACACTTTTTGGAATCCATAAAACTAGCGCTATTATAAGGCAGAAAATTTGGCTGACTCTTAGCATGGGCATTTTACTAGTTGTTTTGGCCTCTTGCAACGGAAAACCAAAACATCAAGGAAGCCTTAGCTTTTTTATACCCGAGAATAGTGTTTTGGTAGCGAGAACTTCGAGCCTAACGGACTTAGCAAGCGACTTAGAGAACAACAACTTATTTAGTGAGCTTAACAAGGAGTCCTGGTACCAAGAAGTCTCTTCTAAGCTTGGACCCCTTTCCCGACTACAATTAAAAGGCAACAGCTTAATTTGTATGGGCATAAGTAACGATTCGGTTATTGACTTTACCCTAATAACCAAATTACACAGTGGCTTATTTATAGGTGATACCATTACGCAGCCCCGATTAGCAAACCTTGTAAATGCTAAAACTACCTTAGATACTATTCAAGTAGGAGGTCAGGCGTACCATTTTACCGTTATAGATAGCATTGTTGTCGCTTCCACCAGTACAACCCTTACCAGCAAAGCCAAAACCAGTAACGGCTTTAATAGTGCAACGTTTAATAGAATAGATAAATCGTTAGTACAAGATGGCCCCGTAATCTTTATGCGAAAACAAGGGGCCACTAACTGGATAAATACAATACTACCCAATGCAGAAACTACAGGAAATTGGTTTGGCGACTGGACAGGGTTAAGTTTAGAACTTGCACCGGGTGCGTTGCGTTTCTCTGGCGTGACTACCGCTGTTGACAGTTTAGAATTTTTAAGCAGTTTTAGTACAACTAAAGCCGACAGTATAACCGCGGCGGCGGTAACACCAAGTGCAGCTAAAGCCCTTTTTAGTTTTACATATCAGGACTTTCAGCAATTAAGATATAAAGACACCATAACTCCTGCAGCTCAGCTTTTAGGAACATCGGCCAGCGAATTAAGTGCTGTGGTTCTGGAGAATTCCAAAGCACTTTTAGCAAAAACCATAGACCCGGGAATTGCTATGGAATTATTAGCTCCATATATTAATCCAGAAGAAGAATTTAGGGGTATAATGCGCTTTAGTTTAAACGATTCGCTCTATCTGGAAAATTTAGTAAAACCTGTGCTAGATAGCGTAAGGGCTAAGGTAGTATTTGCTCTTGATGAATATTTAATTTTTACTGCCGACTTAAGTAGTTCTCAAGCAGTAATTCAGGCTTATTTAAACAACAATACACTGGCCCAGCAAAACAACTTCAAAGAGACTATCACAAGCCTAGGAACAGCTTCGCATATGTTATTTGTAGCAAAACGAGCCTATTTTACAAACCAACTAAACGCGCAAATAAGGCCCGAATACGCAACCTCTTTTAAGGCAAATAGTTTTAAACAGCACGAATTCTTCGCAATGCAATTTACCCAAGAATTAACCTATGCCCATGTGCACGGTATTGCAAAAGAAAAAATTCAAGGGACAACCACAAATGGAATTCGGGAATTGCTAACAATTAATCCTAAAGATGCCCTAATAGGACCTCCACAGTTTTTTAGTAATCACAGAACTCGTGGGAAAGATATTGTTTTTCAAGATGTTCAAAATAAGCTACACTTTTATGCAGCGAATGGAAAACTACTATGGAGCAAACAATTGGATGGCCCTATTTTAGGAAAAATAAAAGAAGTCGATTTATTGCGAAATGGCAAAAAACAATTGGCATTTTGTACGGCAAATTCTTTGGCTATTCTTGACCGAAACGGCAACCCAGTGGCGCCGTTCCCAATAAAATTTAAAAATACGGTTACCCAACCTTTGGCCGTTTTTGATTACGACAATAATAGAAAATACAGATTTGTTGTTACCCAAAACGACGAAATTCTTATGTACAATAGTCAGGCTAAAATTGTTAAAGGATTTACATACACCAAAGCCCGAGCCTCTTTAGCTTTTGCTCCAAGACACTATCGCGTTGGCAGCAGGGATTATATTGTTGTAGCATTGACAAGTGGAGATCTAAAAGTATTAAGTCGGGTTGGAAAAGATAGAATTAATATAAGCAAGAACTTTGCTTTTGGAGCCATTCCTGTATACAGTGAAGATGGAGCTTTTATAGTGATTGACCGTGATTTTAATAAAATTACCATTAATCAGGCAGGAAGCGTAACTACTAAAGCCTTGGGAGTAGCAGAAGGCTTTACCTTTAATCTTGCTGGAAAAAACAAAGCTTCGCTGGACGAAAATCTATTGCGCATTAATGGCCGTCTTTACGAGCTTCCTTATGGGGTTTATTCGGCACCGCAGCTATTTGGAATTGGCCGCGAGCAGTTTGTATCGGTAACCGATCTGCAAGAGCAAAAGGTATATGTATTTAATACCCAAGCCGAACTACTTCCCAATTTTCCAATTTATGGCACGGGCCCAGCCGTTTTAGGAGATGCTAATAGAAATAGGCGCACCAATATTTTGGTGCCTGGCGATGGTAATTCTATTTTACTCTACGAAATTCAATAGCGCAATTGGTAAATTGATTTTGGGTCAATTGCTATGGGTTGAATTAAAACAGGAAAAATCCTAATTCGTTTTCTTAGTTAAGTCATTCAGCAATAAACGCTTATCTTTAAATTTGAATTACTTGAACTAATAAAACATGAAATCCATCTTTAAAACCACACTTCTTATTATTTGTTTTATATGTGTGGTTCCCAATTTAGACGCTCAAACAAAACGCATTAAACGCCCTCGATCAAGTATTGGAGTATCTAGCGCAGATACCTTTATTAGAGAATCTTTCGATTTATACGACAAAGTGTATAAGTACGATGGTTACAAAGAAAATGGTACTCCTCTAACAGACGACGACTTTGACGCTTTAGAATATGGCATAGAAGACGCCGAACGTATTTTAGCTACAGCTCCAAATGTTATTGCCGATTTAGATGGGGTTGGTGTTATAAAACAAGGGAAAGCTACCCTACAAGTTAATAAAGCAAAAAAAGCTTTGCGCTATTGCATAGAGACCCTACCTACACTATTAGAAGAACGTAAAAAAGACGACAATCCAGATTCCCAAGACACCTCAGGGTCGCAAGAAGATTCAACCAATGACGAATCAAATGGAGGCCAAGACGATGCCAGCAGTGACGATTCCAATACAACTAATCCAGACACAACTAATAACGATTCTGACCTTGTAATTAATAGTAAATTCGATTTTATCCCTGGAGATGAACTGCTATTTTTTGACGATTTTAACCAAGATTTTGTAGGTGATTTTCCAGCACATTGGAACACCAATGGTACAGGCGAAGTTGTAACATTTGGTAGCGATCCACAAAAGTGGTTCGAACTTAAGAGTGGGCATCAGACTTATTTTGTGCCAGACGTTAACGGCTTACCAGAAGAATACACTATAGAACTGGATGTAAAAACGGTTGGAATAACTAAAAACACGTCGTCTGCTGCTCGACTTAAAATAAGCTTAGAAGAAGATACCAAATTGCGTCAAACTACCTATAATGTCGCGACCCATATTAGCTACCCTCAATATGTGGCGGGAGGTTTGCGCATTGCTACAAGCATTCCGAGTAAGGATAACATAAACAATACCTTACAAGCCGATTTACGTGACGAACAGAAAAAAGTACATCATATTTCGATCGCTGTAAATAAACGTAGATATAGACTATGGGTGAATCAGCAAAAATTAATAGATGTTCCTAGAGCCATGCCCGAAACCGCAATTTTTAACGGTATTAAGCTAAATATTGTTTCTTTTAAAGATGGGGAGGAACGTTTTTTTATTAGCAATTTTAAAGTTGCCAAAGGCGGATTGGACTTACGCAGAACCTTATTAGATAAAGGCAGCGTATCTACTAACGGTATTCTATTTAGATCAGGATCTTCAGTAATTGAACAGCAATCTTATGGTATTATTAAGCAAATTTCGCAAGTACTCCAGCAAGACACATCAATGACTTTGACCATTACTGGGCATACAGATTCCGATGGAAGTCCCGAGGCCAACATAACCTTATCTCAGGCAAGAGCGCAAGCTGTTTTAAATGCTTTGGTAACTGTTTACGGAGTAAATGCCGACCGACTTACAGCGGCTGGAAAGGGTGAAGACGATCCTGTTGCAGACAATAATTCTCCAGAAGGTAAGGCTAAAAACAGACGTGTGGTGTTTACCAAGCAGTAGCCTAAACGGGGCTAGTTTTTTACCAATTCGGCTTCGAATAATGTCGCAAAATGATGTTCT
Source organism: Gilvibacter sp. (assembly GCA_965277295.1). GTDB lineage: Bacteria > Bacteroidota > Bacteroidia > Flavobacteriales > Flavobacteriaceae > Gilvibacter. Next base: position 582,783 of record OZ255720.1, read on the forward strand.
ACTTTGGCTTGTACTTCGTCCATAGGAATATGTGCCACTCCCAGTTCGGCGTTTAAAGAGGTAACTGCCTTGTCTTTTATTCCGCAAGGAATCATATGGTCAAAATAACCTAAATTGGTATTTACGTTAAAGGCAAAACCGTGCATGGTTACCCAGCGGCTTGCACGAACCCCCATAGCACAAATTTTGCGCGCAAATGGAGTGCCAACATCTAACCAAACCCCTGTTTCTCCTTTAGAACGCTCGGCCTTTAATCCGTATTCGGCAATGGTTAAAATTATAGTTTCTTCTAGAAGCCTTAAATATTTATGAATGTCGGTAAAAAAGTTTTCCAAATCTAGAATTGGATACCCAACAAGTTGACCGGGTCCGTGATAGGTAATATCACCGCCACGATTTATTTTATAAAATTTTGCGTCAATTGCCTCAAGCTGTGCCTGCGGTATTAATAAATTAGAAGAATCGCCACTCTTTCCCAAAGTATAAACATGGGGATGTTCTACAAAGACTAAATGATTAGGAGTTTGCTTTTCTTGATTATTACGTCTATTGGCAATTTTTATATCCAAAACATGCTTAAAAAGCTCCTCTTGAAAATCCCAAGTTTCTTTGTAATCTTTTCTTCCTAAGTTGGTAACCGCTATGGTTTTGTTCATAGCCATACAGTGTTTAATCTTCTAGAATAACTTCAATATCCATTACATCTGGGTCTTTTAAATAATCTAGAAAAGACACTTCGTAATACATGGTTTTTCCGTCTGAACTAAAAGTAGCAGACGGTCTGTTGGTCGACTCGATTTTTCTGGCAAAAGTATACTTTAGCTTATATGCAGAGCCTCCAAAAAACATAGCCATGCTCTCTAAACTATCTACCTGCGTTTTATATTTTTTGGCATCTTTAATGTATGCATCGCGTTTAAAAACATTGCCTTTAAATTCGTAGCGCACCTTTACATTTTCTTGGTCTTCTTCGCCAGGTACTTCGGCAACTTCGTCCTGATCTTCGTTATTGTTTCCTCCAATATTTGCAAATGCATCCATATTCTCGAAACCTTCCAAAATATTACTGGCTTCCGACACATTATCGAAATCTGTAAACATATCGAACGACATTTTTCCTTCTGGTTCGTTCATTATTATGTGCATTTTAAAGTTTTCCATGCGCATAATTTTTTCTCGATCGGCTTTTGGCAAAGCCATAATACTGTCTTTGTGCTCTGCGATGTAGGTTTTAAAGTCGATAATTGAGTCCATTACTTCCCCTTCTCCATCTTCTGACTTAAACATATCACCACCCATGCCCATTAAATCACTGGCATCGAAAAACACAGATATCTTTCCAGAACCATCTTCATTAAGGTTCATGGTTTCGGTAAAGTTGCAACTTGTAGTTACAATTATTAATAGCGCTGCAGCTATATATTTAAAAAAGTTCATTGTATTAGTTTTATCGTTCTGGATTATTCAAAATTACTAAGGCTGCAATTACTCCGGGAACCCATCCGCAAATGGTTAATATTAAAACAATTATTATAGACCCACATCCTTTGTCAATCACCGCTAATGGTGGAAATAGAATGCTAAGCAATACACGCCAAATACTCATAAATTATATTTTGTAAAGATACATTAATTAACATATATAGGACGAAGGCCTACTAATAGTGTTACGCCATTTGAACGTATTTTTTTTTGCGAGGTCAAATTCCTTATTTTTAAACAATGATTCGCACACTTTGTACTACACTTATTTTGCTTTGCTTTTGCTGGCAAAGTTTTGCACAATTTGAATTTAAGGGCAGCGTAGATGCTACACAATGGAACGGGCAGGTATATTTATCTGTTATAGAAGATTATCGCAAACTTACTGGGGTTCACAGCGAGCAGGTGCTTATGCAAACGCCTATAAAGCCCGATGGTTCATTTAAGTTTTCTGGAAACAATTTAGATCTAAACAATAAATTTTATAGGTTGCACGTAGATGCATGCGAAGAACAGCAACAGGGAGCAAACCACTTTACCGGGCATTGTATTAATAGTAAATCGGTGGCTTTTATTGCAAATAACCAAGATACTATTGCCTTCCCCCTATCTTTTGAAGCACAGATATTCTGCGATATTTCTGCGACAAACCAAGTGGCAGCTAGTTTATTAAAGGTCGATTCCCTGCAAGAAGCTATGCGTTACGAATTTACCGACTTAAATTCTGCCGCTAAACGCAAGGCAGGAATGCAACGCTGGTTTACACAATTACACGAATTTGGCAAAGCGCAAAAAGAACCTTTAGTCGAATTGTATATTCACGCTGGCCTCACTAACAGAGCTACTAACTTTTACGACTTCTACCAAGAAGATGTTTTAAACAATAACTACTATAATGCATTGGCAGAACGACTTAAGGACAAATACCCAAACAGCAGTTATAGTTTACAATTTCAAAGAGAATTAACTGCCGACTTACTCCCACTAACAAACCTAGATTCAGATTCTAAAAATTGGATTCCAATTGCAAGTCTATTGTTATTAGTGCTTCTTTTAGCAAATATGATTTATTGGGGTCGCAAGCGTTTTTTAGCAAAAAGAAGAGCTCCAAAAACTCAATTAACTCCGCAGGAACAAAAAATTGTGGACTTAATATTAGAAAATAAGACCAATAAAGAAATTGCAGCGCAAATTTTTGTGAGTCACAGTACTGTTAAAACTCATATTAACAACCTCTACAGAAAATTGAACCTGCAAAATAGAGAGCAACTTAAGTCCTTGTATCGTAAATAGTTACTAAAATTCAAACGGGGGTCTAGTACCCGATTCAACCCCAGAAATCACTATTTTTTTGGTGTGTTTGGCCAAATTCATTGCTTAAAATATTTAAACAATGAAAAACACACTCGTATTAATCGTATTCGCACTGTGCTTGCAAGTAAGCGCACAACAAAATCAAATTAACAATCAAATTACCGACAGTCGTGGGAACAAAGTTCTTTGGGGACCACTAGATAAATCAGGCTTAAGTCAAGGCGAATTTGCCAGTTGGTTTAACAAAGGTTATCAAGCCTACATGCCAGATATAAAAATTATTGAATCACTTAAACCCATACTTAACGACTATACCATAACTGTGTTTATGGGCACTTGGTGCGGTGACAGCAAACGCGAAGTACCAAGGTTTTTAAAAATTATTGAGTTGGCAAATTTTAATATGCAAAACCTAGAAATTATTGGCCTGCGCGCAGATGCTCCTTATTACAAACTGGGGCCTAACAACGAAGAAGCAGGCCTAGGAATTCATCGCGTGCCAACTTTTATTATTAAAAAAAACGGACAAGAAATTAATCGTATTGTAGAATCTCCTAAACTTAGTTTGGAAGCAGATTTAATCGCCATTATACAGGGTGAGTATCAAGCAAAATATCCTGTAGTTCAAAAAGTAGCTAACATTCTAGCTTCAGAAGGAATTTCGGGTTTAAAAAATTCAGCAATAAAAAAACTTGCAAAACAATGGAAGCCTCAGGTAAAAAATGTCTTTGAACTTAATACGTATGCCAAAGTCCTTCTGGGGGCAGGGCAACATAAAGAAGCTGTTGCTGTTCTAAAACTTAATATTGCAATTTTTCCAGAGGATGCTCGTGTTTATAACAGTTTGGCTGTAAAACTGGAGCAAATTAAACAGCCCAAAGAAGCCTTAGGCTACTATACAAAAGCACATGATTTAGACCCTGAAAACCAAGATTACAAAAAAGCCATTACCCGATTACAAGAAAGACAATAAGGAACAATGCAAATTCTTGCGTAAGGATTTAGCCAGTTTGTGCAAATACCCTAATTTTGCAGGGTTAAAATCTTTACGCATGCAATTGTCTGAACAAGAATTAGTACGCCGCGATAAAATGGCTCAACTACACGCTATTGGAATAGACCCCTTTCCGGCGGCTCAGTATCCTGTAGATCACTATTCAAAAACCATTAAAGAAGACTTTGCAGCAGATAAACAGGTGGTTATTGCTGGACGTCTAATGTCTAGACGTATTCAGGGTTCGGCTTCTTTTGCAGAATTACAGGATGCTGAAGGACGTATTCAAGTGTATTTTAATAGAGACGAAATTTGTCCTGGCGAAGACAAAACCATGTACAATACCGTTTACAAAAAGTTACTCGATATTGGGGATTTTATAGGCATTAAAGGAACCTTGTTTACAACCAAAGTGGGCGAAAAAACCGTTTTGGTAAAAGAATTTACAGTGCTTAGTAAGTCACTAAAACCGTTGCCATTACCTAAAGAAAAGGACGGCGTGGTTTACGATCGTTTTGACGATCCCGAACAACGTTACAGACAACGTTATGCAGACTTGGTTGTAAATCCGCAGGTAAAAGACACTTTTATTAAGCGCACCAAGATTACCAATACCATTCGTGAGTTTTACAATAACATGGAATTTTTAGAGGTAGAGACTCCTATTTTACAACCTATTCCAGGAGGTGCAGCAGCGCGTCCTTTTGTTACGCACCACAATGCGTTAAATATTCCTTTATACCTGCGAATTGCCAACGAATTATACTTAAAACGTCTTATTGTTGGCGGTTTTGATGGCGTATACGAGTTTTCTAAGGACTTTAGAAACGAAGGTATGGACCGTACGCACAATCCAGAATTTACGGTAATGGAAATGTATGCCGCCTACAAAGATTACCATTGGATGATGGACACCACAGAAAAACTGTTGGAAAAAATTGCCGTTACCCTGCATGGCAACTCTAAAGTTACTTATGGAGAGCATACTATAGATTATAAAGCGCCTTATAAGCGAATAGGAATTTTAGATGCTATTAAAGAACATACCGGTTTTGATTTGTACAAAAAGTCCGAAGAAGAAGTTCGTGAAGCTTGTAAATCTTTAGGAATTGAGGCCGACCAGACTATGGGAATTGGTAAAATGATAGACGAGATTTTTGGCGAAAAATGTGAGCACTTATACATTCAGCCAACCTTTATTATGGACCATCCAGTAGAGATGAGTCCGCTAACCAAAAAACACAGAAGCAAAGAAGGCCTAACCGAACGCTTTGAACTTATGGTTTCGGGTAAAGAATTGGCCAATGCTTATAGTGAGCTTAACGACCCTATTGAACAACGCGAACGTTTTGAAGATCAACTTACCTTAAGCGAAAAAGGCGACGACGAAGCCATGTTTATAGATCAGGACTTTTTACGAGCCTTGGAATATGGGATGCCACCAACCTCTGGAATTGGAATTGGAATAGACAGACTTACTATGTTTATGACCAACAATCAGTCTATACAAGAGGTATTGTTCTTCCCACAAATGAAGCCAGAACGCGAGCAGGTTGCTTTAAGCGATGAAGAAAAGGCCGTGCTAAATGCTTTAAAAGCAAATTCTCCTATGGATTTAATGGAACTTAAATCACAAAGTGGCTTGAGCAATAAAAAATGGGACAAAACCATTAAACATCTTACCAAAAACAATTTGGCTAAGGTCGAAAAGACAGATCAAGGTTTAACCGTTACTGCTATTTAGGCAAATTAAAATGAATGATAGACCAAGGCCTTGTATAGACCTTGTGTATCTTGAAAGCTATTTTGGGCAATTAAATTTGTATATTTATTTTGTAACAAACTCTTTTTATGAGTCTTACATAAACCTCTTTTAATATTCATGGTGTTATGCGAAACCCAGCCGTAATTGTTATTCTTGCTTTAATTGTTGGGAGTTTGACTACTCCAAAAAGTTTCGCTCAAAGTGAAAACCAGGTAGATTATCCGCAAATTGGTCTTTCTTTTAAAACTCCAGCAGGTTGGGTTGGTCAAGAATCTAATGGTGTTTATGTTATGGGACACAATAGCATTGCGGGAATAATTTTTATTATTCCACATACAACTCCCTTAACCGTTAGCCAGATGTTGGCAGAAAGCACAAACGGTATTGAATTTGCCGCGGGAACTGCTTTTAGCCCTGTTGGCAATCTTACAACTTTTGACGCTAACAGTATGGGAGGCCCATTTAGTGGTACTTACGAATATAACCCTGCCAAGGCCTATATAATTGGAATGGCCAATCCAAAAGGTAACGGAATTACCATTATAGCGCTTACTAGTAGTGATGCCTATAATAATGAAACCTACAAAGACTTAGCGTTTAAGGTAAAATCCAGTGTTGTGTTTAGTGAAGTTAAGGCTAGTAGCACTCCAGCATCTGGAACCCTAGAAGATTGGAATTATCAGCTAGCAGGCACTAAGCTAACCTTTATGGAATCGTATTATTCGGGAGGCGACGTAGGTGGCGGCTACAATATGAAAGAAGAAATACATTTATGTAAAGCTGGTTATTTTTTATACTACGATCGCAACTTGGTTTCGGCAGGGAGCGATAGCAGCAGTATATACTCCGGTGGATCATCAGAAGGTCATGGGAATTGGAAAATCACCAAAAGTGCGAACACCTTTGTTTTAACACTTTTATTTAGCGACACAAGTAATAAAGAATTCGAACTTTCATGGGGAGAGGACTATAAATTATTTTTAAACGGATACCGATTTTATAGGACCTGGGAAGGAGATTACGCACCTAATTGCTTTAATTAATCCTAAAACCAATTAGCTCAAAACAATAGACAGTTGAATTAACGTATTGCCGTAAGAACATTATGCGCAATACTTTTTTTAAACTTATTGCGTTTTTTATAGCAACACTAACTCTTGTGCTATGAAAAACACGTTCTTTTTACTACTAGCCTTTGTAACGCTAACGGCTAGTAAACCCCTGCTTCCTGTAATAGAAAACCCAACAACTTTCGATATTGCCACGGCTTTAAGCGAAGATAAAATTGAACTCACCCTTTTGGGTAACGACGAGAGTCCGCACTATTATCAGCCAATTGTGGCAACCATTAAAAACACCACCAATCAAAAGCTAATAATTCATATTAAGAACGGGCAAATATTTAAATCTACAGATCCAGAAATTCAGGATATAATTGTTACTCAAGAAGAATTTATTACACTCGATGCGCATCAAAGCAATACTAAACCTATTTTTGGGATGTGTGTACAGCAATATAATTCGGCTCCTTATATGGAACAAACCTATAGCTTAGGCGAAGTTGCAACAGGAAATCTGGCGACTTTAGCTGGTAAAATTCAGGAAAAACAAGCCTTTTCTATTGCCGCTCAAAATTCTGTTTGGGCCGTAACCGACGGTAATGACCTTACGGCTATAGACGGCTTTATTGCAGAAGAATCCGACGAACTTCGCGTATATGTTGCCGATTTACTAAACGTACCAGACCCTGTTATTATTCAAGGCGAGACCGTTACTGTTTCGCGGGAATCTAAGGTAATACAACGCAGCGTAGGCGGAAATTTTAAATACAATTTCTCTAAAACTTCGGCAGTGACTATTGGTATGTTTAACTCGCAAAATATCGTGGTAAAAGAGCTGTACAATAACCCTGAAACTCCTGCTGGAGAACATAAATTGTCTTACGAATTCGATACCCTAGTTTATCCAGAAGACACGTATTACATTCGGTTAATTATAGATGGTCAAATTAAGATTAACTTTAAAATGAACCCTCGCAGGTCTTAAAAAGCGTATAATTTAGAATTTCTAGTGAGATTAATTGGCTATCTTAGAGCTAACTAAAATCAATTAAAAAATGAAATTCGCACTCCCTTTTGTAGCCCTTGTTATTTTTTCTTGCTCCTCTGGCCCTACTGCAACACTTGACGGAGATATTGCTTTAAATACACCAATATCTGGGACTTTAGAAGAAAATACACCAGCATCTTACTCCATAGAAGTTGCACCCAATACTTTTTTGGCTGGTAGTGTAGACCAACTTACTGTAGACGTTGTTGTTACCCTCTACGACGGCGAAGACAAAGAAATTGCTTCTTTTGACGATCCAGCACGTGGTTTAGAAAACTTTATGTTCTCTATGGAAGAAGGAGGAACATACAGATTAGAAGTAAGTCCGTTTAAAGACGAAACCGGCGATTACAGTGTGTTAATTAATACCGTTGAACCCATAGCAACCAATAAAAATGCCCGTGCAGACCAATTATTAAGTTTGTTCGACGACGATGCGCCTGGAGCAGTAATTGGGATTGTGGACAATGGACAACTTGTTTATTCCAAGGCTTACGGGAAGGCTAACCTGACCCATAACTTAGATTTTAAGTTAAATACTCCTACCAATATTGGATCGGTTTCTAAACAGTTTACAGCCTATGCAATTTTGTTATTAGAAGAGCAAGGCTTGCTTAGTATAGACGACGATATTCACGACCATTTTCCAGAACTTCCAGATTTTGGAGCTACAATTACTGTTGCCAATTTAATGAATCACACCAACGGATTTAGAGAAGTCTATAATTTAATGCCTATTGCCGGTTGGCAAGGAGAAGATTTTTTATTGCGGTCGGAGGTAATAAATACTATTAAAAATCAAAAAGAACTACAGGCCCAGCCCAATACCGAATTCAACTATAACAATTCGGCCTTTATTATGCTTGCCGAACTTGTAGAACGCAAAACAGATTTAGACTTCCCAGAATGGATGAAACTCTACATTTTTGAACCCCTAGACATGCAAAATACCTATGTGCGTCGAGATCCAGCACAAATTATTCCTGGAGCTTCGCAGGGTTACATTGGTGGGGAAGGCGGATTTGTAGAAGCGGGAGATTTATTTGCAGCTTATGGTGCAGGAGGAATTTACACCACCCCAGAAGACTTATCTAAATGGCTTGCTAATTTTAACCAGCCCACGGTTGGTAATGCGGCACTAATACAAAAATTGGTTACGCCTCGGGTTTTAAAAAATGGAGACACTTTAGACTATGCTTTTGGTATTGGTGTTGGAGCGTTTAATGGATTAAAAAGATATTCACATACCGGAGCAGACATTGCGCATCGCGCAGCAATGCAATATTACCCAGAGATTAATTCTGGCGTGATTGCCCTTAGCAACAATGGTAGTTTTACCAGTGGTGCTATTGCCAGCGATTTAGCAGAACTATATTTTGCCGATAGCCTAACTCTAGAAGAAGACCAAACTACCCAAGCAGATAGCCTAAGCGAAACCGTTACCGTGGCTCAAGAAATATTAGAAGGTTACTTAGGTAAATTTAAATTTCAAGAAATTCCTATTGTGTTAGAATTTACCATAGAAGATGGTGTATTACAAGGCCAGCCCACTGGGCAAGATGCCGTGGCACTTACTCCAGAATCAGATACTACTTTTGTAAACAATAAATTCGAAGTAAAAATTGTTTTTAATACCGCAGCAGATGGAACCACCAATGCTGCTGCATTTAGTCAAGGACCTGCAAATTACACCCTAGAACGCATCCCACCTTTTAATCCTAATGCAGAAGAAATACAAGGGTATACGGGGCGCTATTTTTGTGACGAACTAGAAACCTTTTACACCCTAAAAGTGGTCGATTCGACCTTAACGGCTACACATAAAAACATGAAAGACATTAATTTAACTCCTTTAGAACAAGATAGCTTTACAACCAGTGTGTTTTTTATGCAAGAAGTTAGTTTTAAAAGAGACGATTCTGGCAGTGTAATTGGTTTTCAGGTCGCCAACGGCCGCACTAAAGGGATTGACTTTGTAAAACAATAGGACAGCATGTAAAAAATAAATTAGTTCTTAATAAAAATTTTAAACCCACAATGTCCCTCTTTCTAATTGCAGCTTCGTTTATAGAGTAATTAAGTTAAACAACTAAACTCTTAAACATGAAAAATGCAATTAACTGGTTCGAAATTCCAGTAACCAATTTTAAGCGAGCCAAATCTTTTTACCAAACTATTTTAGACACTACCATGGAAGTCATGGAAATGCCAGAATTTAAAGCTACTATGGCGTTCTTCCCCTGCGATCAAGAAGCTGGAGGTGCTGGCGGAAGTATAATTAAAAGTCCAGACTTAGTGCCTGGATCTACAGGATCGTTAATCTATTTAAACGGCGGGGACAACTTGGCTGTGCCCTTAGCGCGCGTAGAAAAAGCTGGCGGAAAAGTAGCCGTACCTAAAACATCTCTTGGTGCTCACGGATTTTTTGCGACCTTTATAGATACCGAAGGCAATGCTGTTGCCTTTCATTCTAAAAACTAAACACATGGCTTTTAGCGATTTTCAAGCAGAACGCATTCGTATGCGCTTGCAAAAAGCAAACCTAACCGAAGAAAAGAAAATGATGGGTGGGTTAATTTTTATGGTGAATTACAAAATGTGTATTGGGCTCGATATAGACAAAAAAACTGGGGGCGACCGTCTTATGGTTCGCGTTGGAAAAGCAAGTCACGATTCCCTAATATTTAAACAAGGAAGTCGCCAAAAGGATTTTACCGGAAAGGTAATGCGCGGGTTTTTATTTATTGACCCAGATGGATTTGACTCAGAAGCCGACCTAGATTTTTGGATTGCAAAAGCCTTAGAATTCAATAAAGAAATAACTAAACAATAGTATTTAAAACACGAATTATGAAAGATTTTATGATGATTTTTATAGGGGCCAGTTACGAAGAACTAGGCCTGTCTCCAGAACAATTACAGGAGCGCATGGGCAAATGGTTTGCCTGGGGTAATAAAATGGGCGAACAAGGAATTTTAAAAGGTGGCGAAGCGCTTCACGATAAAATTAGAAGAATCTCTGGCCCAGATAGAATTGTGACCGATGGCCCATTTGCAGAAAGCAAAGAACTAGTAGGCGGTTACTATATTGTGAGCGCCCCTAATATGGAAGCTGTTCAAGTTATTGCCCAGGATTTTCCTGATTATGATTTAGGCGGAACAGTAGAAATTCGCGAAGTAATGGTTTTTGATCATTAGTGGAATCTAAAGTAGTCGATCATCTTTTTAGACACCAATATGGAAAGATGATCGCTGTTTTAACGCGCTTTTTTGGACTTGCGCATCTTGAACTTATAGAAGATGCCGTGCAAGATACCTTTGTAAAAGCCACACTGCAATGGCGCACCAAAATTCCAGAAAACCACGAAGCATGGTTTATTAAAGCGGCAAAAAACCGCACTATCGATTTACTTAGGCAAATTAAAGCCCAGCAAATCCGGAGCGAAAAATTAGTACATGGCGCAGCCAGTATTCAGCTTAATGACCTGTTTCTAGATCACGAAATAGAGGACAGCCAACTGCGTATGATTTTTGTTGCTTGCCACCCAGAACTAGCCCCGGAAGAACAAATTGCCTTTGCCTTAAAAACTATTTCGGGCTTTTCTATGAAGGAAATTGCGGCTGCGCTTCTACTTAAAGAAGAAACCATTAAAAAGCGCTTAGTACGGGCTCGTAAAAAAATAAGCACAAATCAAATTACTTTTGACTTTCCACCTGCAAAAGATATTAACCAGAGGTTAAGTAAAGTATTACAGGTGGTGTACTTAATATTTAACGAAGGGTTTCATTCCACTAAAAGGGAACCTTTAGTAGACATTCATATATGTGGAGAAGCCCTGCGACTGTGTCAACTTATTTTAAAAAAGCCGATGCTAAGAACGGGAAGCAGTTATGGCTTGTTTGCCTTACTTTGTTTTCATTCAGCGCGATTAGAAAGCAAGGTCTCTAAGGCACAAGAAATTATAGATTTAGAACATCAAGATAGATCGCTTTGGCACATGCCGCTTATTACAATGGGCAATCAAGCCATGATGGCTGCAGTTAGTTATTCCGAACCAAATTCCTATAAACTAGAGGCCGCAATTGCCGCCGAGCATTTAAAGGCAAAAGACTTTAAATCGACAAATTGGCCGCAGGTATTGGCTTATTACAATCAATTAGAAGAGATTCATCCTTCACCATACAACCGCCTAAATATGGCTATAGTGCATTTGCAGATGCAGGAATTAAAACAAGCAGAAGCTATTTTAAGTAGCATTACAGCAGCACAATTAGGCCAAAGAGCTTATTTACTGCATGGTTGCTATGCCGATTATTACTACAAAGCTGGACAAACTAATGCGGCATTAACATCGCTAGATAAAGCAATCAGCCTAAGCACAAATCAAGCCGAACAAGGCTATCTAATCCAAAAACGAGGTTGGTATTCAAAATCCTTGAACTAAAAAATTGCAACCTAATTTTTAACCCATTTAGAAATTGTTTTTCTAATTTTCACTAAACAATAAATACAAGGCTGTGATACAATATACAATAGAACCCAAATTAAGCGTGCAAGAGTTTAGAGCGATTTTAATAGCCTCGACATTAAGTGAACGCCGCCCGGCAGACCAGCCAAAGCGCTTGCAAAAGATGCTAGAGCATGCCAATCTAATTGTTACGGCACGACAGGATGGTCAACTTATTGGGGTTTCAAGAGCCTTAACAGATTTTGCGTATTGCACTTACCTTTCGGACTTGGCCGTGGCAGAATCACATCAAAAACAAGGCATTGGCAAAGAATTAATTAGGCTAACTAAGCAACAAGCACCTGAGGCGAAATTAATCCTATTATCTGCACCAGCGGCACGAGCGTACTACCCTAAAATTGGCATGACGCAATTTGAGTACTGCTTTTATCTGTAACAAAAAACCCGATGTATATTTATAGCAATTACAAGGGAATTGGCATAAGGTGACCACTACAAAATATGTACAACACTAAGAAATTTTGCAAGATTATGTAATGACACCCCTACTGCTTACGACTACTTGGGCATAATCAACCTAAACAGGCCATGAATTTTAATCACAGTAGAGACATTATTATTTTTGACGGAGAATGTAATTTATGTAACGGCGTTGTTGGCTGGCTTTTAAAATTTGCTCCTAGTGACTTGTTTAGTTTTGTACCTTTCCAGTCTCCTACTGGACAAGCCTATTTAAAACAACACGGTTTTAATACCGAACGTCTAGACACTGTAATACTAATAGATGCTCAAGGAATTCATACACATTCCGATGGCTTTTTACGGGTTGTAGGTAAAATAGATAAATGGAAACGCGTTGCAGCCCTTTTGGCATTTATTCCAAGAATGTTTCGCGATTTTATTTATAAAACAGCTTCTAAATACCGCGTACAACTGTTTGGCACTTCTTCTAGTTGTGCGATTAGTTTAAAATAACTATTCCCTAGGCACCCCAATTTCGCTCCCCAAAAACAAGGCGTTTAAAAATAAACGATTGGTACCGTACCAAGAACCCCTAAAGTTTGGATTATCTGTGAACAATACTGCACGACCACGACCCATTGAGCTCACTAAAAGTGACGCCGATGGGATTACCATATGGTCTAAATTTTCTTTTGAAATATAACCGTCTATTCGGGGGTTAGGGGTGTATTTTGCCACAGTATTATACGGGCTCTTACTGGGCATTAAAAATACTTCGTTGTTTTTATATACAGGCAAGGATTGGTCTCTGTAACCAAAGGCCAAAGGATGTGTTAGATCTAAATCTACTTCTAGGATAATTCCTCCAACCTGGGTCGCTCCGCGATTTTCACCGGCATCTACATAGGGTTTACGCTCCACTGTTTTGGTTGAATCTTTTGGCTTTTTAGTAAATTTTTCTGACACTAATTTATTCTGAACCGCCCAACGGGTCCCACCAGCGATAGTAATTAAGGTATTGCCTTTTTCTGCCCACTGCTTTAATTTTACCTGCTGAATAGAGTCTAAAGCACCGTAGCCTCCAGACACCATTACAATGGTGTTGTATTTGTCTAAATCGGCAAAACCAAAAGTGCGTAATTGTAGTTTGGTAATTGGCATTTTTACTCGCGTATCTAGCAAGTGCCAAACTTCGCCCGCTTCGTAAGAATTAACCCCATCGCCTATAAGCAAGGCCGCTTTAGGCGTTGCTAAGGTTCTAAAATTATTACTTCCTAAATCGATTCCAGAACTACTATAGCCAGTATTAACGGCATAAATAGGCACTTGAAATGCCGCTTCTGCTTCTTTAATAAAGGTATACACCTGTTCTGAACTTAATTTTTGCTTAGAAACAGGAATCATAATACTTCCATAATTAAAGGCTTTATCGCCTTTGTGCGTTGCAATTCCAAAGGGTTTAAATGCAGAAGCCACGACGACACCATTCTTTTGTAAATGATACAAGGCCGCAGGGGCGTTGTAATCGTCCCAATCCATAACATAGGCATAGCTAGATTGTGGAACATCTTGCGTGCTCACCATGTTGGCCGTAGATGTAACTTCGTTCCCCGTGTTTACCGATTTTGCAGACGCATAGTTTATGTTATAAAAGTTGGCGAGACTCCAGGCAGAGGCATCGTAATACACACTATCCCGGTATGCAGAATAGGTCTCAAAAATAGATTGCACCATACGCTGTTGTGGCTGCTTGGTAGGCACTACAAAACCATTCCCATCGCGATATACTTTTATTTTATGCATTAATAATTTGTCTATAAAAGCCTTAACTCGGTTCGCGTCAAAGTCGTCTCCAAATCTGTAACCGGCTGGGCCTCCTTGCAAGGCAGAGCTATTAGCCGATTTAAAAAAGTCTTGTTGGTATTCTCTAAGCTGCGCTTTGTTTTCGACAGCGGCCTTTACCGTTGCAATACTAGAAGTATATTGGTTACGAATGGTAAAAGGGAATGTAATTGGACCGTAATCTGTGTCTTGCACATGACCCCGAGAGCTGGCTTGTTCAAACAACAAGGCCAAACCTCCTTGCAGGTCTGGGTACGACGACCCATAACCTGGGTAGGTCCCATCAAAAGCTTCTTTGGTAAAATAAAAGCTACCAATGCTGTTTAGGGCTTCCTCGTAATAGGTCGCAAATAGATTGTTTAAGTCTTCGTAATTCTCTTTGGGCATAATAGGATTAAGCGATCCATTAGGCTTCATGGGTTCAAAAAAGTAATTGCTATTGGTGCCCATTTCGTGAAAATCGGTTACTACGTTTGGATACCATTGGTGATACCAGGTTAGTTTGCCACGGCTCTCCGGATTGATTGCCAAAAACCAGTCACGGTTTAAATCAAACCAATAATGATTGGTTCTCCCGCGAGGCCAAGCTTCAAAATGTTCGGCATCCATTGGGTCGCTTACTAGTGGATCTGCCTTGTACTGGTTGGCCCATTGCGTGTGCCTATCCCTTCCATCTGGATTAATGGTAGGATCTATAAACACAACAGCATTGTTTAAATAGTTTGTTACTTCGTTTCCAGTAGAAGCTACCAAAGTATATGCAGTAAGCAATGCGGCTTCCGAACTGGAAGGTTCGTTTCCGTGCACATTATAACCCAAATTTATAAAAATGGGAACATCGCCATAATTTGTTGGCGAATCTGTGGGATCTACAAAACGTAAATGTTGGGCTTTTATAGCCTCTAAGTTTTGCAAATTACTAGGATTTGCAATAGTTAACATAACTAGCTTTCTACCCTCATGTGTTTTTCCGTACACTTCTATGCTGGCCCTGTCGGACAATTCGGCCAATTTATAAAAGTAAGCTACAATCATATCGTGACGCGTATGTTGCGAGCCAATAGGATATTCTAAAAATTGTTCTGGAGAAGGAATATCTGGATTAAATGGACCTTTGCCATTTAAAAAATAGTCTTGACAGAAAGAAACTGAACTCGCTCCTAAAAACAGAGTTATAAGCAAAAAATATACTTTACGCATGGTGAATTGGTTGGTTGATTCTATAAAAATACGCAATTCTTTTACGCAATTATGTTAAAACACCGCCCCTAAAAGAACCCAAACTTGGCATAGTGGGAATTCTAGAGGCGGTGTACTTCCAACCAAAAAATAAAAACTACTTTCCTACCTTACTAAGAAAGCAATATTGTAAAACAGTTTGCTAGTGACTAATTAAATAAACTGTTGTTGTTTCTTACTGTAATTCTGAATCGAATGTACTTTGAATCCTTTTTTTGACAAACTAACTTTGAGTAACTGACCACTTTGAGTGAGTAATCTATAAGTTTGAGCTAGGAACAGCTCTTTACAATTTTTCTAATCTTTTGGGTTTGTGTATATTTAGCGCAAAATTAGCGCTATGAATATTTTAAAGACACTCTCCTACTTGTGTTTAATTAGTTTGTTTGTTGCCTGTAGTGGCGACGATAACTACACGCCAATCGACGATGGTGACGATATGGGTACAACCGACGATACCACAGACGATACAACCGACGACACCGATGATTCCAGTACAGACCCGGACCCTGTAGATCCTGTAAGTTTTCTTGGAACCCTATCAGAAATGGGGGTTTTTGAAGGAACACTTAGCGATTTAACGCCTGCAGACGACGTTTTTGTTTACGAATTAAATTCGACCTTATTTACGGATTACGCGGCAAAACAGCGATTAATAAAATTACCGGGGAGCGAAACAATGGAATACGCCGGAGACGACCAGCTTCCAGATTTTCCAGACAACACCCTTATTGCAAAAACATTTTATTACAATATAGACGATCGCAACCCTGATTTAGGAAAGCAAATAATAGAAACCCGTATTTTACTTAAAATTGATGGGGCTTGGGTAGCCGGTGATTATTTATGGAACGACGCCCAGACAGAAGCAACTTACGACGAAGATGGAGGCGAAGTACCAATTAGTTTTATAGATGGTGACGGAAACACCCAAAATGTAAATTACCTAATCCCTTCTAAATCTGAATGCGCAGTTTGTCACTTTAACAATACAGAAATGACCCTTATTGGACCTAAGTTACGTTCTATGAACTTTAACCCAATGAGTACAACGGTAAACATAAATCAATTACAATATTTTATAGATAATGGCTATTTAACTGGTTCACCAGACCCAGCAAGTCTTCCTTTGTTACCCGATTGGACAGACGATGCCGCTTACGATATCTTTGAACGTGGACGCGCCTACATAGATATAAATTGTGCACATTGTCACAACCCAAATGGTGTTGTTGGAACATTCCCTATAGATTTTAGATACGAAACACCTTTTGACGACACCGGTATTTTTGCCAACCGCGGCGAAATTGAAGCAAGAACACAATCTACACTACCTACTTATAGAATGCCACAACTAGGAAGAACCGTAGTTCACGAAGAAGCTATCGTGATGTTATTAGAATATTTAGAAGCGATAGAAGATTAATCGCCTCGTATAAATACAACACAAAAAAGACTGCCATTTGGTGGTCTTTTTTGTTAAAAGCGAGTTAATCTAATAATGTTAATTAAACCAAGGGTTGACTTGCGGGTCATAAGGCTATAATTAAAAATATAACTTTATGAAAAATCTAGTAATTATGCTTGTTTTATTAAGCAGCACCATGACCCTAGCACAAAGATCTGACCAACGCGGACCACGCCATGGCGGAGAACACGGCAAAAACATGTACAAAGACCTATCGGCCGAACAAATTGCAAATTTAGAAACCAAGAAAATGACCTTACTTCTAGATTTAAGCAATCAGCAACAATCAAAAATTAATGCAATTCAGCTAGAAATTGCAACACAAAAACTGGAAGCGCACGCAAACAGGGATAATCAAAAAAGAAGAAAGGACCTAACCCCAGAGGAGCGTTATGCTAAGATGGAAGCTGTCCTTGACAATCAAATCGCCACCAAGGCCAAAATTAAAGCCGTTTTAAATAAAGATCAGTTTGAACGGTGGGAAAACCATCAAAAGGCAAGGTTTAAAAATAAAAAACAGCACATGGGTAGACGCTCATAACAAAGCGTTCACTGAGTTTGCAAGCTATAAAAAGTCAAAAAAGTAGATTAAAAACACTTTTTTGGCTTTATTATTGCTATCTACTTGTAGTACATAAATATTTATTACATTAGTATTCTTAAATAAAAAATAGTACTAGTGTACTCGCTAAACGAGAAAGTAATTTTAAAACAAACCTAATGAAACGATTTTTCCAGTTAGTTCTTTTAGTTGTTGCCGTTGGATTTGCATCGCAAGGAACGCAGGCACAAACTTTAACTGTAAGCAAAGATAAACCTGAAGTAGTGGCAAAAGCAGCAGTTTCTAAACTAGCAGCTCCGTTGTCTCTTACCGATGAACAAGAGCGCACATTATTTAGACTGTTTCTTGCAAAAGAAGTAAACTATAATAAGAGTGTTAAGGGTAAAGATATGTCTAACCCAAACGTTAGTTATTCTGCCGCCAAAATTGAAGAAAATCTAGAAAACGGCATGAAAGATGCCCTTACACCTAAACAATTTAATAAATGGAAAGCCATGCAATAGCACGGTATAGATTTATAAAAAAAGGCGCTTTTTAAAAAGCGCCTTTTTTTATACCATAGTACCAACAACAATCCTAGCTGCGGCTAGTGTTTTATCTATGTCTTCGAAACTTAAAGCATCGTTTAAAAACCAAGATTCAAATGCACTTGGCGGCAAATAAACGCCTTGAGCTAACATGCCGTGAAAAAATGCTTTAAAGTAATTATTGTTCCCCTTTGCTGCCGATTCAAAATCAACGACAGGTCCTGCACAAAAGTGCACAGAAATCATTGAACCCAATCGATTAATAACAAACGGCAAGCTACTATCTTTTAAAATAGCTTCTAATCCCTGATGCAAATAAGCAGTTTTATTGTCTAGGCTATCAAATACTTCTGGATTGGCATCTAACTCTTGCAACATGGTTAGACCTGCGGCCATTGCCAATGGGTTTCCGCTTAGTGTTCCAGCTTGATACACGGGACCCTCTGGAGCTAAATGATTCATTATTTTTTCGCGACCAGCAAAAGCACCCACGGGCAGACCACCTCCAATAACCTTTCCAAAAGTTACTAAATCGGCAGGTATTCCAAAGCGTTCTTGGACTCCACCAGCAGCTAATCTAAAACCAGTCATAACCTCATCAAAAACCAACAATATTCCATGGGTATCGCATATTGTTCTTAAACTCTGTAAAAACCCTTCGGCAGGTGGAATACACCCCATATTTCCAGCAACGGGTTCTAGAATTATACAAGCAATACTATCTGGATTTGCGGCAATTATCTCTTCTACATGATCTATATCGTTATACCGTGCAAGCAACGTATCTTGAGCTGTCCCTTTAGTTACTCCAGGGCTGTTTGGATTTCCAAAAGTAACCGCTCCACTTCCAGCTTGTATTAAAAACGAATCGCTATGTCCGTGATAACAGCCTGCAAACTTTATTATTTTGTCCTTCCCAGTATAACCACGTGCCAAGCGAATGGCACTCATACAGGCTTCGGTTCCACTATTTACAAATCGAATTTTATCTATCCCAGGCACCATTTTAATTGCCAGTTCGGCAATTTGGGTTTCTAAGGCTGTTGGTATTCCAAAAGAGGTTCCTAGGTTAGCACGATCTTTTATTGCATCTATTACTGGCTCATGGGCATGGCCTAAAATCATGGGGCCCCAGGAGGCAATATAATCTATTAGTGTATTGCCGTCGGCATCGTATAAATATGCGCCCTTTGCGCGTTCAACAAAAATTGGATCTCCTCCAACGGCCTTAAAAGCGCGAACTGGAGAATTTACCCCACCGGGAATCACCTTAGTGGCCTGTTTAAATAAGGCACTACTGCGTTTATAAATCATTATTAATTCTTTACTGGATGTAAATACAAGGATTGACCAATAGCGATGGTATTAGAACCTAAACCATTGTAACTTTTTAAATTATCTACACTCACATTAAACTTGCGTGAAATACTATATAGGGTGTCGCCCTTTCTAACAATATACGTCTTAACTCCAGCCTCGTCGTTGGTGGTTGATGCAAGATCCGTCCCGTCTAAAACTTGCTGGTCTAAAGCTGCTAAATTATAGCGTTCAATAATGCTTATTAATTTATTCGGATACTTTGGGTCGGTAGCATAGCCAGCCTTTTTTAAGCCTCTAGCCCAACCTTTGTAATCGTCTTTTCTCAAGCTAAACAGACTCTTATACCTACTTCGTGTGGTTAAAAATAAGGAGTGATCCCTAAACGAATACTTTGCATCTATATATTTTCTAAAACACTCTTGTGCTGCGTCGTCGTCGTGATACACGCGCTCACCGGTCCATTCCGTATGGCATTTTATTCCAAAATGATTATTGGCGCGTTGCGTTAAGTCACTTCTTCCCGCTCCTGACTCTAAAATTCCTTGCGCCATAGTAACACTGGCTGGTATTCCATATTGAATCATTTCTTGTTGGGCTACTTCGCTAAAGGTGTCTATATACCAGGCAACAGCTTCGGCGTAACTTAACTCTTTTGGAGTTGCTATTGTAGTATCTGTATTAGTACCCGAGTCTTTTGAAGTAGTGGTAGTGGTTGTATCGGGATTCTTTTTTTTATCTGTTCGTGTTGTAGTTACACGTTTATTATTAGTAGAACGCTTCGCTTTTTTTTTGGTTCCGCAACCCGCCGTAGCGACTATTAAAACACACAGAAATACAATGTTAAGTGCTCTCATTTTCTAGGTTAACAACAGGGGCATCCCCTTTTTATTGAGGTTTTTATTCATTCCAGCAATTCCTTGTAAACCGCCAGTATGCACTGCTAAAATACGTGAATTTTCAGAAAAATCTCCCGCTTTAATCATATCAAAAATACCGTACATCATTTTTCCTGTATATATAGGATCTAAACGAATTCCGTATGTAGTTTTAAACTCATTTATAAACGTTACTAAGTCGCTATTTATTTTAGCGTAACCTCCAAAACAGTACTGATCTGTAACACGCCAATTGGTTTTAGAAGTCCAAGTGCTCACCTCTTTATTCAAAAAATTTCCAGCCAAGGCACTAAATCCAATAACTTCTTGATCTTTTTTGCTGCTTTCGATTATTCCGGCTAGCGTTCCTCCTGTGCCTGCTGGGCAACAAATAATGTTTAATTTGTTGGTTTGATTATTTAATATTTCTTGACAGCCTTGAATAGCCATGGCGTTGGTACCACCTTCCGGAATAATATATACCGATCCCCAATGAGCTCGAAGTTTTGCAATAAAGTCTGGGGCTTCTTTATTACGATACTCCAATCTAGAGATAAATTCTAGCTTCATACCGTAATTGGCGGCTTGCATTAAGGTTGGGTTATCATGCCAATTGTCTTTTAGCTCTTCGCCGCGAATTACCCCTACCGTATTTAGGCCAAACTGTTTTCCCGCCGCTGCCAAAGCTACAATATGATTACTATATGCACCGCCAAAACTAAGCACTGTTGTATAGTTATTTTCTAAAGCGTATCTTAAATTATATTTGAGTTTTCGCGCCTTATTGCCAGCTACTATTCCGCCAATTAAATCTTCTCTAAGCATACTTAGTTCCACTCCAGCACCAAATTTTATTGGAATTGGCTCTACCTTAGATATCATTGGGTTTATTAACTGCATTTAGTTCTTCTTGTTGGCACATTAAAGATAAGTCAAAAACGCCCAAAACTTAAACGCTTTTAAATACTCGAGGTTGGATTCGTTGGTATAAGCTTCACGCTCCATAGATAAATTTTTATAAGCCTGTTTTCTGTCTTTATACCAAACCAATCTACATATAAATTCGACCCCGTACCAAACATAAAAAGGCACAATTAATAATTGGATTTGTTGTCTAAGATGAATGCGTTCATGATTAACTAAAACCGTATTTGCTTTAAGCGACTTATCCCTAAGCAACACAAAGGGCCATAAAGTCATGGCAAGAACGCCTTTGGGAAGTAATGCGGGTTTTATTACTACAAACATGGTGTCAAGTTAAGAAAATAGTATTTTTGTACTATGTCCCTTTTTAAAAAGAATACAGAACTCCTTCCTGGGGATTATTATCTTACTCCAGAAGGCTACAAATGTTTTACCGAGCAGTACCATTTGCGTCGTGGGTATTGTTGCGAAAGTGGATGTAGACATTGCCCATACGGGTTCGATAAAAAAACTAACTCACAAAAAAAACGTGAAAATGACCTTTAAGGAAGCACTTTTAGCGGGTATTCCAGAAAAAATACCTGCGGCCCCAATCCACAATCCCAAGGTTAACAGGGCGCCAAAGCGCAAAGCTATTCTAAATAATCACGAGCAAGAATTGGCCCTGCGCAATGCCTTACGTTATTTTCCTGAAGCATTACATGTAGAGTTACTTGAAGAATTTAAACAAGAATTAGTTAATTACGGGCGAATTTACATGCACAGATACCGCCCTAATTATGCTATGCATGCTAGACCCATAGACCAATATCCCGGCCAATCCAATCAGGCTAAGGCTATTATGTTAATGATACAAAACAATCTGGATCCTGCTGTTGCTCAACATCCACACGAGCTTATCACCTACGGAGGAAACGGGGGTGTATTTCAGAACTGGGCGCAATACCTATTAACCATGCAGTATCTAGCCACCATGACCGACCAGCAAACATTAGTTATGTATTCTGGACATCCATTGGGATTGTTTCCATCTAATAAAGAAGCGCCTCGCGTTGTTGTTACTAACGGTATGATGATTCCCAATTACTCCAAGCCCGACGATTGGGAGCGATTTAATGCCTTAGGAGTTACACAATATGGGCAAATGACAGCTGGCAGCTATATGTACATAGGACCACAAGGCATTGTACACGGTACCACCATTACTGTACTAAACGGATTTAGAAAAATAAACAAGTCCCCTCAAGGCGGATTATTTCTAACCTCAGGGTTAGGAGGAATGAGCGGAGCACAACCTAAGGCCGGAAATATTGCAGGCTGCGTTACTGTTTGTGCCGAAGTTAACCCAAAAGCAATACAAACTAGACACAGCCAAGGCTGGGTAGACGAAGTAATTAAAACTACTGCCCAGTTGGGGGTGCGCGTAAAAGAGGCCTTAGCAAACAAAGAAACTGTATCTATTGCCTATCAAGGAAACGTTGTAGAAGTCTGGGAACATTTTTATGCCGAAAATATTCGAATTGACTTGGGTAGCGATCAAACTTCGTTACACAATCCATGGGCTGGAGGATATTATCCGGTTGGATTGACTTTTGAGCAAGCCAATACGCTTATGGCGGAAGACCCAGAAGCGTTTAAAAATGCTGTTCAAATGAGTTTAGTGCGACACGCTGCTGCGATTAACAAACACACCGCAAAAGGCACTTACTTTTTTGACTACGGAAATGCATTTTTATTAGAAGCCTCGCGAGCTGGAGCCGATATTCTTGACACCACCAATCCGGATCGTGAGTTTAAATATGCAAGTTATGTACAAGACATTATGGGACCCATGTGTTTTGACTATGGCTTTGGACCCTTTAGATGGGTTTGTGCCAGCGGAGACCCCGAAGACCTTGCCAAAACAGATGCCATTGCATGCGCTGTTCTTGAACAACTCAAGGAAGATGCTCCTCTAGAAATTCAGCAACAAATGAGCGATAATATTCAATGGATAAAAGGCGCACAGGAAAACAAACTTGTTGTGGGCTCTCAAGCAAGAATATTGTATGCAGATGCTCAAGGCCGTATGTTAATTGCAGAGGCCTTTAACAAGGCGATTGCAGCTGGCACAATAGGTGTCGTAATTTTAGGACGCGACCATCACGATGTTTCGGGTACAGATTCTCCCTATAGAGAAACCTCTAATATTTACGACGGCAGCCGCTTTACCGCAGACATGGCTATTCAAAATGTAATTGGCGATAGCTTTAGAGGTGCCACTTGGGTGAGTATCCATAACGGCGGAGGCGTAGGTTGGGGCGAAGTAATTAACGGCGGATTTGGTATGGTTCTTGATGGTAGTAAAGAGGCCGAAACCCGTTTAAAATCAATGCTTTTCTGGGATGTAAATAACGGAATCGCAAGACGTAGTTGGGCCAGAAACAAAGAAGCAGTTTTTGCTATTAAACGCGCCATGCAGCAGGAGCCTTTATTAAAAGTTACGCTTCCTAATTTGGTTAATAATTCATTATTTAAAAATTGATGCTATGTACTTAAAAAAAATTCTTCCCTTAGTAGGTTTGCTGCTTATTGTGAGCTCATGTTCAACAGTTCGAGTAATGGCAGACTACGATACCGCTGCAAATTTTGAGAATTACAACAGCTTTGCTTTTTTTAAACCTGGGGTAGATAAAGCTCAAATTTCGGATTTAGACAAAAAGAGAATCCTGCGTGCAATAGAAGCAGAACTTACTGCTAAAGGCATGACCAAAGCTGGTTCTCCAGATTTATTGGTGAGTATATTTACCAAAGAACGCGAACGAGTAGATGTTTACAACAACTACTGGGGTGCTGGCTGGGGCGGCGGCTGGGGCTGGGGCGGCTGGGGCTGGGGCGGAGCCTGGGGCTGGGGCGGCTATGGCGGCAGTCAAGTGACCACAACCACAGAAGGCACACTTTTTATCGATCTTATAGATACCAGAACCAACGATTTGGTTTGGCAAGGAATGGGTACAGCCTCTTTGGCAAACTTAAGCGTGGAGCGAAAAATAGAACGTATTCAAGAGATTGTTAGAGAAATCTTGGCAAAATATCCACCTGAATTAACTGAAAAATAAGCCTCCCCGATTACTCTAATTACAAGTTCTATCTTCTAACAAGGTGAGAACTGCAAATACAAGTCTAAAATCAGTACTGTGTTGTTTAACTGCATTTAATTGTGTTTCGTAGTTCTTATGTAAGACAAACAGAATTGTGTAAACAGGCCTACTAAATACATTTTTAGCCTTTCCACGCCACAGGATTTTTCCTGATTTAGGCCCATAAATCATGTTTAAATTTAGATGTAATAAAATTAGTATGTAACTAATAATGTAGGGACAATTCTAAAGTACGCTAAATTAATTTACACTATACAAATACTGCTATAAGACCACATTAGCTTTCTAGATTACTTAGAACTTTCTTTTTTACACGAATAAGAAAATAGGGAATATTCCTACTAAAAAAACAGGAAAAACACCTTTAAACAACTCTCAAACAAGTGTTTACAATAAAAAAAAGAAAATAATTATTTTATCTTAGAGCCATCAACTCTTTAAATAATCATAACAATGAAAACAATTATTTTACTTTTTTCTGGACTGCTTTTAAGTCTAAATGCAGTAGCGCAAGATCAAGTTTTTGTGCACACAGCCACAGCCGCAACTATTTCTGCCGATGCCAGTTTTATTGATCATCCAGACTTGAATGGGAATCCTGGAGCGCAAATCGTAGTATCCCACAGCTGGAACCCTCCCGGAAGTTCTGGCGTGTATAATGAATTTAATACTGGGGTGTTCTACAGTAGCACTCAAGCTCAGTGGGGTGTGTATAACGAAAGTGGCGCAAGCATGACAGAAAATTCTTCTTATAACGTTTCTATAGGAGGTGGATCGGATGTGTTTTTACATATAGCCGATGCAGGCGCAGTTGGTTCTCTGGCATCTTATTCTGTTTTGGATCATCCAGATATAAATGGTAATCCCAATGCAGTAATTGTTTTGACCACGTATTTTAACCCAAATGGAATTCGCAATAACGAAACCTATGCCTTGTGGTATGATGCCACTCCAGGCCGATGGAATATTTTTACAGAATCTTTAAACGATATACCTTTAGATTCTGCCTTTTTTGTTGGAATCGATGGCGGTGTTACTACAACTGCTATTCACACAGCTACAGCAGGAAATATTTCTGGAAATTATACAACAATTACTCACCCACTATTAGACGGTGACCCAACAGCAAGATTTACATACACACACAACTGGGGGACATCTGGTGATGCTTCGAATGTTATACACGATGTTATAACGGGTGTCTGGTATACGGGTTCTAATTGGGCAATTTTTAATGAAGACTTATCTGCAATGCCAGAGAATATTGAGTTTAACCTTAAAATTTATGATGCCGCCCTATCTGCGCCAGATCAAGTTATAGACGGTTTAAGCTTTTACCCTAACCCAACTAATGCCCTAGTAACTATCACGGCTCCTACTGCCATTGACCAAGTTAGTGTGGTAAATGTTTTAGGACAAGAAATTCTTAATGTTAAAGGCGTTAATAACACCTTACAACTAGATTTATCTAGTCAATCAGCGGGATACTATTTTGCAAAAGTGACTACAGCTAATGCAAGTCAGACTATAAAACTAATAAGAGAGTAGTTTAGTACGCTAATATTTGCTGAATTTTTGCAGCGACCTTTGCAGTAGAAGGAATCATTGTTTGTTCTAATGTACTGTTAAGCGGAATCGCTGGCATATTTTCACTACCAATAACCATTACCGGGCCGTCTAAGGAAGTAAAACACGCTTCTTGTATTCGGCCCGCTAATGCTCTTGAAAAACTGTTTTCCGAAGGTTCTTCAGTCACCACAAGGCATTTTCCGCATTTTTTAACCGATTCAAAAATCGTATTGTAATCTATCGGGTGTAGTGTTCGTAAATCGATAATTTCTATTCGGTCTTGTAAACCTAATTCAGCCGAGGCATTTATAGCCCAATGCACACCCATTCCGTACGTTATTATACTTAAGGTTTCCTGCTCTTCTTGTTTCCAAATCTCTTGCAAGACCCACGCTTTTCCAAAAGGCAGAATATAATCGCTTGCAGGCTCCTTAGAAGTCGCTCCTTTTGTTCCCGGAACTTTACTCCAATACAAGCCTTTATGTTCAAAAATTACGACAGGATTGGGGTCGTAATAGGCCGCTTTTAAAAGTCCTTTTAAGTCAGCACCGTTACTAGGATACGCAATTTTAAGTCCCCGAATATTAGTCACAACACTTTCTACCGAAGAAGAATGATAAGGACCCCCACTCCCGTAAGCCCCAATAGGTACCCGTAAAATCATAGAAACTGGCCATTTTCCATTAGATAGATAGCAGCTTCTACTTACCTCTGTAAATAATTGGTTAAGCCCTGGCCAAATATAATCTGCAAACTGAACTTCTACTATTGGCTTTAATCCTACTGCGCTCATTCCAACTGTAGAACCAACAATAAAAGCTTCCTGAATTGGGGTATTAAATACACGATCGTCTCCAAACTTTTGTGCTAGGGTTGCCGCCTCTCTAAAAACACCGCCTAATCTTCCACCAACATCTTGTCCGTATAACAGGCATTCCTTGTGCTTAGCCATTAGCTCTTCTATGGCAAATAGCGCGCAATCTACCATGACTACATTTTCTGCATTTTCAGGCGCTCGCTCTCCTTGTTCTTCTGTTATTGGAGTTGGTGCAAAATCGTGAGTAAATAAATCTTCTGGTTTTGGATCTTCACCAGCGCGTGCTTGTTTAAAATCGGCAGCGACTAAAGTGACTGCTTCTTTTTCTATAATTTCTATTTCTGACTTGGCAAAGCCATTTTCTAACAGTAAGGCTTTTAATTTTGGATACGGATCTCGAGCTCTAGATTCCTCTAGGTCGTCTCTATACCACTCCATTCTAACCCCAGAAGTATGATGATTTAAAAGTGGCACTTTAGCGTGTACTAAAAATGGCCTGCGCTCTGTTCTAATGGTCTTTATAACCTTATTTAAGGTGTTGTACGATTCGCTAAAATCTGTGCCATCTATGGTAACTGCCTCTAAGCCATGAAATCCTGCTGCGTATTGATAGGCGTCTTGTGCTCGTGTTTCGGCCGCGTTTGCACTAATATCCCATCCATTATCTTGTACCAAATACAAAATAGGTAATTGCTTTAAAGCAGCCATTTGAAACGCTTCGGCAATTTCGCCTTCGGTTACCGATGCATCCCCCAATGAACAGACTACAAAGGGTAATTTGCCTGCTTTATTCTGTAAATTCTGTTGTTCTTTGTACCAGAATCCCATGGCGACTCCTGTCGCTGGAATGGCTTGCATTCCCGTAGCTGAACTTTGATGTGGAATTTTTGGTTTATCTGAATCCCTTAAACTAGGATGAGAATAATAAGTACGCCCTCCAGAAAAAGGATCGTCGCGCTTAGCCAATACTTGAAGCATTAATTCATAAGGTCGCATTCCAATAGCCAGTAACATAGAATCGTCCCGATAATAGGGAAATGCATAGTCCTGAGGGAGTAATTGCATCCCTAGCGCAGTTTGAATAATTTCGTGACCTCGAGAAGTGGCGTGTACATATTTAGACACCTCTTTAAAGTTGGTTTCGTACAATTCGGTCATGGCCATGGCCGTACACAAATTTTTAAACGCGCTATGTAATAATTCTTTGTTCATTTATGCAATCTTTCTAAGTGCAATTAATTAGAAGTTACAGCATGCATCCAGCCAAAAGTATCTGGCGAATCTCCTGTTTTAATCTTATTTAAACGCGTATTTATTAATGTACTTACGGGGCTCTTAGTTCCAAAATTAATTGTTTTATCGCCCCAGCCAATCGATTCAATAAAGGCAATCCCAACAGCCGTCCCAGTGCCAAAGGCTTCTTCTAAATCGCCATTTAATCCGGCCTGGTGTATTTCGTCTATTGTTATAGTTCGTTGGGTTACACTATAGCCTGAATCTTGTAATAAATCAATAACACTTTTACGAGTAATTCCATCTAAAACAGCACCATCAAGTGCTGGCGTAATAAATTCGCCCTTTACTTTAAAAAAGATGTTCATCGTGCCCACCTCTTGAATGGTTTTATGAGTTACAGCATCCAACCAAAGAACTTGATCGTAACCTTTAGATTTGGCAATCTCTGTAGGTTTAATTGCCGCCGCATAATTTCCGGCAGCTTTAGCCTCGCCAGTTCCACCTTGAGCAGCACGAATGTATTTAGATTCGGCGTACAAATTAATGCGTTTACTAAAAAACGGTCCGGCAGGAGAAGCCATTATAATAAATTTATAAGAAGTTGCCGCTCGCATTCCAATAAAGGGCTCGTCGGCGTACATAAACGGACGCAAATATAAAGCACTTCCCTCTTTTTTTGGAATCCATGATCGCTCTAAATCTACCAAAGCATTTAAGCCTGCCACAAACAAGTCTTCTGGAAATTCTGGCATTCCCATACGTCTGGCACTAAAGTTTAAGCGCGCAGCATTTTGGTAAGGTCTAAATAACATAGGAACACCAGCTGCCGTTTGTGTAGCCTTCATGCCCTCAAAAATAGCTTGCCCGTAATGTAAAGCCATTGCAGCGGGATGCGTAGGGATAAGCCCCATAGGCTTAATTTGTGGCTCTTGCCAAGCTCCATTTGTATACTCACAAATAAACATATGGTCGGTAAAGGTTCGTCCTAAAGGAATATTATTAAAATCTACTTGACTTGCTTTGGATTCAGCGACCCTTTCTATTTTTATATTTTTTATTGTCGTATCCATAAGGTTATTGTCCTAGTGTAGTATCTACTTGTTCTAAATTATCTGCAATGCGTCTTAAAAATGAGCCTGCCAAAAAGCCATCTACTATACGATGATCGAACGATAGCGATAAATACATAATATGCCTAATTTCTATACTGTCGCCAGTTTCGCGTTCCATAACTTCGGCACGCTTTTTAATTATTCCCGTAGCTAAAATTGCAGCTTCAGGCTGATTTATAATTGGTGTTCCCATAAGGCTTCCAAAAGTCCCAACATTACTTATGGTAAATGTTCCGCCTTTGGTGTCGTCGGCACTTAATTTAGCTTCGCGTGCCAAAACAGCCAATCTATTAATGTCGGCGGCTAAGGCAACTAAATCTTTTTTGTTGGCATCTTTAACTACAGGAACTATTAAATTTCCGGAGGGTAAGGCAGTAGCCATTCCTATATTGACTTTGTCTTTAATTATAATATCGGTCCCATCTAGTGAGGCATTAATCTGCGGAAAGTCTTCTATGGCCTTTGCTACAGCTTGAACAAATAAAGGCGTAAAGGTTAATTTTTGTCCATGTTTGGCTAGAAAATTAGCTTTTACTTTGTTTCTCCAAAGTACTAAGTCGGTCAAATCTGCCTCGACATAAGCCGTAACGTGAGGCGAGGTATGTTTGCTAAAGACCATATGGTCGGCAATCATTTGTCGCATTCTGTCCATGGGTAATCGCTCCCCTTGTCCTTTATCGAATTGCAAATCGGGAACTTTAAAACCGGATTCCGCAATAGATTGTGCAAATTTATACGGTCGCCCGTCAGCAATATAATCTGTTACATCGCTTTTTCGCAAACGGCCGCCTGCACCTGTCGCTGGAATTCTAGCAAGTTCATCAAAACTAATATGATGCTCACGCGCAATTGCTTCAATTAATGGACTTATAAACACATTGGAATTCACCTTAACCTGTGCTCCTTGTTTTAATTGCCTCTCTTTTTTGGCTGATTTTTTTACGGGTGAATCTGCCGCCTTAACTTTTGAAGCTTTTTTTACGGGTGAGTCAGCAACCGCCTCTAAATTTAATAAGGCAATTGGCGCGCCTACAGCAATTACGTCTTTTGGTGAAGCCAATTGTTTGAGCATAACGCCCGATGCTGGAGCAGGCACTTCGTTATCTACTTTATCTGTCGCGACTTCACATAAAATATCCCCTTCGTTAAAAGATTCACCTTCGGCAACCAACCAATTTAGAATGGTACCTTCTGTAATTGATTCGCCCATTTTAGGCATTATAAATTCTTGCTCGGTCATAGCTTAAGAGCGCTTAAAATCTTGTAATGTTTTATAAAAATCTTCTTGTACTGGTCTATTTTTTGGAAGCTCTCGCAAAGGCTCGACTTCTCGCAAACTTTCGTGGCAATCTGTCGGTAATTGCTGGTATAATTTAGTGCCTGCGGTTTTCCAAGCAAGCATACTATCGGTTACCTGTTTTACAATCTTGGCGGGATTTCCAACGGCTAAACTTCGATTGGGTATTATAGATTCCGCCTTTATAAAACTCATGGCTCCAATAATACATTCGTCGCCTATACGGGCATCGTCCATAATTACGGTGTTCATTCCTATTAAGCAATTCTCGCCTAAATTTGCACCGTGAATAATAGCGCCATGTCCTACATGAGCCCCAGTTTTAAGCACGATGCTTTTGCCGGGAAACATATGAACAGTGCAATTTTCCTGAACATTTACCCCGTCTTCTAAAATAATTTCGCCCCAATCACCACGAATAGCAGCTCCCGGACCAATGTAACAGTTCTTACCAATAATAACATTGCCCGTTACAGCCGCAAGCGGATGCACAAAACTACTTTCGTGTACAACGGGTATATGTCCTTTAAAACTGTAAATCATATGTTATTTAAATCCTTTAAGTGTTTCTTTTGTAAAGTCACTTAAAACCAAACGTCCACTTATGGCGGCACGCTGGGCTAATAATTCGTCCCAATGGTCTGTACCCTGCCAAAATACTCGCTTGATTTCGCGCATTGCTTCTGGATTGTATTTACATAGATTGGCTGCAAAACTGGCCACATGTTCATCTAATTCTTGGGTAGTTTCGAACACTTGGGTAAATAAGCCTTTTTGGCGTGCCCATTCTGCAGGATAAAACGAATTGGCATCTATCGCTATTTGAGACATGGCACTTAAACCTAATTTACGTTCTACAGCTGGACCAACTACAAAAGGACCAATACCTACGTTGAGCTCGCTAAGCTTAATGGCAGCAAATTTAGTTGCCATACAATAATCGGTTGCCGAAGCCAAACCTACGCCACCTCCAACTGTTTTTCCTTGTACTCGCCCAATAATAAACTTGGGACATTTGCGCATGGCGTTTATAACATTGGCGAAACCAGAAAAGAAAACACGTCCTGTTTCGGGATCGTTTATGTTTACTAATTCTTTAAAACTTGCTCCAGCGCAAAAGGTGCGCTCACCTCCGCTTTTTAGTACGATTACTTTTACTTGGTTATTCGCCCCTGCACTATCTATAGCAGCTACAAGTTCTGCCAAAATATTACCCGGCAAACTGTTATGTGCTGGATGAAAAAATTCGATGGTGGCTATACCATCTTGAATATCTTGCTTTACGTATGGTTCACTCATAGTCTTATATTATAACAATCCAAATTGCTTAAAATGATGGTTTAAATGTTTGCGTTCTTGGAGCGTCCATTCGAACTTGTCCAAATAGCCAAAAACTGGATTCTTGGTAGTTGCCAAAGGATTATTCTTAAAATAGTCTAGATATGCTGTTCTAGCTTCCCAAAAACGCTGTATTGCCGTTTTTAAATCAGGATGTTGTAATTCTTCTAATTCTTCCTTCTTCATAAGCGGCATGGCATAATTACGCGGCATCTTTTCGTAATTATATAATGTTTCAGCCACTTTATCTATATATTTTTCTGGAGTTACAATTTCAAAATCTTGAATTTTACCACTAGCCACTCGATAACTAAATTCCAAATGCTCAATCATATGCTGAGGAGTCATTATACCCCAAGAAGGTTTTGTATCCTCCTGCAATTTGTTCAAACAAGCTTTAATTTTCGCCTCGGTCATCTCGACAAATACGGTTTGCTTTTTTTGAACCATGGTAAGAATAGTAGCAATTGCAACCAGTTCGTCTTCTACGTCGAACACTTCGACATACCATTTTACAATTCCGCTCGGTAATTCCTTGCCACGACTGTCACGATCAATTTTCTGTTTACAAGTTAGTCGCACATAAACGGTATCGTTGTGGTAAATTGGGCGTAAGAATCTGCATTCTTCCAAGCCGTAATTAGCAGCAACTGGGCCTTTATTAGGATAAACAAATAAACCTGCGGCGGCGGCCAGAATAAAATAACCGTGCGCTGTACGCTTTTCGAATATACTCCCGTCTAGCGAGGTAATATCTGTATGTGCATAAAAGTGATCCCAAGTTAAATTAGCAAAGTTTACAATGTCTCCATCGGTGATTGTGCGCTTATGTGTTCTAAGCGACATTCCAGGTTGAATGTCTTCCCAATGGTAAGCAAATGGGTGCTGGGTAATCTCTTTATAAGCACCTTTGGCTTGGTAAATACCAGTAACTTCGGTTAAGGTGGTTGGCGAACCTTGTACGGCACAACGCTGTAAATAGTGTTTTATGCCGCGCATTCCACCCATTTCTTCGCCACCGCCAGCACGACCTGGGCCTCCGTGAACTAATCCCGGTAAGGGCGAACCGTGTCCAGTACTCTCACGTGCGTTTTCACGGTTAAGTACTAAAATGCGTCCATGATGAGAAGCCGCATTAACCACATATTTAGTGGCAATTTTATCGTCGAAGGTAGCTATTGAACTCACCAAAGATCCTTTGCCCATTTTTGCCAAAGTAACGGCCTGGTCTAAATCTTTATAAGGCATTATTGTACTTACTGGCCCAAAGGCCTCGGTAATATGTGCCGCTTGGTTTACCAGTGGTTTGTCTTCTCTTAATAAAATTGGTTTAATAAAGGCTCCTTTTTGGCCATCTGCCCCATGAGCATCTACCTGTTCTAAATCGCCATAAACAATTTGTGCCGTTTTCGCTATTTCCTGGACTTGTTGCTTTACCGAATCGCGTTGTTGTGTGCTCACTAAAGCGCCCATGCGAACCTCTTTTAAACGCGGATCGCCAATAGTCACTTTATCGAGAGCCTTACCTAATGCAATTTGCACATCTTCAACTAATTTTTCGGGAACAATAATTCTGCGAATTGCGGTACATTTTTGCCCGCATTTTACCGTCATTTCTTTTCTGACCTCCTTGATAAATAAATCGAACTCAGGAGTTCCAGGCACGGCATCTTCGCCTAGAATAGAAGCATTTAGAGAATCGGCTTCCATGGTAAAGGGAACCGATTCTGATAATAATTGTGGGTGATTCTTTAATTGTCTCCCTGTACTTGCCGAACCGGTAAAGGTAACCACGTCTTGCGATTGTACGGTTTCTAAAATGTCTCTTGCAGTTCCGCTTATTAATTGAATTGCCCCTTCAGGCAAGATACCAGAAGCAACAATTTCGCGAACTACAGCTTCGGCTAAATATGCAGTTTGCGGAGCCGGTAAAACCACCGCAGGCATACCCGCCATCCAGTTTACCGCACATTTTTCTAACATGCCCCAAACCGGAAAGTTAAAGGCGTTTATATGTACCGCAACTCCTTGTCTAGGAACCATAATATGGTGCGCCATAAAACGACCTCCACGAGATAAGTCAATGGGATCTCCTTCTACATGATACGACTGATTGGGGAATAACTTTCTAAGTGAGGCATTGGCAAACAAATTTCCAAAACCTCCTTCTATATCGATCCAACTATCTATTCGAGTTGCCCCACTGCGGTAACTCAAGTCGTAAAAAGCTTCTTTGCGTTTAGTTAGATATAAAGCCAACGATTTAAGCATATTGCCTCGTTCTTGAAACGTCATTTTTCGGAGCACATCGCCTTTATCCCGCCCGTATTGCAAAACTTCGGGGACATCCAAACCAGCGACAGAAACACTGGTAAAAGCCTCTCCCGTTACTGCGTCCAAAACTGGGGTTCCAGTTCCAGTTCCATTCGTCCAATTCCCTAAAACATAATGTTGTGTCTTATCCATAAGGTCTATTATTATGCGTTCACTCTTATTATTTGTCCGTTTACTTTTCCTATTATACTTTTAAGAAAGCCATTTACTACTTTGGCCATGGGTACGGGATCGTGCCCCGGAAAGTAATCTTTGTACTTGTCGTATGCGTCAATTACGAGTCCAGAACTAACGGCGTTTACTCGAATGTTACCCAGCTCTAAAACTACTGCCTTTACAAAACTGTGAATTGCTCCATTTACCATAGCAGCACTAGAGGTCATTGCTACTGGATCATCGGCCAAAATACCAGTAGATAGCGTAATACTGCCCCCTGGATTCAAAAAATCCTTCCCTAATCGGACCAGATTTACTTGGCCCATAAGCTTACTTTTAATTCCTATATAAAAATCGTCTTCAGATAACTGGCTAAAATAATCCCATTTGGCTTCGCCTGCGGTACAGACTATGGCATCCAGCTTGCCAACCTGATTAAACATAGCTAACATAGAAACAGCATCTTCCATATTGAATTGAACATCGCCAGAACTCCGACCAGCAACTATAACTTGATGATCCTCCTTTAGCTTAGTCACCAATATGCGACCAATTGTTCCCGTTCCGCCTACAACTAAAATCTTCATCTTACAAATTGGTATTTTCGATTATCGCAGCATAGCCCTGCCCCACGCCTACACACATTGTAATAAGTGCATAACGTTTTTTAGTTTGGTTTAGCTCTACCGCCGCCGAATATGCTATCCGGGTGCCTGTAACTCCCAATGGGTGGCCAATAGCTATGGAGCCGCCATTTGGATTTACTCTGGGGTCGTTGTCTTTTAAACCCCACTCTCGCATACATGCCAAAGCTTGCGAGGCAAAGGCTTCGTTAAGTTCTATTACATCTATATCTGTAAGGGTTAAACCTGCCTTTTCTAATGCTTTATTTGTAGCCTGAACAGGTCCTATGCCCATAATTCTTGGCTCGACTCCAACTACAGCTGAACTTACAATTCGTGCCAGCGGCTTTAAGTTATACTTTTTAACAGCAGCAGCAGAGGCGACAATAGTTGCAGCTGCTCCGTCGTTTAATCCAGAGGAGTTTCCTGCGGTAACACTGCCGTCTTTTTTAAATGCTGGACGCAATTTTGCTAAAATTTCTGGAGTGGTTCCCGCTTTTATAAATTCGTCATTACTAAAGATTATCGGGTCTTTTTTGCGTTGCGGGATAGCTACAGCTACAATTTCTTTAGCCAATCTTCCCGAGGTCTGTGCCCGCGCTGCTTTTTGCTGACTCCATGCGGCAAAAGTATCTTGGTCTGCTCTAGAAATGTTATATTTTTCTACTAAGTTTTCGGCCGTATTTCCCATGCCATCTGTACCGTATAAATCGTGCATTTTTTGATTGACAAATCGCCAACCAAAACTGGAATCGTACATTTTTGAATCGTTTCCAAAAGCCGATGACGGTTTCGCAATTACAAAGGGTCCACGAGTCATGTTCTCTACTCCTCCAGCAATAAACAAATCGCCATCTCCAGCTTTAATGGCTCTATTGGCATGAATAATAGCAGAAAGTCCGCTACTACACAATCTATTTACTGTTTCTCCAGGTACCGTAAATGGTAAACCAGCAAGCAGCAGCGACATACGCGCAACGTTTCGGTTATCTTCGCCTGCCTGATTGGCACAGCCCATTATTACATCTTGGTAAGCGTCTTTAGGAATAGCACTATTACGCGCCACTAATTCACGTATCACGTGAGCGCCTAAATCGTCGGTACGAATAGCACTTAATGTTCCTTTATAACTACCAATAGGAGTTCGTACTCCATCTATTATATATGCGTCGTTCATATTACAGTTTTACTTTGGCACTTAGGGCAGCGGCCTTAATATTTGCATCAAAACTATCTGATTCGGATCCATTTTTATAATAACCCGAAATCATAATACTTGTAGTGTCGGTATCTTCTTTACAATAAAAAACAATAATTGTTTCTGAATCTTCTTGTCGAGTATACTGCTTTAAATACAAATAAGTAATACCGTCAATAGTTAAGGTTTCTTTCTCTAGTGTATCGTATTTAGTTTCTGCCTTACCACTGTTAAAATCTTCCTGCATTTGACTAAATGCAATCGGGAAAATTCTAGCCATTAAGGCAGCATCTTTATCTTGGTTGTAAAACCCTTCGGCAGATTGGAGGGTATAAACAGTCTTATTAATGTCGAGTGAGACACCATTAACTTCTAGAGTTTCGATTTCTTGATTGTCTACAGCTGCGGTTTGACTCCAAGAAAAAGTGGACACAAAACACAAAATTATTAAATACGTATTCTTCATTTTTCCCAGTTTTTTTGCGTTCTATAAACGACTCCTTTAAATAATGCAACAAGCTCTTCGCCGCGTTTTACTTCTACAATATTAAATCCTAATTTATTCTTTTGATGATCTAGGGTAGATTCGGCCGTTAAATAGTCACCTTCATGTATGGCCTCTATATGATTTATAGATGTTTCTATAGAAACTGCATAGCGACCATGGGTATTGGCGGTAAATCCAAAAGCCGTATCGGCTAAAGTATAAGTAATTCCACCGTGAGCATAGCCCATACTATTAAGCATTTTATTGCTGACTGTCATGCCCAATTTTGTGTATCCCACTTTAGCTTCTAATATTGTAATACCCATCCATGAACTGAACGGGTCTAAAGACAACATTTTATGTGGAATATTCTGGCCCTGCATTAAAAAAAGGTTTTGTTTTCGCGATTCATTCTTCTTAATAAGGCCGAACAGCGGTAACGATCTTCGTGATATTCTGCATACAAAGCATCTAAGGTGTTTACGCACCAATTAATGCCTATTTGGTCTGCCCAAGACAAAAGGCCCTTTGGGTAATTCACGCCTTTGGTCATGGCATTGTCTATATCTTTCGCAGAAGCAATGTTTAAAAACAGTGCATCTGCAGCTTCGTTTATAAGCATAACCAACACCCGGTCAAAAATAAGTTTGGCTAAAGTATCGTCTTGCTCGGCTTCTGGTTTAGCTGCGTCTTGCGAATAATCATAATAGCCTCGACCTGTTTTTCTTCCTAAATATCCAGCTTCGCTCAGGCGCTTTTGAGTAAAAGCGGGTTTATATCTTGGATCGTAATAAAAGGCCGTAAAAACAGTCTCTGTAACGGTATAATTTACATCGTTGCCAATAAAGTCCATTAATTCAAAAGGGCCCATTTTAAAACCACCTTTAGATTTTAATGCCCAGTCGATGGTGGCAAAACTGGCAATTCCTTCTTCGTAAATTCGCAGAGCTTCGCTGTAAAATGGTCGGGCAACACGGTTTACAATAAATCCAGGAGTATCTTTGGCTACCGCTACCGTTTTACCCCAATCTGTAATGGTGTTAACGGCAAGTTGCTGTACCTTTTGCGAGGTCTGTATAGCAGGAATAACCTCTACAAGCTTCATTAAAGGAGCTGGGTTAAAAAAATGAATTCCTATACATCGTTCTGGATTATTCAAGCTCGCTGCAATAGAGGCTATAGATAGTGACGAGGTGTTAGAAGCTAAAATACACGCAGGGGAAACCAGTGGTTCTAATTGTTGAAATACTTGTTTTTTAACGCCTAAATCTTCAATAATTGCTTCTATAATCAAATCACAATCGGCCAAACCATGCATGTCGCTGGTATAACTAATATTGTTTTGAATTCGCAATTTTTCTGTGTCGTCTATGCGCCCTTTTACAATTAGTCGATTTAAAATTCGATCTAAAGCTTCTTGCGATTTTTGCAAGGCAGATTCCGATTTGTCCAAAACAATAACCTGACACCCTGCTGTTGCTGCAACCTGTGCCATACCGCTGCCCATTGTCCCAGAACCTATAATACCAACTAAATGAATCATGTTATTTTCCTTTAAACTTTGGTTTGCGTTTTTCTACGAAAGCTAAAACACCTTCGGTATAGTCTTCGCTTTGGGCAGACTTAATCTGCAATTCTGATTCTAATGCCAATTGCTGTTCTAACGAATTATTAATCGATGCGTTAAGTAATTGTTTGGTATGACTAAGAGCCTGTGTTGGCATATTTGCCATATGTGTTGCCAGAGCTTTATATTCCTGCTCAAAACTTGCTAAAGGAATTACTTTGTAAATCATTCCTAAATCCTCTGCTTCTTGGGCAGAAACTTTGTCGCCTAGCATCATAAGTGCCGAAGCTTTTTGGAAACCAATTAACCTAGGTAAGAAAAAAGTTCCTCCGCTATCGGGAACCAAACCAATTTTACTAAAAGCTTGAATAAAACTCGCATTAGCGCTGGCAACAACAATGTCGCAGGCTAGTGCCAAATTTGCACCGGCCCCCGCCGCAACTCCATTTACAGCAGCAATTACTGGTTTGTTTAATAATCTTATTTTTTGAACAATAGGATTGTAATGTTCTTCTAAAATTGTTTTAAACCCAGGGTTGAGTTCTGGAGTAGTTACTTCTTTTAAGTCTTGCCCGGCGCAAAAGGCCTTTCCCTTGCCACAAAGGACCACAGCACGAATTTGATCGTCTTGGGCGGCCTTATCTAAATGCGATTGTAGGCTAAGCGCCATTTCGCGATTAAAGCTATTAAAAACTTCGGGGCGATTAAAATACAGATAGTACACGCTATCCTCTAATTGTGCGGTTATGCTGCTATTCATTTTAGACATTTAAAGTAATCAAAAGGTTCTTGGCAGTCGTTGCATTTAAATAACGCTTTACAAGCGGTAGATCCAAACTGACTCACCATATGGGTATTCGTCGATTTACATTGTGGACAACAAACTAGTTTTTGCTGACCCAATATAGCCGCCTTATCTGCAGTTTCTTCTAAAGGTGGTGCTATCCCGTAAGCTTCCATTTTTTCGCGTCCGGCCTGACTTATCCAATCGGTGCTCCACGCTGGTGCAAGCACTAAAGTTATTTTGGCGGTTATTCCTTGGTTAGCAAACGCCGCTTTTAGATCGTCGCTAATTACATCCATAGCAGGGCAACCTGTATAGGTTGGCGTAAGTTTTATATAGACCACATTATCGCTAACAACAGCTTCGCGAATTACTCCTAAATCTAGCACGGTTAAAACCGGAATTTCGGGGTCTGCGACTGTTTCTAAAACAGGTAGCAAGTTTGGGTCTATATTTGGATGTAATTGTACTGTCATTACCAGGTCATGTTTGGATAAGTACGCTGCATATATTGCAAATCTGCAAGTAAATAACCCATGTGCTCGGTATGCTTTCCTTCTTTGCCACCAAACTGAAAGAACTTGGTTTCTGGCAATGCTAAAGTTGCCTCGTTTAAAACCTGACTTACATGCTCCATATATGCCTCTTCTAAACTAT
Organism: Gilvibacter sp.; assembly: GCA_965277295.1. Taxonomy (GTDB): domain Bacteria; phylum Bacteroidota; class Bacteroidia; order Flavobacteriales; family Flavobacteriaceae; genus Gilvibacter. The sequence goes on from OZ255720.1 coordinate 622,450, forward strand.
TTAAATCTACCCCAACTCCAGCTTGAGCAGCTGCTTGTTCGGTTGGAGTCATTTTAAATAGCTCTTTGGTATAAGGCCACAAGTCATTCAATGCCTCGGTAATTTTTTGGTGACTCTCTGGGGTTCCATCGCCTAAGCGTTTTACCCAATCTCCAGAAAAACGCACGTGATATCTAGACTCTTTTATTCCCTTTTTGGCAATGGCCGCAAGGGTTTGGTCTTTACTCTTAGACAATTCTGTTAAAAACAGTACGTGAAACGAATCGAATAAAAACTGTCGTAAAATAACATATCCAAAATGTGTATTGGGCTGTTCTACTAACAACACATTTTTATACTGTCTTTCGGTTCTTAAAAAAGCCAAGTCGTCTTCTGTTGCTGGTGTATCTAACAAACTTGCAGCATAACTAAAATAACTGCGAGTTTGCCCGAATAAGTCCAACGAAATATTAGTTAAGGCAATGTCGGTTTCTAAATTTGGGCCATGCCCACAGAGTTCTCCCAAACGTTGACCTAAAATCATGCTGTTATCGGCAATACCTAATACATACTGATGTAGTTCTTTGTTATCCATAATTTACATATGCTTTACTTCGTCAGGTAAATTATAAAAGGTTGGATGTCTATAGACTTTATCTTGAGCAGGTTCGAATAACTCTCCACTGTGCTCTGGATTAGACGCTGTAATGTTTTTAGATTCAACCACCCAAATACTTACTCCTTCGTTTCTACGTGTATAAACATCGCGCGCATTCTCTAGGGCCATGGTAGCATCTGCAGCATGCAGGCTTCCAAAATGACGATGCTCTAGTCCATTTTTAGACCGAACAAATACTTCCCATAAGGGCCAATTCTTTTTATCCATAATACACTATTTAACTGGCTTGAGCCACTTCGTTTTTATTGCGATTCTTTGCCGCATGAGCCATGGCTGCATCGCGCACCCAAGCACCGTTTTCCCAAGCAGATACTCTTGCATTCATACGCGCTTTATTACAAGGTCCATGACCTTTTACAACTTGCCAAAATTCGTCCCAATCAATTGGGCCAAAATCGTAGCTGTTTCTTTGCTCGTTCCACTTTAAATGCTCGTCTGGAATGGTTAAACCTATTAGTTCAGCTTGTGGAACCGTTTGATCTATAAACTGCTGACGCAATTCGTCGTTTGTTTTGCGTTTAAGCTTCCACTTCATGGATTGTTCGGTGTGAACAGATTCTGCATCTGTTGGGCCTAGCATCATTAAACTTGGCCACCACCATCTATTTAAAGCATCTTGTGCCATCTCTTTTTGCTCTGGCGTTCCCTTGGCTAAGGTCATCATAATTTCGTAGCCTTGACGCTGATGAAAACTCTCTTCTTTGCATACTCGTACCATGGCTCGGGCATATGGACCAAAAGAAGTATTACAAAGTGGCACTTGGTTAATAATAGCGGCACCATCTACCAACCAACCAATAGCGCCAATGTCGGCCCAGGTCATGGTTGGATAATTAAAAATACTCGAGTATTTTGCCTTTCCACTATGCAGTTGTTCGTACAATTCGTCTCTGGTAATCCCTAAAGTTTCGCAGGCGCTGTATAAATACAAACCGTGTCCTGCTTCGTCTTGTACTTTGGCAAGCAAAGCAGCTTTGCGGCGCAGGGAAGGTGCCCTAGTGATCCAATTGCCCTCCGGTAGCATTCCTACTACTTCTGAATGGGCATGCTGCGAAATTTGCCGAATATGTGTTTTTCGGTATTTTTCTGGCATCCAATCTTTGGGCTCTATTTTTTCGTCGTTGGCTATTCGCTCTTCGAATAGTTGTTCTAAATTCAGAATTTCTTTTTCACTCATAATCCTGTTTTTTATGCCTTTTTTATACGTCAAAATCTACTTTAACCTGATCGGTTAAAGGCACTGCCTGACAACTTAAAACAAAGTTTTGTGCAACTTCGTCTTCTTCTAAGGCGTAATTAATCTTCATTTTTACTTCTCCCGAAATAACCTTGCATTTACAGGTGCTACAAACACCACCTTTGCAAGCAAAGGGTAAGTCTGCTCCTGCAGCCAAGGCTCCATCTAATATATTATCGTATTCCGTATCCATTACAAAATGGAACTCCTTCCCCCCGTCTATAATAACTATTTGAGTCCCCTCTATTTGTTCTTCAACAACGGTGTTAACCGCTTTAGAATCGCCAGAAAAGAACAGTTCGTAATGAATGTGATCTTTAGACAACCCAGCCGCAGAAAGCGCATCGGTTAAAAAGAAAATCATTTCTTGAGGCCCACATAAAAAGCACTCGTGTGTATCTGGGATATCTATAAATGTTTTTGTTAGCTGATCTATTTTATCTTGATCAAATCGGCCATTAAAAAGCGGAATATCACGATGTTCTTTGGTTAAAAAGTAAAATACTTCAAACCGCTCAAAATACTGATTCTTAAGCGCTTCTATCTCTTCTTTAAAGATAATAGATTTAACTGTCCTATTTAAATAAAACAACTTAAAGCTACTTTCGGGCTCTTTTTCCAAATGTGTTTTTATAATAGAAAGCATGGGTGTGATCCCACTTCCAGCGGCAAATGCAATATAGTTTTTTGGAGATTCACTAATTGGGGTATTAAATCTTCCACTAGGAGGCATAACTTCTAGTTTATCTCCTGCGGTAAGCTCGTTATTTACAAAAGTGGAAAACACGCCACCAGGGATTTGTTTTACAGCAACACGCCACTGGTTTTCTATTGGGCTGCTACAAAGCGAATACGATCTGCGTACATCTTCTCCCGCTATAGTCGTTCTAAGAGTAAGATGCTGCCCTTGCACAAAAGCAAAGGTTTCTTGCAGGTCCGGTGGTATGTCTAAAACCACAACAGCACAATCTTTTGTCTCTTTGTAGACTTCTTTTACGGTAATAGTATAGAACTGAGCCATAGTTTTTAATGTTGTACAAAACTAACGTTTGTTAGTTATATGTACAAATCACTCCTCTTAATTTATTATTAAATTATGCACTAATACTTGCTAGCATAGTAGCAGTCATGTCCTTTTTTAAAATATCTGGGGCAATACTATTCTTTTTTGGATACCACAAATACAGGGTTCGCAGGGTAGAAAGCACAGAAAACAATAAGATTTCTGGATCGCGATCTGCAATTTCTCCAGAGGCAATTCCACGGGTAATAATGGTTCTAAAATTATCTTCGTACTGATTGCGCATTTCTTCGAAATAAGGTAAGGCCTTTCCTTCTAGATGCATCCAATCGTTGTTTAATGAACCCAAGGCATCTTGATTTTTAATAGTTACGTCTATATGTAGGGTTATTACGGCTTCTACTTGCTTTAAAACTGACTCATCTGAGGCCATTATTTTATCCATTCCAACAGTAAATTGTTCGGCGACAGAAATTATTAAGGTGGCTAATATTTCGTGCTTGGATGCTATATGATTATACAAACTCGCAGCTTTAATTCCCAGGTTTTGAGCCAAATCTCTCATGGTAACGGCGCTATAGCCTTTTTCTAAAAATAACTTGGCGGCACTAGCAATAATTTCTTCTTTGCGGGAAACAGGCTTCATAAGGGGATAGTAAAAAGTTTAAATAATTTAATCGACTAGGTCTAAATCTAACCAATTAGTTTGTTGTGTTATAGCTTGTTGTTTGTAGGTTAATGTCCAACCCATAGAGTTGGTAAGTACATAGATTTTTTGGAGTTCAGAAATAAGTCTGTTTTGTGCGTTCGTCATTAAGGAAGACTTAGCAATGGTCACTTTTAAAGAATCCACTACTTTCTCTTGAATTCTATTAAAGTCGGCGGCCTCGAACTGATTAAAGATGCCATCTTCCATATCGAAGTACTTGATATCTGGAACAACAGTTAATTCGGGCTCGGGGATAGATCTTATTACGACTGTCTTGGCAACAGAATCTACGGTCACCTCTAATTGGCTTAAATCGTAGCCAACAAGGGCCTTTGCATTTACTATTACTAAGGCTTTTTTGTCGAATGTTAAGGCATCGAAGTAATACTTTTTAGCCGAATTGTAATTGTGAACTTGCGAAAACTCGCCTTCGGTAACCACAAGTTTACCCACTTGCTTAAGCTGTTGTTTTATCAAGGAAGTATTGTAAACAACCGTATCGTGCGATCCGCGATTGTGATCACAATATTGCACGACAAAAACGATTAACAGGGAAACGCAAGCCCCAAATAAAAAATTTCGCATACCCAATGGCTTGCACTAAATGTACGCATTTTTGGGCAATTTCCAGAATTTTAAAGGCGCACAAGGCGCTAAATAATTTTGTAGTTTTTGGCCTTTTGTACCGCTTCGATTTTACTGTGGACTTGTAATTTTTTGTAAATGTTCTCTATGTGCTTGCGAACAGTACTTGGCGACAAAAACAAATTACTGGCAATTGCCGTGTAACTAAGTCCAGTGCTAAGTTGCTCTAAAACCTCGATTTCACGCTTAGAAAGTACAATTTCTTCCTGATCTGCTTTGTTCTTTATTTGAATTGGATTGCGTAGTAACTTAAGTGTTTTAAGCGCTATAGAAGGATTCATTGCGGCACCGCCGTTCATGGTTTCTTGAATGCCGTTGTATAAATCGTCAGGATTAATTTCTTTTAGCAAATAACCGTCTGCTCCAGCTTTTATGGCGTTAAAAATATGCTCGTCGTTATCGAAAACGGTAAGCATAATAATTTTAATCTGCGGATACTTTTGTTTTACAATTGCCGTGGTTTCTATCCCGTTTAATACAGGCATTTCTATATCCATTAAAATTAAATCCAGATTGTGATTTTCCTCTAATTTGGTTAACAAATCGCTCCCATTCACACTGGTGTGCTTAATGGTAATGTTATTAAAGAACGATAGTTTTTCTTTTACCGCGTGGATTAAAAACGAATTGTCGTCTACAATGGCTACTTTTAAATTCATACAGCGGTATTTTTAGGTAATGAAAAACGAACGGAAGTGCCAGAATCAGAAGCCGAAATTACTTGTACCTCACCACCCAATTCTCGAGCTCGTTTTTTAATATTATTTAGTCCGTTGCCAGGCTCGATATTTTGCATATCAAATCCCTGACCGTTATCTTCTATATTGACTTTAAAATTAGCGTTATCTTGGGTAATATGCACTAAAATTGTAGTGGCATTGGCGTATTTTAAACTGTTATTTACACTTTCTTGAATAATGCGATACATATTCATCCCGGCCACCGAACTAAAGCCGTAGTCTTCGGGTATTGTGTCGTCCACAGTAAAGGTAAAACGCACCTGATCGGTTGCACTTTTGGCGTTATCTATAAAGTTTGTTATGCGTCCTTTTAAATCGTCAAACTGAATTTGCTCCTTATTCATGGCCCAAATTGTGTCGCGGAGTTCGAAAATAGTCTGTCCAGTAAAACTGCTAATTCCACTAAGTTTTGTGGCAAGCTCTTTTTTAATGTCTTTAAACCCGTACTTAATATTATCTAAGCTTGAAATAATAAAAGTTAACTGAGCTCCAATATTGTCGTGCAAGTCTCTAGATATTCTTAAGCGCTGTTCTTGCAACTTATTTTGCGTTTCAATTTTAGCCAAGGCCGCGGTTAACTGAGCTTCTTTTTGCAATTGCTTATTTTTTAAACGCTGTTGTGCGTAAACCAAATAGCCAATTACCGCCAGTACCAACGCTAACCCTATAGCCCCATAAAACAAAGTGGTTTTCTTTTTATTCTCCAGACTAGCCTCGGCCAAGTCGGCGCGTTGGGCCAGAATCTCGTTTTCCTGCTGCTGCGTTTTATATTTCGCTTCCATTTCGGCCATTGCGGTAGTATTGTCTTTGTTTACAATACTATCTTTTACAACCAAAAGCGCCTGCAAATAATCGTTTGCCTGCTTAAAATCATTTTTAGCCGCGGCGACCTCTGCCAGTACATTTAGAGCTTCCCGTTTTATTAAAAGTAGCTTATGGGTATTGGCAAGATCCATGGCCCCATTAAGATATTGATTGGCCAAATTATACTTTTGCTGCCCCACCAAAACTTGTGCGAAGGTTACATAACTTTGCGCCTTCCCATTTATATCTCCTGCTTGCTCTCTTAGCGCTATCGCTTCTTTAATGGTAGCTTCTGCTGCGCTTAAATCGCCTTTTTTTGCTTGGGCTAATGCAATATTAGACAATTGTGATGCTTCGCCTTTAATATCTCCTAGATTGCGGCTAATTCGCAAGGCACTGCGATACGAATTAATGGCTTCATCGTATTTTTTTTGATAATCTTGAATGGCTCCAACATTATTATAACCGTTTATTAAACCATCTAAGTTGCCTAACTCTTCTTGAGCCTCCAGTGCTTTTACTAAATATTCGGTGGCTTTGTCGAAATTTTGACTGTAGTAATAAATTACCCCAATATTGTTGTAAGCCTGTGCAATTCCGTTTTGATTTTCAAGTTTTTCTTCTGCCTCTAAGGCCAAAAACATGAGTTCTAAGGCTTGATCATACTTACCAGTTCGAATAAAAATAGTTGCTTTATTATTTAATACAACAGCCTGACCGCGTACACTTTTTATAGCATCTATAATAGTTATGGCCTTATTGTAATAAACCAGAGCACTATCGTATTGCGTTTTACGCTCGTAATAGTTTCCTAAAACATTACGCAGTTGCCATCTACCCTCAGCATAACTAAGACCGTCGGCCAACCTAACACCTTGCAAAGCAAAACTTTTTGCGGAATCTAAAGCCACAACATTATAATGGCTGGCAACCTTATTTAGTAAATTTACTTTTACTGTATCGGGAGCCACCGTCTTTAACTGCTGTAATAATTCGGCAATATCTTCACGCACTTCTTGACTATAACAATTGCCCCCGCCAAGAACAAGGGTAAGTATAATCACAAAACAAAAGCGAATCTTCATAGGGTTAGTGTTATAACGAACAAACCACGCTAGCCTGAGGAACAAGAACCTGGCTTAGATTGTGGACAATAAAATTATACTTTCTTAGTTGCGACTCTCTTGATTTTATTTGTTGCTTATGACTTTCGATGCAACTTGCCAAGTTTAAGATTTTATTGTGATGGGTTGCGATAGTTGTTTTTCGAATTTGAATTGCGACAAAAAATAATATTAGCAAGATAGCCGAGGTACTAAATACTAAATACAGGTTTTCCATAAACAATCAATTAGATACTAAAAATAAGGCAGTTTAGGTGCTTTTACTATAGGGCACTTGCCCTATTTAGGTAATTTTACATTAATACAAAGACTGGGTAAGACTTCCACTTCGCCAGATTCCAATTTCTTTTTTACCGCTTGCTTTATTATCGTAATAGCCACGTCCATGAAACTTGCCATTTTCCCAATCTCCGCCATAGTACGATCCATCTGTGGCCCAATAACGACCCATCCCATGCATTTGATTGTTGCCATTAAATTCGCCACTATATTTAGATCCGCTGGAAAATGTATAGGTACCTTGCTTTAGATTTCCGTTTACAAAAAAACCAATATAATTATCGCCATTGGAATATTCCCATTTCCCATAACCGTTTTCGCAATCCCCTGCTGTGCAACCTGTTGTTACATTATTGGAGTAATAATTATAGGTCTTAGAAAGCGAACCATCTTTAAAAATTCCTTGTTCCCATGTATCGTCACGTACCGTCACGCCAATGCCATTCATAAGGCCATCCCGATATTGTCCGCGCAAATTATCTTTATTGTCACCAATATATACACCGTAACCAGACATATTGTCTTTTTGCCAGTTTCCTATATACTGCCCCTTAGTTTCTGTCCAGTAATAACTGCCATAACCGGCCTTTAAACCGTCTTTCCAAAACCCTACATAGTCGCCATTGGAGTAAGTCATTTTACCATAACCATCTTGGCAATCTCCCCAATCGCAAGTATTGGTTGCAGTATTTTTAGGTGTGTTCTTTTTTGGAGTTTGTGTTGTGGGGACAGTAGTTTTTGGGGTTGTTTTTTTTGGGCGCTGTGGGGTTTGCTGAGCCCAAGATTGCATGCCAAATGTTAATACAACGATAATTAATAATGATCTCATGTCAAGTAATTTATGTGGTTCCAAAATTGACTAAAAAAAGGTACAAAAAAAATACGGCAGTTGCCGTATTTTTTAAATATGTGTCTATTAAAAAGCAATTTAACGATTCATTTTATTGCGCATTATTTTGGCCCAACAAAGGAACCATTGTTAAACTCTCCTACTTTTTTATCGTTGTCGTCTGAATAATATCCTAAGCCGTGATATTGACCATTACGCCATCCGCCACCATAATACGTTCCATCTTCAAACCAAAAACGACCAATCCCGTGAAACTCGCTATTTTGATTAAATTGACCGCTGTATTTATCGCCAGATGCGAACGAATATGTTCCTACATATAGGGCTCCATTTTTAAAGAAGCCAACATAAGTATCGCCATTAGCCCATTCCATTTTACCGTATTTGTCGTAGCAATCGCCAATAGTACATCCTGTTGACTTACTAGTTCCTGCAAACCCATAAGGAGTTATTAGGTCGCCGTCTTGCCAAACACCTTGCTTCCAGTCATCACCTGTGCGGGTAACTCCCACGCCGTTTAGACTCGAGTTTAGAAAAATACCTTTTATAAGATCGTCGTTTTCGGCAGTATATACACCATATCCTGTCATTTTATCGGTATCCCAATCTCCTACGTAGGTTCCGCCATCGGTCCAACTATACAAGCCATAACCATCTTTAAGTCCGTTTTTCCAAAAGCCATCGTAATAGCCGTTTTCGTATTCATATTTTCCGAATCCATCGCTGCAATTTCCAGAGACACAACCTTCACTTGAAGTAACTGTATTTGTGCCTCCCCCAACGTTAGTACTTACAGGCTTATAGACAAAAGATGCTGTGTTAGCATAGTCTTCTAATCTATATACTGGTGTTCCATTATCTGATACAATTCGGTCGTCACCATCCATCTCTGAGGTAACATTGGTGTAATCCATAGATTCCCCTTTAACGATAATACCGTATTCCTTTGCGTTTCTATCTCGATACCAATATGTATTGTTATCTGACGCAGGAAGTGCTTTTAAATCTTTAACTCCCCATCCGGAAAAAGAGCGAATTCCCTCTTCTAAATAAGTTTTATCTAATTCGGCAACGTAGGCCACATAAGAACCATCTACATTAGTTACTGCCGGAGAATAGGATTCGTCGTTTACATAGGTGATATACGAATTAGGATTGGTAATATAGAAACTTGTAGAAATACCTCTTTTAAGTACAAACCCATCTCTAGGTCCGCCTTCACTTACGCTATCAAAATCTGGCAACAGTAAAATTGATCGAGACGCTTTGTGCAAAACGGCTACGGTATCTGAACTCAGTTGGGTCAAAAATTCTACATCGGTAAGTCTATTGCCTTTGCTATCAAAGAGTGTATAATCACTACTCGAGGTCTTATTCCATGTAAACGAACGAATATAATCGGTTTGCTTTTTAGTGGTCTCTCCACGAGTTGGAAACTTTGGCGTAGGTATATCCTGAGCATGAATACTCAGGGTACCGAATATCATTATTAAAACAGAAATAAATACTTTCATGGTCCTGTGTTGTGTTAAAAATTGGCTGTAAGTTAATAAATTTTTAAAAGGCTTTATAAAAAGAACTCTCTGACCCGATAAAAAACCAAAGAGTTCTAAGAAAACACCATGCAGTGTAGCTATAGCATATTATTTTTTAAGATCGTAAGCGTAAATTGTGCTCTTATTGGCCTTGTAATATAAAATTCCGCCAAATTCATCTACAGTATATTCTGGCTTTTTATCTTTTAATACAATCTCTTTTTCTGTAATTCCGCTGTCTTTGTTAACCTTAACCAAACCTACTCCATCTTCTAATTTGGTTAAAATAAATTGTGCATTCGCCGTGGCCGATGTGGCTTTAAATCGCTTTAACATTTCGGCAATAGATGCTCCACTTGCTGCAGACATTCCTGCTCCTAAATTGGCATAAGATTGTCCTTTGCTAGTATAATTGCCTAAACGGTTTCTGTTGTTATTAGCTTCGGCATAACTTGCTGCCGCCGTCGCTGCCGTGGCAACTGCAGTAACCCCCGCCAAAATTGCTCCAAAAGCACTTTTACCTGGAGCGCGGTGATATTCATGCCAATCGGTTACCCCCTGCCAATCTAATAACATTAGATTCTGATGACTACTTAGCAATATTCCAGCGTCTCGCACTTCTATTCCAGTTGGGGCTTCTTTCCCATCGAACTCAACTTCGGCCAAGTCGCCCACGGTACCGGTTGCTGCATCTACAGCAAATAGGTTTTCGTCGGCACCAATTAAATATCGTCCATTTTTAGCATCGTAAGCAGAACTAACTACATCTGCACGTTTGTATTTTAAGGGTTTATCCCACACCTGCTCCCCGGTTTCTAGGTTAACAATATTAGCGTCTTCGGAAGTAATATAAATTAGCCCTTGCTCGGTAGCGGCCATTGTCAAGATGTTTTCGCCTGTCTTTAAAGGTTTTTTAAATAAGGTCTTGCCGTCAAAAGAAATTTTATTAATCCCACCGTCATAAATTCCAAACAAAATTCCGTCGTCCATGATATAAAAATGCTGCACATAACCTTTGGTTTTTGGAGCTTTTTCCCATAAATCTTCTCCATTTGCAGCGCTTAAAAACCCAATTTTAGATTCGGCACGACTAGAAGCTAACTTGGCTATTCCGCTTTTACCTGAATTGTCTACGTTACTCACTATAGCTAACCCTTCTGGTAGAATTTCGAAATTTACCACGCTCCCTTTAACCTTATGGCCTTCTGACCATAGATCTTTCCCATCTGAGCTAATCTTATGCACTTTTGTACTACTGCCATTAGCTTTAGTTACAAAACCATAGATTTCTTGTTCGGTTTGATCGGCAACCATCCATCCAACATTTTTAATTTCGGACTGCCAAGCAATTGTACCGCTTTGCATATCTACCTTAGTAAGCCCTTTAGAAGTAGGGATTATTAAACCACTTTCTAACAATAGTGGTCTTCCTGTAACTGTTTCTGACCCCTTATATTTAAAGAAACTCTCCTGCTCTCCAGAATTTAGGTCGTAAATAGCAACTGCATTTGTGTATTTTTCTTTAGCGCGTCGCTGTCCACTAACTACCAATTTATTTTGTGGCATCATTACATGACAGGTCATCACTATTTTCCAACCATTTTCCTCGGTACTAAAAAGTGTTTTTCCCGACATATAATCGATTACAGCCTTTTTTGTTGTCATGGCACCAAAACCAGTTTGTCCCACCATAACATAAGGTGAATTTGGAATAAAGGTTAGTTCCTCGGGTTTTACGCGCCCGTAAGTGGTAAAATTAAAAAGGAGCTGGTCCGAACCTGGCTTAACACCAACTAAACCATCGTTGGTGGCAATCACCATGGTACCACCCTGAGTTAGGGTCATATCGTTAATAGTAGCTCCTGTTTGATACGTAAAGTCTGGGGTTTCTGCACGTTGGGCAAATACGCTTCCACCTACCATAAACAAAGCGAAAAATAAATTTGCCAAATACTGTTTTTTAAGACACATAATAGAAGTTTTAAATGATATTCAAAGATGAATTATTTAGAAAATGGATTCAATAGGGCAAATGCCCTATTCCTTTAAAAACAGTCGATTAATAGGTAAAAATGCAAAAGCCGGGATACGTATTGTAACCCGACTCCTCACATAAAAAACCTCAACATCGAGATTTATCTTAGTTGTCTAAATTGGCTTTAAATTTTCCTTCGGTTACCATTTTAGAAGTCATGTCTTCACCATTATAACCCTCAAAAGAGAATGTTCCCTCGACTACGCCGTCCGAATCAGAGGTAACCGTTACCGTTCCTGCCTCTAATCCTCCAAGAGCTGCACTCGCTAAAGAAGATGCCCAAGAGGCTATTGGATCTATTGTTAGGTACTGCATAATGTTTGTATTAGTAATTGCATCACCAGCGGTATAAGTTCCAGGACCATCGTAATTACTTATAGCAATAGAGATGGTTTCTCCATTGTTTTTTCCGCCTTGCACGGCAAGAACTCCTGAGCTTATTTGAGCCCCAACAATTACTGCTGGATCTTGAGCTGCTTCGAAAGTAGTACCGGCCACTTTTGCAGTTAAAAATTCGGCACCAGCTTCGGTCCCAGTGTCGTCTGTGTCTTCGGTGGAATCGTCGTCACCACTACAGGCAGTCATTAAAAGTGAAAGGAACAGTACGCTTAACAGTCCAATATTTTTAAAAGTCTTCATAATTGTTTTTTGTAGTTAATAATGAAGCAAAATTGGACTATTTGTATAGGGCAATCAATAAGGCAATTGACGTATTCCTATAATTTTATATGCGGAAATCGGGAATTAAAGTCGGCTAATTTAGTCGAGAGTTTATTTTTAAATTCTTGGTCAGCATTGCTTCCTGGAATTAAACTGCGATGATTTATTGCCGTACGTAAGCTGCGAATTTCTTGCAGCAACTCTTGTGCGTTTTGCGACAACCACGATGTTTTAAATGCTTGCCATACACAATCTATTGCCTGCTCATTGGGATGTATTAAATCGGAATTGTAATATCTGTAGTCGCGTAACTGGTCCATTAATAATTCGTACGAAGGAAAATAAAAAATACGGGAGAGCGGGTCCACGATTTCATGAACTCCAGTGAGTAAGTGCGCTTTCGACCTTGAATTTTCTATAATTCCATCTTTTATGTGCCGAACAGGAGAGACTGTAGTTATAAAAACCGCATCGGGGTTAACCTGACCTATTAAAGTTACAATAGCATCTAAACTTTGTGCAACTTGATTGGAAGATAGTAACTCTTTTACAAAGTGTTTGCTGGGTTGTTTATGACAGCTTGCAACTATTACATTGGATTCAATATGACGATACACCCAAGCCGTTCCCAAAGTAATTATAATGTGTTTTGCCTGCGTAATGGCCTTATTTAATAAAGCCAAAGCATTATTTAGTCCGTCTAAAACTTCCTGCTCATTTAGCCCGTTACAAGAGGAATGAGCCAAAAAACTAAACCAAATATCGTCTTGCTTATTTAAATGTGACCGGGTGAATTCTTCCTGATTTATAGCCCGCAAAACCAGTTGCTCTATTGCCAAAGGATGAAACAGAACACCAAAAGGATTAACCGTATTGGGCAAGGCAAAATAATTGAATTTTGCAGCCATGTTGGTTGCAAAACAAGAACCCAGAAACAGCGTGCTATTTGTATAATCTACAGGAAAAGGCTGTGGAGTAAATGTTATGTTTGTACTCCTTGACATTTTAGTTTAGATAGGTTTTTGCTGCAGCTAAAGCTTCTTGTATTCCATCTGGGTTTTTACCCCCAGCGGTCGCAAAAAACGGCTGACCACCGCCACCACCTTGAATATGCTTTCCTAATTCGCGAACAATAGTTCCAGCGTTTAAATCTGAACTAGCAACCAGCTCTTTAGAAATATAACATGACAAAATAGCCTTCCCATTCTGGTTCGAACCAAAAATTAAGAATGCGTTGTCTAATTCGTTGCCTAATTCGAAGGCTAAATCTTTTATCCCCGCAGGATCTAAGTCGACTTCTTTCGCCAAAAAAGAAATCGAATTAACAAGCTGTACTTCCTCTTTTAAATGCCCTTTTAGATGTTTGGCTTTATCTTTTAGTAAGTGTTGAATTTGCTTTTTTAAGCTTGCATTTTCTTCTTGCACTGCTGTAATCGCCTGAGCAGTATCCGGGGCATTATTTAGTAACTGTTTTACAGCTTTATGGGCATTGGTACCCGCAATAAAGTAATCTTTGGCTGCACCACTAGTAATAGCTTCTATTCTGCGAATTCCAGAAGCTACAGCAGATTCGCTTGTAATTATAAAATGCCAAATACTCGATGTATTGGCTACATGGGTTCCGCCGCATAGTTCCATAGATTTTCCAAAGCGAATGGTACGAACTGCATCGCCGTATTTTTCACCAAACAAGGCTATCGCGCCAGCCTCTATGGCTTGATCGTAGGGCATGTTTCTATTTTCTTCTAGGGGCAAGCCTTCACGAATACGCGCATTAACAAAGTCTTCTACTTCTTGTAATTGTTGGTCGGTTACTTTACTAAAATGCGAGAAATCAAAACGCAAATTTCTGCTGTGTACCATAGAACCTTTTTGTTCTACATGGTTACCCAATATATTGCGCAACGCCTGATGCAATAAATGCGTAGCAGTATGATTGGCGGCCGATCTTTCCCGTTGTTTTTTATCTACAATAGCGACAAAATGATCTTCTGGATTGCGCGGCAAGTTTTTAGCAAAATGAACAATTAAGTTGTTTTCTTTCTTGGTGTCTATAATATAAACCACTTCGCCATTATCTGCCTCTAGATAGCCTTTATCACCTACTTGACCACCTCCTTCTGGATAAAACGGGGTGAGATTAAAAACCAACTGATACAATGTACCGTCTTTTTTACTTTCTACTTTACGGTACCTAGAAATTTTTACTTTAGTTTGTAAGTTGTCGTAGCCTACAAATTCTTCTTCGGCATCGTCAAGTAATGTTACCCAATCGCCAGTTTCTATTTTTGTCGCCGCTCTAGAGCGATCCTTTTGTTTATTGAGTTCTACTTCGAAACCTTTTTGATCTAAACTATAACCGCGTTCACTTAAAATAAGAGACGTTAAATCTATCGGGAAACCATAAGTGTCGTATAGTTCGAATGCTTTTTTACCAGAAACCGTCTTGTCCTTAGTATTTTTAATTACCGTTTCTAAGAGCACTAAGCCTTGATCTAAAGTGCGTAAAAAAGAATGTTCCTCTTCTTTAATAACGTTTATAATCAGGTGCTTTTGTTTGTTTAATTCTGGGAAAGCCTGCCCCATTTGTGCACTTAAGGTTTCTACCAATTCAAAGATAAAGGGTTCTTTTTCGTCCAAAAATGTAAACCCATATCTAATTGCACGTCGTAATATTCTTCTAATAACGTATCCAGCACCTGTATTACTTGGTAACTGACCATCTGCAATTGCAAAAGAAACAGCGCGCAGGTGATCGGCAATAACACGTATAGCAATGTCTATAGCTTCTTCTTTGCCGTATTTGGTATTGGTAATAACTTCTATTTCTCTAATTAATGGCGTAAATACATCGGTATCGTAATTACTTTTCTTGTCTTGCAACACCATACACAGCCGCTCAAAACCCATTCCAGTATCTACATGCTGTGCTGGTAATTTTTCTAAGGATCCGTTAGCTTTACGGTTGTATTGCATAAATACAAGGTTCCAAATCTCGACTACCAAGGGATGATCCATATTTACCAGTTCTGCCCCAGATTGCGCCTTTTTTTCTTCTTCGCTACGAATATCAACATGAATTTCGCTACAAGGTCCGCAAGGCCCCTGTTCGCCCATTTCCCAGAAGTTATCGTGCTTACTGCCATTTAAAATATGGTCTTCGCGTATGTGTTTCTTCCAAAAATTGTAGGCCTCGGTATCGCGGTCTAAATCTTCTTTAGGATCCCCTTCAAATATGGTAACGTATAAATTGTTTTTATCTATCTTATAAACTTCTGTTAACAGTTCCCAAGCCCAAGCAATAGCTTCTTCTTTAAAGTAATTTCCAAAACTCCAGTTCCCTAGCATTTCGAACATGGTGTGGTGGTAAGTATCTTTACCAACTTCTTCCAAGTCGTTGTGTTTTCCACTAACGCGTAAACATTTTTGAGTATCGGTTAATCGTTCGTTTTTAGGTATTCCGTTTCCTAAAAAATATTCTTTAAACTGATTCATTCCCGCATTAGTAAAAAGTAGGGTTGGATCGTCTTTAATTACCATAGGTGCAGATGGCACAATGGTATGAGCTTTTGAAGAAAAAAAATCTAAGAATGTCTTTCGAACTTCTTGCGCTTTCATGGAATACTTTTTGTGGGTTACAACATACTAATTTGTTTGGCAAATCGCCAATTAGGCGGTTCCTTAAACAATTTTTATATTTGTATAGCGTTTTCGCTTAATAAACCCTGTTAATTGAACAGCAAAAATAGCATATTTTAGCTAATGTCTAAGGTTAAATATTATTACGATAGTGAGACTTTATCTTACCGAAAAATCACTCCAAAAAAGGGGCGAACTTTTGGGGTAATCATATTGTCTATATTGGGCGTATTGCTTAGCGGATTGTTCTTCTTTTTATTGTACTTATACATTCCGTATTTAGAAACACCAAAAGAAAAAGCCTTAAATAGAGAATTGGCTAATACCGAGTTACAACTGCAGTTGTTAAACAAAAAAATGGATCAGGCGCAAGTTGTGCTTCAAGAAGTTCAAGAGCGCGACAACAGTCTTTACCGAGTATATTTTGAAGCGGACCCAATCCCTTTAGAACAGCGTCAAGCTGGTTTTGGAGGCGTTAATCGCTATAAAGATTTAGAAGGTTTTGACAATTCCAACTTGCTAATTGCAACTTCAAAGCGTTTAGATATAATAACCAAGCAAATCGTGGTACAGTCTAAATCTTTAGACGAAATAGCCGTGCTTGCAGAGGAAAAAGAAAAACTTTTAGCCGCGATTCCGGCCATACAACCGGTTAAAAATGAAGATTTAACTCGTGTTGCCTCTGGTTTTGGATACAGAACAGATCCCTTTACCAAAGCGCGTAAGTTTCATTATGGTATGGATTTTACAGCCCCAAGAGGCACTCCGGTATACGCCTCTGGCGACGGTGTAATTGAACGTGCAGATGCTAGAGCAACTGGTTTTGGTAAACATATTAGAATTTCGCATGGTTACGGGTACGAAAGTATTTATGCGCATTTATACAAGTACAATGTAAAAAAAGGGCAACGTGTAAAGCGCGGCGATCTAATTGGCTTTGTAGGAAGTACAGGAAGGTCACAAGCTCCCCATTTACATTACGAAATTTACAAGGACGGTAACAAGATTAATCCAATCCACTTTTACTACGGCAACCTTACTCCCGAAGAATTCAACGAACTTTTAAAGAAGTCGCAACAAGAAAACGAATCGCTTGACTAATGCATGTAGAACTTCCAGAAAAGCGATATTATAATATAGGCGAAGTTGCTACAGCTTTTAACGTAAACACTTCTTTAATAAGGTTTTGGGAAAAAGAATTCGAGCAACTAAAGCCCAAAAAAAATGCCAAGGGGAATAGAAAATTCACCCCAGAAGACATTAAAAACTTAGAATTAATTTACCACTTGGTAAAAGAGCGTGGCTTTACTTTAGAAGGAGCCAAAATTCATTTAAAGGAAAACAAAAAACCCACTATGGATAAGTTCGAAATTATTCGAAAACTAGAGGGTATTAAGTCCGAATTACTTAAAATTAAAGAGCAACTTTAAGATTTAACTACAGACTGCCATCTGAATTATACTTGTGCAAATAAATTCTAACAAAAGTCCCTGTAGCGTCAACAATATATTCAGAACCTGAAATTAGTACTCGGCCACTTGGTGTGATTTGAACTTTAGAAGCAAAGTCCATTTTATCAGATCTGTTACCGTATTCACTTTGCCAAGATTGACTACCGTCCATATTTGTTTTAAAAAACAACGATTTTGCAGCTGCACTACTAGAACCAATTGCTCCAACAACAAAATAACCTCCATCCTGCGCCTGCGAGACACTTATAGCAGACATAAAGTCGCTATTTGTATAAATATTTTGGTTGTTCACATTACCTTCTGAATCCATATTCACGCGCGTAATTGTTCCCTGATTACTAGCGTCTTCAGTATTAAAGAAAATAGTATAAGTGCCATCTGATTCTTGAAACATAAATGCGCCTTGAAAAATCCTGTAGGGTAAGGCAAATTCACTTACATAATCACCACTACCATTAATTAGAACCATTCTCGCATTTGGTTCCGAACTTGGAGTGGAGTAACTAGAAATTATAAAATAAGTATCTGCATCGGGTCCTTTTCCCGAACCGTAAATAGGCAAAAAGTCTATTTCTTCGTCATTAGGTCCATTGGCAATAACAACGCCGTCTGGCGAAAATATGTAAAAGCCAGAAACATCTTCACCTTCTATATAGGTGGTAAAATAATAATTCCCATTATCTAGTTGAATAAAACCTCCTACTGCGTCATTATATGTCCACAAAATCTCACCTTCCAGATTAACTTTAGCTACACCAAATTCTGTATTGAGCAGAAAATTACCATCTGCTGTGAGTTCGAAGTAACCAACACCTAAGGGTGAATCTTCACGAGTAGTTATTTCTCGACTCCAAATTTGAGTCCCAAATAAATCTAGTTTAACTAGCTGCATACTGGAACTACTCTCACCGCTTGGTTGTGAAACATACATGTAAATAGCGTCATCTACAATATGCAGTCCACTATTAGAATACAATCTAAAATAGTTGCCCCCAATATTTTTTTGAAAAGTTAATGGTCGCAATTCTAGTAAAACTTCTTCGGTCTTAGAGGTTGAATTGTCTTCTGCGTCTTTTACAGTGAGTGTAATTGTATAACTCCCTGCGGTCGAAGGACTGTTCCAATTAACACTTGTTTGAGATGTTTCTTCAAAGTCGCCACCAGAAAAACTCCATTCATAAGATACAATATCGTTTTCTGAATCTGTTACAATAGCACTTACTTCTATTTGATCGCCAGCATATCTATCGGTTAAAGAAACTGTAATTTGAGATATCACCGGAGCACCGCTACTTCCAGAATTATTATTATTGTTTGTGTTTGATTCGTCCGGGTCATCAGAACTGCTGCAGCCTATTAAAAATAGGCTAAGAATAATCGAGAGATATTTCATACTAGATAAGCGTAAATTCAGAAAATGCGTATAATATTAAAGCAGTAATATACAATATTATAGACTACTTTTTGCGCATATAAATAGTTACTGGCACCCCAGTAAAGTCAAACTCTTCGCGTAATTTATTTTCTAAAAATCGCTTATACGGCTCTTTTACGTATTGCGGTAAATTTGCAAAAAATGCGAAGGTTGGATGCGGCGTAGGCAGTTGCGTGCAGAATTTAATCTTTACGTATTTACCTTTATAAGCGGGAGGTGGATTGCGCTCTATAACTGCTAGCATAGTATCGTTAAGTTCGCTTGTTTTTATACGCTGCGATCTATTGTGATACACTTGTACTGCAGTTTCTATTGCTTTAAAAATGCGTTGCTTGGTTAATGCCGATATAAATATAATTTGTACATCGGTAAAGGGTTCGCATTGTTTTTTAATGTAAGCCTCGAACTCTTTGGTACTGTGATTGTCTTTATTTTCTACTAAATCCCATTTGTTTACTAGAATTACTATCCCTTTGTTGTTACGGTGTGCCAGCCAAAAAATATTTACATCTTGACCTTCAAACCCTCGAGTCGCATCGATAACTAAAATAGCTACGTCGCAGTGTTCTAAGGCTCTAACCGAACGCATTACTGAATAAAATTCTAAGTCTTCTTTTACTTTTGCCTTGCGGCGGATTCCTGCAGTATCTACCAAATTAAACTCAAAACCAAATCGGTTGTATTTAGTGTCTATGGCATCGCGCGTGGTTCCAGCAATATCGGTAACTATGTACCGGTCTTCCCCAATTAATGTATTTATAAATGACGATTTTCCAGCATTCGGGCGACCAACTACTGCGAATCGAGGCAATTCAGCATCGGTATTAGGTTTATCTTCTGGCAATACTTTTACCAAATCGTCAAGCAAGTCTCCTGTACCACTTCCGCTAGTAGAAGCAATGGTATAATAACGTTCAAATCCTAAGGCATAAAACTCTACTGCATCTGCTGCGCGCTTGGAATTATCTACTTTATTTACAACCAGAAACACCGGTTTTTTGGACTTTCTAAGCAAATGAGCAACTTCTTGATCCATTCCGGTAACACCATTCTCTACATCGACCATAAACAGAATAGCATCTGCCTCGTCTATAGCAAGTTCTACTTGCTTGTCAATTTCGGCTTCAAAAATGTCGTCGCTTCCAACAACGTATCCGCCCGTATCGATAAGCGAAAAATCTTTTCCGTTCCAGTCACTTTTACCGTAATGACGATCACGCGTTACTCCACTTACAGAATCTACAATAGCCTCCCGTCTTTGAATCATGCGATTAAAGAAGGTAGATTTTCCAACATTTGGTCGTCCTACTATGGCTACTATGCTCATGGGTTTAATTTTAGGGTGCAAAAATAGCTTTTTTATCTGCTAACACCGTGTAAATTCCACTTTTTTAAATACTTAAGTCCGTTAAACCAAGGGCTAATTTTCTATTGATTTTATGTGCTTTGCAGGATTACCTCCTACAAAGGTATTGTCGGGAATATTTTTGGTAACAACAGCGCCAGCTCCAACAACAACACCGTTTCCTATGGTCACACCAGGGCAAATAATTGCGCCACCACCTATCCAGACATCGTTACCAATAGTTATTGCTTTAGCAAATTCGACACCACTAGAACGCGCCTTAGCATTTAAAGGATGAGTGGCTGTGTAAATTTGAACCTTAGGTCCTAACATTACTCGATCGCCCAATATAACTGGCATAACGTCTAAAATACAACAATCAAAATTTAAAAAAACGTCTTCGCCTACTTGAATATTATACCCATAATCGCAGTAAAACGGCGGTTCTATCCAAAGCCCTTTACCCGCTTTCCCAAAAAGTTTATAACACATGGCGTCTCGCTCCTGCTTTTTATCTTCTCGCGTTGTATTTATTTGCTGAAACAGCATTCTAGCTTCTAAACGCTCCTTTACTAGTTGGGAATCTAGGGGATTATACATTTCCCCAGCCAGCATTTTTTGTTTTTCGGTCATTGGTAAAATTTAAATAAATATAATTCCAATTTAAGCTATGCTGCAAATTAAGATGATGTTTATCATATTTTTAATCTGGTTTTACTGTTAAGTTTACTCATGAAATTAGGTGAAGAAATTATTCTCAGACCAAGATTTACTGTGGCTTTAGAGCATCCTATGGACTGGGTTTTTAATAGGTTTGACCAAGTTGCAAAAGCCCAAAAAGACTTTGTGGTGACCCGTGTGGACCACCATGTTTTTTTAAAAATTCCAAAGCACAAACAACATTATTGGTCTCCGCAATTAGACTTAGAAATATTTAGCTTTGAAGAGCAAAATTGCAGTATTCGCGGATTATTTGGGCCAAAACCCGCAGTCTGGACCCTATTTATGTTTTTACACTTTCTAGTTGGAATGTTAATTCTAGGGTTTTTAATTTGGGCCTACACTAACTATTCGCTCGATACTCCTTATGCGGTTCAATTAACCTTGGTTGGACTTAGTATAATTGCTTGGTTTGTTTTGTACTTCTCTGGCCGCATGGGAAAAGCTGCTGGAAAACAGGAAATGTATTTACTGTATCACTTTATGCGAACAACGCTAAAAGATTAATTATTGTACCCAAAACGTCTTAATTGACTTTGGTTATTACGCCAATTTTTATTGACTTTAACGTACAGTTCGATGTGAATTTGCTTGCCAAAAAACTTTTGTAAGTCTTTACGAGCCTCTGTTCCAACGCGTTTAATAGCTTCGCCCTTATGGCCAATAATAATTCCTTTTTGCGAATCGCGTTCTACCATAATTACCGACCGAATACGAATTATATTTTCGTCCTCAAAAAACTCTTCGGTATCTATCTCTACCGAATATGGAATTTCTTTTTTGTAGTGCATTAAGATTTTTTCCCGTATGCTTTCGTTTACAAAAAATCGTTCTGGTTTATCGGTTAAGGTGTCTTTAGGGTAAAAGGCCGGAGATTCGGGTAATAATTCTAAAATTCTATTAAAAACCTCGGGGACTCCAAAATTTTCTAGGGCAGAAATAGCAAAAACTTCGGCATTTGGCACTTTGCTTGACCACAACTCTAAAGCCGTTTTAAGTAGCGCTTCGTTGCCTTTGTCTATTTTATTAATGAGTAGTAAAACGGGGATTTTAGCTGCGCGTATTTTATTAAAAAAAGCTTCGTCTTTTAACTCGGTTTCCCCCAATTCGACTAAATAAAGCAATACATCTGCATCTTCGAACGCCGATTTTACAAAATCCATCATTGCCGATTGGAGTTCGTATGCGGGCTTAATAATCCCTGGAGTATCGCTTAAAACCACCTGAAAATCTTCGCCATTTACAATGCCTAATATTCGGTGGCGCGTGGTTTGCGCCTTAGAGGTTATAATAGACAGTCGCTCCCCTACAAAGGCGTTCATAAGGGTACTCTTTCCTACATTCGGGTTACCAATTATATTTACAAATCCAGCTTTATGCGTCATGGAGGCAAAGGTAATACAAAACCTAGTTAACCCGATAAACTATAGCGCAATAGCTTTAATTTTTAATGTATTTTTGCATTTAGAAATTTGAATTCCATGAAAGTAGAACAAATATATACTGGTTGTTTATCGCAAGGTGCTTATTATATAGAATGTAATGGCGAAGTTGCTATTGTGGACCCATTGCGGGAAGTTCAGCCTTATATAGACCGAGCCAATAAAAACGGTGCGACTATAAAATATGTTTTCGAAACTCATTTTCACGCCGATTTTGTTAGCGGTCATTTAACCTTAGCGAGCAAAACCGGAGCTCCAATAATATATGGTCCTTTGGCAAATCCCAGTTTTGACGCACTTATTGCTCAAGATGGGCAAGAGTTTAGCTTGGGTGATTGCATGATTAAAGTTTTACATACCCCAGGGCATACTATGGAAAGTACCACCTATTTGCTAAAAGATGCCAACGGAAACCCACATGCTATATTTAGTGGTGACACCTTGTTTTTGGGAGATGTTGGGCGCCCAGATTTAGCACAAAAGGCTGCCGATATGACTCAAGAAGATTTGGCTGGCCTGCTCTACGAAAGTCTTCGCAATAAAATTATGACCTTACCAGACACGGTAACGGTATACCCAGCTCACGGAGCGGGATCTGCATGTGGTAAGCACATGATGAAAGAAACGATAGACAACTTAGGGAATCAAAAGCAAATGAATTACGCGCTCAGGGCAGATATGACCAAAGACGAATTTATTAAAGAAGTTACCCATGGATTACTTCCTCCACCAGCCTATTTCCCGCTTAACGTAAAACTAAACAAAGAAGGCTACGACCATATTGACGCTGTAATGCAACGTGGCTCTAGAGGGTTAAACCCAGAAGAATTTGAACAATTAGCCGAATCTACCGGAGCAATTGTACTCGACGTGCGCAATCAAAGTGATTTTATTAAAGGGCATATTCCTAAGTCTATTTTTATTGGTCTTGACGGTAGTTTTGCACCTTGGGTAGGCGCGCTAATTGCCAACGTAGAACAACCGTTATTATTAGTAGCCCCCAAAGGCAGAGAACAGGAGGCGGTAATGCGCTTGTCGCGGGTTGGCTTTGACAATACTTTAGGCTTTTTAGACGGTGAATTACCTGTTTGGATTGCTGCCGGCAAAGAAACAGACACCTTAGTGTCTGTAGCTGCGTCTACTTTAAAAACGACAACAGACCCGGTGTTCGATGTGCGCAAAGAGAGTGAATACAACAATGCACATTTACCCAATGTAACGCTTGCACCGCTAGATTTTATTAACGACCACTTTAGCGATTTTCCTAAACAAAAACCCTTCTATGTGCACTGTGCGGGCGGATACCGCTCTGTAATTGCGGCCTCAATTTTAAAGGCGCGCGGTTATCATAATGTAATAGATGTAGCTGGCGGTTTTGCTGCAATAAAAGAGGCTGGTTTAGAACTTGTTTCTTAATAACAGAACCATGAAAAATTTTAAAAGCTTCATCTTAGGGTGGAGCTTTTCTTTTTAAAACAGGTAAGTTTTCCTTGTACATTGCCGTATGACATTAGTCATTTTTTACCTGCACTTCTGAATGTAATTTTGAGTTATTAATGAGCAAATTAAATTCAAAAATTATGAAGAATATTTTAGTCCCAGTAGATTTTTCTGAGCACTCTCATTACGCTATGGAAGTTGCTGCATCTATTGCCAAAAAGCACAATGCGGCTATTCACGTAGTACATATGATGGGGTTAGCAGACGCCACCTTAACACGCGATGAATCTAAACAAGTGTTCGAGGCTATGTTCCACATGAAGTTAGCCGAAAAGCGCTTTACAGAGCTATTAAACCAAGATTATTTGTCTGGAGTAACCGTGTATCAGTCTGTAAAAAATTACACCAATTTTACAGAAATAAACGACGTCGCCATAGAGGTAGATGCAGATTTAATTGTAATGGGGTCTCACGGAAGCTCTGGTTTAAAAGAGGTGTTTGTTGGTTCTAACACAGAAAAAGTAGTTCGTAGTTCGACAACACCGGTATTGGTGATTAAAGAGCACATGAAAGACTTTAATATTGACCGTGTGGTATTTGCATGCGATTTTAAGCCTGAAAATATTGACTCTTTTAACAGAATTAAGTCACTTGTAGCTGTTTTAGGGGCGAACATGCAACTGTTATACATTAACCTTCCCGGGGAGCGTTTTAGAAGCACTTTAGAAATTATGGATCGAGTAGATCAGTTTTTAGCTTTATCGGACGCCAAGAATCTTAATGCAAAAGATGTAGCTTTTTTTAATGATTATACCGTAGAAGACGGAATTTTCAACTATAGCTTGACAAATCAAGCAGATGTAATTGCAATTCCAACACATGGAAGACGCGGTTTAGCTCACTTTTTTGCTGGCAGTATAGGAGAAGACGTAGTAAACCATTCGGTATTACCTGTACTTACTCAAAAAATGTAAATGACAATAGTGGATAAATTGATTTAGTATGTTTTTCGGCGTTAAAAGGGAGCACATCCACTAAAAAAGTGCTCCCTTTTTTGTTACTCCATATTTATTAAAGCAAAGCAACTCCATTCGAAGTGCCGATTCGGGTTGCGCCAGCATTAATCATAGCTAATGCCGCTGTTCTGGTTTTAATTCCACCAGAGGCCTTTATTCCTAAACTGTCCCCTACTTCTTTAAAAAGTAGTTTAATATCTTCTACAGTTGCTCCACCTGGCCCAAAACCCGTCGAAGATTTTACATAATCTGCTTCCCCTTGAGCCACATAACTTGCAGCCATTCGTTTTTGAGAATCGGTTAAATAAGCAGTCTCTATAATTACTTTTAATACAGTATTGCCTATGGCTTGCTTTACACTCTTAATTTCGTCTGCAACGCGTTGGTGCTTCCCTTGTAAAAACCAGCTTAGATTCATGACCATGTCTATTTCTTGAGCTCCGTTTTGGACGTAGTTTTTTGCCTCAAAAACCTTTACTTGACTGCTATTAGCACCCAGTGGAAACCCAACAACGGCAGCTAATTTAGTGTTACTTTCTGCTAGTAATTCTGCCGCCTGAGACACAAAAGCTCCATGTAAACAAACTGCAAAAAAGCCATGCGTTAGGGCTTGATTGCAATAAGTTATTACATTAGCCGTATTTGCAGTTGGGAGCAATAAACTATGATCTATATAGCGTTGTAATTCCATCGAAAAAGAGGTAAAGATATCGTGTAAAATAAATGTATAAATAAATCGACTTTAAAAACCCCCATTTTGGGTTAATTCGGTTTGTATAATCCATGTTTTTTTAACTACTTTTAAGCCAATGGATTTTTTTAATAATTCGGGCGAAAATGCCTTCAAAATTCTTTTTAATTCGGTTTCGGAAGGAATATTAGTAGTTAACGATTCCCAAGAAATAGTGGCCGCAAATGCCGCAGCAAACACCATGTTTGGCTATCCCGACAAATCCTTGTCTGGAAAAAAGCTAGCCATGCTTATTCCGCAGCAATACCACCAAGCTCATACTGGGCATTTTAATTCCTTTATGCGTAAAACCGAAAAGCGCAACATGGGTCATGGGAGAGACTTGTACGGACAAAAAAAGGACGGGAGTGTTTTTCCAATAGAAGCAGGTCTAAACCCATTTACTGTGCAAGAAAGGCAATATGTAATGGCACTTGTTATTAATATAACAGATCGCAAGGCTCAAGAAGAGCAAATTTTACAGTTAAACTCCCAATTGGAGGAACGTATTACACAGCGAACCAAGGCATTAAATAGCACCGTAAAAGAACTAAAAGCCGAAGTAATAAAACGTGCTCAGGCCGAAGAACAGGCCAAAGAATCTTTAAAGAAAGAACAAGAACTAGGCGAGCTAAAAACTAAGTTTTTAAGCTTGGTTTCTCACGAATTTAAAACACCTTTAAGTGGAATTTTAAGTTCGGTGAATTTAATTGGAAAGTACACCACAGAACAGCAACAAGAAAAAAGAGACAAGCATGTTAGTATAATTCAGAATAAAGTAAAGTATCTAAATAACATTCTAAACGACTTTCTCTCTATAGAGCGCCTTGAGACTGGAAAGGTAAGCTACAATTTTACCTCGTTTTCTTTAAGTAAAGTGCTAAACGAAGTTTTATACGATATGAATATGCTCCTAAAAGATGGTCAGCATATTAAATACCCGCACCACATAGACGAAGCGATGTTGCTATTCGACGAAAAAATTCTAGAATTAGTTTTAAGCAATTTAATTCGCAATGCCGTAAAATACTCTCCAGAAGACACCACCATTGTATTAGACGGAAAAATTAGCGACAATACTTTAGAAATTAGCATTAAAGACCAAGGTATGGGAATACCAAAAGCAGCTCAAAAGCACGTATTTAACCGTTATTTTAGAGCAGAAAATGCCTTGTTAACCCAAGGAACAGGAATAGGTTTAAATATCGTGCGCTCACATTTGGAAAACCTAGGTGGGACTATTACTTTTATAAGCGAAGAAGGCGAAGGCTCAACGTTTACCATTCGCATTCCAATGCAACCAGAAAATGTCTAAAGAACATAAGCTATTACTTATCGAAGACGATACCGTGCTTCGCGAAAATACCGCCGAACTACTCGAGCTTTGTAATTACACCGTGACCACCGCGGCAAACGGAAGATTAGGTATTACTCAAGCCCTTAAGAGTATTCCAGATCTTGTTATTTGCGACATTATGATGCCAGAAATAGATGGCTATGGGGTGTTGGAAGCCCTTGCCGAACATCCAACGACCAAGCATATACCCTTTATATTTTTGTCGGCAAAAACAGAGCACAAAGAGGTTAGAAAAGGCATGGATTTGGGTGCAGACGATTATTTAACCAAACCCTGCGAAGAAGAAGAATTGCTTAGTGCAATCTCGAGCAGATTGGCCAAGGCGGAACTAATAAAACTTTCGAGCTCTCAAGAGGCATCCTCTGCAGGGCAAGAGGCTAATTCTAAAATTAGGAACCTAGACCAATTGGTTAATTTTATTCAAGAAGAAGGCACCTTAGAAGCTGTAGAAAAAGGCGAGACTGTTTTTGCCACTGGGGATCGCTCGCATTATGTTTATTTAATTAAAAGCGGAGTAATTAAAATATTTACCATGGATCAAAACGGTAAAGAGTTAATTACTGCCTTACAAAAAGAAAACACCTTTATTGGGCTGTCTTCTATATTAGATAACGATTTAGCACATGAGTCGGCAATAGCTTTAACCGATTCAGAATTAATAAAAATGTCTAAAAAAGAATTTGTTAGTGTACTTTCCGAAAACAAAGATGTAACACTAGATTTAATTCATGTACTGGCCGACGATTTATGGGCTACTAAAGAACATTTGTTGCAAATGGCATACAGTTCAGTTCGTAAAAAAACAGCGCAAACCATTCTTCAATTTGCTCAAATTTTAAACCGAAACACGCAAGATCCTATTAAAATTTCTAGGCACGATTTAGCTAGTGTTGCAGGTATTGCAACAGAGAGTCTAATTAGAACTCTTTCTACTTTTAAAAAGAATGGCTGGATAGAAATAGAAGGAAGAAACATTAGCATTTTAGATCTTGACGCGCTGGAATCTTTAATTTAAACCTTAAAACTGATTTTTATCATTATTTAAAATTGCGAAGGCATTTACTTTTGGCTTGAGCTTCTAAATAATGAAACGAATATTAATTGCTACCGATTTTTCTGATTCGGCCCAAAAGGCTATGGATTATGCACTCCAATGCTTTAGCGGACATCGAGTAACGTATCATTTAATATATGTGTCAGAGTGCAAAAGTGCCTCTAAAACCACCAACGGAATTGCAACACCTTGTAGCGGCACTACCTGCGATTTAAAGCGACAAATGCTACAGCAGGCAGCAAAAAATCTGAATTCAAAATTAGATTTAAAACTACAACAATGTATTCCTTTTTATAAGAATCAAACCAAAATAGAAGCTTTTAGAAAGCATGTAGCCGAGCACCAGATAGATTTAATTGTTATAGGTAGTAAAGGACAAACCAATAATCCAAAGGCTGCCTTGGGCGATTTTGCAAGAGATATTATTACTCGGGTGCAATGTTCTTTTTTAATTGTGCCAGAAGCTGTAAAGCAAGTCCCACCTGAGCATTTATTGTTTCCCACCAACTACACCAATACTTACCATAATGTTTCTTTAGAAATTCTCGCTGATTTTCAGGCTACTGCAAACACCACTTTAGACGTACTCTACTATGCAAAGCACAAGCGAAAGTTAAACGAAACACAAATAGACAACAAAGAGTTATTAGAAGACTTTTTAGAAGATTCGGCGCATAAATCGCATAAAGTCCATCACGAAAATCTAGAGCTTGCCCTTAGCCAGTATGTTGTAAAAAGCCCAGCCGATGTACTAATTTTAATGGCTAAAAATCGCAGTTTTTGCGAAAACTTATTACAGCGTGATTCGGCACCACAACGGGATTTAATAAAGCAGACACCTATATTATTACTGCATGAATAGCAGGGATTTAGCTGACAATTGTCATAGTAATTTTTTGGACCTTACATTAAATTAGAGATTATAATTAATCTGTTAAATTATGGCTAGAAACATTGTATTACCCACCGACTTTTCCGACAACTCTTGGAATGCCGTTTGTTATACCATGGAATTGTTTAAGTATCAGGCATGCGACTTTCACGTGTTGCATACTTATACACCCAACACCTATGCAAACGACAATATGCTAACGGCACAATTTGGGCAGTTACAACTGGAAAATCTTAAGATAATTCCCAAAAAATGCTCAAATCCCTGGCGCGAAAAATTGCATATAAAGACGTTTTACCGCATCATAATTTTTATTATCATTCCGAATTTAATCTTTTGTTAGAAGCCATTAACAAGCTGGTTGCAGATAAAAATGCCGATCTTATTGTTATGGGGTCTAAAGGAGCAACAGATTCTATAGATGTGCTCTTGGGGGGTAACAGCATTAAAGTAATGGAGAAAGTTCGCAGCTGTCCAGTACTTATGATTCCAACCAAAGCTAAATTTAAAACGCCTAAAGAAATTGTGTTTCCAACAGGGTACGATTTGGAGTTCAATAAAAAAGAGATTGCGCATTTAACGCAACTTGCTAAAGATTCTAAGGCAACTATTCGAGTGTTATATGTTGGCGATCCTAACGACCTAGATGACGATCAAAAAAAGATTAAAACAACATTAAAAACTTATTTAGGCGATACCCGACACAGTTTTCACTCCTTAGAAGATGTAGACGTACATACGGCTCTTCGCTGTTTTACACAAAGTACAAAAAGCGATATGATTGCATTTTTAAATAAAAAACACGGTTTTTTTGAAACCATATTTAGACGCCCAATGGTTAAAGAGCTTGGGTATCATTCAGAACTGCCAGTATTAGCATTGCACTGTTAACATTCATCTTAATCTTAAAACAATCATGAAAATAGTAACCTTAATTATTAGCACAATACTGCTTTTAAGTTGCAGTTCTACCAAAATAATGAGTTCTTGGAAGAATCCTGAAAACCCAATATTCGAAGCCAATAAAGTACTTGTTATTGGAATGACCAGCGATGTTGATAATCGCCGAATTTTTGAATCACAATTAAGTACTGCACTGGAAAACAGAGGGGTGATTGCCGTTAGAAGCGTCGATTTTTTTGAAGTCACCTTTACCGACACCCAACAGAGTGAAGCCGCCTTAGACGCTATCGAAAAGCAATTATTAGACGCGGGTTTCGATGCTATTCTGTTTTCTAAAATACTAGGAGAAGAAGAAAAAGTATCTATGGTACAATCCTTTAGAGACTTAAACGACACCTACAATGGTTTTAAAGAAGACTATATGAATTCGCAAGAATACTACTACAGAAGAAGTGAAGCTCAGGCTTACAAACTTTTTCATGCAGAAACTAATTTGTATTGTATTTGTCCTGATAAGGCCAGAGAGTTAATTTGGAGTGGCCAAATAGATGTGGTCGACCATAATCTTAAAAAGAATATTAGCAGTTATATTCAGCTTCTTACTAGGGAATTAGAAGCTCAACAACTATTAATTGTTCAGTAATCGGCTTTAGCTTTGCGCATTTAATAGCAGCAATGGCACATGGGTTTTATGTCTAATTTGACTCGTTTGGGAACCAAAAATAATTCGGTGCCATAAGGATTCATGTTGCGCAAAAAACACATGTAAATCTATTGGATGTAGTTGCTCGTAAGCATCTATTGCCGTCGCCACATTAAGTCCATCTAGCGATTCTAGCGTACCGGTAAATTCTTTAAATACAGTCTGCTTTAGGGATTCTAAATTGGTATCTAATTTAGCTTTGTGATCTTTCGGGTGAATTCCTAATAAATGCACCTGAGCCTCCCGGTTTTTTAATAGCAACATAAGCGGATTAAAAGCCGTATTAGCAAACATTTGCTCCTGTGTTTGTGTAAACAGCACTTTGTTTAGCCCGTTAAATGCATAGTTTTCTGGAACCACAATAAGTGGGCACGCTACTTGCCTAATAACATGTAGCACGTTACTTCCAAAAATAGACTCCTTTAATCCTGTATGGCCCGAGGTACCCATTACTAAGTAATCAATGTTGTATTGATTTATTGCTTGAATTACGGCATCTGTAAATACATCGTAATCTACCAATCCCTTAAAACTGTGACTTGGCGAGTTATACTGCTCATTTATCTGGGCCATGTATTTATTAAGTGCCGCAGTATTATCTGCAATAATCGAATCGTAAACACTGGACTCTGGGGTAGCCGTAAGTATTGAATCTGTTGTGAAGTCCGACGATTTATGAACATTTAACACCACAAATTCGCAGGGCATCTCTTTAAAAAGAGCAACAGCATACTTTATAGCGTTGTCGGCTTCTGGACTAAAATCTGTTAAAAGTAAAACTCGAATCATTTTATAAATATAATCAATAAAAATAGTTGAACACGCTAGAAGTTTTTACAACAATCCATTGGGCTAATTAAACATGATAAAAGTCATAGTAAAGCAAGCAGACAGATTGCACATTTGTAACGGTATAATGAGCAAATTTATGAATTCATCTTGTTTTCACTGTGGCGATCCCTGTCCAGACAATCAGGTTGTAATAGACGACAAGCAATTTTGTTGCTTGGGTTGTAAAACCGTCTACGAAATACTTAGCGAGCACAATATGGACTACTATTACAAGTTGGTCCAAAATCCAGGCACAAGCCCACAGCAAACGGCAAATCAATACGATTATTTAGACAATCAAGAGATTGTAGCTTCACTTTTAGATTTTAACGAAGCCAACCAGAGTATGGTAAGTCTAACGGTACCAGCTATTCATTGTAGCTCTTGTATTTGGATTCTTGAACACCTCTCGAAGTTACACCCTGGAATCTTACAAGGCACCGTAAATTTTCCAGCCAAAAGTGTGCAAATTCGCTTTAACAATAGTCAAATTTCGCTTAAAGAACTTGTTATCTTATTAAGCCGACTGGGTTATGCGCCTAATATTTCTGCTCAGAACGAAAAAGAGGCAAAACCTAAAAAAGACAGAAGCCTAATTTACAAACTAGGAATCGCTGGATTTGCCTTTGGGAATATTATGTTTTTGTCTTTTCCCGAGTATTTCGATGTAGATGAATTTTGGCTAGATCAGTTTAAAGGCACTTTTAGAATACTCATGTTTATTTTTGCACTTCCCGTGGTATTTTATGCCGCTTGGGATTATTTTAAATCGGCAATTAAAGGGTTGCGTTCTGGAATTTTAAACATCGACCTGCCCATTGCCATTGGTATTGCCGTCTTGTTTATTAGAAGTACGGTTGACATTGCTTTTAATTTAGGCTCTGGGTTTTTAGACAGTCTTTCTGGCCTGGTATTCTTTTTGCTTTTAGGCCGATTTTTTCAGCAAAAAACATATAACTTCCTGTCTTTTGAACGCGATTATAAGTCGTTTTTTCCTATTGGAGTTACGCGCTTAGCAGATAATCCAAGCGCATCGGCTAAAGAAGAACAAATTACCCTTAAACAAGTCACTAAAGGCGATAGGCTACTTATTCGCAATAACGAACTTATTCCTGTAGATGCCACCTTGATAAAGGGTCAGGGCGTTATAGATTACAGTTTTGTTACCGGCGAAGCTGCCCCGGTTATTAAGCAAGCTGGGGATTCCATTTTTGCGGGTGGAAAACAACAAGGAGGCGCCATAGAAATAATAGTTGCCAAGGCCGTTGCACAAAGCTATTTAACTCAATTATGGAGCAACAAAGCCTTTGCTAAAAATCGCAATACGGCTTTTACTTCTATTACCGACAGCATAAGTAAACGCTTTACCGTTACCATACTAATTATAGCAGCATTAAGCGGATTATTCTGGGCATTCTACGCGCCAGATAAACTTTTTAATGTTATAACAGCAGTACTTATAGTAGCTTGTCCGTGCGCTATAGCATTAAGTGCTCCTTTTACGCTTGGAAACTTGGTACGCATATTTGGACATAATAAATGCTATGTAAAAAACAGCGCTATAATAGAACAATGGAGTGCAATAGATACCGTAATATTCGATAAAACTGGAACCTTAACCACCAACACAAAAAGTCTTTTTAACTATCATGGAATGCCCTTAACGGTAGAAGAACAAAGCTTGCTTTATGCATCGCTAAGAGCTTCCAATCACCCCTTAAGTAGGGCGTTATATTCCGAACTAGAACGCCAAGAAATCACCACACTAGATACGTTCCAAGAACATTTAGGTCAAGGAATAGAAGCGGCAAAAGACACTCTTAACTTAAAATTGGGATCGGCGAGTTTTGTCGCCCAAACGGCTCAAGAAGCTAAACAACAGCACGAAGCCACTACCATACATATTAGCACCAATGCCCAGTACAAAGGGCACTATGTATTTAAAAATCAATATCGCAATGGCATTTTAGATGTTTGTAAGCACTTGGCTAAAGACAAGCGCATCTTGGTGCTTTCTGGTGACAATAGCGGGGAAGCTCAAACACTAAAAGAATTAATGCCTGTTGGAACTCCGCTTTATTTTAATCAAAAGCCGGAAGATAAATTGAAAGTAGTTAAAGGCTTGCAGGACAAAGGTCAAAAAGTAATGATGATTGGAGATGGCCTAAACGATGCGGGAGCAATGGCTCAAAGCGACATTGGGATAGCAGTAGCAGAAGACATTAATGTATTTACCCCAGCCTGCGACGCTATAATAGATGCCAAGGCACTTACCAATTTAACACGATTTTTTGCTCTTGCCAAAAGAGGTAAACGCATAATTATATGGTGCTTTATTATTTCGCTGCTTTACAATTTAATAGGACTAAGTTTTGCCGTTAGCGGTAACCTATCCCCTATCGTGGCTGCTATTTTAATGCCTTTAAGCTCCATTAGTATTGTAATATTTACTTGGCTCAGTACCCAATGGGCAGGTAGAACCATTCCAAATAATAAAACCATTTAGCAAACTGATATATGTCATATTTTCTATTAATGCCACCCGTTAATTTTACCTCGTTATTCAGTTAGGTATGAGTATTATTTATTTATTATTATCGGTTAGTATATTAGTGGCTGTCGTATTTTTTGTGGCCTTTATTGTTTCGGTTAGAAACGGCCAATACGACGACACTTACACACCTTCTGTACGCATGTTGTTTGACGACGAACTAACGCCGTCTGCAACTCCAGCAGCTCAATCTGCTGCCAACAAGATTACAACTAAAGACACATCAACAACCAAAGTGAAACAGTAAAACTATGGAAACACAGCAGTTTTATTACGACAACAAAATTGTCAAGAATTTTTTAGTGGCCACCGTTTTTTGGGGTTTAATTGGTATGAGCGTAGGCCTTTTATTGGCTTTTATGTTTATGTTTCCCAACTTAACCGAAGGAATTTCCTGGTTAAGTTTTGGGCGGTTAAGACCCCTTCATACCAACGCCGTAATTTTTGCCTTTGTAGGTAATGCCATTTTTGCCGGAGTCTACTACTCTACTCAACGTCTGCTTAAAGCACGTATGTGGAGTGATGCCTTAAGTAAAATAAATTTCTGGGGGTGGCAATTAATAATTGTGCTGGCTGCTATTACGCTTCCATTAGGATATACTACTTCTAAGGAATACGCCGAACTAGAATGGCCAATAGACATTCTTATCGCCTTAATTTGGGTGGTATTTGGTGCCAATTTAATTGGAACCATTTTAAAGCGTCGACAACGACATTTATATGTTGCCATTTGGTTTTACCTGGCAACCTTTGTAACTGTTGCTGTATTGCATATTGTAAACAGCATGGAACTTCCCATTAGCGCATTAAAGAGTTATTCGGCTTATGCTGGAGTTCAGGATGCACTGGTACAATGGTGGTACGGTCACAATGCCGTTGCATTCTTTTTAACCACTCCGTTTTTAGGACTTATGTATTATTTTGTACCTAAAGCGGCAAATAGACCGGTTTATTCCTATAGACTCTCTATTGTTCACTTTTGGTCGTTAATATTTATATATATCTGGGCAGGACCGCATCATTTATTGTATTCGTCCTTACCAGACTGGGCGCAAAATCTAGGGGTTGCCTTTTCTGTTATGCTAATTGCTCCATCTTGGGGAGGAATGATAAACGGACTACTAACCCTTCGCGGAGCTTGGGATAAAGTAAGAACAAGTCCGGTACTAAAATTTATGGTTGTGGCAATTACCGGTTACGGGATGGCAACTTTCGAAGGTCCAATGCTTTCGCTTAAAAATGTAAATGCGGTTGCACACTTTAGCGATTGGATTATCGCACACGTTCATATTGGGGCCTTAGCTTGGAATGGATTCTTAACCTTTGGTATGATCTATTGGTTGTTCCCAAAACTATTTAAAACCACTTTGTTTTCTACCAAGCTAGCCAACACTCACTTTTGGGTAGGTACCTTAGGAATAATTATTTATGCCCTTCCATTATATGTTGCTGGATTTGTACAGGCTTCTATGTGGAAGCAATTTAACCCAGATGGGCGCTTAACCTATGGAAACTTTTTAGAGACCATAAACGAAATTATGCCTATGTATTGGATGCGCGCCATTGGGGGTAGCCTTTACATTATTGGAGCGTTTATAATGCTCTATAATATTATTCAAACAGTGCGTCAGGGAACTAAAGTTCAGGACGAGCTTGCAGAAGCTGCGCCCCTGTCTAAAGTGACCAAAAAGAGAACTGGTAAAGAGGGGTGGCACACTTGGTTAGAGCGCAGACCAGTTAAATTAACCTTATATGCAACAGTAGCTATTTTAATAGGAGGTATTGTACAAATTATGCCTTCGTTAATGGTAGACGACTACGTGCCTAAAATATCGACCGTTAAACCATATACACCTTTAGAATTAGAAGGTAGAGATATTTACATACGTGAAAGTTGTAATGCCTGTCATTCACAATTAATACGACCTTTTAGAAGCGAAGTAGCCCGCTACGGGGAATATTCCAAATCTGGAGAATATGTTTACGATCATCCGTTTTTATGGGGTAGTAAACGAACAGGCCCCGATTTAATGCGAATTGGTGGTAAGTATTCGGATAGTTGGCATTTAAATCACTTCTACGATCCGCAATCGGTATCGCAAGGTTCGATTATGCCTAAGTATACATGGCTTATTAAAAACGAATTAGACAAGTCCATGACCGAAGCTAAAATGAACGCCATGGTTACATTGGGAGTACCTTATACCCCAGAAGAAATTGAGCGTGCACAGGCTTGGATGAACGAGCAAGGAAGTACCATACAGAATAACTTATTGGACGACCCTGACTTTGCCAAAAGCTATACAGACGACAAAAATGCGGCAGCAGCCAGTGGTGAGGCCTTTACAGAAATGAAGGACCGCGAAGTAGTTGCATTAATTGCCTATTTACAACGCCTGGGAACAGACATTAAAATTGTGTTGCCAGATTCAGAAATAACCAATAATAACTAAGCCGCTATGTTAAAATTTGTAAAAGGAAGTTTAGAACAAATAGATGGAGTACAGCTCTATCCTATAATATCACTGCTAATCTTTTTTGTATTCTTTGCCGCTTTGTTTTGGTGGGTATTTACAGCCAAAAAAGCACATATAGAAGAAGTTAGTAATATTCCATTAGAAGACAATCAACCTAATAACACAACCCTATGAAAACGCTAGGATCTTACATACGCGTAATTGCTATAACTGTATTGGCTTATATATTATTAGACAATGTAGTAGACAGCGCAGACAACTACACCTATGCCGAATATCCAATTCTTTGGGCGGTACTACTATTTGTATTGGTGTTTGCCTTGGCAATAGAATACAGCATAGCAGCACTTAAAAACATCTTGTTTAGGGCTATGAACCCCGAGCAACAAGCAATCTATAACAGCAACTTAGAAGCCGAAAAGGCAAAACAATTTGCAGGTGTTAAACGCTGGTATAAAAAGCTGGCAGGTACACGACCCATAGAAGAAGAGGGCGAAATTATTCTGGACCATAATTACGATGGTATTAAAGAATTAGACAACAAACTTCCACCATGGTGGGTGTACAGCTTTTATTTAACTATAATTTTTGCCGCGGTTTATTTGGTAAAATACGAAGTCTTTGACGGCGATAATCAAGTAACAGAATTCAATATAGAAATGGAAGAAGCTCGTCTAGCTATAGAAGAATACAAAAAGACAGCTAAAAACTTGGTCGATGCCTCGACTGTTGAATTATTAACAGATGCTGCAGACTTAAAAGCAGGAAAGGCAGTTTTTCTTCAAGAATGTGCTACTTGTCATAAAGCCGATGGCGGCGGGGGTATTGGGCCTAACCTAACCGATGCAAATTGGATATTAGGTGGCGGCATTAAAAACGTGTTTTCTACAATTTCTGAAGGCGGACGTGCTGGTAAAGGAATGATTCCGTGGAAGGAAGATTTTTCTCCAGCAGAAATAGCTCAAATTGCAAGTTATGTGCTAAGTATGCAGGGCACTACTCCGGCCGAACCTAAAGCTCCAGAAGGAGAAGTTTGGGTAGATCCAGAAGCACCACAAACCAACGAAATACAGGAAGAAGTAATAGATTCTACGGCTACCAGTGTTAGTGTAATTATGAACTAAGTATAGCAAATAGCACTTGGAAACTCCAGAAAACGAAATATTTAGAGATAGCATTGGAACCATAGACGAAAAGGGCAAACGTCGCTGGATATTTCCCAAAAAACCAGTTGGTAAATTTTACCAATACCGTAAACTGGTAAGCTATTTTTTACTTGCTATTCTATTATTAGCGCCATTTATAAAAGTAAACGGGAACCAGTTTATTTTGCTGAATGTTTTAGAACGCAGGTTTAATATTTTTGGCTTTCCATTTTGGCCCCAAGATTTTCATTTGTTTGTTTTAATGATGATAATTGGAGTCGTCTTTGTTATATTTTTTACCGTCGCCTACGGCCGATTATTTTGTGGCTGGATTTGCCCGCAGACTATTTTTTTAGAAATGGTCTTTAGACGCATAGAATACTGGATAGACGGAGACCGCGGAAAGCAAATTCGCCTAGACAAACAACCTTGGAATGCAGAAAAAATTAGAAAGCGCGTTTTAAAATGGTTTATATTTTTTGTGATTTCTTTTATAATTGCCAATGTGTTTTTAGCCTATTTAATAGGAAGCGACAAACTTATTGGATATATAACGGGAGGTCCTTTTAATAATGTAAGCACCCTTATTTCGCTGCTAATTTTTACAGGGGTATTCTACTTTATTTTTGCCTGGTTTCGAGAACAAGTGTGCATTATTGCTTGCCCGTACGGACGCCTGCAAGGAGTCTTACTAGATAACAAATCAATTATTGTTGCCTACGATCACAAACGTGGAGAAAAAGAAGTAGGGCGGGCTAAATTCAATAAAAAAGAAGAAAGAGCGACCACAGGAAAAGGCGACTGTATAGATTGTTTTCAGTGCGTACATGTATGCCCAACTGGTATAGATATTCGCAATGGTACCCAACTAGAATGTGTTAACTGTACGGCCTGTATAGATGCCTGCGATAGCATGATGGAAGCCGTAAACCTGCCTAAAGGATTAATTAGATATGCCAGCGAAGATAACATAGAAAAAGGCACCAAGTTTAAATTCAACGCCAGACTAAAGGGTTATTCTGCTGTACTGTTTATTTTAATCTCGGTATTTATTGGTATGCTGTTTTTACGAAACGATGTAGAAGCACGTGTACTTAGACTCTCCGGGCAACTCTACGAGCGAAAAGACAATAACATAATTAGTAATGTTTACACCTATAAATTGGTAAACAAAACTACAAAAGACATTCAAGACGTTAGTTTTAAGCTAATAAGTCACACTGGCGAAGTAACCTTAGTTGGACACGAAACCGTGGTGGTCCCAAATCAAGATTTAAACGAAGGAACCTTGTTTATAGACATTAATAATTCAGAATTAAGTGGCGATCGCAACAATATAAAAATAGGGGTTTATAGCGGCGATATGCTAATAGAAACAACAAAAACGGTGTTTTTAGGGCCCCGTTCTTATAGATAAAGGTATGAGCACAATAAAAATTAATTGGGGTACGGGATTGGTAATCGGGATGCTACTATTCATAGGATTTATTATGTATTTGGTAGTATCCATGATGTCTAGCGATAAATTTAACCACGATTTAGTGGTAGAAGAGTATTATAAACAAGAACTGGTATTAAACCAAAAATTAGAAGCTAGATCCAATTTGGCCTTGCTCTCTAAACAGATTACTGGCAAACACGTAGATGCAGGTTGGCTTTTAGAGTTTCCTCAAGAACTAAACGATGCCAGTATTAAAGGCGTAGTGTTCCTATATAGACCGTCTAATAAGCACCTAGATTTCGAACTTCCCCTAAAGATTTCGGAGTCTAATTTGCTCATACCTGAAAACCGCTTATTGGACGGTCGTTGGAACATCGCTGTCTCTTGGACCAAAGATGGAAAAGAGTTTCTTTACGAAGACAAAATAATGTACTAATGCTTATAAGTGGGTTAATTCTTGGGCTATTAGGGAGTTTGCACTGCGTAGGCATGTGTGGTCCTATTGCACTTTTATTACCCGTAAGTCGTGATAATCCTAAAAAAAAGGCCTTGCAGATTACGCTTTACCACTTAGGCAGATTTACTGCCTACGCCCTCTTGGGATTGGCTTTTGGCTTTATAGGTAAAAGTTTAAATTTATTTGGGGTTCAGCAGTACTTAACTATTGCAGTGGGTATATTAATGCTAGGTTTTGTATTAATTCCAAGTAGAATTTGGCATAAATACACCTTAACAAAACCAATAATGCGGGTTATTGCTAAGGTAAAGTCAAATCTTGGAGCAGCCCTTAAAAAGAAATCTCCAGATACTTTTTTAACCATTGGATTTTTAAATGGATTTTTACCCTGCGGATTGGTATATATGGCAGTATTTGGCAGTCTAACGGTAGCAAATCCATTACAGAGCAGTTTATATATGGCCTTATTTGGCCTTGGCACACTACCTTTAATGACTTTGGCCATCTACGCCGGTAGTTTTATTAATAAACAAATGCAATTGCGTTTTAGAAAAGCAGTACCTGTATTTATTACGGTTATGGCAACCCTTTTTATACTCCGTGGATTAGGCTTGGGTATTCCTTATGTTTCGCCTAAAGCAATGAATCCCAGTGTAGATTCTAGTATGGAGTGCCATGCTCCTACTGCATTTGTTAAGTAGCTTAAACATTGCCAATAACATCTGTATTAATCGACAGCATGCTCATCAGGCGCCTCCAAAGGCTGCTTTTTGACAGGTAATATTTGAATCCCTCTTTGAATTACCATAGAATTAGGTAGGGTTATATACTCGCCTTTGTCTGTCGTCATGAAAACATAAAAGCCCGTTATGTCGGTTACAATTCCTATCCAATCGTAATCTTTATCTATTACTTTTATTCTATCGCCAATTCGTACCGGATGATTAAAAAACAAAATAACACTAGCCGTTAAATTAGAAAGGATAGACCACTGCGCAAAAAACCCAACACCTATAACAGCGAGCACCGAAGAAATAAACACCGTAAACTGCTTTAAATCTACACCCCAAACAATAGCAAGTCCAACTCCAGATAACAAATAAATAACAAAATAACACAGGTTTAATACCACCTTGCGTCTATTGGCATCTATATGTTTTATACGGGAGAATTTTTTAATAACACTCTTTACCACAACAATAGCAATAACCATAGTCATAAGCAAAATGACAGAATAAAAGGTTTGTTGGTTAAAAATCATAAATACCCATTTAATAAAACAAAGTTAACAAATACTACCATTGTTTATTGACTTAAAATTATAGCCTAAATGCATTTTAAAAATATTTATGGTACAGGTTTCATTTGCTTTTAACTTATTTAACCATACAAAGTAACAAGAACCGCAAATTCCCTATTTTTAACCTATATTACAAGACCAATTTAAAATTTTATGAAGATTCTCCAAATTGCTGTTTTATTATTAATTACCACGCCAATTATTGCTCAAAATAACTTTAAACCAGGGTATTATACCACCAAATCTGGGGATACAATTTCTGGATTAATTAAAAACGCTGGCTGGAAAGGAAACCCTACGTCTATTGAATTTAAAGCATCAGAAAATGGGGAACGTAAAACCATTTTGGCAAAAAACATGACTGGCTTTGAAATTACTAACGAAGCCACCTTTGTTTATAAAACAATTTTACTAGACGTTTCTACAGATAATTTAAATAATCTTACCTTTTCTAAAGTGCCTGTTTACGAGACTCGTACTGCCATGATACGAAAGCTAGTTTCTGGAACTGCTACACTATTCTATTACGAAAAGGAAGGTATAAAAGAGTTTTTTTACTCTAAAGGAGCGGTAGCATTAGAACCTTTAGTTTATGTTAGGTATCTAGCCGATGATCAGGTAAGCAGCAATGCTAAATATAAACAGCAACTACTTAATGCTTTTGCCGATTGTGCCAGTCTGGAACAGCAAGACTTTGTAAACCTAACGTACGCTAGAAACTCCCTGATTAAGATTTTTGACCGTTACAATAGCTGTAGCGATTCAAACTACGCAACAAGTTCAAATTATACCCCAAATACAACTTTCAACATTAATGTTTTTGCCGGCGCTAACTTTGCTAGTATTGACCTAACCAATACTGTTGCACCTAATAATGGAGGGGATTTTGGAAGTCAGACTAATCTTAGATATGGGGTCGAGTTAGAGGCAATTCTTCCTTTTAACAATAGCAGCTGGGCCCTTTATACCGGATTCGCTAAAAACACTGCCTTTGAGTCCACAATTGTTCAAGAATTGTCGTCCACTAATACGCCTGAGCAAGATGTAACGTTAACCTATTCGTCTATTAATATTCCATTAGGAGTACGTTACTACATTCCTGCAGGGGACGATATTAGAATTTCTTTAAACGCAGCATATATGTTCGATGTGGTAAACGAAGTCAGTTTAAAAAGAGAATTTACGGCTAACGATTTCGAAAACGCCAAAGGCACCCAAGGTTTGTTTGTTGTTGGCGCTGGGTTTCACTACAAACGGTTTTTTGCCAGAGCCAATCTAGACATTAGCAAAGACCCATTCAATGCTAATTCTGAATTCTATGAAGCCGATTTATCGAGTTTAAATCTTGTTTTGGGGTATCAAATTCCACTGGGTAAAAAGTAAAAATATAGGCTTTTTCTTGCTTTTATTGTGGCTTTAAAATAAACTTAAAGCTTGTCAGGATAGGTTAAGGGTGGATTAACTAGTTCTTGTTTGCAGCCAATACACTAAAGGTCTCTGCTTAATGTTTCAATATATAATGCTAGCTTATGTTTTATTTGGGCGTTCCCCTGCCACGCAGGGTCGGGCTGTTCGCGCTACAGGGTAGCTAGCTGCCATCCCTAACGCAAACCGCTAAATTAATCCAATAGCTGACCAATGTCATAAAATAAGGGTACCAAACCGGTTACTTTTATGGTATAATTAAAAACAAACAGGTATGGCAACTCTAGCACATTTACAAAAAGATTTTACAAAAAATATAATGGGATATTCTGCAATGGGAATTATTCTATCGACCTGTTTAGGGTCTATCGCTATTATGCAAATTATGGCTTACGGAAACGGATTTTTACAAATGGCCTTGGTGTTATTAGTGGTAGCCATTTGCTCAGGACACAACGCCGCTATATTAACGGTACAAAAACCAAAGCTAATATTTAACTTATTGGTTTGGAGTACTATAATTAG
This sequence comes from Gilvibacter sp., assembly GCA_965277295.1. GTDB lineage: Bacteria > Bacteroidota > Bacteroidia > Flavobacteriales > Flavobacteriaceae > Gilvibacter. Next base: position 665,047 of record OZ255720.1, read on the forward strand.
CGTTTTAATTATTGTTACTTCTCTTATTATTGGATAAAAATTAAAACTATACGATTAAAAAAACGCCAACTAGTTAGTTGGCGTTTTTGTTTTTCAAAATATACAGTTTTAATAAATACTGGATTCATTTTTATGCTTTGCAAATTGTAGCTTTTATTTTGAATCTCAAGCTGAAGCGAAGCTCTAGACTGGATTCATTTTTAGCCTGCGGCTAAAAATGGGCCAAAGGGAGGGCTTATCAAAGGGCCTAGCGTTAAAAAAATGTCTTGTAGACATTTTTAGCGAAGGAGCCAGCTGGCGCGGTGGAATTTGCTTCGGGATATAGTGTTTTTTATGCCATTAAAGCTTTAAAAAAAGTAAGACTGGATTCATTTTTAGCCTGCGGCTAAAAATGGGCCGATGGGGAAGCTTTACGGGGAAAGCCCAATTTGCTTTGCAAATTGTAGCTTTTATTTTGAATCTCAAGCTGAAGCAAAGCTTCGCTTGATTCCAAAATAAAAGCCTCCTGATAAAATCAGGAGGCTTTCCTAGTAGCGGGGACTGGACTATAACCCTTGAATTTTAATGAATCGTAAAAAGAACAACAATCTTTGAAAACACTATAAATAAAAGGATTTTAAAATTATTTACAAAACAAGCATTCATTGAAATTCATATTCGTTCATTTATTTTCGGGAATATTTCGGGAATATATTATCTTTGCATTTAATAATACGCTATGGCTAAGATAAAATATTTAGTAAAAACCAAAGGAAACCCTTCACAGATATACATAAGATTTTATCACAGTAAAGATTTTGATTTAAATGCCAAAACAGGTTTGCTGATTGACCCAAAATTGTTCAGTAACAAATATGGTCACGCAAAAACAACGGCGCACTCAACCGTCGATAAAGAAATTAATCCTAAACTTAACTCTTTAAAGGAATATATAATAAAATGCTATAATCGAGATTTCAGCTCTGGATTAAAAATTGATAAAAATTGGATTGACAAAATTATAGCAGAACACCACAAGCAACCCTTAAACGAGTCTGACAACTACAAACTGTATTTCACATCCTTTTTCAAAAAATATATAGAAGATTCCAAAATTAGGATAAACCCAGACACAGGAAAAAAATTATCAAGTCGAACAATAAGCAAATACGAAACAACTCTCAAAAGGATAGCAGAATTAGAAGAATCAAAGAAAATAAAACTTAGACTTTTAGACATAAATTTAAACTTTCACAAGCAGTTTGTTAATTATTTAGCGAATGAACTTCTTTATAACGGAACCAATATTCAAAAATATCTGAATATCATAAAGGGAGTTTGCAGAGATGCCAAAATAAAAGGCTACGAAGTAAATCACGAATTTGAACACAGAAACTTTTCTTTCAAAAGAGACAAACCTTTCGACACTTATCTAAATACAGAAGAAATTAATAAAATATTCAGCCTTAATTTTAAAGACAACGAAAGATTGGATAATGCAAGAGACTGGCTCATTATAGGCGTATGGACAGGACTAAGAATTTCTGACATGAAAAGACTATCTAAGGTCAACCTCAAGGCTGACACAATAGAAATTAGGACAGTTAAAACGACAGCAAATGCAATTATCCCAATACATCCTGATGTTAAATCTATACTTATAAAAAGAGACGGGGATTTCCCGAGACCTATTTCTGATGCAAAATTTAACAAATATGTAAAAGAAGTTGTAGCTGAAGCTGAAATTAAAGAAGTAATTTATGGAGGCAAAACTATTGAAGTAAAACTACCAAACGGGATAAAAACATATCGTAAAAAAAATGACTATTATCCTAAATGCTACTTAATAACATCTCACACTTGCAGGAGATCATTTGCAACAAATCATTACGGTAAATTGCCTAATAAAACTATTATGGCTGTAACAACTCACTCAAGTGAGGCTCAATTTGAAAAATACCTTAAACAATCACATGTTGAGCATTTAGATAAGTTTAGGGAATTATGGAATAACAACAATTAAAATGGAAAGAGAGACACTTAATTCAGAGGGGCTAAAAGGTAATTTCAAAAAAGATTCAGAACTTATCAGAGGGTTTTATTTTGCACTACCTCAAATAAATCTAATAAATCTGTTTATTTATCAAATGCACCACAACTTCACTTTTAATTGTATTCAAAGTATTTTAGAATATGATTACAATTACGAATATCATGACAAACCTCAATTTGTAGATTTATCATTTACTCAAGAGAGTTTATTAAAACCAGAAATTAAAGATGAAAAAATAATTTTAAATCAAAATGAAACTTCTTTTATTAACAATCTATATTTTGAAAAAGAAGCAAACAAGCGTTTTATTACCTTCAGAACAAGTTTAAACAGTTTTTTGCTTAACTATAAAAGTCAGCACCAATTCGAAATAATACACCTTTTAAAAAATCTAATATCAACTCCTTTTGAAAAAATCACAGACAGTAGTAAAATAGTTGGCCCAAATTTAAACTACCCAAGATTTAAAGATATAGTGCGCTCTCAATTAGACACAACAAATAACAATATCAGAGAAAACATATTGAACCTACAAAACCTAAATGAAGAGGAACCGACTTTTGTAGATAGATTAATGGTAAAAGCCCTTAAAAGCGATAACAAGGATTTACTTTTTTTTATTCAGAAATTAGACCAAAATAGCTTAGATTTATTTGCTTTGAAATGGGAGAATAAGGCATTTAACTCAATAAAGCTATTATTTGAATTTGACAAAAAGAGCTTATCAGATAATATGCGTATGATTTATTTCCTTGTTCAGCCGCAAACGATTCATCATTACAAAAGCATATTAAATGCATTACCACAAGAATATGATTCAGATAATGCTAAAAGATATTTTGACGAAATAAACACATCTTCAAATCACGATTTATTAATGTCTAAAAAAAAGTGTATTAATATTAAAAATTTAATTGACTTACACTTAAATTAACCTTAATTAAAATTTTCCCTTTTTTTTCCAGCATAAAAATAACATACGATTTATTCATTTAGTGCATAAACTGTAGCATCCTACTTAGCCAAAAAACAGTTATATACATTTTTCCCAAAACTTTCCCGCCCGCATTTAGCATTCTAAAATATGATAGGATGCATACACAAAATTTTTATAGTCCTCTTTTAATGGGGACTGAAAGCCTGGACGAAAAAATAAACAGGCTGGAAAGACAAATACAAGTAATACAAGAAAAATTACTTAAAAAGAAAGACGAAGAAATTTATCTCACTATAAAAGAGACAGCTAAACTATGCAAAATAAAATCTGTTGTTACTCTTCACAACTGGAAAATTAAAGGGATACTAAAACCATCAGGATGGGTTGGGCGCAAACCTTTATATAAGAAACAGGATGTTATTGATTTCATCGAAAAGAAACAAGGAGATGAGATATAAAAGCACATTAATACATATAGAGCAAGAGCTCTTTGACCATTTAGAGCAAACCATTTACAAACATAATTTACATTATGCAGAAGATGACGATAATAAAATAATGGTAGATAAAGCCGTTTTTTTGATTGACTACATCCGTTATCAAAAGTGTTATAGAAAAGACAAAGTTGTAAATGGATATATTAGATTACATTCCAAATTCCTTAATGTTTATTTGCAAAAAGAACTAAAAAAATACAAGACGTTTTTAGAAAGGCATAACTATATAAAAACCACACCTTATAATACGGAAAAGTCAATATCTATTGGCTATAGAATCTCCTTTTATGACAAAACAGGCTATAAAAACATAGTCAAAAAAGCATATCATGTCTATGAGTTCATCAATATGACTTATGAAAAACATCTACACAACACTATTGAGAAACAAGCTCAAATAGAACGTAGAAAAAAATCAGCAGAAAGAAAAACCAAACATCTCACAAAGTGGCTCAATGAAGACAATATACAGATAGATTGGGAGGCAGCATTTAGATGGATTGACAGCAACAGCGAATTAAAAGTAGAGCAGAAAGAATCTTACTCATATAGTGTTAACAGAATACGTTTTAAAAATTGGTATTATGTGAGAAGCCCCAGAGATAATCGGCTTCATAGTAATTTAACTAATTTACCATCGGATTTACGGAAATATTTATCACATAAAGGTCAAGAATTAGTGTCTTTAGATATTAAATCCTCACAGCCTTTTATGTTGGCAGGTGTATTTAATTTACTAATAAATAATATAGATAAATTAGTAGAGTTAAAATGTAAATTAAGTAGTAAGGATATTAAAGATAAGCTTGATACTGTAATAAATTCTATATCTCTTGAATCCAATACTATCATTGACCTAACAGCTTACATAAACTTGATTTGTAATAATGACATTTACAACCACATAGCAAATAATTTAGATACAAACTTTGTTAAAACTATTGAGTCAAAAACCAAGAAAGGCACTTATACAGATATGGTATATAACCCTAATAAAAATTATATGGTAGAAACTGATTTTAAGGACTTGAGAACGTACTGTAAAGTTTTAGTGTTAGAATACATGTATTGTTCTATTGAAAGCAACAGAAAGCGTTTAAATGAGATTAAACGCATATATCCAGATGCAGTAAACAGGTTCATTTATCTTTTTAAATATTGTAAAGAATTAGATGTTCCAGTAAAGCACAGGAAAAGAAGGACTAAACGCAATAAAGAACTTATTAATAAGTCCAAAAAATTGTTTGCAAAGTTCCTTCAACAGTTGGAGGCACTTATAGTCTTAGATACAATTACTAAAGAACTATCTAACATTTATCCAAATATGTTTATAGTTACCATACATGATAGCATTTCTATTCCTAAAACTTATGAGGTTGAAGTAAAAGATTTTTTAAAAAATAGATTAAATGAAATTTTCGGGATAGATGCGGAGATTAAGAGTGAGAAATGGTAAATAGACATTTAGACTGGTATAATATCTAATAGTTGCATTTCGTTTGCGTCTGGAATCATACACATATCAGCTTTTTTAATTTTACCTTTTTCTTCATTAATAAAAAGTGTCGCTATCTGGGTTTTATTTTTTTTACTCAAATCAATTTGATATAACACTATGCAACTTTTATTTTTATACAAGCCCATTCTGGCGACAACTTTTTTAGTTGAATTTTCTATAACCTTAAACTTGTTTTCTAAATAATCTAAATATTCTTTTTTGGATTCAATTTCCTTAAAAACCCATTGTGAGGAGTAGCGAAAGTCATCATTTAATAAATCCTTAATATAATTTACGTCTAAATAATTGAAAGCTTTGGCGTACTCTATTATCAAGCTGTTATTTACTTTTACTTTCATATAGTTTCATTTTGTATTTTTTATATTGGAAAAAAAAGTAAAGTGTAACCAATGGTTGTATAACAACAAACAGCCAAACATTAATCGCTTCATAGGAAACACCTATGAATGTAGCCAGCCATCTCAAAACATCTACACAGAATTGAAATATTGAGTCCATAATCTTACTGATTATATTCTTTTATTAATTCCGCTTCTTTCTCTAAAAGCTTTTCTTGCTTCTCCTTTTCATTTAAAAGTCCCTTAGATACAGCAAAATCTAAATTTGAAATAAACTCTTTATAGGTAATACTATTTCTAACCTCAACAAGTATTTTTTCTTTTTTAATTTCTTGTGACGCCGCCGAGAATTTTTCTTCAGATATAATATTCAGGTTTTTTAAAGAAGTAAGCTTCTTCTCATCCGAGTAAATATTTTGTTCCTTTATTCTATAAGATAAATCTGGAAAAATTGTCGCTCCTTTATTAATTACAAACTCATATATTAATAAGAAAGGTAAAATCAATGTTAATAGATACATGATTCTATATAGTGCTATATTGTTATCCCAAAAATCAGTTAGATTAAACTGGTATATAGTAAAAGCCGAAAGAGCCATTAGAAATATCCTATATAGAAAGTCAAATTTAAAAACTGGTTTAAACTTATTTTCAGAAATATAGTTTTTAAAGAAAGTATAATTAATAATTCCAGCTAATAGTAAAACGACAATTACACTTATTGGAAAAACTACAGATTCAAAGTCATTGTATAAGTCTGTATAAGAGTCCGAGTGTCCATCATACAACCTGTTATTCAGTTTTCCACCATAGCTAAACTCTTTATTCATCTGCCTATTAAAGCCCATTAATCCTTCAAGACAAAATGGTGTCATAAAAAGTATTATAGAATTTAGAGTAAGGTATTTTTTAATGATTTTATTTTCTTCCATATCATATTTTTAATTATTCAAATATAAATAATTATGACGTGCAAACAACCCCTAACAAACAATCCCTAACATACAACGGTTAATATTAAACTTTGTTGTATGCCAAGTAGAACCAGAAAAACACCAATACCTAAAGAAGTAATTCAGTTCGGAAAAAGAATAAAGCAATTAAGACTTGAGCGCAAAATGTCTCAAATGGATGTGGGCGCAGCTCTTAATATTGATAGGGAGAATGTCAGGAAGTATGAAAAGGGATTACAAGAACCCAAACTATCAACAGTTATTAAGTTTGCTAAAGTATTTGAAATTTCCTTTGACGATTTGTTAGATTTTAAAACTTCTTAGAGGTTACTTCAGAAGTTAACAAATCAGAAGCATCTTTATCTAATGAAACCCCTAATTCTTTAAGTTCCTCAAGCACGGTATCTTTAAATTTAAGTTTGTCCACCATAAATTTATTCTTTAATCGATAGTCAGTAAAAATATCATCCCAAGTCATTGCATAAATTTCATAGTTTCGTATAGATTGAACCAAAAACTTCTTTCCCTTATTCTTCTGGTTTTCATATTGGTCTCTAATGTAATCATCAACCTTTTTTCCAACCAACAAGAATTTCCATTTACGATGTTGACTATTAAATTGCTCTTCCTCAACTATAAACCTCATATAATTTTCAATCTGCCTAAATTGTTCCACACCAATAACAATAGAAGGTCTTTTAAGTTCTACGATTATATTCTCCTCTATTACATCACTATCTGTAGTTGGGTCAGGATAGAAGTTTTGTTGGCAAATAAATATATCAGGTCTTTTTAATTTATTCTTTTTGTTGAGTGAGCTAATATTAGGCTTCTTGTTTTTTGTTTCTAAAAAATGAAGATAGTTATGTAATAAAATTTCAAAATTTTCATCGGCTGAAACTAAATGATATTGCTCGCCAAATAACCAATAATTAGATTCTATAACTTTTTGAATATGATCCCTTTCATTAGTGAATTTTTCAAGCTCAAAAACCAAAATTTTCAAGGTGCTTATAATTTTAAATCTATTCTCTAAAAATCTCACTAAAGAAACTATATGTTTAAGCTCAGTATTTTTAAGTGTTTCCGCTAATTCTTTTCTTTCATCTTCATCTAACTTTGTAACACTCTCCAATATTGTTAGAATATTCTCTCTCTCTTCAGAATCTAATAATAGATTTAAGAAACCTACTAAAGTTTTACTCTGGGTTTTGTTAAGTTTTAAAAAGATTTTTGGTTCAACACAGTAGATTTCTTTAACGACATTTTCTAAATCCTGTTTTCTTAATTTCTCATACGCATTCGACTTAAACTTTGGAAAAACTCCATCTTTATTAAATTTATAAATTAACTCGTCTGCTTTATTTTCTTTAATAAAATGCTTTTCCTTTTCTTCAAGAAACAAATTCAAATGGCTAATTAAAGCCTTAAATGTATCATCAGTTTGGTTTTGAAAAAATCCTAACGTAGGTATATCCTCTTTAGTTTCTTCAAAATCATTAAAGTATTCAGATTCTACATAAAGTGAATGATGAAAACCTATTGCCTTGTTATTATAGGAGGTATGTTTTCTATCAACTTCAAGTTTTTTAGAATTTAAGAAATAGTAAAAATATTTTTCTCCAATTTTCTTTGACCACCTTATATATGTGATTTGAAAATCATTCTTTCCTATAGGTAAATCAAAACTATCCGTATCAGCTATTATGGATTGATACTTTACTTCATCACCATTAACAACTAATTTGTAATTCTTATCCTTATTCAAGTATAGAAACCATCCAAATTCTTGAGCGAGAAACTGTTGAAAATCATCAGATTCAAGTAAATCTCCAGTTAAGTTGAAAAATTCTTCAAATGAAACCTTTGTTCCTGTCCCATCCCCTTTCTTAATGGTCTTTTCTTCTGAGACTGCATAATTTACACTATCAGATTTCTCTATTTCAATAGTATAATTTAAAAGTTTGTCTTCTTTACCGAAAGTTGTATTCCATTTTGCTCTATAGCAGAAATTCGTAAAAGAATAACGTCCTTTTCCCTTTTTTCCTTTGACAAATCCTGTTTCTGAAAAAGATTGCTCTTTTTGTGAATCTAAAAAATTACCAAAAGTATCATCTAAATCACTTATATCTATCCCTTTGCCATTATCGATAATAGAAAAACTATTTATATAACCAACTTCATTTGCATCAAAATTAATATCAATTCTGGAAGCATTTGCATCAAATCCATTCCAGATATATTCAGCAATCGCTTTTCTGTAATCAGTAGGCAAGCCACTTTGCTCTATACTCTTCGATGTTATTTTTGCAGTATGCTTTTTCATTAGCTATAGTTTAATTATCTACTCCATTAATAAAGGTTTTAACAAAGTCCTTTATCTTTTCTGTAATTCTCTTACTTATTGATTCTCGCTGTAAGACACTTGGTTGTTTTTCTAAAGCTTCAATTACTTCATCTTCGGTCGCCATTCTACCAGTAAAAAGAAAATCATTAATAATATCTTCCACTTTATTTTGTTTCAATGCTTCTGTTACAGTTAATTCTTTTAAAGCTTTTTTAGTTTCAACTTTCCAATATGTTTTAAACACGTCTTCCACATCCTCTTTATCACTAATTTTTGGCAGGTTGTTTTGAATAAATTTTTCTATTAATACACGCTTACTTCTTAACTCTGCTTCACCAGATATTAAATCTATAATTTGCTTTTTCTGTTTTGCCTGGTCTTTTGGTTTAGCATCTTTTAATTGTGCCAACAACCTCATTATATAGGCTACATTAATTTCATCACGATGTATTAATTCTAATTCAAAATCTATTTCTTCTAATATAGAAACCGATTCCTTTTGATTATTTGTTTTTATCTTATCATAAAGGTCTAAATATTTGCTTGTATAGTCAGCAAAATCTTGCTCTTTCATATAGGTGTCATCGAATGTAAACTCTACAAATGATGAAAGTATATTTTTTAAACGCATTATTTCTCTAAATGCTTTAGCAAACTCAAGTTCATCTTCTTCTGTTACCAAATCATTTACACTATCTACTGTAGGAGCAATAGACATTAACTCTTTGTAAGCTGAATTAAACTTTTTAATCTGCTCCTCATAAGGATCTATCGTAATAGTTTCTTTGGCATTTTTATCTGAAAATAAAGCAATAGCATCATCTGTATTTTGTTTTAAATTACGAAAAGCTAAAATATTTCCTTGAGACTTTTTTTCATTTAATATTCTATTAGTTCTTGAGTAGGCTTGTATTAATCCATGATATTTTAAATTTTTATCCACATAGAGCGTATTTAAAGACTTACTATCAAATCCTGTCAAAAACATGTTAACTACTAATAATATATCAATCTGTTTGTTCTTAACACGCTTAGAAATGTCTTTTTTATAATTTAAAAAAGCATTCCCATCTTTAGTTGAGTGTTTTGAGCCAAACTGCTTATTATAATCTAAAATAAATTCATCTAATTTATCTCTTGAATGTTTATTTATAGGTTTATCATCATTTACATCTTCTTCTTGTACTTGACCATCGGCATCTTTATCTGGCTCATTGACGTTATAGGAAAAAATTGCAGCTACATTTAAGCGATGTTCTCCTGCTTCCTTTTTAGCTTTTAATAGCTCATAATATTTAATTAGAATATCTACACTACTTACACATAGCATTGCTGTAAAAGTTCTATGATGTGTTTTACGATTATGATTTGCTAAAATATAGTTTGTTATTGCATTAATATAATCATCACTTTCATATACTTCTTGCTTATTTATATCCTCTACTTTTGTATCATCTACACCTTCTTTAGATTTAAAAACATTATAATATTCGATTGAGAATTTTAAAACGTTTTCATCTCTAATTGCATCAGTTATAACATATTGATGTAAACAGTCGTGAAATAGGTTCGCTGTTGTTTGCTTTATACTCTTTTTACTAATGGCGTTTTTAACAAAAATAGGCGTACCTGTAAAGCCAAATAATTGATGATTAGTAAAGAAATTTACAATGCGCTGATGTGTATCTCCAAATTGAGAACGATGACATTCATCAAAAATAAATACTACTTTTTCATCCTTTAATGCTTCTATTTGTCTTCTAAATTTTGTTTTTGAAATTGCACTATTTAACTTCTGAATGGTTGTAACCAATAGAGGTCTACTATTATCCAAAAATTGGTTTATAAGCATTTTGGTGTTTTCTGTCCCATCTATACTATCTTTATCAAATGCTCTAAATTCTCTTACGGTTTGGTCGTCTAAATCTTGTCTATCTACTACAAATACTACCTTTTTAATTTTCGGGTTGTGTGTTAATATTTGACTTGCTTTAAACGAGGTAAGCGTCTTACCTGAACCAGTAGTATGCCAGATATAGCCATTTTTATCGCTATTCTTTACTCTATCAATAATAGATTCCACTGCATAGAATTGATAAGGTCTTAGCACCATTAAAATCTTATCACTCTCGTGTAAAACAATATACTTAGTTATCATTTTTGCAATATGACAAGGCTCCAAAAAGACACTTGTAAACTTATCTAACTGCGTAATTTTTGCATTATTTTCTTTACTCCAAAAAGAAGTTTGTTTAAAACTTTGCTTTGGGCTATTCGCATAATACTTAGTATCTACACCGTTACTAATTACGAATATTTGTACATAATTGAATAGTGCATTATTGGAAGCAAAAGATTCTTTTTGATAGCGTTGTATTTGGTTAAATGCCTCTTTAAGTTCTATCCCTCTGCGCTTTAATTCTATTTGCACTAATGGTAAACCATTAATAAGAATAGTTACATCATAACGGTTTTCTCTTTTACCGTGTATGGTAACTTGATTGGTTACTTGAAACTGATTTTGACACCAAAAATCTTGATTAATAAATTCTATATATGCTTTATCTCCATTATCTTTTTGTAGTACATATTTATCTCGTAGCGTTTTAGCTTTATCAAAAATATTCCCTTTAGAAAGATGTATTAAAATTCTATCAAATTCGGAAGCGGTAAATGCTGTTTTATTATGCTTTTCTAACTGTGTTTTAAGATTACTTAATAAATCATCTTCTGTTTTTATAACAACAGATTTATGCCCCAATCCAATTAACTGGCTTACTAAATTATTTTCTAATACTTGTTCTGGTTGAGTTGTCATTTAATTTAGTTGCATATATTTTATAAGTTCTTCTTCTGTAGTTACATAAGTATTACTTGTTGCTAAAGCACCAAAATCTGAACCAACTGACCAAACACCATTAACCAGAAATAAACAGAACTTATTTTTTTCAAAATACACATTACCTTGCTGTTGTCTTTGTTCAAAACCTAACTCAAGTAACCTCTTAGCTGTTAATTTCATAATTTATTCTATTTCTTTTACCAATCGAGTTTAAAATCCCTTTGTTCTTATAACTATTTATTAAATGGGTTTCAACCTCTAATCTGCCAAAGTCCACTACTGCATAAGCAAAACTTATCCGATTTATATAATAATCATTAAGGGCAAGTTCTATTTCTTCTTTAAATTTACCTTTTACTATTACCGCACTATCGTACAAGTGCTTACCTAATTTTTTTCTAAAAGAATGATTATACGTTCTCTTAACTTCTTTCATCCGCTCTTTTAGGTTAGCTGTCTCACCTATGTAAATGAGCTTCTCATTATCAAATATAGCATACACACCTGCTTTATAGGGAAACTTTGAAGACCACAAACGGTCAAATTCAAACTTAATTTTAGGCATAGAAATTAGTACTTCTTCTACTTCATTTACTATATCTATTATTTGTTTTTGATTAATCAATTAAATGTCCTATCAATAATAATAACTCCATCTATATCTTCAATTATATAAGATTTTGATTCAAAATCATAGTTTAACACAAAACCTTTATTAATAAAAATATCAAGTGTGTTATTTGTATAACTACCATCATCCCCTATTGCAACTTGCACATCCACATAAGCACTCACTCCAGTAACTATTATTTTTTCTTTTATCTCAGAATTATCCTCATCAACCGTTGTTTCTATAAAAGCGAATCCATCAACACGTATTACAAGTTGCCCTTTTCTATTTTTAAATCCGTCAAGAAGAGTTGATTTTAAAAATTCTTCAATGGGAATATTTACAAGTTTTAATTCTTTTTTTAGTAAATCATTCATACTATCCTTTTAAATAAACATTTGTTGTAATAAACCTTTTTTAAAGGTGTTACTATTTTCTACCTTGGTAGTTAATGCTTCTATTTTCGCATCTATGTCTGATAAGAAATTAGCTATTTTGGTTTGTTCTTTGAGGCAAGGAAATTGAATAGTAAATTTCTCAAATTGTTTTCTTGACAAATAAGATATTGTCGTTCCACTTGATAAAACATTTAGTCTTCTACTTGACAATTTCATCATATGGTATAAAAAACTCACATTAACTTTCTTCAAATCTGGATTAAGTCCTATAAATGTTTGATTTGTAATTAGCTCTTTTTCAACAATAGCACAAAAGCCAAGGTTGGCACTACAAGAAACAAGCAAAGTATTTACAGGATAAACTTTCAAATTCATTTCCTTAACAGTTTGAAGACTCACACCTTGATTTGATTTTGATTTAGAAAGATATTTACCTTCAAAATCTTCAATTCTGCACCAAGGAATATCACCTGTTAAATCTTTAGGCTTATCACGCATTGGTACAATAAAGTCTAAAATAAAATCTTCCAGCTTTTTCACTTCCCAATCGGAAAAATTATTACCCTCATCATCTTTAAATCGTAATTCTTGATTAAATATTTTTTGCATTACACCTTTTTTGTATTGCTCTAAAAGGTCTTTCTTTTTGGTTAGTTTGGTAATTTTATCATCTACATCTGAAAGAAATGATGCTATTTTTTGTTGTTCTTCAATTTTAGGGCAATTAAATCTTAACAACTTATATTCTTCAGCATTTAAACCAGGTTGACCTGAACGCATAGAATAAACCTTAACCCATTTTCTATAAGACTCTCTAAACGTTTGAAGAAAAATAAAATACGGAACCGCACTACTTATATTAAATTTTATAAGAAAACCCGCATATAACAATTTACCATCATCTTCATTGTATAAATAGGATTTACCAACACTTGCTCCTGTTCTTGCAAAAACAATATCTCCTTTTTTTAAAATAAATTTATCCTCTATTTGTTCATCTGGACTTGATAAAGGTTTAGGTATAAATCTTCTTGAATCTTCATCTATATCTGTTATTCTTAAATATTTATTTACACCATCAAAAGTTGTTGCAGCAGCATTCATCCCATAGGCTACTTTTTGAGAAAGATTAACTAATTTTTCTTCCTTCCATTTCCCCTCAAACTCTGGAAACCTCAATTTTGGTATTAATTGCTTTTCCATAGATTAAAATGGTGTTTTAATATTTAACTCTTGACAATAAGTTGCAATACGTTTGTCTGTTTCAGTAATTTCTATATCTAATACTTTTATTTGTTCTGCAACAGCGTTAATATCTATAGGTGCTTCTTCTTCAAAAGTATCTACGTAACGTGGTATATTTAGATTATAATCGTTGTCTGCTATTTCTTTTAAAGTCGCTCTATAACTATATTTATCTATAACTTCTCTATTTGCATACGTATCTACAATATCATCTATATGGTTTGGTAGTAATTTATTGTCTTTACCTTTCTTTTCAAAATGATTACTTGCATCTATAAATAATACATCTTCATTAACTTCTCTACATTTTTTAATTACCAAAATACAAGTTGGTATTCCCGTACCAAAAAAGATATTTGCAGGCAACCCTATAACCGCATCAATATAGTTTCTATCTTCAATTAGGTAACGCCTTATATGTGCTTCTGAACTACCTCTAAATAATACACCGTGAGGTAAAACAGTTGCCATTATTCCGTTTTCATCTAAATGATGAATCATGTGTTGTACAAAAGCAAAATCCGCTTTAGTTTTAGGTGCTAACTTACCATACTGACTAAATCTATCATCGGTACTATAAATAGCTTTAGCACTCCAATTAGCTGAAAATGGTGGATTTGCCACAATAGCTTCAGCTTTTAAATCTATAGATATATGCTGTGGCTCCTCTAATGTATCTTCTTGTTTTATGTCGAACTTACTAAAGTGTATATCGTGAAGAATCATATTCATACGAGCCAAGTTGTAAGTAGTTCGGTTTAACTCTTGCCCGTAAAACATTCCAACATCATCAACTTCTTTTGCTACACGCAATAATAGCGAACCACTACCACATGTTGGATCATATACTGACTTTATCCGTTTTTTTCGAGTAGTTACTATTTTTGCCAATATAGTTGACACCTCTTGAGGTGTATAAAATTCTCCAGCTTTTTTACCTGCTCTTGATGCAAACTCTCCAATTAAATATTCGTAAGCATCTCCTAACAAATCACTTTCAGAATCTTTTAACTGAAAATCTATTTCATTTAAATGAGTTAGTATTTTGGCTATTACTTCATTTTGAGCTTTTACTGTTCTACCCAATTTAGAAGAGGTTAAATCTAAATCTTCAAATAAGCGCACAAAATCATCTTCTGACTCTGTCCCCATTGTACTCTGCTCAATATTATTCAGAATACGCTCTAAATCTTCTATAATAAAAAACTGTGTAGCCTCATCATTCTCATTTGTTTCTATTTCAGTAAGATTATTACCTTTTTGAGCAATAGAAGTAAATAATTCTGATGGCTTTAAAAAATAGCCTAAATTTTTCACACAAGCCTTTCTGACAGCTTCAATAAATAATTTGCCATTATCTGTATTTTCATCTATTTGTTCGTATGTAGTATTATCTGGTGCTAATATCTCATCTGCATAGATGTGTAACTTTTCAGAAAGGTATTTAAAGAAAATAAAGCCTAAGATGTAGTTTCTATAATCATCTGCATCCATTTTACCCCTAAGTAGGTTAGCAATAGCCCATAATTGTTTCTCAAGTAGTTTTTTTTGTTCTTCTGACATTTAGTTAATTAGTATTTTAATACAAAAGCTTAAAAATATGAATCTTTTTCGTGGTATTTAGATGAATATTAAGTGATTTTGTTTTGACCCACTCATAAACCAATAAAATACGTGTTTTTTCAGCATCGAAAAAGAAGATTTTCCGAACAACTTTAAAATTTTAAAAGTTTATATTTAATAAAAAAATCATAATTAAAACGCTGATTCACAGTGTTATAAAAATATAAATTCTCATGTTAATAAAAACATGTCTGTATATGTTTTTTGTGGGTTTAAGTCTTCTGCTAAAAAAGTCAGATTTATACCAAAAAACTTGCTCAAACTGCTGATTTGCCCAAAATCGATATTTTACGTTAAAACTGGGCTTTTTTGCTTAACAACTTTAGTTAATAAAAAATAGCAGTTTCATTATCAAACACAACAAACAAACCGAGTAATAACAGTAGGTTACAAACATTCGTCATAAATAATAATGAATAAATTTCAAAATAATCCTGTATATGTTTTTTGTAGGTTTTGAAGCAAAAATTATTTATGCCATTCTGCGTGTATATACCTTATCTATCGTTGGCATATATATCCTGTTTTTTTTGATACCCGCACCTCTTCTAAATCGAAGTTTTATTATTCAAATAAGTTTCCTAAATAAATTTGGACGAAAATTTATAGGTGCTTATGAAAACCATTTCAGTTTCAAAGGCTTTCAAAACGGGTAAATAAAAATATTCGGGAAACATTCGGGAAGAAAAAAAGCCAACTATTTGATTTACAAATAATTGACTTTCTATTTAGTAGCGGGGACTGGACTCGAACCAGCGACCTTCGGGTTATGAGCCCGACGAGCTACCTACTGCTCTACCCCGCGATGTGGACTGCAAATATACAACGGTTTTAAGTTCTGGCAAGGAAATTCAAATTTTTATTTAACTCCCTTATTGGGCAATATCTTGGGCTAAAAACTGGGTAAGATCACCACCACTAAAACTGCAACTAATTTGAATTGGATTGCAACACACTTCGCAGTCTTCAATATAAGTCTGATTTTCAGAGGTATCTAAAAGCATAGAAATTTGCTCCCAACAATACGGACAGGTAAAAAAGTGTTCGAACATATTAAAAGTCAATATTCAGTATCTCCCCTACCAATTGTAAATAAACCAATTCGGCTACTTTGGCTGTAAATTTTGCAGAATTCATGGTGGTTTGTGCCAAGAGTAAATTAACCTGTGCCTGTCTAAATTCGACAGTAGTTATTTGTCCAATCTTTAACTGTTCACTGGAACGTTCAAAGTTATTTTGGTTGGTAATTACATTTTGCTCTTGCAATTTAAAGATGTCAAGGGCATTTAAATAATCGCCTTTCGCATTAGCAATGTCGCGACTAATTTGTTGCTCCAATTGCGATTTTACCAGTTCCTGATTTCTATAGACAATTTTAGCATTCTTTAGCGCCGTCACCGAACGACCTCCATCGAACAAATCCCAGCGTAAATTGGCTCCAACCGCAAAAGAATTAGAAGTTCCTGTAGTACCCGGAAAAAATGCCGAGGCTGGGTTTAGGTTTCTGTTCCAACCATAACTTCCCGTAAGTCCAATTGTAGGTAATAATAAAGATCGCGCTCCTTTTATAGCATAATCGCTAATTACAATATTTTGATTGGCTTGTAAGACTGACACATTTTTAGAAATCATCTGATCTTCTAGCGCCACTAACTGTAGCATGTCTAAAAATTCAACTTGCGTTTCTACATCGAAAGGAGTTTCTAAATCCCGATTTAACAACACATTCAAATCGCGTTTAACGTTGCGTAAGTTTTGGCGAGCATTCAACAGATTAATACTATCTGTTGTAATGTCAACCTGTGCATTTAATACTGCCAATTTGTTGGCTTGCCCATATTCAAACTGATACGCCGCCCGTTGCTCCCGCTGTTTAGAAATGGCAAGGGCTTCTTCTAAAACTTGAACATTCTCTGTTATTCTAGCAGCTTCGTAATACACACTAAAAAGCTGAATTGTAGTGTTTTCTATGGTTTCTCTAGCTTGCAGCTGACTTAAATTATACTCTTCTTTTAACGTCTTAAAATTATAGTAACGCCCTAAACCATCAAATAAGGTATAGTCTAAATTAATCGCAGCATTAAAGCGTTCGGTTTCTGCGTTATTAATAGTAATATCCGGACGAGGTTCTCCGTCCTGATTAAGCGCTCCATTAAAATCGGTATTCGAGGTTGTATTGTCGTAACTAGCACCTGCTGTGGTGCTTATAGTTGGTAAATAATCGGCATTTAAAATGCTCTTATTGTTTTCGGCAATCGACACATTATTGTTCGCCAATTGAATTCCAAAATTATTTTCCAACATCAAGCTAAATGCTTCGTCTTTACTAAGCACGTTTAACTCGTCTTGGGCATAACTTGTCGCATTTACAAAAAGTACAAGTACCGCTATCCATTGTAGAATACTAATCTTCATTTTGCTCGGTTTTAGAACTACTATCTTGACTACTATCTGAACTCAATTCGGTTGCTGTTAAATTCGAATTAATATGCGCTTCTAGCGACTTTACAGCAGCTGTTTGGTTAATAGCCATAACATGCTGGTGAGAGGCGCCTTCTGCTATTTCTTTTTGCTCTTTAATGGCCCGCTCTACTTCTTCTTTTGTTATTGAATCGCCCGTTGCAAGCCATTTTACATTTACTTTTATCCAATTACTTGTCGCCAAAAATAAGGGTAACATGAGCAAGGTAAGTAAGGTTGCAAATCCAATTCCATAGGCAATAGAAATAGCCATTGGTTTTAAAAATTGTGCTTGCCTGCTTTTTTCAAAAATAAGTGGAGCTAGTCCTGCCACCGTAGTTAACGAGGTCAAGAAAATTGCTCTAAATCGAGAACGTCCTGCATCGTAAAGGGCATCGTTAAATAGCATCCCAGATTTTAAATTACTGTTGAATTTACCAATAAGCACCAGCCCATCGTTCACCATAATTCCAATTAAGGCAATAATACCCAACATAGATAAAATGTTTAATGGGAACCCGTGAATCCAGTGTCCCCAGGCCACCGCAGTTAAACTAAAGGGGATTAAAATCATTAATAATATGGGTTGACTATAACTTCTAAATGTAAAAGCAATGGTTATATAAATTAGTGCTAACACCGCTAATCCAACAGGTTTTAGACTTTTAAGTAATTTGCCTGCCTCTCTATTTTGACCTTCGTAAGAAGGCGTAACGGTAGGATATTTAGACAGAATTTCTGGCATTATTACCGTCCTAATTTCACTTAAAATGTCGGTTGCACTTGTATTATCTGGGTCTTTTAAATCGGCCGAAATTTGAATTTCTCTACGACCTTCTAAGTGATTTACTGCAACATCGCCTCGTTCTATGGTGTAGCTGGCAATTTCGCTTAAAGGAATTTGTTGCCCAGTGGGAGTATTTATGCGCATATCGTCCAAATTAGCAATCGACGAACGCTCGTCGCGATCGTAACGCACCCAAACCCGAATTTCGTCTTGTCCACGTTGGAACCTTTGCGCCTGAACTCCAAAAAATCCAGCACGTACTTGGGCCATTACATCACGTACATTAAGTCCCAATAAATTAGCTTTATCTCTTAATTTTAAGCGAATTTCTTTAATTCCTGCAGGATCGTTATCGGTAACATCTTTTAACAAGGCATTGCTTACCAAAATGCGCTTTAATTCTGTTTTTGCCGCTTTTAATTCACCAATGTTATTGCCTAATAAAGATACCGATACGGGACTACCGCCAAAGTTACCTCCACTACCAAACACCAAACTTTCGGCTCCAGCGACTACACCTACTTTTTCGCGAATACTGTTGGTTACTAAAGCAGAAGTAACGGCATCTGGACGCTCTTCACCTGGCAGTAAATTAATCCGCAAAGAGGCTGTAGAAGCCCCAGGACCAATTTGTTTAATCATGTTTTCGACCAGTAAACGCCCATCGTTTAAATAGGTTTCGCTAAGTTCCTGATTTACTTCTATAGCGTGATCTTCGATCATCGATATAATACTATCGGTAACTGTTTGAGTAGTACCATTTGGCATAGACAAGTTTATGTTAATCTGGTCGCTCGCTATTTGTGGAAAAAACGTGGAGCGCACAATTCCTCCACCAATACTTCCAAAAGTTAAAATGAGCATTAACGCAAAAACAGAAAACGAAAACAATCTGTGCTCTAACGTAAATCGGAGTGCTGGACTGTACAAGGTATCGCGCAGCCAACTCATAATTTTATCCCCAAAGGTGTTTATGTACCGTAGCTTGGCAAATAATTGCCCAATAGTGGTCTTTGGTTTCTTATTCTGTGCTCTTAAGGCTTTGGAATGTGCCAAATGCGCAGGTAAAATAAGCAAAGCTTCTATTAACGATACCGCTAGGGTTAGGATTACAATTACCGATACTTCTCCAAAAAAGTCACCAATTCGACCATCTAAAAACAAAAAGATTCCGAAGGCTAATATGGTAGTTATTATAGCCGATACAATGGGAGGGATTACCTCCATGGTGCCGTCTATTGCAGCCTGCTCGGGCGACTTCCCTTTTTCGTAATGCTGATAAATATTTTCGGCAATTACTATTCCATCATCCACTAGAATACCAATTACAATAATCATCCCAAATAAGGACAATACATTAATGGTTACTCCTGCAAAAGGAGCAAAAATAAACATTCCTAAAAATGCAATAGGCAAGCCAAAAGCTACCCAAAACGCCAAGCGTGTGTTTAAAAACAACGACAAAAAGATAAGCACCAAAAGCATTCCTATTAAGGCGTTTTCGGCTAACAGTGCAGTACGTTGTGTTAAGGTTATAGAAGAATCACTAACTACTTCTATAGAGACATTGTTATAGCGTTTATTAAAATCTGTTATATAATTTTTTACGTTTTCGGCCGACCCAATTAGGTCTTCGGTATTGGTGCTAGCAATGGTTACATTAACAGCTAAATTCCCATTAAAAAAGGTTGCATTTGGAGTTTCGGCAAAGCGATCCCGAATTGTGGCCACGTCTTTTAAAAGAACACTGCGACCCGAAGCATCTGCGCGCACAACCAGAGTACTTAATTCGTTTCCGTAATAAGAGCGATTATTAGCTCTAATTAAATATTCTTCTACATCTGTTTTAATGGTTCCACCGGTAGTAAGAATATTAGAAGCACTCACCGCGTTGGCTACATCTTGAAAACTCACATTATAAGCCAAAAGACTAGCTTCGTTTACGGCAATTTCTATTTCTTCGTCAGGATAGCCAGAAATCGAAATTTGACTAATTCCATCTATTCCCCGCAAGTCGTTTTCTACGGTTCTGCCTATCTCTTTTAAGGTGTTAAGTGGTATTTTATCGCCACTTATGGCAAAGGTAATTGTTGGCCTATTTGGTATTTGCTTAGACACCACCAAGGGTTCCATCCCAACAGGGAAAGTAGGTACACGATCCACGGCATTTTTAACCTCGAGTAACATAAAGTCAATATCTTTACCCTTTACTATTTCTACGTTAATAGTACCGCTATTCTCTCTAGAGGTCGAAGTTACACGCTCTACCCCTTCTAGACCTTTTAAATTATCTTCTATTTTTAAAACAATTCCCTCTTCTACTTCTAAAGGGGAAGCACCCGGATAGGTAATGCTAATTATAAGATTACTAGATTCAATTAAGGGAAAAAAGGACGACTTAAGCGACATTGCCCCAGCAATTCCAAAACAAATAAAGGCCAGAACAACAACGTTTACCGCAACGTGATATCGAATAAAAAAAGAAATTAATTTTCTCATGCTTACTCGCCTTTAGGGGTTTCTAAAGCAGCTCCTTCTTGACTGGATTGGGCTCCAAATATCTTAACCAACATTCCTGCATAAGCACCAGGAACCACTTTGTTTACTACAAGGGTTCCATCTGGAACTCCAGTTAATACAACAGATTTTTCTGTAAAATAAACTGGATTTACTGGTATTAGGTCTAAAATTGTATCCCTAACTACAAAGATTTGGTCGTCGGGTTGCAATAAATTTCTACGCAAAGATATCGCGCTGGATTCCTCGCGAGCGTTAAGGCTGGCTTCTAGATACAAGCCTTCCCGTAAGTCTGGATCGCTCACTTCTATAAAAGCACTAATGGTTTGTGAGTTAACATCTATATTTCCGTTAATCCGACTTACTTTACCGGTATATACTTTGTCGGTATCTCGATTGGTAAGTGCTACAGTTTCGCCAACGGCCAGTAAATCTGCATACGCCTTGTTAACGGCTACTGGGAGTTCGTAAGCGTCGGTTGCAATAAACTCACCTAATTTTTGACCCGCACGAATTAGCGTTCCTTCGGTTACTAAGGCCTCTGTTAGCACACCTTTAAACGGAGCTCTAATCTGATACTTGGCTAGGCGTTGTTCAAGGTTCTTAATATTATAATATGCCGTTTGTATGTTGCGACCACTAATAAAGTACTTCTCTTTTTCTGAAGTCATTTCAGGTAAGGCAGGTAAGCTTTTGTTTATATCGAATGTAGACAAATACGCGTTCCATTTGTCGTAAACTTCTGGATAATCTAGACGAATATCTGGCATTATTGCGGTAAGCTGATTAAACAAACTACTGCGCTGCGAAAGTACCGTTGCATAAAATTCAGCGGCATCTATACTAATAATAGCTTGACCATTACTGTATTCCTGTCCCGCTTTAAACAGTCTAGAACTGGTTTTTAATACCCCTTGCACTTCGGAGTAAAGTTCTAGTCTGCGTTTGGCAACTAATGTTCCATTAGCCTCTACTACAATTGGTATAACACCATTTTTAACCGTATCAACAAAGACAGTCTTTATTTCTTTACGCGGCTCAGGCCTTTTACGCTGGTTAGCGTCTACAATTTTCTTTGCAAAATAAATCCCGCCTACAAGAAAGAGGACTCCAATAATAGAAAGTATGATTTTACGCATGGTTGGTCTTTAAAGGTGCAAAATTATACACCTTTAGCTCAAATGGCGTTAAAAAAGTCACAAATTACTACTGCAATTCGTCTAGAGAAACAGAGACTTCTTCCCACTGCTGCATGGCGATTTGTAGGTCTTTTTTCTTTTGTTCGTAAGAGTCAAAAAAGTTAGGCTGTGCAATAGTGGCGTCGTAATTAACAGCCAATTCAACATCTATTTCGCTTATTTCACGTTCCAATTTGTTGATTTTAGCCTCTACTTTGCTCAATTTATTATTCAGCGACTTTAATTTTTTTTGATTCTGATACGATTCCTTGTTGCTGCCAACAGCGGTTGCAGTCTTTGCCTGTACTGTTTTAGCCTCGGCCTCGCGTAAATTGCGCAAATTACGCTGCTCTAAAAAATAATCGATATCGCCTAGGTATTCTTTTATTTTATGATCACGGAATTCGTAAACGATATTAGACATGCCTTGCAGAAAATCCCTATCGTGAGAAACCAAAACCAAGGTACCTTCAAATTTTGACAGCGCTTCTTTGAGTACATTTTTAGATTTAATATCTAAATGGTTTGTAGGTTCGTCCATAATTAGAACGTTAAGCGGGCTTAATAACAACTTAGCTAAGGCCAATCGATTACGCTCACCTCCAGATAATACACGTACATATTTGTCTACAGCTTCGTCTCTAAACAAAAAGGAACCCAAAATATCGCGTACTTTACTTCTGTTTGTTTCGTTGGCAGCATCTATCATGGTCTCTAAAACCGTTTTACTGCCGTCTAAGTGATCGGCTTGATCTTGTGCAAAATATCCCAGTTGCACATTATGTCCTAGCTTTAAATCGCCCTTAAAATCGATTTCGTCTACAATTATCTTTGCCAACGTTGATTTTCCTTGCCCATTTTGCCCAACAAAAGCAATTTTACTCCCACGTTCCACCATTAGGTTAACCCCAGACAGCACGCGCTTTTCGCCATAAGACTTGGCTACTTTGTTCATTTCTATAACCACTTTACCCGGCACAACAGAAACTGGGAACTTTAATGTCATTACCGCGTTATCGTCTTGATCTACTTCTATGCGATCAATTTTGTCGAGCTTTTTAATTAGCGACTGGGCCATGGTAGCCTTAGAGGCCTTTGCTCTAAACTTCTCTATAAGCTTTTCTGTATGCTCGATTTGTTTTTGCTGATTCTTTTGCGTTGCCAATTGTTGGGTACGCAACTCTTCGCGAAGTGCTAAATACTTGGTATATGGTTTAGGGAAATCGTAAATTCTACCTAACGATATTTCTATGGTTCTATTGGTAACATTATCTAAAAACATTTTATCGTGAGACACAATCACGACTGCACCAGCATATTGCTTTAAAAATTCTTCTAACCACAATATAGATTCAATATCTAAATGGTTTGTGGGTTCATCAAGAAGCAGCACGTCGTTTTGTTGTAACAGTAATTTGGCGAGTTCTATACGCATGCGCCATCCGCCAGAAAAAGTTTCGGTTTTTTTATCGAAATCTTGCGCCTGAAACCCCAATCCCTTTAAAATTCGCTGTGTTTCGCCTTGATAGTTATACCCACCTAGAATTTCGTATTCGTGCTGACGATCATTTAAATCGATCATTAATTGGTTATATCCCTCGCTTTCGTAATCGGTGCGAGCCGCCAAATCGATATTAATTTGCTCCAGTTCGGCCTCTATGGCTTTAATCTTTACAAAGGCCTTTTGCGCTTCTTCTACAACGGTTCTTCCGCGTTCAAAATCGATATCCTGTTTTAAAAAGCCAATGGTGAGCTCTTTATCCATAGCAATCTGACCCGTATCGTACTCTTGTTCTTTGGCCAAAATGCGCAACAGGGTTGACTTACCAGCCCCATTTTTACCTACCAAGCCCACGCGATCACCTGGACCTAGTTTAAAGGTAATTTCTTTAAACAGGTATTCGCCTTGAAACGAGACAGAAAGATTATGAATATTGAGCATTTGTGTAACTTAAGTGACCTTAGAATTGTGCAAATATCCTTAATTTTGTCAGGCAAAAAAAATAGAAAAGCACTCAATGTTAAAAGGCACCAAATTGTACAGTATTCTTACTGGAAGTTGTCCAGTATGTCATGCAGAAAGTATGTATACTTCGAGCAACTTATACAACCCCAGTAAAACGCTAGAAATGCAAGAGCGCTGCTCTAATTGTAACACCAAATATAAAATTGAACCTTCTTTTTTCTACGGCGCTATGTATGTAAGTTATGGCGTAGGCATTGCCTTTGCCGTGGCTACTTTTATTATTACATACTTTGTTTTTAACTTGGACAAGTTCTATTTAGTACTAAGTATTACGGGAGTTCTAATTGTTAGCTTACCTGTTATTTTACGCTTATCTAGAAATATCTGGATTAACTTATTTTTTAAGTATAAAAAGGTCGATTAAGGTCAATTTCTAAAGGTAAGACCTGCTTGTTTTCTAAATAATTGTATAATTGCTGGGCCACAGTAGGGGCAATCATAACCCCGCGAGTGCCTAAACCATTTAATACAGCTAACTGTTTATGCTTAGGATGCCTGCCAACTAGTGGCCTTCTATCTGCCACTGTAGGGCGAATCCCCACTTTTTGCTGAGTAATGGTATAGTTACAGTGTATTAATTTTTCTAATGCGCTAACTAATTTTTCACGCCCTTGAGTTGTAGTTTCTAAATCTTTATCGTCCCAATTGTAGGTTGCACCAACACTAAAATAATTATCGCCCAAAGGAATAAGAAAAACATCCGATTTTAACACAAAATCTAAATTCAGATCTGGTGCATGAATAACCAGTAATTCCCCTTTATTACCCTTAAGTGCTTCGCTGTTAAAAAACGGATTGTTTTTAAATTCAAAGCCTTCGGCAAAGACAATATATTTAGCCTCAAGATCTTTATAGCAGACGCCTTGCTCTATAATTTTTAAAGCACGATAATCAAACTGAGCTTCTATAAAGCTGTTTTGTTTTAATAAATACCCGCTGTAATGCTCAAGTAATTTGGCCGTATCTATTTTACCGGTATTCGAAACTTCGCCAAAACCAAAAGGCACATTTAAATTTGGGTCGGTATTATTAATAATTTCTGGAACCAAAAAAGGCTTTATATGTGGCTTGTCGCAAGCCATAACCCAGTCGTTTTGATCTTTAATACTGGTAAACTTGCGCCTAACTGGATATGGGTAATCTAGTGTAGTCTGGAGTTTGTCTTCTAAACGTTTATACATAGGCAATGCAAGCTCTAATTGCGAAGCCGCATTCCACGATAAGGTAAAACGTTTAAGAATTACAGGATTGTAAAGTCCTCCAGATACTTTAGAGGAATAATTTTTATTGTTATCTATAACCATAAAGCGCTTGCCTTGGCGCTCCAACAGCTCGCAAAAAGCCACAGCTGCCAATCCAAATCCAACAACAATATAATCTAGGTCTTTGTTCATTGTAAACACAAAGGTAATACCAATTATTATTTAAAATGAACTATAAATAATTTGAATTATAGTTCTTTTATATGAGATAGAAAATTAAAGCATAGCCTTAGTTACGGTTTCATTTTTATATCGAAATAGAAAAGAAATAGAAACGAATTATATGGCTTATTTTGAGTGATAATTGGTATAGGACCAATTATTATTTAAAATGAACTATAAATAATTTGAGTGGTAATTGGTATAAGACCATTTATGATTTAAAAATACTACAAAAGAAAAGCGCACTCCGGTAAGAAGTGCGCTTTTTATATGCTAATGAAAATTAAATTAATAATTCCACATGTCCATTTCAAGATTGCGAATGCGCTCTTTAATACGATCCGATTCTAGTAATTGCATAAGTGCGTTATCGCTAATATATGCTTTTACTTCACGGTCTCCTTGGACATTATCCTCTTGATAAATCAAGGCTCCAAAACGTCTTGAATTTAATATATGATCGAAAGATATTGGCTGCGAAGTGTTTAAGCGGTTAAAGGCTTTAGCTTCGTGCAATATTTTACGTGCACTTGGAAACCATACCCAAAACAATTCAACCTTATCGGTTTCTTGGTTTGGAAATGCTAAAGAACGCGCTTCAGGTGCCACGGGGGCTAAACCTAATAAACGGTACTTTAATTCTCCCTGACGCTTGTCAAGATACCAGTATCCTCGAATATGCCATTCTAAGATAT
Organism: Gilvibacter sp.; assembly: GCA_965277295.1. Lineage (GTDB taxonomy): Bacteria > Bacteroidota > Bacteroidia > Flavobacteriales > Flavobacteriaceae > Gilvibacter. Next base: position 691,475 of record OZ255720.1, read on the forward strand.
CTGCTGCACCTAAGTCAAACTTTCTAATATATTCTTCGTCTACAACACCTTCGGCGTTGAACTGTCGAATACCTGCGTCTGTCGTATCTGAATACCTTAGCGATGCACTAATATCTTTTAGTGTACGTTTTTCGGTAAAGTACGAATCGGCATATACATCTTCTATATCTCCATTTTTAATATTCTTTACTAATACATCGTATAAAGAACGACGATCAGAACCAATATTATTGGTGTCTATAGGGTAGTATAATGGAAAGTTTACACGTTCGTCCAAGTCAATAATCTCCCAGGTAGTTTTTGACCACAATACATCACGCTCGTCGATGTAACCATAGGGCAATGGTTCGTCGTTGTCGTTCGCAATTTGCGAGTCTGTTTTCTTACCTATATCTTCAGGAGTCTTGGCATTCAATATATTTCTTTGACCATACACTGCTACACTTAGCAAGCACGCCATAAGAAACACAATCCCATTTTTTGACTTCATCATATTGTTTAAAATTAAATTCTAGTTTGTTAATTCAATAAATACAGGCGAAATACGCTGTAATTTATATGTTGAATTATTTGAAATTCGTCCTTTTATATCGAAAATCTGAACGGTCTCACCACGCTTAGCACGACGTAAAGCCGCCTTTGCACGATCGTCAAGTTTTCTTCCGTTTACAACAACGGTAGGCTGTCCAGAAACTTTAAAGCTAAAGCTAGTTACTTGAAGATCAAGATCGAAATCAAAATCTAACAATACTGCTCCAATACTTGCAATTTCTAAACCACTACGCTGCATTGGTACAGGTCCTCCATTACCATCTTCACCACGAACGGTTCCTGTTGGTCTTGGAATATCTTTAATTCTAAATTCAGAATTTGTACTAATACGTTGTCCGTCAGGTAACGTACCACTCGCTGTAATAGTTACGGTACGTCCTTGACCAGGACTCATGTTGTATTTACTACCAGAGGCCTTAACAAGACCAGCACCAGTAGCAGACACCTTATTATCTGGAATACCAGGAATAGAAACCGTCATTGGGTTTACTACACCTCGATATACTACGTTCATTTTGTCTGCACTAATTACTGCCGAATTAGGCTTAGTAATTGTTGCAAAGCTTGAGCTAACAGGAATCTCTACTTCTTCACCGTCTTGTAAGAAAATTAAATTTCCTTCAATCTTGTGATCTCCTGCAGCACCTGCGCTAATGTTAAGAACAACTTTACCATTTTCTATAGTGTACTGATCTTCGCTTAACGGACGTCCGTCTAAGGTAAGTTCAACTCTATTAGGTTTGGTATTTGGATCTTTACGTCCTAATACAATACCTCCTTTAAAAGCTTCACCTGCATAAAAGGCAGACTTTTCTTGTTCTAATAAGGTGTTGTACTGCGTGAACGATAAAGCCGTAGCTTGTTGTCCAGCTAACATTTTAGAAAGTAATTCGTTTTTAGTTACCAAGATGTCGTTCTGCAATGATGTTAATTTTGCTTTAGAAGCAATCATTGGGAACCCTTCGTAGTTATAGTTAATCCAATCTATTTCTTTACCGTCTCTGTTAGTAACAGGGTCAGTAGAAAAGTTAGCTTCTATATAACTAGTAATATCTGGGTAATCAGAACCTAAAACGGCTAACATTTCGGTTCTATACGAATTAATATTATCTAAAAACGCTTGACCTTCTGGTTTAAGATTGTCGCCATTAAAGAAACGTCGATCTAAAAAGTCAGGCTTATCCTGTACTTCAAAATCATCTTGTTCGTCTGCTTTAACAGTTCCCATCATCTCACCTTTAAGGTCAGTTAGAAAGCTGTCTAGTGTTGCCGAAATAGCTGTTACTTTGTCGGCTTTCACTTTTACCTCGGCGTACTGCTCTGGTTGTTCAATTGCTTTTGTAGCTAAGTTATCCATAAACGCAACATTACGTTCTCCGGTAGCTACATTAGCTTTTGCGATCTTTGCGTCTAATAATCCGAAAGCGGTTAATACCTCTTTGGACATATTTAGCGCCAGCATAGCGATAAAAACCAAATACATTAGGTTTATCATCTTCTGCCTTGGGGATAGTTTTCCACCTGCCATGTCTTCTTCTGTTTAGATTAAGGGTTAAGTAAAAACTATCTTAGTTCTTGTTCATTGCAGATAACATACCTCCATAAACGCCATTAAGTGACGATAAATTGGTAGTTAAATTCTCCATTTGAGCTTTTAACTGAGATGCATTTTCTACAACTTGTTCGTTTACTTCTGCCTGACGGCTAGTAGACTCTACCTGTACTTTGTAAAGACTATTTAAAGATTCCATTTGAGCTGCAGCAAGAGCCATCTCTTCGCTGTACTTCTTCGTGGAATTCATTGCTTCGGTAGTAGGGGCCATACTCTTAGCTGCACCTTCGAATGAACGGATGCTTTCGCCTAAGCTAGACATTAATCCTTCGTCGATTCGTGCTTCTTTAAGCATTTCGTCTAATTTTTGTGATAGTAGACCTTGGGCGTCTTGGGGTTCTTCTTTTTTACCTTTTCCAGCAGTTTTACCGCCAGCTAGTTCTGGATATACCAAAGACCAGTCTAGATCGTCGTCTACAGGTTCAAAAGCAGAGATAGCGAAAATAATCGCTTCGGTAATTAAACCGATTGCTAATAGAAGTCCTCCGTTCAGTGGGCCTAATTCCCAGTGAAGAATTTTAAATAGTGCCCCTAAAATTACAATAGAAGCTCCAAGTCCATAAGCCATGTTAAATAGCTTCTTAGATGATTTTGATTGTGCCATAATAAATAATTTAAGTTAAGTTAAGTTACTGTTAGTTATTTTACTAATTACATTGGCTAGCATATACCAATGATACGTTTAACGGGCGTCTCCGAATTGTTGGTTCAATACCACATCGGTACCCATATAGTCTTGTACTGTTCTAAAGCCAATATAGCTTCGAGCAGAGTCTGCGTATTCGTAATCACGGGTACTCACTTGCAAGAAGTAAGCTACATCCTTCCAGGATCCACCGCGAATTACTTTACGTAAGTTGTCTTTGTCATTAACGTTCGGGTTAATGGTAGAAGAGTAATCGTAAGAATTGGGGTCGTACGAAGATGCAACCCATTCGGCTACGTTACCTGCCATATTGTACAGGTTATAGTCGTTTGGTTCGTATGCATCGGCCTCTACAGTATACAATGCCTGATCGGCCGCATAATCTCCTCGTAGAGGTTTAAAGTTTGCCATAAAACATCCGCGATCGTTCTTCGCATAGGGTCCTCCCCATGGGAACGTTGCAGATTCAATTCCACCACGGGCAGCATATTCCCATTCTGCTTCTCCAGGAAGACGGAATGAATTTACATACTGACGCTTACGTGATTTTTGATACCCATTTTTGTATAAGGTTCTCCAAGCACAAAAAGCTTTGGCCTGTTTCCAGGTTACACCAACTACAGGATACTCTCCATAGGCTTCGTGCCAGAAGTAGTCGTTGTGCATCGGTTCGTTATAGGAATAGTTAAAGTCTTTAATCCAAACTGTTGTGTCTGGATAAATATTTACCGTTTCTTTTAAAATAAAATCGCGACGGTCTTTGTCTTTGTTACGTGCAGCGGCATCAATATCCATATAACTGTATTGGAAATTCAATTTGCTAACGTCAACCGTACGTTGCCCATTATAGGCTTCGTCTGGGTGAATGTACATACTGTCCATCGCTTCTGTGTAGTACTCATCTGGATAATCGCCTGTTTCCCAAATTAGGTCGATATCTGTATTAATTTTACGTCCAGCATAAAAGTCATCACTTACACTGTAGTAATTTTCGTACATGTACTTTTCATACGGGGTCATCTCGTCGGTGTTGTCTTGGTCAACAAAGGCGAAATCGCCAATGCCTTCGTCTCCGGGGGTTGCACCAACCTCATCGGCTAAAATAGCCAACTTTAATCGTACTGTAGAATCACGTACCCAGTTTACAAATTGTCTGTACTCTGCGTTTGTGATTTCTGTTTCGTCCATGTAAAAGGAACGAACTGTAACAGTGCGGGTCGGGGCGTCGTTAACCGCAACAATATCGTCGTCAGATTTTCCCATGATGAAGGAACCTCCTGGAATTAGGGTCATTCCGTAAGGTTTTTCGGGGTGCCATTTTTTACCTTTTGCGCCAACTAATTCTCCGCGATCGCCAGAATTACAGGACACCAAAAGGGCTGCAATCGCAACCAATGCAATAAGCTTGTTCATAGGTGTTTAGGTTAAAAGTTCAAGATTTTAAGGGCGTAAACCTATTTATAATATTTTTAAAATACAACAAATTTGTTAAAAACTCTCAAAATCCGCATTAAGTCATTTAGTCTGTTAAACTTCGTTTTTACGTCTTGCCTTGTACCAACGATCAGGTATTTTTTGATTACAAGCACTCTCATAATCGCCGTACGTGCATGGTAATAACGTATGTCTTTTTAATTTATTATTAACATTTGAAATAAAAGGTAATTCAATCCACCATCTCAATGTCTTTTTACTCTTCTTAAATATGAGTATTTGCTCATCTACAGGGACGTTATAGGTGATATACTCCGTTTCATTTGTAAAATTTCCATCGTCCACTCGATAATTGACGCCTTCTGTAAAATACCAGATAATTTGCCCTACAAGCATTGCAGCGCGTCCCGCATCTTTACATCCAGCGAGTTCATAAATACCAAAAGAAGATACTCGATTACTTATACCTGCATATCGGGCTATTGCGCAAATTTCTCGACCGTCAAAACCATTGGGCATATAACTGTGCCGATGGCTAAGTTCCGAGCTTTTTATGGCTGTTATGTCCATACAAACAATATCCGCATCTCTTAAAATGGGTTCTACACTGCTAATATCTGCGGCAACGTCTCCTAATCTATTGGCATCAAAAAAAAGTCGCTCAATAAGATCTATTTCGTCGGCAGAATTAAAATAGGTCTGATACCCGATATTACTGTAGTTAAATAAGTTATATGGTGTATCTACCACCATTTTGCCCACAAAAGAGGTATTAGAAATTGGTAAATCTGCATCTCCTAAGTCGAATTTTGAATCGACATTTACCAAATTTACCATACTGCCATGATCGTCGTATGCACGGTAGTTCGCGTACACTAAATCTTGACTTCCACCCAAAATAATCGGGATAATATTATGTTTTTGGAGCTCAATTACAACTTGCTTTACGGCAAAATAAGTGTCTTCAACACGCTCGCCAGCTTGAATATCTCCTAAATCGGCTATTTGCGTGTGCCAACTTCCAGGATATAAGCTGTATAAAGCCATGCGGATCCCATCAAAATCAAACTCTTTACCCATATAGTTTTCGCTGCGTCGATCTTCGGCTACGCCTACAATGGCAATGTCTATTTGTTCTAAATCTGGAAAATTAGAGGTACTGGCATGCACCTGCATTTTAGCACCAAGTGCATGTTCCGATTGAATTTCGCGATGCGCTAAGACTGATTTACTTACGGGGGTAAGAAATTCGATCATATTATTTTTTTGCTGCAGTTTTTTTACGAGTAGTCTTCTTTTTTGGTGCTTTTTTGGCAATTATGTCCTGAGCCTCTTCTAAGGTCATTTCTAAGGCTTTCGTTGTTTTAGGCAACTCTATCTTAGTTTTTCCCTTAATAAGGTTAAAACGTCCCCAACGGGCCTTTTCTAAACGTATACCAGCATCCGACCAATCGTGAATAAGCTTATCACGCTCTTTTTGTAATTTATCTTCTATTAGCGTTTCTATATCTGAATCGGATAAATTATCGAAATCATACTTTTTATTCACATTAATAAAAATACCATTCCACTTAATAAAAGGACCAAATCTTCCTTTACCCTTTTGAACAGGTAAATCTTGATAAATATAAATAGGAGCATCTGCCTTTTTCTTTTCTTCTATCAAGACAATGGCCTCGTCCATGGTTACATCTAAAGGGTCTACTCCTTTTGGAATAGAAATAAATTGCTTCCCGTAGCGCACATAAGGACCAAAGCGGCCATTATTAACCTGAACGTCTTGTTCATCGTATTGCCCAAGATCTTTAGGCAACTTAAATAAGTCTAAAACTTCTTCTAGAGTAATTGAACTTAACTGCTGATCTGGTCTAAGGCTTGCAAATGTTTTTTCTTCGTCGTCTGGAGCACCAATTTGAGCCATGGCTCCAAATTTACCCAAACGCACTAAAATGGTTCTACCCGTATCTGGATGCGTACCTAAAATACGCTCGCCGCTTTCGCGTTCGGCGTTTTCCGAAACATCTTCGACTTGGGGATGAAAAGAAGTATAAAAATCTTTCATCATAGTGGTCCATTTCTGATCCCCTTCGGCAATGTTGTCAAAGTCCTGTTCTACCTTGGCTGTAAAGTTATAATCTACAATATTGTCAAAGTGATCGACTAAAAAGTCGTTTACTATCATTCCAATATCGGTAGGAACTAATTTACCTTTATCGGACCCAATCATTTCAGAGAGTTGGTTGTCTTTAACGGCATCGTTCTTTAAAGTTAGCTGCACATAATCTCTTGGATTTCCCTCTACAGTTCCTTTTTCTACATAATTTCTATTCTGAATCGTCGAAATTGTTGGAGCATAGGTAGATGGTCGTCCAATACCTAATTCTTCTAATTTCTTTACCAAAGAAGCTTCTGTGTATCTGTAAGGTGGTCTAGTAAAGCGTTCGGTGGCTGTTATATAGTCAGAAGTTAAACCGTCGCCCTTAGTCATGCTAGGAAGCATACCGTCTTGTTCGTCGTCTTCGTTATCGTCGCCTTCTAAGTATACTTTTAAAAATCCATCGAACTTAATCATCTCGCCATTGGCGGCAAACAATTCGTTATGTGTATTGGCGGCAATCTTAACTTGTGTGCGCTCTAGTTTAGCATCGCTCATTTGAGAGGCAATAGTACGCTTCCAAATAAGTTCGTATAACCGCGACTGATCCCGGTCTATATTAACGCTAGATCTTCCCATATCTGTTGGGCGAATTGCTTCGTGAGCTTCTTGCGCACCTTTAGCTTTTCCTTTAAAATCTCTAGGTTGGGTGTATTCAGTTCCAAAAGAAGAAATAATAGCGTCTTTTGCCGCCGCCTTTGCATCTTTCGACAAGTTTACACTGTCGGTTCGCATATAGGTAATAAGACCTGCTTCGTACAAACGCTGTGCAAGTGTCATGGTTTTTCCTACCGAAAAATATAATTTGCGCGAAGCCTCTTGTTGCAAGGTCGATGTAGTAAAGGGTGCCGCCGGAGTCTTTTTGGCCGGCTTTTTAGTAAGGTCCGCAATTTTAAATTGCGCTCCAATATTATTGTTTAAAAATTCTTTAGCCGCCGCTTGGGTACTAAAATTTTTAGGCAGCTTGGCTTTAAATTTCTTACCGTCGTTAGATACAAAAACAGCATCTATTCTAAAAGATGCCACTGGATTAAATGCCTGTATTTCGCGTTCGCGCTCCACAATTAAACGCACCGATACCGATTGTACTCGGCCAGCAGACAAACCTCCTTTTACTTTGCGCCATAATACTGGCGACATTTCGTAACCCACTAAACGGTCTAATACACGACGTGCTTGTTGGGCATTTACCAAATTGTAGTCTATAGTACGCGGATTCTCGATAGCGCGTAAAATTGCGCTTTTAGTAATCTCGTGAAAAACAATACGTTTGGTTTTCTCTTCTGTTAAGGCTAAAGACTCGAATAAATGCCATGCAATAGCCTCTCCTTCGCGGTCCTCATCACTTGCTAGCCAAACCATTTCGGCTTTACTTGCAAGAGTCTTTAATTCTTTTACCAGTTTCTTTTTGTCGGAAGGAATTACATATTTAGGGCTAAAATCGCCATCTACATCTACCCCTAACTCCTTAGATGGGAGGTCTACAATATGTCCAAAACTCGATGCAACCTTGAAGTCTTTTCCAAGAAATTTTTCGATTGTTTTGGCCTTCGCAGGGGACTCAACAATTACTAGATTCTTCGCCATAATAGATTTAATTTGGGATACAAAAGTATGTCAATTTTTTTTTACCCTAGCAAAGAACATAAAAAAGCCCCGCTTTTAACGAGGCTTTTTTGGGGAAATTTAAAACTATTTAAACTAAACTAAATCGAAATGTCAAGCCATTCTTGTTGGCTGTATTTTATATGTATCTTTTATTATTCACCCCGCTAAACGATAAATTAAATACGTTTTTACAAGCTGCTTTATTAATAGACACAAAATAAGCCGATACGTTGCGTGATAAACCTAATTATTTATTAAAAAATAACTGACACATTGTCATAAGCTAGATTAAATCTTATCTTTGCACACTAATTGATTACCAAAAGGGGTAGCGCTATACATGGAAAAAGTAATAAACGAACAACAACAGGGTACCGCTTTGGTACTGGAAGGCAAGCAGGAGAACTCTCGAAAGCTATTTATAGAGAGTTATGGATGTCAAATGAATTTTAGCGATAGCGAGATAGTTGCCTCCATTTTAACCCAAGAAGGGTACAACACTACCCAACATTTAGAAGAAGCCGATCTGGTTTTAGTAAATACTTGTAGTATTCGTGACAAAGCCGAACAAACTGTTCGTAAGCGTTTAGAAAAATACAACGCAGTAAAAAAGATTAATCCTAAAATGAAGGTCGGGGTATTAGGTTGTATGGCCGAACGCCTTAAAAGTAAATTTTTAGAAGAAGAAAAAATAGTAGACCTAGTAGTTGGACCAGACGCACATAAAGACTTACCCAATTTAATTCAAGAAGTAGAAGCCGGCCGCGATGCAGTTAATGTTATTCTTTCTAAGGACGAAACTTATGGCGATATTTCGCCAGTTCGCTTAGGAGGAAACGGCGTTACCGCATTTGTTAGTATTACGCGTGGTTGCGATAACATGTGCACCTTTTGTGTTGTCCCTTTTACAAGAGGACGTGAACGCAGCCGTGATCCGCAAAGTATTATAGAAGAAGTAAACGACTTGGCAAGCAAGGGATATAAGGAAATTACCCTGCTAGGTCAAAATGTAGATAGCTTTTTATGGTATGGGGGGGGGTTAAAAAAAGACTTCAAAAACGCCACCGATATGCAAAAAGCCACGGCTACCAACTTTGCCAAACTTTTGCGCATGGTAGCATCGGCGCAGCCTAAAATGCGAATTCGTTTTTCTACCTCTAATCCTCAAGATATGACCGTAGATGTGTTGCACGCCATGGCAGCGCACGACAATATTTGCGATTATATTCACTTGCCTGTTCAAAGTGGAAGCAACCGAATTTTAAAAGCGATGAATCGCTTGCATACGCGCCAAGAGTACATGGAACTTATAGATAAAATTCGGGAAATTATTCCTGGATGTGCCATCTCGCAAGACATGATTTCGGGCTTCCCTACCGAAACCCAGCAAGATCACAAAGACACCATTAGTCTTATGGAATACGTTAAATACGACTTTGGGTTTATGTTTATGTATTCCGAACGCCCTGGCACTATGGCGGCTCGTAAACTGGAAGACGACGTGCCGCCAGAGGTTAAAAAAACCCGCCTTCAAGAAATTATCGCCTTACAATTACAGCACAGCGGCTACAGAACAAAGCAATTTGTTGGAAAAACCGTAGAAGTACTAATAGAAAAATCTTCTAAGAAAAGTGACGCACATTGGAGCGGAAGAACTTCGCAGAACACCGTAGCAGTGTTTCCAAAAGAAAACTATAACATTGGCGATTTTGTAATGGTAACTATAGAAGACTGTACCCTTTCTACACTTTTAGGAACTGCACAAGGCTATAGTTCGAATCAACACTAGTATATGGAATCTGTTCAAGCAACAAAACAGCGCTTTGGAATTATAGGAAACGATCCTAAATTAAATCGTGCAATAGAAAAAGCAATCCAGGTGTCTCCAACCGATATTTCGGTACTGGTGACAGGCGAAAGTGGTGTAGGTAAAGAAAGTATTCCAAAAATAATTCATTCTTTATCGCACAGAAAACATGGAAAATACATTGCCGTAAACTGTGGAGCAATTCCAGAAGGAACTATAGACAGCGAACTTTTTGGACACGAAAAAGGCGCATTTACTGGAGCAACATCTACCCGGTCAGGGTACTTCGAAGTAGCAGATGGAGGAACCATATTTTTAGACGAAGTTGGAGAGTTACCCCTACCCACTCAAGTGCGATTATTACGTGTTTTAGAAAACGGTGAATTTTTAAAAGTGGGGTCTAGTAAAACCCAAAAAACAGATGTTCGCATAGTAGCCGCAACCAATGTTTCTATGGCGCAGGCAATAGAAAACGGTAAGTTTAGAGAAGATTTATACTACCGTTTAAGCACGGTAGAAATAACTTTGCCCCCGCTAAGAGAGCGGTCTGAAGACATTCATTTGTTATTTAGAAAGTTTGCGACAGATTTTGCCCAAAAATATAAAATGCCCACCATTCGTTTAGAAGAACAAGCGGTAGAATTATTACTTAAATACCGTTGGGGTGGCAACATACGTCAGCTTAGAAACATAGCCGAACAAATTTCTGTTTTAGAACAACAGCGCACCATTAGCTACAGTACTTTAAAAGGTTATTTGCCGGACGTTGGGAGTAATTTACCAGCAGTTATAGACTCAAAAAAGTCGTCTAGTGACTTTGGTTCGGAGCGTGAGATTCTTTATAAGGTTTTGTTTGATATGCAGCGCGACGTAAACGATTTAAAAAAGTTAACCTTAGAACTACTTCGCAGCGACGATTCAAAAGAAGTACAACGGGAAAACTCTGGTCTAATAGATAAAATTTACGCGAGCCCAGAAACAGATTCTAAAGATTTATTACCTGCCCCTATGCAAGAGCACTATCAACAAGCCGATGTAGAGGTTTTAGGCGTAAATAACGACCAACCCGAAGTAATTTCGCAAGATAAATATCATTTTGCAGAAGACATTCAAGAAGAAGAAACCCTTTCTTTGCAAGAGAAAGAACTCGAGTTAATTAAAAAATCGCTCGAAAAATACAACGGAAAGCGCAAAGCAGCCGCAGACGAATTAGGCATTTCTGAACGCACCTTGTATCGTAAAATAAAACAATACAATTTGTAGTATGAAGTTAGTCCGCTTTGCTGTATTAAGTCTTTTTTTAAGCCTCTATGGTTGTAAGTACTATTCGTTTACGGGAATATCTTTAGACCCTGATATTAAGACGTTTCAAGTTAATTTTTTTCAGAATAGAGCTGCAATTATAGAACCTGGGATAGACCTTAGGTTTACAAACGACTTACAAGATTTAATAGTAAACCAGACAAGTTTAGAATTAGTAACTAACAATGGTGACATTGTTTACGAAGGCGAAATTACGCAATATTATATTGCGCCAATTACGGCCACTGCTCAGAATACGGCGGCGCAAAACCGCCTAACAATAACCATTGCAGTACGTTTTTACAATACGCTAAACGAAGAAGAAGATTTAGACCAACGCTTCTCGTTCTATTTTGATTACGATGGCGATGCACAACCAACAGGGAGTGATTTAGACACTATAATCGAAGAAATTTATTCTAGATTAACGCAAGATATTTTTAATGCCACTTTGGCTAAATGGTAATTAGTGAACACGGAATCCTTTACATATCTATTAGATAATCCAGCCCAATTAAAACCTGGACAGCATAACGATATTGAAGATATTTTAAAGGCTTTCCCTTACTTTCAGGCTGCTCGTGCCTTGCAGTTAAAAGCATTAAAAGATTCAGGTAGTTTTAAATACAATCAGGCGTTAAAAACAACGGCGGCCTTTACCACAGATCGCTCCATGCTTTTTGAATTTATTACTTCCAAAGAATTTACCCAGCACAAAATTGCGAAGCGTATTCAAAACCGAGAAGAAGAGTTAAATCAACTTGAGCTGGTCGACATAGAAGAAGTTTCGGCAAATCAACCCCAAGAATTAGAGCAAAAACTAAAATCGGAACTACGTAAAGCTCAGGCCATTTTGGATCCTGAATTATTCGAAAAAAAACAGCGCCAAAGTCAACAGGAAATTTTACCAGAAATTACAGAAGAACCTTTGGAATTTACTCCCAACGACAATCACTCCTTTGCTGTTTGGCTCTCATTAACTCAGGTAAAACCAATCCAAAGAACAGCAGAACAAACACCCGATTTGCCGCCTAACAAAAAAGAAGAGCGTTTTAAGCTAATAGATAAGTTTTTAGAGGAGCAACCAAAAATAGATCCAACCTTGATCGAAAACCCTGGTAAAAACTTAGCAAAACCCTTTACAAAGCCCGCCGACTCTTTAATGACAGAAACATTGGCAAAGGTCTATACACAGCAAAAAAACTATAAAAAAGCAATTCAGGCATATAAAATTTTAAGTTTGAAAAATCCCGAAAAAAGTGGTTTCTTTGCAGACCGAATTCGGGCTATAAAAAAGTTAATAGCACAAAACAAAGCATAATACAATGACAACGTTTAATATATTTCTAATCCTTATAATACTAGTTGCCTTTTTATTGGTAGTAGTAGTAATGGTACAAAATCCAAAAGGTGGCGGATTATCTTCGGCATTTGGTGGTAGTGGTGGAACTCAAATTGGAGGGGTTCAGAATACAAGTAACTTTTTAGACAAGAGTACTTGGACACTAGCCATTGTACTTCTTGCACTTATCTTATTATCGAATATTCCAATTATGGGCAGCGGTGCAGGTGGCGAATCTAAAGCAGTAGATACTACAACGCCAACAACGCAAACTGTACCTTCTGACACGAGTACCGACGGATCTCCAGTTCAGGACTAATAAAACGACGTTAACGACCTTATAAATGCCAGCTTGTCATAAGCTGGCATTTTTTGTTTCAAATTGTCAGTTTTATTGCCTTGGCATAATTTCTGACTATTAGCAAATCAGTAAATATTTAATTAAACCAAAAATAAATTCAAATGGGCTTAAACATACAACCATTAGCCGACCGAGTGCTAGTTGCACCTCAAGAAGCTGAAACCAAAACAGCATCTGGTCTTTATATTCCAGACTCTGCTAAAGAAAAACCTCAACAAGGGAAGGTAGTTGCTGTTGGGAACGGCAAAAAAGATCACGCCATGACCGTAAAAGTTGGAGACACCGTGTTGTACGGAAAATATTCCGGTAGTGAATTAAAATTAGACGGTAACGACTATTTAATTATGCGTGAAGACGACATTTTAGCTATTATTTAATCATCCATTAAAAAACCAAAACATGGCAAAAGATATAAAATTTGATATAGAAGCTCGCGATAGTATTAAGCGCGGAGTTGATGCATTGGCAAACGCAGTTAAAGTAACATTAGGACCTAAAGGCCGTAATGTAATTATAAGCAAAGCATTTGGTGGACCTCAAGTAACTAAAGATGGGGTAACCGTTGCTAAAGAAATTGAACTGGAAGATCCATTAGAAAATATGGGGGCTCAGATGGTAAAAGAAGTTGCTTCAAAAACCAACGATTTGGCTGGGGACGGAACAACAACTGCCACAGTTCTTGCACAAGCAATTGTAAAAGAAGGTTTAAAAAATGTTGCCGCAGGTGCAAATCCAATGGATTTAAAGCGCGGAATAGACAAAGCAGTAACAGCCTTAACTGCAGATTTAGAAAAGCAGTCTTCTAAGGTTGGAAACTCTTCGGATAAAATTCAGCAAGTAGCGGCTATTTCTTCTAATAACGACCCAGTAATTGGAGAATTAATCTCTGAAGCTTTTGGGAAAGTTGGTAAAGAAGGAGTTATCACTGTGGAAGAAGCAAAAGGAACCGAAACCTACGTAGACGTAGTAGAAGGTATGCAATTTGACCGTGGATACTTGTCGCCTTACTTTGTAACCGACAGCGAAAAAATGATTGCCGATTTAGAAAATCCTATGATTTTGTTATGCGACAAGAAAATCTCTTCTATGAAAGATTTAATGCCTGTTCTTGAGCCGGTAGCACAACAAAGTAAAACCCTTTTAATTATTGCCGAAGATGTAGACGGAGAAGCTCTTGCAACACTAGTGGTAAACAAATTAAGAGGTTCATTAAAAATTGCAGCTGTTAAAGCTCCAGGATTTGGAGATCGCAGAAAAGCCATGTTAGAAGACATCGCTATTCTGACTGGAGGAACGGTTATTAGCGAAGAGCGCGGATTCACTTTAGAAAATGCGACTATCGATATGTTAGGAACTGCAGAAACAGTAACTATAGACAAAGACAACACCACCATAGTAAATGGTGCTGGCAAAAACACAGACATTAAAAATCGTGTTAACCAGATTAAGTCTCAGATAGAAACTACAACTAGCGATTACGACCGCGAAAAACTACAAGAACGCTTAGCTAAATTAGCTGGAGGTGTTGCTGTACTTTATGTTGGTGCTGCCAGTGAAGTAGAAATGAAAGAAAAGAAAGACCGTGTAGACGATGCATTACACGCAACACGTGCCGCTGTAGAAGAAGGAATTGTTGCTGGAGGTGGAGTTGCTTTAGTACGCGCAAAAAGTGTGCTTGAAAAACTAACTACCGAAAATGTAGACGAACTTACTGGGATTCAAATTATTGCTCGCGCAATTGAAGAGCCACTTAGACAGATTGTAGAAAATGCAGGTGGCGAAGGTTCTGTTGTAGTAAGCAAAGTAATGGAAGGCAAAAAGTCTTTTGGTTACAACGCTAAAGACGGAACTTATGTAGACATGCTAAAAGAAGGAATTATAGATCCTAAAAAAGTAACTCGTGTTGCTTTAGAAAACGCAGCCTCTGTTGCAGGAATGATTCTTACTACAGAATGTGCCTTAGTAGATATAAAAGAAGACACTCCTCCTATGCCTCCAATGGGTGGCGGTGGAATGCCGGGGATGATGTAATATTAACCTGATATAAACTAAAAAAGCCTCGCAATTTGCGAGGCTTTTTTTTTATGTTTCTTGTTTGTCTTTTTTAAAAAATAAAAAGTAAACAGATAAGGCTACTAAAGTGAGCACCAAGGGGTAGATAACAAACAAATCGGTACGTACCACCATATCAGGATCGGGTTGATAGGCCGTCCAAATGTTCATGTAATAATTCCAAACTAGCGACAACAAAATTACCGTTACGGTAATTAAATACAATAGAATGCGTTTTGTTTTTTTCATGTTCAAAAAAGGAATTAATGACCCCCGTCGTCTTTATCGCCTTCTATCCCATGATCCTTAAGCACTTCTGGGTCTCTGTATTTACAACACATATCTATAGCGTTATACGCCTTGTCTGTCGCTGTAAAATCTGGAGTATCGTGCCCCACTGCCGCAATGCTTTTTTGAATCTGGGTTAGGTCGGTTTTCTTTTGGTTGTAAATCAAGCTTAACTCGTGAGTTTCTATACTCCAAATCGCAGATTTTACTCCAATGGCTTTTACCGCCGCTTTTTCTATACGCACTTTACACATCATGCAAACGCCATCTACATCTATAACGGCTCGTGCATTTTTGTTTTGTGCAACACTACCAATGCTTACTATCATAAGCAATACAATAACTAAATTCTTCATCTTATTTTAAATTATAACGCAATCCTGCGTAATACATACTTCCAAATACTGGGCCATATACAAAGGTCGAATCAAAATACGCTCCAAAAGGGTCGTCTGCACTAATTATTGGATCGGTTTGCCTTTGATTAGTTATGTTTTCTGCACCCAAATATACTTCAAATGAATTAGAAAACACCTTAGTAAGCTGACCGTTAAGGGTTCCAATACTCGGGGAACGCTCAGGTCTTCTAAATTCGATAGGGCTAGAGCTTGTATTGGCGTAGCGCGAAGTGCCCAACCAATTATAGGTTAAATCGAACTTCCATTGTCCGCCATTAGCTTTGACAATAGTTTGGTAACCTAAATTCGCAAAAATTCTATGTCTTGGAGTAAGCGGCCGCTCTAACCTACCCGAATCATAATCTGTTTTAACGTCATAAAATTTATAGGCCGTTCTAAATTCTAAACGCGTTATGGGCTGGGCGTTAAACTCCACTTGAAAGCTATTGGCATAGCTCTTCCCATTTAGATTGTAAAAACTAATCTGGGTTGGATCTTCCCAATCTACAACTACTTGATTACTAAAATCGGTGCGATAAAAGTCGAATATTATATCGGCTTTATTACCAAATAAATTAAATCCTTGCAAAAAGGAAACCCCATAATTCCAAGCCGATTCAGGATTTAAGCCATAAATTGAACCTCCACTGTCACGAATATTTAGCTGTCTTGAGGTTGCAAACAATTGCTGATTTTCTGTAAAAATATTAGCGCTTCTACGTCCGCGCCCTACAGAAAAACGCAGCGCAGATTTTTCCCATACGGAATATCGCAAATGCAGTCGGGGCGACACAAACAACCCTAACCTATTATGATTATCTATGCGCACCCCCGCTGTAAAGTTTAGCTTTTCTAAGTTGTCGAAAGCGTATTCAAAAAAGCCTCCAATAGCAGTTTCTTGACGCGCAAATTCTAGATTAGTTACCAGTTCGTCGTATTGGTCTAAACTAAGATTTAACCCAGTTTTAATTTTGTGCCGAGAGTCGCTAATTATAGAATTGTAAATTACCGAACCATAAAAACTATTGTGGGTAATATTGTAGGTATTCAAGCCAAAATAAGACTCTTGATTATGATAACTATAAGCCGCTTGCACTCCTAAACTTTGCCAGGGAAGTTCGGCATTAACCCAGCCCAATTTTGCCGAAGCATCTAGGCGCTGAGTGTCTATCTCGCTACCCCAAGCATTGGTGGTGCCACGATCTGTTGCAGGATTAAAATTTAGCTGTCCCGTTTGTTTTTGATCGTCTAAGTACCGTACGTTTATAAAACTAACTAATCCGTTTTCGGTATCGGTATATTGCCAACGGTTCATTACATTAATTTGTTTAGCCAGGGGCAAATCTAAAAACGAGTCGTTGTTTTTGTCGAACTTACTATCCCTGCTGTTTGCATGCACATAAAGCCCTGTATCCCATTTATTAGACACCTTAAAATTGGTGTGCACGTTGGCTTCAAGCCTTGCATTTAGACCAGCATAAAGATTTACAAACAGCTTACTGTCCTTAGAAGGTTTTTGCAATTCGGCATTAATTTGGCCAGCAATACTTTCAAAACCATTTACCACACTACCTGCTCCTTTTGTAATTTGAATACTCTCGACCCAAGTTCCGGGAATAAAGCTCAATCCATACGTTTGGGCGGCTCCCCGAATAGCTGGTACGTTTTCTGTGGTAATTAATATGTTAGGACTTGTTAATCCCAACATTTTTATTTGACGTGTACCCGTAATGGCGTCTGCAAAATTTACATCTATAGAAGGGTTGGTTTCAAAACTTTCGGACAAATTACAACAGGCAGCTTTTAGGAGTTCTTCGCTACTTACCAAGATTACGTTTTGTGGTTTTAAAAACGAACGAGCACTTGCTTTTTTTCTAACCGAAATAGTAACAGATTCTAAATCTGAATTCGGGAATAAAACCTGCTCGATATAACTGTTAGTGTTAACTTGCAAGGTGTCGCTGGTATAGCCAACATAACTAAACACCAAGGCTCCAAACTCTGGGCGGTAATCTATATTAAACTTCCCGTCCAAATCGGCAACTATGCCTATTCCAGAATCTAACCAAGAAACAGTTGCTCCACTTAACGGAACTCCTTCGGGTTCTGCACCACCATCTAAAATTATACCGCTCAATTTTTCTTGTCCCATACAAAAAATGGGGGCTAGTAATAGTATTAATAGAATCCGACTCATAATAGCTTGTATTTTAGAATTAATACTGCTCCCATAAATAACATTACAAGATTTTCTATTAATGTGGCTTCTGTCATGGGTAATTTTAATGCGGTCCCCAAACAGGCGCACTGAATCTTCTTTTTGCCCAGCAAGGTTTTTAGTACTCCAATAGTGGTAATACCCAAAACCAGTACGGTTAATAATACTGCCCATGCCAATTCAAATCGCATTAAAAAGGCTACCCCTAAGGCTAGTTCTATAAAAGGATAGATCCAACCGTAAGCAGGCAATAACTTAGCCAGCGGGTCGTACATGGCAAAGCTTGCAGGAAATCCTTTTAAATCTAATAGCTTAAAAAAGCTAAATACAATAAAGAAGAGGCCCATAAAATCGAGCATTATTGCCATAAAATCCCTGGTTTTATAATGCAATAAGACCGACGCACTTCCTATAAATAAAAATATTAATAAAAGTGGCTTGAGTTGCTTTAGCTTAGATGGGACTTGGTGCACTACTTCCCTAGCTGTAAGACTATATTTTGGCTGCAATACCGCTTGAATTTGACTCGTATTGGGCCTATTTTCTGCGCTTAGTACCGCTGATTTTTGTTCTAAGGAAACCTGCACATTAGTTACGCTAGGTAAACCTACTAATGCTTTTTGAACCGCCTTAACGCAGCCCTGACAAGTCATTCCTTGTATTTGATATGTATATGTATTCATATTAATTTAATTCCTCTGTGTATAATCTGCTTTTAAAAAGCATACTGATTCGTTAGGCAGATGCCTAAATAGAGAAAATCAAATTAAAAATTGCTGAAAAACTAATGGAATGTTCTTAATGTTAGGAGGCGGCCTGTAGAACGGAATGGCCTCCGGTTTTTGAGCATGGAACGTTAAATCTAGTACCTTAAAGCTAGTCAATGCATACTGAACAGCAATTGGAGTAAAATCAAAATTAAACTGTGCTTTTGCAAAGGTGTCGTCGGTGGTAACGGCCAAATAATGATTGTCGCAACAATCCATTGCTTTAAAATCTTCGGTGTCGCAGTCACTAGCCACTAGAGTCATACCACAGTGTAACGCCTCATGACCCACCGTTACTTTCGCCATCATTTTAAACGAACCACAAAAATGTTCGGCATAGGTAACCCCTGTGCTACTAAGTAGCAAGAGTACAGACAAACTTATGGCAAACAGTTTACGCATTTGGCAAATTTACAAAATCTAAAGACTTGACAATAAACTCTAACAACCAATTAACACTTACTCCTTAAGCGAATCGAATAAGGTTTGCCCGTTTTCTAAAGAAGATAGCATTTGTTTTTTAAGGTCGTTTACACTTTTTTGGTAAGTATCTAGCAAGTCCTTTTTGTCTTTATCAAGGGGTTTACCTTGAGCAATTTCTTCGAAGTCAAAATCGGCTCCAAAGTCCTTCATCCATTGCATCATGGCGGCGTTAGCTTCTTTTAAATCTAAGATTACTTTATTTTGAGCCTCTGTTGCCGTCGAATCTGGCACGGCATCCATTAGCTTTTGTCGCAACACGCCAATCTCGGTCATTTTTGGCATGAGTTCGTCATGAACAGCGATTACAGTTTCCATTTGACTTGAAGCCGTACTTTCTTGCTCTTTACAACTTGTAAATAGTAAACTAAAAGTTACAAAAGCCGCTAGTATTATTGTTGATTTCATAATATATCTATTTTCAAAAAAATTATTCCGTTGCCGACCCTGCCGCCTCTAAAGTTTGACTTACCCTACCACAAGTTAACATGGCATCGCCAAAATAAGGATTGCGTACTTCTTGCGTGTTGGCAAGCCAGTACGCACCTGTGTTGTTTAGCGCCATTGGGCAGTATTGTTTATACACTTTACCCGAACTAAGCCCGCTATTAACTATGGTCTCCATAAATGGAGTCAAGTTAGACAAGGCAGTTCGTTGCCCGTCCAATGTTTTAGAATCCTTTAGCATTTGAACCGCTATTAAAGCTTCTTCTTCTACTCCAATATTAGCAAATGTGGTCATTAAATCGTTTGCTAAGGTAGCGGTCTGTTCTAAATTTGAGTTCACCAAAGCGGTTTTTACTTCTATATATTGCGAATAGGCTTTAGCAACATTTGGATTGTTAAAAGTTGCTGTTGTAACCGCAGATTGGTGCTTGGCAGTTGCGACAGTATCCTCGTTTTTAATAGCAGATTGGGTGCCTTCGACAGCATTGTTAGTTGTCTCTTTGGCGTTCTCTTTACAGGAGATTACAGCAAAACTTAACAATAATAACAGCAATAATTTATTTGGGTTCATGGTAATGTATTTATACCGTAAAGGTACAAAATAGCCTGCTTATTGCACTTTTTTATTATAGTAAAAAGCAGGCAAAAGTAACAACAGCAATAAAGGCTGAATTAAAAATCTGCGTACATAAAAAATAGCGGAATACGCCGTAGATTCGGCCTGAATTAAATACCAAAAAAAGGCAAACAATACAATAAAAGTCAAGCCGTAAATAATACTCGACAAGACCACAATGCGTTTTTCTTTAAAGATTAAATAGAGTATGGTTAATGACAAGCCCGCATTTATTAGAAACCTAAAAGCGGTATTTAGCAGCATTTTTCCAGAAAGAAGTTCGGGAAAGGCTAAGGTGTAATACTCTTGTTTAAAAAATTCGATAAAGGGATCGTAAAATAATTCCGATTGAAATAAACGCACTGCAACAAGCCCCAGGACTGCCGATACAAGTAGCGCGATACGTAAAACTTTAGGCATCTGTCTTGTTTTTAGGAAGTTTACGCACCCAAATCATCCACAATAAAAAAACCATCCCATAAATAATGGCAGGGAAAATTACATCGTGTAATACAGCCTCTTGTTCTGGATATGTATAAAGCGCGATGGCCAAGATCGCAATTCGAATAAGGTTCACGGCATATATTAAAACGGCGCCGCCAAAAATAAACAACAAGGTCTTTTTTAACCCAGCATTAAAGGCAACAACAAACGATATAAAAAGCAGAATAATACTAATGGCATTACAGCCTTCTATAACGCGGGCCACATATTTTCCGTTTACAAAAAGTTGCAACATGGGCTTTTGCGAATCAGGAACTACTTTTGCAGTAAAACCCACTTGATTTATAATTTGCTCACTCTGATTTGCGACCAAATGCGTTACAATATCGGGAACAAATGCACCGTCTTTAGAAGCCCACAAATACCCATTATAGGCTAAACTCAACACCAAATAGGTCCCTATAAAAAGACCTAAAAACTTAAATACATCTTTGTATTGTGTAATGAGTGACTTAAGCATGCGACTGGAATTACAGTAAATTTATACAAAATGTATTTGGAGGAGTATCGTTTTTTAAAATACTTTTGAATCAAATTAAAAACTAATGAATTTTACAGCGCTAAAACCACAGGTTACGCAATTAATAGAAAGCAACAGAACCAATTCTAAGGAAGCAATGACTAAGATTTGCGAACTCTTACAGGAAACGGTGGGAACTTACGACTGGGTAGGATTTTATTTTGCTGTTCCAGAAAAAAGAGAGTTACATCTGCGTTCTTTTGCCGGAATTCCAACAGATCACACCATTATTCCCTTTGGAAAAGGAATCTGCGGACAGGTAGCCGAGTCGAATGCAAACTTTGTGGTTCCAGACGTTAAGGCACAGGATAACTACATTGCGTGCAGCATACACGTAAAGGCAGAAATTGTAATTCCTTTATTTAAAGATGGACAAAACATTGGGCAAATAGATATTGATTCCAATACGCCAAATGCGTTTTCTAAAGCAGACGAAGATTTTCTAGCTTGGGTAAACACCCAAGTAGCTGCAATTTTATAATTACATTCCGGTTCGGATAGCTTCTACAGGATCTAATCTAGAGGCGGTGATTGCTGGAATTATCCCCGAAATAAGTCCTATAAACACAGATATACCTGTACCTATAAACATATTCCATGGCGAGAGAATAAATTCAAAATCCCCCGCGACCTGCGAGGCCAACACCGAAGCGAAAAACACCAGTATTAAGCCAATTAAACCTCCAATTACAGCCAGTATAATGGCTTCGAAAAGAAACTGGAATAAAATAAATTTATTTTTAGCCCCAAGCGACTTTTGAATTCCAATTAAGTTGGTACGCTCTTTTACACTTACAAACATAATATTGGCGATACCAAATCCTCCTACTAGCAGAGAAAAGCCACTAATTATTAGGCCCATTACATTAAGCTGCCCTGTAATATTGTCTATAGCGTCTGCAAAGCCTTGTAACTGATTCACAAAAAAGTTGTCTATATCGTCGGGCTTTAAGCCACGCTTTAATCTAACTTTTTGCTTTAAAAGGGCAATAAATTCTTCGTTGTCTACATTCTCTTCTGGTTTAACCACGATAAAAGGAAATGTAGATTTATTGTTGTCCCCGTAAATACGGCGAACAAAGTTTACCGGTAAAAAGGTTGCTTCGTCTTTAGAACCTCCAAAAAGCCCACTTCCTTCTTTTTCCATAACACCAATTACAGAAAATTTACGTCCGTACGCCTTAAGCTTTTTACCCATGGCATTCTGCGGAGAACCAAAAAGCGACACGGCGACTTCGTTCCCAATAACAATTACAGGCGACCCACTGTTAGATTCAGATTCGTTAAAAAATCTACCCAATTCTAGTTTAAGCTCTTCTACTTCTGTTTGTTCAGAAGTAACTGCAATCATTTCTACGCCGCTAATGGAATTATCTTCGAACTTTAAAGTTTCGGATGCGACATTTAGTTGATACGTTGCTCCTTTTACATTAGGCACCGATCGCGACACCATTTGGTACTCTTCGTAGGTTACATCTGGAAATTGTTGTCGCTTCCACTGCGGCACATCGGTAGGGCCAAAAGAAAATCGGCCTAGAAAAATGGTACTATTATCTAGCGAGCTAATGCTGCCTTCAATTTCCTTTTTTAAGGAATCGACTGCGGCGAGCACTCCAATAATCGAGAAAATACCAATAGTCACTCCTAAAAGTGACAAAAAGGTTCGGAGTTTGTTGTTTTTTAATGCGCTAATGGCAAAATTAAAACTCTCCCTAAGTACTCGTAAATAGATTAACATACGTGATTGTTTCAAAAATAAATAGATCCCAAAACAGGATTCTTAATTTTTTACTAAGATAAGACGTTTTCGCTAAGATTATGTTACATATTTCTTAACAGAATTAGTACTTTTGCCACTTAATAAAATCCCTTTCATGACTGGCAATAAACAGATTAAATCGGCGCTAATTAGCGTGTTTCACAAAGATGGCTTAGGTCCTATTGTAAAAAAATTACACGAATTAGGAGTGACACTATATTCTACAGGAGGAACTCAAAAATTTATAAACGACCTAGATATTCCAGTTATCGCCATAGAAGACGTCACTAGTTACCCTTCTATTTTAGGAGGGCGAGTAAAAACATTGCACCCTAAAGTTTTTGGTGGAATTTTAAACCGACAAGACAATCCGGGCGATGTTGCACAAATGTCTGAATTTGACATTCCACAATTGGATGCCGTGATTGTAGATTTATATCCTTTCGAAAAAACAGTGGCTTCGGGAGCTTCTGAGCAAGATATTGTAGAAAAAATTGATATTGGCGGAATTTCTTTAATTCGCGCGGCAGCTAAAAATTTTAAAGACACTATTTGTGTTTCGTCTATGGACGATTACACCGAATTTTTAGAGTTAATTTCGCAAGACAACGGAACCTTAACTCTAGCCGACCGCAAGCGCTTTGCTGCCAAGTCTTTTAATGTGTCTTCGCATTACGACACGGCTATTTTTAATTATTTTAATGCAGACCACAGTATTGCAAGCTTAAAAATTAGTGAAACTCAGGGCGAAGTATTGCGTTATGGAGAGAATCCGCATCAGCGCGGTTTCTTTTTTGGCGATTTTGATAAAATGTTCGACAAATTACACGGTAAAGCATTAAGTTACAACAATCTACTCGATGTAGATGCCGCAGTAAACTTAATGGCCGAATTCTGGAACGACGCTCCAACTTTTGCAGTTTTAAAACACAACAACGCCTGTGGACTTGCACAGCGCGAGACCATTTCGCAAGCCTATACAGATGCTTTAGCCGGAGATCCAGTTTCTGCCTTTGGAGGCGTATTAATTAGCAATACGGTTATAGATGTTGCCACGGCAGAAAAAATTCACACCCTATTTTGCGAAGTAGTAATCGCTCCTGGATTTGACCCTGCAGCAAAAGAAATTCTGCAAGGAAAAAAGAACAGAATTTTGCTACTACTTAAAAATTTAGAGATGCCAAAAACTACGATGCGCTCTTGCCTAAATGGTGCATTGGTTCAAGATAAAGACAACAAAACAGACGTACTTGAAGATTTAACAACTGCAACAAACAATAAACCTACAGAAACGGAGTTAGAGGATTTACTATTTGCATCGAAAATTTGTAAGCATACCAAATCTAATACTATTGTTTTTGCAAAGAACAAACAATTGTGTGCAAGTGGAACCGGACAAACTTCCAGAGTAGACGCGCTACGTCAAGCGATTGACAAAGCAAACTCCTTTGAATTTGATTTAAATGGAGCTGTTATGGCGAGCGATGCATTCTTTCCTTTCCCAGATTGTGTAGAGATTGCAGACAAAGCTGGAATAAGTGCTGTAATTCAACCTGGTGGGTCAATTAAGGATCAGCTAAGTATCGATTATTGCAATGCTAATAATATGGCGATGGTATTTACCGGGACACGCCATTTTAAACATTAATTTTGTTACTTTTGTGTAACGCTCATAACCAAGCAACTAACAATTAAGCACCGCACCAGCATTTATGGGATTTTTTGACTTCTTAACCGAGGAAATCGCGATTGATTTAGGCACAGCAAACACACTTATTATTCATAACGATAAAGTGGTGGTTGACGCGCCCTCTATTGTTGCAAGAGATCGATCGACTGGCAAGATTATTGCCGTTGGACGAGAAGCAAATATGATGCAGGGTAAAACCCATGAAAACATTAAAACTATACGCCCTTTAAAAGACGGTGTAATTGCTGACTTTGATGCAAGTGAACGTATGATTAATATGTTTATTAAAGACATTCCAGCACTTAAAAAGAAATTGTTTAAGCCTGGACTGCGTATAGTTATTTGTATTCCTAGTGGAATTACCGAAGTAGAGATGCGTGCGGTAAAAGAAAGTGCCGAAAAGGTAAACGGAAAAGAAGTTTACTTAATTCACGAACCTATGGCAGCTGCTATAGGGATTGGCATAGACATTATGCAGCCCAAAGGCAACATGATTGTAGACATTGGGGGTGGAACTACCGAAATTGCTGTAATTGCATTGGGTGGTATTGTTTGTGATAAGTCGGTAAAAATTGCTGGAGATGGTTTTACCAACGACATTGTTTACTATATGCGCACGCAACACAACCTGTATGTTGGAGAACGCACTGCAGAAAAAATTAAAATTCAAATAGGAGCAGCCATAGAAGATTTGGAATTACCTCCAGAAGATATGGCCGTTCAAGGACGTGATTTATTAACGGGTAAGCCAAAACAAATTCAAACTTCTTACAGAGAAATTGCAAAAGCACTAGACAAGTCTATTTTGCGCATAGAAGATGCTGTTATGGAAACCTTATCACAGACTCCTCCAGAATTAGCTGCCGATATTTACAATTCGGGTATCTATTTAGCTGGTGGTGGTTCGATGCTACGCGGACTAGATAAGCGCTTGTCTCAAAAAACTGACCTTCCCGTTTATATTGCCGAAGATCCACTTCGTGCCGTAGTGCGCGGAACTGGTATTTGCCTTAAAAACTTAGCCAAATACAAACAAGTATTTGTTTAACAGACCTAATACGTAACTGTGTGTTGATTTATAAATAAGCTAATTTCATGCAACAGCTTCTAAATTTCTTTATACGAATTAGACATTTTTTGCTGTTTAGCGTCTTGTTTATAATTGCCATTACCCTAACAGTTCAATCCAGAAATTATCACACAGGCAAGTACATGAGCTCGGCCAATGCTATAAGTGGAGGCTTTTTTAGTTTTTCCGCTGCCATAAGTGATTATTTTAGTCTTAAAGACAACAACAGTTTACTTCTGGAAGAAAACGCAAAGTTACGCGAGCTATTAAAAAGCAATGCAATAAGTCTCCCTACAGATAGCCTTACAACAGATACCACGGCTACCTTTAAGTATATTCCTGTAAAAGTGATAAACAACACCTATGGTAATTCTAAAAACAGCTTGACCCTTAAAGGAGGAACTGGCATTGGAGTTGGACCAGAAATGGGCGTAGTCACTTCTAAAGGCATTGTTGGCATTGTTCAAAAAGTGTCTGCCAACTATTCCAGTGTAATGTCAATTTTAAATACCCAGTCTAAAATAAATGCAAAATTGGCTAATTCCGACCACTTTGGCAGTTTGGAATGGGACACCAACAATCCAAACATAGTACAACTTGTAGATGTACCCCGCTTGGCACCGGTAAAAGTAGGCGACTCGATTATAACGGGTGGAAAATCGACCATATTTCCTGAGGGGATTGGCATAGGAACCATTAAATCTTATGAATTAGTAGCAAGCGGAAATTATTTTACGGTACAAGTGGAGCTTTTTAACGACATGACCAGTCTGGGTCACGCATATGTTATAGACAATACCGCAAAAACAGAAATTAAAACCCTAGAATTAGCCGTTCAGAATGAAGAATGAAATCCTTGTAAACGGCGCTCGATTTATACTGCTGCTATTGCTGCAAGTATTGTTGCTTAATAATGTAAATTTATTTGGGTATTTAACGCCTTACTTATACGTGCTATTTATTGTACTCTACCCTATTAATTCAGATCGAGGTCTGTTTTTAATATTGGCTTTTTTGTTGGGAATGTGCGTAGATATTTTCTCAAATTCTGGAGGAATACATGCCGCAGCCTGTGTTACTATGGCCTATCTGAGGCCATTTATGCTAAAAGCATCTTTTGGCGTGAGTTACGAATACAACGCCATTAAAATTAAAGACATGCCACTAGGTAGCAGGATAACCTTTGTAATTGGTTTGGTGCTAGTGCACCATTTGGTGTTGTTTTGTTTAGAAATTTTTAGTTTTTCGCATCTTGTTTTAATTTTAAAACAAACCTTATTAACTGTGGTATTTACTACTGTAATTTTAATGAGTACCTTAATTTTAATTAGCCCAAAATCACGATGAGAAAACTACTTCTTCTTGGCCTTGCCCTGACTACCGGAGTTGTATTTTCGGCACGTTTGTTTTACCTACAAATTTACGATTCCAGCTTTAAGCAATTGTCCGAAAACAATGCCATTAAAATGGAATACGATTACCCGGAACGCGGTTATATTTTTGACCGTAATAATAATTTACTTGTTTCTAATCAGCCCGCCTACGACATCATGGTAATTCCTCGTAATGTAGCGGCCATGGATACTCTAGAATTCTGTGAGGCACTTAATATTACCAAAGAAGATTTTATAAAAAAACTGAATAAGGCCCGCGTGTATTCCCCAAGAATTCCTTCGCCATTTATTCCACAGTTAACCAAAGAAGAATACGCCTCGTTGCAGGAGCGCATGTACAAATACAAAGGATTTTACATTCAAAAGCGTTCGCTAAGAGATTACCAAATTGATCATTCTGCCAATGTACTTGGATTTATTGCCGAAGTTAACGACGGAATTATAGATAAGCAGCCCTATTACCGCATGGGCGACCTTATTGGAATGACCGGAATCGAAAAAGAATACGAGTCGGTTTTACGAGGCATAAAAGGAGTTAGATATATTCAAAAAGATAGATTCAATAAAGATATTGGGCCTTATAAAGGTGGAAGCTTCGATACCATACCAATTTCGGGAAGCGATATTGTACTCACAATAGATGCGGTATTGCAAGATTATGGCACCCAGCTTATGCAAAATAAACGTGGTGGTATTGTGGCCTTAGAGCCAAAAACGGGCGAAATTCTCGCCTTAATAACAGCCCCCACCTTCGACCCTGCTATGCTCGTTGGACGCAAACGTTCCAGAAATTATACGCGCTTGTATTACGATTCTATTGCAAAACCATTATTTGACCGTGTTTTAGAGGGGCAATATCCACCAGGTTCCCCGTTCAAGGCACTAACTTCACTTATTGGACTGCAAGAGGGCGTTATTACTCCAGAAGAGCGCATTAGTTGTAGAGGAGCCTATCACTATGGCGGGAAAAAACCTTTGGGATGTCATGGACACCGTTCTCCTTTAGATATGGTTGGCGGGATTGCTAATTCGTGCAACAGTTACTTTTGTACCGTTTATAGACGTTCCATAGAAAAATACGACACCCCACAAGAAGGCATGGATACTTGGCATGATCATTTGGCAAGTTTTGGCTTAGGCGATTATATGGGATACGATCTACCAAGTGGACGTAAGGGATATATTCCCGATGCCGATTTTTACAATCGTTCGTATCAATATCCAAAGTACAAATGGTATGCAACGGCCACAATATCTAATGCTATCGGGCAAGGTGAAGTAACCATGACCCCTATGCAAATGGCTCATGTTACCAGTATTATTGCTAACAAAGGCTGGTATTATAAACCGCATATTATTAAATCGATTCGAGGCGGAGATACCATTCCAACTAGGTACAAAGAAAAACATTACACCACTATTAATGCCGAGCATTATACTCCTGTAATAGAAGGCATGTTCGATGTGTATAACGAAGGAACAGCGGCGTATATTCAGATTCCCGGTATAGAGATTTGTGGTAAAACAGGGACTGCAGAAAACTACGTAAATATAGACGGCGTTAAAACACAACTTACCGATCACTCTATTTTTGTTGCTTTTGCTCCAAAAGACGACCCAAAAATCGCCCTAGCCGTATTTGTAGAAAACGGTTATTGGGGTAGTCGATGG
This sequence comes from Gilvibacter sp., assembly GCA_965277295.1. Lineage (GTDB taxonomy): Bacteria > Bacteroidota > Bacteroidia > Flavobacteriales > Flavobacteriaceae > Gilvibacter. The sequence goes on from OZ255720.1 coordinate 720,167, forward strand.
GCAGGTAGAATTGCTGGTCTAATGATAGAAAAATATTTAAAAGGCGATATTAGTCGTAAAGACATGGAAGACTTTGTACTAAACGGAAGTCTTGAAGAAGAATACGCCAAACCTTTATCTGGAGCTCCTTTTACAATTAACAATTAATGCAACAAGGTAAATCCACCCTCTTAAGAATTGACTGGATAACAGTACTACTTTACTTTATTTTGGTAGGTTTTGGCTGGGTTAATATTTACTCTGCTTCTTTAAGCGATACATCTTCTGCCTTTTTTGACATGGACCAGATTTACTTTAAGCAACTCGTTAGAATTTTGCTTAGTTTGGTTTTAATTGCCTTTATTCTAGCCATAGATGCCAAGTTTTACGAACGCTTTTCGAGTTTAATCTACATACTGGCACTTATTTCTTTAATAGGGCTATTTGTGGCCGGAAATAGCATTAATGGAGCCCGTTCCTGGTATGCCATTCCTGGGTTTAGCATACAACCCTCTGAATTCGCTAAAGCGGCTACAGCTCTTGCTATAAGCAAGTATTTAAGTGACATTCAAACCAATATTCGGTTTTTTAATCATCAATTAAGAGCATTTTTAATAATTGCCTTACCAGCATTATTAATAATTCCTCAGCCCGATCCTGGAAGCGCATTAATTTTTACGGCGCTAATTTTTCCATTATATCGAGAAGGCTTACACTTTGTATATTTATTATTGGGTTTTATAGCCGCGTTTTTATTTGTTGTAACCCTTGTCCTGGGCGTGTATTGGGTTAGTGGTGCAGTTTTACTTATTACGGTCGTTCTTTGGTTTGTAAACAAGAAAAACAAACCAAATATTGCCAAATATGCAATAATTGCGAGTGCCTGTATTGGGTTTGCGTTTTCGGTTAATTATATTTTTAATAATGTTTTTGAACAGCGCCATCGCGATAGATTCAATATTGTATTAGGAAAAGAGGTAGACACTAAAGGAATTGGTTACAATACTAATCAAAGCGAAATAGCCATTGGCAGTGGCGGGTTAACCGGTAAGGGTTGGACTAACGGCACCCAAACCAAAGGAAACTTTGTCCCAGAGCAACACACCGATTATATATTCAGCACTGTTGGCGAAGAATGGGGCTTTTTGGGCAGCATGTTGGTAGTTTTTCTATTTGTTTTTCTAATAATTAGATTGCTCGTGCTTGCAGAGCGACAAAAACAGACTTTTAGCCGTGTATATGGATACAGTGTAGCTTCAATACTGTTTTTTCACTTTTTTGTGAATATTGGAATGGTTACAGGGCTACTCCCTACAGTTGGGATTCCACTGCCATTTATTAGCTATGGAGGCTCAGGACTTTGGGGCTTTACCATTTTACTGTTTATTTTTATTAAACTAGACGCTAGTAATTTTATTCATCGCTAGTCCAGATTAAAGTATAAACGATCTATACGGGATTCTAATTGGTCCTGCTCACTTTTAGATAATGTTGTAAAAAAATCGATCCCGGTTGCCGCTTCGATTGTTCTTACATTAGTGGCATATTCGGCATAGTGCTTGCTATTTTTATTATGCGGAATTAAAAATGCTACCACTCTAAATTCGTCATGATACGTCGACAAAATAATCTTATAAAACGCACTTGGCACTACAACAGATTCGTCGCCAATGGTCGTTAATGGGTCCTTTAAAACGCCTCCAGTAATAACAAATACTCCATTATTCTGCTTTGCCCAATTTCTAGTGCGTTGTTCTAAGTAGTTCCACACGCCACTGTTAAATTCGTTTAGTTGAGGGCTAATATTACTTGTAAAAAAAGTGTCTTTAAAAGCCGAATAATTAAACTCCATATCGGCAGCGGGGCACAAATGTCCCCTATCGTAACCAGAGTTTTTATAATTGCGCCAATGCGCAGATCCAGAGCTTACCATAGGATCTTGCTGAAAGTAAGGGCGTTCATAATCGTTGTTAACAATTTGCTCTTTCGAAAGCCAATACGCAACCCATTCTGCTTGTTCGGCCGCCTCGTTATAAGAAAATGAATAATGCTTTTTATCTATTATTAAACCCGTTGTTGAATTTGGATACCAATTGGCGTAAAAGGCATCACCTCCAGCAACAACATCTATACTATTTGAATTAGTGTTTTTTGACACATAATTGTCCAAAAAATAGAGGCCAACGGTCACTAACGCCAAAATAATTAGATATTTGGTTCGGTTATTCATAGGTCCAAAATACTATAATTCGCTCTAAGAATATGACTATTAATTGGTATAATTAGACCAGCTTTATACGACTTAACAAGATGTAAATAATTATCGGTATTCACGGTTTTTAATTTTAAATTAGTATGTTTAAACTTATGGTGAAGTACGTTGTTGTTTTCTTTTTATTAGTGCAAGTTAGTTGTTCGCGGAGCAATCGTGAATTACATATTGAACAGATAAAAACGCTACACCGTGCGGCAGATTCTGCAACCCTAGGTTCTCGCTTAATTCACCTACAAGAAGCACGTTATTTATTGGCTACCATGCCTCTAACAGAAGATTCTTTAAGGATTAACAACTTCTTTCGCTTAGGCCAATATTATAGAGAACGAGGTATAGTTGACAGTGCAGCAACTCAGTATTTTAGTGCGAGTTTATTATTAAAAGATTCTATTTTAACCGAAGTTCAAAAAAATGTATTCTACGAGGGTTGGGAAGCGTTTCTTACGCTAAAAAAATATGGAGATTGTTTTACTTTAGCCAATAGATACCTAGCGTTAACACTAAAGAATAATTTTTCGAGCCGCGCGCTTGGCTTTTATATGAAGGAAAACACCTTTAAAGAAACGCGCCAATTCGATAGTGCATATTTCTACAATGCCAAACGTATAGCGGCTTTAAGCGAAGACAAGGACGAATCGTTGGTTGTTCCTGCGTTAATTTCTAAGGCTCAATATTTATATTATGATTTTGACGATGTTTCCGGAACTTTTGCAATATTGGACAGCATTAAAAATAGCTCATGGAAATTAACTCATGATTTTAACCGTCAACTTTACGGCAACTATGGCGTGTACCTATTTTACGAAAACAAGAAAGCAGAAGCGCTAGCATCTTACTTATTAGGTCTTCAAGCAGCCAAACAAATACCAGATGGCCCCGATAAAAAAACACTATTGGCCTACCCTTATGCCAACATAAGCGAAGTTTTAATAGACTTAAATAGATTGGAAGACGCGCGAAAATATTTAGATTCGGCCGTGAATCTTGGGTTTTCCAATATTGATCGTGACGTACAAAACAGTATACTTAAATATAAGTTTAATTTAACAACAAAAACCAATTCCCAACCAAGAGAGGTTATTCAATTATTAGATTCGGTGCTTTATGCAATGGATGCCCAATACCAAAATAAGTTCGAAAAGGAGTTATCTGCCTTAAGTGTTGCAACCAAAAACGAACAGCAGCTAATTAAAAAGAACACTTCCACACAAATAGAAAACTTAAAACTGCAAACGCGCTTATTATTTGTCTTGTTAGGTAGTATGATTTTAGCAGGAATTGGAGTTTATTTTTATAGAAAACGAACTAAAGGCTTCCAGAAAATGCAATTGCAAATGCAACAGCGATTGCTTAGAACTCAAATGAATCCGCACTATACCTCTAACTCGCTCTACGCAATAGGTCGCATTATAAAAAAGAGTCCGGAAAAAGCCACTGAATATTTGGTTAAATTTTCTAGGCAACTGCGACTTGTCATGGAGAATTCGGTTAAAAACAAGGTGCTTTTAGAACAAGAAATACTTGCCTTAAAGGGGTATTTAGATTTGCAAAAATATCGCTTAAAACACGATCTAAAGTACACTATAAACTATGTAGATTTAGAAGAAGATGACCCCGTATTTATTCCACCAATGTTAATTCAACCCTTTGTTGAAAATGCGATAGAACACGGATTTAAAGACATTGACTATCTTGCAGAAATTAATATTACTATTAAACAAAGTACAAAAACTCTTTTATGTACTATAAAAGATAACGGACTGGGAATTCCAACCCCAATAGTTGAACGTAAAAATTCTTCTACGGGACTCATTAACGAGTTTATTAAAAAAACAACTAAAACTGTTGTGCGTATCCAGAACAATAGTTCGGCACCAGGCGTTTTAACAACATTCCAAATACCCTACTATACTACAGATGACACTTAAAGCCCTTTTAGTAGACGACGAAACCTTTGTAAGAGAACATGTACAAGAGTTATTGTCCCAGCATTTTTCTAAAGAAATTGTTGTAGTCGCTCAAGCCGACGGGGTAACTCAAGGTTTGGCCGCAATAAACAAATACGACCCCGATTTATTGTTTTTAGATATAAATATGAATGACGGGTCGGGTTTCGATTTATTGGCTCAAATTCCAAATAAGAACTTCGAAGTAATTTTTATAACAGGCTTCGATCAGCATGCTATTAAGGCTATAAAAGTTGGCGCCTTGGATTATATTTTAAAACCAATAGACGATCAAGAACTACTGCAAGCAGTACGTCGTGCAATTTCTAAAGAAAAGAACGACCTAGAATTAGACAAACTTCTAGAAGTTTCGAGTGAGTATTTTAGAGGGGCAGAAAAAAAACGGGTAATACTAAAAACTGCAGACACAGTTTACGCAATTTACGAAGACGATATTATTTATTGCAGATCAGAAGGCAACTACACCACGTTTTACAACGTGCAAATGGAAAAGATTGTCGTGTCAAAGCCCATTAAAAAGATCGAGGAAATCTTGTCGGAAGAACAGTTTATTAGATGTCACCAATCGTATATTGTAAATAAAAAACACGTTTTAAAATACAATAAGAAAGGTGTTCTTGTAGTGAATTTAGATTTTCAAGTACCCGTATCTAGTCGACGTAAAGATTACACCTTAAAAAGAATTTTTGATTAATTACGTATTTGAAAAAAGTTCCAGCGAATTTGAACGCAAGGGCGGCTAATATATAATGTAACTTTTCTAAAAAAATTTAAAATTCCATATTTGGAGTATAATTAATAAAAGTACAAATCATGAAAAAGTTATTTCCCTTTTTAGGCTTGCTTGTTGCGACCTTGATCACATCGTGTGAAGCCGAACAAATTAACGAAGCAGAATCTTCTGAGAATTTAGAAATTAGCACAAAAGCAACGTCTTTAGGTGGCGACTCCTCGGGCGATACAGCAGCAGAACTCTTTGAACGCCGCATGGAATGGTTATCTTTTTTAACCGTTAAAGTAATGGACGAACAGACCTCCACCAAAGCTTATATTAATGGTTTAATGACAGCCAATAATACTGTTCAGGCAAGTGCGCTATTTGGACATTCTCCTTATACAAGTTTCGAAGCAGAATTTAGAGATTTACTGTATGACGAATTATCGGGTACAATTCCTGATCCGGATCATGACCGCGACAAACCTGGCGTGCCAATTATTCCAATTCCAGACCCCTTAACGGGCGACGTATACGAAATAGCGGTACAAGACTTTATAGATTATATTGTAACTGACAACTGTGTAGAATTGTATTTCCCCAATGGAGCCATAGTAGGAAATTCTGGCGGGATAGGGTTTAGTTTTACTAGCTTTACTTCTACAGCACACCCTTTAAATTCAGACGCTTCTAATGCTGGAATAAAAAGGTTAGAGCGCATTGCACCTGCACCTTTACGAGGTTATACCACAGACGTAACAGTAAACGATGGTTATGTTAATATTAACGACAACGTAGTTGTAGCACGACCTAAAACAACAATTGCATGCCCATATACCGAATATGGCACCCTAGACTTTACTTTGTTCTTGGACTAACAGGCACAAATAAATAAACTAAAAAACCACCTCGAATGAGGTGGTTTTTTAGTTTTAATACAAATCACATTTAAGACAATACCATACGAATATGAAATAAAACCTCACGCCTAAACAGTTGGTATTGTTTGCCACTTTTTTGTTCATGACTTTAGTAATCGTTAAGCAATTAAACTAACAAAAAGTTACAGTCATGAAAGAGCAACTCTATATAATTCTGCAAAAACTAGTAACGGCTAATAATATTCGAGTTCATAAACAAGAGCTGCAATTACAATTGGTAAGCCACCCATCTTACCCGAGTCTACATTCGGTTACGGGAGTGTTAGATCATTTTGGAATTCCAAACTTGGCCGTAAAACTTCCAGTAAACAATGACATTCTAAAGGAATTGCCATCTAGCTTTTTAGCCAATATAAAGTCCGATGCTAGCGACGAACTGGTATTAGTAACAAAAACAAAGTCCAAATTAAAAATAACAACAGGCGAAAGTAATTCGTATAAGATGCAGCCCGAGGCCTTTATTAAAATTTGGGATGGGGTAATTATTGCTATAGAAAAAGACGATACAGTACAAGAAAAGAATAGTGATTATTCAACAATAAAAAACCTTGCAGCTGCAGTATTAGGATTGCTAGTTGTGGCCTGGTTTTTTAGTATGACCAATTCGCTCTTTGGGGTGACACATTTTGGCTTAAGTTTAATTGGACTGGCTGTTAGTATATTAATTGTAAGACACGAGCTAGGAATTAATTCAAAATTTACAGAGAACATTTGTAGCAGTGGGTCCAAGACAAACTGCGACAGTGTACTAAATTCTAATGGAGCTCAAATTTTTGGTGGTATTAAACTTAGCGATTTAAGTCTTGTCGCTTTTGGCAGTTTTATATTAAACTGGCTGCTCATAGCATTAACACAAGTCGAAAATACAAGCCTTGTTTTGGTCACTACACTTAGCGCTGTGCCCGTTATTGTATATTCTATTTACTACCAAGGGCTTGTTGTAAAACAGTGGTGTCCCTTGTGTTTGGCCATAGCCGCAATACTACTTTTACAGTTGGGAACCTTGTTTATAGACTCCACCATACTAGCGTCCATTAATTTGGACAAGGGCAGTTTGTTAATATTCGGTGTTAGTTTATTAATTACAATGCTTGTATGGGCTGCGCTAAAAGGTCTTTTAGCAAACAATACCAGCTATAAAACACTAAAAATAAAGTCGTACAAGTTTAAACGCAACTTTAACCTTTTCAAGACTCTGTTAATAGGAGAGTTACAGGTCAACCAGAATTCCATTAGGTCCGAAATAGTATTGGGTAATCCAAATGCTGTTATTCAATTAATATTATTGACTAGTCCATTCTGTTTTTATTGTAAAGATACGCATCAAGAACTAACGAAAGTCTTAGCACTAGCCGGTGATAAAATTGGCCTAAGAGTTCGATTTAAAGTTGATAAGAATAAACAATATGATCATTACAGCATTGCGTCGGAATTACTACACATCTACCACACACAAGGCCAAAAGGCTATTCTAAACGAGTTACACAAATTATACAGTCCAAATGCCGACCCCTTAGACTGGGCTAAGCAAAAGATTATTCATTTTAACCCTGCTTATAATAAGGTGCTTGAATTACAAAAAAATTGGGCAACGGCGAATAAAGTCAATTTTACTCCTGCCTTATTTGTAAACGGGAGTCAATTTCCAAAAGAATACAATAAAACCGACTTAGCACTTTTTTTAGATGACTTAACAGAGCAATTACAAGCTAAAAATACAGCTGCATGAGGCAAAGATATTTTCTCGAGAATTAGACATAAACGTGAATGTCTATAAACGATCACGACACAATTAATTTAATATTATCTATCATGTTAAAAAACATTTTAAATCTAGACGGCGCTCAACCAATGAGCAAAAACGAACAAAAATCAATAAAGGGAAGTGGACCTAAATGTTCACCTCTTACTGGTTGTTCAGATTGCGATACTGTGTGGGAGACATTTCTATGTGGCAACTAATTGTAAGCCAATGTCAATTTGATAATAGGCATAAAAAATGCTGAGAAGGTTTCTTTCTCAGCATTTACACGATAAAAATTATAATGAATTAATACGTGTAAACCCATAAAAGTTTTAATTGGAATTATAAGTAAACCATGAAGCCAAAATTTCCATATTATCCTCAACCCGACAGCAAAGACTGTGGCCCAACATGTTTGCGCATTTTGGCCAAGTTTTATGGAAAAAATGTTTCGTTACCTACCCTGAGAATCTTAAGCGAAACTACCCGCGAAGGAAGCTCACTTTTGGCATTAAGTGATACTGCTGAAAAAATGGGGTTTAGAACTTTAGGAGTAAAACTAGATATAAAAACACTAAAGAACGCCAATTTACCCTGCATACTACACTGGAACAACGACCACTTTGTAGTGCTTTATAATATTAAAAAAAACAAATACTATATATCTGATCCAGGTCATGGGTTAATTGCCTTAAGCCAACAAGAATTTTTAAATCTTTGGACCGGTAAAATAGGCGCTTCTGCACAAGAGATTGGAGTTGCACTACTCATGGAGCCTACACCAAAACTAAAGAGTTTTGACAGCGACGATCCAGAGGATACTGTAAAATTTGGCTTTAGTTATTTGTTCCAATATGTAAAGGTTTATAAAAAATACATACTACAATTAATACTGGGTTTACTGTGTGGAAGCTTACTGCAATTAGTGGTTCCCTTTTTAACGCAAAGCTTAGTAGATGTAGGTATTAAAAACCAAGACATTAACTTTGTTTACCTAATACTTTTTGCTCAAGTCGCCCTGTTTTTTGGTCGTAGCACTATAGAAGTTATTCGAAGTTGGATTTTACTGCATCTAAGTACTCGTATTAATATTTCTATTATTTCTGACTTTTTTATAAAGCTCATGAACTTGCCCATTGCATTTTTTGACACCAAAATGACCGGCGATATTATGCAGCGTATTAACGATCATCAGCGGATAGAAAAAATACTAACAACATCTTCTTTAAGCACGGTGTTTTCTTTTATGACCTTCGTTATTTTTACGTTGGTTCTTGCCTATTACAACACGACTATATTTGGGCTTTTTGTTTTAGGAAGTGCAGTTTATTTAGCGTGGGTTCTCCTGTTTTTAAAGAAGCGAAAAGAGCTAGACTACAAACGCTTTGCACAAATTAGTAAAGAACAAAGTCAAGTCATAGAAATTATAAACGGCATGCAAGAAATTAAGCTGCACAATGCCGAAAAGCAAAAGCGCTGGAAGTGGGAACGGGTACAGGCCAAACTGTTTAAAATATCGATAAAGAATCTCGCTTTAGAGCAGTATCAGACCGTTGGTTCTTCTTTAATTAATGAACTTAAAAACATTCTTATTCTAGTTATCGCCGCAAAACTGGTTGTAGAAGGCAGTATTACTTTAGGGATGATGCTTGCCATTTCCTATATAGTCGGGCAATTAAATGCTCCCATTCAGCAGTTTATAAGTTTTATACGAGAGTTTCAGGACGCTAAAATTTCGTTGGAACGATTAGGTGAAATTCACCACAAACCAGACGAAGAATCCATAGATGCCAATAAAATAACCCAGATTGACCCAAAAGAAGATATTCACCTAAATAAGGTTGATTTTAGATACATTGGCAACCCAACATTGGTTTTAAAAGAATTAACCCTGCGTGTTCCTGCTAACAAAATTACTGCCATAGTAGGCACTAGCGGTAGCGGAAAAACAACCTTAATGAAGCTTTTATTAAAGTTCTACGACCCAACAGCAGGAGATATAAGCTTGGGCGAACACAACTTAAAAAATATTTCGAGCCACACTTGGCGAGACCACACTGGTGTTGTAATGCAAGAAGGTTACATTTTTAACGATACCATAGCCAATAATATTGCTATTGGGGAAGAACAAATAAATTACAAGAAGTTAGAACACGCCGTAGAAGTTGCCAATATTAAAGAGTTTATAACCGAACTACCTCTGCAATATCAGACACAAATAGGTATGGAAGGAACCGGGCTAAGTACCGGTCAAAAACAACGTTTATTAATCGCTAGGGCTGTTTATAAAAACCCAGATTTCTTGTTTTTTGACGAAGCTACATCGGCGCTTGATTCTAATAACGAAAAAACCATTATGGAAAACCTAAATAAGTTTTTTAAAAACAAAACTGTAGTGGTTATAGCACATAGGTTAAGCACAGTAAAGAATGCCGACCAAATTGTGGTTCTAGAGCATGGCAAAATAATAGAAAAAGGAACACACAAAGAACTAGTGGCGCAACGCAATAATTATTTTGAATTGGTTAAAAATCAGCTGGAACTAGGCACATAAAAACATTCTTGCAAGAAGAGGCGTAAAGCCGCGGACGCCTTAAAATGACCGCGAATACAAACTATATTAATACATTAAAAAATGAAAAAAATAATGAATATTACAGGTGCTCAACAATTGAGCAAAACCGAGCTTTTAACAATAAACGGTGGGAAACTTAACTGCTTTGATTCTCAGGGTCAATGTACAGAAATTTCATGTCGATGTGCTCAGTTTGCTTGTCGTCCATTATGTGATGACCTATAATTTTAATAGTGCCCAAGAATTTATTCTTGGGCACAAAAAAAGCTTATGCCCAACTCAAGATTAAACAATCGTAGCGAAGAAGTACAAGATATACTCACCAAAACACCAAATTCGTTGTTGTTTATGGGAAACTCCATAATATTGGGGCTATTGGTTTTGTTCTTTCTATTTACCTGGTTTATTAGATACCCCGATGTTATTACGAGTGAATCTGTAATTGCTTCTAAGCAGCCTCCAGAAAAAATATATGCTCAGATTGGCGGTACAATAGCAAGTATTTTAGTGCAAGACAACCAAATGGTTAGCCCACAACAAACACTTGCCGTATTACAAAACACAGCCAACTACAAAGACGTCTTTTTTTTAAAACAGGCACTAGATACTTTAAATCTTAAGTTGGCAGCCCACCAGATGTTAATCGATAAATTTCAGAACCTAAAATTAGGCTCAATTTCTGCAAGCTTTACTATGTTTCAAAAGGCCATTTTAGAATATAGTTTAAACAATTCTTTGGATCCGTATTCCAACCAAATTAAAGCCAGCGTACTATCTTACAATGAATTGCAACTACGCTTAAGCAACCTATTTAACCAAAAAGATCTAGACAAACAAAAACTTGAGCTCGTTAAAAACGAATTTGAGCGCTATAAAATCTTATACAAAAAGGGAGTAATTTCATTAAATGAATACGAAGCAAAACAGTTAAGATTTTTAGAATTACAAAAAAGTCAACAACAATTAGATTTAAACATATCACAGTTAAATCAGGCGATAAACGAAGCGAACAAAAATATAAAAGACACACAAATAAACAATCAAATGGAAGATTCCCGATTGTTTAAAAATTTAATACAAGCTAACAACGAACTTTTAGAAGCTATTTTAATTTGGGAACAGAACTACGTGTTAAAATCGACGGTCTCTGGAAAAGTTTCTTTTTTAACACTTTGGAATCCTAATCAGCGTGTTAATTCGGGTGATTTAATAGGTACGGTAATTCCAAATAACAACAACCAATATTTTGTGAAAATTAAAGCTCCTATTCAAAATTCTGGGAAAATTAAAAAGGGTCAAGATGTTCTTATCCAGCTTTATAATTACCCGCAAGAAGAATACGGTATGTTAGAAGCTAATATTGAGTCTATGTCTGCCATCCCAAACGAAGAAGGATACTATTTAATAAACGCCAGCCTAGTTAAGGCCTTAGTAACATCTTATCAAATAGAAATTCCCTTTAGAAACGAAATGTCTGGATCTGCCCAAATAATAACAGAGGATTTACGTCTCTTGGAACGTTTTTTCTACCAGCTACGAGGCTTGTTCTAACGCTATATTTTCACATCTAATGCATCGCGCAGTGCGTTGCCCATAAGCATAAAAGTCATTACTAGACTCATTATTGCAAGACCAGGAATTACGGCCAAATAGGGTTTACCTAGTACGATATAGGAATAATGATCTTTAATCATACCGCCCCAACTAGGCATAGGTGGCTGTGCGCCAATGCCCAAAAAGCTAAGCCCACTTTCTATTAATATGGCAGCAGCAAAATTAGCAGCCGAAATTACTATTACTGGAGCCAATATATTGGGTAAGATATGTTTGGTAATTATTCGTAAATCGGAAAAACCTAGCGCTTTTGCAGCCGTAACGTATTGCATATTTTTAACGCTCATTACTTGCCCTCGCACAACGCGCGCAACTTCTACCCACATAGTAAGGCCTACTGCAATAAAAACCTGCCAGAACCCTTTACCTAAGGCTAAGGTTATTGCAATCACTAATAGTAAAGTGGGAATAGACCAAGTTACGTTTATTAGCCACATAATAATATTGTCTACTCGACCTCCAAAATAACCCGCTGCGGCGCCTAGCGTTATTCCAATTACAAGTGATATTAAAACAGACACAAAACCAATGGCAAGCGAAATTCTAATCCCAATTAGCATACGACTAAGCAAATCGCGACCGTATTTATCTGTACCTAAAGTAAACGTGGTCTTTTTAATATACTGACTCGCTATTTCTGCGGGGGTTTCGGCCTTTGGAAACAAGCCAATTTTATACTCTTTAACAAGTCCTTGTAATCCATCTTGAGCGTATTCGGTAATAATAATACCCGAATCGGACAGCTGATAATCTAAAATAGGAACTTCTGAATCGGCAGTTTGTTTCCCAGTAAAAAATTCAAAAAATCCAGATTCCTGTATGGTGAATTCAGATGGAATGGTAAGCAAATCGACTGTAAATCCAGGTTTTTGCGAATGAATAGAAACATGCATTTGATTGGCGTTCTTAGACTTATCTGGAGCCAAAGCATAAGCGAATACTGCAACCAAAATCGCAACACATAAAAATGTAAAACTAAAAACGCCCCAAAAGTTCCTTTTAAACTTTTGGAGCGCTAATGCTGTTAAGGAATACGACTTCCCCATTACATATTTAATCTTTTATATCGGCCAAATTACCTTGGCGAATGTTGTTAATTTTAAGATCCTGAAGCACACTTACCGCTTCTTCAACATAAATATCTTTCTTTAGATTTTTATGCCAACGAGACCTCTTTTGTGCCAAGGTAGAATCTTTTTCTATTAATGCCAACTCGTAAGGCAACGAACTGTAATCTAGGCTAGATTGGTACTCGTCTAACACATCGAATTTTTTAGCAAACTCGCGTCGCGCTTCTACATCTTTGGTGTACTGATCTATATTTAAAGGCACGCTAGTTTCGTCTTGGCGCTCTTTAATCCACATGGCGTTTTCGTCTATTAGTTTTAAGGCCTGACTTTGAGACATTCTAGCGTTGCTATTTTTAATTGTGGATTCGTAATCTATATAACCATCCCAAACTGCATAAGATGCTGGGTTTATTTTATCGTAAGGTAAGGCGTTGTCGTAATCCTTTTCGCCTATGTCTAAATAAGCGTATCTACCTGGCATAACCACGTCGCTTTTAACACCCTCTAATTGAGTCGATCCACCATTAACACGATAGAACTTTTGCATGGTTACTTTTAAAGCTCCCATATCGCCCATGTCGCTGTTTCTAACACCTTGATTTAAATCTAAAACACGCTGTACAGTTCCTTTACCGTGAGTCTGTTTGCTGCCAATTATTATTGCTCGCTTGTAATCCTGTAAAGCCGCTGCAACAATTTCAGATGCAGATGCCGATCCGTCGTTTACTAATACTACCAATGGACCGTCCCAAAGTATTTCTTCGTCTTCGTCTTTTAAAACTTCTTTGCGTGAGCCCTTAGAGGCAACTTGCACTACGGGTCCTTCTTTTATAAATAAGCCTGCAATGTCTATAGCCGCTTGTAATGATCCCCCACCGTTATTGCGTAAATCTAGCACAAGGCCTTCCATTCCTTCTTGTTTTAGGCGGATTATTTCTTGCTTAACATCCATTGCTGCATTGCGTTCTTTGTAATCGTCTGTTGTAAAGTAAAAGGCCGGTAGGTTTATTAAACCATACTTACGCTCGTCTGCATTTATTAAAGAAGTACGCACATAAGTATCTTCTAACTCTACTACGTCTCGGGTAATAACTTCGTCTTCTATGGTTCCATCTACACGCTTTATGGTAAGCGTTACCTTGGTACCTTTTGGACCCTTAATTAGTTTAACCGCATCGTCTATACGCATGCCAACAATACTCACTGGCTCCAACTCGTCGGCTTGTTTAACCTTCATAATTACGTCGCCAACCTCTATATGTTCGCCGCGCCAGGCTGGACCACCACTTATTACTTGAACAACTTTTATGTAGCTGTTCTCCTTTTGTAATCGAGCTCCAATTCCCTCTAAACGTCCAGACATACGCTGGTCAAAACGATCCCTATCTGGAGGAGCTAAATAATTTGTGTGTGGATCGAAAACCGTTACCATAGTGTTTAAAAACACACTAAAATAATCTTTGCGCTCTAAGTCGTTTACATAACTGTAATTGTCGTTAAAACTCTTTAACGTAGTTTCTCGAGCTTCTGCTTCTAAGGCAGACTTAGATTTTGGAGTATAATCTTCTTCCTTCTCTATACTAGCCAAATTGTCTTCAATTTTTTCGAAATACGTGGAAAGGGTGCTAAACTTTAGTTGTTTTCTCCAACGTTCCTTAAGCTCTTCTTTAGATGTTGCATAGGGCAAGTTATCGTAATCTATGCTTATGTCTTCGTTAGCATCGAAGTCGAAGGGTGTGCTTAAAATCTCTGGATAATATGTTTGTGCCTCGCTTATGCGCTGATCCAATCTGGAGTACACCAGATTAAAAAACGTTAAATCTTTTTCTAAAATTTGATTGTCGACAAGGGTTCTATACTGACTGAATTCTTCTATATCTGATGCTAAAAAATAGCGCTTAATTGGATCTAAGTTCTCTATAAAATTGGTGTAGACTGTTTCGGAAAATTCGTCGTCAATATCTTCTGCACTCGCATCGTAGTGGAAGCGCTCCAATACATAGGTTAATAAATCTACAAGTAACTTATCTTTCTCTGGATCGTCAAAACTTTTGGTGGTAAAACTGCAAGAAGCAGCAGCAACAAAGACTGCCAGCAAAAGCAGCTTAAAATTCTTTTTCATTAATCGCATATCAACATCTTTAATTATCGGTCTAAATTAGAGAAAAAACCGTGCCATTGTTGCGTAATGATACTAATTTTTTGTTAAACATCCCGCATGCAATAGCACATAAATTGCGTAATTTAGCGAGGCTGTAAAGCCAGAACGGCGTAGACTTTAAGTTTAATTAATTTGGCCTTTATGAAACAAAAGATTTTATTGGGTTTATTAAGCGGAATAGCTTCCAATTTAATAGGTATTGTTTTGGTTACTTTTATTATTTCGCAGGTTAAAGCATTGAGCTTCGCCGACACTTTTAATTTTTACAGATTAAGCGGTTCCCTTTGGATGTTATTAGCCTTGGGTGCCTTACCTAATTTAGCTTTGTTTTTTGGGTTGCTAAAAAAGGACAAAGAATACATGGCTCGTGGGGTGGTTATGGCTACTTTAATCACGGCCATAACTACATACACACTCTATTTTAACAACTAAATAGGCATGAAGTATTATATTATTGCGGGGGAAGCTTCTGGAGATTTACACGGTTCCAACCTTATAAAGGCTATACAAGAACTAGACCCTAAGGCAGATTTTAGATGTTGGGGAGGCGACCTTATGCAAGCTACTGGGGCGGCTTTAGTAAAACATTACAGAAGTTTAGCTTTTATGGGTTTTATAGAGGTAGTGCTAAATCTTAGAACCATTTTAAAGAATATTCGTTTTTGTAAAGAGGACATAAGTCAATACCAACCGGATAAAATAATTTTTATTGACTACCCAGGATTTAACTTTAGAATTGCACAGTGGGCAAAACAACAAGGCATTCCAACACACTATTATATTTCACCTCAACTTTGGGCTTGGAAAGAAGGCCGAATTAAAAAAGTAAAGCGTGACGTAGACCATATGTATGTAATCTTGCCGTTTGAAAAGGCCTTTTACGAAGAAAAACACAACTATCCTGTTCACTTTGTTGGTCACCCACTTTTGGATGCCATTAACAATAGAGAACCCAAAAGTCAACAGGAGTTTTGCAAAGAGCACAAATTAGAAAACAAACCAATTATTGCCTTACTTCCTGGAAGTAGGAAACAAGAAATCTCTAAAATGCTAGCAGTAATGCTAAGCATTCAAAAGGACTTTAGTGAATACCAATTTGTAATTGCAGGAGCGCCAAGTCAGGACAAATCCTTTTACCAAGAGATTATAAAAAACAGTCCTGCTGTTTTAGTTCAAAACAAAACTTATGATTTGTTGAGTGTGGCTCACGCCGCTTTGGTTACCTCGGGAACCGCAACTTTAGAAACAGCATTGTTTAAAATTCCGCAAGTAGTTTGTTATAAAGGGAGCGCTATTTCTTATCAGATTGCGAAGCGAGTTATTCACTTAAAATATATTTCGCTTGTAAATTTAATTTTAGACAAACCTGTAGTCACCGAATTAATCCAAAACGAATTTAACGCCAAAGCTCTTAAACAAGAACTAGAATTAATTTTAGATCCCGACAAAAGAGCACAACTGTTTATAGCATATTACGAACTAGAAAAGGCTCTTGGTGGCAAAGGTGCTAGTGCTAAAACTGCAGCCCTTATTTGCGGCAATTAAAGATATTTTAGTAGCTTTACGTATCCTCCAAATCTAAAAGATGCCTAAATTATTATTCTTGTCTCTGCTTATTATTGCAATGAGCTCCTGCGGAAGCAGCAACAAAGCTGCCAGTAATACAAGTAAAACCTACACCAAAGAACGCAACGCGATAACAGCCAATCAGGCCAAGGCCAACGATATTGTTAAATACGCAACATCCTTTAAAGGAACTCCTTATCGTTTTGGTGGTACTTCCCGATCGGGCATGGACTGTTCAGGCTTAGTTTATGTTTCGTTTGATCGCCAAAATATAAAACTTCCACGCATTTCCCGTGATATGGCAACACAGGGCACTTCACTAAAGTTGTCTCAAGTAGCTAAAGGAGATTTGTTGTTTTTTAAGACCAATAAAAACAGTAATCAAATTAACCATGTAGGTTTAATTGTATCGTCAAATAATGGCGATGTAAAATTTATTCACGCTACAACCTCGAGAGGCGTTATAATTTCTAGCCTAGACGAATCGTATTGGAATTCGGCCTATGTAAAGGCGCGACGATTGTTTTAAATTTTAAGTATCTTTAAACTGCTTTTTAGTTATTCCCAAAAACTTCAGGGAATAACTTATGGAATGGATTAAACTTCCTCTTGTACAGCTCACCTTTTTTTATGCGCTTGGTATTGTATTAGCAAATCATTTTTGCATTGCGTCTATTGCTCTGTATACTAGCGGCTTTGGTTTATTTAGCCTCGCTTTATTAATACATTACACGAGGAGAAAATCCACTAAAAAATCGTTGCTATTTAACAGCTGTATTTATGTAATATTTATACTCTTTGGAATTTTTAACTACCAGCAAAAAAAACCAGCTCAATTAACTTCAAGCAGTTTTCAATCTTCTAAAACTCAGGTTTTTTATGTAAGCGAAGTTTTAAAAGAATCTCAATTTTATGCCAGATATTATGGCAATTTACAAGACAGTTTATCTGGTTTTAATACAAAAATTTTAATCCGAATTAAAAAAGATACGGCTTGTAAACCTTTACATCTTGGACAGTATTATGCGAGTTCTCTTATGCCCAGTAAAATTCCAAAACCAAAAAATCCAAACGAATTTGATTATGCTGAGTATTTGTTTTACCAAGGGGTTGGATCTGAATTAAAAGGTGGTGGCAATCAAATTAAAGCAATTTTTAAAAAACATAAAAGTTTAAAAATACTGGCGTTAAAATTTAGACAACGCCTTAATAGAACTATAGTCGCTAATATTAAAAATCCAGCGAACACAGCAGTACTTAGCGCCTTACTTCTTGGAGAAAAAACAGGCATAAACCCCACAATTCGAAACACTTTTGCCAATGCCGGAGTTATGCATGTACTTGCAATATCTGGTCTACATTTAGGAATAATTCTACTATTTTTAAATAAAGTAACTGCGCGATTTAAACGCAAGCTCTGGGGCCGAATTATGGGCCTCCTTTTAAGCGTAACGGTCCTCTGGAGTTTTGCATTTATAACGGGGCTGTCAAGTTCAATTGTTAGGGCTGCAGTAATGTTTTCTTTATTTGCGCTTGCGCAAGTTATGGAGCGTAAAACAAACTCCATGAATGTCTTATTTCTATCTTTTTTAATCTTGCTCTTATACAATCCTCTATACCTGTATCAAGTTGGTTTTAAAATGAGTTATGCCGCTGTGTTTTTTATTATTTGGATTCACCCACTAATTAAAAAACAATATGTTCCAAAATCAAAACTAGCAAGACGGCTATGGGAAATTCTAAGTGTTTCTTTTGTGGCACAATGGGGTGTTTTGCCAATTAGTTTCTACTATTTTAATGTATTTCCGAGTTACTTTTTGGTAGCCAATTTAGTTATTCTTCCCTGTGTTGGACCTATTTTAGGCTACGGACTATTAGTACTACTAATTAGCGCAATTGTTCCTGTTCCAGAAGTGGCATTTACAATTTTAGAATTCTTAATCGAAGTAATTACACAAGCTGCAACTCAAATAGGAACACTACCCCTTGCTACAATCGAACAAATACACATAAATTCTCTGCAATTATGGGTGTTGTATTTATTAAGTTTTGCCTTGGTGTTGGTCTTGCAGTATAAGCCTAAATACGGTTTCCGCTTTATAAGCCTTGCAGCAGTCATTTTTTACGGACTTATTGCACTTAAACAAAACAAAGATGCCGTTAACCATAATTGGATTTTACATGAAGTAGGCAAGACAGCTTTTATAAACAAACAAGGCAGACTAATAAACCTATTTACCAATGTTAATCCTACAGATACGATGTATTTAAATCGGTTAAGAAAAACACATAATGCCATTAATATAATCCAAGAGCAACTCCCTCAATACCTTGTAATAAATAACTGCAAGGTGTTAATTGTAAGTACAAAAACAGCCATTCCAACGCAAATTCTGGGTTTAGATTATTTAGTCTTAACCAATAATGCAAAAATTCACTTACAGGCGTGGGTACAACAATTAAAACCTAAATTAATTATTGCCGACGGGAGTAGTTATATACAGAATGTGGCCCGATGGAGCGCGACGGCTAAACAAGAAAAACTTCCGTTTTACAACACAGCGCAATCAGGAGCTTTTAAATTTTAGTCGTTAAATAAGGCTATTTAAAGGTACTTTTAAAATTTGCTTGATATTCTTGCCAAGCGGCTGTTGTAGTTAGCTCTTTATAATCGTCGTTGGCGATCATTTTTAAAAATATTTCTATTTCTTGAGGCGATTTGTACCCAGGTAAAACCTGAATCAAGCTGGAATCGTTATCAAAAAAAGCAATACTAGGGAAGGCCTGTATGCGCAAGGCATCGGCAAAAAAATGGGTTGCATTTCGACCTCTTCTTCCTTCCTGATAATTGGGATTGGTATAGACAAAATCTTGATATTCTATAGACTCTGTTCCTTCGGCATTAAATTTAACCGCATAGTAATTGGTGTTTATATAGTCAATAACATCCGGATTACTAAAAGTATCTCTATCCATCATCTTGCAAGGGCCGCACCAGGTGGTGTACACATCGACAAAAATCTTTTTAGGGTTTTCTTCTTGAGCTTTTAAGGCCTGATTCATAGTCATCCAGTTAATTGCATCTTGAGCCTGAGTCAATCCTGTTATAAAAAGTAGTGCTAGAAGTAGGTAAGTATTCTTCATTATAAAAAACTTTGTATTATTACTAAGTCGCTGTATTTCTAGGGACTTACAACTAAAATAGCAAAAAGCGTTCCAATTACTTAGAACGCTTTTTAAATGTTTCTATTGCGATATTTATCGAATTCCGTGCATCATGCGGACTAAAGTTCTATTTAATGCCAGCATAATAAGTCCTGCTGCAACGGGTATTAATGTAAAAATTAGGAAGAAGGTGCTCATTCCATAATTCTCTACAATTGGGTCAATATAACTACCTGTCCAACCTGCAGTTAGGTTTGCTATAAAGTTAGCTACAAACCAAACTCCAAACATAAGGCCTACCAATTTTAATGGAGCCAACTTACTAACGTAAGACAATCCAACAGGCGAAATACACAATTCACCTAGGGTGTGGAATAGATATGCTAAGATTAAGAATATCATACTAACAGATGCCGTTTTAGCCCCAAGAGGAATTCCCATAGAACCAAAAGCTAATATGGCGAATCCTAGACCTAACAGCAATAACCCAATGGCAAATTTAACAGGGCCGGTCGGGTTGTATTTACTGGTCCAGATTTTGGAAAACAGCGGCGCAAAGGCAATAATAAAGAACGAATTTAATATCCCAAACCAAGATGCTTTAACTTCGGCAGTTTCTATAGCAAATTCACGGTTTAGCATCCAAATTACAATCCCCCATATAATAACAAAACTGCTTCCTAAAAAGATGTTAGAAAGCGCGTAGCGCTGGTAAGTCTGTTTAAATAACAGAATAAGTACCCATGTAATAATTAACATAGGCACCACCGTAAGTAAGGTGTTAAATATTTTAAAAGTCAAGGCTCCATTGTCTACCAAGACACGGTCTGTATAATCTGCAGCGAAAATAGTCATAGAACCACCAGCCTGTTCGAAAGCCCACCAAAAGAAAACCGTAAAGAATGCAAACACTCCTATTACTTTTAAACGGTCCGAAGTTACTTTAGACTTACTTGCTGTCTCCATAACTTCTTCTATCGCTTCTTTTGTGTCTTCTAAAGAATCTTCTACTAAGTCGTCTAAATCTTCTGTTTTAGAAGGAGATAGTCCAATATTTCCAAATATCTTTTGCGCAAAATAAAACTGCAACATTCCAAAGAACATAAAAATCCCGGCCAAGCCAAAGCCGTAATGCCAGCCAACAGTTTCGCCAATATATCCACACAATAGTATCCCTAAAAAGGCACCTGCGTTAATTCCCATATAGAATATGGTGTATCCAGCATCTTTTTCTTTGCCTTGTGTTTTATATAATTGTCCAACCATCGAACTAATATTCGGCTTAAATAAGCCGTTACCTACAATTAGCAAACCGAGTCCAATATAAAAGAAGAAATCTGCAGTGACTTCGAGCGCCATAGAGGCATGACCCAAAGTC
Organism: Gilvibacter sp.; assembly: GCA_965277295.1. GTDB lineage: Bacteria > Bacteroidota > Bacteroidia > Flavobacteriales > Flavobacteriaceae > Gilvibacter. Next base: position 741,317 of record OZ255720.1, read on the forward strand.
ATTAGTAAGGCTCCAAGCACAACGGCGCGTCTGTAACCCATTATCTTGTCTGCTATAAAACCACCAATAATTGGAGTAATATAGACTAGTCCTGTGTACCATCCATAAAGCAGAAGTGCTTCTGAACGTTCCCAGCCCCAGCCGCCTTCACCTAATATAGCAGCGGTTAAAAAGAGCACCAACAAGGCACGCATACCGTAGTAAGAAAAGCGTTCCCACATTTCTGTAAAAAACAGTACAAACAAGCCCGAAGGATGTCCTAATACGGTCTTTTGGTTTATATCTGAACCTCCAAATTTAAATTCCATATAAGTTTATTTAGTTAGTAATCGGTTTATAGGTTATCCAATATAAAATTGGTCATTTTAGTGTATAAATGCAGCCGTGTATTGCCTCCGTATATGCCGTGATTCTTATCTGGATACATAGCCCAGTCAAATTGCTTATTGGCCTGCACTAAAGCTTCTACTAAGCGCGTTGAGTTTTGAACATGCACATTGTCGTCTGCCGTACCATGAACTAACAAGAACTTACCTTTTAGCTTATCTACATGCGTAATGGGTGAATTGTTGTCGTAACCACTAGGATTGTTTTGTGGGGTATCCATATAACGTTCGGTATAAATGGTATCGTAAAAACGCCAGCTACCAACAGGTGCCACAGCTATAGCCATGCTAAAGGTATCGCTACCTTGAAACAGACAATTAGCCGACATAAATCCGCCGTAACTCCAACCCCAAATTCCAATGCGACTTGCATCTATATAAGGCAATGCTCCAAGTTGTTTTGCGGCTGCAATCTGATCTTGAACTTCGAATTTTCCTAGTTCTAGTTGCGTCATTTTTTTAAAATCACGCCCTTTAAGACCTGTTCCGCGGCCATCAATACAAACTACAATAACGCCTTGTTGTGCCAACATTTGGTGCCAGTAGTCGTTAGAACCACCCCATCTATCTGCAACATTTTGCGATCCCGGACCGGAATACTGATACATAAATAATGGATAGGTTTTCTCTGGATCAAAATCGGCTGGTTTAATGGTATACATGTTAAGGTCGTTGCCATTAACATTAATAGTACCAAATTCCTTAGGCGACATTTGGTAACCAAATAATTTGGTGCGCAGTGCCGAATTATTCTTTATTTCTCTAACCAGTTTACCATCTAAGGCATTGTGAAGACTATAAATTGGAGGAATCTCTGAGCTCGAAAACGTATTTATAAAGTAGCTAAAATCGGCGCTAAAAGACGCACTGTTGGTCCCTTTACGATTGGTTAATTTAGCCTTATTGTTCCCGTTAGGTAGCACCGAATAAATATCTCTGTATATGCTTCCTGTTTCTGAACTCTGATAATAAATTCGACCCGTATTGGTATCGAAACCGTAATAACGCGTCACTTCCCACGCACCACTAGTCACTTGATTAAGCAGTTTACCGTCTTTATTGTAGTGGTAAATATGATTCCAGCCATCTTGTTCGCTGGTCCAAATAAAGTCGTTATTCTTTAAAAACGTAAGGTTACTTGTAATATCTACATAAGCCTTGTCGGTATCCTGTAATACACGTTTGGAAGTATTATTAGCTGCATCAACAAAAACAAGATCAACTGTATTTTGTTTGCGATTGGTAAGTTGTACAGAAAGTACGTTTTCGTTATTGGTCCATTCCAACCTTGGGATATAATACGAATTATAACCCGACAAATCTACTTTAGAAGTTGCTCCAGTAGCCAAATCGTAAATATGCAAACTCACCTTAGCGTTCGCTTCTCCAGCCTTAGGATACTTAAATACATGTTGTGTTTGGTATAAATCTGACCCGTATACGTCCATAGAAAATTCTGGAACCGCCGATTCGTCAAAACGAATAAAAGCGACTTTGTCTCCGGTTGTATTCCAATCAAAAGCACGAACAAAACCAAACTCTTCTTCATATACCCAGTCTGTAATACCATTAATAATGCTGTTTTTTACCCCATCTTGAGTAATTTGTTTGGTGTCGCCGCTAGTTAAATCTTTTACAAACAAGTTATTGTTGTAGCCGTAAGCCAATTTACTTCCATCTTGGGTAAAGGTGGGTTCCTGTATCTCGTTATCGCTAACCAATTCCAGTTTTTTGCTGTTTAGGTCGTAAACATAGTAAGTACCTAATGTTGACCTGCGAAACACAGGTTTTAACTGCGTCGCGATTAACATTTTTGATTCGTCGTCGCTAAGGGTGTAACTCGCTATATAATCTACACCGTCTAAATTGGTGGTGCTCACCATGGTTCTAACCTTTTGCGAGGTAGCGTAATCAAAAACATCTACGGTAGAAACTCGAGTTTTACGATCGTAATTTAATACAACATACTCCTTACCGTTATCTAAAGATTGTAATCTTACCAGAGATTCGGTTCGGAATTCTCCTCCCCAGATTTCTTCTAATGCAATTTGTTTTTTTTGAGCAATTCCTATGGTCGTACTAAGAAAAAGTACACAGGCAAACCATTTTGATAGCGGCATATTCAGAAAGTTATAAAATTGTAAGGTCAAGTTTACTAAAAATTAGGCAAAAAACGGTGAATATTCGTGTAAAATACGGCTATTTAGCCCTTAAAAACGCTAGAATTGCCATTATCAAAATACTATATTTGTACTTGACTTTAATACATGCTATGCATACACCCATCTCTGGCTTTTCTAAGTTTAATAAAGATCAAAAGATTTCGTGGTTAGCAGATCACTATTTTGCTAATGCACAGCAAGGAATCGAAGTATTAAAACAGTATTGGAATAGCAACCAAAAGCTACAACAGCTTCACGACGAATTTATAGAAAACACCATTTCTAATTACTATTTACCCTTAGGTGTTGCGCCAAATTTTTTAATAAACAACAAACTCTTTGCCATCCCGATGGCCATAGAAGAAAGTTCTGTTGTGGCCGCAGCAAGCAATGCTGCAAAATTTTGGCTAGACCGTGGTGGGTTTACTGCGACCGTTATTAATACCACAAAAAATGGCCAAGTTCATATTAATTATTTTGGCAAGCCTGAATTATTAGCGCAGTATTTTAATTGGGTAAAACCAAAATTAATTGCCGCTTGCAAGCCAATAACGGCAAATATGGAGCAACGTGGTGGTGGAATTTTAGACATTCAACTTATTAACGCAACCAACAAATTACCTGGTTACTACCAATTGCATGGCACCTTCGAAACCTTAGATGCCATGGGCGCAAATTTTATAAACAGTTGTTTAGAGCAATTTGCGACAACTTTTAAAGATCAAACCACGAATTACAGAGGCGCTCCAAGCGAGCTTAAAGAGCTAGAGGTAGTCATGAGTATTTTGTCTAATTACGTGCCTGAATGCACCGTAAAAGCTCAAGTATCTTGCCCTGTAAACGATTTAGACCAACCCAATATTAGCGGCCAGGAATTCGCGGCCAAATTTACCCGTGCGTTGGCAATAGCAAATAGCGAAGTACGCCGAGCAGTAACTCACAATAAAGGCATAATGAATGGCGTAGATGCCGTAGTGCTTGCCACCGGAAACGATTTTAGAGCTGTAGAAGCTGGAGTTCATGCCTATGCGGCAAGAAGTGGTGATTATAAAAGTTTAACCAATGCCAGTGTTAACGATGGAATTTTTAAGTTTTGGACAGAAATTCCTCTTGCCGTTGGAACCGTTGGAGGACTCACTAAATTGCATCCGTTGGTAAAACTATGTTTTGAAATTTTAGGCAAGCCAGGCGCAAAAGAATTAATGCAAATTATTGCAGTGGCAGGACTTGCTCAGAATTTTGCCGCTTTAAAGAGTTTAGTGACCACTGGAATTCAGCAAGGGCATATGAAAATGCATCTTATGAATATTCTAAATCAACTGGAAGCAACGGCATTAGAAAAAAACGCGGCAATCCAATATTTTAAAACGGCCACCGTAAGTCATTCGGCGGCAAATGACTTTATTGTGAATCTAAGAAATAACGGCTAATGCGCATTTTTTCAAGTCACGGCAAACTATTACTTACAGGAGAATATCTGGTTTTAGACGGCGGCTTAGCATTAGCTATACCTACTAGTTATGGGCAAGAATTAGAAATATCGGTTCAAAAAGAATCTTATTTGCACTGGCAGAGCTTCGATGCAAATAATACACTTTGGTTTACAACAAAATTATCTATCTCTAAGGATGGCGCCTTTAATACACTCGAAACGGGCGGAGAAAAAGTGGTTACTAATCGCCTAATTAAGTTATTAAATGCCGCAAGCACAATTAATCCTGACTTTGCGCATACTTGTATGGGCAAACTGGCTAGTACACGTTTAGATTTTCTTAATAACTGGGGCTTGGGCACCTCTTCTACCTTAATAAATAACATTGCCCAATGGGCAAAGATTAACCCTTATAAATTGCTGCATACGGGCTTTGGCGGCAGTGGTTACGATATAGCTTGTGCGCAAAGTAAAGGCCCCATTTGGTATAAAAATACAGATCCAAACCAGCCAGAAGTTAATCCAGTTAAACTTAATTGGACGTTTAAAGAATCGTTGTTTTTTGTGCATTTGAATAAAAAAATGGACAGCAAAGCGGGGATTTCTAGCTACCGAGCACAACCTAAACCCGCTGAACTGGTTTTTAATCAATTAGAAACAATAAGCAATGCTTTACCAAAAGTAGGCAGCTTAGATGAATTCGAAGCCCTAATAAGACAGCACGAGCGCCTAATTGGCAAGGTGATTAATAAAACGCCAATTCAAGAAGAATTATTTGGCGACTACGCGCATGGTGCTATTAAAAGTTTAGGAGCCTGGGGAGGCGATTTTGTTTTAGCTACAGGCAATTCCTCTACCCCGAATTATTTTAAAGCCAAAGGTTACAATACTGTAATTCCGTTTAACAATATGGCATTAAAAAACCCGAAATCAACATAATTAATTTCGGGTTTAGTAATTTTTAAAGCGTTCTTTCTAGTAGAATACAGCTCTATTATCTTCTATATCGGCAGCTTTTTTAAGCGCCCCATAAACAGACTGCGTAATTTGTCCTTGATTACGTTGTCTTGCTTGTTCGGCAAATGCGCTGTAATCTGTTAAAACTGGAGCTGCATTAATTGCAACCACACGAACAACATATACCCCATTAATACCATCTATTGGCTTGGAAACTTGACCAGCTTTTAGACCAAAGGCAGTACCAACAACTTTTGGTTCTGTTCCAGCACCTGCAAGAGTTGGAGCTTTCATGGTAAGGGCGTTAGCAGTACTTACCGTTACACTTTGATTTTGCGCTATCTCTTCTGGTGTCGACCCCGTTAATTTACCGCGAATAATTGCAGCTTTCTTTTCGTTTCTAAGAATAGGAGTTACCGTAGCCGAAGCCTCAGCAATACTCATTAAGGCCTTTTCTGTATTTCTACGGGTTAATTGAACAACTACAAAACCATTTGCTACATCAAAGCGATTTACATCACCAATGGCGTTTTCCTGGTTAAATGCCCAGTTAACTATTGATCTGTCCGATCCGATTCCAGGAATATTATCGTCTAATTGCCCAATTCCGTTTACAGGTCTTACCCCGTAAGTCGCCTCTTTTGCAACTTCGCTAAATTCGCCTTTCGCTGCATTCATTTGGAACATAGTAGTTTCTGTAAATAAATCAGAAAGAGTTTTTTCTGATGGCTTAACTTCCTTAGCCAAGGTTGCAAGTTTAACAACTGGCTTTGGATCTGTTTGCCCCAAAACTTCTATAATATGGAATCCAAACTGACTCTTTACAACGTCTAAATCTCCAACTTCTGATTCGAAACTGAAATCTCTAAATTCAGGAACCATAGCATTGTAAGTAAACCAATCATAAAGTCCACCGTTTGGTATAGAATTGGTGTCCGAAGTATAGGTAGTTACAAATTCTTCGAAGCGAGACTTGTCTGCTTTTAAAATAGATACCAAGCTGTCTGCAGTTGCTTTGGCTTGCGCTTCGTCGCGAGTTACATTATCTGTTGGGTTAGTTCCAATAGGAATTAGTATATGACGAGCCTTAGCTGAATCTGGCATGGTTGCGCGCTCCATAATTCTAGTCGCTTTTAAAAAGCTTCCATCGCGGTAAGGACCATAAATACTACCTGTTTCTAAAGCGAATAAGGTATCGGCAACAACCGCTGGTAAATCCTTTTTGAATGCGAAATTTGGATTGAATGGTAATTCTGAATTCGAATTTACAAAAGCAGGCACATCAGAAGATGACCCCAATCCGTTTATATCGTCGTTAATTAATTTGTTTAATTCATCGGTAAGTGCAAGTTCGTCTGCCGCAGAAGCTGTTCCTGGAAATAAAACATACTGAATATCTACTTGCGGATCTACGGTAAACTCTTCTTCGTGAGCTCGCATATAGGCTTCAATCTCGGCTTCTGAAACCGTGGCTTGATCGTCTGGAATACTGCTGTAAGGAACCTGTACAAACTGGATGTCCACTTTGTCGTTCTCTAATCGGTATTCCAATTCACCATCGGCTAAAGAAGAACCTATTCCACCTTGAACCAAATTAAAATATGTAGTTTCTAATGCTTGACTTACAATTTGATTTTCTGTTGCCAACCAATTTGCATAAGCTGCAGGACTTTCTCTCTGAAAGTTTACATACTCCTCTAATTTAGCGTAATCAAAAAGTCCCGCTTCGTTAAAGAACGTTGGGTCGTTTCTAAGTGCATTGGTTAGAGCTTTACGTGTAAAGTTACCTTCTGCAGTAATACCAAGAGATTCTAGTTCTGAACCTAAAATGGCTTTGCGTACTTGCTGTTCCCAAACAAAATTGCGAATTTGACTTTGTGAAGCCCCGGCACCAATACGTGCGCCTTGTATTTCTACTTCTCTATTAAAAGCTACGCGATCTATATCGGTGCCATTAACAGTAGCGATGGTATTTTGCGGCTGCGATGCTTTTAAACCACCATTGTCAATAATCCCAGATAACACAAAGGCAAACAATGCCATTGCTATAATGATTATTAAGAAAATACCTCTTTTTCTAATACTATTTAAAATTGCCATTACTCTTGAAAATTTATAGGGGGCAAAACTAGCGTTTTCCCTGCACTTTTAAAAGGTCTAAGGGTTAAATTTAAGGGTAGAAAATAAAAATTAATCTTCCTGCTGCTGTTTTACTACAACAAGTTCGATTTTGGTGTTGGAAACCTCTATTATTTTAATGTCGAATTCTGGAATTTCTACAGTACTTCCTTGTTCCGGAATCTCTTGTGTAAAATGCACAATCATTCCGCCAAGTGTCTCGTAGTCGTCGTTCTCGGGTAATCCCAATTTATAGGTTTCGTTAATATAATCTACTTCTAATCGAGCCGAAAACTTATAACTGCGATTCTCCAGTACTTCTTCTATAAGATCGTCACTGTCGTGTTCGTCTTTTATTTCGCCAAACAATTCTTCTATAATGTCTTCTACGGTCATCATTCCGGAAGTTCCGCCGTATTCATCTAAAACTACGGCAATACTCTGCCGTTTTTTAGTAAGAATATTAAGTACATCTTTGGCCAACATGGTTTCTGGAACAAAAACAACAGGCATAAGCACTTTTTTAATTTTCTCTGGATGTTTAAATAAATCGAAGGAATGAATATAGCCCACTACATTGTCTATATTCTCTTTGTAAATCAAAATTTTGGAATATCCCGAATCTATAAAAAGTTGCGTGAGGTCTTTGGTCGAGGTCGCAATGTCTACCGCTTCAATTTCGGTCCGGGGCACCATAACCTCTCTGGATTTTATTTCGGAAAAGTCTAATGCATTCTGAAAAATTTGAATTTCACTGTCAATTTCGTCGGTTTCGTTTACTGTTTCCATTTGTTCCGAAATATAATTTCCCAGTTCGGACTTACTAAAGCTTAGCTGCACCGCATCGCCCTCTGTTTTAAAAAAATACTTGAGCACAAAATCAGAAATAAAAATTACCAATTCAGAAATCGCCGAAAACAACACATAGAAAATATAGGCAGGCACCGCAAAAAACTTAAGCAACGTATTGGCGTAAACCTGAAAAAATACTTTAGGTAAAAATTCGGCGGTAATAAGTATTATTAATGTAGAAATTAAAGTGTGAACCAATAAGCGTAATGCCCCATCGAAAGAGACAAATTGCAGGAGGAGTTCGCCCATATAAAATCCATAAACTACCAGTGCTACATTATTGCCAACTAACATGGTTGCAATAAACTTAGAAGGCCTTTTGGTAATTCTTTTTAATACGCCTGCAAGAAAGTTGTTTTGCTTTTTTTCGATTTCGATATGAATCTTATTAGAAGAAACATAAGCAATTTCCATCCCCGAAAAAAAGGCCGAAAGCAAAATAGATAGTACTATAATTATCAGGTCAACTTCCATTAATTATCCCGCTTGTTCTGTTCTATTTTTTGCCTGAACTTACGCTTAAAGAAAAACATAAATATGGCTACTACAGTAAAAACCATAAACAAATAGGCGCGATTGCGGTCTGTTTCCCAATTAGTAATTACTAAGTAAACCGAAAAAATAGCCATGGCTATGTACGCGTATTCAAAAAGCTGATATATTTTACTGCCCATCTGGTTCTGTGTTGGTGTTATCTATTAATTGTACTCCCACGTTTTTACGTGAAAGAAAGGTCGTGAAATCTTTGTTAGAATCAAAACTACTGCCGTCGTTAAAAGATCCGTCTTTAAACTTTATGGTATAGGGTTGGTCCGAAAAAATCCAGTTGTTATTTTGGTCCCAGTACACTTGCTGGGCGTGTAGTTCTGTACTATCGCTGGTAATTAATACTACATTTTCGCGTAAATCTACTATGCCGGTTTCGTCATAACGAATAGCATATTCTGCAGTAATAGTGCTTTTGTTTTCGCCTTCGTAAAAGTAAACTGTTACCCCTAATGGAAATTCATAGTACGAAAAATCCAGATTGGTGAAATCCAAAAACTTGTCGGCTAACATATTAGCAACAACTTTCCCCGAATCGGTATGAATAGAATTTGTGCCCTCACCAATGCCTACAGGAGCTTCGTCGGCCAAACTAAGCTGACGAACATTATTGTAATTTCCTTGGCAAGCAAAAAGCGTGATTACAGCAACAGCTGCAATCACGCCTTGTTTAATTCTATGTTTGAATTTCATTCTTATAAGTTAGGAACTCGAATCGAACCACCTATCCAACAAGAGAGGCTTACAGTCTTCCCAGCCATACCTTCGGTAAAGATATCTTGCTTAGAAGGGGCTCGTCCGCGGTAACTTGCAGCGGTTGCATTTGCATTAGATGCTATAGAACCATCTACACGACCTGCCTTAGCGGCCATGTCTGCAGCTAACCAGTTAACTGCACGTTTAGAGAAAACATCGGTTCCACAGTTATTTGCACTATCACCGTACATTTTGGCGATTCGCAGGTAACAAATTCCCATAGAAGGTTTTTTATCTAAGGCTTTTCTATAATATGTTCTAGCCTGTCCAAAACTTCCTTTTTTGCGAAAGTTTTCTGCTATTTGGTAATATACTTTTGCTTGATCGTTAGGATTAGTTTCTAATTCGGCCGACTGGTTATAATAGTCTAAAGCCAATTTACTGTCTCCATCTTTTTCTGCCAATTTACCTAGATAGAACGCAGATTTTGCAGAAGGCTCTAACTGGTGTAATTGTTGTACCAATCTAAAGAATAGATCGCCTTCGTTACAATCCTTAGCGCTTAAACGTCCAGCAGCAACGCGTACCCAGTTAATATCTGATTTACGCTCTTCGAACTGCTTTTCGTAAAGTGGAACCAAGTTACCACAGTCAGCACGTTGTCCTAACAAGGTATTAATAGATCCTTTAATTTTACCGTAACTACCTAAGTTCTTTTCGGCATTTTCCAGCTTCTTGGCTTCTTTAGAAGTAAGCTTAGTACCCGCTTCTTGCTTTTCTAATAATCCAGAGATAATTTTAGCCATATCGCTTTCTTTACCTTCAATTTTATTGATAAGTAAGTCGTATAAACCAAAGTAATCTTCTAACGGCATTTGGTTTGCATCTACTAATTCTGTTGCCAGATTAAAATAAATGTATAATTGTTTAGGACTTGTAAAGTTTTTAGAATCTTCCTTTTCGGCAGCGTCAAAGGCGTTAAACTGATCTTTAGACGACCCCATTTTGTTGTCGTACATTAATAATCCAATATCTCCCATTACATCACCTTTCTTGGTTTTAGAAGGGAAGTACTTCATTCTATCTTTATAAAGTGACATTAAATCGTTAATGTCTGCGGTCTTATCTGAAGCCTTTTTTATACGGTCTTTTAGAAGTTTTTCGCCTAATTGATATAAGGCCAAACTCCATTTTGGACAATCTTTTCTTAATTGGGTAAAGGGCGTATATGCCGCGTCGTAATTTCCAACTTTTGCGCTTTCATAAAATACAGACCCTGTGGTGGCACAGTCTTCTGCACTTAGTTGTGCACTTACTCCAAAACTGCTCATTCCAAACAAAACAGCTAATGCTATTGTAAATCTTGTTTTCATCGTTCTACTATTTCTCTGGTTAATCATATTTTCTTTTAATGAACCACTTATCGTTCAAAGATAAGCTAATAAACACATTTATGAAATTTTCTTGAACCAATCCAAAGTCGGTTGTTCCTCTTCTTCCATATTCGAAACCTAAGTTGATATTCGAAATGCGTCGTCCAACGGGTAAGCCTAATCCAAAAGACATGCCAAACTCGTTTATCTGCTCACCATTAACAACTAATCCGGTGTCTTCCAACCTTAATCCAGCTCGGTAAGTTATTCTGCTCCAGTAACTTGTAAGCGAATTGAATTTTGGAATATAGAATCCCCCAATTCTAAACTTATTGGAATCTGCGTATTCAATATTGTCTAGGCTAAAACTACGCGTTGTAAGCACACTAGTCTCTTGGGTTACATATTCTGCGCCTAAAAACCATTTATTTTTTTGCCCTAAACCAGCTCCAATACTAAATTGCGATGGAAAATTAATTTCTGAATCACTTACCGTAATTTCCTGAATATCGGCGCCTCCTATTCCCCCAGCATCGGTAATAAGCACCGTGGCAATCTCCCTGAAATTCTTAACAGACAAATCACTTTTAGGTGTATAAGTTAAAGATGCTTGTAACTCCAAACGTTCGGTAACCTTGGTGGTATAATGCGCAGCCAATACGTAATTTAATCCTGATATATCGGAACGATTTACCTCTTGGGTTCCAAATTCAATTCCCGATTCAGCAAATAAGGCTTGATTTCTAATATTTCCAAAATTGTATTGAGCCTCGAATCCAAGGTTTAAACCTTTAAAAACATTGTAACCCATTCCCAAATACACTTTGGTGAGACCTCCTGCTCCCGTAAATCTAGCCGAAACATTGTCGTCGCTATCTCTTAAGTCGTATCCAACATTACTGTAAGGAAATAGTCCAAAACTAAATCCAAACTTACCTGCAGGTATTCCTACTACAAAATAATCCAAAGAACTTACTTTGGTTGTTTCGTTCGTGTTGTCGGCTTTTACTTTGGTATTATTAAAACCTCCACCAATGGTGAAGTTTGTATATCTTAAATTAGAATAGGTAGCGGGATTCTGAATATTGGTATGAATACTGTCAGAGAATACAGTCAAGCCTCCCATAGTTTTTTGTTCGACGGTCCCGCGAAAATTTACCAGGCCTAAGCCCCCAAATGAATAAGGAGATGCTGTAGTGTTTTGTGCAACACTCACAGCCGATATAAAAAGCATTGCTGCTATTAGGATGCGTTTAGTCATGTAATGTGTTCAATTCTAGAAGGTAATTGAGTCCTTCTAATAAAAAATTTGAGTTGGCAAATATGCCATTTTTTAAGTGATCTAGCAAGAAAAGCAGGTCTCCTCCTGTTAAAATAACTGTTAAATCGGTATACTGCGTCTTATAGCGATTAATAAACCCTTGAATTTCGGCAATCATACCTATTATAACCCCAGAATGCATGGCGTCAAAAGTAGAGTCTCCAATTAATTGATTATGCTCTTTTGGAGACAATAAAGGAAGTCCAGCTGTAAATTCATGTAACGCCCTATAACGCATATATAAGCCTGGAGAAATAGCTCCGCCTAAATAAGCATTTTTATTGTTTACAAAATCGTAAGTAATACAAGTTCCCGCGTCTATAACCAATACGTTTTGCTTTGGATATTGACTTGCTGCTGCGGCAGCCAATGCAATCCTGTCTAAACCAAGTGTTTTTGGCGTTGCATACTCGTTAATGTAAGGAACCTTTGCCGTGTGACTTAAAACAAACACCTTTAAATTATTCTTGATTAATTGCAACAGTTCTGTGGGCACTTGACCCGAAGCTGCTACTATACTTCGGCTTAAATCAGGATAAGTAACCAAAAGCTTTTTAACCTTATCTGTAGCGTCCTTAGGGCTTAAACTGACTGCAGTTAACATGTTATCTCCCTGAAAAACAGCAAGTTTTATTTTGTGATTGCCTATGTCTACTATTAGGTTCATTTAAATTCTGAAAGGGGTAAATGTACAATTTAGCAACCTAAGGTTCTGTTAACCCCTTGCTAAAAACACCCTAAAGGAATTTATATTTTTTTTTAATATTATGTTTTGTACAAACCAAAATAGGATTATATTTGCCCCCTCCTTTGCTACCCTTAGAGGCAGCTTTGGATGGCGCAGACCGCTTAACGTGGCAAATGGTGCCTTAGCTCAGTTGGTAGAGCAACGGACTGAAAATCCGTGTGTCCCTGGTTCGATTCCTGGAGGCACCACAACAAGCGCAAAACCCACTCGAAAGAGTGGGTTTTTTTATGCGAAGACGCGTCAAAAGCTTGCTTTTGTAAGTGAATGAGCATAAAAAAAGCAGCGCCGAAGGCGGTGTGTGTTTTTGCATTTGCAAAAGCGATACCAAAGGAACTTTGTATGAAATACAAAGAATCCTGGAGGCACCACAACAAGCGCAAAACCCACTCGAAAGAGTGGGTTTTTTTATGCGAAGACGCGTCAAAAGATCGCTTTCGAAAGTAATTGGAGCATAAAAAAAGCATCGCCGAAGGCGGTGTGTGTTTTTGCATTTGCAGCAGCGTTGACCAAGGAACTTTGAGTGCAACGAAAAGAATCCTGGCCCTTCGATACACTCCTCCCTACGCTCGGAGCACTCAGGGACCGCAGTATTGAACAAAACGCCGAAGCAGGGTGTTTTGCATTTTCAGAATAGACAACAAAGGAACAAAAACGAAGTTTTTGAATCTTGGCCCTTCGATACACTCCTCCCTACGCTCGGAGCACTCAGGGACCGCAGTATTGAACAAAACGCCGAAGCAGGGTGTTTTGCATTTTCAGAATAGACAACAAAGGAACAAAAACGAAGTTTTTGAACCCTAAAATCTCGATACAATTTTCACTAGGTGAAAACCATTCGATGACCATAACGCGAAGGCAAAAGTGGAGACCAAACAACAAAAACGCAGACTCCTAAAACCCCCTACGCGCCAGTCTTCGTTGCCAATAATATTGGCTATGAAGACCGAAGGTGATAGCAGCGGCATCCTTTGTGCCTTGCACAAAGATATAGCGTATAGCGCGGTGACACTATTAGTGGCAGGCGCCCAAGAAGCATACTCCACTTTCCCGATAGAGTAATAAATGTATTTTTAACTTAACTTGCATATATACTAAGTAATTACTTATATGCTAGATATTTTAAAAGAAAACTACTCGGGGCAATTAGAGCCTGATCTTTTGGTCGAAATTGCAGCCGTGGGAACATTTAAAGAAGTTCCTGCGGGCACCGTACTCATAGATTTTGGGCAGTATGTAAAGGCCATGCCTTTACTAATACGCGGTGCGATTAAAATTTTAAGAGAAGATAGCGAAGGGGACGAATTACTGCTATATTTTTTAGAAAAAGGAGACACTTGCGCAATGACAATGAGCTGTTGTGTAGGCATGACCAAAAGCGAAATAAGAGCAATTGCCGAAACGGACACCCAACTTGTAATGATTCCTATAGGGAAAATGGAAACCTGGATGGGCGCCTATAAATCCTGGCGTAATTTTGTCGTAAATAGTTATCACGATAGGCTCATGGAAATGCTTGACGCCATAGACACAATTGCCTTTTTAAACCTTGACGAACGTTTAATAAAGTATCTAAAAGAAAAAGCTAGCGTAACTCAAGATCAAAATATATACAACACCCATAAAGAGATTGCCCACGAACTCCATACTTCACGCGTAGTAATTTCAAGAATTTTAAAAAAACTAGAGAATCGTGGCCTTATTAGTCTGCACAGAAACTACATTACACTTTTATCGCCTTACTAATGTGACTCAAGTTACCAAAACACCTAATTAATGCCACTACATTTGCCTCTTTATAATTAACTATGGAATTAACAGACATACTTGGCTATTTAGCTGCACTGGTTATTGGAGTGGTATTGGGCCTTATAGGGGGTGGAGGATCTATTTTAACGGTGCCCGTTATGGTATATTTATTGGCATTTAACCCAGTAACTGCAACAGCGTATTCCCTCTTTGTCGTAGGAGTTTCTGCTTTGGTTGGTGCCTTTCGAAATATGCAAAAGGGCCTAGTCGATTTTAGAACGGCAATTGTTTTTGCAATTCCAGCTTTTATAGCCGTTTATGCAACTCGTAAATATTTGATTCCAGCAATTCCAGAAACCTTATACACTGCCGACACTTTTGTGCTTACCAAAGATGTAGGAATAATGGTTTTCTTTGCTATTATCATGTTACTAGCCTCGTTTTCTATGATTCGTTCCAGAAAATCGGAAGCTGAATTTGAGACTACCGTAAAATACAATTATCCGTTAATTCTAGTAGAAGGTTTCGCAGTTGGCGTACTTACAGGTCTTGTTGGTGCTGGAGGAGGGTTTTTAATAATACCTGCCCTTGTAATTTTGGCAAAACTCCCCATGAAAAAAGCAGTGGCTACCTCGTTGCTTATTATTGCTATAAAATCTTTAATAGGGTTTATTGGCGACATAGAAAATTTAGAAATCGATTGGGCTTTTCTAATACCATTCACCCTACTTTCTGTAATCGGAATTTTTATAGGCATCTGGGCAAATTCCTTTATTGATGGCAAAAGACTAAAAAAAGGGTTTGGTTGGTTTGTATTAATAATGGGTATCTATATTATTTTAAAGGAATTTATGGGCTAATGTAACATTGGTCACCTTTTTAAAGGAAAACGCGTTGTAATTTTGGGGTATAATCCTTTAATTCTTACACAATGCGAGTAGAACAGATTTACACAGGTTGTTTAGCCCACGCGGCATATTATATAGAAGATCAAGGCGAAGCGGCTATTTTTGACCCCTTACGTGAAGTTCAGCCCTATTTAAATCGGGCTAATAAAGACAATGCGACAATAAAATATGTATTCGAAACTCATTTTCATGCCGATTTTGTTAGTGGCCATTTAGACTTACAAAAGGCAACTGGCGCTAATATTGTATTTGGTCCAACGGCCAAACCAACTTACCAAGCATTAATTGCTAAAGATGGCCAAGAATTTAAAGTTGGGCGTTATACCGTCAAGGTTATTCACACTCCAGGTCACACTATGGAGAGCACCACTTATTTATTAATTAACGAGCGTGGTGAGCAGCACGGAATTATTACTGGGGACACTTTATTTATTGGTGATGTTGGCCGACCTGATTTAGCCCAACATGTAGTTTCTGAACTTACAGAAGAAAAACTAGCGGCACATTTATTCGATTCACTTAGAAACAAAATAATGCCCTTACCGGATCATTTAATCGTGTATCCAAATCACGGAGCAGGGTCGGCCTGTGGTAAAAACATGAGTAAAGAAACCACAGATACTTTGGGCAACCAAAAGCGGGTAAATTACGCTTTAAGGGCAGATATGACCAAAGAGGAGTTTATTAAGGAATTACTTACTGGACTTACCACACCTCCTGGATATTTTCCACAAAACGTTCTCATGAACATTCAAGGATACGATTCCTTAGAAAAAGTTATGGATCGTGCTAAAACACCACTTTCGCCAAAGGAATTCGAATTAGTTGCAAACGAATCGGGAGCCCTTATGTTGGACACACGAGATCCCGAAGATTTTGCCGCAGGCTTTATTCCAAATAGCATAAATATTGGCTTAGATGGTAATTTTGCTCAATGGGTTGGTGAACTAATCCCGAGTGTAAAACAAGAATTATTGCTTATAACCTATCCAGACAAGCAAGAGGAAGCTATTACGCGGCTATCTCGTGTAGGCTACGATGGCGTTATTGGCTATTTAGCGAATGGTTTTAATGCTTGGAAGGAAGCTAAAAAAGAAATAGATACTATTTCAAGAATAACAGCCCAAGAGTTTAGTAAGCAGTATACCGACAACAAGGCGTTAGTTTTTGATGTCCGAAAAGCGAGTGAGTTTAATTCTCAACACGCCATTGGCGCAACTAATGTGCCGTTAAACAGTCTAAACGAAAACCTTGCTCAGATTCCAAAAGACGAGCCCGTAATTTTACATTGTGCCGGTGGGTACCGAAGTATGATTGCTGCATCTATGTTAAAACAACGAGGCTGGGATCAAGTGATCGACGTTATTGGTGGATTTAAGGAAATTCAAAAAACAAACGTAATGTGCACAGATTATGTTTGCCCTACCACCATGTTGTAGTTTTTTTAGTTAGTAGAAAAGCCCAGATTGAATCTGGGCTTTTTTTTAACCATTCTGACCTTAAGTAACTTAGGTTACCAACTTTTATAAATAGACATGCTAACTTGCTTTAATAACTAACTAAACAAATACAATGAAAAATCATTATCAAGTTTTAATTATTGGCGGGGGCACTGGGGGTATTATGACCGCGGCTCAGCTTCTAAAAAAAGATAAAAATTTAGAAATTGCAATAATAGATCCGGCAGAGTTTCACTATTACCAACCCGCATGGACACTAGTAGGCGCAGGCACTTACGATTTTAATAAGACCAAACGCACTATGGCTTCGCTAATTCCAAAAGGAGTGCGTTGGATTAAAGACTTTGCAACAGGGTTAATCCCTAATAAAAATGCCATTAGTACTAAAGCGAATGGCGAAATTAGTTACGACTATTTAGTTGTTGCACCTGGCTTAGTAATGGACAACAGCCTTATTCCTGGTCTTCAAGAAGCGTTCGATCAAGGCGTTGCTTGTAGTAATTATACCGATCCAGAAGTTACCTGGCAACATATTAAAAATTTTAAAGGAGGAAACGCAGTTTTTACTCAGCCTGCTACTCCAATTAAATGCGGAGGTGCTCCACAAAAAATAGCCTATTTAGCTGCCGATTATTTTAGAAAAAACGGAGTTTTAAATAACACAAACGTAGTATTTGCCACTCCTGGGTCGGTAATATTTGGAGTTAAACCTATTCGTGATACCTTAATGCAAGTAATTCATAGATATGGAATTCACTTTAAACCATTTTATGCTCCGCAGGAAATTAATCCAACTAAAAAGACGATTACCTTTAAAGCAGTAGGTACTGGTGAAAACACCTGTATTGTTAACGAAGATAACAGTTTAGGCGAAAAACTATCTGGGGAATCTACCATTGAAATGCCGTTTGACTTACTACATTTAGCCCCACCACAAACTGCACCAAAGTTTATTCAAGAGTCGCCTTTAGCAAATAAAACGGGGTGGTTAGATGTGGATCAGTTTACGCTTCAAAATCAAGAGTATCCAAATGTGTTTGGTATTGGTGACGCAGCTGGTTTGCCTACGGCTAAAACAGGCGCTGCAATAAGAAAACAAATACCTGTTGTTGTAGATCACTTAATTCGATTAATTACAAAGCAACAGCAAAGTAGCAAACAGTATAACGGATACTCATCTTGTCCACTTGTTACTGCTTACGGAAAAATGGTCTTAGCAGAATTTGATTACGATGGGAACTTTATACCAGACCCTAAACTAAAACAAATGCTAGTCTTTAACAGCGCAAAAGAAAGTTGGAGACTATGGATGCTTAAAAAATACGGTCTGCCTTATTTATACTGGAATAAAATGATGCGTGGACAAGACGTGTAACATTTGTTACTATCAAACAAGCTTGCGAGTAGTATATTTGCCAAAATTATTATTATGGATGCAATTTTAGCACCTTGGCCCTGGTATGTGTCGGGCATTTTAATCACCCTAATTATGGGCTTATTACTCTGGGGAAATAAGGAATTTGGTGTTTCTGGAAATTTTAGAACACTATGCAGTGCCTGTGGAGCAGGAAAAAAAGCGTCGTTCTTTAAGTTTGACTGGAAAGCCCAACGATGGAATTTGTGGGTTATGGCAGGCACTATAATTGGTGGGTTTATAGGTGGAAATTTACTTGCTAACGATTCGCATATGGATCTAAACCCCGAAGTTGTAAGTCAGTTAAACGATTACGGCATTACCGATGCGGGACAAACTTACTTACCAGAATTTCTTTTTGGATCATCGGCATTATTAGAATTCAAACCCTTGTTGTTGCTTATTATTGGCGGATTTATGGTTGGATTTGGGGCGCGATATGCTGGTGGATGTACTTCAGGACACGCTATTTCTGGACTTAGTAATTTACAAATACCATCGCTACTGGCCGTAATAGGATTCTTTATTGGCGGACTAATAATGATTCATTTAATCTTTCCAACCCTATTTTAATTATGAAGACATTGTATTTTTTAGCCGTTGGAATTTTATTGGGAATTACCCTTTTTAAGTCGGAAGCAGCTTCCTGGTTTAGAATATTCGAAATGTTTCAGTTTAAATCGTTCCATATGTATGGAATTATTGGAACCGCAGTTATTCTTGGAGTAATTTTAATTCAAATAATAAAAAGAAGCAAGTTAAAATCGGTAACTGGGCAGCAAATTCAGCTTACAAATAAACAGCCTAGTCGCTATAGATATATTATAGGCGGAATTTTATTTGGTTTAGGCTGGGCATTAGCTGGCGCTTGTCCTGGCCCAATGTTTACTCTTTTAGGCAGTGGATATTGGTCGTTGCTGGTAGTAATTTTTGCTGCCTTGCTAGGGACATTTTTCTATGGACTTATTAAAGACAAGCTCCCTCATTAAAGGGTAAAATTGCAGGCTTCTCTATATTTGTTATTTTAGCATACCAACTGTAGCTAACTTACCATATGCGTTATTTAATCCTCGCGCTTTTTTTAATTACCTCCTGCTTTGCTCACGCGCAAATTTTAAATGTTGAATCGCTTCGTAAAGTTACCGACACCTCGGGTTGGTCTGGATCGGCCAACGCTAACTTTGCACATGTTAGAAACGTAAACGAGTATATTACTTTTGGTTCGAATATCCTTGTTCAATACAAAATGAAAAAGCATTTGGTGTTGCTTAAAAATCAGGTGGTTTTTCAAAAACTAGACGGCGAAAGTTTTAGCAATGGAGGAATAGCACATATTAGATATAACAATCGTTTTGCCGAACGTTGGGCGTGGGAAGTTTTTGCTCAAGCACAGTACAATAAAATATCGCTTATCGACTTTAGAGGATTACTTGGTGCTGGACCGCGTTTTAAAGTAACTACTTTAGAAAAATACAAGGTATACACGGGAACACTATTAATGTACGAACAAGAAGAAATAGACGATGGAATAACTCCGTTTCAGCGGGATTTTAGAATTAGTTCGTACTTGTCTTTTAGTTTATATCCTACACCCAGTCTTACCATTGTAAGTACCACATATTACCAGCCTAGAGCCGATAAATTTAGCGATTACCGGATTTCCAGTGATTCTTCTATAGTTGTACAAATTTATCAAAGTTTAGGGCTTAATATAACCCATACCTTTGTTTACGATGCTTTTCCGGCTGTTGGAATTCCTAATTCGCAGTATTCTATTAGTACCGGATTAACCTATACATTCGATTAATTAAAAAAACTCGAGGTTTTGTAAGGGTTAACTAGTTTACAAGACTACTCGCCTAGAGTTATGGTAATTAAACTCAAGGCCTTATTTTTGTATAAATAACGCAACTTAAAATATCACTATGGCAGCTAATAATTATTACGATCCCGCAGACCTAAGAAAGTTTGGAAATATTACCGAATGGAGCGAAGAATTAGGTGCCAAATTTTTTGACTATTATGGTAAAGTATTCGAAGAGGGAGCTCTTAGTGCTCGCGAAAAATCGCTAATTGCTCTCGCAGTATCGCATGTTGTGAAGTGTCCTTATTGTATAGATGCCTACACCAAAGATGGGCTGCAACGTGGTATTACAAAAGAAGAAATGATGGAAGCCGTTCACGCAGGTGCAGCTATAGAAGCGGGCGCCACCTTGGTTCACGGTGTTCAAATGATGAATAAGTACAATAAATTAAGCATGTAGCGTTTAACAATCCCCTACCCCCAAATATGGCAACAAAGTCCCTAAAAAAAAGAGAGAACGAACTCGCAAACGCGCAACGCCAGCTAGAAATTTTATCGAATGGCATTTTTGCCAATGGTGAATTGCCAACGTTTGCCAATAAGATAAAAGCGAGTAATCAGTTTCCTTTGCGTCCAAAAACACTAGAAATACTACAAATTAATGTGGGTTATATGTGCAATCAGGTTTGTGAACATTGTCATGTAGATGCAGGCCCAGATCGCAAAGAAATTATGACCCGAGAAACCATGGAGCAGTGTTTAGCAATAATACGCAATACTGGGGCACATACATTGGATTTAACGGGCGGAGCTCCCGAAATGAATCCAGATTTTAGATGGTTTGTCGAGCAAGCCGCTCACGCGGGAATTAAAGATTTTATTGTACGATCTAATTTGACCATTATTCGAGCGAACAAAAAGTACTACGACCTGCCCGATTTCTTTAAAAAGCACAACATACATGTTATTTCTTCTATGCCACATTGGACCCGAGGAAAAACAGACAAGCAACGTGGCGATGGAGTTTTTGATAAGTCCATTACAGCTTTGCAAGAACTTAATGCTCGTGGTTATGGAATGCCAGACAGTGATTTGCGCCTAGACTTAGTATATAATCCATCTGGAGCATATTTACCAGGAGATCAAGCGAGCATGGAAAAAGACTTTAAAAAGGGATTATTAGAAGATTTTGGAATTGAGTTTCACAACCTTTTTGCAATAACCAATTTGCCCATATCACGATTTTTAGACTATTTAATAGCATCAGAAAACTACGAAGACTATATGTACCAACTAGTAGACGCTTATAATCCAAGTGCAGTGGCAAATGTAATGTGTACTAACACACTCTCGATTAGTTGGGACGGTTATTTATACGATTGCGACTTTAATCAAATGCTGGGCCTACCTGTTGCCAGTAAGATTAAACATATAAAAGATTATAACGAAGCCTTGCTTAATAATCGCGATATCGTAATCTCGCAACATTGTTATGGTTGCACCGCTGGGGCTGGAAGTAGTTGTCAAGGAACTGTAGCATAATGAAGGTATTAACGCTCATTATAGTATGTTTTACCTGTCAATTTGCATTGGCACAAAACGATTTGGCCAAACTGCTGGACAAACACAATCGGCATTCAGTAGCTTATATTTCTGCCAAAGAACTTATCGGTTTTAAAAATACTGGTAAAAAATATGTGCTTTTAGATGCTCGAGAAATTCAAGAGTATAAAACAAGCTATATTCCAAGTGCCATCTATGTTGGTTATAATTCTTTTGACTCCACGCAACTGGAAACTTTAAACCTAGATAAAAACACAGCAACTATTGTATACTGTACTTTGGGAATTCGGTCGGAAGATATTGGCGAGAAGTTAGTAAAAATGGGCTTTACTCAAGTTTATAATTTACAAGGCGGAATTGTTTCGTGGAAAAACAACCAACAAAAAATTATTAATACTGCCGGTATTGCAACCGATACGGTTCATGTTTACGGGAAAAAATGGGCGAAATGGTTAACCAACGGAACAGCAATTTATGACTAACCAAGCCCTTATAATTTTTACTCGAAATCCAGAGTTAGGTAAATGTAAAACGCGACTGGCCGCCACAATTGGTGATCAAGCCGCCTTAGATATCTTTAGATTTTTAGTAAAACATACTGCCGAAATTACTGCTGCCTTAGAAATTGATTGTTTTGTTTACTATTCAGAAGAACTAATGACTGGCGATTTATGGGACGATGCTCGCTTTAATAAATGTGTTCAAGTTGGAGACGATTTAGGTCAAAAAATGCAGCACGCCTTTCAAGAAATATTTAACCTTGGCTATTCAAAAGTTGGAATTATTGGCAGTGATTTGTACGATTTAACTACAACAGAATTATCCCAAGGCTTCGCACTTTTAGAAACAAACGAGGTTGTTTTGGGCCCAGCTCAAGACGGCGGCTACTACTTTTTAGGATTAACCCAACTGCTTCCTGAAATTTTTAAAGATATTACATGGGGAACCGCTACTGTAGCCCGTGAAACCCTTAGCAAATTAACCGATTATAAAGTGGCTAAATTAGCCGTGCGAAACGATGTAGATTATTACAGCGATATTAAAGACATCCCCGAGTTTAAACCGTTTATTAAACACCTAGATATTCATGATTAATTTAATACAGGAAACTACTCAGTTTTTAAAACAGCGTGGCTTTGATGCACCGCAGGTTGGAATTATCCTAGGGACAGGCCTAGAACAACTTCCAGAGCATATTACTATAGAAAAAGAGGTTAGTTATAATTTAATACCCAACTTTCCTGCGGCAACGGTAGCCTTTCACAAGGGAAAATTGCTCTATGGAACTTTATCGGGTAAAAAAGTAATAGTCATGCAAGGAAGGTTTCATGTTTACGAAGGATATTCGTTGCAAGATGTGACCTTTCCGGTTCGTATAATGAAAGCCTTAGGCATACAACAGTTGCTTATTTCTAATGCTTCTGGAGCAATAAATCTAGATTATAAAAAAGGGGAACTCATGCTAATAGACGACCACATTAATTTGCAAGGTGGGTCTCCGTTGGCATTTTTTGGAGTGGATCAATTAGGTGAGCGTTTTGTAGATATGTCCTGCCCTTACGATACAAATATTAACCAAAGCCTTATAAGTATAGCAAAAAGCGAAGGCATTACTCTGCACCAAGGTGTTTACGCTAGCGTAGTAGGGCCGCAATTAGAAACTCGTGCCGAGTATCGATATTTAAGAACGATTGGAGCAGATGCTGTTGGAATGAGCACCGTACCAGAAGTAATTGTAGCCAATCACTTAAAATTACCAGTAGCCGCAGTCTCTGTACTTACAGACGAATGTGACCCTGACAACTTGGAACCTGTAGATATTCCCGAAATTATTCGCATGGCTGCATTGGCCGAACCCCAAATGATTACCCTATTTAAAAGTCTAATTAGCACCCTATAATGTAATGTCGTTAACCCATTAACGACCTAAATTAAATAAACTAACCCTATGAGTTATTTAGATACCACCCACAATGTTTACAAAGAAGCAGCCCTAACTCCTGATGTTGGTTTGTGTTGCACAACCAATCCCATATGGGAATTACCTGGATTAAAAATTCCTAAAATAATGCAAGAGATGAACTACGGTTGTGGTAGCACTGTGCATGCTCGGGATTTGGTAAACAACCCTAAGATTTTATATGTTGGTGTTGGTGGCGGGATGGAATTATTGCAATTCAGTTACTTTTCCAGACAAAAAAGTGGTGTAGTGGGAATAGATGTTGTGGACGAAATGCTTACTGCCTCCCGGGTAAATTTTGTCGAAGCAGAAGCTCAAAATCCGTGGTTTAGAAGCGAGTTCGTCGATCTTAAAAAAGGAAGTGCAATGGACCTTCCAGTGGCCGATAACAGCATAGATGTTGCGGCGCAGAATTGCTTGTTTAATATTTTTAAAGAAGACGACTTAAAACAGGCCATTGCAGAAATGTACCGCGTTTTAAAGCCTCATGGCAGGTTAGTTATGAGTGACCCGACTTGCGAACAACCCATGAATGAGACCCTGCGAAACGACGAACGCCTTCGAGCACTTTGTCTAAGTGGAAGTTTAACTATTAAAGATTACGTAAAAGCGTTAACTGATGCCGGATTTGGCACCATAGAAATACGCGCCAGAAAACCCTATAGAATTCTAGATCCTAAAAATTACCCAACCGACGAACTTATTTTTATAGAAAGCATAGAAGTTGCAGCTATAAAAGATCCTATGCCAGAGGATGGTCCTTGTATCTTTACTGGAAAAGCTGCTATATACTTTGGACAAGAAGAGTATTTAGACGATCAAAAAGGGCATATTTTACTTAAAAATCAGCCTATTGCTGTTTGCGATAAGACCGCGGGAGCATTAGCAGACCTAAACAGAGACGACATTTACATTAGCGAATCGACGTTTCATTACGATGGAGGTGGCTGTTGTTAAAAACCGTATTATGAACAAGTATCTAACACTTATTATAGTCTTATTTTTAGCTTTGAGCATGCAATCTTGCGGCCTGCTTTCGGCGGCTGGAATTAGTAAGCAAGGGCTTTCGGCAAAATCGGCTCCTGCTAATTTACAAGCAGCAAGTACCCAATCGAGTGTTACCTTAGACCATAGCGCGTGGACACTTTTACTAAAAAAACACGTAAACCAAGAAGGCTTCGTTAATTATAAATCTTTTGCCGTCGACAGGCCTGCTTTAGATGAATATTTAACCTATTTATCTGGGTTTGTCCCCGATAACACTTGGTCTGTGCAAGAACAATTGGCGTTTTATATTAATTTATACAATGCCTATACGGTGCAATTAATATTAGACAATTACCCAACTGCCAGCATTAAAGACCTAAATGGTCCTTGGACGCGAGCCTTTGTCCCAGTTGGAAAAAAGCAATTGAGTTTAGGTGGAATAGAAAACAGTATTCTTAGAAAAATGAACGAACCCCGTATTCATTTTGCAATAAATTGCGCTTCGTATTCGTGTCCAAAATTGCTAAACGAAGCCTTTACCGCAAACAATATTGACACACAATTAGATAAGGTTACCCGCGATTTTATTAATAGCGAACGCAATCAAATTACAACGAGCGAAGCTAAAGTATCTTCGCTTTTTGACTGGTACGCTAAAGATTATTTGGCCAATAATGTAGGATCGGTTATAGCATTTATAAATGCCTACAGTGAGGTGCAAATTCCAGAGGGAACCAATTTAACCTTTTTAGATTACGACTGGTCTTTAAATGAACAATAACAGCGAGCTTCCAACTTTAAGTATTATTATTCCCACGTATAACGAGGCGACTAATTTACCTGCTCTATTAAACCATATTCAGGCCGGCTTAGCTAATCCAGAAGCAACACAAATTATTATTGCAGATGGACAAAGCACAGACAATACGCTAGCTGTTGTTAATCAATTTAGCACGCATGAGTTTCCTGTAATAGAGTTGTCTGCGCCAAAAGGTCGGGCTGTTCAAATGAACAAAGGAGCCGCTTTAGCGACTGGGCATATTCTTTACTTTTTACACGCCGATTCGTTACCTCCTAATCATTTTGATGCCTTAATAAGAGCTCAAATAAATCAAGGGAATTTAGCGGGTTGCTTTAGCATGAAGTTCGACTCTAATCATATCTGGCTTAAACTTGCTAGCTGGTTTACGCGATTTAATTGGCGCATGTGTCGTGGTGGTGACCAGAGTCAGTTTATTACGGCTGGGCTTTTTAAAGAAATTGGTGGGTTTAACGAAGATTACCAAGTATTCGAAGACAATATTTTAATAGCCGAACTATACAAACGTAAACAGTTTGTAGTAATCCCCAATAAAATTACCACCTCCTCCAGACGCTATAAAAAAACAGGAATCTGGAATTTACAGTATCGGTTTTGGGTAATTTACTTTAAACACAACCGCGGCGCTGGCCCAGAAGATTTATATCGTTATTACAAAAAACATCTTGTTAGCTAACGCAACTTCTTTATCTTTAAAGAAGTGGAAACATCGGGTGTCTTTTTGGTTATTTTACTTTGTCTTGGAGCTATTCAAGGCATAGTTTACGGAGTTATTTTATGGCGAAATGCTGGCCCGCAAGCCATTGCAAATCGGTTTTTAAGTGCAATTTTATTCTTTTTTTCATACCGATTAATTGTAGAAACCATGAAGATTTTCGAATTGGGTCGCTACGATTTCTGGTATCATGTGCTTTTGGAATACAATTGGATTTACGGACCTCTAATCTTCTTTTTTACCCTGAGTTATGTTACTCCAAACTTTAAATTTAAATCGAAATATTGGGTTCATTTTATTCCCGTAGGAATAGAAATTATATGGAGTTTCTTTATAAAAAGTCAGAACTTCTATTGGGATGGAACCAGAGAAAGTCTTAGTTGGCTTGGATACTGGGGTTATGTGGTTTGGATGCAAATACCAACAATGTATGTTATTTCTGGACTCCTTATTATTTATTACGGCTTGCGCTCTTTAAAAGAAATTAAATTGGCCATTGCCAATCCCAACATTCAAATTATTGCGTCAAAAATACAATGGATTAAGCGAGTAGTTTATGCCTTAATGGTGTTTTCTGTTCTCTATGTAGCGGGTATCGCGGTAGATTTTTTCTTCTTTAACTATTCTGGAAATTTATTTTATGGACATCCGGTATTTATTGGGATGGCTGTAATCACCTATTGGATGGGAATCGAAGGTTTTAATAGACGCAATCAAATGGCCTTTAAGGCTAAGTCAACCTTAAGTGAGTCCGAATTAAAACAATTACAAGCCATTGCGACTAAATTAGACAAAGTAATGAGTCAAGATTTACTCTACAAAAATTCTGGATTAACGCTAGGGATTCTGGCAAAAGCCATCGAACACAAGCCTTATTTGGTTACCAAAACGCTAAACGTCGTTGTTCAGAAAAAGTTTAGTGACTATGTAAATACTTTTAGAATAGAAGAGGTGAAAAACCTGCTGCAAGACCCAAAAAACAAACAATATACCTTGTTAAGTCTTGCTTTTGAAGCTGGTTTTAATTCAAAAGCATCTTTTAATCGCGCAGTAAAGAAAATTACAGGAAAACCTCCAAGCAGCTTAATATAAGCTAATTACATCTTTATGTTTATTAATTGACTCCATAAAATAGGTCTCATTTTTACAATCGAGACGACTGGCCTGTGGCTAGGTTGCATCTTTGAACTGTTCAATTTAAAATGCAACAGCAATGAAGAAGTTAAACCTACTGCTATTACTATTCCTATTAAGTTATACAACTAAAGCACAACAGGATTATCCAACCCCACCGGAGGGATTAATTCCCGAGAAGCTCACACAAATGGAGCGACTTATTACGGTGAACCATTTTCCGAAAATTAACGACCCAATTAAAATAAAAGATAAATACTATTGGAAACACGCTACAACAATTTTTAGTAAAGAACAAGAGGTGGTCATTGTTGAATATGGCGCCTATCTGTACTACAACGACCGGTGGAATCTTAGACAAGAATATGCCTTAAAAGATTTAGACAAGAGCTTTAAAACCAAAAATCAAAAGCTATTGCAAGCCCAACCTTATACTTGGAACGACAATTGGCGTGTAGACAATCGTCTTTTTGGAGGCTGGGCCCTTTGGTATTTTATTGGCAAAACTACCGATGGCAAAACAATATGCGGCTACCAAAAAATTAATACTACAAGTAATCTAATTAATTCAAAAAACTAAAATCATGAAAACTCTTTGCTTTATTATCTTATTATGCAGCGCATCGCTAACGGCGCAACAAACTATTCAAATAACTACGGCACCACCGTTAACATGGCAAGGTAAAGCGGCCTTTAGTTCGTTTGCTCCAGCCGGTTCTTTACAACTAGAAAAAGCACTTATTACCCTAAAAAACGATTCGATAATTGGGCTCGTAGTAAGTGTAGACATGACCTCCTTAAGTCAAGAAAACAAACAGCTAGAAGGACATTTAAAAGACGAAGACTTTTTTAACGTATCGGTATTTACAAAAGCCAGCTTTACCCTTTTAAAACCTATTGCTTTGCAAAGCGGAACCATTATTTTAGATGGGGTAATGACCATAAAAAACAAAACAAATAACGAACAAATAACGGCGCAAATCGATTTAAAAACACAAGAAATTAAATTGAATTTTGCGCACACTTTTAATCGAACCAATTATGGTATTACTTATAATTCACCTTCAATATTCAAGCGATTAAAAGAGAATGCGATTGCCGACGACTTTACGCTAAGCGGACTATTAAACTTTCCCTATTCCAATTAAAAATATTGACCTATACCAAATACAAATCCACGAGTTGCGTCTGGGGTTATTCCAACACCGTAGTCAATTCTAAAAATGGCATTAAAAATACGCTTGTGTATAAATCGAAGGCCAACTCCTGGATAAATTCGCAAATTCTGACTTTCACCAAAATCGTCTAAGTCACCTCCAGGATTACGCCAACTACCGCTATCTATAAACACATTAGATTGTAAGACAAACCAGTCTTTTTCTATCAAGGTGTGTCGGTATTCAGTATTTAAAACAATAACGCCCGTGCCGCGGTCAATAATGTTCCCAACCCCGCGAATGTTTAGGTTATTATCTACGGCAAATGGAGCAAATGGAGAATCGGCATTTGTAGCAAGACCCACACGTAATCTAGATGCCCAATTGCCTTTTTTACCTACGCGCTGGTAATAGCTAAAATCGTTCCACCAAATAAAAAAATCGGGCAAAATTGGGTCTTCGCTAGAAACAAATTGCAGGTTCAAGGTGTTTTTAATTCCCGAACGGTACTGATAATCTATAGCCACATTAGAAAAATCGTACATCCCTTTAACAAGTCTTTTATCTACGTTAAAATCTTGGGGAATTTCGGGATCTGTGGCTCCTTCTAAGTAAAAATAATCTTCGTTAAACAAATTAAGTCCGGCAGTAATTAAATGATTAAATCCAATCTGATACAGTCCTAAAACTTCTATAGAGGTATTGTTATAACGGTAATCTGCAGTTCCGGAATCTAAAAAAACAGGTTCTTGAGTGGTTAAATCTTGATAATTAATAGCGATACCAAAATCTTTGGTAAACAAATTAGGTGCCCTAAAATTTAAACCAAAAGAGCTAAAAATGTCGTCCTGATAATAGCCTCCAATGCCAATATTTTGCCCTAGGGCATTAAATTCATATAAACCAATACGATACGCAAATTCGCCATCGTTGGTGGTGTAAACATTCAAACTAGGAATAATAGTAAAGTTATCTTGTACGCCGTATACCAAGGTGCAACTCCCATCTGAATTTGGCTTAACTTGAAAATATGCATGAGCAATTCCCGGCAAGCGTTTTAAGCGTAAAACATCTTGCGCTACTTGGGCAGAATCTAACTGCTGACCTGGCTTAGTTTTTACCAGTTTTAAGATTAATCCAGTCTTGGTTTTTTTATTTTCTTGAACCTGTATATCGCTAATTACTTGCCCCCATGTAGGCAATGCAAAGAAAACGAATAGTAAAAATAACCGGGCTTTCACTGTTTGGTATATTGTGCTTTTATTACTTGCTCTACGGGCTTATTCTGAGGTGTAAACTGACTATCCTCTTGTCCACCCGCTTTATCGTGATTTATAAACCACTTCCAAATAAACCCTCCTGCAAACCAGGATTCGTGCCACACCGATTCAAAAAGTGCTTGGGTAGTATTAGTCTGAGCCTCTAGGTTTATGTCTTGTATATTATGATCACTGTTCCAAGGTTCTTTACCTGCAAAATTAGTGCTGCGGTATCCAAATTCTGTAAATAACACCTTCTTGTTTTCGCGTTCACTAACGCTTTGAAGTTCTTTCTTCCAAGGTTCCCAGCCAGTTTTTGCTTCTGTGATACTTGGCGTTTTACTATTGGCTACAGGAAAGTAAGCGTCTACTCCAATAAAGTCAAGTTCTTTCCAAAAAGGCACTCGCTTGTACTCATCCCAATTGGCGGCGTAGGTGAGTTTGCCTGTATACACGGCTTTAATTTTTGCTATTAGATCCTTCCAATACTCAGGTCTGTTTACCACAAATTGCTCCAATTCGGTTCCTATACACAATACCGCTACGTTGGACTGCTCTGCCAATTTTGCGAAATCCATAATAAATTGGGTATATGCTTCTTCTAAAAGTTTCCAGTTTGCTTCGGAATCCATCTTCATATATCCAGTAAACGCTCCACGGGAAATCCATATATGGGGTTTTAGCATGACTTGGATTCCATTTTTATTGAGCAGTTCTATATATTGTTTGGCACCTTTGCTGGTTTCTCCAAACCACTGCCGCTGGGTATTGTAAACTATTGTTGGGCTATTTATAGATCGAATAAAACCAAAAGGCATAATAGCGGCATAATTTGCATTTACTTCCAACACGGGATCTATATGCCCCTGATTCGCCTGATCTCTAGAGGCGACAAAACTTACTCCATTAATTAGAGGTTCGTCTTGAGCACATCCGCTGGTTGCAATCAACACAAGAAATACATAAGCTTTAAAAGCGGCAATCTTCATAGCGTGAATTTTACTGCTGAATTTACAAATTCTAATTAATTAAAACACGGCTCTTAACCCAATATTAAAGGTTTCGCCTAGTCCAGTATTGTTTCCTCGAACAAAATTTGTGTACAGCGTTTCTACGTTTAATTCTGAAGTTAGCTGATACTTAAATCCGCCCCCAACAGCAGTAAAGTCTTGAGGAAAATTGTTACCCAAGTCTATTAATTGAGAATGCTGTACCAGGCCTAGAATAGTAAATTTACTGCTGGGAAAATAACTCACGAATACTCCTGGAGTAAGGCGCAGACTGTTGTTTGCAAAACTCTCTTGTTTATCGCCAAAGTTTAATTCTGAATTAAGTTCAGAAAACACTTGCCATTTATCGCCTGGAAAGGTGTAATCGTAGAAGAATCTATTCTGCCAAATAAAACCGTTTTGATCTAAAAACACATCTTCTTCTACTTCGTTATCTACTAAAGGAATAAAAAAGGAACTCTGTACAGAAAAGTTATTCACCTGCTTAAAAGGCACAAATTTAACCGAGGGAGCAAAAGAAGTAAAGCCACTTCTGGCCGTACCGCGCTCCCCATCAAATTTAAATACATCTAGAGCAGGGCGATCGGCAATTACATTACTTCTAAATTCTAGAATTAAACCCAAGTTTACACGCTTGTTCTTGCCCACGCCCGTATAACCTTCTAAAGTAGATGTAAAAAAAGTCTGCCTATCTTCTCTCCCTTGGCTAAAAGTACTGCTGGTTTGGGTATATAAATTATTAAACCATTTAAGGTCGAACTCGCCTTTGCCAATTAATTTAGATGGAGTTAACGTTTGAATTACTGAACCCTTAGGCTCCTCCTGATCCTGAGCAAAAGCAGCGGTTGCCGCAAAACAGAGTAATCCTGCAATTATAATTTTTCTTTTCATTGTTTTTTTATTTGTGCTTCCCGAGTCCGGAGCTTGACAACAATATCAAGCGCCGAACATTAAGGGAAGACTTAAACTATTGTGATTATTTCCCGTTCAAATTCCAATTATAGGAGTAGTAACTAATCTTGGAGTTATCTACTAAGGGTTCTTTTTTATACCGATTTATAAAGCCTACTAAGGTTGACTTGTTGGTTTCGAAGTCTTGATTATACCATTTAAATATTTCCGAAACTTGCACTTTTTTACCCTTAACTCGAATAAAATCCGGGTTGTTTATGGCCATAATAGTCTGCGATTCTAACTGATTTTCTAAGGTTGTTGGCAGGTATGCTTTATTAATTATAGGTGGGCACCCTAGAGCGCCACAAACCAATACAAAATGTACTCGAGGGTCGTTAAATTTGGCCCGTAACATCTTGTTTTCTATATCGTTTAACGTAATTGCCAGACCCGCTAAATTATAGGTTGTTTTATCGAAAAACCCAGACTGGTCTAAGGGAGAATTTATAGGGTAATTGGCCACTATTCCTTTAATGACTGCCAAATTATAAGCGTTTATCCAAAATGCCTGAAAGGACAATTTATCCTCTTCATTAGGGGCGGCATTTTTTGCTAGAACTAACAATTGGTCTAAACTTGTTGAGTTTGCGTGTATTGCTTTATAGTCCACTTTCCCATCGGTAACATGCATCCCAAAAAAGGAATTGGCTTTGGTAAAGAACGCTTCTAATTGTTGGGCTTGTAATTGGGAATTACTAATAACTAGTGCCAAGAAAATTTGTAGTATGGATTTGTTCATAATTCAACATTTTGAGCTCTTTAGGTCGAAGCTCGTTTGCAACTACTTACAAGGTTTTTTAAAAAAGTTTGAATTCACAGTTTTAATAAAACCTTACAACATATCTAAAATTTATAGTGATTCTAAATTGGAAACCGCAGTAATGTTTCTAACTTTAAGAGCGACTACCTTCCCAACTAACAAACACTTATGGAACACATAGTTATTATTGGCAACGGAATTTCTGGAGTGACTGCCGCTAGGCATATTAGAAAAAACTCCGACCACAGCATTACTATAATTTCTGCAGAAACCGAGCACTTTTTTTCACGTACGGCCCTTATGTATATTTATATGGGGCACATGAAATACGAGCATACAAAACCCTACGAAGACGGGTTTTGGAAAAAGAACAGAATTGCCCTAAAAAAGGCCTTTGTAAAGCGCGTTGACCCAACAAATAAACAACTACATTTTACCTCTGGAGAAAGCATGAACTACACCAAGTTAGTTCTAGCAGTTGGCTCTAAGCCCAACAAATTTGGTTGGCCAGGTCAAGACTTAGTCGGAGTACAAGGCTTGTATTCTAAACAAGACTTGGACTCGTTAGAACAATATGCACCCAATAAAAAAGTTTGTAAGCGCGCAGTAATTGTTGGAGGCGGTTTAATTGGAATTGAATTAGCCGAAATGCTAAGCTCGCGCGAAATACCCGTTACGTTTTTGGTTCGTGAGGCTAGCTTTTGGGATGGGGTATTACCCGCAGGTGAAAGCGCATTAATAAACGAACATATAAAAAAGCATCATATAGATTTGCGTCTTGCTACAAATCTAAAAGCAATTTTACCCGACCAAGACGGTCGAGCTCGCGCGGTAATTATAGAAGAAACTGGCGAAGAATTAGCCTGCGATTTTGTGGGACTAACCGCTGGAGTTACGCCTAATATTGACTTTTTAAAAGACAGTGGAATTGAATTAGGGCGCGGGATAAAAGTGAATCGGATGCTGGAAACCAATATTCCAGATATTTATGCCATAGGCGATTGTGCCGAGCAACGAGAACCTATAGGAAGACGAAGACCCATAGAAGCAGTTTGGTACACCGGCAGACTTATGGGCGAAACCCTAGCGCAAACCTTATGTGGCAACCCCATGGCGTATAAGCCAGGGCATTGGTTTAACAGCGCCAAATTTTTCGATATTGAATATCAAACCTATGGCTGGGTGTTTAGCGAACGCAACAAACAAGATTACGAAAAGCACTTTCATTGGAGGCATCCTAAAAAAGAGGTGTGTGTAACTATTGCGTTCCACAAAGAGACGCTTAAATTTTTAGGCATTAATACTTTTGGTATTCGTATGCGGCACGAAGTTTTTAATACGTGGTTAACCCAAGAGCGAGATGTAGGCTATGTATTGCAAAATTTACCCAAAGCCAATTTTGACCCTGAATTCTTTGCGGCTTTCGAAGCGCAAATTCAAGATACGTTTAACCAAGAACCTCAAAGACAAGACTAAATGAGCACAGTACAAAAAAATATGAGTTTAGCAGGACAACCGCCCGTGGCATTAAGCTTGGGGCAAAAAGGAGCAACAATTTTAGGAGTTTTTGGCTTGTTTGTTTTAACGCTAGCCGCATTTAATGTAGAGCTCCCAAACACAGCTATATGGCTAACGGTTGCTCTTTTATCTATAGGAATTGGAATTATCTGGTTCGCAAGAGCACAATACAAAAATACCTTGCCGGGAATAAAAAATCACGGAGTTTGGTTTAAATCCATTTCGAGTCGTGGGTTTTGGGCTTGGATAGCGGGTTTAGCGTTAACCGGATTTTATATAGTGCTTTACTTCTACGCCGGACTACTTGGCCAAGGGGCAGATGGAGCGCCAAATACGGGATTAATTGGACTCTTTGATCCGCTTTCTTACTTTTTAAAGGGAGCTCCTGCTAGTCAATGGTTTGTATATGGTGTACTTTATACCATTGCCATTCTCGCCTTTGGAATTAAGTTTATTTGGAAATACAGACATAATAATTACGAAAAGATACGCACCCTTAGTGTTATGTTTTTTCAGACCATATTTGCCTTTTTAATTCCAGAACTTATGGCTCGTTTAAATGGAGACTTACCGTATTACGACCTAAAGAATGTTTGGCCACTTAACTATTATTTATTCGATCAATGGAATGTTGACGCACTGCTTATAAACGGAAGTTTAGGACTTACGTTTTTAATTTGGGGAATTGTTTCTATTCTTGTGGTGACTCCTATTTTAACTTTTAAATATGGGAAACGCTGGTATTGTAGTTGGGTTTGTGGATGTGGTGGACTTGCCGAAACTGCCGGAGACTCTTTTAGACAATTAAGCGACAAGACAACAAAAGCATGGAAGGTAGAGCGTTGGGTGGTGCATAGCGTTTTGGTTTTTGCTGTGGTAACTACCACAGGAGTAATTCATTCTTACCTAGGCGACGGATCCAAATATTGGTTTAGTAAAGACACATTTTTAATTACAGTAGCAGTACTACTAACAGTAATTTTTGGACTAATTTGGAAATACAAACGCCACGAACTTAAAAAGGACGCTCAATATGGAGCTATTGGCTACCTAGTTGTTATTTTGGCTTTAGTAGGAATTCATTTTGCCGCTGGTTCTAATTCACTTTTTATTTTTGAATCGTACGAAGTTAGAAGCATGTACGGCTTCTTAATAGGTTCTATTTTTAGTGGAGTTATAGGCACTGGTTTTTATCCCATATTTGGAAATCGAGTATGGTGTAGAATGGGTTGTCCCATGGCTGCTATTCTTGGTTTACAACAGCGTTTGTTTTCTAAATTTAGAATTACTACCAACGGCGGACAATGTATTTCTTGTGGGAACTGTTCTACCTATTGCGAAATGGGCATAGATGTTCGTGCTTATGCCCAAAAAGGCGAAAACATAGTAAGAGCGAGTTGTGTTGGCTGTGGAATTTGCTCGGCCGTATGCCCTAGAGGAGTATTAAAACTAGAAAACGGTGACACACAAGGTAGAATTAATCCTACCGAAGTTTTACTTGGTAACGATGTTGATTTAATGGAACTAGTGAATAAAAAATAAATTATTAGCAACCTGCGTTAGGCTTAACCGTTTGATTCGTCTAAAGCTACATGAAAAGATTGCTTATTCTCTTTTTTATGTTCGGCTTTAGTGCAAGCTCGCTTTTGGCCAAGCCATTAACCGGCGACAAAACCTATGTCAAGGAATATTTTGCAAACGGAAAACTTAAGGCAGAAGGTTGGTCACAACTGCAACAAAAAACCGATTATTGGATATTTTATCACGCCAATGGAACCATAGCTTCAAAAGGTCATTTTTTGCAAAACAAACGCAATGGTTACTGGTATTTTTACCATGAAAATGGTCTTGTTAAAAAAGAAGGGCATTTTATTCACGATAGCGCCGAACAATGGTGGATTTTTTACGAAATTGGCTCCCAGAACAAAAGCAAGTTTCAGTTTAAAAACAACCAAAAAAACGGATACTGCCTTCGCTATAAAAAAAATAGACTCGTTAAAGCTCAGAAGTATAGTAACAATACAAAAGTAGGCGAGTGGACTTCTTTACGCGAATTTAAACGCGACAATCCGGACGCTTCTTTAAAATGAGCAAAAAACCAAGTATTTACGTTATTATACCCGCTTTTAACGAAGCCGATTCTATTGGCAAAGTAGTGGCAGATATTCCAGTCGTGGTGACTCAAGTTATTGTAGTGAGTAATAATTCTACAGACCAAACCGAGGCCGTTGCCGCAGAAGCTGGCGCTGTAGTCCTACAAGAAGCCAATAAAGGATATGGTTATGCTTGCTTAAAAGGGATGCAATACATTGCCAAAGCGAACCCCTTACCAGAAATTGTAGTTTTTTTAGATGGCGATTATAGTGACTATCCAGAAGAGCTAACTAAAATTATCGCACCTATTCTAGAAGATAATGTTGACATTGTGGTTGGAGCTCGAGTTAAAGGGTTACGTGAAGCAGGGTCCATGACAACACCACAAATTTTTGGCAATTGGCTAGCTACTTTTTTAATGCGATTATTTTTTAAATCAAACTTTACAGATTTAGGTCCTTTTAGAGCAATCAAATACCAAAAGCTCTTAGGCCTTAATATGGAAGACAAAACTTATGGCTGGACTGTAGAAATGCAGTTAAAAGCTCTTAAACGCAAGTATTCTTACAGAGAAATACCGGTAAAATATCGCAACAGGATAGGCGTCTCTAAAGTTTCGGGTACGGTAAAAGGTGCTATCTTTGCAGGCGTAAAAATCCTTGGTTGGATATTTAAATACAGTCTTAAAAAATGATCTTAGAAACCCTTGTTTTAGTGGTTTATTCGGCGGCACTCATAATGATTTTTATGTATGCCTTAGCGCAGCTTAACTTATTGCTGAACTATTTGCGTGCTCGAAAAGGAGGTCAAGACTGCCAAAAGTTCGATCTTAAGAACCCAGACCAAATTCCAATGGTGACTGTGCAGTTACCGGTGTATAACGAAATGTATGTTATGCAGCGCCTACTGGAGAATATTGCGCAACTGGATTACCCTAAAGAGAAGTTAGAAATTCAAGTGCTCGACGATTCTACAGACGAATCGTTTGCAACCACGGCGGTTCAAATTAAAAAACTACAAGAGACTGGTTTAGACATTAAACATATTTCGCGCAGCTCGCGTGAGGGATTTAAAGCGGGTGCTTTAAAGGCAGGATTAACCTCTGCCAAAGGCGAATTTATTGCCATTTTTGATGCCGATTTTTTACCCAAACCTAATTGGCTAAAACGCACCATTCCCTATTTTAAAGATGACCAAATTGGAGTAGTTCAAACCAGATGGGGGCATATTAACCGAGAGTATTCATTATTAACTCGAGTACAAGCCTTTGCTTTAGATGCCCATTTTACCTTAGAACAGGTTGGACGTAATTCTAAAGGACATTTTATTAATTTTAATGGTACTGCAGGTGTTTGGCGCAAAACGTGCATTTTGGATGCAGGAAACTGGGAGGGCGACACCCTTACAGAAGATCTTGATTTAAGTTACAGAGCACAATTAAAAGACTGGAAATTTAAATACTTAGAAGATGTAGAAACTCCTGCCGAATTACCAATTGTAATTAGTGCAGCGCGCTCGCAGCAGTTTAGATGGAACAAAGGCGGAGCCGAGAACTTTAAAAAAATGTTGTCGCGCTTATTAGCCAGTAAAAACGTTTCGGCTAAAACCAAAGTACATGGAGTATTACATTTATTAAACAGCACCATGTTTTTAAATGTATTAATCGTGGCCATTTTAAGCATTCCAATACTCTACATAAAAAACGAATACGAGCACCTAAAAGTGTACTTTATTGTAATGAGCTTTTTTGTAATTAGCACGCTAATTTTCTTTGTTTGCTACTGGTTTACCTACAAAAATATTTACGGCGGCGGCTTTAAAAACTTTATAGAATACGTGGGCATGTTTTTTACATTCTTTTCGGTCGCAATGGGCTTTTCACTGCATAATTCGGTGGCGGTATTAGAAGGTCACTTAGGGAAGAAAAGTGACTTTATTCGCACTCCAAAGTTTAACGTAAGCAATTTAAAAGACAGCTGGAAAGGCAATAAGTACCTTAAAAAGAACATTTCTCCTAATGTAATTTTAGAAGGCATACTTATGCTGTATTTTGCTTTTGGCATGTATTCGGCCTTTGTAGTAGGCGACCAAGGTGGTGATTTTGGGTTGTTCCCTTTTCACCTCATGCTGTTTTTAGGCTTTGGATATGTGTTTTTTAAAAGTCTTACTTCTAGAGCTTAAAACGTAATTTCTACCGTAATCTTTTTACCATCACGCTCAACAACCACACTTGTTGTTTGCCCCGATTCAAAAGTAGATAGGGCCTTCATATACGACATCATATCGGTAACTTGATTATCGCCCAATTGTTTTACAACATCACCTTTTTGCAATCCTGCTTTTTGTGCCGGTTTATCTTCGCTAACACCATCTATTCGCATGCCTTCGCCGTCGAATAAATAATCGGGAACTACGCCAAGTCCAACTTTAAAACGCGGCGTTTCTTCGCTCTCGTTTTTGGTTTTTCTAAAGGCTAGTTTTTCTTGCGAATTTAAATCGGTAATAATTGCTTGAATATAAGTAGACACCGCAGCCATTCCTTCGTAATTCAACTTCTCTGAATCGTCGCCAGGCTTGTGATAATCTTCATGCTGTCCTGTAAAAAAGTGAAGCACAGGAATGTCCATTAAATAAAACGAAGTATGATCGCTTGGCCCCACACCAGATTCATTTTCCACTATTTTTAAGTCCGCTTTATTGGCAAACAAGGTTTGCTTAAACACTGGAGAAGTTCCAACCCCATAAACTGCTAAAGTGCGTTCTTCGTTTAATCGTCCTACCATGTCCATATTTAACATATAGCTTACCGATTCCAAGTCTACAGTCGGGTTCTTTACAAAATAATTGGACCCTAAAAGGCCTAATTCTTCTCCAGAAAAAGCAATAAACAGATAATTATTATTGGTATTAACCTGACTTAAGTCTTTAGCCAGTTTAAGCATTACCGCTACCCCACTAGCATTATCGTCTGCTCCATTATGAATGGCATTACCTTCGCGATACAAAGAGCCTTCACCGCCCATGCCTAAGTGATCGTAATGGGCGCCAATAACAATTGTAGTTGGTGCATTATTATTTAAAAATCCAATTACGTTAGTTCCCGTAATGGAAGATTTAGTTTTTGTTGAATCGAAACTAACTTCGGAATGAGGATCGTTAGAAGGCGTAAAACTAAAGGTCTGAAAGTAACCGTCGTCCCCCTTCGCTTCTAAGCCTAGGGCTTTAAAACGATCTTGCAGATAATTGGCTGCCATTTGTTCGTAAACGGTACCCGTTCTTCTTCCTTGTAAAGAATCCGATGCTAGATAGGACACATCGTCTTGCATAGTTACATCGGGTGCAACTGTAGTAGTACAACTTACTAATAGAACTGTTAGAAATATTCCAATAATTGCCTTCATATGTGTATTTTTGTGCAAAATTAAATTAAAAATGAGCCGCATCCCAATATTGTTACTGTTATTGTTAGTAATAGCGTGTAAAGAAAACCCTAAAAATCAAGAAATAACCACTCAAGAAGAGGTTACTTCCACCACCCAAGAAACTAATTTAATGGAAATGAGCTCAGATACGCTTATTTATCCAGAAGAATCACATTTTAAATCGATTCAGCAAGTTACTTATGGCGGAAACAATGCAGAAGCCTATTGGAGTTTTGACGATAAACAAATGGTTTTTCAATCGGACTACGCCAAATGGGGTATGGAATGCGACCAAATGTTTATTCTAAATGTAGGCGAAATGCTTAAAGACAAGCAACCACCAATGGTGAGTACTGGAGATGGCCGTACAACTTGCTCTTATTTTATGCCAGATAATAAGCATATTATTTACGCCTCTACGCACTTAGACGATAAAAATTGTCCTGAAGTTCCATTGCGAGAAAACGGGAATTATGTGTGGCCAGTATACGATTCGTTCGACATTTTTGTTGCCGATATGGAAGGTAATATAACAGCTCAATTAACAAACCAAAAAGGCTACGATGCCGAACCTACTATTTCGCCTAAAGGAGATAAAATAGTATTTACCTCTACCCGTTCTGGAGATTTGGAACTTTATACCATGGATTTAGATGGGAGCAACGTCTTGCAAATAACCGACGAATTAGGATACGACGGTGGTGCATTCTTCTCGCCAGATGGCACCAAAATTATATTTAGATCGAGTCGTCCTAAAACCGAAGCAGAAATAACAAAATACAAAGACCTACTTTCGCGAGGATTGGTAGAACCAACAGAAATGGAACTTTACATTTGTAATGCCGACGGCTCTGACCTTAGACAGTTAACCAATTTAGGTAACGCAAATTGGAGTCCGTTTTTTCATCCTTCTGGAGAAAAAATTATATTCTCTAGTAATCACGAAAACGAAGGTGGCTTCCCGTTTAATTTATATATGATCGATTTGGACGGACGCAACTTAACGCGCGTTACTCACGGTAAAACTTTCGATGCTTTTCCAGTTTTTTCGAACAACGGAAAATATTTAGCATTTTCTTCTAACCGAAATAACGGCGGCACAAGAGATACCAACCTATTTATAGCCGAATGGAAAGATTAATCTGGTGAACTTGGCCACTAAATACCCTTGGCTAAACAAATACACTTTAGGTCTATTTGTGGCTACTGTGGTGTTTTATTGGGTATTTGCTTACCAACTTGACCGCAGTGATTTTCCTAAATTAATTAGTCTTGTAATAGGCCTATTTATTCCCGTCTATTATTTAATTGGACGCTTTGGGCTTCAGGCTAAAACCCTTATTGGTTTTGGAATTTTAGCCCGCCTTATTTTTATAGTCGCGCTTCCTAACCTATCACAAGACTATTATAGGTTTATTTGGGACGGACGCCTAATTTTGGAAGGAATAAACCCTTATTTAAACACCCCCTTTGTACTCTTAGAAGGAAGCAGCCTGCCTATTGCCCAAGCCCAGGAACTATTCAACGGCATGGGGACTTTGAGTGCGAATAATTTTAGTAATTACCCGCCACTAAATCAGTTGTTTTTTAGCATTGCAGCTTACTTTGGAGGCAAAAGTATATTGGGCACTGTAATAGCTATGCGCTTAATAATTATACTGGCAGATATTGGTGTAGTGCTATTGAGTATTAAAATACTAAAACACTTTAAACTTCCAGTTAATCGCGCATTTTGGTATTTTTTAAATCCATTTATTATTATTGAACTTACAGGCAATTTGCACTTTGAAGGCGTAATGTGTTTCTTTATTATTGCCAGCTTGTATTTATTATTAAAGCAACGATGGGTTTTTGCAGCAATACTTTTAGGCAGTGCGGTTTCGGTTAAATTAATTCCACTTTTGTTTTTGCCGTTATTCTTTAGATATTTTGTTAAACGGGGTACTATTTTGCCAGATTTTGCTAAGCTAAGCGGATTTTATATGGTTGTATTCGCAACCGTAGCACTTACTTTTATACCATTTTTTAGCGAAGAATTTATTCAGAATTTCACGGCCACCATTGGCCTCTGGTTTACTAATTTTGAATTCAACGCAAGCATCTATTACATTATTCGTGAAATAGGTTTTGCTACAATTGGCTGGAATATTATTGAAGATGTGGGTAAAGTGCTTCCCATAATTGTATTAGCAATTGTGCTACTACTTAGCTTTTTTAGAAAAAACGAAGCTCCCAAAGGACTGTTTACAGGAATGCTTTTAGCTTTAGGAGTATATCTACTTTTAGCTACGACGGTTCACCCTTGGTATCTTACAACCTTAGTCTTGCTGTCACTTTTTACAAAATACAAATTTGCACTTCATTGGAGCGCCGTGGTATTTTTTAGTTATTCGGCATATGGAGCCAATGGGTTTCAAGAAAACCTATGGCTGGTGGGCTTAGAATATTGTTTGGTGACAGGCTATTTTGTTTGGGAACTGTATAAAAACGATTCGCCTAAAGCATCTTTAAATTAGCTACTTCTTGGTCGGATAAATGCCTCCATCTCCCTCTTGGTAAATCTTTTTTAGTTAAGGTACCTATACTTACACAATCTACACGAACAACTTGATAGTCAAAATGTTCGAAAATGGTACGAATAATACTGTTACCGGTGTGTTTTATTTTTAAGCCAACCTCTTTTTTAGGAGCTCCAGTTACATAAGCAATATCTTCTACGTTTATTTCTTTACTGTTTAACAAAAAACCTTCCTTTATTTTTCTAAGGTCTTCGGCGCGTAAGTTTTTATCTAACTCGACGTGAAACAATCTTGACGGAGGTGTAGAAGACTGCGTAAACTTTTGCATTACATCGTCGTCGTTGGTAAACAATAACAAACCGGTTGCATTGCGCCCAAGCCTACCAATAGGCTGAATACGTGATGCCGTACTATTGGCTACCAAATCCATAACTGTATTGCCTTTGTCGTTGCTTGTAGTTGTGGCAAAACCTTTGGGTTTATTAAGTAGTACGTAGGCTTTGGCTTCGGGGTTAATGCGGCGACCATCAAATCGAACTTCGTCGCTCAACTGTACTTTATGGCCCATTTCGTTTATTACCTTTCCATTTACAAAAACTTGACCTGTAGCAATGTACATATCGGCTTCACGTCTAGAACACACACCGCTATTGGCAATATATTTATTTAAACGAATACCGTCGGATTCCTTTTTTTGCACCTTAGCAACTTGCGCTTTAGGCTTGGCATCTCTCTTTTTAAATCCGCCTTTTTTAAAAGGTTTTCCTTTTCCCGATTGTCCTTTGTTCATCCCTTAAAAATTTTTGCAAATATAGGGCTTACAACTAAATACGAGCAGTTTAATCGTTTAATTCTATTGTAGATTGTCTTTCCCTATTTACTTGTAATTTAGTAACATCGGGTCGCGAATAATGCCCTACTGGATCAAAATTCTGACGTTCTTCTAAGACGCTTTTAAAATCGAGGGTAGCGTAAATATTTGCCTCGGTATGCAGTACTGGTTCGACTATCCATTCTCCATCTGGCCCAGCAATTGCGCTTCCTCCATTGGCCATTACGGCTGGAGCTTTTGCCATTAATTCTTTATAATACGGTGTATCTTTTGGAAAATTATCTGGCGTCATAAGTGCCGAAACCGACAATACAAAACTGCGTGATTCACGGGCAATAAATCGCGTAATGTCTTTTGTATTATGATCGCTTCCTGGCCATACGGCTACGTGCAAGTCTTCACCCTGAGCGTATAAGGATGCTCTTGGAAGAGGCATCCAATTTTCCCAGCAATTTAACCCTCCTACCGTAAAAGCTTCTAGACTATGAGTTCTTAGGCCGTTACCATCGCCTGGCCCCCAAGTTAAGCGTTCGTCGTAAGTAGGTTGTAGTTTTCTGTGAACCGATTTAATCTCACCTAGTTTGTTTATATAAACCAAAGAAGCATAAATACTTTTCCCACCGCGGTCTAACGGCCTTTCGATAATTCCCAAGTAAACAGCTATACTATGGGTTTTAGCCAACGTACAAACAGTGTCTAAATCGCCTTGTTCAATGCACACCGCATTTGCCACATAATGGGCATGTAATTCTTTATTGACTTTAGAATTCCAAGTGGCCCCCTCTGTAAGTGCCAACCAAAACGGATAACCTGGAACAACACCCTCTCCAAATGCAATTAAATCGGTTTGCTTATTGGCAGCCATAATAATATGTTTTTCGACTTTGGCCAAAGTGGCTTGTTTGTCTAACCAGACAGGAGCAATTTGAGCAAGGGCAACGTTTAAAAGTTCTTTCGACATAAAAATTCAGATTAAATAAATCGACGTAAAATAAAGTCAACATCTATTAGTACGATACTAAACACACCAATTACAATAATTAGCTTTAAAATGGTATGCAAACCAATATAATGTAGTTTTTTG
Organism: Gilvibacter sp.; assembly: GCA_965277295.1. GTDB lineage: Bacteria > Bacteroidota > Bacteroidia > Flavobacteriales > Flavobacteriaceae > Gilvibacter. The sequence goes on from OZ255720.1 coordinate 785,028, forward strand.
TTAGACCGCCACAGGATTACTAAAAACAATAATAACATGGCAACGGCAAAATAAAAGAAGTAGTGCATATACCCAATTTCGAACTTAAACAACAATAAGTAAATTGGTAGTAGCGTGGCTAAGGTTAAAACGGTAATTAATTTTTTAGAGGAACTTTCGCCGTATAGCACGGGAATAGTCTTGTAATTAAGGACTAAATCACCGGCTAAATTTTCTAAATCCTTCACCATTTCGCGTATCCACAATACTAAAAATAAAAAAGTAGCGTGTACAAAAATTACGGTTTCAAAATTTTTGTAATAAATAAATACCGCAAAAAATGGAATCACAGACAATATTGCAGCGACGAGGTTTCCAAAAAAAGTGATTCGTTTTAATTTATGTGAATAAAACCATATTCCAAATATGTAAAGCGAAAAGAAAAGAACCGCTCTAAAGGAGACATAACTGGCACAAAAAGCCGAAATAAAATTCAAAATAAAATAGGCCGTTAATTTAGTGCGCTGGCTCACCAAGCGGTCTAACATGGTCTTTCTTGGCCTATTAATAAAGTCCTTTTCGCTGTCGTAAAAATTATTGATTATGTATCCCCCTGCAATCGCGGCAGAAGAAGCCAATACCAGCATGAGTAAGTTTAAATCGAACAATACTTGCCTGCCCGGTAAATTAGGCGCTAAAATATAGACCGCAGTAAGGTACTGTGCTATTGCGATTACCAAAATATTATAACCGCGAACCACGCTAAACAAGCTAAATCCTTTCTGGATTAACAACTTGTTCTTTCTAGATAACATGATTAAAGCTTAATTTAAAGCGCTTGAATTACAAACCCAATTAAAAGGTATAAACTACTTCTAATTTGTAATCTTTTAGGGCTTTCTGCGCTGTTTCTAAATCTTGAGTAAAACCAAGCATATAGCCACCGCCACCAGATCCACACAATTTAAGATAATACGAATTAGTATCGATTCCTTTTTTCCACAAGGTGTGAAACTGTTTAGGAATCATGGGTTTAAAGTTGTCTAAAACAACCTTAGATAAGGTCTTAATGTTTCCAAAAAGGGAACTCACATCGCCTTTTAGGAAGTCCTCTACACAAGCATCGGTTTGCTTCACAAACTGGTCTTTAAGCATTTTTCTAAAGCCCTCTTGCTTCATATTCTCCATAAAGATTTGAACCATAGGTGCTGTTTCGCCAGTAATACCACTATCTAATAAAAATACACCGCCTTTACCCTGCGCAGTTTGCGAAGGTATACCAGCGGGTTCTATATTATTTTTAGAATTGATTAGTATTGGCAGGCTTAAGTAACTATTTAGCGGGTCTAAGCCAGAAGATTTGCCATGAAAAAAGGACTCCATAGCTGCAAATATCTCTTTAAGTGTAAGTAACTTTTCTCGAGTCAGGTTTTCTAATACTGTTATTTTGTCGCTAACGTATTGGCTGTAAACAGCCGCTACTAAAGCGCCACTACTACCTACTCCATAACCTTGAGGAATACTGGAATCAAAATACAATCCTTTAGCCACGTCGGTATTTAACGCCTCTAAATCGAAAGTTACTAAATCGGGTTGCTCATCTTGTAATTTGGATAAATAAGCAGCAAAACGCTTAAGGTTTGCATTCGATTTATGCGTACTTACCGTTTTATGCTCATCTATTTTTAGGGCACCGTTGTAGAAGTTATAAGGGATAGATAATCCTTTAGAATCTTTAATTATACCGTACTCACCAAAGAGTAGTATTTTCGAGTAAAAGAGGGGGCCTCTCATATATCTTTTAGACTTAAAATTAAATTTACGGAATTTTACCGTAATACAATGTGTCCATTGCAAAAATACGACATATTTGCAAATACCCCAGTTATATTAGCCAATTCGAAGTTAAAACTAACGCAACAAATTAATTTTTAGTATATTGGCAGTCCCTAAATTTAATTACTTATGCGTAACTCTACCCCCGTTTTTACGTTTATATGCACCTTTTGGTGTGCCCTTGTTATGGCTCAATCTCCTGTTGGTGCTGCAGCTACAGACAGTTTTGACGCTAATTTAACAGCTAATGCCAGTAGTGACCGCACTAGTTTTGAAGGCACTGTAGACGTAAAAAGTTCGAATACCCTTAACACACAAACAGATTTTACCATTAATCCTAATCCTATTGAAGAACGGGCGACTATTCTATATCGTTCTAAAACCAATACGGATCAGTTACTAAATGTGTCTGTTTATAATGTCTTGGGACAAGAAGTTAGACGTTTTAAACTCAAAAATAACGTTCCATATATTTTTGAACGCGACAAGCTTAAATCTGGCATTTATATGATTCAGGTTGCTGGTGAAAGCAAAATCGTTGCGGCCACAAAGATGGTTATTCGATAACCGCCGCACCAAGTCCGACTTGGTCGTGAATGTATTGCCCATCTTTGCAAAAAACAGCCAAGGTACTCGAGATAAAATCTTGAACATCTTCTTTATTTGCCTTTGGATACAACACATGCACATTTGCGCCGGCGTCTAGGGTAAAGCATACTGGAATATTTGTTTGCTTTCTAAAACTCCAAATAGCATTAATTATTTGTAATGTATTGGGCTTCATAAGCACAAAATAAGGCGAAGAAGTCATCATCATGGCATGCAGGCTTAATGCTTCTGATTCTACGATACTAATAAACTGTTCTAAATTGGCATTGCGTAAAACTGGCAACAGCTTTTCTAAATTTTCGCTTGCTTGATTAAAGCGCTGTGTTGCAAATGGATGATCATGCATTAGGCCGTGTCCCACCGTACTACTTACTATTTTTTCGCCTTTATCTACCAATAAAACCGTGTCTTGGTAGGTGCTAAATACGCCGCTTACAGCCTTAGGAAGTTCAACACCGTAATAATTACTGCTACCAACAATTCTTGGGTGTTCTCCCCAAACCACGAGGCCTCCTGCTATACTTCTGCAGGCGCTTCCCGACCCTAGTCGAGCTAAAAAAGATGCTTTTTGGTTAAACGCTTCTAGCGAATATTTGGTTCCTATTAAACGTTGTTCAATTTCTAATAAACATAAGGCCAAAGCACTCATACCACTGGCCGAAGAGGCAATTCCACTACTATGCGGAAACGAATTAGAAGTTCGTACTGTAAACTTATAGTCCTTTAAAAACCGCAAATACGGTGTAGTGCGCTCAAAAAACTGAATAATTTTTGGCGCAAAGTCCGGTTTGGGCAGGTCGTCTAAAAAAACGGCAACATTAAAGTCTTTAGAATCCTGCTTTTGGAAGGCTAAAGTAGTCTTGGTATTGCAAGTACTTAAGGTAAAACTAATAGAGGCATTCTTAGGAAGTTGTTCTCCATATTTTCCCCAATATTTTACCAATGCTATATTGCTTGGCGCCATCCAAGAGACGGTTCCAGAATCTATAGACATCACATATTCGGGGGGCACAAACTGACTGTTTTCCATGATTATTAATAGGAGTACAAATATAAGAATTAAGAAAAGGATGATGGGCTTTGCAATAAAATATTGACCTAAAAGGATTCATTCTATAAAAATTACTATTTTTATAGAATGAACGTTCGGTCTAAAAATAAAAAAGAACAATTAATTCAGGCGACCTTGCAATTAATTGCATTAAGGGGGCTGGATAACATCTCTATGAAGCAAGTTATTACTCGGGCTAATGTTGCCACCGGGACCTGTTATCATTATTTTAAAAGCAAAGACGAATTATTGCAAGCCACTTTGGAGAGTATCTATAACAATCTTACAACCGTAGTGCGTTCCATAGCTATTTTGGACAATTTCGAGATTAATTTTTTACGACAGTTCGAAACTTTGTTTAATTACTTAGTAGCTAATCCCGACCAGTTTAAAGCCTTGCGTGTTTTGCAAATTCACTTAAACACAGAAAAGTCTATCCCAAAACCAGAATACGTTCGCCTATTAGAAACCATGTTGGAACGCGGTGTTGCTAACAAGCAATTAGTATACTTGCCTGGGCATGTGCTTTCCAATATATATTTAGCCAATTTACATACCCTTGTTGCCTACCAATTAGAACAAGAACTCCTTACAGATTCGAGCACATTAACCAAAATACAAGCCATCACGTGGAACAGCATGAAGATTAACTAACTTGCCAACGCGAGCAATCGCACTAGTGTTCGATAATTGCGTGTGGTGGTGCTAACTTTTAATTTTCGCTCGATTGTTGCCGAATTAAGCTTAGCTCGTCCATAGCCATTTTCGCAATAAAAATAAAGACAGTTATTTGTTATAGCAATATGTTCTCCTGGATAATTAAGGGCTAATAATTCTTGGATACCTGCTTTGGATGGAGTATTTAACAATACTGTAAAATAACTCTGCTCTAGCCAAGCTGGCGTTAAACTATACTGCGAAATTATATCTTTAATAAAAGCAGGTTTAATTACAAATACGGGGACCTCCCAGCCATAATGTTCTAAAATTCCAGCCTTAATTATTTCTTGACAATCGGTGGCAGGTAACTTGGAATTAAATACAATATTCCCACTTTGGATATAGCTTTTTACACCTTTAAAACCCAGCTGCTCAATAAATTCTCGCAGCGGTTCCATGGGCATTTTTTTATGTCCACCAACGTTAATTCCGCGTAATAAGGCTATGTAAGTTGGCATGCTTTAACTAGTAATAGGTTTTAAATTAGTCGCCATATGATTTGCAGCCAAATAGCCGCCCGTCCACGCATTTTGAAAGTTAAATCCTCCGGTAACTGCATCTATATTTAAAACCTCTCCCGCAAAGTATAAGTTGGAATGAATTCGACTTTCGAACTTTTTAAAATTTATTTGCTGCAGCCCTACCCCGCCAGCAGTCACAAATTCTTCTTTAAAGGTGCTTTTACCATTAACCTTTAATTTATAGGCCGTTAGCATATGCGAAAGAGATTCTAATTGCAAATTACTAAGGTCTGCCCAATTGGATTCTGCGTCTATGTTGCTTAACATAATTATACGTTGCCAAAGTCGCTTGGTAATCCCAAACTGTGGTCTTGAAAACGGCTTTTGTAATCCATGGAGCTTACGCACACTTTTAAGTGTTTCTAAAACGACTTGATTAGACAGGCCATCTACCCAGTTTACAGCTACCGTAAAATTATATGCTAAAGAGGCTAAAAATACGGCACCCCAAGCCGAAAGCTTTAATACCGCAGGACCACTTATACCCCAATGCGTAATTAGAACGGGGCCGTTGGTAGCTAAATAGGCTTTGCCATTATTATCTAACAAGGTTACCGCTCCTAGTGCACTTATACCTTGTAAGTCTTGTAATAATGGATCTTTAATATTAAAAGTAAATAAAGATGGAACAGCTGGAACTATATGGTATCCCATTGTTGCGAGTAATTGCCACATTTTTGGGCTGCTTCCGCTACCGCAAAAAACTGCATTTGCAGTATATTCTTGTTTTTTGGTTATAATTTGCCATTTATTCTCGATCTGGCAAAGCTGCTGAACGTTTTGCCCATAATGAATTTGAATTCCTAAGGTATTTACCTTGTTTAAAAAGCAATCGATAATAGACTGCGACGAATCGGATTCTGGAAACATACGTCCATCTTCTTCTATCTTAAGCGGAACACCTCGATCTTCGAACCAAGTCACCGTATCGCCCGTCATAAATCTATTAAATGGGCCAAGCAATTCTTTTTGTCCCCTAGGATAATTGCCTGTTAATTCCATCGGGTCAAAAATAGCATGTGTTACATTACAGCGACCTCCACCCGAAATTTTAACTTTAGAGAGTACTTCCTGACTGCGTTCTAAGATAACAAGCCTTAAATCTGGGCGTAATTCGGCCAAATTAATTGCAGCAAAAAAACTTGCAGCCCCTCCTCCAATAAATACAACTTGAAAAGCATTGTCTGTTTTTGTGTCTTCCATAACTCGAAGCCAAGTTACAAACTAAACACCGAAGAAATTAAACTGGCATAATCTGGAACACGACCTACATTCTGCAACTTTATTGCGGCAGCCTGTAAAGCGGTTGCCATACATTGCGATAGCGGTTTGTCTTTTAAATACGCAAATAAAAATCCTGACCAAAACGCATCACCAGCACCCGTGGCATCCATAATTTGCTCCACTTTAAAGGCCTCTAAAGAAAGGACTTCGGCATTAGGTTCAGACAATTTAGCTCCGTCTTTGCCTAGGGTAAGACAAATTACTTTAGCGCCCCAACCGTGCATGGTTTTAAAAAATTGATCGTGTGACATAGTTCTTCCAAACAGACGCTCAATGTCGTCCTCGCTAGCTTTAATCATTGGGCCATAACTGCAGTATGCCTTTATTATCGCCAAGGCTTCTTGTCTATCTCCCCAAATTTTCTCTGAATAATTTATGTCTATACTTAACTGACATTCTTGATTGTAAGCTTTAGCTGCAGCTTCTAAAATGGCTTGCTGCGCGGGTTTTTGACTTAGTGCGAAACAGGTTGTGTGAAACACCTTTGACCGACTTAATAAAGATTCACTAAGCTGTGACTGGTCTATAAAGCTGTCTGCGCCACGCATTGGAACAAATTCTGGGCTGTGTTCTGTTCTAGAAATAAAAATTACGGTTGTTGGATGCTCGGCCTGCCGTTTGACCCCACTAACATCTATATTATTTTCTAAAAATCGCTCTAAAATATAGCTGCCAAACCCATCGTTCCCAACGCTTGCAACCATGGCTACGTTCATACCAAATCGAGACATGTTCATAGCTACATTTGTAGGAGATCCACCCAAATACCTGTGGTAATCTTTAATCCCAGAAATAGGCTGTTCCTTTTGAGTTCCAATAAAATCTATTAGGGTTTCCCCTACACATAAAATATCGATGTCTTTTGTTACTGTGGACATAGTTAATCGTTATTAAAAAGTTCTTTTACGGGGGTTAATTTATTTAGCTCATTTATTAATTTAGGCCCTAAAAGTGATAAACCATATTGATAAGAAGCGTTCATCCAACCAAAACCTTCGGTTGTTATATATTCGAATTCTGTACCTACATTGCCGTATTCTGCAAACACCTTGTGCGTCGTAGCAACAACATCGTACTTTTCTGGAATAGTTCCGTTATAATCTACCGCGTTTTTGGTTATCATAAATAACCAGCGGTATATTAATTCTTGGGCTTGTTTTTTAAACCCGTATTGTTCTAGACCTCTCCAAATCATTATTTGATGAGGCGCCCAACCATTGGGATAGTCCCATTGACGCTGGGGTCTATCTGGGCCAACATCACCTCTACTTTTAAGATCACAGGAGGCAACGCCACCCAATTCTTTTAGCTTAGGTAATAAATTTTCTACCAATGCCGTTGCTTGTTCGTGCGACGCCACATTGGCCCATAAGGGCGCAAACGCAGTAGCCGAATTAAACTTGTGTTGCTTTTTGGTAACCACATTGTAATCGTAGTAAGTGCCGTCCTGTTGGTTCCACATATAACGATTCATTAGTGTCTTGCGCTTTGTAGCTAAACCTGTCCAGTAATTGCCATGATATACCTTATCCCCGACCACAAAATGATCGTCAAAAACAGATTTTATTAGAAAGCCAAAATCGGTTTCGTATTTATAGAGCATGGCGTTTAATTCAACCAAAACCAAATCACCACAATTACCCTCTATTCTGTACGAAGTATCGTGACCCGACTCGCGTACAGTTCTATCGTGAATAAAATACAGATCCAATTGCTCGTTCTTTATTTTTCCTTGGGCGTAGCCAGCAATGTACTGTTCAAGACTAATTCCCGCCTTATTGGCGTGCGTGTTAAAAACGGCATCGTAATGCCCTTCTTCTACCTCTGGAGTTATACCAATACCTTGGGCTAAATAGCGGTTTAATCCAATATCTGTTAGCCTAACTCCAGCCTGCATCCATACCGAATTATATTCGTGAATTGCAGTTTCTAAATGACTTGCCAACCAGGCATTATCTTTGGTGTACTGATAAACCTCACGAATTAAACTGGTATAAAACGGCGGCTGTGTACGTGTTAAATAGTAAGACCTATTAGCGTTTAATATCTTACCGTAGTGGGTGATTTGGTATTTAAAGTTATCGGCCATGGCTTTGGCCAAATCTACATGCCCATCTAATAATAGACCAACCGACTCAAAATAACTATCCCAGCCATACATTTCGTTAAACCTACCTCCTGGAACTACAAAAGGAACTCCCTTTATTTGGCCATTTTCTTGCGCGAGCGCCAAGGCTAAGATGCCAGGTTTAGTATTTATAGATTTTACATATTCTGGACTAATATCTTTAGGAAGCTTTACGGCCTTAACCGGTAAATTTTGTTCTAAATTTTTATAGTAGTTTAATGCTAAATCATCTGCATATGGCACATAAATATGAAGAGTTTCGTCTGTAAGAGAATCGTTTTTTGTGTCTGCAATTAAGGCTTCAATACCAGAAGCATCCATTGTTCTGGTTAGTCCTTTCCAATAATAATCACGAATCATTCTAGAAATACGTTGCACTGGAGCCTCGGTAAGAGTGTGTAATGCAACTTCTAATTGCTGCTTACCACTGCGTTTGGCAATAACCAGTTCTTGTAATAAGTTTGACAGGTTATAGGTGCCAGTTATTGGCACAATTTTACCCGAATCACTTGTTATATTAAAGGATTTTGGGCCTTTATCTTCGACCGTGATTTTTTTATCGTTATCTGTGTCTTCTTGTAATAAAAGTGCTTTTAGAGTAGCGTCTATGGGAAGCGTAAAGGTCATGCTGTATTATTGGAAAGTCGATTTAAAGAAAATAAAATCACAAAAATTATTGCCATTGGAACTAACGACAAGTAGAATACTTTATTCCCACCTACCGAGTCAAATAGATTTCCAATTATAATGGATCCTAAAGTACCACCTATTGCCGAAGAAAATGTTAGTATGCCCGCTAATGCACTATGCTGGCTTTTGTCGGTATTAGATAACACTGTTGAACTCACTAAAGGATAAAGTGGCGCTAAAAAGAAACCGATCATTGGAAACAGGAACGAAACAAGAGGTAATTCTGCCAATCCTGTTACGGGTTTAGTATCTACATTGCTCGCCATAGGCAGCACAATTAAAACTAAAATAGCAGCGCCAATTAGGCCAAAAAAGGCCAAATACACCCACTTTATTTTTTTTACCAATAAGCCAGTTACAAAACGACCTACGGCAAAAGATGCCATTAAAATAACAGCGACCTGCGATGCCAATCGAGCATCTATATGCAAAGTCTCCTTATTAAAAGTAGGTAACCAAGTCATAATTCCCTGTTCGGTCATTACATAAAAGAAGGCGAACAAGGCAAAAATCCAAACTAATGGACTCTTGAATAACAGTAACATATCTTTTAAATCTTGCAAAACAGAAGTGCTGGTTTCGCCTACAGGCAAGTCGAATTTAGAAAACGATATAATAAAAAAGGCAACAGCGATAATCACTGCCATTAATAAATAGCCCTGTAACCATGCGTTGGGGTCTTGATCGCTTATAAACAGGGGGAAAACTACATACATGAAGATAATACCAACCATAAAAATGGTTTCTATATAACTCATTAATTGACTGTGTCCATTTTTATCTTCGGTCACGTAACCAATTAGTGCGTAAACCGATACTTTAACCACCGCAAAGGTCATCCCTGTAATGGCAAATAATATTTTTACCGCCCAAAACGAATTGCCGGCATACATACCAAGACAACCAATAAAGACTAGCGCCAGACTAATGAGCATTCCTTTTTTATACCCTATCCTAGGTAAAAAAGATCCAATTAAAAAAGATACAATAGCTATAGAAAGATCTTTAAAAGGCTCTAGAATTGCAGCATCTGCTTTTAATATACCATATACCTCTTGAGATCGTTCGACCAGGATTCCAACACTATTAAGCAAGGCCGCAAAGACAAAGTAGATTAAGAAAAGGGAAAGTTTTATACCCGTATGTTTCATAACTATTCGGCTTTATCTGGTTTTACGTTAAGTCGCATGGCAAGCACCGCGGCAATAATAAAACAAACTCCACCAAAGAGTATGGCATTCACGGCGTTTGCGCCTAATAGGTTTTTATAAATAGGACCAAAAGTCAAGGTTTCTATTCCCATTGGAATTACAATCATCATGTTTAAAATACCCATATAAACTCCGCGGCGATCGGTTGGGACTATTTTAGACACCATGGTATAAGGGATCCCCATCATTGCTGCCCAGCCTACTCCAAAGAAAATCATTGGAAACAAAACATATGTAGGGTCATCTATAAATGGGATAGCTAATAAGGCTGCCCCTGTGCCCACCAAACTCAGGGCATATACTTTTTTACCTCCATATTTTATGGTTAACGGCACTAATGCTAAAGCTACCACCATGGTAACAATGTTGTATGTGGAACTCATTTTTGCCGATTGAGCAGCGGCGCCCGAAAGGTCAAAATTCATGGTTTTCATAAACAGTGGGGTAATATATTGCCAATAGACAAAAAGCGCATACCACTGAAAAAGATACACCGCAGATAATCTCCACATAAACTTAGGCATGTCTTTTACGGCACTAGCTATTTCTTTAAAAGGCATTTTAAAACGCGCTATAAAAGGCAAGCCCTTATGGGCATTAATTTCTTTTAGTTCTTCGTCTGTGGGCGGTATTTCTGGAGTTTTTAGTACCGACCACAAAATGGTAATTATAGATAAGGCCGAACCAATAAAAAACGAATAGTAAAGCCATTTTGGGATAGAACCTGAAGCGGTAGCCTCACCACCACCAAACCAATCTTGGAATAAAAATATAGATACATTGGCTAGTACAATTCCCGCACCAACAAATAAACTCTGCATTTGATACCCTAAACTAAGTTGTTTTTTAGGAAGCTTATCGCCAACAAAAGCACGATAAGGCTCCATGGCCATATTGTTTCCAACATCTAAAACCCAAAGTAGCCCCACAGCAAACCAAAGGGCTGGACTTAACGGAAAAGCAAATAAACAAATACTTCCAATTATGGCGCCAATTAAAAAGAATGGTTTTCGCCTACCCCAGCGTGGAGACCAGGTTTTATCGCTAATTGCTCCAATAATTGGTTGTACAATTAGACCCGTAATTGGTCCCGCAATATTTAAAATTGGTAGAATTTCTTCTGAAGCCCCTAAAAACAAAAATATAGGGTTTATAGCACTTTGCTGGAGACCAAAACTGAATTGAATTCCTAAGAACCCAACATTCATATTCCAAATTTGCCAAAAACTCAAAGTGGGCTTAGATCCTGTAGAAATTTTACTCATACCAATTACTATTGCGTTAGTAACTGTAATATCTGCAATTTTTAAGAGTTTAGCAGATTCACATCAATTTTAATGCATTTTAAGTAACGAAAACGTTATCGTAACCCGTAGTTATTACCAAAAATTGAATTAGAATTACCAGTAATTGCAGCATTTAAAAAGACGATACCAGAAGCTGTATATCCCATTTGTGTTTTGCCTTGAAACTTTAGAGAAGACGCATTTAAATATTCTTGAAAGTCCCATTGTGGATCGGCCCCCACTTGTTTAACAAAAGCCTTGGTAATTTCTTGAGCTTCTTGTTGCATGTCTTGTGCGCTTAATCCCATTGCAAATAACCCCATCCAAACGGGCCAAATACCTCCATTATGAAATGCTCCCGGACGGTTTTTAAAGGCATAAGAATAATTGCGCGCTAACAAATACCAATCTTCACTCTCTGTAGAAATTATAGGCCAAAAAGCAGGTATTAACTTTGCACCTAAATCTTCTTTTAACAGGGTTAAATACGACTGTATCGCGAGCTTTTTATTAGAATCTAAAGGCCATTGCAACAGGGCCAACCCGTTGGCCGCCGCATCGAAACGTTGATCGTAATAACCCGGCAATATAAATGCTGTATAATGCTTAGACTCCTCTTTTAACGCCGCTTTAAATCCAGCTTCGTGATATTTGTACTGGTCTTTAACCTCTTTATCTGGCCAAAAATTTGCTAAAAATCGCGCCTCATTAGTATGTGTTTGGGTATTTAATAGTTCGTCCAATAAGCGTTCTCCCCAAAGACGCAATGCATTGTCGTAAAGTGTGTAGCCATGAATTGGATATTCGTCTGCCCAGTTACCACTTAGCGGGGTATACAACCAACCTTTAGCATTAAATTCTAAAGTATTTAAATAGGCCCTATTTTTTTTAATTACCGGCAAAAGCGTTTGCCAAGTATCTAAATCTTGGGTATGCTTATAATACAAACATGCTCCAACCAAAAACCAAGTATTTGCATCAATACGACCCACTAAACTGCCAAAAGAGGTGTCACCTGTGTTTGGATCTACGTTAGAGGGAATTATACCTTGCTGGTGCTGATATTTTGCAAGGGTAAGCAAAGAATTTTTTAAACCTTCCAAAATAATGGGATCGTCTAATACAATACCAGCCAAACCACAAACCATAGCATCTCGCGCCCAAACGCGTTTATAGTTATCTGCAGCTATGGTGCTCGCTAATAAACCCTGCGGAGTAACCAATCGGTGGAGCAGCGCAATAGCGTCTTTATGTAGTTCTTGAAGGGTCATTATTTTTTATTTAGCAATTAAACTAATTGCAAAACCTCCACCTGGAGCCAAGTCTATGGTAATATTTGTGCTACTATTCACTTCCATTTCTTGAATTTGGTAGGCCTCCGGATTGGTATCCCAATGGGCATCTTTGGCATCTGAATACAGGCGAGCCGTGTAGGTTTTGCCCGCTTCTAAAAAGCTAAAGTCAATTGCGGCACTTCTTGAGTTTTCGTCGGTAATTCCGCCTACAAACCAATTTCCTGTTTCTCTTTCTTGACGCGCAATAGTAACAAAATCACCAACTTCACCATCTAAAACTTTAGTTTGTTGCCAATCAACACCTACGTCTGCAATAAACTGAAATGCAGGATGTATAGTGTCGCCTTCCATATAATGTTCAGGCAAGTCACAAGCCATTTGAATGGGACTGTATAGCACAACATATAATGCTAACTGATGCGCTAAAGTGGTGTTTACTTGATTCGTAGTTTTATACTCATCGAATTTAATATTAAACACACCAGGGGTAAAATCTATAGGACCACTTAGCATTCTTGTAAAGGCTACGGTGGGCAAGTGTGATGGAGGATTCCCACCGTCGGTTGCCCAGGCATTAAACTCTTGCCCTCTAAGGCCTTCTCGTGCTATCGCGTTAGGGTAGGTTCTACGCTTTCCAGTCGCTTTAATTGGTTCGTGGGCATTAATGGCTATTTCCATTTTGGCGGCGTCCGTTAATACTTTGTGATAATGATTCACCATCCATTGCCCATGATGGTATTCTCCCTTAGGAATAATTTTCCCTACATATCCTGTTTTTACAGAATTCATATTGTTGTCCTTCATAAACTTATAAGCAACGTCCATTTGTTGTTCGTAGGTTCTAGGAGCGGCAGAAGTTTCGTGATGCATAATTACTTCGACTCCTTTTTCTTTGGCATAAGCCATAACGGCGTCGAAGTCGTAATCGGGATACGGAGTCATAAAATCAAAAACTCCTTCGCGATCTTCGGTATTAATCCACTGATCCCAGCCTGTATTCCAACCTTCTACCAGTAAACCTTTTATACCATTAGCAGCTGCAAAGTCAATATACTTCATGGCGTTCTGTGTTGTTGCGCCGTGGCCAGAAGAATTCTTTTTACCTTCTATATAGGTGTTCATGTCTTGGCTACCTTCCATGTCCCAGGTAGATTTTCCAATGTGCATTTCCCACCAAATCCCAACATACTTCATGGGTGTAAAGTAAGATACATCGCCAAGTTCGTTGGGTTCGTTTAAATTTAAAGTAAGCTTAGAATCTATTAAATCTCCAGCCTTTTCGCCAATCTGAATAGTTCGCCATGGGGTGTTAAACGGCACGGTTAATTGCGCCTTCCCGCCTAAGCGTTCGGAGCCAACTAGTTCGCTTGTCATAGATAAGTTGGCAGGATCTACTTTTAAAGTCATTCCTGCATAATTGGTTAAGTCGGCCTCGTGAAAACTTAAGTATAAGCCTTCTGCGGTTTTCATAGTAACAGGCGTATTTACTGCATTTTCTGGAATATAAGAAGCCGTTAAATTAGGATGATTTGCCTTAGACAAAGCATCTATCTTAGTAAACTGGGATTCGTTGTACAAATGTTCGTATATGTCCCAATCACCTGGTTGCCACCAAACTTTATGATCTCCAGTAAGATTAAATTGTGTGTTTTCGTCGGTAATTAAAACCTGTTGCATATGTTCCTGCTCAGGAAATTCATATCTAAAACCTACACCGTCGTTAAACACGCGAAAAACAATGTTTAACATACGCGCAGAGTCACTTTGCTCTTCTAGAACAACCTTAAGCTCATTGTAATTGTTTTCTACCGTAAGTTGCTCTCCCCAGGGCATATCCCAGGTTTCGCTAAAGCTTGAAACAGTACTGGTTGTAAGTATTAAATTCTTACCCAAACTCGGCAATTCTTTAAAGTCAAAACTGGAATAAGAACTATCTATTACAGTACTATTTTTATGCGAAACGGTATAACCTGCTTCGCCTTGGTCATTAATAAAAAAGTTGACTGCAATATTACCGTCTGGCGAACTTATTTGCGTGTTAGGCGCGGTCGATTCGCAGGCAGTCATAAATACTAAACCAACAATAAGACTAAATAACTTTAAAAAATGCTTCATAACAACTAGTTTAATTTTGGATTGGCATAAATACTTCTGCCTCCCACTCTAATGGATTTCCACCCGTATGGGGGTCGTTCCGGTAAATTTCTACCGGTAAAAGATCGATATTAATTTTATGGGCTTGGGCGTAATCTAATAAGGTGTACCAAGCTTTGTCAGAAATGCTATAGTTCCCGTTAAATACAGTTTTAATTCCGCTAAATTCAGGGACTTCCTTGAATTTCACTAAAGTAGAATTAGACAGGGTGTCTTCACGTTTAATAGGAAAACAAAAATCGTAAGTAATTGTTCCGGCTTGCGTATCCCATTGGGTTACTTGTAAAAATGGATCCCCTTGCAGGTCTAGATTATTGGTATTAATAAACCCCATAACATCTGCAATATTGCGAATCATGGTTCCCGCTTTTTCTGTCACTTTTGAATTTACGGTAATATAGGCACAAAACTGCTTAGCAAAATTGGCTTTTGTGACTTCGCCTATGCGGAATTTATCGCGATAATTAACCCATTCTTCGCCTAAGTCTTTAACTGTTAAAATACTTCGCTTAACAAAGTCATTTTTAACAAAAGGACTGCTTATGTTTTGTTTAAATTGATTGTTCAGGTCGGTAACAAAAACGGTTACTTTGGTAAGAGAATCGGCCCATTTTTCTAACTCCCACCTATATTCAAACAACGAGTCGTTAACCTTAACCTGCTGCGTTATAGACTTAAAAGGATGCTTTTCTATTACACTAACCTCTGAACTATCAGGCAATTCTTTAATAAAATTCCAAGAATTTAAATTACTGTAAACAAGTCCTGGACTGTCTTTGGTTGTAAAACTAATGCGGTAGTTGTAATCTTTTATAGCAAAATGCCATACTAAAATCCCTATCAGGATTAATCCAATAAGTAATCCCACTTGCTTTTTAGTCATTGCGCATATTGAGTTTAGAAATAACTAATTCTCCAACACTAATGCCTTGATCAATACCATTTTCTACCGCCGCACGATAATGAATCCCACCATACATTCGGCTAATGGCCGCTTCTTGAGCGGCAGCATTAAACGACTCGAAGGAGCGTACCGGCAAACCATAAGGGAGTTCTGTATCGTCTAAAAAGCTAAAGTCGTCGCCGTAAATATTCGTTAAGACCGTTGCTGCAGAACCCGACACAACAGAATGGCCGCTTGTATATTCTGGGAAGGGAGGTGTTTGTAATATAGGTTCCCAGTTTTCGTCTATCATTTTATTAATTAGGGTTTCTGGTCGCACTAAGTTAGAACGATACTTTTCGCTCCAACAATTAATAAAAGCATCGAATATAGCAATAGAAGTCTTGGTATAGGTATAAATAGATTTATGCAAATCTGCCTTGGCTTTGTTGCATGCAATTTTTGCTATTCCCATCCAGTGTGCACCCGGCGTAATTTTTTTGGTCGCAAACATTAGGTGTCCTCTATTAACAGATACATACGGATTACAATCCCAAAATTGCGCAATGGCTACTTCTTCGGATTCGTCCCCGTTAGCGGTAATTTCTTCGCTTATGGTATATACTTCTTCTAGTTCTTTATAAAATTCACTATCTGGTTCTAAAGAAAAGTCGGGATGCCTAGTAGGTTTAAATTGTGCAGCGGAATCTAAAACTAAAGGTCTAATTTTCTCCCAATGCGGTTCTATGCCATCCATATAAGATGGAGGTGTTGGCTGCCATCGCGAAGGATCATCAGAAATTACAGTAAACTTGGGCATGGTACGCGTTTGCTTGTAATTGTCTTTATCTATCCAAGCATTAAAGTGATCGACCACTTGAGCCGCATAGGCCTGGGCCTCTTTTAATTCGCGCGAATTTAAATTTTCCCAAACTCCATAAATACTGTCTTGATAGGTTGTCATTCTATCTTCAGAGAAAATAAGGGATTTGCTTATTTCCATATGAGCGATTAAAGCGGCTACATCTAAATTTACCCCCTCTTTGGCAGCTGGGATTGCCGTTAAGCCAGGAAGTTGTCCTGCAAGTGAGTTGTAACTATCGTTTTTTGTGGCAATAACTTCGTAAGCCGCTATATTAGGGTACGCATAGATACGACTCGCCACTGGGGGAGAAAATATATCGTGCACCATTATTTGAGTTACGCGATCTACACTGTTCTGAAAATCGGTACTAGAAACAGCAATAGATTCTTGTTCTTTACAGGAATAAAAAGTCGCAATAATCCCTAAAACTAAGGTGAGTTTTACAAGTTTGTTATTTATAGTTGACCAGGTCATATATCTCTGCTTTAGCATTATTAAAAGTTGCCAGTAAATACGGCGTGTTGTTAAGTTCTATTATATGCAAATGTCGTAATGATTTTTGTAAAAATTGCAATCCAATATTAGTTATTACTTGTGGTTCTTGCCCAGGAATTAATACGGCGCCACCAAAGGCATCTAACCTGCCATGAAAGGGTATCACGCCAAAATAATTCCCGCCAAACAACAACTCTTGTTTGCCGTTATTTGTAAAATCGTAGGCAAGCATCGCCTTTATTGGGGCTAGTTGTAAGGGAGTATCGAACGCTTTAAAGATAAAACTTTGCCCAATATTTTCTAAATAACCTGATTCTAAATGACTAACAGTCAACACTGTTGCGCGCGCTATAGTTTCACCTAGTACTTCTTCTATGGGTGCTCCCGCAAAATCTTTAAACGCCGAATACTTTTTCTTTAAAGAAACCAACTGTCCCGATAATTCATCTAAAGATAATAAGGGATAGTAATTACCTTGGGTGTATTGGGCTAGAATAGTTTCGGTTGCGTCGTTGTTATCGAAGTCGGCATAATACATTTTTAAGGGATGCTTAGGCGTAGCCTTAAATTTAGAATTTAGACCCCAATTGCCAAGAACATAGTCCAAATCGCCATCACCATCAACATCGAAAGGCAAAATACGCTGCCAAAGGCCGTTTAGACTTCCTTGAAATTTATCGTCACGAACTAGCCTGCCTTGTTCCACCCTAAAAAACAATGGAGACATCCATTCGCCAACAACTATTAAATCTTTTATTCCATCACCAGAAAAATCACTCCAAACCGCATCGGTAACCATGCCAATTCCCTTAAGTGCGTCAGGAACTTGACGTTCCATTTTTCCTGCATTATTTATAAGTAAGTACGAATCTGCAGGTTTTGCAAAATCGTTAGAAACTACATGCCCGCCAACAAAAATATCTAAATCCCCATCGTTATCTATATCATGGGTTCTTGCCACCGAGGTATTAAAATAAGATTCTGGAATATCTGGATTACCCACCTGCTTGGCACCCGATAAAAATACTTGATCTAACAAAGCTTGGCTTTGTCCGTAAAAATCGGCGCCACCAGAGCCAAAAAAGATATCGTTAAAACCATCTTGATCGTAATCTCCTACTGCCGCGGCAACCTGTTCTCTTCTTGGTTGAGGAAACTCCATCTTGGTGGCCTTAAAACCGTTCATGGAATCGTTTTGACGATACATAACTACGGTATCGAATTTGGCACTTCCAAAAACTATATCTTGTTTGCCATCGCCGGTCATATCTGCTACTGCCACCGCCGGACCTCGACTAGAAACGCGATAAGGAATTAACTTCTGACGATTAAAATCTAGGTAATTATCTTCTTTATGAGTGTAATTTAAGCCCATATTCGAGGCAGATAATTTAAAAATTGGCGTGGTCGTTTTTGTTTTTGCATAGCTGTAAGTAGCTGTATTTTTAGGCTGAATGGTAAGCGTCTGATTGGCCACAACATCTTGCTGAACTTGAACCTGCCCATTTGGCCATATTATTTGTAATGAATCAATTTTAGGATTATCCCCTAATCCAAAATTAACTAAAGCTTGTGAGCTGCTCTGGAATCCTCTAGCGGTGTACAACTCTTTAAATTGTAATGTGCCGTTTTGATACAAATACACTTTAGTCCCAATACCCAACTTATTTTGAGGCGTAAAATTTAATTTTAAACTCAGATAATTTTTTTGGTCTAGGCTTGTGTTCTCTAATACAGAAACTGGTGCATTTATGTTTGTGGTAATCAAGTCTAAATCGCCATCTGCATCTAAATCGGCCAACGCAGAGGCGCCAGAAACCGACGGCTTGGCAACTAACCAAGTTCCAGACATATCTTGGAATCCCAATTGCGCATCGCCCTTAAAAATTGAATTGGCAACGGCTCCGTTGGGCATAAGCTCGAATGCTTGTTGATTAACCAGTTTTGAGCTCCCCATTTGTGACTGAATTTGACCACTCGACACAAAACGTATAAAATCTAAATTATTAGGTCTTTTAGGAATTCCATTGGCTATATACAAGTCTTGCTTGCCATCTAAATCAAAATCGGCAAAAAGACTACTCCAACTCCAATCGGTGGCAGCAACGCCGCTTAAAAGAGCAGTTTCGGCAAAACCTAAATCTCCTTTATTTATATAGAGCATGTTACGACTAAACTGATAGTGATACCCAAACTGTTGGGTGCGCATACTCAGGGTTTGCATATTATCGTCGCCTTCAGAAGATTTAACCACAACCTCGTCTGCAGACAGCATGTCTAACGAAATTAAATCGGGCAAGCCGTCGTTATTAATATCGGCGGCATCGTTACCCATAGAAAAACGCGAAGTGTGACCAAAATAATCGCGTAAACTCTCTTTAAATGTACCGTCCTGATTGTTTAAGTAAAAATAATCGTCTTCGTGAAAATCGTTCCCGATGTATAAATCTGGCCAACCATCCTGATTAAAATCGGCAACAGAAACCCCCAAGCCATAACTATTTACGCCTCCGTATATACCAGCAAGCTCGCTTACGTCGGTGAAGATTCCGTTGTCGTTTCTAAGTAATCTATCACCGGTTTGTGCATTGCGCTGCTCACGCAAACTTTGTCTACCAAAAGATTCTTGTGTATGTACGGCATGATTCAATACATAAATATCTAAATCGCCATCTAGATCGTAATCTAACAACGCCATCCCAGAAGTAAAGGTTTGTAAATCTAAACCATAGGCTTTTGCCTGCTCTTTAAAGGTGCCATCGCCCTGATTTACGTATAATTCGTTATGTCCTGTAAACCCGTTTATTCCAACCACTGCGCCTTGATAGATATCTAAATACCCATCGGCATTTACATCTAAAACTACAACTCCCGTACTCCAGCTGTTGTTTCCTGTAATACCCGCCTGGTTAGAGACATCTTTGAATTTAAAATCGCCTTGATTTAGATATAATTCGTTTTGCTGCTGATTAGCACTTAAGTAAATATCCGGCAGACCGTCGTTATTAAAATCGCCAATAGCCACGCCACCTCCATTATAAAAATAGAGATAGTCTAAAATATTAAGGGAATCTGTTTCATGAAGGGTATTGGTAAAGTCTATTCCAGTGGTTGCACTATCTAAAGATTTAAACAGCGTATTTTCCTTATTACAGCCGTAAAAAAAAACCAACAGTATGACCAGCCAACCTTTATTCATTCAAGCGATGAATTTTAGGTTTTTGATTATTAATTGCGGTGATTAAAAATTTTGCGCCCTTTTTATCTGTAAAGAATTCCATATGCTTTACCTCTTCTTTTACAAAAAATCCAGATTCCTGATAATCCATCCACGCAAAATTTCCACTCCCGTCGTTTAATAAAACCGAACCATAACTCGCATCAAGTCTAGAATACTGAGGCTTAAATTCGTAATTGTTTCCGGCTAGTACGATATCGGTGAGGCCGTCTTTGTTTAAATCGGTGCAACTAATTCCGCAAACACAGGAAAGTTGCGCCATTGGCGGTAATTCTTTAAATTCAAAACTGCCCTTCCCATTATTAATCGCCACCATATTGGCAGAAGTAACTACTGTTTTTACAATAGCGCGATCTATAACCTCTTTAGAAAACAACTGTTGAATGCTCTTATCTGCATATTCAGAGGCTCGTAAGTTTTGCTTTTTAAGTGAAACCATTTGACCAACAACCTCCTTTTTCTGATGAATTGGCATATCCCGTCCATTTAAGGTTTGGGTAACCACTTGCTCTATAGTCCCGTTATTGTCGAAGTCGCTTATCCAGATTTTCATTGGGTTTTCTACTGTTGGCTTATAATGCACATTTAAACCTTGATTCCCTAAAACCAAATCCATGACACCATCGTCGTTTAAATCGGCAGCCTCTACTACATTCCACCAGCCCGAAATGTCACTTAAATTACTTGACATTGGGGTTAACGATTTACCATCGTTTTTATAAACCTGTGGCGCACCCCAATCAGAAACTGTAATTAGTTCGTCTAAAAGATCGCCGTCCAAATCAATCCATTTGGCATCTGTTATCATACCGCTGTTTGCCTTTAAATTTGGAGCTTTACTGCGAGTAACATCTACAAACTTGCCGTCTCCTTGATTCTCTAAAAGCAGGTGATCTGGATCTATCCCGTAAATTCCAATAACCGATCGAATACCAATAAATACATCTATATCGCCGTCGTTATCGTAGTCCTTTGGAGCGATTACAGCAACATTTCTCCCACTTGGCAAATCTAATGGAGCTTTGGTGTATATTCCAGCTCCATCGTTAATGTACAAGCGAGCAGTTACACTCGTATTTTCGTTTACTTGATTCCCACCCGAACCAACTATTAAATCTAAATCGCCATCGCCGTCGGCATCAAAAAAGGCAGAAGCCGTGTCTTCTAGCTCTAGGTCTGCAGTTAATGCTGCTTCGCGCTGACGTACTAGTTGTCCATCGCCTATATGCCTGTATAATACACCAGGTTGACCCTTGGCCCCGCCTACAAATAAATCGTCGTTGCCATCGCCGTTAAAATCTCCAACCGACAGGGTGGGACCTTCTTGAGAAATCATTTTATAGATCATTCCTTCGTAGTCAAAATCTACATAGGTGTTCTCTTTATGGGCTTCTAATTTTGGAGCTTCTATTTCGGTTAACAGTGTTTTTATGTCGGTTCGATTTGCTATTTTATAAGAATTCGTGGCCTGATCTATAGCAAGTGATAAGGTTTTATTTGCCGCCACCTGAGTAAGTAGCTGCGTTTTATTATTGGGCCAAATTACACGAATAGAATCTATAATTTGCGCCTCTCCTAGACCAATGGTCATGGTATGTTCCATAGACGATTGGAATCCTCTTGAAGGAATAAGTTCTTGTAAGACTATATTGTCGTCGTAATACATTTTTACTGTCGTTCCTATGGCAAAAGCATTTTGTTTATCGCCTTTAAAACGCAGTTTAATAAAGTTATTATTAGTTAAGGTGTTGGTGTTATTTTGATACACAAAGGCCTCCATATTTACATTGTTGACCACTAAATCTAGATCGCCATCGTTGTCTAAATCCCCATAGGCAGCACCATTGGATAAACTAAGCTCGCCAAGGCCCCACTGGTCGGCCATATTATCGAAAGTAAGATCTTTGTTGTTTCTATAGGCATAATTGGGTACGGGGTGAATTGGCATTTTATTAATAATGGAATCTATTGCCTCTTTTTTACCCGTCAACGCCATAGTTTGAATAATATCGTTGGCAAAGAAGTCCACAAAATCCAAATCGGTTAAATCGTGATTTATCCCATTGGTAATAAAAATGTCGCGAAAACCATCGTTATCCATATCGAACATTAAGCCTGACCAACTCCAATCTGTGGCAGAAACGCCACTGTAATACGCAATTTCCGAAAAACTACCATTGCCATTATTAAGTTGCAAGGTGTTTTGAATATACTGTTGGTAAAAATCTTTGCTCTGCTTTAATTTAAACACGTTATAGCCTTCAAATTCCATTACAGATTTAACTCGTTTGTCGCCGTCAGGGAGCATGTCGGTAATAAAAATATCTGCGTTACCGTCGTTGTTAATATCGGCCATATCTATTCCCATAGCCGACAAACACAAATGCGAAGTCCAGTTTTTTATGTCTTCGGTAAAGGTGCCGTCTTGGTTATTAATGTATAAATAATCCCGCTCGTAAAAGTCGTTAGTAATGTAAATATCGGGATACAAATCGTTGTTTACATCGCTAATCATTACCCCTAATCCAAAACCGATTAAGCTACCGTAAATACCAGCCTCTTCGCTAACTTCTACAAAGGTTCCGCCGTCGTTTCTAAGCAGCATATCGCCAACGCCGCGAAAAATTTTAGGTACATCCCAATCTTGAGCACGCACATCGCGCTGGTGCGCAAACCCTAAGCTGGTAATAGGAATATTACTGTTATTTAAAATATAGGCATCTAAATCACCGTCCTTATCGTAATCAAAAAAGCTGGCATGTGTACTAAAGCCGGTTGCAGCCAAATTGTATTGTTTAGCTTGTTCGCTAAAGGTTAGATCGCCGTTGTTTATGTATAAATCGTTATCGTGATTATCGCCTTCCATATTTCCGGCATTACTAACGTAAATGTCTAATAAACCATCTTGATTAATATCTACCATGTTCACGCCCGTAGACCAAGGTTTGTTTCCTTGTACGCCTGCCGATTCAGAAATGTCTTTAAAAACCATTCCTCCCTGATTCAGATACAACTTGTTTTCGCCCATATTTGCCGTCATATAAATATCGGGCAAGCCATCGTTATTAATGTCGCCTATGGCTACACCACCGCCATTGTAAAAATTACGGTACTTAAAAATATTAAAGTCCTTCTGATTCTCTACCACATTATTAAATGTAACCTGAGTCTGACTAGAAGGCAATTTTGTAAAAAGTGCCTCTGGAACATCGGCGACTTCTTGATCGGGCTTAGGGTCTTCGCAACTTGCAAAAACAGCCAAACTTATACACATTAAAACTCGTGCTACTTGTTTCATCTATTACTCGCGTTTTTTGGTATTCTAACAACCATTGTTTTTGCGTTATTTCTAACAACTAGCAAATAAGGTTGCCCTAGAATATCTATTTTTTTTAAGCCTCTTACAACACCTGTTATACCAAGGTTGAGTTCAGGCATAGGTAAAAAACCATTTTCTTTATTGTTTATAAAAACAGCTCCATGCAGCGCATCTAATCTACCTAACTGCGTGCTTATATGATGGTTATTGCCCACAAGAATTAGGTCAGGAAAACTGTCTGAATTTAAGTCTGTTACAAAGATATCATTCACTTGCGAAATTTGAGCCTGAAAGGGCAAAGAACTTATGTTAAAATCGCCATTACCAAGGTTTTCTATGTAAACCGAGCTCAAGGTGTTTACTTGCTTTTTGGATGCAGCGCTTAATAAATTGGAACTAAAAACCTGATTCAGGCCAGCTTTTGCAAAATCGTTGTACAACAAAAACTCTTTATTTATTCCTGGCAACTGTTTACTAAGCTCATCTTTAGAAACCAATAGGGTTTCTATTCCATCTTGAAAATAAGTAACTAAAGTTTCCTGCTGACCATTGCCATTAAAATCGTTTATATACAGGTTAACCGGTGCATTTTCACTAGCCTTTAAACGTGTATTTAATCCCCAATTTCCTGCAACAAAGTCTATATCTCCGTCTTGGTCAAAATCGCCAGTTTTAATAGTATTCCACAATCCAGTTGCCGAATTCAAGCTCGGGTTGTTCTGCGATTCAAAACTTCCTTTATTATTATAAAAAATGTGTATTCCTTCCCAATGACCAACAGTTACTAAATCGGGCCAGGAATCCATATTTACATCTGTAATAGTTACCTGAGTTACAGACTCTAAATTATTTAGAGTAGGTGCTACAATGGAAGTCACCTCTGTAAAATTGCCATTACCGTCGTTTTTAAACAAAAATTGACTTCCCTTAGAACCAAATTGCGTCGCTTTACCCATCGAGCCAATAAAAATGTCTTGATGCCCATCCTTGTTAAAATCGAAAACTTGAACGGTACTGGCATTAACAAAAACATCTTTAAAATTTAGACTGTCTTTTACAAAGCCAGCCTCACTATGTATATACAAACGCGGCTGAATAGGCGCTCCCGTTGTAAATTCGTCGCCTGCGCTAACCACTAATAAATCTAAAAGTCGATCGGAATTGGCATTAAAAAATACAGCAGAAACATCTTCGCTAAGCTTATCTTGACTAAATAGTTCTTCTTGACTACTCACAAAATTGCCAGTTTCCTGTTGCACTAATAGACTGCTTGTCTGCCCCTTACCACCGCCAAGAAAAACATCGTCCAAGCCATCTGCGTGCACATCTGCAACAGCAATTGCAGGACCTAAATTTGTAGTTGCGTAAGGGATTAATGGGTTTCTATTAAATGCTAGACTTGCGTTTTCTTTGTGTGTAAACGCAATAAGGGTATCTAACCTAGCAGTAACCAATTCTAAGGAATTACTGGCAGGATAGGCAATAGCAGGACTATATGCTATATCTAAATACGTATTAACCGTAGGGTTTATAACAGACTGCCGTGCGCCATTAGGCCAATTAATAACTAAGGAATCTATTTGGTTAACAGCGCCTAAACCAAAATGTAATTGGGGGGCAACCGAACTTAAATAACCTCGTGTAACATAGTTTTCTTTAATCTGAATAGTACCATTTGTGTAGACCGAGGCTTTTGTGCCAATACCAAAAATATTGCCTTCAGGGCCTTTAAATCGCAGCCCAATAAAGTTAAGACTGTCTTTTTGGGTGTTATTTCTATAAACAAAGGCCTTTTGATTAACATTATTAACCACAAGGTCTAAGTCGCCATCGTTGTCTAAATCTGCATAAACTGCGCCATTACTAAACGATTCTGGCAATTCGGCCCAATTAATATTGGTGTTTGTAAAATGACCATTCCCAAGGTTTTTATACAAATAATTAGCAGTTTTTTTTTCTGGAATGCGTTTAATAAACTCCATTTCTGGCTGCCCCATCCCTTTACTTAATGCTTCTTGAATGTTGGTATTGGCTATAAAGTTTATAAAATCCATATCGTTTGTGGCACCCAATATACCATTGGTAATAAAGATATCGTTAAGCCCATCGTTGTCTAAATCTGCTAGCAAGGGGCTCCAAGACCATTCGGTCGCCGCTAGACCACTTTGGTGTGCGGTTTCGCTAAAATTTAAGGCGCCATTGTTTATATGCAATGTGTTTTGCATGTACTGTGGGGCATAACCGTTGCGCAAATAATTGGAATAGGTTTGATACCCAAATTCGACACCAGAAGACTTATAGGTAACTAAATCTTCGGGTAACATATCTACCGAAATAAGATCGGTAAAACCATCGTTATTAATATCTGCAATGTCGTTCCCCATGGAATAATGGGTGGTATGCCCTAATGGGTTTTCGGGAGTACTAACTACTTCTATAAAGGTGCCATCTTTTTGATTTATATAGAGGTAATCGTTTTCAAAAAAGTCGTTGCCAACATAAATATCTGGGTACGAATCGTTGTTAATATCACTAACCGAAACTCCCAGTCCATACCCAATAGCACTCTGAAATATTCCCGCCTGATTAGAAACATTGGTATAAATACCATTATTGTTATTGTATAAACGATCCCCAGATAGACTGTCTATTCGCTTCCGGTTTTTCCCGTTTGCATAATTGCTGTTGGGTTGGGTGTTATGGTTAAGTAAATAGGCATCTAAATCGCCGTCTTTGTCGTAATCAAAAAAGGTCGCCTGTGTTCCGAAGCCCTTAAAATCTAAGCCATAGTCTTTGGCCAGTTCTTTAAATTGTGGAATGCCTTCGGGATTATTACCCTGATTTACATAGAGTAAATTATGTGCCGGTTCGCCGCGCAGACCATTTACTTTACAGATGTACAGATCTAACAGCCCATCTTGGTTAATGTCGACTGTTGTTACTCCAGTGGTCCAACCGCTGGTGTTAGTTATTCCCGTTTGACTTAGTATAGAAGAAAACTTGAATTCACCGTTGTTTAAAAACAAGGCATCTTGCTCTTGATTTGCCGTAAAATACAAATCGATTAGACCGTCGCTATTAAAGTCGCCTGCTGCGACACCTCCGCCGTTGTAGTAGTAGATATAGTTTAAAATATTTAATTCGGGAGTAGCGTTTAAGGAATTAGAAAAATCGATTCCTGTGTCTTGATTATCTAATAATTGAAAGCGAAGTTCGGGAGATTTATCGGCACAGCTCAACAAACAAAAGGCAGTTAAAGTTAAACTTACCAATTGCTGGGTAATTCCACTTGGGAATCTAGAGCGCAACCCGAGATAATTCATAGTTAGAAAGGTTTAACTGTCTAGCAGAGTAGGGATAAAAAAACCGTTATTCTAGTGTATGCAAAGTACATAAACACAAATAAAAAAATGTAAAAAAAAGCAAAAAAAAGGCCTCTCGCAGGAGAGGCCTTTTTAAAATATTTAGAAAGGAATTAGTATCCTTCGTTTTGCACTAAATTCGGGTTAGATAGTAATGCACTAACTGGAATTGGATACAAACGCTTAGTCATGTCACCAACAGATGCAGGGTCTTTAAAGTCCCAAGCTCTAGTGTACTGACCAAAACGCAACATATCGTTTCTTCTCCAGAATTCTACATATAATTCACGACCACGCTCAGCTAACATATCGGCTTCTGTAACACTACCAAAGGCAGATGCTCCACGAAGCGTTCTAAGTTCGTTAACCATAGCAGTTGGATCGCTACCCATTCTTAACATTGCTTCTGCTTTCATTAAGTGAGCATCTGCATAACGGAATACAATCTCGTGAGATCTAAATGATCCGTCTACAGGGTGATACTTAATTACGCGAATACCAGTTGCTTCACCATTACCGTTTAATCCAGGTAAGTCTTTAGTAAATACTAAATCGTTTCCAGGACGGTCTTTTAGTTTAGTACCATCTTCTTCGTACTGCTGACCAATTAACATTCCGTAACCAATACCTAAATTAGTTTCGTCTGCATTAGTAGCATCTGGTACCCAACCGCGACGTTCTTCTTGTCCATCACCAACGTTGTTAGAAGTAGGATTACCTTCAAAAGAGTCATAAAACTCTGCTAAAGTTGTAAATCCATTCCATCCACCACCGGTGTTATCAGGAGAGTTTTGGTTGTAGTGCATACCGTTCCAGATTCTGTTTCCAACACCTGTTACAGCAAACCAGATAGTTTCTGTATCGACATCTTCTAAGAAAATATCGAAATAACCAGCTTGTAAAGCAAAACCGTCGGCCGAAATAGCATCAACAGCATCGATTACCGCTTGGTAGTCAGAATTGTCTATGCTTCCTTTATATCGCTCTGAGTTTAAACGCAGTTTAGCTAACATAAAGTTTGCCGCTGATTTAGAAGCTCTATTTGTTTCTGCACTTGGTCCTATAGTAGGAAGATTAGCAAGTGCCGAAGTCAAATCGTTTAGAATAAATTCATAAGCTTCTGCGGTAGTAAATACCGAAGGATTTACGTCTGCAGCGTCGTCTGGGTTACGGAAAGGAGCTACACCCCATAGATCCATAACAAAGAACATACTAAAAGCACGTAAAAATTGAGCTTCTGCTTTATCTACAGCACTCGGTGAACTTCTATCATCAATAATTTCCGTTGCACGGAATACATTTTGATTCAATTGGTTCCAAGTGTTTAAAATGTACTGGTGTGTTGGACTCCAAGTATGCGCGTGAAGCGTTCTCCAGATTCCATTATCACCCCAGTCAGTACCACGTGTTGGCACTAACATTTCGTCGGTAGACACTTCATTCAAAGCGAAGAAGTTTGCCTGATCTCCTAATTGACCATATACACTATTGTATAAGTCATTAACAGCAGTTTCAGGGTTCTCTACCCCATCAAAAATCCCTAAACCTTCATCTGTAATAACAGAATCGGTTGATTCAATTTCCAAGTCCGTACAGGACACAGCGAAAAGAGAAACGAGGGCTATCGCTAAAAGCGATCTTGTGTTTGTAAAAAAGTTTCTTTTCATAATAATTTTAAAATTTAGCATTTAATCCAAAGGTGATGGTTCTAGGTCTTGGGAATCCTGTGTAGTCAATACCATAAACTGGTAAGCTGTTTAACAGGTCTCCGCTACCAGGAGATACACTTACTTCAGGATCCAAACCAGAGTAGTCTGTAATCACGAATAAGTTTTGTCCAGTAACAGAAAGAACCATCGCCGTAAATAATCCACCGTCTTCTAAAGGTACATTGTAACTTAAAGAAGCACTTTGTAGTCTTACGAAATCCCCAGCTTCTAGGAATCGCGTTGAAACATCTGCAGCAGCATCGAAAGACTCACCAGTGGTAAGTGTTTCTGGCAACACATTACGACCCCCTCTGAATGCACCAGCCGTAAAGAATGCGTTTGCCGTGTTGTTGTAGATGTAGTGTCCGAACTGACCATTAAAGTAAGCCGATAATGTCCAGTTTTTATATGTAGCACTTGTAGATAAACCTCCACTAAAGTCTGGAAGCGCACTTTTACCAACAAATTTTTGAACGTCCTCTTGAATAGGCTGTCCAGTTGTTGGATCAAATCCTTCGAACTCTCTTAAGAAATAAGAGAATAAAGGCTGACCTTCTTCAATCTGCTGAGCAAAGGCAAGAGATAAACCTTGTCCTCTAATTGTTCCAGCAGGATATTGTCCTTGCAGTTGAGTAACCTCATTCTTGTTATAAGCTATGTTAAAGCTAGCATTCCAAGTAAAGTCCTCTTGTGAGATAATATCGTAACCCATAATAAATTCAATACCTTGGTTAACTACCTCTGAATCTGGTAAGTTAAAGAAGCTAAATGGCTGAGCAGCAGGCTGAGCAGCAATAATATTAAATAATAGGTCAGTCGTTTGCTTATAGTAAACGTCTACACTTGCGTTAAATCTGTCGTTGTTGAATCCAATGTCAATACCAGCTCCAAACTGAGAAGTTTCTTCCCACTTTAAAGAAGGCTCTGCGTTAGATACTGCTGACGTACCCGGGATGTTAATATCACCACCATCGGCGATAATGTCTCCACCACCAAAACGCTCACGACGTACAAAGTTACCATAACCTACACCATCTTGGTTACCAGTTACACCATAACTTACTCTAAGCTTTAGGGTAGAAAATGCATCTCCCATAAAGTCTTCTTCGTTTACTTTCCAAGCAAATGCAGCAGAAGGGAAGTAACCGTATTGGTTGTCTTCACCAAAACGAGAAGAACCGTCCGCACGTATAGTTGCAGTAAATAAGTATTTATCTGCAAGTGTATAATTTACACGCGCAAAGTAAGACTGTAATTCGTCAGTGTTATCAAAAGTATCTGTAAATAAAGAACGAACTCGTTTACCAGCTACATCACCAATGTTGTCTTGAACAACTTCTGGGAATAAACGGTTAACAAAAGTACCTTCAATGTTTGGCGCAAAACCATATTGTTGGTATGAACCATTAATTGCACCTTCTATTGTGTTCGCTGTATTTTCTAAGTCGTTTACCATTTCACCTAGTTCCGTGGTAAAGAAGCCCCATCCTTGAATGTTGCGTCCAGTTCTTCTAAAATCTTGGAATGAATAACCAACAAGTGCGTCTAAATTAGAGTTGCCAAAATCTTTATTATAGTTTACGGTAACTTCTAATAATTTGTTTTCTGTCTCAAGCTCTCCAATAGAAGCAACACCGTTTCCAGTAGCACCTTGATCTACGTTTAAAGCTTTAGATGAAGTTGCGGCTCCAGCAAAAGAGTCACCATAATCGTAACCTAAATTAACTTTAGCAGAAAGTTCCGGCGTAATTTCGTAGTTGGCAGAAAAGTTTAATAAATAACGGTCAGTCATTACTAAAGACTCTGTATACTTTAATAAAGCCGCAGGAGATGTTAATCCACCTGTTCCAGCAAAATCTGGGTTATTTGGCCATGTTGGGTTTGCAGAATATGCAGAACCTAATAAATCTCCTCTAAATCCAGCAGAACCAGATAAAGGTGGCACTTCGTCGTTTACACGAGAAATAGTCCCTTGCAAACCAAGCGTTAATTTATCGTCCAAAAAGCGATGTTGTGCATTTAACCTACCCGTAATACGTTCAAGAGAAGAGTTCTCTACAACACCAAAGTTCTTACCATAACTAAAAGTAGCACGAACGTTTCCGTCCCCGTAGTTGTTTCCGTAAGATAAGTTGTTGGTAGTAGAAGTAGATCTTCTAAATACTACATCTTGCCAGTCTGTATCGCTTCCAAAATCACGCTCGGCGATATCAAAACCATTTGCAGCAGATGCCGCTAGATATTCGTCTGCGGTTAGTAAGTCATATTCTTTTGCCGCCTCTGCAATACTTAGAGAAGACGTAAATTCGAATGTTCCTCCGCGAGAGCCTCTACCTGATTTTGTAGTTACAATAACTACCCCGTTAGCACCACGAGAACCGTAAATAGCCGTTGCAGAAGCATCTTTTAAAATACTTATGCTTTCGATATCGTTCGGGTTCAAGAAGCTTAATGGGTTTCTTCCAGCAGAAGTACCAACACCTGTGTTTGCAGCACCAGCGCTAGAACCTTCACCAGAAAGTGGCACACCATCTACTACAAATAATGGATTGTTATTAGATCGTACCGAGTTTGTACCACGAATACGAATAGCAACACCAGAACCAGGCTCACCACTATCTTGGGAAATTTGAACCCCAGCAGTTTTACCTTGAATTAATTGTTCAGGGGTATTAATAATACCCTGGTTAAAGTCTTCCGACGTTACCGAAGCAACTGCACCTGTAGCATCTTTTACAGTGGTTGTACCATAACCAATAATTACAACTTCTTCTAATGCTTCAAGGTCTTCCTCTAAAACATAATTAAGTGTTGTTTGTCCGTTAACTGAAACTTCAGCAGTTTTGAATCCAACGTAACTAAAAACAAGTGTTGCATTATTATCAACATCGTTTAGGGTATAGTTACCGTCAAAATCGGTTTGAGCTCCGTTCGAAGTTCCTTTTACAAGTACGTTTACACCAGGAAGTGGTCCTGTTGCATCCGACACCGTACCAGAAACGCTAATCTGGGCATAAACCGTGCTTCCTAACAATGCGAACATTGGAAGAAGGAAAAGTTTCATTAGTAATTTGTTTTTCATACAGTTATTTGGTTTAAGAATTAATTATTAATGTTTATTTGATTGAAGTTCATCCCAATACCTGCTGCACAATAAGAGCTAGAACGGGGATAAATACTTTTAATACTATTTTTATTAATACGTTGAACAAATTCTACTAAAACGGTCGAATCAAGATACAACTTATTGTCTATACTTTTAATATTTTTTAGCAGTTGTTTGAACAATCTACTAACAAAATCAATTCCCCTCCAGTTTCGGCTAATTCGTTTCTTGTGCCCTAGACCCTCGCCACCTTTAATGTTGTTTAAAGAACCGAGCTTTTCCACTGTATAATTACGAGGGGATTGATTATCAAAATTAACGTTGTTTTTCTTCTTTGCTTCAAAGTCAAACACTCTATTAGGTTTTGCTATTGTAAAACGCTTTGTATACAACATACAAATTACAACACAACAGACTAGCTTGGAATTAAATCCAGCCATCCAAAGGTTGTCATTTGAACCAGAATACAGAATATTTTGTTTCATCGCTAGTATAACCTACAATTCAGGAAAGTTAACTTATTATTAATTTCCTGATTTAAGTATAACATTAAAAACTGCATTTCTTAACATTATCCTAATTACGGCTCTAATATTTGACTTTTTTTTAAGTATTAAAAATAAACGCTATTAAAATCTATGTTTTAATAACCGAAAACGTTTTCGTATTTTCGTATTCTAATATATTAGCGTAACGAAAATTTAACGAAAACTTGCAACAACTGGACTTAGGTCTGTATTTTTGTTTAACTATAATTGAATTATTTAGCATTATTTTTAACATATTTTAGAAGTATTAAGACAAACTCGATGCGCTATTTTTCTTTCTTTAAAACCCCGAAAACTACCCTAAATATTGATATTTTATACTCAGATATTGAATTTCCCACTACCTGTCAACCTAATAAAACAACACTTTAACCCAATTTGAATGGAGCAAGTTACCCTTAAACAAATTGCCGAATATTTAGGAATTTCTATTGCCACGGTATCTAAAGCCTTAAAAGATTATCCAGATGTAAGTCAAAAAACCAAAGATATTGTAAAGGCCGAAGCCGAACGACTAAATTACCAACCTAATAGTTTTGCGGTTAATTTACGTACGCAGGAATCCAAAACATTGGGTTTAATAATTCCAGAAGTAGTTCATTTTTTCTTCTCTAAAATTGTACAAGCCATTATTGCTCAAGCTACAAAAAAAGGTTATTTAGTAATTATTTTACAGTCTAACGATGTTCCAGAACTAGAAAAAAAGCAAATTGATTTACTAATTAGTAAGCGCGTAGATGGTATAATGATTTCTCTGGCCAACAACACAGTCGATATTTCGCATCTTCAAAAAGTAATGAACTTGGGCATCCCCTTAGTCATGTTCGATAAAATATCTAAGCTCATTCCCTGTTCGAAGGTTATTATTGATGACCGTAAGGCCGCTTATTTGGCAACTAAGCACTTAATAGACAAAGGCTGTAAGCGAATTGCACACTTTAGAGGACCGCTGTTACCTCAAAATTCTATTGATCGCTTTTTAGGGTATAAAAAGGCGCTAGAAGATCACGATTTAGTTTACGACCCAAAACTGGTGTTTCTTTGCAATAAAATTACCTTTAAAAAAGGAAGAACTCACGCCAAAACTATAATTAGAGAAAACCTAGATATTGACGGCATTTTTGCGATCACAGACATGGTGGCTATTGGTGCAATTTCTATGTTTAACGAAAATCAGGTTCGGATTCCGGAGGATATAAAAATTATTGGCTTTAGCAATTGGTTTATATCTTCGGCAATGACTCCAACGGTAAGTACTGTAGATCAGCCAGGAAGTAAAATGGGCAAAAAGGTGTTTAAACGTTTGTTTAAAGAACTTACCGCCAAAAAGGCTGGTGAAACCTTTGCCCCGGTAATCGAACTCATGGAAACAAAAATAATTGAACGCAAATCGAGTGAGTAGTGTTCTTTTTTATTGCGATTGCCTTATTAATGCTTGAAGTTGATCTATGCTAATAGGCGCTGTTGCTCCTTTTTTGGATGCGACTAAAGCTCCCATAGCACAGGCCTCTAACAAGGAAGTCTTTAAAGAGCGCTGCTGTATAAAATAGCCGTTAATAAGCGTTGCCAGAAAAGAATCTCCTGCCCCAACGGTGTCTTGTACTTTAATTTTATAACCGGCTACTTGAACATATTTAGTCTTCGATACGGCTGCAGCGCCAAATTTACCAAGGGTAACACAAACAAAACCAGTATTGGTTTGCATCGCAATTTGTTGTAATTGATCTTCTAGACCCGAATGTTTTATGTTTAACCATTCACAAATTAAGGCCAATTCTTCGTCGTTTATTTTAATTGCCGTTGCCGCATTGAGTAGCTCTAAAACTACGCTCTTGTTATAGTGTGGGGCTCTTAGGTTTACATCGAATATTTTTATCGCTATATTACCTAGTAAGGTCTTTAATGTTTCTAAACTAAAAGCCGCTCTGCCCACTAGGCTTCCAAAGACTAAAATCTGAGCCTTTTGAATAATCGCTTTAGTTTGATTAGTTTCACAAATATGGTCCCAGGCCACGGGAGCTGCTATGGTATAGGTAGCACTACCATGTTTATCTAAATGAACTTGTACCTCCCCGGTGGGGTACTTATTTGACTGCTGAATACCATTACTTGCTAATCCTCTAGCATTAATTATTTCTAACGCTTGTTTGCCCAATGAATCGTTACCCAAGGCGCTAATAATGGTAACATTAGCACCCAAATCTAGCAGACGCAGCGCTACGTTTAAAGGAGCGCCACCCAATCTATTTTGATCGGGAAAGCAATCCCATAACACCTCACCAAAACAAACAACAAGGGGATTATTCATCTTCTGGAATCAATTCTTTTTCTAAATCTTCGAGAGAAACACCTTTAGTTTCTGGCATCTTAAAAATTGCCCATAAAAGCTGTAGTACCATCATGGCGGCAAAGAAGTAATAAATATACCAGAGGCTATCTTTTAGTATTCCTTCGTTCTCGTCTATAAAAAATGGGGTGACCAAGGTAATAATGGCAGCAAAAACCCAGTGAGTTCCAGTTCCCCACGATTGTCCATAGGCGCGAACCTTGTTTGGAAATATCTCCGAAATAAACACCCAAATAACGGCACCTTGCCCAATGGCGTGAGAGGCAATAAAAGTGCAAATAAATACAATTAGCCATGTTGGACTTGCGTTGGAATAAAAACACCAACCCACCATAACTAGACTAATAATGTATCCTATAGAACCTATAATAATTAATTGTCGCCTTCCTAGTTTATCTATTAATCGAACGCCAATAAGGGTAAATAACAAATTAACTATACCTATCGCGATGGAATTAAAAAGGGACTCCTCGCCACCTAAACCAGCATCTTCCAATATCTGCGGCGCATAATACAACACAAAATTAATTCCCGACAACTGATTAAAAAATGCAATTAAAAACCCAAGACTAAGCACCCGACTGTATTTTTTTTGAAACAAGCGCTCTTTTATATTTAAGCCCTTAACCGACTCTTTAATTTCGGCCAGTTTAGTTTTAGCTACAGCTACGGGATACATAACATTTAGCACTTGAGTAGCGCCTTGGTCGTCTTGCTTTTGTAAGGCCAGCCAGCGTGGGCTATTGGGTATTTTTAATACCATAAGGGTGTATATTAAGGCCGGTAGCGCCTCTATACCAAGCATCCATCGCCAATCGTTGGCGCCGTCGAAACCTTTTAACAACCAATTAGAAATAAAGGCGACTAGAATTCCAAAAACCAAGCAAAACTGGTACAGTGCTACCATTTTTCCACGATTTGTTGCCGTTGTTATTTCTGAAATATAAATAGGTGCAGCAACAGAAGAAACTCCAACACCTACTCCTCCAATAAATCTAAAAAACGAAAACAAATAGGGATCGGAAGCTAGACCACTACCAACGGCAGAAATAAAGAAAAGCACCCCAATCCAAAATAAGGTCTTTTTACGCCCCAAACGATTGGTAGGAATGCCCCCAAAAAGCGATCCTAAAACCGTTCCCCAAAGCGCCATAGACATTATAAATGTACCGTGAAACAAGGGCGAGGTGTCCCATAAAGCTTGAATGGGTTTATTGGCTCCACTAATTACTACGGTATCGAAACCAAATAGAAAACCAGCTAAGGCCACGGTTACAGACCAAACAATTACTTTATTCATGGGTGTTTATTTTAATTAGTTGTTTTATTTATTCCAAATACTAGGTATACTATCTATTCTAAACCAGCGAATTCCATTGTCCTCTTGTCCAACAAGTTGAACCTCATCAAAAGGAATGTTTGGAAATATTTGTTCGGTAAACACATTACGGCCCCAATCCACAAAAACTTCTATGGACGAAGCGTCTATATAAATGCTCACATTTATATCTTCTCCTTCAGGAAAATAAGGCTGAGTGTGTTGTTTAGCTCCAAACGATTGTTCAAAATCTATTTGCCCGCTTTGGGAGCGATCAAAAGTTAAGGTATTGGTGTCTGGAGAAAACCCTAATTCTATTTCTTCGCGATTGTTGTTACTTAAAATAAAAAACATACTATTCGTGGCAGAGGCCTTAAATTGTATTCGATGCTGATTTAATGGGACACTATCGTAATAGACCTGCCCTGGGTTTTCTGTAAAATAGACGGGTTCCCTGTCGTTCACTAAAGTATCTATATAATGAAAGGGATAATTGGTTAATTGCAAACCCGCTTTAAATTCTTTTAGTTTAAGGGTTCTTGGAAGGGTCATCGCACTGCGCCAAACTTTGGTAGGAGTATCTCTGGCGTAGTTCCAATTGCTCATCCATCCTATAAATAGTCGTTCGTTATTTGGTAAGTTATTATAAGTCACTCCAGCGTAATTATCTGCTCCATACTCTAGCCAACGGGTTTGATTGTCGTCTGGAGTAAAGGTTGTTCCGTCCCAATCACCAATAAAATACTGGGTTGCCGATCCGCCATTTGGGCCTCCAGGATTTATACTTACCAGCAACACCCATTTTTGTCCATAATGTTCTGGATTCGGATGGTCTAAGGGAAACAAATCCGGACATTCCCATACGCCCCCATGAGCGCCAAAATCTTGCCCAAAATCGCTCATAAACTCCCAATCTTGTAAGTTCGCTGATTTATAAAATTTTGCATGATCTCCAGCCACAAGTACCATGACCCATTGCTCAGTATCTATATCCCAAAACACCTTTGGGTCTCGAAAGTCTTTAATTCCTGGATTCCCAATAACTGGATTGCCTTGGTATTTTGTCCAAGTATCACCATTGTCCAAACTATAGGCAATACCTTGGGTTTGGAAATCGGTCCTCCCGGCCTTTTCGCCCTCCATTAAATGATAGGTAAATATTGCCACTAAGGGTGGGTTATCTAGTGTTCCAAAGCCAGAAGTGTTTTGTTTATCGACCACCGCACTGCCAGAAAATATTAAACCGTGCTCATCTGGAAATAAAGCAATGGGCTTGTGGTCCCAATGTACCATATCTTTGCTTGTGGCATGACCCCAATGCATGGGTCCCCAAACAATATCGTCAGGATAATACTGATAAAACAAATGATACACTCCTTGATTATAAACCAGCCCATTGGGGTCGTTCATCCATTTTTCTGGTGGTGTAAAATGGTACTGCGGGCGATAGGGTTCGTTAAATAATACCAATTCAGATTCTGAATTTGCGGTATAACCCTTTTTTGAATTATTGTTGTTACAAGCCCCTGTAAGTAAGGCTAATAAAACGACAAGAGTAATTGGCTTAAGTTTCATGCAATAAATTAAAGACAGAAAGATAAACAAACTTTATTATTCTTAATCTACGCTATTGCTAAAAGCAAATTCGGTCTAAAAATTTGCCCTTTAACTAAAGAAGGCGCCAAATTGGCGCCTTCTGACTATTAAGCATTACATAATTAATTGGCAAAGCTCTTAACTAAATTAAACTTAAGGGGGTTTTTAAATAACTGCTTGATTCTTCTAAACGGACTTAAAATGGTAAAGGGTTTAAAGTCAAAACGCAATACCAATTGTACTGGATTGTAGGCAATTACTAATCCATTTTTAATAGTAAAATCTAGATACTTAAAACCATACATTGGTGTCTGGTCTCTATTGGTAAAGGTAAAATTGTTGTCTCCGTTTTTTAAATAAAAACGCAGGGCTGTATACTTACCTTGATCTAAATTAACCTCGTTTATGGTTTTAATATAATATCCAGCGTTCATGCTTTTTAAACTAAGCGATTTTTGGGTTTCAAATTCCTTAATAGAATGCGCCTTGCCGTCCAAATCGATTGCCGCTAAGCCAGTTATATTTATGTTCATTGCTGCTACATTATTCTTTGTAGCATATTCATTTTCTAGGGTTAAATCCTGGGTACACTTACCTTGAGCGTCCCAATGTGCGGCCATTTCTAACGAATTAGGAAAGGTTTGCCACATACTTGGATAAAAATTGGTGTTCTTCATAGGTATATTTAATAATACAGTACAAAATTGCACCAAAGGCCATAATTATAAAACGCCCTAATATTCCAATATATATACTCTTTTAACCCAGTGTTTGGTGTATGTTTTGGAGAAATAAGTGACTAGCCAGATGGCGCCTTGGCGGTTCGACCCCGGACCGAGCGTTAAAAAAACATCCAGCGGATGTTTTTAGCGAGGGGCCAGCGCTGAGGGGCTGGAAGTAATAAAGACAATAAAAAAACAAAAGCTCCCAACGTAAGTTGAGAGCTTTTTGAAGTGCCTATTAAACTTTCTACCCAAAGTCTCCATGTTGTTTTAATTAACCCGCAATGGCGAGTTGCGGGTTGATTGGTTTTATGCTATAATAAAAACCAGCTTTGCTTAAGGGTATTTTTGTGCGGATGAAGGGGGACCGAGCGAAAAAAAATTTATCCAGTGGATAAATTCAGCGAGGGGCCAGATGGCGCCTTGGCGGTTCGACCCCTGAATCAAACGAAAAAAAGCTCCCAACGTAAGTTGAGAGCTTTTTGAAGTGTCTATTAAACTTTCTACCCAAAGTCTGCATGTTGTTTTAATTAACCCGCAATGGCGAGTTGCGGGTTGATTGGTTTTATGCTATAATAAAAACCAGCTTTGCTTATGAGTTTTTTTGTGCGGATGAAGGGGGACCGAGCGAAAAAAAATTTATCCAGTGGATAAATTCAGCGAGGGGCCAGATGGCGCCTTGGCGGTTCGACCCCTGAATCAAACGAAAAAAGCTCCCAACGTAAGTTGAGAGCTTTTTGAAGTGCGGATGAAGGGAGTCGAACCCCCACGCCGTGAAGCACTAGATCCTAAGTCTTATGTACCTTGCACCAATAAGCATCAAACTAATTCATTTTCAATTAGTTATGTTTTTATCAATTTTTTTTAAAGTCATATAATATCAGTTGATTTCAGCATTTGTTGTACCTATGTTGTACCCAAAAGAGCCAGTAAATTAGTATCTTTAGGGTGAGTTCACAATAAAATAATATCCAAAAAGAGGATGTTGTACCTATGTTGTACCTGATTTGACTTTCGTAACTAAATCAGGTAAATTATGTCAGCAAGTGCACAAATCGTTCTACGAAAAAAACAGAATTCAAAGGGGTTATATCCATTGGCAATTCGAATAACCAAAAACCGTCGTTCCACATTTAAGCATCTAGGTCATACCATAGACCTAGATGACTGGGATGATAAAAATCTTAAAGTAAAAAAATCAAATCCAGATGCAGATAGTTTAAATAGTCTTCTGACTTCAAAGCTTTCTGAAGTCAGAAAAGGGCTCATAAATTTACAATGCGAAAATGAAGATGTTTCCGCAAAACAAATAAGACATAACATTTATAAACCTGTTTCTAAGCTTACTTTTTTTGACTACATAAAAGAACATCTTGATACTCTTGAAGCTGAGAAAAAGATAAATCGCCATACTACTGATTCTGCTCTTATTACCTACATAGCTACATTTAATAAATCAAAAGAATTACGGTTTCAAGAAATCAATCTTCGGTTTTTAAAAAAGCTAAAAAATTACCTTGTGGGAAAAAGAGATTTAAGTGAAACTTCTGCTCTAAACGTTATGGTATTAATTCGCTTGATTTACAACCGAGCAATTGTCGACAAGGTTGTCAGTAAAGACTTATATCCATTTGGTAAAGGTGGGTTTAAAATTAAATTCCCGGAAACTATTAAAATTGGTCTAACTAAAACAGAGGTCCAGATTCTAGAAAATATTCAAAATCTTACGGATTTAGAAAGACATGCCCTTAATATTTGGTTGTTCAGTTTCTATTTTGCCGGGATGCGTATTTCCGATGTTTTATTTACACGTTGGTCAATGATTTATGACAATAGGCTTCACTACAGAATGGGTAAAAACGCTAAACTACTTTCTCTCAAAATTCCTGATAGAGCACAACAAATAATCAACCAATATAAAAGTGAGAAAATCCATCGAGACGATTTTATTTTTCCTGAAATGAAGCGAGCAAATTTAAAAAATGCTAGGGATGTTTACAGAAAAGTAAATGTTGCTACCAACAAAATAAATAAGAAATTAAAATCCATTGTAATAAAGGCAGGAATTGAGAAAAAGATGACGATGCATATTGCTAGACATTCCTTTGGGAATATAGCTGGTGATAGCATCCATCCTTTAATGTTACAAAAGCTTTACAGGCATTCAGACCTTAAAACAACTATTAACTACCAAGCTAATTTTATCTATAAAGCCGCCGATGAAGCCCTGGATAGTGTTATTAATTTTTGAAACTCTGACGCTTGTTAAGCAAACACTTAACTTCATAGATTATGTCAATAAAAATAATCTATTTCACTTTGTTCCGCATGAATCAACCTTGGTTCAATAAATCGTCTATATTCAGTTTATATACTTTGCCAATAGGTACTTTGTGGTCTCCAATGTGAATTCTGTTGCCCTCTATACTCTGAATTCTCTTAATCGAAACAGCAAAAGATTTGTGTACCTGTCTAAAATCTTCTTTGGGAAGAGAATTTAAAATATCCGAAATTTTCTCTCTTACGCTAATTGAATCATTGATGGTAATAATTTTTGTGTAGTTCCCTGCCGCTTCTAGATACTGAATTTCATCCACAATTACTTGTGTATGTTTCTTATTGCTACGAAAGAAAATCCGTTCAGAAGTACTGTCATCATTTTCTTTTATTGCTCTGGAATGTGTTTTATTCTCAGAACTTGTGGCTTTATTAACTGCTTTCAAGAATCGCTCAAAACCAAAAGGCTTTAATAAGTAATCTATAACATTGAGTTCATAACCTTCCAATGCGAATTCCGAATAAGCAGTAGTTACGATTACTCTGGGTGGATTTGTCAAGGTTTTCAAAAATTCAAATCCTTTTAGCTTCGGCATATTTATGTCTAAGAAAATTAACTCTACGCTATTTTCAGTCAAATATTCCAATGCTTCCAAAGCACTATAGCAATTTTTCTGAAGTTGCATCTTGGGTAACATATCACAATATTCCATAATGATTTTATGCGCAATATGTTCGTCATCAATTATAATATATCGAGTCATTTTGTTCTTATAGTTAATTTGGCTGTGTAAACTTTCTCTTCTCTACCAAGAGAAAGTTTATGTTTATTCGGATATACTAATTCCAACCGTCTTTTTAAATTTTTTAATCCGATACCTTGCTCTGGTTTGATTTCCTGTTTATCAAAATTATTAGTGATTTCAAAACATATTTCATTTTCGTCTGATGTCAAATTTGCATGTATAAATGCGTTGCTCTCCATGTTTTCCAAACCGTGTTTGTAAGCATTTTCCATTAGGATTATAAATAAAAGAGGTGTTATCAAAGTTTCTTTATTGTGGATTTCATGTTGAAACTTCACATCCGTTTTTTTATGATAACGAATACCGTGAAGATTAATAAAATTTTCTAAAAATTTTATCTCTTTCCCTAACGTAACCCAATCTTTTTGGCCTTCATAAATGCTGTATCGCATCATTTCGGAGAGCTTAAGTACCATTTCTCTGGCCTGAGAATCCTTGTCCATGATACCATAAAGATTGTTTAGAGTATTAAAGAAAAAGTGTGGGTTTACCTGACTTTTAAGGTGGAGTAGTTCAGTTTTTTTCTTTTCATTCTTCAATCTGATAATACTTTTAATCTGTATAAAAACCCAGCGACAGACTAAGAAGGTTAATAATAGGAAATAAACAAGACTGAATATTACAAAATGCTCACTATCTCCGAAGGCATCGTTGAATATAAGTATCACTAAAGCGATGGCAATCAGTACTGACCACCATAACCAATTGGGAGTAATCTTCTTTAGTTTTTTAATTGATAGAAGCATCCCCAAGTATATTGATTTAGAAAGAGTTGAACAAATTATTTGACAAACACATGAATCGGAGTGATGAAATCTCTGTTTATTGTTACAACACCTTTTTGACACCATAAATAAATTTTGTGTCACCAAAAATTAAAAACTCATCACATTAAATTGATGATACAAATTTAGCTCAATAGGTTTGCTCAAAAGCAATAACAAAAATGAGTGAACTAATTATTTCGAACTTATCCAAAACCTATCCATCGGGTATAACAGCATTGCGTGACATATCCTTGAAAATACCGAAAGGAATGTTTGGTCTACTTGGGCCAAACGGAGCGGGTAAATCCACATTCATGCGAACAATTGCAACACTTCAAGAGGCAGACCAAGGCACTATTTTCTTTGATAAAGTAGATGTATTGAATCAAAAAAATGAGGTCA
This sequence comes from Gilvibacter sp., assembly GCA_965277295.1. Classification (GTDB taxonomy): domain Bacteria; phylum Bacteroidota; class Bacteroidia; order Flavobacteriales; family Flavobacteriaceae; genus Gilvibacter. The sequence goes on from OZ255720.1 coordinate 827,552, forward strand.
GGAAAGTATTGGGCTATCTACCACAACAATTCGGTCTCTACCCAAGAATTACAACTGAAACACTATTAAGCCATTTAGCAGTTCTAAAAGGTATAACCAATAAAAAAGAAAGAAAAGAAATAGTTCAAGCTCTTTTGCAAAGAACCAATTTATATGAGGTTCGCAAAAGGAATCTTGGAGGTTTTTCCGGCGGGATGAAACAACGTTTTGGAATTGCACAAGCTTTATTGAATAGCCCAAAGTTACTTATAGTAGATGAGCCAACTGCAGGATTAGACCCTGTTGAAAAAAATCGATTCTACAATTTATTAAGTGAGGTAAGTGAAGATACCGTAGTCATACTTTCTACTCATATCGTCGATGATGTTAAAGAACTGTGCAATAATATGGCCATTATCAACAAGGGGCAAGTCTTACTTAAAGGCAAGCCTCTGCAAATTATTGATGAACTCAGAGGGAAAGTATATCAAAAATCAATTGAAAAAAATGAGTTACAAACCTACAAGCAGCACTATCAGGTATTAAGCGAGAAGATGTTCTTAGGAAAACCAATAATCAACATTTTAAGTGATGAGCATCCCAAAAATGGTTTTACTCCTGTAGAGGCCGCTTTGGAGGATGTTTATTTCTCAAAAATCCAAAATAATTGAAAAAAGGTATGTGGTACGAATTATTCAAGTTTGAGATAAAGTATAGAATTCGAAGAGCAGACACTTATGTCTTTTTTGCTTTTATACTTCTCTTTTCACTAGTTGGTGTAGACTTTGTTTTTCAAGGTGTGGATTTAGGAGGGGTTAAAAAAAATGCTCCCCTAGTAATCGCCAAATCAATGGGAGCGATTACAGGGATTTTAATGATAATCACTTCCTTGGTAATGGGTGTTCCCGTATTAAGAGATTTTCAGTATAACATTGAATCCATTCTGTATACCAATCCAATTTCGAAGCGTGATTATTTGGTTGGGCGCTATCTGGGCTCACTTACCATATTACTAGTATTGTTTTTTGGCTTACCATTAGGCATGGCTTTGGGTGAGTTCCTGCCTTGGCATCAATCAGATGACCTCTCCCCATTTTCGTTTGCACCTTATCTGCAAACCTATTTACTTATCGTATTACCCATACTATTTTTTGGAGCATGCTTGTTTTTTGTAAGTGGGAGTTTAAGCAAAAAATTATTGGTTGTTTACACACAGGGAGTACTGTTTTTTGTCTTGTTCATTCTCGTAAATGCAATTACAAACGAAAATCTTCAAGCCATTTTAGACCCCTTTTCTCTCTCAACAATTAGTGAAATTACTGAATCTTGGAATGTTGCAATGAAAAACTCTGAGATGATTTCATTTACCGGGTTACTTCTCTACAATAAATTGTTGTGGTTACTTTTTGGGTTGATTATTCTTTTAATAGGGTACTATAAATTCAATTTCAACATTGTATCGAGTAGGTCATACAAAAAGGGCAAATCGAAAAAAATTAGTGAAAATAACTTTACAGAGGATTCACATTTTAAGTTATCTAAGCCCAAAATTCGAGGAGGCCTTCAAGCACAATGGATTCAATTGATTTCTAGTGCAAAGTTCTATTGTAAGGCAATTTTAAAAGAAACGTTCTTTTGGGCCATCATAATTTGCGGAGTGGTAATCATTCTTATAAATTCCATCAGCTTGGGAACAGTACATGATGTAGACAGCTATCCCGCAACTTATTTTCTGGTTGAAGAACTCCAAGAAATGGCAATCTATTTTTTTATAATCATTCTTGTTTTTTATTCTGCAGAACTGATTTGGAAAGAGCGTAGCGTAAAGATAGATTTGATTTGTGATTCCACTCCTACCTCCAACATAATAAACATTGGAGGAAAATATTTAGCACTTCTCTTTATCTATATGATTGTAATACTCTCATTAATTTTATCGGGTATTATTTTTCAATCCTCTAAAGGGTATTACAATTTTCAATTAGATGTTTACTTCTATGGTTTCTTTTTAGAGATTCTACCATTTCTTGCTCTGTATACAATGGTCGCTTTCTTCTTTCAAGTTTTGATAAATAGAAAGTTTGTAGCAATAATAGCTGTTCTATTGTTTTTTTTAATGAATCTCTCACTGGAATTTTTTGGATTCAAACATGACCTATACAAATTCGGTGGAAGTCCCTTGTTTACTTATTCGGAAATGAACGAGTACGGACACTTTTTATCCCCATATCTGTGGATTAAAGCCTATTGGCTGGTATTTGGAAGTATTCTTTTGGTCTTAGCTTCAATGATAATGATAAGAGGAACCGAAACTAATCTCATAAAAAGATTAAAAATTGGGATGAGGCAAAAATCCAAGCCACTTAGACAATTTGGACTGTCTGCCCTCTTCATTTTAGTTTGTTTTGGTGGCTATATATTTTACAATACTAATATCATTAATGAATACTGGACCGATGACGAAGCAAGAGCATTTCGAATAGGTTATGAAAAATCCCTTAAAGGCTTTGAATATAAGAAACAACCTAAAATAATCGATGCCAAAGTAAAAGTTGAATTATACCCTGAGAATAGAGATTATGTCATTGAGGGTAGTTATCTCTTGAAGAATAACCATGATGAACCCATTAATCAGATTCATGTACAGAAATACATTGAATCCAACCTAAAACTAAACCACATTAGTTTTGGAGATAACTCGAAAGTGAATTTACAGTTCGAAGAGTATGACCATTATATTTATGAATTAAGTACGCCTTTGCAGCCTAATGATTCCATTCGAATGGAGTTCATGCAAACCTACACCACCCAGGGTTTCGAAGAAGAAGATTCAAATACCAGCATTGTTTACAATGGTACTTTTTTTCGAAATACTCAATTCCCAACGATAGGCTATAATAGTAAATATGAGATAAGTGATAATGATACGCGAAAATCCGAGGGATTATTACCATTGAGATTAAAAGCCGATAGGAATGACATAAGAGAACTCGTAAACTCAAGAACTGGTAGTGATTCTCATGGAATCAACTTAGAAGTCATCATAGGCACGTCCTCCGACCAAATTGCTGTAGCACCAGGTAATTTGATAGGTAGATGGAAAAAGGACAATCGAAATTATTTTCATTACAAAACCGAAAATCAGATAATCGACTTTTACAGCATGGTATCAGCTCGATATGAAGTAATGGAAGATAAGTGGTCGTCAGGGAATAAGGAAGTTAGTTTAGAAATCTATTATCATAAACCACATACCTATAATCTGAAAAGGATGATGAAATCAATGAAAAAGTCATTGAACTACTTTAATTCTGAATTTAGCCCTTATCAATATAGTCACCTGCGTATCATGGAGATTCCTCGTTATGCCCAATTTGCTCAATCATTTCCTGGCACTATTCCGTTCTCTGAATCATTGGGTTTTGTTTTGGATATAGATGATGGCGTAGACGTGGATATGGTCTTCTTTATAACAGCTCACGAAGTTGCACACCAATGGTGGGGAATGCAGGTAGAAGCTGCAAATGTTCAGGGAAAAAACATGGTTTTGGAAACTTTAGCTCAGTATTCCGCACTCATGGTACTTAAGGAAAACTATTCTGAAGGAAAAGTAAAGCAGTTTTTACAATATCAAATCGATGAATATAACGAGGCTAAAGTAAACGAAGGTGATAAGGAAATACCGTTGGCTTTGGTTGAAAATCAAGATTACATTTATTATAACAAAGGAGTTATAGCAATGTATCTTTTACAGGAAAAAATTGGCGAGAAAACTGTGAATCAAGCATTGCAGAACTTTATAAAAAAATGGAATAGCTATGATGGGTATTTAAGATTAGAAACAAAGCGATATGCCACAACCAAGGACTTGCTCAAATCCTTTATGGAAATTACTCCAGAATCAAAACACACATGGATATATGATTTATTTGAATCTGCTGAAAGTAATGGAGCAATACATCAATTTGAAAAAGAGTATCTAACCGAATAAGTCACTTATAAACAAAAAAGAACAACCAATTCTACAAAGGCTGGGTTGGCAAAATTCAAAGCTGAGTATCACATTTGGATTATTTTTTTTATAAGAGCTTTACCTCCTTTCCATATTATCGTTAATAAAAGTTATGACATCATTTTCGTAGCGTTTTAAAGCTTCATCACTTGCTCCTTGATAAGCAGTAAATGCGATTTTATCCCCTCTTTTCACAGTAACCTTTTCTAATGGACCTTCAAATAATAAATGTCCCGCATTTTCATAGAATATGAATTTAATGGGATGAGATTTTTCTTGTTGGGATTTTAACCAATCTTCCACAGATATAGGAGAGTTAGGGTAAGTTCTTGTCCAAACATAATCTGTTTCAGATTTTCCTGCCCAGTTATCCATTGCTCCAAAGAGAATAATGGCAGGAATATTCAAGTCTCCTAGAGCATAACCAGTTGCTGCTGGAGCTTCAGAAATTATACCACGTATGTTCTTAAAAGGGAATTCACTCCCGGCATATAATACCGTACGGCCACCATTAGATGCGCCATATAGAAAGATATTGTTAACGTCCCATTTTTTATTTTCCTTTAAAGCATATTTTAGAGCTCCTTCAAATACTCCCCAAATTAAATTCTGTTTGCCGTTGTTTGTAACCCTTCTAGTTACAAAATTCCAATCCAATCCATTCATTTCATAGGAGTCAAAGGAGATAGTTGCAAAACCATTTTGTCTTATCATTTCTATTCGAGCTCGGTCATCTTCTCTAAAACCCGCCCCACCATGAGCATAAATGATAACTGGTGGGCTTTTTACATGCTTGGGTGTCCAAATTTCAACAGACTTGTGTCTAGGGTCAAACTCTGCGACTGGGGCAACTGTAGTATGCCAGCCTCTAGAGCCTACTTCCTTTAATTTCGTGGGTTTTCTTACAGATTTACAACTAAATATTGTAATCGAAACGAAAATCAGTACAACTGTTTTTTTTCATTTTAATATGTTGATTTTACATTAAGGACTGATTCTTTTTCATGGTGTTGCAATTTTATTAGAAAGAATATTAAGCCAAACCCCCAAGATTTATTTAAATGGTTATATTGTCCGGAGGAATAATTCCTTTGTAGGCAATTGAAGCATCGTTGATTATTTCATGAATAACATCAAAATCTTTTTTTCATCACTTCTAATTATCATCTCTTAGCTTGTTTTAAATGTTCACTAAGTATAGACCATGAACGTTATAGACACTAAGAAAGCTTTTAGTGCTAGGTATCATTTTAGCGAGTTTTAACTTATTCTTTCATTAATCAATTTTACATAGTCCTTTACATTCTCAAGCTCTGGGAAATGTCCACAATCTCCAAACTCAATAATTTCACAATCTTCAATATGTTCTCTAATAGATTCTTTATCTGTTTTACGATGTGTAAAGTCTTTTGCTCCCCAAATGAGTGTTATTGGCACTTGTGATACACTAATTAAAGTTTCTGCATCCTTTTTTAAACCAAAAACCAAAGAAGAGAGGCAAAAACATCCTCCATTATCCAAGGAATGGGTAGCTGTTTGAACAAAATCTCCATGCTCTGGATGGTTTTTAGGTAAAGCATAATTATACCATAGACCTGCAAATTTCTTAGCTAAGAGTGCATTGGTAATTTGACCTATAACTGGAACTTTGAGAAACATTGGAATGGACTTTTTAGTCCAGTTAAGCATAGCTCTCGTAGATGGTGTCTGGGATAGAAATATATGATTGAATAATTCTGGATACTTACTTGCAGCTTGCATAGCATAAAATCCGTTAGAGCATGAAAACAATAGCGAAGCCCTTGATACATTAAGGGCATGCATTAATTGCACTAATAAAGCAGACCCACTATCAAATGAATAATCAAATTTATTGCTAGGATATGAAAGTCCTAACCCGGGATATTCAAAACATATTACTCTAAATCGCTTTGATAATTCTCTAAGCAAGGGTAATTGATGCTCTATAACATTCGGGCCATCTGGCACGTTTATAATAACAGGGTGGTACCCCATAGAATCAAATACTCTTATTTTTCCAAAATCAGTATCCAAATAGAAATAACCATCATCTAAGGGTGGATGCTGTTTCCAATTGAATCGAATATTGTCAATAAAATTACCTGTCATATTCAATACTAATTCCCTAAAATGAAATTTGAACACCTATCTCCATCAACACTCTTTCTTTAACCCTTGGCCAAACTATATGCTATCTGTTAGCTCGCTTACAAGTCATTTTTTCGTTCTTACTTTAACTAGAAAAGCTTTTGATTTTTGAATAAACTCTTCTTTGTTTTCTCCTTCATGAGCACCATGAGAAACATTTGGTAAAATCCAAAGGTCAGAATTTGGCAAATTCTCCTTCACGCGAGTCACTTCTTTCAAATTCATACCTTCGTCATCATCACCAATTATTATCAATACCTCGGAGTTTATACTTTGTAGTTCTTTGTTACTTATTCTAACAATATAATTCTTAAACTGATTCATTATTCCCCTTATATGCTCGTCTGACTGATGTGATTCTCTTAGCCAGGGAAAATCATCGCGATTCTCAAAAGTATATGCTTTTAGATACTGAGGAAAATCAAGAATTGACCATGTTCCAACAGCTCCAATTGTTATCATGCATTCTATAACCGCTGGATTGATTAGAGCAAGCTGATATAACACGTCACCACCAAAACTAAACCCTATAGCTCTGATTTTTTCATATTCTAAATATTGGATTAATGCATTGAGGTCTTCAGCTACTGACTTTATACTGAGATTTTCCTTAAATGGTTCTGATTTTCCATGGCCAGTTAAGTCGACCAAGTATACTTCATATTCTTTTTCATAATCTTTTATATATGATTTCCATGATTTAGAAGACTGCGAATAACCATGTAATAAGAACAGAGGTTCTCCTTCACCATAAACTTCATAATAGATGATTTTTCCGTTTACAGAAACAGATTCTGACTTTTTGGGTGTTTGAGAGAAAATCATAGTTTGCATTAAAAAAAATAATGTTGTGACAGTTAGTTTCTTCATTAAAGAGTTGTTTCTATTTTTTTACCGACTATGTAAATGTAATCACCAAGGTTATTTTTATACTTTTTCATTACAGTGCTTATTTTACCACTATCTATATCAGTCCTTAACTTGGCTAAACCCTCTTTAACTTCATCTTGATTGGTTAATGATGCAAATGATGAAATTCCACTTCTAATTTGGGTATCAAAATACAGTTCGGGATTATGTTTTCCACTGAAAAGAAATTTATCCTCTAAATCGGGTTGAATAAAATACTTATCTGTGCTGGTAATTGTAAATCCCCCATGGTTCATCGCCTTCTCTATGGCCTCAAATGATGGCATTTGTATCATAGCATCAGATAACATTTTCGGGAAATAATGATTTAACCAATATCCTTTCATCTGCTCAGGAGTGGCCGTAAAAATGACAATCTTTCCGTTTGGTTTTAAAACTCTGTTTAACTCTAAAAATCCTTTTTGTAAATCAGTCCAGTGATGTATTGTAAGTGAGCCAACTATGCCGTCAACTGAATTTGCTTGAAGTCCTGTATTTTCCGCTGAGCCAAGTTTCCAATCTACGGAGCTATTATCAACCTTGGCTTTATCTAGCATTTCTTTGGATGGGTCAATTCCTATAAAATCAAATCCTTTTTTTTGAAACTCTTTTGTATAATTACCAGTTCCGCAACCAATATCTAGATAAATCCCACTTTGAATCGGATTTAAATGCTGTAACATTCTTTGAGTCAAAAACGTATCAGGTTTCCTAGTAAGATTATAACCAGCGCCTATTTTGTCATATTTTATTTCCATTGTGTTCTTTTTAATTCAGATTCTATATTAACCCATTTGACTTTCCAGTCCCTTCCTTCATGGTCACCAGTCGTAAAGAATAAAAACTTATTATCTGGTGTCACATAAGGGTTACCTTGTCCTTTATTATTAATAGTGTTATTGAGTTTTTTAGCATCAGTCCAACTTCCTTTTCCGTCCGAGTAACTAATCATTAAATCAATTTCATTTCCTATTGAAGCAAATACGAGGTAATCTTCCTTAGATGAAACAAAAGGTGTACATTTTCCAGTATTTGAAACTAAAGGGATTGAAACTTTTTCTGCATTTTTGAATTTACCATTCTCTAGCTTTGAACAATAGATATCCATTTCGCTATAATCTAAATTACTTGAATGAAAATAGAGTGTTCCTGAATTTGTTATTGTAGGATGAGACACTAATTTCTCCCTCAAATTTGGAATATCCACAAATGTTGGTTCCTCCCATTTTCCATCTATTTTGCCTGATTTCCAAATATGCCATGTTGGATTAACACCTTCAATATTAACGGGTCTTGTTGAACTGAAATAAAGTGTTTTGCCATCAGGAGAAAAATTCATCCCGTGTTCATTGTACTTTGTATTGAAAAAAGCCTTTTGAGGTGCTGACCAATTTTCACCTTCTTCCTTAATGACATATACATCAAAATTTTCAAAACTTTTATCTGAAATGGTATAGTAGTACTCTTTTAAATCTGGGCTCAATATTCCCTTATGTATTAACTTATTTTCAGGAACCAAGTCTACTTTAAAGTCAATTGGTATGTCCTCAGGCACAGGCTTACTAAGAACCTTAAATTCCTTGGTTTCATTTTTACAACCAAAAAAACCTATCATAATTAATAAAACAATTTTGAGTTTGTTCATTTTTTAGTTTAATTATTTTTTGCAATTATGCCGCGGCAAGCCATTCAGATATTCTTAATTTCCCCATTTCTTTATTATTCGAAAAAGAAGATGAAAAAATCACAGTTTTAAAAAATTTTTTAATCTTCTGTGTTCATTTATCACTTTCTATATCAAATATTTCTTCGCTTCATCTAATGTTTAAAATTGGTAAGTTTAATTGTAGAGAAGCAAATCAATTCAACTTTTCAGGTTACAATTCATTTAGGGTTAAAAATACACGTTCTAGTTAAGCCTTACTTGGATAATTTGGCTATCACTTAACAACCAAAATATTTAAACTTACTTCAACTGAAATATATTTATTGGTAGCCTTCCACTAATACAACTTCTTTACTTTAAAGCCTGATTTAATTAGTTTCCGATGCCCTTTAATGTTAGAGAGCTACACACAAAGTTTAAAAAAAAATAAAATAAAGTGTGATGTTTTGTATTTCTGGGCGAATAATGGGGTGAACAAAAATCAAATTCAAAAATGAAAACTATAAGCATATTAAAATTCGCACTTACCTTATTTGCAGTAATTGTTCTTGGCTGCAAAGGTCAAACATCTACTGAAAAGAATTCAGGGCAGGATTATTCCAATGTTGAACTTCAAGAAGCTATTATCTCTGGGAATGTAGAGGCTGTTAAGTACCACATTAAAGCTGGTTCAGACCTTAATAAAAAAGATTCTTTTACTGGCTCTACTCCGCTAATGACCGCGGCGACCTTTGGAAAAACTGAGATTGCAAAGTTACTAATAGAAGCTAATGTTGACCTCAATGCGAAAAACAATGAAGGCTCCACAGCATTGCATAACGCAGTCTTTTTCTGTAGAGAAGAAATAGTAAAGACTTTGCTTGAAAATGGTGCGGACAAGACCATAAAAAATAATTATGAATCTACCGCTTTAGCCTCTGTTGAAGTCCCTTTTGAGGATGTTGAAGGAATTTACAAGTATATGAAGGAACAACTTGTCTCATTAGGACTAGAGTTAGATATGGATAGAATTAAGGAAACGCGTCCAATCATAGTAAATCTTCTTAAATAGATAATCTTAAACATAGTTCTATGACTCAAAGAAGATATGACATTGATTGGCTGAGGACAATAGCGATTTTTATTCTAATTGTATATCATCTTTCCATAGGATTCCAGCCGTGGGGTCTAATGCTAGGATTTATTCAAAACACGGAATCTATGGAAGGCCTTTGGTTGCTTATGGCAATGATTAATGTTTGGAGAATTCCATTACTGTTTTTTGTTTCTGGAATGGGAGTTTACTTTTCTCTGAGAAATAGAAATTGGCTACAATTAACTAAAGAAAGGTTTACAAGAATTTTTATACCTTATGTTTTCGGAATTCTTTTTATTGTTCCTATTCATGTCTTGATTTTACAAAACTACTATAAACAACAAATTACGTATGCGCCAAGCTCCGGTCATCTATGGTTCTTAGGAAACATCCTTATCTATACCCTAATATTTTTATTATTATTCTTGTTCCTGAAAAGAAATGAGCATCAACTATTAGGACTGAAAATTAAAAATTTTGTAGGGGGCATCTGGGGAATTTTGACTTTGGTAATTCTTTATGTCCTCGAATCTCTTCTTGTAAATCCAGGTAATTTTGAATTATATGCTGAAACTTGGCACGGATTCTTTTTAGGGCTGATATCTTTCTTGTTCGGTTTTCTATTTATTTATAGTGGTAAGGCTTTTTGGGATATGATTTGTGCCAAGAGATGGTTGTTTTTAATTCTTGGATTCGCTTTCTATGGTGTTAGGCTTTTATATTTTGAATTACAAGCTCCTAATTTTCTAAAAAGTATAGAATCTATCACTTGGATATTAGCGTTATTCGGATTTGGATTTAAACATCTAAATAAACCTAGCAAATTACTGGCTTATCTAAGTAAAAGCGCCTATCCGGTTTACATCATCCATATGGCCATATTGTATTTAGTTTCACAGTTTATTTTTCCTTTGGAAATATCAGCTATTAGCAAATTTGCAATCTCTTTATTGCTTACAGTATTGGGAAGTCTATTTATCTACGAGTTTGTGATTAAAAGAGTTGTTTTTTTAAGAATAGCCTTTGGCTTAAAGAAGAGTACGGATGAAAAGAGTTTAGCACCATATTCTAAAAACCAATCAGTTTATGAATATGGCAAATAATAAAAAGGAAAGATTTACAAAATCGATAGAAAGTAATAAAGGAATAATATATAAAGTTGCCAATTCGTATTGCTATAGTAGAGACCATGTCGATGACCTCATACAAGAAATCTTGATTCAAGTTTGGTTGTCTTTTGACAGGTATGACGAGTCTTATAAATTTTCAACATGGTTATATCGGGTTGCTTTAAACACTGCCATTTCATATTATAGAAGAGAAAAAAAGCATGAGACCTTAATGCTATATACCAACACACAAATAATTGAAGCTGCAGAAGAAGAATATGAAGGTCTGGAAGAAAAATTAAAATTGGTACATCAGTTAATCGGAAATTTTAAAGAAATAGATAGAGCACTCGTTCTCCTCTACTTGGATGGATACTCACAAAAGGAGGCTGCCGATATTATAGGATTGTCAGAAACCAATGTGGCAACCAAATTGCACAGAATTAGAAAAAAATTAAAAGAACAAATCAAAGAATTAAAGAAAAATGGAAGAGCTTGAATTAAAGGAACTCTGGTCTGAATACGACAAAAAAATTGAAACTGTGATTTCATATAATGAGAAAGTCATGGAAGAAATCATGAAGCAAAACGCAAAGAATAGCTTGGCCGCAGCTAAACCTGTCAAAAAAGTGGGAATACTAATTGGAATACCATGGATTCTTTTTCTAGCCATACTTGTGTTTTTTGGGTTTAAGTCTGGAAATTTATTTTTCTCAATTTCCTTTCTTGTAATACTGATTTTCACAGTCATAGCATTGGCAACTTACATTTACCATCTTGTGTTGATTAACCAAATTAATATAAGTAATTCCGTTCTTGAGGCGCAGAAAAAAATAGCGGATATAAAACTATCCACTCTTGTATCTACTAGAATAGTTTTTCTACAACTTCCTTTTTGGACAACATGGTACCTTCAATCAAGTATGCTTGAAAGTGGAAACACGGTTTATTGGGTAATAAATATCCTAATCACCTTAATATTTGCTCTTATTTCTATTTGGTTATTTCGTATGATTCGTGTAGACAAATTAGGTGACAAGAAGATTAAATGGTTGTTTTCAGATACTGAATGGAAGGCAGTGATTTCTGCTTCGGATATCCTAGAACAAATCGAAAAATCCAAAAACGATTAAGGTTTAGACAGATTTGTTGAAAGCCATTTTATACAAGATTTAAGGTTTAAAATGACATATTTTTCACTAATCCCAAATCAATCAAAAAAATAAACCATATTAATATAAATAGCGTTCTGTATTATTCGTCAAACAAGTGGAAAGAGACATAGAAAATATTATAAACCATAGAGGTTACAGAAAAAATATCAAAGGTGATAAGTTTTCGTTGTTCATATCTAACTATCCATCAAACGCGAAATACTTACAAAATAGAATCGGAAATTCTGAATATATATTAGCAGAACTATGTTGTAGTATAGGAGTTACCTTAGAATACCTTGCGCCAGTTTTTAGAAAAGTAATAGGAGTTGACGTCAATGAAAGTATTTTGGAAATATGCAGAACCAATCTTAAAGAAGCTGGTTACGGCGATAAAACAGAGTTCATTCAAGGCAATGTGTTTGATGATAACCTTCTCAAAAGCATAAGGGCTGATATTGTTATTTATGATATTCCCTTCTGGTATGCACATAAACAAGAGAACCAAGGAGACTTAAGATTAAAAAATCCTCCTCTAAATGAAATGGTAAAAAAAATACAGACCTACATAACAAATAACATACTAATATTTTCTCCCCGTGAATGGAACTATTCATACGTAAAGGAAGAATTAGGACCAATCGAATTAGAACAGGTTTTTATTGATAAAAAACATAATAGAAATCAAATATATATGGGTGAGTTGCTGTCAAAAGATGGGGTGTCCAGAGTAGAATTAAGTAGCAAATAGTATACTTAAAAGTAACAAAGACTGATTACATAACCATCTTACTCAAATACAGAAATGAAAAGAATTTTATTTACCCTCTTCTTAATATCATGTGTTTCATGTAAAAAAGTGAACAAAAATGTAAATAATAGAATCGAAACAAATATGAAAAGTGATGAAAAGTACATAAGGTTGGCAATAAAAGTCGCTAAAGAATCAAGTCAAAACGGAAATTTTCCTTATGGATGTGTATTAGTGGACAAATCAGGTAAAGTTATCATGAAGGGAGAAAATACCATTAATACAGATAATGATTGTCTGGCACATGCCGAAGTAAACCTAATAAGGGAAGCATGCAAAGTATATGAATTTTCATATCTAAATGAATGCACTATTTACACGAGCGATGAGCCTTGCCCTATGTGTACTTCTGCCATTTATTGGAGTGGAATTGGAAAACTTGCATATGGCTTGAGTAAATCAGAATATTTCAAGATTGTTGGAAGAGATAACAAAAATTGGGTGTTTGAAATGCCCACAAGAGAACTTTTGGAAAAAGGAGGAAGAAAAGTTGAAGTAGTTGGACCCCTGTTGGAGAAAGAAGTTGCCATATTACATAAGAATTAATAAGATAAAAATAGTACCGAACACATGCCTTTGGATTTAGCCAAATTGTACAAGTGATTAAAGCAAATTGCAATTAACTTTAACAAAAAAATTGGAATATATTGAATATTGGAAATTTAGGTCATACATCAGCACTCTATGTTTGGAATGGACTATGCGTTTTTTGGGGAACTTCTTTCAAAACTGACCCTCATGCACACAATACCCTTCAACTTGTATTCGATATTGAGAAAGAGTTTTTTTTAAAAGACAAAACATCTGAGTGGGCATCTTATTCCGCGGCAATCATAGATGCTGAACATATTCACCAATTTGACAGTAATAATAGTATTCAGTTATTTCTTTATCTAGATGTCGAAAGTAGATATGCTAAACTCTTGAGTGAAAAATATTTACAAAAAGGCGCTATTAAAGGTTTGAAAAAGCTTGAAGTCCTGAAATCAAACAGCAATTTTCTCAAACAGCTTTTGGTTCAAAACAATTGTGATGAAATGTTCAAGGGCTGCCAATCTATTTTACAAGAATTACTTGATTTACCCGAAAATGAATCGATTGATGCAAGAGTGCAGCAAGCTATTGACTTTATAACAAAATCACCAATAAAGAATTTCAAAGTAAAACAGATTGCTCTAGAAGTAGGGCTCTCAGAAAGTAGATTAAGACATCTGTTTAAAGAACACGTTGGGCAATCAATTAAGAATTTTATCAAATGGATGCGAGTAATTGATTCATTAAATGATGTCTTAAAGGGCGGAAAGCTAATTCATGCCGCATACGATTATGGTTTTTCGGACGCATCTCATATGACAAGGTCTTTCGTTGAAGTTATTGGTGTTCCTCCAAGCAAGATTAAAACCTATGAAGAAGAAACCAGAATTATTACTTGCAAAGACATAAGTCATTTTTCATTGAGTACAAGAATAATAAATACGGAAGGTAGTGAGGCAACAAAGAAAATTAAACTATAGATTCTTTTTGAAAAACTGTGATTTTTTCAGCTCCTTTTCGAATAATAAGACAGAAGCATTAAAGTAAAAACAAAAACCAACTAAATGAGATACATAATTACATCAAGAATAACTGCTTTAAGACTATTGACTCTTTTTAGCCTAGTCACATTGTTCTCGTGCAATAAGAGCGAAGAGAAATTAGATTTTATTGGAATCGAGAAAGAGACTTTAGCTGAATTTGAAAAGTTTGAAAATAGTCTGTCTAATGGGGACTTGGAAACAATCTCCAAATACTATTCAGATAATCCAGACTTTTTTTGGGTAGAAAACGGTTCCATTGCCTATCCTTCGGGTGCAGCTGCCCGTAACTCAATTAAAAGCTTTTATCCCTCTCTAAAAAGTATGGAATTCAAATCACTAGATAAGAAAGTGGTTCCAATTAACAATTCTAATGCCATGTTCTATGTGGAATATGAACAGGTTTTGGTTTTTCCTTCTGACCAAAAAATAGAAATCAATGGAGCAATGACAATTTTGATGAAAAAGGAAGATGGCGCGTGGAAATTTATTGTTGGGCATTCTTCGGGTAAGCCCGAAAATCAAAATCAATCGGAGTAGAATAAAAAATTAGCGAATAGTTATGGAGCGAATAGTAATTGTTGCATATAAGCCTTTTCCTGGTAAGGAGGATGACTTAAAAAACTTGATGAACTCCCATTGGGATATTCTCCACGCGGAAGGTTTAGTTACTGATAGAAAATCGATTATTTGTGAAGCAAAAGGCGGAACAATTATAGAAGTATTTGGCTGGAAGTCTAAAGAAGCCATCGAATTGGCACATTCCAACAAAGCGGTGCAAAAAATGTGGGAAGAATACTCAAAAGTTTGCGAATACATTCCAATAAATGATGTGAAAGAAAGCGAGAATCTATTTTCAGAATTTAGCCCAATATAAATATCAATGAAAAAAATCAAGATAATAGTCTCATTATTGGTTTTAAGCTCTAATGTATTAATTGCCCAAACCTATGTTTCTCCCAAACAAAGAACAACAACAAATGGGTTTGCAGATAGGGTTGAAACAGAGCTCGTAAAAAAAGTTGTTATAGACGAGAATAGCTTTCGTGCGGAATTACCCGATGGAGACATTTTAAGTGGTTCTATTGAACTATTTAGAACCATAGAAAGAGATAATGAAAAACGAACAGTTTATAAGATAGTTTCTGGTGGAACACTAAGTATTAATGATGATTTAGAAGATGATAATTGGGATAGCATTGTACTAAATTTATTGGCAACTTCTAAGAAGAAAATCTACACTTTTTGGTTAACAAAAGGAAACAAAGGAGATGACTAGACAGTGATAGAAATCATTTTTGAGCTTGATGAAAATATCCGAAACTGATTAATTATGATGAATAAATTAATAGAAATAGAAACCGTAAGATTAAGGTTGCGCCAATGGAAAGAAAGCGATTTTAAAATCTATTCCGATTATTATTCAAACGAAGAACTGGCTAAATATGTTGGTGGAAAAATGGATAAAGAGATGGCATGGAGAAAAATGGCTTCTTTAATAGGGCATTGGCACTTAAAAGGATTCGGTTATTGGGCAGTTGAAGAAAAAGAAACAATGGATTTCGTTGGTTGTGTTGGACTATGGAAATCAGAACCTTGGCCAGAAGTAGAGTTAGGATATTGGATACTACCAGAAATGCATGGCAAAGGCTATGCGACTGAAGCCGGAATAGCTTCTAAGCGATTTGCATTTGAGAATCTAGGCCTATCTACTTTGGTAAGCTATATAGACCCGAGTAATGAACCCTCAAAACGTACCGCGTTGAAAATAGGTGCGACCTATGAAACAACAATAAACCTAATCAATTTCGGCCCCCATGATATTTATAGATATGATAAAGAATAGGATAATTTAATTCATAGAAAGACAATCAAAACACAAATTTAATTATGAGCAATCAAGCCAATACGATTACCATTAAGTTGGAAATTCCAATAGATTCAAAAATTGAGCATGTATGGAAATGTCTCATAGAAGACATAGGAATATGGTGGAGAAAGGATTTTTATACTAGTTCCAAAACCAAACATTTTAAACTGGAACCATTCGTAGGTGGTAGAATGTACGAAGATTACGGGGACAATAATGGTTTGCTATGGGCAAACGTAATGGTATTAGACGCACCTAAAAATCTTGAGTTAAAGGGTCACCTTTCACCAAGTTTTGGCGGACCCGCAATGACTTTTATGAAATTATCCTTGGAAGAAAATGATGGATTAACAGTTTTAACCTTAACCGATACAACATTTGGTGACGTTTCTGAGAACACCAAAGAACAACTGACTTCTGGCTGGAAAATGCTCTACGGAGACACTTTTAAAAAATATGTAGAATCAAATAAATAGTATTATGAAAATTAAATTATTAACCACATTATTAGTCCTAGCTACCTTTTTTCAATCGACAGCTCAGGTTAAAGAAATCCTTAGTGTTCTTGAAAATCAGATAAAAGCATTTAATCAAAGTAATGTTGAAGAATTAGTAAATAATGTTTCAGACGATTTTAAATTTTATTACATCACTTCAAATGAGCTTTTATTAGAGGTAGATGGTAAAGAACAATTTCGTAAAAGTATGAATGAATATTTTAAGGATGGGTTTAAAGTAACATCAAAAATAACAGACCATTCGGTTTTAGGAAACAGAATTAGTTTTAAAGAAGAGGTTAGTTATAAAAATGCTAAAGGCAATTTGGTTTCCTCCTTTGCTCTTGGCATTTATGAGATAAAAAATAATAAAATAACAAGGGCTTGGTATTTTGATTAATTAGACTAAAATCATGTAATCTAATATCAATTTTTGAGATGTAGAAGGTAGAATAAGCAAACTCATAAATGAATTGAAAGTTGCTAGCAAAAAGTGACAGATAATTTAAGATAAAGACTTAAAAATGAAAGAAACAATTTTTGGAAAGGTGGATAACTACTTGAGTGAAATCTTCTCTTTAGAGGACAGAATTCTTAAAGAAACGGAATCCTCAATAGTCGAAAATGGAATGCCAGAACATTCAGTTTCATCCAATCAAGGTCAATTCTTGTATTTGCTCGCTAAATTGTGTAACGCCAAAAACATCATAGAAATTGGCACTTTAGGAGGTTATAGTACTATTTGGTTAGGTAGGGCTGTAAATGGACAAGGAAAAGTTATAAGTATCGAAATAGAAAAGAATTTTGCGGAAGTGGCTAAACGAAATATCGAAAGGGCTGGACTCTCAAATAGTGTAGAAATTAAAACTGGTAACGCTTTAGATTTATTAAACCAAATAGACTTGAAAGGAGAACCTGTAGACCTATTTTTTATGGATGCGGACAAACCAAATTACGTGGCTTATTTCGATTGGGCATTAAAAAATTCACGAACGGGTTCTTTAATAATTGCAGATAATGTAATTAGAGATGGAAAAGTGCTGGACGAAAATAGTACCGATGAAAAAGTTATTGGAGTAAGAGCCTATAATCAAATGCTTGCAAAAAATGATAAAGTTATTTCTTCTGTTTTACAACAAGTTGGAATAAAGGATTATGATGGAATTGCAATATCACTTGTGAAATAAAATAGAACATCATAGAGATAAAATATGTTTAAAAGATTAAAAGTAGAAATAGTGGTTAAAATGTTTAGATGAAAAAGACGATTTTAACAATATTATTAAATCTTTATGTCACACTTCATGCATGTAACAAATCATCTGAATATTTTATTGGTAAGTGGCAAATTTTAAGTGTTGTTGAGAATAATGAATCTATTGATTTAATCGAAAATTGGATGCTCTTAAAAACCGATGGAACTTTCGAAAGTTATGATGGAAATCTAAAGAAACATGAAAGTGGAAAATGGATTTATCAAGCTAGCACAAAAACATTGCTTATAGAAGGAGAAACAGAATCAGGAGATAGTAGATGGAATCTCTCTATAAGTAATGACACGCTAATTTTCCGGTCACCTACCAGCGATTTACATCTAATCTCTAAGAAAATAAAGTGAATCAAAAATCAGTTTAAATTGATTCCATTTGCTCTTATGAAAAAAAAAATAATGATACCAATAATCCTTTTATGGATTGTGGGATGTAGCCAAAATGATGAAATAGATGATAACGAGGATTGCTTCCTAATCTCGAATATCCCCGTGATGGGTGTTGATTCTCCTTTAAACGGGTTAGTCAATGACGCTGTTAATATTGAAGTGGCGTTATCATTTCCAAGCAGGTGCACCTCATTCAATGGATTTGATGAAACTATTGACGGAAATACACGCACAATTAAGGCCAAACCCGTTGAACTTTGCAGAACCGATAACACTTGCGCTACAATCATCTTGAATATTGAGATTTATGAATTTATCGCAACGGAACCTGGTCAATACACGTTAAACTTTACTTCTCAAAATGAAACTGTTCAAACAGTACAGGTAACAATTATATGAAGTTCTTAAGTAGTTTCAATCTCAAAGAAAGATAACACGATGATTGAAAATAAAGGTTAAGTGCCATTGAATCAAGACGAATACATTATAGAATATTGAAAAAACATGAAAAAATATTAAATGATTTAGACACTTCTTTAGAAAGTTTGGAAGCCGAAGAATCGAATGTGCTTGAAAAAGCAGAAAAAGGTGTAGAAATAAGTAAGTATGCCCTCAAAGAATTGAGAACACTCGTTATTGACTTTCATTTCAAATCTAAATCACAGGAAATCTGTTTTTTCAAGAATATCAAACCTCAAGTTTACAGCAAGCTCATTTATTACATTAAATTATTTAATCTAGAAAGTAAAAGACCAAGAGGAAGTAATAAATCTCAAATTAAATATTTCAACTGTCATATTGATAAGCTTCAGAATTACTTCAATGAAAACCTTGACTTTTATCATTACTACAGAAGAAGAGCCACTTTTTTAGATAAGCAGTATTTTCTAAGGGGGAAAACGAACATTAGATTACATCCTGATACGTTCTATTTTTTTACGGATGAAGAATTCTCCACAAGTCATGATAGTACCGTTGCCACTATTCTAGCTTATGATTTATTGATTGTTTACTTAAAACAAGAGATTGATAAATTAGAAAATAATTTATCCGCAGACAATCAAGAGATTACTGAAAAAATTACGTGGACAGGTCATAAGACCGATTTAGTTGAATTGATTTACGCTATTTATACAAGTAAAACAATCGACAATGGCACTGCTGAAATTAAAGATATAGCTCGCGTAGCAGAACGCATTTTCAAAATCGATTTAGGAAATTACTATCATACTTTTATAGAAATTAAATCAAGAAAAATTAGTCAAACAAAATATTTAGACAGTCTCAAAGAATCCTTTTTGAACTACATTGAAAAATCTGATGAATAATCAATTAAAAAAAATCTAATGAATCCTATATTACTATTTGAAAAGTGGTTTTCCAAAGAAAAGAAACTCAACAATTTAAAACTACCAGCTGCCTGCTGTTTATCGTCCATTGGATTGGATGGTTATCCAAATGCTCGATTTGTCTCTTTAAAAGAAATATCAAACGAATACTTTGTTATTACAGGGTCTTTAGGTTCAAGAAAAGGTGAGGAAATCGAAAACTCCCCAAAGGCAGCATTATCTTTTTGGTGGACAGCAACAGAAAGGCAAGTAAGAATACAAGGAGATGTTATAAAAATCCCCAAAGCAGAAGCTCAAATTTATTTTGATAAAAGAAATAGAGATTCGAAAATTGTATCAGCGTCTTTTAAACAAGGTAAAACCATCAATAGTATTGAAACCGTTCAAAAACAATTTGAAGAGCAGAAAGAGAAATTTAACAACAAGGATATTGAAGTTCCAGATAATTGGAGTGGCATTTACATAAAGCCAATTCGGATAGAATTTATGGAATTCCGAGAAAGTAGACTCCATGAAAGAACACTATATAAATTAGCAGATAATGATTGGAGAATAAGTATACTACAACCCTAATTTAGTCATGAAAGAAAAGATAGCATATATCACCGATATTCATTTAGATGAAAAATTCCCAATTGATTTAGGAGTTAATCCACGGGATAATTGGAATGTTATACTTAATGACATATCATCCAGAGGTATTACAAAAATTATTTTTGGTGGTGACATTGGTGAAGTTAATTCGAATCAGTGGTTCTTTGAATCACTATCTCAGTTTGATATAAATATTATTTTGGGCAATCATGACACCTATAATGAAGTGCAGAAATACTTTTTTAAAAGTGAAGACACACAAAAAAAGGAATTGTTCTATAATAAGGAAGGTGTTTATCACAGTTTTATCTTTTTAGATTCAAGTTCAGGAGAAATAAGTCCGAATCAACTTGACTGGTTCAAAAACAAACTGAATACTGAAAAGGATATTCTAATTTTTATCCATCATCCTATTATACCTATTGATGCAGAAGTAGATAAGCAGTATGGGCTAAGGAAACGTCATTTAATTGAAGTTGTGTTACAGAATATCAAGAATAGCTCCACTATTTTCTCGGGGCATTATCATTTTGATGATAAAAAAACAAAAGGAAATATTGTCCAATATGTAACTCCAGCGAGTTCGTACCAAGTAGAAAAAATAAAAAGTGAAATAAAAGTCCATAAAGATTCATTTGGGTATAGAATTATTGAACTAAATGGCAAAAAAATCAATACAGACCTTATTCTATTTTCATCTACTGAATAACACTTCGCACAACGAAAAACACATAGTTACGCCCAAGTTGGGTGTTTCTTTTTTTTTATAATTCTAATATTTTTCAATTAAATCTAATGCTTCATTAAGAAATCAAAATCTCAAAACACATCAATTTTCACTTTAAAAAATGTTAGAATAAAATTACCCAAGTTGGGTACGACTATTGAATAAATCAAAGTAAACTACATCAAATTTGTAGAACGAAAGTCAAATCAGGTTAAGGGCTATCAATCAAAATAGAAAAACTCAGATAGCCCTTTTCTTTAAAACCCGTTCTATTATGCCAACAAGTATTATTACAACAGATGACCTTCGAGATTTCAAAATGGAATTACTCGACGATATCAAAACACTCTTGACCAGACAAGCTACTGGTAAAATAAAAAAGTACCTCAAATCTTCCGAGGTAATGGAAATGTTACAGATAAGTCCTGGCACTTTGCAAAACCTTCGTATTAATGGCACGCTTCCCTATACCAAAGTAGGTGGTATCATTTTTTATGATGTAGATGAAATTCAAACTGTTGTGGAAGCAAATCGTGTGCACCATAAATTCGATTCTTAACGTATGAACTATATAAAGCTCCTTAACGCGGCTTTTGAGAAGTTCTATTTTGATGACCGCCTTAACCCAACCCATATCAGTCTGTATATGGCACTGTTCCAAGAATGGAATAGTAGCCGTTTTGCGGATGAATTTTATGTAAATCGTCGTGACTTGATGCGAGCTGCAAAGATTGGTTCAAAATCTACCTATCATCGCTGTGTTACCGATTTAGATGCTTGGTTATATCTCAATTATTTTCCTTCTAACAATCCTTACAAAGGCAGTAAAATTAAGATGGCCATTATTGGGACAAGTGATGAACCAGCTACGGGACAGTACAATCCCACATTAGAACAACTTGCGGAACAGTACTATCCCAGAGGTGTACCGCTTAACGGACACCACCATCCCAAAAATGAACAAGTGGTGTACCAACACCGTCCCACCAGTGGACAAGCATTGGTATCTACTACAAAAAATATCAAACAAGAAAACTTAACTAAACAGCCAAAGGGCAGGCAGGCCGTTATTGATTTTTTTATTGAAAATAATTTTCAAGTTGCTGAAGCCGAAAAGTTCTACCAGCATTACACTGACCGCGAATGGGAAACCAGTGATGGAAAACCCATTCGAGATTGGCGCTCGGTGGCTACCAACTGGATGGATAGAACCGAACTCTTTGAGAGTGGAAACAAATCAAACGAAAAACAAGCGTCCCAAATCAAGGACAACTTGCGAACCACTAAAAACAAAGACTATGGACAACCCCTCTAAAATTACCGAAGGTGGCGTAGAATACTCGCTAGGAGAATTTGACGGCAAAAGCGTAGTCTATGACTTCCCTAAAATCTTGATTTATCTGAATGCGAAAGGCAAACTATTGTTTGGAAAAAAATTCAGGACTTACGAAGAAGACAAAGATATTTTACTAAAACTCTGTTCCTACTTTATCAAAGACAAAGAAAACTGTGCCACATATGGAATTGATATTGAGAAAGGTATTTTACTATCCGGACCTGTGGGTTGTGGCAAAACAAGTTTGATGAAATTGCTACGACATATTGTGCCGTTGCAACGTCCTTATGAAATGATTCCCTGTCGTAATGTAACTTTTGGGTTTAATCATTTAGGATTTAAAACTGTTGAAGAATATGGCAACACTAAGTTTTACTGTTTTGATGACCTGGGCGTAGAACCCGCAGGTAGGTTTTATGGTAAAGACCTAAACGTAATGGGCGAAGTACTCCTCTCTCGTTATGAACTTTACCTCAATACCAAACATAAAATTAAAACCCACGCTACTACAAATCTCAATGCTGAAGAATTAGAAGAGCGCTACGGCAACCGTGTCCGGAGTCGAATGCGGGAACTTTTTAATTTGATTGCTTTTGATAAAGAAGCCTTAGACAAAAGGAAGTAATTCAATTATATAGTTAAACTTTGGCAAAAAATATGTATTTTGCCAAAGTTTAATTGATAGCATTTCGCCTTGAAACATAGCATAAAAGATAAAATATCGATTTATTTTTCTGGATATCAGATTCTCACCAAGAGTGATTTAGTACAATTGATACAGAAAGATTTTCCAGAACTCAAAAAGAGTTCTGTAGATGTCTATTTGTCAAAATTGAAAAAAGAAGGAATACTAAAAAATCCCTCTAGAGGAATATATGCACTTGAAGGAAAAGAGAAATTTACTCCTTCCATAGACTCAAAATTAAAGAGACTATATAACAAAATTAAGAAAGAGTACCCGTTTGTTGATTTCTGTGTTTGGAATACACTTTGGCTGAATGAGCTAATGCGTCATCAACCATTCAAATTTTATACCATATTAGAGATAGAAAAGGACGTTACAGAATCCATTTTTTATAAACTGAAAGATTTAGGAAAAAATGTTTTCTTGGAACCGGATGCAGAAACCTATGAACTATACATACACAACAGTGATGATGTTATTATCATCAAACATTTAGTTTCTGAAGCACCTTTGATTAAGGCCGGGAATGTTGTTACTCCATCACTAGAAAAACTCTTGGTAGATATGCACATAGACACCAATCTTTTTGGAGCACAACAAGGTGAACTTGATTTTATCTATAGTGCTGCTTTTGGAAAATTTGAGATTAATAAGAACAAAATGAAACGATACGCCTTAAGGCGAAATAGAGAACAAGAAGTTGAACGCTTAACTAATTTAACTTTGGCAAACAATTAATTTTATTGCCAAAACTTAATTTTAATGATTAAAGAATCTACATACCAATTAGACTGGATTTATAAGGTCAAGGGAAGACTAGGCAAACGCTATGACCCAAAGCTTATAGAGAAGGTAGTGTATGCTCTAATATTTCTAGAACAACTCAAAGTAAATGGTCTTGATTTTATTTTTAAAGGAGGAGCCGCATTGTTATTAGCCACAGAAGAACCCAAAAGATTTTCCATAGATATTGATATCATTACGAAACACACGCAAAGCGAGATAGAATCAATACTTGATGCCATAAGTGAAAAACCGATGTTTACACATTGGGAAGATGATAATGATAGAAAGCATACGCCTGATGCACCTATCGGTCATTTTAAAATGTATTACAATAGTGCAGTGGATGACAAAAATGAACCTATACTATTAGATATACTATATGCCGCTAATCCGTATCCGGAACTGATGCAAATTCCAATAGCACATAACTGGATAGAAAATGAAGGAAAAGTAGTCACTGTTGATATGCCTACATTCGATTCTATTCTGGGCGATAAACTAACTGCTTTTGCACCACAAACAACAGGCATACTTTATAGTAAGAATAGACCTGTTGAAATTATCAAGCAATTATTTGATGTCGCTTTTTTAATGGACAACCTTAAAAACTTACAACTCGTTAGAGAGAGCTATGAGGAAGTGGCTAAGGAAGAAATAGGTTTTAGAAAATTACAAATTAGTACTACCCAAGTTTTAGAAGATACACAGCAAGCTTGTTTTACGCTCTCAACACGAGATAAATCAGAAGCATTTAATCATTTGCAAAAAGGTATAAGCAACTTTACGAATTTCACCCTAACAAGATTTAATATTGAAGAGGCCATAATCGCAGCTTCTAAAGTTGCTTATCTGGCAGAACTTCTTAAAAATAAAGAAGCTGATGTAGTTGAGAGATTTAGCAACCCTCTAGAAATAAAAGATTGGTTGATTGAAAACCCTCAATTTAACAAACTGAATAAACTTAAAAAGAGTAATCCTGAAGCTTTTTTTTACTGGTATAAAACTTTAGAATTAAAACAATAATATGGCACGTTTAAAACCAAAAGAATCCGTAATAAAAAGATTATTTGCTTTATCAGGTAACCAATGTGCTTACCCTGGATGTAAAGAACATATTGTCGATGAATTAGGTACTGTTATTGGAGAAATTTGTCATATAGAAGCTGCTGAAATAGGAGGAGAAAGATATAATCATTCTTCAAACGATGAACATAGAAGAAGTTTTGAAAATTTAATCTTGATGTGCAGTAATCATCATAAGAAAACTAATAATGTTCAAACATATTCAACTCCTAAATTAATTCAATATAAGTCGGAACATGAAAGTTACTTTAAAAATAAGCTGTACAATACTTCAGATAAAATTATAAATCAGGCAATTCAGAATCTTATGGAACAAAATAACAGTAACAAAGGTCCAGGAAGTCAAATTAATAATCAAGCAACAACACAAAATATTGAAAATCAAATTGGAATTCAAAATGTGTTTAATGGTGAGAACAAGAATAAGTCTCCAAAAGTTGATGGTGCTAGACCTATCAATCAAAATTTTAAATCAATAATTGAGAAGTTTGCGCAAAAAGCCACAGCACCCTCTACAGATGTTATAGATTTTAGAAATGAGTTAAAAGAAAGATATGAAAGGCCTGTTGAGTCAATCCCTACCAAACATTTACGGTTCAGAAAAAATAATGGGAGGATTATTGCCGATGTTGAAAGTTATGAAAAAGAAAATAGCACCGTCTTAAATGAAGAAGATGATACTGCTCAAGAAAAACTTCGAGAATTTTTACTAAATAACGATAAAGAAAAAAATGAAGAATTAAAGCGCTCCTTATCTCAAAAAGGACAACAGCGTCCCGCTATAATTACCTGTGATGGCTTTCTAATTAATGGAAACAGAAGAAAAATGGCTCTCGAAGAGCTTTACAATTCAAGAAATCAAGATTCTCAATTTGAAATGATGAGAGTTGTAATATTACCTGAGGGAGTAACAGAATTAGAAATTCAGAAAGTTGAAAATAGATACCAGTTACAAAGCGAAGGCAAATCAGAATATCAAGGTTTAAATAGAGCCATTAAATTTAAAAGAAACATTGAAAATGGCTTTTCGCTTAAAGCACAATTGAGAGACGACCCTAATTACCATGAATTATCTGAACGAGATTTCAATAAAAAAGTTAGAGAGTTTGAAAAATTATTTTTAAAGCCATTAGAATGCGTAGATAAGTATTTAAAGACTTTCGATAGGATAGGCATGTACAACACTATTTCTGAAAATGCGAATGACCGAGAAGGCAGATGGCAAGCATTTATTGACTATAGTAATTTTAGGTCTGGTACGCTTGAGAATAAGAAGAAAACAACTCAACTTAAAATAAAGGAAAGTGACAAAGGTAAGATTGAGAATGCAGTCTTTAAAATTATTAGAAAAAGGAGTTTAAGTGTTAAAGGAACTGATTTAGGTAAAGTCCATGAGTTCGTTAGAAAAGTCCCAAAGTATTTAGCTAATGATGAAGCTAAAAAGCTGATTCTTGATATTGCTGATGTCCCCGAGGACATTCCAGATGAATTAAAATATGACAAAAATGGCAAGAAACTAAATGAAAGAGAAATTGATGAAAAATGGGGAGCCAACAATAGAGAAAAAATTTTAGGAAACCTTATCCAAGCTTATGGGCATTTGTCTAATCAGGAGCAAAGGGATAAGCCTCTTGAACTGTTAGAGGATGCGCTAAAAAAGCTTCAACACAATAACCTCAAAATTGAAAATATGGGAACTTCATATTACGAAAAAGCTCTAGAGTTATCTAAAAATATAATATCCGAAGCGGAAACCATTTATGAAACTGTAGATAAAGCTCGATATAAAATGAAAAAATTATCAAGAAAAAAATAACCTTGAGAATAGTCGTTGAAAATAATATAATAACCCTATTTAATATTGAAGATTTAAAAAAATATCAAATCTCTCAACTGGAATTTTATGGCTTTTCACAAAATCAAAACTTGATTGAAAAAGAAACAGAAAGTGTAGAAAATGAACTATTGAAAATTATTGATTATCTAAAGGAAGAAAGTATTGTATTTGATTTATCAAAAACTACCAATGAAATCTTTAGGAAGTCAATAGATAATAAGAAGGATTTAGATGAAGCATTTTCTTTGGCAAAAAAAATTAAAGAAGATGCTGTTTTGGATATAGGTTTTGAGCAATTTAAAAATTTTACTAATACATTACCTAGAAGATTAAAACCACATCAATTAAAGTCAGCTTACCATTTTTATATATTAAAAAACGGAGCTAATTTTTCTGTCCCAGGAAGTGGTAAAACAACAACACTATTATCTGTATATGAGAAATTGAGATTAGAAGAAAAATGCAATTTATTATTTGTTGTTGGTCCTCCGTCTAGTTTTCAGCCTTGGAAAAATGAGTTTTATGAAACTTTAGGAAGAAATCCCGAGACTATAATCTTATCAGGGGGAAACAAATCTTTCCGTAAAAGCGAGTATTACAGGTCAAAGGAAAACGCCCACGAACTTTATTTAAGCACGTTTCATACAGTATTAAATGACAGTAGTGATATAATCAAATTCTTTTCGCAGGTAGGGATAAATGTTTTTTTACTAATAGATGAAGCTCACTACATGAAGCAAGTTGAAGGCTCTTGGGCTAACTCAATTTTAGAAATAGGGAAACATTGCGCTTTTAGAGGTGTACTGACAGGCACTCCAATGCCTAAGAGTTATAAGGATATATTCAATCTATTCGATTTTCTATGGGAAGAGAACTCACCTTTGACTTCAGATGACAAAATTCAAATACAATTATGGGAAAAGAATAAAAAAAATGAAGAGGTAAAGAATTTATTAAAAACTAAAATAGGACCACTATTCTACAGGGTAAGAAAAAAAGATTTAGGCTTAATTCCAGCTGTTTTCCATGAACCAATTAATGTCTCTATGATGCCAGTAGAGCAAAGTATCTATAATTCCGTTAAAGCGAAGATTTTTGAGTTAGATAATGCCGATTATTTTAGGAATGAGAACATACTAAATAAATTGTGGAGAGGAAGAATGATGCGGTTAAGGCAGTCGGTGTCATATCCTAAGTTATTAATTACTACAATTGATGATTATGCTGAAAAATTCATAGAGGATTCTGATTTACAGTATAAAATTCAAAATTATGATGATATAGAAGTCTCGGGTAAACTAGAGGCATTGAATAAAATAGTTTTAAAACTAAGAAGTGAAGATAGAAAGGTTCTCATTTGGTCCAATTTCGTAGGAACATTAGAATTAATTAGTTCGCACTTTAATAAATTAGGCATGCGAGCAGAAGTCATTTATGGAAAAACTCCTGTTAGGAAGGATGATATAGTTTTAATAAATGAAGAAAAAACTAGAGAAGACATTAGGGATGAGTTTTTAGATTTAAATAGTGGTTTAGATATTTTAATTGCTAATCCAGCTGCTTGTGCCGAATCAATTTCTTTACATAAAACTTGTTACGATGCTATATATTATGATTTGTCATACAACTGCGCCCAATATCTCCAATCTTTAGACAGAATTCACCGTGTTGGAGGCTCTGAAACCGCAGAAGCAAACTATTATTTTTTACAGTATAAAGATTCGATTGACCAAGACATCAAACGAAATCTTGAAGCTAAAGCGTTAAAAATGTATGACATTATTGATGAAGATTACTCAATTTATGATTTAGACTTATATGAGGATAATGTTGAAGATGATGTAGAGGCGTATAGACGTCTTTTTAAAAATTAACTATGGAAGAAATACTAATAATGAAATCAAAAAAAACAAAGAAAATTAATGCTCCATTTGGTTATTTTGGTTCTAAAAATAAAATAGCCTTACAGCTATGTTCAGATTTACCACCTCATAATTGTTGGGTTGAGGCTTTTTGTGGTTCGGCTGCGTTAACATTAAGAAAGGAGCCTGCACCAATCGAAGTAATTAACGATGTAGATAATGAAATTGTAAACTTATTTAATCAATTAAGAAACAATCATGAAGCACTATGCGATGAAATAAGCTTAACACCTTATGCTGAACAAGAACTGATAAATGCAAGAATTCCTAAAGAAGAGCTATCAGAATTAGAAAGGGCAAGACGGTTTTTAGTACAATCAATGATGGCTATCAACGGTTTATTTGGCGCTGCAAGAGGAGGGTTTTCATATTCAGACTCATATTCAAGAAACGGTCATGATGCTAGGGTTAATAGGTGGAATAATTTACCTGAACGTTTAAGACTTGTTGTAGCAAGGTTGAAAAAAGTCAGAGTTGAAAATAAAGATGCTCTTAAAATTCTTCAGAAGTATGTGAATAGGCCAGCTACCCTGGTTTATTTAGACCCACCATATCTTGGAAAAAGAACTAATGGTTATAATATTGATGCAAATAATGAAGCTTTTCATAAAAAATTACTACAGCTTTCTAACAAAGCGAAATGTATGATTTTTATAAGTGGGTATGAGAATGAATTTTATAACACTATCCTGAATGAAAAAAATGGATGGGAGAAGAAAACTATTGATACTGTAACGAAAGATTCCAAAGGTAATTCACATGACAGGATTGAGGTCGTATGGATGAATAAGCATTATGTAAGTGCACTTAAGACCCAAGAAATACCTATAAAACTTACAGAAAAAGAAATGAAGCAAGGAAAATTGAATCCAATAAGGGAATAAAGCTATCTATGAATGGGAGTCTCTTAAATAAAATTTTACAGCTAGAATGTAAACATGCTTTATACTGTGAGGACGGTAAATGGTATCATAATCTTAAAGAGTTCCCCGGAGTACTGTTTGATAAGCATGGATATATCATTTTTCAAACAAAAGATAAATATACCAATCACCCAGACTTACAGATAAAAAAGGATTTACATATTAAAGATGGTATTGAATCTTTATCAGATTATATAAAGTTTTATGAATTCCAAGAGAAAATTATTAATGGTTTTTTTTACCAAAAAGAGGAAGGTTTCAATGAAGAAACAGTAAGGGTAAAAAAAGAATTACACTTGATTCTTCGAAAACAATCCTTGGTTGATAAGATTAAAAAAAGCTACAATAACACTTGTCAGATTTGTGGTATTAAAATCAATATTTCCAAAAAAAAGGCTTATTCAGAAGTTCATCACATCATTCCATTAGGCAAACCACATAATGGAAAAGATAGTTTAGACAATCTAATATGTGTCTGTCCTAATCATCATATACAGCTTGATTATTTTAGCATTATTATAGATATTGATTCTTTAAAGTTAGTAAAACATAAGATATCAGAAGCTAGTGTTACATACCATAATGAAAGAGTGAATAATATAAAAACTCAGACTAATTAAACTATTGGTGATACTTTTTAAGGCCAAGATAAATTTCTTTATAAAATACTTTAATCACTTTCCTCAAACTCTTCACAATCTCAACAAAAAACTCTTTCATAACTAACTATATTTTTAATTAAACTTTCCAATATTATAAATGCCAAAGCCTGACAAGATTCAGGCATCAGGTAATATCCGCTCTCATCCGCATTACTCAAAAACCCCAATTCTAAAAGCACAGAGGCACAATAATTAGCGGTCTCTCGTAACACATGAAAATTCGCAAACTTTACACCCCTACTCTCAAAACCTAATTTGGAATTGAGTTCATCCTGAAGTTGAAACGCAAACCAAGTAGCATCATCTTGATATTTAGATTGCTTATCTGCTACATAAACTTCAATCCCTCTCGCATCCGGATTATCAGAATGATTACAATGTAACGACACAAATAAATCAGCTTTAAGAGCTTTGGCCAACTTCGTTCTATCAGATAAAGAAATAAGCGTATCACTATATCTGGTCAAATAGATATCCAAAGGCATTTCTAATTCATTATTCAGCTTCAAAATGGCATTTGCAATATTGAGTACAACATCCTTTTCTTGGATTCCATTTACACCTATCGCACCAGCATCTTTTCCACCATGTCCAACATCAATTACAATTCGTTTTTGAGTACTCGTTTCTTGTCCAAAAACGATGCACATTTTTAAGAGCAAAAAGACAAAACTGACGTTTTTGAGCACTTTTTTCATTTTTAATTTTCGTATTATCAACAACTTCCTCTCAAAAATTCATAGCATTTGATGCCAAATAATAGCAATTAAATTCATTTGATTTCAAATAATATTTTATTCACAAATACTTGATTTACAGTTATTTATATACAAATATATGTAAATTTCAGAAAGAGAAAATGAATAAAAAATCTAAACAGTTATATTATGAAAAAATCAATCTACTTAGCAACTTTTTTATCGTTGCTCTCAACATCACTTTTTGCACAAATTGGGGGAATTGAAGATTCC
The DNA here is from genome assembly GCA_965277295.1 of Gilvibacter sp. Taxonomy (GTDB): domain Bacteria; phylum Bacteroidota; class Bacteroidia; order Flavobacteriales; family Flavobacteriaceae; genus Gilvibacter. Next base: position 858,912 of record OZ255720.1, read on the forward strand.
GTTAATGATGTTGGCGACACTATTAGAACCATATTTCCAATTCTTTTAGGTGTTATCTTCTTAGTTGGCTTCCTATTTAACGCAGGTCATTTCTTTGGTGAAAACGCAGACCTCAAAAAAGGAATTACCAGAGTTTTAGTCTTTGTACTCATCGCTGGAGCTGTCGTGGGCATCTTCACGTACCTAATCGGAATTGTAGTGTAACGATGAAGAAGTTTGAGGTCTATAGAAACATCAGGAAACGGGCAGTCATTTTTGGACTGCCCATTTCCCTGTTTGCACTAATGATGGTTTCCATTCTGGCATCACTGCTCATCATCATTTTCTCGTTCAATTTTATAACCGTCATCGGTACGATGGTATTCAATGCGGCATTATACATCGCACTGATTCGCATTAATAGCTCGCCACAACTTTTTCAGGTCGCAAAGGCTTTTCCAAAAATCATAACTAATAAAAGGGATACCCGTATTCATTATGAAGAAGATTGATTTTTCATCATATCACCCCATTATCGATATTCAAGATAATATCATTTTTGCCAATAATGGCAACGTAGTTTTGTGCTATGGAGGTCACTTGCCTGAAATCTATTCGCTCTCAGAAAAGGATTTTGAAGATATACACGGTGCTTGGTTTCAGGCGCTGAAATCTTTGCCTGTTGGCACAGTGGTTCACAAACAGGACATCTATATTAAGAAGACATATACTTCAGAAAAACTTCCAAACAAAACGTTTTTAGAGAAGGCTACACATCAACATTTTAAGGGACGCGAGTATATGGAACATCGTTGCCGATTGTTCTTTGTACTTACCAAAAATAAGGCACTCAATAATCCGAAATACGTCAATCCATTCAAGAAAACTTCCGATAAACTCACGCAAAAAATGGATGATACCGTAAGCCAATTCATAGGCGCGGTAAGTGATTCTATTTCCTTTATAAATAATAGTAGAAAGATGCTTTTCCTTTCGCTTAAAGCGAAAGAGATACAAGACCTCACCCAAGAGTATTTTAATGGTTTTAATGAAGGTTTTGACACCGATGCCATCCTTGGGAAAAATGATATTTACATAGGGGAAAATCATTTTGATGCCCTGGCCATTAATAGCGAACTGTGCTTTGGCGAAAGTGTGCAGAGTAGCAAGACCAATGAGAAATTCACTTCTGACGATTTTGTATTTCATCAAGGGTTTAATGATGGTCTGGGGCTTACCCTTAACGAAAATCATATTGTTAATCAGATACTATACTTAGATGACAAACAGAAGTGGCGTAAACTGCTCGATAAGAAAGTGGAAGAGCTGAATAAAAGCTCAAATTTCGGCTCTCAGAATAAAGTGGTATTGGGTAAGATTCAACATATTCTTGACCAGATTAATGCAGATGATAATGCGCGAATTATTAGAGGTCATCTTAACATTGTCTATTGGCATAAAAACCCCGAAAATCTAAGCCGAATTGGTTCAGCAATCAAAACTGAATTTAAAGAACTTGACATCATTCCATATTACCCAAGAGGTGAAGAACGGAAGAATTATATCCTAAACAGTTTCTGCTGTTACTCGTCTAACTTTTCAAATGCCGATTTATATGTTACCGATTTAAAACACGCACTCTGCCTGTTCATTAATAATACAAACTACAAGTCTGACGATACCGGAATCATTTTCAATGACCGTGAGCATAACATTCCAGTTTTAAAAGATGTTTGGGACGAGCGAAAGAAACGTATTAAGGCTCGCAACTTTGCAATTTTTGCACCAACGGGTGAAGGCAAATCCTTTTTGGCCAATAACATCTTGCGTCAATATTTTGAAAGTGGGGTTCGACTGGTCATTATTGATTTAGGTGGTTCGTACACCAAATTTGCTAAACTTTATCCTGAAAAATACACAGTACTTCGATATGAAAGTGGAAAGAATCTGGGCATCAATCCTTTTTACATTAGTGATGTAAAAGACCTTACGCCCGAACGCTTAGAAGACCTTTCTGTTTTCCTTTTTGAATTGTTTGCATCGGATTTGAAAGTAACCAAAGCACAATCAGTTTCAGTTAAAAAGATACTACGTCACTACTATGAAAATACATCGGAAAATCATTCCCTTGATGGCTTCTATTCCTTTATAGAACAACATCAGGAAGATTTGTTAGAACGACTTAAAATCCATCCTGACTACTTCAATATTACCAGCTTTTTGCACGTGATGTCGGAGTACGTTGGCGATGGTCTATACAGCTTCTTGTTTGAAGTGAGCGAAGACCAGACCTATAAAATTGAAGACAAACGGCTCATTGTTTTTGAACTCGATGAAGTAAAAGATAACAAGGAAATCTTGTCCGTAATGTTGAAGCTGATTAAATCAGCCATCCAAAGAACCATTTGGAAAAACAGAGCGGAAAAAGGTATCATCCTTTTTGATGAATTTGCCAAACAACTAAAGTTTGACAACGTACTGGAAAGCGTGGAATTCTATTATCAAGCTATCCGTAAACAGAATGGTGCGATTGGGATTATTCTTCAATCTATAAATCAACTTCCCAACAATTCAACATCAGCCAGTATTCTTGAAAATACGCAAGTGGTTTATAGCCTAAATAATGAAAAAGGCTATGACGAATTGGTAAAAAGACTCAATCTATCCAGTCACGATTTAAACCAATTGAAATCCATCAAAAACAATCTCACAGGACCACGGAAGTACACCGAGATGTTTATCAAAATAGGAAAGGAAAGTAACATTTTTAGGCTTGAAGTTCCGAAGGAAGTCTATGCAGCATACCTAACCGATGGAAAAGAAAACGAGGCCATAATGGCCATTTATGAAAAAACCAATGATATGGAATTGGCAATAAAAGAATTCACATCTAAAACATAAAAATTATGAAGACAAAAATGAAAACATTCGTATTTGGGATAATCTTTTCGGTTTCCCTTTTATTGCCAGGCGGTGCTAACGCTCAGGGAATGCCGACTTATGACAATACCAATTTTATCAGCCTGGTAAAACAACTGGTGGAATCGGGCAAACAGACCTCACAAATGATTAAATCCGTAAAATTCCTAAAAGATGCAAAAGATGCCATTGAGAAAGTGTCTAGTGTTGTCCAACAACTCAGAGCAGTAGAAGAAATAGGGAGTAATAATCAACGCCTCATTCAAGTAATGCAGAACGATTTGCAGGAAATTCTCAACTCACCTTACATCAAACCTGAAGAGGTCAGTCGTGTGGTACAATCGTTTGATGCCATTGTTCAAAATTCATTGGACACTGTCGATTTTATTGACGAAGTACTATCCAGTGATTACCTAAAAATGACGGATGCCGAACGTGCAGCAGTACTCAAAGAAAAGGAAGAGGAATCTAAAGAAATGGTCTCTACCATTACGCAAAAGACACGACGCTACCAAGACATCATTTCCTTCAGGAAAATGCAGGATAAAATAAACAATAGAGAAACTGGATATTAATTATGACAGCGGCAATTCTTTTAGGTTTTGGGCTTGAGTATATAGATACTGTTTTCCAAACCATTCAGAATAGTGATTTCTCTCAGTACACCATTGCTGGGATGAAAACACTTGCCGTATTGTTTTTCCTGATTAATATTTTAAAGAAATATAGTGAAGGCGTTGCCGATAAGGATGGCTATACTTGGGGGTTGAGTCCGGGAGAACTGGCGAAGAATTTCGCCATTGTTCTCTTGGTTATCTTTTCTACACAAGTTTTAGGATTTTTTGATAGTATTCTGGTAGCCGTTGAAGGTCAATATCGTGGCACAGCACCGGCTTTGTTGCCACTACAAATGCAAGATATTCCTATCGAGGAAGAAGTGAGCATTATTGAAGTAGCCCAGGCAGCTATGACACTTCTTTATGAAGCATTGATAACGCCGCTTTACGGTTTTAAAATTATCGCCTTCATCTTAGGAATGTTGCTTTGGCTTTTAGACTTATTCATCTATCCACTATTTCTTGCAGAGCGATTCTTCTTGTTAGGAATAATGCAAGCCTTCTTTCCATTAGTGATTAGTCTTGCCGTATTTGAAAAATTTCGCTCATTAGCGTATAACTTTTTCAAACTGTATGCAGCAGTGTATATGCTTGTTCCAGCATTCTTCTTGGTCAATGTATTTGTGAATGCTATTTACACTGAGATTAACACCAATTTCTGGACAGACCTTTTCGGTACTGATGTTGGCCAGGGCTTTTTTGCACCTGTTGTGCAATTAGGTTCAGTCGGTTTTATTCTCTTCCTGAAATTCAAGCTTTATAAACGTGCAACCACATTTACACTTAGACTATTTAGCAATTAATTCCATCAGCTATGAAAACACCTTACAAGGGTATCAAAACCATATTAAAGCTCAACCGTTTCATTGTTCTGGCAGTCGTAATTTTTGCTTTTCTGTCCAGTTCATTTTCGATTTGGATAGCCTATAACACAAATAAAAAAGCACTGAATACTGCTTTCGCCATCAATACAGATGGAAGTATTATTCCGCTTAAGCTCATCACCCAAAAGGAAAATTTTGAAGTAGAAGCTTTAGCACATTTGCAGTTGTTCCATCAGTATTTCTATAACATCGATGCGAGTAATTACGAGAGTAATTTGGAGAAAGCCCTTTGGTTGGGCAATAGCTCAGTAGATAATATTTACAGACAAAAAAAGTCGGATGGTGTGTACAACAGATTATTGCAATACTCACTGGTTCAAAAGGTTTTGAATATCGATTCTAAACTGCAACAATCTAACGGCTCATTTTCATTTACAACCACCACCATATTTGAGATTAATAGAGGTTCAATCATCGATACCTACGAACTCGTCACCAGCGGGAAACTAATTATCGTTGACCGCAATTTCCCTAACAATCCGCACGGACTTTTGATTACAGATTACTTTGAAAACACCTTAAAGAAAATAGATAATGAAAGTAGAAAAGAATAAAATCGTATTTGCCTCGGTACTGGCAGTCATCTTCATATTTCTAATCTCGTATTCTATGATGGTTATGGGCGATGATGAAGAAGAAACTGAAAGTTTAAACCAAACCTTGGTTCCAGAATTAGCAGATGACCAAAAAGAGTACAATTCCAAACTTGATGCTATCAACGACCTAAAAAAGGTAAGAGAAACCAATGCACCAAGTATCTATGATGAAAAGTTTATGGATTCCACAGGAACTTACAATCCTGACTTACCTGAACAAGAAAAGCAACGCGTAGTGGATAGCATTTATAAAGCAAATAGGATTCAATATTCGGATAGACGCTACTCAAATGCGAGACAACGTAGCATTGCAAAACCTGAGGTTTCAAAAGTAGATTCTACTGAAATTCTTCGTGAACAAAAGATTCAGGCAAAAGAACTCGGTCTGGAACATCAACTCTTTTTTGCTGCAGACCCAAAGGTTAATAAAGAGGCACTTTTGGCTGGTACAGATACTTCCATAGCGGTTATTGTAGATGGTAATCAGGTAGTAAAAGCAAATTCCAGACTACGAATGCGATTAGCAGAAGATGCACTAATTAATCATATCATCATTCCAAAAAACACACCTGTTTTTGGCTTTATCAGTTTTCAACCTAATCGTGCGCTCATAGAAATTGAAAATATTGATTCCACGCCTACAAGTCTCAGGGCTTTTGATAGGCAAGACGGCAGTGAAGGTATTTACATCGAAAACAACTTTAGAGCTGAGGCTACTGGTGAAGTACTCGACGATGTTATTCAAGACATCAATATTCCTTCTGTCCCACAAATTGGTGGTATTACCCAAGTGCTTCGGCGTAAGAACAGAAGTGTAAAAGTCACGGTAGTCAATAACTACAGATTAATCTTCAAACCAAAATTATGAACCTATAATAGGTATTTAAAAACGCACACTTATGAAAAAGTATATTATAATTTTAACGGTCATTATTTCCGCTTTCGCGAAAGCGTACTCGCAATCAAACCAATTACTGGACACTATTTATGCAAACGACACTAAAAATGTAGCACTGTTTTTTCCTGAACCTATACGACAAGGCATAACAGGTTCCGATAACTATGTATTCACCTATAATCGTGAAAAAGAACAGTATTTTGGATTGCTTCAAGCTACACCAGGAAAAGAAAGTAATCTACTGGTAATCAACAAAAATGGTTCTATTTTTTCGTATATTGTAAAGTATAAAAAGCAGCTTTCTAAGCTGAATTATTTTATACCGACCACAGATAGTATAGGTAATGTAAAACCTGTAATCAAGACTTCAAAAGAGGTCTCGAAACGTATCACTTTAGCAGATGCTTCTCATCTTTATTACAAAAGATTCAGCACCTATTTACTTAACAAAAAACAACGAATAGGTAGGGTTAAAAAGCGAAGAGAAAACATTGCTTTAAGTGTTGAAAACATTGTCTTTGATAAAGAACAACTTTATGTGATTGTCAAGATTGATAATAGGTCATCTTTGGATTATGACGTCAACTTTTTAAACCTTTTTGTAGAAACGCGACAGAAAGGAAAGAAGAAGTCTTTGCAACGCATTTACAAAGAGCCTGTTTACAAACACGAGCTACCCGAACGTATTGAAGCTGGGAGAGCAAAGCGATTGGTTTATGTAATGCCAAAATTCTCTATCGCAAATGACCGCAGGGTAGTTTTGGAATTGAACGAAATGGATGGCGAACGAAATATTGAACTGAAAATATCGCATAGATATATCAATAACCCAAATTAATAATATTATGAAAAATTTAGTCATTTGCTCACTCGTACTTCTATTCATTTCCTGCTCAGGAAATGAGAAATTGTCCCACACAGAAACCGTAGAAATTGTTGCGAAAAGCTTTTTCTCAAAAGATGAATCCACATTAAAAAAGCATACGACTTCAGAAGGATATGCCAGTTTGATTACGATTCAAAATATGCTGCCAGATTCCGATAAAGAAATCGAGGTAGAAATCATAGATGAAACCATTGATGGTGAAATTGCCTGGGTAAAATATAAAACGTCCTTTGATGGAAAGTCTGGTATCTTTAAACTCGTCAAAGATGATAACCAATGGAAAGTAACAAGTAAAGGTCCGAGGGAAAAAGGGCCTTTTTAATTAGTAGCCTTTATTATTAATTAAGAGTATCAAATGTTAAAGATGTCTATTATTAGGCCTCTTTTAGATTGGAATTAGTTTTAATCTCTATATCTATTTTCACAATTTTATCGATAAGATATTGTCCAAATTCAGGCGTTACTCTTAATTTATCAGCCCCTCTCATTAAGCTCCCATAACTATTTATTCCACTGGGTGTCACATTAAATAAACCTCTGTTTACAACTTCATCTTTTTGATTTGATATACCAATATTATACTTATTCCATTCTTGGCCATAAAATGGCGTGAGATTTTCACCTACCACAAAATAAGGCCATCTATCATTTTCGATTTTAGTAGATTTTACTTCTGATTTAACACGGTAAATGGACAGAATATTCTTATGACCCACGGCGTAGGCAATTAAAATGTCATTGACTTTAACACCAGTAGGCCTAGTTCTTGAAAAATGTAGATTTGTGTCAATCTCATCAAAAACACGGTCAAAGGAAATTAAATCCCCACTCACTCCTATTGGTTTCAACCAGTAATTTACTTTACTAGGAACTTTAAAGGGATTTTTTTTGTATTGAAGATGATGAGACAAGTCAATGGTCACAGGATTCTTTTCTTTTGGCAATGGATTTTTCTCAAGAACTTCCATAAAATCATCAATTTGTTTCTCGGTCAATGATTCAAGAACTATTTTTTCCAAAATATTGACCTCCAATCGTTCTATCTCAAGTGCGTCTTTAATTATTGTACCCCATTCATTGTTCAAACGAAGACCATTATTAGTAAAATTGGCAGAAGTAATTATAGCTTCATTATAATTTCCTTCACTTTTAGAAATATAAATTTTACCGTGCAGTGAGTTTTCAATCAAAATTTCCAACTCGATTGAATTAGCATTGCAAAAAGCGTATAAGTACTTAAAAAAGGGAACTTTGTTATATTGGTCTAAGCTTTTTGGTTTTAGTGTGGTTACAAGTTTAATTTTCTTTAGGTCAAGCAAATCCTGAAATGGAAAAAAATTCTCATCTGTAGAAATAAAAGGGCTAATAATTACAATCTCATCTGAAATTTTAAAACTATCTATTAGCCTTTTAAAGTGGTTTTCTCTAGTTAGGTTATTTATTATTTCAATATTCATTAGGGTTAAACTGAGTTTGGCTGTTTTTCCATATTTATTATCTATCTAATATCATCAATGCAATATTCTTTTTAGTTGCTTTCCCTTGATATTGATATCCGGCAACCTTGAATCCAAGTGATTTCAATATATAAAGCATCGGATTCTCTTTATTGTGCTCCGTAGTAGCAAATACATTTTCTTTAGCCACTTCATTTAATAGTAGGCGTGTGACGTATTTACCGATACCCAAGCTTCCTAAATCTTTATCAATAGCTTCCTTGTCAACATATAGATAGCCAACTTCATAATTATAGCTATGCTCTATTTCAGATACCCCAGCATATTTAAAGGGAGATTTGTAAACCTGCTTCAATGCACCAATTCCGACGGATTCACCATTTAGTTTTACGAGACATATTTTATGGCATCGCTCAAGCTTTCCTTCAACCACGTCTATCTGCCCTTGCTTATTCAGTAAGTATTCGAAGTCCTTTTTTTCCTCTTCTGAAATCTGTGTAGGGGATTTTACAATATATTTAATAGTCATTGCTTAAATATCTTTAAATGGATTTAACTCTCCTGAACCATCTTTAGCGACATTAAACCTAATATCCAAAAACTCTTTTACAGCTTGGAAATTTGGAAATTTTGAAGGATTTGCAAGCCCAAAAGAATCAAGCATTAAAATTAAATTATGATTTAATTGGACTCGAAACATTTGCGAACTGAAAGCTTCGATAGGGTATTTCACCATCATTTCACTTTCATCTATTTTTCTTATTTGATTTTGAATATTCTGGAGTGCTTTTCCTTTCTCTTCTTCGCTTGCAAATTCTACCCCACCTAATTTCCTATTCAATTTATCAGTAACAATAAAGTTGGTGATGCCAAGAAATATTTGCCAGTCTTGCCACCCTTCTTTTCTTAGAGAATGTAATAATTTGATAAACTCTTGGTCTTTAATTAGCTCGGAAATAGTTATGTGACTTATCTTCTTCATATTGACGAAACGACCATCAATATTTGCTAGGGACTTTTCCTTATCATATTTTTCGCTTTTAGAACTATCCCACTCCATTACCTTGTTAGTTTTTGGTAAGTCAATGTCATAGAAGGCTGGTAGAGGATTAAAACAGTGACGTTGCAACCTATCAAAATCTGGTTGTTTAAAAACGTACCTGTACATTCTCTGATATAATCCTTCAATTTTAGTTTTGTCAGCTAAATCTGATTCTTTAAACAAAGTATTGAAAAGAGCATCGTAATCATCAAATGGCAAAAGGCTTAATCGGCTAAGAATCTCTCTCACAGCTGTAACGCAGCCAGCAATATTCTGCACAACTTCTTTACCCTCTTGACTGTCCATGTACCTCACCCAAGCAGTCCATATAATGATATTATTTGAAGGTTGTTGTTCTGGAGGTTTAATATCTTTAGATACCTCAAGCTCTATACGCACATTACCTCGTATCAAATGAAAATCATATTTGGACAAGGCTATCTCAGCGATTGTTATTTGAGCAATTGCACAAAATTCTTCAGCTTGGGGTCCCAACATATACGTATTTGAAAAAGATATTTCCCACTCAATTCCTAAAGCGTTAAAACGAACAAATCGTGTTGGTCCTATGTCATTAAGAGGTATATCAGTATGTTGACGTTCCAAAGCAGGAACTAAAGTTTGATAGGCTGGGTGAGTTTCTTCAAATTTTTGTAACGCTGGTTTAATAAAATCATTTCCTATCTCTCCCAAACTATCAATTTCGTGATTAACCATTACCTTAAGTTCAGGAGCCATTTTGGGAGTTAAGTGAAAAATCAAAGCCAAATCAGCCAAAACCTTAAAAGGCATTTCTTCCTTTTCCGGGTCAAGTGGTGCTCCTTTGAACTCGTGTCTTGCACTCAAATAATCTTTTGAAGAAACTATCGCATTCATCCAAGCACCCTGCTTAAAATCGGCATAAAACATTATACCAAAAGCGTCAGCTATTCTTTTCAGCAATTTTCTATCATCCTTGTGAATGCAGACCCAAGCAGCACACATTGCATAGTACTTGGAAGCTAAATTCATTCCTATTCCGGAATATAGCTGCGCTATATTAATTAGGGCCAAAACATACCCTTCGTAACTTTCTTCGTTCTTAAATTTGGACTTTGCCTTGTGAAAGCTTTCCAAAGCCTTTAAAGATAACTTCGGCATATCACTATTAAGATATTTAACTCCTTTGTTGAGTTCAACCTTAGCTGACCTGAAACTACCGCCTCGTTTTTCAACAAATGGATTAAGTTTTTCTCCATAATCAGATAGAGCGTCGATGATTTCAATATTATCTTCCGCTCCGGTTTCTATCATTAGTTCAACAAAATCGTCCAATCTCCAACTTAGTTTGGACACATTGTAGAGTTCTGCATCTTCAAGTAATCCTAAAATTTGGTTTAATGGTTCTATTACTTCTTGGACATTCTTATCTTCTTTGTTTCTACCTAAATTTATAAAAAGATGATACCCAGCGAGATTTTCAAGAAAGTGGCACAGTTTACTAGGGTCAGCCTCAGCATCAATTCTATTTTTTAAAGTTTTCAGCATTTGGTCGAACCAACCTTGCACCTCTTTACCAGCGAGATTCGTTTTATCCATAAATCCAGCAGCGATGGCTATATTCATTAAACTTTGTGCATCCTCTAGTTCTCTAGCTGTTTGAAATACTTCAAAATCATTAAAATAAAATCTAAAGTATTCTTCTTCCCCTTTCAAATCGCCATCTGGAATCTCTCGTTTATCCAATGGGCGTAATAGAAGCCATAAGTACTCGTAAATGGCTGTCCTTTTATAGCTGTCATCAGAATTACTTATATAGATTTTAAGTATTTTCAACCACTGACTCTTATGTTTGGTTAGGTGTCTTGTAACTCTGCAATGTCTACTTGCATCGATTGCCTCGTAAAACTGTCCAAGGTTAAAAACTTGAATTTTTTCAACATCTTTCCATCTTTCAAATGCATCCCAGTACCATTTATCTTCATTATTTGATGATGCTAAAAGGACACTGGTTAAGTCTTCAAGAGTTATTTTTTTGGATTCTATTTCTGTACTTGTCGCCTTGTCCCAAATTAGGGTATGCAGTTGACCAAAAATGGATGGAAGATTGTCTTTATTTATCTGGAAGGGAAGATTGAGAATTTTTTCTTCTATGTTTTCCCTGAGTCCAGCAAATTCTTTATCAGAAGCTACATCTTTAAAAATCCATTTTATCTTTTTGGCAAACTCAATCCAATCTGACTCCTGAAGCTCGTTAAAAACCTTATACGCTTCTTTTACAAGTTGGTTATCTTCATCTTTGATTAGAGATTTAAATTGTTTCTCTATATATGGGGTTATAATCTCTTTAACCTTTGCTGCACATTTTTGGGTTAGCTCATCACTTAAACTTTCTTGATTTTTATTCCAATCTTGTAGCAATTCCGCATCATTATTCCCTCGAACCCCAGCTACGGTTGTGTTTGTCTCAAACACAAATTCTTTTTCCAAAAAGGTGTAATCTGTCTTCACATGAAGCATAAAGAAATGAACTAAGCACTTCTGTATTTCTTCACTACTAAAAGAAAAATTCCTAGAGTATAATTTTATTTGTCTGAATTTGGTGGTGCCATCTATTTTGTTTTTTTGAAAAATATCTTCTTCGAAATCACAATAAATTTCATCGGCTTTATCCTCGTTATAGTTATCGATAAGAGTTTCAAGAGTCTTTAAGACTTGATAGTGATACCCCTTTAAAGAAGCAGTGGCATCCGTATTTTTAGAAAAAATATGTAGTTTAGAAATGCTCAATATAAGTTGATTTTTAATTAAAAATGATACTCTTAATATATCAAAATGCATCAAAAAAAGAAGGCAATTAGAATTTTTATTCTTGAATGTTCATTTAAAAAATCGACAGAGTATCTAGATGAGTTCGGTGAAAACTTACCTGTAATTCTAACTATGAAAAGAGTTAAATTTTTACTGGATACTCAATTTTAAATTTCTGCAACTCCTAAAGCGCCTTACTATTCTGCCTTGAATTTGGAAAAGTTATAAGTCAAACTAAAAAACCAGCCTGCCTTTGGAAAAACTTTTATCGTTGGAGGGGACTCTGGCAACTCTGTCGTACTGTATTCAGTATCGTACTCGTAGTTGTTATCCAATATGACTGCTTCTCTAAGAGTTAAGCCCCCTGTTAAAACAAGCCTGTTTTTATATCCAAAGATTGCAGACAATCCTAAGTGAAAATTGAGCCCGTCAAATCCTGAATTGGTGCTTAATCCAGGACTAATAGCCCAATTGAATTTTTTGGCGTTTCTCTGATAAATATGCATTAAAGCACCTATTGACAACAATAGCCTATCACCTCCATCTCTGGCTTCGATTATGGAGTTTTCATCAGACACCTGTCGATATTGAATTTCTCTTCCTAAAAAGTCGTCATTACCTCCATTGAAAAAAACTCCAGAGCTGAAATCTACCTTTAACCCTCCTTTTGTTTTCACAGTTTCTAAAATCACTACTTCATTAGGTCTATCGCATTTTAACAGCTTATCCGATGCTATCTTAATGTCAAACTTTATTTCATCAGTTTTGACCTTGAATGGTTTTGACCAAAAGGTAAAGTTTGATTTATTAATGAGACCGTAATTATTCAGTAAATCCTGTATTTTGTTTTCATCCCTAAAGGTTTTGAGCTCCTTGGCGAAACCCTGAACTTTTGCAAGTAATTTTTGTAATGATTCGGAAGTACTTTTCTTATTTGCTATTTCATCTCCTTGGGTTTTATAAGCTATAAAGGCTTGCTTGTAATCAGGGTCTGTTTTAGGCAATGGTTTTGCTTCCCATTCGTAAAGTCTAATTTTAATATCTGAAATTTCTTTATTCAAAGACTTTTTCGCCTCGATTAAAAGTGTTTCCAGTTCATTTGATTTTGTCTGTACATCATCTATAAGACTATTTACTTTTACCTTAATTGCATTTTTCTGCTTTGCAATATCATCAGAGACATCCGCCGTAAAACCTTTGGAGAGTCCAATCAGCTCTTTATTAATAGTATCATAAGTTTTATCACACGACTCAAAAAGATTTTGGATATCATTATTTAGTATGGCAACTTTTTGGAACTCATTATAACTTTTCTTTATCTCCTCAACCTTTTTATCAAAAGCAGATTTATCAAATTCTTCTGCCATATTTTCGGCTATTTCCTCAATACTATTATCTTCTTTATCTGGCAAAGCCAAATTCAAATATGCCGGCAGCTTAATGTTCTTGAAAATTTCAGGGACTGCTGAGTTATTATCCTTCGGTGTTATTGTTGATGTTATTTTGTATAGATTTCTATTAAGATTTATAATTTTCAACCTATACTTTTTACCGTATTCTAATGTCCCCAAACTTTTCTTCAGTTCTATGGGTCTTAGGAAATTCAATTCAATTGTTTCGTATTCGGTATTTTGTCCCACATCTTCTTGTGAATAACATATGATGGACAGAAGAATAAACAGAATAGTTAGGTTAGTTTTTTTCATAGTTTAAGTATATTAAAAAGGATAATAGTCTCCAATTGTAGTTTTGTCAAGTCTAGATAGTTTTTTTGGCCAATGAAATCCCGTTTTATCTTTTGTTAAGGAATCAGGGATGGCATATATCATTATTGAATTTTTATCAAACTTGGAGTATTTATCTGTATTGACTTTAGCCAATACATTTGAATCCACTTTGGTTGTATTCCATCCATATACTTCCTCGAAATACTTGTAAACTTTTGGTTTATCCCAAAGAATTTTTGCATCGGGGCTTCTCAACTCGTGCCTCAGGCCCAAGGCATGACCGAACTCGTGGAGTATCACTCTTTTAAATTCAGATTCCGATTTTTTATCTAAATCTTGAAGAAATAAAGTTGACCTACCTGAAAGTCTTGCAAGTTTTGCTTTGTTTCCTACTACTGGTTGATAACCCTTCTTCTCCCTAAATGACACTCTTATATCAGACCGATAAATTGACTCTGACTTCTTGAATTTTATATCTGCATATTTTGACCACTCATTAGCTACTTCAATAGTCCTACTAATGACAGATTCATCTTTGACATCCATAAAATAAACTCGAACTTTATCAACTTCCCATTTAAACGGAGTATCCATAACCAATTGAACACCCATAGAATCAATAACAATATCATTGATGTCGGTAGCGGCAACGCCACAGGGAAATTGAAACTCATAGCCTAGTTGACGCTCCCTAAAAAAATAAATAACTGTAAGACACAGAAATACTACTATTATAACGATAAGATATTTCTTATTCATTTTGTAAAACTAAATTTCTAAATAGAATGTTAAAATACCCATTACAAGGTATTTATCATAATTCTTTATTTAAAAATTGACTTAACATCCCGATAAACCCTTTCAAAATTAGATGCTAAATCAGCCTGAGAAAACGGTTTTGATACCTTTGGTAATTCTCGTTGAATATGAGCTAATCTAAACTGAACTTTTTTATCCTTTCCATCAGCATAGGTAATGAACTCTCCTTGTTTCAACCTAAAGAAAACATCTGCTCTAATTTTTGGGATTTCTTTTTCGCCTGTTGTGATACGTGTATCGAAATCGAGATTATGGCCACGACTAATACTTTTTGTTGGGTCTTTGATGATTTCAAAAAAGCGTTCGTAATACTTTGCGGTGTCTGGGTCATTTACTTTACCAAAAAATTGATAGGACAGATTACTTAAAATCGCTTTGCTTGCTTTGTCGCCGTACATCATATCGTTTTGAATTTTGTCTTGCATCACATAAATGGTGGCAATGTCATAACTACGTAAAGTTGCTGGAATACGGTGCATATTTAACAAGCGAATCGTAGGCGCTTCTTCCATTAGTAAGAAAGATGGTTTGGAATTACGCGTACTCATTTGTTTGGTAATGGTGTGAATAATGGTAGCGATTACAGGCGAATAAGAGGTCTCAAATTTTGGGTTGTTTACTACAGAAATAACTGCTGGGTTTTCTTTACTATTAATATTTAAGGGCACTTCGTCTGCAGATAACGCCATAAAAATTCGCTGTGTGCTAATTCGCTTGAGTGCATTTGCTAATGTGCTTTTGACACCAGCTGTCTGTCTATCAGAATCTCTTCCACTAACAAACGCATCTGCCATAGCTCTCGATGTTGTATTGGTTTCCAAAAACTGAATAAGGCTATCTGTGTCCAATAATTGGTATATCGCTATTAAATGTGGTAACGTACAGTATTTAGGATAGTCGGTTTTCAGTTTCCATATCAAACCACCTATTAATCCTTCAGCTGCATCGTTAAAGAATTTAGTAGTTCCAGTTGTTCCGCTTTCCCTTTGTTCCAAAAGGTTTTCAATTAATACCCGTGAAACCTCATTTACACTTTCCTCGTTCTCTAAATATCTAGGTGCGATGGGATTTACTCTATGGATAATTTTATCGAAGGAAATCACCTTAAAGGAAATGTCGTCATCCTTAAAAAGTGGATATGCCATTTCGGTCAGTTCAAAATCCTTGTAGTCGTGAATAATGCCGCAAAAGTTTTCTTTCCGGAAGTGTTTCAAAAATCCATACACCACACTTTCGGTCTTACCACTTCCGGCAGAACCGATGATGGATGCACCACGTTTAATATTATCTAATTTGAAGTTTCCTTTGTTTGTAGTAAAATTCACCTGGTATTTAGTATTACTATTTTGGGCGTTTTCAATTTTATGCAGAAAAACATAGAGTCCTATATTAATTAGCATTAGAGGGCACACCAGATAAAGTAATATCAATACTAATTCATTCCCTTCAGAAATATAGAATACCAGAAATGAAAGCATTGTGATATTTAAAAGAAACGCATACTTGCTTACTCGAAACATCGCATAGAAAACTGTACTGGTTGGACCAATAATTGAAAGTGTTGTTATGACATTATCTATCTGCATAATTGTTAGATTCCGATGGAACTGGATTTTATGGCCACTTCTGCGCCACGTCTTAACCGTTTGAAAACTCGAAGTGCGATTTGAGCTTGACTCACTGGAATACTTGGAACGATTGGCAATCCCGTTTTCGTAATCATTTTAAAAGCCAATGCTTTTTCGTTGACTGGTAATTTCATCAAGGCAGCAAAATAGAGTTTGGGATTTTTCACAAAATCCTTTCGTGCTTTATAGGTTTCGGCAAAGTTTCGTTTATATCCGAAAGTTTTGTCAAACGCCCTTTCGGATTTCTCAAAAAATTTGTCTCGGTCAAAACCTCGTTTTACATTCTTGCCGTGCATTTCAACTTCCGAAGCTTTGTGTTTACTTCCTGGGGAAAGACTGACAGAATTTGAAGCATCCTTTCTGCTCACGATGATATGGATGTGGCTTTGGTTGCCATCTTTTCGCATTCCTTGGACTATCCGTCTTCCATTTTGTTGATGTGGTGCTTGTCGTTCCAGTTTGGCAATTTCTCTTTTTATCTTTTTAATATTCCCTTCAGTTCGTCCTTCTCGAATATTTCGGATATCGGTTTTTAGCTGAAGTATTTTTGTGGCAAAAGGTTGGTTTTCCTTTATCTGAAAATCTGTTCCTTTGAAGGTTCGTTGATGCTCAATTTTTGCATAATATTTAATGTCATCGATTGTTATGGGTCGTCCGTTTATTTCCCGATTGAAGCTGTCAACATAATCCTTCATCAGCTCACGAGTATAGGTTTTTAAATCTGGGCTATTGTTCTGAAGTTTGTGTAATTCATATTTTGAAGGACTGACTGTAATGGAATAAAATTTAGGTTCTTTCTTTTTCAATTTAGCGGTGTTTCCATCAATTTCTTTGACCACTTCTTCAGCGGAAATCTCATCACCATATTGATTAAAAAAGTGTTCCATATCTCGCTGTTCTAAACCTTCATTTTCTTTCTCTAAATAGCCAACAAAATCAGCTGAACTTTGACTGTAATTAGCATCTAATTTTTGAGGTGTGATTGTGATGTACATAACTCAAATATTTATAGTTGGTTGGTTGGGTTTTGCTTTTCTCGAAAGCGGACTTCCTTCTTTTCTTCGGCATATTTCTTTTCAACTATCAGCGGTTTTTTGCTTGGCTCTTCGGTTTCAAAAAGGGATTGAATCATTGCCACAGTAGGTCTGGTTTGTGTCTTTTCGACATCTCGCATTATGGCTATAACTGCATTGATTCTTTTCAGAAGTTTGGCTTCTATAGTTCGCCCTGTCGGACCTAACTTTTCCTTTGGCGAAATTTCGTTATAGAAGAAAAAATCAAGCATTGTTGCCATCGCCTCAGTGTGCGATTTGAAGTAAGTGCGCGAGAAAGTTTTGAAACGTTTTGCAGTTTCTTTTTTAAATCTAATTCCAGTAAATGAGTCCATATTTCGCCGATTTGTCGCAAAAGCATCCCTAAAATTGGGCGTTTACAGCCCGTTTGTCGCAAATCGTTGATTGTCAAGAAATTATAATAAATTTAATTATCTGATTATCAGATAATTAAAAACGAAAAGGAATCCGAAACATCGCGTAGCGTGTTACCCTCTTGCTATTCCTTTTCGTCACGCGCAAGCGTGACAAAAATCCATACAATCCGGTTAAAAAACCGATTGCCATTTTCAAGGAAAATGATTTTTCGATATGTTATTTTTCGATGTGCAAGGATATCTGCGAAAGTCGAAAAGTGGATAACCTTACTTTAATTTGTGTGCTGTATTTCAGCAAAATAAAGATACGTAATTTTATTGAATTGGATATTACTGGCATACAAAAACACCTCTAAAAATATAGAGGTGTATCAATAAGCATTTCAAATTTCAAGGATTGAAAACATAAGTGTACGAATATAAATTTCGCATCGCTTCTTGTTCAATCATAGTTTCAAAACAGGTATGGTTTTTATTTACGTATTTGCGAATGCTATCGCCAAATTTTCGTTTTACATCTTCTTTGGAATTTTCCAATAATCGGTTTTGAGTCTCTTCGCTCAAGTCTGAAAAATTTAGATATACCATAGCTATCCGTTTTACAAAATTCCATTATCAGAAAAACTATAGTAATCGCCATCGGGTGCAAATATCAAATGGTCTAACAATCTGATGTCAAAAACAGATGCAGCTTTCTTAATTTTGTTTGTCAATTTTATATCTGCCTTACTCGGTTCTAACTTGCCACTCGGGTGATTATGTGCTAATATCAAACCTACAGAAAGTGATTTTAAAACAGTTGCAAACAAGATGCGCATATCTACTAAAGTTCCTGCAATTCCACCTTGCGAAATTTGGCAAATACCTTTCACTTTATTACTGTTATTCAAGAGTACAATTTTAAAAGACTCTTGTAGTTCCATTGTGCTCTTATCCCAATTTTGAAAAAGGACTTCGGCAGCTTGTGCCGAGGTTGAAACTTTAATCCAATCTTTTGATTTGAAACCGCCTATATAACTTATTTTAATTTCGTTAACTTGTGCTTTCATTGTTTATAGTATTTAAAACGTGAATAATGAAAAAAGAGGGCGCATCTTTCGACGGTTACGCCCTCTTTCATTTTTAGGTTTACTTATCGCCTTTACTTCCAAGTAAAAGGATTTCATCGGCTACAACTTCAGTAACATAGCGTTGTTCATTATCATCAGTTGTATAGCTTCGAGTTTTTAGTTTTCCTGATATTCCAACTTCTTTGCCTTTGGCAACATACTTCTCTACTATTTCAGCAGTCTTGCCCCAAGCGACAATTGTATGCCAATTCGTATCTGTTTGCTTTTCGCCTTTACTGTCTTTGTAATACTCATTTGTAGCTAATGAAAAACGGGCTACTTTCTTTCCGCTTTCAAGGTTCGTAATTGTTGGTTCTTGTCCAACGTTTCCAATTAACTGTACGTGATTTTTAATAGTACTCATAATAAAATATTTAAGTGATTTATATTTCCCCTATTGATTTAAAACAGATTAAATTTTAAGGGGTGTTTGTTCTTTTCTTCTGTGCACAGCACAATGGATAGAGTGGGTTTTGTCAAGACTTTTCGGGTAAAATCAGGTGTGTTTGCGACGTAGTAAAACCCTTGGGTTTTCAAGGAAGTAGAAACCTTATTTTTCACTAAAACTCGTATAGTCTTGATAAGTTCCATAAGGACATTAGCAATTCTTTTAAACGCAGTTGCGTTTGAGCGTACCGACAGTTAAGCGAAATAAGCAGCTGTGGTTAAGTTAGAATTGGTTTTGTCGTGCCTGTTTTTCGCTGTACCGAAAAACAACAAAGGCTTTATCCATTATAAACCCCTTAAAATGTGTAAGACAGCGGTTCGGTTTTTAAGGATTTTCGAGGAAGCACTCAAGAAGTGCTTACCGCAAATTCTGTTAAGAAAATCGAAGTGATGGCTTTCCGATGAGAAAGCGGACTTAATTCACAATTTTGGCTTGGGAATAAAGTGTTCCTTCCCAGGACACCGGGAAGGGTTAACGCAATGGAAAGCTGAAATTGAGGATTGTGTCCAAGACTTGTGTAGTGAAGCTCTTTTCCCGTAATGCAGCTTTTCGCGAAGTGTAGGGGAATGGGCTGAGTGAGTTATAAAATCTAAATTCTATGATATCAAAGTAAAAAAATAGCAATCCACCTTATTTAATATCAAACCATACAAATCTCTATGTAGTTAAAGAAAAGAGCAAAATGTTGTACCTATGTTGTACCCAAACAAAAAAACCTCTCATTTCTGAGAGGTTTTATGACTACAAATTCGTAGTTGAAAAAGTGCGGGCGGGGAGACTCGAACTCCCACACCTCGCGGCACCAGATCCTAAGTCTAGCGTATATTGCATCAAAGAAACGCAAAAACACTCATTTTCAATGATTTATATGTTTTTACATTTTCTTTAAAGTCATTTAATATCAGATGATTTCAACATTTGTTGTACCTATGTTGTACCTAAAAAGCCCAATAAATTCGTATCTTTATCGAAAGTGTACAGTAAAAATTGAGCAAAAAACACAATGTTGTACCTATGTTGTACCTGATTTGACTTTCGTACTCAAAACAGGTCAATTATGTCATCAAATGCAAAAATAGTTCTTCGTAAAAAACCGAATAGCAAAGGTCAATATCCATTAGCTATTCGAATTACAAAAAACCGTCGTTCCACTTATCAATATGTTGGCCATTATATTGATATAGAGGAATGGGACGAGAAAAATCTTCGAGTAAAAAAATCAAATCCAAATGCCGATAGCCTAAACAAGTTATTATCACAACAACTTTCTAATGCCAATAAGGCGCTTATTGATTTACAGTCCGAGTATAAAGATGCCTCAGCAAACCAGATTAAAAAAGAAATTTATGCATCAGGGAATTCCTCAACTTTCTTTGAACTGGCACAAGAGCATCTGGACGAACTGGAAGTTGCCGAAAAGTTAAACCGTTTATCCACGGACAGCGCATTGATTAGTTATATCGTAAAATATCACAAATCTAAACAGCTTTCATTTCAAGAAATTGATGAGCGATTTCTTAAAAAATTGATGATATACCTCAAAGTTAAGCACGAACTTTCAGAAACTTCAATAATGAATATCCTTGTTTTAATCCGCTTATTGTTCAACAGAGCTATAAAGCTAAAAATAGTCAGCAGGGAATTGTATCCTTTTGGTGGTGACCAAATTAAAATCAAGTTTCCTGAGACTACAAAAATAGGGTTGAACATTATTGAAGTAAGAGCTATTGAAGCCTTAGATAATCTAACCCGTAATGAAATTCACACAAGAAATGTTTGGCTATTCAGCTTCAATTTTGCAGGAATGCGGGTTACAGATGTACTCTGGACAAAGTGGTCAGATATATACGACAATAGGCTTCATTACAGAATGAATAAAAACTCAAAACTACTGTCCTTAAAAATTCCAGATAAGGTTCTAAGAATTTTGGATTTCTACAGAGATGATAAAAGATACGCTACCGATTTTGTTTTCCCTGAATTGAAAAAGGCCAATCTGGATGATGCAAAAGACGTCTATAATAAAAGAAAAACTGCAACCAAGAAATTCAACGATAACTTAAAATCCATTGCCAAAAAAGCTAAAATAGACAAGAAGATAACAATGCATATCGCCAGACATACTTTTGGTAATATTGCCGGTGATTCCATTCATCCTTTAATGTTACAAAAACTATATAGACATAGTGATTTGAAAACTACGTTGAATTATCAGGCAAATTTTATCCATAAAGAAGCGGATGATGCTTTAGATAGCGTTGTTAACTTTTGACCTATTCTGAAGTAAACTACTCCCTTTTTATGTTTATACTATTTTTGAGATAGGCGTACTAATTTTTGATTAAAACATTTAACCAACATCTTGTATAATTCGGGATGTTTCTTTTTAAGCAAACTTGGACGTTCAAAAAAATACTCTGAAGCAACGGCAAAGAATTCAGCTTGATTAGTGCCACCATATTTTCGGATATCAGAGTGGTTATCATTTATCGCTTCGATTTCTTTATGGATTAAATTTAACCAAGGTATTGCGTATTGATGTTCCAATAGCCGTTCTGGCACACCGTCTGTTCTATCATCCAGCTTATCAATAAGATGCACAAATTCGTGTATGCCAGTATTCCTTTTATCGGTGGTGTTTTTAAAGCCGTGGTACAATGCTTTTTTGGAAAGTATCATCTGTTTCTCGAACCTTCCATTTCCAACTATTCCACCAATATTCCGTGAGTTATCCTTACTTCCAAATTGCATATCCTCATTAAAATTATCTGGATATAATAGGATGCCACTTAAATTTGTGTAGTGCCATTCTTTGAAGCCAAAAACAGGGATTACTGCGCTTGCCGCAATTAAAATCTTGTCCAATTCTTCTAGTTCAAACTGCACAGCATCAATATAGACCTCACTTAAAAATTGCATCATTTTTTGCTGAAAAAGAAGCTGCCTATCTTTTGAAAGGTTTCTATAGAACAGCACATTATCCATCAATAATTTATGCCAATGCTCTGGAAATGGCTTTACGCTTTGGCGTTTGGCTTTTCTATAAAAATGAACAGCAAAGAGAATAATCACAACCGAAATTAAAATATAAACCATATTAAAAGAAAGGTTTTAATCTACAGGTTCTGCTTTAAATCCCACTTTTTGCAAAGTTGCCTTTACATCTTCTTTGGTTGCACCATCGCTCTCAATAGTAAGGATTTTATCAGGATTAGCGGTATCCACCTCCCAACTTTCTACACCTTCTTGTTTGTTTAAAAAAGGGGTTACTTTTGATACACACCCACCGCAATTGATATTTGTTTTGAATTTTAGAGTTTTCATTGTATTGAATTTATTATTAAAGTTTTACTCGTTTTAATCTTAAGCTATTTGCAACTACAGATACACTACTGAATGCCATTGCTGCACCTGCAATCATAGGGTCCAATAAAAACCCATTTACGGGATAAAGAACTCCTGCTGCAATTGGTATACCAATGATGTTATAAATGAATGCCCAGAATAAGTTCTGACGTATGCCCAGCACGGTTCTTTTTGATAGTTCCAATGCTTTGGGGATAGATTGTAAATCTGATGTTATCAAGGTCATTTTTGCGACGTCCATTGCTATATCCGAACCCTTACCCATTGCAATACTCACATTAGCTTGCGCCAAAGCGTGTGAATCGTTGATACCATCGCCTACCATTGCGACAATTTTTCCCTCCACCTGCAATTCTTCAACGAAAGCCGCTTTGTCGGAAGGCATTACTTCGCCTTGGTAATTTGTTATTCCTACTTGTTTTGCAACAGCTGATGCGGTTTTATTGTTATCTCCCGTGAGCATATAGACCTCGATGCCCCTTTCTTGAAGCATAGCTATAGCTTTTTTTGAAGTTTCTTTAATCTTGTCTGCAATGGCCAGTATCGCGAGCACTTGATTTTCGTTACCAAAGAATATGACTGTTTTTGCTTTTTCTTCGAGACTTTCTGCTGCTTGTATTAAAGAAGCGTCGATTTGAATATCCTTTTCGACCATTAGTTTATGGTTGCCCACATAATATTTTGAACCATTCTCTGATTGCGCCTTTACACCTTTTCCCGTAATGCTTTCGAAGGAAATGATTTCTGCTTGTTCGATATTTTCTTCTTTCAAATGATTGACGACTGCTTCTGCCAAAGGATGCTCTGATTGCCCTTCGATAGCCAAGAGAATTTCCTTGTATTCATTTTGATTTTCAAGCTTATCGTTCCAGAGTATATCGGTTACCAATGGTTTTCCTTCTGTAATTGTACCCGTTTTATCAAGGATTATTGCATTTACTTTATGGCCGAGTTCTAAACTTTCGGCATCCTTTATAAGGATATTATTTTCAGCTCCCTTGCCGATACCCACCATTATGGCAGTAGGCGTTGCCAAGCCCAATGCACAGGGACAAGCGATAACCAAAACGGCTACAGAGGTCAATAAGGCTTGCGAGAAGCCATTGTCGCCACCTACTGACATCCAGACGATAAAAGTTACAATGGAAATACCCAATACCACAGGAACAAAAATACCGGCAATCTTATCGACCAATTTTTGAACGGGTGCCTTACTCCCTTGCGCTTGCTGAACCATTTTAATGATTTGGGAAAGCAGGGTTTCTCCACCTACTTTTTTAGCGGTAAACTGAAAGCTTCCTTTTTGATTAACGGTACCGGCAAAGACCTTTTCCCCTTGGGATTTCTGAACCGGAACAGGTTCTCCCGTAATCATACTTTCATCTACAAACGAGCTTCCTTTGGAAACTTCTCCATCCACAGGAATCTTTTCTCCGGGACGTACCAAAATGGTCTGACCTGCCTGTACGGATGAAATAGGGATTTCCTTTTCTTTCCCATTCTCAATAATTTTAAGGGTTTTAGGTTGAAGACCCATTAGTTTTTTGATGGCTGAAGAGGTATTTGATTTTGCCTTTTCTTCCAATAGTTTTCCCAAGGAAATAAAGGTGATAATTACGGTAGCCGCTTCGTAATACACGTGAGGTTCGATACTACGGCTTAACCAAAATTCAGGAAAGAAAGTATTGAACATACTAAAGAGGAAAGCGATTCCGGTGCTCAAAGCGACCAAGGTGTCCATATTTGCTTTGCCGTGTTTGGCCTGCTTGAAGGCATTGATAAAAAAGCTACGCCCGAACCAAAAAAGAATTGGAAAGGCCAATACCAAAGAAATCCACTTTCCAGGTTCCCATTGCATATAAAACATTCCCAACACGAAAATGGGTAGCGTAAGTATAGCCGACCAGATAGTGCGGTTTTTTATGTCCTGATAATGCTTCTGCTGAATTGCTTGTTGTACTTCCGAAGGGTCTTCGGCATCAATAATAAGGTCATAGCCTACTTCGCGAAGCACGTTTTGAAGTTGTGTAGGGTTTAACCCATTATCGTACTCTACCAAAACAGAGCTATTCGCGAAATTGACGCTTGCATCAAACACACCTTCTGTGTGTTTTAATACAGATTCGACACTTGCTGCGCAAGATGCACAAGTCATTCCCGTAACAGGAAATGATTCTTTCACACCCTTTTTATGATTCTTATTTTCGGTTTCAAATATGTTGATTGTCTCCATAAATCCATTCTTATTTGTACATTACAAATTTCAGGATTAATAGACTTTAATGTGTTACGTTATATGCTGAATGACTTGTAGAATTTGCTGAATTCGTTGCATTTTAAAATACAGTTATTATTTAGTCAATACCTTAAAAAATGATAAGTTTAGTTTCAGTACTAATAAATGCTTTAGTTACTCATTATAAGGCTTTAGTTCCAACTCATTCGCTGTAATCTAACAGCATTCAAAATTGCCAATAATGCTACTCCAACATCTGCAAAAACGGCTTCCCACATTGTTGCTAAACCACCTGCTCCTAAAATCAAGACAACCAATTTAACTCCAAAAGCCAATATGATATTCTGCCATACAATTTTTCGAGTGGAACGACTTATCTTAATAGCTCTAACTACTTTTGAAGGTTGGTCGGTTTGAATTATTACGTCTGCGGTTTCAATAGCCACATCGCTTCCCAAACCACCCATTGCAATACCAACATTACTTGCGGCTAAAACAGGTGCATCATTGATTCCATCGCCGATAAAGGCCACTTTATTTTCTGGATTTTTCTTCAAAATTTCAACTTCATTTAATTTATCCTCTGGTAATAGGCCGCCTTTTGCTTTTTCAACATTTAATTCTTTTGCAATTTGTTGTGTTATGGAATCTTTATCACCTGAAAGCATTATAATATTGTTAATACCTACTTTGTGTAATGCTGAAATCGTTTCTTTGGCATCTTCTTTTAATTCGTCTGCTATCACCACATAACCAGCGAACTTATTATCTATTGCTACTAATACAATAGATTCTACAATAGATTCGGTTTCTTTAGGAACATCGATATCATTAGCCATCATTAAGGCTTTATTTCCTACTAAAACGGTTTTACCGTTTACAATTCCTTTTAAGCCTTTACCTGCAATTTCAGAGACTTCCTTTGCTTCAAAGTCTTCACCATTTTCTTTATACTCCATAATGGCTTTTGCAATAGGATGCGTGGATTGTTCCTCCATAGCCATTAGGTATTTCATAAATTCAGATTCTTCCCAACCTATAGCTTTAATTTCCTTGATTGTGAAAACACCTTTGGTAACTGTTCCTGTTTTGTCCATCACCAAGGTATTTATTTTGGTCATCGCATCTAAAAACGAAGCACCTTTAAATAAAATACCGTTCTTTGAAGCTGCTCCTAATCCACCGAAATAACCCAATGGAATGGAAATAACTAATGCACAAGGGCAAGAAATAACCAGGAAAATTAAGGCTCTATACAACCAATCTCTAAACACATAATCATCAACGAAAAAGTAAGGTAGGAAAGTAACTCCAATAGCCAAAAACACAACTATTGGTGTATATATACGAGCAAACTGCCTAATGAATAATTCCGTTTTGGATTTACGTGCCGTAGCGTTTTGAACCAAATCCAATATTCTGGCTATAGAACTATCTTCAAACTTATTAGTTACTTCAACTTCAATGACACTTTCTAAATTGATACTACCTGCATATACTTTGGCTTCTTTTAAAATAGAATCTGGTTTGCTTTCTCCCGTTAAGGCTGCAGTATTTAATGATGCTTTTTCAGATAATAGTAACCCATCCAACGGAATTTTTTCACCTACTCTAATTTGAATCTTTTCTCCAATATTTACATCTTCTGGTGAAACACTTTTATAATCGCCATCACGAAGTACATTGGCTTCTTTTGGGCGAACATCCAACAAGGCTTTGATATTACCCTTTGCTCTTTTAACCGCAGCATTTTGGAATAGTTCACCTACCGCATAAAATAGCATTACAGCTACGCCTTCGGGATATTCACCAATGACAAATGCGCCAATAGTAGCAATAGACATTAAAAAGAACTCTGTGAAGAAATCGCCTTTTTTTATACTTTCCCACCCTTCTTTCACTACAGGAAATCCAACAGGGATATAGGCTATTGCATACCAAAGAATACGAATCCAACCAGAAAAACGTGGAAAGGCATCAAAATAATCAATCGCAATTCCAGCAATCAGCATTACAAGACTAAAAATAGAGGGCAAGTAGGTTCTAAAATCGAATATTACTTCAGTACTGTTATTGTTATGGCCGCCATCGTGACTGTGCTCACCTTGGTGTTCTTTAGGTTTTAAGTCGCGTAAGTTTATTTTTTTCTTTTTCATAATCTGTGCAAATAATTAAAAATTGTAGTGCAACGGAAGTGCATTTATTGAGCACTACATTTCTCGCAAATTCCCTTTAACACCAAATTGGCATCCTCAGCCACATAGCCTTCTGGCAAGTTAATATTTGGAATTTTATGTTCGGTAAGACAAACGGTCTCATTACAATTATTGCAATGAAAATGTAAATGCAAATCCTGTTCGAGTTCACAATTGCATCCTGTTTCACAGAGCGCATATTTTTGAACGCCCGTACCATCATCTATTTGGTGCACTACACCTTTCTGTTCAAACGTTTTTAGGGTTCTGAATAACGTTGTTCTATCTGCTTTCGCAAAAGCGTTCTCAATATCCGTGAGGGCAATGGCAACTTCGCTTTCAGCCATATACTTATAAATCAAAATGCGCATTGCCGTAGGCCGAACGCCATTTTCAGTAAGTCTTTGTTCTATTTCTTTCATTATTTAGTCTTATTTATCAATGTCCGTGTTCTTCAGATTCACCTTTTTTCATTTCTGCCATTAAATAGTAAGCATTGTTAAATGCGTATTCTACATTTGATTTTTGTTCTGTTAGAAAGTCAATGGCAATCCATTCTCCATCTTGAGTACTCTTTATAACTTCATAGGGCATAAAAGCCCAATTATCACCTTCCTTTTCAGCTGAAAACACAAAGAACCTGTTGCCATCAGCAGCTATGGCACTCTCGGGCATTGCCAATGTTTTAGTGTTGTCAGTTTGAATGCGTCCCTGGATATACATTCCGGGAATCAGGTTCCCTTCCTTATTTTCAATTTCAGCGTGTACGTGTATTGCTTTTGGATTCTGTTCAAAAGTCTTTCCTACGGAATAGATTTCTGCGGTAAGTTCCTTGCCAGGAATGGATTGAACATTGAAAGTGATTTTCTGCCCTTCCTTAACCTTATATACGTCCTTTTCAAAAACCATTAAATCTGCGTGCACGTGATGCGTATCTACAATTTCCATTAGGTCGGTCTGGGGTTCTACATATTGGCCTGTTTTAATTTCTACCTTTTGTACAAAGCCTTCAATAGGACTTCTAAGTGCTACCCGCTGATAAATTGTTCCGTTTCTTACGCCTGAGGCACTAATGCTCAGCTGTTTTAGTTGAGCTTCCAATCCGTTAGCCATACTTCGGGATGCTTGATATTCGGCTTCTGCCTTTTGAAAATTTGCACCGCTGCCAACACCTGCTTCGTACAGGGTTTTTTGCCGTTCATATTCCTTTTTGAGAAACTGGCTATTACTATAGGCGTTGAGATAATCTGTCTGTTTCTGGATAATATTGGGGTGTGAGAGATAGGCGACGGTTTGTCCTTTATTGACCTTATCGCCTTCGATAACCTCAATGGAAACTACATTAGCACCAACCACCGTAGTTATAGTAGCTTCGTTTTGTGGTGGGACTTCCAACTGACCATTGGCTTTCACGTACCCACTCATATTTCGCATTGGTAAGATATCGATTTGCATTTGTAATGCATCAAACTGCTTTTCTGTTAATAGCACTTCCTCGGCTTCACCTTCGGAATGCTCTTCTTTCATTTCAGAATTTGTTTCTTTATTTTCTGCGGCACCACTTTTCGAATCGCCACAAGAGGCAAAGCCTAAAAGCATTGTCAGTAGCCCTATAATTGTGTATTTAGATAGATTTTTCATTATTGTTTGAAATATTGTAGTTCAAAAACTGATTTTAGGTAATTGTCGAGAGCGGCCAGCGCATCCATTTCGGTCTGTATGGCATCCCTTATGATTTGAGTGAAAGCTGCGTAATCAACCGCACCTTCTCTATAAGCTAATAACGCGCCCCGTCTTTGCTCTCCGGCAAGTGGCAACGCTTTATCTTTATAAAATTGCCAAGATACTTTCCACTTTTGATAGGCTTGTACAGCTTGTCGATATTCTGATTGCAATTGGCGTTTTACAAAGTCCGCATTAGTCTTGGCAATTTCACTGTCTATTTTAGCGGCCTTGGCTTGACTTCGTTTTGTTCCAGAGAATAGGGGAACAGATATTCCTGCTTGATAAGTGTAAAACCCGTTGCTTCCATTCACTTGTTGTAATCCGCCCTGAAGATTTAGATTTGGTAACAAATCAGAACGAGCAGCTTTATAGCCAGCTTCGGCTTCGTCGATTCGCTTTTGTGAAAGTTCCAGTTCGGGATGATTCTTTATACTTGCGGATATTCCCAATACAGCAACTTCACTTTCGTCCAGTGTGTCGGGAACGGTGTAAAAAGTATCGGAAACCAACCAAAGGTTAAGCTTTTGCAGCGCAATGGCATAGTCGCTCTCGGCCTGTTGCAGTTTATTATTGATTTGCAACGCCTGATTGGTTGCAGATGAATATTCCAATCTTGAAATAGCCTCTACCTTATAATTGAGTTCGATTGCTTTTTCAAACTGTGAATAGATAGAATCCAGTTCACGGTAGAGTATAAATTTCTGTCTTTGTTGGTACGCTTGAGACCACGCCTTTTTCACTTCCTGTTCCACTTGCAGTCCAGAAAGGTTGAGCGCAGTTTCTGCCAATGCAATTCGCTTTTCCTGTAAACGCTTCTTTGCACCAATACCAAATAGATTGATATTCTGCTGACCTACACCCACTAAAGTGTAAATACCTTGACCATCGTTTACTTCCTCACCGCCTATAAAAACTTGGGTGTTCCCTAAGTCATACGCTGTGCCTTTAAGGGCGTTCTGTTTTTGAATTTCCAACTGTTTTGTTTTCAATAGCGGATAATTTTTCTTTGCAATTTCCACTGCTTGTTTAAACGAGATAGCAGGTATTGCATCACTTTCTTGAACTTGTTGCGCTTTCGCGAAAGCCGAAGTAAGTAGTAAGCACACCATAGCTGTTGCGGTTATGAACTTAGGATTGAGCTTCGTCTTACGTTCAGAACGCTTTTCTACCCATTGATAAAAAATTGGAAGGATAAAAAGGGTCAATAATGTTGAAGTAATCAAACCACCTATAACAACAGTTGCAAGTGGTCGCTGTACTTCAGCTCCTGCGGATGCAGAAACGGCCATAGGCAAAAAACCAAGTATATCGGTAAAGGCCGTGAGCATAATAGGCCGTACTCTTCTTTTTGTTCCCTCTACAATACGTTCTTTAAGGTCGGTAACACCTTCCTCTTTCAACTCGTTCAGTCCGCTAATCATCACCAAACCATTCAGTACAGCAACACCAAATAATACGATAAAGCCGACACCCGCGGAAATGCTAAAGGGCATATCCCTAAGCCATAGGGCAAAAACACCACCTATAGTAGCCATCGGTATAGCCAAATAAATCATCAAGGTCTGTGGAAAAGATTTTAACGCAAAGTAAATCAGGATGAATATTAACAATAATGCAATAGGAACAACAGTCTGCAATCGGTCACTTGCCCTTTCTAGATTCTCGAATGCACCTCCATAGCGTATAAAATACCCTGGGGGTAAATCAAGATTTGCATCCAGTTTATCCTTTATCTCATTGACTAATGATTCTACATCCCGTCCACGGACATTTACACCCACATAGGTTCTACGATTGGTATTATCCCGGCTTATCTGCATCGGTCCTGGTGTGTATTCGATATTTGCCAATTCTTGAAGTGGAATTTGTGAACCGTTTGGTAAATTGATGTATAGATTTCTGATGTCGTTGATATCTGTACGGTTCTGCTCATCGAGTCTAACGACCAAATCGAAACGCTTTTCGCCCTCAAAGATGATACCCGCATATCCGCCTGCAAAAGCAGATTGGACTATCGTATTGAGTTGGTCGATGCTGACACCATATTGTGCCAGTTTATCGCGATTGTACTTTATGGTCATTTGAGGTAAGCCTGAAGTAGCTTCCGCTCTCATATCGCCTATACCTTCAGTACCTGCTATGATTTTGGTAATCTCGTCCGCTTTGGCAGCAAGTACATCAATATCCTCACCATATATTTTAATAGCAACATCCTCACGGATGCCTTCCAAAAGTTCATTGAACCTCATTTCGATGGGTTGGGTAAACTCATAGTTGACACCTGGGATAATACTTACGGCATCCTTCATCTTATTTATAAGTTCATCCTTTGAATCAGCTGACACCCATTCGTCCTGTGGTTTCAGTATAACGAATACATCTGCAAAGTCCATCGGCATCGGGTCGGTAGGTACTTCAGCCACACCGATACGACTCACAATTTTTTCCACTTCAGGAAATTCAGCCTTTACAATGCGTTCTACTTTAGTAGTTGTCTCAATAGTTTCGCTGAGCGAACTACCGGGTTTAAGGATGGCGTGGAAGGCAATATCACCCTCATCCAATTGTGGGATAAACTCGCCGCCCATTTTAGAAAATACAAATACGGCTACAGCGAATATGGCAACTGCAATACCCACAACCCACTTTCCTTTTTTCAAGGCTCGCATTAAAAGGGGTTCATACTTATGTTGTACCCATTGCACAAAACGGTCGCTCCAAGATTTTTTTTCCGTTTTGGGTGGTTTTAAAAATAAGGCTGACATCATAGGCACATAGGTTAGACACAGAATCATTGCCCCCATCATCGCAAATATGAATGTTAATGCCATTGGCTGGAACATCTTTCCTTCTACACCTTCCAATGCTAAAATGGGAAGGAATACAATTAGGATTATCAACTGGCCGAAAAAAGCAGCATTCATCATCTTTTTGGATGCATCGGCAGCGATTACGTCTCGGTCTTCCTTTTTTAAAGCTTTCTTTTTAAATATATAACTACCCATAAGAAATACGCTTGCTTCCACAATGATAACCGCGCCATCGACAATGATTCCGAAGTCGATTGCCCCTAAACTCATTAGGTTTGCCCAGACGTTAAAAACATTCATCAGTATAAAAGCGAATAATAAGGATAGCGGTATAGTAGAAGCTACAATCAATCCACCACGCCAGTTACCTAGCAAAAAAACCAAAACAAAAATTACGATGAGTGCACCTTCCAGTAGATTGTTGCGCACTGTACCAGTAGTTTCGTTTATAAGCTTACTTCTATCCAATAAAGGTTGAATGACAACCCCTTCAGGTAGAGATTTCTGTATTTCGGTCATTCTTTCCTTCACTCGGACGATGACCTCATTTGAGTTTGCACCTTTAAGCATCATTACCAATCCACCAACGACTTCACCTTCACCATCCTGTGTCAATGCTCCATAGCGTACGGCAGAACCAAAACGTACATCGGCAACATCACTTACGGTTATTGGTATACCATTTTCATTTTTGATAATGATTTTTTTAATGTCATCAAGGTTGCGTACCAAACCTTCGCCACGGATAAAGTTGGCTTGGTGATTTTTTTCGATATAAGCACCACCTGTATTTTTATTGTTGGCTTCCAAGGCTTCAAAAACATCAGTAATGGCAAGACCGATAGCCTTTAGCTCATTGGGGTCTACGGCTACCTCATACTGTTTTATTTTTCCGCCAATGGCATTGATTTCAACAACCCCTGGAACCATTGCCATTTGTCTTTGAACAATCCAGTCTTGCATCGTACGTAAATCGGACAAAGAATATTTATCCTGAAACTCAGGTTCAACTTTCAGGGTATATTGATATACTTCGCCCAAGCCTGTTGAAATAGGTCCCATAGACGGTTGCCCTAGTTCTTCGGGTATCTGCTCACGAACTTCAGTCAGTTTTTCGGAAACAAGCTGACGTGGTAGATACGTTCCCATATCATCATCAAATACCACCGTAACCACGGAAAGTCCAAATCGTGAAATCGAGCGGATTTCCTTTACATTGGGCAGATTGCTCATAGCAACTTCTATTGGATAGGTAACGAATTGCTCGATATCCTCTGTACCCAGATTGGGCGATTGAGTGATGACTTGCACCTGATTATTAGTAATATCTGGTACGGCGTCAATAGGGACTTGAGTCATACTATAGATACCTGCACCGATTAGTGCCAAGGTTAGCAGACCAATTATAAATTTGTTATTGATTGAAAAATCAATGATTCTGTTAATCATAGATAAAGAGGGTATTAATTCAGTTTATATTTGCATTGAACACATTGAATACAATACAACGCGCAGTATTGATATATCCAAATTTGGATATATCAAAACAGGATATAGCTATCCCATCAAAACTGAATTATGCCCGAGGGGGCTGAAAAAGGGAAAGGGATATGTCTTTGCCCAAGCTATCAAAGTGGGCAAAGTTATCTTGTGGAATTACTGGCTGTAGTGGCTCAAAAGGCACAATACCAAAGTCTATACTGTGACAGTGGCAACATTGACACTCACAGAAAGGCGAGCACAATTCGCAGCCTTGGTCGTGGTCGCCGTTAAAATCTGATGCTAAAGTAATTTGGGAATCATCTTTAACATTGCCTGAATCACCACACGGCACTACATTTAGTGCCAAAAAGTAAATTGATAATATGAATGCGAAATATTTCAAGTTACAAAGATAAAAATATTATGATGCAACTGTGTTGCAAATATGATTAAGGTTAACTCGCACAACAACTCAACTTTGAAACATTTTTCCCAAAAGTGATAGCGGCTAATTTAATTCCTTCACTTAATGTCAAATATGGATAAAAACTTTCAGCTAAATCACTTATAGTGATTCCAAATTTAATAGCCATACTTAATTGTTGGATGAGTTCTCCGCCTTCTGGCGCAACTACTCTTGCGCCTATTAATTTATCGGTTTCAGTGTTACGTATCAGTTTTATAAACCCTCTGGCATCTTGAGCTGCTAAGGCTCTTGGAACGTGAATTAAATCAAGCTTACTGACCTCAAAAGGAATTTCCTTTTTTTCTGCTTCTATTTCATCTATACCTGCTCCCGCGATTTGAGGGTCTGTAAATACTACCCAAGGCAATGATGAATAATCAATACTGGTTTTTGATAATGAAAATGCATTATTAACTGCTGCATTGCCTTCGGTTGCTGCTGTATATACAAATGCTGGTGTATTGGTGACATCTCCTGACGCAAAAATATTGGAAATGCTGGTTTCCATTTTCTCGTTGACTATAATATGGCCTCTTTCTGTTAAATTAATATCAATATTTTCAAGTCCTAATTTAGAGGTGTTTGGCTTCGTCCCTGTAGCCACCACAATATGTCCTTTTTCGATGATTTGTGTTGTGGAACCGTCAGGACATTTACAATGTATAACTGTATTGTCTCCATCCTTTTCAAATTTAAAGGCTCTACAATTTGGTAGAATTTCAATCCCTTCACTTTTCATTTGTTCTACCAAAACATCTGTAATATCTTTTGTTTGGCTGCGTAACGGCCTATCGGTAAATTCAATGATACGCACTTTCACACCTAAACGATTATATGCCATCGCAATTTCCAAACCGATATAACCAGCTCCCATAATGGTCAGGCTTTTGGGTTTCTCTTCTAAATCGAATAAGGACACATTGGTTAAATAATCAACCTCATTCAGTCCTTCAATATTTGGGATATTGGTAGTTGCTCCTGTTGCTATTATAACGTTGGTTGCTGTGTAGGTGTCTTTTCTATCTATAAGTATTGTGTTATTATCCACAAACTCTGCCCATCCTTTTAGCATGGTTAAGTTTTCAAAATCACTGACCACATCCAGATATTTTTGTTGCTGAAGTGAAGCAACCAATGCTTTTTTATCTTTTATGATTTGTGCAAAATCAATCTCTGCACCTTTAGGTTTTATACCCTTAAAATTGGAATGCGTAGCGTGACGTACCGTTTCGGCAGCTCTAATAAGATTTTTAGACGGCACACAACCCACGTTTACGCAAGTGCCACCAAAATCCAATCCTGCATTTACCATTAGCGTTGTGAGTCCTAAACCTTCAGCCTTAATCGCTGCTGAAAATGCCGCAGAACCACCACCAATAACTATTAAATCGTATTGATTTTTGCTTTTGGAATTTACTACGGAAACCTTTCCCTCGTCGACATTATTTATGACCGAATAATCACCAAAGCTGTTTACTGCATCTATTACATTTGCCTTACTCATCTTATCAACATCAATAGTAAATTCGCCCTTTCCGGTTTCGTGGTTAACTGTGGAACTTAAAACACCTTCAGTTGCGTTCATATCCTTTTCGATATGCGAGGAACAACCACTACAGGTCATTCCGTTTATCTCTAATGTAATTTTTTCTATCTTTTGCGACATATTTTTACGATTTTATTAGCAGCACAAATTATTGAATAGCCCCTTATATTCAATTTTACCTACCAACCTATCCAAATAGTATTCAGGCTTTTCCTCAAATGTGGAAATACAATGTGGACATCTGCAAAAAGGTACTACAGTGTCTTTGAACTTCACTCCTGTAGTATGAGCTATATTTTTTTCTGCAAGACACACCGGACATACAATTACATTTTTGATTTCCTCTATATATTTTTTTGGGTTTTCATCAAATATTTTTGCACATCCTGAGCAGCAAAAAGAATAAGATTCATCTTTATATGTTGATTTTGTAGCCGATATTTCTTTTATACCTAGCCTTACTAACGAACACCCACAAGTAGGACATATATTTGATTTAAATTTTTCCATTATTATATTCAAATGATTATTTAATTAAAAAATTAGAATATATATAGAGCCGGAATCTATACTTTGTCTTTTAGTAATTCTACTTTATATCCTTTCTTCTCAATAACAGCCTTTAAGGCTTCTGTACTCGTCTTTGTTTTATCAAATTGTATAACCGCAATGTCGCCTGGGTATTCAACAGAATGCTCCAAAACACCATCTACTTCTTTTAATGCATTGTAAATCGAATTGGAACAGCCAGCACAAGTAATACCTGTAATTTTAAATTTCACCATGGTTGTATTTTGTTTCTTTGAGGTTACTTCCACAACTTGATTTGTAACCTCACTGCTTTGCGATTTGGCCTGAAAAGAAATCAGCATTAAAACCAAAATAGGCACTATTGATAGTTTTTTCATAATGGGTAATTTTACCTTTATTTATCCTTTATAACTTTGTATCCTGTTGAATTAATTGCCTTTTCAATAGCTGCTTTAGAGGTTTTAGACTTATCAAACTCTACGACGGTACTTCCCTGTTCATAGGAAGGGGTTACATTTATAATGCCGTCCAATTCATTTACAGCGTGTTTTATGCTTTCTTCACAGCCAGCACAGGTCATTCCTTGAATAGTAAAGTTTATGATTTGAATATCAGATTGGCTTACAATGACCACTTCTTTTTTATTGTCCGGATAAAAAATGGTTGAATAATATGGAAATGCAATAGCAATGACAGCGAACAATGTAATAACGATTAAGAACCCTTTGGTTTGATACCATTTTGGTTTTGCATCAACTTCGCAACAATCATCTTCTTTTTGAGGTTTTAAGTAAGCATACCAGGCATAACCAATTGCTACAACGGCCAAACCGATTAAATAGGGTCTAAAAGGTTCCATCCATGATAGTGCTGATGCGCTACCACCCACTCCTGCAATTAGCGCAATAACTGGTGGTATGCAACAGGATGATGCCGCAACCGCAGCGAACAAACCTGTATAAGCTGCGTTTTTTGATGTCTTTTCTGCTTTCATATCGTTTCTAAAACTTTGTTTTTATCAAGTATTTCAAAGAAAGGATTCAACAATATTGAATATTCAGGGGTTAGCGAGTAAAAAATGGTTTGAGCATCTCTTTCGGTATCCAATAAATTTCTGTCCTTCATTTTTCTCAGATGTTGAGAGATGGCAGAAATATTCATTCCGAGAATATCACTTAAGTCGCAAACACAAAGTCGTTTCTCCTCAAAGAGTAAGTAAAGTATCTTAAGTCTTACACTATTACCAACCAATGAAAGTCCATTTGCTAAATAATCAAATGTTTCGTTTAGTTCTGAAACTGTTTCTTTACAACGGTTTATCTGTTTAATATCCGCTTGCTGTCTTATACAAGAATTATTTTCCATAAAACAAAGTTACAATTATTTCTTATTTAAGCAAATACTAAAATAATAATATTGCAAATAGTTATGGACCTTTAAATAACCCTATGTTTTTAATGTACTTTAATCAAATCTCATCCAAAGATTTTCGGTTTTTGTCTACGGACTTCTTAAACTGTGTGGGTGTCATTCCTGTTACTTTTTTGAATTGATTGCTTAAATAGGCAACGCTACTATAATGTAGTTGAAAAGCTATCTCACTCAAGGTCAATTCATCATACACAATGAGTTCTTTAACACGTTCAATTTTTTGGTTGATGATGTATTGCTCAAACGTGATACTCTCTACTGACGAGAATAGGGAACTTAAATATTTGTAATCTAGGTTGAGTTCGCCACTTATAATATCTGCCCATTTTTCATCGGTTTCTTCATTGGAATGATGTACTTTTTCAACTACTAAATTCTTCATTTGCTCAATAAGCTGTGATTTACGGTCATTAATTATATTAAAACCAGAACCTTGAAGTTTTCTGGCTAACGCCTCTCTTTGCAATTCGTCAAGTTTTGAAATCAATTCCACTTCACCCAACTTAATAGTCTTAAAGTCAAGATTTAAATCTGACAAAATCTGCGATACTGTCGATATGCATCTCGGACATACCATATTTTTTATGTGAATAATTGAACTCATTTTTTTAAAATAGTTTTAGTCCCGCTTTTGAAAGTGAATAATAATATGCTGCTATAGCAGCAATTATAAATACGGCAATAATAGCCAAGATGCCAATAATTTTATCTTTTCGAGAAACGTCATTTTTAGACTGTCGCTTGTTCTTTTTTGCTTTTCTTCTATTTCTTCTACTTTCACTCATCGTCATTTCTCTTACTATTTTCATTACTAAGTTTTCTTAATCTATATACCTGATTTAGTTTATAACCTTATTTATTCTAAAGTCTCTTTTACTTCACCACAGGTTAACATTGCTTCTCCATAATATGGGTTACGAATTTCTTTTTCTAAACTCAACCAATAGGCTCCCTTGTTATTGTCTGCCATAGGGCAAAACTCACTATATACTGTTTGGTTAATCCCGAAAAGCCTTACGCTACTTATCATATGTGCAGAAAGATGTTTAAAATGTCCTCTTTGTACCGCTATGTCCGAGTTTTTCTCAATAGCACTGGCAGAGCTTTTTAATTCTTTCTGTATGGTCATCCAATGATTATGTGCCTCATTACTGGATAATAATTTCATATCCACCTTTGCTAAATTCTGACCAATTTTTTTTGCAGCTGTTTGTGCATCTTCAGGGTCGTCATTAACGAGTGCATCTTTTAACAAAATATAACCATCAAAAACTTCCTTTAATTGGTTTTGAAATTTATTGGAAACTTCTATTCTTTTATTCATTTCTGAATGATTAGCCTCTTCCTTTTTGTCTCCGGAACCATTGTCTTGCATACCTAGATGCCCTTCGTGCCCAGTTGTTGTTTTACCTCCTTCGGCGTTCATCATAGATTTTTTACCCTGTAATTGAGCCGCTGCATCTACCGTAAATGTTCCATTGGTTACTACTTCATCTCCATTTTTAAGACCTTCTAATATTGTGTAATTGGTGCCATTGGTATTGCCTAGAAGAACTTCTCTCATTTCAAAAACAGACTCGTTTGGCTTTGTTTTAATATAAACCACAGAGCGTTCACCCGTCCACATCACAGCAGTAGCAGGAACCGTAACCGTACTTTTAGAACTCGATTGTATCCCTTCAACTTTACCTTCAACAAACATCCCAGGTTTAAACTTATCCTTTTTATTGTTGAGCACTGCTCTTACTACGATAGTTCTGGTTGCTGAATTCAGTAATGGGTCTATGAAAGAAATCTTTGCATCAAAAACCTCATTGCGGTATGCATTTGTAGTAACCTTAATAGATTGACCTTCTTTTAGTAAAGCAATTTGATTTTCATAGGCATCAAATTCTGCCCAAACAGTATTGAAATTGGCTATTTTATAAAGAGGTTGTCCTTGTTTTACATAGTCACCTTCTTCTACCATTTTATGAGTTACCGTACCTGAAACTGTTGCAAATACCGGAAAGTACTCTTGTACTTTTCCAGCAGATTCAATAGCGTTTATTTGCTTTTCTGAAAGTTTCCAAAGTTTAAGTTTGTTTCTAACAGCTTTATATAGTTCTGGCTGTGATTCTTTAAGAGATGAAGCCGTAAGCAATTCTTGCTGTGCAGCAACTAATTCTGGCGAGTAAATAGTTGCTAGACGCTGTCCAGCACCTACACGTTCTCCCGTAGAATTAACGTATAGTTTTTCAATTCTTCCGCCAAAATAAGTGACTTGTACTGCATTAGACTCTTCATTGGCCTTTATTTTACCTGATAACTTTAAAGAGTTATCTTCCATTTCTCCTTGTCCTACCACGGATGTTTGAATGTTAGCCAATGCTGTTGCATTGTCTGTCATTTTAATCTCATTTGCACTAAGACCATCTGCACCAGTTTCAGCTGGTATTAAATCCATTCCACAAATTGGGCAGTCACCAGGTTCTGGCTTCATAATCTGAGGGTGCATCGAACAGGTCCACATTTGATTGGAAGCAATTTCTTCTGAATGATTATGGTTGTCCGTAACTTCATTTGTTGCACTATCAGTAGAATTTCCACCGAAAATCAGAAAGCCAGCCAACAGGCCAACAATCAATGCAACACCTATGTAAATGATGTTTTTATTCATAATATTAATTTTTATTTTTTTTACTAATTTTTCTAATGGTCGGTGATGACGTGTACCAAAGCAAGAATCCACTCAAAACAGTAATTAAGCCCAAAAGTGAAAATGCTCTAAGAACAATGGTGTTGAAATTATCTCGTCCTTCATAGTCCATAGTATGCGTCATCCATAAAAAATCGAACCAACGCCAATCTCGATGACGTACTGTTTGAAAAGCTCCATTTTCAATCGCCACATAAGCCTTAAGATTTTCATCGGTTTTATATGAAATCTCATAAGCTGGTAAAGGTCTACCCCTATACTCGTGATGATTGCCTACGGATTCAATTCTCTGTATTTTGTCAAACTCTAAATCTGACAACATATAGCGTTCAGCTACTCTAATTGCTTCCTGTTGGGTAATTTCTTTCTTCTTAGCTCCCGAAACAGCGTTGTACAGATGCTCTTCATTTATCCAATAATAAGGTTTGTCATCAATTTCTAATAACTCTAAAGATTTTACATTCAACTCATTTTCCAACTCAGATAAACCAATCAAGTTCTTAAATGTAGCTTGTTCAGGAACGTCTTTTTTGAAATGGTCACCATGAATCTCATCAATGTCTGTCCAACTGAAATATAGACCACTAATAGTCCACATTAAGAATTGAATGCCGATGAAAAGGCCTAAATACCTATGTGTT
Organism: Gilvibacter sp.; assembly: GCA_965277295.1. Taxonomy (GTDB): domain Bacteria; phylum Bacteroidota; class Bacteroidia; order Flavobacteriales; family Flavobacteriaceae; genus Gilvibacter. Next base: position 899,267 of record OZ255720.1, read on the forward strand.
TTTCTAATTTTTAGTGCTGTATGCCTATTTACCATATTACTGATTTACCTTAAAGTTGAACTTTATAGATACTTTCTCCCAACTCAATGACATTGTACCTTCGTTATTATTAATCTTATTCACTTGATATGCCAAGTGTTCTGTTACTTCGTCTGAAATGATAGGCTTAACTTTGAAGCGCAAGACATCATCTTTTTTGTCGTATTCATCCTTTCCGTGTTGGTCCCAATTTGAATTAAAAATTATAGTCCATTCATCTTTTGATGGAATTGTGAAAAATCCATACTTGCCGGCAGACAACATTTTACCATCAATAACTAAATCCTTGTTCGTTTCTATCCAAGTAGCCATATGAGCACCCGCCTGCCAAACTTGGTCATAAGCCAACAATCCACCAAAAACGATTCTATTTCTTACTCCTGGTGATGAATAATCTATATGAATATGGGCATCGCCTATCATTGTCATCGTTGAAGTATGTGGGCTTAAAGGTTTCTTTTTATCTGGTTGTGCAGAAGTTTCTGAAGCTTTTTCCTCAACAACTACCTCCTTGACATCTTTTGTTTCTTGTTTGCAAGAGACGATTAGAAAAACGATTAGTAATACAGAAAGGTGGATATATTTTTTCATTAGATTTTACTTTGTATTTCTTGATGAAGAATGTGTTTTAATAATTTTCCATTTATCATCTATCTTCTTTAAAATTGATGTTGCCACTCCTTTTTTCTTTATGGTTCTGGAATTGCCCTTATCATCAGGGTTTAGAACGATGGTATAGATATAGGTTTCTGTTGTAAATGCATAAGGTGCATCTACCTGAACATCGATTTCATAATCTGAAAATGTAAAACTTTTAAAGTGCCCTAATTCTGGACCCAAATGATGCTCTATATAGTGGCTGTAAGTTCCTTCTACGCCTCCAGATTCAAACACTTTAGAGTCTTCTATAAATAGCTCGAATGTACCTTCCGTAGTAAGGTTTTGTAGTGCATCTTTATAGGTTTTCATTACAGAGGTGACTGCTTCTGAATCTTTGTTTTGCGACTGAATACTTGTGATAATAAATAAGGTGCATACTATTGTTAATATTGTTTTTAAGGATTTCATCTTTTTTAATTTTTTAGTTATTTATTTTACTCCTGTATAGTAGCAATAACTACCTATTTTTGTATTTATATAATCTATTTCTGAAACATTTTTAAACCCTGATTTTTTCATGTATTCTGGCATAAGTCCATTTACATTATCTGATGTTGTTTTAAACCCATCAAGCACTTGAACTATATAAAAAGTAAATCTCATAAACTTTGATTTGGCTTTTCCCCAATCCCCAATTATTATTTTTCCATCCGATTTTAACACTCTATTGATTTCATTTAAACAAGAAGATTTTGTGTTTTTATCTAATTGATGAAAAACCAACGAGCTAAATACTTTATCAAAAGTATTGTCTGCATATGGAAAAAGATTACCATCATATAAATCAAGCTTGATTTTCAATCCTTTTTTCTTAAACTTTTCCTCAGCAATATGTTTTACCTTAGGATCTATATCTAAGCCTACATAATATGTGCTATTATTTCGATTGTTTGCAATAATTAAATTTTGTCCAGTGCCAAATCCAAATTCAAGAATTGTGTCACTATTCTTCGGATTTAGATAGTCTATTAATCTATTTCTGAATTTGCTTTCAGGCATTGTTAATTTAATCGCCCAATCATATAAGTTTGTTAACCAATTATAGCCTAATGCAGGGATATATTCTTTGCTCATATTTGTTGTCATTTTAAATTGGTTATTTACTTGTTAATTGAATCATTAATGCACTAATAACAATTATAGCAATGATTATATATACTATATAATTGAACCATTTTTTAATAACAGATTCTTCTGCTTTGTTTTGGCAACCGTCCTTGCAACAATCTTTCATTACTTACTTTAGTTAAATTCAATTATAATTTTACTTTGTTATTATTTTCTCTTTAAACAGCACCTGAAAATGAGAGTTAGACGCTATCCATCAATCAAAAAACAGGTTCTTCTCTCAAAATCAAGTGCATTTAATTAAACTTCTCTTTTTCAAAAGCTTATGTTTTGCCTGACAAAGGAAGAGAGATACTATATTATAGGGGGATTATTCTCTCTCCCTTGCACAGGCTGCTATTAACCAAATCAACTTTTCTTTTTCAGAAAATCCATTGTGCCTAATTAAGAGAAAGGGCCTCATAACCAACCAACTAAAAACATGCGCCCTTTCTCTTATTAGGACTTTTATTTTTGCCTGGCACGGGAAGGAACTAACACTAACCATCAACTATTTTTCCTTCCCACGACAGGACTTCTAACTATTCAGATATCCTTGTCATTTTATCATCTTATGTTAACTAATAAACCAGAAGAATGTATAAAGACATAAGGAAGGGATTATCTATTGAATAGTCTTTTGAACTTTCCCGCACTTAAGCATTTTACTTCCATAATATGGGTTTCTCACCTCTTCTTTTGTACTTAACCAAGCACTACCCTTATCGTACATTGGGCAAAACTGTTCATACAGCGTATTCTTAGTGCCAGTTATAGCTACCATATCCGTAATATCCTTACTTAATGTCTTAAAATGTTCTCTCTGATGGCCTATTTCACTTTTTGTAATATGCTCTGCGTGCTCTGTAGCATCTTCAATAATATCCGTCAATTCTTTTTGCTCTCCTGCGGTGTAATTTGACTTGTCAAATGCCTTTAGTGAAACCGCCAATTTAGAACCTGCCTCAGCTGCTTTTTTAGAATCATCTGCCACCAAAGCATCCTTTAAGCTGAAATAATCACTTAAAATCGCTTCAGATTTCATATTCATCATTTTACCATGGTCCATTTTCATTTTTCCTTTTTCCTGTGCATTGGTAAAGGAAACTGCTAACAATAGCATTGTTGCTATACTCATTTTTATATTTTTCATTTTTTATATTTTAATATTAACTATAAACTGTCTTTTAAATTTTCTATATACTCAACTAGCTGCTGGGTTTCTTCTTCTGAAAACTTTGCGTCTTTATGAATGAAAGTATAGGAACCTAAAGGCATCTCACCACTTTCAATCTGCTTAATCATAGACCTCAGTTTACTTACTTTCCTTCTACTTGAAAGAGAATCCCACTCATTAAAGTTTAACTCTGCTTTTCCTTCTTTGATATGCTCTTCTAGAAACCAGGCTACCGGTTGCACCTTGTTGTACCAAGGATATTTTGTATTGTTACTGTGACAATCATAGCAAGAGACTTGCAATTTGTTCTTGATATCATTTGGGACATCATTTACCAACATAAAGTCGGTTTTTGGAACACCTTCACTTTGGTTGTGGTCTACAGGCACAAATTGTATACCTACAAAAGCAACCAACAAGATTATTGCTATGATTTTTACAATCTTCATTTAATTGATTTCCTTTTGAACTTTTCCGCATTTCAACATTTTACTACCGTAGTACGGATTTTTAATATCTTCACTCATACTCAACCAAGCACTACCACCATCATACATTGGGCAAAACTGTTGGTACAATGTATTTTGTGTACCAGTAATGGCTACCATATCTGTAATATCTTTACTCAATACTTTGAAATGCTCACGCTGGTGTGCAATGTCACTTTCAGAAATATGTTCTGCGTGCTCTACAGCATCCTCAATAATATCTTTTAAATCTGCCTTTTGAGTGTCAGTATATTTTGAAATGTCAAGTTTTCCCAAAGTTGTTGCGAGGGTTGCACCAAGCCCTTTGGCTTTAGCATTATCATCTGCTACCAAGGCATCTTTAAGAATGAAATAGTCATTTAATACAGTTTGTGAATTACCATTTCCACTCATTGTCATTTCCTTTTTATCCACATCGTGGTGGCCATCGGAATTATCGTGGTTCATTTTTGAATGGTCTTCCTCAGTACCGATTTCAGAATTGGTACTGCTTTCTGTTTTAGCATCTTTACAAGACACTACTGTTAAGGTTACAAATGCTATTGCAACCACTCCAAATACTAATTTTAATTTGCTCATTTTTATTTGTTTAAAGTTTATCATTTATAGTTTTAAAATCTGGCTAAAAGGCCACCACCCCAACCATATACATTATTATAATTTCCTTGTATTGAAAAATTTCTTGAAAGGATATAAGAAGCTCCTACCAACCATTGGGTCTCACCTTCATAAGAACTATTATTTTCTAAATCATTGACCCAACCAAAGTCGGCTCTATATTCATATTCCCCTTCCAGAAAAATTCTTGGAAAAATCAATATCTCTCTATCCAACCGTATTCTTGGGCGCAATTGATGGTCAATACTCACATCTACGTTAAATCTGTAAGGCGTGAAATATTTTAAACCTACCAATCCTACGGTATTAAATTCATCATAAGAATTTGGGATTTCGGTTTCAGTATTTACACCTACATAAACACGTACCCAATCATTCAAATACCTGTTATAATTTACTTCTATTTCGGCATTTTGGTCATAATCAAATTCGGCACGTAATCCAAATTCGTTACGAATGTTGCTCGTCGTTAAAAAGAGTTCATTAAAGTTTGAACCTGCACGAGCCAATCCCCACGAATAATAATGGTCTGTTTCATCTACAAGTTTTTGGGCAGGAAATTCCTTCATCCTTTCATCTCGTGGCGTATCATAACTGAATACTCTTGCCATACCACCCATCATATGATACAGTACGTGGCAATGAAAAATCCAATCACCAACTTCTTCATTATAGAACTCTATAACCACTTTTTGCATTGGTGGCACGTTAACCGTATGCTTTAATGGTGAACGCTCCCCATTTTCATTAATCACCCTGAAAAAATGCCCGTGTAAGTGCATTGGGTGATGCATCATTGTTAAGTTATTTAATGTTATTCTTGTCACTTCACCGCCATTAATTTTTATATTATCGGTTTCGGATAATGGTACGCCATTCATACTCCAGATATAGCGTTGCATATTTCCGGTTAGATTGAGTAAAATGTCATTTACTGGCACATCTGTTTCAAAAGAGGTGTTCTCTTTTGCCTTTAAAAAATCATAGTTGAAATAGGTCTTACGAGCATTGTAATCAAAAGCGGCTGTATCTTTTTGCATCTTCATCCCATCATGATTCATGTGGTCTTGCATTTTGTCCATTGTTTCATTATGGTTCATAGACATCGAGTCCTTTTTCATCTCCATCATATTGTCCATATTCATATGGTCATCGTTCATGAGCTTCTTCTCATCCATCTTCATTTTCATATCCTCCTTCATTGAGCCATTATTCATATCCATGTTCATCTGTCCATCTTTCATATCCATCTTCATTCCATATTTCTGCATCAAAAACTCTGGTGTTTTTTTCTTTTGATTTCCTACCATAGAAGGTGCACCCATTTTCATATCCATTTTTGCCATTTGCTTCATCATGGCAACTTTATCTGGTCTGTCAATTACCATAGCTGGATGAAGTTTTCCGCTTCCCAAACGTATTGAGGTATTACCAGCACCATCTTGCGTTGTGGCAGTAATCTCTAAAGTACCTTCTGGGATAGTTATTATTACATCATAGGTTTCGGCAATTCCAAAAAGAAATCGACTTTTATGTACAGGTTGTACATCTATACCATCACTTGAAACTATCATTGGGCTGCCACCACCAAAATCCATCCAATAATAAGTGGATGCAGAGGCATTTATAAAGCGAAGTCTGACTTTTTCACCTGGTTGAAACTCTGGGTACTCTGCTACTTTTTTTCCATTGGTCAAAAATGCGGGATAGTAGATATCCGAAATATCAGCTCCTTCCATACGGTCTCGCCAAAACTTAAATTGTGCTCCCAGCGCACCTTCTTTAATGACTCTACTCAATGGTACTGCTGTACCTTTTTTAACCTGATACCACTCGTTACCTCTTTTTAAGTTACGTAGTACATTCATCGGTTTTTCATTGGTCCAATCAGATAGTACTACGACCAAATCTTTATCATAATCCAATATTCTTTCTTTTGGTTGAATGATTATTGAACCGTATACACCTTTTTGTTCTTGAAGCATAGTATGGGAATGATACCAATATGTACCTGATTGGTTAATAGGGATTCTGTATTGAAACGTCTCTCCGGGTTCTATTGGTGGTGTATTTAAATAAGGAACACCGTCATAGAAATTAGGAAGTATTAATCCGTGCCAATGCACTGATGTTTCCACATCCATTTTATTGGTCACATTGATTATGGCAAGGTCACCTTCATTAAATTCTAATGTAGGGCCAGGAATACTAGCATTTATAGTCATTGCATTGGCCGTTACACCACCAAGTGTCATTTCCTTTTGTTCCAAAGTAAGATTATACTCCTTAATTGGACGCCCTTCTTCTTTTCTGTCCTCACCATTTGTCCCTACTTGGGCAAATGCCATTGAAGAGGTAAATAGTAATAGTATGATTATCTTTAGTATTCTCATTGTTACTGTGTTAAATAATTTATTAGGGCATATTGTATATAATAGCCTTTAATAGATTCAATAAGATTGATTTGAAATTTTAACTGTAACTCCTGAACGTCTAATACATCATTAAAATCAATGGTACCTGTCTCATAGTTTTTTATCAGGATTTCTTCAGCATCATTAGCTTGTTTCAAATTATCCGATTGAATATTGAACTTAATTCTTGTTGTCTCTCTGCTATATTGTGCATCTGCCAATAGTGTCTCAAGTTTATTTAGCCTATCCGCTTTTTGAGATTGTATTTGTAATTGCTTTAATTCATTCTGCTTTGTTACGGACTTATACTTATTGTTAAAAATTGGAATGGAAAGTGTAACCATTGGCATTACAATGTCTTTTCCATTATCAACAAAATTCATATCAGGGCGTTCAGAAACTGGCACATAATCCAAACCAAAACCTATGTTGGGTGCACTTTCTTTTTGGTTTAATAATTCTGATTGTTCAACCGATTCATATAGCTTATCATACTTTATGAGTTCTGGGTTTAACTGAAGGTTTTCAGTTAAGATTAATGCGTCCTCATCTGGAACAAACATTTCTTCAACTACGGTTACTGTAACATCCTCATTACGATTTAATAAATTATTGAATTTTACCTGTTCCGCAAGGTAATCTTGCTCCAATACTTCTTTTTGCTGTACAAGTTCATTTTGCCTTATTTGAAGGCGAAGTACATCTACTGCGGATGCCTTACCAACTTCTACTGAGGTTAATGCAAGACGTTCATAAGTTTCTAAAAGCTCAATGTTTTTATCAAGCACCAATTGTTTTGCCCTGATGGCATATAGCTTGTAATAAGATTGAGAAACTGCTAAGGCAAGTTTTCGCTTGGCAATCGCAATATCTACATATTGAGTTTCTGCCATTGAACTGGCATAGTTTTCTCTGGCTGTAATGGTTCCAAACCAAGGCAACATTTGCTTAACTGAAAAGCGCGCGCGTTGAGCTCCTGTTCGTGTTTCAGGTTCGCTCACGAAATAACCGACGCTTACGTCTGTATTTGGTAAAGTATTTACCTCGTTTACCCTTTCTTCAGCTATATTATAGCGCAATTCAAAAGCCTGAATTTCAGGGTTGTTCTTTTCTGCTTCCTGAATATAGGATGCCAAATCTTGTGCATTTACTTCCGCGAAAGCGAAAAAAACAAGTCCTATTAAAATTATATATCTCATTTTGTAGCTCTTTTTAATTGAAATTCTTGTTTCCAGCTAAATAAGACTGGCACAACAAATAAGGTTACAAGTGCAATAAGCATCCCACCAAATGAAGGGATTGCCATTGGAATCATTATATCACTACCCCGACCTGTTGACGTTAATACAGGCAACAAAGCAAGAATGGTAGTTGCAGTTGTCATTAGACATGGACGGATACGTTTTTCCCCTGCTTCTACTACAGATAATCTTATCTGCTTTTTTGTTTGAGGTTTATTTCTATCGAAAGTTTGTGTTAAATAGGTAGCCATTACTACACCATCATCCGTTGCTATTCCGAAAAGGGCAATAAACCCGACCCAAACTGCAACACTTAAGTTTATGGTGTGCATTTGGAATAAATCTCGTAGATTTTCACCAAAGAAGTTAAAATTCAGAAACCAATCCTGGCCGTAGCCCCAAATCATTAAAAATCCTCCAGCAAAAGCTACCGCAATACCTGTAAACACCATTAAGGATGTACCAACAGAACGGAACTGAAAATAGAGAATGAGAAAAATAATTGCTAATGCCAAAGGCACCACAACACCAAGCGTTTTCTCTGCTCTTAATTGATTTTCGTAAGTACCAGTAAATCGATAGTTAATTCCTTTTGGTACGATAAGTTCACCGCTGTCAATTTTTTCTTTAATCAACGCTTGTGCACTTTCAACCACATCTACTTCGGCATAACCATCTAACTTATCGAACAGAACATAACCTATCAAGAATGTATCTTCACTTTTTATAATTTGTGGCCCTTGTTCGTAACGAATTGTAACAAGTTCACTTAATGGTACTGGGGTTCCCTTTTCTACGGGAACATAAATATCTTTTAAATCATTTGGATTTGCACGTAATTCTCTAGGATAGCGAACACGAATACCATAACGTTCTCTACCTTCAACCGTTTGAGTAAGTACCATACCGCCAACAGAGACTTGTATAACCTGTTGAACTTGTTGTATGGTAATTCCATAACGAGCAAGTCGGTCTCTATCTATATCCAATAGTAGATAAGGTTTACCGACAATTCTGTCAGCAAAAACAGCTTCATCCTTAACACCATCTGCTTGTTTTAATATGTCTTCCAGTTGTACACCAAAGGCTTCTATCTGATTCAAATCCTGCCCTTTAACCTTAATTCCCATTGGTGCTCGCATACCAGTTTGTAGCATTACCAAGCGTGTTTCAATAGGTTGCAATTTAGGTGCTGAAGTAACTCCAGGAAGCTTAGTAACCCTAACAATCTCCTTCCAAATATCATCTGGTGATTCAATTTCTGGTCGCCAGTTTCTGTAGTATTCACCATCATCATCTGGTATCAGTTGTGAACGACGAACTGAAAATGGGTCCTTAGTTTTGGAAAGATCATAGTCAGCTCCTTCATTGATTTCGCTATTTGGGTTAACAACTAAACTTCCGTCTTTCAGAATAAAAAGTCCGTCTTCGTCTACTTTATAACGTTGTCTGGCTCTTTTCTCATTTAGAATGTATTCAGATTTATACTGAATCACATTTTCATACATGGACAAAGGTGCTGGGTCTAAAGCCGATTCTGTACGACCAGATTTCCCTACTACAGTTTCAATTTCTGGGATGCTGGCTACTGCCATATCCAATTGTTGTAATACACGCTTATTTTCTTCAACACCAGCATGTGGCATTGATGTGGGCATTAGAAGAAAAGAGCCTTCATTAAGGGATGGCATAAATTCCTTACCCGTATTGCGCATAATCATCACTCCAAAAATTATAATAGCTGTTGGTACTGAAAGAAACAACAGCTTATTACGCAGTGCCCAATTTAAAATTCGTACATAATAATTTCTGAAAAGTGTAAAAACACCAAGAAGGCCAAAACAGATAAGACCTACAAATATTAAATTTATAAATATGCTTCGATCTACTCCAAGTGGTCTCCAATATTCTGCTAATAAGAATATAATGGCAAAGGCAGATACAAATATGTTAATGACATTGGCACGTTTTGAGTTAATCATCTCCTTTAACGAAAGGATACCTACCACACCAAATGCCACTAATATTAATCCTAATGGGTATCCAAAAATAATGGAAAGAATACCTAGAATAATCATTGCTCCATTGAGCATATAACTAAAGGAAGTCTTAATATTTCGCTTTTTAAACAAATATGCTGCAAACGGTGGTATTAAAAACAAGGCTACAATAAGGGATGCCGTTAACGCGGATGTTTTAGTAAATGCCAAGGGTCTAAATAATTTTCCTTCTGCACCAATCATCGTGAATACAGGAATGAAACTTATAATAGTTGTCATTACTGCCGTTAATATCGCTCCAGATACCTCGGCTGTTGCTTTATACACAACAGTATTTATTGGCAGATTTTCATCATTTTCATCAATATGCCGCAGCACATTTTCTGACAGGATAACACCCACATCTACCATTGTACCAATAGCAATGGCAATACCAGATAGTGCAACGATATTTGCATCGACATTAAATAGTTTCATTGAAATAAATACCATTAAGACGGCAACTGGTAATAATCCTGAAATTAAAACCGAAGCCCTTAAATTAAATACCATCATGATTATCACAAAAATGGTAATTAGAATCTCTAATGTAAGTGCTTCATCAAGTGTATCTAGTGTTTCTTGAATCAGTTCGGTTCTGTCATAAAAAGGAACTATGGTTAACTGTGAAGTTCTACCATCACTTAATGTTTTTGAAGGTAAACCAGAACTTAATTCATTTATTTTCTCTTTTACATTATTGATTACTTCCATAGGGTTTGCACCATATCGCGCCACTACAACTCCTCCTACAACCTCTGCCCCTTCCTTATCTAAAAGTCCTCTCCTAGTTGCAGGACCGTGAGATACTTTTGCAATGTCTTTTAAACGTATTGAAGTAAAATCTTCTGATGTAACTACCGCATTCTCCAAGTCGGAAATGGACTTAACATATCCTAAGCCTCGTATTAAATATTCTGCTTGATTTATTTCTATGGTTTGAGCTCCAACATCTCTATTACTTTGCTTAACTGCTTTTACAACTTCATTTAAACCAATTTTATACTGTTTCATCAACTCTGGGTTGACATCGACTTGGTATTCCAAAACATAGCCACCAATAGATGCTACTTCAGAAACTCCACTTGCCGATGACAGTGCATATTTTACATAGAAATCCTGAATGCTTCGCAATTCTTGTAAATCCCAACCACCGGTAACATTTCCATTTTCGTCACGGCCTTCTAGGGTGTACCAATATATCTGTCCTAGACCTGTGGCATCAGGGCCAAGTGCAGGATTAACACCACCGGGAAGCAAACCTGCTGGTAAAGAATTTAATTTTTCGAGAATACGACTTCGGCTCCAGTAGAACTCAATATCTTCTTCAAAAATGATATAGATACTGGAAAAGCCAAACATCGAAGAGCTACGTATGGTTTTAACTCCTGGAATTCCCAGAAGTGATGTGGTTAGTGGATAGGTGATTTGATCCTCAATATCTTGGGGGGAACGCCCATCCCATTTTGTAAATACAATTTGTTGGTTTTCACCAATATCCGGTATTGCATCTACGGCTACGGGATTACGTGGTAGAGAACCAGTATTCCATTCAAAAGGTGCATTTACCACACCCCAAGCCACAAATAAGGCTAGCAACAAAACAGCTACTAATTTATTTTCTATTAAAAATTTGATGCTTTTATTTAGCATAAAAATGAGTTTTAAGTAATTATAATTTTTGTTTTTAAAAACAAAAAACAAGCAGTTTAGTCCAAACAATTTAATGTTGGACTACAGTACTAATTACTTAAAAATCAAATGAGGAAAGTCTGGTCTAAAACTTGAACATCCCTGACCAAGGGAGGAGGAGAGTAATCTCTAAAAGGGATGTTTTCTGTTTGTGATTCTGTAAACAGGTTTATGTAAGAGTAGACAAAAGTGGCAACTAATAACTGTTGCTCTTTATCTAATTTATCGAAAGAAATTTTTAAATTATCTTGTCCATCAACTATTAATTGTTCATCACTACAGCAATCTTTTTTAGTAATGTCACAGTCTGTTGTTGAAGATGACTCTTTCTGTTGAACCTCCATACCACAAGATTCAACTGTACCAAACAAAGAAGAATCCACTAAAACATCACCACAATAATGACTTTCAATAGTGAAAGACAACGTTGAGATGAACACTAAAAGTGCCATACAAAATGATGCTATTTTATGGAAAGTTTTTTTCATTTATAATGCAAAGCTACAAAAATTTTAACACTTTAATTTTGTTTAACATAATTTTAGACTTCCTATTTGGCTGATTCACTCAATTTTATAATATACTCTACAAGTCCTTTAATCTCTGAGGGTGGATTACCATGATCAAAGCTAGATGACTCATATAAATCATCTTTATAAAAAACTTTTAACTTCGAATGAGCAGCGCCATCAAATTTCCTTTTCTCAGACGGAACTTGTAAAGTAGATAGATTTTTGAGTTTAATTTCATCAACTAATTCTAGTATTTTCTTCCATTGTTTATTGTTCAGTTTTACCGCATTGCTCTTTTTTATATTTCTATCTTCACTAAAAACAAGTGTCTCTTTGTTAACCCTAATTTTCTGATAAAAACCTCGGGAAACAGCTTCATATTCAAAAGCAAATTCATTTATTCTCTCTTGAGAAAACACTAATTGCCCAACGATAAGGACTAGGAATATTATCACTAATTTCTTCATAGGAAATACGTTTTTGATTAAAAAACTGAATTCACAAATTTAATAAACAGCTTTTTAGCGAAATATGATAAAAATCACATTTATTGTATTTGTCTAGCTATTATCTAGAGATATAAAATATTATTTAGAATAATTATAAATAATACTTGGTTTTTAAAAATATCATTTTATATTTGCCCTTATTTAAAATCATTCTAAATAATTTATGGCAAATGAGAACTCTATTTTTCCTACTATTTATCTTACAATTTACAAATATATGGGCGCAAACTAATCCCCCAAAAAAGGATACTGTCCAACAAAAAACGGAACAGTTAAAAGAGGTTATTGTCTCTGGAAATACTATACTCGGTAGTAGATTTGAAGTTAAAAACAAAACCGGCTCTGCAAGCTATATCTCCAAAGAAGAATTAAAAAAATTCTCTTATACTAATATCAATAGGGTTTTACAAACAGTTCCAGGAATTAACATCTATGAAGAAGATGGATTTGGATTACGTCCAAATATAAGTTTAAGAGGAACATCGCCTGAGCGTAGTGCAAAAATCAACTTGATGGAAGACGGCGTACTCATTGCACCAGCCCCTTACAGTGCCCCAGCCGCTTATTATTTTCCAACAATAGCTCGAATGGAAGCCATAGAAATATTAAAAGGAAGTAGTCAAATTCAATACGGACCCAATACAACAGGTGGTGCCATTAATATGATATCTTCTCAAATCCCAGACAAATTTTCTGGGAAGGCTTCCATTGCTGCAGGAAATTATGATTCAAGAAACACACAATTAGTTATTGGTGATAGCTATAAAAACTTTGGATTTGTAATGGATTATTTTAATTATAATTCTGATGGTTTTAAAGAACTTGATGGTGGTGGCAATACCGGGTTTGATAAGTCTGATTATTTGGCCAAATTTCGGGTCAACTCAAATTTAGATGCTAAAATGTACCAGTCATTGACCTTTAAAATCCAATACTCTGAAGAAGAGGCAAACGAAACTTACTTGGGATTGACGGATGAGGATTTTGAGGAAAACCCCTATAGAAGATATAGGGCGTCGTCCGAGGATGTAATGAATGCCGAACATCAACAATACCAACTTACTCATTTTATAAAATTATCCCCATCGTTACATATAAGTACTACTGGCTACCTGAATAAATTCAAGCGTAATTGGTACAAATTGGACGACGTAAATTTAGGCGAAAGGGTGAGCATTAGCAACATCCTGTCATCACCACAGGATTACCCCTTAGAATATCAAACCGTTTTAGGTAATGAAAATACCCAAGAAGATGTTATGGGCGTTAAGGCAAATAATAGAGTATACACTTCAAATGGTGTTCAGTCCATTGCCAAATTACGATGGGGTTCTGATTGGCTACAAACTTTGGAAGCCGGAATACGTTACCACGAAGATGACGAGGACAGATTTCAATGGGTAGACAGATATGCATTCCTGAACAACGAATTAATACGAACCACAGTTGGCGTGAAAGGGTCTGACGCGAACCGCATAGGCGGTGCAAAAGCTCTGGCGGCACACCTATTGTACACCATTAGAGTTGAGAACCTGACCCTAACACCTGGCTTACGCTATGAAAACATAACTCTAACCCGAATGGACTATGGAACCAACGATGCTTCAAGAACTGGTCAAGATCTATCCGTTCGCGAAAACAATGTAAACGTATGGATTCCCGGGATAGGCGCAAACTACAGATTTAATAATGATTTATCGGTTTTTGGTGGTGTGCACAAAGGGTTTTCCCCACCAAGCAATACACCAGGGCAAGGTGCCGAAGAAAGTATTAACTACGAAATAGGTACTAGATTTAGTATTAAAGGGCTACAAGGGGAACTTGTTGGGTTCTACAATGACTATCAAAACCTACTGGGAAGTGATTTGGCTGCTACAGGTGGTACGGGAAGCCTTGACCAGTTTAATGCAGGTGAAGTTCGCGTAAGCGGAATTGAATTTTTACTGAACTACAACCTACTATATAATACCCTAGGAAAATTTAAACTTCCTGTATCGATTTCCTATACCCTTACGGACACAGAATTTCTGACCAGTTTTGACAGTAATGAAGATATTTATGGGGTAGTGACTAAAGGGGATGAAATACCATACATTGCAAAAAATCAATTAAATGCAACTTTAGGGCTACAGCATAAGAAATTTGAAATAAACTTAAATTCACGATATACTGGTGCATTCAGAACAAGGGCTGGTTCAGGACCGATTCCAGAAAATTTCAAAGTGGGTTCTAATTTCATTGTTGACTTATCCGTGCACTATTTTCTCAATGAAAATTTTACGCTATCAACAAACGTAATTAACCTATTTGACACAGAGTACGCCGTATCTCGCGTACCAGCAGGTTTACGTCCCGGTCATCCCTTTGGGATTAATTTTGCGGTCAGATATCGATTTTAAGTTAAAACGTATTAGATGATATATATCATATTTCTGTTTAACCTTTAATATTACTTTTGAATAATTGAAATATTGGGTTTAATTATAAAAATCTGATTTTTAATGTATTAAATACATTTATTTGTTTTTATCAATTTTCCAAATGTTAAACAAAATTTCTTAACCTTACAATGTGAAAACATTTTTTACTAAAATATTGTCTTTCTTTTTGGCGGCAATTGTATTGTTGTCAACTACTTCCTTTACGGCGAATATGCATTTTTGCTGTGACGAATTAGTGGATATGGCATTTTTAAGTAAAGCTAAAGCCTGTAAGGATAAGGTGCAAAAAAAAGATAATCCTTTTAAAAAATGCACCACTTTACAAGAAAAAGATTGTTGTGACAATCAAACTATTCTAAAAGAAGCTAGTGATACTTTTAAAAAATCAAATCCCATTTTAGAAGTAGACACCTTCGTTTTCTTAAATACATTTATTTACTCGTATATCAACCTTTTTGAAGGACTAGAAAAAAATACAGTTCCTTTTGAGGCGTATAGGCCGCCCTTACTATCCAAGGAGATACATATTCTACACGAGACTTACTTAATTTGATTTTCTTCCTTGCAGATTGAACGCATCAATCTGCACACTCAATTATAGCCAAAGAATTACTTCTGGCTAAGCGTTGTTGTACTCGTTTCCCAACAACATAATTTATCAAATAAATTAAACCTGTAAGGCCAATGCCTTACAAACTATTGAGCATAGTGCGCAATGGCAATACCAGTTATATAATGAGTTCGCCAAAAGAATTTTGGATTAAGAATATGGTCTGCAGCAGATGTCTGAAGGTAATAAAGCAGGAGCTGCATGAATTGGGTATTACAGTACTCTCACTAGAGTTAGGAAGGCTATTGGTGGAAGCACCTCATGAAAATGACAATACAATTACCGAAAACGTGGCAAATGTGCTTCACGCTAATGGTTTTGAAATAGTTCAAAGTGAAGAGGAAATGTTAGTTGAAAGAATCAAAATCCTTCTAATTGAGCAACTTGCTGAACTACCGTTGCACATAAAAGTTAAGACTTCAGAACTCTTATCCTCGGCGTTACACCGCGACTATAAAATGTTAAGCAAATTATTTTCTGCCAATGAAAGGATAACTATTGAAAAGTTCTTTATCAAATTAAAAATAGAGAAAGTTAAGGAACTCATTCAGCTGAAACAGCATTCATTTTCTGATATAGGCTACTTATTAGACTACAGCAGTGTAAACCACTTGTCTAGACAATTCAAAGCAGAAACAGGAATGAGTATGACAGATTATAAAAATGCAGAGGGCTGGGAACGAAACTTCTATGATGAAATTATATAAATAACAACGAAAGTTATGCAGATGATTAATCTGCTATACAAATACATTTAACAACAACTAAAATCAATAATTATGAAAACAAAAAGAATCTTAGTGAGCATCATTTTTGCGAGCACGATGTATGTCTTGTTTGTAAGTTTCACTCATAAACCCAAAAATGGATACGAAGCTGTACAGCAAAAAAAATGGGTAGCACCAGCAAGTGCAGATAAAATTGTAAACCCCTTAAAAGGTGACGCAAAAACTGTTGCTTCGGGTAAGAAAGTGTATAAGATGTTATGCTTTGTATGCCATGGGCCAAAAGGAAAAGGAGACGGAATGGCAGGTGCGGGTTTAACACCTAAACCAGCAGATTTGACAAGTGCAACTTTTCAATCACAATCAGACGGCGCAATATTCTGGAAAATAGAACAAGGACGATCACCCATGCCTTCTTATAAGACATCTATTCCAGAAAAAAAACGTTGGGAAATTATTAATTATCTAAGAACACTCAAATAATGAAAAAGCTAATTCTAATAACAGTAATCATTGTATTTACTCAAATGGCATTTAGCCAAACATATAATGATTTTAATACTGACAGTACAAGAACCTCAGAACCTTTTAAACCAAGTAAAACCCAGTTTATGATTAGAGGTTATGGTCATACAGGGTTAAATACTTTAAGCAACGATGAAGAGACAGAATCATCATACGTAGGGTCCGCCTTTGCACCCATCTTTTTATTCAAACATTCTGATAGACTTATGTTCGAGGCAGAGCTAGAGTTTGTATTAGAAGGTAATGAGCTTGAAGTTGGTTTAGAATATGCTGACGTCATGTATGTTCTTAATAAAAACATGACCGTTCGAGCAGGTAAGTTTCTGCTTCCATTCGGTACATTTATGGAAAGATTACACCCAGCTTGGATTAACCGGCTTCCTACAAGACCTCTAGGCTTTGGTCATGATGGTATTGCGCCTTCTTCTGGCATTGGTGTAGAACTTCGAGGTGCTTTTGATCTTGGGGGACCAAAACTGAATTATTCTGTGTATTCTACAAATGGTCCAAGACTAAAGGATGGTAGTGAAGAGCCTGAAGAAGCAGGGATGCTATTGTTTCAAAATTTTGAAGATAACAATAATAGTAAAGCTTTTGGAGGTCGTATTGGACTATTACCTTTTGCAGATTCCTCAACTGAAATAGGTTTTTCTACATATTCAACAAGTAAAGTTGGGGCTAGAGATTCAGATTACGAAAATGTTGGTGCATTCTTATATGCAATCGATTTTGCTTTTGTAAAACAAATACCAGCAATTAAAGGATTTATTGATATTAAGGGGCAATACAATAACTCTGATATTGATGGCGCTACTTATACTGAAGTACATGAAGATGGGGATGAAGAGGAATATACCTTCGACAATAAAAGCAACTCGCTCTACGCCCAAATAAGCTATCGCCCAACAATGGCTAATAGTGATTTTCTGAAAAAGTTAGAGCTCGTTGGGAGGTATTCAAATCTCAATACACCGGAAGGCGCTGAATGGGAAGAACAGTCTGATCAATATGCCTTTGGGCTAAACTATTGGCTAACCTGGAGGTCAGTTATAAAAGTGGCATACCAGACAACCGACGCTGTTGGTGGTCACGATGGTGGTGGTACAACTGATGGCTTCTTTGTACACTGGGCAATTGGATTCTAATAAACATATAAATACAGAAATCATGAAAACAATAAATAAAATAATTCTAATCAGTTTAATGCTACTTGTAACAGGGGTAGTAATTGTAAGCTGTTCCTCTACAAAGGATAAATATACAGCTGTTACAGATGTTGAAGACGAATTTAAAATTGAAAAGTCTGGCGCACAATTATGGGGAGAAACTTGTAACAGGTGTCATTTAGCACCTTCGCCAGCAGACTATAATGATACTGATTGGGAGACCATAAGTTTACATATGAGAGTTCGGGCAAATTTAACAGAAAAAGAAAGTAGTAAGATATTGGAATTTCTAAAATCTGCCAATTAATAGCTGATAACACATTCCCTTACCTGCAATTTAAAATGAGTTTTGGGAATGTGATTATTAATTACAAATGAATGTTTAACTAAAAATAAATATTATGAAAAAACTAGCAATTATTTTATCTGCAATTGGGCTTTTAAGCTTTAACAGTTGTAGTCAAGAAACTGACGTAAAAGCGATGCTCGAAAATTCTGAAACACGAAGTGAAATCATAAAAACAATTTCAGAAAACCACGATTTCATGACAGAATTTATGGCAACAATGCAAGGTAACAATCACGCCATGCAAATGATGCAAGGCAACAAAAAAATGATGGGAAATATGATGAAAGGTCAAGGAATGCAGATGATGATGAAAGATAGTATGATGATGAAGAATATGATGCAAGGAATGATGAAAGACGGCAAAATGATGGGTAATATGATGAAGATGATGCACCAAAAAGGCATGATGAGTGAAGATTGTATGCAATCCTGCATGAAAATGATGGGTGACAAAGGAATGGATATGATGAACAATAATGATGAGGGTTCCCAGCCAAATGAAGAAGACCATTCTTCACATCACTAATCTAAAAAAAGAGACAATGAAAAATCACTGGATATGGATGGTCATCGGATGTGGTCTGCCACTACTGTTCATCTTTTTAGCGCCATCATTTGGTATAGGAGAAGGTTCATCCCTCTTCATTTTTATCATTTTTATGTTTGCCATTCACTTGTTTATGCCTCATGGCTCACATGGTCATGGAGGGCATAGTCATTCAGAACAACAGCATAATCGTAAACATGGTGAAGGAACATCTTCGGCTGAAACAAAAAAAGAACACAAAGGGCATCAACATCACTAAATACTTAAAACAATGAAGCAAAAATTTCAAATAAACGGTATTAGTTGTGGTGGATGTGTTGCTCGGGTCAAGAAAAACTTAGAAGCACATCCCAACATAGAAAAAGCAGAAATTTTTCTGGCACCAAAAGGGGCTACACTCATCACGATGAAAGAAAACCTTTCAATTGATGAATTGCAAAAACAGCTCAGCAAATTAAACGGATATACAATTACAGAAATAAAACAATAACAACTAAAAATTAAACATTATGCATTTTTACGACGGACATTTTGGAGGTATGCACCTAATATGGTGGATTATATGGATAGTATTCATTGCTTGGATATTCTTTATCCCAGCAGATATACCATATCAAAAAACAAAGAAAGAAAATCCTTTAGACATCCTTAAAAAGCGATTCGCCGAGGGTTTCATATCCAAGGAAGAATTTGAGGAATCAAAAAAGATTTTAAACTCTGACAACTAATTAAAAACTAGAAATTATGAATCGATTTAATGTAAAAAAACTAGGATTTGCCTTCGGTCTTACTGGTGCCTTAATTTATATAGGCTGTATGATTGTAATGGCAACGGCAGGTCAAGAAGGTACAATATCTTTTTTCAACAGCCTTTTACACGGGTTAGACACTACTAATATTATAAGAATGGATGTACCACTATTGGAAGCGTTCTTTGGCATTGTACAAACATTTATTATAGGATGGCTTATTGGTGCTTGTATAGGAGCTTTTTACAACGCTCAAATAAAAGTAAAAAAATAGGAGGCGTAATCTTATGCAATACGTCTGGTTTATATGGTCATTAATTATTCTTGCTCTTTGGGCGGGCATCTTTCTGTACAAAAAAGAATCAAGAAAAGAAATGCTCAAAATGAGCCTCATCACTATGCCTTTTGGGTTAACAGAGCCCTTATTTGTGCCAGAATATTGGTTTCCACCTTCGCTATTCGATTTGGCAGAAAAAACAGGTTTTGACATAGAGAGCCTTATTTTTTCTTTTGCTATTGGCGGAATTGGCACGGTACTCTACAACCTTATTTTTAAACGAAGCCTCGTTGAAATTCCTCATAGCGAGCGTGGTCACCAAAGACATCGATTACACATTTATATTCTCTTTATACCAGCAATAGTGTTTCTCATATTGGCGCTGTTTACAACACTCAATCATATTTATTGTGGCATTATGGCCTTATTTATTGGGGGTTTAATCACGCTATACTGTCGCCCAGACTTAAAAAGAAAGATATGGGTAGGGGGCATCTTGTTTACCATATTGTATTTCATATACTTTGGAAGTATCCTTCCATTTTATCCCCTATATGTAGAAATGTATTGGAATCTCGACAACCTTACCCATATTCTTATTTTAGGAATTCCCATCGAGGAACTATTATTTGCCTTCACTTTTGGGATGTACTGGTCTGGCTTATATGAACACTTGTATTGGCACAAACTAATAAGCTTAAATAAAAATCATAATTAATAATAATTTAAAAATGAAACGAAGACAATTTAAACAACAGAACCAAAAACCTATAGCAGTTATAGTAGAAAATCCAAGCAGAAGAATCTATAAGCTATTAATCAGTATTGTATTTTTGATTGTGGCCTCAATCATACTGCTTTCGTGTTCCAACGAGAAAAAAGAAAAGGCTGAAACAGCAACACTTTTAGTCACGAAAACAAATCTAATCCAAACGAATCCTGTTGTTACACCTCAAGTAGCTTATGAAATTGTGCCAAACGATAAAGTATGTATGGTTAATGACAGATTTATGGGGGTAAAACAAATACCAATAGATGTAGATGGCACAACTTACTACGGGTGCTGTCAAGGCTGTGTTGAAAAACTTCAGAAAAATATAGATGATGTCCGCTTCGGAAATAATCCACTTAATAAAACAAAGGTAGATAAAGCTTCGGCAGTCATTGTTCAGGACAAAAGCAACGGAAGTGTTTTTTATTTCGCTTCTAAAGAAGATGCTCAAGATTTTGTAAGTAAGAATAAAGCATAATACACATAAATGATAAAACATTCAAATGATGAAAATAGTGTTAGCAATAGATGGTTCAGATTTTAGTAAAGAGGCTGTTAATGAACTCGTAAAAATGCCACTACCAGATGATAGTGAAATTAGTATTATAAACGTTTATGAGCATCCAGCGATGTCAACACCAGAACTGATGACTATGGGCGGAAGCTTGAACAATTACTTTGAAGAGTTCATCAGCGGTGCCCAAAAATTAGGTGACAAAATTGTTTCGGAAGCTAGTAATGTTCTAAAGAGTAAAAACGAAGAACTCATCATAACTACTAGCGTAGTTAGCGGGTTACCTAAAAGTGCTATTCTTGAAAAAGCAGAATCGTTTGATGCAGATTTGATTGTAGTGGGCTCGCAAGGGCAGGGAGCATTTTCACGCTTTCTATTAGGCTCTGTTTCACAGTATTTGGCAACACACGCCAAATGTTCAGTAATGATTGTAAAAGATAAGGGCGTAAAGTAAACTATTGCCAACACCAATGATAAAAAAATAAATATGAATGTCAAACACTCAAATAATAGCACAAATAAATCTAGCTGCAAGGTAACGGATGATATCTGCCTTCCAGATTCTAGCTTACCTCGCGTAGTTATCATTGGCGGCGGATTTGCAGGTTTAGCATTGGTAGAAAAACTGAAACACAAAGAGGTGCAGGTGGTACTGTTCGACAAAAACAACTTTCATCAATTTCAACCTTTATTCTATCAAGTGGCAACGAGTGCCTTGGAGCCTGACAGCATTGTGTTTCCATTTAGAAAACAATTTAAAGGTTATAAAAATGTAGTGTTCCGTTTGGCCGAAGTCGAAGAAATTCAACCCTCATCAAATACACTAATAACTTCAAAAGGAAAAGTTCACTACGACTATCTGGTACTTGCAACTGGTACGACCACCAATTTTTTCGGAATGGATTCCGTAGCCCAGAACAGTTTGGGAATGAAGGATATTCGCGATTCCCTGAACATTCGTCATATGATGCTGCAAAACCTGGAGCAAGCAGCCATTACCTGTAATGATGATGAACGGGATGCCCTAACAAATTTCGTTATCGTTGGTGGTGGTCCTGCTGGCGTAGAAATGGCAGGAGCTTTGGCTGAATTTTGCAAGTATATTCTACCGAAGGATTATCCAGAGTATCCTTCTTCCATTATGAACATTTACTTAATAGAGGCTAATGAGGAGTTGTTAAGCACAATGTCAGACAAAGCGTCATCAAAAACTTTAGAGTATTTGAAAGACTTGAATGTAAAGGTACTATTCAATGAGTCGGTAAGTGACTATGACGGTTCAGAGGTTAGCACAAAAAGTGGAAAGAAAATTTTAGCAAAAAACCTAATCTGGACAGCTGGCGTAAAAGGTCAATTCCCGAAAGGTGTAGAAGAAAAACACGTAGTAAAAGGCAACCGGATTAAAACCGATTCCTATTTAAAAGTAGAAGGTTTTAAAAACATTTTTGCCATAGGCGACATAGCGGCTATGATTACAGAAAACACACCAAAAGGGCATCCACAGGTGGCTCAAACAGCGATTCAACAAGGCAAATATCTTGGCGAATCCTTATTGAAGCTTATGAAAAATAATCATATAGAACCTTTTCACTATAAAGATAAAGGTTCCTTGGCTACTGTAGGAAAGCGTAAGGCAGTCGCTGATTTGGGCAAATTCAAATTTGCAGGTTATTTCGCTTGGTTGCTATGGTCAATTGTACACTTATTATCCATAAGCGGGTTTAGAAATAGATTGATGGTTGGTTTTAATTGGGCGGTAAGCTATTTCACTTATGAAAAGAGCAACCGCCTAATTATTAGAAATTTTAAGCCACAAATCGTTAATCAACAAACAAAACCCAAAATAGATAATAAAGAAGAAGTTGAAAATATAACCCGATAATGTTGAAAACTAAAACATATAGTGGAATTCATAGTGTATTCAATGCTACCTCAAAAGGCTTGAATAACACAGGTATTGTACTTCTCATTGCTGTCATCATTGCAATGGTATGGGCCAATTCCCCTTGGCAAGAAATATACCGCAGTTTAATGAAAACCGAAATCTCATTTGCCATAGGCCGTTTTGAAATTACTGAACCGCTGTTACTTTGGATTAACGATGGGCTGATGGCATTGTTCTTCCTTCAAGTAGGACTGGAATTAAAAAGAGAAATATTGGGCGGAAAACTTTCAACTCTTCAAAATGCTGTACTTCCTATTGGCGCTGCTATAGGTGGCATGGTTTTTCCTGCCTTTATTTATTTTCTATTTAATACCACGGGTGAAGCTTCTCAAGGCTGGGGCATTCCTATGGCAACAGATATTGCATTTTCTTTGGGTGTATTGGCACTTTTTGGAAAGCGTTTACCCGTAGCTCTACGAGTATTTTTGGTAACGCTTGCAATCGTTGATGACTTGGGAGGTGTCTTGGTAATAGCGCTCTTTTATACATCGGGCATTTCAACAATGGACTTGTTCCACGCACTTCTTTTCTTTGGATTATTAATAATTGGCAATTATGCGGGCGTCAGAAAAACTTGGTTTTATGCCATTATAGGGATAGGTGGTGTATGGCTGGCTTTCTTTTTCTCTGGAGTTCATCCTACTATTGCCGGTATACTGACAGCTATTGCTATTCCAGGACGTGTAAAAATTAAGGAAGATACTTTTCTAAAACGTTTAAGTGCGCTTCATTCACGTTTTACGCAAATAAAACCAGTAAAAGGAGCACTCATTTCTAGTGAGCAACTCGAAATACTGGAAGAAATCAAGTCAACAAGTTCAGAAGCCGAAACACCTCTTCAAAAGTTAGAAAAAGCATTAAATCCTATTGTGAGCTTTTTAGTGCTACCTCTTTTTGCATTGGCAAATGCAGGGATTCACTTGCATGGTGAAGTTGGTCAGGTTTTACTCAATCCCATTAGTTTAGGTATTGGCGCAGGATTAATTTTAGGAAAGTCCATTGGCATTGTATCAATTTCAAGGCTACTTGTAGCTTTAAAACTAGCCAAATTACCCGATGCAGTAAATTGGAATCAACTATATGGTGTCGCATTTCTGGCAGGAATCGGATTCACAATGTCTTTGTTCATCAATGAATTGGCTTTTGTAAATGAAGAATTCATTTATACGGCAAAAATCGGCATTCTGTTTTCCTCTCTTATTGCAGGAATAATCGGTTCAATCATTTTAATTAAAAGTTCAAGAAAAATAATAACAAATAAAATAGTCAAACAATGAAAAAAATAGCAGTAATAGGATATGGTGTCATTGGTAAAAGGGTTGCTGATGCAATTGCACTACAGGATGATATGGAACTAATAGGTGTTTGCGATATCATAAGCGATTGGCGCATACAAAATGCCGTTAGAAAAGAATATGATATCTACGCAGCCACTGAAGACGCAGCTGATAAAATGAAGTCCGAAGGAATTTCAGTAAAAGGAAGTATGCAGGAGCTTTTGAAAAAAGCTGATTTGGTAGTGGACTGTACGCCAAAAAACATAGCCGCTAAAAATGTAGAAATCTATAAAGCAAAAGGCATCAAATTTATTGTTCAAGGAGGCGAAAAGCACAGAACCACAGGGCATTCCTTTAGTGCTGAAAATAATTATAAATCAGCTATAAACTTGGATGCCACAAGAGTCGTTTCTTGTAATACCACGTCTATTTTAAGAACCTTGACTGCCCTGAAAAGAGCCGATTTATTGGATTATGCCAGAGGTACACTTTTAAGAAGAGCAACTGACCCTTGGGAAAGTCATTTGGGCGGTATTATGAACACAATGGTTCCCGAAAAAGATATTCCCAGTCATCAAGGACCCGATGCCCAAACTGTTGATTCTGATTTAGATGTCGTTACTTCCGCAGTAAAAGTACCTGAAACATTGAGCCATATGCACTATTGGAATGTGAAGTTGAAAAGACAAGCCACAAAAGAGGAAGTTCTTAACGCCCTTAAAACATCTAGCCGTATTAAACTAATTCAATATGACCAAGGCCTAGTTTCAAACAATACCATTAAAGAAATGTTCTTGGATATGGGAAGACCTTGGGGCGATATGTACGAAGTTGCCCTTTGGGAAGATATGCTTAAAGTAAAGGGAGATGAACTTTTTTATGCATACGTGGTCGATAACCAAGCCATTGTTATCCCTGAAACCATTGATGCCATTAGAGCACTAACCGGAATTGAAACAGATGGGTCAAAATCCATTTTAAAAACAAATCAAAGCTTATCTATTGCATAAAGAAACACGAATGGACGATGATAGAAAAATAAAAAATCGCTACAACAGAATAGCCAAATATTTTGACTCATTAGAAAAACCAATGGGAACAAGTGGCTTTGCTAAATGGCGAAAAGAGATGGTGTCACAAGCAACTGGTAAAACTTTGGAGGTTGGCGTTGGAACGGGTAAAAACATTCCATTTTATCCCAAAAATATTGACGTAACTGCAATTGATTTTAGTAAAAAAATGCTTGAAGAAGCCAAAGCAAAGTATAAGGATAGTCCACTCAAAATCAATTTCCTTGAAATGGATGTACAAAATATGGACTTTGAAGATAACACTTTCGATACCGTGATTACAAGTTGCGTATTCTGTTCTGTTTCAGATCCTGTAAAAGGTTTAAAAGAGATTAAAAGAGTGCTAAAGCCAAATGGCCAGCTTATTATGTTGGAACATGTGAGAAGTAATGATAAAGTGCTAGGCAAACTAATGGATTGGTTCAATTTCATACCACTAAATATTATGGGTGCTAACATTAATCGTAAAACCAAACAGAATTTACTAAAAGCAGGGTTCAACGATGTTAAGGTGACTAAACTATGGAAGGATATTGTAAAATACTTCTATGTGAAAAATTAATATAAGTAAGCTATAAAAAATAGAATTATGAGTACATATGAAAACATAATACAAAACCTTGGAGACAAATCTGATTTCTACTTGAATCACGTTTGTGAAAAAATCACAAAAGATGAATTGCAGACACCAAGTGATAAAAGTCTAGACAAGGTATTTACCAATAGCAATAGGAATCCACAGGTACTTAGAAGTCTTAACCAATTATACAACCAGGGAAATCTTGGTGGCACAGGCTACTTGAGCATCCTTCCTGTAGACCAAGGTATCGAGCATAGCGCAGCTTTTTCATTCTATAAAAACCCAGATTATTTTGACCCTGAAAATATCATAAAACTCGCCATTGAGGCAGGTTGTAATGGTGTGGCTTCCACCTTTGGTGTTTTAGGATTAAATGCTCGAAAATATGCCCATAAAATCCCTTTTATCGTAAAGATTAACCATAATGAGCTTCTTACCTATCCCAATAAATACGACCAAACGCTATTCGGAAAGGTAAAATCGGCCTGGGATATGGGAGCAATTGCCATAGGAGCTACGATTTATTTTGGCTCACAGGAAAGCAACAAACAGCTTAAGGAAATAGCCGAATCTTTTGAAGAAGCCCATAATTTGGGAATGGCCACTATCCTATGGTGCTATACCCGTAATAAAGCTTTTAAAACGAAAAGAGAAGATTTCCACGCAGCTGCTGATGTTACAGGACAAGCAAATCATTTAGGAGTAACCATTCAGGCAGATATCATTAAGCAAAAGTTACCTGTAAACAACTTTGGTTTTAAAGAGATAGGCTTCGGAAAGTATGATGATGATATGCATGAAACTCTCACTACCGACCACCCTATTGACCTATGTAGATTGCAAGTGGCAAACTGTTATATGGGTAAAATAGGACTGATAAATTCAGGAGGCGGTTCCAAAGGTGAGTCTGATTTGGTTGAGGCAATTACAACTGCTGTCATCAATAAAAGGGCTGGTGGCTCTGGGTTGATAATGGGGAGAAAAGCATTTCAAAAGCCCTTTAGCGAAGGTGTGGAAGTTTTACAATCTGTTCAGGAAGTTTATCTGGATAATAAAATTAGTATAGCATAATACAACAGAATGTTCGACACAGAAATAAAATCATTAAAATCACTCAATCACTACCTTTTAAAACTGGTAGAAAGCCGCCTATGGTTAAAAGTTATCATTGCCCTATTCTTGGGTGTTGGATTTGGTCTGCTATTGAGTCCACAAAATGGATGGATAACGAAAGAAACTGCCGATGTTCTGGGTAACTGGTTGGCATTACCTGGTGTCTTATTTCTAAAATTGGTACAGATGATTATGATTCCATTGATTGTGGCTTCCATCATCACAGGAATTGCCAGTAATGATAAGGATAGTCTAAAGAAATTAGGTGGTGGCGTATTATTATATTTTCTGGGCACTACCATAGTTTCGGTTAGCATTGGTACGATACTATCCCAAATATTTAGACCAGGTCGTTTTCTACATCAACAATCTTTAGTAGAACATAACGATGTAACCGCAACTAATAGTGAAAGTGCTGAACTATCCTTTGGAATTGAAACGATTCCGGATGCAATCTCAAATCTGCTTCCTGAGAATCCGTTGGCATCAATGGTAAGTGGTGAAATGTTAAGCATTGTGATTTTCACAATCATTATTGGTGTAGCTGTGCTATCACTAGAAAATGCCTTACTGCGCCCAGTAAAGCTTCTTTTAAGTGCCATACAGGAAGTCTGTATGACGGTAGTAAAATGGTCAATGCTTCTAGTGCCTGTTGCCGTTTTCGGTCTTATGGCACAGCTTACCTCTAGTGTTGGCTTAAGTTCCCTATCTGGTCTTACATACTATGTGGGAGTCGTCCTGCTCGGTCTGTTATTCTTAGTGATTTTCTATTCAGGACTGATTATGCTTCTTGGAAAAGCGAACCCCATAAATTTCCTGAAAAAAATTAGGGACGTTCAATTATTGGCCTTTTCAACCACAAGCTCTGCCGCTGTGATGCCCTTATCACTTCAAACAGCCGAGGAAGAACTAAAGGTGGACAAGACTATTAGCAATTTTATCATTCCTATTGGCGCAACCGTCAATATGGATGGAACAGCACTCTATCAAACCATAACCACCCTATTCATAGCCCAAGCCTATGGATTGGAAATGAGTTTACTAAACATTATTGTAGTCATCGTAACCATAGTCGCTGCCTCCATTGGCACACCTGCCATTCCCGGAGGTGGTGTGGTGATACTCGCTTCTGTTTTGGGAAGTGTCGGTATACCAGCCGAAGGCATCATCATTATCATTGGTGTAGAAAGACTCTTGGGAATGTTCAGAACAGCTGTAAACGTAACGGGTGACCTTACAGCTTGTATGGTTTTTAATAGATTTTATGGCAAAGCCCCGGTCTTGGTTAGTGATAAAAGAAATACTAAATCTAGTTTAAAAACATGACTTTACTACTCATATCCATATTGTTCATTTTTCCTGTTGTGGCTATAGCAGGATATCAGCATTATAAGATTGTTAAGCACCCAGATTATGATGCCAACATAACACTCTTAAATTATGAAATAGTAGGTTCTGGAAAAAACAAACTCGTTTTATTACACGGTTTAACAGGGTCATTGAATTATTGGAAGCGCAATTTAGAAAGCATTTCAAACACACACACTTTGCTATTAATAGACCTTTTGGGTTTTGGTGATTCGCCGAAGCCACAAAGTGATTATTCGCTTTCAATACAATTGCAAGCCTTAGAATTGGTACTAAACAAAGAAGGATTCAATGATGGAAAAACCATTGTTGCCGGTCATTCTATGGGAGCTATAATTTCAATGGCTCTATTGCAGAAGCATCCTCATTGGTTCAAAGCAGGTGTTTTTATTGGAATACCTGTTTACAAGGATGCCGATGAATTTAAGAGAATTATGTCCACACATTCCTTTGTGGATAGGATTTCATCGAGCAAATTCTCGAAATACATTTGTATGATTCATCCCATTTTTATGTCGAGTGCATTCAAACCTAATAACCTCACAGATGATGTTTATGAAGATGCGAAAAAGCATCATTGGATGAGTTATTATTATTCGCTCACAGAAGTCATTTTAAAAACAAATTTATATGCTATAGCAAAGAAAATTAAGGATAAAGATGTGCATTTTATTCACGGAGAAAAAGACACTACTGCACCTTTAGAAAATGCCTTGAAATTATCTAGGGAATTTACAAACGCACAAATAATTACTTCATCTGAAGGAGACCATCAGTTCTTTCTGAAAGAAGCAGAATTTGTTTGGAACACAATTCAAGATTTTTCTGTTTCAGATAAAAAATTACAAAAACCAACATCAAATGAGCACTAATAAAATAAAACATATAGGTGTATTTACCTCTGGAGGTGATAGTCCGGGAATGAACGCTGCATTATACGCTATTGTAAAATCTGCGGAAGTAAATGATATAAAAGTAAGTGGTTTTCGAAAAGGATATGAAGGATTGATAGACGGTGACTTGGTTCAATTAAAATCACACGAATTACAAAAACTGACTCAAAAAGGAGGCACTATGCTAAAGACGGCACGAAGCAAGCGTTTTCTGGAATTGGAAGGTCGAAAAAAAGCCTTGGAAACCCTAAACACAAACAAAATAGATGCGTTGATTGCCATTGGTGGTGATGGCACATTTAAAGGACTACTCGCTTTTTCAGAAATATGCAACATTCCGTTCATAGGCATTCCTGGTACTATAGATAATGATATTTCAGGTACGGATTACACCCTTGGTTTTGATTCGGCTGTAAACACAGCCATTGAGAATATTGATAAAATAAAGGACACTGCCGAATCTCACAATCGGGTATTTATTGTGGAAGTAATGGGAAGAGATTCAGGTTACATCGGCATTCATTCAGGACTAATGGTAGGTGCGGACGCCATACTAATTCCAGAGAGCGGTACGGACTTTATGTACCTATTGGATAAAGTAAAAAATTACGACAGTGAAGATGCTTTTCTAATCGTAGTTTCTGAAGGCGATGAAATAGGTGCCGAACTCGTTTCTTCAAAAATAAAGGAAGTCAATCCCAATGTCGATTTACGCATAACGAAGCTTGGTCACGTACAACGAGGTGGAAATCCTTCTGCTTTAGATAGAATGTTGGGTATTAGGCTCGGCGTTGCTGCTGTAAATGCCCTTTTACAAGGTAGAAGCAACGTAATGGCTGGTGTTTTAAACAATCAACTACACTTTACTTCTTTTGAAGAAGTGGTCAAACAACATGAAGTTAATAAAGAGTTGAAAGAACTTTTAGAACTATTTGGAAAATAAATAATGAAAACAACAGTATTCAGCACACATAAATTTGAAGAACCATATCTGGTAAAAGCAAATAATGACAAACACCAATTAAAACTATTGGAAAGTCGTTTGACCAAAGAAACAGCTATTCTCGCAACAGGCTCTGAAGCCGTTAGCCTATTTACAGGTGATGATGCCTCAGCGCATATCCTTGAAAAATTAAGTGCGGTTGGTGTTAAGTATATCGCTCTGCGTTCAGCAGGGTTCAATCACGTTGATTTAGAAAAAGTAGCTGAAATGAATATGAAAGTGGCTCGTGTTCCTGCTTATTCACCATACGCTATTGCAGAACACACTCTGGCACTCATCTTAGCCCTAAACCGAAAAATAATTAGAGCACATAATAGAGTTCGAGAACAAAATTTTTCACTGAACGGACTTACAGGATTCGACCTAAATGGTAAAACAGTAGGTGTTATTGGAACAGGAAAAATAGGTGCAGTACTCGTAAAAATACTTCATGGTTTGGGCTGTAAAGTATTAGCTCACGATGTTGCTGAAGATAAGAATCTGATAGATTCATATGATGTCATTTATACCAACTGTACCACTATCTGTGAGCAAGCAGATATAATTAGCCTGCACGTTCCATTGACACCATCAACTCAGCACTTAATAGATAAAGAACATATCGCTTTAATGAAAGAAGGAGTTATGCTCATTAACACCAGCCGAGGTGGTCTTGTGGACACCATGGCGGTTATTGAAGGATTAAAATCTGGTAAGATTGGGTATTTCGGCATTGATGTGTATGAGGAAGAAGAAGGGCTGTTTTTTGAAGACCATTCCGAAGATATTTTACAAGACTATGTTATCGCACGCTTAATGACATTCCCCAATGTTTTGATTACCAGCCACCAGGCTTTCTTAACCAAAACAGCATTAACAAATATTGCCGAAACAACCATATATAATTTGGACTGTTTTGATAAAGCAGTTCTCTCTGGAAATGAGATATCTGTCAATTAGTTTAAATAATTAAAAAATTTAAAAATGGAAAATATACTCGTACCTACCGATTTCTCTGAAAACTGCACAAAAGCGGCAAATCTTGGCATCAAAATGGCCAAACTATACGATGCAGAGATACATTTTTTGCACTTAATGACAACACCCGTTGATTGGGTCAAACTAGATAAACTAAAGGAAAAAAGGTATCCCAAAACTTTAAAGGAAATAGGTGTTGCCAAATCCAAGTTACGCGAACTGGAAAGAATGGCAGAACGCCAAGGACTTAAGTGTAGAACCTTTCTTCAGTTTGATTCCGGACAGAAAGATATTTTAGAACATTCTGGTCATTTTCATCACGATTTCATCATTACTGGCAGCAGTGGAACTAAAGGTGTTATTAGGGAAATAACAGGAAGCAATGTTGAAAAGATAGTTCGAAAAGCCAATGCGCCCATTATCGTTGTCAAAGAAGAGAACGTAACGTTTCCCTTTAAGGATATTCTATTTGTTTCTTCTTTTGAAGAGGATGTCACTTATCCATTTCAGGAAGTCTTATCCATAGCCGAAAAATGCGATGCTAAAATCCACTTATTGCGAATAAACACAGAAACCGACTTTAATAGCATAGAGCTTGGATTGAACCCTGTCAAAGAATTTCTCGAAAAATTTCCCAATCTGAAGAATTTCTCAATGAGCGTCCATAACGAGTCTTCTGTAGAGGCAGGTATTAATACTTTTTTAAAACATCAGCCAGCAGATTTACTTGCAATGAGCACCCACGGAAAGACTGGCTTTCTGAACTTATTTTCAAAAAGTATCGCTGAAGGGGTCACAAATCATTCTACACTACCTGTAATGACTATACATATTTAAAAAATACATATCCATATGTCAGATAGCTTAAAACATATTCAGGAAAAACCATTTTATCGATTACTCTTTGGGAGAACGGCTTTACCAATAATCACAATTCTAGGAATAGCCTTGTTGTATGTTATTCTGATGTCAATGATTGACCACAGCACTTTGCCATTTCACATCATCATTGCGGTTGCTGCATTAACAAAAACCATTGTGATTACCACAACTACTTTGAAGCAGCTTTCACAACTTATGAAAATTTGCCATTCATTAGAGCGATTACTTTGGGTGTTTGGATTAATACTAATCATTAGTATTTTTTCTTTTGCGACTGATTACACCTGTCTTTTTCAGTTCAGTCATACAACATTTGAAGGCGTTCCTGACTATTCAAATTCATACATATACAACCTATACCATTTCTTTTATTTCAGTGTCATAACCTTTTCTACAGTTGGATATGGCGACATTACTCCAGTTTCCGAAATTGCCAAGTTTGTTGTTATGCTCGAAATATTTTTGAGCTTTTTTCTTATCGTCTTTGCTTTAGCTAACATAAAAAAAATCCATATCAATGAATAACATAACGATTATAAAAGCAAGTGGAGATAAAGCTCCTTTTCAAGTTGAAAAGTTAATTGGTTCTTTACAAAGAGCGGGAGCCAAAAAAACTGTGATTGAGCAAATTGTAAAAAAGATTGAAAAAGTCATTTACGATGGAATGACCACCAAGCAAATCTATCAAATGGCATTTAAAATGCTAAAAGGTAAATCTCGTGTAAGTGCTTCAAAATACAAACTAAAAAAAGCAATTATGGAACTTGGACCTACAGGCTTTCCATTTGAAAAATTTGTCGGCAAAATTCTGGAGCATGAAGGTTTTCAAGCAGAAGTTGGAGTAATTGTACAAGGACATTGTGTACAACATGAGGTAGATGTAGCGGCTTTAAAGGACAACAAACACTATATGATTGAATGTAAATATCACAGTGACCAAGGTAGAACTTGCAACGTAAAAATTCCACTTTATATACAGTCCAGGTTTCTGGACGTAGAGAAACAATGGCAAAAGCAACCTGGTCATAAAACCAAGTTTCATCAAGGATGGGTATATACAAATACAAGACTCACAACCGATGCTATTCAATATGGAACATGTATGGGATTAGGTCTTGTAAGCTGGGATTATCCAAAGGGAAGTGGTCTTAAAGATAGAATAGATAAGTCGGGGCTACATCCCTTAACCGCTTTAACAACACTTACCAGAGCTGAAAAAACAAAATTATTAGATGAAGGCATCGTACTCTGTAAAGAGCTTCATGAAAGCCCAAAGTTGTTGGAAAAAATAGGAGTGCCTAAATCTCGACATAAAAATGTCCTCGAAGATTCGGAAGCGCTATGTAGAAGTACTTAAGGATTATGATATAAAAGTTCAACAACATTAAAACAAAACTTATGAAAACAGATGAAATACAAAAACCGAACAACATAGATTTTGAGCCGTTTTACGAAGCATTAGAAGATGACCCAAAATTGCTTGAAGAAACCATTGAAGTACTATTGGATATGGTAGAGTTAGAACCTAACTCTATAAAAAAGGTAGCACTTTATATCAAAGAGGATTCGCAGGATTTATATAATAAGATAATAGATTTATACAAACCGAGCCAAAACAAAGGGAATACATCGTCCTGCTGCGGCGGAATTAATAATTAACATAATTATGAAAAGCAATAAAATTAACATCCACTTTTTGGGAGCGGCAGGAACAGTAACCGGCTCAAAATATCTGGTAGATACAGGAGATAGAAAGATACTGATAGACTGCGGACTTTTTCAGGGGCTGAAGGAATTACGCCTGAAAAACTGGGAATATCCACCCGTAAAGGTTTCGGAAATTGATATGGTATTGCTTACACACGGCCATATGGACCACACCGGATATCTACCAAGATTGGTAAAACAAGGTTTTAATGGTCCCATCTATGGTACCAATCCCACATTAGATATAGCAAAAATAATATTGAACGATAGTGCTAAAATACAAGAACAGGAAGCCGAACGTGCCAACAAAGAAGGCTATTCCAAACACAATCCAGCTGAACCGCTTTACGATTTAAAGGATGTAGAAAAAACTATCCCACATTTTAAAGGAATACCCCAATCCCAATGGATTCAATTATTTGATGGCATCAGGGCTAGATTTCAATACAACGGACATATTCTAGGAGCTACGTCCATTGATTTGGACGTACATGGAAAACGCTTCGTTTTTTCAGGTGATATAGGTAGAACAAACGATTTACTATTGTATCCACCTTTGAAACCAAAAAAGGCCGATGTATTATTCATAGAATCGACATACGGAGGAAGGTTTCATCCTGATGAAGTGAAAGCCATTCCACAGATTGAAAAATTAGTCAACGACACCATAAATCGAGGCGGCAGTCTATTTATCCCCAGTTTTTCGGTAGAGCGTGCACAACTAATGATGCTCATTTTTTGGAGATTACTCAAGGAGAACAAAATGCCCAAAGTACAAATGATTATGGACAGTCCAATGGGAGCCAATGTTTTGGAGTTGTTTCATCGTACTAGGGATTGGCACAAATTGGAAGAGCATGAATGTGATGAGATGTGTTCTTATTTCACGGTTGTTAGTAGTTATCGTGAAACAATGGAATTAAGAACAGACGACAAACCAAAAATTGTGATTGCAGGAAGTGGAATGCTCACAGGCGGAAGAATGCTAAACTACCTCGAAACACAGGCACAAAATCCAAATAACACCTTGCTTTTTGTAGGCTATCAAGCTGAAGGCACACGTGGTAGAAAATTATTGGAAGGTGATAAGGAACTAAAAGTCTATGGAAAATGGGTGCCGTTTAATATGCAAGTAACAGAAATTGAAGGGCTGTCGGCACACGCAGACCACACTGAACTTATAGATTGGATGAGCAAAATAAAAAACAACCCCGAACGTATTTTCATTGTACACGGTGAAAAAGAGAGTGCAGAGGCATTACAAAAAGGCATCAAGCAAACCTATGGATGGGATGCAGAAATTCCGCAATTATACACCATCGAAGTAATAGAATAAATCACAACAATCAATAAAATATGGACACACACTCAAATATATTAAAATACAAACATCTCGGAATTTACACCCAAAATGAAAACGTGGTGTATATGAGAGAAGATTGCCACGTCTGTATTTCAGAAGGGTTTGAGGCACTGACCCGAATTAGAATATCCAATGCAACAACCTCAATCGTAGCAAGTCTAAATGTTTTAAATTCAGATATTCTGTTGTCAAATGAAATTGGATTATCAGATGCTGCCGCGAAAAAACTTAATGTTACTCAAAATGACACGCTGTACGTTTCCCACTTGGAACCTATTGAATCGTTAAGCTATGTCAGGGCTAAAATCTATAATCAAAAACTGGATTATAAGGCCTATAACAACATCATAACCGATATCGTGGAGGGCGATTATTCCAATATCCACCTTTCAGCATTTATTACAGCCTGTGCTGGTGACCGAATGGATATTGATGAAATAAGCGACCTCACTAAAGCGATGATTGCTTCCGGAAAGCAACTGAACTGGAACAAAGATATCGTGGTCGACAAACATTGCATCGGCGGATTGCCCGGCAATAGAACAACACCATTGGTAGTTGCCATTATTGCTGCATATGGGCTTACTATGCCAAAAACATCCTCACGGGCAATCACTTCGCCAGCAGGCACAGCAGATACAATGGAAGTACTGACCAATGTTACGCTCTCTTCCGAGGAAATAAAGACCGTAGTAGAAAAAGAAGGCGGATGTTTTGTTTGGGGCGGTACAGCGCAGTTAAGTCCTGCCGATGATGTGCTCATCAAAATTGAAAAAGCCTTGGATATCGATAGCGAAGGGCAGCTCATCGCTTCAGTACTTTCTAAAAAAGCTGCGGCAGGTTCCACACACGTGGTCATTGATATTCCCGTGGGAGAAACCGCGAAGGTTCGTAGTACCGAAATGGCAGAAAAACTAAAAAATCATATGGAAACTGTTGGAACTGCCGTTGGGTTGAATGTAAAAGTTGTAGTTACGGATGGCACGCAGCCTGTTGGAAGGGGTATTGGTCCAACTTTAGAAGCCATTGATATATTAAAAGTTTTGAAAAATGAGGAAGATGCACCCAAAGACTTAACAGAAAGAGCATTGTTTTTAGCTGCTGAACTAATAGAACTTTCTGGAAAAGTAGAAAAAGGAAAGGGATTGGAAACCGCACATAGAATTCTCAAATCTGGAAAAGCATATGAAAAATTCATAGCCATTTGTAAAGCACAAGGTCAGTTTTCAAAACCAGTTTTAGCACCTTATAAAATTGAAATTACGGCCGAAAAGTCAGGGGTTTTAAGCAGAATTGATAACCGAAAAATTGCGAAACTAGCCAAGCTTTCGGGAGCGCCCCAATCTATATCCGCAGGGATTCTTTTAAACATCCATTTGGGAGAACAGATTGAAGTGGGCCAATTGCTTTATACCATATATGCTGAATCCAAAGGTGAACTTAACTATGCCTTGGCATATAAAAACAATCATAACGACATCATAACTATAATTTAAAAAACTATGAAAACAATATTATTCAGTCTTCCCGGAAATGAAGAACTCACAGAACTAATGGCTACAAAAATGGATGCTGAAGTGGGCAAAGCCACTTTGCGTAATTTTCCCGATGGGGAATCGTACACACGCATATTATCTGATGTTAAAGATAAATGTGTGGTACTGGTATGCACCCTGCACGAACCGGACGAAAAACTGTTGCCACTATATTTTTTAAGCCACACAGCCAAATCATTAGGAGCTATGTGTACCTGTTTGGTAGCACCCTATTTGGCATATATGCGACAGGACAAAGTTTTTAATGAAGGCGAAGGTGTAACTTCTGGATTTTTCGGAAAATTGATTTCAGGTTTTGCCGATAGTATTACCACGGTTGACCCTCACTTGCACAGAATTAGCTCTTTAGGGGAAGTATATCAAATTCCTAATAAAGTGATTCACGCTGCCGATGCCATTTCAGAATGGATAAAAGAAAACATTGAAAACCCCGTACTTATTGGACCCGATTCGGAAAGTGAACAATGGGTTTCTGAAGTTGCCAAAAATGCTGGAGCACCATTTATAGTATTACAAAAGGTACGTCACGGTGACCGTGATGTAGAAGTCTCTGTTCCCGATGTGGATAAATATAAAGATGCTACACCCATTTTGGTAGATGATATTATTTCCACAGCCCGAACAATGATTGAAACCGTACAGCGCCTTAAAAAAGCAGGAATGAAAGCACCTATTTGCGTAGGTATTCACGCCGTTTTTTCAGGAAACGCCTATCAAGATTTGTTGGATTCTGGAGTGGAAAAAATAGTGACTTGCAATACCATCCCGCACTCTTCAAACGGAATAGATTTAAGTGATATTATGGCAAAAGAGGTAAAAAAATTGATGCATCACATATGAGAAAACAAAGTTTCATAGTACTATTTATCTTATTCAGCATTATAATGAATGGACAAACTGAAATGCTCATTGGGCAGATTTCAGGAAGAGTTGTCATTCGAGAAAATTTTGACGAAAAAGGCTCTTTTCTAAACAAACAAACTTTTGAAGCGGGTGAAGCAATAAAGAAAAATGAATATTATGAAATTAAGGTGGTTACAGAATTGTTTGATAAGGACAAAAAGTCTACAGATAAATATACAACAACATATCGCTGTAGGCCTAATGAAGCAAGTGTAATGGTAATGGCTTTTCCGTTTTCTAATCCAAAATCAAAGGAGACCGAAATTAATACCACCTCTGAAAAATTTAAAGAGCTCTATGATTTGAATAACCTTGAAGATATAGAATTGGAAATGACTTTTGGCTCGGGCTTATTGAATTTTTTTGGTTCAAAAAGCATCATAAAGATTTACAACCGAACATTAGAGGACAACGAAAACAATATTAATTCAAAAATCAATATTAAGGCCTATGCCTGGGGAATTCGCATTAAGCAACTCAACTATACTGTCAATGAAAAAATAAATGGTAAAGGCTTTCTGACCTTTCAGAAATTTACAGAGGAAGATAATAGTTATTTTACAATGACTTATAAATAGAACGAAAATGAACAACTACGACACACTTTCAGAAGCAATTAACGATTTGCAGGCAAATGGTTATACATATGATTTTAACCTAAAACCTGAATGTTTGGAGTGTGCTTCACTAAAAATTGAAATACACCCGGAAGATTTTGAAGTGGATAAAACCTATCGCTTTGAAGGCATGAGCAGTACCGATGATAATAGTGTGCTTTATGCTATTTCATCAAAAAATGGGATTAAAGGACTTTTGGTAGATGCCTATGGCGTCTATGCCGAAAACATTTCGGAAGCTATGAGAAAAAAATTACGATAACACTTAAACAAGATAATAATGGAAAATCACGAACATCACAATCACGAAGAAATGGACCATTCAAAAATGGACCATTCTAAGAAAAAACAAAAAAAAGAAGACCATTCTAAAATGAATCACGGAGGTGGAGACCATTCAGGTCATAATCCGGGTCACGGCCAGATGGGTCACGACCATCATAAAATGATGATTGCAGACTTTAGAAAACGGTTTTGGGTAACACTTGTGCTTACCATTCCCATATTGTTTTTCTCGCCAATGATTCAGGAATTTTTTGGTTATGAATTTTTACTTCCAGGAAATCCATATATCCTTTTTGCACTTTCCACTGTTGTATATTTTCATGGTGGTTGGCCATTTTTAAAAGGGTTTTGGTCTGAAGTCAAAAAAGGTGCACCAGGAATGATGACCTTGATTTCTATGGCAATTTCTGTAGCTTATTTTTATAGTACTGCTACCGTTTTTGGTTTAAGAGGTGAAGACTTTTTCTGGGAACTATCAACACTTATAGCCATAATGTTGCTTGGCCATTGGATAGAAATGAAAAGTGTGTTAGGTGCGTCAAAAGCCTTACAGTTGTTGGTGAGTATGATGCCTGCAGAAGCGCATAGGGTAAAAGGCGACACCATAGAAGACATCCCTCTCGAAGATTTACTGAAGGATGATGTGATTTTGGTAAAACCAGGTGAAAAAGTTCCGGCTGACGGAATAATAGTAGACGGTTCCAGTTACCTAAATGAATCTATGCTCACAGGTGAATCTAAACCTGTAAAAAAAGATGAAAACGATAAGGTTATTGGTGGTTCGGTAAATGGCAATAGTACCTTAAAAGTAAAAGTTGAACATACTGGAAAGGATAGCTATCTCAACAAGGTTATCAAAATGGTTGAAGAAGCACAAAAAACCAAATCCAAGATGCAAAACCTTTCAGATAGGGCTGCAAAATGGTTAACCTATATCGCTTTGGCTATTGGTTTTGGAACATTAGCAGTATGGTTGATTTTAGGCTTTCCGTTTGTTTATGCTTTAGAAAGAATGGTTACCGTTATGGTTATTGCCTGTCCGCATGCACTTGGTCTTGCTATTCCATTGGTGGTTGCGATTTCTACGGCAGTATCTGCTCAAAATGGATTGCTTATCCGAAATAGAACTGCGTTTGAAGAATCCAGAAAAATTTCAGCTTTGCTTTTTGATAAAACAGGAACATTAACCAAAGGTGATTTTGGTGTTACCAGAATAGAATCTGTACATCCGTCTTATTCATCAGAAGAAATTTTAAGACTTTCAAGTGCATTGGAACAAAGTTCTGAACACCCAATAGCTGTTGGGATTATCAAAAAAGTTAAGGAAAATAAGGTTGCAATTCCAAATCCAGAAAATTTTAATGCTATTACAGGCAAAGGTGTAGAAGCCATTGTAGAAGGTAAGCAAGTTAAGGTAGTAAGTCCTGGTTATTTAAGGGATGAAAAAATAGATATCCCAAAAGATGCCTATAGTGATGCTGCGGAAACTGTGGTATTTGTTTTAATTGATGGCGAATTGGCAGGTTATATTGCGCTTGCTGATGAAATAAGACCAGAATCTGCTGAAGCTATCAAAATATTTAAAAAGAATAATATTAGAGTCTTAATGGCAACAGGTGACAATGAAAAAACAGCTAAAGCCGTAAGTGAGAAACTTGGTTTAGATGGTTACTACGCTGAAGTATTACCACACCAAAAAGTAGAAATAGTAGAAGAACTACAAATAAAAGGAGAGTTTGTAGCTATGACGGGGGATGGTGTAAATGATGCACCAGCCCTTGCAAAAGCTAATGTAGGAATTGCTGTAGGCTCTGGTAC
Source organism: Gilvibacter sp. (assembly GCA_965277295.1). Taxonomy (GTDB): domain Bacteria; phylum Bacteroidota; class Bacteroidia; order Flavobacteriales; family Flavobacteriaceae; genus Gilvibacter. The sequence goes on from OZ255720.1 coordinate 939,775, forward strand.
TGATGTAGCTGCTGAAACGGCTGATATTATTCTGGTAAACAGCAATCCTCAGGACATTGCCAACTTAATTTTATTTGGAAAGGCCACCTACAATAAAATGATTCAGAATCTAATCTGGGCCACGGGTTACAATGTCGTAGCCATTCCGTTAGCAGCCGGTGTTCTATATTCTTCGGGCTTTGTTTTAGGTCCTGCGGTAGGTGCGGTATTTATGAGTTTAAGTACGATTATAGTAGCCATTAATGCACAATTATTAAAACGAAAAATCGGCAAAAAATAATGAATAAGAGAGAAAAACTCAACAGGATATCTTTAATCTTGTTGAGTTTATTTGTAGTTATGTTGGGCTATGGTATTTTATTGCCAACCCTTCCCTACTATACCGAAAGATTAGCACTAAAAGACAATCTCGACACCGACCTTATTAACTTTCACATTGGTCTGCTCACGAGCATCTATCCTTTTTTTCAGCTACTATTCGTAGTGGTTTGGGGAAAGCTATCGGACAAATATGGTCGTAAACCCATAATTATTATTGGTTTGATTGGATTTGTAATCATGCAATTACTCACAGGTCTTGCTACATCCTTGACCATGCTATATGCTGCACGTATTTTTGGTGGAATATTTACTTCCTCAGTTATTCCTGTTAGCAATGCATATTTAAGTGATATTACATCCGAAAAACGACGAACTAAAGTAATGGCATGGTCTGGAGTTTCGATAAGCTCGGGTGTTATCTTTGGTCCTGTCATAGGAGGTTTACTATCTCAAACAGATGTACATTTAGAATATTCCCTAGGACTACTGCATCTAGACCGATTTTCAGTACCATTCCTTTTTGCTTCACTATTAGGATTAATAGTTTTACTAATTATATCTAAATGGTTAAAAAATACAGCAAGAATAAATAAGTTTATTTCAGAGAAACGAAGCTTACGGTTTTCATTTAGTAAATACTTCATCATTATTTTAATGATTTCTTTTGTGATGCAGTTTGTCGTCACACTATTTGAAACTGTGTTTTCCATTTATGGTAAAGACGAATTGGCATTTAATAGTAACCAAGTTGGTGTCGGCTTCATGATTTGTGGTTCAGTAATGGCAATTTTACAGCCTGTCTTTGCCAGTTATGGGGAAAAGGTCTTATCTGCAAAAAATCAAATCGTTTTAGGATTACTCATTTCAGGAATTTCATTGATTGCCTTTCCTTTTTTCAAAAACGAGTTTTTAGTGTACGGATTAATTGTTGTCTTCGCAGCGGGTGGTGCGATGGTAACACCAAACCTACTTTCAGCGGTCTCATTAATATCCCAAGAGAATACTGGTAGAAATATTTCCATACAAAGTTCTACTAATAGCATTGGCCAGATTTTGGGTCCAATTATAGGAACCTGGTTAGTTGCTGCCGGTTTTTATTATCCTTTTATTATTGCCGGTTTGGTTATTTTAATTTCAATAGGATTGGTTTTACCCTCAATGAAATTGAACGATAAAATGTGATAGTTACCTTAACGTGAGAAACAAATTATAATAAGTAGTGTGATGATTCATAAATCAACAACTGAAAAACAATTACACGATAGCAAAGCTGATAATGAGTATATTCAATTGCTGCATTCTGGCGAAGAGTATTTTATTCGACTAAAAAAAATAATTCGAGATGCACAAAAAGAGATACATCTTCAAACCTATATTTATGAGAGCGATGAAACGGGAAATGATATAGCCGCTTGCCTGAAAGAAGCTGCTCAACGAGATGTAAAGGTTTATGTTTTATTGGATGCATATGGAAGCGCAGCGCTTCCTGATAGTTTTATACAGAATTTGATTCAGAGCGGTGTTTTTATTCGTTTCTTTTCCCCTTTATTTTCCGTGAACAATTTTTATCTCGGTAGGCGTATGCACCATAAAGTACTAGTTGCTGATGGAAAAATGGCTCTGATAGGTGGAATCAATATTGCTAATAAATACCATGGAACTTTGAAATCTGAACCTTGGCTTGATTACGCCGTACAACTAGATTGCCCTGCAGCCGAGGATTTGCAGAAGCTGTGCAGAGATTATTTTTTTAGAAAAGGAAGCTCAAAAAAAATAAAGCCAGTTTTACATTCGGCCGGTAAAGCACTCGTTGGGATTACGCAAAACGATTGGTTAAAAAGTAAAACAGAAGTCTGTGATGCATATACGAATGCAATACTTAGGGCAAAAAAAGAAATAGTCATATTAGGTTCATATTTTTTACCTGGAAGAAAGATGTCTAAGGCATTGAAAAAAGCTAGTGAAAGAGGTGTGAAAATAACGGTGATTTTGGCTGGTATAAGTGATGTTCCATTGGTGCGTCGGGCGACCGAACATTTATATTCAAACTTTCTACATAATCAAATTCAAATATTTGAATGGGAAAAGTCTGTACTGCACGGTAAAGCCGCTGTAGTAGATAGTCAGTGGTCAACAATAGGTTCTTTTAATCTAAATAGCCTTAGCTGCTATGGTAGTATCGAAATGAACGTGGAAATATATTCGTCTGCTTTTTCCAAAACATTGCGTTCGGATTTTAACGGGGTTATAAGTGAGTGTAGGGAAGTCACCAAGATTAAATTTAAACAAAAAACAACCATACTCAATAGACTTGCAGATTGGTTATCTTATCACATGATAAGATTTACAATGCTTTTTTTGACCTTTTTGCCGCACTTAAGGGCTTTAAAAAAATTTAGATTATGATAGATTATCATTAAGATTAAATAGCATGATAAATATAAAATAGACAATTTTATATTTAAAAATCCAATTACGGAGTGTCATTCGAGGTGTAACCATGAAGTTAAATTTATAAATTATTAATAATCAAAAACTTCTGCTAACTTTATAGAGGAAAAATTCTAACTTTTGCGAATGCTTAAAAACCTTTTTAATGATTAAAATATTAACTACAGGTGGAACTATTGAAGGGTTAGATTATGTAGATGATAAGGGAATTAAAAAAACGAATATATCTATTGGGGATTTTTTCGACAGGGCAAATGTAGATTTTGAATATGATATTGAGAGTATATTTAAAAAAGATAGCCGAGCCATAGATGAAGATGACCTAAAACTACTCGTAAGTAAAGTTAGGGAAGCAAATTCGAAGAAAATATTAATAACACACGGGACTTTCACAATGGAAGCCACCGCAAAATATTTAGGAAAACTCAAGCTTGGTAAAACCATTGTTTTGGTTGGGTCATTTATTTTAGGGGCTTCTGAAAATACAGACGCCCCATTTAATTTAGGGTACGCAATCAGCTCATTGCAATTTCTAAAACCAGATGTTTATATTGCTATGAACGGACAAGTGTTTCATTGGAACAATGTTTCCAAAAATGTTGAAGCTAACAAATTTGAGCGCAATGAATAGTTATATATTAAATGTTTGGAACATCAATACATTGGACAACGTTCTTTTATCTATTAATAGATACATTCATTGTATTGTTTACGCTTTACTTTTCAAGAAAGAGAACACGCAGTAGTCTTAAACGTTTTCTATTTCTTGGATTGTTATTTGTTACTTATAATGCCTCTGGTGGATTCCTTCCAACCGACAATTTCCCTGGGCCTTTAATACTTCAATACATTATAACTTACGGCGTCGCTATAACATTATGCGTTTTTATTGTCTATTACCTCTATAAGGAATATGATATCGTTGTTTTGAAATTCAATTCGTCTATACGTAATCTAGCTATATTTACAATAGCTAGCTACATCGTTCTATTTTTGGTTCCTTATTTTATTACAAAGTCTTTGGAATCAGCTAGATTATTATTCACAGTACCAATATCGATGGCTGCCATTGTTTTTCTCTTCATATTCTATCGGCGAATTTCTAATCCGACCAATCCAAACGCTTTTATATTAAGACGAAGTAAACTGTCAACGATAAGTGTAACAAGCATAGCATTACTACCTATTTGTACTGTAATCGGCGATTATCAATGGATTACTTTTACTGTGATGAATATGGCATTTTTTGCCATAACTGCAATAGAAATAGATAGATATCTATTTTTTTTAGAAAACAATACTAGGATTTTTGAAGTATTCGCTCTGAAGAAAAAGCAAAGAGGCGAATCTATAGAACATAAAATCATTTATGAGGATTTAACCCGACGAGAGATTGAGATTTCCCTGTCAATTCTCAGTAATTTGAGTTATAAGAATATTGCCAAAGACTTGTTTATTGCTGAAAATACCGTGTCTAAACACGCTTCTAATATCTTCAAAAAAACAAGGGTGAAAAATAGACGAGAATTTTTACAGCGATTTAGAAAAAAAAATTAATAGAAAAGCACATAGTCTCTAAAGCGTTATCTATAATAAATTACAGCATTTTCCGTATAAATATACGGGGTATTCCGTAATTAAATACGGTGTATTTTCTTTGCGTTATTACTTTGTAAAATTATCTTCCTGAAAGTTCCCTAAAATGCAGTAAAGAGCCACAAATTTTATGAAGTGAAGCAATCATTATCATCATTTTGTAGAACTATGAAAACATTAACTCAACCTTATCAGCTAAATCCCATTTCTATGATTTACAACTTAAAAGTTCCTGCTTATGAATTCGCAATTACTATCAAAAAAACTATTAAAGGATCTGGATGATTTTAAAATTCAGAATGGAAACATTTTAGAACAGGCATATCTTTCTATCAAAACCTGTCGCAAACTATTGAGTTCTTACAAAAAAGAAATAGTAGAAACTAAATTTAAGACGATTCAAGATGAAATAAATTTCTTCAAAAAGACGAAGCAGGTTCCACTCATCAAACTCATATACTTTTCAGAAATACATTCATTTGAGATACAACTTCCTAAAGGCGATAAGGATGCGCAATTGAAATCGATTAAGAAGAAAATAGGTAAAATAAATCGTTTCTTTCTTTATAATATTGACTTTGGGCGGTATGTAAATTCTGGTGCCACACATTTTGACAGAGAATATTATACACGAGATTACCTAGAAACATTCCACATCACAACTTCTAAATTTTACTTTCAAGATCCAGAGTTTTGTACCCCTAGAGATATGCTTCTTGGCAAATACATAGCTTATGATATGTTAGTAGTGTACTTGGATGAAAAAAAGCATCGCATAACAAATGGATTAAATAGTAATATAAATGATACTAAGCCAATGGAAAAGATACATTGGCCCTTCTCGAATACTGATTATGTAGAATTGGTATATGCTTTATGCTCAAAGGGATTAGGTAAACAGGACAACCAAGGCATTATGCAGGTTTCTAAAAAAATGCAACAGCTATTTGATATTGAACCAAAAGATATCTACAAAACCTTTCAGGATATTAAAAACAGGAAAAATAGTAGGACACTTTTTCTGGATCAACTCTCAACATCCTTACTCATAGAAATGGATAAAAGTGAGGAATAATTCTTCTTTTAATCTCATATTTTACTGATAAAATACAACCGTACTACGGTTGACCTACGGTAATTTCATTTTTTTATAAATTTTACTCTTTTCGTTTAAGCGAAAGCAAACTTCTACCTATCAAAATGAGTCAAACAGCCTTAAATTTCAAAATGTTAAATTTTGACCGTAGTACGGTTGTACTGGGGAATAAAATCCATTAAAGCTATTCAAATTTGTAGAACGAAAGTCAAATCGAAGATTCACGAACTCTTATTTATTAAAATATTAAAGTTTGTGAGCTAAATCAGGTTAGGGACTATCAAATTAATTGACAGCAATGTCGATAGTCCCTTTCCATAAAACCGTTCTATTATGCCGGCAAATATTATTACAACAGACGACCTTCGGGAATTCAAAATGGAATTGCTCGATGACATTAAAAAATTACTATCCAAACAAACAACTGGAAAACTCAAAAGGTATTTGAAATCCTCAGAAGTTATGGACTTGCTTCAAGTGAGTCCAGGTACTTTACAAAACCTTCGTATTAATGGCACATTGCCCTACACTAAGGTAGGTGGTATTATCTATTACGATGCGGAAGAAATTCAAAATATAATGACTGGAAACCGTGTGCAGCACGGGTTAAACTCTTAAATTATGAACTATATAAAGCTACTTAACGCGGCTTTTGAGAAGTTCTATTTTGATGACCGCCTAAATCCTACTCACATCAGCCTGTATATGGCGCTGTTCCAAGAATGGAACAGTTGTCGTTTTATGGACGAATTCTACGTAAACCGAAGAGAGTTGATGCGCGTAGCTAAAATTGGTTCAAAATCCACGTATCACAGGTGCATAACAGATTTGGATTCGTGGTTATATCTTTCCTATTTCCCATCTAACAATCCATACAAAGGCAGCAAAATTAAGATGTCCATTATCGGGACAAGTGATGAACCAGTTACGGAACACTACAATCCCATATTGGAACAGCTTGCGGAACAGTACCATCCCACAAATGGACAAGCTGTGTACCAGCACCGTCCCATAGATGGACAGGCATTGGTATCTAATACAAACAATATCAAACAAGAAAACTATATAAAACAGCCAAAGGGCAGGCAGTCCGTTGTTTTATTTTTTGAAGAAAAAGGTTTTGATGCTGATGAAGGAAAAAAATTCTTTGAGCATTACCAGGAAAGGAAATGGCAAACGAATGACGGAAAAGAAATTAGGGATTGGCGTGCAGTTGCTATCAATTGGATGGATAGAACTGAAGTGTTCGACAATGAAAACACTTCAAACAAAAAACAAGCATCCCAAAAACAGGACAACTTGCGAACCACTAAAAACAAAGATTATGGACAACCCCTCTAAAATTATTGAAGGTGGCGTGGAATATTCGCTCGGTAAATTTGATGGAAAAAGTGTGTTGTACGATTTCCCTAAAATTTTGATTTACCTGAATGCCAAAGGCAAACTGTTGTTTGGAAAAAAGTTCAGGATTTATGATAAGGATAAGGATATACTGCTGAAGCTCTGCTCTTATTTCATCAAGGACAAAGACAATTGTAAATCATACGGAATAGATATTGACAAAGGTATTTTGCTTTCTGGGCCTGTTGGCTGTGGCAAAACAAGTCTAATGAAACTTTTGCGGCACATTGTACCGATGCAAAGACCCTATGAAATGATTCCTTGCCGGAATGTAACCTTTAGTTTTAACCACTTAGGATTTAAGACTGTGGAAGAATATGGGAATAGCAAATTTTATTGCTTCGACGATTTAGGCTTAGAACCTACTGGTCGTTTTTACGGAAAGGATTTGAATGTAATGGGCGAAGTGCTCTTATCCCGATACGAGCTGTACTTGCAGACGAAACATAAGATTAAAACCCACGCTACTACCAACCTCAATGCCGAGGAACTTGAGGAACGCTACGGCAACCGTGTTCGTAGTCGAATGCGTGAGCTGTTTAACTTGATTGTTTTTGATAAAGGGGCTGGGGATAAGAGGAAGTGAGGCTATTCATTTTACTCTTCCCAGATAATACTTAGAGCTCTATTTTTATAAGTTATACAATGCTCAAAGAATTTATTATTTACATCATCGTCTTTAACATATTTGAACATATCTACTGCCCAGATTTCTTCAGTTTTAAAAATGTCATCAGTAATATTCTTATAGAACTCTCCCATTACGGTATTTGGAGCAACTTTTTTTTCGTGAAGTAGATATTTATAAGGAAAATCCTCACTACAATTGTACCATTTCACAGCACCAGCCTCAGCATAAACTATCATAATTGAATGATTCCCTATATCTGCAAATCTAAATGCACAAGCCGTTCGGCTAACGTTATATTCATCTTTCAAAAAATCAATTAATGCTATATCAAAAGATTTCCGATAAAAATCTTTAGAAAACCTTTCTTCAGGCATCAATAAACATGATGCAAAAAAATCTGCTTCTCTTTCTATTAGATTAAATTGCTTTTGATTGATTCTTGAAGGGTGTGGTTCTAGCAGTCCTTTTTTAAGTCCTAATCGATGGGAGTCTATGTAGTAATGACCAAGCTCGTGAGCCAACGTAAAACGCCCTCTTGGTGAATCTTTCCTATTACCCAAATCTATATTTATATGAATATAAAACTGTCCGTTTTCATAAATAGTCATTCCATCAAAAGTATCTCTCCCATAACTATCATAAAATACTGATAAGCCTTCATCTTCAACAATCTTATCCAAAGGAGTAATTTTTTCCTCATATTCTAAAGCTATTGCTTCAGCTAACTTTTTTATACTATTTCTATTCTTCGTCACTTGAACCTTGATTGTGCTTTCTCCTCATTTTATCAATAATATGTTGTGGCAAATCTTTTTTGCCTTTTCGAGCTACCATTCTTAAGTATTCCATTTCTTCGGTGATATCGTTTTCAAACATTGTAAGAACTTTAGGTTCTTTATGAAATGTATTATTGATAATAGCAAGAGGGTCAATTGACACGTCATCTAACTTATAATCATAATCTTCATATAACTTATTAAACCTATCAAGTTCAAGTTCATTACTAGGAAACAGGAAACCTGTTGAACCTAACCAACTGTCCAAAACTGCGACTTCAATCAGTTCTATTTTTTTAGGCTTGGCCATTCATAATGTTTAAATAGTTAGTAACGTGTCTATGTGCATCACCATAGTAGGTGTTAACCGATTTTTGTGTTAATCCCAGTTTTTCTCTCAGCAGTTTAGTGATGGTACGGGGTACTTTTTTACCTTCTTTTTGATAAGCACGATAGGTAAAATAAATAATCTTATGTTTTTCCGATAATTGCGTCAAAGCCTTTTCTATAGTTTGAAGTTTAGCTCTAACCTCTCTCTTGGCCTCAATATCTGGAGCATCAAATCTCTCTAAAAGTTCATCTGCGTCATTGACTAGGCTTAAGTCTTCTTCTTCAGTAGGCTCTGCACAGGTATTGAGCTCGCCGTACTTTATTAACTGTGTGTATAGAATACGACACATCCAAATAAATATACCCTTATCTAAATTTTTAGATTTGGACTTCTCCTTTTTAAAAGTGGGGTACTTCCATACTCTTGAGAAAGTACAATTTGCAATTTCCAAGGCTACCACCTCACTGTATCCATATTTGTTACAATAAATTTCTGATTTACGTTTCAAATCTTTCTCAAAACGATAACAGAATTCTACAAAAGCTTTCTGTGCTTCGACAGGGAATTCCTCTTTAAAAGATATGTACTCTAGTAGTTCAATACTAGGTGTTTTTGCAAATTCTATGTCCTTTTTCGTGGTTGTATTCATCTATATACCAAAACGGATATATCTATTATGGTATATGAGTGGAAGGTGCTCACAAACCTTTGTGAATAAAATTAGGTGCTGATAACTATAGGGAGAATCCAAATATAGAAAATTCCCTTAAAATTAAAAATGAAATTATGGCAAAAGATTCGTCAGGTAAAAAGTTCAATAGAATACCTGAACATAAAAGAAAAGTTGGAGGAAAGACTATCACAGTAAAGGAACATATTAGAAGCAACAGGAAGGATAGTAAAGGCAAATAATGAGCGGAACTCCACAGCTCTGAATGGAGATTGTATAACTTGAAAATTCATTTTTATGAATAGTATTAATTTCTCTAATGGAGAGCTAAGTATATGTCGTAAAGACAACTGTGTCAATGTGCGAGGAGATATGGCTAAGGCCATAGTATTTGGTATTGCAACACTTGTTGTTGTCAAAGGCATAGCTGCATTATTGGAACATTCCAATTAGCAGTTGATTGTGGTCGTCCTAAATAATAGGGCTGCCACAATCAAAATATTAAACGGTCAGTCTGTCAAAAAAATATGATTGGCTTAAAAGTTGAAACAAAAAAAATTATTATGACTGAAGAATACAAAAATGAAGTAATAGAAATTTTGGAAAATCTAGGAAAGCAACTAGATATTTCCGAAAGTCAATATAACGAAGCTGTAAAAAGCTATGAAGCCGTCGGAGACTGGCTATCAAAAGAAGGTTCGCCTCTTTACCCATACAAACCAAGAATACTTCCTCAAGGTTCTTTTATGTTGGGCACAATAATTAAACCCATCAATGATGAGAATGACATTGACATTGACCTTGTATGCAAACTAAATGGTAAACCTATTCATTGGACACAAAATCATTTAAAAGTTGCTGTTGGAGATAGGCTTAAAGACCACTCTACTTACAAAGAAATGATTGAAGATAAAGATGGTGGACGAAGATGTTGGACTCTTAGATATTCAGATGATGCAAACTATCATATGGATATTTTACCATCCGTTTCGGATAAAAACTTTACCGTTCTTTTGAGCGAGTCCTTCAACAACAGCCAACATATAGACACTAATAAGTTGGCGATTCGTATAACAGATAAAGAAGAGTACAACTATTCTACTGAGACAGACACAGAATGGTGGATGAAAAGCAACCCTTTTGGTTATGCTAAATGGTTTTATCAAAAGGCTATATATAATTCAACAAAAATGTTTGCTCTTAGCGAATCTGTTGACCCTGTAAAACCATACCAAAAAGAAAAATTACCCTTGCAACGAGCAATTCAGTTATTGAAGCGACACAGAGATATTATGTTTTCTTCTGATGAATATGATAGTGAAAACAGACCTATTTCAATAATAATAACCACCTTGGCCGCTAGAGCTTACGATAGAAGTGAGAACATCGTTGATGCATATATTAATATCGTTAGCAAGATGCGTGGTTTTATTGAAGCGAAATTGAATCCGAAGACGGGTCGTTATGAGAGATGGGTAAGTAATCCAGTTAATGATGAAGAAAACTTTGCTGATAAATGGGCAGATGTCCCACAAAAAGAAGAATATTTCTATAAATGGTTGGATAAACTGGAGGAAGACCTTAAAACAATCAAATACAGTCAGGGAATTGGTTTACAAAGGTTGAACGAGTCTTTTTCAGCACAATACGGCGATAAAGTTGTAAACAAAGCCTTTACTGCTTATGGCGAAAAAAATAGAATTCTAAGAGAATTAGGTTTGAGAAAAATGGCGAGTGGAACAGGTATTTTGGGTTCAGTTGGCACTTCAATACCGAATCATAATTTTGAAGGTAATGTATGAGCAGTAGATTTTTTAGGGCTAATAGCAAAAGAAAATTAAAAGGTATTCCGTCAACTGAACAATTGAAAAGAATCAAAACGGAATTTCCAGAAATCAAGGTCATAAAAAGCGGATGGGACAATTTTGAAATAATTGTTCAAATACGACCAACTGAAATAAGCGAGTTGTATGACTTAAAGATTGTTTACTCGGAAAACAAATGGGTAAAAATCTTTGTTATAAATAAAACTTTAGAGATAGCAAAGAACAGAACAAAATTGCCCCACGTATATGATAGCCAAAAACAGCAGCTATGCCTTTATTCTCCTTCTAAAAAAGAGTGGAGCGCACACAATTATATCATTGATACAATCATACCCTGGATAAGCGAATGGCTATACTACCATGAATTATGGCTGCCAGAAGGTGAATGGTTAGGTGGCGGTCATAATGAGTACCCAAATGAGGATAACACGAAGACATTGACTAATGAAAAGTAAAAAGTTTAAAATATTATCAATTGATGGTGGTGGCATAAAGGGTGTTTTTCCTGCATTGTTTTTAACGTTATTAGAAGACGAATTGAAAAATCGTTCTGATAGCAAAACCAAAATTTATCAGCACTTTGATTTAATCACTGGTACATCAACTGGTGGTATTATTGCCATAGCCTTAGCTCTCGGAATACCAGCAAAAGAAATATTTCAACTATATTTAGATAATGCTAATAAAATCTTTGGCAACAAAAGACGTTTCTTTTTCGGACAGATTCTCAATTCGGCACACGAGCGAGAGTTTTTGGAAAATTTAGTTCGAGACAAATTTAAAGATGCCAACGAAGGCGTTGAGCCAAAACTTGGAGATTGCAAAACGGATGTTTGTATTCCAATCTATGATTTAATACAGGGCGATCCAAGTGTTTTAAAAACAAAGTATCATCCAGCTTTTGAACGGGATTATCACATTCCGGCTTACCAAGCCGCTATGGCCACTTCCGCAGCACCCACATATTTTGACCCATATACATCAGAATATATTGACCTTAATGGTACAAAAAAGGATTTTGTAAATAAGGTTGATGGTGGTATAATGGCAAACAATCCTACTTTGGTAGCCTTTTTAGAAGCTTTAAAGGCTTTCAAAGTTGAAATGTCTCAACTCGAAATCCTTTCCCTTGGTACTGGATATAAGAAGTTTACTGATGGAAATACCCGTAAAAAATGGGGATTACATTATTGGATGGCAAAGAACAACAGAAAGAGACTTATTGACTTATTTATGCAAAGTCAATCGCAATTGGTTGCGAATTACATAAGCCTTCTTTACCAGGGAATCGATAAATGCGAAAAGGACAATCCAAATTTTGTCTATGACCGAATTGATGTTTTGCTGAATGAAGACAACAATATTGAAATGGATGAATGTGACAGAACCAAAATTAAAAACTTCGCAGAATTGGCATCAATTGAATTTCAGCATAATAGAACGGGTATTTTGAAAAACCATTTTTATTAAATGCATACATCTACTTCTTCCTTGATATTGGTATAAGCTCATTAAATATGAGAATAATTATTTGTTTAATATTAGCAATGATTTTATCTAAGAATTTCTTCATAATCCAGTATTTAAACTATTATACAATCCCATTAGAACGGTCAATGCCATAGCCCTTATATTTTTTGGGTTTAAAAAATAATCAGCTTCATCTGTATTCGTAACAAATCCCAATTCTACCAATACCGATGTGCAATAATCTCTCATTTCCCGCAACACCTGAAAATTCGCAAACTTCACACCTCTGCTTTCAAATCCCAGCTTCCTGTTTAATTCATCTTGCAATTGAAAAGCAAACCAAGTAGCATCATTTGAATATATGGACATAGTATTAGCCACGTAAACTTCCATCCCTCTCGCATCTGGATTATTAGAATGATTGCAATGCAACGAAACAAGCAAATCAGCTTTTAGAGCCTTGGCCAGCTTGGTTCTATCTGATAATGAAATCAAAGTGTCCTTATATTTGGTCAAATAAATATCGAGCGGTTTTTCCAAGTCGTTATTTAACCTTAAAATCTCATTTGCGATAGACAAAACCACATCTTTTTCTTTGATGCCACTTATGCCAATTGCACCTGCATCTTTTCCGCCGTGTCCAACGTCAATTATTATTCGTTTTTGAGCAGTCGATTCTTGTCCAAAAATGAAACACATTTTCAAGAGTAAAATCACAAAACTGACGTTTTTGAGCAGATTTTTCATTTTCAATTTTCGGGTTATCAACAACTTCACTTCAAAAATCCATAGGATTTGATGCCAAATAACAGCAACGGAATTCAATTGAAATCAAATAATATTTTATTCACAAATATTTGATTTTCAATTATTTATATTCAAATATATGTAAATTTCCGATAACGAAATTGAACCAAAAAATTAAACCGTTACGTTATGAAAAAATCACATTATTTAGCATCCATTCTTTCGCTTTTATCCACTTCGCTTTTTGCTCAAATTGGTGGCATTGAAGATTCAGTTAACGATGTGGGCGATACCATCAGAACCATATTTCCAATTTTATTAGGTGTCATCTTCTTGGTTGGCTTCCTTTTTAATGCAGGACACTTCTTTGGTGAAAATGCAGACCTGAAAAAAGGTATCACACGCGTACTTGTATTTGTACTCATAGCAGGTGCCGTCGTAGGCATATTTACTTATCTCATAGGAATTGTTGTATAACAATGAAGAAGTTCGAGGTCTATAGAAACATTAGAAAACGGGCAGTCATTTTTGGGCTGCCCATTTCCCTGTTTGCCCTAATGATGGTTTCCATTTTGGCTTCTTTGCTCATAATCATCTTCTCATTCAGTTTCGGGATTATCATTGGTGTATTAGTCTTCAATTCTTCTCTATACGTGGCACTGACAAGAATAACATACAATCCGCAGCTTTTCCAAATGGCAAAAGCCTTTCCGCAAATCATTAGTAACAAAAGAAATTCTGGCTTCGATTATGAACAAGATTAACCTTTCGGCATATCAACCCATTGTAGATATTCAAGACAATATCGTATTTGCTAACAATGGCAATGTTGTCCTATGCTATAAAGGCAATCTGCCTGAAATCTATTCACTATCTGAAAAAGATTTTGAGGATATGCACGGCGCTTGGTTTCAGGCTTTAAAATCTTTACCCGTTGGTACTGTGGTTCACAAGCAGGATATCTACCTCAAGAAATCCTATACTTCAGAACAACTTCCGAATACATCCTTTTTAGAAAAAGCGACCCACAAGTATTTTAAAGGCCGTGGGCACATAGAGCACAACTGTTATTTGTTCTTCATTTTGACCAAAAACAAGGCACTCAACAATCCTAAGTATGTCAACCCTTTCCGAAAAGTTTCAAAGGGAATCGTACAGGAACTGGATGACAACATCAAGAGTTTCGCCAACTCGATTAGTGATTCGGTTTCCTTTATCAATAATAGCCGAAAGATGGATTTTATTTCGCTTAAAGCGGAAGAAATACTGCAACTGACAAACAGTTACTTCAACGGTTTTAATGAAGGTTATGATACCGATATTTTACTGGATAAGAAAAGGGTCAATATTGGCGAAAACCATTTTGATGCCCTGGCCATCAATAGCGAACTGTGCTTTGGCGAAAGTGTACAGAGTAGCAAAACCAATGAGAAATTCACTTCTGACGATTTTGTATTTCATCAAGGGTTTATTGATGGCTTAGGGCTTACGCTTAATGAGAACCACATTGTTAACCAGATTTTGTATTTGGACGACAAACAAAAGTGGCGCAAGCTGCTCGATAAGAAGATTGAGGAACTCAATAAGAGTTCCAATTTCGGTTCACAAAATAAAGTCGTGCTTGGTAAAATCCAGCACATCCTTGACCAAATCAATGCCGATGATAATGCCCGAATCATTCGTGGTCATTTGAACATAGTGTATTGGGCAAAGGAAGCCAAAGAGCTCGACAAAATAACTTCAAAAATCAAAACTGAATTTAAGGAACTAGATATCATCCCGTATTACCCACGAGGCGAAGAACGTAAAAACTATATTCTAAATAGTTATTGCTGTTTTTCATCCAATTTCTCAAATAATGACTTATACGTAACCGATTTAAAACACGCGCTCTGCCTGTTTATCAATAACACCAATTACAAAAGTGATAACAACGGAATCATCTTTAATGACCGTGAACATAACATTCCTGTTCTCAAGGATGTTTGGGATGAAAAGAAAAAACGCATCAAGGCTCGGAACTTTGCCATTTTCGCACCAACAGGCGAAGGAAAATCCTTTTTGGCTAATAACATTTTGCGCCAATATTTTGAAAGTGGTGTTCGCTTGGTCATTATAGACTTGGGTGGTTCATACACCAAATTCGCAAAGCTTTATCCTGAAAAATATACGGTACTTCGCTACGAAAGTGGAAAAAACTTAGGCATCAATCCATTTTACATAAGTGACAGAAATGACCTCACACCTGAACGATTGGAAGACCTATCCATCTTTTTGTTTGAGCTATTTGCTTCAGATTTAAAAGTGACCAAAGCACAATCAGTATCAGTTAAAAAGATACTGCGTCACTATTACGATAGCACATTAGAAAAACATTCTTTAGATGGTTTTTACAGCTTTATAGAAAGGAATCAGAAAGACCTTCTGAGCAACCTAAAAATCCATCCCGACTATTTCAATGTTACCAGCTTCCTGCACGTAATGTCCGAATATGTCGGCGATGGTCTATATAGTTTCCTATTTGAAGTAAGCGAAGACCAGACCTATAAAATCGAGGACAAACGCTTGATTGTTTTTGAACTTGATGAAGTTAAGGACAATAAGGAAATCCTGTCCGTAATGCTCAAGCTCATCAAGTCAGCCATCCAAAGAACGATATGGAAAAACAGAGCTGAAAAAGGCATTATTCTATTTGATGAGTTTGCCAAGCAATTAAAGTTTGAAAATGTACTAGAAAGTGTAGAATTCTACTATCAAGCCATCCGAAAACAAAATGGTGCAATTGGTATCATCCTGCAATCCATCAACCAGCTTCCAAACAATTCGACTTCCGCAAGTATTCTCGAAAATACGCAAGTCATTTATAGCCTGAACAACGAAAAAGGATATGATGAACTGGTCAAAAGGCTCAACCTATCCAGCCACGATTTAAACCAATTAAAGTCTATCAAAAACAACCTTTCTGGTCCACGGAAGTACACCGAAATGTTCATTAAAATTGGCAGGGAAAGTAACATTTTCAGGCTCGAAGTTCCGAAGGAAGTGTATGCCGCTTACTTGACCGATGGACAGGAAAACGAAGAAATTATGAAGCTCTACAATGAGCATCAGGATATGCAAAAAGCAATAATTCAATTCACATCTAAAACATAATATTATGAAGACAAAACTCAAAACAATCTTGTTTGGGCTAATCCTTTCAATAGCCCTTTTAGCACCTCGTAATGCTTCTGCCCAGGGAATGCCAGTTTATGACAATACTAACTTTATAAGCTTGGTTAAGTCTCTTGTAGAATCTGCAAAGCAGACATCCCAACTTATCAAATCAGTACAGTTTCTGAAGGATGCAAAAGAAAGCATCGAGAAAGTGTCCAATGTGGTTAGACAGCTTAGAGCTGTACAGGAAATTGGGCAAAATAACCAGCGCCTCATACAAGTTATGCAGGGTGACTTACAAGACATCCTTAACTCGCCATACATCAAACCTGAAGAGATTACACGAATAGTAGAATCATTCGATTCTATAGTTCAAAACTCTTTGGATATGATGGATTTTATAGATGAAGTACTATCCAGCGATTACTTAAAAATGAGCGATGCAGAACGTGCCGAAGTTTTGAAAAAGAAAGAAGAAGAATCGAAAGAAATGGTTGCTAACATCACTACCAAAACCAAACGCTATCGTGACATTATTTCCTTTAGAAAAATGCAGGATAAAATCAATAACCGAGAAACCGGATACTAAAAATGACTGCGACCATTCTCTTAGGAATCGGACTGGAATATATAGATACTGTTTTCCAGACTATACAGGCCAGCGACTTTTCGCAATACACTATTGCCGGAATGAAAACACTTGCCGTATTGTTCTTTTTGGTCAACATCCTTAAAAAATATAATGAAGGCATTGCAGATAAGGACGGTTACACTTGGGGATTGAGTCCAGGGGAACTAGCAAAGAATTTTGCTATTGTTCTTCTGGTTATTTTTTCAACACAAGTACTTGGGTTTTTTGATAGCATTTTAGTTTCCATAGAAGCTCAATATCGTGGTACTGCACCTGCATTACTGCCCTTGCAGATGCAGGATATCCCAATAGAAGAAGATGTCAACTTAATAGATGCTGCAAAAAATGCAATGACATTATTATATGAAGCCTTGGTCACACCGCTTTATGGATTCAAAATACTTGCTTTTATCATTGGCATTATACTGTGGATTTTAGATTTATTTATTTATCCACTATTTCTCGCAGAACGCTTCTTCCTTTTAGGCATAATGCAGGCTTTTTTTCCTTTGGTCATCAGTCTGGCCGTATTTGAAAAATTTCGTTCGTTAGCCTATACATTCTTCAAGTTGTATGCTGCGGTATATATGCTCGTACCCGCGTTCTTTCTGGTTAATGTTTTTGTCAACGCACTCTACACCGAAATCAATACTAATTTTTGGGTGAACCTTTTTGGGACAGACGTTGGCCAGGGCTTTTTTGCACCTGTAGTTCAGCTTGGGTCAGTTGGTTTCATTGTTTTTCTAAAATTCAAATTATACAAACGCGCCACATCATTTACCCTCAGATTGTTTACCAGATAATTCCAATGAAAATGAAAACATCTTACAAAAATATCTATGCAGTCTTAAAATTGAACAGATTTATCGTGTTGGCAGTTGTCATTTTTGCAATGCTATCAAGCACTTTTTCACTATGGATAGCATTTAAGACGAATAAAGAAGCTCTTAATAGTGCCTTTGCCATAAATACCGATGGTAGTATAATTCCCTTGAAAATTGTAACTCAAAAAGAAAACTTTAGGGTTGAAGCTTTGGCTCATTTAGACCTGTTTCACAAGTACTTCTATAATATCGATGCCAGCAATTACGAACGCAACTTGGAAAAGGCGTTGTGGTTGGGTAATAGTTCTGTGGATAATCTTTATCGCCAGAAAAAAGCAGATGGCGTATACAACAGACTGCTTCAGTATTCATTGGTTCAAAAGGTGTTGAGTATTGATTCCCAAATCGAGGAACAAAACGGAACATATGTCTTTAGAACGGTTACCATATTCGAAATCAATCGAGGTTCAATCATAGACACCTATGAACTTGTTTCTACTGGAAACTTAATTCACGTAGACAGAAACTTCCCCAACAATCCGCACGGATTATTGATTACAAATTACTTCGAAAACACCTTAAAAAAACTATACGATGAAAGTAGAAAAGAATAAAATAGTATTTGCAGCGGTATTGGCCGTAATTTTCATATTTCTGATTTCTTATTCTGTAATGGTAATGGGCGATGATGAAAGTGAAACCGAAAACCTTAAGCAGACCTTAGTGCCAGATTTAGCAGAAGACCAAAAAGAATATGATTCCAAATTGGATGCGATTAACGACTTGAAAAAAGTACGTGAAAACAATGCACCCAGCATCTATGATGAAAAATTGATAGACTCTCTGGGTTTTTATGACCCAGATTTACCAGAACGAGAAAAAGAACGCATTGTGGATAGTATTTATAATGCAGGAAGGATTCAATATTCAGAAAAAGAATATCAGAATATTGGACGAAAGAAAACCGTCCAAAAAAGTATTGAACAAATTGACTCAACTGAAATTAAAAGAGAACAAAAAATCGAAGCCAAAGAATTGGGACTTGAGCACCAGCTGTTCTTTGCCGCTTCGCCTAAACCTAATGAAATTTCGATTATAGGCAATACAGATGCAACTATTTATGTTGTTGTAGATGGTGACCAAGTAGTAAAAGCAAACACGCGTTTACGAATGCGCCTTACCAAAAACGCTCTGATAAATGGAAAGCAAATGCCTAAGAACACGCTCGTTTTTGGGTTTATCAGCTTTCAGCCCAATCGTGCCTTGATTGAAATTGAAAACATCAAGCATCATCCTACCAAACTCAAAGCTTTCGATTTACAGGACGGAAGTGAGGGCATCTACGTAGAGAACAATTTTCGGGCAGAAGCCACCACCGAAGTTTTGGACGATATTATTGGCGACATCAACATACCTACTGTTCCGCAAGTAGGTGGCGTTACAAAGGTGCTTCGGCGTAGCAACCGCAATGTAAAAGTAACCGTATTAAACAATTATAGATTAATTCTAAAGCCTAAATTATGAGCCCATAATGGGCATTTAAAATTCCACTCTTATGAAAAATTCAATTATAATAGTCCTTGTGTTTATTTCCGCTTTCGCAAAAGTAAACGCACAAACCACTCATTTACTCGACACTATTTACGCAAACGACACCAAAAACGTAGCGTTGTTTTTTCCGGAACCTATACGTCAAGGCATAACTGGTTCAGATAACTTTGTATTTACCTACAATAGAGAAAAAGAACAGTATTTCGGCTTGCTCCAAGCAAAGCCAGGAAAGGAAAGCAATCTATTGGTAATCAACAGAAATGGCTCAATTTTTTCGTATATTGTAAGGTATAAATCTCAGCTTTCTAAGCTCAATTATTTCATTCCGCTATCCAATAGTATCGGCAATGAAAGGCCGATTGCAAAGGATTCGGTTCTTGTTGAATCTTCTGAAGAACTTGTAGATAACAGCACCTATTATTACCAAAAATTCTGCTCGTATCTTCTGGAAAGAAAACAGCGCATAGGGCGAATCAAGAAACGAAACGAAGGTATTATCTTGAATGTAGAGAATATTGTTTTTGATAAAGATGAGCTCTATTTTGTTATCGAGATTGAAAATACTTCTACGTTGGATTACGATTTGAATTTCTTGAACCTTTCGATTGAAACTCGGCAAAAAGGGAAAAGGAAATCGTTGCAACGACTCTATAAAGAACCTATATATAAACATAATCTGCCGTCCAAGATTAAGGAAAATGAAACGGCTCGCTTTGTTTATGTGTTGCCCAAATTTTCATTATCCGATGACCGTAGGGCAATTTTGGAATTGAATGAAAAGGATGGCGAACGGAACATAGAAATGAAACTATCGCATAGATATATCAATAACCCAAATTAATACTATTATGAAAAAAATTGTCGTTTGCTCATTACTATTGTTTTTTATTTCCTGTTCCGGGAACAAAATTATGTCCCCTTCTGATACCGCCAAGGTTGTCGCCGAAAGCTTTTATCACGGTGATAAAGCAACGCTAAAAAATCATACTACTGCAGAAGGCTATGCCAATCTTTCCAGTATTCAGGAAATGTTTGCTGAAGATAAGAACTTAGAATCCAATTTCAAGGTTGTCGATGAGGCAATAGAAGGTGGTGTGGCTTGGATAAAATATTCCACAGCTTACGACCCTAAACCTGGTGTATATAAGTTGATTCAAGAAGATGGACAATGGAAAGTAACCCATAATGGACCGAGGGATAACGGGCCTTTTTAAGCACCTGTAAGTAGTATCAGTCTTAGTGATTCAATAATCATAAAACCCGCACCATAAAGTGATAAATAAAGTTTATTTTTTACTATATAAGTATCTTTACATCAATTACTTCTTCCCAAAATCCCATATTAGAAAGTGAAAGTTTTGACTTGTAATTTTCTTTATATAGTTCATAAAAGTCTTCTGCTAATTCAGAATTTATAAAATTCTCTAATTGATATAGTGCCTTTGACACTTTCTGCATTTCTTGAGTACTTTCAAAATCGGCATCCATATAACCATCTATATAATCATTAGCATTTGCAAAATCAATATCCTCACGATAAGGTTCCCAATTAATAGTTATTTCTTTACCAGAGAAAGCCTTGAAGATTATTCCTCGAATAATAGGTTGGAAATCATCTAAATGATATTCAACATTTTGACATAGCTCTTGAAATTCTTCAAATTCAGTTGTATCAGAATGTTTCTTTACTATTTCCAACACCTCATTTTTGTCTTTGGCTTTTTTTAAATCTTCCACTAAGTCCTCCAACTCTGACTTTTCTTCGATGAGCTTTGTAAGCGTTGTTTCCAGCTCCTCTTTTTCCTTTATTAATGAATTAAATTCCTCTCTGTCCAACGGTTCTCTAAAAGGATTCTCTTTCAAGTATTTCTTGGTCTTTAAAACGAATTCTTTCTTTTTGGCTGTCCAACGGTCGCTCTTTATCAAGCTATTCGGTATTTCAAGTTGTTCTTGTAAAATATCCTTGATTCTATCAAGGCTTTTTTCATCGAGTAGCTTTTCAATTTGAATAGGCTCTTGAATAACACCAACAGTTTTGTAATTTATTGGCTCGATAATCAAAGGAATTACTTCGGCAGAAGTTACCCAACCAGCACCCATCTCGTTCATACAAACTTCACTTTCCTTGTAGTTGGGCGAGATAATTAGAAAATTAACCTTTGCCTGTTGCAATGCACCCATTATTGAGTCACGCCAGTCAGCACCAGATTTTATTTTCATTCCATCTGTACTGGTACAAAATATTTTATCAATTTGTATACCTAATGCACCTATCAATAGTAAATCAATAAAATCATCAACTATTTTTTTGTCTTTTCCTGAGTGACTAATAAATATTTCTTTGGTTTCTTTCATATAGGATTTATTTATTTTCCTGAGTAAAATAAAGTGCTTCATCCACTAATTGAACTATTTCTTCAGAGTTATGTGAGTACTTAATGTCTTCTAAGAAATTAATCAGTGCTTTCTCATTTACATCATCTAAATCAAGATGCTTAATCATTAGCTGAGTAGCTTTAGTCAGGCGTTCTTTTAATTCTTTAAGTTGTTTTTCAGCACTACCGTGAAACTTAAATCCTTTTCCGTTTTCGGTATTCATAAGATTGAGAAGTTCCATTTTTGAAGCACGCTTTTGACGTCTATCAAATCTTAAGCCTCTATTCAGATAGGCCTCATAAAGCATTCCTTTAGTTTCGTTTGTTTTTTCTTCTTTTTCCAGTTTCATATTTTTTTGGTTATTTAATTCCTTTACTTTTTTTAAACGCATTAAGGTAAGGGGTCAAGTAATCTGGTTCTTTACCCTCAAAATATTCTAAAATCAGAGGATTCTTCGCAAAGAAATGACTTATAAACTTAATCCAGTCTTCAACGGACAAATCGCCGTTGATTTTAAATAACTTTTTTGATTTACTTTTTACTTGATATTCACCTTTAGTCTTGGTGTTAAAGTTATTATCTCTTCTTTCGAAATATTCATCTTCGGTATAGAGCTGCAGTGCCCCATCAAAATGGCGAAATACTTTTGAATTCATATCAAATTCCGCGTGAACATAGCGTACTGGAAAATATTTTACTTCATTTATATTAATTGTGATACTTGGTTGCTTAAATTCTAATGCTTGGAAAACTTTGATTTCATCATATGTGTACCAATACACATCCAACGCATATGCTTTTGAAAAAAGGAAATCAAGTTCTATATCGTCTAAATATTGTGGTGGTCTTAAGCTGGAAACACCATCTTTTATTTTTGAAATCTCTTTGGTGAATTTTCCACCATACCAGGTATCTTCTTCAATAAGGACAGGACCATCGATGTCTATTCGCACTCTGTCTAAATCCAATGCAATACTCACGTCATTATACTGAAAATCGTGTTTCCAAAAATGCTCAATAAACCTTGGTGCGAAATTATTACCAGAATAAAATCCTCTTCTAAAATAATTGCTAGCAAATAGAATATAGTTTGGTGCAAAAAGTGCACCTTCAGAAAACAATTTCTTTTCAAATAATTCTGAGAGAACTTGAAAATCTACCAAACCTTCCTTATCTACGCTTATATGTTCATTTAGTTTTAATACTATATTTTCGTAACTACATAAAATACCTAATCCCATTTGGTAGTCAAAATCACTTAGCCTCACTTTAATGTTTATGGTTTCACAAAAGCTAGTGAAGGATTGGATTAGTTTTGCATTTTCAGATAATTTACACGCCTTTTCGTCTTCTACAAATGCTAAATATTGTTTTATTCTTTCTTCTCTATCCATACCTAATACTCTTTCAATTTAGCTACTCTGTTAATACGAGAGAGGTAGTGAATATTCATAGTATCTTTCTCATCTTGATTCAATGCCAGTTCAATTTTTTCCATTAATCCACGAACGGGATTTAAACTTCTTAAGGTTTTTTTGCCCAACAGCTTAAGTACGAACAAAATTGGTCCAGTGGGTACACCACTGGCCACACCAATAGCTAGATTAAGTGTTTGCGCACTTAAATCTATAATGACACCTGTTTTTCTTTGGGATTTCAGAAACTTTTGCACTTCGGTATTATACACTTCAACTTTTTGCTTTTGTTCTTCGGGATTGAGGCCTGCCAAAGTTTCAAGCAACCTCTTGCTATTGGGATATACAATCTCTTTGCTCAGAACTTCTTCCAATTCCAGTATTGGTATGTAGTCATTCATTTTTATAAGCTCTATTGGTTCTATAAGTGTGTTCCCCTTTATTAGCTGTTGTTCACCATCAACAAAATCTTTAAGAGAATTGATTGTTGCCCGTTTATAGAAGTTTAATAAAGTACCCATAGTTTCTGTGTAGGTAGCATCCGTAAATCCGTCTTGTCCTTTTACTGGGAAATATGTAGCATTCAATGAATTAGAAAGGTGCGCCGCATAGGAAAATACATTGAGCATAAACTCACTACTCTCACTAATGTTTCCCTGAGGTGGATTGTCAATAATTTTGTTTACACCATAAACCGAAGCGCTTAGAATCCCTCCCAATTGTAAAACGTCAAAACTTTCACGCTTGGCAGTAATGGGCCAGGTCAACGTTTTAAAAAGGATAGAAGCATCCATTTTGCTTTTTTTCGCAACTATCTCACTTATAAATTTTAGTTCTTTTATAGAAATCCCATCACCAAATAGGTAGTTATCCGCAGTTTCAACTATATCACATTGTTGCAAGCAAGCTACAGCTCTTCTAGAAACAATAGCATCGGGTTTTAAAGCAAAAACTTCGTCAAGAAACTTCCTGTCATAACGTGAAATATCCTGAACGAGAATCAACGTGATACGTTCACGCAGAATTAATTCGAGGAAATCTGACCTTTTTATGGATAGCTGTTTGAACCACTCGTCCATATTTTTGATTATGGGTGGCGATAAGAATATACGTTGGTATAACAAGATGCAATAGCGCAAATCTACATTTGGAAAGACGCTAAAGTCAATATAACACGCATACTCATTTTCGTTGAGAAAGAAGAGACCATTTTTTCTAAAATTACCTTCGTAAATAGCATTGATATTATCGTACCAGATTGATTCGTCACGTTGTATGAATTTAGGCTTGTTTCGAACAATATGATTGCAATAGTAAACAGCAGCTTCATCTTTTGAAAACCCATTCTGCTGAGTTGGCGGACTTTCAAGTTCGTCTATATGTATTCTAAATTCCAGCCCACTTTGGTATCTTTTTAAGAAATCTATGAGATTCCCTTCTTGAAACCTTGTCAAAAACTGTTTTTTTCTGATACCGTTTTGTTCTATCCAGTAATTAGCTATATGTATGTTTAAAATCCCTTGTTCATCCGTTATTTTATAAAAATTAATATGTGGAAACTTAGACATTAACATATCTGCCCATCGAGACATTGGCATTAGCACCCCTTGCATTCCTTTGGGGATATCCCTATCCTCTAAAGATGGAATTAATTTGGTTTTCCCTTTAGGTTTTCTTGTAGAAATTGCAACTGGAAGAAAAATTGGTTTAATAGATTTTTCAAATTCTTCTTCGATAGTACCAAAATCAACCTTTCTGTTTTTGATATAAATGATGAAAGAGTCGTCCGAAGTTTGATAAATAAAGGTTTGAAGTTCGGGATATTTTGCTCTTAGATTTAAGTCAGTTTTGCGAACCAACCCATAATTTTTCTGCTCATCGTTTTTAATTGTTATATAACTCATCTGATTTTCTTGCTTCTCTTACCACCTGAAGGCTCCAGCCATCAATTCAATTTCTGCATTTTTGATTTCTATTTCTTGTGCCACAGTTTTCCAATTCTTCACTACGGATAACACTTCATTTAAAATAGTTTCCATCTCTGTATTATTTAATCTAAAATATTCGCCAACACTTTTAGCCAAATCAAAACTTAAAGCGTTATCATCCATATCTATATTTAGAGACAAACCATCTTTCTCTATCGAGGGGTTTAGGTCATAAGCAGGCGATAAAACCCAACCTTTTTCGGTTAATATAAATCCGTGATTTCGCAAATGGTCATCCGTATTAGATATCGCTATATTAAATACTATACGTCGCCAAAGTTGATGTAAATTAGCCTCGACATCCACACCATAATTTTCTATGAATTCTACAATTTCGAGATAACTTGGCGCAGACTCTTTTATAATATCCTCTGTATTACCTGTCATCGTCATAGCTGAAGCAAAGTGAATGCGTTTTTCAGTCTCTCTATCAAATCTTTTGGTCAGAAACGTATGGTACTGACCGCTTATCTTTTCTATTTTAGAATCTGCCATATGTATACCTGCGGCAGTTGCTAGTCTATAGGCTAAAAACTCCCAAGCGGCTTTATCTATGGTATCTGTCTTTGATGGGAACTTCGCAATCCAAAGATTCTTCTTAAGGTCAAAAATATTTGCCTTTGGTCTAGCACCTCCCAATGATGAACCTGGCGCTATCAATACAGCAATCCATTTTCTTACGGCTTCACTTTGGTCATCACTTTCTAACTGTTTAGCTGCTTCTTGTAATTCTCCAAGCGAAGACCACGGTGGTGTTGGGCTTTGAGCATCGTTATCTAAAAAAGGTCCTTGCAGTTCAGTTTTAAAACGCAAAGCACCCATTCTACTTTCGTCAAAAACCCCAAGTAAATAATCTATTTCATAGAGTGTAGGTGCCTTTTCATTCTTTGCTCTGGCATCTTGAGCAGCCCTACGTTTCATTAAGGTCTTACCCCAAGTGTCTGGCATACTATCTAAAAAAATACCGAAATTCTCTTTGTTAGCTGGATATTGTGGCCCCGAATAAAACTCTATATCCGGGTCTAACAATCGTTGTGCATTGGTTTTTAACCAATCCTTGTCATACTCAAAACTAAATGCTTTTTTTCCTTTAGCAAAGTGAGCGGAAAGTATGCCTACCAAGGTTGGTTTCTCTAAAGCTGCCCAATCTGCAAATACGTATATGTCAAATTTTCCTGTTGCCATAATATTTATAATAAATCAAGGTCTTGCAGTTTTCTACCAAATTCATCATCCACTGCTAACTTTAGAAAATCATCTTGAAGATTGAGTACCCTAAATACATTAAAGTACAAACCAATCGCTACAGCTGGGTCACCTTTTTCAATACGATAAAGGGTAGCTCTATGAATACCTGCACGTTCTGAAACTTGCTCGGTTGTTAGCTTTCTTCTCTTTCTGGCTAGCTTTATATTCTCACCTATGTTTTCAAAAATCTTCTGATACTTTGGAAGAATAATTGTTTTCTTAGAATTCATTTTGTTGTTTATTTGCGACAAATATATTACTTTTGTAGTAAATAAACAACATTTTATGAATTACCCAAAGATTAAAAAAGATATATTAATTCATACGGATAGAAAAGAATTCAAACTTTATACTGATAAAGTCTTGATCGAAAATTTAAAAACAAAAAAAACTCCTGTTGAAATTTCAGTGGATGTAGTTCCATCAGATGAGCCAGATATAGATGACAGAGATTGGATTTACAATTCGTCACTTTTCGAAATCTTCGCATCTATACCTTTTATAGAAAATCACGTAGCTCCATTATCAGAAGCATATAACGACTTTTTAGAAAAATTTGATTTATTTCTAGAAATTTTTAAAAGTATGTCACAAATAGATGGTATTGAGATGGCGCCATTTTCACTCCACTTTGAACTTGAGAATACATACATCTTAAAATTTCTTTTTCACCCTCTACCAGAGAAAATCGATTATGTAACCATGTTGGCTTCTGCCTTTGATACAATCGCTCACTTACATCAAGAAAAAGAAAGTGAATTGAAAACTGCCATACAAACTTCATATTCAAGAAAGAACAACAAAAAGTATTTAACCTTTACAGATGGTAGTTGGAAGGTACTCAACCCATTATTGGAAGTTGGTAAAGAAATTACCAAAGACTACAGAAAGGACAGGGATTGGCGAGTCAAAAAGCCCCACATAATACTCAATCAGGATAATTTTACTCATCGATTTATCTTTGATTCCAATTGGGTATTAGTATTTGACCACTTAGAAACGATGCTTATTCAGCCCAATGACGTAGCATTGTACTCCAATATTGCTGATAGATGCCTGAATCAGGCTATGGAGTTTTACGAAAAAGTCATTTTACCACGACATAAACAATGGCATGGTAGTTTTCCTTCTTTAGAAAAACAAAAAGAGTATTACGACTATTTTGAGATAATTATTCAGGCGGTCATATTTGCATATACAGCCTTGGAAGCTTTTGCTAATATATGTATACCAGCAGGATGGGAATACCAAACAGAAGCCAATGGTGTAAAAACCATATATTCCAAAGAAGCAATCGAACGAAAATTTGAACTACGTGAAAAGTTTAAAAAAGTGATACGCCCAATTTTGAATTCTCCTGACCCAACTCGTGAGGACTGGTGGATGCCTTTTATTGAGCTTGAAAACCTAAGAAATGAAATTATCCATACGAAACAATCCAGGTCCGAAGAACGCTATGCAAAGTTGCTTTCTCAATCTATTTTTGACATGGTTAGAAACCACAAAAACATCATACAGTTTTACGGGGACCATATCTCTAAATATAGGACTGAACTCCTTGAAGAGTATCCATACGAATTTGGCTATGACGACGTTATTCCAGGGTTAATGACTGATAAAAATTATTGGAAATCATACAAATCTATTCGTAATATTAATTTCGACAAGTCTGATGAAGAAGAATAAAAGGAACTTAGAAGCAATAGAAAAATTATTAATTAAAACAAACTGGTTTTTAAATTATGGCAAAACGTTACAAAGAATATGAAGACATCGAAAAAGAATTTTATTTCTATATAGGACTGCTCTCAGATAGATTTGCCAAAATGGAAGTACTTGTCCGAGATATGCTCGGGGCATTTATATCAGATGATGATGTTCTCAATGCTTATCTTTTTGAAAAGAATAGTCTTGATGCGAATATCAAACTCATTAAAACGATAAATGTAAAATATGACTACGAAAAGAAAATTCTGGCTGAAATTTTAAATGAAGTAAGTTATATAAAATCAGAACGCAACTCTTTCATTCACGGTATATGGTCAGAGCCCATAGCTAAGGACAATGATATCATTATCCATTGTATCAATCCCAAAATGAAATTTGAAAAAGAACCCAATGGTAAAAGATGGTCTTTTGGTCACGGAAAATCGGTTAGACTTACGTATATCAAAAAACTCGTAAGTAAGATAGAAGATATTATGGTTTCACAGAAAGCATTTATCGAAAGACTTCGAAATTTTGATTTGGAATTTTGGATACCAAAAGGTTAAGCTAATTAAAAATTGACTTCACCTCCTCATAAACCCGCTCAAAATTAGCTTCTAAATCAGCCTGAGAAAATTGCTTTGATTCCTTCGGTAGCTGCCTGATGATATTAGATAGTTTAAAATGTACTTTCTTATCCTTCCCATCTGCATACGTGATAAATTCGCCCTGTTTCAATCTGAAGAACACACCAGCTCTAATTTTTGGAATTTCCTTTTCCCCAGTTGTAATGCGAGTATCAAAATCGAGATTATGGCCACGACTGATGCTTTTCGTTGGGTCTTTGATGATTTCAAAAAAACGTTCGTAATATTTGGCAGTATCTGGGTCATTAACCTTTCCGAAAAACTGATAGGACAGATTGCTCAAAATCGCTTTGCTCGCCTTATCGCCATATATCATATCGTTCTGGATTTTGTCCTGCATTACATAGATGGTGGCAATATCATAACTTCTAAGCGTTGCCGGAATACGGTGCATATTCAACAAGCGAATCGTTGGTGCTTCTTCCATCAGCAAGAAAGACGGTTTAGAATTTCGTAAGCTCATTTGTTTTGTAATGGTGTGAATAATAGTGGCGATGACGGGCGAATAAGACGTTTCATATTTTGGGTTATTGACCACGGAAATAATTGCAGGGTTTTCCTCACTATTGATATTCAATGGCACTTCGTCTGCAGATAGTGCCATAAAAATTCGTTGTGTACTAATTCGTTTCAGCGCATTAGCCAGGGTACTTTTCACACCAGCTGTCTGCCTATCCGAATCCTTTCCGCTTATAAAAGCATCTGCCATTGCTCTCGAAGTGGTGTTGGTTTCCAAAAACTGAATAAGACTATCGGTATCGAGCATTTGATAAATCGCTATTAAATGTGGCAACGTACAGTAGTTAGGATAGTCGGTTTTCAGTTTCCAAATCAATCCACCAATTAATCCCTCGGCTGCATCGTTAAAGAATTTGGTTGTTCCTGTAGTTCCGCTTTCCCTTTGTTCCAAAAGATTTTCAATTAGTACCCTTGAGACTTCGTTTACACTTTCCTCATTCTCTAAATAGCGTGGTGCTATGGGATTTACCCTGTGAATAATTTTATCAAAGGAAATGACCTTAAAAGGAATATCGCTATCCTTAAAAAGAGGATACGCCATTTCGGTCAGCTCAAAATCTTTGTAGTCGTGAATGATTCCACAAAAACGCTCTCTCCGGAAATGTTTTAGAAATCCATACACCACACTTTCTGTCTTTCCACTTCCGGCAGAACCGATTATGGACGCGCCTCTTTTGATATTATCCAATTTGAAATTCCCTTTGGTCGTAGAAAATCTGACCTGATATTTAGCATTTCCATTTTGTGCGTTTTCAGTTTTATGAAGAAAAACATACAGTCCTGTATTAATTAGCATAAGAGGACAAACCAAATACAATAATATCGATATTAATTCATTTCCTTCAGAAGTATAGAATAGGAAAAAAGCAAGTATCGTAATATTTAATAAAAACGCATATTTGCTTACTCGAAACATCGCATAGAAAATGGTACTGGCTAAACCAATAATTGAAAGTATTGTTATAAGGTTGTTCATTTCCATACCCTAAATTCCTATTGAACTTGATTTGATGGCCACTTCTGCACCACGTCTTAACCGTTTGAAAACCCGAAGTGCAATTTGTGCTTGACTAACTGGAATACTTGGAATAATTGGCAAGCCACTTTTGGTAATCATTTTGAAAGCCAACGCTTTTTCATTGGCTGGTAATTTCATCAAAGCAGCGAAATATAGATTCGGATTTTTTACAAAATCCTTTCGTGCTTTGTAGGTTTCGGCAAAGTTGCGTTTGTAGCCAAAAGTTTTGTCGAATGTCTTTTCTGCTCTTTCAAAAAATTTGTCTCTGTCAAAACCTCGCTTTATGTTTTTGCCGTGCATTTCAACTTCTGAAGCTTTGTGCTTACTTCCTGGCGAAAGACTAGCCGAATTTGAAACATCCTTTCTGCTCACGATGATATGGATATGACTTTGGTCTCCATCTTTTCGCATTCCCTGAACTATCCGTTTTCCATTTTGTTGATGTGGTGCTTGGCGTTCCAGTTTAGCGATTTCCTTTTTCATCTTTTTAATATTCCCTTCAGTTCGTCCTTCTTGGATATTTCGGATATCCGTTTTGAGCTGAAGTATTTTTGTTGCGAAAGGTTGGTTCTCTTTAATCTGAAAATCTGTTCCCTTGAATGTTCTTTGGTGCTCAATTTTCGCATAGTATTTTATATCATCGATGGTTATAGGTCTTCCGTTGATTTCTCGATTGAAACTGGCAACATAATCCTTCATTAGTTCACGAGTGTAGGTTTTTAAATCTTGACTACTGTTCTGAAGTTTTCGTAATTCATATTTTGAAGGACTGACTGTAATCGAATAAAACTTAGGTTCTTTCTTTTTCAATTTTGCGGTGTTTCCATCAATTTCTTTGACCACTTCTTCCGCAGAAATCTCATCGCCATATTGATTAAAAAAGTGTTCCATATCGTGCTGTTCGAAGCCTTGATTTTCCTTCTCCAAATACCCTACAAAATCAGCCGAACTTTGTGAATAATTGTTGCCTAATTTTTGAGGTGTTATTGTACTGTACATAGCTCAAAAATTTATAGTTGGTTGCTTTGGTTTTGCCTGTCTGCTGACGAGGCAGGCTTTTCTTGAAAGCGGACTTCCTTCTTTTCTTCGGCATATTTCTTTTCTATAATTAGCGGTTTTTTGCTAGGTTCTTCTGTTTCAAACAGCGATTGAATCATAGCCACCGTAGGTTTGGTTTGTGTCTTTTCCACGTCTCGCATTATGGCAATGACCGCATTTATTCTTTTGAGTAATTTAGCTTCCATAGTACGTCCAGTTGGTCCTAATTTTTCCTTTGGCGAAATTTCATTATAGAAGAAAAAATCGAGCATCGTGGACATCGCTTCGGTGTGCGATTTGAAGTAAGTCCGTGAGAAAGTTTGGAAACGTTTTGCGGTTTCCTTTTTAAATCTAATTCCAGTAAATGAGTCCATATTTCGCCGATTTGTCGCAAAATCTTCCCTAAAAATGGGCGTTTCCAGCCCGTTTGTCGCAAATAGCTGATTGTCAAGAATTTAAAATATATTTAAATCGCTGGCAATCAGCTGTTTGAAAACGAAAAGGAATCCGAAACATCGCGAAGCGTGTTACCCTCTTGCTATTCCTTTTCGTCACGCACAAGCGTGACAAAAATCCATACAATCCGACTATAGAGTCGATTGCCATTTTCAGGGAAAATGATTTTCCGATTTGTTATTTTTCGATGTGCAGGGTTATCAGCGAAAGTCGAAAAGTGGATAACCCTACTTGAATTTGAATGCTGAATTTCAGCGAAATAAAGATACGTTTTTTTCTTGACTATATATTAATTACTTACAAAAACACCCCTGAAATTTCAGAGGTGCTTATTTTAAAATTATTGAAAATCAGATATTAAACACATAGGTATAGGAATACAAATTCCGTAATGCTTCTTCATCCAACATCTTATCTAAATTGGCACTATGCTTGGTGGCATAATCCATTATATCCTTGCCATACTTTTCCTTTATATCCTCTTTGGAATTCGCAAGTAATCTTTCTTGTGTTTCCTCGTTCAAATCGGTAAAATTTAGATATATCATAGCTTTCTAATTTATAAAAGTCCATTATCAGAAAAGCTATAATAATTCCCATCTGGAATTAGTATTAAATGGTCAAGAAGTTTTATGTCAAACAGTTTCGATGCGTTCTTAATCTTGTTCGTCAATTGCTTATCTGCTTCACTTGGTACCAATTTACCACTTGGATGATTGTGCGTTAATATGATGCCTACCGATAAAGATTTTAAAATAACCGCAAATAAAATTCTTACGTCAACTAAGGTTCCTGTAATTCCACCTTGTGACAATTGATATACCCCTTTTACCTTATTGCTGTTGTTCAACAGAACAACTTTAAAAGATTCTTGTATGCCGATTGAATCTTTATCCCAATCCTCATAGAGCAGTTCTGCAGCATCTTGTGAATTACTAATTTTCTGCCACATTGAAGATTTTAGCCCACCTTTATAACTTATTTTTATTTCATTAACTTGTGCTTTCATTGTTTATAGTATTTAAAATGTGAATAATGAAAAAGAGGGCGCAACTTTCCAGAGGAACGCCCTCTTTATTTTTAAAGATTACTTGTCGCTTTTACTTCCAAGTAAAAGGATTTCATCGGCTACAACTTCCGTTACATAGCGTTGGTTGCCATCATCGGTGGTGTAGGTTCGGGTCTTTAGTTTCCCTGTAATTCCAACCTCTTTGCCTTTTTCGACAAATTTTTCAACGATTTCAGCCGTCTTACCCCAGGCTACAACCGTATGCCAATTCGTGTCGGTTTGCTTTTCGCCTTTGCTGTCTTTGTAATACTCGTTCGTAGCGAGTGAAAAGCGGGCTACTTTCTTTCCGCTTTCAAGGTTAGTAATGGTTGGCTCTTGTCCAACGTTTCCAATCAATTGTACGTGATTTCTAATAGTACTCATAATAAAATATTTAAGTGATTTATATTTCCCCTATTGATTTAAAACAGATTAAATTTTAAGGGGTGTTTGTTCTTTTCTTTCGTGCATCGCACAATGGATAGAGTGGGTTTTGTCAAGACTTTTAGGGTAAAATCAGGTGTGTTTGCGACGTAGTAAATTCCTTGGAATTTCAAGGAAGTAGAAACCTTATTTTTCACTAAAACTTTGTACAGTCTTGACAAGTTCCATAAGGGCATTAGCAATTCTTTTAAACGCAGTTGCGTTTGAGCGTACCGACAGTTAAGCGAGATAAGTAGCTGTGTTTATATTAGAATTGGTTATGTCGTGCCTGTTTTTTGACGACCCGAAAAACAACAAAGGCTTTATCCATTATAAACCCCTTAAAATGTGTAAGACAGCGGTTTGGTTTTTAGGGATTTTCAAAATGAGGGCTAAAGAAGTCCTCGCCGAAAATCCTGTCAAGAAAATCAAGGTGATGGCTTTCCGATTAGAAAAGCGGACTTGATTCACGATTTTGGCTCTGGAATAAAGTGTTCCTTCCCAGCATAGCGGGAAGGGTTAACGGAATGGAGAGCAGAAATTGTAGATTATGTCCATGACCATTGTAGGGAAGCTCTTTTCACGAAATGAAGTGGTTGTCTGCTTTTTCAGCAGGCGAGCGTGGAATGTAGGGAAATGTGCTGAGTGGATTGGAAGTATCCGTTTATTATATATTTAGTCATCCAGTTTAAGGTACTGGACAAACCTATATTAACTTTATGCCATAGCATAGACTTCATCAAACAGCTTTTTATCTAAGCGTTCCTGTTGGCCAAAGCTTTTCTTCAAGACATTATGTAGTACTGAATTGAAGGCATTATAGCCCAACCATAGATTTGGTTCTTCATTAAGCAGTAACGCTTCATAGTTCAATATTTCGATGACCTCACGAGATTTTTTCGACGGGTCGCTGTTCTTATCGCTACATTCGTACCGGAATAGTTTCGTTTTGTCGAGAATCGCCTTTACAAATTCTTGTGTGTCGATGATTTTAAATTCCTTCATCTTGTCGAATTTCTTGGTAATGGTGTAAAATTCATTGTCCAGAAATTTATCGAATAGGTTGTTCAATCTCGGCATAATCAAGTGTGTATTGTTCTTACTATGTTTTATGGAAAACTCGATTTCGGCTTGTGATACGTGTAGACCGTTTGAGCACACTTCTCTATAAAACCCGAAGTGTCCAGAGGTCTTTTCACTTCCGTCATACGAATTCTTGAACCGAAGCATCGGTAGTATCAAGTCCTTATGGTTCTTGACCGTAAACTGGCTTTTGTCGTCGATTATAAAATCTGTAATGAACGACCTGTCGTTTTTGTTGATGGTGCGCTTGTGGAAATTCAGCTGTGCATCGGTCAGCATTTCTTCAGCTTTCTTGAAGAATAGTTGATTCTGAATATGGCCATAGCTGTTCGATACCACATTGACGATTTTGCCATTTGAGATAATGACATTTTCAAGCCCTCTTCGGGATTCCATCTGGGTCAGACTTTTTAAGGATTTCATTTCGGATGGAACAAAGATTTCATCCTGTTGCAAATTTTGTAAATACATAGCTTTTGAATTTAGATTAAACATTTTCTGATAATACTCGGTAATAGTTGGGATGCTTATCCCTGTAATAAGCCAAATGGCTTTCGCCACTATCAATGCTGTAACTTTCGCTACTTTGTTCATAATGCTTTTCCGCTTCTTGAAGCGAAATTTTAGGTTCTTCAGATACTCGTTTCATAATGATGTATTTTGATTAAACAATATTTGAGCAGTACCCAAACGGAAGCTAAAATCTCAGCTCAAAAGGAAACGGAATAAATAAGCGTAGGATGTTGCGTGGGCTTTATGCCGTAGTCTTTTGATGGGTGTATTTTACGAGTTTACCTTTGCGCTAACTATTGATTGATAACCCCTTCCTTATGAACATATCTTTCAAAACACTATCATAAAAAAGAAAAAGGGCCAGCACGAATGCCGACCCCTCTTCACACAACAAAAGCTACTCGTTGAGTTCCTGAATTTGCTTTTCAAGAACCATGATGCGCTCTTTCAAATGTGCTTCACGCTTGTCTCGTTTTTCGGCATATTCCTTTTCTATGCCGGCAATCTTAGATTTATAATATCCCTGTATCGCATTATAAAATGAAATATTGGTAAGATTATTGACGTGATTGCTTTCGCCAAAATGCACTTGCTTTGTGAGCATATACCGTATCAGCCTATGAAACATTTCCTTTTTGAAATTCTTCTTGAAATTCTCTACCATTTCGACTTTGGTCATTTTTGAAGTGTCTCCCAAGAACTTTGAGAAATACTTTTGCTGACTTACATAATCCACATTGTTTTCAAATAGCGATATCGAGAATGCAACCATTTCATCTGTTGAAAGTGTCTTCTTCGTATCAATGTATTTTGTCTCACGAATCATCTGCACCACTTCTTCAAACTGCTTGTTGTTCTCGATTTGCTTCTTGCGGATTTCCCTTTCGTTGATTTTTACAATTTGTTCTTCAGGTGTACAATCAGCCATTTTTCTGTTGGCCAATGGTGTCGAATATTCCGTAGAATCGTTCTTTGATTTTTCAACAATCTTTACAAAAATTTCCTTGTGCTGGAATGAATCGGGATGGAACACAATACCGTTTTTAAATCCTTCTTCTTTTGCTGAATTGAATTTTTCCAATGCTTCTTTATAATTCTGCATTGCTTCATCCAATTCTGCCTTTAATTCATCTTCAGAATAATCGTAATGTTGATATTCTATCTTAATACCCTCGATTGTTGGCTCAATCGGATTCTCTATAATTTCAACATCATCCAGTAGATAGACTTTGAGTCCATTCTTTTCCAATTGCGATATAATGAGCTGATTGCTTTCGTCATCTGCCCAATATTGTCGTATTTCAGGGATTAAAAGGATATTCTCTTTCTTGGACTTTTCAATCAGGTTCAAGAGCGATTTGCTTTTCTTCGTCTCATAACAGGCTGCTTTTGTACAGACCATTTTTCCTTCGCCGAATAGATTGCCTTGATTGGCTGCATTGAACGGACATTCAACACACGACCCAGCTTTCGGGACCAATTTTTTATCGGTTACATCAAAAGATGCTTTTTCCAAATCGTAGGTCTGGTCTTTAATCATCCTATTTATCTGATGTGCATTAAAACCCTCGCCCATCGTTTCCAACATCATCTGCTGTTCTTCCGGTTCAAAGAGTGCGACACCTACACCCAAGGAAATCGTCATTTCGCCATTGCGTACAAATTGCTTGAAACCGTCAATCAATCCAGCTAATTTTAAACGCTGTCTGATGAAGTTATCCGTTCTACCCAATCGCTTCGCAATTTCGGTAGGTGCATATTTCTCGCTTAGGTAAGCAATAGCCTCAGCTTCTTCGGTAGGTTCTACATCCTGTCTTTGCAGATTTTCGATAATCTGAACTTCAAGAACATCATTGTTCTCATAAGTCCTCACGATACAGGGTACAGTCTTTTTTCCTGCCAGCTTGCTTGCACGATATCGACGTTCACCCATCACGATGACATAATGTTCATTTAGTTTCCTTAATGTGATTGGCTGCAACACACCGTGCTTTTCAATACTCTTGGAAAGCTGCTTTAACGCATCCTCGTTAAAAGTCTTTCTCGGTTGTTCTGGGTCAGGCTTTATTTTACCTAACGGTAAGTTCTGAATTTCAAGTACGGATGATTTCTTTCCATTTACTTCATTCTTGGCAGCTACTTTAGTTCTACTGCGCTTCTTTGTGGTACTCGCTTTTGTTGTCATAATACTCAAATTTTTGATTAAACAATATTTGAGCAGAAACCAAACGGAAGATAAAATCTTCGCTCAAAAGGAAACGGAATAAATGAGAAGGGGCGAAAGCGTCGGCTTTATGCCGTAGTCTTTTGATGGAAGTATTTTACGAGTTTACCTTGCGTGTATATTGTATGATAATAAACTCTCAATCGAAGGACAAAAGTTAAATTAGATTAGAAAATATAATTTATAATCAAATAAAATTTAGTTTGGTATCGAATAAAATCATCTAATATGAAATTCAATTAAGTGTTGAAAAAGAGGGAAATGTTGTACCTATGTTGTACCTATCCAATTGTTAGCACCTATTTTTAAATAAGAAAAGCCGAAGATTTCTCTTCGACTTTTGTGCGGGTGAAGGGACTCGAACCCCCACACCTTGCGGCATCAGATCCTAAGTCTGACGTGTCTACCAATTCCACCACACCCGCATAAAGTGCAATTTAACACTTTTTATTTGGTTTAATCCTAAGTCTGGCGTGTCTACCAATTCCACCACGCCCGCTTTTTCAATATTTTAAGAACTTTTATTAGGTTAAATCCTAAGTCTAGCATGTCTACCAATTCCATCACATCCGCGGTTGCACTCCGAAGCTTTTAGCATAGGAGTTGCTTAGGGGTGCAAATATAAACAATACTTGGTATTTACAAACAATTCGATTTACAAATAATTTGATTTTCTCTACCTTTACAAAACCAATAAAAATATACCCATGGAGTCCGCCAAAAAATACATACAAACTCATAAAGAACGGTTTATTAGCGAATTAGTCGATTTGCTAAAAATTCCTTCTATTAGTGCCGATTCGGCCTATAAAAAAGACGTTATTTTAACGGCAGAAGCTGTAAAAGACAGTCTTACAGCAGCTGGTTGCGATCATGTAGAGATTTGCGAAACTCCAGGTTATCCTATTGTATATGGCCACAAAATTGTAGATCCTAGTCTGCCAACAATTTTAGTTTATGGTCATTACGACGTACAACCGCCAGACCCACTTGAATTGTGGGACAGCCCGCCATTCGAACCCGTAATAAAGACTACGGAATTACACCCTGATGGAGCAATTTTTGCTCGTGGGGCCTGCGACGATAAAGGCCAAATGTACATGCATGTAAAGGCTTTGGAATATATGACCAGCACCAATCAATTGCCTTGTAATGTAAAATTTATGATAGAGGGCGAAGAAGAAGTTGGGAGCGAAAGTTTGGGGTGGTTTGTTAGTCAAAATCAAGAGAAATTGGCAAACGACGTAATTTTAATTAGTGATACCGGAATGATCGCCAACACCATTCCATCTATTACAACTGGCTTACGCGGATTAAGCTATGTAGAAGTAGAAGTAACCGGACCCAATCGTGATTTGCATAGCGGATTGTATGGCGGGGCGGTTGCAAACCCAATAAACATATTAACTAAAATGATCGCTTCGTTACACGACGAAAACAACCACATAACCATTCCTGGATTTTACGATAAAGTAGAAGAACTTACCCAAGCAGAGCGAGCAAAGATGGCAGAGGCTCCATTCGATTTAAATGCTTATAAAGAATCACTAGATATAGATGCGGTTTACGGAGAAGCCGGTTACGTGACTAACGAACGTAATGCAATACGCCCAACGCTAGACGTTAATGGAATTTGGGGTGGTTACACCGGTGAAGGCGCCAAAACAGTAATTGCCAGTAAGGCCTATGCAAAAATATCGATGCGATTGGTGCCCAATCAAGATTGGCATGAAATTACCAATTTGTTTAAAAGTCATTTCGAAGCCATTGCCCCAAAAGGTGTGCGCGTAAAGGTTACTCCGCATCATGGTGGACAAGGTTACGTTACTCCTATAGACAGTTTAGGATATCGTGCTGCCGAAAAGGCCTACCAAGCTACCTTTGGCAAAACTCCAATCCCGCAACGCAGTGGTGGTAGTATTCCTATAGTTTCTTTGTTCGAAGCCGAACTAAAAAGTAAAACCATTTTAATGGGCTTTGGACTAGATAGCGATGCCATTCACTCGCCTAACGAACATTTTGGGATTTGGAATTACCTAAAGGGTATAGAAACCATTCCACAGTTTTACCACTACTTTACAGCAATGAGCTCAGGAAATTAGGTTAGATTTTCTTGACGTATTGCGTTATTATTACAATTTGCTGGCCAGCTACCTTACCTTCTATGTATTCTGGATTATCGTAATCTAAAGAAATACGACGAACAGCGGTACCCTGCTTGGCGACCATATTGGAGCCTTTTACTTTAAGGTCTTTAATAAGGACAACTGAGTCGCCTGGTTCTAGCACTACCCCATTTACATCGCGGTGCACTATGGCATTAGAATTATCTAGATGATCTCCCGCAGCTTCGGCCCATTTTAGCGTTTGCTCATCTAAGTACATCATCTCTAATAAATCTTGAGACCATCCAAAACTTTTTAGTCGATGTAACATGCGCCAAGCCATTACTTGAACCGCAGGTTCTTGGCTCCACATGGTGTCGTTTAAAGCACGCCAATGATTTGGATCTATGCTGTCCTGGTTTGCAATCTGGGATTCACAAGCGGCACATAGCGCTATGGAAGCCTCCAATCCAGATTTTGGTGAATTTGGAACGATATATGCACTCAACCCTTGATCTGAGCTACATAATTCACAAACGCCATTAGCGCGTTTTTCTAGATCTCTATCCATGTAATTAGATGTTTTATGGTTCGCAAATGTAAATTAATGACCAAACACTGCACGTGAAAATGTTAAAAATTAAAAAAATAATTACTCTACGTTTGTAGAATAGAAATATTATTCTACATTTGTAGAGTTAAAAAGAACAACTATGTCTTTATCAAAATCAGAAGAACAACTTATGCAACTACTCTGGAGTAGACAAAAAGCTTTTATTAATGACTTAATAGAAGATTACCCAGACCCAAAACCTGCAATTACAACGGTTGCTACGCTACTTAAGCGCATGCAGGACAAAGATTTTGTGAGCTATTCCCAAAAAGGACGTGCCAGAGAATACTTCCCAACGGTTGCCAAGGAAGCTTA
Source organism: Gilvibacter sp. (assembly GCA_965277295.1). Lineage (GTDB taxonomy): Bacteria > Bacteroidota > Bacteroidia > Flavobacteriales > Flavobacteriaceae > Gilvibacter. Next base: position 979,989 of record OZ255720.1, read on the forward strand.
CTTTGCTAAGCAAATGAAAGGCATGATAAAGCACTTTTTTAACGATTCAACTACTCAATTTGCCTCGTTTTTTACTCAAGAGGCCAATATGAGCAAAGCAGAATTGCAAAAGCTAAAAAGCATTATTGATCAAGAAATTAAAAAGAAATAATCATGGAACTATATCTATTTAAATCTGCCTGTTGTATGGCCATTTTATATGGACTGTATTTGCTTTTTTTAGAGCGAGAATCCATGCACAACTTTAAACGTTTTTATTTATTAGGAAGCTTAGCACTAAGTTTTATTATTCCTGCCATTACCGTAACACAGTTGGTAGAATTCACCCCAAGTAATGCGGCAACTGTAACTATTACCAACAATGCAGGCGATGCAATAGCACCAATAAATTACAATTGGATAACCACTGGACTTTGGAGTATCTACCTTCTAGGTGTTGCACTATTTAGTATACGATTCTTTAAAAATTTACGCCAATTATGGATAAGAATTAAATCAAATCCAAGGCAGAAAGGAAAGCAAATAAGCTATGTTCTGCTGCGTAAATTAGTAATTCCCCATACTTTTTTTAGTTACATTTTTGTTAATAAAAAAGGTTTCGAGGACCACGAAATTCCAACCGAAGTACTTGTACACGAGCAAGCTCATGCCACTCAAAAACACAGTGTAGACATATTATTTGCCGAACTATTACAACTGTTGTTTTGGTTTAATCCGCTTATCTATTTGTACAAGCGAAGCATAAAACTAAATCACGAGTTCTTGGCAGATAAGGCTGTATTAGAAGCTGGTTTTGCTCGGTCTAATTATCAAGAAACATTACTGCATTACTCGGTTTCGGCCAATGGGCCAAGCCTGGCTAATGCCATTAATTATTCATCAATAAAAAAACGATTTACAGTCATGAAACACACATCATCTAAAAGAACCCGTCTTGTAAAAGGGATGTTTATCTTACCTGTTATTGCCTTTCTAGGCTACAGTTTTAGCACCACCAATACCGTAGTGATTAACACTCAGGAACCCGAAGTGACAATTGAGGAACTACGTGCGACTAATCACCCCACGTATTCAGATTTTAACCGTTGGCAAGATAAAAACACCTATACCTTGTTGCTGGATAACACGCCAATAGCAAATGCCGCTATAAAAGAATATCATCCGGACGATCTGCCATTTTTTAGTGAGTTTAGCGTTGCCAATCAAAGCGGAGCAAAACACGTTCAAGTAAACCTAATGACTAATCCTTTTTGGCAAAGTCAAATAGGAGTAGGTTTTGTAACGCCTAAGCAGCAAGAAGCAATAATAGAAGAAGCTCTTTACAGTGCGACGGACCCTATAAAAATAGTAATTAACGGCAAATCTATAACCGTTAACGGCAATACAACAACGCTAAAGTACTTTGCAAAGGCGGTAGACAAAGCCACCAAAACTTGGACCGATAACGAATATAAAAATGCCGATATAAAGATTCAAATTAGCAACGTAGATAGCGCATTTATTAAGAAACTGAACGACGTTTATAAAACCACAAAATTGTATCAGGCCAGCCCCAATAAGTATGGTTTGGTTCCACCTCCACCACCGCCGCCGCCTGCTCCAGTGACGGTTACCGAAGTTCAAGAAGTAATTTTAGAAGAGATCGAGATGCTTCCAAATAGTGAAAATGAATTTATAGAAATCGAGGAAGTAGAAGAATTCGAAGAAATAAAAGAAGTGATAGAAATAAAAACGGAACCACAAAACGGACAAAACGTATTTGTAGAAATTGTAGAAACGCCAACCCCTCCACCACCTCCGCCGCCATTAAGTGTTACGGACGCCATTGTTAAATTAGCAAAAGAAGGCGCTAAATTTATGCTAAACGGAAAAGAAATCACTTCGGATCGCGCATTAGAATTGGCTAAAAAAGATGCTCTAAATACTATTGATGTGGTAAAAAAGAATGGAAAGCGCACCGTAGTTAATTTAAAAATGTAGCAGTATTACGCTTATCGCAGTAAAACATAACAAAATTATTAAAGCCCCGTAAATTCGGGGCTTTTTTATGTAACAAAACACCTAAAGTTGCGTTCTAATACTCTATCAATCAACCTGTAATTATACAGGAATCTTAAAATCGGCAGCATGTTACAACGTTTTTTTATTTTTTGCTCGGGAGCAGACACTCAAATTTTAGACGACTGTTCTCCTGGAGAACGCACCAAATATGCTGGAATAGGCGCAACAGTATTTTTTACTGCTGTTATGGCAACAATTGCCGCCAGCTATGCTTTATATACCGTTTTTGACAATTATATAACCGCCACCTTTTTTGGCTTTGTTTGGGGTTTATTAATCTTTAACCTAGACCGCTTTATTGTATCGACCATTAAAAAAAGAAACAGTTTTTTTGATGAATTAATTCAAGCTTCGCCACGACTTATTTTGGCAGTAATTATAGCAATAGTAATTGCCAAACCTTTGGAGCTTAAAATATTCGAAAAAGAAATTGACCAAGTGCTATTGGAAGAGAAAAACCAAATGACCTTAGAGAATAAGGATCAATTGGCCTTACAATACACGCCAAATATTGAAGCCTTAAATACAGAGATTGCCGGATTAAAACAAGAAGTAGTCGATAAAGAAACAACAGTTAATAATTTATATGACACCTATATTTCTGAGGCCGAAGGAACCGCTGGAACAGAGTTATTAGGCAAAGGGCCAGTCTATAAAGAAAAGCGAGATAAACACGATGTACAACTTGGTGAATTGCAGGTTTTACGTGATGCCAATAATCAAAAAATAAGCGCCTTAGAGGGTAAAATCGAAGTCTTAGAGTCTGAATATCAGGCTAAAGTAATAGAAACCCAGCCTGTAATAGAAGGCTTTGACGGGCTAATGGCTCGTGTAAATGCTTTAGAAAAATTGCCTTGGCTGCCTTCGTTTTTTATTTTTCTGCTGTTTTTAGCTGTAGAAACTTCTCCTATTTTAGCCAAGTTATTGTCTCCTAGAGGGCCGTACGATTTAAAATTACAAGAACAAGAAAGTGCTGTTGCATCTTGGGTGGCCCAGCAAAAAGGACAGCGCGATGTGTTGGTTACTACAGATAGAGACATTAATAATCGCGTTTACGCCGATATTGCCGAAGAACAAGAACTATACGACTACAAGCGCAAAAAGGCTCGCGAACTTATGCAGCTGCAAGCCGATGCCTTTTACAATAAGCAAAAGAAGTTGTTGTAAATGGACGCTATTATTAGTGCTGATGTTTAAATTAGTGCTTATTTTTAAGCTATAATTTAACCAGTATTATTAGTATGGAATTTTCTAATAGCGAGTTAGAAAGTATTCTCTTCGAACTTTATAATCTAGATGCCACCGCCACTTTAATTTATGGCGAACTGGATTTTAATTATAAAGTAACTGCGACAGATGGAACCCACTTTTTGTTAAAAATTTCGGGGGTTAACACATCACAAAAAGGACTTTCACAACAGCAAGACTTGCTGCATTATTTAGCAGAAACCAGTAATAAACACCCTACTCCTAAGCCAATTAAAACTACCCAAGGAGCATTGGTTACCACTTTTCTAGACAGCAACCAAGAGCAGCGTGAGGTGTGTTTAATTAGCTGGATAGACGGCCGACTTTGGAATCGAGTAAACCCTATAACGGTTGGATTGCGAGCTCATTTAGGCAAGGTCGCAGGCTCGCTAACAAATTCCTTAAAACAAATAACCTTTACTATTGCTAAACCCAATTTTGACTGGGACAATGCACAGGGGCTTTGGACAAAAAAGCACCTAGATTTATGGAACCCAGAACAGCGTAAAATAATTGGTTATTTTATTAGTGGTTTTGAAGCGGAATTGACAGCATATAAAACCTTAAGAACACAGTTAATTCACAACGATTTAAACGACAACAACATCTTTGTTTCTACAGATGTATTAAATCCTGAAGTAACCGGCATTATTGATTTTGGCGATGCGGTAAACACACAAACCATTAACGATTTAGCCATTTGTTGCAGTTACGTAATGACTGGTTTTGTAGATCCCCTAGATGCAATTCTTCCAGTAATTGCTGGGTATAATAAGACATTTAAATTAGAAGAAAGGGAATTAGCTCACCTGTATAACGGCATTGGAATCCGCCTAGTGATTAGTGCTACCAAGGCCGCTTTAAACAAATTGGAGCATCCGGATAACGATTACCTTCAAGTTAGCGACCAGGCCGTTTGGGAAAATTTAAAAGCTTGGTATAAAGTTCAACCTGATTTTGCGCATTTTAACTTTAGAAAAGCCTGCGGATTTTATGCCCACCCAAATACCCGAGACTTTATTAATTGGACCAAAATCCAGCGGTGCAGTTTTACAGACTTATTCCCCACCACAGACTATAAAAAAGCGGTACATCTAGATTTGAGCGTTGCCAGCACATGGATAGGTACCCAAGCACAGTTTAATGACTTGGCATTATTTGAATTCAAAATTGACCAGTTACAGGCTAAATATGCAACACAAATTATTGCCGGCGGCTATTTAGAGCCAAGGCCATTATACACAGATTCGGCCTACGATGTTACTGGAAATAACGGTTTGCACAGCCGCACCGTGCATTTAGGGGTAGATTTTTGGCTTCCTGCTGGCACTCCAGTCCATGCCTTATTTAAAGGCAAAGTTGTAACCGCCGTTAACGATTCCGGCAATAAGGAATACGGCGGACTAATTATTTTAGAGCACAACATTGACCAGCAACACTTTTACACACTTCATGGGCATTTATCCCCAAAAAGTGCCTTAAAAAACAAACCGGGTGATACCATAAAACAAGGCCAATTAATAGGAAAATTGGGGGCAGCGCACGAAAATGGGAGCTGGTCGCCGCACTTGCATTTTCAGATAATGCTAAGCATGTTAGATTATCAAAATGATTTTCCTGGGGTAACCTATCCTAGTCAGCAAGAAGTGTGGAAAGATTTTTGTCCAGACCCCAATTTGTTATTTAAAGACGCTGCTTTAAAACCTAAAAAAAGCAATTCAAAACTCGAAATTTTAACCCATAGAAAACAGTATTTGGGCAAAGGAATGAGCCTACAGTACAAAGACCCACTGCATATTGTGAGAGGTACGGGTGTATATCTTATAGATGCAATGGGTAATAAGTATATAGATACGGTAAACAATGTAGCGCATGTAGGCCACGAACATCCCCAAGTGGTTCAGACCGGGCAAGCGCAAATGGCGACTCTTAATACCAATACGCGGTATCTACACCCGGCAATAAACAACTTAGCCAAAGCCTTGGTAGATACCCTTCCCCCAAGCTTATCTGTGGTACATTTTGTAAACTCTGGAAGCGAAGCCAACGAACTCGCCTTGCGTATGGTCCAAACCGTTACGGGCTCTAACCAAATGCTGGCCTCGCAAGTGGGATACCACGGGAACACTAGTGGCTGTATTGCAGTTAGTTCGTATAAATTTGATGGAAAAGGAGGCGGTGGAAAATCCAAAAACACGCATATATTTCCATTGCCAGATACTTTTAGGGGTAAATATACACAGCAAGACGCCGGGATAAAATACGCCCAAGAAGTAGACACATTAATTAAAAACCTGCAGTATAAAAACCAAACCCTTGGGGGATTAATACTAGAACCCATTTTAAGTTGCGGCGGACAAATCCCGTTGCCCGATGGATTTTTAAAAACAGTTTATAAAGCGGTTCGCGATGCCGGAGGATTATGTATTTCGGACGAAGTCCAAGTAGGCCTTGGAAGATTGGGGAGCACTTTTTGGGGGTTTGAACAACACGGAGTAATACCAGATATAATAACCATTGGTAAACCCTTGGGCAACGGACACCCGGTTGCAGCCGTAGTTTGTACTCAAAAAGTTGCAGCGGCTTTTGCTAACGGAATGGAGTATTTTAACACCTTTGGTGGGAATCCAGTGTCTTGTAATATAGCGCTAGAGGTTTTAAAAACTATTAAAAAAGAAAATTTACAACAAAATGCGCTACTGGTTGGCAGCTATTTAAAGGAGGAACTTAATACCTTAAGCCATAAACACCCAATAATTGCCAATGTTCGTGGCGAAGGCTTCTTTCTTGGGTTTGAATTATGCGGCGCTAATAAAAGACCATTAGCTCAAGAAACCGCTTATCTTGCCAATAGAATGAAGGATTTTGGCTTTTTAATGAGCGTAGATGGTCCCGATCACAATGTTATTAAAATTAAACCTCCTATGGTGTTTAGTATGGAAAATGCTAAGCTGTTATTAACTTATTTAACACGAGTTTTAAACGAAGACAAACTAACCCATTATGAATAAACTTATACTTACTATCGCTTTAGTTTTTATAACTACTTGTGCTAACTGTCAATCTTTAGACCAAGACAGAGCAGCAATAAAAGCCGTAATGGCAGCCCAGCAAACTGCGTGGTCTAGTGGGGACTTAGAAGAATTTATGGCAGGCTATGTAAAGTCAGATTCTCTTAAATTTTTTGGAGCTCGAGGCTTAACCTTAGGTTGGCAGCAAACCCTAGATAACTATAAAAAATCGTATCCTACCCTTGCCGATCGGGGAACCCTAACGTTTACTTTAGAAGATATTAGTCCTATAGAGAAAAATAGTTATTGGGTTATGGGGCGTTACCATTTAGCCAGAACCGTGGGCGATGCCGAAGGCGTCTTTATTATTATTTTTAAGAAAATTAACGGCCAGTGGAAAATAGTGGCCGATATGTCCTGTTAGTATGCAACCCCTAGTTAGAAAAGCAAATTTAAATGATGTTCCCGTTTTATTGGAATTCGAGCAGGGATTAATAAAAGCCGAACGTCCAATGGACAAGACTATTGCTGACGGGCAAATTAGTTATTACAATGTTCGCGATTTTATTACAAGTCCAGATGCCGAATTATATGTAGCCGAACTAAACGGAGAAATAGTCGCTTCGGGTTATGCCAAAAAAATTACCGACAGGGCCTATCTAAAACACACCCATTACGCCTACTTAGGCTTTATGTTTGTGCCGCCAGAACATCGCGGTAACGGGTATAATCAATTGGTTTTGGATGCCTTAATTGAATGGGCAAAACAAGGCGGATTATTCGAAATTAGATTAGATGTTTACCACGTTAACCAGCCTGCACTAAGGGCTTACCAAAAGGCTGGGTTTAAAAATCATTTAATAAATATGCGCTTAGATATTTAAAACTTTCTGTCGGGATTAAAAGGACTAATATCCATCTCTAATTGTTGTTCAGAAACAATCTGAGATACCAATTTACCAGTAGCAGGACCCATGCTCCATCCCATCATTGCATGTCCTGTTGCCAATACAAGATTGTCGCATTGTTTAGATTTCCCAATATAGGCCATACCGTCTGGAGAAACTGGTCTTAAGCCACATTTAGCCTCTTGTTTTTCTGAATCGTTAAGGGTGATTTCTGGATAGTATTTGTTAGCAGCATTGGCAATTGCGGCTACCCGTTTTGTATTAATATTATGGTTAATTCCAGCAATTTCCATGGTGCCGGCAAAGCGTGTAAAGCCATCCATTGGAGTTACTGCTACTTTAGATTCACAAAGAACCGCTGGCATACTAATTCCCAAGTCCCGTTTGGAATTTATACAATAACCCTTTCCAGCTTCTAAAAGCAGCTTAATCCCTACCTTTTTTGCCAATTTATGACTCCATGATCCGCTGGCTAAAACTACTTGGTCTGGGCTGTATTTGGCTTTATCTGTTTTAACTTGAGTAATACAACCTGTGTTTATTATTAAATCTTGAACAGTTTCTTGCAGTTTAAAGTCTACGCCTAACTTGGGTAAGAGCGCCTTTAATTCAGTCATTAACTGAACGGGGGTAGTATGTCCATCGCATCCAAAATGCACCCCACCAATAGTTTCTATAGCAACGCTTGGATCCATGGCTTTAATTTCTTGGGCGGTAACACTACAAACTTCTAAACCTTCGCTTTTTGCCAGATCTGCCACTTTTAATTCTGCATCTAGCATTTTTTGAGTCTGGCATAACATGAGCAATCCTTTACGTTCTAACTGAAACCCAAAACCCTCTTCTTTTTTTATGTCTGGAAATAATTCACGGCTCATTAAATTTAAGTCACGAATGGCTCGCATAGAGCGGTCAACATTGGCTTGAGAACAAGACCTGTTAAAAGCTAACGACCACTTTAAAAAATCCGGATTTAATCTTGGTTTTATATAGAGCGGACTCGCTTGATTAAACATCCACTTAATGCCTTGCTTCATAACCCCAGGAGCCGCTAATGGAATAATATGGCTAGGCGTTAAATAGCCTGCATTAACATAAGAAGCGCCAAAGTCCATAGTCGATTTATCGACCACAGTTACCTGATGGCCTTCTTTTTGCAAAAAATAAGCGCAGCTTAATCCTACTATACCTCCTCCTATTACTAAAACCGATTTACTCATATACTAAATAACTTGAAAACCAAAAGCATAAGGGTCGTCACTAGGGTCAATACTTATTTGATTATAGCCGTAAACTTTGGCCCAACCCTGTACCATTGGCACTATTGCTTTTATTGATCCTACAGTAGTTTCTTGTGCTATTTTACCCTTAAATACCGAATGAATAAAACTTTCGTGATTAAATTCCTGTCCAACTTTTAATAAACCTTTGGCATGTAATTGCGCCATTCTTGCCGAGGTCCCTGTTCCACATGCAGAGCGGTCTATAGCCTTATCGCCATAAAAAACAGCGTTGCGCCCGTGCGAATCTGGGTGCTTGGGTTTTCCAGTCCACTGCATATGTGATATACCATTTATATTGCTATCTAAAGGGTGAACAAACCGACCCGGATACTTTTTATTGAGTCGATCCCGCACTATTTGCGAAAACTGTATAATTTGGCCAGCAGTAAAATGCGACAACCCTTTAAAATTAGGCTGTGGGTCTACAATGGCGTAAAAATTTCCGCCGTAGGCCACATCTACATTAATTTCGCCCAATTCTGGACAGTCAACGATTAAATCTTGGGCTGCCAAAAAACTGGGTACATTAGTTAGTCTTACCCACTCTACATTATTATTTTTATCTTGGGCATAATCAATTTTAACCAATCCAGCTGGAGTCTCTAAGCGTAATTTACCTGGAGTTTTAGGTGTTATTAAACCTTCTTGAATACCTATTGTGACGGTTCCAATGGTTCCATGGCCACACATAGGTAAACAACCAGAAGTTTCTATAAATAGAATGGCACAATCGTTTTCTGAATTGGACGGTGGGTAAATAAAACTACCACTCATCATGTCGTGGCCACGTGGTTCGAACATAAGCCCCGTTCGAATCCAGTCGAATTCCTTTAAAAAATGCAAGCGTTTTTGGGCAATAGAATTGCCCTCTAGTTGGGGGTGACCCGTCGTTACAACACGTACTGGGTTACCACAGGTATGCCCGTCTATACAGTTAAACTTGTGTTTTTGATTCTTGTGCACGTTTTATGTAGGCTTCTATGCGTTGTTCTAAAATAGCTAAAGTTACGGTTCCTTGTTGCAGTATTACTTCGTGAAACTCCCGAATATCAAAATCACTACCTAAGGCATCTTCTGCTTTTAAGCGCAACTCTCTAATTTTTAATTCCCCAATTTTGTAAGACAATGCCTGTCCAGGCCAAGAAATATAGCGATCTGTTTCTGTATTTACTTCGTGAATTGACAAGGCTGTATTGCTCGACATATATTCCACTACCTGCTCACGAGACCAGCCCATGGCATGAATGCCAGTATCGACCACCAATCTACAGGCCCGCCACATTTCGTAAGTTAGTTGTCCAAATTGTTCGTATGGGGTTGTATACATGCCCATTTCGTCGGCTAAAAATTCGGTGTACAAGCCCCAGCCCTCGCCATAGGCAGATAAATACAATCCCTTTCTAAAGTCAGGAATACTATCGCCCAATTCGTTATTTAGAGCTCCTTGTAAGTGATGTCCTGGCACCGCTTCGTGCACCGTTAACGAGGGTAAAGTATATAAGGTTCTACTTGGCAAGTCGTACGTATTAACCCAATAATAACCGGGATCGGTACTATTTTTACTAGTGGGGACATAACGACCGCCGGTGTATTTTGGAGCAATCGCATCTGGCACAGGTGCCACTCCATATGGTTTTCTTGGTAATGTCTTAAAGAACCTAGGCAATTGCTCGTCGGCTCTTTTAGCCATATCGCGAGCAATCATAAGTAATTGTTCGGGAGTTGTGGCATAAAACTGGGGGTCGGTTCTTAAAAACTCAAGAAAATCGGCAAAACTGCCTTTAAAACCTAAATCTGCAATAATTAGCTTCATTTTTGCCTTAATACGAGCCACTTCTTCTAACCCAATATTGTGAATATCTTGCGCAGTATATTGGGTACTTGTTGTGTAAAAGTTAATTCTATCTTGATAGTACTTATCGCCATTTGGTGTTTGTGAAACTCCAAGTGTGGTCCGTGTTTTAAGTAAATATTCCGATTCAAAAAATTGCTTAATTGCTACAAACTGTGGCGTCACATTAGTGTTAATGGCTTCTTGAGCTGCTGTAAGCACAGAATCTTGCTGCGCCTGGGTTAACGATTCTGGCAAGTTTAAAAACGGAGAATAAAAAAAGCTGTCTTCGAAGTTAGTTACAATATGATCGTTATAGGTAGATTCGTATCCTTTAAAAATTACCAAGGGTTGAGACACCCCTTTTTCTAGACCTGCTCTAAGATTGACAAGATGCTGATCTACAAAATCTGGAATGGCATTTAAGGTATTTAGGTAGCTTCTTACTTGTTTATAGTTACTTAAAGGTCGCACCCGATAATTTAAATTTAAGTGAAAGCCAGAATCAGAAAGCAGTGGGTTTAAATAACGTTCGTACTGATAAAAAGAAATTTCGTCTTTTAACACGAAAGCCAACAGCGCGTGAGATATCGCGTCAGTTTCGGATAGTTCGTCTGTAGCGATTGTAGCTAATTTATCGAGCAAGGTTTGGGCAAATTCCGCATCCTTTTTATAACGCTCTGCCGTAACTAAGCCCAAAGGGTACTGCTCGCGATCATAGCTTTGGTAATCCTGATATTCAGTAATAACAGCACTTAAAGCATCTGATGGGGTTTCTATTGAATCCTCTTGACAGGCTATTAAACCTAAGCAAATACCAAATACTAAAATAAAATTTTTCATAATCATTAAATTGAATCGGTTGTCCAAACATTATTAACCAAACGCTTTAACCTTAAAGGATTATTGTTTTTAAGTGCATCGGGAAGTAAGTCATCTGGCCAATCTTGATAACTAAAGGGTCTTACCCATCGGTCAATAGAATGAATTCCAACAGCGCTAAATCGGCTATCGGTAGATGCTGGATATGGCCCACCGTGAACCATACTTGGGCAAACCTCTACACCCGTTGGCACTCCATTATAGATTATACGCCCAACACGGTTTTGCATGGCACTAATTAATTCAGGGTAATTGGCAGCTTCGTTATTATTAGCCATTACCGTACCTGTTAGTTGCCCTTCAAGTTGTTTAACAACTGTAATTAATTCCTCCATATTAGCACAGGCAACTACCATGGAAAACGGACCAAAAACCTCCTGATGCAACTGCGAATTTGCTAAAAAATTCGCCCCGCTTGCTCTAGCTAAAGCCTGTTGCGCATAATTAGGGCTTGCACTTCCTTGCGGTGACAAAAGTGCCGCCGTATTTTCTTGGGCTAATGCGTTATCTCTATTTTGATTGTACGCACTATGTATGTTTGGGTGTAACATGCATCCAGATTCTTGAGCTGCAAGCTGCTCACTTAATATTGTGCAAAAAGTATCGAGTTCTGGCGATTGAACTCCTAAAATTAATCCTGGATTTGTGCAAAACTGACCAACTCCTAAATTTATAGAGCTGGCATAAGTTGTGGCAATTTGTTTACCAGATTGGGATAGTGCTTCGGGAAGCACAATCACAGGGTTTATACTACCCATTTCGGCAAAAACAGGAATGGGTTCGGGCCTTTCGGCGGCCAAATTAAAAAGGGCGCGACCTCCACGAATACTGCCGGTAAACCCTACAGCTTTTACCCCAGAATGCTTTACCACATGGGTTCCTACTTCTATTCCGCTACTGTTTAAATTAGAAAACACACCATTTGGCATACCCGTTTCTCGAGCAGCTTTTACAATAGCACCACTAACTAATTCGCCAGTTCCGGCATGCATAGGGTGCGATTTTACAATCACCGGGCAACCCGCTGCCAAAGCAGCAGCCGTATCACCCCCAGCTGTAGAATATGCAAGTGGAAAATTACTTGCCCCAAAAACAACTACTGGGCCTAATGGTATATTCATGCGCCTTAAATCGGGTTTAGGTGCGGGTGTTCTGTCGGGCAAGGCCGTGTCTATAGTCGCATTAACCCAATTGCCTTCTTCCAGCAAATTTGCAAAAGTCTGTAACTGGTATACCGTGCGACCGCGCTCGCCTTTTGCTCTGCCCTCTGGCAAACCAGTTTCGCTTACGTAAGTACTTATTAAGTGATCTCCTAATGCCATTATTTGATTAGCAATCGCGTTTAAAAATGCTGCCTTTCTAGCTCCTGAATAGTTGCGGTATTCACTAAAAGCTTGGGTTGCTAAGGCTACAGCACGATCTATTTCTTCTGGACTTGCCTGTGTAAACTCTTGATTGTTTGGAGTATTCGTTATTGGATTAAAAGTGTTAAACTTAACTGTTCCACTATCTTCTAAATTAAATCCAATATAATTTTTTCCTGTGATCATACTAGGTTGTGCTTTTTATAATGTGCTTTTAAATCTACTGGTTTATAAACCCGTTTGGTACTGGCCGGGTGTTTATCTAATTGATTTTTTGGTCTAATTGGCCGTAGGCTAAAATTGCCTCCACAATTCGGGCAAACTTCGCGCAAAACGCCATGCACGCAATCGTTGCAAAAGGTGCATTCGTACGTGCAAATAAATGCCTGCTCCGAATTAGCCGGCAGGGCTTTATCACAATGTTCGCAACTGGGCCGAATTTCTAACATAAATCTATTTATAGTTTGGCAATTTTGGTCGCGAGGCCATTGCATTATTAATAACACTTAAGACATGCTCGCGTTCGCTTCCCGATAACGGTAACCTAGGAGGGCGTACAGCTTCCGACCCAATACCTGTGGCAACTTCGGCCAATTTTATATTCTGAACTAATTTAGGGTTAATATCTAACTCTAACAAGGGCAAAAACCAACGATAAATTGCCAATGCTTCTGCAATTCTGCCTTGCTTTTGAAGTTCGTAAATGGCTACTGTTTCGGCGGGAAATGCACAAACTAGGCCAGCTATCCAACCATCGGCGCCCATAAGTAGACTCTCTAAAGCCAAGGTATCTACCCCAGTCATAATTTTAAGCCGATCCCCAAAAGCGTTCTTTATTCTTGTAACATTAGAAATATCTCGGGTTGATTCTTTTACTGCCTGTATAGTTGGGCATTCTAAAAGCGATTCAAACATGGGTAAGGTCACTTCTATTTTATAATCTACCGGGTTATTATAGACCATTATTGGCAAGTCAGAACTATTGGCAACGGCCTTAAAATAAGTTACCGTTTCTAAGTCGCCCGCCTTATAACGCATAGGAGGTAGCATCATTAATGCATCGGCACCATCTTCTTTAGCTTGTTTCGCAGCCAAAATAGCACCTTTGGTAGACTGTTCTGCAATATTTATTAATACAGGCACCTTTGCCTTTACATAATCCACTGTAAATCGAGTTAATTCCCTTTTCTCTGCTACCGCCAAGGTACTGGCCTCTCCTAATGTTCCGCCTAACACAATACCATGCACACCAGCGTCTAACTGCGCATTCAAGTTGTGAGCAAATAAGTCTAAATCTAATGTGTCCTGCGCTGTAAATTTTGTGGTTACGGCAGGCATAACTCCTTCCCAATCAATATTCATAATTACATAAATTTAAAAGATAAAAGTAGTTCTATAAAGCTTAAAAAATAACCGTGAATTATCCATTACTAATACTATTTTGTCTTATTTTTAAATTTTATTGCTAATATTTAAACAATTTATGGCAAAACAAAAAGCATTACCTTTTACCATTCCTAAAGTATCTAGTGCTGCAATTATTGTACAACAAGACCGCGAAAGTCGCTTTTATAGCAAGTTGCACCAGCATACAGAAGTTCAGTTAAGCTATATTATTACCGGGAGCGGAACGCTTTTTGCAGGAAATTCAATTTTGCCTTTTAATCCCAATAGTTTGGTTGTTCTAGGAAGTAACCTTCCCCATTTGTTTGAATCCAACAGCGAAGCAAACCAAGAGTCACATCGTATTTCTATATTTATAGACCCAGATTGGTTAGCACAGCTAATAACCCATAATCCCGAGCTTAATAGTTTAACTAATCTAGTTGCTAATACCAGCACCGGATTTGTAATAAACGTAATTCCTGATGCCGTAGGTTCTCTTTTTAGAAAGGTTTTAAAAACAAAAGATGTTAATCGTTTTATACATTTTGTGACTTTATTAAACCAGATAAAAAAATTAAAATATACCCCAATAGCTCGTCAAGATCACCTAAAGCCCTATTCAGAAACGGACGAAAAGCGCATGCGTAGACTTTTAGACTACACCTTAAGTAACTACCCGAACACCATAACAATAACCCACGCCGCATTACAAACAGCCTTAACTCCTGCTGCATTTTGTAAGTATTTTAAAAAGCGAACAGGTAAAACTTATATTGAATTTTTAAATCAAGTGCGGGTAGAGGCCAGTTGCAGAACCTTGCTTGAACAGCCCGATATGAGTATAGCTACTATTGCATACCGCAATGGATTTAGTTCGCTCTCTAACTTTAATAGACAGTTTAAAGCAATAAAAAAGACTACGCCTCGTGCATACCGAAAACTTATAGCTGGTTAAGCTCTTGTTTTAGTTTTTTAGTAAGTCCATTAACAACCAAGTCATAAGAAATATCGATTAATTCTAGCAACAAGTCATGCGGAAGCGACGAATCAATTAGCACCGTATTCCAGTGTAGTTTGCTCATATGGTAGCCCGGCAAAATTAATTCCGGATAATGCGAACGCAGTGCTACCGATCTATCCGGGTCGCATTTTAAATTGACTTGTGGCGGTAAGCGTTCCAGACCAGATAAGGCAAACATTTTGCCCATAACTTTAAAAACAAGGGTGTTTTGGTCGAAGGGAAAAGATTCCGTAACACCTTTTTTAGACAAACAATAGGTTCTAAATTCTTCAATGTTCATACTACTTAATTAGGTAGGCGAGCCCAGGTGAATCATTAAAATACACAATTAAAAATTCAACCCCTATGCGCACTGGAATATTAAATTGCAATTGCAAGTCTTCTGGAGTAATGTTACCTAAACTATTAATTTGATCGCCAAAACTATAACTCACCTTAACTTCCTCTGGGTAGGGAACATTAAACTGCCATGCCCCAGCGACTTCCATACTAGATAAAACCCCTTGAGCGGGCAATAAGTTGGTTGCGTTAATAATGTCTTTGTCTATTAAAATTGGAGCTCTTAAAAAGGCGTCTTTAGAAATTACATCCTCTAAAAGTGTATCTGTGTAATCTACTGGATAATGCGTTCTAATAAAACGCTGCGGCGGAGCCATAAAATAACGATATGTAGGGTCCTTAACAAAGCCTTGCTCGTTATAGCGTCCTGCTCCCCAAGTAGGATCAAACAAATAAGGATTATTGTCTATAAAAGCAATATTCCACATATGGCTAGTATTAAAATCTCTGGCAATATCGGACAACGAGGCTTTGGTGTCTCCGCGCACTAAATACGATTGTATGTCTTGTAATTCACATAAACGCTCAAAGAGCATTGCATAACCTTCGCAAACTGCTACGCCTTTATCTAAAACCCGATCTATTAATTGTTCTCTAAATTTTGACTGCTTTTTATTGCGCTCTTTTACTGTGGTAAAATTGTAATCCAGGGCTTTGTATTCTTGAGGGTCGTACTCGATATTCTGAATAATCCAGCCATAAATTGCACGCAATTTATCTTGTGGATGCGAAAAATCACGACTAATAAAAGCAGCTAATTGTTCTGGGTTTTCGAGCTGTTTGGGGTATAGTGTAATTATTTGATCTACTCTTTGAGCGTCTTGTGCAAAGGCAGAAAACCCTAGGAATAGGCAAAATATTAGGCATATTTGTTTATAAAACATGGCATAATGTAGGAGTTTTCGGCCAATTTTTACAATTTCTAGTTTATTTTCCTATAATTCCTAAGTGGGTATTTTTAAAACCGCTCTGCAATTTTAGGCCGTATCCTAGCATTCTGTCGAAGGCGGCGTGACCAAAAAGAACAATTCCAACCAGCTGCACCCAAGGTCCAAACCAAAGATATCCAGCAATTAATATAGCGATTGCAATTGCTTTATGATGAAGTACATTATAGGTAAATGCCCCAACTCTTGGACCAATTAAATAACCCAACATTCCTATATCTGGCGTAAGAAATAGTCCAATAAACCACCACCAAGACAATTCAAGTTGTGAAAAAAGATAAATGGCAAATATAAGCTGAAGTGCTTCCTCTAATTTTAAGCTTGTTTTCATGATCGTGTAGTTATTCGCGAAAAATTCTAAAAATATAATCGCCCTTAAAATTAATTCTTAACTCTTCTCTAGTATAGCCTACTGGGGATGAAGTATAGTTTTTATCTCGATTCAAATTTTTTACTTGGCTTCTTTTATTCACCTCTAAATCGTTATAGATAACAAAAATGGAATCGGATGTTACTTTAACCACCTTCATTGTAGAATAATAGCCGGAAGATTCCCCTTTTATTCCATAAAAATCATTTACCAATGGGTTTTCAATATAGTCGGCATTATTTTGTTTTGTAATTTGATTGCTCCCAATAGCGACCAGTATAAGCATACCAATAATAAAAAGCCCTGAATAAAACCAAATTGGGGTGCGCAAGCCTTGCTTTTCGAACTGATATTTTGTTTTTATTGATTCCGGCAATTCGGGAAGCGTAAATAATCGTTTACATCCTTGGCATTCAAAAAGTGCGATTCGACCACTAGGAAACACAGGGACCCACCATACATGGGCATATTTTCCATGAATAACGTAATCCATTTTAGTAATGTTATTACAATTGGAACAGGTAATATTATGCAGTGTGCCTTGTTTTAATTTTGATTTGTTGGTTCCAAAAAACAGCATGTAATTCTAGTTTAGTATTTCATAAAGTATGGGCCTACTAGGTGCGGCATCGTTTACCATATTTGCCACTTGAAGTTCTAAAATATATTCCCCGTCTAGGATAACTTCCGAAGCAAAAATAAATTCGGTGATGGTAGCGTGTAGGCGCATTTGACTATCTATGTTCCAGAAGGCTTTGTGAGCCAACAGCGCGCCATCGTCTTTTTCTTTGTCCACAGATGGGGTGTCAATTAATAAATGCTGTATTCCAATACGGCATAAATATTGGGCTGCATCTTTGGTTAAATAAGCCCAATTGGTATGCGAATGTTGCTTGCTTAGTTTTTCTTCTGAATTGGGTAAGGTTCTAATTACAATGGCCTCTGGCCTTTTATCGCCCAAGGCCTTACTTAAGCTGGCCTGGGTAATTAATAAATCGCCTCGTTCTTTTTGCGGAGCAATCGTTACCAATTCTGCCGTAAAAAAGAATCGAGAAAATACATCGTGCACCGAATAGAATTCTTTAGTAATATGTCCAACACATTCGGTATGGGTACCATGTGCGTGGGGGTTAAAATTTATAGTATTAAAATTAACCGCCGCACCTTCTTGTACAGCCCCAATCCAATTGCCATCTATTACGGGCTCCCGAGTTGGCTGGTCTAAATACCAAGCCGTAGGGTTCTCTTTACTAGCACGCAGTGGAATAGAAATATCTAAGGGTTTGCAAATATCTATGGTGTATTCTTGTGAATTTATATGGAGTGTCGTGTTCAAGCGCTTTAGATCGTGATTCACTATAAATGTACTAATTCCTAAACAATCCATTAATTAGCGCACCATAAATAAATGTGCTGCCAATCCATCGGTTAAAAACTTAGCCTCTTCGGCCACGGTGAGTACATCTTCTGCTAATATTAAATGGATAGGATTGGTCATGGTTTGTAACTGTTCCTTTACATATTGGCGATATTCAGGTCCAAAATCCTGCTCTATTTTATCTAATGATACGCCCCAAATTGTTCGCAGTCCAGTCATTAGATATTCGTTAAAGCGGTCGTCTTTGGTTAACTCCTCCGAGCTAAAAAGACGATTATTCTCGCGCCAAGACTTAATGTATTTAGGATTATTACTAATGTTCCAGCTTCTGGTATTCCCGGTATAAGAATGGGCCCCAGGACCTACACCCAAATAGGGCTTTCCTTGCCAATACGCAGTATTATTTTTAGACCAAAACCCAAGCTTCCCAAAGTTGCTGAATTCGTAATTGGTGTACTCTTGCGCTTTGGCCTCTTGCAATAAATAGCCGTAATGCTTCTTGGCCAAAGCCTCGTCTACCTTAGGTTCTTTGCCATTTTTAATAAAGGCTGCCAAAGCCGTACCTGGTTCTACCGTTAAGGCGTAACAAGATAAATGTGGCACCTTATTACTAAAAGCAATCTCTAAATTTTTTGCCCACTGCGCCATGGACATACCGGTAACACCGTAAATTAAATCGATGCTAACATTGTTAAACTCTTGCAAACATAATTGCAAAGCACTACGCGCTTGTTCTGCGTTGTGGGCACGGTTCATATATTTTAAATCCGATTCAAAAAAGGACTGGATTCCAAGGCTTATTCTATTTATTCCACAGGCTTTAAATTCCTTAAGCAACGATAAAGAAATATCGTCCGGATTGGCCTCTAAAGTGCATTCTAAGTCTTTTTCTAGGGTGAAATTTGTTGCAATGGTATTTAAAATTTGCTGGAGCTGTTTGGGGGTTAACAGACTTGGTGTTCCGCCGCCAAAGTAGATAGTTGCTACAGGATTGCTTAATTCTTTACGACGTTGTTGGAGTTCAATACAAAGTGCATCGACTAAATCTTGCTGCGGTTTTAAATTGGTCGAAAAATGAAAATCGCAATAGTGGCACGCTTGCTTGCAAAATGGAATATGTAAGTAAATGCCTGCCATATTATCTATTAATTGCCACAATTAAATAGGAGAGTCCAAAAGATAGCGTCATATAAATACTAACACTAAACATAAAAACACCGTAAGCTTTAAGAGCGACCCAAAACTTGGGGCGTTTAAACAGTAGGATCATAGCAACTATAAAATAGAATCCCATAATTACAAATGCATACCACTGATCGATATTATAAATAAAGGTTATTACCGTAATGCTTAGAGTTTGTAACAACATATAAACCCCTACCATATAAAAAGATACCGCAAAGTATTCGGCAAGACTGTAGCGTTTATAAAAAAACAGTTTGAGCATAAGTGCCATGCTAAACACGAAAAAGAATAAGAGCTTGTCTACATTTAAAACAAAAAACGCCCTAGCTTTAGATAGCATTTGGCCATCACCAATGTTTCCTACCCTGACCGTAGTATCGCTTGCTAAATCAAAACCAATCGCCCATCTAACCAATAAATATAAAGCCGACATAATAATAAAAAACGATACTGGCTTGTAATAAGATTTGCGCTTTCCAGCAAGATATGCGGTCAACATAGTTCCTGGTTTGATGGTTAAATGCACAATAGTTTTCCAGATTGGGGCTTCTAGAGATAACAGTCCTGCAGCCAAATCGCCAAAAGTTTCTTTAAAAGTTACCACAGAAACACTGCTTCGCTGCCCACAGCTGCTACAAAAATTACCTTGTATTTGCGCTCCACAATTACTACAGGTTGTTGCTCCGGCTTCCATTAACCAATTTTATTAGGATTGTCTTTTACAAAGGCCGACCAGCCCGTATAGCTTTTGCCTATAGCAATGCGATTCGCATTGTAAAAATGACAAACGGCAGCCGCTAAGCCATCTGTGCTATCTAAGTTTTTAGGAAGTGTTTCTAAAGACAGTAAACTTTGAAGCATTCTAGCGACTTGTTCTTTGCTGGCATTACCGTTTCCTGTAATTGCCATCTTAATTTTTTTAGGGGAATATTCTGTAATAGGAACTTGTCGCGATAAGCCCGCAGCCATGGCAACGCCTTGGGCCCTTCCCAGCTTTAACATGGACTGAACGTTTTTGCCAAAAAAGGGTGCCTCAATAGCGATTTCGTCGGGATGGTAAGTGTCTATTAAATGAATGGTTCGTTCAAAAATATACTTGAGCTTTACGTAATGATCGCTGTATTTTTGCAACTGAAGTTCGTTTAGCTGCATAAACTCCATTTTTTTACCAACCACCTTTATTAAACCAAATCCCATGATTGTGGTTCCCGGGTCGATGCCTAAAATAATGTGTTCTGTAGCCATATTTTATTAGGATTTGTTTTTAGAGCTTAGTTCCTAGATTAGGATTCTGTAAATTAGCCCCTAGCATGGTCCTATCTTACAAAGCTAAACAATATCTGCTTCTAGCCCTAAAAGTATGCATACTTGTTGGGATGTGCTGGTTTATTTATTCAAAAATAAGTCAAGATCAAGCCAAACCCTTTAAACAATTAATAAGCCTTTTTAAAACTGGTGGTTTTGCCATTTATTGGCAAATGGCACTTTGGATTGCTATGGCTTTTGTAAACTGGGCTCTTGAAGCAAAAAAGTGGCAATTATTGGTAAAACAGGTAGAAAACATATCGTATTTAACGGCTTGGAGACAAACTTATGCCTCTTTAACAGCCTCTTTAATAACACCACAGCGGGTAGGCGAATACGGAGCTAAAGCCATGTATTATTCGGTAAATTTAAGGCGCTCCATACTTTGGCTAACCTTTGCCGGAAACGGGGCTCAAATGCTGGTAACCCTTTTATTTGGTACAATTGGAATAAGTTTCGCCGCTGGCTACTATACCCTGCCTATTGCAAAGTTAAATCTAGTATTAATTGTTGTTGTATTGCTATTATTGGCTTTTCTAGGCTATTTATTTAGAGAACGTGAATTGCTTTTTCAAGGCTTAAGTATTAATAATTTAATAGCAAAAACTCTTGCCTTACCAAGGCAACTTAAATTTAAAATACTAGGGCTAAGTATGTTGCGGTATTGTGTTTTTGGCAGCCTATTTTACCTTATGCTAGACAGTCTAGGGGTTTCTGTATTGCTAAAAGATGCATTAATTTTAATACCTACTTACTATCTATTAATTAGTGTGACTCCTATGCTGTTTATTTTTGATGTTATTGTAAAAGGAGGAATCGCTATGTGGCTATTTAGCTTAATTAATGTTTCTAGTGGCGCGATTGTCATGGTGATTTTATTGGGCTGGTTATTAAATTTTGCCCTACCGGCAATAATTGGCAGTTATTTTGTGATTCAGTTTAAACCTAAAACAACATGATAATTGGCAGCCTAATTATACTTGCTCTTTACGGGTTGTTACTTATCTGGGTCCGCTTGGGAATAACAAAGTTATCTAAACCAAATTCCCCAAAAGACGCTGGTCTTAAGCAGTTTTCTATTATTGTTGTTTTTAGAAACGAAGTCAAAAATTTACCTGAGCTTTTGGCTAGTTTATTAAACTTAAATTATCCCAGCGCTAATTTCGAACTGCTTTTTATAGACGACCAATCGACAGATGGTGGAGCCGAATTAATAGAATCTACCTTAAAAAAATCAACCATAAACTACAGCTTACACGCAAACAAAAGGTTTTCTAACGCTCCTAAAAAAGACGGCATTACCTTAGGAGTCGAGTTGGCAAAATACAATTGGATTGTTACCCTAGATGCCGATTGTATTTGTCCTAAAGATTGGCTATTACTAATTACCAACCAGGTAACCAATCTGCAACCTGATTTACTAATTGGGCCTGTTAAATTAAGTGCTTCTAACCTAAATTTACTATCCACCTGGCAAGTTATCGAACACATGGGTTTGCAACAGTTTGCCCGTGGAAGCTCGGGACATAATAGACCAATCTTAGCCAACGGAGCCAACTTAATATATTCCAAGGCTTTATTTGAATCGCTGGATGGTTTTTCGGGGAATAATCAAATAGCCAGTGGCGACGATCAATTTCTTTTAGAAAAGGCCAGCAAGGCAAACAAAAAAGTAGCGTTTTTAAACAATTACCTCGCGGCGGTTACTACGCAAGCAGCGCCCAATTGGAAGGCAGCAATTAACCAAAGGATTCGTTGGGCCGCAAAGTCTAACGCCAGTACGAGTTGGCTATTAAAAAGTTGTGGTCTTGTTATAGCCATTGCCAATTTATGGCTTATTGCACTTGGTTTTTGGGCATTGCTTGCAGGGCCATTGTGGTATTTTGCTTTCGTATATTTTTGTGTCAAAATTGTACTTGATTTTTGGTTTTTACCAAAAAACAGAGCCCTTAAGCCCTCCAAATTAGGCTTAAATATAGTGTTGTCCAATATGGTTTACCCCATTGTCCTACTGCGAATAACCTTGCAAGGCTTTATGGGAGGCTACCACTGGAAACAACGCCATTTTAAAAAATAATATGTACATTTAGTTCACCTAAATCACAAGTCATGAAGATCTTACGCGGAGTCTTAATTGCGCTGTTTTTAACAAGTAGTATAAATGTTTTAGCTCAACAACAGTATACCGTAGATGGCGAAACACTTACTCTTAAAACAGAAGTAGCAGGAACAATTACCCTGCTTTGGAACACCTTTAATAAACAATACCGCTATTTTGCAAAGAAAGGAAACGCTATTACCGAATTAAAAAACACGCGTTTAGACGGCGATTATCAGGAGCAATACAAAGAAAGCCTTGCCTTGTTAACAACAGATAATCCAATAGATGCCTCTAAAGTGAGACTTACGCTAGCAGGATTAAGGAGCTATATTAATAAATATAATGCGGCAGTAGATCCAAACTACCAGTCCAATAGCGAAACGGTAAAACTAGAAATGCGTCTTGGCGGTTTTGCCGGGATTACAAATAGCGTGTATACCAGCAATCCCGAAAACACTATAGTACCATTAGTAGGCATTGAATTCGAAATTTTAGATAGTAAATTATTAAAAAGACATTCGTTAGTGGCCCAGTTTAGGCAAACTTTTAAGAGCGACAGTTTTATGTATACCAGTTCGCAAATATCTTTAAACTATAGATTTAAATATGTCTACACCCCAAATTTTGCCTTATTTATAAACACCAAGATTGCTACCTATACCTACTCTAAAACCACTTTCGATAATTCGGAGGACCCGAGTCTTCCTAGCGAAATTTCTGGAGGAAACTTGCAAGCTCCTATTTTATTGGGTCTAGGAGCCGATGTAAAACTTGGCAAAGGGTTTTTAGTTATAGGGTATAACGATATTTTAGGGCTAGCTATAGATAATAACGGTGAGTTTCCAATAGACTTCTCTGTAGGCTATAAATTTAATCTGTAGTAGCTAATACCACTGGCAGTTCAAAACGCACAGCCACAGGAATACCGCGTTTTATTGCGGGTTGCGGGTTATCGGCCAGGGCCAAACTTTGGCTAAGCCAACTTTCTAACAACGGAAAAACCTTTAGGGTTTCTGGGCTTACTTTAATCGAAACAATTTGCATAGTCCCATCGTGCAAGACCTGCATATTTATATGCGCCGTATCTTGGATCGCCATTGCAGATTGCGAGCGTTCCTGCTCGAAATACGCCTGAAAAACTTTAGATAATTCGGTTACAAAACACAATTGCTGTTGCTCTTTAGACGCTTGTTCATCGCAGGCTAAAAACAAGGGAAACTTGTCTACTTGATCCCAACTTATTGCATCGTAGTCTTGATTATAAAAGGTTTGCGAGTCTATTTTTTTGGTTTCAAAATAGTTGCAAGAAGTTAGCAACAAGAAACATAAACTCCACGACCTTAGGGCCTTAATATGTAGACAAAAAGTATTTTGGTTAATCCCCATTCCATGTGCCAATAAAGTCTTCCCACTTTTGATCTTTGTAAAGGCCTTTACCTAAAAACGTAATTATGGGTAAGAACTCTTCTTGGGTTTTATACCCTTTTATAACTTGTAACACTTTAAACTCTTGGGTCATAAAAACATACGATGGGTAGCTCATTTGTCCGCTTAGTAAAGCACCTGCCAACTCGTGATAACCCCGTCGTCCGCTAGCAACAAACTTAAAATCGTTATCTAAAAAACTTACGCTTTCTTTTTGTTCGGCATTAAATTTAATCGCATAATAATTCGCGTTTATAAAGGCAACTACTTTTGCATCCATAAACGTGGTTTTATCCATGCGTTTGCACCAGCCACACCAATCGGTGTAAACGTCTATTAAAACAGGCCTAGGTTCTTGTGCTATAGCTGCTTCAAGATCGGTTATGGGAATCCAATTAATCTTTTCTTGAGCGGTGCTTATACTAACACTTACAAAAAGTAAGAGTACAACGGCCAAACAATTTAATCGCTTCATGGTCTAAAAGTAACAAATAGCAAGGGAATTACAAATTTAGTCGTCCCCAAGATGTTGTTCCTTCTTTAGGTCCGAGAGTCTAATCTGTACTGTTTCGTAGTAACTTCCACGATCGCCAAACAAGTATAAATAACGTTCGTACAAGCGAATAACCTCCTCACGGTCTTCGTAGAAATTATCGGCTGCTACTGCTAGCTGGTAGTGCGCACGCTCGTTTAGTGGGTTTTCTTTTATTGCCATTTGCAAGAGCCTAATAACCTCTTTAAAATTGCCTTCGCGGTTATAACTTATTGCCAAAGCAACATAATGTGCATCTAAGGGCACATCTAAAAACCCAATAGCAATATTTATGTGCTTGCGCGCATTTTCGTAATCGTAAACTCCTAAAAAACATTTGCCAATGCTAAAATGCCAACTCGAATTTTGATCGTCGTATTGATTTATTAAAATTTTAAAATTGGCAATCGCTTCTGGATATTGAAAGGTTTGTGCGTAACTAATAGCCAATTTTTCACGATTCTGCAGATTGTCCTTGCCCAGTTCTAGTAAGTGTTCGTATTGCGTAATGGCTTTGTGATACGACTTATTTACATAATAACATAAGGCATCTAAAAGCACAAAACGACTGCTATTTGGATCTACTTCTAAGCCTTTATCTATAAAGTTTTTAGCTTGTGTAAATTCTCGTTTTTCCAGAAGTATCTTAGCCAGGCGATATAAAGCATTTTGCTGATTATTATCTAAGTTATAGGCCATTAAATACTTTACAGTCGCAGTAGAATCCTTTAACTGTTCCTTTACAATTCCCAACTGATATAGCACCGAAGCATTCCGTGGTTGTTTTGCGTTAAGAGCGCTAAATAAACTATCGGCAGCGGTGTAAAAACCCGTTTTGCCTAGCAAAGTTCCGTAGGTATACCCTATTACATAATTATCGGGGTTTAATTTTAATGCACTTTTATAAGCCGTTAGTGCTTGTGGAGTTTTACCCAAAGCTTGATTGGCCTGCCCTATACGCTTATAAGCTTGGGGTGAAATTGGCAATTGTTGGTATTTTTCTATGGCCTGAGAATAGGCTCCTATTTGGTACAAACTATCTGCAACGGCAAAAGCCGAAGCGTTTTGCGCTTCGGCCTTAGCGATACTAAGAATACAAAGTATTATAAGGAGTCTACTCACTAATTTGGAAAATTATGGGAAGAGAATATAATACTGCAACAGTTTTACCTTCATGCTCCCCGGGTTGTAACCTAGGAATTAATTCTATAACTCGAATAGCCTCTGCCTCCAAATCTGGATGTGGCGCTCTGGCTTTAACATCTACAATGTTACCCGTATTGTCAATTTTAAATTGAGCCGATATGCGTTGTCTTCCAACCAAGCCTAATGTACTGGCTAGTTTGGTGTTAAATTGCTTGGCAACAAATTTCGAAATTTCTTGGGACATACAACTTTTAAGTTCATCGTTGCTACCAGCACATCCTGAATAAACTGGAACCCGATCTACCACCGAAAACGGAACATCTAATTTTTGAACCTCTGTAACTTTGTATTCACTGTCCTCGCCATGAAGCGACTGATCGTCTAAATATCCTTGAACAGTTTCGTATACCTTATCCCCATCTTTAGCCGGGGTAGCTAAAAACTGTAATGCCTTAAGTTCTTCGTCCGTTATGTTTCCTTTAACCATAATTGCTTCTGACAGTTCTTCTATTTTAGTCATAACGTCGGTTTGTGCATTGGCTTCTACTTGCTGTGCAGTTTGATCTGCTTCTTGCGAGCAAGAGGCGTAAAATACCATAACAGCAACTAAGGGTAATAACATGGCAAACTTTAATAGTTTGCTTTTTGTCGATTTTGATTTTTGTAACATCGTGATTCGTTTTTTGATTAATGAATGATTAAAAAATGGATTTATAAAAGATACATCTTGTGTCTGAAAAACTTGAGATAGTAAATCCTGATAATAGGCCGATTTGCCTTGTTGTGCCGCAACTTGGGCGTCTGCAATGTATTCGTGTAAACTGGTTATGCGTTTTTGATACATATACACCATTGGATTAAACCAAAATACTATGCGCAGCACTTCAAAAAATAGCTGATCTAAGGTATGATGTTGTCTAACATGAACTTGCTCGTGTTGCAATACAGATTCTCGTTGATTTTTGCTTAAGTCGCTACCTAAAAAAATGGTCCGTAAAAAAGAAAAAGCATGCGAACTGTTGGCAATTGTAATTAAGGTAAAGGCCTTAAAACGCGTTGGAGTTCCAAGTTGCTTAAACTTAAATATTTTATAGAGCTTCCAGGCAAACCAGACTACCGCGATGGTCATTCCAAGGCCCCAAACTAAGGTCCAAGAAAATTGTGGAGCTGCTTCTAAAACCGCCGTAGTTTTAGGGGTTGATTGTCCTAAAATAATAGCTGGCAATTGCATAATATTAGTAGCCTCTACCCGCTGCTGAATAGCACTAACTTGCACAAAAGGCAGTAAAAAACTAAGCACCGCAGTTCCCATTAAATACAATCGGTTCCAATTAAAAAAAGTCTCCTTTTTTAAAAATAGATCGTAGGTTAATAAAAATAAAGCCTGAAAGGCCACAACCTGAATAATATAGTGTATCATGATTCCTGCTCTTTACTTAGTTCATCTAAAATAGCCTCCAACTCCCCAATACTCATGTCGTTATTCTTCATAAAAAATGAAACCATACTTTTAAACGACCCCTGAAAATACCCATCGCGTAACTTGGTTAAGGACTGTTTGCTATAGGTCTCTTTGGTCACCTTTGGAAAGTAAATATGACCCCTGCCTGCCTTTCTGTAATCTACAAATTCCTTGTTTTCAAGAATTCTAACAATGGTAGAAACGGTATTGTAAGCTGGTTTAGGTTCGGGAAGTTCCTCTATAATTGCTGCTACATTGGCCTCGTTTAAGGTCCATAATACCTGCATTATATCTTCTTCTGCTTTGGTGAGTTGTTTCATTCTAAAATTGGATTTGATTGAATTCCGATACAAATATAACTAAATATTTAGTTTGAACTAATTATTTAGTTAAAAACTTTTTGTAACAAGCTTAAAGCCCCGCCGTCTAACCAATATGATCGACATTTTTTTACTGATCCTAGGATTCATTTTTTGTCTGGCGGGAATCGCTGGAAGTATTTTACCCATCTTACCAGGTCCCCCAATTTCTTGGTTAGGCTTATTAATGTTACAGCTTACCAATGCCGTCACACTTAATTATTGGTTTTTAGCCATTACTTTTATTGTTGCCGCGGGTATGTTTATACTGGACTATTTTATTCCAGCTATGGGTACTAAACGTTTTGGAGGCAGCAAATACGGTGCCATAGGAACTACCGTTGGTTTACTTGTTGGAATTATAGCACCTATTCCCTTTGGATTTCTAATTGGTCCTTTTCTAGGTGCCCTAATTGGCGAAATGGTCTTTAATAAAACAGAATCTAATTTGGCCATAAAAGCTGCATTTGGATCGTTTTTAGGGTTTTTGGCGTCAACATTTATGAAAGTGGTAGTCGCACTTATATTCTTTGGAATATTTATTTACGACTTTATTGTAAACTTTAATAACTTCTTTTAGATCCAGGTAACATGATCTTGCAACGGATTACGAACCCAAGGTTCGGGAGCCGGTTGGTCGTAATGTCCAATATAGAAAAATCCGCGACAGCTTTCCCCTTCTGCCAAATCTATATGGTCATCTAAATAAATACGCAACTTTGGGGTGCTCCAATAACAACCTAAACCCAGTTCTGTGCAAAGCAACCACATATTTTGAACGGCCATGGCCACTGCTGCGGTTTCTTCCCAAAGGGGTACACGCTCATTTGGATCTCTAAATAAATTAACGGCGATTACACAGCCCGACTGCGTTACTTTTGTACGAATCTTATCTTCTTTAAATTCGGAGTAATTACTTATGGTGTGTCTATAAGTAAGGGCAAGAAATTCCCCCAGCTCAGCTCTACTCTCTTGGCTGTAGAATACCTTAAAGCGCCAAGGTTGAGTTTTTCTGTGTGTAGGAGCCTGATGTGCCGCTGCTAGTAATTTCTCTATGTCTTCTTTTGCTATGGGTGTATTGGTATACTGTGCGGGGTAAACCGATCGTCGCTGGTGAATTATTTGTTCTATCATCAATTTAATTTAAGTCTAAAAATAAGCATTGTGGCTTTAATTGTACCCAAATTTAATTCTTAATTAAAAGTTAAACTATTATACTTTAATAGTATTACTATTATATTTGCGCATGATAATATTACAGCAATGAAAGATTTACTTGCAAATTTAAGCATCACGGTGCACCATAAAACCTATAAGAAGGACCCTGAGACTTCTGAATTAGGCAAAAAAATAATTGAAGCCAGTATAGATCTTATTCACGAAATTGGTTTCGAGAGCTTTACGTTTAAAAAATTAGGAATCGTAATTGGTTCTAACGAAAGTTCCATATATCGCTATTTTGAAAACAAGCATAAACTGCTGTTGTATTTAACTAGCTGGTATTGGGGTTGGATAGAATATCAATTGGTTTTAGAGACCAATAGTATAGCCGATTTAAAAGAGCGCACTAAAAAAGCAATTTTAATTGTAAGTCGATCCATTAAAACAGATGGCAAATACAAACATATTAACGAGTCAAAATTAAGCGACATTGTTATTAGTGAGTTTTCTAAATCATATTTAACCAAAGAAGTGGATGCCGAAAACAAAGACGGCTATTTTTCGGTTTACAAAAGATTAATTCACCGTATTCGCGATATGATTATAGGCCTAAGACCAGATTATCCTTATCCCGCTAGTTTGGCTAGTACCGTAGTAGAAGGCGCGCTGCATCAGCATTTTTTAAAGTCACATTTTCCTTCTATTACCGATTGCAACAAACAGGACCCGCCCCCAGAGTTTTTAAACCACCTTGTATTTAGCACACTAAACCTTTAGTATGAAACCCATTTACAGCCCTTGGCAACGTTTAATCGAAATGCTTAAACTTGACCGTAAAGATGTATCTCAAGTAATATATTACGCCCTGTTTTCGGGTTTAGTAAGTTTATCTATTCCGTTAGGAATACAAGCCATTATTAACCTTATTCAAGGAGCTCAAATAAGTTCTTCTTGGGTGGTTTTGGTTACATTGGTTACTATTGCAACCGCATTTGTTGGAATCTTACAGCTTATGCAGTTACGCATAATAGAAAATATTCAGCAAAAAATATTTACGCGCTCTTCTTTTGAATTTGCCTATCGCTTTCCTAAAATTCTACTTACCGAATTGCGTAATTACTATCCGCCAGAGCTGGCTAACAGGTTTTTTGACACCCTGACGGTGCAAAAAGGACTCTCTAAAATATTGGTAGATTTTCCATCGGCGTTGTTGCAAATTACTTTTGGGTTATTGTTACTATCGCTTTACCATCCGTTTTTTATTGCCTACGGAATCTTATTGGTTTTGTTTATTTATTTACTTTTTAGATTTACCGCAAGCCGCGGATTAGAAACGAGTTTAAAAGAATCTAAAAACAAATATCGCGTAGCGCATTGGATACAGGAGGTAGCCCGTTCTATTGTTAGTTTTAAACTTTCGGGTCGCACGAGTTTAGCAATGACCAAGAACGACATCCTTGTAGTTGACTACCTAGAATCTAGAGAAAAGCACTTTAGAATTCTTATGGTTCAGTTTATACAACTTACCGGATTCAAGGTCCTTGTGACACTTGGACTACTTTTAATTGGTGGTATTTTGGTGCTAAATCAAGAGATGAACATTGGGCAATTTGTTGCCGCCGAAATTATTATTCTTACCGTAATAAACTCGACAGAAAAACTAATTACGGGTATCGAGACTATTTACGACGTACTTACTTCTTTAGAAAAGATTGGACAGGTTGTAGATAAAAAATTAGAGCCACAAACTGGAGTTTATCTAGATGCAAACGATGAATATATTCGAATTAGCCTAGACGAAGTTGGACTGGTTGTTCCAGAGCGTGATAAAGCTATCTTATATAACATTAATCTTGAATTAGGTAAGCAGGAGCGTCTTTGGATTACCGGAAAACCTGGGAGCGGAAAAACAACACTCTTACGTGTGCTGGCTGGTATTATTACGCCAACAACAGGTCAGTTTTTAATAAACGACATCGCCATTCAGGGAGTTCATTTAAACTCCTACCGCGCCTTGGTGGGTCAATCGTTAACAGAAGAATCTCCCTTTGAAGGTACCGTGCTAGAGAACATTACCTTTGGCGACGCTAAAATTACAACCGCTCAAGTTCAGCTTGCCACAAATCAGGTTGGTTTGGGCGAATATATTAAAACACTTCCTTTAGGATTAGAAACCGTTCTTTATCCTGAAGGCAAGCAAATACCACATACCGTGGTTAAAAAAATACTGCTTGCGCGTGCTATTGTGCATCGTCCAAAGCTGCTACTATTAAAAGATCCTTTAGACCATTTTGAGGCCCAAGAATCTAAACAATTAATGGCTTTCTTAAGCGACCCTGCACGTCCTTGGAGTTTGGTTGTGGTAAGTCAGAACCCAGCTTGGGAATCTTTTTGTGGACGTACAATAATAATGGAATCTGGTACTATAAAACTATAAATCATGCTGAACATTTCACCCAATAAACTTAACACACAAGTGTCGCTTTTATCGTACAGAGCTGCTGGTTTGGTTTTTCATCAGCGTCACTTTAAGTACTTTAATAGATTTCTATTGCTCTTTACGGCGGTATTTTTTATAACCCTGTTTTTACCGTGGACGCAAAACGTATCGGGACGTGGTTATTTAACCACCTTGTCGCCCAACGAGCGGCCGCAAACCATACAGTCTCCTATTCCGGGAACTATAGTGGCATGGCATGTAGCAGAAGGCGATTACGTTAATAAAGGAGATACTATTTTACGTATTTCAGAGATTAAAAACGAATATTTTGACCCTAACCTTATGCAGCGTACAGGGCAGCAAATTACAGCTAAAAGCGAGTCGGCCAAGTCATACAATTCAAAAATAGGAGCGTTAGAAAGTCAGATAACAGCCCTTAAGCAGGAGCGAATCTTAAAGCTTAGGCAAGGTGACAACAAATTAATTCAGTCAAAACTAAAAGTGCAAAGTGACAGTATAGACTTTGTAGCGGCTCAAACTAATTTTAAAATTGCCGAAACACAACTAATACGTATAGAAGAACTCTACAAACAAGGCATAAAATCTAAAACCCAGCTGGAAGAGAAGCGGTTAAAACTGCAAGAGACCGAGGCTAAATTAATAGCTCAAGAGAACAAATGGTTGTCTAGCATTAACCAAGTAATAAATGCGGAGTTAGACATTAATAGAATTAAGACTACCTATGCCGAAAAAATTGGAAAGGCAGAAAGCGACAAATTTACTGCCGCTTCGAGCATGTTCAACACCGAAGCCGAGGTTGCTAAATTGGAGTCGCAGTTTTCTAATTACGAGGTGCGTAATTCGATGTATGTGGTAAGAGCGCCACAAAGTGGTTATATAAACAAAACCATTAAAGGTGGGGTTGGCGAAACTTTTAAAGAGGGTGATCCACTAATAAAGATTATGCCTTCTGCTTACCAAATGGCAGTAGAAACCTATGTAAACCCAATAGACATTCCACTAATACACAAAGGTGAAGAAGTTCGAGTGCAATTTGACGGTTGGCCTGCTATTGTATTTAGCGGATGGCCTAACGTGTCTTACGGAACCTATGGTGGTGTTGTAGTAGCAATAGATACTTATATAAGCGAAAACGGTAAATATCGCGTTCTAGTGGCTCCAGACACCAAAGACCACCCATGGCCTAAGGACATTCGTATTGGATCTGGAGCGTATACTATTTCGCTTTTAAACGATGTCCCTATTTGGTTCGAAATCTGGAGAAAGTTAAATGGTTTCCCACCAGATTACTATAACCCAGCAATGCAAGAAACTCAAGAAAAAGCAACAAAATGAAACAATTAAGCTTTGTTTTTTTAGGATTCACAATGCTAGCAAGCACCTTTGTGCAGGCTCAGCAGGATACGACTATGCTGCGCTTTCCAGAATTTATGGGCTATGTAAAGTCGTTTCACCCCATGGCGCGTCAGGCAACTTTAGATGTTAGCATGGCCGAAGCTAATTTGCTAAAATCCCGAGGAGGATTCGATCCTAAGTTAGAATTCGACATGGATACCAAGCAATTTAAAGGTAGTGAATATTACGATTTACTGAACGCTACTTTTAAAGTGCCTACCTGGTTTGGGATTGAATTAAAAGCAGGTTTTGAGCAAAACGACGGAGAGTTTTTAAACCCACAACTTACCGTACCCGAAGATGGCTTGTATCAAGCGGGGATTTCTATTTCTGTTGCGCAGGGACTTATTATGGATGCGCGTCGAGCTACGCTAAGAAAGGCGCAATGGTTTTTAAAGCAATCTAAAGAAGAGCAAGAACTCGCCATTAACGAACTTCTATACAACGCTAGTGTTGCCTATTTTGACTGGGTTCAAGCCTACGAAAAGTACCAATTACAAAGCGAGTTTTTGGCTAAAGCTCAAGAGCGATATGTTGGAGTACAAGCCAGTGCGCGTGTAGGCGATCTAGCTATAATAGACACCGTAGAGGCTTATATTCCAATTCAAAACAGAAGACTTGCCATAGAACAAACACGCATTGACTTGGTAAAAAAACGCTTAGCTCTGAGCAACTTTTTATGGATTCAGGATAATATACCATTAGAGTTGCAAGAACAAGTAGTTCCAGAGTTGGATTTAGCGCCCATTTTGCCAGAAACCTTGGTTTTAAATACCGCAGCGCTAGATAGTATTACCTTAGATTCACATCCTAAATTAATGGCGCTCGAATACAAAGCAGAGGCCCTAGAAATAGACAGAAAGTTAAAGGCAAATATGTTGTTGCCAACTATAAATTTGCAGTACAACGCCTTATCGGTAAATCCTAATGAATTTTCGACATTTAATTCGAACGATTATAAATTTGGGATTCAAGCCAGTTTCCCATTGTTTTTACGCAAAGAACGGGGCGCGCTAAAAATAGCTAAGTATAAACTGGAAGACTTAGATCTAACCCAAAAAACCAGCCGACTAACCATTGGTAATACCGTAGATGCGATACAACAAGAAGTGGCATCGTTTTCTAGTCAAATTAATTTAAACGAAAACGTGGTAGATAGTTATAGGCAAATGTTAGCGGCAGAGGTTAAGAAGTTTGAATTTGGAGAAAGCTCAATTTTTTTAATAAACAGTCGAGAAATTAAATTGGTAGAAGCCCGTGATAAGCAAATACAACTTAAAAACAAGTTTTACAATACCTATGCTAAATTGTATAAAAGCTTAGGTAGAGCCAATTTGAGTTTGTAAGGGTTATTTGCTAATAAATTAGGCATAACACCAAACCCCTACCTGAGGCTTAATATTAGGTTAAAAAAAATCCGCCATATGGCGGATTTAATTTTTATGCAGTTAAGGGTTTCCCCTTAAGTCGCTTTTCTATTTTTTGTTTAATCACGGTCAAACGCTTCATGATGTCCATGATGTTTGCATCGCGATCTTTTTTGTAAAGTTCATTTAAGCTTAAAATTATATCTTTTACCTCACGCGAAGCCATAATGCGATCGCTGGTGTTTTTAAAAGATAATTTTCTTTGCTCGAATTCTAACGCCTTTTCTATAATATCCATCGCTAAACTTGTTTCTTGATTTATCTAACGTTCTTAAGTTGCTCTAAAGTATTAAAACATTAGTTAAAATAAAACTAATTGTTATTAACAAAACTTATGCTCTAATTGCATCACCTTATGGAACTTAACCAGAACGTGTAATTTATAAATAGTTGGTCGCTCAACACCAAATTTACTTACTCCTTGAGCGTTAAAACATGTTTCTTAGCCAGTGTCGCATCGTCTGGAGAAAATGCTGTTGGCTCTGAATACGGAGTAAATTGTTCAATTATAACCGTCTTATCGTCTTTAAACTGAACCAATGCCGGGATGGTAATTTCTTGCCCCCCTTGAGACATTACTATATTCATACGTGCTGGAGTTACCGAATCGTCTATCGTATAATTAGCGGAGACGCCATAACCCATTTGCGAAAAAAACAACTTATTATCTTCTCCAAACTCGTACACAATCTGATATTGGCTGTTTTCCCAAGTCCCTAATAAATCGAATTCTTGAGCCTTCGCCGTGGCTGTGTTTAAAAGAAAAAAGGTCGCAATTAATGCAATCAATTTCATTACAATAAGAAAATTTGAATTGCCAAGATACTATTCTATTCCACAAAAACAAATTTCACTTAATCATTACCGCCTTTTAATTGGTTTAATTTTTTAAAAGCATCCATAGCATTGTCGCGCTCTGACTGGCCTAAACTTATCTTTGCCTTACATTTTGGACATGTTAATGGTTTTCCCGCAAGAAGTTCGAACGTATTTAAAGGAATACTAGCATTACATCCGGGGCAAGGTAGTGTGCTTTGCGTCATTTATTGGTTTTTATTTAATTAATCTCCTGCGACTAAATAGGTTAGTTTCCATTGCCCATTTATTTTATGAAAAGAAGCGCGATAGTTAATTGGCGACCATAAATAGTCGTTATGCATATACCCTTCTAAATTGCTATTGGTTGACATTACATAACTCCAGCTTGACAATTCCCCCAATTCTTCTGTACGGTCGTAATCAAATTTTACAATGCAATAACTAAGTTGTCCTAAAACGGTAGATGTTTCTGTATTCGGTTTATCACGCACATTAACTTTGGTCCCTGTAACGGCCAGATGTTCAAAGACATTGTAAGTTTCGTGGCCTGGCCAATTAGAAAACACATACGGTACAGTATAGACCGTATTATCTTCTTCATAATTTCCGCCGAATTTTAGAATTTGCGGCATGATTGCCCAAAATGCAGAATTTGTATTAAGATTATTCCAATACTCTTTAAATTCTGCAATCCCGCCATTGCCACCAAAACCATTCATTATATCGCTAGCAAGCATCCCATAAATAAAATCACTATCCTTGTGTTGCAGCGCCGTATCTAATTCGGCTAAAAAGATGGCTAAATCACTTTTAGGAGTGTCTATTTTAGGCGTAAATTGTTGCCCAAAACAGGTTAATCCAAAAATTAAGAAACAGGTGCTTAGCAAAATCTTAGTGTAATACATTTGGGTCATTGTTGTTATTTAATCCGTCGATTGATATGCTTTTATTAATTCAATATACGCTTTATTACTACTTAAGACACCATGCAAGTCGTAGGTAATAAATTCATTCGGTAAAAGGCTTTTATTTCTAAACGCTGCTTCCAAACTGGCCAGCGCTAAGTCTATTTGGTTATAAGTTACATGGGTTTTTATTAGTTGATAATTAAAAAATCGATTTTCTGGAGCCACTGCTAAACATAATTGAATAGAAAACAGCTGTTTTTTATAGGCACTCTTTGTGTGTTTTACTACAAAGCCGCTTTCGTAAGCGATAACTCGAATATGAGTTAAAAGGCGCTTACTATGGGCAATTTCTAGTGGTGAAGTTCCAGAATCTTTTAATTTACTAATCTTTCGATTCCACCATTTTAAGTTTGCCGATTTGGGAGATTCCAGTTCCTTTAAAAATCGTTCAGAAAGCGTATTAATTTCGACCAATTCTTTGGCAACCAGATTATTTTCTTCGTTTACAGCTTTTAATAACGCTTTATTGGTTTGCAAACTTCTAAGTACGGAATCAATTTGTTTTGTATAAATCACGGGATAATTCGCTTTTATAAACTGGTATTCCTGCCAGGCGCGAATGTTGTTTTTAGCAGCCAATAAACTATCTGCGAATTGGCGGGAATTTAAAAATAGCGCCTGCATGCGATCTTTAGGAATTGTTTTTAAGCCTTTACGCCTGGCCTCTAGTTCTAACCATGTAAAGGCTCTGTTCATGGCAGGACCTTCAGGCCACTGATGAATACCTTTAAAGAAAAACAGGGTGTTAGGTACCTTAAATTTATCTAACCACGTTTGGGCCATAATCATTTCTGTATAATTCATGTCTAAGTCCCCGACCAATCCCACAAACGAAAACTCCTCTAAGGCCGGTTGTTCTTGTTGGTTTGGCGAAAAACCAGCGCCACAGGCAATAACCCCTTGCATACGTTTGGTAAGCACCGCTATTGCACTTGCCAAGCGGGAACCTCCTGAAAACCCACTTACATACATTCTATTAGGATTTATTGGTAGATTATCAAGTGCGTGGTTAATCATTTGTGAAGCGGCATCTAAATTAGTGGCCCAAGAGTTTCCGTTCTGAGTCACATTCGAGGCAATTAATAGATACCCAAACGAATTGGCAACCTCTTTGTAAAACTCGATTGCCCGACTCCCATTTGCCCCAGGATCGAAGATAAATACAACAGGCCATTGTTTGGAGTCGTTATAGTCCAAAGGCAGATACTTAACATAACTTTGATTTGCAGTTGCATTTATGGTAACGGTTTGCAACTGTCCCCCTGTGTTGCCTTGACCAAACATGGACATAGGAATAAAAAGTGTTAAATATAACCGAGTTGCAAATTTCATGACGCTATTTTAAAACTACCAGCTGCCACCGCCGCCGCCGCCAAAACCACCCCCCGAAGAACCACCGCTACTGCCAGACCCACTAGAAGAAGGGGCACTAATCATGGTGCGGCTTGCACTAGTCATGCTGTTTGAAAACGATTTTGAAAAACCATCCATGGAATGATTCAATCCTGTAGCACTGCTATACCAATCTGGAGGTTGTACGTTTAAATTATTAAACTTTTTGGTCCAAACTTTTAAAGCGCCAAAAGTAAGGGCGTAGCCCATAGTAGCTTCAAAATATCCCGGAGAATCCTTTAAAAGACTCTTAATTTTAGATTCTTCGGCAGTTTTAATAAACTGTTTAAATCCTTTTAGTTCAGACATTACTTTATTGCCCTTGGTATTCTTTTTAATCATAAAAAAGTTCATCGCCATTAACACAATACAGCTAACCAAAACTGCCACTGCTGCCAAAATGCCCCAAAAATATAAGAGCGTAGGTACAAGAACAACAATTAATAAAACAAGTGCCAAGGCAACTTTTACCTTAACCTTTTTAGATTTTGGTTCGTAATAGCGCTGGGCAGCCACTTTTAAGCGAGCTTTAGCCGAGTTCATGGTGGTATAAAACGAATTTTTAAGCGTGCTCACTTTTACCTTGGTCGCTCCATTTTTAAAGAGGCCATTAAATATTTTATGCTGATAATCTGGAGCATTAATTGGAATGTCTTTAAGCTTTGTGAGTTCGGTATCTGCCTTGTCAAACCAACCATCTTTTTCTAAGTCTTTTACCTTTAGATACCCTCCAGCGCCCCAATACGGTATAAGCGATATTAGATCTGAAGTATCTTCGCGATCGTTAATTAAAAAACCTGCCATTGCCGGATCTAAATCTTCTGGAGGAAAATAAGAAATAGACATTACTGCAGGGTCATCCTTACCGTATTTAAGCCAAACCAAATAAAAACTAAGTATAATACCTCCAACAATAAGTATCCAACCATGCTTGGTCCAAAATGGCCAAATAGGTGTTATCTCTGCCACCGAATTTGGAGGCATATTAATTAAAAGAGTGACTGCTTGACCGTAATTCGAAGTAAAGTCCGCAAGCGCCGCACCAGAAATTACACCATTGGTGTTTTTAATGTTAAATTCGGTGCTGGGGTTGGTAAAACCAACTTGTCCAGAATAGACTTCAATGTCTGTGTTTTCTACTGCGACTCCATTGGGAAGGTGCACGGTAAACTGCATATCTTTAAATGGTGCGATCCAATCTGTAGGCTTTAAATTCCAGTAAAATTGTACGGCATTACTATCGTGAATAAAAGCATTTTTAACTCGATATTTAATGGTATAATGAACAGGTCCAATTATAGTTTTATTAGGATCGCCAATTTTTATGTTCGCCCGTCCGGAGACACGTCTCCCAAATTTCCCAGTTGCATCGAACATATGATCGGGTACATCTATGTTACTTAATTCAAGTTGACGTTTTTCTTGAGAGCCATCCTGTTTTACAAAATCGTATTTAAGTAGTACATCTCTGTAGATTCCGTGTTTGTATTGCTTAAAATTTACGTCGTATTGTTCGACTACGTCAAAATAACCTTCTTTGTTTATGGTTATATCAACCTTATAATTATTGACCTCGAAGCCCTGAGCAAATACCCCAAAACTTGCAAAGACCAATAAAAATAAAAGTACCTGCTTTTTATTCATAGTAATACCTAATGGATTTTAAGAGAAATCTACTTTTACATTTTCGCGCTCTTCTTGGGTAGATTCAAAATAGTCGAAGTGCGTATAATTAAAGATACCTGCAAACAGAACGCCAGGAAAGCTTTCGCCATAGGTGTTATTCTCGCGTACGGTTCCGTTGTAGTATCTACGGCTGCGCTCTAGATTTTCTTCTATTTGATTTAGTTTTTGTTGCAGGTCAATAAAACCAGCATTGGCCTTTAAATCTGGATAGGCTTCACTAAGGGCAAAAATGCTCCGCAAGGTTTGTTGCAGGGCGTTTTCTGCTTTAATCTGACCGTTTATATCGTCGGAAGGCACAGACATGGCTGCATTTCTAGCCTGTATAACATTCTCTAGAGTTTCTTTTTCGTGAGCTGCATAACCTTTTACGGTTTCTACTAGATTAGGTATAAGGTCGTAACGGCGCTTAAGGGCAACGTCTATATTACTCCAACCGTCTTTTACTATGTTTTTGTTTTTAACAAATCGATTAAAAATCGAAACTAGAAATAAGGCCAACACAAGAACTGAGCCGCCAATAATAATGGTATTGAGCATGATAAAGCTATTTAGTTAGTACATTATTAGTCTGTTACCCTGCAATTGTGTTACACGGCGGCAAACTCCTACTAAGATAAGATGTTTTTATAAAATACAGCTAACCAAAACTTTAGCGCCCTAATTGCCATAGGCGATATGCGCCCAAGTAGCTTGTCCACTAACTATGGTATCTAAGAGTTTTACAATTTGACCCACTTTTACCATATTACCAGTTGGTGAAGTGTTTGGGTAATCTGGGTTGCCAATTACTCCTCTTCTAATGCGCATTGCGCGTTTAGAGCGATACATATTATTTTTAGCTACCGAAGGTTCGCCTGCTATAATTAAAGGTTTGTCTGGAAAATTGTCGGTTTCTTTAAACTTTTCGTAATACTGTGCTCCGGAAGATTCTGTTAACTGTACGTAGCCTTTGTTAGGAAAAAAAGAACCTAAGTTTACCAAAGCAGCATCGTAATACGATCCGTCTTTACCTATCGTGTTTACATAAGTTCGATACGATTTAAATGTATTTGACTTTTTTGCGACCCCAAAGTAAATACTGTCTGTTGCATGCGCCAATATATCTAAATGATCTTGAGTCACTGCTCGAAGGGAGTCACTTATAAAGGTTTGTCTTTTTAAATTTGTGTTTATTGTTTCTAAAGAATCGTTGGCTGTTTTTAAACTTGCTTGACTACTCTTTAAGTTTGACGAAAACACAACCACCATGCCAAACAAGGCGATAATTGCGACGGTAAGAACCCCTACTAGTATTCTGAATTTCATAATTATTTAGTTATTTGAATTGGTTCGTGTTTTTTAGATCGAATAAGTACTACAATTAACAACGCGAGCAGCACAAAAAAGCCACCTGCTGCAAAACTGGCAATATAGTTTGCCGGGTTAAACACCAAAAATACCAACGAGGCTATGGCAAAAACTGCCATAAGTATTACAAAAAACTTAATTACAAATTCAATGTCTTTGGTCTTGGCCTCTACGCCATAAACATTTATGGTGTCGCCAATTTTTACATTACCACCTGCAGTATCTATAGTTGCTCCGTCGGCGGTATTATGTTGTGATTTGGTTGTTGACATATAGTGCTATAAAATTATTTTGGAATAAATTTTTTGGTTTTTAATTGCCATCGCCTAGGGTAAAGCCACCACCACTAGACTTAAATGTGGAATTGGTCGCAACATTTTTTTGATCGTAGTTGCCTTCTCCTGCCGTCTTATCTCCAATTTTAATATCGCCGGCAACCTCGACATTAATATTGTCTACAACGTTCTTTTTAGTTATTACATTTTTTATAGATGGATTGGGTTTTTTAGACTCTGTAATCCAACGCTGGAGTTCGGTTTTAAACTGGTCGTCGTTTATCATTTTAGACATGGCATCGCTAACCTCTTGTTTAACTTCTGGTGAATTGGGAGTGGCCTCTAGTTTATTTATCAAGGCAGTATTATCGCTCTTTTTAAACCATCCCTTTACCCACTTCACCGAGTCGGTAACAAAATCGTCTATTGCTGTATTCACGGCTTTGTTTTTTACACAGGTATTTACAAGTAAACCTAAGCCAAGACTAATTAATTCCATAGAAAACTTAATAATTCGATTTAATAAATACTAAACCATTAATCGTTAAAAAACGAATAGGATAACTAGGTTGTTAAGGAGTAGCAAATGGGGAGTATGCAAGAATTACTTAAACTAGATTCTTATGTTATAATTCTAAGTTACTATATTCTAAATAAAAAGCGTACCGATTGTACTAATATTCTTACGCTAAGAGAGCAAAGTGTTTTCTAAAAACACCAGAAAATCATCTTTTTTATTTTCTGGTTTAAACAAGGTTGTATATACTAAAACCGCTTCGTGATAGCACTTCATTCTATAGCGAATACCAGCTTTTGTGGCAATTTTACTGTAAAATTCTTGGGCTTTTTCTAGTTGAGCCAAATGAATATATCCCTGAGCTAAAGTTACCCATTTACTGGTACTTGGATAAAAATATTCAGAGGCCTTTGCAATAGCTAATTTGGCCTGTTCTCGCATTTGGGCTTTATCTAAATCTAATTGAGAGTACATAAAAGCTGTTTTAATGGCATTGGTAAAAACCTGCTCTTCGTCTTTAGTTTTAACAGCCAACGTATGGCCTTTTTGATGACACTCTAACGCCTTTTTTGCATCTTCTAACCCATTGCTTTTTAAGTATTTATTCTTGTAAAGATCTCCAAGAGTTTCTAATAGGTCTGGGTCACTTTGGGTGTTCTTATTATTCTCTAAAAGACGTATAGCCTCCTGAACCTTACCCACGGCTTCCATGGCTTGAATAAGTCGAATAAAGCTTTTTTCGTCTAAACTGTCTTCTTTAGGAGCTAATTCGTCGATTATAGCCTGGTGATCTTGGGCATTCTTTGGAAAATAACTCAGAATTAAATTTTCTGACATTTGCGTCTTAAAATACGGCGTTTGCACGCAGGGCTTATCTTGCTTATCAATGCAGGTTGCTGCTCGTTTAGGAACCTCTTCGAAGATATATTCGACTACATCCATAATACTAACCTCTAAGTCGGTAAAAGGCCGTTTATGCTGACCCGACAGCACCTCTAACAAACATTGAGTAAAAAAACTTTCGTTGTCGTAACCATAAGACTTTTCATTATCCTGGCACGAGGCCATAACCCATATGCCCTGATCTTCGTTTAATTTTTGAGCCATCCCGTACAACCCTTGAATTCCAGTTTGCACCATCCCTTCGGCGTGGCAGCAATCTAAAAATAACACCAATCGTTTAGAAGGAAGGGCGTTTATTTTCTCTTTAAGTTCTTTGGCAGTGACCCAGGTATCGCGATAGTTATCTATTGTTAACCCATAAGGTTGAAGAAAAAACGTATGCGAGTCACTAAATTTACTTCCATGGCCAGAATAATAAAGCAGCATGGAGGAATCTTTATTAGTCTTTTGCTTTAACAAATCGAAAGCGTTTAAAATACCTTCGCGCGTCGCCTTTTTTTCTGTTAATAGAATAACATTTTCTTTGGGATACCCTATTAATTTGGGGTCCACCAATCTATCGTAAAGCTTTTCTGCATCCAGGGCTGTATATGGTAAATCGTCACCTACGCCTATAATTAGGGCAAAAGTATTCTGTTTGTTTTCCATATTTGTAAGGTTATTTTCTAGTAATATTTTACATAAAAATTACTGTCCTAATGCCAAAACTTCATGATAGCTTTAAACTCCTGAGTATTTATATAATCTTGAAAATGTAAATCGAATTTATAAGAAGCTGGCGTATATCTGCAACCCGAAGCAACCGACTTTAACAGGTTATCCATAGCTTGTTTTTCTTGGCCAATAGCAGCATAATACTGGGCGATTCCGTAGTCAATTTGACCAAAATTATAAGGCGCTCTTGAATTGTTAAGTTTGCTTATTAAGTCCTTAGCTTTTGATTTGTTACCGTTTTTATATTCAGAAATAGCGTACAACGGGGTAAGCTTAGCCGAACTACTCGCCCCTATTATATTGCCTAAAACTTGTGCGGCTTGGGCATACTCTTTTTGGTAATACAAGGCGTTGGCTAAATAACCTATGGTTGTATTGGTTACGTCGTCAATATTAGAACTTAGCGCAGCTGTAACACTGCTAAAATAACGATTTGCGTCTGTTGTAAGCCCTAGCCTTAAAAACTCCTTACCACAATAAACACTTAGTTTATAATAAGCGTTAGCAGGACTAGTAAGTTTAACATTAGCCATTAAATTATCTACTTGTTTGGTTTGCCCAAGTGTAATATAGGCCCGTATTAATGCTTCTTTTACCAAGTTGTGCCCGCTCATTCTCCCGTACGGTTTTAATAGATCGATTGCCTCTTGAGGCTCACCCAAATCTATTAGTGCCAAAGCCATAGTGTAATTTCTAAAGTCGCACATTTGGCATTTATCCAAATCCATATCGTCCATAGAAACTACCTTAAAAATTGCCTCTAAATCTTCTGGTTTATTTACATATTGCAAGGCCAATACCATTGCCGTGCTATTGTTTTCTAAATCGAAAGGTTCTATGTTGTACTGATTTAAAAAATACTTGTAGGCGTTTCTATTATCTCCTTCTAATAAGGCCTGATAAAGGTTTAATAGATTAGTTTGTCTTTTATTCGTGCTGGTTTCTTTAGAGAGTTCCTGATACAAAGAATCCATGATTGCAAATTTGTCGGTATTGTAATAGTATTCTAATCTGTCTACCTTAGGGGTAAAAAAGGAATTGTCTGCATTAATTGCCTGATTTAATAAACCCAAATAGGCAGGATCGGTATTGTCTTCCTGAGATTGTGACTCTAACCAAAACTGATAGGCTTCGAAGTTTGGTGGGGTTTCTTCGAAACTGGTAATATTATCTTTTTGTGTAATTAAATATCCTAAAATACGCTGTTTTAAGGCCTCTATGCATTCTAAAGGCGAATCGGGACTACAAGAAACGGCCTGAAAACTAATAAGGGTTTTGTCCATATTCTCGTCTAAAATAGAACATTGAATAAGCAAATTACCTTCGTTTACATAGTAGGTTCCCGTAATTACTTTTGCAGGTTTTAGATACTCTTTTAAAATAGTTTCGCCCCCAGTTGGCAAAATAGAAGCTTTTAACACCTTGGCATAGTCGTCCACTATCTTTGGACTAATAACTTGTCCTACTTTGTTTTGAGTAATGCCATGCATAATCCAATCTACAGCCATTTTTCCCACAACATCTAATTGGGCATTGGTGGTATTATTTTCGAATTTTAAAACAGCAATTTTACTGCTATTTTCTGCCT
The DNA here is from genome assembly GCA_965277295.1 of Gilvibacter sp. Lineage (GTDB taxonomy): Bacteria > Bacteroidota > Bacteroidia > Flavobacteriales > Flavobacteriaceae > Gilvibacter. The sequence goes on from OZ255720.1 coordinate 1,024,186, forward strand.
CTAAAATGGTGCCTAAAGAAGAATTATTTCCAGAGGCCATAAAGTTTGCTTTTATAATAAGGGTAGCCGAAAACACAGTTATTGCTCCAATAACCAATAAAAACGTAAAGTACATTCTTCTAAAAGAGCTTCTATATTTAGTCTCGCCAATAACAGCTCCTGTACTCGAAACCTCTATCCCTGACTTACTAGAAGCCACTTTACCTTTTACTGGAGTTCTAGGGTCTTCTCCTGGGGTTATTTGAAGTTTTCTAATTCTGAGCTTCCACAACAAATACAAATACAGCGGAAACCCAACAAGTAAGATTAATAGTAAATAACTAAGTGCTATTTTTGGCAAGCCCAGTGGCTCCCAAGTAACAGAAAAAACCTGTAACAAAAGCCAACTCGATACTAGGTAAATAGAAAGATTTTTAAAAACATCTTTTTCTTTACACTCCTTTAAGAATTCTTTGAACTTCATTGCTTAATAACTAGTGAATTTTACTAGCCAGGGGATTAATGCGGTTTTGAAAAGTTATTATTATTCACTAATATAGGAATATATATTAATCTAAACTATATCCTGATGGCAACACAGAATTCACAAACTCCCCAAGACAAAGCCGAGAAGGCAAAACCAACTGCAGCTGGCAAAGATGCTACAAAGCAGGTTAAAAGAGCGTCTGTTAAAGATGGCATTAATCCAAAAGGAGGAGCCTAATTAATACCCTTTTTTGCCCCAATTTTTGTTGAATATTTCTAAAATAATTCGACAAACTACATAATTAAAGATTTTTCCTACTTTTTAACTGCGGTTATTCCGTAGTTTTTTGTTTTTACAAACACTAGTTTCTTTTATTCTTTTGCTTGTCCTTTAGTCCTTTTAGAGATCGTATATTATGCGCTAAAATCTACACTAAGAGCAGGCATTCCAACTGTAAAGAGGGTTCCTGAGGTGGTACTTAGCACTATGCTACCAAAATTATCTACTGCAATGGTTATGTTTCCAACATCGTTGTAACGGTAATACGCAGCACCTTGTGGAGTTCTAATTAGCATTCCATAAAGCTCGTCTGGTTTTGGATAGTCAGGAATGTGATTTTCGCCTAAGTCTAAAATATTTAAATTCCATAATCCTGGAATTTCAACATACAGGTTACTCACTTTATTTATCACTTTTTGATCTATGGCTTTAATAGTAACATCGCCCGGATGTGCAGTCAAATTTTGATAATAATTATTGGTAATTGTTAGGGTAATCATCGTGATTTTTTTTGGATTCAATCCAAACTTATAAGTTATTGATCATAAAAATACAGGTATTTATACCCGATTTAGAAGGCTCCCAATTTCCCTTAAAAGATAATTTATTACTTTTTTTACATGCTAAATTGTTCGGCGACAATCCTTACTGTATATTCCTGTAGTTGGTAATATCTAGGGTAATACTTCCCGTTTTAATCTCTTGATCACGCTTTAATTGGCGATCTACTTCTACATCTTTCCCTAAAAAGCTTAATGGAATTCTAATGCGTTCCACTTCAAACTGAATAACAATTTGTTTAGGCAAAATAGCCGTCTGGTTGCTATAAAACAACAGCACATTGTAAGTGCCGTCCCTAAGGGTGCTTATTCTAGAAGTGACAATTCTTTTTTTGGTGATATTTAAAGTGAGTTCGGCAATAGAAAAATCGGCTTTATTGGATGTTGGAATTACGTTAACCACCTTTAGACTGTCGCCATTAACAATCTTGACTTCACGAAAAACTGTGATTACAGGATACTTAAAAAGTTGTTCTAAAGAAAAGTCTAGTCCACGCTTAGGTACCAGCATAAAATCTTCGGTCTGAATTTGAGCAGGTTCTCCCTTTTTATAACTTAATACTCCCGTCTTTTTTGGCATATTTATAAAATTAACATCTACCTCTAAAGTCAAATCTGCAGTAAAACCATTAATGCTGTCTAAGCGTTGCTTAATCTCTAAAAGATTAACATCTACAGCAGTCTGTTGTGCCTTTGAAAACAGGCCGCATATAAGTATAAGTGCAGTAATTAATGTTCTCATTAGCCTATATCTTTATTCTTAAAAAGTAGTATTCCTGCTGCGCCAACAAGCAGGGTATACACAAAAATTAAACCTGTTTTTACGGTAATATCTCGCCATGGAATTTCTGGATAGAAGAACAACTGCCAACCTTGATTGAGTTTAAAGTAGAACAGATTATTAATAGTTTCTGACCCAAAATCTATCTTCATTAGTAAACTAGAAATTACTATAAAAAGCACCGAAACTATCCAAGTTTTAGTAACATCTTTAAAAATTACCGCTAGTGTTAAACTGGTCACCGAATAAAAAACCATAGAAAAGGTCCCCGTTATAAAGGCCATTACAATGCGGTTTAATGCGTCGGTTTGCTCGTAAAAGTTTAATCCGCCCATAAGCACCACCAAATCTCCAGGTCCAAATATGGCATAAGACAATCCTACAGCGGTAATTAACAGTAACAGCACTAGAATAATGGTAAATAACAGGGCGACCAAATACTTGCTCAATAAGTATTTTACCTTGCTTACAGGCTGCATTAAGGCTGTTAGCAGGGTTCTGTCCTTGTATTCAGAGGTGAGCATACCCGATACTACAATCATTAAAATTAATGGTAAATGAAACCACATGGAATTTAAAATAAGATAGGTAATCAAGTTGCCATTTACCAAACTCCCCTTAAAATAAAACGACTCTTGCAATTGACTAAGAACAATATCTATAATTTCGTTCCCTTGATAATAGGCACTTAAGAGCACAACCGCCTCTATTAGCAAGACCGCGACTAAAGCATAATAGGTGCGCGACTGCTTTAGCAACCTAAAACATTCCATTTTTAGTAAGGCAATCATTGTGGGGTCGATTTAAAAAGTGCATCTAAATCTAAGTTGGGAATCATTCCCGTGAGCTGAGTTTGTTCTTTGCTTAACGCCCCCAAGATGCTAGCCATTTTATTTGGAGGAACTTCCAGCTTCATACAGTTGCCGTCGTACACTGCTCCGTGATCCTTTAGCACCTTAGATTGCTCTATATTAGGGCCATAAAATTGATAACTATTAAACAGGTTTGTGGTTATTTTTTTTGCGGAATCACTGTGAGTAATTCTACCATCTTTTAAAATTGACAAATGATTACACAATTGGTGCATTTCGCCAATAATATGCGAAGACAACAGAATACAAAGCCCTTCTTCTTGAGCTAATTTTAAAATAAAGGTTCTAAAATTTGTAATTCCTAGTGGATCTAAACCAGAAAAGGGTTCGTCTAAAATTAGACAACTTGGATTGTTAAGCATAGCAATTGCAATTCCAAGGCGCTGCTTCATCCCTGTAGAATAATTACTAACAGGATCTTTACGGCCTGGCAACAGGCCAACGCGTTCCAGTAATTCACTATTTTTATTTTTACTTAAAGAAATTCCTTGAATTCCTGCAAAAACTTTTAAATTTTCGGGAGCGTTTAAGTACCCATAAAGTGCGGGTTTTTCTACAATGCCTCCTACTTTTTTTACTCCGTTGCCGTAATAGTTAACAGTTCCAGAATCTGGCGTTACTAGCCCGAGTAAAATCTTGAATAAGGTTGTTTTACCTGCACCATTTGCACCAATTAAACCGTGAATATCGCCAGCCTTACACGCTATAGAAACATTACTTAATACCTGAAGATCACCGTAACGCTTAGAAATAGATTCGCCTGCAAAAATCATAAGGCAGACATTCTGTAAAGCTCATGATAATTGTATTTAGCCGTGTATTTTTGCTCTAGAAAAGTTCTGGACCAAAAGCTTTTTTTAATTAAAAACATAGGCTCTTTTACCATAAAATATGGGATATAATGGTGCCATTTTACTCCACAGCTTGCGTAAAATTCTTTAAGTTCATTGGCCATTCCTAGCTCTTCGGCAGCAGTTATGGCTGCCATGCGTTGACATTTAGAACCTATATAACCCAATGCAATTCGCTCTTGAAATCCATATATAAAAAACTGGTCTTTAGCTCTTTTGTAATTCTGAAATCGAGACCAACCATCCATTAGGACCAAAAAAATATGGATAAAAGAAAACATAAAACTCCACAACCAGAATCCGATTATAAAAATAGATTCATCTCGCAGTGCCTGGTCTAATTTATAACCATAAAACCAAGCCTCTATAAAAAACAAGAGTAGGGCCAAATACAGCAAATATCCAACACGGATATACGACAAAAACACAGGCGGCTGTTTGGGAATTATATGCATTCCAACTAAGGGGTTGTAAAGTTTTTATACTGGTTTTCTAATGTAATAAAAAAATAAGCTTAACCAAAGCAATGCCATGTTAAGCTTAATAAATAACCATTAAATAGGGTTAGAAGTAACTTTTAACCTATCAGAAAAGATTCCTGTCTATTATTTTTATTAATCCAATATAGGTTCTCCATTTTTAAACTCGCCGTCAAAGATTAATTGGCCGTCTTCGTAAACTTTGCCTTTTCCGTGAAATACACCCTCGTAAAAATCCCCATCGTAATACAATGCTCCGTTGGAATATACTAACCCCTTACCGTCGAAAGTACCGTTTTGCCATTGCCCCATATACTGAAGCCCTTCGTCAAAATCGTAGATTCCAAAACCATCTTCACAATCACCATAACACGGATCGTCCGACATCATACCCATTAAATTGCGAAATTCCAAGCGTTCTTCGTTCGTGTCTAAAGCTAACAATTGTTCTTCTTGCATGCTCGCTGTTAAGTTTTCTAGTTCGGTAAGCATATCATCTTCGCCTGCCGAATCTTCTATAGCGTTCATCTCTAACCTAGATATTTTAATATTTGCATAAAACTGCATTCTATTAGAAAGCCCTACTATTGGTAATTGCTTTATACTTTTACTACCTAAATCATAACTTAATCTTGAATACGAATTTAATTCTATGTAAAAATAACCATCGGCAAACTGTATAAAGCGCAAATGATTCTCTTTGTTAAAATGCACCTTGTCGGCCTTAAATACTTTAAGGACATCTGTCCAACCTTCCTGATCGCGTGTACTAAGCTCTAATTGACCTTCTTTAGTTATTCCAAGCCATGTAAAACCACTCGGACTATTACCAAGCATGGCTTGCCAAGGGTATGTTTTATCGGAATCTTGATAATCGGGAGTCAAACTAAAGTCTAGAATAAACTCGTAGGCGGTTTCTAAAGACCTATTATTTTCCATCCACAACTTACCCCTACAGCCTTGCGTAGTGTACAACACTTGGTTTCCTGAGTCGTAATTGGCCCCGCAATCGCTTTCTACACTAATGTTATCTGTGTCTATATTAAACAAACTAATACGATCAGCCTGTTCTATTATATCCATATAGTCTTGCCGAGAATAGTCGCTTGCCTGCGAAAAACCGGTGCTAATAAAGAAAACAAAAAAGATGGTAAGAAGTGCGTTTTTCATGCTGGTTTGGTTTAGTGTTTTTTAAATTTATTTATTAATAATCTAAAAACAAAAGCTTCTAAATTTTAATCGTTAGTGTGATCTAATTCTTCGACTAAAAACAGTAACATGCTTTTAGAATGGTATTGCAATATACACTGCCCGCATACCTTTTAAAATACACCATAAGGGGTATATTTTAAATCATATTATAAAGATGAATTAAGAAAGAACAACCCTAAGATTATAGGATTTGGTAACATGTAAGCGATTAAAACAACAATAAATTACAATCTAATTATTTGCTTTTAGCATTAAATTGTAGGATATTTCCTATAAATTTTAAATAAATAACAGTATGCCCCAAATTACTATACTATTTATAACCCTTGTTCTATTTGTATCTCCTGCATTCGCCTACGAATGTGAAGGGTCTTATCAGAACGCTTCTTACGGATTAATTCATACCGAAAAAGCCATGGAAGCCAACAACACAACACATTTAAAGGAGTTTGCCCTTCGCGCTAAGATTGCGCTAGAAAAGGTGCGCGAAACAACCCAAAAATGCGGCTGTACCGACGCCAATTACGCCAGCTACGATGCTGTCGAAAATTTAGAAAAGGCCTTAGAAAAGGAAAAATTCGAGGACGTTCGATTTTTAGTAAGTAGAGCAAAAGCCTTATCCAAAGAAGCCTTAGTCGCTTTAGACAAATGTAATGCTAATCAATCTTTTGCAAACTTCAATGAAGAAGAAGAAAACCTGCTGGAGATGGAAAAAAAGTTGCTAGAACAGCAACAGCAATTACTGGCCAAGCAGCAAGAATTAGCAGCTCAAATAGAACAGCAAAAATCGCTTCAACAACAGATTCAAAAGGACCGAGAGCTTATGTTAGAAGCTCAAAAAGCCCTTCAAATAACTGCCGAATCTAACCTAGAAGAAATAGCACAGTTAATTAATAATTTTACAGATGCTATGGATTGTACAGAAGCAGCGCCTCTTACTAAGGAGTCCTTTAAAAGAAATACGGAAGACCTAGCCTTAGAATCTCTTGGCCGCACCAAAGCTTTTTATATCGAGAAAGCTCAAGAAATGGCAAATACCTTAATAAACAGGCTTAACAAATGTGATACAAACGATTAGGATACACCATTAGTGGTCAAACCTTATTAAAGCGATTTTAGTTCTTCAACCCATTGAACTAATTTTAGGCATCGTTTTAATCGCAAAATGCAACTTCTAAGATGGACCAATCATTCTAAAACCCCGCTAGAACGACTCGTTTACGCCAAAATAAATGCCGCTTTGTCCGTCTTTTCCGCTCCCAATATCTAGACGAACCCAGGTATTTTGATCTTTTAGTATCTTAAATCGAATACCGCCACCAAAGGCTGGTTTTAGGGTGTTAAAACTAAATAATTCGTCTATATCGTTTGCCACGCTCCCAAAAAGACCAAAAGCCGCGATTGCCCATCTGGGTTTAAACCGGTAACGGTACTCGCCTTGCACTACGTACATATTTTTATCTATAAAACGACCATTAAAGTATCCGCGGGCTCTGTTTCCACCGCCGTAATAGGCCATCCCTTGAAACGGCACGTCACCTAGGTTACTCTCTACATAAAGCTGTGCAGCAAAGGTACTTTTGTCGGTTAAGGGTTTGTAATGACGCAAGTCAAAAGTAAATTTGTTAAACGAATGTGTCGCTCCTAATACTTTGGCCGAAAAACGAGCTCCAAATTCTAGCAGAGATCCCGAAGTAGCCGAGGCAGCGTCATCGCGAGAATCTAAATTAAATTGTGCTCCTAAACCACTTAAAATAGCTCGATCCGATCCTAGAATATCTCCTGCATCTAACAATCCCCCTTTGGCAATTTCGGTAACTTCATGATTGGCAAAATAATAAGAAAACCCAAAATTTAAATCTGGCGGCAAGCGTTTTAAAAAGGTAACTTCTAATCTATGAGTGGTCTGATTGTAACTTTCTATATTGTCCTCTGGGGTATCGGGGCCTATTCCCCAAAAAGAATTGGGATAAATTTCGAATAGATAGTCTGCGTCTATTTGGTAATTTCCTTTAGCCAAATAAACTTCGGGGGTAACGTTAAAAATAATCTGACCTACCGAGGTATATATGGCGCTAAAAAAAATGCTAGACAACCTGTTATTGTACTCGTTGGTGTTGTTTAATAAAAATAATTGCCCTCCTCCACCAAATCCAAATTCGGTTTCGGGGGTATAAAACACAATGGGTAATGCGGCTAACTTAAAGTTTTTTTGTTTTGCTAAAGTGTCCAACTCTCGCGGGTCGCCTTGCTCTTGTTGTGCCGTAACAGATATGGCAGACAAAAGCAGAAAAGCAAAAAGTGAGATCCGGTTTTTCATTAAAAAAAGAATTCATCTAATATTACATCAAACCCAAATTTAAATGCAGTACTTCTAAGAATAATGTCTTGAGAAATTGTGCCTTCAATAGCACCTCCCTCGCGCTGGGTATCTATCCAAAAAGTATCTACTTCAAAACCAATATCGAATATTACTTTATCGCTTAAAGCATAAGAATAACCAAAACCGGCAAGTAATCCTATACCTCCGCCCTCCAATATTAAAACTCGAGAATTTACAGGGGTCACCAGGGTAGATTCCTCTCTATACAGCGCATACCCTACAGATAATGTGGCAAACAACGATCCCCTGCTGTTAGACGATAAATAATAATTAACAAAAGGCCCAATGTAAAACGATTCGGCGGCACGTTCAAAAGCGCCATCTGAACTGGTTCTGGTTAAGTTTAAGATACCACCAAGTAACCACCGGTCTGCAATAAACTTTCCAGTAGATATATCGATTCCAAATTGACTCGCAATCGATTCCTCTTCGGAATCTTGAGCTCTATTGTTGGTATAACTTATGGTTCCAGACAATCCTGTAAGCCACCTGTCTTTTCTAAAAGGTGTAGTTAGCGAATCAGATTGAGTAGCAGCAGTAGTTTCCTGACCATAAAGTGAGCCTGTACAAAGCCCAAAAAACACTACGAACAGCAGAATAAGCAACTCCTTGATTGTGACTTTTTTTATTGAATTTGGCACTATTACCATTGCATTGACTTGTTTTAAACACGAACAGACCTTAGCATTAAATAAGCTAATTTGCACCCCAAATAAACGAATAATAATGCGAGGTTAACACCAAAGAAGCCAGAAAATTACGCTTCCTTCTAGTTCTAAAGGTGTAATTTCTAAAAATTCTAAATCTTCTAAACAAAGTTTGGCTGCACCTAATTGAGAATTAACAAGAACACCAGTAAAAATACTCCACACTTTAGTAAGTAGGATATCAAAATAGAAACCAAGGTTATAGGTTTTGTAAAAAAAGCTTGAGTCTAAACCCCCTATTTAAGACCTTTGTTTTTTACCCAACTAAAGCCAGTAAGATGTTCAAAACATTATGTTTCTTGGCCCTTATTGTTGCTTATTAAGAAAATTATCTCCCATCGGGTGAAGTTAACGCAATTTTATTTTCGTTTATTTACAACATAAAAATGGACTAAATCATGCCGTTTAATTCTGTTAAAATTGCATTAGGTGTAAACAAACTTGCACTACCAATTGTTTTACTACTGGTCTTAATGTTTATTCCTTGCAAGTTTATAGCGCAAGATATAGAACCACGACGCTGGACTAATATTCCTCTTGGATTAAAAGCGGCTGGCTTTGGATACGGTTATACCTTTGGAGATGTTTTATTTGACCCCGTTTTAGAAACAGAAGATGTACGAGTAACTGCCCATACCCTTGTTGCATCTTTTGTTCAACCCTTTAGAATAGGTAAAAAATTTGCGAGACTAGACGTCTTTGTACCGTTTAGTACGGCTAAATGGGCTGGTCTTTTACAAGGAGAACCAGCCAGTGTTACAAGAACAGGATTAGTAGACCCTAAAATTAGAATGTCTTACCATATACTTGGGCCTCCTGCACTGGGACCAGCTGAATTAAAGGAGTATTTTACACAACATCCAGTCTTTACCACCTTAGGAGTTTCTTTAGCCGTTAGCGTGCCTTTAGGACAATATTCAGAAGACAATCTAATTAATCTGGGTTTTAATCAGTTTTTATTTAGACCCCAAATAGGGGTATCGCATACCTGGGGGCTTTGGTCTGTCGAACTCGATGTTTCGGCTTATTTATATACTAAAAACGATAATTTTTTTAATGACGCAGAACGAAACACCGATCCACTTTTTGCAACTCAAGGCCATATTATAAAACGCTTTAAGTCCGGGCTTTGGGCATCTATTAGTGCTGGATATGGTATAGGAGGTTCTTCTAGAGTAAACAGGCTTTCTAAAGACGACCAGCGTTCTAATTTATTAAATTCGGCATCTATAGGTTTCCCTATTAGCAAAACTCAGAGCACAAAATTAGTCTATATTCATACTAAAACACTAACCGATGTTGGTTCGGATACCAATAGTCTTGTTTTGGCTTGGTCGTTTGTTTTTTAAAGAAGCACTTTTTTATTTAAAGTCCAAATCTGTAATCGAGCGATAACATTACTTGTTGTTTAGGTATTAGAAAACCGTATTCAAATTTTAAACCAGCTTCTTACAAGAAATAATCTTAGATAAATTATTATTTTTACAAAACTACAAGCCAAAACCATCGTAATGCACAGAATTATTACTTTTCTATTAGCCCTAATGGTTTCCTTTAATTTGTTTGGACAGGACAGTATTCCATTAACCAACAATACGGCATCCATAGACTTATTAAATCAAGAAATAACAACCGCCCCTATTGTTTTTAAAAACGACACCTTGTTTTATATTAAAGGTTACCCAGGCAACTTTCCTGTAGCACTGCGGGCAAATCAAATTAATACGCGCTTAGGAACCATTGCTCAAAACTATAATAAGCTTTTAGACAGTTTGTATTTAGAACCTGCGGCGGGGTTTATTAAAATTAAGCGCAATCAAGATTTGTTTTTAACAGTGACAAAAGCAGATGCCGCTTTAGAAGGCACGACCTTAAATATGTTGGCAACGCAGCGCCTAAATGCCATACAAGACAGTTTTTCTAAAGAGGATATTACCAGCACTACAGTTTGGTTAAAACGCATTGGGCTTTTCTTGCTATCCATACTAGTTTTTTACGCACTTATTAAACTGATTAACTTTTTGTTCGACAAGATTAACACCAGGCTCTCTAAAATAGAACGAAAGTTTTTAAGCCGTAAAGGCAATTTACTTAAGTATTTCCTACCTGGTAATTCAAGTAATATTTTTGTGTTTTTAATGAACATTTTAAGAATTGCGCTCATTCTATTTTTGCTCTTTATTTGCGCTCCTTTTATGTTTAGTTTCTTTCCCTTTACAGAACATCTTGCACAACAATTTTACGCCTATATAGAAGAGCCTGTTAAATATGTGTTTAATGGAATTATTAATTTTATTCCTTCGCTTTTCTTTATAATTATTATTGGTTTAACGGCGCGATACTTTGTTCGAGTTATAAAAGTTATCACCGCCGATATTGAATTGGGCAAATTGCAATTAAAAAACTTCCATAAAGATTGGGCGCGACCAACGGGTAAATTAGCAAGCCTTTTAATTTATGCCTTAGCCCTTGTTTTAATTTTCCCCTATTTACCCGGATCGGGTTCGTCTGCCTTTCAAGGAGTTTCTATATTTATTGGAGCTATTATCTCTTTTGGATCTACATCTGCGATTGCCAACATTATTGCCGGAGTTGTTATTACCTATATGCGACCGTTTCAAATTGGTGATCGTGTAAAAATAGATAACATTGTTGGCGATGTAATAGATAAAACCATTCTGGTAACCCATCTTCGAACCACAAAAAACGAAGACGTTACCATTCCTAATGCTAACATACTTATCGGGAATATTATAAATTATTCGAGCCATGAGTCGGGAAATATTATTTTACACACTACGGTTACACTTGGTTACGACGTAACTTGGCAACAGGCCAACGAACTATTAATCGAGGCTGCTAATCGTTCGCCATTTTTATTTAAAGAACCGGCTCCTTTTGTTTTGCAAACCAGTTTAGACGACTTTTATGTGTCTTACGAACTGAATGCGTACACCAAAAAATTTAAAAAAATTCCCTTTATTTATTCAGAAATCCATAAAAATATACTGGATGTTTTTGACCAAGCGGGTGTAGAAATCCTTTCGCCAGGTTATACCGCGGTTAGAGATGGTAATGTCACTACGGTTCCGAGTCAACTTACTCCAGAGACTAAGAGTCCTGTTTCTAAATTGTTAGATCATTTAACTGGGAGAAAACAGCCGATTGTTGTAAAGAAAGGCGATGCACCTGCAACAGAGTAAATAGGTAATACCTTAAAAAATACAATCCAAAAACACAATCCAGAAAATAATTTGGTGTTTTTATTGCAAAATTTTAAAAAACACAAATGGTCTCCCCACGAGCCAATACAGATTTTTCTAGCCGTATACGAAACTGCTCTCTTTCTTCTTGACTCTGCATGGCAAGCATAAGTAGTGTGTTTTCCCAAACTGCTTCGCGCCAACTTGCAATGAGCTTAGAAATTAAGTATTCGTCTATCCTAAAAAACAAGTTGTCTATCCACTTTAGTGCCGGATTTAAAGGCTCTAGTACTTCGTCCTGCACTTGGTCTATAGTGTTGGCAATAACCTGATTTACATGGCAATGATCTTTATAGCGTTGTTCACGCTGTGCCTTAGAAAGTTGTTGCCATTCGGGCGTTAATAAGTCGTACAAGGCCAATACAAGGTCGTAGTTAATATGGGCGTTTACCCCTAAAATTAGAACCTGAATATCGCTCAAGTTGTTGCTGCAGGTAGTTTTATGAACATGATCCCAAACTTTTGGAGTTTGCTCACCACAATCGTAACAAGTTAAACTCTCGAAGTAATAATTGGCAAAGCGAGTAAGCAATTTGTTTACCCAAACTAGATCGTTAAATTCTTTTCGTTTTATTGCCAATACCATATTGGCGCTCATCATTTTATAACAGCTTAAAAAAACATGGCGCGGATCCTGGACAGACTTCCAATTATGTAAATAGTGATCCATTTTAACTAGTACGGGATCAGTTACTTGCATAGTAAATATTTTAAAACGATAAAACTAAACTACATAAAATTATGAATTGATTTAAGTTGTTTTCTTTATAATTATCCCTAGACACTCCAAATTCTAAAAGTAATCCAGTTACATTTTTAATCATACTGCGTGAGCTAAAGATTACAAGATAAACTATCAAATTTATTAAAATTGTATATTTAGCATACAACTAACTGAATTTGTGCAATTTAAACAGCTAATGAGTAATTATTAAAGATCCGCAGAAACTCGGCATAGTCGTTTTTACATTCCTGCAAAAAGACCAAAGGTTAAATTGAGCGAATCCGAATAATCAAAAACTATGAAAACTGTAAAACGTTTAAAAATAATTAGCTATCTGCTCATGCTTTTGATTTTGAATCAAAGTTGCCATGCTTATTATAAAACCCCAATCTCTACCCAAGAGGCCATAAAGTCAGAAAAGCCTCTTAAAATCAATATGAATGGCTACAATTATCGCATACAAGATTTGTATAAAGAAGACGAAAAACTATTAGTAAAAACCAAAAAGTATTCAAAACTTGTAAAGCATATGGGGAATAAATACGTAAAAATTGAGGGTAAGTCCGTAATAATAGATTTAACCGGAATGTATATTGAATCTATAAGAGAAAAAAACAAGTCGACAAGTACAGTTTTAACGGTAATTACTGTAATTGCCTCTGTTGTAGCGGTAGCGGGGATAATTGGCATTATTGCATTTAGTTCAGGAGTTTCTTCAGGCGGGAGTGTATTGGTTCTATAACGTCCCCTGAGTTCGTTCCAAACCTATTGTTGGATATCGCCGACTAGGGCCTCTTTTTAATGCCAAAGCATACTGGGCGTTTGCCTCTTCCATTCTGTTTTGTGTCGCCAACCAATCGGCGTACAATTCACGGGATGGTTTTTGAATTATGGGAGGTCCATAACTATAGCTTAAGGCTTCCTCTAGTTCAATGGCTTTTTTAAACAACGCATCGGCTAGAGCTAAATCTCCGTCTAAATTAGCTCGTAACGCCTTTAATTGATCCATTCTAACCTCCACTTCGTTCACATCGGCATTGGTAACATCACCACGAGTAGCACCAGAACACAATTTGGCGGCTCCATTAGTCGCTACAAAACGTCCACGTCGGTAATTTGTTTCTTTTAACGCTATTATACTATCTAGTGCCGTAAGGTTTTTGTTGTTATAGGCTTTCATCCCTTCTAAAAAATGGTACTGCGATACTATAGAAATATTCAAGTCGGCAAGATCTACCGGTATATTGGCAATCGAATCGTTCCAGGCGTTGGTTTCGACCAAATAAGTCCCTTTTAAAAACACCATATGAGTGCGCCCTCTAACCGAAGGTGTTTCTTTAACAAATTGGTCCAATTCCCAGACCATCTTATTGGCTTTATCTTGCTGGTTTTTCTGCAAGTAACCGTATTGTAGCCAATGGTATGCGTGATATCCTCGGGCATCATTACCTAAGTTTTTTGCTTCCATTCTATTTAAACTTGCTTGGTAGGAATCTACATTAGAAGCAATAACATCGTCCCACATGCCCATAGCGACAAAAATGTGCGAAGGCATATGTAATGCATGGCTTGCATCGGGTGCCACTTGTGAATAAGAACGTGCCGCATTTAGTGCAAGCGGAGCATGGTCGGGGTCGTCGTACGAATGAATAAGATAATGGAGCGCTCCTGGATGTTCTGGATTTTCTTCTAATATTCCTTGGGCAATTTTTGCACCCTTACCAAAGACTTCTTGGTCCCTGTTACTCACCGCCGTCGCTAATAACGATAACGCATAAAAAGCAGCAACTTCTTGGTCATCGGGATATTTATTGTTTAGATTCTCCATATAAGACGAATACGCTATATCGCGGTCTGCTTTTGGGCTTTTTGGCTTATAAAGAATCTGGACGCCTGTTATTAGGTCCATTTCTAGTTGGTTGCATTTGCTTTTATAATCGAACGTGTTTAGCCTAGATAAGGCATGGGTCCCATCTTCGTAATCTTGTTCGGACCACAAGGGGTGGTTATAAGTCATTGCTTCCCCCCAATAGGCCATTGGCATTTCACGGTCAAGGGACTGAGCTTGCTTAAATGCTTCCCTAGCATCTTCATATTCAAAAGAATGCAGCAGTAACAAACCCTTTTCGAAAGCAACTTTTGCATTGTCAGCACCCGAAACTTGAAGGCGAACAACACCAAGATTATCGGTTTGTTCTGGAGTGTTTTTACAAGAGATTAGGCAAATTAGTGCCAGCAAGATGTAAATACGTATCATATTGGGCTAATTAATTGGTTGACAGTCTTAAAGATACTAAGAATCAATGACTAATTGTACCAATAAAAAAGTGGCCTATCCAATTAAATTCGTCCAAAACGAGTCGTTAGATAGGCTCTTTTCTAATTCTATTTAAGTTCTTTAGGGGGTACACTTTAGTCTTCGGCGACTTCTTCAATATCTTTTTCCACAACCTCTGCGGCTTGTTTGGTGTCTGTATATTGCTGAAAACTCATCACTAAGGTGTCACGCAATTTTAATACATGTGCAAATTGGGCATCAAGCATTTTTCCAGTAAATCTATGTTTTGCTTTATATCTTCCCGTTACAAGAACGCCATCGGTTCCAAGATTTTGAAAAGATTTGTCTTCTAAGTTCCAATATTCCCAATCTGTGCTCAACATGGCAAATACCTTAGATACAACTGCATCTTTTCCTACCAGTGGCTCGCCGTAATCATAAATAAAGTTTTCGGCTTCGCTCCATTGAATATCGTCGGTCATACTGGCCAAGACTACATCCATATTACCAGCCTCGAAAGCATCGTACATTTTGGACATTCGGGCGGCGTGGTCCGGCGCTTCTTCTACTTTTGGTTGACATGCTACCAATAACACCAAGGCAGTTATTACCCATAAATTCTTCATAATTATTTGGTTTAGTGTGAATTATAAAGATAGTGAAAACTTAAAAACTGCAACTTATACTATAAGATTGGCGCGAATAGTTGGAGGTACAAAAAACTTAAATAAGGGATATTAGGCGATAATTTTTATTTTAAAAAAAGCTGATCGAGCAGTAATGTTCATATAAAAACATATAATGAACCCTTTTAATAATGCGCAACAACTCTCAAATAAGAATCTCCTATGCCTCCAAAATTTCCTGTAAATGCATCGGAAGGCATTGCCTCTGGGCCTCCCGAATTAGCAGCGACTCTACCAAATAAATGGACACTATAAGTGCCCGGAGTTAAATAAAGATAATCCATCCCACATGCATATAAATATCCGGTGATTGTTAACCCTGTCGCACTTACATCGATGGCGTTTGTATAGGTACTTGCAACTTTAGCATACGACGGTCCGGCGGCATCGGTACCATCGCCTAATTGAAAAAACGTTCGGTACAGTTTTGGTTTTCCATCGTTTACATGAGAATTAACTCCTTCCTGATATCCTTCGATTACCACTCCCAAGCCATAAGTGATAGAAACATACGCTGGTCTATCCAGTGTGAATGCAGGTGATTTATATAATTGTTCTTGTTCAGCCTCTCCATTAGTACCTGTGTCGATTCTGTAGTTGGTAATCATGTCTTCTGTATTTACAAGAAACTGAGTTGTAACTGGTACATTGGTTAACGTAAACACCCCGTCTTGATTAACATAAACGGGTTCTAAATCAATACCATTATTAAAACTATTATTAGTCGTATTAAGACCGTCCACGCGCAAATCGGAACTACTTCCTGCAATATGTAGGGTAGATTGTGGATTGGTTGTTCCTATACCCACTTGACCAATAGATTTAGAGAACGCAAATATACTTAGTACAGAAAAGATAAAAAATTGGGCTTTTACTTTCATAACCTGATTTAATTTAATTTAAATTAGACAGGCAAGTTAGGTAAGGATAGCGATTCTAAAAATACGAGGTATTACTTATATTATTCGTAGTAATACTCGGCTAAAGAACAGCATAAGAAAAGTTGGCTAATTCAACTTTTTTATGGGCTTAGTGGGTTTTGGTACCGATGCTTTAAACTCAATAAGGCTCCCTGTAAAAGTTTCGAACAAGCCGGCTTTATTTTTAGAAGTTCCAGACATAGAAGTTCCATCGGAACTAATGGTTCCAGAATAAACATTATAGCCGTTACTATAAGACATAGTTACTTTGTTTCCGTTTACTTTCCAGGTTTCTTCGGGATCCGAAAAAACCACCCCTTGGTTTCCAGATTTATGATTCACATTTAAATACGTAAATGTTCCATCTTTCTCGAATAAGATTATTTTAGTATCTCCATCTTGATCTTGGATTTTCCAGCCGGTTCCTCCAAGGTCCTGACCAAATCCAACAAACGGAAGGGCAAGCAATACCATAAATGCAAAAAGTTTCATATATATGTCTTTGCCATAAAAATAGTAATATTTAAGGAAAGAGAGAAAACAAAAAAAGCCTCCTCCTTCGCTAAAGCTTCGGAGGATAAAACAAAAAAAGCCCATCCATTAGGATAAGCTTCTCATTGGTCTATTTCTAAACCACAAGCCACATTTAAGTGACTCAACACAACATTTTTTGTTCTTCTTCGCTAAAGCTTCGAAGAACGCTGCGGTCTGGACGAGACTCGAACTCGCGACCCCCTGCGTGACAGGCAGGTATTCTAACCAACTGAACTACCAGACCAATTTTCTTACCTTTTACAAGGTTCTAACAACAGTTAGATTAAAAAGAAATTGTTACCATACTTTTAGGAGTTGCCCCCTTGCTGTAATAGCGAAGGCAAATATACAGTTACATTTTATTATGGCAAATAAAAAAATGAAAAATATTACACGGGTTAGGCAAACTTTTGACGCTCTACCAAATAGGTAGTTAGAATGGTGTCGAATGCCTTGTTAATGTCGGCCTCTACATATTTTATGCGGTATTGTCCGCATTTAAGCTTTATAGCATTAAAATAATTGGCCACCGCTTCTTTATAATTATCTTTAATGGCGTCGGCATATAAGTTTATGTACTCTCCTGTTTCTACGTCTACAAAGCGCTTAGGGCGATTATTAAAGTCGAAGGTCCATTCTTTTTCCCGATCAAAAACATGAAACAAAATTACCTCGTGTTTGTTGTACTTTAAATGTTGTAAGGCTTCAAACAATTGCTCTTGCTCCTTGGTAGTTTGAAACATATCGGTAAATAAAAACACCAAAGAACGGCGTTTCATTTTTTCGGCAATTAGGTGTAAATATTGATACGTATTGGTTTGTTTTGCCCGTTGCGGCTTAGTAATGGCTGTATTTAATTGGTGCAATAATACTTGATGATGCCGCTCACTACCCTTTTCGCTGGCGTAATATTCGTAAGAATCTGAATAAATACTCATTCCCACTGCGTCCCGCTGTCGCTTTAGTAAATTCATTATAGCTGCCGACGCCAAGGCAGAAAAAGCAATCTTATTTAGCGAACCAATAGTATACTCTTGCAACTCTGGATAGTGCATAGAACTTGAGTTGTCTAAAATTATATGACAACGCAAATTGGTTTCTTCTTCGTAACGCTTGGTGTAGAGTTTGTCTGTTTTAGCAAAGAGCTTCCAATCTATATGCTTAGTGCTTTCGCCAGGGTTGTAAATTTTATGCTCGGCAAATTCGGCCGAAAACCCATGAAACGGACTTTTATGTAAACCCGAAATAAACCCTTCGACAACCTGAGAAGCCAACAATTCTAGGTTTTTGAAGCCAGAAATCTGATTTATTTCTTTTTGAATATCCATCTAGGGCTAAACTAAAAAAGGTTTGCCGTTTGGCAAACCTTTTCACGTTAATACTTATATAAATGTTAGTTCAGTAAGCCTTGAATTGCTTCTGCATATACATTTTTAGGAGCAACTCCTACTTGGCGTCCAACTACTTCACCATTCTGAAAAACTAGTACGGTAGGTATGTTTCTAACCCCGTATTTAGCGGCAAATTCCTGGTTAGCATCTACATCTACCTTTCCTACTACTGCCTTGCCTTCAAATTCGGTGCTAATTTCTTCTATAATTGGTCCAACCATTCTACAAGGTCCACACCAAGCAGCCCAAAAGTCTACTAATACTGGTTTGTCACTCTGTAAAACTGTTTCTTCGAATGTTGCGTCTGTTATTTCTAATGCCATCGTTTTATATTTAATGTTACACAAAAGTAGTCCTTTTTTTTTCTAAACCTTACACGGCTAATATTAGATTCATCTATACGTCTATTGACCTAATTTATAAGGTCTAAAGGTCTTCGACAAAGTAGATTGCATTCATGTTTAAATCGTAAAATCCAAACTCGTTTGTACCCCAAGGTGTTTCTTTCTTATACTGACTGCGTTTAATGGTACCTCGGGCAACAAATTCCGTAACAACAGCGTCTAGATTGGTTACAAAAACCTTTACAACACTTCCAAAAACAGGGTCTTCCAGAGTATTTTCGTGCCATTGTAAATGCAGCTCAATTCCATCTCTATAAAGCCCGGCATAACCCTCTTGTTGGAACAATAGTCCAAAACCTGCGTATTCAGCATACCAAGTAATATCTCGCTTTAAGTCACTAGTAGACAATACTGGAATGGTTTGTTTATGTGTAAAAGTCACAGCCATTAGAGGTCTTCTTTAGATACTACGCCATAACGCTCCATGGCCTGTTTTACCATCTGCTTTTGAGTAGTTTCGGGATACATGGTATAGGTTGGCGCTAAAATTGGTTTTACAGTTAAGACCTCCATCCATAGCAAAGAATGAATAGGAAATTTAGCACCCGCAATCTCCTCTAAGGCCTTAAAAGCATCTGGGCAATAACTTCGCTTTCTTATTAAGCTTGCTGTACCCTTTATTTGTTGCCCTCGTTGGGTGAAAATGTTTACAAAACTAAAACAAACTTTGGCGTTGTATTTTAAATTTTTAACAGTTCCCGGAGAAGCAATATTAGCAATTACAATAGTTTTGTTGTCCAGACAACAAAATATTTCTTTGGGGGAAACATTGGCCTGGCCATCTTGGTCTGATGTTGCCAACCAACACAATACCGCGTCTTTTATTTCCTGTTGTATGGCACTATTTAGCATTTAAATCTGACTTTAAAATTGCATAACTATAATTGTCTGTCCAGCCTTGGGCTATGGGTAAGATTTCTCTATGTTGACCTTCTCTTTGCATACCCAAGCGCTCTATTAAAGCAACAGATTTTGTATTACTTATTGCCACGCCGGCTTCTAATCGGCGTAAATCTAGGGTGTTAAACCCAAAGTCTATAACAGCCTGCGCTGCTTCTAATGCATAACCGTTGCCCCAAAAAACAGGCATTAAACTAAAGTGGATTTCCCCTTTTTTATATCTAATTGGAGCTAATTTAAGTCCAATTTCACCAATAAAAGTACCTGTTAATGTGGTTATAATCCAGCCGAACTGACTCGGGTTTGGATTTGGTAAATCGTCTAAAACACCTTGGATTACCCCAAAGGTATCTTGGGGTGTTTTTGGAATTCCTATGGTATTGTATTTTGCCACCAAAGGCTCTAAATGCAATTTGTGTATGTTATCAAGATCGTTGGCTGTTATTCTTGACAATACAAGGCGCTGTGTGTGTAATTCACCCAAATCCATTAGTTTAGTTTATAATGAACTTGCTGCTTTTGCAATTCTAAAAGGAGTTCGTTAGATATTTTAACTTTTTGCTTTCTACTGCTCATTTGTAGCTTTAGTTTTTCTTCCATTTGATACACCACAAACTGTAACTGATGATCTCCTTTATGGGTCTTAAACAAGTCTTTTAACAAATTAATGCGCTCTTCTTGTAGTTCGTCTACTTTTAGCTGAATGGTTAGTTTTTTTGCATAGCTATCCATAACATCGTGCAGCATTTGCATACTATTAAATTGCATGCGCGGATCACTTTTCTTACCTGTTTCGCGATTAACCCAACCTTCTTTAATAAAGATTCGGGCATAAATAAACGAATTGGGTACCAAGAAGTGACGAAACTTTAAATACTCCTCGCCAAAGATTCTAAATTCAAAAGAATCCATATAATCTTCTACGGTAAACAAGGCCCAACCTTTACCGTTTTTAGATACGCGATGTTGCACTTCGCTCACCACGCCACCAATGGTAAGTTCTTTGTTTACAAAAGGATTAAGATCAGCAAAATTAGAGGTGGTGCTATTGCAAAAACAATCCAATTCTACTTTAAAATCGTCAAGAGGATGTCCAGAAATATAAATTCCCACCACCTCTTTTTCTAGTTTTAGTTTCTTCATAGCGCCCCAAGTTTCGCATGGCGGAACAGTGGGTTCAGGAATTTGAACTTCGCTCGAATCACCAAATAAACTCACTTGGGCTGAGTTTTCGTTCTCCTGATATTTTTGGGCATAACGCACCACTTTTTCTAAGAAAGTTACTCCGTCACCTTCGTCGTGAAAATATTGAGCTCTGTGGGTGTCAAAACCATCAAACCCTCCTGCTAAGGCTAAGTTTTCGAAAGCTTTTTTATTTGCAGATCGCAAATCGATTCGCTTTGCTAGGTCGAAAACCGACTTGTATTTACCGTCTTTTCTTTGCTCGACTATTGTTTTTACAGCGTTGCTCCCAACCCCTTTTATAGCGCCCATTCCAAAACGAATTGCACCCTTGTCGTTTACCGTAAATTTGTAAAACGATTCGTTTACATCTGGACCCAAAACATGCATTCCCATGCGTCTGCACTCTTCCATAAAGAAGGTTACTTGTTTAATGTCGTTCATGTTATTGGAGAGCACCGCAGCCATATATTCTGCAGGATAATGGGCTTTTAAATAAGCGGTTTGATAAGCAATCCAAGCATAACAGGTCGAGTGCGATTTGTTAAATGCATAACTGGCAAAGGCTTCCCAATCTTTCCAAACTTTATCTAGCTTTACCTCGTCATGCCCGCGTTCTTTGGCTTGCTTTAAAAACTGCGGCTTCATTTTATCGAGTACGGCAATTTGCTTTTTACCCATGGCTTTTCTAAGCACATCGGCCTCGCCTTTGGTAAATCCAGCCAATTGTTGCGATAACAACATTACTTGCTCTTGGTACACAGTAATTCCGTAGGTTTCTTTTAAATAACCTTCCATTTCTGGCAAGTCATAAGAAATGTCTTCGCGCCCGTGTTTTCGAGCAATAAAACTGGGAATATATTCCATAGGACCCGGTCGGTAAAGCGCATTCATAGCAATTAGGTCGTCAAAGACAGAAGGTTTTAATTCCTTCATGTGCTTTTGCATTCCAACCGATTCGTACTGGAAAATACCCACGGTTTCGCCACGCTGGAACAACGCATACGTTTTTTCGTCGTCTAACGGGAAGCTATCGGGATCTAAATCGACACCATGTTTAATTTTTACCAACTTGACGGTATCCTTAATTAAGGTTAGGGTTTTTAAACCTAAAAAGTCCATTTTAAGCAGGCCCGCATTCTCTACAACGGCATTATCAAATTGGGTTACGTACAAATCGGAATCCTTGGCAGTTGCTACTGGCACAAAATTGGTAATATCGTCTGGAGTAATAATTACTCCACAGGCATGAATTCCGGTGTTTCTTACCGAACCTTCTAAAACGCGTGCTTGGTTAATCGTTTGGGCTTCCAAATCTTCGCCTTCTGACAGGTTTAAAAGTTCGTTTACCTTTTGCAGGTCGTCGCTTCTAAAATTGCGTTTTAAGTCGCTGGCTTGCATGCCAAAGATTTTCCCCAACTTACTCATGGTGGGGATTAATTTGGCAATTCTGTCGGCATCGTTAAGGGGTAAATCCAAAACCCGCGCCGTGTCACGTATGGAAGATTTTGCCGCCATGGTTCCGTAGGTAATTATTTGGGCAACTTGATTGGAACCGTATTTATTAATAACATAATCCATTACACGTCCTCTACCTTCGTCGTCAAAGTCGATATCGATATCGGGCATACTTATACGATCCGGGTTTAAGAAACGCTCAAAAAGTAAATCGTACTTAATAGGGTCAATATTGGTTATCCAAAGGCAATAGGCAACTGCCGACCCTGCCGCCGAACCCCGCCCTGGACCAACAGACACGTCCATTTTTCTAGCCTCTGCAATAAAATCTTGAACAATTAAAAAATATCCTGGATATCCCGTATTGGCAATAACATCTAATTCAAAATCTAAGCGCTCCTTTATGGCGTCTGTAAGTTCAGGATACCTTTTTTTAGCACCTAAATAGGTTAGATGTCGCAAATATTTATTCTCTCCTGCTTTCCCACCATTTAAAGCGTCTTCTGCTACAACAAACTCCTCTGGAATATCGAATTTAGGCAACAGTACTTCCCTTGCTAGGGTAAAATATTCTATGGTATCTACCAAAGTAGCCACATTTTCTATGGCTTCAGGGACATCGGCAAAGAGTTCCTTCATTTGGTCGGAACTTTTAAAATAGTATTCCTGATTAGGCAATCCGTATCTATAACCACGACCCCGACCAATAGGAGTAGCCTGCTTTTCACCGTCTTTTACACATAGTAAAATATCATGCGCATTGGCGTCTTGTTGATCTATATAATAGGTGTCGTTACAAGCAACGAGCTTTACATCGTGCTTTTTGGCCATGTTAATTAAAACAGGATTTACACGGTCTTCGTCTTCTTGATTATGGCGAACTAATTCTACGTATAAATCGTCTTTAAATATCGATTTCCACCACAATAGAGCCTCTTCTGCCTGTTTTTCACCAATATTTAAAATTTTATTGGGCACTTCTCCATACATATTCCCAGTAAGAACAATAATGTCTTGAGCGTATTGTTCTACTACCGTTTTATCTATTCGTGGCACATAATAAAAGCCATCGGTGTAAGCAATCGATGCCATTTTAGCCAAGTTGTGGTAGCCGCTTTTGTTTTTTGCCAGCATGACAACCTGGTAGCCATTGTCTTTTTGATTTTTATTTAAATGATCTTCACAAATAAAGAATTCACAACCTACAATGGGTTTTATGTGCTCATGCTGATGCTCTTGGTCTAGCGCTTTATTGTGCTTTTCTATTGCTTGAACAAAATGGAAGGCACCCATCATGTTTCCGCGATCGGTTAAGGCTACCGCAGGCATATTATTTGCAACTGTGGCCGCAACTAAATCTTTTATACTAGCCGTAGATTGTAATACCGAAAATTGGCTGTGATTGTGCAAATGACTAAAGGCAACATCCTGCAAGGCAGAAATATTGTCGCTTTTTTGAGCCGTACTTATGGCATCTGTTTGCTGCGACGCTTCTTGTTTAGCACGTAATTTAGCAGAAGCCTCTTTTAAATTTACGTGTTGCAGGCCAATTACCCCTATGGTATTTGGATTAGCCTCTTTAAAACGATTAAGATAGTCGGGCTCCGCTTCTAATTTTTCTGTGGAATATCCACCAGTTCGTAACAATTCAAAAAAGCAGCGGGTAGTTGCTTCTACATCGGCAGTTGCATTGTGTGCTTCGTTAAAGGCCGCTCCAAATAAAAACTGATGTAGTTCGGTTAACGTTGGCAGTTTAAATTTACCTCCACGACCCCCAGGAATCTGACACAACTGAGCCGTGTCTTCGGTGCAGGTATCTAAAACAGATAGCTTAGCTAAGGGAGTCTCTACGCCGTCCCGGTAAAATTCGGCCCCCATTATGTTTAGGTCGAATCCTACATTTTGACCCACAACAAATTTTGTGCGCGCCAATACTTGATTAAACTCTTCTAAAACTTGCGCTAAAGGAACGCCCTCCTCTTGGGCCAATTCGGTTGAAATTCCATGAATAGATTCGGCCTCAAAAGGAATATTGAAACCTTCTGGCTGTATTAAATAATCTTTGTGATCTATTAACTTCCCTAATTCATCGTGTAACTGCCAAGCTATTTGAATAGCTCTTGGCCAGTTATCGGAATCGGATACTGGTGCGTTCCAACGCTTGGGAAGACCCGTAGTTTCGGTGTCAAAAATTAAATACATATACAGGAGTTAAGCCAAACCTTCTGGCGACTTTAAAAGTACTAAATATAGGTGTAGTAGCCCAAGTATAATTATCAACAATCCTAAGGAGTAATGAACAAAAAAACCGGCCAATAGACCGGTCTTAAAAGTGTTGTTAATCTAGTATTTATTGCCTAATATATTACTTGAAATGCGCCGTTTGTAATTTCGAAACCGTCTCCTGCAATGCTAAATTGCGCGCGCACTTCGCCCGAACCAACATTATTAGAAATTATGGTTAAAGTACCCGAAGTAGCCGCTATTTCTGTTCCATCTACAGAATAACTAGCAGAAAATTCGCCACCAGCTAGATCGTAATCGCCTGGTCCGTAGGTATTGTTGAATCGCAAATTAATTATCTGGTTTCCAGAAACGCCATTTACAAGAATAAAGCCAGTTACATTTACACCTTCTACGGTAACTGCTTCGTAAGCAACGCCATTAATTAGTCCAGTCATTCCTTGAACAAAACCTACACCAACGCCGCCGTCTCCAGTGCCGTTAATAATAGGAACTTGAAAAAACACACCGCGCTGAAAGTTAAGGGTGTCTAAAATTCCAAAAGAATGTGCATTAAATATAAATGTCCCCGTAAGGGTATTATTCATGGTATTGTATTCAGAAATAACGGCCTCGCCATCTCCAGCGGCAGTACCCGTGGTAAATATTTGACCGTTTAAATCTCTAAACTCTGCTGCATTGTTACTGCCTGGTCCAAATGTATAGGTCCCAACAGCAGTACCTGCTAATCTTAAAGTAAGATTCTCGAGTTCTGTATTACCAGAAATTGTAATTCTGCCATTATCGAACACAGAAGCAACGGCCCCTGCTTTAAAAAATTCTTCGTTGGCGCTTCCTTGTACAATTGCGTTATTGTCTTGTGTGTCTTCACACCCCATAAAGGAAAGTGCTAGAAGGCTAAGTAGGGCAAACCTTTTCATGCGTAGGATTTTGAGTTTGCACAAATGTAAAGAAAAACTTTAAACTGGTCTTAGTCAACTAAAAAATGTCTTATATTTGCGCCCTTAATTATAACCGAGGTCGTGAACCTCAAAAATTAATTTTTATGCCTGTTAAAATCAGATTACAGAGACACGGTAAAAAAGGAAAGCCTTTTTACTGGATCGTAGCAGCAGATGCGCGTGCTAAAAGAGATGGAAGATACTTAGAAAAACTAGGTACTTACAATCCAAACGTAAACCCTGCTCAAATTAACTTAGACGTTGATGGTGCTGTACAATGGCTTCAGAATGGAGCTCAACCCACAGACACAGCTCGTGCTATTCTTTCTTACAAAGGAGTTATGATGAAAAATCACCTAGTTGGTGGTGTTCGTAAAGGTGCCTTAACAGAAGAACAAGCAGAAGCTAAATTTAATGCTTGGTTAGAACAAAAATCGGCTAGCGTTGGAACTAAAGAAGCCCAATTAGCCGAAGCAAAAGCAAAAGCAAAAGCCGAAGCGCTTGCAGCAGAAAAAGCTGTAAACGAAAAGCGTATTGCCGACGCAGTTGCTGCAGCTGCCCCAGAGGTTAGCGAAGAAGAAGTTGCTCAAGAAGAAGTTGCCGAAACTACTGAAGCCACAACTGAAGAAGCTCCTGCGGCAGAAGCAGAAGCAGCGACAGAAGAAGCTCCTGCGGTAGAAGAAGCAGCGACAGAAGAAGCTCCTGCCGTAGAAGCAGAAGCGGCTAAAGAGGAAGAATAAACTTCTTTATTACGATGCGAAAAGAAGATTGTTTCTTTCTTGGAAAGATCGTAAAAAAATACAGCTATAAAGGGGAACTACTGGTAACTTTAGATACCGACGAACCTCAAATGTATACTCAAATGGAATCAGTGTTAGTGGAAATTAACCACGCATTGATTCCATTTTTTATTGAATCCTCCAGTCTACACAAATCCAGATTACTGCGGGTTCAATTTGAAGAGGTAAATTCAGAAGCCGATGCCAACGCGCTAATAGGAAGCAAGTTGTATTTACCCATGGACATGCTCCCCAAACTTACGGGCAATAAGTTTTACTTTCACGAAGTAATTGGCTTTACCGCTATAGATAATAACTTTGGCGAAATTGGCACTATAGCGCGAATAAACGATCAAACAGCACAGGCTTTATTTGTAATTAATCGCCAAGGGCAAGAAGTATTAATCCCATTAAACGATGAATTTATAATGCACCTTGACAGAGCAGCTAAAGAAATTCATTTAAACACTCCCGAAGGCTTAATAGACCTTTACTTATAATGGGAGCACCTTTTAAATTCAAAGAATTTACAGTTAATCAAGACCGTTGTGCCATGAAAATTGGAACAGACGGCGTACTACTTGGAGCTTGGGCAAGTGTAACCCAACAACCAAACACGGTATTAGACATTGGTGCAGGCACGGGTGTATTATCCTTGCAATTAGCACAGCGCTGTACGGCACAGCTAATTGATGCCGTAGAGATAGACTCCAATGCTTTTGAACAATGCACAGATAATTTTGAACAAAGCCCCTGGGCAGATAGATTGTACTGTTACCATGCTGCCATTCAAGAATATGCGAGTCAAATAGAAGAAAAGTACGACTTAATAGTATCGAACCCGCCCTTTTATAATGATCAATATAAATCTGGCGACCCCCAAAGAGATACCGCTAGGTTTACCGATGCCTTACCTTTTAATCATTTGGTTATTTGTGTAGCCCAATTATTAGAAGAATCAGGAACCTTTGCTGTAATTATTCCTAAAAAATCGGAGACCGAATTTATTGCCGTTGCAGCGAAAGCAAACCTATTCCCAAAACGAATTTGTTCTGTTTTTGGCTCGCCAAATTCAGAGGCAAAGCGAATTCTTATTGAGTTTTCTTTTAATAAGTCAGCTGTAAAAACTTCGGAATTAATTATAGAAACCTCCAGACATAAGTACACCCAGGATTACATTAAGCTCACTAAAGATTTTTATTTAAACATGTAATTAATAAGACCGCTGCAAGGGTCTTGTTAGACAGGTTGGCCCGCCGCCACCTTTTACACTAATTTCACTGCCGTTATAAGTGGTAACCTGACAGCCCGCTTGTTCTAACAGCTTTTTTGTAATTGGATTACCCGCAACCATTAAACATTTTCTTGGTGCAATTGCCAATACATTACAGCCCATAGATTCAAATTCTTGATCGGGCACTTCTATAAATTCGAACCCGCTATTTAATAATTTATTTCTGAATTTAATGGTCATTAATGGCGAATAAACCACTGCCAAATTTTTGTCCACAGGACTTAAAATAGACATTAAGTGAAACACGTCGTTTACTCCTTTGTAATGCGGCATTTGGGCCACAATTACAGTTATTCCTTTAGGCTCAAGTAAGGCTTTTAATTGCGCTATACCTGCTAGGTTGGTCCTGTAGGTATGTCCCACCGCCAAAGTTTTTGTATCTAGCCAAGCTACATCGCCTCCTTCAAGTGTTCCAGGCGCCTCTATTACGCCTAAAATAGGAATGTCCTTTTCTTTATAAATTACTGCATGTGAATTAGGCTCGTTAATTCTTCCACCCTTCCCCATATTACAAATAATCATACCAAAGTCTGTAGCTATAGAAGCATCTCTGCAGTATATCGCATCTATTTTTACTTGATTATTAACAGGAAAAGCATGGGTGGTAATAGCATTAGTATTAAAAAAGTCTTGAAAAGCGGCATACTCTTCTAGCGAATTTTTAAAATCTGGACACCCCAAATAATTAAGCTCCTCCCACTGACTTGCTAATTCTTCGCTCGAAATAAAGGCGTTCTTTGCCGGCTTTATAAAAACCGATTCCAACGTTAGATATTCTGAATGATGCGTAAGGCCCATATATTTAATTGTCTTTACTCTGTTTGTATTTTGTTATTACATAAAATGGAATCCCTAATAGCAACAACATAAACCCGTAAAAAACAGTATCGCTTCCTGTTCCATATATCGCCCAAAGTGAATATGCAAACCCTAAAAACCCCAATACGAATACTTTTAGCGACTTGTTTATATATAATTTCTTTTCGATTATCACTAATACATACGCCGCGGCCACAAAAATATAGGGCACTAAAGCCGTTAGTACGGTTAAATCGACTACAAAATTAAATTGGTCGATTAAACTACTAGAGAGGTTAAATAATAGCAAGGACGAAGTTAAAGCACTACCAATTATTACCCCTAAATACGGAACACCATTTTTGTTTTCTCTTTTAAAAATAGGCGGAAACATATTGTCTTGTGCTGTTGCCATAGGTATTTGTCCCGATAGTAATATCCAGCCATTTAAGCACCCAAAAGCTGCTACAGCAGCTCCGGCAGCTACAAAATAACCGGCATACTCCCCACCAATAATTTTACCGGCCTCGGCAAAGGGAGCTGGCGAATCTTTTAAAACTTCTAGGGGCAACATTCCAAAGAGCACAATAGTCCCAAATATATAAACACAGGTAGAAATTAGCGTACCCAGCATGGTTGCTCTTGGAATTGTTTTTTCCGGATTTGCTACACTTGCCGCTGGAATCGAGGCACTTTCTATTCCTAAAAAGGCATAGAGTGTAAAGGCAGCAGCCGACGAAAGCGCAAACCAATTGGTATTTCCTGTTAAATTAAAAGAGGGGAAATTATCGATATCAAAAAAGAATGCACCTACTAAAATCACAAAAACTAGCGGGAGCAGTTTTAAAATGGTGGTAATTACTTGAATTCTTCCCGAAGACTTAACGCCTCGATTATTTACCCAAGTTAATAACCAAATAATGGATAAACTAACTCCTATGGCGAGTACTGGCGTTGTGTTTAATGCAGGAAAAAAAACGCCCAAACCAGCAATAATTGCAATACATAAGGCCGAATTACTTACCCAAATAGAAATCCAATATCCCCAGGCTACCAAAAAGCCAATAAAGTTGCCAAATCCCGCTTTAGAATAGGCATATGGTCCGCCATTTTTACCAACAAAAATTTTACTCATATTACTAAAAATCTTGGCCAAGATTAAAGCACCAGACGCGGTAAATACCCATCCAAGAATACTTATACTCCCAATACTTGCAAGTTTAGCGGGTAAAAGAAATACTCCAGCGCCAATCATATTACCAATTACTAAAGAAGTTGCTGTTATTAAACCAACTTGCTGTTTTTTGTTTCCCATAGTAATTGTTTTGTCTAGCTTAGAGTTTGTTATAAATTCTTACATTAGAACCTATATTGGTCAAGATACATATTTATGACGTTTAATTTTAACATAGATTCAGACATTCGCAAAGCGCAAACATTACCAGCTTCGTTTTATAAAGACGAGCAAATCTTTGAGGCCTTAAAAGAAAAGGTGTTTTATAAGTCTTGGCAATTTATTGGCGATGAATCTTTAGTAAAATTGCCACAGTCGGTACATCCATTTGTGCTCTTAGACGGTTACTTAACCGAACCTATGGTACTTACAAGAGATGCCAACGACCAAATTAATTGCTTAACCAATGTATGTACGCATCGCGGGAATTTAGTCGCTCTTAATCCTGGTAAGGCTAAAAAATTGCACTGCTTTTATCATGGGCGTCGGTTTAATTTGGCTGGGAAGTTCGAACATATGCCAGAATTTGAACAGGCCGAGGACTTTCCAAGACCTTGCGATAATTTACATAAATTCCCACTTAAAAAATGGGGGCCGCTACTGTTTGCAGGCCTTGAACCTGAATTCGATTTTAAGCAAGTTCTAGACATTATGCAAGAGCGTGTAGGCTTTTTAGCTCTTGACCAATTAAAGCTAGAACAAAATCTGTGTAAAGACTTTTTAGTGCATTCGCATTGGGCTTTGTATTGCGATAATTATTTAGAGGGGTTTCATATTCCATTTGTACACGAAGGATTAAATCAAGTTTTAGATTACGGCGATTACAAAACGGTATTATACGATAACTGCAATTTGCAAATTGGATATACCGACAAAGCTACCGAAGTGTTTAACCTACCCCAAGGTCATGTAGATTACGGTAGAAATGTGGCGGCCTATTACTTTTGGGTGTTCCCAAATATGATGTTTAATTTTTATCCCTGGGGATTATCCGTAAATGTTGTAAAACCCATAGATTCTGGACGAACCAAAGTGTCTTTTATAAGTTATGTTTTAGACCCCAGTAAACTAGAAAAAGGCGCGGGAAGTCAATTGGAAAAAGTTGAAAGAGAAGACGAATTTGTTGTAGAGAATGTACATCGGGGTATTCGTTCTAATTTTTACCAAGCTGGACGATTTTCGCCAACACGAGAACAGGGTGTGCATCATTTTCACAGCTTACTAGCCAAATTTATGAATACAAAATAACACGGTATATATTACCAATATTTTTTGACTTTACTTCGCTGTTCCCCTAGCTTTTAATTAACTTTGAAAAAAATTTTAGATGAAACCTGATCTTTTCGAAGCACCGGATTACTACAACCTAGACGCCTTATTAACCGAAGAGCATAAATTGGTTCGCGATGCAGCCCGTGAATGGGTAAAACGCGACGTTTCTCCAATAATTGAAGACTATGCTCAGCGCGCAGAATTTCCAAAGCAAATTATTGGTGGTCTTGCAGAAATTGGAGCTTTTGGGCCCTATATACCCGAACAATACGGGGGAGCAGGTTTGGATCAGATTAGCTATGGATTAATTATGCAAGAAATTGAGCGTGGCGATAGCGGCGTAAGATCTACGGCGTCTGTGCAATCTTCTTTAGTGATGTATCCTATTTTTAAATACGGAAACGAGCAGCAGCGCGAAAAATACTTGCCAAAGCTAGCATCTGGAGAATTTATGGGCTGTTTTGGTCTTACCGAACCAGATCACGGATCTAATCCCGGTGGCATGACGACCAACTTTAAAGATATGGGCGACCATTATCTTTTAAATGGTGCAAAACTTTGGATTTCTAATGCCCCTTTTGCCGATATTGCAGTGGTTTGGGCTAAAAATGAAGAAGGTAGAATTCACGGACTTATTGTGGAACGTGGCATGGAAGGTTTTTCTACTCCAGAAACACACAACAAATGGTCGCTAAGAGCTAGTGCGACTGGCGAATTAATTTTTGACAACGTAAAAGTTCCTAAAGAAAACCTATTACCCAACAAATCGGGATTAGGAGCTCCACTTGGATGTTTAGATTCGGCGAGATTTGGAATTGCCTGGGGAGCTATTGGCGCTGCTATGGATTGCTACGATACAGCCTTGCGATATGCCAAAGAACGCGTGCAATTTGGTAAGCCAATTGCGGCCTTCCAGCTTCAGCAAAAAAAGCTAGCCGAAATGATTACCGAAATTACCAAAGCCCAATTATTAGCTTGGAAGCTAGGGGTAATGCGTAACGATGGCACAGCGACTTCTGCTCAAATTTCTATGGCTAAACGCAACAATGTAGATATGGCTATTAACATTGCTCGCGAAGCTCGACAAATTCTTGGTGGGATGGGAATTACCGGAGAATACAGCATAATGCGTCATTCTATGAATTTAGAAAGTGTTATTACCTACGAAGGAACTCACGACATTCATTTACTTATTACAGGTTTTGACATTACTGGAGAAAACGCTTTTAAATAAGTAACTCAGTTTTTTAGCTCAAGAATTTTGTAGATATTTAAACTAAATTAGTTGAATGTCCACAAAAACACGTTTTGACCGCGCCTATAAAAATGCGCATACAATTCCTTTTAACGATACCTCTAAATTTATTTTATTTAGTGATTGTCACCGCGGGGACAATAGTTTTGCCGATGACTTTTCGCGAAACCGCCATTTATATTTTCACGCCTTAACGCATTACGATAAGACTGGATTTACCTATTGCGAACTAGGCGATGGGGACGAACTTTGGGAGAACAGGTCGTTCGAAAATATTTATCCGGCCCATACCAATGTGTACAAGTTGCTTAAAAAAATGTATAACGAATGTCGGTTTCATCCTATTTACGGAAACCACGACATGGTTTATAAAAATCAAAACTATGTAGATAAACATTTATCGCATTACTTTGATCCTAAATCGGGCACCGATATTCCCTTATTTCCTGGAATTAAATTTCACGAAGCCATAATTTTACGCCACGAAACCACCAATCAAGAACTGTTTTTAGCTCATGGACATCAGGCAGACTGGTGGAATTATTTGTTTTGGAAGTGGGGACGCTTTTTAGTGCGTATACTCTGGAAACCACTACAGGTTGTGGGAATTTACGATCCAACGAGCCCAGCAAAAAACTTTAAAGAACTAAAAAAAATAGAACGGCGTACCAAAAAATGGATTACCGACAATAACAATTTGTTGACCGTAGTCGGTCATACGCATAGACCTCGATTTCCAGAACCCGGAGACATTGCTTATTTTAACGATGGCAGCTGTGTGCATCCGCGCAGCATTACTGGCATAGAAATAGAGAATGGTTGTATTTCTTTAATAAAATGGCAATTATCTACCACAGAAGATGGCGTGCTAAAAATTGTTCGTGTATTATTGGAAGGTCCAGAAAAACTTGCTGATTACGCCGCTAGCAACTTATAATTCTTCGGGCGCTAAAGTAACTTTTAAATTATCTAATTCTGGGTGTAAGTGCAACTGGCAACCCAAACGACTATTGTCCTTAACATTAAAAGCCTGCGATAACATTGCGTCTTCATCGCTAGAGATTTCTGGTAATTCATGATCGCTATCTATATAGCATTGACAAGATGCGCACATGGCCATACCACCGCAAATTCCAATGGTACCTTCTGGTGCTAATTCGTAAGATCGAACCAATTCCATTAGATTCATATTCATATCTGTAGGCGCATCGACTGTATGGGAAACACCCTGGCGATCTACTATGGTAATAGAAATATCGGTCATCTTAATCTATTGCTTTTACTACAGCTTTTGGCGCTTCTTTTTTGGAGCCATCAAAGCCTTCTACACCACCAACGGTGGTATACTTCATTACATAACGTTTATCTGGAAATATACGCTTATAAGCGCTCTGACACATTAATGTAGCCTCGTGAAAACCACAAAGAATTAATTTGAGCTTTCCCGGATAGGTGTTTACATCGCCAATGGCATAAATACCGGGAATATTTGTTTGATAATCTAGACTGTTATCTACTTTAATGGCGTTTTTCTCGATCTCCAAGCCCCAATTTGCAATTGGTCCCAATTTAGGGGATAATCCAAACAAAGGAATAAAATTATCTACTTCTAAATCGAATTCAGAATTATCTTGAGTATGTTTAATAGTAACTGCATTTAAACCGTTCTTGGTTCCTTTAAGACCTGTAACTTCGGCCGGGGTAATAAGTTTAATTTTTCCTTGATTTTTAAGCTCTTGTACTTTTTCGACAGAATCTAAGGCCCCGCGAAACTCATTACGACGATGTACTAAGGTAACCTCGCTAGACACATCGGCTAAAAATATACTCCAGTCTAATGCAGAATCTCCGCCTCCAGCAAGCACGACCTTCTTGTCCCGATATACTTCAGGATCACGAATTATGTAGGCAACACCGTTGTCTTCGTAAGTACTTAAATTATCTAATATTGGTTTTCTGGGTTCAAAACTTCCCAAACCTCCAGCAATAGCAACTACTGGTGCCTGGTGTTTTGTTCCCTTATTAGTGGTTACAATAAAGGTGCCATCGTCCAGTTTTTCAATAGTATCGGCGCGTTCTCCTAAGGTAAACCCAGGCTGAAACGGTTCGATTTGCTTCATTAAATTGGAGACTAAATCGCCCGCCAACACCTCTGGAAATGCAGGGATATCGTAAATAGGTTTTTTAGGGTATATTTCTGAACATTGCCCTCCGGGTTGCGGCAAGGCATCTATTAGGTGACATTTAAGTTTTAGCAAACCTGCTTCGAAAACCGCAAAAAGTCCCGTGGGACCAGCCCCAATAATTAGTATATCTGTAGTTATCATTTACAATAGAAATTCAACAGTAAATCAAATTTAATTTTCACAACCATAACAGGGAATGACAATCATCATATTTACGACACGTTAATAACTTCTTGAATTTGTGGCACGTACTTTTTTATGGTCATCTCTACGCCGCTTTTTAAAGTCATTTGATTAACATTGCACGAAACACAATTCCCGTGAAGTTGCACTTTTACAATTCCTTCGGTAATATCTACTAAAGAAATATCTCCGCCATCGCTTACTAAAAACGGACGGATTTCTTCCAGTGCTTTTTCTACATTCGATTTTACTTCTTGTGCAGTCATTCGTTATTTATTTACCGCCGAACAGCCGGCCATTGTTGTTATTTTTATGGCTTCGGTAGGAGGTAAATCTGTGTTTCTACGAACCGTTTGTTCCACCACATTTCGAGTTATTTCTTCCAGTGCCTTTTCTATTGGTGTACCACTCTGTAAGGCCGCTGGATGACCAATATCTCCTGCCTCACGTATGCTTTGCACCAATGGTAATTCACCTAAAAATGCTACTTCTAAGTCTTGAGCTAAATTTTTAGCACCTTCTTGGCCAAAAATATAATACTTGTTATCTGGCAATTC
This sequence comes from Gilvibacter sp., assembly GCA_965277295.1. Classification (GTDB taxonomy): domain Bacteria; phylum Bacteroidota; class Bacteroidia; order Flavobacteriales; family Flavobacteriaceae; genus Gilvibacter. The sequence goes on from OZ255720.1 coordinate 1,059,259, forward strand.
GGCAGGTGTAAAATAAGCCATATTTTCTATAATGCCTAAAACGGGAACATCTATGCTTTCTTGTTGAAACATCGCCACTCCTTTTCTCGCGTCTGCAAGGGCTACATTCTGTGGAGTACTAACTACCACAGCTCCGGTAATTGGAAGACTCTGCATAATGCTTAAATGAATATCGCCAGTGCCTGGAGGTAAGTCTAGTAATAAAAAGTCCAGTTCGCCCCAAGCGGCATCAAAAATTAACTGGTTTAATGCCTTAGCAGCCATTGGACCGCGCCAAATTACAGCTTGATTGGGCTGGGTAAAAAACCCAATAGATAGTACTTTTACACCATAACTGCTTATGGGTTTCATTTTACTTTTTCCGTCAACATTTACAGAAAGAGGGCGTTCGTTAGCAACATCGAACATAATGGGAATTGAAGGCCCATAAATATCGGCGTCCAAAACACCAACCTTAAAGCCCATTTTTTGCAAGGTTATGGCCATATTAGCAGTAATGGTAGATTTTCCTACTCCTCCCTTTCCAGAGGCCACCGCTACTATATTTTTTATACCAGGAATTGGACTCCCCTTAATTAAATTTGGATTTTTAGCCGCAGGCGCTTCTACTTTTATATTAACTTTTACCTGAGCATCTTCACTTACTTTAGTGGTAATAGTTTTAATTACATCTGCTTCGGCACGCTTTTTAATATGCATGGCAGGGGTTTTTAGCACCAAATCTACCACAACTTCATTGGCAAAAGTGATTACATTTTTAACCGCTCCACTAGCGACCATATCGCTGCCTTCTCCGGCAATTGTAACTTCGCTTAATGCATTTAGTACATCTTGCTTTTTAATATTCATACGTATTGGTATTTAGAAAGATTCTAAAGTACAAATATACGGCATAATGCCCATAAAACAGGTGGCTTGTATCTAAATGATTAATAGCATAATTAGCGGAACTTATTACTTCTAGAACCTGTTTAATAGCTATTTTATGCCAGATTCTCGGCGGGATCCCAAAACACAGTTTTAAAGTCTTGAATTTGACTATCTTTTACAACAATACCTTCACTTTCCAAGAGCTGTTGCATTAAATTTGTTCCTTTAAAGTGATGCTTTCCAGTAAGTAGGCCAAGTCGGTTTACTACGCGATGCGCAGGAACATCTTCTATATTATGTGCAGCATTCATTGCCCATCCAACCATGCGCGCACTGCCTGGGGCAGCAAGATATTTAGCAATCGCTCCATAACTGCTTACTCTTCCGTGGGGAATTAGTCGAACTACTTGATAGACCTGTTCAAAAAAACCAACGGAATCACTCATTATAAATCTTGTAAAATTTTTAACGCAGTAAGAATAGAAATAATACCCGTTATTGCACCAATAACATAATTCATATTTACTTTATTCAGGTTCCTTTTACCTTCCATATGTTTAAAAAACTGAATGTAAAGAGCCAACATGGCTAAGGTTCCTAAGGCCGCTCCTATTACACAGGTAATTAGTGCTTGTGTAGAAAATTCAAACCAACCAAAGCCATTAAAGGTTATACTTATATACACCCAATACGGCAAGGGTAATAAATTAATCGCAGCCAAGAACATTCCCAAAAAGAATCTACCCTTTTTAGACTTGGCAACATCTGTTTTTGTACGGCGCCTAGTGTCTTTGGCAATAAAGAAAAAGAATACGGTAAGGCATATAAAAATACCCAGAGCAATTTGCCTAAGCAACTGAACAATCTCTGGATGCTGGTCTAAATACCGTGCAAATAGCAAGGCTATGGCGGTCTGCAAGGCAACAGTAAGTGCTACTCCAAAAGCAAATATTGTGGCGCTTTTTCGCCCTTGATTCATACTAATTTTGGCCGCAGTAATATTGAGTAGTCCAGGCGGAATAACTCCAATAAAGGCCGCTATAAAGCCAAAAAGTAAATTAAAAATTACCCCCATTCAGTTAGTTTGCGCAGGTAAGATAAAAAAATAATCTAGGGCAGACGGCACTTAAGATAGGTTATCTTCTTTCCTTGGTCTAAGTATTGTTGCTCGTAGTAGGTTTTAATTCCCGTAGCCTCTAGCGGGCTATAATCGTTTTTGTATACATCGTGATGAGCATAAAGAATGTCTGCCTGTAAACCCTCTAATAAACCTAACGTATAGCCATGCATAAACTCACTGTCTGTTTTTAAATGTAAAAACCCCGGATCGCCAAGTATTACTTTATACTTTGCCAAGAATTCGGGATTGGTCATGCGGTGTTTTGTACGTTTGTATTTTATTTGTGGATCGGGAAAAGTTATCCAGATTTGAGCTACTTCGTTTTGCGCAAACAAGTAATCTACCAGTTCAATCTGTGTCCGAATAAAAAAAACATTTTTTAATTGCTGGTCTAATGCTGTTTTGGCACCTCTCCAAAAACGAGCTCCCTTAATATCTATTCCAATAAAATTACGATCTGGATGCTCTCTAGCGAGCCCAACCGAATATTCTCCTTTGCCACAACCCAACTCTAAGGTTATTGGGTTATTGTTCTTAAATATGGCGGTATTCCAGTTGCCTTTTAAGTTTAAGCCATTGGAAATCACTTGCTCCCGAGTTGGCTGGAGTACATTGCTAAAAGTTTCGTTTTCTCTAAAACGTTTTAATTTATTCTTGCTTCCCAAATTATTTAAAATTTTGGTAAAATTAAGCAAATATTTTTCGCTTTAGGTTTGCTATTTTTGTAAGGCTATTGCCCCTGGCACATGATAAAACAAAAAACCATATTAGTTGCTCCATTAAACTGGGGCTTAGGTCACGCGACACGTTGCATTCCAATAATTAATGCCCTACTGCATAATGGGTTTAAGGTATTATTAGCTAGCGATGGCAGAGCATTGCAATTGTTAACCAAAGAATTTCCAGAATTACCGTCGCGGGAATTGCCTGGATATAATATTGTTTACCCCAAGAATAAAAGACTTTTTAAACTACAGCTATTACTACAAAGCCCTAGCATTATTAAAGCGGCTGCGGCCGAGAAAAAATTAGTGCAGCAATGGGTCGCTCAAGGAGAAATAGACGGAATAATTTCTGACAACAGATTGGGTGTTATTCATCCTGATGTTCACAGTGTATTTATAACACATCAGCTGCAAGTTTTAAGCGGAACTACCACAGTCTTTAGTTCTAGATTGCACAAGCAAGTAATTAATAAATTTAACGCTTGTTGGATTCCAGATTGGAAAAACAACCCAAACCTCGCTGGAAAACTGGCTCATCCTACAAAACGAAACAAAAAATTTAATTATTTAGGACCCCTTTCTAGGCTTAACATACAACCCTTAGAAAAAAAATACGACTATCTGGTATTGCTCTCTGGACCAGAACCTCAGCGCGGTATTCTGGAACAAAAATTATTAGCTGCTTTTAAAACAAGTGATTATAAAGTGTTATTCGTTTTAGGAAAAACAGAGTCCCAACAAAAAACTATTACAAAGGACAATCTTACTATTATTACTTATTTAACTTCTAAGGAATTAGAAGTTGCGATAAACCAAAGTGAATTTGTAATATCAAGATCGGGTTATACCACCATAATGGATTTGGTAAAATTGAATAAGAAAGCGCTTTTTATTCCAACACCTGGGCAATATGAACAACAATATTTGGCTAAACGTCTGGCCGAATTAGGAGCATTTCCCTATGTATCGCAGGCTCGATTTTCGCTTCAAGATTTACAAAAAATACCCGTTTATAAAGGAATCCAAATTCCACAAGAAGAATTCGATTTTAAACCCTTATTCGCTCATTTCTAGCGTAAAAGAAAATTCGGACCCTACACCCATTTCGCTTTCCACATAGATTTTTTCGTTATGCGCTTCTAAAATATGCTTAACAATTGCCAAGCCTAAACCAGAGCCGCCCTCTTTTCTTGAGCCACTTTTATCCACCCTAAAGAAGCGTTCAAACAGCCGTGTTAGGTTTTCTTCTTCTATGCCCTCACCATTATCTGTAACACGCACAATAACTTTGTTTTGAATTAAGTCCTCTACGCTTACTTCTGTGGTGCCGTCGGGTTTGCCATATTTAATTGAATTAACAATAAGATTAGTCACTACCTGCTGAATGCGTTCCATATCGGCATGCACCATAATAGGCTTGTCGTATTCGGTATCGAAAGTTAAGGTGATGTTCTTTTTTTGGGCTCGCATTTCGAACAAATCGAATACATTTTGAATTAACTGAACAATATCAAAATCTTCGAGTACCAGGTTTAAATCTCCAACTTCTAACTTAGAAATCATATCTAAATCCTGAACAATAACACTTAGACGTTCTACGCCTTTACTGGCTCTTTCCAGGTATTTTTTACGAACGGCTTTATCTTTTAAAGCCCCATCTAAGAGGGTTAGAATATAACTTTGCACGGTAAACAAGGGCGTTTTTAATTCATGCGAAACATTTCCCATAAACTCCTTTCGGTAGTTTTCACGAATTTGCATGGCTTCCAGTTCGAGCTTTTTTTCCTGAGCAAAACGGCTTACTTCTTTAGTAAGCGAGTCTAAATCTGTGGTAACATTATCTACATTAAAACTAGTCGATTCCAGTAGGTTTACTTCGTCGTAAATTTGTGTTATTTCGCGAATAATAAACTTTCGTGTTCGCAACTCGATTACAGCAAAACTTATAAGCCAGGCCAGAGTAAACGATAAAACCACGTACAGAATATTAAACTCTTGGGTAAGGTGTAAAAACAAACCAAAGCAAATAGCAAGAAGCACGGCTAAATATAAGGCCGACATAAAAGAAAAGGAATACTTGTTTTTGGAACGATTCAAGACCTTAAAGATACGGGTTTATACAATAAACTTGTACCCCACTCCTTTAACTGTTTTAAAGCTTTTATCGCCAATTTTTTCGCGAAGCTTTCTTATGTGTACGTCTATAGTTCTGCCTCCAACTATAACTTCGTTACCCCAAACCTTTTCTAGAATTTCTTCGCGTTTAAAGACTTTTCCGGGTTTAGAAGCCAAAAGAGCAAGTAATTCGAATTCTTTTCTTGGTAAGAATAATTCCTTGCCTTTTTTAATAATTTTGTAGGCCTCGCGGTCTATTACAAGATCACCCAAATTCACTTCACCCGAACCATCTTTAGATTCTTTAAAGCGTCTAAGCAATGCCTTAACTTTACTAGCTAAAACCTTAGGTTTAATGGGCTTGGTAATGTAGTCGTCGGCTCCAGCCTCGAACCCCGCAACTTGAGAATAATCTTCGCCTCTAGCGGTTAAAAACGTAATTATGGTGTTGCTTAAGTCTGGAATTGCTCGCATTTTTTCGCAGGCCTCGATACCATCCATTTCGGGCATCATTACATCTAGAATAATTAAATGTGGAACCTGTTTTTTGGCAAGTGCAATCGCCTCTACACCATTTTCGGCAGTAAAAACTTGGTAACCTTCGTTAGAAAGATTGTACCCTACTATTTCGAGAATGTCTGGTTCGTCGTCTACCAGCAGGATTTTAAGGTCTTTCTTTTTCATTGAAGTTGTTATTATTAAAAGTACACAAATTAACAGTAAATAAAAGTGCGTAACAAAATACATTACAATATATAAACTTTATGTAACGCAATCAAAACATTGGGATAACATAAGTTGGTGCTTAGTTTTTGTTCCCTATTGGGTTTTACACATTTATAAAAATGTAATACTCCGCACAAATAATTAAGGAAAAAAAATTAGAGATTGATTATATTTAGTTGAAAATAAATTGATTATGAAAAAACTACTACTCATTGTATTTGTACTATGCTGGCACCTTAATGGTCTTGCACAGTCTGAATATATGAAAACCAGTTTCGAAGAAGTGCCTATAGTACCCGGAGTAAACGATGCTAATTATATAGATACAGCAGACCCAAATACCCCACACCAATTAATAAACAATACAGGACAAACTCCTGTAAATGTAACGGCCACGGGTAGCCCTCCGTTATCGTACAGCGCCTCTTACGTACCTTATGACAGCCCAGGGTTGGGACTTACAGATGGCGATCAAGTTGGAGTTACCAACTCAACCACGGTTGTTGGTGCTTTTACTGATGGGGCTCAAGGGTATTCCTTAAGTGACACAGATGGCACCATGATTCTTACCTTTAGTGAGTTTTTGGTAGGTGGCTTAGGCGATATAGTCCTTACGCTAGACTACTTTGTACAAGAAACCGACTGGGAATATTCAGACGGGTCTAATTCATCCGGAAATGATTTGATTCGCATTTGGGTTAAAAACTTAGTAACAGACGAAGAATTAGACCTATTAAATTCTGCAGGATCAGATATAGACGATTTAGGCATTGAAGGAAGTTGGAACACGCTAGAAGCAACGCTCTGGGATGCCAATAAATCCCAGCTTTATGTTGAATTTAGATCTAATTCTGCTACAGAATCATTATTCATTGACAACGTACTCCTTACTGTAGACAGTACTATAGGTGTTCCCGAAAACACCAAAAACAACTTTAGCATTTACCCAAATCCAACTATGGGCGACGTAATTAATATAGTTTCTGCAACAAATCAATCCAAAACTGTAGTGGTATATGATATTATTGGACAGCGGGTTCTAAAGACCAATATTACCAATTCTAAAATGAATATTAGCTCGCTTTCGCCTGGAGTTTATATGCTTAAAATTACAGAAAACGATTATACGGCTACCAAGAAACTAATAGTGCGCTAAGGGCTTGAATCCATTATTAAAAGCTTCCATGAATGGGAGTTTTTTTTGGTTACTTTTACCATTTACAAGTTGTACATGGGTGAGCTCAACATTTTTGATATTTCTACAGATGCCGAATTCTTTAAAGCAGCAAAAGAGGTGTTCTTATATCAGTACAAGCATGTAGCTGTTTACCGTGAGTTTTGCGACCATTTAAAGATTAATTCGAATAAAATTAATCACCTAACTGACTTCCCATTTTTGCCCATTTCGTTTTTTAAAACACACCGAATTCTGGCGAAAGATAGAAAAGCAAAACTCGCCTTTACCAGCAGCGGGACCACTGGAAGTAAAACCAGCACACATCATGTGGCAGATTTGGATTTGTACACCACAAGCTTTTATAAGGGTTTTAATATGTTTTACCACAACCCCAAAGATTTGGTTATTCTGGGTTTGTTGCCTTCGTATTTGGAACGGGAAGGGTCATCTTTAATTTATATGGTTGATCACCTAATTAAGGCTAGTAATAAACCAGAAAGCGGTTTTTATTTAGATAATTTAGACACGCTAAGAGCAGTAATTAAAGCCTTAGAAGCTTCGCAAAAAAAATACGTGCTTATTGGAGTGTCTTTTGCACTTTTAGATTTAGCCGAACTAGGCCCATTACCTATAAAACATGGTATAGTAATGGAAACCGGAGGAATGAAAGGCCGCCGAAAAGAGCTTATACGAGCCGCCTTACATAAGGAATTGCAAAAGGCATTTGGGCCTATAGCTATTCATTCAGAATACGGAATGACAGAATTACTCTCGCAAGCCTATTCTAATGGAGAAGGACGCTTTAGCTGCCCGCCATGGATGCGCATTTTAATTAGACAAACCAACGATCCGTTTACCTACATTAAAGGGCAAACTGGCGGAATTTCTGTAATCGATTTAGCCAATATTCATTCTTGTTCGTTTATTGCTACGCAAGATTTAGGAAAACAATTGGATTGTGGTAGTTTCGAAATTTTAGGTAGATTTGATAACAGCGACGTTCGCGGTTGTAATTTAATGGTTATCTAATGGCAAAAAAATCTAATAAAGTAGCTAGTGGCTGTATTTGGCTTATTCTAGTTGTGCTTATTACGATTGTTATTTACGGTTGCTTATTTGCTTTTGGTGTAAGTAGTGGTGTAATCTACTTTGTAGTTGTGATTCTAACCTCTACACTGGTTAGAAAATTAGTAAATGGACCAAAGTCAGGAGAAAAAGATAAAAGACTCCCTTATGGAGCCCTTTTTATTGTACTTGTTGTTGGGGGTATGTTTGCCTTTGTGTATCAGCTTAATGAATTTACTGGCCAACAAGATTATCCTAATTTTACAGACGAAGAAATTGTAGTTACCGACACCCTTACTCAAGGAGAACAAAAAATTCCACTACTTAGTTCGGTACGGAATTGGCGCGATAACACGGGAAACCTCTATAATGCAACCCTACGTGTTCGTCAAGCTGACAGGGAACGCTTAAAAGACCTAGCGGCTAAATACACCAATTATTCCAGCGGTTCTGCATTTTGGGGTGATTTGTATGACTATTTAGACACAAAAAGCGTTTCTAGTTTAGATTTACTATTCGAAACATTTTCTATAATTCAGCAAGAAAAGGGATTAAACAGCATGGAATTTGCACAAATGGTAACCAGTTGCATTCAAGACATTCCTTATGCCTTGGTGTTCTCTTCTGCCTGTTTAGATGTAGATAGTTATACAGACGAGGGCATTAAACAAGTACTAAGAGATTGTCCAGAATGTTGTGTTGGTAACAAAACCTATGGAATTCAAGCTCCAGTAGAATTTATGGCCACCCTTAAGGGAGATTGCGACACACGCACTGTTTTGCTTTACAGCATACTAAAACATTTTAATTACGACGTAGCTATTCTAAATAGCACAGAATACAGACATTCCATACTCGGGTTAAACATCCCGGCAAGTGGTTTGTATAAAACACATCGTGGCAAACGTTACTACGTTTGGGAAACCACAGCAAAATATTTTAAAATAGGTCAATTGTCTGCCACTATGGAGGACTTATCCTATTGGGACATTGTATTACTAAGTAAATAATCGCCTTATGAACAGCACCTTATTTTTATTATCTGTTTTAGAAATAGTTATCGCATTAATCCTTGCCGTAGCTATCTTTTTTGTGAGTTATAAAATGCTAAAACGCTTCTTTTTTAAAGAGCAAGAGCTAAAAGACAACAATATGGCTTTTGCCGTATTTTGTAGTGGTATTTTTCTATCTATCGGGATTATTTTAAGCGAACTGGTCCCTTCTATTACCAATGTGGTGCGCATGGCAGTAGTGCAAGCCAGCGATATATCGACCGGGCAAATTTTGACCTATGTTGGTTTAAGTTTAGTAATTGGATTTATTATTGCGGTACTTATTAATGCTGCTGTCTTTATGCTGTTTTCGGCCCTAACCAAAGGAATCGACGAATTTGCCGAAATTAAAAATAACAATGTTTCGGTTGCACTAGTCGTAGCGAGCATACTACTGGCGATAACTCTTATTGTAAAAAATTCAATTGCAGTTTTAATAAGCGCCTTGGTTCCCTTTCCAGAAGTATCGAATTTTCTGTAAGGTTTATCAAAAATTACGACCTAATAAGTATCAATAGTGAATTACTTAGTTTTTCTTATTTGATCCCACACTTTGGGTTCTAAAAAAAAGAAGTAAACTTCATAAATTGGTTGGTTAGTTGATTATAGAAATCCTTCCCTAGCTTGGGAGGGATTTCTTATTTAACCCCTATAAATGTAGCAGCAATTTGTTTTTCTTACCCCGCTGAACAAGAATGTATTTGTCGTTTAGCAAGTCAGTGGCACTTAAGGTATAGTCCACCCCCACTTTTTCGAAATTTACCGAAACCGAGTTTTCGTTAAGCGCGCGGCGGGCTTCTCCATTAGACTTTAAGAATCCAGATTTGGCGACCATTGCAGCAATAAGATCAATTCCTGCATTTAAATCTTCTGGTGTTATTTGCGCTTGTGGTACGCCTTCAAAAACTTCCATAAAGGTCTGACTATCCAAGCTTTTTAGCGCTTCGCTAGATTTACTAAATAAAATTTTAGAAGCAGCCAAGGCCTTATTATAAGCATCTTCGCCATGAACGGTAGTGGTAACTTCTTTGGCCAAACGCTGTTGCAGCACTCTTAAATGTGGCGCCTGCTTGTGTTCGTTAATTAGAGCATCAATTTCGTCCTCTTTTAAAAAAGTAAAGATTTTTATATACTTCTGGGCATCGTCGTCGCTACTGCCAATCCAGTATTGGTAAAATTTATAAGGTGACGTGCGTTTGGCGTCTAACCAGACGTTTCCGCCTTCACTTTTGCCAAACTTGCTTCCATCACTTTTTGTAATTAGCGGACAGGTAAGTGCATAGCCTTTCCCTCCTCCAATACGACGAATAAGCTCTGTTCCTGTTGTAATATTTCCCCACTGATCGCTTCCACCCATTTGCAAGGTGCAATCTTCGTGCTGGTATAAATGTAAAAAGTCATACCCTTGAACCAACTGATAAGTGAATTCGGTAAAAGACATCCCGTCTGTACTTTCCCCACTCAATCTGTTTTTTACAGAATCTTTGGCCATCATGTAATTTACAGTAAGGTGTTTCCCTACATCACGTATAAAATCCAAAAACGAAAAGTCTTTCATCCAATCGTAATTGTTTACCATGAGGGCTTGATTGGGCGCGCCAGAATTAAAGTCTAAAAAATGACTTAGTTGTTTTCGCACACTTTCTTGATTGTGCCTTAGGGTTGGTTCGTCCAGTAAATTACGCTCAGAAGATTTTCCAGAGGGGTCGCCTATCATTCCAGTAGCACCACCAACAAGGGCCACAGGCTTATGGCCGGCACGTTGAAAATGAGCTAATAACATAATTGGAACTAAATTTCCAATATGCAAGGAATCTGCGGTAGGGTCGAATCCAATATAAGCAGCTCGCATTTGCTCGTTTAAGTGCGATTCGGTTTCTGGCATTAGGTCGTGAATCATTCCACGCCATTTTAGTTCGGCTACAAAATCTGCTGGCATTTTTACTTAGTTTTGCGCAAAGATAGATTTACATTCAAAAAGAAAAAAAACAATTACACCCTATCTTTGCATAGGTTTTTATAAAAACGAATAAATACACTTTATTTTTAAAGATTTAACAACTACATTAACTACATGATTTTAGTCACGGGCGGTACGGGTTTAGTGGGCTCACATTTGTTGGTTGCGCTTGCGGAGCAAGGCCAAACTGTGCGGGCTATTAGGCGTAAAAACAGTCAGTTAGAGGCTGTGAAAACTGTCTTTAATTACCACGAATCTGGAGAACAGCTTTTTAATTCTATTGAGTGGGTAGAAGCCGACTTGCTAGATGTAATCGCATTAAACAAAGCACTAGTTGGAATCTCTAAGGTGTATCACTGCGCAGCATATATTAGTTTTGACCCGGCCAAAACTGGACTATTGCGCAAGGTGAATATAGAAGGAACTGCCAATTTGGTTAATGCAGCGCTTGCTAGCGGAGCGAAACAACTCTGTTATATTAGCTCTATTGCCACTCTTGGACAAACTCCAGACAGCTCGCCTATAAAGGAAACCACAGCCTGGAATCCACAGCACAAAAATAGCGGATACGCTATTTCTAAATACGGCGCCGAATTGGAAGTATGGCGTGGAGCGCAAGAAGGCTTGCCTGCAGTAATTTTGCATCCTGGGGTTATTTTAGGCGAAGGACATTGGGACCGTGCGAGTGGTGCGATAATTCCAAAATTGGTTAAGGGCCCTAAATTCTACCCCAAAGGAACCATAGCCTTGGTAGATGTTAAAGACCTAATTCAAGCCATAGTCGCAGTCTCTAATAGCAAAAAAGCGCTTGGCAACAATTACATAGTGGTTGGGGAAAACTTAAGCTACAAAGACTTTTTTAATACGTTATTAACCGCAGCAAAAAGCAGGAAGTCAATCAAGCCGATAAGTAAATTCACACTTAATATTTTTGCTTTTTTAAATTATCTAAGTAGCAAAATTTTTGGTAGTAAACGTGTGTTATCACCGGTTTTGGTTGCGTCTATGTACAATAAAAGTATGTACAGTAACGCGAAAATAAAGTCTGAATTTGGTATTGAATTTACACCCATCATACAAACTATCAAGAGACAAGTTGAACGACTTAACGCAACGAATCTTTAGCCGATTGTTGCAAAATTCTTCCTTGCAATAAATTTGTTGTATCTCCCGAAATAGAATCCAATATTTCTATTCTACTTTTTCCAGGGTCTAGCAAGCTATCCGGAACGCTTACCCCAAGACTATCACGACGCTTTAAGGCAATTTTACGCAAAGAATCTCTGCGTCTATCCTTAGCCTCTTTTTCTTTAGCCAAGACCGAATCTACTGTAGCCAAACGAATTTCTATAGCAGCTTCTACTTGGGTCATTAAATCACGATACAAATCTATATCTGCCGTGTAGAATGCATTACTGCGCTCGTATTGCAGGCTGTCTACATTGTATTTTTTATAAATATAGCCTTCTAAATCGACGCCGTTTCTAAGTAAAATGGTTCGGTTAAATCGTTTAGAAGCATTGGCCAGATAGGAGTCGGTATAAATACTAACCATAGTTTGAGGGTCTATTAAATTATCGGGGCGTTCGGGATACTTTATATCCTGACACCCAAAAATTGCCGTTATTACACCCAATACTAAAAAGGCCCTTTTAATCATCTATTAAAGGTAATTCGTTCTGCCTTTGCCCGCTGCAAAAACTTAAAATTCTGATAAACCAGGGTTCCATTTACAAAAGTATGCGACACTCTGGATTTAAAGGTTGTTCCTTGAAAAGGAGACCATTTGCATTTATACAATATATTCTCTGCATTTACACTCCAAGGGTCGTTAGAGGCAACTAATACCAAATCAGCTTTATAGCCTTTCCTAATGTATCCGCGTTCCTTTATATCGAACAAAATAGCTGGATTATGACACATTTTTTCGACCAACTTCTCGATTGGAATTTTACCGGCGTGCACATATTCCATTAATGCTACTAAAGCGTGCTGTACCAATGGGCCTCCAGAAGGAGCCGACGTATAAGGGTTTTGCTTTTCCTCTAGAGTATGCGGGGCATGGTCGGTAGCAATAACATCTATGCGATCGTTTAATAATGCCTTCCACAAACCAGCTTTATCTGAAGCTGTTTTTACCGCTGGATTCCATTTTATTAAGGTGCCTTTTTCGGCGTAATCTGCGTCTGTAAAATGTAAGTGATGTACACAAACTTCTGACGTAATTTTCTTGTCCTTAAGTTTCTTTTTATTACTGAATAATTTGGTCTCTTTGGCCGTAGAAAGATGAAAAACATGCAATCTTGCACCCGTTTTTTTGGCTAGTTCTATAGCCTTAGAAGACGATAAATAACAAGCTTCTTCGCTTCTAATTATAGGGTGTAATTCAATGGGGATGTCGTCACCATATTTTTCTTTTGCAGCCGCCAAATTTTTTCTAATAGTAGCCTCGTCTTCGCAATGCACCGAGATTAGCAAATTGGTTTTAGAAAAAATTTCTTCTAATACCTCAGGATCATCTACCAGCATATTCCCAGTAGAAGAACCTAAAAACAATTTTAATCCCGCAACTTTGGTTGGATCCACTTTTAGAATTTCTTCTAAATTATTGTTTGTACCTCCAAACATAAAAGAATAATTTGCCCAAGATGTAGCCGCGGCAGTTGCAAATTTATCTTCTAATAGTGCTATGGTGGTGGCCTGTGGCACCGTATTTGGCATTTCTATAAACGTAGTAATCCCTCCAGCCACTGCGGCTTTAGATTCTGTTGCAATTGTTGCCTTATGTGTTAGACCTGGTTCTCTAAAATGAACTTGATCGTCTATTATTCCTGGTATTAAATACGACCCATCTGCATCGATAACCTTGGTGTCGGCATTTTTTACACTAATGTGTTCGGCAACATCGGCAATGCGGTCTTCTTGTATAAGCACATCGCCTCTCCATAAACGACCTTCGTTTACTATTTGTGCGTTTTTTATAAGTATATCTTGTTCCATTATATTTGATAGCTTTTAAATAAGTGGCGTAATCGCATTCCAATTACTCCAAAAATGGCTTCCTGGATAATCCCCCCCGACATTTTAGAAGTCCCAAGGGTTCTATCGGTAAAAACAACAGGCACTTCTATTATTTTAAATTTGCTTAAATAGGCTTTGTACTTCATCTCTATTTGAAACGCATAACCTACAAACTTAATTTTATCTAATTGTATATGTTCCAAAACTGCGCGTTTGTAACACACAAACCCTGCAGTGGTGTCGCATATATTCATTCTGGTAATAAAACGGACATATTTAGAGGCTCCCCAGGACAACAAAACTCTGCTCATTGGCCAGTTTACTACATTTACTCCATTAATGTATCTAGAACCAATTGCTAAATCGTACCCACCTTTAGCGCAGGCATTATACAATCGCATTAAATCGTTGGGGTTATGCGAAAAATCGGCATCCATTTCGAAAATATATTCGTATTGACGCTGTAAAGCCCACTTAAAACCGTGAATATAAGCCGTTCCCAATCCCAATTTACCCGCTCGTTGTTCTAAAAACAAGCGATCTGGAAAGGCCTCCTGCAATTTTTTAACAACCTTAGCCGTCCCATCTGGCGAATTATCGTCTACGACCAACACGTCAAAACTACGCTGCAAAGAGAATACATTGCGCAACAAGCGTTCAATATTCTCGATTTCGTTATAGGTGGGTATTACGACTAAAGCCTTAGACATGCTCTATTTTAAGGCAAATGTAATTCTTTTAACGAAAATAAATGTGAAGATTTTTCTAATAGATGCATAAACACATTCTGGATTTGATATACCTTTACAGTTGTGCAAAGTGTAAGTCATATAGAACGAAGTATAGCCTCACAAGACTGGATTTTTTTGGCGCTATCGGCCTGTCTAGTAATTTTGGCCCTACTTAGGTCTTACCATGGTGATAGCTTTACGTCTTTTTTACAATTACCGCTGTCGAATAAGTACTTTTTAGTTGCTGGAAAAAAGTTTACCGTAATACACCCGTTTACGTTAATATTGTTTTTAGTGAATTTAATAATCACGTCTTTATTTTTGGTTTTAGTTCTGCATTACTTGGTCAATCCCGAATTCACCATTGGTTTACCCTTGTTTTTCCAAACATTGGCATCGGTACTTGGGTTTGTAAGTGTGCGCCTGCTAATCGAAAAATTAGTAGGAACAGTTTTTGGAATTGAATCGCTTATTAATCAATATTTATTCGAAAAACTAACATACCAAAATTTAATAGCCCTGCTACTGGGGATTGCTAGCATACTTTTTCTTTGGTTATTTAAAGAATCTGTAATTGTACTTTATTTAGCCTTGGGTGCTGTAATTGTGGGATATACCATTAGTTTGTTTTATAGTTTTAAATCCAATGAAAAGCTAATTTTTGGTAATTTCTTCTATTTTATTTTATATCTTTGCGCACTCGAAATTTCGCCCTTTATACTCGTATATAAAGTATTGGTTTAAGTGGCAAAAAATGTTAAACGCAGGGTATATGAAAGTGAAAACAATTTTGGTGTCTCAACCAGAGCCTAAAGTAGAAAACTCTCCCTATTTCGATCTTGTCGAAAAACACAAGGTTAAAATCGATTTCAGGCCTTTTATTCACGTAGAGGGAGTCGATGCTAAAGACGTACGTACTCAAAAGGTAGATCTTGCAGATTACACAGCGATTATACTAACCAGTAGAAACGCTGTAGATCACTTTTTTAGGATTGCAGACGAAATGCGTTTTAAAGTGCCCGACACCATGAAGTACTTTTGCCAGTCGGAAGCCGTTGCGTATTACTTGCAAAAATATGTTGTCTATAGAAAACGTAAAATTTACGTTGGTAAAAGAACCTTTCCTGAACTTATACCCCTTATAAAAAAGTATAAAAACGAATCGTTTTTACTACCGTCTTCAGATATGCTTAAGCCAACTGTGCCTGCAATTTTAGACGAAAACAAATTAAATTGGAAACAAGCTACTTTTTATAAAACTGTAGTGAGTGACCTCTCTGACCTGCGTGATGTTTACTACGACATTCTAGTATTCTTTAGCCCAAGCGGTATTAAGTCATTGTTCGAAAATTTTCCAGACTTTAGCCAAAAGGACACGCGTATTGCAGTTTTTGGCAATACCACGGTAAAGGCAGCTTCGGAAAGCGGACTTAAGGTAGATATTCATGCGCCTTCGCCTGAAACACCTTCCATGACCATGGCTTTAGAAAAGTATATTAATTCGGTCAATAAAAAGAAATAAAAAAAAAGCTCCTTGGTTTCAAGGAGCTTTTTTTTGAATCAATCTTCGATTTTTATACCAAAGGACCACCTTTTAAAATTTGAGCATTGGCTTGATCTTCAAATTGTTTAAAGTTTTCTTTAAACGAATCTGCCAATTTATGTGCTGTCTTATAGTATCCGTCGTCGTTATTCCAAGATTTTCTTGGACTTAATACTCCGTCTGGCACATTTGGACAAGAACGTGGTTGCGACACTCCAAAAATGGAATGTACATGGTAATTATCTTTATTTGCAGCCTCTAAACTACCGTCCATTGCGGCAGTAATCATGGCTCGTGTGTATTTTAGTTTCATGCGACTACCAATACCGTAAGGTCCGCCAGTCCATCCCGTATTTACAAGCCATACGTTTACACCAGAATGCTGCATTTTTTCGCTTAGCATTTCGGCGTACTTAGTTGGGTGTAATGGCATAAATGGTGCTCCAAAACAAGCCGAAAAACTAGGAACTGGCTCTGTAATTCCAGCTTCGGTTCCAGCAACCTTGGCTGTATAACCACTAATAAAATGGTAAGCAGCTTGACCCGGACTTAATTTAGAAATTGGAGGCAAAACCCCAAATGCATCGGCAGTTAGAAAGAAAATGTTTTTAGGATTCTTTCCAATTGATGGCTTTTGAATATTATGAATATGGTAAATAGGATAACTTACGCGGGTATTCTGGGTAATGCTAATGTCTGTATAATCCACATTACCAGCATCGTCCATAATTACGTTTTCCAGAATTGCGCCTTTTTTAATGGCGTCGAATATTTCTGGTTCACTATCGCGAGACATATTAATAACTTTCGCGTAACAGCCTCCTTCAAAATTAAATATTGTGTCTTCTGCGGTCCATCCGTGTTCGTCATCGCCAATTAACCTTCTATTTGGATCTGCAGACAAGGTTGTTTTACCCGTGCCAGAAAGTCCAAAAAAGATAGCTGTGTCTTGCTCTGGTCCTACATTGGCAGAACAGTGCATTGGCAAGGTATTTTTAAAAACAGGTAGAATAAAGTTTAACGCACTAAATATTCCCTTTTTAATTTCTCCGGTATAACCGGTACCACCTACAAGGGCAATCTTTTTGGTAAAGTTTAAAATAGCAAAGTTGTGCTGACGAGTTCCATCTACCTCTGGATTGGCCATAAAACCAGGAGCATTAACCACAACCCATTCTGGGTCGAATCCTTCTAGTTCAGATTCTTCAGGTCGTAAAAACATATTGTACGAAAACATATTCGACCATGGATATTCATTAATTACACGAATATTGGTGCGATATTTTGGATCTGCACAAGCATAACTGTCACGAACAAAGACCTCTTTATCACTTAAATAAGCTGTTACCTTGTCGTATAAGGCGTCAAATTTTGAAGGTTCAAAAGGTATGTTTATTGGGCCCCACCAAATTTTGTCTTGGGTAATACTGTCTTTTACAATAAAGCGATCCATTGGAGACCGCCCAGTAAATTCGCCAGTATTAATTGCTAAAGCACCATTAGACGCCTCACGGCCTTGTCCTTTTGCAATTGTAATTCTATGTAATTCGGTTGGAGGTAGTTGATAATGCGCTTTTGCATTGTGAATGCCATATTGAGCTAACGAAATCGATTTCGTGTGTTGGCTGTTATCGACCATTTTTTATTGTTTAGATGAATCTAATTGATAAAACAAAAATAACAATTAATGCCTAAATAGGGCACAGATTTACGTTTTTTGATTGGCGTTTTTGTGTATTGCAATAAACAATCGAATCCAACCCACTATAAGCAAAGTTCCACCCAATGGAGTTAAAAAAACCAGTGGCCCCGGACTAAAATTCCAAGCCTGGGTAAACGATAAAACATAGATGGAACCCGAAAACAACACGGTACCAATCAAAAATAATTTATACACCCAAGCCGTTGCGACCGTGCTTTTTAAATCTATAAGCGACAAGATTAGTAATGCCAAAGCGTGATATATCTGGTATCGAATTCCAACTTGAAAGCTCTCGATTTTTGGAGGACTTAATATCGATTCTAGGCCATGTGCGCCAAAAGCGCCTAGGACTATCCCAGAACAGGCCAATATTACAGCGACCTTGGCAATATTTTTATGCTGAATTTTCATGGGTAATGGGTTACAATTTGTATTTTCGTAAACAGACCAAATACTGGTTTAAAGTTACAAAATTAACATTCAGATGCGGGAAATTTTAATTATTGGAGCAGGTCGTTCTGCCAGCAGTTTAATAGATTATTTATTAAAAAAATCTAACGATGAACGCTTAAACCTGACCATTGCCGATATGTCTATACAGGCAGCGCGTAAATTTACAAAAGGACACGACAATGCCCGCGCAATTCTTTTAGATGTTTTTAACGCCAAAGACCGGCGCGATGCAGTAAAGGCTGCAGATATTGTTATTTCTATGCTTCCTGCAAGGTTTCATATAGAAGTTGCCAAAGACTGTGTTGAATTTGGCAAACATATGGTGACCGCATCGTATGTGAGCGACCAAATGCAATCGTTAGACTCGAAAGCAAAAGCAAAAGGTTTGGTTTTTATGAACGAAATTGGGCTAGATCCTGGTATCGATCATATGAGCGCCATGCAAGTAATAGACAGGATTCGCGATGGCGGCGGAAAGATGTTACTCTTTGAATCGTTTACGGGCGGACTTATGGCGCCCGAAAGCGACGACAATTTATGGCATTATAAATTTACTTGGAACCCAAGAAACGTAGTAGTAGCAGGACAAGGTGGGGCTGCCGAATTTATTCAAGAAGGCACCTACAAATACATTCCTTACCACCGACTTTTTAGACGAACCGAATTTTTAGAAGTAGAAGGATACGGACGTTTTGAAGCCTATGCCAACAGGAACTCTCTTAAATATCGTTCCATTTATGGCTTAGACGACATTTTAACCCTCTACCGCGGTACCATGCGTCGCGTTGGATTTAGCAAAGCTTGGAACATGTTTGTACAGTTGGGTATGACAGACGATTCGTATCAGTTGCAGGATACAGAAAACATGACCTACCACGATTTTGTAAATCTATTTTTACCCTACTCTCCTACCGATTCAGTAGCACTAAAAATGCGTCATAGTTTAAAAATAGACCAAGACGATTTAATGTGGGAAAAACTCGTAGAACTAGACTTATTTAATACGACGAAAACTATAGGTATTGCCAAAGCCACACCAGCTCAGGCCTTACAAAAAATCTTAATGGACAAGTGGACCTTGGCTCCCGAAGACAAAGACATGATTGTTATGTATCATAAATTTGGATACGAATTGGATGGCAAGCGCAAACAAATCGATTCGAACATGGTAATATTAGGCGACGATCAAGTACAAACGGCCATGGCTAAAACTGTGGGATTGCCCGTTGCAATAGCCGCGTTAAAAATATTAAATGGTGAAATAACAACTCCAGGAGTTCAAATTCCGATTGCAAAACAGGTGTACACACCAATTCTTAAGGAATTAGAAGATTACGGAATTCACTTTAAAGAAACCTTTACCGACTACTTGGGTTACAATCCAGACAGCGTATCGGGTTAATCTCTGCCCATAAACATCATAATAAAATAGAGTAAGGTCGCCAATGAACCCAAAGCTGCAACTACATAAGTGCGTGCTGCCCATTTTAGTGCGTCTTCTGCACCCGCGTGTTCCTCTTGAGTCACCATGTTTTCTTTTTCTAACCAGACTAAGGCGCGTTTACTGGCATCGAATTCTACTGGAAGTGTTATAAACGCAAATAAAGTTGTAACCGCAAAAAGTGCAATTCCAACTGCAAAAACACCCATTCCAAAAGCCGAACCTGTTGCCGAGAGTATGATTCCTCCAATTATTACAAAATTAGATAGCTTACTCGCAATTCCAACCGTAGGAACAATTTTAGACCTCAGGGTGAGCCAAGAATAAGCCTCTGCATGCTGCACAGCATGACCTACTTCGTGGGCTGCAACTGCTGCAGCGGCAGCATTGCGCTGGTTATAAACCCCTTCGCTAAGGTTTACTGTTTTTTTAAGCGGATTGTAATGGTCTGTTAGCATCCCGCGAACCGAAATTACTTCTACATCGTTAATTCCGTTATCGTCTAGCATTTTTTGTGCAATTTGAGCTCCGCTTAACCCATTTTTTAAATGCACTTTTGAATAATGCTTGAATTTACTTTTAAGTTTATTTTGAACATAGGCACTAACCCCAAAAATTATTGCACCTAGTATATAGTATCCCATCATAGCTTATAAATTTATCTAATAAATATACAATCCATTCCGCAAATAGTTTGCCAAATAAGAAAAATGGAAGTTTTGTCAGGTTTTACAAAAACTGAACGCGATTTTAACCAACAATATTAACAATCTTCCCAGGAACAACTATTACTTTTTTAGGGGTTCTTCCTTCCAAATAATGCTGGGTTTTGTCGTAAGCCATAACGGCGTCTTCTATTTGTTGTTTGTCTAAATCCATAGACAATTCTAGCGTAAAACGCATCTTGCCATTAAAAGAAATAGGATAAGCTTTCGTGCTTTCTACAAGAAAATCTGCATTAAATTCTGGGAATTCAGCAGTACTAATACTCTCTGAATTACCTAACAATTGCCACAGCTCTTCGGCGATATGCGGAGCGTAAGGCGATATTAAAACTGCCAATGGTTCCAGAATTTCACGACTATTACATTTTGCCGCGGCGAGTTCGTTTACGGCAATCATAAAGGTAGAAACACTGGTATTAAAGCTAAACTGTTCGATGTCTTCGCAAACCTTTTTAATGGTTTTATGCAAGGTTTTAAGCATCTCTTGAGATGGAGTATTGTCGCTTGCAAAAAATGCGCCATCGGGTCCGCTGTGATACAACTTCCACATTTTCTTTAAAAACGAATGCACTCCGGTAATTCCGGCCGTATTCCAAGGTTTAGCCTGTTCTAATGGTCCTAAGAACATTTCGTACATGCGCAAAGTGTCGGCACCGTATTGCTCACAAATATCGTCTGGGTTTACTACATTAAACCAACGTTTAGACATTTTTTCGACTTCACGACCAACTATATATTTACCTTCCTCTAGGATAAAAGTAGCATCTGTAAACTGAGGTTGCCATTGCTTTAACTGTTCTATGTTGATTTCGTCCGAGGCGTTTACCAAGTTTACATCTACACGTATTTCATCGGTTTTGTAATCTTTAGCTAATCCTGCCGAAACGTATTGGTTTGTTCCTTTAATTCGATAAACAAGAGCGCTAGTCCCTAGAATCATCCCTTGATTAATCAACTTTTTAAAAGGCTCTTCCACATTTATATGACCGCGATCGTGCAGGAATTTTACCCAAAAACGACTGTATAATAAATGTCCTGTGGCATGTTCGCTTCCACCTATATATAAATCTACATTTTGCCAATAGTCCAAGGCCTCTTTAGATGCAAAACGTTCGCTGTTTTGCGCATCCATATATCTAAAAAAGTACCAGCTACTACCTGCCCAACCAGGCATGGTATTTAGTTCTAAAGGAAAAACAGAAATATGATCTACCTTGGAATTGTCTACTACATTATTATTTTTTGTGTCCCAAGCCCATACTTCGGCCCGTCCTAATGGCGGATCACCATCTTCTGTAGGTAAATACTTTTCTACTTCGGGTAGCACTATAGGTAAATGTTTGGAAGGTACCATTTGCGGCATCCCTTTTACGTAATATACGGGAAAGGGCTCGCCCCAATACCGCTGACGTGAAAATACAGCATCGCGCAATCGATAATTAATTTTGCGCTCACCTTTACCTAATTGTTCTAGTTTGTTAATTACCGCACTAAAGGCCTCTTTATATGGCATCCCGCTAATAAAATCACTATTATCTATAACGGTGTTACCCTTATCTACAAAGGCTTCTGTAGAGATATCTACATCTTTAAAAATATTTGTAATAGGAATTTTATAATGCGTGGCAAAATCGTAATCCCGCTGATCACCGCACGGAACAGCCATTACCGCACCAGTACCATAACTGGCTAAAACATAATCTCCTATCCAAATAGGAATGGGTTGTTTAGTAAGCGGATGCTGGGCATAAGCGCCCGTAAACACGCCCGAAATAGTCTTTACATCGGCCATGCGTTCCCGTTCCGAACGTTTTGCAGTTGCCGCAATATATTGCGAAACCTGATAACGCTGTGCTATGGTGGTAATTTTGTCTACCAATTCGTGTTCTGGAGCCAGCGTTAAAAACGTCGCGCCATAAATAGTATCGGGTCGAGTAGTAAATACTTCTATTAACGCACCGCGAGATTTAACATCTTCGCTCACTACTTCGAATCTTACGGTAGCTCCAACAGACTTTCCAATCCAATTGCGCTGCGATTCTTTTAACGATTCGCTCCAATCTATAGTGTTTAATCCTTGCAACAGGCGTTCTGCATAAGCAGAAATTCGCATACTCCATTGCAACATTTTTTTGCGTACAACTGGAAAGCCTCCACGTTCAGAAACCCCGTTTACAATTTCGTCGTTCGCCAAAACGGTGCCTAAACCAGGACACCAATTTACTTCTGTTTCGGCCAAATACGCCAATCGGTATTGCAACAAGACGCGCTGTTGCTTCTCGATCGAAAAGCTCTTCCAGGCTTCGGCAGTAAATTCCGGAGCATCTGCATCGCAACGTGCATTAATCCCTTTATTTCCTTCTTCTTCGAATACAGCTACCAGTCCAGAGATTGGGAAGGCTTGTTCGTGTTCTTTACAATACCAAGAATCGTATAACTCTTGAAAAATCCACTGCGTCCATTTATAATAGTCAGGATTAGAAGTACGAACCTCTCTTGACCAGTCAAAAGAAAAGCCCATTTTATCTAATTGTCCACGATAACGCGCAATATTCTCTTTAGTAGTAAGCGCAGGGTGTTGACCCGTTTGAATTGCATATTGTTCGGCAGGAAGTCCAAAGCTATCGTACCCTTGGGGATGTAAAACATTATATCCATTGTGGCGCTTATATCGGGAATAAATATCGCTTGCAATATATCCCAACGGATGGCCTACATGCAATCCTGCTCCAGAAGGATAAGGAAACATATCTAAAACGTAATATTTAGGCTTACTCGAGGTATTACTGGCTTTAAATGTTTGATTTTTGGCCCAATACGCTTGCCATTTATCTTCTATCTGATTAAAATGATATTTGCTCATTTTTGATTTGCTTGTACTAAAATTTCGCGAAATAGACTTAAAAAAGCAAGGAACCTGCCTTTAAAACGAACTAAATTTATGCCAGCAAAGGTACATTTATTGTGTGAATTCAGCATATAATTATACTAGAAACCTTAGGGTTTTAGGGCAAGCAAACCTGATTTAATAGTTCAACATTTATAAATCTATTGTAAATTAAAAAAGGCCTCTACAGACGAAACATAAAAGTTAGGCCGTTATATACCAGAGCTACAAAAAACATTGTATTTTTAAACCCTATTCCAATTGCACTATGAGTTCAAATTTCGAAAAGTTTCAAAAAAGACGCCTAATCTCCAGTTATTTTTCTGTGGTTTTAAGCATTAGTTTGGTGCTCTTTCTTTTGGGATTATTGGGACTTGTTGTTTTAAACTCTAAACAAGTAGGGGACTACTTTAAAGAGCAGATCCCTTTTAGTGTTTATTTAAACGATTCGGCAAAAGAAGCCGATATTACACAGTTGCAGCAAAGTCTGGCAATGGCGCCATATGTAAAATCTGCCACCTTTGTGTCTAAAGAAGAAGCGGCCGAAATTCACACCCAAAACATGGGCGAAGACTTTATGGAATACTTGGGTTATAACCCGCTTCAGAATAGTATCGATGTCTATTTAAAGGCCGATTTTGTGACCCCAAATACCTTCGACGAAGTTACGGCAGACCTGTTGGGAAAATCTTTTGTAGATGAAGTAGAGTACGACAAACCCCTAGTAGAAAAACTAGAAAGTAATGTACAGCGCATTAGTCTTTGGATGCTAGTAATTACAGGAATCTTTTTAGTAATTGCATTTTTATTAATAAATAGTTCCATTCGCTTATCTGTTTATGCCAAGCGATTTACTATAAAAACCATGCAAATGGTGGGGGCGACAAAAGCCTTTATTAGAAAGCCTTTTATCTGGCAAAACATAAAACTAGGGCTGCTTAGTGCCATTATTGCCATGGGAGTTTTAGTGGTTGTAATGTACTATGTTCAGCAATCTTTTACCCAAATTGACCTCTTACAAGACACGATAATGTTAGCTGGATTATTTATAGGAATTCTGCTCTTTGGCTTTTTAATTTCTTGGTTTAGCACCTACTTTGCCACGCAACGTTTTCTGAATTTGCGCATCGATGAATTATATTATTAATTCGTTAAAGCCTTTATGGTTAAAAGAATCTTTTTATTTATAACAGTCGTATTCACACTGCAAAACTGCATTATTAGTAACCCACAACCCGAAGACTGTGAAGTGCGCACAATCGTGGTTTCTAGTATAATAGCTGGCAGTGATTACGATATATTTTTTACTTCTAAAAAAGGAGATCGATATTACATAAATCGTGGCTTAGAACAGGGTTTGACGTTAAAATCCCTTAAAAAAATAGCTCTAAATCAGGAAGCTACACTTCATTTACCTAAATTTGCTCTAACGGGTGTTTCGACTCATATAGCACAATTAGAGATAAACGACCGTATTATTTATACCGAATTTGATTAATGGGAGAACAAAAAAGAAAACAAGAAGCTAAAACCTTCTTTGTATTTGGCAAAAAGAACTATCGCTTTATGCTAATTGGAATAGGCTTTATTGTATTAGGCTTTATTTTAATGTCGGGCGGAGGCAGCGACGATCCACAGGTATTTAATCCAGAAATATACAGTTGGAGAAGAATTCGTTTAGCCCCAGCTTTAGTACTTATTGGCTTTGGCATAGAAATCTACGCGATATTATTAAACCCTGACAAGAAAAAGTAATTTATGGAATTACTCGATGCAGTAATCCTGGGAATAGTTCAGGGTTTTACTGAATTTTTACCCGTTTCATCCAGTGGACATTTAGAATTAGGAAAAGCAATTTTAGGCGACAATTCTGTGCCCGAAGAAAGCTTGTTATTTACTGTGGTTTTGCATTTTGCGACTGCACTTAGTACCATTGTAGTTTTTAGAAAAGACATTTGGGATATTCTAAAAGGACTCTTCTCTTTTAAATGGAACGAAGCTTCGCAATTTGCCGTTAAGGTTATAGTTTCTATGATTCCAGCAGCTTTAATTGGTTACTTTTTTGAATCGGAATTGGAAGCTTTTTTTGGTGGAAACATTGCCTTTGTAGGCGGCATGTTGCTTATTACTGCTGTGCTACTTTGGTTTGCAGACAGAGCCAAGGATACCCAGAAACCTGTTAGTAACAGCAATGCCTTTGTAATTGGAATTGCGCAAGCCGTGGCCATGTTGCCAGGAATTTCTAGATCTGGAGCAACAATTAGCACTTCTGTTTTATTGGGTAACGACAAAGGTCAGGCGGCACGATTTTCTTTTTTAATGGTAATTCCATTAATTTTTGGAAAGATTGCAAAAGATATTGTAAGCGGAGAGCTTACCGCCGAAGGCACGGATTATACGGCATTAGGAGTTGGATTTATTGCTGCTTTTATTTGTGGTATTATTGCCTGTACCTGGATGATTCAATTGGTTAAAAAATCTAAACTAACCTATTTTGCAGTCTACTGTTTAATTGTTGGATTAGTAGCCATTGTAGTAAGTTTTCTATAAATGCAAGCACAAGATTATTTAGATGGACAGGTTATTCTAATAGATAAGCCGCTTAACTGGACTTCTTTTCAAGTAGTTAATAAAGTACGTTGGCTTATCAAGTCAGAATTCAATTTAAAAAAAATTAAAGTTGGTCATGCCGGTACTTTAGACCCCTTAGCTACAGGCTTGTTAATTTTATGTTCGGGTAAATTTACCAAGCAAATAGATACCTATCAAGCGCAAGAAAAAGAATACACTGGCACTTTTACATTAGGTAGCACTACACCTAGTTACGATTTAGAAACCCAAGTAGACCAAGAGTTTTCTACCGCAGCTATTACCAAAGAGCAAATTTTGCAAACGGTTTCTGAATTTATTGGACAGCAGCAGCAGCAGCCTCCAATTTTTTCGGCCATAAAGAAAGACGGAAAGCGACTATACGAACTTGCTAGAGCGGGAAAAACTACGACCATTGCTAAACGAACCATTACTATTTCTGAGTTCGAAATAACGGGAATAAACATGCCAGATATTAATTTTAGAGTCGTGTGCAGCAAAGGAACCTATATACGTTCTCTTGCCCATGATTTTGGCAAAGCCCTAAACAATGGAGCACATTTATCTGCCTTACGCAGAACCCGAATTGGCGACTTTCACGTAAGCAATAGCCTTGATATTGAGAGTTTTCAGACGAATTTAACACAAGGTCGATAGTTTAGATATACCTAAAGTTCCGTATTTTCGTTAATGTAGCAGTCCCAATTGCAGCTCATGAAAATTAGTAATTCCTTTAAAGCATTTGTTATTTCCTTTTTGGTGACAGGAAATCTTGCGCTATTACTTTGGGGCTATCAAATTTCCGATGGAATTGCCCAATCCGAGGAAGAATCTTACGATATTGAATACAATCAAGAACTCTTAGAGGAATTCTTGGCGGCTCAAGAAACCCAGAATAGTAAATCGGCCGAAACGAACAAGGCCTTTAACGAGACCAAGAAAGAGATTGCCAAAACCAAGGTACAAAGTGAGGCTGATTCCGAAGACTTTAACGACCGCCTTGCCGCTTTAGACAACGCTATCGAAGATGTTAAAAATGCAAAAGACAACCAAGAAGAAGCAGCGTCCAATTTTAAGGCCTCTAAGGCAGACAAAACAGAAGACCGCAATAACGAAAACTCGACAAATAGTTACCGTTTAGTAGATAGAACCGACGTTTACTTTCCCACCCCAATTTATACGTGCCAAGCTCCTGGGGTAGTTGTGGTAAATATAACCGTAGATAACAATGGGCAAGTAATCGATAAATCTATTAATGAGGCTGGAAGTAATACCACCAACGAATGCCTTTGGGATATGGCTTTAGAATACGCTGGCAGGACCCTATTTAACGAAAGCCAAAAAGCCAGCCAACTAGGAAGTATAACCTATAGGTTTCCAGGTCAAAACTAGAGTAATTCGATTAAATCTTCGGCAATATTTTGAGCCTTATCTTTATTGTACCAAACTTGTAAATCGGTCTTAAATTCAGGAGTTAAGGATCCGTTTTTCTCTTTAAATTCTTCGACCCAAGCCGTGGCTTTAGAAGGCCTAGGGCCCCAGGTTCCAATTACTTGCTTGTCCTTATTAAGTGCTATTAGTTTTGGGATAGAACGTGCTCCATTTGTTAAAAATTTATCCATAAGCCCTAGATTGGAATCTCTTAAAACTACTTTAAAATCGATATTAGCATTATGCTGCGCGAACTTGTCCATCATTGGCATGGACTGTGCTGCATCGCCACACCAACTTTCTGTAAGCACTAACCAGGTAACTGGTCTGTCCAGTTTTGCCAAGGCCTCTTGCGCAACTTCTGGTACACTTAGCGTTTTGTCTAAGCGCTTCATTCTGCGGCCGGTAAGCATGGTGTAATTCGCTAAAGATTCAGAGACTTCGGGGCCTGTATTGCTGTTATTTTCTATATGCATAGCAACCAAATCTTTATATTCTTGATAAGTCTGGGCTCCGGCTAACGCCTTATCTATTAAACTTTTTATGTCTTGTTGTGTTTCCAATATTGTATTCATATAAACTAAGACGCAAAGTAAATTAAAAACTTACTACCTTCACTTTTTAAAGCTGTAAAAATGGATAAAATTAGATGTGATTGGTGTGGAAACGATCCGCTTTATGTAGCGTATCATGATACCGAATGGGGAGTGCCAGTTTACGATGACCAAAGTCTGTTTGAATTCCTAATTTTAGAAACGTTCCAAGCCGGTTTAAGTTGGATTACTGTGCTTAGAAAGCGAGAAAATTTTAGAGCAGCGTTTGATCAATTCGATTATAAAAAAATTGCGAACTACAAGCGAGATAAAATTGACGAGCTATTACAGAATACCGGTATTATTAGAAACAAACTTAAAATAAATGCAACAGTAAGTAATGCCAATGCATTTTTAAAAGTACAAGAAGAATTTGGTAGTTTTAGCATCTACATCTGGGCATTTACAAAAGGTAAACCTATTACAAACCATTTTAAAACTATGACAAGTGTTCCAGCAAATACAGCCCTTAGCGATACAATAAGTAAAGATTTAAAAAAACGCGGCTTTAAGTTTGTTGGCTCCACAGTTATTTATGCCCATATGCAAGCCACCGGAATGGTAAACGACCATATTACCAGCTGCTTTAGACACCAAGAAGTTTAAAGGTTAATCGTCTAATTTTGCCAAGGCGTTATAGCGCGCTAGATACTTTTTTGCTTGAGCATCCTGATTTAATGCCTGTAAAGTTTTAGAAAAATTATAATAGTCTTCGGCTTCTAGATCTTTGTCCAAACTAAATAGTAACGTATACCATTTTTTGGCCTCGATAAAATTATTCTCTAGAAAACGACCATTGGCCAAGGTCCTGTAAACCTGAACAGAGGGGTAACCTTCGCTAACTACTTCTTCGTAGACCGCCAGCACATCTATCTCTATTTCTGAACCAGCATTAGCTTGTTGTTTTTCTTGGCTTAATGCCGATGCGCTTGCACAAAGCAAGCAAAGGGTAAATAAGTATTTTAACATTTTTGCGGGGATGAATGTTTTTCAAATGTAAGAAATATATTACCATATGTAGGAATTTACCTAATTAATGTTAGTCAAATGCCCTGAATTAACAATGTAATATATAACACTTTTACCCTGCTAAGATAGCACAACAACGGCGGCTTAGCCGGTTAGCTAGCCGCCGTTCTTTTACGTTTTTACCGTTATATAAGACGCCTAAATAAGCGACTATTTAGGTAATATTAGAGTTTGATTAATTTACGTACAACCGACCCAAATTCGCCAGTAAAATTAACAAATAAGGTTCCGTTCCATGTTGGATTTAAGCGCAATTCAACAATACCATTGGTATTTTGTACCGTATTGGAATACAGTTGTTGTCCGTAAATATTGTGAATGGTAATCTCTACCGGTCCACCAATATTATTTAGTCTAAAGTTTACTAAATCGTTTGCCGGATTTGGATAAGGTCCAATAATATTGTCATTGGCCCACTCGCTTACAGATAAGGTATTAACATCTATTGTCCAGTATCCTTCTGGAGCTACAATTGGACGCGCTATTTCTTTACCTGAATTGGCTTCTGCCCAAATATAATACTCTATATTATCTGCCGCAGGAATAGTTAAACTGGCTGTCCAGTCGTCGCCTCCCGCAGGAGTCATTGCAATTTCGTTATAGGCTGAATCTCCAGCAACACGCCAAAATACTTTGGCTTGATTAACACCTGTGTTATGCTTAATCATAGCATCTATACTTACAGTAAGTCCCTCGCTAGCCTCGGCAATTGGCTGATGTACTATCCAAAGTGGGTTTTCTACCCCAATAGAATGCGTAATACAGTGAATCGCTCCAAATAAGGAGATTAGGTTTTCACCACTGTTATCCACATCGATTCCTACTACATTGTATCCAGGTAATAATTCCTGATACTTTGCCAAAGCTGGACCATCTACACTTGGGCGGTATGTTGGTACAATTATGGTTCCGTTTATAAATACCGAATTAGAGAAGGTTCTATAATAACCTCCTGTATCTGGATAACTACCAGAAGTACTTGGTGGCGCCGGTATCCATTCCACTTTGTATGGTGTTCCAAAAGGAGAATTAAAGTTGCTTAATACGTAATCGATGTTTTCCTCTATTTGTGGACCATCTGCAACTCCTGGAGGATACTCGCTTACCAATAGTGTTTCTTCATCTAGAAGCTTCATGTGCATGTCTATATGATGAATTGCATCGTACTGCAACATGTCCATTTTTATATAATCTTCTATTCCCATGTATTCTAGCATGATATCGTCTATCTGAGCTTCTGTTTTTGCAGATACGCCATAAGGATTTCCAGGTTCGTTTTCTTCTAAAATTAACCTAGAGGCAAAGGCGTTTCCTAGTCCATCACTCATGTAGTTACCACCCGTGTTTACCAAATCGTTGGTACCCGAATCGGTAACATATAACGGACTGCCAACAAATGCAGCATGAGCCGCAGGAATTTGGTCGTCGTCCGGACGTGGGCGATTGTAAATCCAGTCTACTAGACCTCGTTCACCTACATCTTCGCTATATACTGTATTACCAGCATAATCACGCATCCAAATACTATCCCATTCCGTATCTAAAAATGTAACATTGGTTAAATCTATTCCAGAACCGCTTAAATAACTCGAAACCGAAGCTTCGTTTTGGGTCACAATTAACACCTTACACTCGTTTACAGCCGCGGCTACTATTTGTCTAAGAATGTTTGGAAAAGAAGGCTGCCAAGTAATTACTAAATATTCAATTTCTTCCCATTCGGCAGCAGCACGAACGTTAGAAGTTGGCGGCGGGGTTGGAATTGCACTTCTAAAACTAAGTTCACTTATTAAACCTTTTTCTGATTCAGTAGTGTAGTTTGGAAGGGGGTTGTCTATTTGCGAAAACCCTAAAACGGGTACAAGCCATAGCATGGCAAGAGCAAAATACTTGTTGGTTAAATTCATTTTATTTTTATTTAAGGCGGTCCGAAGATACTGAATTTCAATTAAAACATCCAAATTAGCCCCTTTCAAGGTACTGTAAAAAAGCAGATCTTGATATTTCTCTGGCGCCCAAACTTTCCAAATGTGCGGTATGCATTTGGCAATCAATAAGCTTGTACTGTTTATTGAGTAACTGTTGTGTTAAGGCATAAAAACCAACCTTAGAGGCATTCGAGACCAAGCTAAACATACTTTCGCCGCAAAATACACCCTGGGTTTCTAAATTAATACCATATAACCCACCTACCAATTTAGAACCTTCCCATACTTCTACGGACTGCGCAAAACCTTCTTTATGCAGTTCGATATAGGCTTGCTGCATGGCAGAGGTTATCCAGGTGTCTTCTTGCCCCGCTCTAGTAATTGTGGCACATTGTTTAATCACCTCCTCGAAATTGGCGTTAAAAGTGACATTAAATTGATTGTTCTTAATAACCTTCCTCAAACTTTTAGACAATTTAAATTCGGCCGGAAAAAGCACCATTCTTGGATCAGGACTCCACCACACCACCGGCTCATTAGCACTGTACCACGGAAATATTCCCTTGGTATACGCTTCTTTAATTCTGGAAACAGATAAATCTAGACTAACAGCCAATATACCCTCTGGAGTTGCCTGTTCGGGGTCTGGCAAGGGCGAATTTGAATCTAAAAATGCTATCATGGTATTGGTAATCCCTTAAATATCAACATATTGTTGCTTAATTCCCAAAAAATTTAGAAATTTGAACCAACTAATAAGGCGAGTATTGTTTTTAATATTTATTTGAATTTGCCTTGGCAGTTACCTAAGACCAACAAAACTAACCCCATGTGACCGATGGGGTTTTTTAATGCTCTTTAATTAAAAAATAAGCAATCCGGCAATAAAAACAGCACTACCTACAAACATAACAATTATGGTGTAGGGTAAAATCTCTTTAGCCTTTAATTTAGTAATTCCCAGTAAGGGCAATGCCCAAAACGGTTGCAGCATATTGGTTACTTGATCTCCATAGGCCAAGGACATAATTGCTTTGGGAAGCGGCACCCCTAACTGTAAGGCGGATTCAATAACAATTGGGCCTTGTACCGCCCATTGTCCACCTCCACTGGGCACAAACACATTAACTAAGCCAGCACTAAAAAATGTGAATATAGGCAGGGTAGTTGTATTTGCGATAGAGACAAAAAAGTCTGCAATTTGCAATACCATACCACTATCGCGCATTATACCCATAATTCCAAAATACAACGGAAACTGAATTAGTATCCCAGAAGCCCCTTTTATGGCTTCTTCTACAGCATTTAAAAAACTGGTAAACGAACCGTGCAAGACAAGGGCTAGTCCTAACATAAAAAAGTTAAGCATATTGGGGGTTAATGTTCCCACCATTAATTTATCCCAGTATTGATACCCAAAGGTTATTAATATTAACGTACCTATTGCCAAACCAAACCATTTAGATTGGTCTAAGCGTTCGGCGCCATG
The DNA here is from genome assembly GCA_965277295.1 of Gilvibacter sp. GTDB lineage: Bacteria > Bacteroidota > Bacteroidia > Flavobacteriales > Flavobacteriaceae > Gilvibacter. The sequence goes on from OZ255720.1 coordinate 1,091,631, forward strand.
AGCAGGTGAAACTTGTACTGTATTGGGTTTAAAAGTTTGCAGACTGTATTGGGTCGCCTTACTTGACTTGGCCATGATATACAAAGTAAAAGGGATTGCAATTAACAAAACTCCAAATAAAATCAAGTTCCAATAACTAAATACAGTTTGACTAGTACTAATAGCTTGTGGTAGTTGAGCCAGAATTGCAGGATCGGAAACTCCTGCCATAAGTTGTTCTATATGTCCAGATTCGGCAACTTTTAAGGGTGCCGAACCACTTATACCCCCATGCCAAATCATTAGTCCTGCATAGCCAGAAGCTCCTACCAATGGATAATTAATAGGAATTTGTCGTGCCTGAGTAGCTTCTGCGACTTTACGGGCCATTATTGCTCCAAAAATAAGGCCCAAACCCCAATTAAAAAAAGACACCAATAAAGTACATACACTTACAATAACTACTGCATGGGCAGTTCCTCGGATTCCCCCAACCAAGCTCATTATTAAACTATTCATGGGTTTACTTAACACCAAAATATGCCCAAGCACCAAAATGAGCATCATTTGGTAAGCAAATACCAATAAGTCGTTGTTCCAAATTCCGTTTTCCCAATAGGACAGAATGGTGAGTAGATGCGATTCGCCTTGAGGTGCAGGCGTGGTAAAATAAGCTAAGGCAATAGTTACTAGAGTAAGCAGAATTGCTATGGTAAACGGTGATGGTAAAAACCGTTTAAAAATAACTTCTATAGTTCTTGTAATGCCCAAGGTTAAATAAAAAAAGCCCTAGATATTAGGGCTAATTAATTAAAATGGTAAATCGTCGTGCTCGTCTTCGCTAAAATCGGATGCTGGTTCGAATGCATCGGCTGGTGGCACCGGTGGCATTTGTCCTGCCGATTCTGTCTGACCAACACCTTCTATGCGCCATCCTTGAATGGAGTTAAAGTATTTAGTTTCGCCTTGTGGATTAACCCACTCGCGGCCGCGTAAATTTATACTCACCTTTACAGTTTGTCCAACGCTATACGCATTTAGCAAATCTGTTTTGTCTTGTACAAATTCCACCAATATATGTTGTGGATATTGTTCTTCTGTAGTAACTACTAATTCGCGCTTTCTAAAACCGTTACTTCCGTATGTTTTTGTTTCGTCAATTAATTTAATCTTCCCTTGAATTTCCATATGCTTTAATTTGATAAAAGAGTCATCCAGGCTTTTGCCACTTCCCCTTTTGCTATGTATTGTTTTGCTATTTTGTGTTTTTCTTGTTTGATTCCTTGAATTAATACTTCTGGATGATAGGTTTCCATAAAACTTGTGCTCTCTACTAAAGAAGGCAGGGCTTCTACATTACCTAACTGTCCCAGATCGTTACCCGTAAGTACGTTGCTCATTCTAATTGGTTCCGGTATATTGTCCACTCCAATTCCCATAGAGCGCAAAGGTTTTGGAACCTGAAACATGCCTTCCTTTGCACGACTGTACCAATTTCCACCCATACGCGCGACCGTATCTATTTTTACAGGATCTATTTTTCCATTTGCATCTAGAATGTTGTCGTCTATATGCATTTGAACTACCTGAGCAATTACTAAATTTCCAGCTCCACCTTGGTCTCCTAAAGCTACTACATTTAGCACTTTACATTCCAACTGAACGGGCGCCTGAGCTACCCGTGGAGGTTTTACCTTTACCGATTCCAATTCGGTAAAACCTGCTTTTTTAAATTCGTTAACCCCTTTCGGGTATTCGGTAGAGGACAAGGACATTTGTTGCACCATATTATAATTAACAATATTAATTACAACCTCGTCTACTTCAAGCACATTTTCTAAAGTGTGCTTTACCGTATTATCCCGAACTCTGCGCGCTGGAGAAAAAATAACCACAGGAGGGTTGGCACTAAACACATTAAAAAAGCTGTACGGAGACAAATTGACCGCTCCATCTTTACTAATAGTGCTTGCAAACGCAATAGGTCTTGGAGCTATAGCCGCCAATAAATGCCCATGTAATTCGCCAGTCGAAACGTTTTCGGGATTAATAGAAATCATAAGCGCAAAGGTAAAAAATCTTAAGGCCGATTCATAACAGGCCAAGCTATTTACCAACAATAATATTAACTATTTTACATTATATTTAGGCGCATTTACAAGCACTTTATGGAGAACAATCCACGCATTACCCGCAGCATATTACTTGGCCTATCTGTCCTAATAGTAGGTGCGGTGCTATGGAACACGTATTTGTTTTACAATAAACTTAAAGAAAACGAGCGCGATAAAATGAAAATTTTTGCCGCAGCTTTGCAAGAAAATGCCGAAACTAGCGAAGATGAGCTAGGTCAAGACTTGGGATTGTTGGCCCTTACCATTGTGCAAAGTAATACCTCTACCCCATTGGTTTTATACACGCATAAAGACGACTCTTATATTGTTAGTAATATCCCGAATGGAGAGGGTCTCTCTCAACAAGATATTTTAGACAAGGTTGCTCGTTATAAACAAGAATACAATCCTATTCCAATAAGATACGAGGACCAGTTACTGCAAACTATTTATTATGGCAACTCTCCTTTAATAAACAAGGTAAAGTATTATCCGGCAGTAATTTTAATTGTAATTATACTCTTTGTAGCTTTTATTTATTTTTTCTACCGAACCTCTAAAGCCTCCGAACAAAACAAACTATGGGCAGGTATGGCCAAAGAAACAGCGCACCAAATTGGCACTCCCTTATCTTCTTTGGTGGGTTGGACCGAAATATTAAAATCGGAACATGTTAACCCGTCCTATATTGCCGAAATAGAAAAAGATATTACGCGTTTAGAAACCATTACCGAGCGATTCTCTAAAGTAGGCTCTAAACCTAGCCTGCAAGAAGCCGATGTTGTGGCTCAAACAAAAATTGCTTACGATTATTTAAAAGCGCGCACTTCTAAGCTAATTAAATTTAGTATTGAACTGCCTGAAGAAAAGATTTATGCCAAAATAAATGAACAACTTTTTAGCTGGACCATAGAAAATTTAGTGAAGAATGGCATTGACGCTATGAAGGGTAAAGGAGACATTACTGTGCGGGTAAGTAAAAATTCTAAATACGTAAATATTTGGGTGACCGATACTGGAAAAGGGATTCCTAAGCGCAACTTTAAAAAAATATTTAGTCCGGGATTTACCACAAAAAAACGAGGCTGGGGTTTAGGCCTTTCTTTAGCTAAAAGAATTATAGAAGAGTACCACAACGGTCATATTCACGTTCTAAAAAGCAATGCAAACAGCGGAACAACCATGGAAGTACAATTACGATTAGTTTAATAACACCAAGTATGCGAACTCAAAATACAACAATCTATTCGGCGGTATTAAACAATAACTGCCCTGAATGTTATTCCAATGCTGGTCTAAATCTTGAATTCCTACAAGAATTTAAAGAAAACAGATGGTATAAAAAATATACAGATTCGTTAACTTCTACTATGCAATGCAGCAAATGTAATACCGCAATTTATCCTGTTTCATGGACAGAAGATATAGAGCGCGTTTATGAATATCACAAAATAAATTCTGGTTTAAAATCTACTAAAACGAATTGGAAGGTCGCTACTTTAATTGTCGTGTTAGCAATTATAGCAGTACTAACTATTGGAATTGTTTTAGCCCTTAACAACTACAAATAAGCAGCTATTTTATTGGCTACTGCCTTAAACTCTTCTGGAGTTAAAGTCACTTTTTGATTAAAGCGAATGTCTTCCATATCCTGCAACGGAATTAAATGCACATGCACATGTGGCACCTCCAAACCAATTACCGACATTCCTATACGTTTACAAGGAATTGCCTGACGCATAGCTAAGGCAACCGTTCTAGTAAACTCCATAAGGTCTAAATATTCTTTTTTGTCTAAATCGAAGAGCTTATTAACTTCTTTTTTTGGAATGCATAAAGTATGCCCCGTGGCGTTTGGATTTACATCTAAAAAAGCTAGAAAATCTGTAGTTTCTGCAACTTTATAACATGGAATTTCACCATTAACGATACGTGTAAATACAGAAGCCATAAGCGGGAATTTTTGTAAAAATAAAAAATCCTTCTGGCTTAAGAACCAGAAGGATATGTTTTCTGCATTAACTTTAGGGAACTAGTCTCGTGTAATTTCTAGAATCTCGAATTTTACAACGCCATTGGGAACTTGTACTTCGGCGATTTCGCCTACGCTAGAACCCAATAATCCTTTTCCAATTGGAGAATCTACAGAGATCTTGCCAGTTTTTAAATCGGCTTCGCTTTGGGCTACCAATTTGTAAGTCATTTTAGCATTATTTACCGTATTCTTTATAGTCACCGTAGAATGGACTAAAACTTTAGATGTGTCTAGCTGCGATTCGTCTATAATTCGGGCGTTGGCTAGCGTATCTTCTAATCTAGAAATGCGCATCTCTAACATACCTTGAGCTTCTTTGGCAGCGTCGTATTCGGCGTTTTCAGACAAGTCACCTTTATCTCTTGCTTCGGCTATTGCTTGCGAGGCTTTAGGGCGTTCTATATCTTTTAATTGATTCAATTCGTCGCGAAGCTTTTTTAAACCTTCTGGGGTGTAATAGGATATGTTACTCATAGTTCAATGTATTGTGATGCCTTGGCATCTCCGTCTAAACATAAAAAATCCCATGTAGCACGGGATTCTAGGGTGTAAAGATACTAAAATTTTAAAATTTAGATGAATTCATACTATTTTAGCCTTTTAGTAGTTAAAATTATATAAAAAATCATTTTATTTAGCCAGAGGACTTACTTTTGACTCCAATTATGAATACAATTTACAACCCATTTAGAAGCTTAGCCAGAACTGGTAAAATACTAGCGTTAATCTTGGCAATTGCTACAACTTCTTGTAGCGACGACGATGGTCCAAGAAACGCTAATCCTAACCTTCCTAATGTTGGTGTTAATTTAATTTTAGATTTAAACTTACCTGAATACAATCAGCTTAATTTTCCGGGCAATACTTTTGTCACTCGAATTCAAGGTGTACGGGGCATTGTAATATTTAACATTGACAATACCCAATACACAGCCTTCGAAATTTCTGACCCAAATCATTCCCCCAACGATTGTTCTGCAGCACAAATAGATGGTTTAACAGCCACTTGCTCCTGTGCCGACGGCAATGCATACAGCATTGTGACGGGACAAGTTACAGCAGGCGGTGGTGAATTCCCATTAAAACCCTATCGCATTACCCGCTCAGGGAATCAGCTTATTATTACCAATTAAAACTGAATACTCGCTCCAACTAAAAAGTTGGTAGTTGCCTGCGGATAAAATCCTGCACCCTCTATAGTTGTTACTGTTCCCGGGTTACTAAAATCGTCGTCGAAGGTAAAAAAGTAGCCGTTAGATACATATTCCACATTAAAAATATTGTTCACAAGTGCAGTAAAAACAATTCGATCTACTAAAGGCGCATTTTCCCAACTGTACACAAGGTTTAAATCGTTTACAAAAAAGCTGTCCAATTTAGATACTTCGCTATCTATATTTCCCATATACTGCTCCGATACGTATTTAGACAATAAGCTAAACTGCATGTTGGCTTTAGGGCTAAAGGTTAAAATGCTACCTGCAATTAGGTCTGGTGAAAACGCAATATTGGTGTTTCCTAAATTTACCAACTCACCATCTCTGCTGGTTGTAAAGTCTACATTCTTATTACTGCTTATCGCTACATTGGGCCGTAAAGACCATTTTTTAGCCAAGGTTAAGTCGGCCTCTATCTCAAGACCTACACGATAACTTTTACCACTAGTGGTGCGAATTGGAGCACCAACATCGTCTATTGCACCAGTCAATACCAATTGGTCGGTATAGTTCATATAGTAAGCATTTGCAGAAACGTTGTGTTTTGTGGTATTTAATCGCCAGCCCAATTCAAAGTCATCTAACGATTCTGAATTGGTTACCCCGTTTTCGTAGTCGCTGCGTCTTGGCTCGCGATTAGCTCGTGCATAACTGGCATACAATTGCTGTTGACTGTTAATTTTATAGGTTGCACCAGCTTTTGGATTAAAAAAGCTAAAGGTATCATTTACATCTAGTGCTATTAAATCAGAAGTAGTGCCATCTGCAGTATAATCAATAAATCTACCTTGTAAATCGGCAAAAACACTCCAAGAATCGTTTACCCTGTAGGTCGCTTTTGAGAACACTGTAAATTCATTTTTGGTTCCTGTTCCAAAATAATAACGATCTCTAATTTGCGACCCTCCTGCATTTTGAGCCCATATTACCTCACCAAAGTGATCACCCCCATAATAACTGTAAAACAGACCTCCAACAACGTCTACCACATTGTCCTTGTAATTTACATTGGCATTTACCACGTAATAATTATTGTCTAACCAACGTCTTCGCACCAGATCGGTAGTATTAATAACCTGATCGCCCAATTCAATAGGTGTAAATCCGTATGTTTCGAAATCTTCGTCTTCACGGTACTGCTCAAAATAACCACGTCCGTAGGTATAGTTTAAAGAGAGCGTGCTAGACCAGTTGTTATTGTATTTCTGATTCCAATGCAATTGGTAATGGTCCTGAGCATAGTTATCTACCTCGTTATCGTAAAACTGAGTATTACCCTCTTGGTCGGTATAAAGTCCTGCGGGATTAAATGTTCTATTGGTAGCCAAGGTTTCTGCATCTATTCCAAAATAAGCCTGATAAGTATCTTCACGACCTCCAAAGGCGATGGCTTTTACTAGGGTATTATCTGCAACATAAGCCGCTTGTAAAAAATAAGCTTTTAAATCGCTAGTTGCTCGATCTATGTACCCGTCCGAGACTATATTAGACAAACGTCCTGCAATTTCCCAATGGTCGTTTAGTAAACCGGTACTAAATTTTAAGGTGTGCTTTCTTGTATTAAATGAACCAAACGAATTGGCAAATTCTCCCGAGGCTTCTTTTGCAACGGCGTCTGTTAGAATGTTTAAACTCGCTCCAAAAGCACCCGAACCATTGGTAGAACTTCCAACGCCACGTTGCAGTTGTAAATTTTCTACAGAACTGGCAAAATCGGGTAAATTTACCCAAAAAGTACCCTGACTTTCGGCATCGTTAAAAGGGATTCCGTTTAGGGTAACATTGACTCTAGATGCATCGCTTCCACGAACACGTATTCCTGTATAACCTACTCCAGCTCCAGCGTCGCTGGTGGTTACTACTCCTGGTAAATAATTTAGTAAAATTGGAATATCCTGCCCTAAATTTCGGGTCGCTAGTTCCTCTTTATCTACATTGGAATGTGTAATGGGCGAATCGGCGTCTACCCGCACAGATTTAACTAAAACCGCGTCTAGTTGTTCCACTTTGGTAGTGTCAACAACGGTGGTTTGGGCCTTACTTGTTATCCCATATAAGGCTAAAATAACGGCAAATACTAATAGCTTGTTGTTCATTCGAAAACAGTTTTGTTTCGAATAAAAGGGGTAATTATTCTTAATTTATAGTTGGTAAAGTTTCCATCTCTTGCCAAATTAGAGAACAGATTTACTACAAAAGCTCTTGCAAATCATCTAATCTCTTTCCGCTAAGCACAATTCCCTGTTAATTCCGCGACAACTTCCTGCGCGGCAGGCCTTGCGCCTCGCTTCGCTAAGCACAATTCCCTGTTAATTCCGCGACAACTTCCTGCGCGGCAGGCCTTGCGCCTCGCTTCGCTAAGCACAATTCCCTGTTAATTCCGCGACAACTTCCTGCGCGGCAGGCCTTGCGCCTCGCTTCGCTAAGCACAATTCCCTGTTAATTCCGCGACAACTTCCTGCGCGGCAGGCCTTGCGCCTCGCTTCGCTTAGAACAATTCCCTGTAATTCCGCGACAACTTCCTGCGCGGCAGGCCTTGCGCCTCGCTTCGCTAAGCACAATTCCCTGTTAATTCCGCGACAACTTCCTGCGCGGCAGGCCTTGCGCCTCGCTAAAAATGTCCACTGGACATTTTCTTTACGCTCGGCTTCCTAAACGGCATTATCCGTTCTAGGTTCAATGGGTTTAATCTCAGCCCTTTTTTAGAGCACCCCTTTAAGATTAGCGCAAATATAATTAATATTTAAAGATCAGGGGGTTTGCGGTTCTCCTTTTTTTTGGAGTGCTTTTTTTTGTTTTCCAATCGCTTTTTAACGACGCTTCGCGGAACCTTAGTCGGCCTACGTGGCGCTTCTACCTTAAGACTCTCTTGTATTAAAGCAATAAAGCGTTGAATAACAGCACGTTTGTTTCTTAACTGACTTCGTGTATCCGAACATTGCAGTTGTAATTCCCCAGAAGTGGTTAGCCTACTACCTAATTTACTAGAGAGTAATAGCTTTTCTTTGGGAGTTAGGCCATTAGAGTTCTTGACATTAAAAGACAAAACAACTTTAGTAGCTACTTTATTTACATGCTGACCCCCTGCCCCGCTGGATTTAACCATTTTAAATTGTAATTCCTCGAGAAGCTGTGATGCATCCATTACAAATTAGGTCGATGTTCTTTGTTAAGCAGGTCGTTTACAGTTTTAACCGGATTGAATGTAATGAGTGGCACTTCTACAAATACAGTATTCCAATTGGCCATACCCCCATTCCAAAGACCTGGTAATTCCAATGCCTTTATGGGCGAATCGTTATAATCTTTGTCAGTAATAAAACCCGTGTTTGGGTCTGTAAAAGCGGTTAAATCAAATTTATCGCCATTGTAATCTCGAACTCCACAAACCACATCTACTGGGTTAAAGTGAGTTGCTTCGTTAAAAACATTGCGCTGAGAGGTATCTTTTAAATCTATTTGAGCCGATTCGACTATTTGTAAACTCTGTACTCCGTCCTGTCCAAGTACCCAGAATGGACCTCCACCCACACTTCCGGTATTCTTAACCATGCCACAAACACGAATAGGCCGGTTTAGAAGGGTAAGTAATTGTAATTTACCATTATTTAGATCTTTAATATTTAGTTCGTTCCACATAAATGATTTTATGTCGGAAAGTGTTTCTTGACTAGTTTCGTCTTCTTGAAGTTGCTTTATATATCCAAATACTTTTTGCTGTATGGCTATTAATTTTCCTGCCAACAGCTTTTTATGGGTAGCAATTTGTTCTACGTATTGTTCGGCTATTACATTGTCTATATTTTTTATAAAAACAATATCGGCATCTACGTCGTTTAAATTCTCGATTAAAGCACCGTGTCCAGCGGGTCTAATTAATAAGTTGTTGTTGGCATCTCTAAACAAGTTGTTATCCATATCGACCGAAACGGTGTTGGTACTTGATTTTTGGAACGAATACGAAACGTGAATCTCTTTTTTTGTCTTTTTTTCTACGCGATTTTTTACGGTGTCGAATTCCTTTTTAAAATAATCAACATGATTTGGCGAAAACGTAAAGTGAACAAACACCGAATTCGCACTTGAAGCATAATAGCATCCTTCGTAGAGTTGTTCTTCGAAAGCCGTTGTAAAATATTTGTTGTATTTGTGGAAAGGAATTAACCCTTTAGGCAAATTACCAAAGTTTAATCCCTCTTCTAAAAGCAGCGTCTTTGCTTTAATTAAACAACGCTCACCTTTAGTTTTATACTTATAATCTGGATAGTTTTGGCGTATAGACTTACGCATTAAGTTAATAAAGGCGAATTCAGATATGGAGCCTAAAAACTCTTCCAAACCAAACAAACGATTTTCTTCTATAAAGTCTTTAATAGAGCTCGACTCTGGTTTGTAGTTATTTAAAAACGTATGCAAACTTTTAAACATACGAGTGGCGGCGCCAGAAGCAGGCACAAATTTTACAATATCGTAACTCTTTTTTTGATGATCAAATAGCTGAATTAGCTCTTTTTTTTCTTGTTCCGAAAAACTAAGAATGCCGTTTCCTATTACGGCAGGGGTAATAATTTTTGTAGCTGGAAAACCCCTTTTAAACATCTCTAACTGAGCGAGCACCTGTGCTGTGCTTAGTCCTTGCTCTTCTAATAAGTCTAAATCGTCTTGGTTAAATTCCATGCAACTTATGGTAATAGTTTGTCTATTAACAGTATAGCCTGAGCTAGTCTTGTATTCTGATTCCCCTTAAGCAGGCAGTGGGGACTATTGTGTGCCGCTAAGGTTTGCTCAAAAATAGTAAATAGTTTTTTTCTATCGTTAGGTCTATCGCGCAATTCGTCTTTTTGCCAAGGAACATCAATATAAGTTAGTAAAGTAAGGTCGTAGGTATGTTTATTGCTTGCCTTGAGTATTTCTGGCGGACAGGCATTAAAATAATAACTAGCATAACACGAAAGTTCCAACAAATTAGTGTCGCAAATTATTAGTTTATTTTGACCATTTGCAGCCTTATTTTCTAATACCATTTGCCCCTGCGCAATAGGTGTTAAATCACTATAATACGACTCAAAAGGCTCTCGAGGAGCGATATTGGTAAAATACTCACGCATGTATTCTGGCACCCAGGCTACATTATAATGCGCAGCAAGTGCCTTGGCCAAGGTAGTCTTACCTGTAGATTCAGGCCCAACAATGGCAATACGAATTACGTTTGTATTTGATTGTTCAAGTGTGCTTTCCATGCCTTATAACCTTGAATTGCTAAATAAGTAAATATTAAATATTGCAATGCTAACATGCCCCATCCGCGTGATGCATACAGCGGAACACTAATAATATCTGCAATTATCCACAAGGTCCAGTTTTCTATTTTTTTTGTGGCCATATACCACATAGCCGTAAAAAATAAACCCGAGGTAAATATATCTATATAATTAGAGGTTTTAATTTCTGTTCCATAGGTAACATATACACCATAAGTTACTGCCATGGTAAGCAAGCAAAGGCCAACGCCAATCCACTTTTCTCTTACAGTGGTGCGACTTACCTGTATAACGGGTATATTGTCTTTTTGGCGAGCCCAGTTCCACCATCCATAAATACTCATTACGGAATAATAAAAATTCATCATCATATCGCCCATTAGTTCGTCTTGCAAAAACAAATAGACGGTAATTACAGTGGCAACCAAACCTGTTGGATAAACCAAAATATTGCGATTTTTGGCATAAATAACGCTCGCAATTCCAAATACAAAAGCAATAAATTCCAGCACAATTAAGTGCGTCGCTCTTTGGTAGTACGGTTCTAAAAAGAAATCAGAAATCTGGCTCATAATCGCTGCGGTCGCTTTTTACAATTTTAATATGCATAAGTCCATTATCTACTGTATTTAAAGCCTCTTTTACTTCTGTGGTGAGTAATTGCATTACAGCGTCATAGGGCCCATAAACCTGTGTGCTCAGCGGATTCTCTAAAACCGTTAAACCAGAAGCTCGCAATTTTTTTATAAAGTCGATTATGGGAGGCTCAAAGTTATCTTGTAAAGGTGTAAAGGTTAAAGAAACAGATATATTCATAGTGTATTTTTATTGTTCGAAAGCGGTGCCCATTACCACCATATCGGCGCCCGATTTATAAGCTAAAGCTAACTGCTGCCCAGTTTTAATGCCGCCACCAACAATAAGTGGAATGTTTAAAACTTTACTCGCTTTTTCTATAATTGTCCCATTAACAGGGGTTGTTGCGCCACTTCCTGCTTCTAAGTAAACACAGTGTTTACCAAGATACTGGGCCATTTGCACTAACTCCAAGATATGTTCCTCTTGGCTTTGCGCTATAGCTTGTGTACCTGTAACCTTGGCAACTGCAGAATGCGAGCCACCGTCAATTAAAATATAACCCGTAGGAATAACTTCTAAAGCATTTTCTTTTAAAAAGGGTACTGCTTTTAGTTGCTGTCCTACTAAATATTCGGCATTGGTACCCGAAAGTAAAGACAAATATAAAACGGCATCTGCCGCAGGTGAAAGCTGCGAATAATCTCCTGGAAATAATACTATTGGTAAGGCCGTACACAATTTAAAAGCTTCCACCAGGTTCTGTGTCACCCCTTTATCTACTGTGCTTCCACCAACAAATAAATGCGTTGTTTTAACAGGTAAACTGCGCACAAATGCAGGTGCATTACTAGCTTTAAATTTATCTGGATCGACTAAAATGGCAAGTAGTTTGTCGCCATTACTCTTAGCCTTTAATATATGATTAAGCACCTTATTCATGAGCTAAAGCATAGGCGCAACTGAATCCGTTAAATTCATGAAAGTAAATTTGGTATGTACTTTCGTGGCCTTTAAACAAAATTGTAGCCGTGGTTTGATTGGCTTCCAACAAAAAGTCGTCTACCACAATATGTTGTAAAAAACTTAAACCCTGCTGGGCGTACAATTTGTAAAGCGATTCTTTTGCACACCAAACTAAACTTAATTTTCTAATAAGCGCTTCTTCGTTGGCAATGGTTCTATACTCCTGAATTGGAGTGAATTTATGCGCGATTCTTAGAATTTTATCACGTTCCATTTCTATATCGATTCCAACAGGTTTGTCGCTAACTATAATACCTGTATGGTCAAAAGAATGGCTAATGCTTATATGCTTGCCGTCTTGCAGATGCGGTTTGCCTTGCGGATCGTAAAATAGGTCGCTGTCTGTATATCCTGCCAAGGCCATTAAATGGCGAATACTTAAAAACCCACGTTGGTGAATTTCACTTTTCATTCCAGCTACACGATTCATGTTGCTAACTTTAAGCTGAATTGGTGCAGCCAGATCTTGGTAAGACTCTTCTATCTTCCAAACATAAACGGTTGTGCCGGGTTGTACTGTTATAGTTTTGTAAAGAGGCATGTGATTAACAGGATATTCCGTAATTTTGCAATCGATTATTCGACAATCGAATATACTAATTCAAATATACACATATGTCTACTAAAACAGTACCGTATACTCCGTATAAAGTTAAAGATATTACCCTAGCTGATTGGGGAAGAAAAGAAATTGAACTGGCCGAAGCCGAAATGCCTGGGCTTATGTCTTTGCGCGAAGAATACAAAGATGCGCAGCCTCTTAAAGGAGCTCGAATTGCAGGATGTTTGCACATGACTATTCAAACAGCTGTACTTATAGAAACTCTAAAAGCCTTAGGAGCAGAAGTTACTTGGAGTTCTTGTAATATATTTTCTACCCAAGATCAAGCTGCGGCTGCGATTGCCGATGCTGGAATTCCAGTATATGCTTGGAAAGGCATGAACGAACAAGAATTTGACTGGTGTATAGAGCAAACCTTGTTTTTTGGCGAAGACAGAAAACCTCTTAACATGATTCTGGACGATGGTGGGGATCTAACCAATATGGTACTAGACCGTTACCCAGAGTTAGTAGATGGAATTAATGGTTTAAGCGAAGAAACTACAACTGGAGTTCACCGTTTGTACGAACGCATGGAAAACGGGACATTACCTATGCCTGCCATTAATATTAACGATTCGGTAACCAAAAGTAAATTCGACAACAAATACGGTTGCAAAGAAAGTGCTGTAGATGCTATACGTCGTGCCACAGATCTTATGCTCGCTGGAAAACGCGTTGTAGTTTGTGGTTATGGCGATGTTGGTAAAGGAACTGCCGCTTCTTTTAAAGGTGCTGGTAGTATTGTTACCGTTACCGAAATTGACCCAATTTGTGCGCTTCAAGCTGCTATGGACGGTTTCGAGGTAAAACGCTTAGAAACTGTAATTGGTAATGCAGATATTGTTATTACCACAACTGGAAACAAAGACATTGTACAAGCGAGACATTTTGAAGCTTTAAAAGACAAAGCCATTGTTTGTAATATTGGACACTTCGATAACGAAATAGACATGGCTTGGCTTAACGGCAATCACGGTCACACCAAAGTAGAGATAAAGCCGCAAGTAGATAAGTACACAGTAAATGGTAAGGACATTATTATTCTTGCCGAAGGCCGCTTGGTAAACTTAGGTTGCGCTACTGGACACCCTAGTTTTGTTATGAGTAACTCGTTTACAAATCAAACCTTAGCGCAAATAGAGCTATGGAATAACATAGACAATTATAAAAACGAAGTATATATGTTGCCTAAGCATTTAGACGAAAAGGTAGCACGATTACACTTAGCTAAAATTGGCGTAGAACTTACCGATTTAAGAAAAGATCAAGCCGATTATATAGGAGTAAAAGTAGCAGGACCATACAAGCCAGAATACTACAGATACTAGAAAGTTATTCTATTATTTAATAAAAACCTGCGATTAAAGTCGCAGGTTTTTTATGTTTTTGCACTATACTAAAATTTAATAACCGGTAACGAGCAATCCGCGTGCACCGCGGATGCCACATTTTTGGTAGGCGTGATATGCCTGTGCGGCTCGTTCTCTAATTTGACTATCTGATTCGTTTAAAATCCAGCCAGTAATAGCCGCTTTTAAGGTATAGGCTTCGGGAGCCATAAGGCCAGTTGTCCAAACCAATGGATTTGCCGCTGTTTGTTGTAAATAAGGACTAAAATAATCTTTACTTATACACGCTAAAATAATAGCGTCTTTGGTCTTTACTGTCGAATTTGCTACAAAGTTACCAGCAACATCAAACTCCATTAAACCGTCGTGACCAACATAAGCAGTTAATCCTGCTTCGCCTCCAAAATTAAGCTGGCTACCTTCCCAATCCATTACTATAGGATTGTTTCCTGCAGCGGCTTCTAAAAAATCGATGGTGGTTTGTTTAATATACTTGCCGTCGTAGGCGTCGGCCAACATATACACCTCTTGCAAATTATGCTTAAAGAGTACGCGCTCTAGAATATTGTTTTCTGGATTTTGCCAAGTCTTAACTAAGGTCCAATCACTACTTTGCCTAAAATGGGTTTTTACGCCATATAAGGCGCCCCAATACAAGTTCGATTTAGGATTTTGCCCATTACCCAAGGTCTTAGAAACAGGTACTATACCCTGGTTTATATTGTCACAGAGGGCTACAAAAACATGGATAGTTTTTACATTATCTGCGTTTTGTCCAAAACTAAAAGAAACGGTAAACAATAGCGCCAATAGAAGTCTCATGTTGTAAAGTTTACATCTTACAAGCATTAATAATGCCAAAAACAATATATGAACTAATCCTAAATTATTATTGCGCCTTCTGCTTTCTAAAAATATAACTCAACCATACGGGATCGTTTATACCAGAGACAATAGCTTGACGGTCTACAAACTCCCAATTGGCAGCATTCATATAACTTAAAAGACCGGCTGTATTATCTAATTTCTCTATGGCCTTTACTGTTATTATTTTGCCTTCTAATGATGCTTGCTCCTCTACCTTAATACGCTTAACTTTTCCGCGATCGTTTGCCTTTTGCACCACAATAACTTCTAGATAGTCGTACTTAGTTATTTCTTGAGCTTGAACTGTTTGCCCATGTATGGCAAATACTAAAAACAAAAATCCAAAAATTGTGTATTTCATGGTGTATTGGTGTGAATTATAATTAAATGTACGCAAAAAAAAACCTGCTTCTAAAAGAAGCAGGCCTTAATACTGTACAACTATCTAATACATCTTAAGCGTCAAAAGGCACTATAGATACATATGACTTATTGTTTCTTTTCTTTTCGAACTTTACAAGACCGTCAACTTTAGCGTGTAGTGTATGGTCTTTTCCGCCGTATACGTTCTCACCTGGGTGATGCGTATTTCCTCTTTGTCTTACAATGATATTTCCTGCTATGGCAGCTTGTCCTCCAAAAATCTTAACACCTAAGCGTTTCGATTCTGATTCTCTACCGTTCTTAGAACTACCAACTCCTTTTTTGTGAGCCATTTTGTTTAAGTTTTATAGGATTATTTGCTTAATGCAGCTATTAAATCGGCTTTCTTCATAGAAGAAATTCCAGTAATTCCAGCAGCTTTAGCCATTTCCTTTAATTCAGCAACAGTTTTAGAACTTAAATCTGAACTAGGAGCGGCTTTAGCTTTTGGAGCTGCAGCTTTAGTTTCGTTTTTAGGGGCCGCTTTTTCGGCTTTAGGAGCAGCTGGCTTAGCTTCTGCTTTAGCAGCTGGCTTCGCTTTCGCTTTTGGAGCAGCTTTCTTAGCTCCGCTGGCTACGATAGATTCAATTACAATCTCTGACAATGCTTGTCTATGACCGTTCTTTACTCTGTAACCTTTACGTCTTTTCTTTTTAAAGACAATTACTTTATCTCCTTTTAAGTGCTTAAGCACTTTGGCACCTACTTGAGCACCATCTATAACCGGGGCGCCAACAGTAACCTTGTCTCCGTCGCCAATTAAAAGAACGTTGTCGAAATCGACTTTTTTTCCTTCTTCTGTGGCTAAACGGTGAACAAAGACTTTCTGGTCTTTTGCAACTTTAAATTGCTGCCCTGCTATCTCTACAATTGCGTACATAGCGTAACGTTTGAATAATTTGTTATTTATTATTTTTCCTTTTCTTACAAAAGGCTTTGCCCTTTGCAGCAATTTAATATTGCGTAAAAGGGCTGCAAATATAGTGCAATCTACCTAAAACACAAAGGATTGATAAAAAATTAAGGATGAATAAAAGCTTTATTTTTGATTCCAAGATTCCTTAAGCAACTGCATAAAGGCCAAAGTGAGCACAAAACTCGTTGCAAAGCCCATAATAACTAAAGAAATTATTAAAGCCAGACCCCCTTTATTGTACGTTAATCCCCACGAGTCCAAAATAGCTTGAGCAAATTCTTTGTCTATCTGGAAAATGTAAACAGACATAAAAATACCAAAGAGTATTGTAGCAATTGCTCCTGTTAGTAATCCTTGTTGAAACCCGTCCTGATACTTAAAACTAGTTGCGTTTCTTTTATAGTCCCGCATTGCAAAAAATATCCCGGCACCAATAATTACTCCATTTAGTGCACTTAACACTGGGTAATTGTGCAACCCAAATAATTTTAAGAGTAAAAAGTAACCAATTAGGAATCCAGCAACAATAAATCCATACTTCATATTTCCAAGTCTCATAGCTAATACGTTTTAAATTACACTACAAGAAGATACAAAAAAATGCTGATAACTAAGTAGTTATAGACTAAATACCCCTAGAGACTCGTCGTTTTTTATTAGCCCAAAAAACACCAAAAAGAATAAGACCTGCGGCGAGTCCCTCTTGCCAACTAAAGACCTCACCATCTATTGTACCCCAAATTACAGCAACAATAGGCATTAAATAGGTCACAGAAGATGCAAATACCGGTGTTGCCATTTGAACCAGCGTATTAAATATAACTTTCGCCATGGCAGTGCCAAATAAACACAGGATAAGCAAATACCCGATGGCAGGTGGAAGCTCTGGTTGCATTAAGACTTGGGTAGTAAAAAATCCGTCCCAGATCAAAATAATAATAGCAGGAATTATAATGGCTGCAAAATTTCCCGTTGCAATTGCCATAGGCGATACCTGCTGTAAATGCTTTTTAATAATATTTACATTCGTGGCGTATAATAGCGAAGCAATAACTACCAATAAAGCGTAAAAGTAATTTTGATCTGGTTTAATTGCCGCTCCATTTAGAATTAATAATACGGTTCCAATAAACCCAATAACGACTCCTGTAATTTGTTGTTTTGAACTCCCTATTTTAAATACACTAACACCAATTAAGATGGTGTTTAAAGGCACTAATGAATTTAATACCGAAGCGATTGCGCTATCTATTTCGGTTTCGGCAAAGGCAAACAAAAAGGCTGGAATAAAGGTCCCTATAAAACCCGTAATTACAATCCATTTTATGTTTCTAGGCGTTAGTTTTTTAAGACTTTTAAATCCTACTAAGAGTAAAAATAAACCCGAAATAATTACGCGCAGTGACCCCAATTGTATAGGCGTGAGTCCAAGAAGGGCTTTTTTAATTAGGATAAAAGAACTACCCCAAATTAATGCCAATACTGCTAATAAAAGCCATTTAAGTTGGTCCTGCTTCATTGCCCTGCAAAGGTCTTAAAAATTCCCCGCGCAGCCTTATAAATTTAGTTTTTAATTCTTCCAGTTAATGGTTTCCATAATGCGCCTAACATCGTTGCGTAAATAGTCTACAGCGGGGTAAATAGAATCAAAATTGGGCTTTGCATTAAAGTAAACCGACCCAGTGATAAAATGCTTTTGATTATCGGTTACATAAAACTGAGACTGAGTAGCCGCGTCACCATTAATCATATACAACATACCATAAACGTTGTTAATCGAATCAACTCGAGGTTGTTCTAAAATATTTTGGGCTTTTACCGTGTGATCGTAGGTTAGTTTTTGAGCGTCATAAAGCAGTGAATCCAAATTATTTTGAATCTGTCTATAAGTAATAAATATCGTGGCATTTATACTCGGGTATACTACATTTATCCAACAATCTTTGCGCGGTATTAATTGTGTTAGGGTATTAATTTTAAACTCGTAATTACAAGGAATATTCGTGTTGACATAATTCGCCAGAGGGTATTCTAAACGCAATTTTGCCTCGGGCTTTACCAAAACATCGTTACCGCAGCTATTTAAGGTCAAAAAAAGTACAAATATTAAAATGAATGGATTTCGCATTATTCTTTAATAGTGAGTTTTATTTGTTTTATGCGCTTGTTTTCGAAAGCCTCTATAGTAAACGTATAATTATTAAAGTATAGTATTTCTCCTTTTTTAGGAAAACCCTTTGCTATTTCTAAAAGGAAGCCCGCTAATGACTCTGCCTCTCCC
This sequence comes from Gilvibacter sp., assembly GCA_965277295.1. Classification (GTDB taxonomy): domain Bacteria; phylum Bacteroidota; class Bacteroidia; order Flavobacteriales; family Flavobacteriaceae; genus Gilvibacter. Next base: position 1,110,279 of record OZ255720.1, read on the forward strand.
TTTTGCTCTTCGAATTCGGTGGGGTCTTCAAGGCCAATTACTTTGTAAAAATCTTTAAGCGGTGTTTTACCCTCGAACACATAATTGGTATCGTCCAATTTAGAATATATAATGTCGTCGTCGTCAAATTCGTCACTAATTTCTCCTACAATTTCTTCTAAAATATCTTCTAAAGATATAAGTCCACTTGTTCCGCCGTATTCATCTACGACAATAGCCAAGTGCATTTTCATTTCTTTAAACTCGTTTAGCAAATCGTCTAATTTTTTGTTCTCGGGAACAAAATACGGCTCGCGTTGTAAGCTTAACCAATCAAATCTACTACGCTCTAAGTAAGGTAATAAGTCTTTTACATACAACACTCCAGTTATGGTATCTATATCGTCTTGATACACAGGAATTCTGGAGTAACCTTTTGCAATTATATCTGGAATAATTTCTTTGTAAGAAGCGGTATTGTTAAGTGCAAAAATATCCATTCTAGGCTTCATGACTTGCTTTGCATCGGTGTTACCAAAGGTTACTATGCCCTGAAGAATTTTTTGTTCTTCCTGAGTGGTGTCGTCTTCGCTTGTAAGTTCCAGTGCCTGAGATAAATGGTCTATACTAAAACTAGAGCGCTTCTTACCAAAACGTTCTTCTATATATAGCGTCGCCGCGCGCATAGGTTTACTTAGCGGCGTAAGTAAAACATCTAAAACCTTTATGGGATAAGCCATAAATAAAGCAAAAGACACGCGATTACGAGAAGCGTAAATTTTAGGTAAAATCTCTCCAAAAAGCAAGATTAGAAACGTAACTACAACAACTTCTACTAAAAAGCGAACAGGAATCCCTATTATTTGCGTTGTAATATTTGCAAAGAGCACCTTGCCTAAGGTGTCAAAGAGTAAGATTATAGCAATATTTATAAAGTTGTTACTTACCAATATGGTTGCAAGCAACTTTTTTGGATATGCTAATAAACCCGAGACTAGCTCCATTTTTTTGGAGCCTTTATCTAATTCGTCCTGAACGTCTGTCGAGCTTAACGAAAAGAAAGCCACTTCCGACCCAGAGATTAACGCAGAACACAAAAGCAATAGCACAATTACCCCGATACTAATTCCGTGGGAATAGTCTAAAGGTATTAATAATATACTCGGAGGTTCTATATCCAAGGGGGCTAGTTTAGTTAAAAGGGAAGGTCGTCGTTATCTTCCACAGGGGTACTTACCGCAGGCTGTCCGGTAGCTGTTCCTTGTTGCTGACTTGACTGACTTGATTGATTAGGTTGACTTGGTCCACCAGTAGCCGATCCAGAATCGGTCTTAGGTGTTAAGAATGTAAAATCCATGCATTGAATTTCTGTGGAATAACGATCGTTCCCTTGATCGTCTTGCCACTTGCGTGTTTTTAATCTGCCTTCTATATAGACTTTATCTCCTTTATGTAAGTATTTTTCGCAAATTTCGGCAGCTTTGTTTCTCACAACAATATTGTGCCACTCTGTGTTAGAAACCTTTTCGCCCGTTGTGCGATTGGTATAGGTTTCGTTGGTGGCTAAAGGAAAGCGACCAATTGCACCGCCTCCTTCAAAATAATGCATTTTTACCTCGTCTCCGGTATGACCAATTAAGATCACTTTGTTAATTGTTCCGCTCATAATATTGTTCTAATCTTAGTAATCAAATATACCTAAAAAAGTCGGCTCAAAACCCAAAGCTTTCAATAAATCGTTCCATTAAAACAGGGACGGGATACTCGTTAATATTAGCCCATTGTATCGCCTGAGTTTCTATTTTAGGTAAGGTAACAATCCAAAAACTTGCATATAAATGCTGGTGAGACAATTTGTGCACTATAGGCTTGTCATTATATAAACTTAAATTCACTAAGGAATTGTTAAGCGCCAGATTTGAAAAAGCAGTACTGGTTAATATCTGGTCGCGATTAGCTAGTGCGTTAGTTTCTACATTTGGAAATTCATACAACATATGCCAAATGCCTTTTTGAGTGCGTTGTTGTAGACGTGTTTGTCCTAAATCTGACTGGACGACCAAATAGTTTAAATAGCGTTTCTTTATTTTAATTTTGCCCTGTTTTACAGGTAGTTTTGTAATGGAATTATTTGCCAAGGCCTGACAATCGGCCTTAAAAACACAGATGTCACAAGCTGGGTTTTTTGGTTTACACTGTCGCGCGCCAAACTCCATAATGGCTTGGTTAAAGGTTCCTGGCTGCGAAGTATCTAACAAGGACTGAGCTAAGGTTTTAAATTCTTTAATTCCCCCGCTACTATCTATAGGAGTGGTTATACCATATATGCGCGACAGCGCTCTGTATACGTTTCCATCTACTACGGCTGTTGGCAAATTAAAACAAATGGAACCAATTGCGCTCGCAGTATAATCCCCAACTCCTTTTAAAGCGAGTAGTTCTTTGTAGGTTTTAGGGAAGATTCCGTTATATGTTGCTACCACAATTTTGGCAGTTGCATGTAAGTTTCTGGCTCTAGAATAGTACCCCAAACCTTGCCATAACTTTAGTACCTCTTGCTCTTTGGCTTGGGCAAGTTTAAAAACAGTAGGAAAGGCCTTTGCAAACTTGTGGTAATATGGGGTTCCTTGCTCAACACGTGTTTGCTGTAAGATAATTTCGGATAGCCAGATGTGATATGGGTCTTTAGTTTGTCGCCATGGCAACGCACGTTTATTGCCAAAGTACCACTTAATCAGGGTCTTAGAAAAATCAGATTTTATACTATTCACAGCGTCTAAATTAGGCTTTATCTCTTTATTTTTTAAGTGATTAAGGTTGATAAATTGAATTTAAAATCATTATATTTGCCGTCTTATAAAAATAATCCTTAAAAAAATAGACAAATAATGACGAAAGCAGATATCGTAGCTAAAATTTCAGAGAAATTAGGAATCGAAAAAGGAGATGTTCAGGCTACTGTAGAAACATTCATGACTGAAGTTAAGAGTTCATTGGAAAGCGGTGATAATGTATACCTTAGAGGATTTGGTAGCTTTATTATTAAAACCAGAGCCGAAAAAACCGGTAGAAATATATCTAAAAATACGACCATAAAAATACCTGCACATAACATTCCAGCATTCAAACCTGCAAAAGTATTTGTAGAGAGTGTAAAGAGTAATGTCGAGGTAAAATAATTAACAAACTTAATAGCGAGAACCTATGCCAAGTGGTAAAAAAAGAAAAAGACATAAGGTAGCGACGCACAAGCGTAAAAAAAGAAGACGCGCTAATCGTCACAAGAAAAAGTAGTTCTTATAACTACTTTTTTCTTTTACAGCATTCAAATATTCGTTCTTTGAAAATGAAATTGTTTAAGCACCTGCTGAGTGTTAATTATTGAACAGTTTCTTTGGTTTTAAAATAAAACCTGTAAAAATATAATGTTTAATCCATCTGTGATGGCCTATGGCCTCATGGATATAAAACTACAACCGAGTGAACTACGAATTATTTATTAGATCCGGTTCCTCTGAAGTTGATTTTGCCCTTTTAAAAGATGGAAAACTTATTGAATTACATAAGGAAGAAGATGGTAACAAGTTTTCGGTAGGCGATGTATTTATTGCCAAAATTCGAAAAACTGTTCCGGGACTAAATGCCGCATTTGTTAATGTGGGGTACGAGAAAGATGCATTTTTGCATTATCACGATTTAGGACCGAACATTCCTTCTCTTATGAAGTTCGTAAAACGTGTAAGCACAGGTAAACTAAAAGAGTATTCTTTAAACAGCTTTCCCTTCGACAAGGAGATTGACAAACATGGCAAGATAAACGATGCCATAAAAAACAATCAATCTATTCTTGTTCAGGTAGTTAAAGAACCTATATCGACCAAAGGCCCCCGAATTAGTTCGGAATTGTCTATTGCTGGCCGATATATTGTTTTGGTGCCTTTTTCTAATCGGATTTCGATTTCTCAAAAAATCGAGTCCAAAGAAGAAAAAGACCGCCTAAAACGCCTGGTAACAAGTATTCGTCCCAAAGGTTTTGGGATTATAGTACGTACTGTTGCAGAAGGCAAGAAAGTTGCAGAATTGGATAAGGATTTGCAAAATTTGGTAGACCGTTGGACTGCCATTTGCAAGAAATTACACGGGGCGCACCTCCCCTCGAAGGTGCTTAGTGAGGTAAGCAGAGGAACGTCGCTTATTCGCGATTTAATGACCGACGATTTTACGGCCATTCATTGCGACGACGAACAACTGTATTACCAAATTAAAGACTATGTGCAAGAAATTGCACCCAAAAAGGAGTCTATTGTTAAATTATATGATTCTAAAGTTCCTATTTTCGAAAAATTTGGAATTGAACGTCAAATAAAGACTTCTTTTGGACGCACGGTATCCGGCAGCAAAGGCGCCTATTTGGTAATAGAACATACCGAGGCCCTTCACGTTATCGACGTGAACTCCGGGAACCGATCTAACAAATCAAAATCGCAAGAAGACACTGCTTTAGAGGTAAATTTAATTGCCGCAACAGAAGTAGCACGACAATTGCGACTACGTGATATGGGAGGAATTATTGTTATTGACTTTATTGACATGGCAAAAGCTCCACACCGTCGCGAGCTGTATAATCACTTGCGTGACGAAATGAGTGACGACAGAGCAAAACACAAAATTTTGCCTCCAAGTAAATTTGGACTCATCCAAATTACAAGACAGCGAGTTAGACCGGAAATGAATATTAAAACAAGAGAAGAAGATCCAAATGCAGGATCCTCTGGAGGAGCAGAAGTTGAAGCTCCTATTATTTTAATAGACAAGATTACCGACGATATTAAACAATTAAGTAAAAGAGACTATAAAAAGTTAACGTTAAATACGCATCCTTTTATAGCGGCCTTCTTAACAAAAGGCTTTCCATCTGTTCGAACCAAATGGTTCATGGAACACAAAAAATGGGTAAAAATTCAACCTAGAGATGCTTACACATATCTGGAATATCACTTTAAAGATAAAGATGGTAAAAAGATAAAATAACCCTTTAAAAAACCCCTTCAATTTATTTTGAAGGGGTTTTTTTGTTTTTAAGAAATGGATTTAAGTGTAACAATACACTAAATAGTTCAACTAGTATAGCATGAGTTTATGGCAAGAAATGGAAAACCTCCTGCATGATAACGCGTTGTGGGAATCAGAAATTGAACTATCTAGAAATGAATACCTAAAAGTTCAGGGAGCGGCAAACACCAATCTGTATTATGTAATTTCGGGTAGCCTGCGCGCATACATAGTCGACGAGTTTCAAGAACACACTATTCGTTTGGGTTATTCCGGAAACCTAATCGCAGCCATGGATTCTTTTGTAACCCAAGGACCTACCAATTTGTATTTGCAGGCACTTAAAAAGTGTAGACTCAAAGTGTTATCAAAAGCACGATTTATGGAGTTTATTACTAGCAAGCCAGAATATTTACAATTGTGGTGTAAGTTTTTAGAGTTGGGCATTTATCAACTCTTAGAACGAGAACAAGATATACTAACTAGTTCTCCTATGGAACGTTATAAACGCGTTTTAAAACGCAGTCCTCAGGTGTTTCAGGAAATTCCAGACAAATACATAGCTTCTTATTTAAGAATGACACCAGAGACGCTCTCCAGAATTAAAAAATCTTGATTTAAATCAAGGTTTTAATCCACAGGTTTCCAGAAATTTGTACAAAATTATTCATCATGAAAACTACGAGCTCAGCCTTAATCACCGATATGCTTAAACGCACGCAAAACAATCTTAATATAGCTCAAGGCTTAAAAGATGAGGCTCTAGAAGCCCTTGCCTGGAAAGCAGACCCAGAAGTTTGGAGCGCCTTGGAATGCGTAGATCACTTAAATCAATACGATGCCATTTATATTCCAAACATTCATCTGGCAATCGAGAAAAGTAGCTCGGCTTCACAGCAGCAGTTTAAATCGGGATTATTAGGCAACTGGTTTGCAAACTTAATGCGCCCAGGCGATGCAGGTAAAAAAATGAAAACTTTTAAGAGTAAGAACCCTAACGGGAAAGTGTTAGACAAACAGGTATTAAGCACATTTATCCTAGATCAGGAAATGCTTTTAAAGCTCTTAGAATTAGCACAGTCAAAAAACCTAAACACAGTAAAAGTGCCTACCGCCTTTGGCAGGTGGATGTCTATTAACTTAGGAGATGCATTTAGATTAATTATTTATCACAATCAACGCCATTTAGAGCAAGCCCAAAATAGCTTGGCAAAATACGCAGTACATGTTCGTGCGCACTATGCCTCCTAAATACTAAGTCTGTCGCCGCAACAGATTCTTGGCTTTAATACTTGGAGGGTATTTTATTTTGCTCTACAAAATTTCACTCACCAATATTTAATATCTTTAAAGTGAAATTGTAAACTTGGATTTATTTAAATCCTTCCCTTCAATCTTATGGCAGCACAAGAATCTAATTTTTACCATCGACTAAAGAATCGCTTAAACCCTTTAAAGCCCGGTATAGATAAAGGCGAAAAGTACAGCCGAATTCTAATACTTGGTCTTTCGGTCTTGGCCATTTTAAATTTATACGATTTTTTCTGGACCCTTTGGGACTATCTTAAAGCAGATTACACCCTGGACTGGCCATATTGGGTTCACTTAATAAGTTTACTTGTTCTGCCGGGAATACTCTATCTATTTGCCCTTAGAAGAAGCATAGGCTGGATTCTTATTGGCGCCTTTTTGTTTTTTATGCTGTTCTCTTTTAGTTACGATTTTTTAATCACCATTCTCTATGGTACTAGTGACGACCCGCAGTCCTTAGATGTAAATATGGCGGCAACCATTAATTACCGATTGCTATTTTATATGCTCTTAAGCGTTGGGTCTTTAATTCTGTTGTTTAATAAGGCAGTAAAATCATTGTATACTATAAAAGCCAGTCAAGCCTTTGGAGTTTTACTATTTGGGATTGTATTAATTGGCCTGTTAGTTTTTACACTTTTTGTTTAAAATATTTACGTGGCAATTCTTTAAATCGCTAGTCTTAGATTGATTCTAGTTCGTTTTTAAATTCAAAAAAACAGGGATTTCCGCTGCTAGCGTGGGATGACAGCACCAGTCTGGAGACTGGCGCTAGCGGGGGAGATTGGGTTCTATGAAGGATGACAGCACCAGTCTGGAGACTGGCGCTAGCGCGGCTATTTAAAAATAAATGTCCACTGGAACAAAAAAAGGGATTTCCGCTGCGCGGCTATTTAAAAATAAATGTCCACTGGACATTTATTTTTAAATAATGTGATTTTCTCTAACAGTTGCATACTAATAGGGTATAGATATATCAAAAATGAGTTTAGAAAGTGATTTTACCGCTCATATTAAAACACATGAAGGCATGCTTTATAAATTAAGCAGGGCCTACGCAGATACGCGTGAAGACCGGCAGGATTTGTATCAAGAAATGGTGTATCAAATCTGGAAATCGTTTAAAAGTTTTAAAGGACAGTCGCAGTTTTCTACTTGGATGTACCGAGTGGCGTTAAATACTGCTCTGGCGCATTTAAACAGGAAAAAAAGACAAGATAAACGCCTAGATTCAGAAGCTATTTTTACAAAACTTTTTCAAGAACAAGATGCAGTTTTAGACGAGCGAGTAGCTTTTTTGTACCAACAAATAAAGCAACTAAAACAGGTCGATCGGGGTATAATTTTACTACTTCTTGAAGGAAAATCGTATCAAGAAATTGGGCAAATTACTGGATTTTCTAGCTCGAATGTTGGAACCCGAATAAACAGAATAAAAAAACAATTTAAAGCCAATACACCTAAAAAATAACGCTATGGAATTACAAGAAATGCAAGGACTTTGGCAAGAGATGAGTCAAAAATTAGATCAACAACGGCAATTAACAGACACTTTAATTATGGAAATGACACAGCAAAAATACCGTTCAAAATTTAGCAAACTATACGCTTTCGAACTCTTAGGTGGAGCAATCTGCTATATTTTTGCAATGGCCATCTTGCTCTATTTTGGACGCCTAGATACCTGGTATTTACAAGCAAGTGGAATTCTGTGTATTTTAATTTTAGCAGTACTTCCCATTTTTTCTATTAAGGCAATTAAAACAATGCAAGAATTAAACCTAGCAGACCATAGTTATAAAGATACCCTACAACAGTTTGCAAATCGCAAAAAACGCTTTATGCAATTCCAACAGCTTAATTTAGCCCTTACTCCTATTTTTATGATTTGCACCCTGCCGGTAGCGACAAAAATATTAAAGAACAAAGATGTGTTTTTAATTGGCACAAGCCAATTATGGTTTATTGGAATAATGAGCGTCTTGTTATTTTTCTTTTATCGTTGGGTCTTTAAATGCTATCGAAGTATTGGTCGTTCGGCCGAAGCCCTAATAAAGGAGCTAAAAGAGGAGTAAAACTCCCAAAGTAAATCGCCATAAAAGAATCATAATTTGTAATTTTACTTGGTGCCTACACACCAAACCTATACCGTAGATCAAGCCAAGGCTAAGCTAGAAGCCTATTGCGCCTATCAAGAACGTTGCTATCAAGAAGTAACAAGAAAACTCACACAAATGCGTATGATACCCCAGGCGCAAGATGCCGTTATTGCACACTTAACCAAGCACGACTTTTTAAACGAAACGCGCTTTGCCCAAGCCTTTGCCAGAGGGAAATTTAGAATTAAAAAATGGGGACGCCAGCGCATTACCCGTGAATTGAAAGCAAGAAAAATATCGGTTTACAATGTAAAAATGGCACTAAAAGAAATTCCGGAGGCTAAATACATGGCTACTTTTCACGCTTTGGCAGAACACAGAGCCCTGCAAATAAAGGAAACCGACCTGCAAAAAAAGCGAAAAAAATTGGCAGACTATCTATTATATCGCGGTTGGGAATCACATTTGGTTTACGATAAAATTAGAGAGTTAATGCCTTAATTGATTTAGGATACACCAATCTTTTTATGAGTCCGGCTAATTGCTTTTTCATTCTTACTATCTATCCAAGCCTGCCCTTTAATACGTCGCATTGCGTTGTCGTAGTGTCGCATAACAAAAATGTTGTAAAGGGCTTTGCTTAAGTTTTTAGGATTTCTAGCAATGGCTCGTAAACTCATGCTAAATCCCGGCGTTATATAGCGCATATAGTGCCAGTAGCCTTCGGGCATATATAAAACATCGCCATGTTCTAAATTGGCAATATAGCCCTGTGCTTGCTCTAGCGCTGGCCATTTAGCATAATCTGGATTGGCAAAATTTATATCTTCTCGTGTAATTAACGAATGTGGAATTTTATACAGGTAATCGTTTTGTTTCTGGTCAAACAGAATCACTTCTTTTTTACCGTGAAAGTGGAAGTGAAAAATATTAGCCAAGTCAATATCGTAATGCATAAAGGTGTACGAATCTTCTCCTCCAAAAAACAACATAGGTAGCCCTTTCATTAATCGTAAGCCAAAATCGGGGTAATCAAAGTCATTTTGTAAAGCCGGGACTTCCTTTAGTATGTTCCACAAGAAGATTCTGTATTTGGTAGGTTCGCGCTTAAGCAAGTCAATATACTCGCTCATCTTCATGGTGGCATGTGGCTGGTTAAAGCCATCTTTGTAATCTACTGGACGATTATCGTAAAGCGGAACTTCGATTTCTCCAGCTATTTGAGCCATATAGTCTAAATCCCATTTTTTAAATGCAGGCCAGTGATTAATAAATTGCTTTATTACAACCGGCTTTTGTGGTTTAAAAAATTCGGTTCGGAATTCCTATTTGGTAATATTGTCCCGAACCTCTATTGGACTTAACTTCATACGTATCTGGAAAGGATAACAACAAAATTACAAAACATTTTTAAAATAAAAAGGCGGGAATTACCCCGCCTTTTCGCACCCCCTAAACGCTTCACTTAACCATCGGTCGTAATGACCAAAGCGCTAGAGTATTCACTGTACCCGTCGCTGCCGCAATTAGCGCGTACATAAATTTCGTAAGTAGTTGCAGGATCTAAACCTTCTATATTGAATGAATTCTGTGAAGTTGGAATTACAGTTCCAGTTCCCGGAATAAAGCCTGAAGGGCCATATTCAATTTCCCAAGCAGTTTCGTCGTTTTCGTCCCAAGACAGTTCGATCGTTGTATCGCTTAAGCTCACCAATTGTAAATTAGATGGAGCGTTACAGGCAACTGCAATCTCTGGTGTTGTAAAATCTACCGAGATGTATTCACTAAATCCATCGGAGCCGCAATTGGTTCTTAAATAAATTCGGTAATCTGTAGTAGGCTGTAAATCTTCTATAAAGAAACTCTCTTGAGAAGTTTGCGAAATCGATCCGGTGCCTAAGGCAAAATCAACTTCGCCGTATTCTATTTCCCAAGCGGTTTCTGTATCTATCCCCCAAGAGAATAAAATGGAGGTACTGTTTAACTGTTCAATGATTATACTTCCGGGTTGCTGGCAGTTACTGTTCCCTTCATCGTCGTTGGAACAACTTGCCATAAACAGCCCAATCATTGCTAGGTATAGCAACTTTTTCATAGGATTTGTTTAAGATTTGAGTAATGTTGTTCCGAATCTTAAAACGCCTACCTATTTTAAAAATTGTGAGTAGTGGGAAAAAATTAATCCGTCACCGATTTTTTTCGAGCAGATTCGTTACGCTCTATAGTGTGTCCAGGCCTTGTCCACCTTGGCTTTTCGCCTTTATCTAGAAATTCAGAATCTTGAGCTTCTATTGTTTCGGGTTGTTGTTTTTTAACAAAAGCTTTTTGTGGATTTAAACCCAAAAGCTTAAACATTTCCATGTCTTGGTTTACATCTGGATTTGGCGTAGTAAGTAATTTATCGCCAGCAAATATGGAATTTGCTCCTGCAAAAAAGCACATGGCCTGACCTTCTCGACTCATTTCTGTTCGTCCTGCCGAGAGCCTTACTTGTGTTTTAGGCATTACAATTCTAGTGGTTGCAACCATACGAATCATTTCCCAAATAGAAATTGGTTCTATATCTTCCATTGGAGTTCCAGGCACAGCAACCAAAGCGTTAATAGGCACAGATTCCGGCTGCGGATCTAAAGTAGCAAGCGCTACTAACATCCCAGCACGATCTTCTACAGCTTCTCCCATTCCTATAATTCCACCACTGCAAACCGTTACATTGGTTTTGCGCACATTGTCTATTGTTTCTAGTCTGTCTTCAAAAGCTCGAGTAGAAATAACATCTTTATAATAATCTTCGCTAGTATCTAAATTGTGATTGTAGGCGTATAAACCTGCTTCTGCTAAGCGTTTAGCCTGATTTTCTGTAACCATTCCCAACGTACAGCAAACCTCCATATCGAGCTTATTTATGGTTCTCACCATCTCTAATACTTGATCGAATTCTGGACCATCTTTTACATTACGCCATGCGGCTCCCATACATACTCGTGAACTTCCTGAGGATTTTGCACGCAAGGCTTGCGCCTTTACTTGCTGTACGCTCATTAGGTCGTTTCCTTCTATGTCGGTATGGTAACGCGCCGCTTGTGGACAATACCCACAATCCTCTGGGCATCCACCAGTTTTTATAGACAACAAGGTAGAGACTTGCACGGTATTGGGGTCGTGAAATTCTCTATGTACGGTGGCTGCCTTATAAAGCAGTTCCATTAGAGGTGTATTGTAAATGTCTAATATTTCTTGTTTAGTCCAATCGTGACGCATGCTAAAGGAATTAAAAGGAATCCACGCTAAAACAATTGCGTTAGCGTGGAATTGAATTATAATATTACAAATCTACTATTCTTCTTCTAGAATTTGGTCGGAATCGTCAACATCTTTGCCCTTTAAATACTCTGGCAATTGCATTCCAGCCATATTAAATAGTTCCTGTAATGGCGGAACCGATTTATACATTCCAGAAATAAAGTTCGAGGTCGAGGTCGATCCGTCTTTGCCTCCGCCGTTTTCCCAAACGGTAACTTTATCTATTTTAATATTCTTAATAGCCTCTGTTTGCATTTTAACCAATTCTGGAAGCTTGTCGGCAATTAATAACAGTACCGCATCTTTCGAGCTATTCCCAGCAGCCTGAACAATTTTGTCAAGACCTTCGGCTTGTTTGGTAAGGACTTCAAAAATACCTTGTGCCTCGGCTTGAGCCTTAAACAGTATGGCATCTGCCTCACCTTTTGCTTTGCGACGAATCATTTCTGCTTCGGCCTCTGCATCTATCTCTACCTTCTTTTTGTCTATTTCGGCAGGTACAATTATATCGGCCATTTGCGAACTGCGTTCCCGCTCTGCACGCGCAACTTCTGCATCTTGTTCAGCAGCATAAGATTCTTCCAATGCTTTTGCAGTTTGTACTTTTTCAGATGCAATGGCGACACGTTCGGCTTCTGCCTCTTTTTGTCTTCTTATGGCGTTAGAATTAGCTTCCGAAATTTTTGCTGTGTTTTCACCTTCTACGGCCTGCGCATTTGCAGCAGCAACTTGTGTTCGCTGATCCTGAACCGCATTGGCTTCTCCAATAGAACCATCTCTGGTTTTTTCGGCAACCGATTTACGCGCTTCGTTAATGGCGTGTGCAGCAGCTTCTTTACCAAGAGCTTCTATATATCCAGATTCGTCGTGAATGTCGGTAATATTTACGTTTATTAATTTAAGCCCTACTTTTTTAAGTTCGGCCTCAACACTATGCGAAATATTGCTTAAAAACTTATCGCGGTCCGAGTTAATTTCTTCAATATCCATGGATGCAACAACCAAACGCAGTTGTCCAAAAATAATTTCCATGGCAAGATCTTGCACTTCTCCTTGTCCAAGTCCTAATAAGCGCTCGGCAGCATTTTGCATTACACCTGGTTCTGTAGAAACTCCAATGGTAAATCGCGAAGGCACATTTACACGAATGTTCTGTTTACTCAAGGCATTTACCAAATTCACCTCTATAGAAATTGGTGTCAGGTCTAAAAATTCGTAATCCTGAATTACGGGCCAAATAAAGGCTGCGCCCCCATGAATACACTTGGCTGAGTTTCCTGTTCCAACCTTTCCGTAAACCACTAAAACTCGGTCAGAAGGACATCGTTTGTAACGTCTTATAAAGGTTACAATAATTATAAATAAAAAGAGAATCGCAAAGCCTGCTCCAACTAAAGGGGCCATGGTCTCAACTTGAAATGGGATGATGGTCATATGTTCTTATATGTTTATTTACTATTAATACTCCGTTTTTTGTAACCTCGGTTACGGTAATTATATCGCCTTGTAATAGTTCGGTGTTTGAATCGGTCATGGCTTCTAAATCTCGCAACGAACCTTGTACATTAATTTGCACTTTGCCCAACTTTGACCTATTAGGACCTATAGACAAATAGACTTCGCCAGTACTGCCAACAGCGTTACTTAAGACTAGGCTTCCATCGTGATCCATTTTTGTTAAATAATAAAATAGGGATGCCATAGCCAGCATCATAAGCAGGCCGCAAAAAACTGAACCTCCAACTACGCCAGATTTAGAAAAGTCGTAAGCCAAAAAACTAATTCCGCTCCAACCAAAAATGGTTAAAAAGCCAATTAAATTTTTAAAAGTTAAAAACTGAAACCCTATTCCTGTATCGCCGTCAACTTCGGTGTCTACGTCACCAAGGTCATCTACATCGCCCCCCATAAGAGTTAGGACAAGCAGAATTAAAAAGATAACACTAGAGGTCAAAGCTATTACCCAATAGACCTTTTCGAAGTTCGATAAAGCACCAAACCAATCTACCATAAAACGATTTTTAGTGTAAGAAAGATACCAACTTTTTAGCCAGATTTACGACCTCGCAAGACTATTTAGTAACAATAATACTAACAGCATTACCGCCAAATCCTACCGCATTTATAAGCACCGACGAAACTGTGTCTGTATCCTGCTTAACATTGTTAAAATAAAAGGGATCGATTATTGAATTGTTTGCTAGCATTAACAAAGCCATTTCTAGGCTCATCATACCCGAAGCTCCAAGGGTGTGACCAATAATCTCTTTATTTGTCGCTAAAAACGGCAATTTGTTACCAAAAATCTTTTTTATAGCGTTCAATTCGGCTTGGTCACCAAGCACGGTTCCTGGTGCATGCATTATTATGGCATCTACTGTTTTTAATCCTGAAACGTTTAACGCCTGTTGCATGGATTGCTGAAAACATTCGGCCTGTTTAGACAACGAAGTATGGTGGGTAAGCAATTCACTGCCCCATCCATAACCAATAATATGTCCTTGTGCAGTAGCTGACTTTCCAAGTTTTAAAACCGCCGTTGCCGCAGCTTCACCCAAAATCATGGTGTTTTCTTTTTTATCTAAGTCCAGGGCTCTGCATGGATGTGAGCCTGCGCCTCCAGCATATAACTTTAGCGCCTGCATTTGTGCAATGGTAAATGGCGTTAATGGAGCCTCCGACCCACCAACTAGAAAACAGTCGGCCATTCCTGCCTTAAGCCAAGCAATTCCATTTAAAACCGAATGCATGGCAGTAGCGCAAGTTACAGAATGACTTAAACTAACCCCTTTAACATTTAAGTCTTGTGCTACCCAAGCCGAAATATTGCCTAAAGTCGTGGTAGGTGATGCTAGTGTTTGTGCTTTGTTATTGTCTAAAAAATGCTGGTAATACTGTTCAAAAAGCGCAGTTGCACCTCTGGATGAACCTAAATTTACTCCTAGCTTAGCATCTTCTATTCCAGCAGTTTGTACTGTTTTACGAGCGGCCATTATGGCTAATAGAACAGATCGGTCTAAGCGTTTATAATTGGCGTTGGAATTTGCAAGGTTCTGCAAATTTTGTTCTAATTCGTTAGGAATTCGGCTAACAAGGGCAGCATTTAATGTCTTATTAAATGGCTCGAATAATGCTTTTGCTCCATTATAATGTGCCCAAACCGTGTTGGAGTCCGATCCTAAAACCGAAACCGAGGCCATTCCATAAATTCCAATTGGTCCAGTCAAATTTTGTAATTTACCACAAAAATAATCTTTCTATTTGGGACGATTCCCTTAAAACTCATAAAAACTATGGAACAAACTCAGGTGCATCAAAGTTGGTTTAAACGCAATTGGAAATGGGCCCTGCCTGTGGGTGGTTGTTTGGTTGTTGGAGGACTTTTAATAGCCTTTGTCGTAACTTTGTTTTTTGGGGTTACTTCGATGTTTCAAGAATCTGAACCCTATACCGTCGCATTAGATAAGGCCAAACAGAGTGAATGGGTTATTTCTAGACTAGGAGAACCTATAGAAGAAACTGGGGTTCCTTCGGGTAATGTTAACTATTCCAATGGCCAGGGTACAGCAGAAATATTAATTCCGATTAAAGGCCCAAAAGATACGGCAGAGATTATGGTTTGGGGTAAAAAGTCGGCCGACACTTGGACCTATACCATTTTAAAAATTACAATAAAAGAATCTGGAGAAGTCTATGATTTACTTAACAAGCGCTTGCTCACTGGACAAGAAGACTAAAGACGATTCTATGGTCGTATAAATTTGCTGTAACTCTTTAGGTTTTATAACATAAGGCGGCACCAAATAAATGGTATTTCCTAAAGGGCGTAAATAAACACCTTGCGCTAAAAAGAAATTATAAATCTTATCGCGAATTGTCCCGTAACGACTTACATTTAAGTCTAAATCTATGGCAAAAATTACTCCAATTTGGCGGATTTCTTTTACTAAGGGATTATTTTTAATACGATTATTAAAATCGGTATGAGCATCTTGAATCCTCTTAATACCATCCTGAATACTGGAAGATGTAAGCAAATCTATTCCTGCAATTGCCGCGGCACATGCTAACGGATTGGCAGAATACGTATGTCCATGAAAAAAGCCATCTGCAATATTATCGCTGTAAAAAGCATTGTAAATTGCTTGGCTACAACTAGTAATTCCCATGGGCATAAGCCCTGCTGTTAAAGCCTTGCTTAGACACATTATATCGGGCTTCAAGGCAAGCTGATCGGAAGCAAAATAGGTTCCAGTTTTACCAAAGCCAGTCATTACTTCGTCTGCAATAGCAAGCACATTACTGCTTTTACAAATAGCCAATAACCTGGCTAAGCCTTCTATACAATAGGTCTTCATGGCCGCTGCACCCTGTACAAGGGGTTCGTAAACAAACCCTGCTACCTTGTGCGTAGCTATTAATGCTTCTAATTGACCCAGAACCTCCTTATTGTTAGCTCCATTGGGTGTTGGAATTCGCACCACATTTAAACTCATACCGTCAAAAGGTCCGTTATAAACAGAAAGCCCCGAAACCGACATGGCGCCAAAGGTGTCGCCGTGAAACCCATCTTGAAAAGCTATAAAAGTGTCTTTTTTAATCCCTTGGTTGAAGTAATACTGTAACGCCATTTTAAGCGCGACTTCTACCGTGGTTGAACCATTATCCGAAAAGAACAATTTATCTTGATTCTCGGGCAGTATTGCCACTAGTTTTTCTGATAAATTTACAGCAGGTTCATGAGTAAAACCACTAAATACTACTTGGTCTAAACTACCCATTTGCTTGGCTACTTTAGTGGTAATGGTTGGGTTGCAATGCCCATAAACACTTATGTACCAAGAAGAAATTGCGTCTATATAGCTGTTACCTGCTTCGTCCCAAAGATAAACGCCCTTTGCCTTTGCTATTGCCAAATTACCCTTGCTTAACTTTTCCTGAGAAAGCGGATGCCAGAGGTGCTTTTTGTCGCGCTTACTTAAACTCATTGCAAGGCTGTTTTAAAGAGTTCGGCATATTCCAAAACTACATTTTTATCTATGTAGGGTTCGTCGTTAATACGACCTATAACAGGTACATCGCCTTGCTTAACAATAATGGATTCTGTACTTGAATGCTGGTCTCCACTAAATATAATTCCAAACGGCTTTATTTTTCTCTGTTTTAAGGCCTCTAAGGTTAATAACGTATGATTTATGCTCCCTAAATAATGCCTGGAAACTACAATCACTCGATCTTTAGGTTGAATTAAATTGGCAATTGTTTGGCTATCATTAATTGGAACTAACAAACCTCCTGCTCCTTCTATTACCAAATTATTTTTAGTTTTTGGCCGTACTATATCCGTTGCTTTTATTATTACTTTGTCTATAGCTGCTGCTGCATGTGGGCTCATGGGCTCAGATAACGCAAAAGCATTGCTAAAAAAAGTAGTTTGGGTATTACTTATATAATCCTGAACCCGGTGAGTATCACCATACGCTAGATCGCCAGCTTGAATTGGCTTCCAATAATCTGCCTGTAAAGCCTCTGTGATTATTGCAGCTGCAACAGTTTTGCCAACGTCGGTACCTATTCCAGTAATAAAGTACGATTCCATATCACAAAAATAACGAACCCTTTTTTAATGACTACTACGCCAGTTAAAGAAATAGACTAAATAACGGCCGACAACGCATTTATAAGTCCTGTTATTTCTTGCTGGCTATTATGAGCATGTAAACAAATTCTAATACGCTCTTGGCCAATTGGTACCGTTGGAGCTAAAATAGGCAAAACACCAAAACCTAACTTTTGTAGCGCATCACTTATTTGCTTTACCTTACTATTGCCCGGTATAACGCAGCAATGTATGGCAGAATTAGACTTTGTAAAGGCCTTATGGATGTTATGGGCGTTAGCAGCTTGTTGTAAAGTCTTAATATTTGCGTGTAACTTGTTTTGGCGCACTAAAAACTCCGGACTCTCTTTAAGCCAATTATACAAATTAATTAAATGCGTAATCTGTCCAGGGGGTAAAGCAGTAGTATATATTAAACTTCGAGCAAAATTTACTAAATATTGCTTTAAACCAGAATCACCAAGTACTGCAGCACCGTGTGCGCCAATGGCTTTGCCAAATGTTATAACGCGAGCAAAAACTCGCTGTTCTAGTCCTAGCTGTTGCAATAGCCCTTGACCTCGGTCACCAAAAACACCAACGGCGTGCGCTTCGTCAACAATAAGATAACAATCGGTCGCGTCACAAAGGTCGCATAAGGCTTTAAGGTCTGGAGAATCGCCATCCATAGAAAAAACCGATTCGGTAACTACGTATATATGGTCAAACTTCTTGTTGTGGCGCTCGATTAATTGGGCTAAGTCACTTAGGCTGTTATGCTTAAATTTAAAAGAATTTGCTGGACATAGCATAATTCCGTCACGAATAGAGGCATGCACAAACTGATCGTATAAAACCAAATCGCCTTTTTGAGGTACCGACCCAAGTAGCCCCAAATTGGCTGCATAGCCACTATTAAAAACTAAAGCACCCTGAACATTATGAAACACAGCAAGATCCTGTTCTAATTTAGCATGCGCTTTAGTGTTTCCCGTAAGCAGTCTAGAGCCAGAGGCCCCGCCAGGCAAACCCGATATAGGTGCTTTGCTAGTACAAGTTGCTATGGGATTAGTGATCACACTTAAATAATCGTTCGTTGCAAAATCGCAGGCAAACTGGTAAACACCAAGATTGCGCAACGCATTATTTTCTAGACGTTCTGCTAGTTTATTGGCTATTTTATTTGGAAGATGCTCCATAGGTAATCAAAAGTAAAATTCAATTATTAGACGGCAATAACATTTTACACAAATCTTATACAGCTATTACGAGAATCGTGATAAAAAATTAACATTGCGGTAAATTCTAAAGCAGATTGGCGTTGTATTTTGGTATATTTAGATAAATAATTACAATACCAAAAAACTTAATTTATTGCATACCTCCAGATCGGATCAAATTAAAGAACTCCAAAAGAATTCTAAGTGGGATATTGTTATAGTCGGCGGGGGAGCTAGTGGACTTGGCATTGCTGTGGACGCCGCAAACAGAGGGTTTAAAACCGCATTGTTTGAACAAGTAGATTTTGCAAAAGGAACCTCTAGTAAAAGTACAAAACTGGTGCATGGCGGAGTTAGATATCTACAACAAGGCGACATAAAAATGGTAAAGGAAGCGCTACGCGAGCGTGGATTGTTAGAACAAAATGCACGACACCTATTTAAGCGTCAAGAATTTGTTATTCCAAATTACAGTTGGTGGGGTGGCTATTATTATACCGTTGGTTTAAAAATATACGACGCCCTAGCTCAAAAGTTTAGTTTAGGAAAATCAAGGTTAATCCAAAAAAAGAACGTGCTTAGCAAATTACCTACCCTTAAACGGGAAAAACTATATTCCGGTGTATCGTACTTCGATGGGCAATTTGACGATGCTCGTCTAGCGGTAAATTTGGCCCAAACTGCTCTTAATCAGGGCGCTCTTGTAATGAACCACATGCGTGTTGTAGAATTAACAACAAACACGGACGGTCATGCCAACGGGCTTATAGTAAAAGACACAGAAACCAACACAACCTATAACGTTAAGGCTAAGGTTGTAGTAAACGCTGCGGGAATCTTTACAGATAAAGTACTTAAATTAAAAGATGCAAATCACAAAAAGACCGTTGTTCCCAGTCAAGGAATTCATTTAGTCTTAGATGCGTCTTATTTAGATAGTAAAAGCGCGATTATGATTCCTAAAACCTCAGATGGACGAGTGCTTTTTGTTATTCCGTGGAATGGAAAAGTGCTTGCAGGTACAACAGACACCTTAATAAAAAAGCCCAAGCTAGACCCTATCGCGTTAGACTCCGAAGTAGATTTTATTTTAGACACCATTAGCAGTTATATGACAAAGGTGCCAAAGCGTGAAGATGTACTGTCTGTATTTTGTGGTCTTAGACCCTTGGCTAAGCCAAAAAAAGACGAGACCAATACTAAAGAAGTTTCCCGCAGTCATAAAATAATAGACGAAGATGGCGTGGTGACCATAGTAGGTGGCAAATGGACTACCTACAGGAAAATGGCACAAGATGTTGTGGACACCATTGTAGTTAATTATAATTTTGAACAACAACAATCGGGAACCAAAGCATTAGCTATTGCTGGAAATATTAAAGCCGGCGCGGCAATCTTAGAAAATCATTTATATATTTATGGAAGTCAGCTTAATGAATTTCAAGAATTTATAAAGCAAGATACTAGCTTAGCGGAATTACTCCATAAGGACTATCCGTTTAGTATTGGGCAAGTAGTCTGGAGTATTAAACACGAAATGGCAAGAACTGTAGAAGACGTTCTGGCCAGACGCGTTCGACTATTATTTCTAGATGCTAGAGCAGCAGTAGAAATTGCCCCTAAAGTGGCCAAAATTATAGCCCAGGAATTAGATAAAGATGCAGCATGGGTGGGTGCCCAAATAGCTTCTTTTAACACCTTGGCAGAACAATATATTCTTAAATAGAACTGGTATGAGCAAAGCATATATTATGTCTCTAGATCAAGGGACAACTTCTTCAAGAGCTATTTTATTTAATAAAAGCGGACAGAACAAAGGGGCGGGGCAAAAAGATTTTGAACAATTATTTCCTGAACCTGGATGGGTTGAACACGATCCTTTAGAGATTTGGGAGTCGCAATTATTTGCTGCAAGACAAGCTTTAAAAAGTGCCGAAATTACCGCCAACAATGTGGCAGCAATTGGAATTACTAATCAGCGTGAAACCACAGTTGTTTGGGACCGCGAGACGGGAATTCCCATTTATAATGCCATTGTTTGGCAGGATCGGCGGACTGCAAAATATTGTGACCAGTTAAAACAAGATGGACATACAGAACTAATTAAAGAGAAAACAGGGTTAATAATAGATGCCTATTTTTCTGGGACCAAATTAAAATGGATTTTAGATCATGTTGACGGCGCAAGAGCACTTGCAAAAAACGGGAGTCTGTGTTTTGGCACCATAGATACTTGGCTTATTTGGAAACTCACAAACGGGAAGAGTTTTGTAACCGACGTAAGCAACGCAAGCCGAACCATGCTGTTTAACATTCACACCTTAGATTGGGATAAAGAACTCTTAGAATTATTTAATATTCCAAAAAGTGTCTTGCCGCAAATAAAAGAAAGCAGCGAAGTGTATGGTACAACTGCGCATGAAATTTTAGGCACATCGATTCCTATTGCTGGAATAGCCGGAGATCAGCAAGCGGCTTTATTTGGACAATTATGTACAGAACCTGGCATGGTAAAAAACACATACGGTACCGGCTGCTTTTTACTTATGAACACAGGAAAAAAACCTGTTTATTCCAACAACAATTTACTTACAACGGTTTCCTGGCAAATTAATGGACAAGTTAATTACGCACTAGAAGGCAGTATTTTTGTTGGAGGAGCTGCGGTACAATGGTTACGCGATGGCCTTAAATTAATAGACGACGCAAAAGAAATAGAGGGTCTTGCAAATACTGTTGAAGACAATGGCGGAGTTTATTTTGTGCCAGCGCTTACAGGTTTAGGTGCTCCCCATTGGGACGCTTATGCCCGTGGAACAATTTTAGGATTAACGAGAGGTTCGACACAAGGGCATATTGCTCGTGCTACCATAGAAGGCATTGCTTACCAAGTGTACGATATTGTTAAAGCCATGGAATCCGATTCTGGAGTAAAAGGGCGTGAGTTACGTGTAGATGGCGGAGCAACTGCCAATAATCTACTCATGCAGTTTCAAGCCGATATATTTAGGGTGCCTGTTGTGAGACCTAAATTTTTAGAAATTACAGCCTTAGGCGCCGCATATTTAGCAGGATTAGCAATTGGTTTTTGGTCCGATATAGACGAGCTAAGAACACAGTGGGCTGTAGATAAAACTTTTGAACCTAAAATGGATTCGGCACAAGTTGAATCGTATTTAAAAACATGGCATAAGGCCGTTTCGCGAGCTGCCAATTGGATAGAATAATTAATAATTTATAGTATGACACCATTTATTGCCGAATTAATTGGCACCTTTCTACTTATTTTATTGGGTAATGGCGTAGTTGCCAACGTAGTTTTAAAAAACACCAAAGGACATGGCTCTGGCTGGATAGTTATTACTACCGGATGGGCACTTGCCGTTTATGTAGCTGTCTTAGTTGCTGGACCCTACAGCGGAGCTCATATTAACCCAGCTGTAACTTTAGCACTTGCTGCAGCAGGGTTGTTTGAATGGGCTAGTGTTGGACCTTACATTGCAGCACAATTTATTGGCGCGATGTTAGCTATGGTCTTTATATTTATTACCCATAAAGACCATTACGATGCCACAGAAGGGCCAGGCGAGATTAAAGCTACCTTTTGTAATACACCTGCCATTCCAAACATTTTTAGAAATTTAATGAGCGAGATTGTTGGCACCTTTGTACTAATTTTTGCAGTCTTTTATATAGTTGGACCCGAAATTTCGATAGGTCAAGAAGCAGGTATTATTGGGCTCGGATCTTTAGGTGCGATCCCTGTTGCCTTTATAGTTTGGTCTGTAGGTATAAGTTTAGGTGGTACAACTGGTTATGCAATTAATCCTGCAAGAGATTTAGGACCAAGAATTATGCATGCCATACTACCCTTAAAAGGTAAAGGAGATTCTGGATGGAGCTATTCTTGGATTCCTGTAGTTGGACCAATTATAGGGGGCCTCTTAGCAGCATTGCTGTATATGGTACTATTAAACTAAGCCCTTAAACATTAAAAAGCCCGCAAATTTGCGGGCTTTTTAAACTATATAATATCTTCTAATAATCGTTTAAATATCTGTGAGCGTATCTACAAAAATTCGTCCAGTACGACCATCCCAGGCCCAGTCTCCAAAACCTGCAGCTGCAGTAGTGCTACATGCAGGGGTATCGTAAAAGAATGATCCTCCAAATAAATAATACGATAAATTCCATGTCGCCTCACGACCAGCAAAGGTAGAGGTTTGGTTGTACCCAATAAACTCTCTGTAATTGTTAGAAGCACTTTCAAACCACCAAGCATGTGGAAAAGGATTTACTGTGGTATAAAAACACGGTTCAAAAAAACTATCGTTATCTGCAGGAGTATCTGTGCTTTCGTACATATTACTATTATTTGTTATAACAACTGCGTCTAAAAGTAATAAGGTTGTGGCAAAAGTTGAATGTTCACCTGGTGGCGAAACAAAAAGTTGACCTCTATGAATTGCATCCCAATTACCGCTTCTGGTGTCTCCGGTTGGATCGTTATCTGTAAAAGTTCCAAAAGCTAGATTTACATCTCCACCTCGAGTAAGCTTGTAGGCTAGTAAATAAGAATCTTTAGCATCGAATGTAAAATGGTCAATTCTTAATTTTTTCTCGTCATTTAGTGTTACAGTAAACGATCCACGCTCCGAACTAAACGTATATACATTTGGATTGGTTAAGTCTTGAACGCCTTCAAAAAATACTTTACGCTCTAGATTGCCATCTACTTTAATTAGTTTTACTGCAGCCTCTAAGCTTCCACTGTCGGAGGTATTAATTACTACAGTTCCTTTAGTAGTTAAATCATAACTGGCGAATACACCTTTAAACTTCCCGTTAATTGCCTCGTCTAAATCTGCATTAACAGGTGATTCAAATACACTTGCTACACGGTCTGCGGTCGAATTTGTTGTTGTCTCCTGAGGTAGCGGGTCAGTATCCGTTGAACAAGCAACGAATGCTACGGCAACAAATAATAATAATAAATTTTTCATAGTGTTTCTGTTAGATTTCGCCTAAAATAGGGATTATGAGGTTAAAAAATGTCTTTAAAAGTCTAAATAAATTAGACGAACTGCAAAAATTGCGGTTAAACCGTAAAAATGCAAATTAAATATAACATACAAAAGGGTATTTTCACCTGATTTATAAATTAAGTACCCTTTAAACGCAAAAAATGCATTTTCCTAATCGAAAAATGCATTTTAAGTACTATTAGTCTTTATTGTTTAGTCCGCTAAAATAACAACATGGTTATCACGCATCTCTACGGTACCCGATTCAATTTGTAAACGTGTAGTTCCGTCTTTTGCCTTAGTAAACTTATTGGCTACTTCTTCTTCTATTTGCATATCTCCCCAAACCTTTACAGTTCCAGGTCCTAAGAGCGATACAATAGCCGCGTGATTATTCAACATTTGAAACTCACCTTCTACTCCTGGCACGGCAACCGAAGTTACTTCGCCACTAAAAAGAGTTGCTTCTGGACTTACTATTTCTAAATGCATAATAATTTTAGTTTAAGTATGGAGTATTTACATAGCTGTTTAAACAACCTCGCGATACTCGTTTTAAATTATGCTTCTGCTAACATTTTCTCGCCAGCTTCTATAGCCTCTTCTATAGAACCTTTAAGGTTAAAGGCCGCTTCTGGAAGGTGATCTAATTCCCCATCCATAATCATATTAAAACCTTTAATAGTTTCTTTAATATCTACAAGTACTCCAGGAATACCAGTAAACTGCTCTGCTACGTGGAACGGCTGAGATAAGAAACGTTGTACACGTCTTGCACGATATACGGCTTGCTTATCTTCTTCTGATAATTCTTCCATTCCAAGAATGGCAATAATATCTTGAAGTTCTTTATAACGTTGTAATAGCTCTTTTACACGAGTTGCACAGTCGTAGTGTTCGTCACCTAAAATATCGGCTGCCAAAATTCTAGAAGTAGAATCCAACGGATCTACCGCAGGATAAATTCCTAATTCCGCAATTTTACGAGAAAGTACTGTTGTTGCATCTAAGTGAGCAAAGGTTGTTGCAGGAGCGGGGTCAGTAAGGTCATCTGCAGGTACATACACTGCTTGTACAGAAGTAATAGATCCTTTTTTAGTAGAAGTAATACGCTCTTGCATAACCCCCATTTCTGTTGCCAAAGTTGGTTGGTAACCTACCGCAGAAGGCATACGCCCTAGTAGTGCAGATACCTCTGAACCAGCTTGTGTAAATCTAAAAATGTTGTCTACAAAGAACAGTACGTCTTTTCCTTGACCGTCTCCAGCACCATCGCGAAAGTATTCTGCAATAGTTAATCCAGATAAGGCAACACGAGCACGTGCTCCAGGAGGTTCGTTCATTTGACCAAATACGAAAGTCGCTTTAGATTCCTTCATGGCAGCTTTATCTACCTTAGAAAGATCCCATCCGCCTTCTTCCATAGAATGCATAAATTCGTCTCCGTATTTTATAATTCCTGATTCCAACATTTCACGAAGTAAATCGTTCCCTTCACGAGTACGTTCTCCTACACCAGCAAACACAGATAAACCACCATGTCCTTTCGCAATGTTGTTAATTAGTTCTTGAATCAATACTGTTTTACCTACACCAGCACCACCAAATAGACCAATTTTACCACCTTTAGCATAAGGCTCAATTAAGTCAATTACTTTAATACCTGTAAAAAGCACTTCGGTAGAAGTAGATAAGTCTTCGAATTTTGGAGCTTCACGGTGAATTGGAAGTCCATTATCTCCGGTTTTAGGTAAGTTTCCAATTCCGTCGATAGCATCTCCAATTACATTAAAAAGACGTCCGTAAACATCTTCGCCTATTGGCATTTGAATTGGCAATCCAGTAACTTTAGCATCTACACCACGGCTTAAACCATCTGTAGAGTCCATAGAAATAGTACGAACGGTATTCTCACCAATATGAGACTGAACCTCAAGTACTAAGTTGTTTCCGTTGTTATCAACTTCTAATGAATCGTAAATTTTTGGAAGATCGGAACTGCTAGCAAATTCAACATCTACTACTGGTCCGATAATCTGTACAACTTTACCTGTAACGTTTGACATGTGTAAGTATTTTTTATCTTCTATTTCAAGGGGTTAACCCACCTTGTTTTTAACGGTGCAAAGATAAATGTTTTAGGAAAAAAATAAGTCTAGAAACCTCTTTTTTTTATAAAAAATTACTCTACCGTAACAGACTTCGCTAAGTTCCTTGGTTGGTCAACATTTCTGCCCAGCATAACCGCGATGTGATAAGACAATAATTGCAATGGAATTGTAGTAACCAAAGGCGTTAATGCTTCGGGAGTTTTAGGCACTTCCATGACATAATCTGCAATTTCGGTAACTGTGGTGTCGCCTTCTGTAACTACAGCAATAATGCGACCCGCTCTAGATTTAATCTCTTGAATATTACTTACAACCTTTTCGTAATGATTGCTATTTACTGCAATTACTACTACTGGCATTTGTTCGTCTATTAAGGCGATAGGCCCGTGCTTCATTTCGGCAGCTGGGTAGCCTTCGGCATGAATGTAAGAGATTTCCTTTAGTTTTAAAGCACCTTCTAACGCTACTGGAAAGTTAAATCCGCGACCTAAGTATAAGAAGTTAGCCGCATCTTTAAATTCTCTAGCCACAGCTTCTATGTGATCGTTTGTTTTTAATGCCTCTTCTACTTTAGAAGGAATTAAATCTAATTCTCTAAGGTGCAACATATAGTCGCTGTTAGAAATTGTCCCCTTTACCTTCGCTAATTTTAAAGCAATAAGGGTTAATACAGTAATTTGTGTAGTAAAAGCCTTAGTAGATGCTACTCCAATTTCTGGTCCAGCATGTGTATAGGTTCCAGAATGTGTTTCTCTAGAAATACTAGATCCAACTACATTACAAACACCGTAAACAAATGCTCCTTTACTTTTGGCCAGTTTAATAGCCTCTAAGGTATCTGCTGTTTCACCACTTTGAGAAATGGCAATAACAACGTCCTTTTCGGTAATAATTGGATTGCGATATCTAAATTCCGAGGCGTATTCTACCTCGACTGGGATTCTAGCCCATTCTTCAAAAATATACTCGCTTACTAATCCTGCATGCCAACTGGTTCCGCAGGCAACAATTATTATTCGATCGGCATTTACAAACTTCTGAATATGATCTTCTAGCCCTCCTAATCTAACAATACCTCGATCGGCTAAAAGTCGACCGCGATAGGTGTCTTTAATTACACTGGGTTGTTCGTATATTTCTTTTATCATAAAGTGGTCGTAACCACCTTTCTCTATTTGCTCTAAGTTTAATTGCAACTCCTGTACATAAGGATCGACCAATTTGTCGTTCTTTATTTTACGAACTCGAACATCACGCCCTAAGCGAATTATGGCCAATTCTTCGTCTTCCAAATAAATTGCATTATTGGTAAACTCTATAAAAGGAGTGGCATCGCTGGCCACAAAAAATTCGTCTTCACCAATTCCAATAGCTAAAGGACTTCCCAACCTGGCAACTACAATTTCGTCTGGTTTTTTACGATCAAAAAGCGCTATTGCGTAAGCACCTACTACTTGGTTTAAAGCAATTTGTACCGCTTTACCAAGCTTTACTCCTTCTTGTATTTTAATCTCTTCGATTAAATTTACAAGAACTTCGGTATCGGTATCGGAATTAAAGCTGTACCCACGTTTAATTAGTTCCTTTTTAATGGTCGCATAGTTTTCTATAATTCCATTATGGATTATTACTAAATTTCCACTATTAGAAACGTGTGGATGTGAATTAATATCGTTTGGAATTCCGTGAGTCGCCCAACGTGTATGACCAATACCTAAATGTCCTGATTTGGCGATAGTCTGGTCTGCCTTGTTAGACAAATCGGCTACTTTGCCTTTAGTTTTACACAACTGAATGTCGTCACCGTCGTACAAGGCAATTCCTGCACTGTCATAACCGCGATATTCTAGTCGCTGTAAACCGTTTAAAATAATTGGATAGGCATCACGATGGCCAATATAGCCTACAATTCCACACATAATGTTTTGGTTTTAGTCGTCGGGGTCTGTATAATAGATAATTAATTTTAAACGCTTCGCTTCTAAGGGCGTAGCCGTACCATATACAATAGTTCCTTCTGGTGAATTAATTCCACCTGTAGGAATCCTATTTATATCGGGATTGTCGGGGATGTCTATGTCTCTAAAGTTGGTCGATAACACATCTTGTGCTACAGCCAATCCTAAGCGAACATTGGTCGAATCGTTTCTTATTATATTACTTACATGGGTAGTAAGTCGCAATCGGTAACTTATTCCATTATTACTATCGTCACGCTCTACAATACCTAAATGCGAACTCTTTAGCTCGGCCGAGGTATTAGCAAAAGTATTGTCAATTTCGTAATCAATTAAAACACGACCGTTATCTAAATCGTACAAAAACAAGCGTTCCGGTTCTGAATCTCCTCCTGGTACCTCATTTTGATCTACAAATACCGTTAATCTGGCTTCGTTAATTAACCAATTATTCTGTTTTAGCTCGGTTAGCTGATCTGCTTCACCATCACCATCGTTATCGGGTCCAAATAATTCGATAACTCCCACAGCTCCAGAACCTCCTTTTAGATAGAGTGTTTCTTCACCATTTACGGTGTCTTGATCGTCCAATATTGCATCTATATCTGCCGGAAACTCCGAATCGAATGTATTAACACTAACGCCACCAAAGCTTAAATTAAATACTTCGTCAATAAAAATAATATCGGTGGTATCTCCATCTTCGTCGGTGTCGGCAACATCTATGGCTTCGTTTCTATAATTTATTTGTATGCCAGCACCGGCAGTTTCAAAATAAAACAAGTTTCCATTATCGGTAAGAGGCTCTATTACAAAGTGTAAGCCTCTAAAGAAATCTACCCAATTGCTATTACTTACTAGCTCCGGTCCGCCTTCGTTGCCCAAAATTATATCGGTCCAATAATCTATATCTAAATCTACATACAAGCGCGGAGACAAGACTTCTTCGTCTGGCTCGCCTTGGTTAATTGTTATAGACTCGTTAGATGGCACAAAACTCGGGTCTTCGTATATAACTTCCCCTAAAAACGATTCAAATTCTGGTCCTTGATTGGAGTAATATTTTTGTGATTGATCAAAATCTGCATCAGGATCGATAGTTCTTAAAAAATATTCCGAACGATACACGGTTAACTTTACGGGACTATCCCCATAAAGTGAATCTAAAATATAGGTATTAGCTTCGTCCGATGTAATGTCTAAGGTGCTAAAATACGGTAAGGATAATTTAACCGATTGAATTTCTGGATTCGTTCCAAAATTAGGTGCAGGTTGTTGTAATAGTATCTGCGACAAAAAATTAGAAACTGTGCGACCGTAAATAGGATCGGTATAAACACCTAATTGGTACGATACCAAAGCGTTGGTTTGCACGCGCTCTGAGCGCGCTCCGTAACTAAGGATTTGCGTGTCTTCGAATATACTAGTTTCGAAGTTATTACCCCCAATTATGCCTCCGCCTGCTGTTATTTCTTGTTCATCGCAAGACGCTAGAAGCCCAAAGACAGTTAACAAAACTGCCATCCATTTGAATGTGTTGACTTTATTCATAAAATCCAAAATAATTTAAAGTACTTTCTCGTTGTAAAAGTCTAAATATGCTTCAGAAAAAGTCTCCTTATTGTGAAAGTTTAACACAGGCTTATCCCATTTTTTAAGATAATCTTCTAAATCGGCAGGAATCTCTTCTGAGCCAATTATAGCAGCATCGGAATGATCTATAGCCACCTTCATAATACTATTGTAATCTGCAACTTCAAGATCGGCAACTGCTTCTCCTTCTATTCCGTCGAAGGCTATCTTTTTTACCATATCTGAATCTAAGGCTCCGTCGAACCCATGATTGTAAACAGAAGTAACAATTTTACTGTTTTCAAAAAGTGGCTCTTCGCGATAATACTGTCTTAGATAAAGTGGAAACAAAGAAGCCAACCATCCGTGCACGTGAATAATATCTGGTGCCCAGTTTAATTTTTTTACGGTCTCGATAACTCCTTTTGCAAAAAATATTGCGCGTTCGTCGTTATCTGGATATAGGTTTCCGTCTTCGTCGGCAAAAGTTGCTTTACGCTTAAAATATTCTTCATTGTCTATAAAGTACACCTGCATGCGCTCTTTTGGAATAGAAGCTACCTTAATAATTAACGGCATATCCATGTCGTTTATTACTAAATTCATACCAGATAGGCGAATTACTTCGTGCAGCTGATGGCGTCTTTCGTTTATATTTCCATAGCGCGGCATAAAAATTCTGATTTGACCAGACTTACTATTTACCATGCGAGGAGCTTCAAACGACATCGAAGAAATCTCGGTCTCCGGTAAATACGGAATTACTTCGGAAGACACATACAAGACTCTTTTATCTTTCATACATTAGTTGTTAAAGGGTATTCTTTGTAAAAAACCCTGCAAAATTACGAAATTTTATGATGATTTGCCCTAAAACACTTAATTTTGCTGGCCTTTTAAACTGCACTTTATGCAAGTTTGCAATACAATAGAAGCCTTAGCAGAAGCTACACTTAGGTTTAGAAACAATAGTAATACTATTGGTTTTGTGCCTACAATGGGCGCACTACACAAGGGTCACGGTTCTTTAATACAAAAAGCACTGTCTAAAAATGACTTAGTTGTAGTTAGCATTTTTGTAAATCCAACACAGTTTAATAATCCAAGTGATTTAAAAAAATATCCGCGTCCTTTTAAACAAGATGTGGAGTTTCTGTCCAATATTGACCCCAATATTGTCGTTTTTGCACCATCGCCCAACCAACTTTACGGAACAAATGTAGTTGCTACCTCATATAAGTATGGAGGAATAGAATTCGAAATGGAAGGAGCGCAACGTCCAGGACATTTTGATGGTGTTGGGACGGTATTAAATTTACTTTTTAGAGCGGTAAAACCAACTCACGCTTACTTCGGAGAAAAGGATTTTCAGCAATTACAAATAGTACGAGAACTAGTTCGCATAGAAAAGCTTCCTATTACCGTGGTGGGTTGTCCTATATTTAGAGCCGAGTCTGGCCTTGCAATGAGTTCTAGAAATATGCGACTTACTAATAAGCAGTTAGAGGTGGCACCATTTATATACAAAACACTTAAGGAGGCTAAAAATTTGTTTAAACACAAGAGCATTCCATTTGTAAATAATTGGGTTTTATCTCAATTTAAAGGGCATCCTACGCTAGAAATTGAATACTTCCAAATAGCCGCGACAGATAATTTGGCTATTGCCAAACGCAAGCACAAGTCCAACACCTATCGTGGCTTTATTGCTGTCTTTGCTGGAGAGGTGCGCCTTATAGATAATATTGCCTTAAATTAAATATCTTTACAACATGCAAATACACGTTGTTAAATCGAAAATACACCGAGTAAAAGTTACCGGAGCCGATCTAAATTATATAGGAAGCATTACCATAGACGAAGCGCTAATGGATGCAGCTAATATTGTTCAAGGAGAAAAGGTTCAAATTGTAAATAACAACAATGGCGAACGCCTTGAAACCTATGCTATTCCAGGACCAAGAAACAGTGGCGAAATTACACTTAATGGGGCAGCCGCTAGAAAAGTTGCGCCAGGAGATGTACTAATTTTAATCACCTATGCCATTATGAGCTTAGAACAAGCTAAGGAATTTAAACCTGCACTTGTTTTTCCCAACGAAGAAAACAATTTGCTAAACTAATTTGAACAAGCAGCTAAGTACAATTTTAAAGGTGGTTATTCCTGTAGGCATAGGAATAGCGCTAATATTGTATTCCCTAAATAGCATGAATGCTCAAGTGCGTGAAGCGCTTTGGAATAATATAAAAGAGGCCAATATTTTTTGGATTGGCGTTTCTTTAGCTTTAGGATTTGCCAGCCATTTTTTACGAGCCTACCGCTGGAAATATCTATTAGAACCTTTGGGTTGTTACCCTAGACTACACAACAGCTTTATGGCAGTAATGATAGCCTACTTGGCTAATCTAGGAATTCCTCGGTCAGGAGAAGTCTTACGTGGAGTAACTATTTCTAGGTACGAAAAGATAAGTTTTCAGAAAGCATTTGGGACAATAATATCGGAACGAGTGGCCGACTTAGTCCTCTTATTACTTGTGGTCGCGACGGCATTTTTCTTACAAAGTGGTAACCTGCTTAACTATTTTGAACAGCAACAAATTAATCCGCTGCTTAGCACGGGAGTTGTGCTGGTTGGCTTAGCGCTCTTTATTGTTTTTTTAAAGCTTATTAAAGGCTCAAAACACAAGTTAATTCAAAAAATAAATGGTTTTTTAAGCGGAATCATGGAAGGCATAAAAAGCATTTTAAGCATGCGCCAAAAAGGAGCCTTTATTTTTTACACCGTGTTAATTTGGGTGCTTTATATTCTTATGTTTTGGGTGGTAAAATTTGCCGTGCCTGGTATGCAAGACACTCCTTGGGGAACTATTATGGTTGCCTTTGTTGCTGGGAGTTTTTCTATGTCTACAACCAATGGTGGACTTGGAATATTCCCATACCCAATCGTGGTCGGTGCCATCTTTGTGTTTTCGGGAATACCTCAAGAACAAGGAGAAGCTTATGGCTGGGTAATATGGGGTTCACAAACTATTTTGAATATTATTGTTGGAGGATTGTGTTTTATTATGCTTCCTATTTTAAACCCCAAAAAATAATTGTTTACCTTTCGGAGGAATCAAAAAAGACCCTAAAATGAAGCGTGTAAATATCATTTTATTCCTGCTAAGCATTGTATTTATGGGCCAAACTGCGGCTCAAGTTGAATACCAAGAATTTGCCTCTGAGCGCCTAGGTAGTACTCGAAAACTAAAAATTCAACTTCCAAGAAGCTACGGCAGTGAAACAGAAAAGGCATATCCCATAGTGTTAGCCTTAGACGGAAATTACTTGTTCGAACCCGTTGCTGGAAATGTTGATTATTATTCGTACTGGGAAGATATGCCAGAATCCATAGTAGTTGGCATTATGCAGGGCGAAGAGCGCTACGACGATTGCTTTTACGAAGACACTAATTTCTTTCCCGCCGAACAAGGTGCGGCATTCTTTGAATTTATTGGTTTGGAATTGCTTCCGTATTTAGACGAAAATTACCGTACTGCAAAATTTGTAATCGCTATTGGGCACGATTTTACAGCTAATTTTATTAATTACTATTTATTTAAAGACCCGCCACTTTTTAACGGGTATATTTCGCTAAGCCCTGATTTAGCACCGCTTATGGACGACCGCTTAGTTGAACGAATTCCGTCTGTAGAAAATCCAACCTTTTACTATTTGGCTACCGGAACAGACGACGTTTCTGATTTGCGAGAAATTTCGGAAGCGTTAAATAGTCGATTAAAGACTATAGATTCACCCTATTTTAACTATTACTACGAAAATTTTGAAGGTGCAACGCATTATTCTTTAGTAGGACGGGCAATTCCCTCTGCGCTGGAACAAATATTCCAAGTATATAGACCCATTAGTAAAAAAGAGTACAAAGAAGTTTTGTTAAACTTACCAGGTTCGCCTTATACTTATCTGTTAGATAAATACGGAATGATTAAAGACCTTTTTGGTCTAAATAACCCGATAAGAATAAAAGACTTTATTGCAGTGGCAACTGCCGCCGAGAAAACCAAGAAGTGGGAAGCTCTTGGGGAAATTGCAAAATTAGCCCGATCACAGTATCCCGATTTGGTGTTAGGTGATTACTACTTGGGGCGTTATTACGAAGAAACGGGGGAACCCAAAAAAGCCATGCGTACTTTTCAAGGAGCCTACGACAAAGAAGAGGTTGACTTTATTACCGTTGATCTTATGCTTGATCGCGCCGACAAAATTAAAGAAGACTTTGGATATTAAAACTGCGAACAGCGCACTGTATTTCTAGTATAAATGGCCAAAACAAAAACTACTTTTTTCTGCCAAAACTGTGGCACTCAATTCTCTAAATGGCAAGGCCAATGCACAGCCTGTAAGGAGTGGAACACCATAAACGAAGAAGTATTACAAAAAAAAGCAAGCACTCCCAGCTGGGAAGCGCAGGACCAGTCAACCAAGCGCGCTGCAGAACCTATTGCAATAGCCAATATTTCTTTAGAACAGCAACAGCGATTAGCTACACAGAATTCGGAATTAGATCGTGTTCTTGGCGGCGGAATTGTTCCTGGTTCTTTAATACTTTTGGGTGGTGAACCGGGTATTGGTAAAAGCACGCTCATGTTGCAAATTGCCCTTAATTTACCGCATAAAACACTATATGTTTCAGGAGAAGAGAGCGCTCAGCAAATAAAAATGCGAGCCCAACGCATAGCTCCAGAGTCCGAATCTTGTTTAATATTAACAGAGACTCAAACGCAACAAATATTTAGGCACATAGGTAAAGTAAAACCAGATATTGTGGTAATAGACTCTATTCAAACGCTACACACTGACTATATAGAGAGTAGTCCTGGAAGTATTTCGCAAATTAGAGAATGTACCAGCGAATTAATAAAGTTCGCAAAGCAGACCCAAACTCCAGTAATTGTAATTGGTCATATTACTAAAGATGGTAATATAGCCGGACCTAAAATTCTGGAGCATATGGTAGATACGGTTTTACAGTTTGAAGGCGACCGTAATTATCTATACCGTCTACTTAGAGCCAATAAAAACAGGTTTGGTTCTACCAACGAACTGGGAATCTTCGAAATGCAGTCCAATGGACTAAGAGCAGTTACCAATCCATCGGAAGTTTTACTGTCTAATCACAGTGAAGAATTAAGTGGAACTGCCGTAGCCGCTACCCTAGAGGGAATGCGCCCTTTACTTATAGAAATACAAGCTTTGGTGAGTTCGGCAGTTTACGGTACACCTCAGCGATCGGCAACAGGGTATAATATTAAACGCTTAAACATGTTGTTGGCTGTTTTAGAAAAACGCGCCGGCTTTAAATTAGGGTCTAAAGATGTTTTTTTAAACATTACCGGTGGAATCCGTGTGGAAGATCCTGCGATAGACTTAGCGGTAGTTGCGGCAATTTTGTCTTCGAACGTAGATATTGCGGTGCCAAAATCCATGTGTTTTGCCGCCGAAGTTGGATTATCTGGCGAAGTACGCGCAGTAACTCGGGTAACACAACGTATTCATGAAGCTCAAAAACTTGGATTTAATACCATAGTTGTTGCCAAACAAAGTAAAATTGACCAAAAAGACTTTAACATAGAAATAATCGCCATTAACAAAGTCCACGATGTGGTAAAGGCCTTGTTTGGGTAATTAAGCCGCTGGATTTGGGTTCGTACTGTGCACTTGTTCGATAGCCGCAAGTACAGAATCGTTTAAAGTAATATGTACACTCCCAATATTTTCTTTGAGTTGTTCCATAGTAGTTGCCCCAATAATATTAGAAGTCATAAAGGGTCGATCGTTTACAAAGGCCAAGGCCAATTGCGTTAAACTCAATCCGTTTTCTTTTGCAATTTGGGCATATTCCCGAGTAGCATTCATGGCGTTATCGCTGCTGTATCTGTTGTAATTTGGAAACAAAGTAACTCGAGCTCCGGCCGGCTTAGGATTGTCCAAATATTTGCCCGATAGCACTCCAAAAGCCAATGGAGAATAGGCCAAATAACCTATATCTTCCATTTGTAACACTTCGCTTAAAGCGATATCGTCGCGGCGCTGTAATAAACTATAGGCATTTTGGGTTGAGACTATTTTTAACTTCCCCTTGCGGTGTTCTTCCATATAGCGCATTAAGCCAAATGGAGTTTCGTTACTTACGGCGATATGTCTAATTTTACCCGAAGTCACAAACGATTCTAACCTATCTAGAATTGCACCAATATTATCTTCCCACTGCGCGTTGGGCTTGTGATTATAATCGCGAACACCAAAAATATTTACAGCACGCTCTGGCCAATGCAGCTGGTATAAATCTATATAATCGGTTTGCAGACGCATTAAGCTTTTACTTACAGCATCTTCAAGTGCGTCTGCCGAAAAGCCCAAATTAGGGCGAATATGTTTAAATGTTGGGCTTGGGCCTGCAATTTTAGTTGCCAAAATTACCTTGTCACGATTGTTGTTCTTAGCAAACCAAGTTCCAATTATAGATTCGGTATGGCCTTGTGTTTCTGGCCTCCCTGGTACCGCATACATTTCGGCAGTGTCTATAAAGTTTACACCTTGGTCTAAGGCATAATCCATTTGCTCATGGCCTTGTGCTTCGGTGTTTTGTTCGCCCCAAGTCATACTTCCTAAACATATTTTACTTACTTCTAAATTAGTTCCTGGTAATAGGCTATACTTCATGCTAATCTTCAATTTGATTTAATAATTCCGAAATCTTATCCAGTTTTGGAGTTAAAATAACTTCTATTCTACGGTTCGCCGATCGTCCCGCTACAGTGCTATTGTCTGCAACAGGATTGTATTTACCACGACCTGCTGCTGTAAGTCGCATTGGGTCTAATCGGGCATTATCTATAATTATATTTACAATTGCCGTAGCCCTTTTGGTTGATAAATCCCAATTGTCTTTTATGTTTCCATTAGCGTTATAGGGTACATTATCTGTATGCCCCTCTATAAGTACCGAAATCTCGGGATTATCGGCCAAGACCCTTGCTAAAGCTACAACAGCTGTTTTACCATTACTGTTTACTTCCCAGCTTCCGCTGCTAAATAATAGTTTGTTTTCCATAGAAACATATACTTTACCATCGCGCTGTTCTACAGTTAAACCTTGCCCTTCAAAATCTACTAATGCCGCAGAAATCGCAGCTTTTAAGTCTGCCATTTGGGCTTCTTTAGCATGTATTAGTGCTTCTAATTCTGCGACGCGTTTTGCCTTGGCATTTAATTCTGCCAGCATGTTTTGAATTTTACCAGATTCTACAGCCAACGCTTTTTCACGAGCTTCTAATTGAGTGAGTAATTCCCGGTTACGCGCTAAATTTTCTGCTAGTAATTCCGAACTATTAGCTTCTAGGGCATCGTAAGATGCTTTTAAGCGGTCGTAATTATTTTGCAAGGCAGCAAGTTCCATTTCGGTTTGCGTTAATTGCTTTACAATGGTATTAATTTGTTCTTGACAATCTGGACCCTGACTTTCCTTATTATTCAAGGCATCTAACTGGGCCGAAAGTTGCTCGTTTTCTGCTTGTAAGACTTCGTAATTTGACTTTAAATCGTCGTAAATCTTAGAAGAAACACAAGATAAACAACAACTTAGAAGCAAGCCCAACAGACCTATTCGTATAATCATAAGTAAATATTTAAGACAATTCTAATTCGACCATATGGGGACAGTGATCACTATGTTTGGCTTCAGGCATTATTAAAGCTCGCTTAATTGCTGGTTCTAAGGGCTTAGAAACCATATTGTAATCTATACGCCAACCTTTATTATTTGCTCTGGAATTGGCACGATAGCTCCACCAAGTATAATTGTGTGGCTCTTTATTTAGATGCCTAAAAGAATCTACAAAGCCACTTTTTATAAATTGGTCCAACCACTCGCGCTCTTGGGGTAAAAACCCAGATACTTTTTTATTGCGAACCGGATCGTGAATATCTATAGCTTCGTGGCAAATATTATAATCGCCACAAATAACCAGATTTGGGATTGACTCTGTCAAGGTATTTGCATAGTCTTTAAAGTCGTCCATAAATTTAAATTTATGTTCTAGACGCGCGCTATTTGTTCCGCTAGGTAAATACAAACTCATTACAGAGACGCCGTCAAAATCGACTCTAAGATTGCGGCCTTCAAAATCCATATAGTCTATTCCGGTTCCGTAGGCGATATTATTTGGTTCTTTTTTACATAATACCGCTACCCCGCTATAGCCTTTTTTTTGTGCACTATACCAGTAATTAAAAGGATATCCAGCTGCTTCTAAGGCCTCTATGTCTACTTGCTCCTTCATGGCCTTGGTTTCCTGTAAACAAATTACATCTGGATTAGCCGCTTTTAGCCAATCTACAAAGCCCTTCTTCATGGCGGCTCTAATGCCATTTACATTGTACGAAATAATTTTCATGCGTGCTCTTTTACCTAAATTAAATGCTAAAACGCTAAATTAATTAGTATTGTACATTTACCTTAGTTTGGGCTTAGAAAGATTTCAATAACTAATGAACAAAATATTTAGGCTTACAAGCAGTTCTATATAAATTACTCTAATACCTTCAATTTGAAGTTCGGCATTTTATTTCTTGCTTTTTTGTGTTTCGGGATGGGCTTTGCTCAAGATGTTCCTAGCACTATAAAAGTAAAAAAAGTAGCTATAGATACGTTGATTCAAATTGATTCGGTAAGTATTAATCCAATATATATAGAAGTCCGTAATACCGCTGGGACAGTTATAGATAGCAGTCAATACCAGATAGATTATACCCGAGCCACCTTAACACCAAGTCCAGAGCTGCTATCCAAAGGCGATAGTCTTAGTATTCAATATACGCCCTATCCAGAATTTTTAACCAATAGGTATTCCAATCTGGACCCGAATATTATTGTAGCACAACAAGGCGGAATAGATAGGCTGTATAGTCTGCAACAAAGCACAACAACAGGAGGCTCGTCGCCTTTTCAGGGCCTTAACACCAACGGAAGCATTACCAGAGGCGTTACGGTAGGGAATAACCAAAATGCTGTTGTAAACAGTCAATTAGACTTGCAAATAACTGGCCAATTAAGTCAAAAAGTGTCTATTCGAGCCTCTATTCAAGACGCCAATATTCCAACTCAAGAAGGGGGATATTCGCAGAATTTAGATGAATTTGATCAAATATTTGTAGAACTCTTTAGTGATAATTGGAACATCCGAGCAGGAGATATTAATTTAATTCAAGACAACACTTATTTTGGAAACTTTACTAAAAAAATTCAAGGGATATCTCTTGGCGCGACAATAAATCACGACGACGGTAGTAAAACCACCATGGGCGTTGCTGGAGCTTTGGTGCGGGGAGTTTTTTCGCGGTCGACCTTTACTGGGCAAGAAGGAAACCAAGGGCCTTATAAATTAATTGGTCCCAACGGAGAACTGTTTATTTTAATAGTTTCTGGAAGTGAACGGGTTTATGTAAATGGTTTGCTTTTACAACGAGGCGAAAACAACGATTATGTAATAGACTATAATGCAGGCGAAATTAGATTTAACCCTACCTACCCCATAAACTCTACAATGCGTATAGTTGTTGAATACCAGTTTACGGACCAAAACTACACCCGTTTTATTGGGTACGCGACAGGCCAACACCAAAGGGAAACCTTTACCATTGGCGCCTTTGCATATTCAGAAAGCGATGCAAAAAATCAGCCTTTACAACAAAACTTAACAGAAGATCAGGTGGCGGTTCTACAAGCCGCTGGAGATAATAGAGAGTTAATGACGGCGCCATCTGCTGTTCCAGACACCTTTTCGGAAAATAAAATTTTGTACCGACAAGAGACCATATCTGGGATAGAGGCCTTTGTGTTTTCTGACAATCCAGACGACGAACTATTTAATGTGCGTTTTAGTTTGGTTGGGGATAATAACGGGAATTATGTTATTAGTAGTACTAATGCCATTAGTACTATTTTTGAGTTTGTACCTCCTATTGCAGGCGTACCTCAAGGAAATTACGAACCCGTGGTTCAGTTAATTGCACCTACATTGCTACAAGTGGGTGGCGTAAACGGAGTCTATAATCCCACAGAAAATACGACCATAGATTTTGAGCTTAGCGCAAGCCGCAACGACCAAAACTTGTTCTCGGATTTAGACGATAACGATAATCAAGGGATTGCTGCACGCCTTGCAGCCAGGCAAACTATTGTTAAAGACACGTTGGGTTCGAGGTTAGAAGTGTTAGGTTCGGTCGATTTTTTACAACAGGAGTACCAAAGTATAGAGCGCTTATTTAACGTAGAATTTACCAGAGATTGGAACCTACTTATGCCAGAGGGCGATCAGTTTTACGGCCGCGGTGGCTTTCAGGGGATTCATAATAAATACGGAATTGCCAAATACGAATTCCAATACTTGGACTATTCCAACAACTTTAATGGCAGTAGGCACGTACTATCTGCTAACTTACGCAACAAAAATACGCGCCTCGCAATAGAGGCCAGTTTATTAACTAGTAGCGCCGACACCGTAAAAACAGATTTTAACCGCGCTTTTGTTAATGCCGCGCAAGGCTTTGGTAAGGCCTGGGTAGGTGCTAAACTCAATTTAGAAGACAACAGACAGTTGGTAGTACCAAACGATTCTCTAACACCAATAAGTCAGCGCTTTACCGAATATCAAGTTTACGCTGGAATTGGTGATAGCACTAAGGTTTATGTCGAAATAGGTGCGATAAATAGGGTAACAGACAGTGTGGCAAATAACCTGCTAGGTAGGGTAAATACAGCACAAAACTACTATGCTAAAACCAAAATATTAAATACAAAAAACACCCAATTTACTATTTTTGCCAATTACCGCAGAACGCAATTCGAAGATCAAGAGAAGCAAGACGAAAAGGTTTTAAACTCGCGTATGCTTTACACCCAGCGCATATGGGAAAATGCGGTATTGCTAAATACAAGCCTTGAATCTAACAGCGGTGTAATTCCGCAGCAAGAATTTACCTATGTTGCTGTAGAACCTGGTCAAGGTATTTATACATGGAACGATTATAACAACAATGGCATTCAAGAACTCGAGGAATTTGAAGTGGCACAATTCCAGGACGAAGCCTCTTTTGTGCGCGTGTTATTGCCCAATAGGGTTTTTGTAAAAATAAATCAGAATGCCTTTAGTCAAAGTATAACTTTGCAACCTAAACAGTGGGTAAATAGCACTTCTAGATTTAAGCAAGTACTTGCCAAATTATATAGTCAAACCACGTATTTAGTAGATAGAAAAGTACGTCGAGCCGATAACCAAATTCAATTTAACCCATTTAAAGATCAGGGCGACGATCAACTCGGCCTGCGTTTAAACTTTAAAAGTGTGTTGTTTTTTAATCGCGGTTTACAGCGGTATACTGCCAGTTACACCTATTTAAATACTGCAAATAAAAACTTGTTGGCGACAGGCTTACAAGAAAACTCGATTGCGAGTCATCAGCTAAACTTTCAACATAAATTTGCGGGGTCATGGGTTGCAAATGTTAAAACACTATGGACAGAAAACGAAAGTGTAGCGCAAAATTTTCCGAGTAGAAACTACACCCTAGAAAGCGCTCAAATTAATCCAAAACTGTCTTATTTGTTTAACAATTCGACTCGTTTTGATGCCTCGTACAGCTTTTTAAATCGTGAAAATGCAATTGGAGTAGAAACCCTAGAGCAGCACAACATTGGTTTGTTATTTACCTACACCAAACAGCAGGCTATCTCGATTACTGCAGAGTTTAATTATATAGCTAATAACTTTCAAGGAAGCGCATTTTCTCCAGTGGCCTATCAGATTTTGGAGGGCTTACAGCCTGGAACCAATTTTACTTGGAATTTATTATTCCAGAAAAAGATTACCAAATACCTAGATGCCAACCTATCTTATTTTGGTCGTAAAAGCGAAAACACCAAAACCGTACACAGCGGAAGCGTACAATTACGCGCCTTTTTTTAATATGCGGTACGTTATTTGTAATTTACCAACCAAATACTACTTTAATGAAACAAACTTTATTAAGTTTTACAATACTAATATGTATGGCATCCTCTTGTAACTCGTCAAAATCTACCGCAGATGATTCTGCCGCTAAGGCAGAGGCCGCATCTATGATTGCAAAAGGTTACACCCTTGCCACGGTTGTTTTACAGCCTACTGAGCAAGGTTGCCCAACAGTACTTAAAACAGATAGCGAACTATTGGATCCTATTAATTTAAAGCCTGAATTTGCTAAAGACCAGATGAAGGTATGGATTACCTTTGCCAGACTAAGACGAATGAATCGTTGCGATATGGCAGGGCCTGTTAGCATTACAGAAATAAAAAAGGCGAATTAAAAAATTCGCCTTTTTATTATGGTTGGTTAGTTAAAGAATTATTCTACAACAATTCTTTTTACTTTACCGTATTTTCCGTTTCCAACACGTACAAGATATACTCCAGCAGGAACATAAGACATGTCTAAACTGTAGTTAAAAGTACCACCTGTGTTACGAATCATATTAGAGACTAATAATTGTCCCATAATATTGTGTACTTCTATGTTTAAATCTCCAGTAATTTCTGTATTGTTAAGTACAATTTCGAAATTGTTTTTGTCTGTACTAGAAATTATTAAGTCAGAGTTCTTAATCGCTTGCTCTTCTACTCCTAAAACTCCAGATACACTAGCTGTGTAGTCGTTAGTTCTACCAAAGGCAAGATCGTCACAAGGATCTAAAACATTACCTGCTTGATCGGTATCTTCCCCACGAACACGCATTAAGTGATCTCCAGTTGCAAGACCAGGAATAACAGAAAGGTCAACGGTAAAAGGGAAATCAGAATTTGCAGTTGCAACATTTCCGAATTCGATTATCTCTGTTGGTTCAAAAACGAAGTTGTCGTTAAAGTCAATCCAGATTACAAAAGAAGAATCTGCAAAGCCCATCTGAAGTACGCCATCGTATGGATTATCTTCTAATACAAAGCTAAAAATAATATCTGTATCGTCTGAATATCCAGAAGCCGAACAGCTTACCGCAATATCTTGATCTGCTAATTGAAGCAGTGTAACACCATCGTCAAAACCTTCACAGTTTCCTTCAGGCTGACAAACAGTATTTACTACAGTAACCGTTAATTCGTCGTTAGACGTATCTGCATCTCCCGCAAGAGCTGTAGCAGTGACAAATTCATAATCACCTAAAGCAGATAAATCTGCTGTAGCGGTAAAGGTATAGGTATCTGTAGCTCCAGAAACAATAGATCCTGTGTAAGTTTCAGAAATTACAGCTCCACCATTAATCTGGTAAGAAACTGGAATAGACGTTTGTTCGTCACCACCAAAGTTGGTTATTTCTATAGTAACAGCTTCTGCAGCACCTAGGCCCGTTCCAGAAGTTGGTGCATCTAAGCTAGTAACACCTACATCGTCTGGTTGCAAGTAAGTAACATCTTTAGAAATACCGTCGTTTGCAGGAAACTCATCTCCAACTAGTGCTGTTGCAGCATTAATAGTATACGTAGTTCCAACTACGCCTAAATCGGCAGTACCAGTAAATGTATAAGTTACATTAGTTACTGGTGGAATAGAAGGAATTAATTCGGTCACGTCTGTACCTCCATCTACGTTAAAAGAAACAGGAACATTTGTTTGTGGCAATGTTCCGTAATTACGCACGGTTACTTCTACAGTTTCGGTTGTACTTAAAGTACCATCTGCAGGTTGTACAATAGATACAACTCCAACATCGTTGTCGGCGTCAGGAGCCAATTTAAACACCCCTACTACATTTGCACGTCCACCAGCAATAACTTGTTCGTTATTAAAGTAAAACGTTTGATCGTCTACAGGATCTACATCTATCTTACTGTAATCACCTGCTCTAAAGTTTGGTAAGTTTCCTGTACCAGGCTCAATAAGTTCTTCCATTACGGTCATATCGCCTAAAGCATCAGAAGAAAATCTACCCGTGTAATAAGAACCAATACGAACCGTAGTTGGCGTTGTAGGTCCAGACATAGACATATAACCCATACCAATGTTTCCTTGGTTATCCATAATCATAGAACCCATCCAAGCATGTCTCCCATCAGGAGCATTATAAGTACCTTCTTGAAATAAGGTCCAAGGAGCTCCATCTGCAGT
This sequence comes from Gilvibacter sp., assembly GCA_965277295.1. Classification (GTDB taxonomy): domain Bacteria; phylum Bacteroidota; class Bacteroidia; order Flavobacteriales; family Flavobacteriaceae; genus Gilvibacter. Next base: position 1,153,707 of record OZ255720.1, read on the forward strand.
CTGTCTAAGTTCGATCCAACGAATACCAGCTAATTTGCCAGCTGTAGGGTCAGTATCTTCTACAAAGTTAAATACCACCGAGTTATGCGTACCAAATCTACGGAATTGTGCTTGGTTCATAATAGTAGATTGAATAGCATCTACTACAGCACCACCACCAGGTTGTGCTAAATTAGAAAACGAACCTCCGTCGAATACAGAAGTAAACGGATCAAGTGGAATTTCTACACCTGCAGAAACTGTTGAAGATGCAGGACTTACCCAGTCCACGTCAATTTCCCATAGCTTTATGTGATCGTTACCCGCTGGGATTCCTGAAAAAGCATCGTCTTGCATAAATACAACCGGTAAAGAACCTGTTGCTGGTAAATCTGCATTCGACACATTAAATGCTTGAGGGCTATAAAAACCGTTAGTAGCAATTCCAGGAAGACCAAATGTCAGTATTTGTGCTCCAGGATCACCTGCTAACATAGCATCTCTTTCCATTGCAGTTATACGTCGTGTTGGATTACTGTTGTTATCTGTAATATAGTATCCATCACTCCATACCGATAATTTTTGGTAATCGTTAATGGTCGATACATTATAAACAAACCAACCATCGTTAACTGGGTCAGGTCCATCAGATACGGCAACTTGAGCCCCACCTCCTAAAAAGGTAACTACCCAGCGATCTGCAGCGTTATCGTAAGAAACCGTTAGGTCACAACAACCTGAGGCTGGAAATATATTTAAAGGTGAAAGTTGTCCCGTTAAAGGGGTTCCATCTTTTTCGAAAATTCTAAATCCAGTATTAAATACTGCAAAATAATGATCCGGACCAATAGCTCCCGCTGGATCGGTCGGACTTGAAGAGGTAAAAGCAGCTGTAAAAGAAAAGCCAACTCCTCTTGAAGGAATCATTCCAGCTAAGCTGTAAGCGTCTCTTGTTTGGTTTGCTGGGTCAAAACCGAATCCTTTACCGGCAACAGATTTAATCCAACTTGCGCGCATACGCCCATCGGGCATTTCACGTTGTGTAACTTCTGCTGGTATCAAGGTACTTCTTGAAGCAATAGAAGGAACATAGGTCATTCCATCGAAGGTTCCTATAGATGTAGGGCCTTCTTGGGCTTGTATTGTTACTGTTCCGAGTAACAATAACAAAACCGCAAAATAATTTTTCAATTTCATAGATGTTAGTTTAAGTTAGCACTTAGTTAAAAAGTCGTTAAAAATAACATCTTTGCACTACACTAACAAAAAGATTGTCCTAAAATTTGTAGGCAAATAATAAATTAATAGCTTGATTTTCAGCAGAATATTCGCACAGCTAGTCTGCGAATAAAAACGAAATAAAAAACTAACTAACTGATTAATAAAAGGTTAAAAATACCCTACCAATTTGGTAGGTTTTATTTATTCAACCAAGTTTTAAACGAAACAGCCTTTTTTACAATTCCCATTACATCTTGAATAGCGACGCGCTCTTGCTGCATCGTATCGCGATAGCGAATAGTTACCGTGTTATCTTCTAGAGTTTGATGATCTACAGTAATACAAAATGGAGTCCCTAGAGCATCTTGCCTTCTGTATCTGCGACCCACGGCGTCTTTTTCGTCGTAAGCCACGTTAAACTCCCATTGTAAATCTGCAACGATTTTACGGGCAATATCGGGAAGCCCATCTTTTTTAACTAGGGGAAGTATAGCCACTTTTACCGGAGCTAATACCGCCGGTAGTTTTAGTACCACTCGCGAGTTTCCGTCTTCGAGCTGCTCTTCGTGCAAGGAATTACTAAAAACTGCTAAAAACATGCGGTCTAATCCAATCGAGGTTTCTACCACGTAAGGGACGTAGTTTTTGCCCATTTCGGGGTCAAAAAACTGAAGTTTCTTACCGGAATGTTCTTCGTGGGCTTTAAGGTCGAAGTCGGTTCTAGAATGGATTCCCTCTAATTCTTTAAAACCAAAAGGAAAATTAAACTCAATATCGGCCGCTGCATTGGCGTAATGAGCCAATTTTTCGTGATCGTGAAAACGATAATTTTCTTTGCCTAAACCTAAAGACAAATGCCAATTTAAGCGAGTTTCCTTCCAAGCCTCGTACCATTTTAGCTCTTCTCCTGGACGTACAAAAAATTGCATTTCCATTTGTTCGAACTCCCGCATTCTAAATATAAACTGACGCGCTACAATTTCGTTTCTAAAGGCTTTACCAGTTTGTGCAATTCCAAAAGGAATCTTCATACGACCGGTCTTTTGTACATTCAAAAAGTTTACAAAAATCCCTTGAGCCGTTTCCGGACGCAAATATAAGCTGGTTGCAGATTCGGCAGAAGCCCCTAGCTTAGTACCAAACATTAAATTAAACTGCTTAACGTCTGTCCAGTTTTTAGATCCCGATACAGGATCGGCAATTTCTAATTCTTCTATAAGGGCTTTTACGTCGGATAAATCTTCTTGTTCTAAAGATCTTGCAAGGCGCTCTAATATGGTCTTTCTTTTTTCTAAATAACCAACCACTCTGGGGTTCGTTGTTACAAATTGGGCTTCGTCGAAGCTATCTCCAAAGCGCTTTTTGGCTTTGGCAATTTCTTTTGCGGCTTTTAGGTTAAGCTTTTCTGCATAATCCTCTACCAGTACATCTGCGCGATATCTCTTTTTTGAATCTTTGTTGTCTATCAGTGGGTCATTAAAAGCATCTACATGCCCAGAAGCTTTCCAGGTAGTGGGATGCATTAAAATAGCTGCATCTAACCCTACAATATTCTGATGCATTTGCACCATACTTTTCCACCAGTATTGGCGAATGTTATTTTTAAGTTCTACTCCGTTTTGCGCATAGTCATAAACAGCGCTTAGTCCGTCGTAAATTTCGCTAGATCCAAAGATGTAACCGTACTCTTTTGCGTGAGAGATTACCTTTTTAAAAGTATCGTCGTTTTGTGCCATGGCGCAAAAATAAAAAAACCACTACGATATGACCGTAGTGGTTGTCTTTTTTTATGATTTTAATGCTATTTTAAAGTCATGGTGGTGCTAGCGACTTGTCGCGCTCCATCAAAAACATTAATTGTGTAAAGTCCATCTACTAAGTCTGCTTCTGCAGCAGCGACCATAACACAAACATCTAACTCTTGATTTTCGTAAAACACTTTGGTTGTTCCGCTATAAGTCAATGTTGATTCGTCTTCGAAAGTCATTACAGCTTTATCACCAAGAACGTTGTTTTTAGGGTTTATTACCTGAACTAGCAACAAACGATCTCCAGCTTGAGCAATCGCATTCTCTGTTAAGGTAAAACAACTGCGAACTTGGTCTGCACGTCTTGCTCTTTGTGTATTTACAATTTTTCCGCTCTTACGCACAATTACAGCATCTGCAGATAAATTCGATACGTTAACGGCAGCACCTTTGGCTACAGTCTCGGCAAGGGCTTGATTTTCTGTTTGCACAGAATCGACAACACTTAAGGTTTCGTTTAATACAGTAACAGTGCTATCTCTTTGCACTACAAGCTCTTGATTTAATGCAATTAAACTATCTGCTCGCTTAAATAATTCTAAGCGCTCGTTTTTAAGACGTCCTATTTCGCTTCTGTAACGTCTAATTAGACCTACATTAGCCTCGGCATCTTTTACAGAATCCAACAAAACTTCTATTCGCTCTCGTGCTGCAAGAAGGTCTTTGTCTTTAATATCGTTTTCTTGAATTACAATATCGTAGTCTTTAATTAATGATTCTAGCTCCTGTTCTATTTTGACTTTGTCGTCGGTTAAGGTGCTGGTTGTTTCGCGGCTATTATTATACAGGCTTACCGTATAAATAGCTAGGGCAATTAATAGGAACGATAAAACTCCTACTAAAACTTTGAACTTGGTATTACTGTTTTCGGTACTCATAATTATTTAATTATATTACGTTGATTAAAGAATGCAAAAGTATGCAGTTACTCCCTATATAACGCTGTTGTTTAGCGTTTAATCCTTAGCAAAATGTTAAATCTGTTTTTCCCGCAATTGTGTTGCGGTTGCAACCGTAGATTATACTCTAGGAAACTGCCTATTTGTTCAAATTGTATCTACAGGCTACCAATGAATATACCTAATAATTTGATAATCAACGAATTTACCAACAATTTTTTTGGGAGAGTCCCAGTGGTTTATGGCCTGAGCCTACTGCGCTTTGAACGCCATGGGCTTTCTCAAAAACTTTTGCATGAGCTTAAATATAAAGGCAATCAAGCCTTGGGAACCTATTTTGGCAATTGGTTGGGAAAAACTATTTCCCTTTTAGAGTTAGAAAACCCCATTAATCTGGTAATACCTGTTCCGTTAAGCAAAAAGCGATTTAGAAAAAGAGGATACAATCAAGTTCACAACTTTGCTAAGGCAATTTCTAGACAATTAAACGTGCCCTGCAATAAAAAATCATTGTATAAAGTAAACCACACAGACTCCAAAGTATTTTTAAAACGGGCTTCACGTTTTACCCCTAATACAAACCCATTTTTATTAAAGGGCGATTACAGTAAACTTATAAACTGTCATATACTTGTGGTAGACGACACCATTGCCACCGGTGCAACTTTAGAATCCTGTGCAAAAGTGCTGTTAAAGATTCCTGGAGTTTCGGTGAGTTTTGCTACTATTGCAATGGCATAAATTGCTAAAGAATCAGATAATAATTGTTTCTTTGCTACTAGATTTTTACCTGTGATTCGCAATTGTATTTATTACGTCCTCTTTAGCTTAGTGTTAGTGCTAAGTCTAACCCAGTGTGCGAAACCTGGAAACCCAACTGGAGGACCAAAAGACTCTATTCCACCAATAGTGGTGCGCACAACGCCCGAAAACTATACCACCAATTTTGACGCAAAAGAAATTCGAATATACTTTGACGAATACATTCGTTTATCGAGTGTACAGCGCCAATTAGTGGTCTCCCCTCCTTTTAAAAACGATGCCTCGATTACGCCATTAGGAGCCGCAAAGTTTATTAAAATTGTAATTAACGATACCTTAAAAGAGAATACAACCTACGCTATTAATTTTGGAAAAAGTATTGCAGACAACAACGAAGGCGTTGAATTTCCTTATTACCGCTATGTTTTCTCGACTGGCGATTATATAGATAGTTTAACGGTAAAAGGTCGAGTTAAAGACGCATTATTGGTGGCGCCAGAAGAAGAACTGACAGTCATGTTGTATCGCGTAGACGAAAACTTTACCGATTCGATTGTATTTAACGAAAAGCCATATTACATTGCCAATGTCACCGACAGCACATCTACATTTGAACTACAGAATTTAAAGGCTGGTGACTATATGCTAACGGCCATGAAGGACACTAATTTTGATTATACCTTTAGCCCAGGACAAGATAAAATTGGATTTTTAAACGAGTTTATTACAGTACCTAGTGACACTTCCTATGTAGTTAACGTGTTTAATGAAGTACTAGATTTTCAAGTAGAACGACCTGTGCAAATAGGCCAGGGGCAAGCCCTTTTTGGATATCGCGGTAATGCCGACAGTCTTAAAATTGAATTAATGTCGCCGCAAATTCCAGACCTAAGGACCCGAATTAGTAAAGACAAAGATAAAGACAGTCTGCGTTTTTGGTTTATGCCAAAAATTACGCAAGACACCCTGCGTTTTAAAGCCACCAATAATACAATTATAGATACATTAACAATGCGGTGGCGGGATTTCCCGTTAGATTCATTACAGGTATCTGCTGTTAAAACTGGACTTCATAATTTTAATGAAGAATTTAGCATAACTGCCAATTTACCCATAGCCTCTATTAACCCAGAGCTTATTAAAATCACCAACAAAGACACTTTAGAGGTACCCTTTACGTATAACATAGACACCTTAAACAATGTTGTTAGTTTCCCTTTCGAAAAAACCGAGAGTAACCAATACAATCTTGTAATGCTTCCAGAGGCGATTCAAGACTTTTATGGACAGCAACAAACAGACACCTTAACCTACCGCGTAAACACCATCACATATTCGGACTACGGTACCATAAACATGAACCTAGTCAATCCAAAATCGTTTCCAATTCTTGTTGAACTAACCAACGAACAAAGCGAGGTTATAGACCAAGTATATTTAACAGAAAACACCCCATTTAGCTTTAATTTTATTAAGCCTGGATTGTATTATACACGTATAATCTACGATACCAATAGTAACGGAAAATGGGATTCTGGAAATTACTTACAAAAGCTTCAGCCCGAAGAGGTTATTTACAGAGAAGGTACAATAGAAATTAATTCTAACTGGGTACGCGAAGCCGAATTTATTCTAAAAGACTAAAAGGGTCTTGATCGTTTAAAAACCCGAGTTTCTCTCGCGTTTTTAGCATACTTTCTTTATCTAACTCAACAGTAGATTTAAATTCACTTTCTAAGTTAGATGTAGAAAGTAATTCTCCTAGTGGACTATAAGCGGCAGAATGCCCTATATATTCAAAACCTAATCCATCGGTGCCAATTCTGTTTACGCCAATACAGTAAGCCATATTTTCTATTGCACGAGCCTTAAGGAGTGCATCCCATGCGTTAGTTCTTATTTTGGGCCAATTTGCGACATAAAGCAATAGATCGTAATCCATAGTATTTCTCGCCCAAACAGGAAATCGTAAATCATAACATATTAATGGGCAAATTTTAAAGCCTTTATAGGTAATTATAGTATGAGAATCCCCCGCAGAAAACACTTTTTGTTCGCCGGCAAGGGTGAAAGTATGCCGTTTATTATAGGTTTCTAATTGCCCATTTGGGTGTACAAAAATTAATCGATTGTAAAACTTATTGTCTTGTTTAATCATTAGACTACCAGTAATAGCAACCTGCTTTTGACTCGCCAAATTACGCATCCACCTCACTGTTGGCCCAGTTTGTTGTTCGGCAAAAGGAGCGGCGTTCATAGAAAAGCCAGTGGTAAACATTTCTGGCAGTACAATTAGGTCTGTTGGCGTACTAATCCCTTGAATAAGGGTTGTAAAATGGGCTCGATTAGCCTCTGGATCTTCCCAATGTAGTTGTGTCTGAACAAGTGTTACTTTTAAGGTATTTGCCATATTATGCGTCTTGAAACAAGTCAACAATAGCATTCATGCCTTGCATTTTAGCATGATCTAAAGCAGTTAGCCCGCGCTCATCTTTGTGATTAACGTTGGCTCCATGCGCTAAAAGCAATTTTACAATTTTAGCGTTATTAAAGGTGGCTGCAAAAATTAAGGCAGTGGCCTTGTTATAGTTTATAGCGTTAACATTAGCACCAGCCTGAATAAGTAAGTCGGCTATGGGAACAAATCCTTTAAAACAAACTCCCATAAGTGCCGTATTGCCAGAACTATCCTGCGCGTCAACGTTTTGAGGAATGGCTAATAAGGCTTCGCAAACTTGTTGATTCCCATAATAGGTAGCCAATAATAAAGGTGTAGAACCTCTATTGTCTTTAAAGTTGATTAGTTCGGGATCTTCTTTTAAAATAGACACAATTAAATCTAAATTGGAATCCCGCACAGCTTGCAGTAGTTCTTCTCCCATGTTATTTACAAATTTAGCCTTTACAATATCTTAAAAAATACAATGCAAACCTAGCGGCATCGAATCTTAAAGGTTGCATAAAATTTCGCCAGCTTTTGCCAATGTTTCGTCGGTCTTGGCAAAACAGAATCGCAACATACGATGGTCTTCTTGCTCGCTGTTAAACACAGAAGTTGGAATGGCCGCCAACTTGTGTTGAATAGTTAAGTATTTGGCGTATTCTACGTCCGATTGGTCTGTGAGTTCAGATATGTCTAGCAGCTGAAAATAAGTCCCTTGACTGGGTGTAAATTTAAATTTTGAACTTTTAATAGCGGCTAAAAAAGTGTCGCGCTTATTTTGATAAAATTTAGGCAAACTAGTATAACGCTCTGGCCGCTGTAGGTACATGGCCAAGGCTTTCTGAATGGGATTATTAACACTAAACACGTTATACTGATGCACCTTGCGAATTTCTGATGTTAGCTCCTGTGGCGCCAAACAATAACCCATTTTCCAGCCGGTATTATGAAAAGTCTTACCAAAAGAAGCTGTAATAACAGTTCGGGTGGCTAAGTCAGGAAATCGAGCTGCACTTTGATGCGCTAATTCGTCAAAAATAATATGCTCATAAACTTCGTCACTTAAAACCAACAAGTCATGTTTTTTTGCAATACGAGTTAATTCAAGCATGTCGGTTTCGCTAAAAACGCTCCCGCAAGGATTGTGAGGCGTATTAATAATTATCATGCTTGTTTTATTGGTAATAGCATTATTAACCGCAGTCCAGTCCACTTTATAGTTAGGTGCCTCTAGTTGTATAGGCACAACTTTGGCCTGTTGCAGTTTAATTGCCGGAGCATAACAGTCATAGGCAGGAGTAAAAATAATGACTTCGTCTTGCGGATGAACTAGTGCCGTTAATGCAGTGAATATGGCCTGGGTGGCTCCCGCCGTAATGGTAATTTCTGAATTTGCATTATACTTATGCCCATAGGCAGTATGTACTTTATTAACAATGGCTTCTCTTAAACCCAAATCACCTGGCATTGGGGCATATTGATTGTAACCACTGTCCATGGCTGTTTTAACCATATTAATGAGCTCTGAATCACTTTTAAAATTAGGAAACCCTTGAGACAGGTTTAAGGCCCCATGTTTAGTTGCTAACGCACTCATTATACTAAAAATACTGGTTTGGGTATTTGGAAGCTTAGATTTCATGCAATAAAGGTAACGGGTATAGTTGAATTCAAAAAATACTGATGCTTAACCAATTACAAATAAAAGTGTATATTGCTAGTCCCAAATTTATCGATTACCTATCATGAAGTGGTTTCTAAAAACACACTACTTTACTGCTGGACTGTTGTTATTATGCATCGGTTTAAGTCACGGACAAAATATTTCCGATGGTTCCCCTACCATTTCGCGTGAATATTTTGAAGTCCTCATGGATTCTTCTGACACCTATTATTTTAATGGCGATTATAAAGAATCCTTAAAGCTAAACATTAGTTTATTAGGCCAGGCAGTTAAATTAAATGACCCCTATTTAATATACCGTGGATATCGCAATTTAGGCTACGATTACTTGGCAATCACCGATACTGTTTTAGCTCAAGAAAACTTTCAAAAATCACAAAAGTTTGCTCAACTATCTAAAAACGATACTGCCATTGCGCTAAACTATATGGATTTGGCAAATATGTTCGCTGCCACTGGTAAAGATTACGCCTTAGCGTTTACTTATCACAATAAATCCATAGAGGGGTTCGAAAAAATTAAAGATTCCGCCAAACTGGCCAATGCGCATTACAACACCATATTAACAGCCATGGAGTCGGGAAATTACCCAAAGGCATTTACCCATATTCAAGCGGCTAAATTGTTAAGTAAACACTACAATCACGATTCGTACCAGACGGGCTTAGACAATATAATGCTCGAGTATTACTACATAAAAGGAGATTTTAAAAATGCCGACTTTTATGCTCAAAAAGTAATTCAAGAAGCTACTCTTGCCGACTTGTGGATTGAATTGGAAACTGCATATTTATTTTACAGTCAAAGTCTTTTTGCCCAAGAAAAATTTAAAGAAGCCTATCAAGTACGAGCAAAATACGAAGAGTACCAAGCTAAAAACTTAGAAAATATTAAATCGGCAGAAACAGATATGATGGCCGCTAAATTTCAAGTAGAAGAGTATAAAAAAGACATGGAGGCTGCAGAGCTAGAACAACAATTCCAAATGACAATTGTAGCAAATAAAAGTCGTTGGAACAATTACCTTTTGGTAGTTTCGGCAATCTGTCTGCTAACTATAATGTTATTAATTTATGCATTTAGAAATAGAAAAAAACTGGTTAAAGAGTTAAAAATTAAGAACAAAGAATACCTTAATGCCAAAGACGAATCGGAACGCATGTCTAAGGCCAAAACTAAGTTTTTTAGCACCGTTAGTCATGAACTGCGCACTCCGCTCTACGGAGTAATAGGACTAAGCACGCTGCTCTTGGAAGACAAGGCTTTAAAAAATCATAAAAAAGATTTAAACCTACTTAAGTTTTCGGCCGATTATTTACTTGCACTTATAAACGATGTTTTACAAATAAATAAAATTGACTCAAAAACGCTCGAAAACGATTGTTCGACCTTTAATGTTAGGGAGCTTATAAATACTATTGCTGCTTCGTTTGAATACATGAGAGTGCAGAATAACAACAAAATAAACATTCAAATAGATACAGAAATTCCAACGAGCATTAAAGGAAATGCCATGCGCTTGTCGCAAATCTTAATGAATTTAATAGGCAATGCCTGTAAATTTACCGAGAATGGTAAAATTCAAATTAATATTGTGCAACAAAAAAGCTCCGATAATAAAATTGAATTAGGCTTTAGTATAAAGGACAACGGTATAGGAATTGCAAAAGAAAAGCAAGACATTATTTTTGATGAGTTTTCGCAAATAGATTCAAGAAACTACAGTTATCAGGGAACTGGGTTAGGGCTTCCAATTGTAAAAAAATTACTAAATCTTTCTAATTCGGACATTGCGGTATCGAGTGTTTTAGGACAGGGTTCTGAATTTAAATTTGCATTAGAATTCACCCGAGTAAACAATATTCCACAGGTAGAATCCGACACCCTGCTCGATGCTAAATTGCTTAGGGGCAAGCGAATTTTAGTGGTAGAGGACAATAGAATTAATCAGATTGTAACCAAAAAGATTTTAGAAAAAGATATGGTGGAATGTGTGCTCGCAGATAACGGTGAGCAAGCCGTAACACTTGCGCGTAAGCTTAAATTCGATTTAATTTTAATGGATATAAATATGCCCGAAAAAGACGGCATTCAGGCGACAAAAGAAATTAGACAGTTTAATCCAAACATTCCCGTAATTGCACTTACAGCAGTAGAAATAGAAGAAGTTCGCTTTGGAATTTTTGACGCTGGTATGAACGACATTATAGTTAAGCCTTACGACATAACTAAATTCAAGCAAACCATTTTAAAAAACATCTTTATTACTGGAATAAAGCAAGGGGTAAATGCTCATTTAAAGGCGATGTAATTAGCCTTTAAAGCTGGCAGACAAATACTCGCGATTCATTCTGGCTATATTCTCTAAAGAAATACCCTTAGGGCATTCTACTTCGCAAGCCCCAGTATTTGTACAATTACCAAATCCTTCGTTATCCATTTGCTCCACCATATTTAAAACACGGCGTGTTGCCTCAACTTTTCCTTGAGGAAGTAATGCAAACTGACTCACTTTGGCCGATGTAAATAACATTGCGCTAGCGTTTTTACATGCCGCAACACAGGCACCACAACCAATACAAGTCGCTGCGTTAAACGAGGCGTCTGCGTCTTCCTTTTCTACAGGAATAGCGTTGGCATCTATAGTATTTCCAGAAGTGTTTACAGAAATATAACCTCCCGCGTGCTGAATACGATCGAATGCAGAGCGATCTACCATTAAATCTTTTATTACTGGAAAAGCCTTGGCTCTAAAGGGTTCTATTACTATGGTATCGCCATCGTTAAATTTACGCATATGCAATTGGCAAGTGGTAACTAAACGATCTGGGCCATGGGGCTCTCCATTAATTTGTAACGAACAAGATCCGCAAATACCTTCGCGACAATCGTGGTCAAAAACTACAGGTTCGTCGCCATTGCTAATTAACTTATCGTTTAATACATCTAGCATTTCTAAAAAAGACATGTCTCCTTCTATCCCTTCTATTGGATAGGTTTGCATGCTTCCTTTAGTATTTGCATCTTTCTGTCTCCAGATCTTAAGCGTTAAATTCATCTATTCAAAGTTTTTTTATGATAATAGCAGGGCTAACAATTTTAGTCCGTTTATTATAGCAATATTATTTATAACTTCTAGTTTTAACTTCTATGTTTTGGTACTCTAGTTGTTCCTTGTGCAGTACTGCGTCCGACGGCTCTCCCTTGTATTCCCAAGCCGAGACATACATAAAGTTTTTATCGTCGCGAGTCGCTTCTCCGTCTTCCGTTTGGTATTCTTCTCTAAAGTGACCTCCACAAGATTCATTACGATCTAAAGCATCTTTGGCAAACAATTCTCCAAGCTCTAAAAAGTCAGCAACGCGAGCAGCTTTCTCCAGCTCTTGGTTCATTTGATCTGTGCCACCTGGCACAAGAACATCGTTCCAGAATTCTTCACGCAAAGCTTTAATTTGACTAATCGCTTCGGTTAATCCCTCCGCATTTCTAGACATTCCAACTTTATCCCACATAATTTTTCCCAATCGTTTATGGAAGTAATCTACAGGCTTAGTACCCTTGCAATTTATTAGTTTATCTAAGGTGCTTTTTACACTGGCTTCTGCCTCTTCAAACTCTGGGCTTTCTGTGCTAATTGGCCCAGTTCTAATATCGTCGGCTAAATAATCTCCAATCGTGTATGGCAATACAAAATAACCATCGGCTAAGCCTTGCATTAAAGCAGAAGCTCCTAAACGGTTAGCACCATGATCAGAAAAGTTGGCCTCCCCAGCTGCATAACAGCCTGGTATAGTTGTTTGCAAATTGTAGTCTACCCATACACCACCCATAGTATAATGCACTGCTGGGTAAATCATCATAGGGGTCTTATACGGATTCTGATCTACAATCTTTTCGTACATCTGGAATAAGTTTCCGTATTTATCTTCTATTACTTTTTCTCCATAATCTAAAACTTCGGCGGGCGAAGGATTATGGTTTCCGTGAATTTCTGCCTGTTCTTTTCCGTAACGCTCAATAGCAGCGGCAAAGTCCAAATAAACAGCTTCTCCTGTCTTATTCACACCAAAACCGGCATCGCAACGTTCTTTTGCGGCACGAGACGCAACATCACGCGGCACTAAATTTCCAAATGAAGGATAGCGACGTTCTAAGTAATAATCTCTGTCTTCTTCGGCCAATTCGGTTGGCTTTAATTTGCCTTCGCGAATCGCCTTAGCATCTTCTAATTTTTTAGGAACCCAAATACGTCCATCGTTTCTTAGAGATTCCGACATTAAGGTTAACTTAGATTGGTGATCTCCCGAAACTGGAATACAGGTTGGGTGAATTTGTGTAAAACACGGATTTGCAAAATGTGCTCCTCGCTTGTGAATTTTCCAAGATGCAGTTACATTACTTCCCATCGCGTTAGTCGATAAAAAGAAAACATTACCGTATCCACCAGAGGCAATAACAACTGCATGAGCCGAATGGCGCTCTAATTTACCCGTTACTAAATCGCGAGCAATAATTCCACGAGCCTTTCCATTTACCAGCACAAGGTCTAACATTTCGTGACGATTGTAAGCCTTTATTTTTCCACGGTTAATTTGGCGGTTCATTGCCGAATAAGCACCAAGTAACAATTGTTGGCCTGTCTGTCCTTTTGCGTAAAAAGTTCTTGAAACAAGCACCCCTCCAAAAGAGCGGTTATCTAATAATCCACCATATTCACGAGCAAAGGGAACTCCCTGAGCCACACATTGGTCAATTATATTTGCAGAAACTTCTGCCAAGCGGTAAACATTTGCTTCTCTAGAGCGATAATCACCTCCTTTTACGGTATCGTAAAACAAGCGGTAGGTTGAATCTCCGTCACCCTGATAGTTTTTTGCTGCATTAATTCCCCCTTGAGCTGCGATAGAGTGTGCTCGTCTTGGAGAATCTTGATAACAGAATGTTTTTACATTGTAACCCAGTTCGGCCAATGTAGCTGCGGCAGAACCTCCAGCTAGCCCTGTACCTACAACAATCACGTCTATATTACGCTTGTTTGCCGGGTTTACTAGGTCTATATCGTTTTTGTGTTTCGTCCACTTATCTGCGAGTGGCCCTTGAGGTATATTAGAATTTAAGGTCGACATAAGTGAAACGTTTAATGTGGAATTTGATTAAAATGATGATATAAAGCGATAAAAATGAATAAGGCCGGAATTATAATGGCAAAGGCCGTGGTAAATCCTTTTAAAGCTTTAGAATATTTATTGTTGAAGCCAACCGACTGGAACGCCGACGAGAATCCGTGCAACAGGTGCAAGGACAACAATACAAAAGAAACAACGTAAATCCCTACGCGAACAGGACTTTCGAACTTATGCACGGTTTCTGCAAAATATCGTGTTGGATCTTCCGGATGAGTTTCTATGTATTTATGAACTATTTCTGGTACCCAGAAATCGTAAAAATGTAAGCCTAAAAACGCTAAAACAACAATTCCAGAAAGAATCATGTTTCGAGACATCCAAGAAGCATTGGCGCCACCTTTATAGCTAGCATATTTTACCGTTCTGGCTTTTCTGTTCTGTAATTCCAGAACAAAACCCATAACAAAGTGAAACACCACCCCGAAAATTAAAACGGGCTGCAGTAAAAATTGAACCAATCCATTTGTTCCCATAAAATGAGACCAAGTGTTAAAAAGGTCTGGAGCAATTACCGAAGTTAAATTTATTACACAGTGCTGTGCTAGAAAAAAAACGAGGAATAAACCCGAAAGCGCCATGGCAACTTTTCGAGCAATAGAAGTACTTAACATTCCCATGTGTTTGTATTGAATTTAAAACTATGCAAAAATACGACGCAAAGGGCGGAAACCCAAACTTTACAATTCGAATCCCCGCCTATTTAGACTTATTATAAATACAACTTAACTATTTAATAGTCAAAGTAGTTTTTGATTGTTTAACACCCACATTAACAACTATATTATAGTCCCCTTTTGGCAGATAATATTTACCGTTAAGCATGGCGCGTAGTTTAATAGAAGAATCCGTTTTTTCTAGTGCCTTTTTACCCTTTTCGCTTATGGTAAGATCGTACATCACGTGGTTAAATCCTTTATCGGCGCTAATGTCCATTCGGTTTAATTCTACACCAGCGCTGTTCATAATTACTAAGCTGCCATTCTCAGAGCTTGGACTATAATAGTCCAATTGCATTTCTGGTTCGTTAACATCACTCCAGCTGCTAAAAGCTGTACCCCAGCGTCTTGAGGCATTAATTGGCTGTGGCTTAGAAACTACTACGTAATCCATAGGGTTCCCACTTATACCTTGCAGCAAGGTCATGTCGGCTTTGTAAATGGAACGTCCATGTGTTCCTAAAATTAACTCTCGAGCTTCCGGATGAATAATTAAATCGTGCACGGCAACATTAGGCAAGCCACCAGCAAACACTTGCCAAGAAGCTCCGCGATCTAAAGAAACGTAAGCACCATTATCGGTTCCCAAATAAAGTACATTCATGTTTTCTGGATCCTCTTTTATTACATTCACTGCAGCGGCAGGTAAATTACTGGAAATATTAGTCCAAGTAGCTCCAAAGTCTTCGCTAACATATACATACGGCTTAAAGTCGTCCCAACGGTAACCATTCAAACTTACATATACTCTAGCCTTTTTGTGACTCGAAGCAACTACGCGAGAAACCCATAATCCATTTGGAAAGGAATCCGAAATTTTAGTCCAATTTGCACCAGAATTTCTGGTAACATGTACCAAGCCGTCGTCGCTTCCCGTGTAAATCAATCCAAATTCAAAAGGCGATTCACTAATAGTACTTAGGGTTCCGTAGGCCACATTCCCTGGTTTTCCTCCTGTGGTTAAATCTCCTGAAATAGCGCTAAAATCGTCTCCCTGATTCATTGAACGCATAAGTTTATTACCGCCGTAATACACAATATCTTGATTGTGAGAAGACAAAAGTATTGGTGTTTGCCAATTGAATCTATACGGACGCTCTCCTAATTCGTGTTTAGGCTGAATGGGTTTTGCATCGCCAGTTTCTAAATTCAATCTATAGTAATTTCCAAATTGGAAACCCGTGTAAACAATATTGGAATTTCTATTATCTACCTGAATTTGCATTCCATCGCCCCCCATTATAGATTCAAAACCATACTGTCCAGAAGCGTGCCAACGCACACTCTCTACATGCTGACTAGAGCCTTTCCACACTCCGTTATCTTGCAAACCACCGTAAACATTATAGGGTTTTTCGTTATCCACTTGAATGGCATAAAACTGTCCAACCGATGGAGAATTGTTCTTTATCCAGGTTTGGCCATCGTCATAGCTAATATTTACACCCCCGTCGTTACCGTTTATTAAATGACCGGGTTGATTTGGATTAATCCAAAGCGCATGATGATCTGAATGCACATTTGCAGCATTTATAGAGGTAAAGGTTTTTCCGCCGTCTTTAGACTTTAAAATTGGCACCCCATAGATGTAAATTCCATTGGAGTCACTTGGGTCCACGTGAATCATTCCAAAATAATACCCATAAGAATAGTACAATCCGTCTAAGTATCCGTCATGGGTTTTATTCCAAGTTTTTCCGCCGTTGGTACTTTTAAATACTTCGGCTCCAATAACTGGTGTATCGAACAACTGACTATTGGCATCTTCTAAGTAAAATGCCAAGTCCTCAGGATTAAGAGATCCTGCACGTACCATTTGCTTAACATTGGCTGCTTGATATTTTTGTTGAAATCTATTCTGACGTAAAAACCCGTCAAGTTTGCTGTCTTCTAATGCTAAGAAGTCCGCCTTGCTCATGGTTTTAAAATCGTCTTTTGTCAAGCCACCAGAACGATTATTGCCTCCAGAATCAGGTCTTCTATCTTGGTTATCGTGTATTAGATATACCGTGTTCTCGTCCACAACGGTAAGACCAATTCTACCTGCACCTTCGCCCATAGGTAATCCGCTACCTGAGGCGCTAATTTTAGTCCAGGTACTTCCGGCATCGGTACTTTTATAAACTCCTGTTCCCGTTCCGCTTCCTGCAAAATTCCACGCTTTACGGTCCTTATCCCAGGCCGATGCATACATTATATTAAAGTTGTTTGGATCTACAGCTACGTCTATAATTCCAGTCTGGTCGTTCACAAAAAGTACACGGTTCCAAGACTTTCCACCATCCATAGTTTTATAAACGCCGCGTTCGGAGTTTAAAGAATACAAGTGCCCGACTGCTCCAACTATAACTTCGTCGGGATTGTCTGGATTAATTAGTACGCGACTTATATGATGCGAATCTTCAAGCCCTACATTGGTCCAAGTAGCGCCTTTATCTGTAGATTTTAAAAGGCCAATTCCTGCATAAGAAGAGCGAGAAGCGTTTACCTCTCCCGTTCCTACCCAAATGGTTCCTGAGTTCCAATCTACAGCAACATCACCAACGTTTTGAGTGGGAGAATTGTCCATTACCGGTTCAAAAGAAGTACCATTATTGTTAGTATACCAAAGTCCTCCACTGGCATAACCAACATAGAATTCGGTAGGATTGTTTGTGTTTACATCGAAATCTACCACACGACCACTCATTATTGATGGGCCAATATTGGTAAATGGAATGTTTTTTACTAATGAATTTTGAGTCATTGTGGACTTTTCTTGCAGTCCTTGACTAACCGCTGCAGCAGATGTTGCTGGGGTTTGCGCTTGTGTAGTTAGCAACATGAGCGCAAAAATTGCGAAAACGAATGGTCTTAGTGTCATTATTTATTGGTTGGATGTTACGCAACCAAATTACGTATTCGCAGTTGTGGAACAAAACTTTTTAATCAAGTTTAACACAAACCAAGGGGCAATATAACCGCTATATTTTGTTATTTTTAGGCCTAAATTATTACAGTTATGAAGTACACTCCTCTAGACAAGTCCTTATATATTTACAATCGATCCAACTTTATGGCTGCTATGAAGCCTAAAAGTTTAGCTGTTTTTAATAGCAACGACATCTATCCAGTTAGCGCAGATAGTACCATGCCGTTTAATCAGCATAGGGATATTTTGTTTTTAAGTGGAGTCGATCAAGAAGAAAGTATTTTGGTGTTATTTCCAGATGCGGCTAACCCAGCGCATAAAGAAGTCCTTTTTGTAAGAGAAACCAACGAACATATTGCTATTTGGGAAGGCGAAAAGCTAACCAAACAAAAAGCGACAGCGGTTAGTGGAGTAAAAACTATTTGTTGGTTACAAGATTTCGACAAGGTCTTTTTTGAACTTATGACGCAAGCAGAAACTGTTTATTTTAACACCAACGAACACTACCGTCAGGCAGTAGAAACGCAAACGCGCGAAGACCGTTTTATTGTCAAAACCAAGGCGCAATTTCCCGCGCATTCTTGGGCTAAAAGCAATCCAATATTACAGCGTTTACGATCCGTAAAGCACGCGCTAGAATTAGAGGCTTTACAAACCGCATGTAATATCACCAATAGCGGGTTTAGACGCGTTTTAAATTTTATAAAACCCGGTGTTTGGGAATACCAAATAGAAGCGGAATACATGCATGAATTCCTAAATAATAGATCTAAAGGCTTTGCTTATACCCCTATTATTGCCAGCGGAAATAGCGCAAATGTATTGCATTATATAGAAAACAACAGGCAATGTAAAGACGGCGATTTAATTTTAATGGATGTAGGCGCAGAATATGCTAATTACAGCAGCGATATGACCAGAACAGTTCCTGTAAATGGTCGATTTACAAAGCGTCAACGCGAAGTTTACGACGCCGTTAACCGAGTAAAAAACCAGGCCACTGCGCTATTAGTTCCCGGTGCATTTTGGAAGGAATATCATGTAGAGGTAGGTAAATTAATGACCAGTGAATTGTTAGGTCTTGGACTTTTAGATAAAGCCGATGTGCAAAACGAAGACCCAGAATGGCCTGCATATAAAAAGTATTTTATGCACGGAACATCACACCATATGGGCTTAGACACCCATGACTACGGAATTCTTTGGGAACCAATTAGTGCTAATATGGTTTTTACTGTAGAACCTGGCATTTACATTCCAGAGGAAGGTTTTGGGGTTCGCCTTGAAGACGACGTTGTAGTGCAACAAACGGGCGCACCTTTTAATTTAATGCGCGATATCCCTATCGAAGCCGAAGAGATCGAAGATTTAATGAACGCTTAAACTTACCACAGTAAATAAAACTACTCTTTAGGCCTGTAGGTCCATTTTGGTGCCGATTGCCAAATAATATTTATAATCTTCCAGTCTTGGCCAAACTTGACCATATTTAAGTAATCTATTCCCCAAATAGCGGTTACTTTAACAATGGCAATTTTATCGTTTACCTCCAGTATTTCTACTTCACGAGGGGCACTATCTACACCTTGTATAGGGTCCTTTTTAAGTCGTTTAGATAAATCTATAACAGCGTTAAAGGGCAATTCTCGATTCCCAGTATACTTGTTCTTGTCGCTATTATAACTCCAACCCACTTTGCGTAAGCTTTTGTCTATATATTTATATGCTAATAAGGTATCGCCTTTGTAAAAAATATCGATATAACCATTAGCCGCAGCCTGTATATCGTTTAGATCTTTTTTGTAGTCTTGTGCAAAACTAGTCGCTGTGCATAAAAGTAGTAATAATAAAACCTTGCTGTTCATTGGTGCGTTTTTAGAAGCAGTAAGATATAAAAAAAGCCCCTTGGATTCTCCAAAGGGCTCTTAGTTTTTAACCGTGTTGTGCTTATAAATTTAGCACTCCGTTATCTGCAGCGGCAAAGTCGCTCCACGCATAGGCATCGGCTTGATCGTCGTTTGTGTAGTTGCCGTCTATTACATAACGGAACTGGTACGATTGTCCTTCGTCTAAATTAACGGTTCCTTTAAAGGTTCCATTTTTTAATTTTTTTAAGGGAGTAGCATCTGTATCCCAAGCATTAAAAGATCCAACTACATGAACTTGGTTGGCCTCTTCTGCCGGTACCGTAAAAGTTACTTTACAAACCGGTTTTGTTTTTAAAAATTGTTTGCTAATAGCCATAATTGCAGGTTTTATATTTTGGGTAAATTTAGGATAGCACAACTTTACAAAAAATGCAATGCGCAATAAATTGAACAGTTTTATGACTTCTCTAATAAGGAGGTTGCGCTTTTTAGAATTTTTTAAAAATTCGCTAGTTAAATTGGCGTTTTCTTAGAATATCGCAATAAAATTAAACACTGATTTTCACTGCGTTAAGCACTATAACGTTTGCGATATTTTACCAAATTGTTACCTAGTGGGTAATTTCCGCAGATTTAGGCAGATTAGGTTGTTTAAAAAGCACATTCGCGATTAAAAATGCAGCCAAAGCAGGAAGTACCCAACCCATACTGTATTTTGCCAAGGGTATATATCCATTAATAGCCGTTACCGTTTCTGGGCCTGCAATTCCACTTATAACATCGGGCAGGCTAAACAAAAAGGTGGTTAATGCAACAGCTTTAAACACTTTAGGGCTTGCAAATTTATTGGGAATAGCATTTAAAAAGATAAGCACTATTACCAAAGGATAAATAAAAGCTAACACAGGAATTGCGATTACTATTATATCGTGAAAGTTTAGTTGTCCTATTAATACTCCAAAAGCACAACCTAATACTGCGGTTATTATATAGGCGCGCTTTGACTGGTTAAATAAGTCTTTAAAATAATCGGCAGCCCCTGCAATTATTCCTACTGCAGTGGTAAAGCAAGCCAATGCAATTAAAACACTAAGCACAATATTGGCGTTACTTCCAATGGCTAAGGTTATTATTCCACTTAGCAAAGTGGCTCGGCGCATATCGCCTCCCATTTCGCTAAAACCAATAATGTCGTTCCCATAGTAGGAACCAACAACAATAAGACCAGTATACATTATTAAAAGCCCAATGCCTGCAATAATACCAGCACGAGAAATCAAGCGCTTTTTAGCTTGGTAGTCTGTATGCCCTCGTAGATTTAGCGAAACTATTATTACTGCACCCACAACAACGGCTCCAATGGCATCGAAAGTTTGATACCCCTCTAAAATTCCATCTACAAAAGGAGCACTTAGTGTAGCTTGATTTACAATTTCTGAACTATCCAGAACGCTTATTCCTATTACCGCCAAGAGCATTATAACAATTATTGGAGTTAAATACTTACCAATAAAACTCATTATCTTTGAGCGGTTTAAAACGAATAACAACACCAAACTAAAGTAAACAAGACTCGTTACTAAAGCATTATTATTAAAAACTGGGTACACTGCAATTTCGTGGGTGGCCGAAGCAGTTCTTGGGGAAGGTATTGTTATAGAAATGGCATAAATAACAACGCAAAATATTCGGCTAAACAAAGGAGAAACCTTTTTGCCAAAATCGTACATAGTTCCTTGCAGTTTGGCATGTGCATAAATACCTATTATAGGAATTGCAACGGCCGTTATTGCAAAACCAAGGGTTACTAATAGCCAATTATCTGCCGAATTATAACCTAACAAGGGAGGTAATAATAAATTTCCAGCGCCAAAAAATAAGGCGAATAAGGCAAAAGCGGTTACTAGTAATTCTTTAGTTTTGCTCATGAATAGAATTTGCTAGCCCAAGATAACTAAAATGCATTTACACTATAAAAACTCTTTAATTAATTATACCATTCAAGGTAAGGGTCAGCCATTGGTATTGCTTCATGGGTTTTTAGAAAACAGTTCCATGTGGGGGGCTATCGCACCAGAGCTAGCAAAGACGCAGCGTGTTATTTGCATTGACTTGCCCGGTCATGGAGCATCGGGCGTGTTTAGTGAAATTCACACCATGCAACAAATGGCGGGTTGTATTTTACAGGTATTGGCTCACGAATCGATTACCCATGCAAATTTTGTTGGACATTCTATGGGAGGTTATGTAATATTGGCGCTGGCAAAACTCCAACCAGAGGTAATTAATAAATTGGTGTTACTTAACTCGACTCCTTTTCCTGACAGCTCACAACGCCTCGCAAACAGAACCCAAGCCCTTAAACTCCTTAAAACTGTTCCCGATAAATTTATTAGCATGGCTATTACCAATTTGTTTGCAGCGCAAAACAGGATTCGCCTGCAAGCGCAAATAGAAGCGTTAAAAAAAGATGCTCTAGCTATGCAATTACAAGGAATTACTGCTGCTATTAAAGGAATGATGCAGCGCAAAGACCAATCTCAGGTCTTACAAAACTACAGCGAGAACTGTACAATTATTGCCTCTCAAGAAGATCCTTTAATTAGCGCTGTGCAATTAAAAGCGGTAAGCGAAGCAAATGGCAACCATTTTAAATTGCTCCCTGGCGGACATATGAGTACCTACGAACACCCAAAACTTACACTAAAGGCAATTACTTCTATTCATTAACAAATTACACTTTATCGAATATTTTTGTATTTAATCGATGTTTTATTGAATATTTTTATATATTTAACACCGAACAAAGGAATGAAATGACCCAAATCAACCAACTCCTATGAATACAAATTCCCCTAAAAGCAGCGCTATTGGTAAATTGCGTTGTAAAGTTACCGGCCATCGTTTTGTAATAACGCATCGCATTACAGATTCTGTAAACGAGTACCAATGTGCACATTGCAAAGAAGAATTCTCGACAAATTCCAACGGAAAACTTGTGCGATTAACTCAAAAAACTAGAGAAATTAATGCCTGTCTTGGCGACTTTTTTAGTCGTAGAGCTAAAAGTCGCGTTACCAGATTATCACATTAAACAAACCTCAACATGCTTAAGAAATCCCTGCGCTGTAGCCTTAAAGGCCACAAATTAATACCCAATGCCACCCAACATATTCAAATAAAAGAATTTAGCTGTTTAAGTTGTGGTGAAGAATTTACAGAAGACGGTTACGGGCGTCTGGTAACTTTAAACAAGTACTGGAAAAGCAACAATAATCGTTTTAAAAAATACTTAGAGAAGACGTATTCTTAACTATTCTGCCGCATCTTCTCCAAACGAATTCCACCCTCGAGCTACAATAGGAATCTTAGTATTGGCTCTTGTAATTAAGTGAATTCCTTCGCTTTCTTGAGTAATATGTCCTATTACAGTTAAATTTGGATTGGCTTTAATTTTTGGATAATCGGCCGGATCTACAGTAAATAACAGTTCGTAATCTTCCCCTCCATTTAAAGCCATAGTTGTACTATCTACTTTAAACTCTTCGCACACATTAATAAACTGCGGGTCAAAAGGCAATTTATCTTCGTATACATTACAACCTACGTCTCCAGATTTACACAAATGAATAACTTCGGACGAAACCCCGTCACTAACATCGATCATGGCGGTTGGCTTGACCCCTAAGCCCTGTAATAGTTCGTTTATATCTTTACGCGCCTCGGGCTTTAATTGACGTTCAATTAAATAGGTATAAGGTTCTAAATCGGGCTGGGCATTTGGATTGACTTTAAAAACTTCTTTTTCTCGTTCTAAAATTTGTAAGCCCATATATGCGGCTCCAATGTCTCCAGTTAGCACTAATAAATCGTTAGGTTTTGCACCAGATCGATACACAATATCTTCTTGGTTTGCGTATCCAATTGCCGTTATAGAAATAACTAAGCCCGTTACAGAACTTGTAGTATCTCCCCCAACTAAATCTACTTTATAGGTAGCGCAAGCCAACTGTATTCCGGCGTATAATTCCTCTAAAGCTTCTACGGGAAACCTATTAGAAACAGCAATAGAAACCGTAATATGCGAAGCCACAGCTTGCATGGCATAAATATCCGACAAGTTTACCATAACAGCCTTGTAGCCCAAGTGTTTAAGGGGCATATAACTCAAATCAAAATGCACTCCTTCGACTAGCATGTCGGTACTAACCACTACTTTTTTTCCTTCAGGATCTAAAACAGCTGCATCGTCCCCAATACCTTTTAGGGTAGATTCATGCATTGGAACTATATGCTTTGTCAAGTGGTCTATTAAGCCAAACTCCCCTAAATTTCCAAGCGGCGTACTCGATTCGTCTTTATTTTTTAACATGCAAAATGCGTTTAATGACCTGATAAATAATTAATTTGCAAAGGTATGTTATCTAAAAAAAGAATGCTAACAATGCGGCAATTATCCTGCTGGCTTCTAATTGGAGTCTTGTTTTGGAGTTGTTCTAGTTCAGACGACCCGAATCCCTCTAATCCTATAGAGGTAGTCGATAATGACCCAGATCCCGACCCTATTGAAGTCCCAGTAATTCTTGGCTTTCTAGCCTGCGACGGCGGCTTCGCTGGTACGTTTGCCTGCAACAATATTAACTTAATGTCTAACATTCCCTTAAGCATTTTTAATGCCCAACGTGGTAGTGATTCTTGGGGCTGGGTAGACCCGTCAAATTCAAGAGAATACGCCTTAATGGGACTAAATAACGGAACTGCTTTTGTAGATATTACAAGTCCAAGTAGTCCGATGTATTTAGGAAAATTGCCTTCGGCAGCGGGGGCGAGTAACTGGCGTGATATAAAAGTTTACAATAATTACGCCTTTATTGTAAGTGAGGCGGCCAATCATGGACTTCAAGTTTTTGACCTAACTAAATTAAGAGGATTGAGTGGACTGCCAATTGAATTTACTGCAGATGCCATTTTAAAAGACTTTGGAAGCGCTCATAATATTGTAATTAATCAAGAATCAGGTTATGCCTATGTGGTGGGTGCAGACAACTTTGAAGGTGGCCCTCTTTTTATAAATATTCAAGATCCACTCGCTCCTATTTTAGAAGGCGGCTATGCCGAGGGCGATTATAGTCACGATGCCCAAGTTGTAACATACAATGGACCCGATACGGATTACAGCGGAGCCGAAATATTTATTGGAAGTAACGAAGACGAAGTGGTTATTGTGAATATTACCGACAAAGTAAACCCTGTTACTATTGCTACTATTAGCTACGACAACGTAGGTTATACTCATCAAGGCTGGTTTACAGAAGATCAACGGTATTTTATTTTAGGAGACGAACTCGACGAAGTTCAAATAGGCACGCGAAGCAGAACCTTAATTTTTGACTTTCAAGATTTAGATAATCCTATCCAGCACTTTACGTATTTAGGTGCCACTTTTGCTGTAGACCATAATGGCTATGTTAAAGGCGACACTTTTTATTTAGCCAATTATACCGCTGGTTTACGCTTATGCGATCTAAGTACTTTAGAAGCAGGTACCATGACAGAAACGGCGTTTTTTGATACTTTTCCCGATAACGACGACCCGATGTTTGATGGTGTTTGGAGTGTGTATCCTTATTTGCCGAGTAATAATATAATAGTTAGCGATATTTCGGGAGGCTTATTTATTGTGCGCAGACAGTAGGGTTTATGGCTGTTTAGCTGTTTTATTTATGCATACCACCAAAAACAAATTATGAAAATTTTATACCCTTTTATTCTTTTATTTTTTCCTGTACTGGTTCTAGGACAGACACCTTGTGAATCTGGCATGGCAGGAGGGTTTCCTTGCGAAGGACTAGATTTACAGGACCAAGTAAGCTTAAGCGAATTTGGCTCTACTTTTGCAAACGATTCTTGGGGCTGGACCGATCCAGATACTGGGAAAGAATACGCAATAATTGGTCTAGGCGATGGAACCGGATTTGTAGACATTTCTGACCCACTAAATGTAGTATATTTAGGCAAGTTACCCACTCACACAACCTCTAGTGTTTGGCGGGACATTAAAGTTTATGCCAATCATGCCTTTGTTGTTAGCGAAGCCGATGGCCATGGGATGCAGGTTTTCGATCTAACGCGTTTAAGAACCGTTGCGAGTCCTCCAGAGACTTTTACCGAAGATGCACATTACGACGGGTTTGGAAGCGCTCATAATATTGCCCTTAATACCGATACTGGTTTTGCTTATGCTGTGGGCACCGACACCTTTGGGGGAGGAATTCATATGGTAAGTGTTCAAAATCCAACAACTCCACAGTTTGCAGGAGGATTTAGTGATGCCGGCTATACCCACGATGCTCAAATTGTAACCTACTCAGGCCCGGACGCAGACTATACCGGAAGCGAGTTGTTTTTTGGAAGTAACGAAGACATTGTTGTAATTATTGACGTAACCGATAAAACCAACCCAGTTATTATCTCTAGCATGAATTATAGCGACACGGGGTATACCCATCAGGGTTGGCTTACCGAAGACCAAGATTATTTTTTACTCTGCGACGAAGTAGACGAAATTATTTTTGGATTCGAAACCAAGACCGTGATTTTTGATGTTTCTGACTTGGATTTTCCAGAATTTTCGTTCAACTATTTTAGTCAAAATCCAGCGACAGATCACAATGGTTATGTGGTAGACAACACCTTTTATTTAGCGAGTTATCGCGCTGGATTACGCGTTTTAGATATTACTAATATAGCAAGTCAGGATATGTCAGAAACAGGGTACTTCGATACAGTTCCAGGCAGTGACAACGCAGGAACCGGAGGTGGCGCATGGAACGTTTATCCGTTTTTTGAAAGTGGAAACTTAGTAATTAGCGATCAAGAAGGCGGATTCTATTTAGTGCGTGACAACAGTGTTTTAGACACACCAGAATTCGAACAAGAGCCTTTTGCTACGTATCCAAATCCAGTAAACAACACCCTATTTATCGAACATAACAACCAGCCTATTACGGCCGTAAAACTCTATAATACCATGGGACAGTTAGTGTTAGACACTAATTACAATAACGGTCCAAAAAGCATGCAATTAGATGTTAGTTTATTAAGTCCAGGGATGTATTTACTGCAAATAAATAATCAGTTAACTAAAAAAATTATTAAGCAATAAATAGTGATTAAAAAAGGTACATATTGGCTTGTTTTACTTACCCTTGGACTACTAATTAGTTGTTCCAAAAACGACCCTGCTCCTACAGATGATACTTCGCAGACAGACGACACAACAGATCCAACAGATGACGCTCCAGAGGCTTCTTTTTTAGGCGAGGTCGACTGGATTTACACTTACGGCGGAAGCAATTTAGATGTTGCAAACGCGGTGGTAACAACTCCCGATGGTGGGTTTGCGGTTTTGGGGTATACCCAAAGCACCGATGGCGATATTACAGATAAAACAGCAACAGATAGTGACTTCTGGGTGTTGCGCTTAAATGCAAATGGAGAGTTACTTTGGAGTCGCACATTTGGCGGTTCGGGCGACGACCGCGGAAACGACATAATTAGCACTAGTGACGGGGGTTTTGCCGTTGTTGGTTTTAGTAGAAGCCAAGATGGAGATTCAAGTCAAAATGCTGGGTTTCAAGATTACTGGATTGTAAAACTCTCTGCCACGGGCCAAATTGAATGGGAACACAGTTATGGTTTTGCAGGTAGCGACCAAGCCAGCGCAGTAATTCAAACAGACGATGGCGGTTTTTTTATAAGCGGTTTTTTAGATATTACAGCCAGCGAAGGCCAAGGTAACGACGGTTTTGCAAGCGCCCCTCCCGCGGCTTCGACAGCAAATCCAAAGCATGGCGTTGGCGAGTTTTGGGGATTACGTCTTGATCCTAATGGAGAATTAATATGGCGCAGATACTTTGGCGGAACAAACAACGATCGTAGTTATGGCGTATTGCAAACGGCAGATGGTGGTTTTCTAATGACCGGCTCTAGCGAGAGTGACGATTTTGATATTTCTAACCCAAATGGAAGTTACGACTTCTGGGCTGTACGAATAAATACTGCTGGGGATTTACTTTGGGAAAAATCTTTTGGCGGATCGCAAATAGATATCGCTTATGGCCTAACAGCACTATCTGCAAACACCTATTTAATGGTAGGAGATAGTCGCAGCGCAGATGGCGATGTTAGCAATGCACGTGGTAATGCCGATTTGTGGGCAGTTGCGTTTAACGATTCTGGCACCATGCTCTGGGAGCAGTCTTACGGAGGAACACTTTTTGACTCGGCCCGTGGAGCAGACTTACTTAACGACCAACAAATAATTATGGTCGGGAATTCCCGAAGTAACGATGGGCAAGTAAGCTTAAACCAAGGACAAAACGATTGCTGGGTGATTCTTACCAATTCCGCTGGAACCCTTACCTGGGAACTAAGCCTTGGCGGCTCAGGCATCGATTTATTAAATGGAGTTACTGCAATAGATAATACGAGTTTTGTAGTTGTTGGCGATACCGATAGTAGCGACGGAGACATTCCTTTAAACAAAGGAAACAAAGACGCATTAATATTTAAGATTAAGTAATTATGAAGAAACTGGCTATTTTTCTGGCGCTTGCTGTTGCTGTTAGCAGTTGTAATAACGACGATAACGCGGCTCAACCGGGGACGGTAAATTTAGTTTTTGCCAATGTAGTGGGTACAAGCCCATTAAACCTAGATACGCAACAATACACCAACGCCTCTGGAGAAACTTACCGCGTAAACGAGCTAAAATATATAATTAGCAATATTGTTTTTGTTGGTGCAAACAACACAGAATATACGGTACCACAAGCCCAGAGCTATTTTGTAGTAAACCAAGAAAGCCCTGCAAGCCTAACGCTAAGTATCCCCGAAGTTGAAGGCCGTAAATACAGCGCTATTCGCTTTGGTTTTGGGGTAGATCAGTCCAATTATCCCTTAAATGGAGTAAATAATTTTATTCCAACTGCCGAAGAAAACGACATGCTTTGGAGTTGGTCTGCCGGATATAAATTTATAAAGTTCGAAGGAGAGTTCGACACGGCAACTACGACCAACGAACCCTTTATTATTCACGTTGGTAGTCACGGTACTAACCTGGACAATTACAAAGAAATTACCCTAAATTTAACCAACGACATTACAGTAAACGACAACAGTTCGCAAATAGATATAACATTCGATGTTGGCAAAATTTTTGACCCAGGACTAGAATCGTATTCGTTACAAGAAAAAAGCGATATTCAAGTGGATCCTGTTTATGCTCCAATTATTGCCAGTAATGTTTCTAATGCTTTTAGTAATCAATAATGAAGTATTTAGCAGCTATAGCGTTTGTTTTACTGTTTGCCAGTTGTGGCGAGAACGAGCCCTATAATGCTGTTCCAGAAGAGGACCCAATTACTATAGAGCAAGATGTATTTTTAGAGGTAAACATTCCTTCTAATTTTCCTGATATTACTTACAATCTAAGCAATAATCCCCCAACACAAAATGGTTTTGTTTTAGGTAAAAAACTTTTCTACGATGGCCGATTAGCTTCAGATGGTGTAGTTTCTTGCGGCTTTTGCCATATTCAGTCGTTTGCCTTTACCCATCATACACATATTACAAGTCATGGAGTAAACGGACTTATTGGAAAACGCAATGCTCAGCCCTTGCAAAATATGGCCTTTATGGACGAGTTTACTTGGGACGGTGCCGCAGTTCATCTAGATGCACAACCCATAATTCCAATTACCGCCGAAGTAGAAATGAACGAAACCTTTGGCAATATTATAGCCAAACTCGAAAACGACCCAGAATATGTAGCCCTTTTTGGCGCTGCCTTTAACGATGGCGAAATTTCTCCAGATAATATGCTAAAAGCCCTTTCGCAGTTTATGGTTATGATGATTTCTAGCGAAAGTAAATTCGACCGCTTTGAGCGCGGCGATGGAACCACCCTTAGCGAATCCGAAGCACTGGGAAAAACCATCTTTGACGCAAAATGTGCCAGTTGCCATTCGGGAACCTTGTTTACGGACCAAACCTATCGCAACAATGGGTTAGCGCTAAGTCCTGAGTTTAACGACATAGGACGAGAGCGAGTTACTGGTCTAATAACAGATCGTCAAAAATTTAAGGTACCCAGTTTGCGAAATATAGAAATTACCTTTCCTTATATGCACGATGGCCGTTTGGCAACTCTAGAAGAAGTACTTGACTTTTATAGCAGTGGCATGATCGATTCTGAAACCTTAGATCCTGCCTTTAGACAACCCGATGGCAGCCTTGGTATTCCGCTTACCCAAGACGAAAAAGAACTACTTATTACATTCTTACGCACCCTTACAGACGACAATTTTCTTTTTGACGAGCGCTTTTCTGAATTTTAGCATAGCTTGATAGCATCGAAAACGCCTATAACTGCATACGTTTTAATAATTTGTTAAAGCTAAAAATAAAGCGACTTTTGCCGTATATTTGCAAATAATTTAGAATCAATCTATACAGGATGATAAAAGTCAGTGATATAGCGAAAACGCGAATTACACAGCTTATGACCGAAGAAGGCTTTAACGCTACTAAGGATTATGTGCGTGTGGGTGTAAAAAGCGGAGGCTGTTCTGGGTTGTCTTACGAACTTAAGTTTGACGCCACAATGGCCGAAGAAGACAAGTTAATCGAAGATAATTCGGTAAAAATAATTGTTGATAAACGCAGTGTATTATACCTGGTTGGAACTACTTTAGAATACAGCGGAGGACTTAACGGTAAGGGCTTTGTATTTAATAACCCCAATGCCAACCGCACCTGCGGATGTGGTGAGAGTTTCTCTCTATAATTTTAGCATAACATACTTATGAATAAGTTCACAGAAGACGATTTAAAGAAAGAACTCGAAACCAAAGAATACGAGTATGGTTTCTATACCGATATTGAGTCGGATACCTTCCCTAAAGGGCTTAATGAAGATATAGTTCGTGCAATTTCTAAAAAGAAAAACGAACCAGGATGGATGACCGAGTGGCGCCTTGAAGCTTTTAGAATTTGGGAACAAATGGAAGAGCCAGAATGGGCCAATGTGCGCTACCAAAAACCAGACTTTCAGGCCATAAGTTATTATTCGGCTCCTAAACAAGCAGACCCAAATAAAACTTTAGACGACGTAGATCCAGAATTGCTAGCCATGTATAAAAAACTAGGGATTTCTGTAGACGAGCAAAAAAAATTACAAAATGTTGCCGTAGATATTGTAGTAGATTCTGTGTCTGTGGCAACCACTTTTAAAGATACTCTTGCCAAAAAGGGCATTATTTTTATGCCAATTTCTGAAGCGATTCAAGAGCATCCAGAGTTGGTAAAAAAATATATGGGAACCATTGTTCCCAAAACCGACAACTTTTATGCAGCCTTAAATTCTGCTGTGTTTACAGATGGATCGTTCTGTTATATTCCAAAAGGAGTTCGCTGCCCAATGGAATTGTCTACTTATTTTAGAATAAACGAAGGTGGAACAGGTCAATTTGAACGCACCTTAGTAATTGCAGACCAAGGCAGTTATGTGAGCTATCTAGAAGGTTGTACGGCGCCTTCACGCGACGAAAATCAATTGCACGCGGCAGTTGTAGAACTTATTGCACTAGACGACGCCGAGATTAAATATTCAACAGTTCAAAACTGGTATCCAGGAAACGCACAAGGAAAAGGCGGCGTATATAACTTTGTTACCAAGCGTGGCCTTTGCGAAAAGAATTCAAAGATTTCTTGGACTCAGGTAGAAACTGGATCTGCAGTAACCTGGAAGTATCCTTCTTGCGTGTTAAAAGGCGACAATTCGGTTGGAGAGTTTTATTCCATTGCTGTCACTAATAATTTTCAGCAAGCCGACACCGGTACCAAAATGATTCATTTAGGAAAGAATACTAAAAGTACTATTATCTCTAAAGGAATTTCGGCAGGAGAATCACAAAACAGTTATCGCGGTCTGGTGCAAATTAATGCACGTGCAGACAATGCTAGAAACTTTAGCCAATGTGATTCCTTACTTATGGGTAACGAATGTGGCGCACATACTTTCCCTTATATAGAGGCTAAAAATAAATCGGCTACCATAGAACACGAAGCGACTACAAGTAAAATTGGCGAAGACCAGATTTTTTACTGTAACCAACGTGGAATAGATACCGAAAAAGCAATTGCTTTGATTGTAAATGGATTTAGCAAAGAAGTGCTTAATAAGCTGCCTATGGAATTTGCTGTGGAAGCTCAAAAACTATTAGAAATAAGCCTTGAAGGCTCTGTGGGATAAACATAAACTATGAAGAACGTACTGTATTTAGCCGTTGCCATATTGCTGCTTAGCTGTCAAGAGGAGACGAACACCAAAACCTACGAAGGCAACTTTTTAGCCACTCAAGACGCTGCTGTTTTGGACGTTAACGAACAAATGTACGCCGTTACTATGGACGACATGGCCAAGCAATTGGCCGAACAAATAAAAGCTTCTCAAGGCTCTGTGCACGATATGGTGCCAGTAGTTATAGAGGCCGTTGTAAAACCAAAGCCTACAGATACCGAAGGCTGGGATTCCATAATTACCATTAAAAAAATTGTGTCTGTAAGCAATACTGCCGTAGGACCAGATATTAAAATAGAAGAAACCAATCAATAAGATGTTACATATAAAAGATTTGCACGCAAGTGTAGAAGATAAAGATATTCTTAGAGGAATTAATTTAGAAATTAAAGCTGGAGAAGTTCACGCTATTATGGGACCTAATGGTTCTGGTAAAAGTACGTTGGCCTCTGTAGTTGCAGGAAAAGAAGAATACCAAATGACTCAAGGAGAAATTGAGTTAAACGGTGAAGATATTACAGAATTAGACCCAGAAGAGCGCGCTCACAAAGGAGTGTTTTTGTCTTTTCAATACCCTGTAGAAATCCCTGGAGTATCGGTGACAAATTTTGTAAAAACCGCAATTAACGAAACTCGTAAAGCAAAAGGCCTGGAAGATATGCCGGCCAATCAAATGCTTAAGATGATTCGCGAAAAAGCCGAACTGTTAGAGATAGATCGTAAGTTTTTATCACGCTCACTAAACGAAGGGTTTTCTGGTGGCGAAAAAAAGCGAAACGAAATATTTCAATTGGCCATGTTAGAACCTAAACTGGCTATTCTTGACGAAACCGACTCTGGTTTAGACATCGATGCCCTGCGCATAGTCGCCAATGGGGTTAATAAACTTAAAAGTCAAGACAACGCGGTGTTAGTAATTACGCACTACCAGCGTTTGTTGGAATATATAGTTCCAGATAAAGTACATGTACTTATGGACGGAAAAATTGTAAAATCAGGAGGAAAAGAACTCGCTCTTGAATTGGAAGAAAAAGGATACGATTGGATTAAAGACGAAGTTAAAGCAGTCTAATATGAGCTTAAAAGAAAAATTGGTTTCATCTTATATGGCCTACGAAGACGACTTGGATCAGGAC
Source organism: Gilvibacter sp. (assembly GCA_965277295.1). Lineage (GTDB taxonomy): Bacteria > Bacteroidota > Bacteroidia > Flavobacteriales > Flavobacteriaceae > Gilvibacter. The sequence goes on from OZ255720.1 coordinate 1,186,684, forward strand.
AACTTGATTCACGATCTTCGCAAAAAGGCAATTCGCAACTTTGAAAATGCCGGATTCCCAACCCGTAAAGATGAATCTTGGAAGTACACCCCTTTAAATAAATTAATAAAGGAAGATTATAGTGTGTTCCCAAAAACTTCGAAAGCCCTCGAGTTTAAAGACGTAAAAAAGTATTTTCTACACGATATAGACACCTATAAAGTGGTTTTTATAGACGGAGTTTACAGTTCGTTTTTATCAGAAACCACCCATGACGGTGTAGATGTATGTCTGTTATCGGCCGCCTTGAGCAAGCCAAAATACCGTCCAGTTATAGAAGCTTATTTTAACAAAGCAGCAGTTAAAGACAGTGTTACCAGTTTAAACACCGCTTTTGCCAAAGAAGGTGCTTATATTTCGGTTCCTGCTAATAAAGAGGTAGAAAAGCCCATAGAAATAATAAACTTTGCGACAGGTAGCGAAGCTGCACTTATGTTGCAACCTAGAAACTTAATAGTTGTTGGGGAAAACGCACATGTTCAAATTATTGAGCGTCACCAAAGCCTAACTAATAATCCGGTACTTACCAACAGTGTGACCGAAATTTACGCAGACAAGCGCGCTTATGTTGACTATTATAAAGTTCAGAACGACACTTTAAATGCGTCGTTAATAGATTCTACCTATGTGCAGCAAGAGCGTGATAGCAACTGTAATGTACATACCTTTTCTTTTGGCGGTAAATTAGTTAGAAACAATCTTAATTTTTACCAACAAGGACAGCATTGCGATTCTACCTTAAAAGGAATTACAATTATAGAAGGGAAACAGCACGTTGACCACTCGACGCTTGTGCATCACCAGTCAGAAAATTGCGAAAGTCATCAGGATTACAAAGGAATTTTCGACGATCGCTCCATAGGCGTATTTAATGGGAAAGTTTTGGTAGACAAAGTGGCTCAGAAAATTAATGCCTTTCAGAAAAATAATAATGTTCTTGTAAGTGACAAAGCTACGATTAACGCAAAACCTCAGCTAGAAATTTTTGCAGACGATGTAAAATGTTCTCATGGCTGTACTATTGGACAACTAGACGAAGAAGCCCTATTTTATATGCGCTCACGCGGAATTGGCATTAAAGAAGCCCGTGCATTACTTATGTACGCCTTCGCTAACAATGTCTTAGAGAGCGTAAAAATTCCAGAATTAAAAAAACGAATCAACACTTTAATTGCACAAAAAATTGGTGTGCAATTAGGGTTCGACTTATAATTTCCCAAATTATTGGGGAGACAAAGCTATGGCAGAAACTACCCAAATACCGTTTAATGTAAGCGCTATTCGCGCAGACTTTCCTATACTAAAAAGAGAGGTAAATGGTTATCCTTTGGTCTATTTAGACAATGCGGCCACCTCGCAAAAACCGCAAGTTGTAATAGATAGTATTGTAGATTATTACAGTAATTATAACGCTAACATTCACCGTGGCGTACACGCACTTTCGCAAGAAGCAACAGATGCCTACGAAGGAGCTCGAAACACGCTCAAAAAATTTATAAATGCTGCTAATACGCACGAAGTAATATTTACTTCTGGGACTACGCACAGTATTAACATTGTTGCCAACGGTTTTGGGACGCTTTTAAACCCTGGAGACCAAATTTTGGTTACCGCCATGGAGCATCATTCCAATATAGTGCCTTGGCAAATGCTTTGTCAGCGTACAGGCGCCGAATTAAAAGTAATTCCTATGGACGAGTCGGGCACCCTAATTATGGAAGCCTACGGCGAGCTACTAAATTCAAAAACCAAATTAGTTTTTGTAAATCATATTTCTAATGCTTTGGGGACCATTAACCCGATTGCTAAAATTATTGAGCAAGCACATGCAGTAGGCGCTGCTGTGCTTGTAGATGGAGCCCAAGCTTGTGCTCACGAGAATGTAGATGTACAAGCGCTAGATGTAGATTTTTATGTGAGCTCTGCCCATAAAATGTGCGGTCCTACCGGAATTGGTTTTTTATATGGAAAAGAAGATTGGTTGCGTAAACTTCCGCCGTATCAAGGAGGAGGCGAAATGATTAAAGAGGTAACTTTTAAACAAACCACCTATGCCGATTTACCACATAAATTCGAAGCAGGCACGCCTAATGTTAGTGGTGGAGTTGCATTTGGAGCCGCAATTGATTATTTAAACACCCTTGGCTTAGATAATATTGCTGCCTACGAGGCTGAACTTTTAGACTATGCCACAACGCAACTGCTTGATATAAAAGGTTTAAAAATTTACGGTACTTCTAAGGCTAAAACTTCGGTAATCTCTTTTAATATTGACCAAATTCACCCTTACGACATTGGCACCATTCTTGACAAACTAGGTATAGCCGTGCGCACGGGCCACCATTGTGCACAACCCATAATGGATTTTTATAAGATCCCCGGAACGGTTAGAGCTTCTTTTTCTTTTTATAATACCAAACAAGAAATAGATGCATTGGTAGCTGGCGTAAAACGCGCTCAAACCATGTTAACTTAAATAAAAGCCTATGAAAACGCTTGTAACACTATGTATACTTACCATTACCCTAAGCTGTAATACGGTTAAAACAGGAACTAATGGCAACCCTGCACAACCTACCGAATTAAACGGCAGTTATAGCGTGGTATCTATGAATAGCAAGGATATGAACGCCAACAGTATGGAGCTTGTTTTTAATGCCTCAACAGGAGAAATCTCTGGAAGTTCTGGGTGTAATCGCCTTTTTGGATCGTTTACACAAAATAACGGAGAGCTCGCTTTTTCGGGCTTTGGCGCAACTAAAATGTACTGCGATGGTCGTATGGATCTAGAACAGGAATTTTTACAGGGCTTGCAAGTAGTAAACAAGTACGCCTTTGCTAACGGGATGTTAGAATTAAAGAATAACGACCAAGTATTAATGACCTTAAAGGTGCAAGAATAATATGCAAATTCAAGAAATTCAAAACGAAATAATAGAAGAATTCGAACTTTTTGAAGATTGGATGCAACGCTATGAATATATGATAAGCTTAGGCAAATCGTTGCCCATAATTGCCGCCGAGTATAAAACAGACGATTATATTATTAAAGGCTGTCAATCTAAAGTTTGGTTGCACGGCGCTTTAAAAGATGGGAAGATCGAATATACGGCAGACAGCGATGCTATTATTACCAAAGGCATTATTGCAATTTTAATTCGCACCTATACCAATCAATCTCCCGAAGATATTCTTGCTTCGAACACCAATTTTATAGACAAAATTGGCTTAAAAGAACATTTATCTCCTACTCGAGCCAACGGCTTAGTTTCTATGATAAAACAGATTAAATTATACGCTATCGCGTTTAAAACGCAATTAAATACATAATTATGAGTGACCAAACTACCACGATAGATACCGCCGAATTGGGCGAAAAAATAGTGAAGGTTCTAAAGACTATTTTCGACCCAGAAATTCCAGTAGATATTTATGAATTAGGCCTTATTTACGATGTATTTGTTAACGAAGATTACGATGTAAAAATCCTTATGACCTTAACAACTCCTAACTGTCCGGTGGCAGAAACTCTGCCTAAAGAAGTAGAAGACAAGGTAAAGTCGTTGTCTATGGTAAAAGATGCCGAAGTAGAAATAACCTTTGATCCACCTTGGAACCAAGACTTAATGAGCGAAGAAGCCAAGTTAGAATTGGGCATGTTATAATTAAAATTTACGGGTATGAGCACTATAGGAATAGACGCTATGTCTTTTTATGTACCGCAACTCTATGTGGAGATTGAAGACTTGGCAACAGCACGAGAAATTCCATATCAAAAATTACAAAAAGGACTTGGCTTAACACAAATGGCGCATCCAGATGTTAACGAAGATGCGGCAAGTTTTGCTGCAAACGCATTGTGGACACTAATAAAAGATCAAGAACTTGATCCCCGAGAAATTGGACGTATTTACGTTGGAACAGAAAGTGCAGTCGATGGATCTAAACCCACGGCTACTTATGCTACCGAATTTGTAGAACAGCAATTAAGTTCTGCATACGGGCCTCGGTGCTTTAAACACTGCGACGTTGTAGACTTAACTTTTGCCTGTATAGGGGCTATAGATGCGGTGCAAAATTGTTTGGATTGGATAAAGGCTGGAAAGGGACGTAAAGCCATAGTTATTGCTAGCGATTTATCTAAATACGAATTGCATTCAACAGGAGAGTATACCCAAGGAGCTGGGGCGGTAGCGGTGCTTTTAAGCGAGTCTGCAAGTTTAATTCAAATTGGTGATACTTGGGGAATAGGAATGCAGAGTGTCGGAGACTTTTTTAAACCTAGACGTACCTTTTCTAAGGATCAAATAATTGCAGAACTTATGAACCCAGAGGCAGCTAAAGCCGCTAAAGAAGCCGCTAAGCAGCCTGCATTGAACTCCTTTTGGGCAGATCCTAACAAACAAGTTTCTGTATACAAAGAAGAACCCGTATTTGACGGACAGTACTCTAACAAGTGTTATAGCGAGCGTATAACAGAGGCCTTAGCGCATTTTAACGCCCAGAAACCCACCAACTTTGTTTCTAGCTGGGATTACCTAATATTTCATTTGCCTTATGCTTATCATGGTCGGCGAATAATACTATCCAATTGGTTAACGTGGATTAAAGACACTGCAACTTACAAAGAACTAATTGCCCAAGTTGGCACTCCCGAATCGGACCCCAAAACCTGGACTAGACGCGTGGCTAAGTCAAGTCAATATTTGGAATTCGTGAACAATAAAATAGAGATTACCGAACGCGCCTCGTCAAGAATAGGCAATATTTATACGGCCTCTATTTTAATGGCGCTATTAAGTTTATTGGTTCATGCTAAAAAAGATCAAGTAGCATTAGCAGATAAAAAGTTAGGATTTATTGCTTATGGCAGCGGGTCAAAATCGAAGGTTTTTCAAGGTACAGTTATGCCGGGTTGGCAAGATAAAATTAGCGCTGTTAACCTTTTAGAGACTTTAGACGCTCGTACTAAAATAAACATTAACACCTACCAAATGTTGCATACTGGCAAACAAGTCGACCCCATAGAGAGCAACAACAAAATTGTACTCACAAAAGTTGAACAAGAAAAAGAAACAGCTATTGGTTTACGAACCTACGCTACAAACAACGACTAATTATGGCCAAAGAAATAGTAAATCGCGTTGCCAATAGTGTACTTGTAACCTTAGATTTAGAAGATTTTTACCCTGCCCAAAAGCGGGTAACATTAGATATAACCCCATGGCTTTTTGAAGGAATAATTTTAAAGGAAAAAGACTTTAGAGCTGCCTTAAAAGAACATGACTGGCAGCAATATTCCAATTGTTATGTTGCACTTCACTGTAGCAGTGATGCTATCGTACCGGCGTGGGCATACATGCTTGTGGCAAGTTATTTAACTCCTGTTGCACTCGATGTTCAGCAAGGAAGTTTGCATGAGCTAGAACAAGCCATTTGTAATCGTGTTATAGACGGCTTGGAGCTTAGTCAATACAGAGACAAACCGGTTATAATTAAAGGATGTGCTAATAGACCCATTCCCGAAAACGCTTATGTGCAACTCACACAAAAAATTCAACCTTTAGCTAAAAGTGTGATGTTTGGAGAGGCCTGTTCTTCTGTGCCTATTTATAAACGAGCCAAGTAGGCTTGGCAAAAAAAAATTACTTTTTTTTACTCTTACTGCAAAATAATTCACAATAGGTATATCTTTGTTTCTTAATTCACCCCCATTTAAAGGTTATTTAATTTTAATAAGAAATGAAAAAGATTACACTTTTATTAGCCCTTTTAGTACTTCCTTTTATTGGATGGGCACAAGAAACCAAAGAAGAACTTAAAGAACGTCTTGGAGCGACTAACGACTCCATTTCTACTATTCAAGCTAGAGCAGATGCCCTGCAGTCACAAATAGATAAGCTTCCTGGTTGGACTCACGGAGCCTTTGGAACTATAGGTTTTAGTCTTTCTGAATTTAGTAATTGGTATTCTCAGGCTTCTCCAAATGTTAACGCAGGTAGTATTGGTATTACCTTTAATGGATATGCCAATTTAAAACGCGAAAAGTATTTTTGGCGTAATGCGCTTAATGTAAATCTCTCTTGGGTTAAATTCGACGATCAAGACGACCCAACAGACGACGATAGTTTTCAAGAAGCGACCGATGTTTTTAATATTAGCTCACTCTACGGAAGAAACATTACTAAAAGCTTAGCAGCTTCTGCGCTTTTAGAATACAGATCTACTATAATAAGTAATTTTAATAATCCTGGTTATTTAGATGCGGGTGTTGGTATTACCTGGACACCAATCGAAGACCTTATTGTGGTAGTTCACCCATTAAACTACAACTTTGTATTTTCCGATATGGATGTAATATTTGAATCGTCTTTGGGTGCGAAAATATTAATAGATTACACCAAAAGTATTGGTGATTTAAACTTTAAATCTAATTTATCTGCGTTTCAAAGTTACGAATCTAGCAATTTGTCTAACTGGACTTGGATTAACAGCTTAGGGTACACCTTCTGGAAGGGCATTGGAATTGGTTTTGAATTTGGCTTAAGAGGTAACCAGCAAGAGGCCTTAGCTAATGCTGTTGCTAATGTAGTCGATACAGATCCTATGGTGCCAACTTTCGATACTATAGACAACGACATTCAAACGTATTGGCTATTAGGACTAAACTATAAGTTCTAAAACCAATAAAACAACATAAAAAAGCCGCTCATGAGCGGCTTTTTTTATTCTTCTAAGTCTGGATATAAAAAACTGTTGTATGGAAAACGGGTAACATGAATTTCACGCACCTTATTGTAAACCAGTTTTCTAAAGGCTTCTAAATTATCTTTGTTTAATGCCGAAATAAAAATAGCATCGCCATTTACCTTAGCCATCCAAGTTTTTTGCCATTCTTCCAATGTATAATGCTTGCTGGTTCGCTCTGTAATTAAATCGTCTTCGTCTAATTCTTCGGTTTTATAAGCATCTATCTTATTAAAAACCATTAGGGTTGGCTTTTCTGTGGACTTAATTTCGTCTAGAATGCTATTTACAGATGCTATATGCTGTTCAAAATTAGGGTGCGAAATATCTACTACATGTAATAGTAAATCGGCTTCGCGTACTTCGTCTAAAGTACTTTTAAAAGATTCGACCAACTGAGTAGGCAACTTACGAATAAAGCCTACGGTATCGCTCAGCAAAAAAGGCAAGTTTTGTATAACCACTTTACGCACTGTAGTATCTAAGGTTGCAAAAAGTTTGTTCTCGGCAAATACTTTAGACTTGCTAATTACATTCATTAGGGTTGACTTACCCACATTGGTATATCCAATTAAGGCCACTCGAACTAGTGCTCCACGATTACCGCGCTGCACGGCCATTTGTTTATCTATTGTTTTTAATTTCTTTTTTAATAACGAAATTCTATCACGTACAATTCTACGGTCGGTTTCTATTTCTGTTTCTCCCGGACCTCGCATTCCAATACCCCCACGTTGGCGTTCCAAGTGCGTCCAAAGTCCTGTTAATCTGGGTAGTAAATATTCGTATTGTGCCAATTCTACTTGGGTTCTTGCATAACTAGTTTGCGCTCGCTGAGCAAAAATGTCTAAAATTAGCCCCGTACGGTCAATAATTTTACACTTGAGCATCTTCTCTATGTTGTTTTGCTGCGCTGGGGTAAGTTCGTCGTCAAAAATAACGGTGGTTACCTCATGCTGGGTTACATACTCAAGAACTTGCTCCATTTTACCGCTTCCCATAAAGGTCTTGGGGTTGGGCTTATCCATTTTTTGAACAAACCTATTAATCACTTCTCCTCCCGCGGTATAGGCCAAAAACTCCAATTCGTCCAGATATTCTTTAGACTTGTCGGCGTCTTGTGCTTGGGTAATTATACCAATAAGGATGGATTTTTCGTAAGTGATTTCGTTTTGTTCTATCATAGGTTTGCTTAAAGAGCAAAGGTACAAAATGCTTTAGTAGTTATTTTGTATTTTCCCAGCCTGATTACTACCATATGGGAACTCGTGCACACAACATTGCATTTTATAATTTAGAAAACCTTTTTGACCTAGAAGACGACCCCCATACCTTAGACGACGACTTTACTCCAAATTCTAAGCTGCGATGGAATAAAAGAAAGTATCAAAAAAAAATAAAAAAACTAGGCTACGTTATTGCCAGAGTAGGGGCGCAAAATTTAGGAATGCCTCCAAGTATTTTAGGGATTGCCGAAGTAGAAAACAAAAGAGTAATACGAGATTTATGCGATTCTAAACACTTAAAAAATTTAGGATACCGTTATGTGCATTATAATGCTCCTGACGAACGCGGAATAGATACTGCCTTGTTGTATAGAGATCAGTATTTTGAAGTACTTGATAGTAAAACCTATACGGTACTTATAGACAATCTAGATGGCAATCGCGATTATACACGTGACGTTCTTTATGTAAAAGGCTTGTTGGATGGTGAACCCGTTCACTTGCTTGTTAACCATTGGCCTTCACGTCGCAGTGGAGCAGAACTTACAAACTACAAACGAGTAGCTGCTGCCAAACGGAATTTAGAGGTAATTAACCAGATACAAGATCAAGATCCCGAAGCTCATATAATTGCAATGGGCGACTTTAACGACAATCCACAAAGCGAAAGTATTTCACAGCATTTAATGCAAGTTTTACACAACCCGATGACTAGCTTACTTAAGCACAATCGGGGAACTAGTAAATATATGAACGAGTGGTATTTGTTCGATCAGATTTTAATTAGCCCTGGACTGTTAAATTCACAGAAGCAGGGCCTTAAATTTGAAAGCGCCGACATTTTTGACCCTATTTTTTTAAAAGAATACAGCGGCAGATTCAAGGGAAACCCATTTAGGACATTTGCCGGAAAAAAACATTTGGGAGGCTTTAGCGATCATTTCCCAGTGTTTGCGGAGTTCTCAATTCATAAATTTTAGGATTTATCCCCCACTTTAGTCGATAAATATTGCGACTTATCTATTATTGTTCACGAGCACGTGTTCTATCATTATTTTATTTAAATTAGTAAATCCAATAGGTAGCAGTATTTCCTTTAATGCTGGGAATTTTAAAGTTCTGCTACACAAGGGATAAAACTAAAATTTGCATTGAAATAACTAAACAATAATGAAAAAACTCTACACGCTACTTATCGTATTCTGTGTTATTGGGATTCAAGACGTGGATGCACAACAAGATCCACAGTACACCCAGTACATGTATAATATGAATGTGATAAACCCGGCTTACGCAGGATCTAAAGAGACACTATCGCTTACTGCACTGTATAGAAAGCAGTGGTCAGGATTCGATGGAGCTCCAGAAACCTACACATTTTCTGCCCACTCTCCAGTTGGAGAAAAAACCGGACTTGGTTTATCTATTATAAAAGATGAATTAGGACCTGTGCAGGAAACAAATGTTTATGCCGACTTTTCTTACACACTACAGGTAAGCGAAAAAGCCAAACTTGCACTAGGTATTAAAGCGGGTGCTACCTTTCACGATGTGGCCTTAAGTACATTATTGTTAACAGACCCAGGAGACCCCTTCTTTTCGGAAGACATAAATAATACCTACCCTAATATTGGTGCAGGTGCTTTCTTTTATACAGACAAGTTTTATTTGTCGGTGTCGGTTCCAAACCTTTTAAATTCGGTTCACTTAGATGAAAACGGTTTAAAATACGGGTCAGAAACCAATCACTTTTTTGCCGCCACTGGATATGTTTTCGACGTATCTGACAACGTGAAGTTAAAGCCAAACTTTTTAGTTAAAGGTGCTTTTGACGCTCCGTTTTCTTTTGACGCTAACTTGAACGTCTTGTTTTATGAGCGCTTCGAACTTGGTGCTTCTTATCGTTTAGACGATTCCTTTAGTGGATTAATTGGGTTTCAAGCCACGCCTAACATTCGAATTGGATATGCCTACGACAGCGTAGTATCTGATCTAGATGTTGTGACAAGCGCTTCTCATGAAGTTATTTTAACCTTCGATATATTCTTAAAGAAACGCGTACTGCGTTCACCTAGATTCTTCTAATAAAATATTCCATGAACAACATGAAAAAATTATACACTATTTTATTCTTTATCGCGGTGAGCACAGGTACTATTACCGCTCAGAATAACGACACCAAAGCCGCAGATAAACATTATGACCGTTTGGAATATACCGATGCTATAGAAGATTATTCCAAATTAATAGAACGCGGAAAAGCAGACAGTTATGTTTACAATCGTCTGGCCAATTCGTATTACTATATTAACGATACTAAAAACGCCGTTACCTATTATAAACGTGTAATGGACAATGGAACTCCCGATTCCGAAACCGTTTATAATTATGCACAATCTTTAAAAGCCAATGGCGATTTTTCTGGCTCTAATGCTGCTATGCGCAAGTTTGCTGGCATGAGTCCTAACGACAAACGCGCTATGGAGTTTATGAAGAATCCAGATTATATTCCTGGACTTCTAAACGGAACACCAACTTATGAACTAGCAAATGCTGGAGATATTAATTCAGAGTTTTCTGAATTTGGCGGAACCATGACTGGAAACACCATGTTCTTTTCTTCTGCTAGAAATACAAAACGTAAAAGTTATGGGTGGAACGACCAACCGTATTTAGATATCTATGCAGCCAATGTAACCGATGGAGTTATAAGTTCGGCAGAACTAATTCCTGGAGATGTTAATACCAAATATCACGAAGGTGTTGTGGCTTTTTCTGCCGATGGAAACCGCATTTACTTTGATCGTAACGACTACTTTAAAGGCAAATACAAAAAAGACGAAGAGGGAATTAATCAACTTAATATTTACACTGCCGACTTAGTAAATGGCAAATGGGTAGATGTTAAACCAGTTCCTTTTAACAGTACAGAATACTCTACCGGACATCCTTCCTTGAGTAAAGATGGAAAGACCTTATATTTTGTTTCTGATATGCCTGGAGGAAAAGGTATGAGCGACATTTATATGGTCAGTGTAGATAACAACGGTGGCTTTGGCACTCCAAAGAATATGGATGCCATTAACACCGAAGGAAAAGAAGTTTTTCCTTTTATGGCAGAAAACGGGGTAATGTATTTCTCTAGCGATGGACATCCTGGGCTAGGTGGCTTAGATGTATTTAAGTCGGAAGGTGGAGACATTACCAACCTAGGGCTACCAATTAACAGTGGAGGTGACGACTTTGCATTCTCTATAGATTCCAACACCATGAAAGGCTTTATGTCTTCTGACCGTGAAGGTGGAAAAGGAAGCGACGACATTTATATGGTAAGCGAAATTCCATCATGCGATGTTAACTTTGTAGTTACCGTAACCGATAACGCTACAGATTCTGTTTTAAGAGGAGCCGTTGTAGATATTTACGATGCACAGCGCAACAAATTAGGAACGCAAACTACCAACGACCGTGGTCAAGTTAACTTTATGGCAGATTGTGATGTTATGTACAGTATAACGGCAGTTAAAGATGGTTACGAAAGTGGAACTGCACAAGCAAAATCAGGGACAGATGGAGACTACACCGTAAATATTGGGGTAGACCCAATAGAAGCTATTTTAGTAGCTGACCGTGTTGAATTAGAGCCAATTTTCTTTGATTTAGACAAATCGAATATTAAGCCGCAAGCTGCATTCGAATTAGACAAATTGGTTCAAGTAATGAACAAATATCCAGAATTAGTAGTTCGCGTAGAGAGTCATACAGATAATCGTGCTGATGACGACTACAATATGGCCTTGTCTAACCGCAGAGCTCAAGCTACAGTACAATATGTAATTAGTAAAGGAATAGATGCCAGCCGTATTAGCGGTGTTGGTAAAGGTGAATCCGAACCTATGGTAGACTGCGGAACTGGTTGTAGTTCTGAGCAGCACCAACAAAATAGACGCTCTGATTTTATTATCGTCGAACGATAGTTTATTGCTTAATAACAATAACTAACCAACCAAAGTGAAAGCGCCCTTCGAGTTATCGAGGGGCGTTTTTTTGTAATCCTAATTGCAATTAAAGCGCTGGGAATTCCAATCCTCCAATAGCGTTAGCGATTGCAACGGCATCCTGCAAGCATTGCTTGCAGATACAGTGGAAAGCGCGGCGTGTAGCGCAACGCCCTAAAACTTAATCGCCTTTAAGGACAACATTATCTAAATGATACCTGGTAGAAGGTCCAGATTCGGAGCCAGAATATAAAAAGGCAAAGTGAACAATTCCTGTTAAGCAAGAAATATTAATTGGGCCAACATTTACAAAGTCTCCAAAGCTATCGGCAGGGCCAATAGGCACGGTAACATCAAGCAAACTCCAATTGGCAAGCGTTGGGTCATCGGTAAAATTAGTTGCATAAAGTACACTAAGGGCCGAACCGTTATCGTAACTGGCTTGCAAAGCGAAACTTAACTCTTGCCCGGTGTTTTGGTCCATATCTATTGCCGGGGTAATTAACCAAGTAGCTATTTCTTCTTCACCACTGTTAAAGGCAGTGATTTGCGCGTAATTGTTACCGCTAAAGCTACCCATATCCCAAATTAATTCGCCTCCAGAAGTGTTGACAACCGTCCAACGCGCGGCTTCTAATTGTTCGATGCTGGTATAGGTTTCGAAGTTTTCGGTAAACAATATGGACTCAGGACTACTTGGAGTTGTACATGCTAAAAAATCGGGGTCGCAGCGCTCAGAGACATCCCCAAACTGAATATTAACAGGTTCATTAATATTTATAGTGTAAAACTCATCGAAAAAATCGCGCGTTAAAATTCCATCTAAGACCCCTTGACCTTTAGGCAATAATAAACCCTTAAAGTCGGCAAAAGTACTGGTGCTTACAATAACCCCGCCCCCGAGGCAGCTCTCTAACAAGCGTTCACCGTCGAATTCGTCGTTGGCCTCGCCAGCAAAGGTAAGTGGACGTTCCCCCAACACCAGATTGCGAGAAAATTGAACATCGGTTAGACGAATAAACACGTTTTCCCATGCGTCAGAAAAATCGGCAAGGGCTAATTCTTTTGGAACAATGGTTGCAACCGTTGCACTGCGTAGCATAGTTTCCCCCAGTTTTGGTGCACTTATTTTATTAATAAAATTAGACCCGCCTACTCCAATAGCAAGGACCCCATTACTAATGCCTACAGTTAATCCTGCTAATTTTATGTACACTTTACGCCCAAATTCGAACTGAGTAAACAAGGGGTTTTCGTCAATTAATACTTTAATACCAGCTGTTGGGTTTTCGGGTTTATCCTGAACTATTAGCTCTTCAAAGAAGTTTCCAGCTTCGTCTGTAGAAACTACGTATCCCAATGCATAATTGTCGCTGTCTTGCGCAAAGGTATAATCAAGTTGTCCAGCTGCTTGAGCTTGTGCTAAAATACTTTGCAAGACTCCTATTTCTATAATAGTGCCATTTATTTCGGGGTCTTCAGTGGCGGTGTTGGGTAGCTCAAACTGATTGTCTTGCACACAGGCAAAATTGAGTAAGATTATTAAAACATGGAATAGATTTGGTTTCATAGCTGGAAAATTAGTTGTTAAAATCGCAGATAAAAGTTTAAATAATAGGTGGTGCCGTTTCCAAAAAAGTAGCGATTACCAAAAATTGGACCATTAGTCCTCGTGCGATCTTCTAAAACCGAACGGTAATTAGCATTTCTGGATTGTTCAAAACCACCGGTGGTATATTGCTGGTCGAGCACATTATTTACACTAGCAAAAAAGCCGACATAATATCGCTTGATTCTCCAGGACTTACCCCCAACAATATTTACTAAAAAATAAGAGTCCAATTGTTCTTGCCTAAGCAATTCGCGCGCAACTTCTGGGTTGTAGTCGTTAAAGGTTAAACCGTCGTAATCTTTAGAAAAATTGTCGCTACGGGTTATTGCGGCCACATCTACAAAAGCGTGGCTAAAATAATTGGTGGTTACCCCTATCCACCAAAACTTTGGATCCCGGTATTGGAACCCGAATTGAAAAGCCCGCTCTGGACCGCCAGCAATATGGTAATTTTTAAGTTTTGTGGTACCATCTCCAAACTGAACTGCTCCTTTAAAATCGTCGCTGGTAAGATATAGGTTTGGATTATTTGTGTAGGTATACCGGCCAAAAGACCCTGCAGCTTTTAGCATAAAAGTGGCCGTTATTTGAGCCGATATTCCCAATTCTACCCCTATATTTTGAGTATTTATTCCTGTAAGCACCTCCTGAACAAAGGCATTGCCCTGGTCTTTACCAAAACCAGACAAATCTTGCGTAAAATAGAATCCTAGGTCTGTCCCATTATTAAATGCGGTGTAAAAGCTAGTAACACGTGCTTTAATTATTGGATCTCTATAAATATAGCTTAGATCTATATGCCTGATTATTTTAGGCCTTAAGCCAATAACCGTGTTATTATTTTGACGGGCATTGCTAAAGGAATTTCTTAGACTTGGGGCTTTAGTAAAAGCACCCACATTTCCCGCTAAAATATGCCTACCAGTAAACTTATAAACAAGCCCGGCTTTAAGCCCGTAAGTGGTAAACTTTAACTTCTCGCTATCCCCTACAGATTCGTTTCCGGGAAAGTTGCCATTTTCGAATATCCCAGTGCGCTGGTAGCTCGTACTTGCCAATTGAGCAGCCACATAAAAAGTGGCAGCACGATAGTTAAACTGTGCCTGAGCAAAAGCTGTAAGTACATTAGCTACAAGTACATAATTATATTTATAACGGTCGCCTTTTACAACCACGCGATTTCTATTTTGTAGGTCGCTTTGGGCGAGATCGCCCACAAGGGTGTTTACATCGTCTTGGGCAAAAAAATCAACATCAAGATATCCAGATCCGCCTAAAAGGTCGTTTATTAGGGCAAAGTATTCACTTTTTAAAGCGCGATAGTTCACCGCAGCATTTAAAGTTATGGCTTTAGAAAGTACCGCACTAAATAAGGTGTTTATGTTAAGTTGCTTGTCTCGAGTACTATCTTCCTGTAAAACATAAATAGAATTCCCACCATGGGCAATTGTACTCTGATTACCTCCATAAATTGCGTCCCAAGCTAATTGTCCATTATTTACTAAGTCTTGTTGGGCCAAAAAAGCTTGGCTATAATTATAGCTTGTTGGATTTTGGTCCTGCAAAAAGAAACTTGGTAGGCGTTGATAATAATCCGGACTTGGATTTCTGGCTCCACCCAGGAAGGCTTCTTGACCATTAAAATTAACCAAACGGGTTCCGCCATTGTCTATTCTAGTGCTACCAGTCGCCCCAAATTGATAGGCCACATTGGTATTTAAAGTAGTCTTCCCACTTAAGTTCCAAAAATGGTTGACCATTACCATAGGTTCCCGAACATTACGAACTCGTGAATTGCGAATTTTACCTTGCAGATATCCCCAATTGGGATTGTATTTGCGCCCCTTTAAATTAAATACTTCTCGTGTTATTGGGGCCGATCGACCACGCTTGTTTGGGGTATAAATGGCCAAAACATTTACAGCGTGCTGCTGGTTTATCTTTTTCTCTACCGATGCAAAAAACGAATTGGCATTGTAAAAGGTGCCGTCTATATATCCTTCTTGCCCAAACCGGCGTGAGGCCAGTACGGCAAAAGCCCAGCCGCGTCGGCTTAATCCACTGTTATACGACCCCATTATACGTCCTGTATAGCTTCTATTTGCAATGGCGTAAGACACTCTGCCGCCTTTGCGATATTGAGACGCCCGCATAATAATATTTGTGGTTCCTGCTAAATCGCCAAAACCATAGGGATTTGCCTTTATACCCATGCTAAACTCGCGATTGCGTTGGGCATCGTTTAGGCCGCCCCAATTTGACCATTGTGGCCGGCCCGAGAATTGTTTGTTCATGGGGATTCCATTAATAAGGACTTTCCCGTTAGCACTGTCGTAGCCTCTGGGTCTAAAAAGTGTGGCACTAAAATCGAAAGCAGCTGCATTTAAAAAAACATCGTTGGAGGCCTGTAATAAGCCCGATATGGAATAAGTAGAACTCTCTTGATTATCTATTTGCGTGTCCGATAGGCTTATTAGGCCAATTTCTGCCTCTACTTGAGTTAAATCAATCTCGAGTAAGATGGGGTCAATATTTATTGTAGTTCCATTTTTAATTAGAATAGGCAAACGCTGCAATAGGTATCCCGTTTTTCTAACTATTAATAGGTGTTCGCCCTGAGGCAAACTACTGCTCGAAATACTGAAGGTGCCATCTGTGGCAGAAGTTGCCACAAAAGCGCTCCCACTAATCTGTAGGTTAGCTTCTGCAATAGGTTCGCTAGAATGAGTGTCTAGAATTCTTCCTGTTACGGTAGCTATTTGCGCTGTTAAACACCCATTGTGTAAGAACAAAAATAGGGTCCAGACAACAATGTATTTCCCAACACCATGCATGGTATTTGTGTAATTAATGCGGGAAGTTATGGGCTACTAAAAGAGCATTTTATTAAGCGAAAGGTAACAGATAATACTGCGAGCTAGGGTACTATTTTTGTGTAATATTTTAGTTTGTGCTTAAGATTTATAAATCTACACCTTGGCGTTATATATAGGTTTTATCCAATTCATAAAATTATACACCTGCGCCACTTTTAACCAAAATAGCCTTAGTAATTTGTTGTATTTTACAAGAGACTGCTCCCAATTACAACCTGTAAAACATGTTTCTAAATTTTATTGTAATCGCGGCGTTTATGCTCTATGGAATTAAAACAACCGCCCAACAGCAAACCAAGTACAAAATAAATACGGTCGCCTTTTACAATTTGGAAAATCTGTTTGATACAATTAACAATCCATTTACTTTCGATGACGACCGCACCCCAGAGGGCAAAGACCATTGGACCTCTTTTTTTTACCACGATAAGCTGCAAAAGTTAGCCGGTGTGATAGTAGATATAGGAAGCGATTTGACCGGGAAAGCACCAACGCTTATTGGGGTGGCCGAAGTAGAAAATAGACGAGTTTTAGAAGACTTAGTTAATCAGTCCGCTTTACTTAAATACGATTTTGGGATTATTCATTTTGATTCACCAGACAGGCGCGGGATAGACGTGGCTCTGTTGTATCGAAAAAATATTTTTATACCCACCAGTGCAGTAAATAAACCCTTGTATTTATATCAAGATAATAACCCCAAGCGCCGGGTGTATACTCGAGATCAGTTGGTTGTGTCGGGAATGCTCGATGGAGATCTAATTCACGTAATTGTAAATCACTGGCCTTCAAGAAGTGGTGGTGAAGCGCAAAGTCGTTATAAGCGCATTAAAGCGGCAGAACTAAATAAACGCATTATAGATTCGCTGCACAGCGACAATCCTTACGCAAAAATTATTACCATGGGCGATTTAAACGACGATCCTACCAATACAAGTGTTAAAGTTACCTTAGGCACAAAGGCAAACCTAAAAGAGGTAAACCTAAAAGAACTTTACAACCCTATGGAATCCTTATTTAGGCAAGGAATAGGGACTTTAGCCTATAGAGATGCATGGAATTTATTTGACCAGATAATTGTCTCTTACGCCTTGTTGGAAAAAGAATATAGCAGCTATCGGTTCTACCAAGCAGGCATTTACAATAAGCCTTATTTAGCAAACTCTAAGGGTAGATATAAAGGCTATCCTTATAGAAGCTACGCCAACGGAACCTATGTTGGCGGGTATAGCGATCATTTTCCCGTTTATATGTATTTAATAAAGCAAGCTAACTAGCTATGCGAACCACTGGCCCCAAGGTATACGGCTTAATAGTAGCACGAGCGCAATGGTATAAAATATCGCCAATGTTTTAAACTTAGGCTTAGAAACCAACTTTTTCTTATGCTTAGAATAGCCAATAGTAATAAAGACAACAGTAAGTAGCATTACTGTAGGGTGCTCTATTGCATTTAATCGCAAAACAGAATCTTTCATAACCACACTCATGCCGTTGTCCGAAATAGATTGCATTCCCAAAGGAGAAACAAAGTAGAGCACAATTCCAATAAGAAGTTGTAAATGGGTTACAATTAAGGCAAAAAGCGAGATTCTAAAGTCCTTAGGCTGGTATTCTTTCTTACCCATTAACCCCATTAAGGCATTAATTGTAGCCAAGAAAACGACTAACACAACAAGATAGGCCCAGTAAGAATGTAAAAATTGAACAGTGGTATACATGTTTTAATTTTAAGAGTTGGTGTACACAAATATAATACATAAAAAAGCCCCAAAGTAAAAAAATACTTTGGGGCTTATTATTTAAAACTAAGTGATTGTTATTCTATAATTAGTTAAATAAATAACGTAATCCTAGTTGCATTTGCCATCTTGCTGATTGTAAACCGGCATCGTCAATTTGACCAACTCCTTCTTCGAAACGTGTTGGATCGAATGTGAAAGATGGGTCTGGCCCACCAGTTACTGTAGTTAGTAATTCAACATTGTTTGGCACAAACTCACGTTGTCCCCAGTCTTTGCTTATCAAGTTGGTAAAGTTAAAGATGTCTAAAGACGCTTGGAATGTATGCTGATTTTTACCCAATTTAAGAGTAAAGTCTTGCAGGACTTTTAAATCGATAATATGATTCCAAGGGCCACGGTCCCCGTTGCGCTCTGCATACTGACCTCTTCTTGAATTTAAATATTCGTCTCCTTCTATAAATGCATTTAAAGCATCCCATTGCTGCTGCGAAGTAAGACCCCCGTCGGCAGACTGATCTACCAAGTTAATTTCGCCTTGATTAGCAGGAATGTAAATTAACGCATTATCTCTTGAGTCGTCGTTCAGTACATCCCTTCCTTCGTTGTAAATATAACTAAAGGGTGTTCCTTGCGATCCGTCATAGAAGATACCAAAAGTTGTTTTTAGCTTTTCGCTCCATTTAATTTCGTAAGACATATTACTAGATACACGATGCCCTAAAGAGAAATCCGAACGACTTGTAGGCAAGTTTGAGTTCTTACCACGAACTGTTTGTTGGTTTCTCCACTGTGAACTGTTTTGTGAGCTAGTTCCATCGAAGATTTTAAACGAATCTCCATAAGAATAAGAAACCTGTCCTTGGAATCCATTTTCGAATGGTTTTCTCAAGGTAAACGTCGCATTATAAGAATAGCCCTCTTGGGTGTTAGAGGCTAAAATAATACGCCCATATGTATCGTCAATTTCGTCTCCACGGTCGTAAGTAGGACGATTGTCTGCCCCATTTAAAGTTCCTGTAGGCCCTTTTAGGTTTAGGTTTTCGTAGTAGATATCTGTAATCACATCGGTGTATAAAAATTCGGCAGATGCAATTAATCCCCATAGTGGTAATTTTTGATCTACAGCAATGTTATACTTTACAACCTGCGGCAATTTAAAGTTCTTAGCAATTAAATCTACATTTCCTCCAGTTCCACCAGAACCTGGTAAAGGGTCTTTAAACTGATTGTTTATGTCTGCTTCGAAGTCTTGTCCAAAAATAAAATTAAAGCCTCCAGTTACCCCGTTGTTATTATAAGTTCCTCCAGGCCAAACCAATGGAAGTCTTGATGTAAATATTCCCAGGCCACCGCGGATTTGTGTAGAATTGTCTCCGTTTACATCGTAGTTAAATCCTAAACGAGGTGAAAGATGCATGGTTGGATTTATTGATTGCCCAACACGTGCTCCTTGCAGGTCTTTGCCTGCCGCTTCTAGTAAATCTACTGTGCGCGTATTAAAATCGTCGTTGGCAAGCCCGTCTTCCCAGTAAGGGAAATCTACACGAATACCAAAAGTAGCTTTAAAATTATCGCTAAATTGAAACTCATCTTGAGCATAAAAAGCCAACTGTGATGCAGTAAATTCGGCTGCTCCCGCAGATTCATCACCTACAGTTCCGTCACCTAGTAATGAATATCCATGCTGATAAACATCTGCCTGCTGACCTGTTAAAAATCGCTCTAACCCGCTTGCGATTAGTAAACCATCGTCGCTAAATTCATCTTCGAAGGTATAGTCACCGTAGTTAAAGGCAAAGAATAAATTCTTTGTCTTAGCATATTCAAAGTTCGCACCTAATGTAATAGTATGACGTCCAGAGAAAATCTCGAAGTTGTTGTTTACTGTAAACACATCTTGGTCTAACAAGTTGGCTGTAGAAAACGGTTCTGCACCAAAAGAAATAGTTCCAGTACCATCCTGAATATCTACCGTTGGAAACGGATCACCAGAAGGGTCTCTGTCGTCACGAACCGAAGTGTAACCAATTACTAAATTGTTGGCTACTTTTTGCCCGGTATAGCTCCATTCAAAGGCAGTAGAGTTTGTCGTTGTAATAAATTCTTCTGACCCATTAATAAATCCAATGTCGTTAAGTCCAGAATTACGAGCCTCAAGGTTTTCTGCTTTTACATAACTATGACGTAGCGATAGCTTGTTACTTGAGCTCGCGTTGTAGTCTAATTTGGCCGTAACCTTGTTACTTTCTAGCGTTCTCGTGTTATTGTTAAAAATCCCAGGATTATATCCGTATTCCGATTGTAAAAAGTTAACCAGGCCTTCTATATCGCTAAGACTTGAGCGCCCTTGATAGTTACTAAATGTAAATGGCTGTGGTGTTTCTTCGTCTTGGCGTTCGTAATTAACAAAGTAGAATAATTTATCCTTAATAATTGGTCCTCCTATGCGAACCCCATATAATAAGGCAGAAAAATCATCTAATTTTTCTCTCGAATCACCGTCGTTTACCAAACCGACTGGTGTTTTTCCAGCTAGATCTTGGTTTCTAAAGTAGGAGTAAACCGATCCTTGAGTTTGGTTATCTCCAGAGCGTGTAATGGCGTTAATAGAACCTCCTGAGAAACCCGATTGACGCACATCGAAGGGTGCAATGTTAATCTGAAACGTTTCAATGGCATCTACAGAAAAAGGATTTACTCCAGTTTGCCCTCCATTTGTTCCGGAACCAGCAAGTCCAAAAACATCGTTGTTAATAGCTCCATCAATATAAATGGCGTTGTACCTGTTGTTTTGTCCAGCTAGTGAGATGGAAAAACCATCGTCTCCTTCGGTAAGTTGAGCCTGAGGTGTTATTCTTGCAAAATCTGCAATAGACCTAGACACCGCGGGAAGCGTAGAAATATCTCTAGAGGTTACTGTGGTTTGTGTACCTGTTTTGTTACTGTCAAAAACATTGTTCTTTTGCGCAATAATAAGTACTTCGTCCAGCGAGCTAGCCGATTCCGATAGCGTTACACTAATACGTTGTGAATTCCCTAATTGTAAAAACACATTGTTGGTAACAGAATCTTCAAATCCAACATAAGATACGGTCACGGTGTAGGGTCCACCAGCTCTCATGTTTGGAACGCGATAAAATCCATCGAAGTCCGCAATGGCCCCGTAGATAGTTCCCGAAGGCGTGTGGATAGCTACCACATTAGCCCCGGCAAGCGGTTCGGCATTACCGTCTAGGATACGACCATTAATCGCCCCAGTTGTTACTCCTTGTGCAAATGCAGTTACACCCAGAAGCAAACACGCCACGGTTAAATAAAAAGTAATTTTTTTCATAATAATACAGTTAATTTTGATTAGTACAAATGTATAAATTCGTCTATTTCGTTAACATTACTATAAGGTTAATTTAAGAGAATTTAACATTTACTTAAGTTACAAGAATTCTTGTTCAAACAAATAAGTCACTTGTTTGATTATCAGTAATTTATTAACAAAAAAGGAATAATTTTAGTCGAAACTAATGCAGTCTAATTGCTCTTTTAACGGACTAATATGATTAAAATAAGCGTCGCGAAGTGAATCGGGAAGTGGTTTCGAGGCCGGAAGATCTTCCATAAATGGGTCTACTTGCTTTCCATTTTTCCAGAAGCGGTAACACACATGTGGACCACCAGTATTTCCGGTCATCCCTACCCATCCTATAACATCTCCCTGACGCACAAAATCACCAACTTTTACGTTGCGTTTCTTCATATGCAGGTACTGGGTGTCGTAGGTAGCGTTATGTCTAATTTTTACATAATTACCATTACCTCCGCGGCGCTCGGATTTACTAACAACGCCGTCTGCAGTTGCCAAAATGGGAGTTCCTACTCTTGCGGCAAAATCGGTGCCTTTGTGTGGTCTTACTTTGTAGCCGTAGTATTTAATGCGGCGTTTTAAATTGTACTTACTGGAAATCCTAAAATTGAACTTAATAGGAGACTTTAAAAATGCACGCCTAAGATTATTGGCTTCTTGGTCGTAGAAATCAGAAATTCCCATAATTGAGTCTTCTATAAAGCTAAAGGCCATTATTGGAGTACCACGGTGTTCAAAGTAGGCCGCCTTTATTTCGTCTAGACCAGCAGGAATTGAGTCGTTAATGTACTTTTGGGTGTACAGTACTTTAAATTTATCGCCTTTCTGAAGGTGAAAAAAGTTAACTGTCCAAGCATAAATATTAGCCAAGCGTTCGGTCATATTTGCACCTAAATTAAGAGATTCCATGGTTTCGGAAAGCGAAGTATTAATAACTCCAGCTGCGGTTTTTTCTATGTATGTAACCGGTTTTTGTGCATGAATCACATCTGCAATACTATCGCGCATATCGACTACGACATAATCTACGCGGTTCTGTTCGTATATAAACACTTGAGCCGCATTAGTTGTGTCTTTCGAGTTAAGCAAAATATAAGGTTTGCCAACTACCATACGTCTAACGTCGAAGGTGTCTTTTACCTGCTCTACCACATTAAATATTTTTGAAGGACCTAAGTTGTTTTGGTTTAAAATGTTTCCAAAGGTATCTCCCGAACGAACCGTATCGCGCACTACATTAAAATTGTTTAATACAAAGCCATATGCCTCTTCTATTACAGGTTCGGCAATAGCAATTTCGGGCTGCTCTGTATCTGGGTTATTATCTTGGCAGGCTATGCATAGTCCCAACACCATGCATATCAATACTAGTTTCTTCAATGTTTATTATTTTTTGCGCTATTAAAGGCATGAGTGACCCACTCACGTCCCCAGTTGTTTTTTTCTTCTGCGGTCCAAAGATTAGGAAAATAATGAATCTTCTGAAAACTTGGTGGAAGAAATTCCTTCCAATTTGTCCCGCCGGTTGCCAATACCGTTTTATCTTCTTTATGCAAATACCTAAATGCGGCACCCATATGCATTAAAAGCCAGTTAACATTAGCATTAACGTCAAATTTTTTAAGTTCGTTTATTAAGGCCTCGTTATTTTTTTCTGTTTCGGGCAGTGCCAAATATTTATGATAAAGTGTTTGCCCTTCTACCTCCTTCATTATTCTAATGAATCTTGGCGTATATCTAAATTCAAATTGCTTTAGGGTAAGGGTTTTTGCTTGTGTTTGTTTATCTGTAGCCCCGCGTTTCCAGTAAATATCTTCGTACATCTCTTCTATAGACTGACCCGCTTTGTAATTAGCGCGTAAATCTACATGAACCAAATGTTCCATAGGGGTCGCATAAAACTCTATCATGCGGTATTGAGCCGACTGAAAACCGCTTGCAGGAAGCAACGACATTCTAAACTTTAAAAACTGATCGCGTTCCATGCCGCGAATCATGACATCGAAAGAGTCGATTAAGATTCTAAAATAACGATTAACCCGTTCCACTTTTTTTGTAAAAAATGCGGCGTCTTGCAATTTGTCGTCTATAATTTGTTTAAGCTCATGAATAATAAGCTTAAAATAGAGCTCTGTTATTTGGTGGTACCCAATAAATATCTCTTCGTCCGGGAAATAGGTTCTTGGAATTTGTAGGCTTAATAGGGTGTCTAAGTGAATATAATCCCAATACGTAAGGTATTTATCGTACAATAACCCGTCTAGATACGAGCTCATATCTTGGCCCGAATTCTTAAATTTTGCCTCAAGTTTTTTTAGCTGATCAGCGAGTTTCGGGTCCATGGGCAGGCGTTAATCCATTTGTATTTTAAAGGAATGCTTTAGTCCTTTGTATTCAATCAAATCGGCCTTTAAAGATCCAACCGCAAGACTGGCCTTTATTCTAATTGGAATAAGATTGGCATCGTTAGAGACCCAAACTGTAAGACTCTCGTCTTCCTTAAACACACGCCCGGCCTGAACATAAGGCCTAAAAATTAAACACTCTACTTTTCCAAATTTGGTTCTTACTTCTTCTTTACCCAAATATTTTAGTCTAAACCTGTAGTTTTCCTTATCGAAAAACATGTCCATTTCTGTAACATCTCCAACCTTTAAGGTGCTAATATTTAATCGGTTGCGCAAATAATAAAACGCCGAAACCATATCTTGGGCGTTATCTGGAAAATTAAACTGATCTTTTTTATTGTGTTTTTTATTAAACACAATGGCCTGATTGGTATCGTGATTAAAGTCTATTTGAATGTCTTTGGTATGCCCGCCTTCGTCGATTTTACGAATAAAGCGATACGGAACATCTTTTTCTACATCTATATAGGACTGATAATCGTCGTCAACACTAAAAAACAATCGTGTAAGCCCTGTGGTAGATCCTTTCCCTTTTACATGATAAACGTTCTTACCATTTAAGTAGGTCTGGTCCACCTCGAGGGTGGCATATCCTCCTGTTACTAAACCGTAATGAATTCTAAATTTAAACCACTCGCCGTCCCCATAAGCCTTTTGCTGCTGTGCATTTACGCAAAAAGGGAGTAAAAAAAGTAGGCCAAAAATAAGTCGCTTCATAACCGGAGGGTATGGGGTTTGATTACCGTTTTGCAATATCCATTCCAAAATTTAGGAAAATCTGTGATTTTCAGGCCTCATTTAACTATTATTTAGCACAATTATAAAGTCCCTCGAGCCTCTTGCTCTCGTTCAATGGCTTCAAACAAGGCCTTAAAGTTTCCTTTACCAAAGGATTGTGCTCCCTTGCGCTGTATAATTTCGAAAAACATAGTTGGTCTGTCCAAAACAGGTTTGGTGAAAATTTGCAATAAATATCCTTCGTCGTCACGATCTATTAGCACTCCTAATTCTTTAAGGGGAGCTAAGTCTTCGTCTATTTGCCCAACACGGTCTAACACCGTTTCGTAATACGATTCGGGAACGTATAAAAATTCTACCCCATTGTCGCGTAATTGCGTTACGGTTTCTATAATGTTATCGGTAGCAACGGCTATATGCTGTACCCCAGCGCCATTGTAAAAGTCTATATACTCTTCTATTTGCGACTTTTTACGGCCTTCGGCAGGTTCGTTAATAGGGAATTTAATTCGCCCGTTACCGTTACTCATTACTTTAGACATAAGTGCAGTGTATTCTGTAGAAATATCTTTGTCGTCAAAAGAAACCAATTGTGCAAAACCCATTACTTTGGCATAGAACTCACACCATTTGTTCATTTCGTTCCAGCCTACGTTACCTACCATGTGGTCTATATACTTAAGCCCAACCGATTTACCCATTACGGGTTTATCCCAAGCGGTGTATCCTGGTAAAAAAGGGCCATTGTATTTGCTGCGTTCAACAAAAACGTGCACCGTTTCGCCATAAGTATGAATTCCAGATAATACCACGGTTCCGTTGGCATCTTCACGTGTCTGCGGTTCCATATACGGTTTTGCACCGCGTTTAACGGTTTCGTTAAAACTTTTAGTAGCGTCGTCTACCCAAAGAGCAACTACTTTTACACCATCGCCGTGAGCGTTAATATGAGCGTTAATATCGCCGTCAGGTTGCAAAGGCGAGGTAAGCACAAGCCTAATTTTATCTTGTTCTAATACATAAGACACACTTTCTTTGTTGCCGGTTTCTAAACCGCTATAGGCTATGGGCTTAAAGCCCCAAGCTTGCTGGTAATAAAAAGCCGCCTGCTTGGCGTTTCCTACATATAGTTCGACAAAATCGGTACCTAATAAAGGCAAAAAGTCGTCTGCTTGTGGTACTATTTTTTCTAAAGATTGGGAGGTATTGTCGGTAATCATTGTTTTAATTTTTTAAAATGAATGGTAAGTAAATATAGAATCGTATACAATCGATTCTAATTACCACATTGCCCTTAAATGTGTGGACAAATCGCAAGAAATAACGCTTATTCTAACCATGATTTAAAGTAATCTTCGTCGGCTATATCTAAAGCTTCCTGGGTTAATTTAAGTGGTTTAAAGGTATCTACCATTACCGCAAGTTCGTCGGTTTTAACTTGACCTATGCTGCGCTCGGTAGCTCCTGGGTGCGGCCCATGAGGAATTCCAGCTGGGTGTAAACTTATATGACCGGCGTCTATATCGTTGCGGCTCATAAAGTCTCCATCTACATAATACAAGACCTCATCGCTGTCTATGTTGCTATGATTGTAAGGAGCAGGAATACTTTCTGGGTGATAATCGTACAAGCGCGGACAAAACGAACACACCACAAAGGCATCGGTTTCGAAGGTCTGATGCACTGGTGGCGGCTGGTGAATACGCCCTGTTATGGGTTCAAAATCGTGAATAGAAAACGCATACGGATAGTTATAGCCATCGTAGCCCACTACATCGAAGGGATGCGTGGCATATACCATATCGAAAATATCTCCTTGTTTTTTAATTTTTATTAAAAAGTCGCCTTTTTGGTCGTGTGTTTCTAACTCCATTGGGCGTCGCAAGTCACGCTCACAAAAAGGGGAATGTTCTAACAATTGTCCAAACCAGTTGCGGTAACGCTTTGGAGTATAAATTGGGCGATACGACTCCACAATAAAAAGTCGGTTATCTGTGGTGTCGAATTCGATTTTATAAATAATTCCTCGTGGAACAAGCAAATAATCGCCGTATTTAAAATCTAGATTACCCATATGGGTACGCAGTTTTCCGCTGCCCTTATGAACAAAAATAAGTTCGTCTGCGTCTGTATTTTTATAAAAATAGTCTTCTTGAGACTGCGTTGGAGCGGCTAAAATTATGTTACAATCGGAATTGGTAAGAATGGTTTTTCTGCTCTTAAGATAATCTGCTTCTGGCTTAATTTTAAACCCGTGAAAACGATACGACTGCATATTGTTTTCTCGAGCAACCACAGGAGCCACACTGTATTGGTTATTTATAGCCTTTACCTGTGTAGGGCGATGTTCGTGGTATAAATTACTTGACATGCCATCAAAGCCAATGGTTCCAAAAAGCTGTTCGGAATACAAACTACCGTCTGGTTTACGAAACTGAGTGTGTCGTTTATGAGGGATTTTTCCTAAAGAGTGATAAAAAGGCATCTATTTTTTTATTAAAGTTACAAAAAACCATGTTGAAGGGTCAATAAAAAAAAGGCTTACTCCGGATTGCGTTTTACAAGCATCCGCATATTAAAACAAGAGGTAGTATGTCTTAAAGCTGCCATTAGGCAAATATCGTAAAAAATCGTGTGTTAATTGGGTTAAAACCAAAAACC
Source organism: Gilvibacter sp. (assembly GCA_965277295.1). Lineage (GTDB taxonomy): Bacteria > Bacteroidota > Bacteroidia > Flavobacteriales > Flavobacteriaceae > Gilvibacter. The sequence continues at coordinate 1,214,095 of OZ255720.1, forward strand.
TAAACTTACCACCCAAACATCTTCTTTAGTTTCTGGGGAATAGGTGTAAATTAGCTGCAAAGGGCCCGCAAACGTCTGCACACCATACCCTAAACCAAAACCTGAATAATCGATACCGTCTATCCATTGACCCGTGGTAAATAAGTTATCGCCAACGTTAGCAATATTACCCACAGCAAACAGATGATTTTTGGCAAATATTTGATAATCCAATCGCAATGTTGCCATTAAATAGGTGTCTCCGCGAAGCGAAATTGGGTCGTAACCATAAAACGAGATTAAGTTTCCGGTTTGTCTGTATCCGTACCCGCCTAAAAGAAAGTCAAAAGATTTGGTGCTATCGTCGCCGATTTTGAATCCGCCTTCTGCAGTTAAGGTTGTCGAAAAGTTGCCAATGCTAGTCGAACCCCCCATTTTTGCCTTCGCTATAGAAAACTCACTAAACTGGTCGTTTATACCCGAGGCACTTAAATAAACATGAAAATCACCGTCAAAAAACAGTCCCTTGGTTGGAAAAAACACATTATCGCGTGTGTCGAATTTTAAAAATCCGTAAGTACTTAAATAATCGGTATCTTCAAAATAAGTGCGCCCTTCGCTTGGGGTTAACCCCAAGGTAGTACTAAACAATCTAAATTTTTTATGTTCCCCGCCCAATCCAAAAGAAAAGGCATTTCCTATTAAAGATTGTACATAAACTTGGTTTGTAAGTTCGCTGTAATGCAAATCAATTTCGTTTAAACTGGGCGTACTTAAAACAGATCTAAGAAATACATCTTTATTAATATCGGTCTGAAAACTAGACAAGCTAGAATTTACCCCAATGCTCCAATAGTAGCCCTTATCTACATAATAATTAAAGTTGTAGCGCAAATTATCTCCTGCAACTAAATCGAGCGATACAATGTCGTTATTAGTCAGGACACGTTTGCGCGTAACATTAATAAGGGCTGCACTTTTGTACAAATCGTCGTAATGTACCCCGAGTCGCAACAATGTTTTGGTTTTACTTTCTACTACATTAATGTTTACAACGGTACTGGTGTCGTTTACTTTTCCTAATTCGTAATCTATGGCCTGAAAATTACCGGTTGCCATTAAATTTTTTACTCCTTCGCTAAAACTCTTATAGGATACTACAGAAGGCGTTTTTATTTTTAGTTTTCCCAAAATATAAGACCGGGTGTAGGCTGAATTACCCGTTATATTAACCTGATTAATAAACAAATCATTTTTTGGCTGCGGTACTTTATAGGCTGCCCGCGACTCCAGCTGCTTCTTGGCAATTGCTTGCATGGCGGCTAATTCTAAAGTAGCCGCAGTAGCCCCAGCATCTACAATCTGATTTCCTTGATTAAAAGAAACCACAGTAAAGTCAGTAATATCGGGTTTAATGTAAATATCTGTCTGCCCTGCCTTTTCTTGCATGTCTTTTATAGTTCTAAAATTATTTAGTTGAACCAATATTTCTAATGCCGAATTAAGCTCTTCTCTGCTGCGTAAATCGTCTTGAACATCTACGCCAATAATAATATCGACCCCTTTGTCGCGCATTATGTTAACAGGATAATTATTTACCACGCCCCCATCTATAAGTAGTTGTCCGTTTATTTCTACCGGATTAAACAAAGAGGGTAAGGCTCCACTAGCGGTTAATGCTCTTGGTAAATATCCAGACTCTAACAGGACTTGGGTCCCTTGTTCTATGTCTGTGGCAATACAAAAAAACGGAATATGCAGGCTATCAAATTCCACCTTGCCACCAACGTGCTGGGTAAGTTTAGAGAGTAAATTATATACATTTTGGCCTTTAGAAAGCGCTTTGGGGAAGCTCACCTTAAATCCATCAAAAGGTAGCGTTAAGGCATAGCGTTCGGTGTCTGCTTTTTCGTAAAATGTTTTAGAGCCCCTAGGAACTTCGTCCTGAATTAACTCTTCAAAATCTACCGATCTAAAAATAGAGTCTAACTGGTTAGCCGTATAGCCCGAAGCATAAAGTGCTCCAATAATAGCGCCCATACTGGTACCGCCAATATAATCTACACGCACTCCAGCTTCTTCTATAATTTTTAAGGCTCCAATATGTGCAAGCCCTTTGGCGCCTCCTCCGCTAAGAACCAATCCAACTTTTAAGTCTTTGTTATTAGCAGTATCCTGCCCAATAGCTGTCCACCCCAAGCAGCATAAAAAAATAAATATTAGGGCTTTTACAGGCATAATTTATGGTGAAATGGAATAATGTTTGGCAACTAACAGCGCCTTACTTGTACCTATTAGTTGCTCCAATTCGGTAAAGGTTGCGTTACTTACCCGCTTGGTACTTTTAAAATGTTGCAGTAAGGTAACTACGGTTTTTTCGCCTATTCCAGGGATACTTTCTAGTTCGGTTACTAGGGCATCTTTACTGCGTTTGTCTCTATGAAACGTAATTCCAAAACGGTGTGCTTCGTTTCGCAATTGCTGAATTATTCGCAGCGTTTCTGACTTTTTATCTAAATAAAGCGGAATTGGATCTTCCGGGAAAAACAATTCCTCTAAACGTTTAGCAATTCCAACAATTGCAATTTTACCACGTAATTCTAGTGCATCCAGACTTTTTAGAGCCGACGACAACTGCCCCTTTCCGCCATCGATAATAATTAATTGTGGTAACGACTTGCCTTCTTCGACCAATCGCTTATAACGCCTATAGACTACTTCTTCCATAGAAGCAAAGTCGTCTGGACCTGCTACAGTTTTAATATTGAATTTACGATACTCTTTTTTACTGGGCTTTCCGTTTCTAAAAACCACACAGGCCGCCACCGGATAACTCCCCTGAATGTTAGAGTTATCAAAACACTCGATATGCCGTGGTTCTTGGCTAAGGCGCAAATCTTTTTGCATTTGAGCCATAATTCTATTTTCGTGGCGATTTGGATCGGTAATTTTAGTTTGTTTAAAACGCTCCATACGATAGTATTTGGCGTTTCTAATAGATAAATCTAAAATGTGTTTTTTATCTCCAGCCTTAGGAACATGAACTTTTACATCGCCTACTTTTAACGCAAAGGGCACATAAATTTGATTGCTGTGGGAATTAAAACGTTGTCGCAATTCTACAATAGCCAAGGTGAGTAAATCGAGGTCGGATTCGTCCAGTTTCTTTTTAATTTCTAGCGTATGCGACCTAATTATAGAGCCAAAACTAAGTTGTAAAAAGTTAACATAGGCGTAGCCCTCGTCGGACACAATAGAAAACACATCTACATTGCTAATTTTAGGATTCACAATGGTTGATTTGGCTTGGTAATTTTGTAAAACTTCTAGCTTTTCTTTTATGCGCTGGGCATCTTCGAATTCCATGCTAGCAGCGTGCTCGAGCATTTGTGTTTTAAATTGACTTATGGAATCTTTAAAGTTTCCTTTTAAAATCTCACGAATTGCCGTTATATTTTTATCGTACTGATCTTGTAAATATTTACCCTCACAGGGACCTAAGCAATTCCCCAAATGATACTCCAAACAAACTTTATACTTGCCCGCCTCTATTTTATTTGGCGCCAAATCGTATTTACAATTTCTTAGCGGATACAAACCTCTAATTAAATCCAGTAAGGTATGTACTGTCTTCATGCTGGTATAAGGCCCGTAGTACTGCGAACCATCTTTAATTACCCGACGGGTAGAAAACACTCTTGGAAAGCGTTCGTTTTTAACGCAAATCCAAGGATAGGTTTTATCGTCTTTTAGTAGCACATTATACCGCGGCTGATACTTTTTAATTAGGTTGTTTTCTAGTAATAAAGCATCGGTTTCTGTTGCAACCACAATGTGCTTAATGGTCACAATCTTCTTGACCAGCAAGCGAGTCCTGCCGTTATCGTGTTGTTTGGTAAAGTAAGAAGAAACTCGTTTTTTTAAGTTTTTTGCCTTGCCAACATAGAGTATTTTTTCTTCGGAATCGTAATACTGATACACCCCTGGAGCATTGGGAAGGGTACTAATTTGGAGTTTAATAGGTGCAGCAGCCATAGTTCAAAGATAATTCAAGCCAGAAACTATTCCCTTGTCGAGGCAATAAAAATTTATGCAAAAACCCAGAACAAGTAAAAATAGTTGGGTCTAAACAATCCTAGAAATTGTTATCTTAGAAGAGCTAATTTAGCCTATGAACATTGCCATTTTATCGCGCGGAGCGCAATTGTATTCTACAAAAAGCTTAGTTCGCGCTGCCCAAAAAAGAAACCACGACGTCTGGGTTATAGACCCAACGGCCTGTATTCTTAGAATAGATGCAGGAAAACCCGTAGTGTATTACCGCGACGAACCTTTAGAAGATTTACATGCCATTATCCCAAGAATTGGGGCTTCTAACACCTATTTTGGGTCGTCTGTGGTACGACAATTCGAAGCTATGGGTGTATTTAGTACGGTTTCGTCCGAAGCCATAATTACCTCGAGAGATAAATGGACAAGCTTCCAGCTACTTTCTAAAGCTCAGGTGCCAACCCCCACTACTGTGTTGGGCTTGGCCAATAACCCAGAACAGCTTTTAGACCAGTTGGACCGCTACCCCTTAATTATAAAACCGCTTAAAGGCACCCATGGACAGGGTGTTATTTTAGCCGAATCAAGACAAAGTGCCTTATCTACCCTAGAAACGTTAGACTCGTTAAACACACGTTATTTAATACAAGAATACATTGCAGAGTCTAAAGGCACCGATTTACGAGTAATTGTGGTAGATGGCGTAGTAGTGGCTGCCATGAAGCGTCAAAGTAAAGACGGCGACTTTAGGTCGAACCTGCATCGGGGTGGTAGCGCAACATCTCTTGACTTAGATTATAAAGAAGAAGCTTTAGCCCTTCGTGCAGCAAAAGTTCTTAAATTGGGGGCTTGTGGAGTAGATATTTTACAATCCGAGCGAGGACCTTTGGTTTTAGAGGTAAATTCTACGCCTGGCTTAGAAGGAATAGAAACTACTACTGGTAAAAATGTAGCCCGAAGTATTATTGGTTATATAGAAAGAAACAAACGCAAATGACCCGAGAGAAAGCTCAAGATATGGTGCTTTGTGGAGTTACCATCGCCCCTGGTGATTCTAAAGAGATTAACCTTAGTACCGCCATGTTGCACACCCAAAACAAAATAGATGTGCCTATTATTATTGAGCGCTCTAAATATGTTGGTCCTACAGTGCTGTTAACGGCTGGGATTCATGGGGACGAAGTAAACGGTATAGAAGTGGTGCGTCAAATAATTGCAAAAGGCATAAACAAACCCAAAATTGGGACTGTTATTTGTATTCCCATTGTAAATATATTTGGGTTTATTAGAAAATCTAGAGAATTTCCGGACGGGCGTGATCTAAACAGGGTGTTTCCAGGAAGCAGAAAAGGTTCTTTGGCGGCCCAATTTGCGTATCAGCTTACCCGAGAAATTATGCCACAGGTAGATTACTGCTTGGATTTTCATACTGGGGGTTTATCAAGATTTAATATTCCACATATTCGTGTGGCTGGAGACGACAAAAATTTACGTGAATTAGCTACAATTTTTAATGCCCCTTTTACGCTGCATTCTAAACAAATAAAAAAGTCCTTTAGAAATTATTGCGCCAAAAATAAAATTCAAATGTTGCTCTTTGAAGGCGGAAAATCTAACAGTATAGATAATGTGGTAAGCAACACTGGAGTAAACGGCTCTAAGCGAGTTTTGGATCATTTAGGCATGCTTAAAAGCAAATTCAAGGTGAGTTCGCCTAAAAACAAATCGGTAGTAATAACCAGCAGCAGATGGCTAAGAGCAAGCACATCGGGGATGTTTAAACCCGCTGTAAAGGCTGGGGCCAAAGTAAGTGTAGGCGATGTATTAGGACATATTACAGATCCTTACGGCAAGGTAAACTACTGGATTCGTGCCAATATCTCGGGATATATTATTAATGCCAACGAATCGCCCTTGGTGCATCAAGGGGATGCGCTTTTTCATGTTTCGGTAAAACTCGACGCATGACCAAAACCCAATTGCGCGCTCGCTATAAGTCTAAACGTGAGCATTTAGACCAAAACCGTATAGACGACCTAAGTTTAGCCATTGCCAATATGGCCTTACAACTGCCTATTTGGGACGCTAAGTTTTACCATCTTTTTTTGCCTATTGTTCCCCTAAAAGAAGTAAATACCGAATTCTTATTACATATTTTACAGGGCAAAGATAAAAGCGTTGTGCTCTCTAAAAGTAATTTTAAAACCCAAACGTTGCAGCATTATTTGCTAGAAGACGATACGGTAATTAAAACCAACAGCTACGCAATACCCGAACCTCAAGATGGCCTAGAAGTACCCGTAAGTAAACTGGACGTAGTGTTTATTCCTTTATTAACCTTCGACCAACATGGCAATAGATTAGGGTACGGGAAAGGTTTTTACGATCGGTTTTTGGCGGGTTGCAAACCCGAAGTTATTAAAGTGGGTTTGTCTTTTTTTAAAGCAGAATCTAGTATTCCAACCACCCCAACCGATGTGGCTTTAGACTATTGTATTACCCCAGAAAAAGTGTATACTTTTAATTAATCTACAGTAGGAGTTGTCTGTTCTTGAACCACTTCTTTTTTAGGAAACGCCTTGCGGTGAAACACCAATAACATAAGCACTCCGGTGGTAATAGAGGCGTCTGCTATATTAAAAACAGGCTCGAAAAAGGTAAAGCGGTCGCCACCCCAAAATGGAATCCATTCTGGCAGATAACCCGACCACATAGGAAAGTATAGCATATCTACCACCTTGCCGTAAAACACAGAGGCGTATCCGCCGTCGGCTGGCATAAAATTGGCTACTTGCCCGTCGCTGTGATTAAAAAAGATTCCGTAAAACACAGAATCGATTATGTTTCCAAAAGCACCTGCAAAAATAAAAGATACTGCCAAGGTTAGAATACGCGAAGTTTCTTTTTTAACCGAATCCCAAAGCCAATAACCAATCCCAACAATGGCCACTAGTCTAAACAAGGTTAAAATTAATTTGCCGTACTGCCCAGGGATTTTAGCACCCCAAGCCATGCCTTCGTTTTCTATAAAGTAGATTCTAAACCAGCTTAGTCCAAATACATTAAAACCTTCGTGCAACTGAAAATTTGTTTTAATATAAATCTTAGACGCCTGATCTATTAGGAGTATAATTAAAATAAGAAGTCCTGCTTTCTTTAACGACATAGCGGTTTTTTGAAGTGACAAAAATACATTAATTTTTGGCTTTTAGTAGGGTGATATCGCCGCGGTTGGCCACGGTGGCTATCTTTTGTACTCCCAACGCTTTAATTTGATTAATTATTGTTCCCTTTGGCGCTGTAGCAATTGCCCACATTCCGTCTAAAAAGGTTCCATAAATATTGCCATACTTGGTTTTAAAAACTCCCTGGCCAAAATAATTGGTCAATTTAATATTGCCGTCCACAAGTAGGAGTTCTGCCGTATTAAAACGCCCGTTTAATTCCACATGCCCGCTAAGAGAACCTACAAAAATACCGCGATCCTGCGGAATAGAAAGTTCCAGTTCTATAGATACTACCTTATGTGCGCTAAGTTTGTCGTCGACGGTTTTAAACCCTGGCCTGTAATCGGTTGTAAGTTGCCAGGGGTTAACACTGGTATCTAATTGAACAACAATATCTGTGGCAAATTCGCCAGCAATTGTCGCCCAAATTAAAACTTTATCTTGGGTATTGGTGGTTACTTTAAGGCTAGCAATATCGCGAAGCAGTACGCTAATTTCCTGCATACCGCTAGCGTCTACATCTTTAATAACTTGGCGTTGGGCAAGGGTAGTTTGCAAACAAAAAACTAATACTAAAAGGCTAAGAATTCGCATAAAAAAACGCCCCGTAGGGCGCTCTAAGTTGTTATTGCATGTTTTTTGCCTCGATGCTTAAGGTGGCATGAGGAACCAGTTTTAAACGCTCTGGATTTATAAGTTTTTTAGTGACTCTGCAAATACCGTAGGTTTTATTCTCTATACGAATCAAAGCATTTTTAAGGTCGCGAATAAACTTTTCTTGACGAATAGCCAATTGTGAATTTGCTTCTTTGCTCATTACTTGGCTGCCTTCGTCGAAAGCCTTAAAGGTAGGTGCCGTGTCGTCGGTTCCGTTGTTAGAATCGTTTTTATAAGCACTTTGAATTAATTCCAATTGTGCCTGTGCTTTATCTATCTTCTCTTGAATAAGTGTTTTAAAAGATTCTAATTCCGAGTCGCTGTAACGCGTTTTTATTTCTTGGGCCATATTAATATTTTTTAATTGCTAGCTTGGTTGCAATGTTATCAAAAGCAATGTCTGTGCCATGATCTACTTGCTTTGCAAAAGCCAGCTCCTGCGTTAGGGTTTCTAATTTTATATACTCCAAATTGTTGGCTACAGCTTCTTGCAGTTGGGGTTCTTCTTGCAGGGTCACCACTACTTTATCTGTAACTTCGAACCCAGAGTCTTTACGCACATTCTGAATTCTATTAACCAACTCTCTGGCAATGCCTTCGTTTTTAAGTTCTGGACTAATACTAACATCTAGTGCTACGGTAAGCGAACCGCTATTTGCCACTAGCCAGCCAGCAATGTCTTGAGAACTAATTTCTACTTCGGCAAGGCCTAAATTAACGCTTTTTTTGTTAATTACAATTTCTATCTCGCCAGTCTGTTCAAGGGTTGCAATATCTTCTTGTCCAAATTGATTTACTGCAGCGGCTACTAGTTTCATGTCTTTTCCAAATCGCGGGCCTAAAACCTTAAAATTCGGCTTAATTTGCTTTACCAAAATACCAGAGGCATCGTCTAGTAGTTCGATTTCTTTTACGTTTACTTCGGATTTAATAAGATCGGCGATAAGCAGTATTTCTTCGCGATCTGCAGCATCTAGTACTGGAATCATAACGCGTTGTAACGGCTGTCTTACTTTAATCATCTCCTTCTTGCGTAACGACAATACCAAGCTAGATATTGTCTGAGCCTTTTGCATTCTGTGCTCTAAGGCCGAATCGATTAGACTTGCGTCGCTTTTTGGAAAATCACTTAAATGAATCGAGTTTGCCTGCTCCGAGCCGCATACCGAATTTAAATCTTGGTACAGTCTATCCATAAAAAATGGAGCGATTGGAGCGCTTAATTGCGACACGCGCAACAAACAAGTGTATAGTGTTTGGTAGGCCGATATTTTATCTTGCTCGTAGGCGCCTTTCCAGAATCTTCTTCTACACAAACGCACATACCAATTACTTAAGTTTTCTTGTACAAAATTAGAAACTGCTCGAGCTGCTTTGGTGGGTTCGTAGTCCCCGTAAGCTGCATCTACAGTAGCAATTAAGGTATTTAGTTCGGATAAAATCCAACGGTCAATTTCTGGGCGGTCTGCCAAAGGAACATCGGGTTCGCTATAGGTAAATCCGTCTAAATTAGCATACAAACTAAAAAAGCTGTAGGTGTTGTAAAGGGTCCCAAAAAATTTGTTGCGAACCTCGCCAATTCCGTCTAAATCGAACTTTAAATTATCCCAAGGATTCGCATTGCGAATCATATACCAACGTGTGGCATCTGGACCGTATTTATCTAGGGTTTTGAACGGATCGGTAGCATTGCCCAATCGCTTAGACATTTTCTGACCATTTTTGTCCAATACCAACCCATTAGAGACCACGTTTTTATACGCAATGTCGTTAAAGGTCATGGTAGCAATGGCGTGCAGGGTATAAAACCAGCCTCGCGTTTGGTCTACACCTTCGGCAATAAAATCGGCTTTACGCCAAGTCTGTTCGACCATTTGCTTGTTTTCGAACGGATAATGCCACTGCGCATAAGGCATGGATCCCGAATCGAACCAAACGTCTATTAAATCGCTTTCGCGCTTCATGGGTTTGCCCGAATTGGACACCAAAACAACCTGATCTACAATGTTTTTATGCAAATCTACTTGGGCGTAATTAGCATCGCTCATATCGCCCACCACAAAGTCGGCAAATACGTCCTTTTCCATAAATCCAGCAGCAACGGCCTTGGCCATTTGCTCTTTTAGTTCGGCAATAGAACCAATAATAATTTCTTCTTTCCCGTCTTCGGTGCGCCAAATAGGTAACGGGATTCCCCAAAATCTAGAACGCGATAGGTTCCAGTCGTTGGCATTGGCCAACCAGTTGCCAAAACGGCCTTCGCCAGTGGCTTTTGGCTTCCAGTTAATTTGTTTGTTAAGCTCGAACATACGGTCTTTAAAGCTGGTTGCTTTAATAAACCAAGAGTCTAAGGGGTAATACAAGATGGGCTTGTCGGTACGCCAGCAATTCGGGTAGGAGTGCACATACTTCTCTACCTTAAAGGCTTTGTTGTCTGTTTTTAGCTGAATAGCTATTTCTACATCGATGCTCTTTTCTGGAGCCTCGCCATCTGCATAGTATTCGTTTTTAACGTATTTTCCGCCTAGTTCCTTTAATTCTGGTCTAAATTTACCTTGCAAATTAACCAAAGGAACCAAGTTGTCGTTTTCGTCTTTTACCAGCAGTGGCGGCACTTCTGGAGTAGCTTCTTTGGCTACCTTGGCATCGTCTGCACCAAAGGTTGGCGCGGTGTGTACTATTCCGGTTCCGTCTTCTGTGGTTACAAAATCCCCAGTAATAACTCGAAAAGCATTTTCGGGATTATCGTTGGGCAACACATACGGCATTAATTGCTCGTAACGGCTTGCTACCAAGTCTTTTCCAACTATGGTATCTACCACCAAATACGGCACTTTTTTATCGCCTTCTTGGTAGGCTTCTAAGCCAGCGGCATCTTCTGCGGCTATAAACTTACCACCAAACTGCTTCCCAATTAATTGGCTTGCAAGTACTACGGTTACAGGCTGGAACGTGTATTGATTGTACGTTTTAACAACCGAATATTCAATTTTAGGCCCTACCGTTAAAGCGGTATTACTTGGCAGCGTCCATGGGGTTGTTGTCCAGGCTAAAAAGTGCAAATTAGTATAGCCTTGCAACTTTGCAGGCAAAGTGTCTGTTATGGCCTTAAACTGAGCCACCACGGTGGTATCTGTTACATCTTGATACGTGCCCGGCTGGTTGAGCTCATGCGAGCTTAATCCAGTTCCCGCCTTTGGCGAATACGGCTGAATGGTGTAGCCTTTATATATTAAATCTTGCTTGTAAATGTTTTTTAACAACCACCAAACCGATTCCATGTATTTGGGTTTGTAGGTTACATAAGGATCGCTCATATCTACCCAATACCCAACACGCTCGGTCATGTTGTTCCACACATCGGTATAGCGCATTACCGCTTTTTTACAGGCCGCGTTGTACTCTTCTACAGTAATTTTGGTGCCAATGTCTTCTTTGGTAATGCCCAGTTCTTTTTCTACACCCAATTCTATGGGGAGTCCGTGGGTATCCCATCCGGCTTTACGCTTTACCTGAAACCCCTTTTGGGTTTTATACCGGCAAAAAATATCTTTTATAGCACGGGCCATTACGTGGTGAATCCCAGGTAGGCCATTGGCAGAAGGTGGTCCTTCAAAAAATACAAAAGGAGTGCCACCCTCGCGAGAGGTAACACTCTGCTCGAAAATGTGGTTTTCTTTCCAGAAATCCAACACTTCGCTTGCCACTTTTGGCAAGTCAAGTCCTTTATATTCAGCAAATTTAGTGCTCATGGGTACGGTAGTGGTATTAAGGGTGCGAAATTAAGGAATTTTGGCGAAATCCGTTATTGCATAACGGATTTCTTAACGTTTTAATCGTCTTGAAAATCGCATTTGTGCTGCTATTAGATAATTTTCTCTCAACTTTTCTTTGCTCGTCCAAAGAAAAGTAAGAAAAGAAAAGACGTTCCAGCCCAACTCGAAAGCTTTATTGCTGTCGCAATACCACAAAAAAACTCCTATTCAATCGCCTATGCGGCGACTGGAATTCCCGGAGCTTTTTTTGTTAAGCAGCTCGTTGGGGGGATTATTGTTGTGGGTCACTGAGTGTTTTCAACGTAGTTGAAAATGTATCGAAGTGCCCGCAAGACTAATCTATTACTCTTAATTCACACTTTTTTCCATTGATGAAAAAAGTGCGCAAAAAAATCTAGCGACGCTCATTCACCCTTGTAAAACTAAACCACCCGCAACCACAGATGCATTGGGAATTCGTGGTGCTAAAGCCCGCGCGGCATGCTGGCCCATTCGCTAAAACAGTCCACTGGACTATTTTTTTACGCTCTGTCCCATACAATGCATCTCAAGCCCACCAGCTGCTGGTTTGTTTTTCTACGGGCTCACTCGAAGTCGCATTAACGGTCATCGAGTGAATATCACGTAGTGATATTTGTATCGAGATGAAAAAATTTCTAAGAAAATAGTATCGAACGGTTGATTAAAATTTGGTTTTCCGCTGGCGCGGGTACCTTCACCAAAAGTCCACCGGACTTTTGATTTTGCAAAGCAAAATGTTGTAGCGGTAATTTTTTGCACTCGCCTTTGCGTAGCCGCTTCGGCGGAGCACGGTTGCCCAAAAAAGTACCAAAAAACTCTAGCCCCTTCTTAGTGTGTTTTTGAGTAATTCCACATGAAATATACGGTATTACTCAAAACCGTTCACAAAATCTGAAGTCGCAACTACGTTGCAACTATCGAACCGATCTTTGCTCACATACCCACGCTTCGCAGACGGGGCCCAGAAACGTGCAAAGGTCTATTTGACGAGCGACATCGGACGTAATATTTTTCGGATAGTGATGGGTCAGCCGCAATTAAAATAAATTTAGTTTGAGGGTCTAATATGCGCTTTGCGGGCACCTTCGTCAATATTCTTAGGCGGGGAATGTGATAGTGTCGAAGTGATCACTGCGGAGAATTGATAAGAACGTTGGGCCATAAACCTTAGTTAAACAGTTATTTCTTTTTGTTCATTAATCTTAAACCGTTATTATCGTCTAGAACTGGTGTCTTTTTATCTAAAATATTTGGAAATAATTTAATTCCTGTAGCAATAAGAATTCTTTCTATTAATAATCGAGTATGATCAGAAGACTCTGGAGGTAGTTGAATTATTGAATATTCAGTCCAACCTTCAAACGAATGATGTTTTTGACCTTTCGGATATCTTTGTGACAATGAATTTTTTGTCTCACCTATATACAGCTCTTTATTTTTTCTATTAAGTAATAAGTATATATTATTCTCATTAAGTTCTTTCGGCAACTCCTTTCTTGGTTTCCAATCATTAACCTGGATTCTTCTTAGGATTTCTTTCTTATCACTTAGCAAATAATCAGCAATTAAATAAGAACTTAATTCTCTGAAAACATTTGGAAAACCTTGAGATTCTTCTCTAACTTTAAAATATTCCTTGATACGAACTTGTGGTTTTCCATTTTTCCAATCTATTTTTACTTGAACTTGTTCTTTAAATCCACCAATATCATATTCGGTAAATTTTTGTTCTTTGTAAAATTCATCTCCGATGTGAAACTCCAAAGATCTAACGAAACTTTTCGGATAGTCTTTAGCAAGTTGAACAGCAAAATCTTTACCCCACTTAATACGATAACTACTTTCTTTATTTCTGTTCTTTATAAATGACAACCATAAAACAGCTTTGAATTTATACCTGATTCTATCCAAGTCTTTAGGACTTTCATAGTCGATTTCAACTTCCCATTTAAAATTGCTTTTATCGTGCTTATTTATAACGATTTGCCCCCAATTTTTTACATAGTAAGAAGGGATTGTTATTGTCAAATCATTGATGAACATTGATTTGTGAATATCCAAAGGAAAGAATTCAGGTGAAAGTCTTATTGGCTGTACCCTGTTACTTCTTTTATCCATTTATTATGTTTTTATATAATTCTTCTCCTATCTTTTCAATTACCCCAACAACTAATGCATTTCCCATGAAAAATGCTCTTTTAGCATCTGTAATTTTATCTAATTGAGTATGGTCTTTTGGAAACATGTTTAATTTTTCAAGTTCGACAGGAGTCAATCGTCTTAAACCGCGATTGGAGTTAATAACATGTTTAAATCTAGAAGGGGACTTTCCTCCTTCACCCGTAATTATTGTTCTAGAGGCGTTATCAAGTGCGTCAGGAAATACCATGCTTCCCTCGCTGTAGTTATATTCGTATCCGTCTTTAGTTATTCGAACTTCTTTTTTTGACCCTTTTAAATACTCCCATTTAGGCAAGTCCTTTTGATTGATAAAAAAGTCCTCAGTCACTTCTCCATTCTGAAGAATCTCTCCAAGAACAGAGAATTTACCATCATACGACGGACTAGACTTAGTGGTGTAGACATTACCATTAATAAATACGCCAGAATTTTGAAACGGAGAAAGCTTACCTTCTTTGTTAAAATTTGACGATAACTCTACCAAATCATCTTCAATTTTAAAATGATTTAAATGATTATCAGTTATCGAATTAATCTCAAATGCTTTTGCAAAAACACCATCAGAGTTTATCCAATCAATTGCTTTTTGTTTTTTAAGATCTTTATAAATCTTTGTGCTTTTATGATATCCTAAAAAGAATACTCTGCGTCTTCTTTGTGGCATACCATATTCAGCGGCATTAATAACCCTCCATTCTACGGCATAGCCCAAATCGTCAAGACTTTTAAGCATAATAGCAAAATCTCTTCCTCGTTGAGTCGCTGGGGATTTTAAGAGCCTATCGACATTTTCTAAAAAAAGATATTTTGTTTTACCTTTTTTCTCTTTAAGAATTCTGTGTATAGACCACCAAAGCACTCCTTTCTTTCCTACTAGTCCCTTCGAATTATACAATGTTGTAGCAACGGAATAATCTTGACACGGAAATCCCCCAACTAATAGATCATGTGGTGGTATGTCTTTTGTAAGGACTTCGGCAATATCATCATTTGAATGATTCTTTTTCCCCCACTTATTCTCGTAAACCAAAGAAGCGTGTTGCATTTTTGTAGAAGGCTCCCATTGGTTGGACCATACAACTTCGTAATTTGATTGAATTTTTTTAGTATAATCAGAGGAAGCTGATTTTCCATTCCAACCTTCCAAGCCAAGTCTAAAACCACCAACACCCGCGAATAATTCTGCAACTTTCAATTTCATTTTGTTAAGTAATTAATAAGGAGAGTCCTAACACTTACAAATCTAATGACTAAGAGTCTTGGATCAAAATTTGAATCCAATTATTTATGAACTAATTGTTTGATTTTATAAAAACAACTCAATGTTGAAATAATTCTGGGCAGCTTAGCCCGTAATAACAGGCTGTCCTGAATATGGTTAAGACAAAACCAAAACCCGCCCCGTCGCCCCATGTTAAAGGACAAAACCCCCAACGGCACTGAGCCATGTTCGGTTCGATGCCACACGTCGGATGCTGTGGTGCGTTTGCGACTGCGGAGCAAATGCAGGCAGGACGTGTGGCTCAGAAATGGCGAAGGGTTTTACAACACCGTATATTTTAGATGGTGGAGTAAAAAGTCGATTAAAAAGAACGTACTTTCTTTTGCGGTACTTCATGCAAAATGTCCACTGGACATTTCTCTTCAGTAATCTTTATGCGGGTAAAGAAAAGTTGAGAGAATAACAGACGTTACTTCATCAACCATGCTCCGCCACAGCAACTACACAAAGACGCAGTACTAAAAAGAACATAAAAAAGTATTTTAAATTAAAATATCCCCACTAACAGGTATAAAAACAAAAGCTAGTTTAGACTACTTTTAAAACATTAAAAACTGAATTATGATAAAAGCATTCCTAGTTGGATTATTGGTATTATTGCCATCGACTCAAAATAGTACTTTAGAAAACAATATTAATTTAGACGAAGTCTTTGGTTTGCGCTGCGGCGATTATAACGCCCGCGGGGTTCAGCGGTGTATTGCTGGGATCGATTCTTCCATTTTAAACGTAGTAGCCAAAGACCGACAAAGAGCCAGTCAATGGTGTTGGGCCGCGTCTATAGAAGCCGTTTTTAATTACTACGGCTATAATATGACACAAGAAGACATAGTGTATCAAACTTGGGGCGATATTTATAATATGCCAGGAAGTTATCGCGATATTCTGGGTGCGCTAAACAAAACGTATACCGACCGCGACGGATATCGCTTTACGGTGCGCGCAGAGACCCTTAGTGCCAACGCGATTTCTGCTTCTAACGATCTTGCCAACAATTACCCATTAATAATTGGAACCCAAGGACACGCCATGGTTTTAACCGCCTTAGAATACGAGCGTGACCAAAGCGGCAGAGGGAATGTGATAAATGCAACAGTAAGAGATCCTTGGCCATTCAGCCCAGGGAGGCGATCGCTTTCGGCCCAAGAATGGTACAACACCAATTTGTTAGTTAGAATTAGAGTGTATAATTAAAAACACAGGTGAATTCGCTCCCTTCGATACTATTTTTCTTCAAAAAATCACTCAGTGACCAACAACCTGAACTCCCAACGAGCTGCTTAGCAAAAATCTGCAAATTCAAAAGACCCTTTAAAAAATCCACCTAAAACCCACAGCGACGGTGAGCCATGTTCAGTTCTAGGACAGCACCAAAACCCGCCCCGTCGCCCCATGTTAAAGGACAAAACCCCCAACGACACTGAGCCATGTTCGGTTCTAGGACAGCACCAAAACCCGCCCCGTCGCCCATGGGTACTGAGCAAAGTCCGGTTCGATATACGCAACTTGCTTGCGGATTCAGGATTTGCGAAGGGTTTTGCGCGACTTCGTAGCTTTAGCGTGAACGAAGGAGCGTAAAAACACATTACGTAAGGGGCTAGAGTTTTTTGTTTCTTTTTTGGGCGATGCAAAAAAGAAAGAGAAAAATTGGACCATCAAAAAAAAGTTAAATAATAATAACAGACGTTACTTCATCAACCATGCTCCGCCACAGCAACTACACAAATCCGTAGTACTAAAAAGAACATAAAAAAATATATTAAACATCCCTTTTGTACTTTTACAAAAAAACAACCATGACCTTTTATTACCACGGCCGTAAAAAATCTGGAAGCGGTTTAGATTTTCTTAGCGGCTGCTTCTTGTTTATTGGTTTTGGGGCCATTATCTATTTATTTACCCTATTAGATAGTATAGAAGATTTAAAAGAACATTGGTGGCCATTGCTACTGGTACTAATTATGGCTGCGAGTGTCCTTATTGGAATTTTTAGAAAAAAAGGCAAGCTTTCTAGGCGCAAAATAAGTCTTAAAGATGGCTATTTGCACATGGATCAATTTAGTGCTGCTGTAAATACCCTAACCCTAGATGAATATACCAAAGATGGCGCGTTTGAACGTTACCATTTATGGGACAGCCAGGGTAAAATAGCGGTGTTTTCTGTTTATCCTGATGCTTTATCTGCACATTTTAAGGCAGAATTTCCAGAGCAGTGCTTTACCCATAAAGTTAGCATAAGTTCGGGCAGAGGGAGTTCGGTTAGGGTAACAACCACGCAAAAAAGGTTGTTTGGCTACGATCTAGACGGAGGCGATTATTACATTGTTCAAGACAAAGAAGCTATAGCCAAGTTTACACCACAAACCTTTGCCTACGACCCCAAATACAGTGTGTAGCGGTAAAATATGGGCATAAAAAAAAGGAAAAATCAACTTCTTGATTCTTCCTTTCCTATTTAAAATTTTATTGAATTAAAGCTTTATTGGCTCCTTTTTTAAGTTTAGATCGCCTAGCATTTCGGTAGTAAATTTATAATGCCCACGAGCAGTAATAATTTTAAAACGCTCGTCTTTCATAGAAGAAAGTACCTCTAAAAAACGCCATTTTGTTTTAAGCAATGTAGGCTCTTGGCTCTTTACGCTTAGTTCGAAATAATGCTTTTTGCCAGCACGCATTGCGGTAATGTCTGGTGTAAGGCTTATATCGCCGTCTTTTTTAGTAAAGCTTTTAGGGGTGGTGTAACCCTCTAAATCTGCTTTTATGTCTTCGTAGCCCTTACGTTCTAAGTAGCTTATCGATTTTAATAATAGGTCAATATTATCTGCCTTGTCCGATTGTATCATAGCTAGCAAGATACGATTTTTTAATTAATATGGGGGTTTTAGTAGCCTAAATGCAGAAAAATGAATTTATTTTTTCTTAATTCTTATGATTTTTTTTCCACTCGCCATTGTCGTGTTTTAATTAAAGGCAACCCTGAAGTCGCTATAGACTAACCCAACAGATTTGTCAATTTTTTAAAAAGATTAAAATAGATTAAAACCCATCGACACTGAGCCATGTTCGGTTGGTTAATTTTCACAATTTCAAATCCGCCCCATCGGCCATGGGTACCCGAAAAAAGATCGGTTCGATATTCGCAACTCCTTTGCGAATTCAGATTTTTTGAGGGGTTTTGTGTTTTTTCGAGATTTTCAACGTAAAAACACAAAAACACATTCCGAGCGGGGCTAGAGTTTTTTGTTTCTTTTTTGGGCAATGCAAAAAAGAAAATAAAAAAACAATTAATGCAACTTGGACCAGTAAAAAAAGCAGAGGAAGATTCTTTCTTTTACGATACTTCCTTCTAAATGTCCACAGGACATGTATTACGCAGTAATTTGGGCAATGGTAAAAAGAACATAAAAAAAGAAAACATCATGTTACAATTCCAAAAACAAATCGTCTATAAAAACAACACAGGCAACCATTGGCACCAATTGTGCGTCTTAAGCCTGTAAACCATACTGCAATGAAAACCATTTTAAATTATATACTTACCGCATCGGCCCTGTTGGCTAGCGCAATTTTAGGAGCTCAGGAATATTCGGCTACCGTGATCGATTCCAAAACGGGAGACCCAATTCCCTTTGCCACAGTGCAAACTGGCGAGCACAGCGGAACCGTAACCAATAGCGAAGGTGTCTTTAGCATTAGCGAAAGCCAAGTGGCTCGGTTAAAAGATTCTATTTTTATTAGCTCTATGGGATACAGCAAGGTAGGAATTCTTGTTGGCCCAGACAGTCCAACTACCTTGAGTTTAGATCCAAAAACTATAGAACTTGGCAGTGTTTTTATAAGTGCTAACCCCTTAGAGGTTAAAGAAATTATAGCAAAGGTAAAAGAGAACATGGATAACAATTACAAGGTTCCCATGACCAAAAAGAAGGTGTTTTTTAGACTTACCGACAACACCAATATGCAAGAGATGAAATTTAAAGTAGAAAAGTCTACTATAGCAGAGTTAAACCAAGGATTAATAGACAGCGTTACCCGTGCAGTCCCTACAAATTCGGTGTATTATCACGAAATGGTCGGGGATTTTTACGGCGATTACAACGCCCAAAAATTGTATATCGACAAGGCCGCCGAACTCTACGATAAAAACAACGACGTCGGGATAGACAATCTAAACGAAAAGCTCGAGCGCATTTTTAAAGAGAACGTAAAGCCCGATTCGTATCTTAAAATTAAATCTGGTGTATTTGGCACCAAACTAGAACTAGATTCTGTAGCCACGGCCGAAGGCCAAGACGCTCCCAAAGAAAATGTATCTAGAGAGTCCAACTTTCAAGAGCAAATGAAGGGTCATATAAACACGGTTTACGAACAGTTATTTTTTCATGACGATTCCGAACTAGACATGCTAGATAAATCCAATCGTTACCGTTTTGAACTGGACGAATACACCTACATTAACGACCAGCCGGTATATGTTATAAACTTTACACCAAAAGGCAAAAAGGACTTTAAAGGGACCATGTATGTAGACCCGCTAGATTTTGCCATTGTGCGATTAGACTTTAATAATGTGCGCCCAATTGGTAAGTTTGGCCTTTTTGGAATTACCTATAGACACCATGTTTTTAGAGGTAAAATGCTCTTTGCTAAAGATGCTTCTGGAAGTTATGCTCCAAGTTATCTAGAACTGGAAGATGGCGAACTTGTTGGGGTAGATAGACCGCTTAAAGTAATAGAAAAGAACAAGAACGTAAAAGGTAGACGCAAGCAAAACGAACTCGACATGGACATTGTGGTAAAAGTAGCCACAGTAACCAAATACGAACTGGTGTTTTTTAGCTCAGAACAATTAACCACTTCTGGATTCGACGCGGCTCAAGAAAACCCTAAGGTAGAAGCCACTTATCTTTCTGCCTACGATCCCGCTTTTTGGGAAGGCTACACCATTATGGAACCCAATGCCGCTATTCAGGCGTTTCGGGTTATGGAGTAATGTAATTTGGGCGTTCCCCCAACGGTGATGGCGTCAGGCTCTTCGCTGTATCTACAAGACGAGCTTGTAGGATGTCGCTGCGATCCCTAACGCGGGGATTTTATAACTACAATTCATTTTTGATAATCTTTTCGACTTTTTTTGCTCGCCCAAAAAAACTAGGAAAAAAAGGGCTTTCCACCCCAACTCGAAAGCTTTATTGCTATCGCAATACCACAAAAAAACTCCTATTCATTCGCCTATGCGGCGACTGGAATTCCCGGAGCTTTTTTTGTTAAGCAGCTCGTTGGGGATAAACGCATTAAAAACCAGTGATTTCTAGCGAGTATTGTAAAAATAGCTAGTTCGCGGTTACTAATAATTTTAAATAAGCTTACAAAACTTAAAATGCCCTATCGGCCATGGGTACCCGAAAAGGACTGAGTGAATATAAAATGTCCACTGGACATTTCTCTTCAGTAATTTTGGACCAGCAAAAAAAGTTAAATAATAAAAACAGACGTTACTTCATCGACATTGCTCCGCCGCAGCAACTACGCGAAGGCGCAGTGCAAAAAAGAAAGAGAAAGATTAGGTAAGTAAAAAACAGTTGAATAAAAAATAGACGGTACTTCATTCAAAACGACGAAAAAATAAAAACCCTAGAGCAACAACCCTTCAAGATTATCTAAAGAAACCTCTTTAAAACTCCCAACAACCACCGTGGCAAGACCGTAATCCTGATCTTTAGAATGTTCACTTTTAAACGCGACACAAGGAATCCCAGCGGCATAAGCAGCCTTAATACCATTGGTAGAATCTTCTATTACCATACATTCTTTGACAGTAAAACCCGTAAAGGCGGCGGCCTTTAAAAACAATTCGGGGTGGGGTTTAGACTGTGGAACGTCGGCGCCCGAGAATTTTCCAGCAAAAAAAGGATTCAAATTAAACCTAGCAAACACCCTATTAATATTATCCATAGAAGCCGAACTGGCAACAACCTGCGTTAACCCAGCTTTATGGTACCCTTGTAAGCATTCATAAAAACCGTCGATAAGCGTTAAATCGGGATCGTTATCAAAAAGGGCATTAAAAAATGCCCGTTTACTACTTACCAATTCCTGGGGAGCACTATCTAGCTTAAAATAATCGACCAACGCCTTACAAATATTCAAGGTAGATTGTCCTGTAAACGAGCGGTACATTGCTGTAGAAACATCTAAATTAAAGGCCTTAAACATTTGGTTGTATGCCTTGCCATGTAAGGGTTCGGTATCTACAATTACCCCATCCATATCCCAGATAATCGCTTTTGGTAGTTTGCTCATGGGGTAAAGTTACGGGATTAAATTAAACGGTCATCGAGTGGGGCGAACATAGTGAACGATGAATCGAGATACCCATTACTATTGATTTTAGTATTCAACTTTTCTTTACGCGCATAAAGAAAAGTAGCAAAAGAAAGTGCTTTCCAGCCCAACTCGAAAGCTTTATTGCTAACACAATACCACAAAAAAACTCCTATTCATTCGCCTATTCGGCGACTGGAATACCCGGAGCTTTTTTTGTTAAGCAGCTCGTTGGGAATAATTTTTAACTAATTAATTATTGCATAACCATTGATTATTCGCAGAAAATTATGATTCAATAATGTCATACTTTATTCCACTCGCCTTTGCGTAGCCGCTTCGGCGGAGCACGGTTGCTGAAAAAAGTATGCAAAAAAATCTAGCGACGCAGGAACACCTTTTTAAAACATCTCCACCCGCAACCACAGATGCCTTGGGAATTCGTGGTGCTAAAGCACTGGCCTCATACAATGCATCTCAAGCCCATCGCCGCTGTCGTGTTTTAATTAAAGGCAACCCTGAAGTCGCATTAGGCTAATCCAACAGATTTGTCAAATTTTTAAAAAGATTAAAATAGATTAAAACCTACATCGACACTGAGCCATGTTCGGTTCGATGTTGCACGCTGATAGCTGTGGATGCATTTGCGCAGCACTAAGCAAGATGCGAACAGCGCGTGCAACTCAGAAATGGCGAAGGGTTTTGACTGCGCCTTAAATTTTAATAAGCGCAGGCAAAAGTTGATTAAAAAGAAAGGTCTTTTTTTGTAACTTTTTTGGACCAGTAAAAAAGTTAAGAATCATTTGTATAAAAAATAGTGTTGAAAACAAAAAAAAACCTCGCGTTAAGGACAGAACGGCCTGTTGGAGCTCTTTGCTTTGCTAAGTATTTAAATTTTTATGGACATAAAGCAAAAGCGACTAGTGATGGCCTGACCCGAAGGGTAACGCCCTAAAAAGAATACTGAACCGCCATGATTAAATTTCTACCTGGAGCGGCAATGCCAGAAGAGTATTGACGATAGCGTTGGTCGGTAAGATTCTCTACATTGGCAGTAAACAACCAAGCATTAGAAAGCTTGTATTGCGCACCAAAATTAAGGGTGTACCAGCTTGGAGAAAACGGATTCCCATTGCCATCTGTAGCATATAAAAAGGCGTTGTTTTGCTGACTAGGCGCCAGATCTTCGAAGTCGAATTGCCCGTTGTATTCCCCGTAAAAGTCTAGGGTAATCTTGTTTTTATTAAAGATTAGGTGGGTGTTCCCAAAGGGTGGTGCTGCATGACGTACAGGAGCTTCGCTGCCATCGTCTTCTTGTATAAAACCATCGGTAATATTAAACTGCGAAAGTAGCTTTAAGTAGCTCGTAAAATTAACTTGCAATCCAGCTTCAAATCCGTAAACTTCTGCAATTCCGGCGTTTTGAATGGCCTGAACATTACTTAGTTCCCCTTGATAAATAATTTCGGTCTCGCCATTTATACTAAAATCTCTACGCACTAGGGCGTCGTCTAAAACGGTATAATACGTCGCGACATCTATAATAACAACATCGTTAAAATTTATGCTCGCTCCAATTTCTCCGGTATAGGCATATTCGGCCTCCAAGTCCGGATTTGGCACCACAACCGACCCGGGTTCGGAATCGAAAATTTTACCTACATCGTCTATGTTTGGTGCTCTAAACGCTGTAGAAAAATTAAGTTTCCAGCCCAGTACTTTATTAGGGTTCCAAGCCAACCCCGCCGATCCTGTTAAGGCGCCCGTGCTTAAGTTTTTACTGCTAAAGGGAAAGTCAAAAAAGGTAGGATCAAATTCGGCATCCAATAACACATGACTGTAGCGCAATCCTCCTTGAAAATTAAGAGTTGGATTTAACTTCCATTGCAGACTGCTGTATGCCGCCATAGATTGCCAGGTAGAATCGTCGGGATAACGCGAAGCATCGGGAACTTGCATGCCGGTATCTATATTGGTTTGTTGTCCTCTGGAGTTTACTTTGTTGTAAATATATTCAAGTCCGTAGTAGAGTTCGGCAGCGCCAAAACCTTTACTAAAGTTAATATTGGTAGTGACTGCTTGAACGCGCTCGAAGGTTTCGAATAAAATAGACTCCCCAAAATTTCTGTCGTGGCGACTTTCTTTAAATTGTTGGTACCCACCTATAAATTTTGCCTGATCGTACCACTGGCTGCCTTCTTTTGTTATTTGAATGTTCCCCGATAACCATTCTTGGGGCCCGTAATACCACTGTGCCGATTGCAATTCCCCTTCGCTGCGGCGAATCAAACGATCGTATCTAGGTATGTCTCCAGTGGTGGTGTAAAAAAGTCCCAAATCAAAATTCCATATTTCGGTAGGACTAAATCGCACCTTTTGCATAAAATTAATCTGATTAAACCCAGAGCTTATTTGTCTTTCTGGGTCGCTGTTATTAATTACAACATCTTGGCCATTAATTCTTTCTACATATTGGGTGCGCAAATAGTCGTCTGGACCGTGACTTCCCATGGTTAAATCGCTGTAATCGCTATACGATACGGACGTTAAAAACGCCCACTGCTTCATGCCAATATTAAAATCTAAATGTCCTGTTTTTTCGTCGTTAGCTGTGGAGTATCGCGCTAGCGCATTTCCAGAAAACGAATACCCATCTACAAAAGAAAAGGCTGGTTTTTTGGTGTAAAAGTTCATTACTCCTCCTACAGCATCGCTACCATATACCACCGATCCTGGGCCTAAAATAACCTCGGTTCGGTCTATGCTAAAGGGGTCTAAAGAAATTACGTTTTGTACATTTCCTGCTCTAAATATTGCATTGTTAAAGCGAATTCCATCTACAGCTATTAACACCCTATTGGTCGAAAAACCGCGAATCATGGGGCTACCTCCCCCTAATTGGCTTTTTTGCACATACACCTGGCCGCTAGATTCTAATAAATCGGCTGCTGTTTGTGGGTTGGTAAGCAACACATCTTTAGAGGTAACCGTTACCACTTGTTGGGCAACATCGCGTTTATTCTGAGCAAATTTAGTTACAGATAAGATCACTTCGTCTAACTCGCCGGGGTTAATTTGCATGGTAATTACCCAATTTTGAGCCTCAATTTGACTTTTTGTTAGGGTTAATGTTTGATGCGAAATATGCTTAAATGTAATGGATTCTTCGTTCCCAAATGCCGACAAGTCTGCCTTGCCATTTATGGTACTAATAGTTGTAGTTGATTGATCCTGATTGTAGATGGCTACTCCAGAAATAGGATACAGCTCAGCGCTGTTTAATATACTGATTTCCTGACTTTTAGCAATAAAAGTAGCTAGTAATACAGCAATAAAAATAAGGGGGTGGCGCATTAAATTAAAACAATTGATTCAGGATGGCGAGCGACTTGGGTGTTTTATAATTTTGCAAATGTAATTGATAATATTGCAATAGCAAATTTAACACCTCTAATCGCTTATTCTTGCCAAGTTTTACGGCCTTTGATGCATCAAAATCCATACCGAAAAACTGTTTAAATGAATCGATTGTTGACCCACAAATACACAAGGGATCTATTGTGCTGTCGGTAAATCGCCCTTCTTGTAAATTAAAACAAGGGGCACTTAGTACCGTTGTATCTGGATAAAAACCTAAAAATTGACTCAATTCTAATAAAAATACAATGTGAAAATTGGCAAACTGTTCGCTATTATCCAGCCAGACAAAACTGGACGCCAAATAGTCGAATAAAGGTTTGTTTTGCTCTTCTTCTTGGATTGCCGATTGGAGCACTTCGGCTAAAAACATAACCATGGCTTGCTTTACTACTTGGGTGTGTAAAGTGCTATACGGCACCAGTAATTGCGCTTCTTTAATATATTCTAACGACCCCTTATCTTTGTGATTGGCCTCTAATTCTAGTAGCGTAAGCGGTAAAAACAAGGCCTTTTTAAGCTTGCCTTTTTTAGTCTTTAAAATTCCTTTTAACACATACGATTTTAACCCGGCTTCTTTAGTATAAATACGAGCAATTAAATCGGACTCGCTGTACTTGATGGTTTGCAGCACTAGCGCCGGACTTTTAATGTGCATTATCTAATTATCATGATTTTACCCACTTTAACCTCTAAAGCGTCGTCTGTAGTAGCCAAAATAAAATACACTCCCGAACGCACTTTATATTTACCAAAAGCGGTAGTATCCCATTGAATCGAACCTCCTTCAGAGACCTCTTCGAACACTAAGTTGCCTTCTAAATCGGTGATTTTTACATTAGCATTTCTAGTGAGTCCGTCTATGGTTACAGATCCTGTAAATTCTGGGCGTACTGGATTTGGAAAAGCATACATACCTTCTAAATCGTCTCTTGGAGCCGTAGAGCGGCCGTTAAAAGCCACTAAGCCATTAACTGTCGCAAAGTAAACGCGTCCAGATTGGCCATCTATGGCAATATCCTGAACATTATTAGACGGCAAAGGCGAATTGTCTTTGGTGAATCTAAGCAAGGTCTCTTGGCCGTTGGCCGAAAAGTAAAAGACCCCCGAAGTTGCCGTGGCCACCCATTTGTTATTGGATCCATCTACTTTAATATCTGTAATGGGCTGGTCAAAGAGCAATTCTTGCGGCACCCCATTTTCTAGAATAATAATTTGGTTGGTATCTATATTAGCGCCGTCTTCGAAAATTCCTGCCACATTAAAAAACACGCGTAAGCCTTGGGTAGTTCCTATCCAGAGTCTGTTATTATTGTCGAACGCTAAAGCACGTACGTCGTTAAATGGTAGGTTTCCACTGCCTGGGCCTTCGGCAATTTTTTTAAAGTTGCCTGAATTTGGATTATAAGCAATAACTCCATTGGTTGCCGTCCCAAAATACACAAAACCTTCGCGGCTTAGTTTAAGCTCGGAAAGTGCAAGTTCCGATTCGGTGTCGGGAATTACAGAGGTAATGTCGAACGAATTTATTGCGCCACTTACATTTAAACGTTTAAGACCCTGGTCTACTTTAGATTGCACAAACCACAAATTGCCTTCGCGATCAAAATCCGAACCATACAGGCGCACATCGGATGCCGCTGTAGACGAAGATTCTAAGGCCGAATTGGAATCGTTTAGCAAAATGGTAGGACTGCCAGACTGAAAAGCAAGCAAACCACGATTAAAAGAACTCATATATACCTGGGAGGTATCTCTTGGGTTTATGGTAATATTTACAAGGTCGTTGGCCTGAAATATTTGGTCGTATTCTAAATTATTCCACGAGTCGTTTACTAGATGACTCACTCCAAATCGGCTTAATGGAAAAGGGTTAAAAGACACCGTAAGATCTCCAAAAACCGACCACAATTGTCCCGGAGCAGCGTCTAAGGCAAACCCACTGTTGCGAATTGGTCCGTCGGGTAAAATCTCTTTAACAGCACCGGTTCCAAATGGCACCTCTAATACCCCAAACTCTCGCGTACCAAGAAAAAAGGAATTGCCTCGTGCAGTTGCACAATTTAGTCTATAATCGAAAGCCGATAATCCTCCTAGAAAGGCCACCTTTTCGAAATCGGCATTATACACATGAACCTGAGTTGGGGTCGTGGCAATTAAATATTCTCCGTTGGCTCTAAAATCGATAATTCCTCCGGCTTCTGGGAGTACTTCTAAAGTAACAAACGAACTGCCTTCTAAACGGCTAATATTACCTCCAAAGCGCGCTAAATATAAATTGTCTGCAAAACTCACCACCCCACGCTGACCAGAAATTACATTGGTCCATTCGTTAAAATCGATTAGGTTATCGCTAGCTTGCACAGCCCTTTTTAAACCTTCGACTGTTAAGGCATAAATAAATTCTTCGAATACGGTAGTTTGTACAATTTGCAGTCTCGCGCCACCGGTACCAATAAAAAAAGAATCACCAAACTCTAAGGTAGCCAAGTTGTATTCAGAAATACCAAAATCGGTACTTATGTACACAATATCTTCGAATTCATAAAAATGATTGATTCGTTTTTCGTCTGGAGGAATAGTGGGCTTATCTAAAATATCGACTACAGAAACCACTTCGCCGTCGTCGCGCACTACTTCAATTAGGCCATTTCCATGACCAATTAAGGTTAAACTAAAGGCGTCGCTATAATAAATAGTAGAAATTTCGTCCCCAGAAAGGCCTTGTACAGAAGAGGTTGCTTCTAGTTCGAGTGTTGTTAAATCGTAGGTGAAATATGCGTTTTCGGCCCCAGCATAAAGTTCGTCCGGGCCTTCGGCTAAGTCGACAATATTATTGTACGAAAATAACCCCGTCCATTCATCTTCAAAATTCTGAGCTACCCCAGAATAGCCAAAAATCAACAATAAAAATAAAACTGTGATTCGCATAATCCAACCTTTGTGCTACATAACACGCTAAAATAGGGTTTTATTGTAGTCAAAAAAGCCATTCAAACAAAATATTTGAACGGCTCTTTATAATGTTATACTAATAAGAAACTTATACCACTCCTTGAGAGAGCATAGCATCTGCAACTTTTACAAAACCAGCAACATTTGCTCCTTTTACGTAGTCTACATAACCATCGCCATCTTTTCCATAAGTAACACAGGCATCGTGAATGTCGTTCATGATGTTGTGCAAGCGCTCATCTACCTCTTGGGCAGACCAGTTATAGCGCATTGAATTTTGCGACATTTCTAATCCAGAAGTTGCTACACCACCAGCATTAGAAGCTTTTCCTGGCGAAAATAAAATTTTAGCCTTGTGGAATTCTTCGATTGCCTCTGGAGTACACGGCATGTTTGCCCCTTCTCCAACGCAAAATACGCCGTTAGACACTAAGGTTTTTGCTTCTTCGCCGTTAAGTTCGTTTTGGGTTGCACAAGGAAGTGCAATATCGCCTTTTACTCCCCATGGACGCTCCCCTTCGTGATAGGTTGCCGAACTGTATTGGTTTACGTATTCTTTTATACGACCACGTTTTACGTTCTTTAGGTCCATAATAAAGTTCAATTTATCTTCGTCGATTCCATCGGTATCGTATATAAACCCGCCAGAATCACTCATGGTAACTACTTTACCACCCAATTGAGTAGCCTTTTGGGCAGCAAACTGAGCTACGTTTCCTGAGCCAGAAATAATTACCGTTTTACCTTGAAAACTCTCGCCACGTGTTGCTAACATATTTTTAGCAAAATAAACATTACCATAACCGGTAGCTTCTGGTCTAATTAGAGAACCCCCATAAGAAAGGCCTTTCCCAGTTAATACTCCTGTAAATTCGTTTCTAAGACGCTTGTAGGTTCCAAACATATATCCAATTTCGCGACCACCAACACCAATATCTCCGGCTGGCACATCTGCGTTTGGCCCTATATGCCTAGAGAGCTCTGTCATAAAACTTTGGCAAAAACGCATTACTTCTGCATCGCTTTTACCTTTAGGGTTAAAATTTGCCCCTCCTTTACCACCACCCATAGGCAGTGTTGTTAAACTATTTTTAAAGGTCTGTTCAAAACCTAAAAACTTAAGGATACTTAAATTTACAGATGGATGAAACCGCAATCCACCTTTATAAGGACCTATAGCAGAGTTAAATTGGATTCTATATCCTTTATTTACTTGAATATTCCCAGCATCGTCTGTCCATGGAACTCTAAACATGATTGTGCGCTCTGGCTCTACCATTCGTTCTAAAAGTGCCATATTTTGGTACTTTTCGTTAGACTCGATAAAAGGAATTACAGTTTCGGCTACTTCGGTAACCGCTTGCATAAATTCTGGTTCGTTAGGATTTTGTTCTGCAACCCTTTCGATAAAGTTTTTTATACTTGCTTTCATTGGATAGTGTTTTAACCCTTAATTGCTGATTATTAACTAGTTAAGTTTAAAATATTTGTTTACAATACAAATTTATTATGTCCGATTAGCCTCTTTTTAGCGGTAATAATTACAGTTTAAGAAAACGTTTTCGTAACTGTGTGCAAAGATAGCTTTTATGGACATATTCAATCGGTTTTTTTTAGATATTTAGCATAATACAGTCGCATTATTTCCTTGTTAGATATGTTTTTATATATTTGTTGAGTCTCAAATCTAATCCGTAATACCATGAAAACCAGATATACATTCTTGGTCTTCGTCTTGTTTTTATTCGGAACAAATGCCGTATTCGGCCAATTAGGCTTTTCTCACGAGGTGGGAATTGTCACTGGCCCTGTGGCGTTTCAGTCCGATTATGGCCTCCGCAACAATTTTGAAACCAATAAAGGAAATATGGGTTTTGGAATTGGATTGATCCACTATATTAATTTCGCATACCGAGCCGATTGTAATTGCTATGCGCGCGATACCTATTTTAGTGATCACTTTAAAGTGAGGACAGAACTCGACTTTCACAACACTAAATTAAACCACTTTGGAGAAGACGCCGAATCTGATTCGGACGAAGGACGCGACCTACGCGATATGGAAGGACGCGCCAAAGTTTTCGAAATTGGTTCTAGTTTAGAATATTACCCTTTAAGTATTCGTGACTTTATTGCCGGTGCCTTTAGATGGGCTCCTTATGTTAATGCAGGAGTGCACTTTGTTTCTTTTGACCCACAAACCACCTCAAGTCAGCCTGGAATTATTGGGTTGTCGCCAGAAAATACTTTCGATCCTTTTTTAGGTGGTGTTAACGACGAACAAGACAATACTTGGGCTATTGTATGGGGAGTTGGAACTCGATTTAAGTTAAGTCCGCTAAGTGACTTAATGATAGAAGCACGTTGGCACTATTATACTTCCAACTGGTTGGATGGTTTAAACCCGAACGACGAAACCTACCAGGCCGACAAATTTAACGATTGGGCCTTTTGGGTACGCTTTGGATATGTTTATTATCTAGATTAAGCTAAAGCCTGACTTAAGTCTGCAATTAAATCTTCTATATCTTCTACCCCTACACTTAGACGTATAAGGGAGTCTTTTACGCCTGTTTTTTTGCGTTCTTGCTTTGGAATAGAGGCATGCGTCATGCTTGCAGGGTGTCCTGCCAACGATTCTACGCCCCCAAGAGATTCTGCTAGTGTAAAGACCTTTAGCTTCTCTAGGAGCTTTACAGCCCCTTTATAAGAGTCTTCTACAGTTGTAAAAGACAGCATGCCTCCAAAATCACTCATTTGGCTTTTGGCCACCTCGTGATTTGGGTGAGACTCGAACCCAGGCCAATATACGGTATCTATTTTTGGATGATTTTGTAAAAACTGCGCAACGGCCTTCCCGTTCTCGCAATGGCGCTGCACTCTTAAATGCAATGTTTTAATTCCGCGCAGCACTAAAAAGCAATCCTGTGGCCCACAAATAGCACCACTAGCATTTTGAATAAAATACAGCCGCTCTGCAAGCGCTTTATCTTTTACAACAAGAGCTCCCAAAACTACGTCGCTGTGTCCCCCTAGATATTTAGTCGCACTATGCATAACAATATCTGCCCCCAGTGCTAAAGGTTGTTGCAAATAAGGCGTGGCATAGGTATTATCTACCGCCAGTAATACATGATTAGCTTGAGCCACTTTTGCGATTGCAGCAATATCTATAATATTGAGCATGGGATTGGTTGGCGTTTCTACCCATATTAACTTGGTATTTGAGGTAACAAATTGAGCTACTTTATTAGCGTTTTGCATGCCAATAAAATTGAATTTAATACCAAAATCTTCGAAGATTTTAGTAAACAATCTATAAGTTCCCCCGTATAAATCGTTTGTAGAAACAACCTCATCGCCTGGCTTTAACAGCTTTACAATAGCGTCAATGGCCGCTAGACCCGAAGCAAATGCCAATCCGTAATTGCCATTTTCTATACTGGCTAACGAACGCTCTAAGGCTGCTCTTGTGGGATTACCCGATCTAGAATATTCAAAACCTTTATGGCCACCTGGCGTAGTTTGCGAATAGGTAGTAGTCTGATATATTGGCTGCATAACAGCGCCATAAGCGGGATCTACATCATGCTGCCCCCCGTGAATTGTTTTGGTGTTGAATTTCATGTTTTGCGTCCTATTAAAGTGCTAGAAAAAATAGTGCAGAAGTGCTTTTAGATTAAGTAAAATCAAAGAAATAAATCTGCTCAGGCATTAAATTTTACCTTTAAATACAAAAATAACCGATTATTTCGTTCTTTATTGGTTACTTAACTACCTTTAAACTACAATAGCAATATTAACCTATGAATCGCCTACTAATCTTATTGCCTTTTTTAGCCCTAATTTGGAGTTGCTCCAACGAAAAACCCATAACATTTAGCACAAACCAAATACTAGACTCCCAGCTTGAAGCCTGTGCCAGTAAAGGCTGCCCTAATATTGCCATAGACTACCCTTTGGTCATGACCGATCAAGAACAATTAAGTGCTATTAATGCTTTAATCGAGGCGCATTTAGGCGAATTAATTAGCAGTGCAGTGCGCCCAGATGGAGATCTTGAGGATAATATAAACCCAGCTGTTGACGCTTTTGTAGACAGTTTTCAGGATTATATGGGAGATTTTCCCGACGGCGTAATGGAATACGATCTAGATATAGACGCTTATATTTCTTACCAAGGCGACACCTTTTTTACCATGACCACCAATTTCTATATTTTTACAGGAGGGGCCCATGGATATGCAGGAACTCAATTTTTAAATGTCGACTCACAAACCGAACAGCCCTTAGCATTGTCCCAAATAATTAATAATATGGACGATTTTAAAGCATTTGCCGAGGCGCAATTTAGACAAGCCTTCGACATAAGTAGCGACGCATCTATTAATAGCACGGGGTTTTGGTTCGAAGACGATACCTTTTCACTCCCTGAAGCCTATGGTTTTACCAAAGATGGCTTTGAGCTTATTTACAATACCTACGAAATTTCCAGTTATGCAGACGGCCCGCAGCAGCTTATAATCGCTCTAGAAGACATGAAGCCGTGGTTAAATTCCCAAATTGCGCTTTAAGGCTAGTATATAGCCTAAATGTATGCCTTCGTGTACGTTGTTAAACTCGATAGCGTCGTCTACGTTTGTTAAGGTTGTTCCTGTACTTACCGTATATGCATTGTAATGATTAAAAAAACCTTTGTTGTAGTCGGCTTTTGTTTTTTCAATAAGTGTTGCTAGTTGTTTTTTTAACAGCTTAACCTGGGCAGCTGTTACGGCTCCAGTTGCTTTTGTGCCTTTGCGATAACTCGCTACTTCTGCCTTTGTTACACCCATGGGTAGGTCGGATAAATTATATACAAGCAACTGCTGGGTCACAACTACATGTTTAATATTCCAAAAAATGTTGTTATTAAAACCCGTTGGCACCTTATTTAATTGGGCTAAAGGAATTGTATCTAAAAAGTTGCTAAAAATTACGCGCGTTTTTCTGGTAATATCGAGGCTGTAGTCCATAATAAATTTTTACTAAAAGTACAGATTTTGAAGCGTTTTGAATTATTTTTGTAAGGCTAAATACATCCTCATGAAAACCATTTTTCATCTTGCGAATTGCAATACCTGTAAACGAATTATTGACCAGTTAAACCCAGGACCTGAGTTTAGCTTGCAAGACATTCGTGACCAGCCACTAACCGTTGCACAGTTAGAGCACATGAAAAAATTAGCGGGTAGCTACGAGGCTTTGTTTAGTCGTCGTGCCAAGTTGTATAAAGAACGTGGTTTGGCCAGCGAAGCGCTTACCGAACCCATTTACAGAGAACTTATTTTAGAACACTACACCTTTTTAAAGCGTCCAGTGGTAGTTTTAGACCAGCAAATTTTTGTTGGTAATAGCAAAAAGGTAGTAGCTGCTGCCAAAGCTGCATTATGAAGTCGCTGCGACTGTTAGCTTTGCTTGCCGCTACGAGTGCGAGTACCATATATGGTATTAATCATACGCTAGCCAAAGGGCTTATGCCTAATGTTATAGATGCCTATGGCTTTATTGTGCTTCGAGTTGTAGGCGCTGCAGCCCTGTTTTGGTTGGTTAGTTTATGCTATCCCAATCAAAAAATACAAAAAAAAGATTGGCCTAGATTTATTGCCTGCGCCGCCTTTGGTATGGTAATTAACATGCTTATGTTTTTTAAGGGCTTAAGTCTTTCTACGCCAATAAATAGTTCGGTGGTAATAACACTTTCTCCCGTGTTACTTTTAGTGCTGTCGGCCGTGTTTTTAAAAGAACGAATTACCTTTTTAAAAGCCTTAGGAATAGGTGTTGGCCTCGCGGGAGCGCTTGTACTCATTTTATTTGGAGCTAAAACACAACCCAACGCGCCTAACATTCCGCTGGGTAATATGCTATTTATTATTAATGCTACAAGCTATTCGGTCTATTTAATAATGGTGAAGCCTTTAGTTGCGCGCTATAGTTCTATTACGCTAATGAAGTGGTTTTTCTTATTTGCAGTGTTTATGAACCTACCTATTGGTTGGAGCGAATTTGCAGCCGTAGATTGGCCAAATTTAACCTTTGACTCTATTTGGAAAATGGCTTTTGTAGTTGTGGGCACCACCTTCGCTACTTATTTGTTAAATATTTTTGCCTTAAAAGAACTAAGCCCTTCTACTATTGGAGCCTTTATTTATCTGCAACCTGTAATTGCAACACTCTTTGCAATTCTGGCTGGCGCCGATACCCTGAATACATTACGAATTGGAGCGGCCGCACTTATTTTTACCGGAGTGTATTTATCTTCCAGAAAAGCCAAGGCTAGAAAACAAGCAACTTAAGTATTACGCCAAATCTTTAGGTATACGCGTGCCTTTGCGCATGTCCTGCTTAGTCAATATTTTAAAATCGTCGCTTTTTGGAGCGGTTGCTAATAAATCTTTTAAGGACTCCGATAATCCTGTTAGTTTTCGGCTTTGTAGGTGCATCCACCCACCCTGCATTTCGCAATAGGCCAAATTATGTCCTTTTGCATCGTAAAAATTATGTATAAATCTAAAGAACATACCATCTTCGCTCATGCCTCCTAATTCAAAACTAACACGAACCGGTTGTCCTTGAAAAACTTCTTTAAAATAGTACACATGTTCAAAAAATACCACAGGACCAATATTGTGCTTAGCCATGGTCTTTTGGTCGATTCCCTGATCGATTAAAAAACTCATGCGTGTGTGACTCATAAAGTTAATGTAGGCACTATTAGCTAAGTGTCTGTTGGCGTCGGTATCGCTCCAGCGAACTTCAAATTCTTTTAAATACATGGCTTTGTTTTAAGGTGTAAAAATACATAATTTTATTATGCGTGCATAGTAATTTATGCAAGAAAAGCACGCCGGAGCGTGCCTTTAGTTCTAACTATTAAATTTGGCTCATTCCACCATCTATTTCTAGTTCTATTCCGTTTACATACCCTGCCTGATCGCTAGCTAAAAACACAACAGCATTGGCAACTTCTTCTGGGGTGCCAAAACGCTTAAGCGGCACGCCCTCAGCAAACTGAGCCCCCATTTCTTGAACTTGCTCTTGGGTCATTCCGTCCATTTTATTATAAATTGGAGTTCCAATTGGTCCTGGGGCAATAGAATTTACACGAATACCACGCGGAGCCAATTCAGAAGTTAATACACGCGCATAAGCTCTTAGTGCTCCCTTTGTAGCGCTGTAAACTCCAGCACCTTCAAAACCTTTTTGATGTACAATAGAGGTGTTAAAAATAATACTCGCTCCATCGTTTAAATGCGGTAACGCTTCTTTTACTAAAAAGGCTGGACCTTTAATGTTTATGTTAAATTGATTGTCAAAAAAAGCTTCGTCAATCTGATCTGCAGGGGCAAATTGCGCCACACCAGCATTGGCGAATAGCACATCTACTTTGCCATAGGCATGTACTGCCTCTTCAATTAGTTTTTTACTGTCTGCAGGCTTTGCCTGGTCTGCTAAAACCGCTTTAAAGTCGCCAGTAAAGC
The DNA here is from genome assembly GCA_965277295.1 of Gilvibacter sp. Lineage (GTDB taxonomy): Bacteria > Bacteroidota > Bacteroidia > Flavobacteriales > Flavobacteriaceae > Gilvibacter. Next base: position 1,249,481 of record OZ255720.1, read on the forward strand.
TAGCCGAAGCTTCGTCTATTGCTTCTTGACGACGTCCCGAAAAAACGACTTTGGCTCCTTGAGCTAAAAACTCTTGCACGGCGGCAAATCCAATCCCAGAATTACCTCCAGTTACTACTACTACTTTGTCTTTTAATGTATTCATTGTTTTGTTTATTTTGAAACGTTCGTTTCATTATTCGTTAAAAAAATTTTAATTCAAACTTGCCATAACGTGGTCAACCATTGCCAAAAGCACTTTTTTATCTTTGTTATGTGTTCCCGTAACTCGAAGTCCTTGGGTAAAACTCACTAAATAATGTGCTAGTAATTCTGGATCTTTGCTTGCAGATAATTCTCCTTTTTGTTGCGCTTTGTTAAGCACCGAGTTAAAGACTTGAATCATTTTATCCTGGTTTAACCCTAACCAACTTGCTACATTACTATCTTGGTTAGCCATTTCGGTACTGCAGTTTACTACCATACAGCCTTTGCCATTTTTGTCGCCAACTATTTGATGAACTGCACCCACAAAAAACTTACGTATTCCTTCCAATGGAGAATTTGCATTACAAAACACTTGTTCTATATAGTCAAAATTGGTGCCTTGGTATTGTGATAAACAGGTTCTAAACAATTCCATTTTACTACCAAAAGAATTATATATACTACTGCGGTTAAGTCCTGTTGCATCTACCAAGTCTTGCATAGAGGTCCCATTGTAACCCTTAGCCCAAAACACATCCCGCGCTTGGGTAATTACTAGGTCTTTATTAAATACTTCTGTTCTTGGCATTGTTTGAATTTCGAGTACAAATATATTGAAACAATCGTTTCAAAAAAAACATTAACATGAATTTATCGTTCAGAATTGGTTAATTTTAGCAAATCAAACACTTTAAGGTATAATTATATGTACATAAAAAGAAATATTGGCTGGGGCCTTATTTTGCGTTATGGTTGGATGCGCATACTGGGTTACGCGGTTTATGCTGCAATTATTTTTGCTTTATATCATTTTTTGCATTGGGATTTTATCGACATTCCATTTGAACCACTGAGTGTAATTGGTATCGCTGTTGCTTTTTACGTTGGTTTTAAAAACAGTCAGAGTTACGAACGTTTTTGGGAGGCTCGTAAAATTTGGGGTGGAATAGTAAATTACAGCCGTACTTGGACCATTCAAGTGTTAAGTTTTGTAAACCTGGAAACCCCAGAATCCACCCAAGAAAAACAACGTGAAATGGTGTATAGGCATCTCGCTTGGATAAATGCATTGCGAGTTCAGCTTCGTTTGCCCTCGCCCTGGTCCCTTAAAGAAAATAGGCAGGTAGAACGATTATTTGACCGCCATGGTGAACGCAACATCTCCTGTAACGAAGCTTTTAATTATGTAAACGAGCCGGAATACGAAGATCTAAAAACACGAGTTAATCCAGCTACGCATTTAATCAAGAATCAAGCGAGAGATGTAACCCAGCTTAAGCAAAAAAAGTTAATAGATGGCTTTCAAGAAGATCAGTTGCAGTCTGTACTAGAAGAGCTTTACAATTTACAAGGCAAGTGTGAGCGAATTAAAAACACTCCTTTCCCAAGGCAATATGGTTATTTTGCTAAACTTTTTACCTGGATTTTTGTACTGCTGATTCCTCTTGGCTTATTAGATGTTTTTGAATCACATCTTGGCAATATAGCCGACACTATGCACGATTGGTATGTTTTTTTAATGATTCCGTTTTCGGTTTTAATATCGTGGATTTTTATTACCATGGATTCCATAGGCGATAACAGCGAAGACCCTTTTGAAGGCCGTATGAACGATGTTCCAATGACAGCACTTTGTCGCACTATAGAAATTGACCTGCGCGATATGTTAGACGAAACCGACCTGCCCGAAAGTATCAAGGCCAAAGACCATATTTTATATTAATGCCTATACTCGATTCTGCGTATTCTACTGGTGGGCTGTTTAAAAACGGACACGTCTCTACCATTTATTCTGCTAAGTTGCGCAGGGTTAGCGCTCCGCCATTTAAAAGGGAACGCATAAACCTGCCCGATAACGACTTTCTAGACTTGGATTGGTCGTTTACCAAACAAAAGTCAGAAGATGTTATAATTATGTTGCACGGCTTAGAAGGCAATGCTCAGCGCAGCTATATGATGGGCTGCACCAATTATGCTATGCAAATGGGTTGGAACGTGGCCAACCTTAACTTTAGAGGCTGCAGCGGAACTCCCAATTTAAAGTACTATTCGTATAACGCAGGAAAAACAGACGACCTTGAAGTTGTTATTAACCATATTGTAAATAAAAACAAATACCAACGAATTGCACTTGTAGGCTATAGTTTAGGCGGTAATATGTTGCTAAAATATTTAGGCGATGGCAGCCCCGGAGCCTCGCATATTTACAAGGGTGTCGCTATATCTGCGCCCCTTCATCTAAAAGGATCTTTGGCGCGATTGGAAGAGCGGCAAAATTGGGTTTATAGAACGACTTTCTTATCGAGTATGAAGCGTAAATTAATTAAAAAACAACAAGAATTTCCAGATAAAATAAAACCTCAGGACATTAAAAATATCAAGTCCATTTTAGATTTTGACAATAGCTATACCGCACCTGCACATGGCTTTAAAGATGCTTTTGATTATTATAAGTTTGCTAGCAGTGTGTTTTATTTAGAAAATGTAAAAACACCCGCCCTTGTGTTAAGTGCTCAAAACGATTCATTTCTGTCTAAGCAGTGTTATCCTTATGAACTTGCTAAAGCATCTCCCTACATTTATTTAGAAACACCTTTATACGGCGGACACGTAGGTTTTGTAGCTGCCAAAAACCTGTATTATAACGAATACAAAACGCTCTCTTTTTTAAATGACGCATAACACGCAATTGTATTGGGCTATTGGGTATTGCCTATTTTTATTGGTTTTAGGGTGGTTTTTTTATGCCAAACAACCTAAAAAAATAAACTCGCTGTATGGCTACAGGACGCTGCGTTCTATGGCCAGTCAAGCTAGCTGGAAGGCGGCTAATCACTATGCAAGCTTGTTTACACTTAGGCTATTTGCGTATGCAATGGTGCTGCCATTTATAGGATACGGCCTCTATCCGAATCAAAATTTATTTGTCACAATTATGGTGCATTGTGGATTATTATTAAGCGTTATTTGGTTTACCGAGCGCTTTTTAAAAGCACGCTTTGATAGTCAAGGAAACCCGAAGTAACCAGCTAATTTTACTACCTTTGACCTGAATTTAAATAAGGACACAATGATCCTCTCTATGACTGGCTACGGGAAAGCCATTACCCAGCTTCCCAATAAAAAAATAACCGTAGAAATTAAATCCTTGAATTCTAAAAACTTGGATTTAAACGCTAGAATCCCCTCGTTTTACCGCGAAAAAGAGCTCACCATGCGCAATTTGGTTTCTAAGGCTTTGGTGCGCGGCAAAGTTGATTTTAGTGTCTATGTAGAAGTGACTGGCGAAGAGACTTCCTCTAAAATAAATCAACCGGTAGTAAAAGAATATATGCGTCAGCTTAACCAAATAAGCGATAGTGATGCTGTAGAATTGCTAAAAATGGCTGTAAAAATGCCAGATTCGTTAAAAACTGAACGCGAAGAAATAGACCCAAAAGAATACGCCGCAATTGAAGATGCCATTAAGCAAGCAATTACGGCCATAAAAGATTATAGACAAAGCGAAGGTTCGGACTTAGAAACCGATTTAAGTCTGCGCATTACTAATATCGCTAACTTTCTAACTCAGGTAGAAACCTTAGACCCAGAGCGCGTTTCTATAGTTAAGGAGCGCCTAACTAAGGCCATTAACGACTTAAAAGAACAGGTAGATCAAAATCGATTTGAACAAGAATTAATTTACTACCTAGAAAAGTACGACATTACAGAAGAAGTAGTTCGACTTAAAAGTCATTTATCTTACTTTTTAGAAACCATGAAAGGCAGTCAATCAAACGGTAAAAAGCTAGGTTTTATTGGTCAAGAAATGGGCCGTGAAATTAACACCATTGGCTCTAAATCCAACTATGCCCCCATGCAGCAAGTTGTGGTGCAAATGAAAGATGAACTAGAAAAAATTAAAGAACAAAGCTTAAATATTCTATAATGGATAATGGCGAGTTTAATGGCAAACTAATTGTGTTTTCGGCCCCTTCGGGTAGCGGAAAAACAACCATTGTACGGCATTTATTAGCCCAGCCAGCATTAGACTTGGCGTTTTCTATTTCGGCTACCTCGAGGGCTCCTCGAGGACAAGAAGTGGACGGCAGTGACTACTATTTTATTTCGCTTACCGAATTTAAAACCCACATTAAACAAGGCGATTTTTTAGAGTGGGAAGAAGTTTATAGAGATAATTTTTATGGCACGCTTAAATCAGAAGTAGAGCGCATTTGGGCCTTAAAAAAGCACGTTATTTTCGATATAGACGTTGCTGGAGGACTGCGCCTTAAAAGTAAATTCCCAGATAAAACATTGGCTGTTTTTGTTAAACCTCCTAGTATAGACGAGCTAAAGATTAGGCTTAAAAAGCGCCAGACAGAAGACGACGATAAAATAGACATGCGCATTGCTAAGGCTTCTGTAGAATTGGCCACAGCGCCACAGTTCGATGTTATAATTAAAAACGATGTTTTAGAAACCGCATTACAAGAGGCGGTTAACCTGGTTGCAGACTATATAAAGTCCTAAAATGAAAACTAAAGTTGGTTTATTTTTTGGTTCGTTTAATCCTATACATATAGGCCATCTAACCTTGGCAAATCACTTGGCAGAATATTCCAATTTAGACCAGGTTTGGTTGGTCGTTACGCCGCACAATCCTCATAAAAAGAAAAGTTCACTTTTAGAAGATCACCACCGGCTAGCTATGGTGCGCATTGCCTTAGAGGACTACCCCAAATTAAAGGCTAGCGATATTGAATTTGGTTTGCCTCAACCCAATTTTACCGTAAATACTTTGGCGTATTTAGAAGAGGCAAATCCCGACAAAGAATTCGCACTAATTATGGGCGAGGACAATTTAAAATCGTTACATAAATGGAAGAATTACCAAACCATTTTGGAGCGGCACCACATTTATGTGTACCCCAGAATAAGTCAATCGGTGGTAGCTAATCAGTTTAAAGATCACACGAAAATTACTAAAATAGAAGCCCCAATAATGGAACTATCCTCTACTTTTATTAGAAAAGCAATACGGGCTGGTAATAATGTACGCCCTATGTTACCCCATAATGTTTGGGTTTATTTAGACGAAATGAATTTTTACAAATAATAGTTAGCAGTGAAATTAAACACTGTTTTCTCTATCCTAAAAGTTAACATCTGAATTCTAGTTTTTACTAAAAACAGAAACCGCTCCAAAAATTAACACTTCTATTAATTTTAATGGAGCGATTTCCAACTAAATAACCAACCAAAAAGTCTTCTAAAGGTCCTGTTCTATCTTAATAATTTGCGATGCAATGGTTGCGTTGCTCTCGCGTTTTACCTCGGCGCGCTTATAAGGAATATATCCGCGCCCTTTAAAGCGGTATAAGGTTCCCGAATCGGGATGATAGAACGCTACCGTACTGTCATTAATAACGCTTAGTTCGAAGAATTCATTGCCCAGAAAATCATAATCTAATGTTAATTGTTTTAGGTAATCATTTCCGGCTACATTCGCCACGTTATAAATCCCAGTATAATCCCAATACAAGAAGTTTACTAGGGTACCCGATGGGTCTTGAGAACTTCTAAAGTTTCCCTGTCCACCGCCAGGTAAAAACTGAACAAAGTTTTCGTTATCGAATTCATTTATAACTCCGTAGTCGCTCGTATAGACTTTCTCCCAAGCCTGGTATTCTTGCAAGAAATAGTGAATATTGTCGTAAAACAAACGGTTATAATCGAAGGTAGCACGTTGTGCTCCCTCTAAGATATAGGTCATATTTCCTGGGCGATAATACAATTTAAGTTCGTTGTTGTTTAATCGGGTTACCTCTAAAGAATACAAACCATCTAAATCGTGATATACATCTAATACATAATCGTATTCGAAGGTGTCGTAATACCCAACATCGATTCCAAAACCATTCCCTTGATTTCCTATACCAACTAGGTTATTATTGGCCCAAAAAGTTCCGTTTAAAAAAGAAACCGTAAAGGCCTTCTGTAAAAAAGGAATATTCGCATTGGCCGAACTGCGGTCAATATTTACATACCACAATTCGTGTGAATTTAATACCGTAGATAACGCAATTTGTGGGATTGGATCTGGATCTACCACCACGATTTCTTCTTCCACGATAACCTGGGTTGAACAGGCTACAAGACTAAGGGCCAAAAAGGCGAGTGCCAAAAAGTGTTTACGTGTTTTCATAATTTTGGTATTTAAAGTTCACCTGGTATATTCCAAAACACATGCCAAAATTACAAACAACTGTAATACAGCATTTTACAAGCTATTTTAAATATCGTATTTTTGAATCTACAACCATTAAATATGAACGAATCTCCTAAAATTGCGGTATTTGGCGGTGGGTCTATGGCTACAGCAATTGTTAAAATGCTTTGCGAAAATGTAGATAAAATAGGCTGGTATATGCGCTCGACCTATGCCATGGAACACATAAAAAAAGAATCGCACAATCCCAATTATTTAAGCTCGGTCGAATTTGACACCAACAAGTTGGTTTTAAGCGATAATATAGACCAAATGATTCGCTACGCAGATTATTTAATATTTGTAATCCCATCTGCCTTTCTAGAAGGAGAATTGCAAAAGAAATCGGAATCTCTTGACGGCAAAATTATTTTTTCTGCTATTAAAGGAATTGTCCCTGAGAGCAGTTTAATAGTAGGAGATCATTTTTACACCAATTATAATATCCCTTTCGAAGATATTGGGGTAATAACAGGCCCCTGTCACGCAGAAGAAGTGGCCCTGGAACGCCTGTCTTATCTTACTATAGCTTGTGCCGACACTGAAAAAGCAAAATGGGTAGCTAGCCAACTTAGAAGCAGCTATATTAAATGTAATATTAGCGACGATATTATGGGTACGGAATACGCTGCCATGCTAAAAAACATCTACGCTTTAGCGGCGGGAATTGCCCATGGTTTGGGGTATGGCGATAATTTTCAGTCGGTTTTAATGAGCAACGCCATTCGAGAGATGAAGCGGTACGTCAAGAAGGTTCATAAAATGAAACGAGACATTAATGGGTCGGCATATTTAGGCGATTTATTAGTAACTGGATATTCCACCTTTAGTAGAAACCGCATGTTTGGCAATATGATTGGCAAGGGCTATACGGTAAAAAGTGCCATGATGGAAATGAATATGGTAGCAGAAGGGTACTACGCTGCCAAAAGTGCTTATCAGCTAAACGAAGCCAAAGGCAATAAAAAAGCAAAAACGCCTATAATTAATGCCGTTCATGCCGTTTTATACCAAAATAAAAGTCCAAAAAAAGTGTTTAAAAAATTGACCGAAAAGTTGACTTAGCTAGCAAAAACTCCTTCTAATTCAGAATTTGGCACAGACTTTACAGCCGCTCCCTCTACCGAGTGCGGCTTAAAAACATACGTGCGGTCATAAAGCTTGCCATCGGCAAAAAAGGTAAGTACGCATTCGTTGGTAAACCCTAATACTTCGTCTGGAAGCAGTTCTACTTTTACTACAGTTTTTGGAGCAACATTATTCAAGCCATGACGCAGGGTAGAGGTTTTGCGGTCGGAATCGTTCCCGCGCGACATAATTAATGTTGTTTCTAGGGTTCGGTCCGATTGATTGACTAAGTATACAACCCAATTTTGAGCTAAAAAGTCTTTATCCCACTCGTGAACCGCAACAATGTAAACATTAGTAACCTTTGGTATTATTATGTCTTTACGCATAATACTATAGCGAACTCTTGAATTGATTTAAAAAACGAATGTCGTTTTCGCTAAACAGACGAATATCAGAAATTTGGTGTAATAGCAGTGCAATTCGGTCGATTCCCATTCCAAAAGCAAAGCCTGAATATTCTTTAGGATCTATACCACAATTGGCAAGTACATTTGGATCTACCATACCACAGCCCATAATTTCTAACCAACCCGTTCCCTTGGTCATTTTATAGTCGGTTTCTGTTTCTAATCCCCAGTATACATCTACTTCGGCACTGGGTTCTGTAAAGGGAAAATAAGAAGGGCGAAGTCGAATTTTAGACTTGCCAAACAAGGCCGTAGTAAAATACTGCAAGGTTTGTTTTAAGTCGGCAAAAGACACATCTTTATCTATGTACAAACCTTCTACTTGATGGAAAAAACAGTGTGACCGAGCCGAAATTGCTTCGTTTCTATATACTCTTCCTGGCGAAATAGTCCGAATAGGCGGCTTGTTGTTCTCCATATAGCGCACCTGTACAGAGGACGTATGGGTTCGCAATAATATATCTGGATTGGTCTGAATAAAAAAGGTGTCCTGCATGTCGCGCGCTGGATGGTATTCGGGCAGGTTTAGTGCGGTAAAATTATGCCAATCGTCTTCCATTTCTGGACCTTCCGAGACATTAAATCCAATACGTGAAAAGATCTCGATTATTCTATTTTTAACAATAGAAATTGGATGCCTAGAACCAAGTTCTACGGGCATTCCTGGACGACTCAAATCCCCAAAAAGACTTTCCTGAGGTTGATCGGCAGCAAGAGAAGCTTTAAGCTCGTTAACCTTTTCTTCGGCCTTAGCTTTTAATTCGTTTATGGTTTGTCCAAAGGCTTTTTTCTGGTCGTTGGGCACTTCTTTGAACGCATCGTAAAATCCGCGAAGCAATCCTTTTTTACCTAAATATTTAATTCTAAAAGCCTCAATTTGGTCGGCAGAATTGCCGGCAAACTCTTGAACCTCTTCTATATGTTTTTTTATCTCGTCTATCATTCTGGTCGCACTAAAAAGAAGGCAAATATAAATATTCTGTCCGTTTTGTGTTGCTTATTCTATTACTTCTTTCTCCAGAAAGTACTGTACTATAGCCTCTTTCATTAAAACACTTTGCTCTCCAGCTTTTAAAACTGGAAGTGGCGCAATTACTTTATAATGCGGCCAACCTTGCTCGTCTTCAAAATCGAACTCGTAATACCCATACGGCTCTAATAGTCTGCAAATAGCTATATGCATTAAATTTAGCTTGTCGTCTTTTTTAAATTTTCTATCGAATTTTCCAAACTCTTGCAAACCTACCAAATAGATTACAGCATCTAAATCTAGCGTGTCGCCATCGGCAAAACGGTCACTTAATAGGGAAGTAACAGCCTCCCAACGCTCTTTTAATTGTTCATCTCTAGCCATAGAAGCAACTTAGGCAACAAAGATACAAAGCCAAACGTTCTATTTGTATATTTACTCAAAATATAGACAGATGAGTAGTTTAGATATAACGCTTATTGTAGTAATTGCCATTGGGGCTTGGCGCGGATTTAAAAAAGGACTTTTTGTAGAAATAGCTTCGCTAATTGGATTAGTTGCCGGAGTATTTGGTGCTATCTATTTTTCGGGATATGCTGGTGGCTGGCTTCGTAACGCTTTCGATTTAGACGAGAGATACATTAGTCTTGCTGCTTTTGCTATTACCTTTAGTGGCATTGTGGTTGCCATATCTATGGCTGGTAAACTACTAACTAAAATTGCCGATTTTGCAGCTTTAGGTATAATTAATAAACTTCTAGGTGCAGTCTTTGGAGGATTAAAAATTGCATTTATATTAAGTGTAGCTATTATGTGGATGAACGATTGGGGCATGTCAGGATTTATCTTTACCGATGAAAAAAAGGAAGACTCTATAATATATCCTCATATAGAATACCTAGCTCCCGCATTGGTTCCAGATTTAATTGAAGATGCAAAAGTAATAATAGACGAAACTAAAAAAGATTTAGAAACAGAACAGAACTAGAGTTCTTTAAGTCCTGTTGCCTCTACCCAGCCTTCTTTGCCGTCTATTAATCGAATTCTAAGCCAATCGTCTTGCTTATCTGCAATAGTGACCTTTGTACCAGGATGCAATTCAAAAGAGACTTCTCCCGAAGCCGTTGGTGCATCTTTAACTTCTAACACTTTGGCAAACACTATTGCACTTTGGTTATTCTGTGCATCGGTATAGGTTAAATACGCCATACTAAAGGACCCTAAAGTGAGTATTAAAAACAAAAAAGAGGCTAAAAACAACAGTCGTTTTTGTCTTGAATTGGCACTAAAGTAATAACTTAAAAAAGAGATTACCATTAACAAAATAGCAGCTATAGAAAGTACTGCCCAACCTTTTGTAGACAAAAAGCCCGAAAGTTTGGCATACCATTTTGCAAAAACAGTTTTAGGTAGGGGTTCTATAATATCGATGCGCATGTTTTGGGCAAACGCCAAATTATTTTTGATTTCGGAATCTGTTGGGTCTAATTGTAGGGCCTTTTCGTAATAGTAAATACTTGGTGCTGTTTCGTTTAACTTATAGTAGGCATTCCCTAAATTAAAATACACGGCCTTAGAATGTTCGCCGTTGTCTAGAATAGCTTGCCAATCGTCTATGGCCTCTTGAAACGCATCGTTGCTGTAATGCTCTTTAGCCGATTCAAATAAATCGGTATTACGCTGTGACCATCCTAAATTAACCACAGCAAAAAGTAGTATGTAAACTAGATTCTTCATGTTTACAATTTTTTATCTAGTTGAGTAATTACACTAATCGCCTTTTGGTAATCTGAATCTACGTCGGTGGTTTGAGCCGTGGTATAACGAGCTAATTCACAGCTCTTTAATAAATCTATAAATTCCAATACAGCCACTTGTTCTGCCCCTCGTTTGGTAAGCATGGTTGCAATTTTGTCTTTGGCCATTTCTGTAGTTTCTATTTGCAACTTCGCTTTTAGATAATTGTGCAATGCACGTTCTAAAGCTTCGTAAAACGTATTGTGATTGCCTAAGTTCTTTTTAGCTTCTGACAGGTACTTTTTAACCAAGCGATCTGCTTTGCGTTTTCTGTTTGCGTCCACATCGTTTAGGCGTTGCTTGCGCTTACGACCAGCGATAATAAACAACGGAATAAGCAATACTGGCCCACCCAAGAGCGACCAGTATAATGGCGATTTAAAAAAGTTAGCCTGTGCAATAGGTTGTAAACTAGAATTTAGTTTAATGTATTTAAACTGATCGTTAGTTTGTACTACAGTCTTGGCGGTTGTGCCTCCAGTTGTTCCAGAAGTTCCTGCAGTACTTGTTCCAGAGACCGGGCCGTTTTCTACGGTAATAACCGCTCCATTAGAGGTAATGGACCTATAGGTTTCTGTAGCTAAATCAAAATAACTAAAACGCAAAGGTTCTATAGGATAGCTTCCTTTAAACTGAGGAATAATGGTATAGGTCTTTACTATAGACCCGCTCATTCCCTTTAAATCGGTTTTTACATTATCGCTGCGCTTTGGTTCGTAAACTTCTAACGAACTTGGTACTGTAAGTTCGGGTACTGTAAAGAGTTTTAAGTTTCCGTTTCCGCTCACCTTTACACTCATTTCGAAGGCTTCGCCGGCATCGAGTAAACTTTTATTGGTAATAATGTCAAAATCGAATTCGCCAACTGCTCCCGTAAAATCAGATGGTTTTCCTTCCTGAGGAAGTGGTTTTACATCAATGGTCAAATTCCCAGCAGCCACAGTCTTATTTACGGTAGTGGTAAGGCGTCTTCCAAAAATATCGCGCTTATTACTTAGCACCTCAACAGGCACGTCGAGCACTAAGGGTTCTATGTTTAGTTCTCCCGTTTTTTGCGGATACAAGACCGTACGTTTTAAAATAACATAGCGGTAATCTCTGCCTCTAAACTTCCCTTCGTAGACTTTACGCTGAGTATTTTCTATGGTTTGACTCCAAAAATCTGCATATTTTGGATTGTCTATTTCGCGCCATGCTCGGGTAACGCTCACTTCTTCTGAAACGTAGAGCTTGTAAACTACCGTAATGGCCTCGTTTAAATAGGGATTCTTTTTAGAAACTTCTGCTATTAAATGTACATTCTCGCTGGCAATATATTCGGCATTGTTACCGTCTTTTGGCACATCTACAGCAGCGGTAATTTCTACTTCTACCGGTAAAGTTTTGTACAAGGCGCCATCTACCTCTATGGTTGCTTGACCAACTTTTAACTTGCCTCTAGACATGGGCGATAAAAAATAACTAAAGGTTTTGGAATAGTTACGCTTGCCATTGTACCAGCTTTCACTTACCGATTGATCAGGACCGCCTACGACGCGAAAGCCATCAAAATCTGGAGGATTAAAATTATCCCCGTCGCGATTCATCTCGAAATCTACACGTAAGCGTTCGTTAATGCCCAATTTAGTCTTACTAACCTTGGCTTCAAATTTAACCTGCGCCAAGGCCGTGGTGGGCACGCCCACCAGCAATAAAAACAAAACAAGTTGTACTATCCTTTTCATCTTACCAATCTTTACTTGATTTCTTTTTCGCTCCTTTTGCTTTACGAGCGTTCATTTTCTGCTGCACCTTTTTTTCTTCGTTATTCATGGCCTCCAGAATACTCTCTATTTGCTGGGGTGACAATTGTCCTTCTTTAGGTTTTTGCTGCTCTTGCTTTTGTTCTTCTGGCTTGTCTGGATCCCCCTGATTATTCTGTTGGTCGCCTTGCTCCTCTTGATCTTTCTCCCCGTCTTTATTTTCTTCTTCCTTTTGGTCTCCGTCGTCTCCTTGGTTTTGATCTTTATTCTCTTCTTCTTTATCTTTTTTGTCCTCTTGGTCTTGATCCTTATCGTTTTCGCCACCACCGTTATTTTGCTCTTCTTTTTCAAGCATTTCTTTAGCAAGGGCCAAATTATAACGTGTTTCGTCGTCGGTTGGATTATTTCGCAAAGCGTTTTTATAAGCTTCTACGGCTTCGGCATACATTTTGGCGTTCATTAGGGTGTTGCCTAAATTGTGAAATGCCACATGTTTTTCTTGCTTGGTTGTAGCAATCTCACCAGCTTGTAAAAAGCGCTTCATGGCTTCTTCGTTCTTGTTTTTATTATAATAGGCGTTGCCTAAATTGTATTTGACCGTTGCGTCTTTTGGCTGCAATGCAATAGCCTTTCTATACTTAGCTTCCCCTTGGTAGAATTCATCTTTACTTATAGCCACACTAGCATCTGCGCGAAGCTCTTGCGACTCGGCCAACAACGCTTCTTCTTGATCGTCTTGAGACCAACTAGTTGAACTGCTAAAAACAATTCCCACTAAAACCAAAAATATGTTCAATCTGCTCATGACTCTTTTTCGTTAAATAAGTTTAATCCCAGCAACCATTTGGTTCGTCGTTCTAAAAATAATGCATCTAACACTAACATTAAAAGTGCGCCAGCTAAAAACCACTGAAACTGATCTTTAAAATCGGCAAATTGCTTGGCCTCGAAGGTGGTTTTATCCATCCCGTTAAGCAGCGCGTTCACTTCTTTTATTAACTGTTGCGTATTGTTTCCGTTTAAATAAGATCCTCCCGAAGCTTCTGCTATTTCTACAAGAGTTTCTTCGTTTAATTTTGTTCGAACTCGATCTCCGCTCTCGTCTCTTTTATAGCGCACCAATACCCCATCTCTTCGCACGGGTATCCATGCTCCTTCTCCTTCGGAATCTCCTACACCTATAGTGTAAATAGTAATCCCTTCTTTGGCTGCTAATTTAGCCATAGCAACCGTTTCACCTTCGTGATCTTCGCCATCAGAAACAATAAACAAAACACGATTTATTTGTTCCTGGTCGTTGTAATAGGTTTGGGCCAAACTAATAGCTTCGTTTATTGCCGTTCCCTGAGAAGAAACCATATCGGTATTCATGCTGGAGAGAAACATTTTTGCCGAAGCAAAGTCTGTTGTAATAGGTAACTGCGGGAACGCACTTCCAGCATATCCAATAATCCCTACGCGATCTCCAGAAAGCGAATTAATAATTTGAGTAATTAATTGCTTGGACTTGTCTAAACGATTTGGAACAATGTCTTCTGCTAACATACTTTTAGAAACATCCAATGCAAATACCACATCTACTCCTTCGCGTTTAATTGTCTCTAGTTTTGTTCCCACTTTAGGGTTTACCAGAGCAAAAGACATACAAGCAAGTCCTAAACATAAGACTGCAATTTTTAACGCTGGTTTAAACCTCGAGCGTTCCGGGCTTAAGCGTTGCAATAAATTAGGTTGTGCAAAACGCGATTGTGCACGCTTGCGCCATAACAGTACCACAGCAAACAGCAAAATCACCACCGGGATGACTGCCAACAAGTAAAAAAAGCTATATTCTTCCCACTGTACCATTACACAAAACTTCTAAATATGGTGAACCTTAAAAACACTTCTAAAAACACAAAAACAAAAGCCGCTAAGGTTAACCCACGAAACAATTCATGGTAGGTTGTAAACTTAAACTCTTCTATATCTGTTTTTTCGAGCGCATTAATTTCGGCGTAAATTTCTTCTAATCGTGTATTACTCGAAGCTCTAAAATACTTTCCTTGAGTAACTTTAGCAATTTCTTGCAGTAGGGCTTCGTCAATTTTTACCGGGGTGTTTCCGTACTGAAAATCTCCGTTTGACTTTTGCCCAATTGGCGACAAGGCCATTCCATTGGTGCCCAAACCAATGGTGTATACTTTTATTTGGAATTCAACAGCCAATTCACTGGCGATTCTTGGGTCGATTACTCCGGTATTGTTAACCCCATCGGTAAGTAAGATAATAACCTTACTTTTTGCTTTTGACTCTTTTAGTCTATTTACAGCCGTTGCAAGTCCCATGCCAATAGCAGTTCCTCCTTCTATAATTCTATTATAACGAATGCTATTTAGCGAAGAAAGCACAATAGTTTTATCGCTGGTTAGCGGAGTTTTGGTATAACTTTCCCCGGCATATTCCACCAGACCAATACGGTCGTTGGGGCGTGCGTTAATAAATCGGCCCGCAACTTTTTTAAGCGCTTCTAGTCTGTTTGGCTTTAAGTCTTTGGCCAGCATACTTGCCGAAACATCGATCGCCATTACAATGTCGATTCCTTTGGTAGTTTTGGTTTTTGTGTTTACATCTGAAGTACGCGGACGCGCCATTGCCGTTACTAGTAACAATAAGGCCAACATGCGCAAAACAAATAGCGCAGGTTGTAATTTGGCCAACCAATTCCCGCCGCCTTTAAAACCACTAACACTAGAAATTTTTAACTCGGCCGTTTGTTTGTTTCGCTTAATATAATACCAATAGGCAAGTGCTGGAAGCAGCAATAGCAACCAGAACAATTCAGGATTCGCAAATTCAACACCTGTTAACATTAGGATTTTTCTATTTCCAGTTCAACGGAGTTAATAATTCTTTCTTTTATTTTGGTAGCATATCTACCATCGTCTTTATAAACAACTAAAATTTGTTGCACGCCTTTGCCGTGGGCAAACAAAATAAGTTCGTAGTAACTCTTTTCGCTACTTAGCTTACTATCGCTTATCTGTTCGTTAAATTCGCCATAGGCTTTTACACCTTGGACCCCTTTTTCTGTTTTAAAGTCATCGCGTTTTACCACTAAATTCTTAGCCCCATTCTGTTCTAAGGTTACCAGGGCAGCATCTAAACCTGCTTCTAAATTATAGGCTTGTTGTCCCGTTAATTTATAGGTATTTATTAGTACTTGAAACGGATCCTTATTGCTTCCAAAAACAAAGGTACTTACGTCTTTTTGAGTAAAATTTAAAGAATCTGGCACCGCAGAAGGCACGCGCACTAAAACATCTGGAGTTTCTATAACTACGCTTGGGCTACCGTATTCACTACGAACCCAAAAGCCTTCGGCTAAATCTCTAGTTTGATTGCCCAGTACTTTATCGCCTAGTTCGTCGAATCCGTAAATACTACCATAAATTACACCACTTAATAAAAACGCAGCCAACATGCCAATCCCAGCTAATGCAATACGTTTTCTTTTGCGTTTTTGTAATTGCTGCAACTGATACGCTATATCTGCTTGCAGTTCTTCTTCTGTAGGCTCAGGAATAATTTCTTTAGTTTGGTTTATAACCAATTCAATATCGCCACGATCTGCCGCCGCTTGTTGTGAGCTAAGCTCCATTTTTGCGAACTTCACTAAATCGGCGCGCTTTAAAATTGAATCTAACTTTGCAATAGTTTCTTTATCGAATTCCAAATGCCCAGCATCTTTGTGCATTTGTAGTCTAGAGATTAATTCGTTCGATGTGCTTTCTAATGCACTCGCATCTACTTCGCGATCTAAATAACGTTTTACAATTTCGGTTAAGGCCGAATAATACGCCTTGGTTCCCGATGTATTTGCCATAGCAGAACTGTCAAGTTCTTTTAACGCTTCCATGGCTTGTTCGTAGGGCGGAAGTTCTTTTGCAGCCTCTTCGCGCAGTTCTTTTTGCTTGCGTAAAAACCAAATTACAGCTCCAATAAAAGCCAAGGCAATTAGCATAATTAGCCAAGTCCAATTTGTAGGTTTAGATCCAACCTCTAAAGGAGGTCTAATATCGTGCATTGGCTGAACCGTAGTATCTACAACCACATTGGCAACCTCAACTTTAAGCGAATCGGTATAAAAAGCTTTATCGCCAATAAGCACACGCTGTCTTGGAATGGTATAGCTTCCTGAATCAAATTGTGTTAAACCAAAAGTTTTAAGCAAGGTCATTTTTTGATCTGCATACGAGGTATCTATCGCATACGATTCGATCATTTCTAAGGGTAAAAAGGTTTGTCCTTCAGAAAACTGAACCAAAGCAGTGGTGTCTGCTTCTACGGCAATGGAATACTTAATTTCTTCGCCTATAAGAATTTGCGTTGAATCTATTTGAGCACGAACCTGGGCATTAGAAACCTGAGCAGATAACATGCACAAGCCTAAACATATAATTATGCGCAGGGCTACATTGGATTTGTATGTTTTAATACTCGTATTCATTTAACTAATTGCGGCGTTTAAAATATCCCAATAATTTAGTTACATAACTTTCGTCGACACGGCAAGAGAGGGTTCCGCTCCCACTGCGGCTAAAAACTTGCTTAAAATAATCTACCCGTTCTCTGTACTGACGGTGATAGTTATCACGTATTTTTTTTGACCCGGTATTTACCAACATCGATTCGCCAGTTTCTTCGTCCAGCATTTGAACCAACCCTAGATTAGGAATATTTTCTTCTCTTGGATCGTATACGCGTATGCCTGTTACATCGTGTTTACGACCCACAATTTTTATTGTATCGCTATAATCGTCGGTCATAAAGTCAGAAAGCACAAAAACAATGGCCTTTTTCTTTATTACGTTGGTCAAGTATTTTAAGGCCTGACTCAAGTCAGTTTTAGAACTTGTAGGCTTAAATTCCAACAATTCTCTAATTATGCGCAGTACATGTGATTTCCCCTTTTTAGGCGGAATAAAAAGCTCGATTTTATCTGTAAAGAGCGTCATTCCAACTTTGTCGTTGTTCTGCAAAGCAGAAAATGCAAGCGTTGCTGCAATCTCTGTTACTACTTCGTTTTTAAATTGACCCGTTGTACCAAATAACTCCGAGCCACTAACATCTACTAAAAGCATTAAGG
Source organism: Gilvibacter sp. (assembly GCA_965277295.1). Classification (GTDB taxonomy): domain Bacteria; phylum Bacteroidota; class Bacteroidia; order Flavobacteriales; family Flavobacteriaceae; genus Gilvibacter. The sequence continues at coordinate 1,267,092 of OZ255720.1, forward strand.
TAAGTTCTCGCTCTTCTTCGAAAACTTTAATATAGGGTTCGTTATAACGAGCCGTTACATTCCAGTCGATATTACGTACATCGTCTCCGTATTGATACTGGCGCACTTCGCTAAACGTCATTCCACGACCTTTAAAGGTAGAATGGTACTCGCCACCAAATACGTGGTCGCTTAGGCGCCGCGTTTTGATTTCGATTTTACGTACTTTTTTAAGAAGTTCTTTGGTATCCATGAATTGCTTGACTTGAGTTTAAAGGTCGGTTACAGCACTTTTTTGCTGTCGCAAACGTGGTTCCTGCTATGGTACTTCAATTTGATTTACAATGGTGTTAATAATATCTACCGAAGTCACATTTTCTGCCTCGGCTTCGTAAGTGATACCTACACGGTGTCTTAGTACGTCATGTACAACAGCGCGTACATCTTCTGGAATTACATAACCTCGACGCTTAATAAAAGCGTAACACTTTGCGGCCATTGCCAGATTAATACTCCCACGGGGTGAGGCGCCAAAGCTAATTAAAGCCGTAAGGTCGTCCATACCATATTCTTTGGGGTTACGTGTGGCAAAAATTATATCGAGAATATATTTTTCTATTTTTTCGTCCATGTACACATCACGAACTGCTTGCTGCGCTCTAGAGATTTGATCTATAGAAACTACTTGGTTTACCTTTTCGAAAGCACCCTTTAAGTTGGCGCGAATAATTAATTGTTCTTCTGCTTGCTTTGGATAATTAATAACAGTTTTTAACATAAAACGGTCAACTTGAGCCTCAGGAAGCGGATAAGTTCCCTCTTGTTCGATAGGGTTTTGAGTCGCCATAACCAAAAATGGACGCTCTAAAACAAAGGTTTCGTCACCAATAGTTACCTGCTTTTCTTGCATGGCTTCTAAGAGTGCCGACTGTACTTTTGCAGGTGCTCGGTTAATCTCGTCTGCCAGCACAAAGTTGGCAAAAATAGGCCCCTTTTTAATGGTAAAGTCGTTCTCTTTAATGTTGTAAATCATGGTTCCAACAACATCTGCCGGAAGCAAATCTGGAGTAAATTGAATTCTACTAAAACTTCCGTGAACCGCCTGAGACAACGTATTAATGGCTAATGTCTTTGCCAATCCAGGAACTCCTTCTAATAAAATATGCCCTTGTCCTAAAAGGCCAATAAGCAAACGTTCAATCATGTGTTTTTGACCCACAATTACCTTGTTCATTTCTAAGGTAAGTAAGTCTACAAATGCACTTTCCTTTTCAATTTTTTCGTTCAATGCGCTTATATCAACACTGGCGACGCTCTCTTCCATATAGCTTGTTTTATTTTAAACTGATTTAGCTGGTAATTCGATTACGCAAATTGGCTAATTTTACTGAAAAGTCTTGTTAACAATTGGTTAAAAATTAACCTAAATAAAATCGCCTGAATTCGCCTTAAAATAAGCGTTTTTTATAAATTAATGCATCCTTAAAACTGGGGTAAATTACCTTTGGTTTTATTGTATTTTAGATAATATTTTGAGCAATAATAGCGTCTTTATATGAGTGAGAAAACAGCATTAATTACAGGAGCAAGTTCTGGAATCGGGCAGGCCACCGCACGAAAATTCGCCAAAGCAGGCATAAAACTAGTATTATGCGGTAGGCGCCAAGAACGATTAGAAGCCCTAAAACAAGAGTTAAGCGAGCAAACACAAGTACACACCTTGCAGTTCGATGTGCGCGAAAAATCGGCGGTACAAGAAGCAATAGCGAGCTTGCCCCAAGACTTTAGTCAAATAGACATTTTAATAAACAATGCTGGCAACGCCCACGGCATGGATTTTATTCAAAACGGTAGCAGTGACGATTGGGATGCCATGTTAGATATTAACGTTAAAGGCTTGCTTTACGTTAGCCAGACAATCCTGCCCCAAATGTTAGCACGAGCAGCCGGGCAAGTTATTAATATTGGGTCTACTGCTGGAAAAGAAGTATACCCAAAGGGAAATGTTTACTGCGCTAGCAAGCATGCGGTAGATGCTATAAATCAGGGCATGCGTCTAGATTTAAATGGAACAGGTATAAAAGTAGGCGCCATTAACCCGGGATTGGTGCAAACAGAGTTTAGCGACGTTCGTTTTAAAGGAGATTCCCAAAGAGCCAAAACTGTCTATAAAGGGTATACTCCCTTATATCCAGAAGATATAGCCGACGTAATCTGGTTTGCAGTTACCCGCCCGGCGCATGTAAATATTGCCGACTTAACCGTTATGTGCTTAGACCAAGCATCTAGCACCCTTGTGAACAAAAAGTTATGATTAATAAACGTTTGCTGGTAAAGCATTTGCTTGCACACAATGACGAGAGTAGTTTTTACGATAAAAAGCGAAAAATCGACATTAGCAGCAAAGAGGGTAAGGCTAAATTTTTAAAGCATATTTGTGCCCTTAGCAATAGCAATCCTGCCAACAATTCGTATATAATTGTAGGGGTAGAAGATAGCAATAATGCCATTACTGGGGTCGATTTTTTTGACGACAGTAAAATTCAAAACTTAATAAACGCCTATCTAGATAACCCACCACTAATTATGTACGAAAATGTGAATTTTCCGCATTTGCCAGATAATAGGGTGGTTGGGTTGGTAACTATTCGGCCAATAAATAAAATTACTTCTCTTAGAAAAAACATCTGGAAATACTGGGGTGGCACTGTGTTTTTTAGAGAAGGCAGCATTTCTAAACCCCAAGTTTTCGATATCGAATTAAAAGACTACAATTCTAAAATTGTAGAGGCCATAGAACTGCATGCGCGCAATAATATTGAGCTTACCTTAGATGGAGTAATCGATTTTATAAATAATCGTCACGGCGATTTAAAGTCGCATTATAAAGTTTTTAAAGAGCAGTTTGTAGTTTGTTGGGCGGGAATTCCAAAACATAACAAAGGCAAAGAATACCTTTCCAGAGTAGATATTGAATTGATTAACGAACAGGTACGTTTGTTTTATTCTGCCTTAGACGAGGTAATAATTAGTTACAATCAAGATGTTTTTAAAATAATAGAATACGTAACCTTAGGCCTTAATAACAATGTAAGATATTATCCTTTAGAAGAGGTAATAATTAAGTTTAGCGAAAACGGTTCCTATTCTATAGAGACCACCTTAATTTTTGATCCTCCGCAGTTTGACAAAAAGAGTTTGCATCATATAATGAATTCGAACAATGCGCTTTTAGAAAAACTAAAAAAAGCGATTCCGCTTACTCTAGGCGAAGAGAAAGATGTTAAAAATATGCCTAGCACGTATTTGATTTGTTTTTTAAACGATTTTATAGATGCCCGCGATAAGCTAATAGAGGCCAAGCCATTTTTAAAGGCATTAAATAATGGAGTTTACGCCCATTATCAAGAAGCTACACGAATTCTGCGAAAAGTAAAGTATAATTAATTGTACAGGCTTATAGTGAACATAGTGCATAAAACAGGAAAAACCTTTAATTGCATTAACTTTTTAGCCTCAACTGTAACGAATTCATATTTTAGTAACTATTAAGATAGGGCAAATTCATATATTTAACCAACAACCTTTAAAACACTACCATTATGGGGCTTTTTGATAAAATCAAAGAAAAATTAACCAACGAATTTATAGACATCGTCGAATGGCTAGACTACTCAGACGACACCATTTGCCACCGCTTTGAACGTTACCAGAACGAAATTAAAAACGGGGCTCAATTAATTGTTCGCGAAGGCCAGAAGGCGGTCTTTATTAACGAAGGCGAACTAGCCGATGTTTTTGAACCAGGCACCTACACCCTAAATACAGAAAACCTTCCTATTTTATCTACTATAAAAGGATGGAAATACGGGTTTAATAGTCCTTTTAAAGCCGAAGTTTACTTTGTAAACACCCACTTATTTACCGACGAAAAGTGGGGAACAAAAAACCCAATAACACTTAACGACGATCGTTTTGGTTTAGTAGAAATTCGCGCTTTTGGAACCTACGCCTACCGCATTAAAGACGCGGGTAAATTTATAGTAGACATTGTTGGAACCGATAACAATTTTACCAATTTCGAAATTAACGAGCACTTAAAAAGCCTAATTGCAACCCGTTTTACAGATACTGTAGGCGAAGCCAATTTGCCCATTGAATTGTATGCGGCAAATACATCTGAATTGTCGGAAACTTGTAAAGAAGTAATGCAACCCGAATTTGGGAGCGTGGGTATTTCGCTAGAAAAATTCTTTATCGAAAATGTTTCTATGCCAGAAGATCTTAAAAAAGAGATTTTTGAATACAGTCGCATAGATAAACTGGATCTTGACAAATTAACCAAATTTAAAACTGCAAAAGCCATAGAGGCGGCAGCCACCAATCAAGGTGGTACTGCCGGTGCCGGAATGGGCATGGGTATGGGTTTTGTAATGGCCCAACAAATGGCAGGAAGTATGCAGCCACAAATGGGGACAGGGGCACCTGCAGCGCAGCAGCAAGCTGCCATGCCGCCGCCTATGCCAGCTCAAACCCAATATTTTTACGCCCATAATGGACAACAGGCAGGTCCCGTTAATTTTGACCAATTAAAAGCATTATTTGCCAACCGAACCGTAAATAAAGACTCCTTGGTTTGGAAACAAGGAATGACTGGATGGTCGGCAATAAAAGAAGTAGAAGAATTAAAAGCATTTTTAGGAGGAAGCACTCCACCCCCACTTCCTGCTTCTTAGAAAAGTAGCTAAGGGATTATGCAACAAGACGCCAAAACACCAAAATCTTCGGAATTAAAAAAAGCTTGCACCAATTGTGGTGCAGCGCTTTTATATGCACCCGGCACGACCAATCTGGAATGTAAATACTGCGGCAATACCCAAGTTATTGCTCCAGAAGAAGACAGTTTTCAAGAGCTAGAATTAAAGCCGTATTTAGAACAATTGGGCTCGCTTTCGCATAGCGAAGTAATAAGTATGTTACAGTGTCAAAACTGTGGTGCTAATCAGCATATAGAAGAAAACTACAAGTCGTTGCATTGCGTGTATTGCAGTATGCCCTTAATACTGGAAGATTTACAACAAGAAGAATGGATTTTACCCGGCGCTCTAGTTCCGTTTCAGTTAACAAAAGAAAAATCACATGCCATTTTTAAGCAGTGGGTTTCTAAATTGTGGTTTGCACCTAATAAGCTAAAAAAAGCAGCCTTAGATCCACAAAAAACAAAGGGTCTTTATGTACCCTATTGGACTTTCGACGCCCAACTTTTTGCTAGGTATACCGGACAGCGCGGCGACTATTATTATGTTAGTGTTCCACACACCACGAGGCAAAACGGGAAAGTCGTTACTCAAATGCGACAGGAACGCCGTACCCGATGGAGCCCGGCCAGCGGCAGCATTAGTGGTTTTATAGACGATACTTTAGTAAAAGCTTCGTATCAGCGTTCTGGTAAAATTCCTAAAAAGATTGCGCGTTGGGATTTAAAAAAATTAACTGCTTTCGACAGTTCTTATTTGTCTGGATTTGTAACCGAAAAATATACCATTCCCTTAAAAGAGGGACATATTGAATCCAATAAAAAGGCACGAGAGATTGCCCATACTTTGGTTTGTAGAGATATTGGGGGTGATACCCAGCGTGTTTCTAGTCTTAATATGAGCTTGTCTCAAGAGTCTTTTAAACATATTTTATTGCCTGTTTATGTTAGCGCATACAGTTATAAAACCAAACGGTATAACTTTTTTGTGAATGGGCAAACCGGAAAACTTTCTGGACAGCGACCCTGGTCGTTTTGGAAAATTTTCTTTCTAGTAGTTGGCATTATCGCCTTAATTGTGACCATTATTGTTGTGGCAGATTACGCTAATAAATGAAAACCTTTGTAGTAGGAGATATACACGGCGGATTAAGGGCTTTAAAAGAGGCGCTTAATTTAGTACCCTATAGTGCAACAGATACTTTTATTTTTTTAGGTGATTATGTTGATGGCTGGAGCGATGCAGCCGCAACAATCGATTTTTTAATGGATTTTGGCAAAAAACAAACCTGCATTTTTATTCGGGGTAATCACGACTTTTTACTAGCACAATATTTAGAAAAAAACATTCAGAATCCACTATGGCTAAACAGCGGCGGGACAACAACTATTAACAGTTACCAGGGGTATTCAGAGCAAAAAAAAGCCACGCATCTCAAGTTTTTAAAAGGCCTTGTAAACTTTTATGTGGACTCCGAAAATCGCTTGTTCGTGCATGCGGGATTTACAAATCAGCAGGGACCAGAAAAAGAGTTTAACACCAATTTAGTTTACTGGGATCGAACGCTTTGGGAAATGGTCTGCGCTATGAACCAAGAACTTACTCCTGAATCTATATATTACCCTGCAAGACTCAAGCTATTTAACGAGATTTATATAGGTCACACCCCAACCTTTAAGTTGGGATATTATACACCATTACAACGCGCCAATGTTTGGAATATAGATACAGGTGCAGCTTTTAAAGGCCCACTTACAATTTTAGATGTTGCATCTAAACAATACTGGCAAAGCAAAGCGGTTTGGCGTTATTATAAAGGAGAATCTGGTCGGAATTAATTACTCGATATACTCTTTAAATACCGCAATTGGAATTAAGGCCGTCCATCCGCAAAAGTCCTTTTTAGCAGGCATGCCATAACTAACTAAGTCCGGAGCGTAATTCTCCCAAAAAGTCCCTGTTGCTTGATAGACAGTAGTAACACTGCTGTAAACTTTCTGCGCTAAATCTTTAGCCAAATTAGCTTCACCTACTGCTGTTAATCCGCGTAAAGTCATGTAAACCGTAGGAGCCCATACACCTCCAAGCCAATAATCACCCCAGCCCACATAATCGGGGTCGGCTGCAGATAGTGCAGGTAATGGAGTCTTTCTGTAAAACTCATTAGGGTCTTGTAAATGCTTTAAAAATGGCGCTAATCGGTCCTTGGGAACCAATTCGCCTAACAGCATCCAATACATACCAATATGTCTGCGAATTACTTGTTTATCGAATCCTAAATCGTAGTAAAAAGAGTCGGCATCACTCCAACAAAGGGCATTAATATCTGTTTTTAGTTTGGTGTGAAATTCTTGAAGAGCTGGAATATGCTCTTGGGATTCTATCACCTTCGCAATATCTATTAATCGTAAGGCAAACATGCCCATTTGCGCAGAAAAATCGACTAAGCGAGCCTGTTTATTCCACATGCCTTGCTTGGTATTTACGTATTCCGCAATAAAAAAATTAAGCTTTGTTTGGGCCGATTCATTCATTGCGGCCAACTTATCGCCCAACTCATGATGTGTTAACCCATTGCCTTCTGTTGGTTCCCAATCTCTAGGAGCTCGTGGAATATTGTCCATGCCCATTCCTAACGTATCGCCGTAGAAAAGTCCATCTTCCATTTGATAGGAATTAACATGGAAGTCGAAGTTTTTCTTCAATATTGGGTATGCTTTTTTAAGTCGGTCAACGTCTTTAGAGACCAAATACATTTCCCATTCTGCAAAGGCTAATAAAGGAGGATTAATAGAAACTGGGTGTTCTTTAGACCACAAAGCCTCTCCAGTTTGCCTGTATTCGCGGCAAATGTAACCGTCGGCTTCCATGCGGTCGTAAAAATTATCTAATGCCTGATAAACTGGCAATTCATCCAGATGATATTTAGCAAAACAGCACATAAAACAGGTGTCCCATAAAAAGATATTTGGCGAAAAAGCTGCATCTATAAAGGGCTTTTTAAAGAAGGGTTCGCTATCACCTCCGCGCACTTTAGATTTAGTAATCGCCAAGGCTTTGTTATACATTTCTTGACTTAATTCTGAGCTTATTTGGGTGCTATTGCCAGTATTTGTTTTAGAATCAAGCACGGCTGCTTGTTCTTTAGATTCGCAAGAGGAAACTCCTGCTAGAGAAATTGCACCTGCAGCAAGGGTTATATTTTTAGCAAAAGTTCTTCTTTTCATATTAAATTTTTAAAACCTTAAAATACCATTAGTACTTTATATAAACAAAAAACCACCCATGTTTGGGTGGTTTTTAATGCTGTGAACTTATATTTTTTATAAATCGAATTTTATCCCTTGCGCTAAAGGCAATTCGTCTGAATAATTTACCGTATTGGTTTGTCTTCGCATATATACTTTCCAAGCATCAGAGCCTGATTCGCGACCTCCACCTGTTTCTTTTTCACCTCCAAAGGCTCCGCCAATTTCGGCTCCAGAAGTTCCAATATTTACGTTAGCAATTCCACAATCCGAACCAGCATATGACAAGAATTTTTCGGCCTCTTTCATTTCGTTTGTCATAATTGCAGAAGACAATCCTTGTGCAACTCCATTTTGCATAGCAATTGCATTTTCTACATCGCCCGAGTATTTCATTAAATATAACACTGGTGCAAAAGTTTCGTGCTGAACAATTTCGAAGTGGTTTTTGGCCTCTATAATTGCTGGCTTAACATAACATCCACTTTCGTATCCTTCGCCTTCCAAAACGCCACCTGCTACCAACACATTTCCACCCTCGGCTTTTGCTTTTTCGATCGCTGCTAAGTATGTATTAACCGCGTCGTGATCGATTAAGGGTCCAATATGATTGCGCTCGTCTAAAGGATTTCCAATAGTTAACTGCTTGTAGGCGCCAACAATTGCGTCTTTTACTTTATCGTAAACCGATTCATGAATAATTAAGCGTCGTGTAGAGGTACAGCGTTGTCCGCAAGTTCCCACAGCTCCAAATACAGCACCAGGAACCACAACTTTTAAATCGGCAGTTGGAGTAATGATTATTGCATTGTTTCCGCCTAATTCTAATAAGGATTTTCCAAAACGCTGGGCTACAGTTGCACCAACTATGCGTCCCATTCTTGTAGAACCTGTTGCAGAAACCAAAGGAATTCTAGTGTCGGTTGTCATCATTTCGCCAACGGTGTAATCCCCATTGATTATGCAAGAAATACCTTCTGGCAACTTATTTTCTTTTAAAATCCCAGCAATAATATTTTGACATGCAACAGAACATAAAGGAGCTTTTTCTGACGGCTTCCAAACACATACATCGCCACAAATCCAAGCTAAAGCAGTATTCCAAGCCCATACAGCTACTGGGAAATTAAAGGCAGAAATAATACCGACAACACCAATGGGGTGCCATTGCTCTCGCATTACGTGCCCTGGACGTTCAGATGGAATTGTTTGACCGTTTAATTGTCTAGATAATCCCACTGCAAAATCACAGATATCGATCATTTCTTGAACTTCTCCGTACCCTTCTTGCAAGGATTTACCCATTTCGTAAGAAACCAACTTTCCAAGTGGCTCTTTTAAATCTCTAAGTTTATTCCCAAATTGACGAACAATTTCGCCACGCTGCGGAGCGGGAACATCTCTCCAAGTTAAAAATGCGCTTGTAGCGGCATCCATTACTTTATTATAATCTTCTTTAGTGGTGGTAGTTACTTTTCCTATTAACTTACCATCTACTGGAGAATAAGATTCAATTTCAGGTCCGTTAGAAAACCAGTTGCTCCCTGTAGAAGTTCCTAAATTTGATTGTGAAAGTCCAAGTTTTGCTAAGGCCTCTTCTATGCCAAAAGCTGTTGCAGTTGCTGCCATTTATTTTAAGTTTATTGTATTCTAAATTGTGTTGCGAAGGTAGGAATTCGCGTGCAGAATCAGAAATAAAAAAGGGCTTGTTACGCTCCGGTAAAACGCGGGTCGGTTTCCATCACGGTTCCACAATTAGAGCAGGTGCGTAATTCTTCTGATTTGTAAAAATTAACAAAGTGCGACAAGAAGTCTTTCTCTATATCGTGAAGTTCAAAGTAAACCTCGTGTAGTTTGGTGTTGCAATTGTCACAAAACCAAAGCAAACCATCGGTATAGTCTTTGCCTGAGCGCTTACGCTCTATAACTAGGCCTATTGACCCTTCGCCTCGAGCAGGAGAATGAGGCACTTTTGCAGGATGTAAATACATATCTCCAGGGCCCAGCTGCATGACTTTACGTTGGCCATCTTCTTGAATAATAACCTCTATATTACCTTCTAACTGATAAAATAACTCTTCGGTTTCGTTGTAGTGATAATCTTTTCTGGCATTTGGACCAGCTACAATCATTACAATATAATCGTCTGCATCAACATACAAATTTTTGTTGCCCACTGGGGGTTTAAGCAAATCTCTGTTGTTGGTAATCCATTGGGTTAAATTAAAAGGTTTTGCAATAGCCATAGCCGTAGGGTTTATCTCGAGTTGAGATAAAAATACGGCGATTCATGCTAAAATAAAAGTAATGTTATAATCTTATTCCAAGTAGAATAGTTGGGTAAAATAATAGGTTCCGCGTTCGTCTTGCATTACTCCAAATCCTGAATGGGTGTAATTACCTTCAATCACGCGCTTGTGCGATGGGCTGTGCAGCCAAGCATTTACAACCTGTGCGGCCGTTAAATATCCCAGAGCAACGTTTTCGCCAACTTTTGCGGCACCGTTCTCTATTAAGGCTTGCGATCGTAAGGCATAATTGTCGTGACTAAGCTCATCTTGATCCATCATGTATTGCGTGTGCAACACGGCATAGGCTGTAGCCATTTTTTTGTCCATGACTATAGGGTCTAAATGAAGACCGTCGCGATGCTCGTTAATAATGGTTAAAATTTCGTTTGCCATTTGCCAATCGGTTTTATTGGCAAGGCCTAGATCTACGGAATAATTAGTATCCGTCTCTGTTGCTGGCTCATCTTTGGAACAAGATGTGGCCATAAAGCATATGGCCAAGACCATAAGGCTAGTTCTAAGTAGGTTCATAATACGGGGGCGCATCAAATTTGGGGCATGATGCTGGTCCAAATATAATAAAATTCTCACATAAATATGTATTTCGTCTAATTATTATGTATTTAATCGATGTTTTAGAAGCTATGTGATATAAATTCTTACAATATAAAAAAGCGCCGAACCTAGATAAAAAGGGGTTTTTACTGTATATTCGTGACTCGATCAATTCTTAGAAACCATGCGTAAGTTTTTTTTACTTTTTTTTGCTAGTAGCCTAATTTTTAGCTGTAATTCGACCACAAACGACAAAAATTCCGATACAAAACAAGAAGAAAAAGCAACAAATCCAGCCGATAACTATGGTATTGTAATTCACGGTGGCGCGGGTACAATTTTAAAAGAAAACATGACCGATTCTTTAGAAGCGGCCTATAGAGCGAAACTTAAAGAAGCAATTTTAGTTGGGCATGAAATACTTAAAAATGGTGGAACTTCTATGGAAGCCGTTACCAAGACCATTAATATCATGGAAGATTCTCCGCTATTTAATGCCGGTAAAGGAGCTGTCTTTACCCACGAAGAAACCAACGAACTAGACGCCTCTGTTATGGATGGAGCTACTTTAAATGCAGGTGCCGTTTCGGGAGTTACACGTATAAAAAACCCTATAGATTTAGCTGTTGCTGTAATGGATCAGTCCGAACATGTAATGCTCGCTGGTGCAGGGGCAGAAACATTTGCTGCTCAAGTTGGATTCGAATTTGTTGAACCTTCTTACTTCTATACCAAAAGACGCTACGAATCCTTATTGCGCATAAAGGATAAAGAAAAAACACAATTGGATCACGACGAAAGTGTGAGCTTTATAGACCCTTACATTAAAGATGCCAAGTTTGGAACTGTAGGATGTGCTGCTTTAGATAAAAGTGGAAACCTTGCAGCAGGAACATCGACTGGGGGTATGACCAACAAGCGCTGGAATAGAATTGGCGATGCACCAATAATTGGAGCCGGAACTTATGCAAACAATGCTACCTGTGCTGTTTCAAGTACCGGTTGGGGTGAATTTTTTATTCGTGCTATGGTTGCCCACGACATTTCTGCCCTTATGGAGTATAAAGGATTAACGGTGCAAGAAGCCGCGAAAGAGGTTATTCAAACAAAGGTGCCAGCCTTAGGCGGGGACGGTGGAATTGTTGCGATAGACAACAAAGGTAATGTAGCCATGGAATTTAACACCGCTGGTATGTACAGAGCGCATATGAATTCGCAAGGCGAACTAGTTATTGCCATTTATAAAAACGAATAACAGTCTTGGCGCTATTGGCAAACTGGATTGTTAAACTCTTCACAATTCCTATCTCTCGCATATTAAAGTCTAATGCTGTGCGTTGTAAATACAACTTCTCGCCATAAATGGCACCCTTATTCCGAAGGCCTTACCTTAAAACTTCGGGAAATCTCTGGTCTGTAACAGACCTTAATTATTTGTACATTTAGTATTATTAAACCATCGTTTCTATGAAGCCATACGCTCGTATTATTCTTGCCTTAGTCGTTATTATTTTTACTTCCTGCAACAACAAGGTCGAACCTACCAATCAGCTTTTTAAATTTAAAGAGTATGTAGCTATACATACTCAAGGAATTCAATCGGTTAAAACAGCAATCACCGTAGATTTGGTAAAACCAGTAGCGGGGTACGAACTAAATCAAGAGCTGCCTGCGCAATACCTGGAGTTTAGCCCTAAGATTTCTGGGAAACTTATGTTGCAAAATGAACGTTCGCTACTATTTATTCCCGACAATCCTTTAGCGCAAAATACCGAATATACAGTAAGTGTTAAGCTAGACCAACTCTACGACGACCTTCCTAAAGATTTACGCAAGTACACCTTTTCCTTTAAAACTCTAGCTGCAAATTTTAAAGTTAATTTAGGGGAGTTACAGTCTTATAGTAGAGAATTTCAGTACGTAGATGGTTCAATAACAAGTGCCGATGTAATAACCCTCGAACAAGCAAAATTATTAGTACATGCAAATCAAGACAACAAGGACTTACCGCTAAAATGGGAAGAACAAACCAAAGAAGGCACCTATTTTAACTTTAAAATAGATAGTATTTCAAGGCCTAATCTAGATGCAAAAATAAACATTGCTTGGGATGGAAAAGCTATTGGTAGCGACAATACAGGCAGCGAGGACTATACCATTTTTGGACGTGACAATTTTAAGGTTTTAAGCGTAAAGACCAGCACAGCCCCGCAGGCAAAACTGTCTATTAATTTTTCTGATCCGTTAAAGGCAGATCAAGTTTTTAACGGCTTAATTACTATACAAGACATTCAAGGATTGCGCTACGAAGTTCAAGGAAACGTATTGCACGTGTATCCGCCCAATAGACTGGTTGGCGACCATGAAATTACGGTGTCTACAGGAGTGGAAAACAGCTATAGTTTTAAATTAAAAGAGCGCTATTCAGAAACCATCTCGTTTGATCAATTAAAACCTCAGGTACGGTTGCTTTCTAAAGGCACCATTATGCCCGATGCTTATAATACTCCAATCTATTTTGAGGCGGTAAGTCTAGCTAAAGTAGATGTGCGAATTGTAGAAATTTTTCAATCTAATATCTTGCAATTTTTGCAAGAGTCTTCTTTAAATACCACAGGTGATTATTACTTAAAACGTGTTGGTCGTAGAATTGCTAAAAAGACCATTACTTTGGCAAACCCCACCAGTAACGATGGCAATTCCTGGAAGGCTCATGCTTTAGATTTATCGACCTTGTTTAAAGCCAATCCCGGAAGTATTTATAGAGTTGAATTAAGCTTTAAACAAGCCTACAGCATCTATAATTGTGAAGATCTGCCCCAAGAAGATAATCTAGAAGACGAGTTATACCAGGACGAGTATTACGAAGAAGATTATTACTATGACGACTACGCTAATCAGGCGCCAATGGACAGTTGGGACGAAGAAGAACTAGAAGCTCAATATTGGGATAATCAAATTTATCAATGGCGCAATTATTCTTACAATTGGGAACAACAGGACAACCCTTGTCATCGGGCCTATTACAACGAAGACCGCGTAGTTTCTAGTAATATTATGGCTTCTAATTTAGGAATGATTGTTAAAAAAGGGAATAACCGTTCGTATTTTGTATTTACCACAAACTTGCTCACGGCCCAACCAGAGCCTGGAGTGACCATTAACTTATACAATTATCAACAGCAATTAATTCACAGTTTAACTACAGATAATCAAGGCAAGACCATTTTTGATTCCGATTTAAATGTAGCCTTTGCAGTAGCGCAAAAAAATTCAAATTACGCATACACGAAATTAGAAGATGGTGATGCGTTATCGTTAAGTAAATTCGATGTAAGTGGAGCAAAGTTGCAACGTGGTCTTAAAGGATTTTTATACACCGAACGCGGCGTTCATCGCCCTGGTGATAGCATACATTTAACCTTCGTATTAAACGACCTAGCCAATCCTTTGCCTAAAAATCATCCTGTAAAGTTAGAAGTAACCGATCCGAGAGGTAAATTAATAACTAGAACCGTTGTAACTCAAAGTGTAAATGGCTTTTATTATTTTCCAATAACCACGAAAGATAGCGATCCTACTGGAAATTGGAATGCTACCATTAAGGTTGGAGGAGCCTCTTTTGGGACTACTTTAAAAGTTGCGACAATTAAGCCGAACCGACTTAAAATTCAGTACAATTTTGAAGACGAAATTCTAACGACCAGTACGCCAGTAGTAGGCACGTTAACTAGCAATTGGCTTCATGGTGCTCCTGCAAGAAATTTAAAAACAAATGTTGACGTTACCATAAGCCAAGCTAACTCGCCTTTTTCGCAATTTTCAAATTATGTATTTAACGATCCTGTGCGGGAATTCGAACCTACAGAAATGTCGTTTATGGAAGACAGAAAACTAAGCCAAGAAGGCATACTTAATTTTAGTGAAGACTTAAAAGTTTCTAGGCGTGCTCCGGGGATGCTTAAGGCAACATTTTTAACCAAAGTGTTTGAAGGTGGGGGTGATTTTTCTATCGATGTGTTTAGCAAGATGTTGGCCCCCTATACCCACTTTGTAGGGCTAAAATCTCCCGAGGCTCAGGCCTACGGCTCCTATTTTACCAACGACAACATTGAATTCGATATAGCCACAGTAAACGATCAAGGTAACCCGAGCGGAAACAGAGCATTACAGATTAAAGTATTTAAAATCTCTTGGCGTTGGTGGTGGAATCGCGGTCGCGACAACCTATCTAGTTACGAAACTTCGAGCGTTTATACCCCAGTTCAAGACTTTACAGTAACCACTGGAGCGAATGGAAAAGGAAGTTTTGTGGTGAACATTCCAGAAAAAAATAGCGGGCGTTATTTAATTCGTGTTATCGATCCTGAATCTGGACATGCCACAGGAAGAACAGCTTATTTTTATAGAGATTGGTGGAAGCTAAATCCAGGGAGTGATTCTGAAAGTGCAAAAATGTTAATTTTTAATGCAGACAAACCCCAGTACCAAGTTGGCGAAAAAGCGACCATTACTTTTCCTTCGAGCGAAGGAGGCAACGCTTTGTTAAGTATAGAAAACGGAAGCGAAGTGTTAGATACCCAATGGGTAAAAACCACGGCGAACAATACCACGGTAGAAATTCCAATTACTGCAGACATGGCTCCCAATGTTTACGTAAACATTGCCTTATTACAACCACACGAGCAAACTAAAAACGACTTGCCTATTAGACTCTACGGGGTAATTCCGTTGTTAGTGGAAAACCCAAATACGCGCTTAACTCCAGTAATTAAGATGCCTGAAGAACTCAAGCCGGAATCCAGTTACGATATACAAGTAAGTGAACAAAAGGGACAAGCCATGACCTATACTATAGCCGTTGTTGACGAGGGCTTACTGGACTTAACCCGTTTTAGCACCCCTGCTATTCACAAAGCTTTTTATGCCAGACAAGCCTTAGGCGTTAAAACCTTCGATATTTTTGACTTTGTCATGGGCGCCTACGCTACAAGTGTAGATAATATTTATGCCATTGGTGGTGGTGATGCCGCAGCTGGAGCTAAAAACAGAAAAGCAGACCGCTTTAAGCCTGTTGTTAGTTTTATAGGACCTTTTACCTTAGGAGCAAACCAATCTGCGACACATAAATTGTACATGCCTAACTATATAGGCGCTGTAAAAACCATGATAATCGCTGGAGATAATGCCAAAAGTGCATATGGTAATGCAGCCCAAATTACGCCAGTTAAAACGCCATTAATGGTGTTGGCTTCGGTTCCTAGAAAACTTTCTCCTGGCGAAAAGGTTACCATTCCCGTAACTGCCTTTGCTATGGATAGCAAAATTAAGAACGCAGAAATAAAACTCGAGGTAGGAGATGCGCTAAAACCTATAGGTCCAGTTTCTAAAACTATTAATTTTAATGGGGCTGGCGAAGTTCTAGTTAATTTTGAATTCGAGGCATTAGCAACCAACCAGCCACAAAGTATACGGGTTTTAGCCAGTGGACATGGCGAAAAAGCCGCTTACCAACTGGAAATCGACATTAGTAATCCTAATCCGATAACACAAAAATCTACGCGCTATACTTTAGGTGCTAAAGAAAACAAGTCGATTAGCTTTAACACCTTTGGAGTAAGCGGAACAAATCAGGCCGTATTAGAGGTGTCTACCTTGCCACATATGAACCTAGAAAAGCGCTTGGGTTATCTAATTAGATATCCGCATGGATGTATAGAGCAAACAACTTCGGGAGCGTTTCCGCAACTTTTCTTAAAAGACATTGTCGATCTGGATAGTGCTCAAAAATTAGAAATTAGCAATAACATAAAAGCAGCTATTAGTCGCCTTAATGGGTTTCAGACCACAAGCGGTGGGTTATCGTATTGGGAAGGAGAATCCCAGGTAAACGAATGGGGAACCAATTATGCGGGACACTTTTTAATAGAAGCTAAACAGCAAGGTTATGCCCTACCTATTGGCCTGTTATCTAATTGGACGAACTTTCAGCGCAAAGCATCCAGACAATGGAGAAGTTCGTCAACGGCATACAACTCCAGCTTGGTTCAGGCCTACCGACTTTACACCTTAGCGTTATATGGCGAGCCAGAATTAGCCGCAATGAACCGTTTACGAACTACAGATAACTTAAGTAACGATGCAAAATGGCGATTGGCTGCAGCCTATGCATTGGTAGGGAACAAAACGGCCGCGCAAGCCTTGGCAAAAAACGCCACGATTCAATTTTCAAACTTAGAATCACATAATTATACTTATGGTTCGGCTTTTAGAAATAAAGCAATGGCGCTAGAGGCTATGGTCTTGTTAAACGATAATAAACAACAAGACATGGCAATTTCGGTAGCCGCGGAACTAGCTTCGCAACGCTGGCTAAGTACCCAAGAAACTGCGTATGCACTTTTAGCTATGGCAAAAATGGTGACAAAAAATGGCGGGGCTGGTGTAAATATGACGCTCGTTCAAAATGGTAAATCAAGCGCAGTTAGTTCCGGAAAGGCAATTGTGAGAAAGCGCTTAGATATTACTATGGGTGCCAATAGTTTTGAAGTTAACAATGCGCTGAACAATAACTTGTTTGTTAGCTTGGTGCAAAAAGGAAAATATGCCTTAGGTCAGGAAGAATATTCCCAGCGCAATCTTGGAGTTACAACTGAATTCTTTGACGGAGAAAACAAACGTATAGATGCTCGGTCACTAATTCAAGGAACAGAAATAACAGCGCGAATTACGGTTAATAATTTTTCGAACGATAACCTTCGTGATATGGCGTTAACGCAATTATTCCCAAGTGGTTGGGAAATTGTAAACACCAGTTTTACCGACTTAGGATCACTGCAAACTAACCAAGCACGCTTTACCGACATTCGCGATGATCGCGTGAACTATTACTTCGATATGAGGGCAAAAACCAAAAAAGTGTTCACAGTAAAACTCAATGCCTCGTTTTTAGGAGATTATTATTTACCCGGCGCACAACTGGAGACCATGTATAGCAATAATTATTACGCCAGAAGTAAAGGTTCTTGGATAAAAGTGACTAAATAGTATGTTGTTAAAACTTAAAACATACACGCTTAAAAGATTAAAAAAGAGGCCCATTAGCTGGAGTCTTGCACTGGCCTTTTTTATTTTTTGGCTGTTTTGTTTACCTGTACAACTGTTCCAGAGCCCCACAGCTACCGTAGTGACGAGCCGAGAAGGGTATTTAATAGGAGCGCGAATTGCGAGCGATGGGCAATGGCGGTTCCCAGCGTTAGATAGCGTTCCCGAAAAGTTTGAAACCTGTTTGTTGTTTTTTGAAGATCAACATTTTTATGCCCATCCTGGTTTTAATCCTGTTTCTATTTCTAAAGCGCTGTGGAGTAATTTAACCACAAGCAAACGCCGTGGAGCCAGTACTATAAGTCAACAAGTGATTCGACTTTCTAGAAAAAATAGAAAACGAACCTATTTAGAAAAAGGCTTAGAGCTTGTTCAAGCTACCCGATTGGAAGCGAGGTATTCTAAAAAAGAAATTCTTAATTTTTATGCAAGTAATGCTCCTTTTGGCGGCAATGTTGTTGGGTTAGAAACTGCTTCGTGGCGCTATTATGGAATTCCCGCTCAAGATTTATCATGGGGGCAGGCTGCGACTTTGGCGGTATTACCAAACGCTCCAGCCTTAATTTATCCCGGTAAAGGCCAAACCGTATTAAAAAATAAACGCAACCGGCTTTTGGCCAAGTTACTTGCCAACAAAAAAATAGATTCCATTACTTATAATTTAGCGCTGCAAGAGCCCTTGCCTGGAAAACCCCTGCCGCTGCCAAGCTTGGCTAATCATTTTACACAGCGCGTTGTTAAAGAACACCCTGGAGAGCGCATTCTGTCTACTTTAGATTATAATTTACAACAGCGAATTAATCAAATTGTTGCGGTTAACCATAACAACTTGGCCCAAAATCAAATAAACAATGCAGCAGTTCTAGTGTTAAATGTGCACACGCTAGAAGTTATGGCCTATGTTGGAAACACACCAACTACTGCGGCAAATCATTTTGCGGTAGACATAATTACTAAGGGACGAAGCACAGGAAGCATATTAAAACCATTCTTGTTTGCTAGTGCTTTAGGCTCTGGCGAATTATTACCAGACATGCTTGTACCCGATATGCCAACAGTAATTAATGGCTATAACCCATCTAATTACGACAACCATTTTGACGGAGTCGTTCCCGCAAGTGACGCCTTATCGCGATCGTTGAATATTCCAGCAGTGCGCCTACTTGCTAGTTATGGTTTAGAGCGTTTTAGTCATAAATTGGAGGGGTTAAATATTAGACATATAAATAAACCCGCAAATTATTATGGGCTATCGTTAATTTTAGGAGGCGCCGAAGGGTCTTTATGGGATATTACTCAGGCCTATGCAAACATGGCAGAAGTGTTAAATGTCTATTCGGATTCGTCTTCTCAATACAGCACAAATGCTTACATAGAACCCAGTTATATGTTAAACCGCCCTACAAAAGAAAGCCCCTTAAGCATGCAACCCGAGGTGTTTTCTGCTGGGAGTATTTATAGCACCTTTAGCGCCATGCAAAAGGTAAATCGCCCCTTTGGACAAGAACAGTGGGATAGTTTTATTGGCGCCAAACCCATTGCCTGGAAAACAGGAACTAGTTACGGTTTTAAAGACGCATGGGCTGTTGGAGTGACTCCAGACTATGCAATTGGTGTCTGGGTAGGTAACGCAGACGGCGAAGGTCGACCAGGCTTAACAGGAATTCAGGCCGCTGCCCCCATACTGTTCGAAGTGTTAGATATTATGCCTAATGCCGATTGGTTTAATCAGCCTTTTGACGATATGGTACAGCTAGAATTATGTTCCAAAAGTGGATTTTTGGCAGGCCCGCATTGCAAAAGTTCCGAATTAAAATGGGTGCCTAATTCGGCCAATTCGGCCTTGAGTTGCCCGTATCACAAAACACTTCATTTAGATGCCCTGGCAGAGCATCAAGTAAATAGTTCTTGTTATCCTGCGCACCAAATTCAACAAGTTAGTTGGTTTGAATTACCTCCTGGAGCTGCATATTATTATTCAAAAAAACACCCGCAATACAAAGAAGTACCTCCTTTTGCGTTGAGCTGCTTGCCCGAGGAATCTAAAACTATGGAGTTTATTTTTCCTAAAAAAAATCAGGCTATTATTCTCGCAAAAGACTTTAATCAACAAGAAGGCGAGGTTATTTTTAAAGTAGCACATTCTAGACCAGACACCTCGTTATATTGGTACTTAGACCAAGATTTTATGGGCGTAACTAGCGATTTTCACGAACTGGCAATTTTGCCAAAACGCGGAGCGTATACCCTTACGGTCATGGACCAACAAGGCACAGAAATTAAACGACGTATTCGAATTGAATAGCTCGCTAAGAATTGTGTAAATTAGTACTTTACCAATACTACATATGCGTTTAATAATCGGTTTTTTAGTTCTTAGTGTTTTTGGTTGCACCAATAGGGAAGTTCAATTTATAGAAAATGAGCAGCTAGCAATTATTCCAAGGCCCAATTCAGTAGAACAAGGCACCGGAGTGTTTATTTGGGACAAAAACACAACAATCACGGCAAATTCCATAGCACCATTGGCCAAAGATTTTTTAATTGGTCATTTAAATAATGCCACCTCACTTAAATTAACTGAATCTAAAACCAATCCAACAATAACTATTAGCATAGACAGTACCATTACCAATACAGAAGGATATATACTTAACATAAATTCCAAAAAAATAAGTATTGCCGCTAAAACCCCAATTGGAGCCTTTCATGGAGTGCAAACATTGCGACAATTATTACCCGCTGCATTAGAAAAAAAAGATGCTTTTACAGAAGACTCTTTTACAATTCCAACGGTAGCTATTAAAGATGCTCCGGCATTTGCATATCGAGGAATGCATCTTGACGTCTCCAGACACTTTTTCCCTCCCGAAAAAATAAAAGCATATATAGATATGCTGTCGCTTCTAAAGTTGAACACCTTTCATTGGCACTTAACGGACGATCAGGGGTGGCGCATAGAAATTAAAAAATACCCAGAACTGGTAACAAAGGCTGCATACAGACTAGAAACATTGGTAGGTCATTATAACGATACGCCTCAACAATTCGACAATACTCGTTATGGGGGTTATTACACTCAGGAGGAAGTAAAAAGTATAGTTGCTTATGCGCAAGCAAAACATATAACCGTAATTCCAGAAATAGAAATGCCCGGACATGCAAGTGCCGCAATTAGTGCTTATCCTGAGTTAGGTTGTACACAAGAACAAATTCCAGTGGCAACCTCTTGGGGGGTTTTTGAAGATATTTTTTGTCCAAAACCTGCCACTTTTAAGTTTTTACAAAACGTATTAGACGAAGTTATTGCCTTGTTTCCTAGTCAATATATTCACATTGGTGGAGACGAAGCGCCTAAGGCCAGGTGGGAAGCATGTGCGCATTGTCAAAACTTAATTAAACAACAGGGACTTGCCAACACCCACGAATTACAAAGCTATTTTATACGTACAATAGAATCGTATTTAAATAGTAAAGGCAGACAAATAATTGGTTGGGACGAAATATTAGAAGGCGGATTAGCGCCTAATGCAACAGTAATGTCTTGGCGAGGAACTGCCGGTGCCGTAGCGGCCGCCAAATCTGGACATAATGTAATTTTAACTCCTACTTCGCACGCCTATTTTGATTATTACCAAGCCAATAATCCCGACGAGCCTCTTGCCATTGGCGGATACTTACCGCTAAAAAAAGTATATAGTTTTTCGCCCTACCCTACAGAAATGCCTAAAGAAGACTATAAATACGTGCTTGGAGCACAAGGCAACGTTTGGACCGAATACATGAAAACTTGGGATAAGTTAGAATATATGGCCTACCCAAGAACTATGGCAATGAGCGAAGTTGTATGGAGTGGTCCCAGCAGTAGTATAGATCAAGATTATTCCAACTTTTTACTGCGTTTGGAGCACTTTTTTAATCGATTAGATACCCTTGAGGTAAATTATGGCAACCATATTTATCAAGTAAAAAGTCAAGTAAGTAAAATAAACGATAGTATTTATTACAACTTAACGTCCCAGATACCTGGAAAAGAAATTAGATATGGATTAAATGGCGAGCAAGTAACCAAAACCTATACTAATCCTATTGCAATTACCGCAAATACTGTTATTGAATCTGTTGTTTGGGGCGACAATAAGGGACTTGGTAAATCGCATTTAGATACGGTACGTGCCCACAAAGGGATATTGGCAACAATAGCTATTAATAAACAACCTCATCCTGCATATAGCAGCGGTGGAATTGCCGCTTTAAACAATGGAATCTCGGGTAGTTCGACCCGTTATGGAGACAACGAATGGCTGGGCTTTTGGGGAGATAATCTTGAATTGAATATAACCTTTAACTCCCAGGTTAAATTGGATTCCATTACTATTCGTTTTTATCATGCACCCGGCCAATGGATTTATGCGCCCGAAACAGTACAAGTAAGTGGGGAGGTTTTAAACAAAGGCTATTTTAGTACTGCTGGTTATCCACTACCAAAAACCAACTCCTTAAAGTCAATAACATTGCAATTTCCCAATGAATCCTTTGGCGCTTTAAAATTAAAGATTCCTAATTATGGAACTATTCCAGATGGACAACAAGGAGCAGGCAATAAAGCTTGGACGTTTATAGACGAAATTATTATAGACTAATGCAACTAGAAATTTGTGCGAGTTCCATTAACAGTGCCTTTGCTGCCCAAAAAGGTGGGGCAGACCGTATTGAACTTTGCAGCGCATTAGAAGTTGGGGGAATTACTCCTTCTGCGGGGCTATTATATCGTGTATTGAATCAATTGGAAATTGAAACCCATGTTTTAATTAGACCTAGAGGGGGAGACTTTTGTTTTTCTAAGCAGGAAATAGAAGTCATGATTCACGATATTCATTTTGCAAAAAAAGCAGGTGCGCACGGGGTGGTATTTGGAGCTTTAACGGCAAAAAATGAACTAGATCTTGAAGCGATAGAAAAGCTGGCAACAGCTGCTCAAGGCATTGATTCTAGTTTTCATAAAGCCTTCGATAAATTAGCGTGCCCAGAAAAGGCATTTGCAGCCTTGGCCAACCTAGGCGTAAAACGCGTGCTAACTTCGGGTAGCCAGCGTACCGCATTGGCAGGACTAAACAACCTTAAAAATTGGCAAAATAGTTATGGGGATTTGTTAGAAATTATGCCTGGTGGTGGAATTCGTCCAGAAAATGCAGCACAGTTTGTAGGATGTAATTTTAAAAGCATACACAGCGCTGCTATTGCGCCCAATCAAAAGGAATCCAGTGAAGATTTAATTCGAGAACTTAAACAGCTTACACTTGGTTAACGTAGTGAAAATCCTTTGGCAGCCCACCAAGAGTGAATCTCTATTTGTAATCTACCAGCCTTAACCATAGGATCTGCATTGGCTAGGCTATCGGCCATTTGTTTGGTAGGTACATTGTAAATTGTAATGCCACGTATAACGCCATCTTCGTCGAATGGACCCGAAATATCTGCAAAACCCTGCTTGTACATATTGCCTAAATGTGCCATATGCAAGGCTTGTAAACTATCTGCAACTGCCTTAGGCTGATCTCTATTTGGACCACTTTTTAGAAAGGCAATAAAATACTTTTGCATGATTACTGTATCACCAGTCTCCTGGTCTATATAATCAAAAATCTCGAAGCCGCGCTGGGTTAAATCGGCCTTAATACGGGCAATGCTTTGTTTTTGCTCTTCTTTATTCTTACCACTAGGTGTTGGCTCGATGTTTTCTTTAGGCTTGTTGCAAGCCACTAATAGAACTGCGATAGATAGCAAAACAAGTTGAGTTACAAATTTCATGTCCAGTTTTTAAAAGGATTTATACTTAATTGACTGTTGTAGTATTTTATCTGACCTGTTACTTCCTTACCCAACCACGCGGGTTTAACAAAGGGCTCGTCTTCGCTTGAAAGTTCAACTTCTGCTACAATTAGACCCGAATTTTCGAGGAAAAATTCATCGACTTCGAACGTGTGTTTGCCTACGGGTATTGTAAAGCGTTCTTTCTTAATAATTCCACAGTGACAGAGCGCTAAAAGCTCTTGAGCTTCGGCTAAATCAATTGGGTATTCCCATTCGTTGCGTGTTGTCCCACTTGCGTTAGACTTACCTTTAATGGTGAGTATGCCTTGCTTATTTTTAATTCGAACTCGAACGGTTCGTTCGGGGTCCAAACTTAAAAAACCCTGCTCCAAAATAAAACTGGAATTGGCCTGAGATTTAAAATCTTGATTCAATACTAAAAATTTACGCTCGATTTCTACCATAATCAGCTGTTAAAACACTAGCCATGTAACGAAGATATTATAAATTTATGGGATGCAATCGCCGCTGCCAATTCGAAAAATTATTCATGTAGATATGGATGCCTTTTACGCCTCTGTAGAACAACTAGACAATCCAGATTTAGTTGGGAAACCAATAGCCGTTGGAGGGAGTTCTAAACGTGGGGTTGTAAGTGCCGCCAGTTACGAAGCTCGTAAATTTGGCGTGCGCTCTGCAATGAGCGGTGTAATGGCTAGACGTAATTGTCCCGATTTAATTTTTGTAAAACCTCGCTTTGAGCGCTACACAGAAATTTCTAAAAAAATTAGAAGTGTTTTTTACCGCTATACCGATTTGGTAGAGCCCTTGTCTTTAGACGAAGCCTATCTAGATGTTACTGTAAACAAAAAAGGAAACCCAAGCGCCACGCTAATTGCACAAGAAATTCGGCAACAAATAAAACAAGAAACAGGTTTAAACGCCTCTGCCGGTATTTCTATAAATAAATTTGTAGCCAAAGTAGCCAGCGATATTAACAAACCCAATGGGCAAAAAACCATTGAACCAGAAGCAGTTATTCCATTTTTGGAGGCCTTAGATGTTCGTAAATTTTTTGGAATAGGGAAAGTAACCGCTACTAAAATGTACCAGATGGGAATCTATACAGGCCTAGATTTAAAAGGAAAGACAAAAGAATTTTTAAGTCAGCATTTTGGAAAAAGTGGAGCCTATTATTACGACGTAGTTCGCGGTATTCATTTAAGCCAAGTCAAGCCGGATCGTACCAGAAAATCTTTAGCTGCCGAACGCACCTTTAGCGATAATATAACTAGCGAAGTTTATATGCTGGAGCGCCTGGAGGGAATTGCACAGGAAATTGAGCGCCGCTTAAAAAGAAGTAAAATAGCAGGTAAAACAATAACCTTAAAAATAAAATACAGCGACTTTAGTCAGCAAACAAGAAGTAAAACCCAACCGTATTATGTGGCATCGGCGCCCGTGATTATGGAAGTTATTCGCGATCTACTCTATCAAGAAAAAATTAAGGAGTCTGTGCGACTTTTGGGGATTTCTATCTCTAATCTCAACAACGAAAAACAAAATAAAAAACCCGAACCGGATCAAGAAGTGGTAGCGCAATTGCGATTCGAATTTTAAAGAGTGTAACATTTAACGACTTTTAATATCTTGTATAAAACCATCTGCATGAAAAAGACCATTACGTTATTAGGACTAGTTTTCTATTGTTTTATAGTTAATGCACAAAACGATTCCTGTTCTTGTTTAAATGAACTTGACTATGTTGCCCAGCAATTAAAAGGCACTCCTAGTTATAAAAGTCAAATTAAAAATACAACAAGGCACGATGCCTATTTAGCTACAATTCAAGAAAAAATTACCCAGGATTCAGATATTGATCGCAATTGTTTAGCCTATTTACAACAGTATCTAAAAGTAGTAAACGACGAACATAACTATATAGTAGACCAAAGTAAAAATACAGATTACACCGTGCTTACTCCTTTTTACGGCATGTCGCCAGAAACTCTTTACGCACAAAGTAAAATATACAATGATTCCATAACTGGAACTTATAAATTACAGGATTATTATACCGTGGTGGTTATTAGAAATGCTCCAGACGATATAGTATATACTGGGGTTATAGTCGAAACTAAAAATGACCAGTGGGAGCCGGGGCAGTTAAAGTTTACGCTTACCAAAGCAGGAAATTATTTTCATGGAATTTTTTACGACGGAAACCACGCACCCAGATACCAAAAAGTTGAATTTAAAAACGGACGTTTGTATCCCGAAAATTGGGTTCATGAAGATTATAACAGTAATTGGATCGTAGATAATTATGCCTTACAAGGGGATACATTCCAATACGAGCAAATAACAGAACAAACACATTATATACGCTTGGGTAATTTTAGCGGTAGCAATACGAACTACGGACAGGCTATGGACCTACTTAAAACGCTAGAAGGAGAATTTAAAACTGGGAATTTAATAATTGACTTGCGTAATAACGGCGGTGGCGGACGACGCACCTCCGATCCATTTGTAAAGTATTTAAAAAAGATAAAAAAGGATATTCAGGTTTACGTACTGCAAAACTGTTTGGTAGGAAGTAATAGCGAACAGTTTATTTTAAAACTTAAAAAGCAAGTAGGTATCACTACCCTTGGCGAAAATACCCGAGGCGCTCTCGCCTACGGATATGGAAACTACTCCAAACCAAGTTTAACAACCCCTTGCTTTGGATATTCTTTGGGCCTTACCACATCTAAATACGAACGCTTTATAGAATTTGAAGGTCAGGGAATTCCTCCAGATATTTATTTGGATTCAAAAACAGCTTGGATTGACCAAGTTTTGACCCAAATTGAGCATTAATTACCAGTTTTAAGCCCATTTTTGTTAATTATTTGTTATTTCTGACCGTTTTTGGCCATTCGGCATACTGTTTGAAAAATTTATTGCGAGGCGTTGCGTTATAGCAATATCTTCCCAATCATACCTTAAAAATAAAAGCTGCAATTACTACTGAGAGAACGCTACAATAACTTAATTATTAACGCTAAAACTCAGAACATGAACACAGCAAAGAACGTTAGTCTTGCCTTAGCAAGCGCATTAATTTTGGTTGCCTGCAATCAAAACAACTCAGAAACAGAAACCCCAGAAACCTTAAAGGTTTTAGAAAACGAATTGGCCGTTGCCAGTTCAGAATCTCCAGATTTTACATCCCAGGCCGAAGAAAAATCAGAAGAACTTATTCTGTATGTAACGGCCAGGACAGGCCTTAGTCTTAGAGAATTCGACAATTTACAAAGCGAAAAACTAGATATAATTCCCTACGGAGCACAACTTAAGGTGTTAGCCCACGAGTCTAAAAACACCATGAAGGTGAGCAACATTAAGGGAGGTATGGATCAGGTAGTTTTTAATAGAAAAACGGGTTACGTTTTTAACGGATACCTGTCTAAGTACTTTCCGCCAGAGGAAGATATGTTGCCAATGGCCTACGCCAACGAATTAAAAACAGAATTCCCTAAGGTGAGCTACAACGAAATTGTTGGTGGAACAACCAGTAAACCTGTAAATACAGAAACTTTAGTGCTTCCAGATGCAAAATGGCACGAGAGTTATTTTATCGCTCAGGAAATTTTTAATATCCCTGCCGAATTTAAGTTTCCTAAAATTACTGGAGAGCAAACGCAACAAATAAAAGGGCCTAAACAGAAAAAAGACAGCTGGTTCGACACCTTAGATATTACCCGGGACGCCACTGGAATTACAGGGCTAGTTTATACCTATCAAACAAAAAAGATAAAGCGTACTGTAAGCTTGTCGAAAGTAAAAGAAGGGATTAAAATAGAACAGGTAAGCGCCTTTAAATAAGCTTTAAACCTGAGATACTCTTAGGGTATTTACCATTCCCTTATCTGCTATTGGCATTGCCGCTAGATTAATTAAATAGTCGCCTTTAATAACAAAGTTTTTATTAGAGGCGATTTTATTTACATCGTCTACGGTTTCGTCTGTACTTACATAACGATCGTAATAAAAGGCCTTTACACCCCAAAGTAAATTCAATCTAGAAAGTATGCGCCTGTTCGAGGTAAACACCAAAATATGCGCATCGGGTCTCCAAGCCGAAATTTGAAACGCCGTATAGCCACTGTTTGTTAGGGTACAAATTGCGCGAGCATTAATTTCGTTGGCCATTAAAGCCGCATGATAACAAATAGATTTGGTTATGTATCTATTGGTTTTTATATGAGGTGGATCTTGTGGCACTTGAATCAAGTGTGAATCTTCCACTCCTTTACAAATTTTAGTCATGGTTTGAATTACCTCCACTGGATATTTCCCAACCGATGTTTCGCCCGATAGCATTACGGCGTCGGCACCATCCATCACCGAGTTGGCAACATCGTTAACTTCGGCGCGCGTTGGCGTTAAGGACGAAATCATGGTTTCCATCATTTGTGTGGCAATAATCACAGGAATTCTGGCCTTTTTGGCCTTGTGAACCAATTCTTTTTGAATAAGTGGAACCTCCTCGGCAGGAATTTCTACACCTAAATCGCCTCGGGCAACCATTAAACCATCGCAAAAAGCAATAATTTGATCGATATTCTTAACCGCCTCGGGCTTTTCTATTTTTGCAATTATTGGAATCTTGTATTGTGTGTGCTTAGCAATTAATGCCTGAAGTTCTTTACAATCTTCGGCGTGACGCACAAAAGAAAGCGCTATCCAATCTACATCTTGAGAAATTGCGAATTCGGCATCTTTTACATCTTTTGGGGTAAGCGCAGGTAAAGAAATTGCGGTATTTGGTAAGTTCACTCCTTTTTTAGAACGCAGCGGACCTCCTTGAATTACCTTGGTTTTAACTTCGGATTTTCCATCGGTCTCCAGTACCTCGAACATTAATTTACCATCGTCTAGAAGTACACGCTCGCCTGGTTTTACATCGGCTGGAAAACGATCGTAGTTCATATAAACCTTTTGGGCAGTACCTTCGAATTCTTTTCCAGTACAAAAAGAAATCGTGTCTCCTGGGCTTACAACAACCTCGTGCTTCATTACTCCAACACGCAGTTTTGGGCCTTGTAGATCGGCTAAAATTGCTGTTGTGATTTCCATTTCGTCGTTCAACTCACGAATCATTTTTATGCGCGCCTGAACGTCGTTATAGTTGGCATGCGAAAAATTAATTCTAAACACATTAACGCCTTCTTCGATCATTCTTTTTAATACTTTACGATCGGAAGTAGCTGGGCCTAAAGTGGCCACAATCTTAGTCTTTTTTTGGGTAGGCATTATTCGAAAATTAGGTTATTTCTTGACTTTACCAATTGTAAATCTACAACATACGCAGTAATTACCTGAGCAATTTCGTTAATTCTTGAAACGATAACGTTTTCGGAATGGTTATTCTTTGGTGAACTAATCTTTAAGAGGTAATCTGCCTGCTTAAGTTCGGGAATTAAATAGGTTAAACGTGCCGTTGGGGACTCGGAGGCCTGGAATAAACCCCCTGTTATTTGTGCCGAACTACTTACTAAGGTTCTGCTTGAGTTCGCTATTAAATGTATTCGGCGATCTTGATTTATATCGTCGAATAAAAACAACGGATAACTGGCCGTAACATCTGGATAAAAAAACAATAAGTCTTCGGGTTCGCGTTGTAGTTTAAAATTTAGCACCCTGTTAAGCATATAGGCCATTTTAAAATCGGCTTCGCTACAATGCACAGCAATTAGCACATAGCTCTCTAGGTCTTCTTCTAACTCTAACAACAGCTTATGGCCTGCCATATTACTGCGTTTGTATTTGTGACTGACCTTCTGTTTGCTCGCTCTCTATACGTGATTGTAGTTTGTAATAGGCCCGCTTAGCGGCTCGTTCTTCGGCCTTCTTTTTAGAAGTTGCACGCGCCTTACCCATGGTTTTATTGTCTATAGTAAGTTTAACAGCAAAGTGTTTTAAGGTGTCGTTACCCGTATCGTCGTAAACCAAAAACTTAAAACTATTTTTATGTTTCTGACACCATTCGATAAGCAAGCTTTTATAGCTTATCACCTTGCCCTCTAGTTTTTCTATATCTACATAGGGCTTAATAACGCGCTTGTGAATAAAGCGTTCGCAAAATTTAAAGCCTCGGTCCAAATAAATGGCACCAATAAGTGCTTCAAAAACGTTTCCGTGTATATTACCGCTAAAATTTTCTACTGGAATATTAGATCTAACCAGGCTAATTAAATCTAAATCGCGACCCAATTCGTTTAAATGTTCGCGACTCACCACTTTTGAACGCATTTTGGTTAGGTAACCTTCGTTCCCTCCGGGTACCATTTTAAACAAATGCGAAGCGATTACTGCACCCAGCATGGCGTCTCCTAAAAACTCTAAACGCTCGTAGTTTTGTTGTACTCCGTTTTCGCCTAATTCGTTCATAGAACGATGCGTAAAGGCCTTCTCGTAATGGGTAATATCTTGCGGAGTAAACCCAAGAATTTTTTTAATAGAAACAAAAAAATCCCGTCCTTTTCAGCACGGGAAGTAAATATGTTTCGTATGGCACTCATATAGAATTACTCCTCGAAAGTTTTAAAGATAAGGCAGGCATTGTGACCTCCAAATCCAAAGGTGTTGCTCATTGCAACTTTTACTTCACGAGCCTGTGCTTTGTTAAGCGTCAAGTTTAACGAAGGATCTATAGTGTCGTCTACCGTGGTATGATTTATTGTTGGTGGAATCAAACCATTGTTCATAGCCAGAATAGAAGCAATAGCTTCTATTGCACCAGCAGCTCCTAACAGATGACCTGTCATGGATTTGGTAGAATTAATGTTGATTTTGGTGGCATGCGCTCCAAAAACCTTAGAAATGGCTTTTAGTTCGGCGGTGTCCCCAAGTGGTGTTGAAGTTCCGTGGGTGTTAATAGCGTCTACCTGTGAAGGATCCATACCAGCATCCCGTAGGCAATTCCACATTACACGTTCTACCCCGATTCCTTCTGGATGAGGAGCAGTCATATGGTAGGCGTCGCTTGACATTCCACCTCCTGCAACTTCGGCATAAATTTTTGCGCCACGTGCTTTGGCGTGTTCGTACTCTTCTAGAATTAAGGCTCCAGCCCCTTCGCCAAGTACAAATCCATCGCGAGTCGCGTCAAAAGGACGGCTCGCTGTTTTTGGGTCTTCGTTTCTAGTAGAAAGTGCATGCATGGCATTAAATCCACCCATACCAGCAATGGTTACGGCGGCTTCGCTTCCACCAGTTACTATAACGTCGCAAGTTCCTAATCGAATGTAATTTAAGGCATCTATCATGGCGTTAGCCGAAGATGCACAGGCCGATACCGTAGTATAATTTGGCCCCATAAATCCATGCTTGATCGAGATATTACCCGGGGCAATATCGGCAATCATTTTAGGAATAAAGAAGGGGTTGAAACGCGGTGTTCCATCCCCTTCTGCATAATTCATAACTTCATCTTGAAAGGTTTGCAAGCCTCCTATTCCAGCTCCCCAAATAACTCCTACACGGAATTTGTCTACTTCGTCTAAGTTTAATCCAGCATCCTGGATTGCTTCGTTAGACGAAACCAAAGCGTATTGGGCAAATCTATCTAGTTTACGAGCCTCTTTTCTATCAAAATGATCTTGAGGATTATAATCCTTTAGTTCACAAGCGAATTTAGTTTTGAACTTTTCGGTGTCAAAATAGGTAATCGGGGCACAGCCACTTTTACCTGCAGCCAAGCCCTCCCAATATTCTGGGATGTTCTTGCCTATTGGTGTTAACGCACCAAGTCCAGTTACTACTACTCGCTTAAGTTCCATACAGAATTACTTAGCTTCCTCTATATAAGATACGGCTTGCCCTACTGTGGCAATGTTTTCAGCTTGATCATCTGGAATCTGGATGTCAAATTCCTTTTCGAACTCCATAATAAGTTCTACTGTATCTAATGAGTCGGCTCCTAGATCGTTTGTAAAGCTAGCTTCGTGAACTACCTCGTTTTCGTCTACTCCTAGCTTGTCAACGATTATCGCCTTAACTCTTGATGCAATGTCTGACATAATGTTTGTTTTTAGTTTTTAATTAAGTGGCAAAAATAAAATATTTTAGATTAAAACACCATTTTGAATACAAAATGTGAGTTCAATGTAAAGAATTTTGGTCGAAGTAAATCCCATTTGCCTTACTTTTGTTATCATAATTTATTATACTTCTTAAACCTCCAATATTTTGGTCCATGAACAGACGTATTGTAATCTTTGCTTCCGGAAA
The DNA here is from genome assembly GCA_965277295.1 of Gilvibacter sp. Classification (GTDB taxonomy): domain Bacteria; phylum Bacteroidota; class Bacteroidia; order Flavobacteriales; family Flavobacteriaceae; genus Gilvibacter. Next base: position 1,299,123 of record OZ255720.1, read on the forward strand.
TGGCACAAATGCCCAAAACATTATTGAATACTTCCAGTCCAAGCAAACCGCAACGGTGGTTCAAGTGCTGTCTAACAAGAAGGATGCCAAAGTATTAGCACGTGCAGAAGCCTTAGCAGTTCCGGCTTTAGCATTTACTAAAGAACAGCTTAATTCTCCCGAGCAACTGGGTGAATTGTTGGAAGAATTAAACCCAGACTTAATAGTTTTGGCAGGTTTTTTACTCAAATTCCCAGAATATCTAGTTAAGCGTTATCCAGACCGAATTCTTAATATTCATCCAGCATTATTACCTAATTACGGTGGAAAAGGGATGTATGGCATGCATGTTCATCGTGCTGTTGTTGCCAATAAGGAGTCGTATTCTGGAATAACAATTCACTATGTAAACGAACACTACGACGAAGGCGGAATTATTTTTCAGGCTAAAACCCGTTTAAGTACAGCAGACAGCCCAGAAGACGTAGCTACTAAAGTACACGCCCTTGAACACGAGCACTTTGCGCGTATTGTTGAATCGGTTATTTTGCAGCAATAATGGCTAAAAAGCAAAAGTTTTATGTGGTGTGGCACGGTTTAACCACCGGTGTTTTTGACAATTGGACCGATTGTCAAAAGGCGATAAAAGGAGTTAAAGGGGCTCAATTTATGAGCTTTGAGACTCGAAAAGAGGCCCTTGTAGCCTACAATAAGGAATACGCCGACTATAAAGGAAAAGGCAGTAGTAAAAAGAAAAAGACGCTAACTCCAGAAGAATTAAAGAAAATTGGACATCCCAATTTATATTCTATTGCTGTAGATGCAGCCTCAAGTGGTAATCCTGGTCTTATGGAATATCGCGGTGTGGATACCCAAACACTAAAACAATTATTTCACCAAGGACCTTATAAACAAGGCACTAATAATGTAGGAGAATTCCTTGCGTTAGTGCATGGTCTTGCGTATTTAAAAAAAATTGGGAGTGATAGACTGCTTTATACCGACTCTAGAATTGCTTGGGGATGGGTAAAACGCAAAAAATGCAATACCAAATTAAAACGCACGGCAACCAATGCAGTCCTTTTTGAACTAATACAACGGGCAGAAACTTGGTTAAAAACCAATACGTACCAAACCACTATAGTAAAATGGGAAACAAAAGCTTGGGGTGAAATTCCAGCCGATTTTGGCAGAAAATAGACCGGTGTAAGTTAGTTTAATACTCTCGACTAATGTGCTTTGCACTACGTACAAAAAACGTATATTTGCAACTCGAAATAAGACCTGTAGATGAGTAAATTAGTTGTTGTTGGAACCGTCGCCTTTGACGCTATAGAAACACCATTTGGTAAAACCGATAAAATTTTAGGAGGAGCCGCAACTTACATAGGCTTAGCAGCTTCGCAGTTTAATGCAGATGCCGCCTTGGTCTCGGTTGTGGGAGGAGACTTTCCACAAGCGTATTTAGATATGCTTGCCAACCGGAATTTAAACATAGAAGGTATTAAAGTAGAACAAGACGGAAAAACTTTTTTCTGGAGTGGTAAGTATCACCACGATATGAACTCCAGAGATACCTTGGCCACCGAACTAAACACCCTTGCAGATTTTAATCCTGTTGTCCCTAAAGCATATCGCAACGCAGAAATTGTAGTATTAGGCAATTTACACCCAATAGTACAGATGGGAGTAATAGCGCAAATGGAAACCAAACCAAGGCTTACCATTTTAGATACCATGAATTTTTGGATGGATAACGCCTGGGACGATTTAATGAATGTAATTAAAAAGGTGGATATTATTACCATTAACGACGAAGAAGCTAGACAATTAACCAACGAATATTCTTTGGTAGTAGCGGCGCGCAAAATTCAGGCCATGGGGCCTAAATATGTGGTAATAAAAAAAGGAGAACACGGGGCGCTTTTATTTAATGAAGGCGAAATATTTTTTGCCCCAGCCCTCCCTTTAGAAGAAGTATTTGATCCTACTGGAGCCGGAGACACTTTTGCTGGTGGATTCGCTGGATATTTGTCGCAGGTAGATCAAATAAATTTTGAAAGCATGAAACAAGCCATAATCTATGGCTCGTGTTTAGCTAGTTTTTGTGTAGAAAAATTTGGAACCGAGCGTATGGAATCGTTAAAACACGAAGAAGTCCAGCGCAGAATTTTAGCATTTAAAGAGCTAACACAATTTGAAATAGAAGTACGTTAAACTGCCTGGATTTTTCTGGGCAGTTTTGTTTTATATAGATTAACTAGATGCACCTTTTACAATGAGTGACGCTTTAAAACACGAATGCGGAATTGCAGTAGTACGCCTACTAAAACCTCTTGAATATTACAAAGAGAAATACGGAAGTGCTTTCTACGGGGTAAACAAAATGTATTTAATGATGGAAAAGCAGCACAACCGTGGTCAAGACGGAGCGGGCTTTGCAAGCATTAAACTAGACGTAAAACCAGGACAGCGTTATATATCCCGCGTGCGATCGCACGAGGCGCAACCTATTCAGCATATATTTTCGCAAATAAATCAGCGTATAAATCAAGAGCTAACCGATCATCCGGAATACGTAAACGACGTACAAGCACAAAAAGACAATATTCCCTATATAGGAGAATTACTTTTAGGCCATGTGCGCTATGGAACTTTTGGCAAAAACAGTGTAGAAAACGTGCATCCGTTTTTGCGTCAGAATAACTGGATGCATAGAAACCTGATTATTGCAGGTAACTTTAATATGACCAATACCAACCAGCTATTTAATAACTTAATTAAGCTGGGAATGCATCCTAAAGAAAAAGCCGATACCATTACTGTAATGGAAAAAATTGGCCACTTTTTAGACGATGCCGTTAGAAAACTCTACAAGAAAGCCAAAGAAAAAGGTCTTAATAAAGAAGAAGCCTCCCCTTATATAGTGGATCATTTAAACGTGGCCAAGGTGCTTAGAAAAGCATCTCGTGATTGGGATGGTGGTTATGCGATGGCGGGAATGTTAGGTCACGGAGACGCTTTTGTGCTTCGCGATCCTGCTGGAATTAGACCAGCATATTACTACAAAGACGACGAAGTTGTTGTAATCGCCTCTGAACGCCCTGCAATTCAAACGGTTTTTAATGTCCCTTTTAACGATGTACAAGAATTAGAACCAGGAAAAGCAATTCTTATTAAAAAATCTGGAGAAGTAAATATTGAACAAATTTTAGCACCTCTTGAGCGTAAATCTTGTTCTTTTGAACGTATTTATTTTTCGCGTGGAAGTGATGTAGAAATTTACCAAGAACGCAAAGAGTTAGGTAAATTATTAATGCCCGAGGTGCTTAAATCTATTAATCACGATACGGCAAACACGGTGTTTAGTTTTATTCCAAATACTGCCGAAACAAGTTTTTACGGGATGGTAGAAGCAGCTCAAGACGAACTAAACAAACAAAAAAATCAGGCTATTTTGGATCAGGAGGGGAATTTAACTCCCGAGCGTTTATTAGCCATTCAGAGTCAAAAAATACGCACAGAAAAAATAGCGATTAAAGACGTAAAACTGCGCGCCTTTATTACCGAAGACAGTAGTCGTGACGACTTGGTAGCTCACGTTTATGACGTTACTTATGGGGTTGTAAAACCAGAAGATAATTTGGTAATTATAGACGATAGTATTGTTCGCGGGACAACGCTTAAAAAGAGTATCCTAAAAATGCTAGATAGACTGCAGCCTAAAAAGATAATTGTAGTTTCCAGTGCTCCGCAGATTCGCTATATAGATTGCTATGGGATAGACATGGCTCGCTTAGAGCATTTAGTTGCATTCCAGGCGGCGCTTGCCTTATTAAAAGATACGGGTAAAGAAGCGCTAATAGAAGAGATTTACCACAAATGCAAGGCACAAACCACTTTAGCCGACACCGAAGTAGAAAACTTTGTAAAAGAACTATATTCCCCTTTTACGGACCAACAACTCTCTGACAAGATTGCATATATAGTAAGCGAAGGCAACAGTTTAAATGCACAAGTAGAAGTCTTGTTCCAAACGGTAGATAATTTGCATCAGGCCTGCCCTAAGAATTTAGGGGACTGGTATTTTACCGGAGACTATCCAACCCCTGGAGGTAACCGCGTAATAAACAGAGCCTACATAAACTATTTTGAAGGCAATCCAGAGCGCGCCTACTAATTTGTGTTAACAAAAGCTACACTTAATCGAAACGCTTGCTTTTAATCGGTTTTAGCATAGGCTTAATCTAAAAGTAGGAAAACCCTTATTCCTGTTTTGTAAAATCCTGTATATTAGCACCACCATAAGCATAAGTAGGTTAAGTTCATGGTAGATTTGGGGCAAAAAAAGGTGGATCTTTCCACCTTTTTTTATTGCACCAAATTGGAGAAGGGGTGACCCGTAAATGCGTTTTGTAAATTACAAGCTACAAAAGGCTGTTTTGGGTTGTTTTATATTCCTTTAACCGATGTTTACTACTTCAAATTAATTGTCAATTATCTGCTTACGCGACTACCTCATTCAAACGTCTTCAAGACGTTTGCTTTTGCAAAGCAAAAGTACATTTCACCAACCTTTTTTTATTGCACCAAATCTAAAGGGGGTAGCTCCAACTCACTTTTTTGTAGTTTACAGTGTACAAAAAAGTGAGTTGGAGATGTTTTATTTAATCCAGAAGCTTGTTTGCCAATTTTTAGATTGCTGTTTTGGGTTGTTTTAGTTACTTCTGGAATTGTTTACCGCATTATTACCCCATAGACAACACTATAGATAAAGAACCTCTAGAAATCATGTTATCTGTTAAATTGTGACGGGATATTGGTATATTTAGTGTTGATAATACATGTTGTAAGTAATTTAAAAACTATGCCTTTAGATGGAACATATGGTAGATTGAATGCCCATAATCAAAGGTTTAAAGAGTTACGTCGTAAAAAATTAGAACGAAGAGAAAATAAAATTTGGAGGAATAGTCTAAAAAACACACATAAAGGGGAAAGTGGAACTGAAATGAAATCGGAATCCATTGACCCTAAAAAGTTGGAGTTGATAAAAATTGAAATACGGAGAAAGGCTAAATCTCAAATGCGGAACGAATTGTATATCTATATCATTTCTCTAATCGTGTGTGGTATATTAGTTTACTTTTTGTTTTTTAATAATTAAAAACTACTTACAACAACGCATATAACTAATACCAGCCTTCCTATCCAAAAAATCAATAGTTTTAAAAAAACTAATTTTTTGTATAGCTAGCGCAAAGCACTAGGGCTGGCACTAGTCATATACAAGACCGTTGTGCTTCATTATGACCAACCAATAACCAATGATAAAATTCTTTAGAAAAATTAGGCAAAATTTACTTTCAGAAGGCAAAACTGGAAAGTATTTCAAGTATGCCTTTGGTGAGATACTTCTTGTTATGATAGGTATTTTATTAGCCTTACAGGTAAACAATTGGAATGACAGTAGACTTGAAGCTAATCGGGAACAAACCATCCTAAAAAATTTACGTACAGAATTTAATGATAATTTAACTGAATTACAAAGAATTTATGACGGCTCAGAAGAGTCGTATAAATCATCGGTACGGCTTTTAGAAATTATTAAAGATGATAGCCCAATTAATTCTGAAGAAATTGAAATGCTTCTCAATTCTATAATCAATGGCTTTTTTTCACTAGATCTTTATTCGGCCTCAATAGATGAAATAATAAATACTGGGTCTCTTAATATTATAAAGGATGTGAAGCTAAGAGAACATATTTCTCATTGGTCGTTCATCGTGGCAGATACAGAAGACGATATTGAAATTTACTACGACTATATGTTCAATTTTTTAATTCCCTCATTATCTAATAAAACAACTTTAAGAAATACGGCTATACCAAGTTTCTTAATGAAACGATTAGATATACCTCAAGTTTCCCGTTCAAAATTTAAATTAGATTATAATAAAACTCTTAGGACACTGGAATTTGAAAATGAAATTTATAACAATGCCTTGAACGTAGTTTATATTTTAGATAATTATAAGAAAATAGAAGCCTACTTAAATGACACTTTAAAGCTCATAGAATCAAATATTAAATGATAAAGTTCTTTCGCAAAATTCGTCAAAAACTACTATCTGAAAACAAATTCAGGAAGTATCTGATTTATGCAATCGGAGAAATTGTACTCGTAGTGATTGGAATATTGATTGCATTACAGATAAATAATTGGAATGAGTCAAGAATTGATCGAATATCAGAACAAGCAATATTAAAGCAACTTCAATCAGAATTCAAAAGTAATCTTAAGCAATTAGATGAAAAAATTGGAATTAGAAGCTATATAATGAATTCTGCTATTCAATTGCTAAGTAATATAGATAACCCAGCCATCAGAAATGTAGATAGTGTAGAAATGCACATAGCAAAAACTATCCCTTATACTACCTTTGACCCTATAATAAATGATCTAGCAATCTCTGGAAATTTGAGATTGATTAGAAATGATAGCTTAAAAGCATTACTCTCTATGTGGACCAGTGAAATTGTTCAGGTTACAGAGGGTGAGCAAACCTGGACTAAATACAGGAATGAAATTTACATTCCATTTTTAATAAAAAATTATCAGGTAAGATCACTTCGAAATAAAGCTATGCAAACTGATCTACTATATACCTTCTTAATTAATCAGGAAAACAGAGCATCTGAAATAAAAGAAATAGGGAATTCAAAACACTTTGCTGATATTAATGTTCTTCTGGACAACCCTGATTATGAGGATCATTTGGTAAGGTGTATTACTACCAATAGAAATACTCAACAGCAAGCTTTTATTCTAAGAGACAGAATTATAGAAATATTGGATATTCTCGATGACGAAATTAAATAACGAAAGCACAACAACGTGTATAATTAATTGCTTTGGTCGTTGCCTACTTGGAAAATTCCTTCGGAATTTTCTCGCGTTTGTTTTTGTTTACTAAATTAGGTGCTTAAACACGCCACTAATCATACACAAAACCGTTGGCATTAATTATGGCATATCACTGATGAAATTGAGCATAAAAGTATTTTTAATATGTATAATTCTACTTGGATGTAATAATGACCAATCCAAAAAAATGACAGATGAGAATTTGTTAATTGAACAAACAGCTACTAAACCTTCTGAAAAAAAATCTGACCTATTCAATAAGATTAAATCATTAGACAGTCTCTTTTTTTACGTTGCGTACAATAAATGTGATACAGTTATGGGGCGTAAACTAGTAAGTAGTGATTTTGAATTTTATCATGATCAAGGAGGTGCTCTTTTGAATGAAACCAATCAATTAGCGTCTGACATAATGATTGAAGACTTATCTTGGATTTGTAACGATACATATCGAAAACTAGTGTTCAATTCAATGGAGGTATTTCCTCTTTACGAAGAAAATGAGCTTTATGGAGCTATTCAAAAAGGTGGTCACCAGTTTTATAAAGTTGAAGACAATATGCCAACCGAATTAAAAATTAATGCAAAATTCATACATCTTTGGATACTAGAAGACGATGATTGGAAGTTAAAAAGGGTTTTTAGTTTTGATCATCAAAAAGCAATTAAAAACTAATGCCAACAATTTATATAAGCCATTAAAAACGGCTCATACACAAGACCGTTAGCAGTCATTAAAACTCTATTTTGAAAATAACAACTTGCAAAAATTGCGACTTTGAATTCGAAGGAAAATTTTGTCCAAATTGTTCCCAGAGCCAACTGGCAAATTACCGACTAAATTTTAAGGGTGTAGTTAGTGAGTTCTTCGATACCATATTTAATTTCGATAAAGGACTATGGTACACCTTTTGGAATTTACTCAAACAACCTCATTTTGTTGCTCAAAACTTCATAGAGGGCAAAAGAAAACGATTCACAAGCCCTGTCAAATATTTCGTGATTTCCACTATAATCCAAGCGCTTGTTGCATATCTTGTTTTAAGTGATTCAACTAACATTCCTACCACTGACTTCTTCTTTCTAACAGAGCAAACGAATCAAAACATTAAGTATTGGGGAGAACTTATTACGTTTGAGTATCCGGTATTTTTGGGGATTATTAGCACCATAGTTTGGACTATTTTAATTTACATTTTATTTAAGAAGTCTAACTATAACTTCACCGAATTGCTGGTTACGTCATTATATTTTTATGGGACAATTTTCATCCTAATTAATTTAATTTCTATCGCTTATAAGCCTTTAACCAACAACAACCTCCCTATGAGTTTGGTAAGTTTTATTGGTTTTGCTTATATGATTTTCGCATATTTTCATTTCTTCAAAAGAGTTAATCTTGTATGGCGTGTCATAAAAATAATCATAGTCTTTTTTGGATTGTTCCTCTTTAGAATGCTCATTTTTCCGCTTATTTTGGATGGCTTATTTACGATTAAATAACAGATAAAATACAAATTCAATTCATGCTAAAATATAGAGGTTCCTTATGAAGTGGCTAAATTTACCATATCCATTATTACAAAAAGCTAAAAACAAGTGGTTATTTGCCTTATTATCGGGCCTTTTTGTTTTTGTGTTTTTGATTGTTTTTCAACCTTTTGGCGCGGCACAGTCAATAGCTAATAAATATATTTTCTTGGCGGGTTTTGGAGTTTCAGTTTTTCTTGGTGTGGCTACCACCTATTTTATTCTTCCAAAACTATTTCGAGAGTTTTTTCGTCCAGAAAAATGGACCATAGCAAAGGAAATTCTATTACAATCTTGTTGTATCTTAATAATAAGTGCTTTTAATTCCCTGCACAATTACAATTGGTGGCGCGATATTGATTTGTATCAAACCTTTTTAAATTTTCTTATAATCACTATTTCGATAGGGATTTTCCCTATTATAGGTTTAATCTTTCTTAAAGAGCGCTCACTTTCAAAACGCAATATCCAGAGAGCACGATTACTTTCTAATCAGTTACCGCCCGAAGCTGTAGAACAGACCAGTACCGTTCAAATACAAGAAGAAAGTGTAAAAGAATCACCTATTGTAATGCAATTGTCGGAGTTTGTATACGCACAATCGGAAGGGAATTATATAACAATATATTATTTGGACGATGGTGCGCTTATGGATAAACTAATTAGACTTTCTTTAAAACAGCTTGAAATACAATTAGAAAATCTTTCTCAAATAAAACGTTGTCATCGCTCTTACCTTATTAATACGCAACATATAACATCTATTGATGGTAATGCCAGATCACTCACAATACAACTAGATAAGGTTGCCACTAGTATTCCCGTTTCTAGATCTTTTTCAAAAGCTGACTTTAAATAGCTTTCCCATTCGTCACAAAAGTGACACACCTATCCCAATTTTTTATAACCTATTGATTTCAATACTATTTTTGGACTAAATAATTTTTAAAATAGACTCATGAAAAATCGTATTCACATCATCTTTATCTTAATGGCAGGAATCTTATTATTAAGCAGCGCTGCACGTATGGAATCAGACAAAAACAATTCTAATCTCAAAGTAAAACTTAACGAGGTGGCATCCTATATTAGTGTGCGGGATACAATAAACCTTGAAGTGTCACAAGCTGCTGTTGCATGGCATATGGATCACATTTATTTAATGGTAAATCAGCTATATAAAGCGCTTGAGTATTCTAATGAAAGTAATTATAAAGCGGAACCCAATAAGACACGTGACTATGTCTTTACTTCTAATACGCTACCTAGAGGACAAGTTACGGCGCCAGAGTCCGTTAGCCCAGCAGAAAATGTAACTATCAAAACGTTACAAATGCATTATAATGAAGCGCTTGCTACAGTCGAAAAGTTTCCCATGCTTGCAGAAAAGAAGCACTTTAATCATCCTATTCTTGGTACTATGAATAGAGACCAGACCATTACATTTCTTACTATTCATACAGAACATCACCTTAAGATTATACGTGATATATTGAAGGACAAGTAGTTCTTCCAATGCTTTGAAAAGCTTGAATGGCTACTTTGGAGTTTAAAGGAGTTAGGTATTTACAGTCTCAGATATTAAAATGGAGTATATCTCATTGCGGCTGATTTCCTAATTGTAATTGGTTCGCCAGTTCGCACTTTGTGCTGATGTCATTACAATTTTGCTGTCTTTTGGTTTTATAAATACTCCCAAATGCAATTCTTGCCGATTTGCGTACTTCCCGAAAGCAAGTAAATTTAGCTAGATAATTGATCTTAGTTGGCACCATTTTTGTTTGTTGTTGTCTTTTTAAATGAATTAAAATGATAAAATATCTCTTGGTATTTCTAATTGCTGCAGGCGCTGTTAATGCACAAACCTTTAATAAATCTAAACTAGACAGTTTATTTAATTTAATTGAGCTTAATTCCAAAGGAATGGGCAGCTTTTCTATTTTCTCGAATGGCGAAGAGGTCTATACAAAGTCCTTTGGTTATGGGGACGTAGCTAACAAAATGGAAGCAAATAATTTGACCAAATATCGTGTTGGGTCAATTTCGAAAACTATTACGGCGACAATTATTATGCAACTTGTCGAAGAAAAAAAACTAACCTTAAGCACCCTGCTAAGTGATTATTTTCCTAGTATTCCAAATGCAAATAAAATTACAATCGAGGATTTATTAAGACATGAAAGTGGCCTTTTTAATATCACATCGGACCCGGCTATTAACCAGTGGAAGAGCCAACAACAATCCCGTGAAAAAATGATAGCACGCATAACTAACAACGGAATTATTTTTGAGCCAAAAGAAAAGACCGAGTATTCGAACACCAACTATGTATTACTGTCCTACGTTGCAGAAATTATTGAAAAAATGGACTTTCAAAATATTGTGGACTATAGAATAGTAGCGCCTTTAAAGTTAGCAAGAACCGAATTTGGGGGAGATATAAATTCGGCAAATAACGAGGCATTACCTTACGATTTTACCAACGCCCAATGGGAACTAATTAATCCACAAACCAATTTAAGTGGTCCTATGGGAGCAGGAGGAATTGTTGCTACACCTTCTGAATTGAACATTTTTTATAATGCCCTTTTTTCGGATTTGTTAGTTTCTAACACCTCGTTAGCAAAAATGAAAGATGCCCATCAAGGAGTAGGACTAGGACTCATGAAACTTCCCCTTGGCAACAAAGAAGTGTATGGTCATGGCGGAAGCATTGACGGCTTTCAGTCGTTCGCGGCTTATTTCCCGGCAGACAATGTTTCTTTCGCTTTATCTACAAACTATCTCTATACCCAAGTTTCGAATATATTTATTGGAGCAGTACAAATATATTTTGGAATGAATTACAACCTGCCAAACTTTAGCCCTATAAAAACTATCCAATTAAGCGAAGCCGAATTGGAGGTCTATCTAGGCACCTATGGCAGTCCCACTTTTCCAATCGACATAACAATTACCAGAGATAAAACCGTGTTAATGGTGCAAGGAGAAGGACAAGGTGCGTTTCCAGTCGATGCGATAGATAAAGACACATTTTATTCGGAAGATGTAATGATTAGGCTACAATTTATTCCGGAACAAAATAAAATGATTGTTCAACAAGGCGGACAAACATCTGAATTAACAAAACAATAAAAACTACGCCCATTGTCTGAATAAAAATCCTGCTAGTAGATTACATGATGCCTTATGGCAAAGCGTGAATTGTTATTCTCTAAAATGTAAACTACCTCAAAACGAACAATTTAATCGATAAGTGGTCACTAATTTTAAAAACAAAATGAATATCTTTATGGCTTAACTAAAAAATTCCATCATGAAAAAATTACTTTTTATATGTTTAGCCTTTGTTGCTGTTCAAGTTTCTGGGCAAGATTTAAAAGCAATGGCAGGTAGCGCCATGGGTGGCGATACAAGTTCGATAATAGATAGCTTTGCCGCAGATCAGGTAAAATCGCTTACCAAAAAATTAAACCTTAGTGACGCACAACAAGAGCAAGTTTCCGGGTTGGTAGTAAGTACTTTAAAGAGCGATAAATTTAAAAGCATGCTTGGAGACCTTGACCCAAGCTCACTTTTAGGTTCAAGCGACAAAAAGAAGGAGGTACAAAATGCGCTTATGCAAGATTCAGATTTTAAGGAAGGCATGAACGAAATCTTGACCGACGATCAAAAAAAGAAAATGGGTGCGGCCAAAAAAGGTTATTAATTGCAGCTACTTTTTTTAATGTAACAATAAACCCCGCGAATAAGAACGCGGGGTTTTTTTATGTATAATTCACTAACTTTAAAATATGATAACATATCGACATCTTGTATTAGGTTTAGTATTGCTTTTAAGCGCCAAGGTTAGTGCACAGTTTTGCACAACCGACGACCGCTTTAGTGAAGTAGCCATTTTTACAGACAGCCAGATTGAATCTATGCCTAATGTAGTCTATGGCAATGCCCTTAGTTGGGATGGAGTTCCGGAAGATTTAGTAATGGATATTTATTATCCTAACACCACTACCGACCCGTTAGATAGTAGGCCATTTATAATGCTAATACACGGCGGTTCTTTTGTTGGAGGAGATAAATCTGCTTTCGAGTTTGAATGTAATGAACTTGCCAAACGCGGCTATGTGGTAGCCACAATGAACTATCGTCTTGGCTTTAACCCCGCAAACCCGTTAAATATAATTAACGCCATTTACCGAGCACAGCAAGATACCAATGCTGCCATGCGCTATATGGTAGACATAGCGCCAACCTTAAATATTGACCCCAATTGGCTCTTTATTGGAGGAAGTAGCGCTGGGTCTATAACTTCTTTTTTTACGGCATATACCAGTCAGGCCGAATGGAATTCGTTTTCTCCAGGAATAGAAGCTGCTCTTGGCGCATTAGACAGCTCTGGGAATAGCTTGCCAAATAGCTTCGAAGTTTCTGGAATATTTAACCAATGGGGCGCTGCTTTTGGCGATTCGGTTACTCCAGAAGAACTCTTGCCAACTATTTCTTTTCATGGCGCATTAGATGCGGTGGTTCCTGCTGGAAGTGGGCCATTTGGATTAATAGGTTCGCAGCTTATTAACGATCTTTTATTAGATAACAGTGTTTGTAGTGATTTTACTTTAGACCCTACCGGAGGTCATGGCGTTTACACATCCCTTGCGGGAAGAACTTTTATGTTAAATCGAGGGAGTTGTTTTTTTAAGAGTATATTTTGCGATGCTTGTTCAAACTTCTTTGACACCGAACCTGTAGAAGCAACCTGTGCTAAAGTTTTAAACATCACGGAGTCCAATCTGCCAAGTAATCTTAGCGTTTATCCTAATCCATTTACAAGCAGTATTAGTTTTAGTAATCTAAATGGGTCCGAATATTTTTATTTATACACCATTAGCGGGCAATTAATTTATAAGGGTAACGATTTACAATCGAAGAATTTGTCTCAGTTGGGCAATGGACTCTATATTTTAAAAGTACTTGAAAACGACAAACAGCAGATTATTAAATTGGTAAAACAATAGTCTAAAATGCTTTTAAGCGTCATGGTAATTCAATTTAAATGAAACACTTTTTAATTCTATTTTTTGTTGTTCTAAGCTGTTCTAAAAGCAATGACGATGTAAACCAGACAGACCCTACGCAAACAGACAATCAAGATAACACAGATACTAACGACGATTCCGATACCTCTAGCGATGCGAATTTATATTTGGCCTTTGCCAATGCAAGTCCAAACACGATAGGTTTTCAATACGATAGTGCTAATAACATGACCTTGCGATATTGGCTAAACGATGAGGGACAAAATACGCGTACCGAATTTACATACAATGCCGCTGGAGAAGTTCTAAAAGACAGGTCGGTAATGCTTCAGTTTTTACAAGTTGTAACCAATTTAGCCTATAACGAGAGCAGTCAATTAATCACGGGTTCTATGCGCTTTACGGTCGATTCGACTACCGAATACCTCTTTAATTTTGAACCTGAAACCGGCAATTACACAAGAACTGGCACGGCCGGTTCCACAGACCTTGGAACCATTTACGGCCAGCCACAGTTTGACAGCGAAGGCCGTTTAACTTATATATTATTCGAGAACCCAGACGCCACAGTTATTAGTGATTTTAGTTTTGAATACACCAACGGTAACATCACAAAAATTGTAGACGGGGGTGGCGATATCTGGGAATTTATGTACGACGACAAAAATTCGTTTCACACCTTTTACAGCGGTTCTACCATTGGTGCAGACGACTTTTACGGCCCCAATTTTGACAGTGATTTTATGGGGCTTACCCATTTAGACTTTACCCTAATAAATCGCATACGTAAAATACCTTATTTAGCGGCACATATTAACCAAAACAATCCGGTAATGTATATGTTAAACGGCACGGTTTATAGGACTTTCGACTATTTATATAACGAATCGGATTATCCAACTACTTTAATAACGAGCGACGAAGAAATAACCTTGGAATATACCGAGCGTTAAGGTTTTAAAAACGAGCATTTTGATGATTAAGTACTTTTGTAAAAATCGACGCGACCTCTTGCTCGAATTTTTAAATTGTTAGTGACCCAATTACACACGATGTTTTGGCCTTAGTAAACGATCTAGTTGTAATGAACGGTATTCGCCTAAACGGCTCCTATTCCAAACTTAATAATTACAAAGAAAAGTTGGCAGAATGCAGGAGTTTATTGGCACAAATAAGCAAATATTAAGGTCAAAAAAAGTAATACTATCTACAAAGTTTTTCATGCCGTTTAAACCGTAATTATAAGTCCTAAACCCACGTTAAAATAGGTCTAAAAATCACGCCGTATTTGTATCTTTATAGTGCATAATAAAGAGCGATAGCGCATGAGTAAAACCAAAACCATTATAATAGTAGGGGGAGGCTTTGCTGGTCTCGAACTTATTAAGCGTTTAGGCAATTCAAAGGACTATAATTTGATTCTTGTAGATGCCAATAATTACAACTTTTTTCCGCCTCTAATTTATCAAGTTTCGGCCGGCTTTATGGAACCTTCGGCCATAAGCTATCCGTTTAGAAAAATACTGCGCAATAAAAAGAATGCTCGCTTTAGACATGGAGCACTCTTAGAAGTCGTGCCTAACCAGAATAAAATTGTGCTAGACAATGGCGAACTCCATTACGATATTCTGGTAATGGCCACGGGCGCCGAAACCAATTATTTTGGAAACAAAAATATTGCCAAGTACAGTCTGCCCATGAAAACCATTAGCGACGCGCTCTCGCTGCGTAATGTAATTTTTACCCGCTTGGACCGCGCGACAAGAATGCAAGACCCAGCACATCGCAAAAGGCATTTAACCTTTGTGATAGCTGGCGCTGGCCCTACTGGGGTGGAACTCTCTGGAATATTTGCCGAAATGCGAGCCAATATTTTAAAAAAGGATTACCCAGAATTAAGCGATTCGGACCTGGGTGACATTTATTTATTAGATGGTCACGATACTGTTTTGGCTCCCATGTCTAAAAAATCGCAACAATACACCCATAAAAAACTGGAACGGTTGGGCGTTAAAATTAAACTAGGCACCCGTGTTGACGATTTTAAGGACGATACCGTGTTTTTATCGGACGGAACCACCATAGCAGCAATTAATCTTATTTGGGCCGCTGGAGTAAGCGCTAAGACCTTCCCTGGGTTTAAACCCGAAGATTTAGGACCTGGCAAACGCCTAAAAACCAACGCGCATAACTTGGTAAGCGGTTATAGTAATATTTATGCCTTAGGCGATTGTGCTGTAATTACTGGCGATAAGGAATATCCAAACGGACATCCGCAATTGGCACAACCAGCATTACAGCAGGCCAAAAATTTGGCTCAGAATCTAGTTCGTCCACAAGAAAATTGGAGGCCGTTTAACTATAAAGATTTAGGGTCTTTGGCAATAATAGGGAGAAACAAAGCCGTTATGGATGCGCCAAAACAGCGCTTTGTTGTTAAAGGGTTTTTTGCTTGGCTAATATGGATCTTTGTTCATATTATGGGCTTAGTCAATTTTAAAAATAAGCTAAGAACCTTTTACAATTGGATTGGCTATTACATTTATAAAGACCAATCTTTTAGAATGATAATTAAACCTCGGGAACGTAATTAGTATATTATTTGACTCCAAAAGCCTGTTAGTTATGGCACGATTAAATAAGTGCTATCGCCTGTATTAGCTTGTCTAAAAAAGCTATATTGCGCTTAAACCGCCTAAAAACAAGGACATTTCTGACAGTCTGACTGGGCTAAAGTGTATTTTAACGATATTATTCGTGGTTTTATCTAAAAATTAAGAATTTCTGGGTTTTAATCGTTTATATTTGAGCTTACCATAGCATAAGTAGGTTAAGTTCATGGTAGATTTGGGGCAAAAAAAGGTGGATCTTTCCACCTTTTTTTATTGCACCAAATTGGAGAAGGGGTGACCCGTAAATGCGTTTTGTAAACTTAAAACTACGAAACGCATTTACGGGGCGTTTTTAATCTAATGTGTCTCGCCCAACTCTAAAATCATGCTTTCCGCTTCTTATAAATGCAAATTGTGTTGGCCCTTCGGGGTGCTTCCATCATAAGTCCAACTTCTTCGCTAACCAAGTTCGCAACTAACTTCGATGGTCGATGAGCTACGAATGTCAAAGCAAGACGTTTGGTTTTGCAAAGCAAAACATTATTCGGTAATCTTTTTTTATTGGACCAAATCTTAAGGGGGTAGCTCCAACTCACTTTTTTGTAGTTTACAGTATACAAAAAAGTGAGTTGGAGATGTTTTATTTAATCCAGACGCTTGTTTACCAATTATTTGATTACTGCTTTGGGTTGTTTTAGTTACTCCTAGGATTGTTTACCGCATTATAACCCCATAGACAATACTATAGATATAGAACCCCTAGAAATCACGTTATCCGGTAAATTGTGCCTGGATATTGGTATATTTAGTATTGATAATACATGTTAGGCACAAGCTAAAGAAATGAGTAACAATCTCCCTAAAATTAAAAATAATGTTCAAGACAGAAATTCTGTTGCTTGGAAAAAACTTTGTGAATATATTGATGAAATTGCAGAAAATGGAACTGATGAATTTGTACCAAGAGAAGCGCTTGGAGATGAACTCTTTTCAAAAATATTTACACTTCCAGAATCAATTGCTAAACTCAAAAAAGTAAGGAAAGTTGGGCTCTATGGCAGCAATCTGAAGAGAATTCCACCAGAAATCGGAGAAATGGAATCTCTTGAATATTTTGATCCATATACCTCTTACGATTTAAAATGGTTTCCATATGAAATAACTAAGTGCAAAAAATTAAAAGATAGTCGAATAAGTACAAGAGCACTGTTTGGTAATTTTAAAAATAGAAAACCATTCCCATTACTAGAACATAATCCCGTTAAATACTTTAATGATAAATTAAAATGTAGTGTTTGCGAAAAAGAACTAGAATATGAACAAACAAATCAAATGTGGATTTCCGCATACATTGGAACTGACACTATTCCAATGCTTGCAAATCTCTGCTCTCAAAAATGTAAAGAAAATCTAAAAAAACCACCTAAAGACTATATTCAATTTCCACATAAAGGAGGAGCAGATTTAGCACAACCACTTGATGAAGAAAATCAACCTTTTGAGGTTCAATTAGAGATAATACGAAAAAAAGGTAAAGAGATTAAAGACAAAATGGGAGTCCTTAAAATTGAGCAGAAAAAGAATGAAAAGAGCGCACCTAAATTACCAGTTTTAAAACTTATATGGAAAATTTGGGAAAGATAAAATCGCCAGTGCCTAACAACGTATATAATTCAGCGTGACTGAACTAAAAGCATCAACATTTTTGCTTAACTTAGACAAAGTAAATTATATGAATAAAACGTAAACGTAGCTTCGCTTGTCTTTCTGATTCTCACGCAGCACAGCTGCTGCCAAATCGCTCGCAAGCCAATCTACCAAACACGCCAAATCATATACAAAACCGTTGTGCGTCAGCTGAATAACCATTATAGATGAAAAAACTAGCTACAATTTTTCTTATAGTTGCTTTTGTAAATACTATCTATGCGCAAGATACTGCAGTAGTTGTTGCGAATAAAAAGGACAGGCGTGAGCTTAAAAGAATAAAAACTAATGCAGAACGGGAATTATTTGTAAATGAGTATATCAAAAAGCTAAACAACTTAGTAATTGAAAATTATGAGAATTGTGAATTAGACGAGTTCTTCACTAATCCGAACTTTGACCATCAATATGGAAGTCAATTTATGCACGGAATGCACGGAAGAATATCGTTGAGAAAATTGATTATTGATAAATTGACAAACTATAATGTTATGTGGTGTGTCGTAAAAAGTAATGACAAAAGAATTCACGAAAAATATGAAGGAAAATCTAAACGATTTTATTTAGATTACAGCAAAATACCATTTGAACAATTCAGTACTTATGAATTAGTCGATATGCGTCTTGACGAATTAGAAAACGAAAAAAACGCTGGAATAAAGCGCAATTGAGACGCATAAAGCCGAACGCACAACAACGTATAAAAATCATAGCCAAATTTGGCTAGTTTTGAAATATCCCCGTAATTTTAAACTCAGTCACGGCTGAAAACTATTAACTTTAAAACTCGGCTACGCGTTTTTATACAAGACCGTTGTACACCATTTAGAACAAACTGAAAATTGAAAAAAGAAAAGCTAATTGAATTCATAGAATATAGTAAACTTCTTGAAAAAGATGAAAAAGGAGAGGCTCAAGTCTTTTGCGACAGATTATTTCAAGCATTTGGGCATAAAGGATACAAGGAAGCAGGTGCAGTTTTAGAAACAAGAGTAAAGAAAAAAAACAGCACCAAATTTGCTGACTTAGTCTGGAAAGACAGAGTAGTAATTGAAATGAAAAAAGGTGGTGAGAAACTCGAAAAACATAAGCCTCAATTATTTGAATATTGGTGGAACTTAAGACCTAATCAACCACAATACGCGATACTTTGTAATTTCGATACATTTTATATTTATAATTTTAGTATTCAGGATGAGCCCTTAGATAAAATTAAAATTGAGAACTTAGAAAGAAGAGTCACTGCATTCAATTTTCTATATGAAAAACCTAAGAAAGCAATTTTTGAAAACAACCTAGAAGAAGCAACAAGGGAAACAGCAGATAGTGTAGCTAAAGTATTTAATAGTTTAGTAGATAGAGGTATAAACAGGGAACATGCCCAAAAATTTATATTACAATGCGTCTTCACAATGTTCTCTGAAGACTATGAGCTTTTACCAATTGGATTTTTCACTTTTATGTTACAAGAATGTTTGCATAATGAGGAAAGTTCTTATAACCTAATAGATGGATTGTTTAAACAAATGTCTAATCCTAAAAATGCAAGTGGAGGTAGATATAAAGAAATAAGGTATTTTAACGGAGGGCTTTTTAATGACACTGTTCCAGTTGAACTTAATTTTAATGAGATTTTTTATTTATTAGAAGCGTCTAAGAAGGATTGGAGTAAGGTAAGCCCAATAATTTTTGGAACAATATTCCAAGGTAGTATGGATGCTGAGGAGCAACACGCTTATGGTGCACATTTTACAAATGAGTTAGACATTTACAAAATTGTTTACCCAAGTATCATACAAGTATTGAAACAGCAAATAAATGAATCTAATACATTTAAAAAATTATATGACCTACTTTCAAAGATTAGAAGTTTAATAATTTTAGACCCTGCATGTGGTAGTGGTAATTTTTTATATATCGCATATAGAGAACTAAAAAGAATTGAAATGGAAATTTTGGATAAAATCCACAAAGAATTTCCAAGTAAGGCAAAGATTGTAGGTTCTTCATCTTTAGTGAATGTCAAACAGTTTTATGGTATGGATGTTAATGAATTTGCTGTTGACTTAGCAAAAATAACTCTACTATTTGCGAAAGAAATATCTATCATAGAAACAAGTAAGTGGCTTGAAAATGGTCAGTTAGGTCTTGATTTTGAAATGGAAGACGCTCTACCATTAGATAATCTTGATGAAAATATTAAATGTGTTGACGCCCTTTTTAATAAGTGGATTGAGGCAGATATAATCATTGGAAATCCACCATTTTTAGGAGGTAAGTACTTAAGGGTTGAACGAGGTGATGAATATGCAGAAAAAGTTTATGATAGATTTCCAGACGTTAAAGGTCAAGTGGACTT
This sequence comes from Gilvibacter sp., assembly GCA_965277295.1. Taxonomy (GTDB): domain Bacteria; phylum Bacteroidota; class Bacteroidia; order Flavobacteriales; family Flavobacteriaceae; genus Gilvibacter. Next base: position 1,319,274 of record OZ255720.1, read on the forward strand.
TTGTACACATTGGTTCAGATTGGCTCACGAGAATAGAGCAAAACATTGTGGGCTTGTAGCAACCAACTCTGTTTCACAAGGTCAGTCTAGAAAAGCTAGCTTAGAATATATTTGTGAACGAGATGGTATTATTACTAGTGCCATATCAACACAAGTTTGGAGCGGAGAGGCTAAAGTTCATGTCTCAATAGTAAATTGGGTAAAAAACAGAAAAGATTTACCTAAAAAATTATTCTTAGATGATGTTGAAGTCAAATCAATTAGTTCTAGTCTAACTAATGAATCTATTGATGTTACAAAAGCGGAAAAGATTGAAGAAAATAAAAAGAAATCATTTCAAAGTTGTGAATTATCTGGAAAAGGATTCATTATCTCAGAAGAAATAGCGAAATCTTGGATTAAAGCAAATAAAGCAAACTTGGAAGTTCTGAAACCAATGTTAGATGGTTTAGCGCTGGTAACACCTAATTATAAATTAGAATGGGTTATTGATTTCAATAAGATGTCTTTAGAAGAAGCAAGCAAGTTTCAATTACCTTTTAATCATGTAAAAGAATTTGTTAAACCCGAAAGGCTGAACAACAAGGAAAAAAGCAGGAGAGAAAAATGGTGGCTATTTGGCAGAAGTAGAACAGCTATGAGAACAGCTATGATTGGTTTAAAAAGTTATTTGTGCCTGCCAAAAGTAGCTAAATATACTTGTTTCCAAAAGGTAGATATTGGAATATTACCCTGTGAAGCAAATATGGTAGTGACTAGTGACGATTATTTTATTCAAGGAGTTTTAAACTCTCAAATACACATGGATTGGGTAATATCACAAAGTTCAACATTAAAATCAGATATAAGATATACAAATACTACATGTTTTGAAACATTCCCTTTTCCTAATTATGCAAAAGAATCCCTAAAAGAATCTGTAAGAAGTATAATGTCTGAGTTAGAAAGTTTTCGAAAAAAAGAGTGTATGGAAAGAGATATTACAATAACGGATTTTTACAATAATTTTATTCATGAACCTGCAAGCAAACTTTATAAATTGCATCAGGCTTTAGATAAATCTGTTATCAAATGCTATGGCTGGAAATACAAGGAAAACCATAACTATAATGTTGATTTATTGAATTTAAATATTGAAATAAACAAATAAAAACGGTGTACAACAATGTTTATAAGTAATAGCGGTTTAGGTGCAAACCTGACCCGCTTTTTTTGTTTTAATAAAGTATATTGTTGTCCGAAAAGTAGTTGAATAAAATCCGCTACTACTCATACACCAGATCGTTATGTGCAAGTTGAGCAACTAAACGAAATTTTAGTATTATTCAAAATAAATTAATTTGGCATTTGGAGCAGGACACGTTCAGGATATGAATAATCGGATAAAACAAAACCGAGCGCAACGTCCATCAAATCGACCAAAGTTTAAAGAAAATAATCGTGAAGGAATTTACTCAACTGATAAGAAAACGGAACGACCAAATTTTAAAACTGTACCTGAAAAAGAACTGACAGAATTAAAAATAAAGATTCGTAAACGTGCTGAAAAGGAACGAAAAAAGGAACGATTAATTTTTGGGATTTTTATTGTTTTCGGATTGATTTTAATAATTGGAATTTTAATATGGCTCAATTAAAAAACCAGCACACAACAATGGCTATAAATAATTGCTTGTTCTGGCCTACCCTTCGACCCTTCGACTACGCTCAGGGCAGGCGAGCTCAGGGCAGGCGAGTTCAGGGCGGCGCTTTTTAAAATTCCATAGGCATTTGCTCGGGCTCATTAATGTTTGTTAACTAACGCTTTATGCACCTTATAACACCGTCCATTTTAAAAAATATAGTTTGCAATTTGATACTAATTAGTCTTTGCAACAATTCGATTGCACAAAGCAATGCATGTGATTACTATGGTTTGTTAAAACCCGACACGGTTCCAAAAGCTTTTAACCCGGAAATCTTGCATTTAAATGGTAGTTTTAAATTTAATGTCGAAATTAAAAAATGTGACGAAATTTATTTCACTACAATAGATTCAAAAGAAAACATCTACTTCTCAAAGAAGAATAATCACGTGTGGAGCAGTCCAAAAATTGCATCTTTTTCTGACCCAAATTACAGCGATGCAGACCCTTTTTTAACCAAAGATGGAAGTAAAATTTACTTTATTTCGGAAAGGCCTACCCATCCAGGCGATAACAATATAGAATGGAATATTTGGTATGCTAATATTGAAAATGGTGTCTGGACAACTCCCAAACCGCTTCCAAAGCCTATTAATTCGGATGAATTTAACGAATATTTTTTCTCGATTTCCGATAAGGGAAATGCATATTTCTCTTCGAATAGAACAGGAGGCGAAGGCTCTTTCGATATTTATACTACAAAAGTATTGGCCAATAATCAATTCTCGCAACCAAAGAATGTTGGAGGCCCCTTAAACACGGCAAAATATGAATTTGATCCTTACATTTCTCCGGATGAATCGTTTATAATTTATTCGATTAATGAAAACGGCAACAGCAGTCTTTATTTTAGTTATAAGAATAAAGAAAACAAGTGGACAGCGCCTAAAAATTTAGGAAGTCAAATAAACACGAGCCGGCAAGATTTTGCTCCTTCACTTTCTGCAGATGGAAAATTTATTTTTTATTCAAATAATGGCATGTTAAAGTGGGTTAGTTCTAGTATAATCGACACAAAAAATTAAAACCTTGCACAACAACAATAATAAATTCTTGTAGGCACCCCAAAGGGCAAACCAAATTTAGTTTAGGTACCCACGAAGCGAAAAAACTAAATGCCTAAATTAGACCATGATTAAATTTTTTAGACGAATCCGCCAAAACTTACTTCTGGAAAACAAAACTGGCGCGCCCACCGAAACACCTGTGAAGGTGGGAAAGTACTTTAAATATGCAATTGGGGAAATTGTATTAGTGGTGATTGGGATTTTAATAGCACTCTCAATCAATAATTGGAATGAAAACAGAAAGAATAGCAATAAAGAGACTGCAATTTTGTCAAATATTCATAAAGAATTTAAGCAGAATAAAAAACAGTTAGATTCTGTTGTTAAACAACATCAGCATGTTTATAGTAATTGTGCTAAAATAATGAGTTTGTTTCCTATAACTGCTAAACCACCTTCGTCGACCTTAGATTCATTAAGTTACCAATTGTTTTGGTCTTATGGAGGAGTTACTTTTAATCCCTCTCAAACAAGTATTAATGCACTTTCTAGTACTTCAACTTTTGATATCATTAAAAATGACACCTTAAAAGATTTACTAATTTCTTGGAATGATTTAATTGAAGATTATCAAGAGGAGGAATTACGAGCAAGACAGTATATGATTGATCAATACGACCCTTACACGGCAAAACATTTTGATTTTAAATTTAATTTTAAAGATAAACGGAATGATTTTAAAGCGCTGCAAACGTTACAGTTTGAGTATCTAGTAAAAAATAATCATTTACTTATGGAAGACATACTTATTCAATCTGGAGAGTTACAAAAAGTTCAAAAAACTATAAAAACAATCATTGCACTCACTAAACCAAAATAAAATAACGAAAGCACCCTGCAGGGTAAACCAGTTTTATGCCGGGATAGCTGCTTGCGGATTGCCGAAACGAAGTTTTGTGTTACAAAACCAAACATCTTGTAGATGTTTGATTAAGGCACCCCGAAGGGCCAACAGAATTGAAATTATGCTGCCAAATTGCAACAAACTAAATGCCTAAATTAGACCATGATCAAATTCTTCCGAAAAATTAGACAAAAAATGCTGACTGAAAATAAATTCGGTAAATATCTGATATATGCCATTGGCGAAATTATTCTTGTGGTTATTGGTATTCTCATTGCGCTTCAAATTAATAATTGGAACACCAATAAAGCCAATGAAAAAGAAGCCTACAACCAACTACTAGAGGTACAAAAAGAAATTTTGAACAATATTGTAGAGTTTGATCAAAGAGGTACTTATTATTTTGAAAAATTACGCGACGTAAGACGCGTCTTTTCAGATACGCTAACACAGGAAGATTACCACAGTAGCGCAACCTTGCGAAGTATAATAACCTCTTTCTCACCTATAGTAACACAAAATGAAGCTTTTAATAAACTTGCTGAAAATGCCGATAATTTACCAGACAAATATAAAACGCTTGTCACAGAAATAAAGACGCTTTATAATCATTCAAGATTTGAAAGATCGAGTAATACTTTAGAAGTTCTATCAAATCAGTACTTTGAATTTACTTCAGAGTTTAGGGAGTCTAACTATCGTGGTGATTATGATGCTTATTTTAAGTTTCTGCTAACTAGTAAAGCGTATAAAAATAAATTGGCAAGATTTAGCTTTACACTTGATGACTTAGCACCAGAGCTCGTGAATAAAAAATACAATGCCATTGCAGTCTATAACAAAATGGTAGCATTAGGTTTCCCTAAGAATGATAACGGTATACTAAAAACAATGTACCAAGAGGTTACACCAAAAGTAGCAGAATTATTTGTTGGTAATTATACAAATACGTTTGATACGATTCGTATTGATTATAAGAATAAAGAATTTTCAGCATATCATTCTAAGTTTAAATCCAAAAATCAATTAAATATAAAAGATGATTCCACCTTAAATTTTAGTGGAGCCTATTTAGAGTTTAGTGACGATAAATCAGAGTTTTATCTTTTAATGAATGCTAACCAACCCGTTTTTAAAAGAATACCAGATAATGATTAAATATTTAGATACTAAATAAAGAAGATAATTATGAACGAAATACTTGAAGAATATGCTTTGATTGCTGAAATCATATCGGCCCTTGCTGTTATCATCTCATTGATTTTTGTTGGATTACAAATAAGGAGTAACACAAAAGCAACACAAGCCTCAACTTTTCATGAGATTGCGGCCCTAGATATTCATATACTTCTAAGTTTAGGTTCTTCAAAAGAATCATCAAGAATAATTTCAACTTTCCGAGGGAATCCAGATGCCTTAACCAAAGAAGAACATAATTATGGTTTTCACTTATTTGCTGCGGAAATTAGGCACGTTGAGAATCTATTTTTGCAGAACGAAAACAAAATGTTGAGTAAAAAAAATTGGGAATCTAGAAAATCATTAGTTGATGGAATGGTACTAACTCCTGGTTTTGGAGCACTTTTAGACAGTCCGAATAAACAATTTTTTGACGGCTCTTTTATTCATTACGCAGAAAATTTAAGAAAAGAGGTTTTAAAAAAGGATAGCGATTTTGAATATAAAAACTAAGCACAACAACGGCTATAAGTAATGCTGGCTGAATTGCTAAAACATTACTTCCTACTTCTTTTTCCGCTCGCAATTTGTATATTTATTCAAGTAAATAATAAACCTAAAAATGGCTCGCTTGACACCGCGCGAAGTTCAAAAATTTCGCTTTGAACTCTTGGACTACTCATAGCCGAACACGCCGTGCTTCATACTTAAAAAAACGGAACCCATAGGAAAAACAGGATAGCCAAAAACCGAACAAAATAGACGCTAAACAAACAGAAATATGAAAAAACTAACAAACCGACTAACTTTACTCACAGCACTTTTTGCATTGTCTTTTGGATTCCAAAGCTGCGAACAAAACCAAAAGGAAGAAACAAAAGAAGTGGAAAAAGAGGTTTACGTTGAATCCAAGAAACCTGAATACTTTTTACTTCGACCAGAAGTGGAAAAGGCATACGGATATTCACACGCCGTAAAAATTGGAAATAACATTAAAATTTCCGGAGCTGTAAGTATGGACAATCAAGGAAATCCAACTGCGATTGGCGATATAGAACAGCAAATAAAAAACTGTTATGCTGATTTGGAAAAAATATTAAAACACTTTGGTTGCACTTTTGACGATGTTGTAAAAGAAGACATTTTCACAACTGATATGGCACAAATGCTGGAAAAATCCGCCTACCGAGGTGAAATATATAAAAACGGATTTCCTACTGGTTCTTGGCTTGAGGTAAAGGGATTGGCATTACCTGAATTTATGGTTGAAATCGAACTTGAAGTACATAAATCTGAATAACAATACGATCCTATATTACCGAACGATGTTTCGCTTTAGCGAAACTAAATGTCCTGCTTTGACATTCGTAGCTCATCGACCACCGAAGGTGGTTAGCGAAGAAGTTGGACATTTAAGTGAGGTACCCGCGATAGCGGCATCCATAACTAAGCGAAACTAAATGTCCTGCTTTGAATACCCTTAGACAGGCTCCCGGTGAGGTTTCTGAAAATTGCATGCGCCAGCTGGCAGGTCCCAAATCACAACCAACTTCTGTTTTTGAGTACTTGGCAACTTAAAATAATTAAAATTATATCTTTAGGAAAACTAAACTCTAATGATCAAATTCTTCCGAAAAATCCGCCAAAACTTGCTAATGGAAAACAAAACTGGCCCGTCCACCGGAACTTCAGTGAAGGTGGGGAAATACTTTAAATACGCAATTGGAGAAATTGTCTTAGTAATGGTTGGTATTTTATTAGCCTTACAAATTAACAACTGGAACGAAATTAAGAAAGAGCATATTATTACTCAGAAATATTATGATGGCTTTGTTGTTGATTTACAAAAAGATCGCACGATACTAGATTACTTAATTACTGTTAGAAAAAAGCAGCGTATAAGCGCCAAAGCAATACTTAACATGATAGAATCTAAAGAATATGATCTCGATACCTTTTATAATCATTATTACTTTTTACTGCCCTTTTATAGGTTTGTTGCTAACTCTAATACTTTAGAGGAGGTTTTAAATTCGTCACATTTGCGATTTATTACAGATGACACCATTAAAAACAGGTTGCTTGATTTAAGAGGATCCTATAAAAGTATTAAATTAAACGAAGAGCATGTATATGAAGACAGAGCAGGATATTTATACAATGAGTTTACACTGGATCATATTGAATTTAACGGATTATTTATTGCTGATACTGGTTTCGATGTTATTAAAAAAAGAGAAGAGTCTTTTTCAAAAAGTAAGGACGTAGCGACTTACATAAAAGATGCAGAATATTTTATGAATGATCGGCATTTTAAGAGTTTTCTTAATTTGTTAGAGTTTAATTTACAATTTGTAATTCCTCAAATAGAAGCGGCAAGAGAAGAATGTGATTCTATTATTAAATTAATTGAAGAAAAATTAAGTGATGATTAAATTCTTTCGCCAAACAAGATTTAAACTTATGAGTGAAAATAAAACTGCAAAGTATTTTAAATATGCCATTGGAGAAATTGTGCTTGTAGTTATTGGAATTTTGATTGCATTACAACTAAACAATCTGAATGAGAATAAAAAAAATAATGTATTTGAAAAAGAAATACTTTCTCAGATTCAAGAAAATTTAGAAAGCGATAAATTGGTCTTAAAACAAATCGAATCGAATTTTACTAAGGCTATTACAAATTCAAAAAAAATATTGAATGCAGAAGAGTCTCAACAAACTAAAGATAGTCTCGAAATTTGGCTCGGGGCAATAATACAATTTGACAGATTTCAACCACTTACTAATGCTTACGAGTTATTGAAGTCAAATGGTTTGGATAGAATTTCAAATAAGCAATTACGCTTTTTGTTAGGTAAATATTATGACGATGAGGCCATAAGAATGATTAAGTCTACAAACGATATCGAAATAGCTTTTAATGACCATTGGATACCAATTTTATTTGAAGAAACCGTGGCATTTGAATTTAAAAAATCGGTTGAACTAAAAGATTATACCGTTCTTTTAAAACCCTCGAAAGAACGGAACATTTTAAAATTAAGTCGTGACAATTATTCCTCCGGAATTATTAAGATAAAGAGCGGAATAAATACGATTGACCAAATTCAGAGTTTAATAACAATAGCGACAAAATAACCAAAGCATCTTACCGAACCCTGTTTTGCTTTAGCAAAACAAAATGCCCTATGTTAATTGCCAAGTCCAATCTTAAAACACGCATCCACTATTGACCTAGCCAACTATAACTGATTAAAACACAGATGACGTAAAGATGTCGCAATCATGACGACATCAATGCCAACGCTTTTATTTAGCTTTGCTTCATACAATTAAACATAACTCAATTGAAGAACAAAGATTTAGCAAAAAAGGTAAAAGAACTACGAAAGCGAAACGGAATGTCTCAAGAGTTTTTGGCAGAAAACTCTGGATTAAGTTTACGTACTGTTCAAAGAATTGAAAATGGAGAGACTCAACCTACTGGAGATTCTATTAAACGCTTAGCTAGTGCTTTAAATGTTACCCCTAACGAATTAATAGATTGGCAAATTATTGAAGATAATCGCGCTTTATTGCGATTAAATTTATCGCAACTAGGTTTTATAGCATTCCCTTTACTTGGCATTCTAATTCCGTTAATTATCTGGACTTCAAAAAAAGATAAAATAAAGGACATAAATCACGTTGGAAAATCCATTTTGAATTTTCAAATATCCTGGACGCTGCTTTTGTTTTTGCTAATTACTGGCCTTTTTATTACATCTAAACTTGAGCTAATAACAGTTTCTTTTGCTGGGATACTAATAACTATTGCTGTAATGTATTTTATAAATTTTATAGTAGTACTCTCCAATACCTTTAGATACCATAATGGCAAATCTTTAAAATACCCCATAACATTTAAATTATTAAGCTAATCTTCCATAAACTAAGCCCAAAAAGAAGCTAATGAATAAAGCAAACTATAAAGCAACAATCGAACTTGTACTGCGTCAGACCGTTTTTATAATTCTTAATATCTACGCGCTTTCTAAATTGTTAGGGGGGCAGTTTTATATGAAAGGCAATTTACCCACTCAAGTAGCAAATACGACATTAGGTGAGGCAAGCGGGTTTTCACTGGCTTGGACCTTTATGGGGCACTCCTATTTATATATTTTGTTTGTTGGTGTATTCCAGCTTTTAGGAGCTTGGTTTCTATTGTGGAATAAAACAAAACTATTAGGAATACTAATGCTAGTACCCATAATGATAAACATAATTGTTTTCGATCTTATTTTTCTAGATGTATACCCAGCATTGGCCAATGCCATAATAGTTTTTTTAATGTTGTGCTTAATTCTGCTTTTAAACAAAGCATTAGTTAAAAGTATAGTAATTAAACTTACTAGCGTTCAATCAAAAAGTAACGTTCCTATTAAAAATAGGTTAATCACTTTTGGGGTTACGATAGTCCTTATTGTACTAATTTTTAGTTTTGATTCGCTAATCGAATACTGGCTTGGAGCAAGTAAAGAAAAAATAATCTAATTGTAGCGCTACTCAAACCCGTTTTGTTTGGTTGGGTAAAAGGTTTAACCCTACTATTAGAGAATAAACTTTCTAGAACAGACCATACTTCTTAATAAAACCACTTATAAATACAACCAATCCTTGGTTTGCTTATAAAATATTCGCTTAGCCTTGGGTAATCCAATAAAAACAGATCCAACTAGACCAACCTATTTATGGACAAAGTATGGACAAGTTGTTTTTAAATCTAACTCACCAAGTATAGACTAGGCCAATATACTAATAGACAATTACATTTTAAGTACCTTATTTTCAAATATTTACAAAATATCTTTATATATTTTATACGGACAAGATCGTGTATACATGCTATCAACATTTTGTAGCAAAGAGCTGCCCTGATTAAATCTATACGGTATATCTAGTATCTTTACCATATAGTAAATCACGCAATTATGATCTTAAAATCTACACTTTGCACCGCGCTTATGCTAATAAGTTCTTTAGGGAGTTGGTCGCAAAATAAACTCGATATAGATAGTTTAATTACTGCCTACCAGCGGCAACAATTAGATACAGCAAAAATAAAAACCACCAACCATATAGTTAACTATTATATGTACCGCCAGGCCGATTCGGCCAAACAGTATATAGACAAACTCGTGGGGCTGTCTAAGCAACTGGATTATATTTCGGGGCAAAGTCTAGGGTACTACCAATACGGGGTGTATTTTAACAATAAGGATCAAATAGATTCGGCCAAGTTTTACTACAATAAAAGCTTGGTTTTGGCCAATCAATTAAACAACGGGGTTTACAAATCGAAAGTGTATCGCGGCTTGGCCATATTGGAATTCTCTCAAGGCAATCTAATCGCCGCCGATAGCATAAACAACTTAGACCTTGCTAATACGCTCACCATAGGAGACACTATGGGGGTGGCCTTGGCCTACGACCTTAAAGGAAGCATTTACCAAAACCAGGGCTATTATTCCTTGGCCTTAGAAAATACACTTAAAGGATTAAATCTTTTCGAGATTTTAGGTGATTCCATTCGAATTGCAGATTCCTATAACCATTTAGCCACCTTAGAATACAGTCTAGAAAACTTCCAGAATTCGTTAGAAAACAATCAAAAAGCCCTTAAAATTTATCAGGCTTATAACGACACCTATTATCAGGCTAACTCCCTTAACGACATTGGAATTATGCTCATGAATTTAGGCAAGGAAGACGAGGCGCTTGCGGCATATAACCAAAGTTTGGAACTTAGCGAAGCCTTAGAATTAAAAAGCACACAGGCAGCTACTCATACCAATATAGGCAGTACTTATATTCGGTTAGAAGACTACCCTAAGGCAATACTTGCCTTAGAAAAAAGTATTGCCTTGGCACAAGAGGTAAACGGAAATCGGCGTATAGCTCTTTCTAGAAATATGCTTGCCAAAGTTTATATAGCCTTAAAACAGCCCAATCAAGCTATTAAACTGGCCACGCAAGCCTTAGCTTATGCCAATCAAAACAACAACATTAGCATTGCCAGGGCGGCCAACGATAAACTTAGTAGCGCCAACCAATTACTAGGCAATAACACCCTAGCCTTAGACTATTACAAACAGGTAAAAACACTTAGCGATTCCATTTTAAACAAAGAGCAGGTACAAATTATAGAAGAGCAGCGCATTGCCTTCGACACTCAGAAAAAAGAAGCGGCTTTAGCCCTGCAAGCCGAACAAATTGCGCGCTTAAATGCCCAAACCAAGAACGACCGCCTTACTAAAACGCTATACGTAATTGGAATTGGGTCTCTACTGGTGATTTTAGGCCTTTTGTACTTTGGGTTTACACAACGCATTAAAAAGAACAGCATAGCCAGAGAAAAACAGGAAGCCATACTTAAACAGGAGATCGAGTTTAAAAAGAAAGAGCTTGCCAGTCAAACGCTGCATTTGGTTCAAAAAAACACCTTTATTCAGGATTTAAAAGAAAACTTAGAAAAAATAAAGCAATCGCCCGAGCTGTTTAAAATTGAATTCAGACGCATTGTAATGTTGCTTAAACGCCAAAGCGCAGACGACAAAGACTGGGAGGTCTTTAAATCTTACTTTAGCGAGGTCCACAATAATTTTGACCAAACCCTTAGGGCGATTTATTCAGAAATTACCGAAAAAGAAATCCGATTGGCCTCCTTTTTAAGAATGAACTTAACCACTAAAGAAATTGCATCAATGCTCAATGTGTTACCGGACAGTGTGCTAAAGTCTAAATACAGACTCAAGAAAAAGCTTGGCTTGCCAAAAAATCAAGATTTAAGCACCTATTTAAATACACTCTAAGTCAGACCTACTTTTTGCGTAAAAAAAAAGCCGCTTCTAGATTAGAAGCGGCTCTTTGTATTATGGTATAAGCTGTTTATTTACCAGCTTCGTAATTTTTAGAAACCTGATCCCAATTAATTACGCTAAAGAAGGCGTTTACATAATCTGGTCTGCGGTTTTGGTAGTTTAAATAATAGGCGTGTTCCCAAACGTCGATTCCCAAAATTGGGTGACCCTCGCAAGCAACTCCCGGCATTAGCGGGTTGTTCTGATTTGGCGTAGAGCATACTTCTACTTTTCCACCTGGATGAACACAAAGCCATGCCCAACCGGAACCAAAACGAGTTCCTGCAGCGGCAGAAAATGCATCTTTAAACGCTTCGAAGCTTCCGTAAGCACTGTTTATAGCGTCTGCTAAAGCACCTGTTGGTTCTCCTCCTCCGTTGGGGGACATTACTTCCCAAAACAAGCTGTGATTGTAAAATCCGCCTCCGTTATTTCTAACAGCGCCATTGTTCATATCCATTCCCTTAAGGATTTCCATTATGGATTTTCCTTCCAAGTTGGTGCCTGCAATTGCGGCATTTAATTTATTGGTATATCCTGCGTGGTGTTTTCCATGATGAATTTCCATGGTGCGCGTATCTATATGTGGTTCCAATGCATCGTGAGCATAAGGTAAAGCTGGTAATTCAAAAGCCATAATTGTATTTTTTATGATTAATCTGTTCAAATTTACGAATTCAAAGCGGGAAACGCTAGTGACTATATTATTAGATTGTTATACTGCAATAGTTTTGATTTATCTTTACCTTTAGCTGGCAACGAATTGATTCTAATTAGGTGTTAAATTCCACAAGTAATTTTATAGTTTACAACGCCTCTGCTGGTAGCGGAAAAACCTATGCTTTAGTAAAAAACTATTTGCAAACCATTTTAAGCTATCCCGGCGGTGACGGATATAAACATCTTTTAGCAATTACCTTTACCAATAAAGCGGTCGCCGAAATGAAAGACCGCATAATTAATCATCTCACCGAATTTGCGAGCTTTAAAACGGGAGATCGAATTGGTAGTATGCACAACGATTTATGTCAAGAAATGGGGAAAAACCCCGAACAATTAGGTGTAAAATCGGCAATAATTCTAAAAAGTATACTCCATAATTACGCTGGGTTTTCGGTAGAAACCATAGACAGCTTTAACCACAGATTATTGCGCACTTTTGCTAAGGATTTGGGACTAAATTCAAATTTTGAGGTTAGCCTAGATGTCGATCTATTATTACAAGAAGCAGTAGACCAAATTTTAGCTCAAGCTGGAACGGACCCAGAATTAACAAAAACATTAATCGATTTTGCTCTTTATAAGGCAGAACAGGATAAAAGTTGGGATATAAGTTTTGACCTGTTTAATATGGCGACCATTTTAAAAAACGAATCGGACTACCAGCGGGTTATGCAACTTAGCCAGACTAGTAAAGAAGCCTTTAAATGCCTAGAAGAGCAATTAAATTCAGAAATAAAAAGAAACACAGGAATAATTACCCAAAGCGCTAAACACGTTTTAGATCTGCTTGATGAACAAGGGATAGCACACGGTTCATTTTCTAGAAAAACTATCCCTAATTTTTTTATTAATGCAATGGCAGATAAATTGCCCGGTGAATGGTCTGCAGTCTGGATGACTACCCTAGGCCAAAAAGCACCGTACACACAAAAAACCCCGGAAGACCAAAAGGCGGCTATAGATGGTATTTTAGAACATATTATAACTGCATTTAATGCGATAAAAGAGGCCGGGCTTAAAAATCAATTTGCAAAAATGTTGCTCAATAAGCTTACTCCGCATGCCTTGTTGTCGCACATCTATGCCAGTTTTGAAGCCGTAAAAACAGCGCAAAATGTGTTGCCAATTTCTGCTTTTAATAAACGAATACACCAAGAGATTAAAGATCAGCCAGCGCCGTTTATTTACGAGCGCATGGGAGAATGGTATAGGCATTATTTTATAGACGAATTTCAAGACACGTCCAGTATGCAATGGCAAAACCTGGAACCCCTAATAGCCAATGCCTTGTCGCAGCAATACGATTCTGGGACCCAAGGAAGCTTACTTTTGGTGGGAGATGCTAAACAATCTATTTACCGTTGGCGAGGCGGGGAACCCGAACAGTTTATGCAATTAAGTCAGGGAGCTAGTGATTTTCCCATTCCTGCACATTTGGTAAACTTAAAAACCAACTACCGCTCACATAAAGAAATAATTGGCTTTAACAACGCCTTTTTTACCTATGCCGCTAAGTATCTAGAACAACAAGCGTATTGCGATTTGTATTTGCAAGACAGTAAGCAGCTGTTTAATACTAGAGATAAAGGGTATGTGCAAATCGATTTTGTTCCACCTGGAGATAAGTCTCAAAAAGAAGAGGCTTATGTAGCTTTGAGCGTAACATATGTAAAACAGGCGATAGATCAAGGTTATAGCCTAAGCGATATTTGCATTCTTGCACCAAAAAAGGATCAAATTAGCGCTGTGGCCCAAGCCTTAAACCAAGAAGGGATTCCTTTCGTGTCTGCCGAAAGCGTGCTTTTAAAAAATGCCGCCATAGTGCAGCTATTAATCGCCCTAATTAGACTCAATAACGCCCCAACAAACAAAGAGTTACAACTTGAATTCTATTCCATATTACAGGTGCAATGTCTTAGTGGTTTGGAATTACATCATGTCCTGGTAACCGCGCTTTACAGTTTTAATAGCGATTTAACTGCAACAATGCAACATTTTGGGTTCGATTTTAGTCAAGACACTTTAAACAGCCTTGGCCTTTACGATGCGCTAGAATATTGCATTAGAAACTTAAAAATTGAAGAAAAGTGCACGGCTTACGAGCGTTTTTTATTAAATCACGCTCATGATTTTGAACAACAGCAAGAAGCTTCATTCAATTCGTTCTTGGCCTATTGGGATAAAAAGGCAGACAGTTTAAGTGTTCAGTTTCCCGAGGGCATGAATGCAGTACAACTTATGACCATACACAAAGCTAAAGGTTTGGAGTTTCCAGTATTAATATTTCCCTTTGCAGACAGTGAGTTTATTAAAACCCACAATCAAACGGTGTGGTTTCCTTTAGATCCAGATCGCTATTGTGGCTTTAACGAATTTGAACTTCCATTTTCTAAAAAACTAGCCCAAATAAATCAAGTTGGGGAACACCTATATAATAAGGTAGCGAATCAACAATATTTTGACCGCCTTAATGTATTGTATGTTGCACTTACTCGAGCGGCAAACCAATTATTTATAATTACGACTGCAAAAGAGCCGGGTAGTAAAGACTTTGGCGGCCTGTTTTGTGACTATTTAAATTCCATTGGTCTTTGGAACAGCGCTCAGACACAATATAGTTTTGGATCTCCCACCCCTGCACCGCCGGCGGCTTTAGAACAGCAGTCCAATAAAGAGTTGCCATTTATTACTACAGCCAAAGAGACTCATAGCATTCAATTGGTGGCTGCGCCAACTAAAACAGTATTCGATAACGATTACAAAGCTAGAATTCAAGGGCAACGCTTGCACGATTTACTTGCACAAATAAATACCCTAGACGATCTAAATCCCCTTTTTAATCGCCTTGAGGCCTTAGGGCTAACCTCTACGAATCAGCTCGAGCAAGACAAGGCACAAATTTTTAAGGTGTTAACGCATCCCGATTTACAGCCCTACTTTGCTGCCAACATCACGGTTAAAAACGAAGCCGACCTTATAGATGACCAAGGAAATTTGCATCGCCCAGACCGTTTGTGTTTTCATCCTGATGGCAGCATTAGCATTTTAGATTATAAGTTTGGTCAGCAGGATTCTAGCTATAGAAATCAACTAGACACCTACGCAAGTGTGTTAACTAGCATGGGATTTGTTGTTTTCAAGAAAATATTAGTGTATTGTAATCAAGAAATCGTGTTAGATACTTGGTAAAACCTAAGTCTATTAAATACCTTTGTAAAAAATAATTACATGTACGGCAAACTACAAGCACATCTTAATAAAGAACTTCAAGACATTAAAGACAACGGGCTTTTTAAAAAAGAACGCGTTATTACCTCTGCTCAAGGTGCCGAAATTACAATTTCGACAGGTCAAACCGTATTAAACTTCTGTGCCAACAACTATCTAGGGCTTTCTGCGCATCCAGAAGTGGTGCAAGCCGCTAAAGATACTATGGATACCCATGGGTTTGGTATGTCCTCGGTAAGGTTTATTTGTGGAACTCAGGATATACACAAAACCTTAGAGCAAAAAATTGCCGACTTCTACGGTACAGAAGACACCATATTATACGCCGCTGCCTTCGATGCCAATGGAGGAGTATTCGAACCACTCCTTACTAAAGAAGATGCAATTATATCTGATTCTTTAAATCACGCCTCTATTATTGACGGCGTGCGTTTGTGTAAAGCTGCTCGTTATCGCTACCAGAATAACGATATGGCCGACTTAGAAAAGCAACTACAAGAAGCTAACGCTAATGGTGCTCGTTTTAAAATTATAGTAACCGATGGGGTATTCTCTATGGACGGTCTGGTAGCTCCTTTAGATAAAATTTGTGATCTAGCCGACAAATACGATGCCCTTGTAATGATCGATGAGTGCCATGCCACCGGATTTATTGGCGCAACGGGTCGTGGTACCTTAGAAGAAAAAGGCGTAATGGGCAGAATAGACATTATTACTGGAACGCTAGGTAAGGCTATGGGCGGAGCTATGGGTGGTTATACGACAGCTAAAAAAGAAATTATAGAAATGCTTAGACAACGTTCTAGGCCTTATTTGTTCTCTAATTCTTTGGCGCCCGCAATTGTAGGTGCCTCTATTAAGGTATTCGATATGCTTTCTGCAAATACAGAACTTCGCGATAAGTTAGAAGCAAACACCGCTTACTTTAAAAATGGAATGATAAAAGCGGGCTTCGATATTATTGATGGCGATTCTGCGATTGTACCAGTAATGCTATACGATGCTAAACTATCCCAGCAAATGGCCGATATGCTCTTAGAAGAAGGCATTTATGTTATTGGATTCTTTTTTCCTGTTGTTCCTAAGGATAAAGCACGCATTCGGGTGCAACTTTCGGCCGCACATGAAACAGAACATTTAGATCGCGCCATTGAAGCATTCAAAAAAGTAGGCCAAAAGTTAAAAATAATTAGCTAAGCCCCTTATTTATAAAGAGAATAAGTACCATTAATAAAAAATTTAGTAGATTTGCTTTTGTTAATAAATTTTAACAACATATTTTTGCTTCAATTAACACTTAAAAAATTAAATTTTTTGAATATGAAACATCTTAGCAGATTTTTAGTTGCTTCCTTGCTTGTCCTTGGGCTAAGTACTGTGAACGCACAAGACGAAAACAATCCTTGGGCGATCAGCGTTGAGTTCAATGCGGTTGACACCTTCCCGGTTGGAACTGAGGACGTTGGGAGAACACCTGCCCCAACAAAAGGAAACTTTCTTCAGGAGTACTTCAATGTAAATGACCACTGGAATATTATTCCTGTTGTGTCGAAAATATCCGTAGGACGCTATGTTGGTTCTGGATTCACATTAACTGCTTCTGGATCTGTTAACAGTATAGAAAAAGTAGGTGACTTCAGAATAGAAAGAGTTTCTTACTATGCTGCTGACGGTGCTATTGGTTACAGTCTTAGAGACGTTATTGGTGGCCCAGGCGGATGGTTTGATCCAAACCTATCTGTTGGTGGTGGTTACACTTGGGTTGACGATATAGGCTTTGGAACTGCAAACGGTTCTGTAGGTGTTAACTTTTGGTTAAGCGAACAATTCGCTCTTAAATTCCAATCTACTTACAAGCATGCATTCGAAGATGTTTACGGAATAAGACATTTCCAACACTCTGCTGGTGTTCAATTCACTTTTGGTGGAAAAGATACTGACGGTGATGGAATTTACGACAAAGACGATGAGTGTCCTGAAACTCCAGGTCTTCCTGAGTTTAACGGATGTCCTGACTCTGACGGTGACGGAATCGAAGATCGTAACGACGCTTGTCCTGACGTAGCTGGTCCTGCCGAATTTAACGGTTGTCCTGATACTGACGGTGACGGTGTACCTGATCCAGACGACGCTTGTCCTACTGTAGCTGGTCTTAAGTCTTTAGACGGATGTCCTGATGCAGACGGTGATGGAATCAGAGATGGTGACGATAACTGTCCTAACGAAGCTGGTCCTGCTGCCAATAATGGTTGTCCTTGGCCTGATAGAGATGGTGACGGTGTATTAGACAAAGACGATAACTGTCCTGACGTTGCTGGAACTGTTGCAAACAATGGTTGTCCTGAAGTAACTGTAGAGATTATTGCTTCTTTAAACGAGTACTCTAAAACTATTCTTTTTGACTTTGGTAAGTCATCAATTCGTCAAGAGTCTTACGGTACACTTCAGAATATCGTTGATATCATGAAGGAATACCCAACGGCTTCTTTCGAAATCGAAGGTCATACAGACAGTGTTGGTAGCGATACTAACAACCAGAAATTATCTGAAAGTCGTGCAAAATCAGTACATGATTACTTAGTGACTATTGGAATGGCTGACAGCAGACTACACTATGTAGGTTATGGTGAATCTCGTCCAATTGCTTCTAACAAGAACAAAGCTGGAAGACAAGAAAACAGACGTGTTGAAATCTCTCTAAAAAGTTCAGGGAACTAGTAAAACACTCAATTAATAAATTAGAAAACGCCTCCGATATTCGGGGGCGTTTTTTATTTTTATAGTATGCAATCTTTTATAGCTCAAAGCTGGAATCACTTAAGCACTTCTTTAGATTCCACTTCTAATTTAAAATGCATCGTACCAAGCGTTCGTGCTGGCAATTTTTTACGTAAAACTATACAGAAGACAGCTACTCAGGCTGGATTTATGCCTGCTATTCTCACTATAGAAGATTTTATAAAAGAAGTTGCAGACCTAGCCATTATAGGCGAAACCCCGCTGCTATTTGAATTTTATCAGGTGTATTTGGTACATACTCCCGAATCGCAACAAGAAACTTTCGACAATTTTGCCAGTTGGGCCATTACCCTTATCGCTGATTTTAACGAATTAGATCGCTATTTAGTTCCTACAGAGTCATTCTTTAGCTATTTATACAGTATTCAAGAATTAAACCATTGGACCAATACCTCCCAGCAAACAACTTTAATTAAAAACTATTTAGCCTTTTGGAAACAACTTCCAGAATTATACACCCAATTGTATAATGCATTAAAGACTCGAGGGGTTGGTTACCAAGGAATGATCTATAGAGAAGCTGCAGAAGCTATTGAATATTACGCACAGGCCAATCGGGAAAGCGCCCATGCTTTTATAGGCTTTAATGCACTTAACAATGCTGAACAGCAAATAATACAGGAACTTCTTGAGCTTCCAAATACGCTAGTTTATTGGGATGCCGATGCCCATTTTACGAACGATAAGTTTCACAGCGCCTCATTTTTTATGCGTGGTTATTTTGAACAGTGGCCGTATTATAAAAAAAACGAACCTCTTTTTATTGGGGACAATTATACTAATCAACACAAAAATATTAGTATTACACAGGCTCCAAATGCAGTAGGACAAGTAAAACACATTGGGAACATATTAGCTAATTTAGCGCCAGAAGCTCTTAATAATACTGCGGTAGTCCTTGCAGACGAAGCCCTTTTGGTTCCGTTGCTAAACAGCTTACCCCCAAGTGTGCAACAGGTAAACGTTACCATGGGTGTTAGCTTAGGCACTATTCCGCTTATGCAATGGATACAAGCCTTATTGCAAGTTCAACCCGATTTACAAGGCAATATCTATTACAAGCAGGTATTTAATGTACTGGGGCATCCTGCAGGACAACATTTGTTGGCAAACGGGCAAGACCTAATTACTAGAATTACTAAGGAAAATCAAATAACAATTCCTTTATCCTATTTACAGACAAGCCTAAATGCCGAAGAAACCACAATTATTACACAATTATTCTCGCCTTGGTCAGAAAATATACTTGCCAGTATAGAACGATTGCAGGTGCTGGTCTCGTATTTTTTAGAAGATACTAATTTACTTCGTCGAACTGCTGCCACACAGCTTGTAGGAGTTTTAGAAGTTATTGCAGGCATGCAAGCCAGATTTAATAGTATTAACTCTGTAGCCAGTTTATTGGGTGTAATTAATCAGTTGGCTTCGCGAGAGCGATTAAATTATCGCGGCGATGCCTACAGTGGTTTACAAATTATGGGCGTATTAGAAAGTCGTGCATTAGATTTTGACACCCTAATTATGGCCTCTGTTAACGAAGGTGTTATTCCATCGGGTAAAAGTGCGAATTCCTTTATTACTTCCGATTTAAAAAAGCAATACGGGCTCCCGTCTTTTTATCAGAAAGATGCCATCTTTACTTATCATTTTTATAGAAGTTTGCATCGAGCAAAAGAGGTCCATTTATTATATACTGCCGTGGGTAACGGTTTACAAACCTCAGAAATGAGCCGCTTAATAAAGCAACTTATACACGAGGATTCCCCGCATACGATAACACAAAACATTTTAGAACCCGAATTAGACACCCCAGTTTTTAAACTACGCGAAGTAGCCAAAAATAAGGATATTGCTGAACGCCTAAAAGCCTTAGCCATTAAAGGATTCTCGCCATCGGCCTTAACCTCTTACATTAGAAATCCCTTCGATTTTTATACTCAAAAAGTATTGGGGGTTCGCCAAAGTGACCAAATAGAAGAGGACATTGCTTACAATACTTTGGGCTCTATTGTTCACGAAGTGCTAGAAGAATTATATAAACCAGTAGTAAATCAATTTTTAAGCAACGATTTACTTGATCAAATGAAGCCTAAAATAAGCACCTTACTTAGCGAAAAGGCAAATAATTTATTAGGAAGTCATTACTTAAAAGGTAAAAATAGAATAGTATTCGAAGTGGCCAAACAATATGTCTTAAACGCCATAGCACTGGATAAAAAACATATTAACGCCGGAGATCGCATTCAAATAATCGCGATAGAAGGTCATTATAGTAGCAGCATAGCTATTAATAAATTGGCCGACCCCGTTAAAATCCACGGAATAATTGACCGTGTTGACCTAGTTAACGATCAATTAAGAGTATTGGACTACAAAACTGGAGCGGTCGATCCTGGACAATTAAGAATAGCTGATTGGGAGTTACTGCCAGAAGACTATAAGTATAGCAAGGCATTTCAAGTGCTTATGTATAGTTTATTGTTTAAAGATTCCCAGGGAAAATTACCAGATACTGCTGGTATTGTCTCGTTTAAAAAAATGGGCAATGGTTTTATGCCTTTTGGACTTCAGGCATCAGGAAGAACATACAATTACAGTATTACCCAAGAAGTTTTAGCCGACTTTAAAAGTACATTAATCACGGTTTTAGACGAAATTTACGATACAAAGCAACCGCTAATAGAAAAAGAAGTTTAATATGAATTCGACTTTAAACACCCTTATTCCAGGAAGTTCCAAGCGTCCTATAGTATTAGATTACTATATTCCTTTACAAGACAAACCTAAAGACGTTGTTGTATTTTGCCATGGATACAAAGGCTTTAAAGATTGGGGTGGCTGGCATTTAATGGCGGAAGCTTTTTACAAGGCGGGCATCGCCTTTATAAAATTTAATTTTTCGCATAACGGCGGCACCCCAGAACAACCTATCGATTTTCCCGATTTAGAAGCCTTTGGCCTCAACAATTATAGTATAGAAATGGACGATTTGCAGTTGGTACTAGACTGGATAACCCTAGACTTGGGGGCAAAGCACACTTTAGACTTGTCCAAAATAACACTCTTAGGACACAGTCGAGGTGGTGGTATTGTAACCCTTACCGCTGCGCAGGATTCTAGAATTAACAAAGTGGTTTCTTTGGCAAGTGTTTGCGACTATAAAAGCAGGTTTCTAGAGGGGACTCCGCATTTTGACGCCTGGAAAAACAGCGGAATTACCTATGTAGAAAATACCCGAACAGGACAGCAATTACCGCATTACTTCCAGTTTTATACCAATTTTATAGCCAATCAAGAACGGCTTACTATTAAAGCTGCCGCACAAGCCATAACCATTCCGCATTTAATTATTCATGGAACTGCAGATACCAGTGTTACTCCAGAAGAGGCGCATAAATTGCACCAATGGAACCCAAAAAGTGAGCTTTACTTAATTAATAGTGCAGATCATGTTTTTGGTATGCAGCATCCATGGAACAACAACGAGTTGCCCGAGCACATGCAAAAGGTCATAGATAAAACCTTAGATTTTATTTATGCGTAATATGCTCCTGTATTATTTTTATCAGAGCGTTTTAGCTGTTGTAATCTATATTCTTTGGATTATGATCTCTCCTGTGCCGTATCACGAAGGTGCTGTAACCCCATTTTATGTTGTGGTAATGACTTCGGTACAATTTGTAATTGGAACCTTATTCTATTTTATGGTAAAGCCCGTTAATAGAAAAAAGCCGCTGCCTATGTTAAGTATCTATTTACTGTGGTATTTACTGGTTTATGCCGGGCTCTTTAACAAGCTTATTGTAAATATTACAAGTGCCGCAAATTTGGGGATAATTCATAGAGGTTATGTTGCAAGCGCTATAATAGCTGCTATTATTACCTATTTATATTATCAATATAATAGCAACCTAAAAACTACCCGCCAATAGTAATCATAGAGCGGTTTTTATTGTAATTCTTAGGGTCACTAAATTTTTCTAGGGTATCCATACCTCCACGGGCGGCAAATTTAGCTTTTACAGCTTTTGCAATTAGCGGAGTAATATCTTTGCCGGCGCGAAACGCAGTCAGTAAGTCGGTTTCTGTATTAGAAAACAAACAGTTTTTTATCTGTCCATTTGCCGTTAACCGAATGCGATTACATGAATCACAAAATGGATTTGTTACGGTGCTAATAATGGCAAAACTGCCTACAGCATCTTTAATTTTATAATTTTTGGCGGTATCGTTGGGCTGGTCGGTTATGCGTAATACCAAATCTTTACTATAAGATTGGTAGACGGTATCCATAACTTCTGCATAACTGACTAATTTTTCACGATCCCATTGATTCCCGTC
The DNA here is from genome assembly GCA_965277295.1 of Gilvibacter sp. Lineage (GTDB taxonomy): Bacteria > Bacteroidota > Bacteroidia > Flavobacteriales > Flavobacteriaceae > Gilvibacter. The sequence goes on from OZ255720.1 coordinate 1,342,042, forward strand.
AAAAGGCATGAATTCAATAAAGCGTACTTGCAACGGTTTTGTCTGTGTAAGGGCAATAAAATGAGCTATTTCGTCTTGATTAAAATCTTTAATAAGAACACAATTCAACTTCACTATAAAACCTTGTTCCAATAATAAATCGATGTTCTTTTTTACCTTTTCAAAATCATTTCGGCGTGTTATACTTGCAAATTTGGTAGCTTGTAACGAGTCTAGACTCACATTAACATGTTTTAAACCAATTGCCTTAAAGGTGTCAATAAATCGATCTACAATAACGGCATTAGTAGAAATAGCAAGTGCTACGGGCAAGGTCCCTAATTGCTCTAAGATCTCTCGCGCGTCTTTGCGCACCAAAGGCTCTCCTCCTGTTAATCTAATTTTTGTTACTCCTTGAGTTACAAAATGCGAGGCAATACTAAAGACCTCGCTTGCGGTCATTAAATGGGCTTTAGGACTTAACGGAACTCCAGCCGCTGGCATGCAATAAGTACAGCGTAAATTACACCGTTCTGTAAGAGAAATTCGCAGGTAATTATGCTTGCGTCCAAAAGTGTCTGTTAGTGCTTCCATTTAGTCGTGTCTGCTTCCCGCGATTACATTAAAAATATGCAAAACCGAAGGAAAAATTGCATCGATAGATTCGCCTGCTCCTTTGGTAGATCCAGGAAGAGCCAAAACCAAAGATTCGCCTACAATTCCTGCTAAACTTCGGGATAACATTGCGTATGGCGTCCGGTCTTGACCATAACTACGAATGGCCTCTTCTAGCCCAGGTATTCTGCGCTGTATTAATGGCGCTAGTGTTTCTGGGGTAATATCGCGCTTAGAAAGCCCCGTTCCTCCAGCAAAAATTATTAATTGAGTATTCGCTGCTACTTGTTGTTGTAACGTACTTGTAATTTGATCAGGTTCGTCGGCAATTATGGTATAGCCAGTTACTTGAACTCCGTGATTTATTAATTTATCGCGAACAACTTTCCCTGCTACATCTTCCTTTTTTCCAGCCGAAATGGTATCGGAACACACCACCACACAGGCAGTTACTTGTTTTGGCATGCGCTTTTTAAGATCCGATTTCCCGCCGCGTTTTTTAAGCAATTTAATACTGCTTATCTCTATTTGCTTGTCTATTGGCTTTAACATGTCGTACATATTAAGCGCAACTACACTTGCACCGTGCATGGCCTCTACCTCCACACCAGTCTTGTAAATGGTTTTAACCGCTACTTCTATATGAATTTCTAAATCTTTAATGGAGTAGTTTATCGCAGTTGATTCGATAGGTAAGGGATGGCAATCTGGCAATAATTCTGGCGTCTTTTTAACTCCCAAAAGGCCAGCAGCTTTACTCATAGCAAAAACATCGCCTTTTGGTACGCTACCCTCTTGAATACGCGTTATGGTTTGTGAAGCTCCAACGCGCACAATAGCTTGCGCAATTGCGGTTCTTAAAGTTGAACTTTTATGTGTTATATCTACCATTTTATTTATTGACTTTCCACTGGTGCGTGGTATCGTTAAAAATCTCCTTTCCAAAAACAGGCGCCTTGGCCTTAATCTCTTCTACCACATAAGACAAGGCCTTAAAGGCTTCTTTTCTGTGTGGGGAAGAAACAAAAACAAACAAGCAAATCTCGCCTACATTTACAATTCCTAAACTGTGGTAAATGTGCATGCAGGTTAAATTGTATTTATCAAAAGTGGCTTCTCTAATATCGTGCATCGTCGCATTTGCCATATCTGTATAGGCGGTATATTCAATTGCCTGGACAGTTTTTTTATCTATAATATCTTCGCGGACTTGTCCTAAAAAAATATCGTGAGCTCCAATAGTTGTTTTGCTTTGGTGTTTTGCTATGGAATTTGCAATAAATTCTGGGCTTATTGCACCCTCCCTAAAAACATTTTTAACGGGTTTATCCATTAGATATTGATTTTATTTAATGTTATAGCCTCTGCCAGTTGTTCTGCTCCTTGGTTTAAGCTGTATACTTTTTTAAAGCCTTCCAGATTTAATAAATGTGCCGCCTTTGCACTGCGTATTCCCGATTGACAAAAAAGCACATAAGTATGCTGTTTTTGCAGCAAATCAGCCGCAGTTTTTAAAGTGTTAAGCGGAATAACTTTAACTGGCAGACTTTTAAGTCTAGGCAATTCATCGTGGTTTCTTACATCTATAAAAGTAGCATGAGTTAGCGTCAACGCCTGTTTTAAATCTAAGTACTGCACTTCTGAATGTACTCCACAAAAATGGCCGTAATTGTATGTTTCTATATCTATTTTTTTGCTTGCTATTACTTGGTCGGGATTTAATTTAATATTCACAGTGTCTATTGCCATGGTCTGTGAATTAAAATAATACACGCTTCCACCGGTGACTTTTTCTGGGAATAAAATAAGATTCAAAACCAAATTTGCCTGCATAACTCCAACAAAACCAGGTACAACACCAAGTACTCCTACTTGATTACAAGATGGTACCGAATTAGCTTTAGGAGCAGTCGGGAAAAGGCATCTATAAGTGGCAGAATGGTTGTAATTAAAAACCGCCCATTGACCTTCAAACTTATAAATAGCTCCGTATATCCAAGGCTTTTGTAATTGTACACAAGCATCGTTTACTAAATATCGCGTTTCAAAATTATCGCTTCCATCTACAATTAGGTCATAATTCGCAAAAAGGGATAAGGCGTTCTGCGCGGTAAGTCCTTCGGGATAAGTTGTTATAGTAATATGCGAATTCAATGCTTTTAACCTATGGGCCGCAGCTATTGCTTTGTTTTTTCCAATATCGTCTTGTGTAAACAAGATTTGCCTATGCAAATTCGATTCAGAAACGGTATCCATATCGGCAATACCAAGATGTCCTATTCCTGCGCCAGCCAAATACTGAAGCACCGGGCAACCCAAACCTCCAGCACCAATAACTAATACTTTAGCTGCCGCAATAAGCGCTTGTCCCTTACTCCCAATTTCTGGTAGTAATACTTGTCTACTATATCGATCTATTGACATAATAATAAATTAACCACCCGAAAAAGGTGGCAATAAAGCCACTTCGGAATTTTGAGTTAATACTGTTTGAAGTGCTGCTATGCTTTGATCTACCGCAACTGTAAACTCTAAATTTGCCAAATCAGGATAACTTAATTGTAGCTTATCTATAAGGGCTTTAACCGTAATTCCGTTCACATCTAGGCGCTCAGTATTGCGGCCTGTACATTCGGCAATTTGTCCAAAATATTTAATTGTAGCGCTCATTTTTAATGTTTAATTAAATAGGTGGTAACTATACTTCCTTGTTGGCAGTCTGTAATTTCTTCTGGCATATACGCCAATGCATTCGCGCTAGCAAAACTATGAATCATAGAAGATGCCTGCCCGTCTAAAATAACCACTTGATTTTGCTCGACTCGCGCCTTTAAAAACTGGGCGCGATTTCCTTTTTTTATATAGGTTTTAGCAAGTGGCATTTTAATAGCCAATAAGGCTTGTCCTTCTAAACCAGACCATTTGTGCAACGCTTGCAAGACATAGATATAAAAACAACTTAAAGAAGAGGCTGGATTTCCTGGTAGCCCAAATACATAGGTGTTGTTTTTAGTTCCAAAATAAAGAGGTTTTCCCGGCTTTTGGTTTACTTTATAAAACACTTCTTGAACACCATTAGCCTGCATTGCTGTATGCACAAAGTCGTAGTCTCCCACAGAAATACCTCCAGAAACCAATATAATATCGTAGGCTTGTAACGCAGTCTTAAAACTTGCTTTGGTTGCCTGAAAATCGTCACTTAGTTTGTGAATATCTACTTGGGTGTAACCAAAATTAGCAAGCCCAGCCTTTAGCATAACCCCGTTGCTTTCGTAAATCTGACCCAATTCAAGGGGTTTTCCAGGCTCAATTAATTCGCTTCCAGTAACAATAATTACAATTTTGGGAATTCTATTGACTTCCACCTTTGCTACCCCTAGAGTCGCTAAATATGCTACCGTCGCCGCATTTATTTTGGTTCCCTTGTTAAGGGCTAATGTTCCTGTTTTAATTTGCTCGCCTTTTGGGCGAATATTGGCCCCTAGTACGGGTGGATTTTCTAAGGTTATCTTGTTTTCTTTACGAACTACACGTTCCTGAATTACCACAGCGTTGGCCGATTCAGGGACTGCCGCACCAGTAAAAATTCTAACAGCCTGTCCTGGCTCTAACTTGGGCGCATGTGAATCGCCCGCCTTCACTTCGCCAATAAGACTGTAATCTAGACTTTGGTGTATATGAATTGCATAACCATCCATGGCCGATTGCCTAAACGGTGGCATATTAATAGTAGCGATTATGTCTTCTGCCAACACGCGTCCCAAAGATTCGGTCACAAACAGGGATTCGGTTTGCGTGATATTGTTAACGCAATCGTTAATTAAAGAAAGGGCATTTTGAACAGAAACCATAGCAGCGTTATGTCTAACCAAATATAACGAAAATCACGTGCGAATCCTATCTAAACCATACTTGGTTAGAAGTTTAACAGGATTTTTGCATAACACAGTGCTTATGGGGTTATAATTACTATTATTACCTGTCGAATTTCCCTATTTTTATAGCATGCTTCACGAACTAAAGGCTATCTTTTTACAAGCTTCACAACTGGAACAACAGGGTCAAAAATCGGCCTTAGTTACTGTAGTTGCTCTAAAGGGTTCTTCTTACCGCCGTCCAGGAGTACGCATGCTAGTTGCTCAAAATGGAGAAATGACTGGTGCCGTTAGTGGGGGTTGCGTAGAGAAAGAAATTGTAAGGCAAGCTCAAGAGGTATTTAGTTTAGGAGTTGCAAGGGTACTACGCTACGATGGGCGCTACCGCTTGGGCTGTGAAGGCATTTTGACTATTTTAATTGAACCTATTACCAAAGCCCAAGAAATCTGCCATGCCTTGCTCGCCGATTTTAATAGCAGAACGCCGGTTAGCGTTTATTCGTATTACCAAATAGATGCAGGAGCCAATGCTGCTATGGGCAGCATTTTTGAATTTAGCAACAACAAGCAACTTGCGGTGAATTTGGCTTTTAACAAGCAAAACACGCAAGAATTATCCTGTTTTAAACAACAATTGGCCCCAGCAATTCGGTTAGTGATTGTAGGTGCCGAACACGATGCAGTTGCCCTCTGTAAGGCTGCTGCAAATATGGGAATGACTGTAGCAATTATTGCGCCACTAGACGACCCAAAAAATATAAAAAACTTCCCTGGAGCTTCAGGATATCACGGATTAACTCCAGAAGAAATAACCAGTGTTAACTTCGATGCGCGCACTGCACTAGTTATAATGACGCACAGTTTTTCTAAAGATTTACAATACTTAGGAAACCTAATCGGTTCTTCGCTGGGATATATAGGGCTCTTGGGGCCTAAAAAGCGCAGAGAGCAACTTTTAAACGATTTGCTTGAGTATTTCCCAGCAGTTTCGGATTCCTTTTTAGATGACTTATTCGGACCCGCAGGAATAAACATTGGAGCCGAATCTGCCCAAGAAATTGCCGTTTCTATTTTAGCCGAAATATTGGCTACTATGCGCAACCAACAACCGGGGTCACTAAAGTATAAGCAGGGCGGAATTCACGATTAATTACTAGCTAAATGGACTCGAATATCCCAATTATTATTTTGGCCGCCGGATCTTCCAGTCGCATGGGGCAGTCCAAACAACTGCTTCCTTGGGATAAAAAAACCGTAATCGAACAAGTCATAATAAACGCGCTAGAGGCGAATCCTATCGAGCTTATTGTGGTAATTGGCGCCAAGGCCATTGAGCTAGAAAAAATTCTAAAAAAAAATTCGGTAACCGTAATACATAATTCGCAATGGAAAGCGGGGATGGCTACTTCTATTCAAGCTGGAGTCGAGTATGTAAAGCAGAAAGATTATCCGGCCGCTCTTATTACATTGGCCGATATTCCTACCCTTCCAAGTAGTCATTATTCAACATTAATTAGGGTGTTTTCGAGTTCAAAAGCACCAATTATTATTTCTGAATTCACCAACACCAAAGGAGTTCCCGCTATTTTTGACCGCATAGTTTTTAACCAATTATGTGCTTTAGCAGGAGATCAAGGAGCTAAATCACTTTTGTCTAAATTCGAAAGTCAAGCGGTACTATTTAATTACCTGTTTGAAGATATGGATACGCCAGAGGCCTATAGAGAACTCCAAAAAAAAATCGGCACAACTTAGCAACTCCTTGATTTTATCACAATTGATATCATATAGGAGGGCATTAGCAACTAAAATTGAGCTTCCTTAATTATACAGGTCTAATATGTTGCACTCCAACTCTAAGGAATAGGTTTGTTTATATACTGAAAACACTTATATACTACAATCACCTGCCTCAATATCTGCAATTGTGGGATTATAAGCATTAAACTCTACGCGATACAACCCGCCAATTCCATCGGCCAGAATTAGATTAGTTATGCCGCAGAAGTCCGTGAGCACGCTGCATAAACTTATTCTAAAGTCACGTTCCACAAAAGTCAGACTTTCGAATCCATCTAAATTAGTAAGAAAATTACATTGATTGATGCGTACATCTTTTACGCTAGTAAGATTATTAAACACATCGATATCCGGAATGTCTTCGAACTGAATATCCAAAGTAGCCCCGATAGTCTGAACGCTACTAAATGCATCAAGAACCTGCAGATCATTTCCAGTAATACGCAAATCGAACATAATAGAGGTCAAATTGTTAAAGGCACCAACAGATTGAAGATTAGGATTATTCGTAATAACCAGTTGACCACCTACACTTGTTAGCGCTGAAAAAGTGCCTAAATCTTCAAGAACATTGTTATCTGTAAGCTGCAAAGACCCTCCGACAGTCGTAATGTTGTCTAAACCAGCTAACAATACCAAAGACGGATTGTCGCTTATGGTCAAAATACCATTTATCGTGGTTAAGGTCGAAAGACTTGAAATATCTGTTAGATTAATACTAGCCTCCAATGCAAGCCCACCCGTTGTTTCTAAGTTTTGTAACCCGTTAAGGCTTTCCAAATTGTCATTTAATCTAATGCTCAAAGACGAGCCCAGTGTTTCCAACGCTTCCAAACCTGTAAGATCTACCAGTAAAGGATTTTCAAGAATCATAAAAGACGAGCCTATATTGGTTAAATTATTTAACCCGTTTAGGCTTGCTAATTGAGTATTATCTTGAATTCTCATAAAATCATCTACAAATTCAAGACTCGATAAAGGCATAAGATCTGTTATGTCTGTGCTGCTACCAATACCCAAAGCTCCCGTTATCCCTAAATAATTATTGGCACCAAATTCATCCACCTCTGCTTGTGTCGTTAATGTTACGTTGCCATCAAAAATAGCTGGTATAGGTTCTTGAGTAGTGAAGCTAGTGTCCTCACTGAAGTATAGATTGCCCTCCGCATCGATAGCGTAGGTACGCACAAAATATTCTGTATCGGCCATGAGTTCGGTAATAGCTATGCTAAATTCGCCCGCGCTTGCCCCTGAAGATGCAGATTCGTCGTTCAAATCTGGGTTGGGGGCGGTATTCCAGCAAATGCCGCGTTCGGCCAGTGAAGTTCCTGCAACATCTACCGAAGCATTAACTGTGGCAGAGGAGTCCGTGATGTCGTTAACACCAAGCACAAAAGTAGATACATCTACAGTCGTACCAGTGTCGTCTGAGGTGTCATCTGTAGTGTCGTCAGTTGCCGGTGGCTCTGAATTGTCACTTGAACTACAAGCACCTAAAAAAATGAAAACACAGAATATTGATAATAAATTTTTCATAGCAACGCCGTTTTTATAAACCTAAGGTTATCTGCCCAAGATAATTAAGAATAAATGAAAAACCCATACTATATCTAGAAAAATAAAAGTCATGGATGCACCCACTTTTGTCTAAATTCGAAAGTCAAGCGGTACTATTTAATTACCTGTTTGAAGATATGGATACGCCAGAGGCCTATAGAGAACTCCAAAAAAAAATCGGCACCAGATAGCGCCGATTTTATAGTTATATAATTCTTGTTAGCCAATAACTTCTTTAAGTTCGACCTTTTTAATTTGATCTACAAAAGGTTGTTTTAATATGCGTTGTCCTGTAGCAGCATGTATTGCATTAGCTACAGCTGCTCCGGCAGGAGGTAAAGCGGGTTCTCCTAAACCTGTGGGAGACAATTCATTTTCTACAAAATACGTTTCCACTTGCGGAGTTTCCTGCATACGGATTAACCTATAATTGTCAAAATTGTTAGCCAACGGACGCCCATTGTCAAAGCCAAAGTCACCATACATGGCATGTCCAATTCCGTCTATTACTCCACCCTCTATCTGATTTTTAGCACCCAGTGGATTTACCACGATACCGCAATCTACAGCAACGGTCACTTTAGTAACCACAGGATAACCGTCTTTTAATTCTACTTGGGCCATTTCGGCAACATGGGTGTTGTGGCTGTAATATGCAGAAAAACCTTGATAAACTCCATCTTGGGCTTTTCCCCAACCACCTTTGTCGGCCGCTAACTTAATTACATCTTGCATTCGCTTGCCAGAATACTGTATGTTTTCGTCTTGATTGCCTTCTAAGTTTTGCAATAAATCGAGTCGCATTTGTACTGCATCTACTCCCAATTCTGCTGCAATTTCGTCGAAGAACGATTGTTCTGCAAAAGCCAAAAAGTTTGTGTATGGTGCACGCCATGCTCCAATGGTAATATTGCTCTGATAATTGGCGGTATCTACTTTATAATTCGGGATACAACCGGCTGGAAAAAAGTGTGGTATTAGGCCGTACATATTCGAATTAATAGCGGCTTCTTTTAAATGATAGCCTGTAATTTTGCCATCTTTTAAAGATGCAGCTAAACGGTATTTAATAGCTGGACGGTATATTCCATCGGTCATATCGTCTTCACGAGAAAATACAACTTGCACGGGTTTTCCAGATAAATTAGAAACCTCGGCAGCTTCCATAGCAAAGTCACCATATAATCTGCGGCCAAAACCTCCACCCATTCGAGTCATTTCTAAATGTACTTCTTCGGGCTCGCGTTCCAACATTTGTGCGATTCGCGCGGCAGTTCCAGCAGGAGTTTGAATGGGTCCAACCAAGTGAATTTTACTTGCTGTAACATGGGCATAAAAATTCATGGGCTCCATGCAATTATGCGGTAAAAATGGCGATTCGTAAGTGCGCTCCACAACTTGATCTGCTGCAGCAAAAGCCGCCTTTACGTTCCCATCTTCTCTACGGGTATCGAAGGTATTGCCGTCTAATATTTTATTTAACTGCTCGTCGTGATCTGCAGTGCTTTCCATGGTGCCACTTGCTTTCCAAACGGCCTTTATGGCTTTTTTGCCTTTCATTGCTGCCCACGTATTGGTGGCTAAAACAGCAATTTTGTCTCCAAATTGGAGTACGTCAGTCACCCCAGTGACTGCTCTAGCGGCCGTGTCTTGGAAACTCTCCAAAGTATTACCAAAAGCAGGAGGGCGCATTACCGAAACATATTGCATACCTTCGGCCGTATAATCCAAACCAAACAAGGGCTGTCCAGTTATGATCTTATCTATATCTACGTTGCCAATATCCTGACCAATTAAAGTAAAATCTTTAGGCGCTTTTAATACTACATCTTCGGGTACTTCTAAAGCCGCAGCTTCTACAGCAACTTCTCCATAACCTAGGGTTTCCCCATTGGCATTTGTAATTACCCCTTGAGAAGCACTGCACGTACTAGGGTCTACACCCCAGCGCACAGCTGCCGCGTTTACCAACATTTGTCTGGTTGTCGCGCCAGTTTGTCTAAGGGCATCCCAGCCAAAACGTATAGACTGACTCCCACCGGCAACTTGTCTTTGAAAGTTTACATTGTCTAAATCGCCTTGTGCAACACTAACATGTTCCCAAGGCACGTCTAATTCTTCTGCTATAAGCATGGGCATGGCCGTTTTTACACCTTGTCCAATTTCTGGATTTGGTGAATAAATGGTTACATAGCCATTCTCGGCAATTTTTATAAAGGCATTAAAATCTTTAAAGTCTAGACTTGCAATATCTACAGGAGGAACAGCGGTTTCTTTACAAGCTTGTAATAAATTAAAACCAACAAGTAATCCTCCACTTGCCAAGGCAGATGTTTTTAAGAATCCTCTTCTGCTAAAGGCTAAATTATTTTTTTGAGCTTCCATGGTGCTTACTTTTTATGGGTTATTACGATTTACTTGCAGCGATTGCTACCGCGCGTTCAATTCTGTTATACGAAGCACAACGGCAAATATTACCGTGCATGGCCTGTCTAATTTCTTCTTGATTTGGACTTGGATTACTTGCCAAAAATGCCGAGGCAGTCATAATTTGACCAGCTTGACAGTATCCACATTGTGGCACATCTACTTCTTTCCAAGCTTCTTGTACTGGGTGATCTCCGTTTTCGGATAAGCCCTCTATAGTAGTTATTGACTTTCCAGCAAGACTGGAAACTTGCAATTGACAACTTCTTACAGCAGCTCCTTCTAGGTGCACGGTGCAAGCGCCACATTGGCCTATTCCGCAACCAAACTTGGTCCCAACCATATTAAGTTCGTCTCTAAGTACCCAGAGTAGTGGAGTGTCTGAGTCAGCTTGAACGGTCCGAGATTCTCCGTTTATTGTTAAAGTATAGCTTGCCATAATGTATGGATTAAAAATTCCTTATGAATTTACAAAAAATATACAGGAGCATTAGAATTTTAACGCGAGTTTAAAGAAACTTAGGCATTACTCTAAGTTTAACTCGTCTAAATACAAGAAATTTTTCAAGATTTGTTTGCCTGCGGGTGTACCAATTGATTCCGGATGAAACTGTAACCCATATAAAGCATAGGTCTTGTGTTTTATCCCCATAATTATTCCATCGGTAGTTTTTGCAATTACCTTTAAAGTGCCAGGAAGCGATTCTCGTTGGATAATTAAAGAATGATAACGCATGGCCTCGAATTGATTGCTTACATTTTTAAAAATTGGATCGCCGTTGTGAAACACTTGACTAGTTTTACCGTGCATGACTTGAGTTGCACCTATTATTTGCGCTCCATACAAACTAGCAATGCCTTGATGCCCTAAGCATACTCCCAATATTGGGATTTTACCTGCAAAATGTTTTATTACTGCCCTGCAAATTCCAAAATAAGCGGGATTATTGGGGTTTCCTGGCCCAGGAGAAATAATAATTCTATCTGGATTTAAGTCTTTAAGTGCGGTGAGTGTTATTTGGTCGTTTCTAAAAACTTGGGTGTCTGGTTCGAAGGTAGCCACATACTGATACAAATTATAGGTAAAGGAATCGTAATTATCTAGTATGACAAGCCTCATCTACCTACAATTTTAAGTGTATAGCTCTAGCGATTGCTTGCTTTAAAGCAACTGCTTTATCCATGGTTTCTATATATTCGTCCAGAGGGTCTGAATTTGCAACTATGGCACCGCCAACATTAAAATAACAGGTTTTATCTTTTAAAATAATTGTTCTAATTACAATATTAAGATCTAAAACTCCGCTATAATCTATATATCCAATTGCTCCAGAATAGACTCCGCGTTTAACAGGTTCAAGGCTGTCTATTATTTTCATGGCCTCTATTTTAGGCGCCCCAGTCATGGAGCCTCCAGGAAAGGTTGCTCGTAATAAATCGAACCCGTCCAGTTCGGGTTTTAGTTGCCCACGCACAGTAGAAACAAGCTGCCAAACCGTGGCGTATTGCTCCACAACAAATAAATCGGGAACACTTACCGAACCAATAGTGCTCACCTTTCCAAGGTCGTTTCTAACCAAATCTACAATCATTATGTTTTCGGCCCGGTCCTTCACGGCTTGTTGTAAATCTTGTTGGTAAGCATTGTCTTTTTCAGGAGTGTTACCTCTGGGTCGAGTCCCTTTAATTGGACGAGATTCTATAACCTTGTTGTTGTCTAGTTTTAAAAAGCGTTCGGGAGAAGACGAAATTACTTCGGCCTCTGGAAAACGCAAATAACTAGAAAAAGGAGCTGGATTTACTATTCTAAGTTGTTTATAAAGCTCCCAGCCACTTCCACAATAGGCTGCTTCTAACCTATGGGTAAGACAAACTTCATAAACATTGCCTTGTTTTATATGTTCTAAGCAAGTTTTAATATGTTCGCAATAGGTTTCTTTAGATGCGCCGTTTACATTTAATTTGGGAAGATCAGTGCCCTTCAGGTTATAAGCCTCTTGCTGGGTCGAATTAAACGATGCATCAAATTGATGTAAACGCTTATTAATATTGGCAAAAACCGCATTCGCATTTTGAATTGCCATTTCTGGATGCGTTCCACGACCTATAATAGAGGCATAAGCCTTTTGCTTTTTATGATTGTAACACAGAATCAAATCGTAAAACCCTAAATAAATATCGGGAAGCGACAAGTCGTCTGCACCTTGATCTGGCAAGTCTTCAATAAAATATCCTGCTTCGTAACCAAAATAGCCAACCGCACCGCCGTTAAGGGCGAACGGAGAATCTTTAATTATAACTTTATTCGGACTGTACTGAGCTACTAACTCTTGAAGTCTTACAAAGGGGTCTTGAGTGTAATTGCTTAGTTGTGGTTCTGCAAAAGAAGTCCCCGCTTCAGATTTAAAGGTAGTTTGTATAATTTGTGCTCCATGGGCAAGACTATTGCCATTTCTTTTGGCATTAAAAATTAAATACGGATCTGCCCCTAAGTAAGAATACTCGCCAAGATTCCCTGAATTTTTTGCGCTATCAAGTAAAAAAACATAATTACTGGCATTAAAAACTTCGCAATACCTAAAAAAAGGAAGTGCTAGTGACACCTCTTTGTGTAAATGATAAAGACAAGCTTTTGTAGTATGGGTTTGGGCCGATTTTGTATTCAACAGGGTGATTCTATTTTAGAAACCTAATTAAGTATATGCAAACACCGTGCAATATCTGCTTTTTTTAATAGAAACATTTTTGTTTTTGTCTTAAAAATCTAAAAGAGCGATTTTATTGTTTAATGCATTATTGTGTTAAATAATGCCCACAATTCCATACTTACAATTAAAATATTTACAAAAACGCTGTAACAAACCCCGTATAAACCCCTGTTAATGCCAGTAAATCAGGGGTATATACGCATTTCGGGTGAATTTTCAAGGTCGTAATTTTATGGTATGTAAATGTTACAACACAATTACTACTAACATATTTATTTAATTTAAATCAAGAAATTATGAGTGATTTACAAACAGTTTTTGCAAAAACAGAAGCTAATTCAGGATCGGCTACAGACGGCATTCAAGTTAATGCATTTGGCCAAGGACAGGTATCGGGTGCGACTTATACCGTTCCAGCACACGGTAATATTACTGTTGACTTTAAGCTTAACATGCAATGTATTACCCCAGAGAACGTTAACTCTTTAGACAAATTAATTTACGGCATGCTAAGCGCATCTAAGCAGCACGAATATAAAGAGCAAACTAAGAAAACTTCAAGTGGTGGACGCGGTTTCTTTTTATTCTTTTCGGCTGGGCATAGCAGTTCGTCGTATACTAAAACTACACAGACTATGGATTCGTGGGGATTATCCAGAGAACAGCAGTCTACTATTATAGACGCAATGATGGGGTTAGTTAAAAAGACCAATACCTTCGACTATAGTGGTACCATTAACAATACCGAATACGATTATTCTGTATCTGGAAACCTATTCGGAATTGTAATGGATGCAACCATACAAAAAGGTGAAGAGCACACACAGGTAAGGTTTTTAGCTCCTAACCTACATATGCAAGGATCCGGAGATTCAAGCGGTTCTAATTTAGACACCATTACTCCTCCGTTGTACCAATAACAGCGGTTACAACATACGTATTATTCACAAAGGCGGCGCTTTATTTATAGAGCGTCGTTTTTTATGTGCTATCTACCACAAAAATACTTGAATGTAAATGTCTAAACTGCGTAAAGTTCGCTCGCTATTGGTCGCTTTAAGAATTAAATTTTCGTCTTGCGACCCTGAATTCGTTGCGCTTAGCACAACCAATTCTTGAGAGGAAGCGGGTTGCTCTTTAAGTATAAACTTACCTTGATTAATATATCTAAATCCTACTTTTAAATCTGGGAAAGCGGTGTTTGTAAATTTAAAGCCACCGTTAAATTGCCAATAAAACGAATTGTTTTTTTGCGTAACCGCAGCAATATCTCCGGGGCCAAGAGTGTAATCTCCAGAAACTTCAAAATTTGCTACAGTCATATTTAAAAATACATAGGGCACAGAAGTTTGGTGGCGAAAAAAGGATAGGCCTGCCCCAGCTCCAACCTGGAATTCTATTTGTGTTGTGGATGTAAATTGTGAGCTAAACACGCTATAATTAGCAACAAGCCCCAACTGCGTGCTTGATATTTTTGATTCCTGCTTAAAGGAGCCTCTAGAGGTAACTTGTAAATTGTTCGAAATAACCAATTTGTCTTGCCAATAAAACTGATACGCCGCATACTTATAATCTGATCGCCACTGTGTCTGAATCCCTATAGAGAGTCTGGGTTTAATGGCATAGTAAAGGCCAAAACCCAAATAAGGTCTTGCCGCAATTTTTTCTTCGCGAAACGTGTTTAATTCCTTCTTATTTTGAACCGCCTCTGCTGCCGACGGAAAGCCTTCTATCTCCAAGCTAGGGGCGCCTAAAATGGTGGGAAGGGACACCCCAAACTCAACACCTAAAGAAAATTTAGAACTCCCTTTGGAATTTGGTGCTTCGGTCTCTTGTGCACTAAGAATACCACCGCAAAACAAAGCCAGTAATAGGGGTAAAAAATAGGGCTTGCAAAAAGTAACCTTTGAACAAGTAATTAGAGCAGAACTATTATAATTCATGAATAAAGTAATACTGTTACATAAATAGATAAGTTAATGCATTCTTACAGTAAAACATTTAAGTCAAAAGGTTTTCGAGTTTTATTTTTGGTGTAAGTCTAAATGAAAATAGCCTAAAATGCCTACGTAGTTGGGGTTTCTTTATTATTTGATAAATAATTTTGTAGTTAAAATTACGGTTGTTTTCACGGAATAAAATTGTGATTTTCCGCGTAAAAACACGCATAATTTTACACCTTTAAACCAATACGCTAAAAGGCTTCTCCAATTTTAAAATATACACCCCAGTCGTCTTTCCCAACAGCGGCATCAAGTCCAATATTAAACTTCATGGCCTTAAAGGCTCCGTAACGAACTCCAACGCCTCCTCCAGGTAAAAAGATGCCATTAAAATCTTCGTTATCTGAACCATAAACTGTCGCAGCTCCTACAAAACCTACAAAACCAATTCGTTTTGTAACGTTTAGTCTATACTCTCCCTGAACAGCGAGTACTGTATCTCCACGATATTTTCCGTCTGAATACCCCCGTATATCGTTTCCGCCAACTACCGTTTGTTGTTCAAAAGCTAAGTCTCCAAGTCCAAAGGTGCCCGAAAAACGAGCCGCTATAACATCTTTGTTATCTCGTGTTGGCAAGTAGGTGTTAAAAATTGTATTTATTTTATTTGCCTCTAGATCGTTGCCAATCCATTCCCCGTAATTAATCCACTTAATATCACTTTTTATTCCAGTTCTGGGATAGTACACATTATCTCGAGTGTCGTATAATGCATTCAATTCGATTCCATGGGTTACTGTAGATGAGGCGGGAAAAATATCGTCTTCGAACACCGAATTATACTTGGCATACGTATAGTTTATTCCTCCGTATAAATTTGGAATAATTCTTCTTTTAAGGCCGGTACTTAGCACCGTTGCATTGGTTCCAAAATTATAAAAGTCCGGGGTGCTAACTTCGTCCACAAAAAATTGCGAAATAAAATCACCAAACCCAATAAAAAATTGAGCCCGCCAGCTGTCTTCCTTAAAATACCACTTATTAAAAAAGCCAATAAAAAACGATTCGTTAGTCGTGTAGATTCCCACTGCCCCAGATAGCGATTTAGGAGAAATCGTATCTTTAACATTCGTCCTATACATGGCCATAGGAATGGCTCCAAACATGAATTCCAGGTTCCTGTTGTAGCTAAGAAAAGGCATTACAGTAAAGTCAACCTTTTTTTCTTTATCCTCGCCTTTAGTATCTGATTCACCCTTATTCTCTTGAGCAGTTAAAGTCCAAGAACTTGCTATTAATAACAAACAAAGTGCAAATTTTTTCATGAAACTAAAATAGGTGCTTCTTTTAAATAAAAGTAGAATTAAAATTCTTTATCTAGTATAAGAATAATGCAATTGCTTGAATAATTCAAATCCAAAGTAGCGGATCAAACTAATTTGTAGCCACTAAGACTTCTTTCGTTAAGCGCAGTAATTGCAACTTGTCACGCTGCTCTTGTAGGGTGTATACTCGAATTTCTTGGGTTTGGTAGCTTTTGCCCCAATTGTAATACACGGTGAGTTTAACGTAAGTGGGCTGCGGTTTTTTATTGCCCTTATAGGTAAAGTTTACTAGCCATTCTCCCTCTCCAATGGTGTCAACATAGAATTCCTTACTGGAATAGCCTTTGGTTTTTTCGTCCATTATAAGGTCCTGATTATGGACCAAATCGTGCTGGAATACATACGACCTAAGTTCGGGGTTTACAAATTCAATATCGAACTCGGCCTCCGAAGTATTCCATTCAAAAACCAAGCGAACATCGGCCTGAAATTCGTAAATATCTTCGCTTATTGGTACAAATTTCTCTTTAATTCCTGCTTGATTGCTGCGATGGTAAAATACATACTCCATTTCGGAATAGATTTGCTTTCCAATTCCCTCTTCGTTAGCCGTATTACCCATAAGCAGATAACTCATATAGAGTCGCCAGGCTTGTTTAAACTGATTGTTTTCTAAACGCGCATTCGCCAAATCCCTGTAAGATTGTGCATATTCTGGGCGAAGCCTAGCAACAATTTTGAAAATGTCGACCGCCTTTTTTGTAAGTCCTAAAGCTTGAAACTGATACCCAATCGCCTTTTGAATTTCTGGATTCTTGGGGTTATTGTTAGACAAGGTGGTTAATATATCACTGGCCGAATTCGTGTCTTTATAATAGTTTGCAAACAACGTTGCAATTGCAAGTTGGTCGGAATACGCTAATACTGTTGAGTCTAAAACGCGATTATACTCCGCAATAGCCTTTTGTTTATCGTTAAAGTCCTTAAGGATTTTTACATATTTATTTAATGCCATTCCACCTAGGCCAATAGCAACGGCATCGTTAGAATAAAAATCGTTGTTCTGATACTTAGCAATATTCTCACGTCGTTTGGCGCTATTCGGACTAAAATCCCCGAATTTTGTTTTAATCACAATTACACCTCCTGCGCCAAGGGTGCCGTATTTATTGGTGGCAGCAATAGATTTTAAGGCATAAATCGCGTCTATTTGAGTTAAATCTAAATAGGTCGGTTCATCGGTTGTAAAAACGCCATCTACTTCCCAAGCAACAGGATAATCCTGTTGGACAGAATACCCCGCTCCGCGCAAGTAGGCCTTCCCATTAATACCAACTTGATACCCAGATATTTTCCCCTTTAGGGCTTCTGCAATGGACGAATACGTATTGCTTAATTCGTCTCCGTCCACAACTCCTATAGCGTATCCTGCTGTTTTGGGATCAAAACCTCCTCTTGAGGTCTGGAAGGGTTTTTCCGCTTTTTCTCTTCTTGTTAAAATGTCTCCACTTGGGGTAGTAACTTTAATAACCACTTCGTCCAATTCATTTTCTAGCGCAATCATTTCTAGATCAATTTGGGTGGTAATGTCTTCTATTACTATTTCCAATGCCTTAAAAGAAACATGACTGTATTCTAGTACCTCCCCAGTTCTCGCTTGAATGCTATATTGTCCTTTGTTGTCTGTTGTTGTGCCTCTTGAACTGCCTAGGACTTTAATATTTACATTGGCTAGTGGCGACTCTAAATAGGTAATTTTACCGCTAATATCGCGTAAGGTGTTTTGGTTTTTGACAGCTTTATTATTGTATTGCGAATTGTCTAGGCTAACCGCATCGTTATTGTAATAATTCTGATTCTTGTATTTTTCGGCTTGTTTGGCTTTTCTTAGCGCAATCTGCTCGGGAGCGTTCTTGGTTCTAACAAAAACCGTTGGGCCAGTGACCGGAATATCTGCTACATACATAGCTGCAATTTCGCTATATGCTATTACCGGCGGAGTCTTCCATTCAATGTCGTCTACCATCCAAGTAAAAGGGCCTTTAACCCCAGCATATCGATCTTTTAAGGCCAATCCTAAGTCAGGATTATAAAGCATATTAATCTCCCTTGGACCTAAATAATAAACCACTCCGCCATGTGCATCAGGCTTAAAAATTCCAACTGGCGCCTTCAGCTTAACGTTCATAACAACTTGTAGATCTTCTTCGTCTTGTGCAGGAGTATCGGCAATAACCACAACTTCATCTAACTGATCTATAAAGTTATCTAACGTAATATTTAAAGTCGTTGAGGTGTCTTCCACCACAATCGATACGTCTTTAAAACCAACTTTGCTAAAGCGAATTGTTTGGCCTATTTGAGCTTCTAATTGGTATTCTCCGGCTGTGTTAGAAACAGTCCCTAAAGGACTATCTAATATTTTAATATTTACATTAGACACTGGAGCTTGATTAAACGTAATAGTCCCTTGAACCAAAATTGAGTTTTCGGTTTGGGCATGGCTGTTTGGTAAAAAAGCAAACAGGCCAAGTACAATAAAAACGACTTGTTTAATATTCATAGCAAATAAATCACTACAAGATAATACAGCCAGTTCAAGTGTGGTGCAACTATTTGCATAGATTAACAGGGAGTTCACATATTTTAGTAATGTATTAACATAGTGGGCAAATACTTTGGGCGTAGTACCTCCGCTAGCGCCAGTCTCCAGACTGGTGTTATTTTCAACATGTATTCTTTAACTTAAGAAACCCTCCGCTAGCCCAGTCTCCAGACTGGTGCTATTTTCAACATATATTCTTTAACTAAAGAAACCAATATAGTCAATTTCGAAAGCCAACGGGGAGTCACCAGTCTGGAGACTGGCGCCATCGGGGGATACTATTTTAGCTACTAAAGCCAACACATGCAACAAATGCAGATGGATCGGGAGAGTTACCTGTGGATGCAACAAAGGTGCTTAAAACACAGTTACTGCCTGCTACAAGGACCCTACTGCCCGCCACAACAGTGCCACATAATTCATTAAAGGTGTGCGTTGTCACCCTATTGCCCGCTACCAATACAAATCGAGGGAACGTGCTTCCACTTGGATTGTCTAACCAGACAAAGTCGTCAGAACTAAAGTTTCGGACGGTAGTTGTTACATTATAACCAGGTTCTGGGTCATCTGTGACCTCTACTGTAAAAACAGTAAATCGTAATAAATCGGAACCGAGTTGATCACATTCAAAATCCTTCGGGTTTATTGGCACATCATCGCCCCCGCAGCCAAAAATTAACGGTGACAAAAACAATAACAACAAACATGTATTATTTAAACCAAACATAATAATCTATAGTTAATAACTAAAAATACAAAAAAATTTAATTTTATTCACCTTAAAAGCATCACAAGTTTCACGAAATCAACTAGTTAATTATTTATGTGCCATCTTGTTCTCCGCTAGCGCCAGTCTCCAGACTGGTGCTATTTTAAACATGTATTCTTTAACTTAAGAAACCAATATAGTCAATTTCGAAAGCCGGATTGTCTTTGGCGTAGTTCTTCGCGCTGCTATACTTCCAATCTGTAGGTTGCTCAACAAAACCAGCCTGTACTGGATTGTTGTGAATATACTCCAATTTTTGAATTATAACTGGAGCACTCCATAGTTCTATAGGTTTGTTATGATGTTGCCAAAATTGATATTTGGTAATATCACAATTACTTTTTCCAGCCTTTGCAAACAATTCGAGTAACCATTCTTTTCTACTTTCTTGCGGATGCTCAATGATGGCTTTCAACATTTTGTTCGCAGTAAATTTTTTAAAGTCTCGCAATAATGATGTTGGATTTTCATTATCTGCTCTAAATATAAAGTGAACATGA
Source organism: Gilvibacter sp. (assembly GCA_965277295.1). Taxonomy (GTDB): domain Bacteria; phylum Bacteroidota; class Bacteroidia; order Flavobacteriales; family Flavobacteriaceae; genus Gilvibacter. Next base: position 1,362,145 of record OZ255720.1, read on the forward strand.
CTGGGCATAAAGCAATAAGCAAAAAGGGCCATGCCCTTATTTTTTCTGCAGTAGGATACGCTATCGGCCAAGACTTTAAAGTATGTCTCTCGAGTAAATACATCTATCCAATAAACGGTTGCAAAAGAAACAAAGTAAGCTGCAGATGGATTATGGAATTTGTATTTTCTACTCATATCCATAAAGCTATGGAACTTAAATAAAGGAAACTATTAATGATGGTCTAGATTCATGAATAAGATGGCTTTATTTTAATAGGGATTGTTTGTTGGTCACCAGTCTGGAGACTGGCGCCAGCGGGGGCCATGCCCTTATTTTTTCTGCAGTAGGATACGCTATCGGCCAAGACTTTAAAGTATGTCTCTCGCGTAAATACATCTATCCAATAAACGGTTGCAAAAGAAACAAAGTAAGCTGCAGATGGATTATGGAATTTGTATTTTCTACTCATATCCATAAAGCTATGGAACTTAAATAAAGGAAACTATTAATGATGGTCTAGATTCATGAATAAGATGGCTTTATTTTAATAGGGATTGTTTGTTGGTCACCAGTCTGGAGACTGGCGCCAGCGGGGGTAAACTTTCTATAAAACACTAAGAATATTTGCCATTTAGTCATTTGAGCTATACCATTATTGTTTCACAATTCGTTTAAAATAGGTGCCAGCCTCAGTGGCAATTTTTAAATAATATACACCAGATGCCATGTCTCCCAACCAAATCTGGTTATTCTGGTCACGATTAACCAAAAAAGTTTTCCCAGTCGCATCAAATAAACACAATATATTTAATTCTGAATTAGCATTAAAATCGACAGTTACATAATCTTGCGCTGGGTTTGGATACAAAACAATGTTAGCGGAATAATCTAGTGATGTATGTAATGTTTTATGCGCCTCTGCTGTTGGTGCAGTTGGTATTATATTAGGTGTGGTAACTCCACAAGTTGGGCCATAAGAAAACCCACTTGAGCTAGAAGTTGGACTAACTGCCTTTACCTGAACTTTATAGGTATGCTTAGTTTGCACCCATGATCGCTCGTACAAGTTCATGATTGGATTTGTAGTTGTATAATATGTATAATTACCTGCTCCGTCTCTAAATCTAAAGGTATACTCGGTTGCATTAAGAACTGGGTATGCTTCAATAATACCACTACTGCCGGGCAGGTCTTCATCGCAATAAGGGTCTGTTAAGCGTGTTAAGTGGGGAGTTGTAATTGTGCAAATAGTACCATGGGGAAAGGCATAATCATCCGCTGGACTGTCAGGCACTTTGCGCACAGTCACGGAATATGTGGTTTTTGCTTGGGCCCACCAAGCGTCGAATAAATCTACAAAAACATCGTCGCTATCTACGTACTGAACAACCCCAAGAGGGTCGGTGAACTTGAATCTATAAAGACTTGTATTTTCTATTGGATCGCATGCAATAATCCCAAGGTCTTCAATTAGTAAGTCTTCATCGCAATATTCCACTGTTAATTGGGTAGTTCTATTATATATTTCTTGATGTCCAATATCTGGTTTTACCCCAAGAATAAACGACTCGTTGTAATAATCGTTAGTGTATAAAGTAGTTGTTCCGCTATTTCCTCCGTCTAAGCATGGAGAAGTTTCGGCCAAGTGAAACCCTGAAGTTAAATCAAGGAAGTCTGGATCTAAGTCAATATTCCCATTGGCCACATCTCCAGAGTTAAGGGAATACGAATTAAATTCTGATACGGTATATTCACCAGAGATTAGTGTAGGGTAGGTATAGGTAGTACTCGCTGCGAGTATAGGGGCAATACCGTAGTAATTTATAGTTTCATCTATTTGCGTGCCTGTAGCGTCAAAACTGTAAACTAAATTATTTTTAAAAGTATTACCTCCTAACCTTGGAGCTTGCCCGCGGTTATTATTAGCAATAACAATGGCGTGGTAGTTTTCTTGTCGGCCACAATTATACAAAATATTATTCCTAAAAAAATTCTGTTCAACTTTGTTCCATTCTGGATCATCTGGTCCCGTGCTACCCCAAAAATTCACGGTAAGCCCGGCGTCATCTAAATCAATAAAAAGATTATGATCTATTTTATTTAAAGTTGATTCGTATCCTGGTTGGTTGTTGATAACTTCAATGCCGTTGGCATATCCTTTAGGCCTTAAATCAGACTGTGAGAAATCTCTAAATATATTATGATGTATTTTATTTTTCTTGCCCCCTATCTGATTTTGAATGGTCATATGCTCCAAAAGATTATTAAAAATCTCGTTTTCCGTGCACGTGTCAACTGGACCCGAGGTACTAAAACCCCTAGAATACGATATCTGTGGAGCCGAAATATAATTGTTGTAAAATTTATTGTTGGTAATACCTTGATTTGCACCAGTTCCAGAATCTACTCCATTTAATTCAAGTGCAGCATGCCCCCAATTTAAAAATGTATTGTTATAAATATTATTGTCCGACCCGTCGTTGATAATCCTTATCGCGTCTCCGTTTCCTCTTAAATCCGATCCAGGAATTGTGCTTGTTGAGTCGTAATCATCGGCTGTTAACCCCGTCTTAGTAGTGTAAGCGGAATCAAAGAGGTTGTCATGTATTTCACAGAAATCTGTATTTATAATAGCAAATGCAGTATAGGAAAATCTACCTATCAAACAGTTTTTTATCTCTATATACCTACTGGAAACAGAAGAAGTAGTTCCACTCAAACCAATGTTATTAGCTCCTCCATGTAACTCAATGCCATCCATAATAACGTGCATTTTGTTACCCATAAAAACATGAAAAAAACTAGAATTGCTATTTGTACTCTTATAAATTAAGTCCTCTTGTTCCGGGCTCTGTGTAGAATTTCCGGTGTAAACATATAGTACACTAAACTGCGGCGTTGTTGTAGTAGTCAGCGTTGTGTCGTTAGACCAAAAAAAGATGTCTTTGGGTAACGTAGCTCCATCTACGGCCGATTTGGTGTCTTCGCCCAAGTTGTTAAAATCATAGGCCCTTAAAAGTTCCGTGCTCGCGCTTGGGTCTTGAGGATCATATCCGGTAAAGAGCCTTCCCGGATTAGCCACTTCGGCGGTTGTTTTCCAAATTCCTCCACCCACGTGTATCCAATTATAGTTTGAATCATCTGCTATTTTACTAACACTAGAAATTATAGGCTTATCTCCAATTGATGGTGAACTAATAGGAATATAAGCCCCATAAGTAATTTTGGCTTCGTCTGTGCCAGAGCTGCTAACCACTAAGTTGGCGTCTGTCCAAACTCCGCCTTTAACAAATAGAACACTATCGCCAGGTAGGAAGCTGGTTGTATTTACTTTATTAATTGATTTCCAAGGGCTTGTTTGTGATGTTCCAGTATTTGAGTCATCCCCGGCAGGATCTACAAAATAGGTAGTGCCTTGAGAAAAACAAAACTGAATGCACAGCAATGCTAGGGTAAGTAATTTAATTTTCATAATGATAGATTTATTATTGAAGGGAACCTAAAGTTAGTCAATTATCTCGAAGAATTCATCACACTTTAAAATATTTATAATAGATATTGCCGTGCAGCATGTCGAAAAACAAATACAACCAAGCTTCGCACGCTTGGTTTTTTTGTGCCTCAAGCCGCTCGAAAGTAAACTATCGGGTGGGATTGCTTTTGCTAGCGCAAAATCTTTCCAACATTAACGCACTACTGCAAATAGAAAATACACCCACCTTTGGTGTGTGCTCATTTTTTTATACCTCAACCCTTATAAAAGTAAACTTTCCGCAAATACATGGGAGTCTTTCTCCTTCGTCGAAAGCTCCCAACATTCACGCACTACTGCAAATAGAAAATACACCCACCTTTGGTGTGTGCTCATTTTTTTATACCTCAACCCTTATAAAAGTAAACTTTCCGCAAATACATGGGAGTCTTTCTCCTTCGTCGAAAGCTCCCAACATTCACGCACTACTGCAAATAGAAAATACACCCACCTTTGGTGTGTGCTCATTTTTTTATACCTCAACCCTTATAAAAGTAAACTTTCAACGGGTTTCGGGTATAAAAAAATCCACACGGAACGTGTGGATTTTCTGCTTGATGTGGAGAAGATGGGAGTCGAACCCACGACCTCTTGACTGCCAGTCAAGCGCTCTAGCCAGCTGAGCTACATCCCCATTTTAATTTTGCAATCCTATCTTGTAAATAAGCCAACTTAGGACTTCGTCCTCCGAAGCTTTAGCGAAGGAGGACAAAAATAATAATTTTTTTATTCTTGACCCCGCAATACCAATAAAGGTTTAGTGGTGTGGAATTCCTTTTTAAAGACTTCGTTCTTTTCCCAAAGCTTTTTAAAGAATCCGCGTTTTCTGCGCACTACACAAAGCATATCTGGGTTATTGGATTGAAAGTGCTCTAAAATTCCCTGATAAATAGTTGCATTTTTTGTGACTTTGCAATTGTCTATAAGTTCCTCGAGTTCGGCCGAAATTGCTTCGTCCTCCTGTGCTACATCTGGAGTAATTACTTGTAATAAATTTAGTTTTGCCGAAAACAAGCTCTTAATGCTTATTAATGGCATTAGCGTGCTTGTATTTTTAATGGTACCACTTTTAATCGCCATTAAAATTACCTCAACCTTTCTAAAAATGTAATCGTTTGGAATTATTAGTACTGGAATATCGGTCTGCTTGATAAGCTTTCCCGTTACGTTTCCTAAATAAATTTCGTCTTTAATATCTACACTTTGAGGCGACAAAATAAGCAAATCAATATCCAACTGATGCGAAATACGGCTTATCCCTTCAAAAGGGTCACCTTTTACTGCACGAGCAATAACTTGTACACCTTTAGTGTCTACCGCCGCAATAATATTGTCCAATTGTGCTTCGCTCTCCTCAATAATTAATTCGTTAACCTTGGTTAGATTACCAACCTTAGAAAACTCTTTATATAAATTAACTAAATAGACTTGGGCGCCGCTCATAGACGCAAAATTCACCGCATAACGCAGATTTTGTTCTCCGTTTTTAGGGTTTCCTACTGGTACTAGAATTTTTTTCATAACGGTAGGGCTTTAATTACCTTTGTGCAAAAATACATCGAATTAATGATTCGACTCGCAAAATACAAAGAAATAGGGGAAATCCTGAACTTAACAAGAGCCTGTGCCAAAGCAATGATAGCACAAGGAATCTACCAATGGAACGAACATTACCCTACCAAGGCCGCCTTCCAATTAGACCTAGAGCGGGAAGAACTATATGTGCTAGAAAAATCATCAAAAATTGTAGGAATTATAGTAATTAGCGCCCATATGGACCAAGAGTATATCCCCATAAAATGGCTAACTCCCAATACAAACAATGGGTATATTCATCGCTTAGCAGTGCATCCAAATTACCAAAGTCAAGGCTATGCACAAGCCTTAATGGATTTTGCAGAAGCTAAGGCGCAAGAAAGTAAAATGGATTCGGTGCGACTCGACACCTTTAGTCAAAATAAACGCAACCAACTTTTTTACCAAAAACGAGGATATACCCAACTGGGAAATGTTTATTTTCCCAAGCAAAGCGAACACCCCTTTTATTGCTACGAACTCGTTTTAAACCCTAATGCTAGCCCTTGTCTATAGATATCTCTTTTAAACGCATTCAAACCTTAGCCATTCCAGCCATTATTTCTGGAATTGCCGAACCCGTGCTCTCTTTAACCGATGCAGCCGTGGTAGGTAATATTGCAAATTACGGCACCGAATCTTTAGCAGCTGCGGGGATCGTTGGAACTTTACTCTCTACTTTTATCTGGGTATTGGGGCAATCTCGTAGTGCAATTACCGCTATTATTAGTCAGAATTTAGGTGCTGGAAACCTCGATAAATTGCGCACTTTTCCAGCCCAAGCTGTATATTTTAATGTACTTACAAGTTTTTTAATTTTAGGAGGTACTTACTTTTTTTCTCGCGAAATTTTTATTCTAATGAAAGCCGATGGGCTTATTTTAGATTTTAGCGTAGACTATTATAACATTCGTGTTTGGGGATTTCCTTTAACCTTATATACTTTTGCTCTTTTTGGAATTTTTAGAGGGTTGCAGAATACCTTTTGGCCAATGGTTGTCGCCACCGTTGGAGCACTTTCTAATATAGGATTAGATTTTGCTTTGGTTTACGGAATAGAGGGTATTATATCGCCCATGGCAATAAAAGGGGCTGCTTGGGCAAGTTTAATTTCTCAGGCGCTCATGGCGCTGCTCGCTACTATTTTGCTTAAAACACAGACCAAGGTATCTCTTAAGTTTAAGCGTAATTTACATCCAGAAATAAAACGTTTGGTGGTCATGTGGGCCAATTTGGTCGTACGATCTCTAGCCTTAAACGCTGCACTAATTCTTGCTGTTCGAGAAGCTACAGCTCTAGGAACTTATCAGATTGCTGGCTATACCATTGCAATAAATTTGTGGCTGTTCGCGGCCTTCTTTTTAGACGGTTACGGCGCAGCCGGAAATATTCTGGGTGGACGACTATTAGGAGCATCCAACTATTCAGGATTGTGGAAACTCACAAAAAAAGTATGCTTATATAATATTGGAGTAAGCGCTATTTTAATGACTATTGGCACGGTTTTATATACGCCTTTAGGCACCTTATTTAGTAAAGAACCCGAAGTTATCGAGGTTTACAATACTATTTTCTGGTATGTTATTATTTCTATGCCATTAAGCGCCATGGCCTTTACCCTAGATGCCGTATTTAAAGGCTTAGGCGAAATGCGCTATTTACGCAATGTGCTTCTTGGATCGACCTTACTTGGTTTTATTCCCACCTTGTATCTTGGAAAATATCTTGGTTGGAATATGGACGGAATCTGGATTGCACTAATTGTTTGGATTGCCTACCGTGCCTTAGCCTTAATAATAAAATACAAAAACAAATATTTACCCTTGGCCAGATCGCAGGATCAATAGGGCGAATTGTTGTACTTTTACCCCGAAATTAGATTATGAGCACCATACGAATTACCAAACAATTTTCTTTCGAAACTGGACACGCCTTATACGGCTACGACGGCAAATGCCGCAATGTTCACGGCCACAGTTATCGACTTTCTGTAACTGTTATAGGGCAACCCATTGCCGACAATGCCCATGTTAAGTTTGGTATGGTAATAGACTTTAGCGATCTTAAAAAAATAGTGAAAGAAGAAATTGTCGATGTTTTTGATCACGCCACCGTGTTTAACAAAAATACTCCGCATGTAGAACTCGCCCATGAATTACAAAAACGCGGGCACAATGTGCTACTAGTAAATTATCAGCCTACCAGCGAAATGATGGTTATCGACTTTGCTCAAAAAATAAAAAGCAGGCTGCCAGAAAACATTCAATTACATTCCTTAAAACTTCAAGAAACGGCGACCAGTTACGCCGAATGGTTTGCCCAAGACAATTAGCCATAGCTTTACTATCTTTGACCTATGCAAATACCCGCAGGTAAGAAAATATATTTTTCTAGCGACAATCATTTAGGAGCACCAACCCCTGCCCAAAGCTTGCCACGGGAGCTAAAATTTGTGCGTTGGTTGGATCATGTAAAGCAAGATGCTGCTGCAATTTTTTTGCTAGGCGACTTGTTCGATTTTTGGTTCGAATATAAAACTGTAGTTCCTAAAGGCTTTGTGCGTGTACTCGGTAAACTTGCCGAAATTACGGATAGCGGAATCCCTGTATATTTTTTTGTAGGTAATCACGATTTGTGGATGAAGTCTTACTTCGAGAAGGAGCTTAATATTCCAACCTACCGCGACGTGCAAGCGTTTACCTTTAACGATAAAGAGTTTTTAATAGGCCACGGAGATGGTAAAGGCCCAGGAGACAAAGGCTACAAGCGCATGAAGAAAGTGTTTGCCAATCCATTTTTTAATTGGTTGTTCCGTTGGTTACATCCCGAAATTGGCATGCGACTCGCCCAATATTTGTCGGTAAAAAATAAACTTATTTCTGGCGAGGAAGACAAGAAATTTCTAGGCGAAGACAACGAATGGCTTGCCATATATGCCCGGCGAAAATTAGAACAAAAGCACTACGACTATTTTGTTTTTGGCCACAGACACTTGCCTTTAGAAATAAAGCTTAACAACGACTCAACCTATTTTAATTTAGGCGATTGGATTTCTCACTTTACTTATGGTGAATTTAATGGCACAGCTTTTAAATTAAAGACCTTCCAAGGCTAATTTGTATGACTTAGGGCTATGTGTGAGCCTTTATGTCTTTTATTCTTAATTGTAGGCTGGTTTTACCTTGCCAGTGATTTTCGTCTAAACTAAAGGCTATATCTACCAAGCTGCCTTTTTCGAGTAGTTTAATTTTTGACCCTAATCCAAAACCAATTGCAGGTATTTTTATTTTATTCTGAACAAAAGTTGCCTTTAAATGACTCTGATCTGCACCAACCTGCTTTGCCCATCCCGAATCCTGTACTGCAGTTGCAATAAATACTGGAGTCATATTATTTGGCCCAAAAGGGGCTAAACGCTTAATTAATCTATAAAATTTTGGTGTAATCTGGTTAAAATCGATTTGCATATCTATGCTAATTACAGGTTCTAATTGTTCTTTAGTAATTGTGCTTGACACCTGCCGTTCAAAAGCATTTTTAAAATCCTGATACTGCTCTGGCGCCATGGTCAAACCAGCGGCGTATTTATGACCTCCAAATTGGATTAAATGTGCACTACAAGCCGCGATTGCTTTGTAGACATCGAAGCCTTTAACCGATCTTGCCGATGCCGCCAACTTCTCTCCGGACTTTGTAAATACCAATGTAGGGCGATAATAAGTTTCTATTAATCTAGAAGCGACAATCCCAATAACTCCTTTGTGCCAATTGGGATCGTAAACAACAGTTGTATGTTTATGTTCATCTTTTAACTCCAGAATTTGAGCCAAGGCCTCTTTTGTGATTTGGGAATCTGCCTCTCGGCGATCAGTATTAAAAGCCTCTATTTCTTGAGCCATTGCTTTAGCCTGCTCGTAGTCATTTTCTAATAAAAGTGCAACGGCATAATCGCCATGCTTCATTCTCCCTGCCGCATTTATGCGCGGGGCAATACCAAAAACAAGGTCGGTAATAGTATAATCTTCTTTTACTTGATCTCCCAACATCGCTTTAAACCCAATGCGCGGATTAGCATTTAATATTTCTAAGCCATAAAAAGCTAAAATCCTATTCTCTGCTACAAGTGGAACAATATCTGCACCAATAGCAGTAGCTACTAAATCTAAATATGGCCAGGCCATTTCTGGATCTAATTCAAAGTGACTAATTAATCCCTGAATTAATTTAAAGCCAACCCCACAACCACATAATTCTTTAAAAGGATAAATGCAATCTTCTCTCTTAGGGTCTAAAACAGCAACTGCCTCTGGCAATTGTTCTCCAGGCCGGTGATGGTCGCAAATTATAAAATCTATATCATGCTCTTTAGCATAAGCCACCTGCTTTATTGCCTTTACTCCACAATCCAGTGCAACAATTAATCCAATTGCATTGTCTGCCGCATAATCTATTCCTGCCAAAGAAACTCCATACCCTTCTTTATATCGGTCTGGAATATAGGTGGCAACTTGGGCGCCAATCGCTTCTAAAAAACCGGCCATCATGGCAACACTGCACGTGCCGTCAACGTCGTAATCTCCGTAAACCAAGATATTAGTCTGCTGGGCTATAGCGGCTGCAATTCGAGTCACAGCTTTATCCATATCCTGCATTAAAAACGGGTCATGCAAATTGGGAAGTTCGGGTTTAAAGAAATATTTGGCCTGGTCGAATGTCTTAATCTCGCGTTGTACTAGCAGGCCAGCTATGGTCTGCGGAATATTTAATTCGCGACTAAGATGTTGAATCTCCTTAGAATCTGGTTGTGCTTTAATTGTCCAGCGCATACGGTAGGTGTTAGGTTGGTAAAGAACCAGGGAGAACTGTTTATATAAAAGTAATAAAAAAGACAGTTTTGGCAGTGTGAATTGCCACGAGAGTTTTGAATTTTTGTAATTTACCACCTTAAATTTATAATTCTATGCCCTTAGTTACTCCATTAAACCCAGATCACGATCCAGAAACCAAAGCACTGGCAGAATTCTTTAACGAAACCCTTGGGTTTTGCCCAAATAGTGTTCTTACTATGCAGCGGCGACCAGCCATTAGTAAAGCCTTTATTAATTTAAATAAAGCGGTTATGGATAATCAAGGCCGAGTAACATCTGCCCTAAAACGAATGATTGCTTGGGTAAGTAGTAATAGTACAGGGTGCAGATACTGCCAGGCGCATGCCATTCGTGCCGCCGAACGCTACGGAGCAGAGCAAGAGCAGCTAGATAACATTTGGGAATACAAAACACATCCTGCCTTTAGCGAAGCAGAGCGTGCCGCTTTAGATTTTTCTTTAGCTGCGTCTTTAGTGCCAAATCAGGTAGATCAAGAAATTAAAGACAAGCTGTATACGCATTGGGACGAAGGCGAAATTGTAGAAATGCTGGGAGTTATCTCGCTATTTGGATACCTAAACAGATGGAACGACTCTATGGGGACTTCTATAGAAGAAGGAGCCGTAGAAAGTGGGGATCAATACTTAGGAAAGCATGGCTGGAATAAAGGAAAACATCTCTAAATTATTTGCACGACTCGGGCCATTACTTGCTGTAATATTACTCTTTGTTGCCTGTAATCAAAACGGCAAACATGCAGATGCGTCCTCATTAGAAAAACAACAGATTACGCAAAATGACTTTGAAGTCCGCATAGGCAGCGATCAAAAAAAACTGTATTTAGATAAAGACAAAAATCCCATGCAGGGGCCTTTTGTTGTTATAAAAAACACCCTTATAATAGAGGAATTTGAACTAAAAGAGGGGCTGTTAAACGGTGTTTACACGGGCTACAATACCCTAGGACAAAAAACGAGTACATTTAATTATGCCAATGGAATCTTGGATGGAGAAAGTATTCTGTATTATCCAACTACGGGTACTGTTAAGCGTAAAGAGATCTTAAAGCAGGGCAAACCAACAGGAGCACTTTTAACCTATAACAAAGCTGGAAATCAGTTAATAAAGAAAGTCACTGTGGATGGAGTGCACTACACCCACTACTATCGAGATAATAAAATGACCTACACCAATTTTTTAAAAAACATTACTGGTAAACAATACGACATGTTAATTGTGTACGATGAATTCGAGAATATGTATCGCGTGTTAGGTCAAAAAGCAGCAATGGAAAAAGGAAAGTGGATTTTTACCTTCGACACCAATTTTAAACTCACCGATTCAATAGATTTAATTAACGACCCTACCAAGGCCAAATTGGTCTATGCTATTTTATCGGATTTGGCATCTCAAGAAAATTAGGCCCCTGCCACAACTAAAACAAACTCGCCTCTTGGTGCTTTTTCTGTAAAATGTGCAACTAATTCGTCTAGACTTCCGCGCACAGTCTCTTCGTGTAATTTGGTTATTTCTCTAGATACAGACGCCTTGCGCTCTTGTCCAAAAACTTCCACAAATTGCGTTAATGTTTTAAGAAGCTTGTGAGGAGATTCATAAAAAACCATTGTTCTTTTTTCTTCTGCCAGCAGGTCAAGCCTTGTTTTACGACCTTTTTTTATGGGCAAAAAGCCCTCAAAAACAAACTTGTCGTTTGGCAACCCACTATTTACCAGAGCAGGAATTACCGCCGTGGCACCAGGTAAGCAGTCCACATTAATACCACTCGCAATAGCTTCTCGAACCAATAAAAATCCAGGGTCACTAATTGCCGGTGTACCAGCGTCCGAAATTACAGCCATGGTTTGCCCAGCTTGTATTTTTGCAACCAATCCCGCAACTAATTTATGTTCGTTGTGCATATGATACGATTGCATGGGGGTCTGGATATCAAAATGCTTGAGTAGCTTTCCACTGGTGCGAGTATCTTCGGCCAAAATTAAATCGACCTGCTTTAATACCTCCAAGGCCCTCAGGGTAATATCTCCTAAATTACCAATAGGCGTAGGAACAATGTAAAGTTTACTCATAGTAAAAAGGCCTTAAAGTTATGCTAGTAAAAAATGTGAAGATACCCTGCTTTATTTAAAGCGCTTTTCTAAAACAAGGTAAAAACGATCCACAAATTCATCTTTGTTTAGCCAATAGTTATAATCGGGCTTTACCTTGCCTTTAATAAATTCTTTGGCTTGGTCAAAACTATCTAAGGTATCTAACTGGGATAGCACACGCGCATAATCTTCTGGTTTATTGTCGAATAAATGCTTTATAAATGCAATGCGGTCGTTTAAACCTATTTGACCTCCAGAGGCAGAAACTTCATTTAACGATTTTGTCTTTTCGGCAAGATCGTTTGTGGTGTTGGGCTTGGATGGCTCTGGGATAACTTCTGGTTCGGATTCGGTAATTGTTGGATTTAATTCAACCTCTACTTTGCGCTCAAAAACTGGCGTTTGGCTGTAATCTACGGCTAAATCTTCAAGATCGTTTTTAATATAATTTGTTTCTGGAATTACCGCTTTTAGCAAGGCATCGACCTGCGCTGTTTCTTGCGGCATTTGGGCCACTATATCTTTTATTTTTTCTATTAATGGTTCAACAATTTCGTCCTCATGAGTAGGCTTTTCGACCGGTTGCGGCTCTTTAAACCAGTTTTCTTCTCTATAACTTTTGGAATCTAAAGATTGATTCTCTGGCATAGGTGTAGTTAATGGGTCTACTCCAATTTGTTGCTCCAAATGACTTAATATTGTAAGGCGTTCATACAGCGACTTTGCCTTGTCTTTTAAATCTAAAGCACTGTACGATGCACTATTGTTTATGATGTGTTCTGCCAATGCAATTAATTCGGCATGAATTGTCTTCTTCATAACTTTTAAAATTAGCTCCTTTTTATACTGCCGTTTTATTACCTTTACGACACCTGATAATACTAACGGTTATTTAGCCGTTTTCGTCTAGAAAAGTACAAAATGTTTCTCGAAAATACCGTAAATCAACACGAACAGTTTGGTTGGATAGAAGTTATCTGCGGCTCTATGTTTTCTGGTAAAACAGAGGAGTTAATTCGCAGGCTAAAGCGTGCGCAATTTGCAAAACAACGTGTAGAAATCTTTAAACCGGCTGTAGACCAACGTTACAACGACGAAATGGTAGTGTCTCACGATAGCAACGAAATTAGATCGACTCCAGTTCCGGCAGCAGCTAATATTCCTATTTTAGCAGACAACTGCGATGTAGTGGGCATAGATGAAGCTCAGTTTTTCGACGACGAAATTGTCAAGGTGTGTAACGATCTAGCAAACCGAGGCGTACGTGTAATCGTGGCTGGTTTAGATATGGATTTTAAAGGCAATCCTTTTGGTCCTATGCCCGCCTTAATGGCGACAGCCGAATACGTAACTAAGGTGCATGCAGTATGCACACGTACAGGAAACTTAGCGCAATTTAGCTTTAGAAAAGCCGCCAGTAACGATCTTGTATTACTTGGTGAAACCGATGAATACGAGCCCCTAAGCCGCGCCGCATACTACAAAGCACACTTAAAGGATAAGTTGCGTAAAATGGACGTAAACGACGCTCAAGAGGTTAGGCCAAAACCCAAACAATCATGATGTCTGTGGAGCAAACACAATTGGTGCTAGACCTTAAAGCACTGGGGCATAATTATCGCTTTTTAAGATCAAAACTTAGCCCAGAGTGTAAGATGATGGGGGTTGTAAAGGCCAACAGTTATGGCCATGACGCGGTAGTTGTGGCTAAAGAGTTAGCGGCGCTAGGTGTCGATTATTTAGCCGTAGCCTATGTTAGCGAAGGAGTGGCTTTAAGAGAGGCTGGATTAGAAACTCCAATATTAGTGCTGCATCCGCAACCAGCTAATTTTGAATTGTTAGTTGCCAAATGTCTGGAGCCCAGTTTGTATTCACCGCGTATGTTAACCGCTTTTTGTGCCTATGCGCATCATGTTAAGCTCTCTGAATATCCTATTCATCTTAAAATAAATACCGGCCTTAATAGATTAGGTTTTGCGCCCAATCAAGCCCATGAGGCCATTGATTTATTAAAAACACATTCAGAATCCGTTATACTACGCTCTGTATTTACTCATCTTGCGGCGAGTGAAGACCCAAATCAAGAGGCATTTACACGACAGCAACTCGCAAAATTCAACGGGGTATTAGATCAAATTAAGCCACATTTTGACTCTTATTTTGTTCACGCAACCAATACCTCCGGAATTTTAAATTACCCGGAAGCACATTATAATATGGTGCGCTGCGGCATTGGCTTATATGGCTATGCAAATAGCCCAAAAATAGATCAGGAGCTTAAGCCAGTAGGTCGATTATTTACCGTAATATCACAAAAACATGCCGTACTGCCGGGAGATACCGTTGGTTATAATCGCGCATTTACAGCATCCTCCCCAACAACTATTGCAACCTTGCCTATTGGGCATGCAGACGGTATTAGTAGAAGTTTTGGCAACGGTAAGGGTTGGGTTCTAATTAATAACAATAAAGCGGCCATAGTGGGTAATGTTTGCATGGATATGATTATGGTAGATGTAACAAATATTACATGCAACGAAGGTGATCCGGTCGAGGTTTTTGGCAGTAATCAGTCGGCAGAAGTACTAGCTGGCGCAGTTAATTCAATCTCTTATGAACTGCTAACGGCTGTAAGTGGACGTATTAAGCGTACCGTATTAGAATAAACAACTGTTTATTTCGCTGTCGTTTTAACAAATACGATTCGATTTTTGTAATTTACCGTCAATTAACTAAAAACTTCAACATCCATGTTAAAAGAATTCAAGAATTTTATAATGACCGGAAATGTAATCGATCTAGCGGTTGCAGTAATTCTGGCAGGAGCAGTTGGCCTAGTTGTTAGTGGCTTTGTTGGCGATATTATGATGCCAATTATTGGTCATTTTGCTGGGGGCGTAGATTTTGCCGATATGAAAATTGTACTAGACGAGGCTGTAATGGCCGCCGACGGTAGTGTTGCTACTCCAGAAAACGCCATCATGTATGGTAAGTGGATAAACGCACTTATTAATTTAATAATCGTTGGTTTTGTATTATTTATGATTGTAAAGGCATACAACAAGTCTAAAAAGAAAGAAGAACCAGCGCCAGAGGCGCCAAAAGGACCAAGTCAAGAAGACTTATTAGCAGAAATTAGAGACTTGCTTAAAAAGTAATGCTACTTAATTTTAAAATTTTAAAACCACTTTCACTTGAAAGTGGTTTTTTTATAGGTCAATTCTAAGTAATTAATTAGGCTTGCCGTATTTTTGAACATCTAAATTGTAGACTATGTATTGTATAGCCGTGGTAGGTGCCACTGGAATGGTGGGTCAGGTAATGCTTAATATGTTATTGGAACGCCAATTTCCAATAAAAGAACTCCTGTTGGTAGCTTCTCCAAAATCTGTTGGAAAAAGTGTCTTTGTTCAAGGAAAAGAGCACATTATAATTAGTATGCAAGAAGCTATAGCAAAAAAGCCGGACTTGGCCATTTTTTCTGCAGGAGGAGAAACCTCGCTTACTTGGGCGCCAAAATTTGCAGCAGCAGGTACAACGGTGGTTGACAATTCTTCGGCTTGGCGAATGAATCCAGAGATAAAGTTAGTTGTTCCAGAAATTAACGCTCAAATTCTTACCAAAGAAGATAAAATAATTGCCAACCCCAATTGTTCGACCATACAATTGGTTATGGCCTTGGCCCCGCTGCACAGCGCGTATGTAATGGAACGTGTAATAGTGTCTACGTACCAATCGGTCTCCGGAACTGGAATGAAGGCTGTGCAACAAATGGCAAACGAAGTTGCCGGTCTAAAAGGCGAAATGGCCTATCCGTATCCAATTTACCAGAATGCAATTCCGCATTGCGATGATTTTGACGATAATGGTTATACCAAAGAGGAACTAAAATTAGCCAGAGAACCTCAAAAAATTCTTGATGACCGAACTTTTTCTATTTCTGCGACCGCGGTAAGAATACCAACCCAAGGCGGACATTCCGAAAGTGTAAACGTCTGCTTTAGAAACGACTTTGATCTTACTCAAATTAGAAACTTACTGGCCAAAACTCCCGGTATTACTGTACAAGATAATCCAGATACAAATACCTACCCCATGCCCATTTATGCGCATGGTAAAGACGATGTGTTTGTCGGGAGAATTCGACGAGATCTTACACAACCAAATACTTTAAATTTATGGATTGTTAGCGATAATCTTAGAAAGGGTGCTGCCACCAATGCATTGCAAATTGCCGAATACCTGCATAAAAACGACTTGTTGTAAGTGATTGAGCTGCAGTTCGTCTAACTGCACATATCAACAATAAATACAACTAAATGAAAATTGTTAATCTTCTATTACGCGTGGGACTTGGGCTTATGTTATTGCTCTTTGGCCTGAATAAATTCTTTTGGTTTTTGCAAGACTTTGACTTTACCGGTTATCCCAATGCCGAATACTTATTTAATGCCTTGCGTTATTCCGAAGCATCCCAAGTAAACAGTATAGGCTATTTAATGGGCCTTGTTGGTCTAACAGAAGTTGTGGTAGGACTGCTTTTAGTATTAAAAAAATGGGTTCCCTTTGCACTAGTTATGCTGGTCCCTATTTCTATAAACTTGGTGCTTTTTCACGCCTTTTTAAATTTACCTAATATTGGTCCTGCGCTTGTAGTTGCGTTAATTAATGCATATTTAATGTATAAAAATTGGGGTGCTTATAAATCAATGTTCATTTAAAAATAAGTGAGTTGCGTACATAAAATAGCCCATTTGTAAAAAGGGCTATTTTTGTACTAATTTTCTTAACCTGTTGAAAGTAGGGTTTTTGTTAGTTTAATTGTTATATATTAAGACCAACACACCAATCATGAAACAAATTATCGTCCCGGGATTCCTATCTCTGGTTTGTTGCTGTTTGTTACTCTCTTGTAGTTCAGACGACGACGGCTATACTGCTTTGGCTTATCAGGCAGTTGACGATACAGTAGCGGTTGCCCAAAATTTGTCTGTGATTGTAGATGTTTTTGCAAACGACCAAAATGTACCCCAAACAGGTACTGTGGTTATTTCGCCAGCCACTTCAGGTATTGCAAATATTCTAGATCCCAATGGGACTCCTAACAACCCCAGCGACGATTTAATTGAATATATACCAGATGGCACCTATTTTGGAGGGCTAAAAATTAATTATTTTATTTGCGACAACGATTCCGACGATTGCATAGGCGCATCGATTAATATAAGTGTTACCCCAGTAAGTCCAGTTAATTTTAGTCTCGTCGATTTTCCTTACGACAACCTATCTGAATACAATTTTTTTAACGGAGACTTGGCCAACCAAGAACCCGTTTATGGGGTGCTTCCTTATAAGCCAATTAGCACGCTCTTTACGGACTACGCAAAGAAGAAACGTTTTATATGGATGCCCGATGGTTTGCAGGCTAATTATGTGGAGAGCTACGAGCTATTAGAGATGCCCGTTGGAACAATTTTAATTAAAACCTTTTACTACGACCAGGTTCAGCCTGGAAATACTACGAGAAATATAGAAACGCGCTTAATTTACAGAACAACTGCAGGTTGGGAGTTTGCCGAATATGTATGGAACGAGTCTCAAACAGAGGCCAGTTTGGATATGTTGGGTTCTTTTACCGAAGTCAACTGGATTCAGGACGGTGTAAATCGTACCATAAATTATAGAGTGCCTTCAGAAAGTGAATGTTTTACCTGTCACAAAACGCAATTAGACCCGATTCCAATTGGCTTAAAACCTCAGCACATAAACAGCGACTATGTTTATAGCAGCGGCAATATGAATCAATTGCAAAAAATGATAAGCATGGGGTATTTGTCCGACAATCTACCTACTAATATAGAAACGGTAATCGATTGGACGGACACCTCGCAGCCTATCGATCTTAGAATGCGTTCTTATGTAGATATTAATTGTGCGCATTGCCATTCGGACGATCGTCATTGTGACTACCGCCCTGTTCGCTTTGCTTTTAACGAATCGGCAGATAACATAAACTTAGGAGTTTGTGTAGATCCAGAAACACCTATACCTCCCAATACCAAAATTGTGGTCCCTGGAGATTTAGATACTTCGGTATTATACTTTAGAGTGAATTCCGAAGCCGAAGAATACAGAATGCCTTTATTAGGCCGAACTATACGTGATGAAGCCGCCGTAGCAATGGTTGCCGAGTGGATAAATTCATTAACCGAAACTTGTGATTAACCTTTAACTAAACAAAAAATTATGAAAAAAATTATGTTATGTACTATGGCTTTCTTGGCTTTAGGTACATTAAGCGCACAAGAAGCTACAGGAGGTTTACCTGTAACTTTTAGCCCGCAATCGCTATCGACATCGGGTACAAATAGAGCGGTGGTAGACATGAACGGAGACTATTTAGACGACGTTGTTTCTATAAGTTCTACAAACGTAAATATTCGCGAACAACAACCTGATGGTTCGTTTACAACTAGAAATATTACAACTTCGTCTGCAAATTATACACCATCTTGGAGTTTAGCAGCCGCCGATTACAATCGTGATGGTTTTACCGACCTTTTATATGGTGGAGGAAGCGGTGTAACCTTTATGCGTTCTGACGGGACGGGTAATGGTTTTATCGAAGTTTCTGGTTCGCAATTTGTGTTCTCGCAGCGTTCTAATTTTATAGACATTAATAACGATGGGGATATGGACGCCTTTGTGTGTCATGATGTTGCTCCAAATGTATATTACATTAACGATGGCTCTGGATTGTTAACCTTTAACCAAGGTGGTCTTGGTGACTATCCTTCTGGAGGTAATTACGGTTCGGTTTGGATTGACTACGACAACGACGGCGATCAAGATATGTTTATTGCCAAATGTGGTGGAGAGGTTGCTCGACGCACTAACCAAATGCACAGAAACAATGGTGACGGAACTTTTACCGAAGTAGGAGCCGCTGTTGGCCTTGCTGACCCAATGCAAACTTGGTCTTCTGCCTGGGGTGATTACGACAACGATGGCGATATGGACGTATTTGTTGGAGCTAGTTCTGGATCTCATAAATTAATGCGAAACAATGGCGATGGAACATTTACCAACGTTACCGCAGCTTCTGGGGTTTTAAGTGTTACAGCCACTGGAATAGAAAATGCAACCTACGACTTTGACAACGATGGAAACTTAGACATTGCTTCTAACGGAACAATTCTGTTTGGAAACGGCGATTTAACCTTTACTACCATTGGATTTAACGTAATAAGTGGTTCTAACGGGGCCTTTGGAGATTTAAACGGCGATGGTTTTATTGATGCTTTTAATTCAGGGCAAATGCGCATTAACTCGGGTAATGCTAACCATTGGATTACCATTAATACGGTAGGCGATGTGAGTAATGTAAATGGTATAGGAGCAAGAATCGAGGTTACTACTGCCTCTGGAACTCAAATTCGTGATGTTCGTAATGGCGAAGGGTTTAGATTTTTAAGCACGTTAAACAGTCATATTGGTTTAGGAGACGAAACTAATATTACCAATCTTACCATTAAGTGGCCTTCTGGTATTGTGGATTCTTTCGATAACGTAGCTGCTGACCAAATACTAACAGTTTTCGAAGGACAACCGCTAAGTGTAGAGGAGCAACAAAACGATGTGTCGTTAAGCGTTTTTCCTAACCCTGCAACCGACCTATTGCAAATAGCATCAAGAACCGCTTTAACTAATGCTACTTACAGTGTAATTACTATAGATGGTAAGCAAGTAATGAGCGGAACTCTTAACAACAACCAGCTTAATGTTGCCTCCCTTAACGTTGGCACTTATATTCTTAAGCTAAATGCAAATGGTATAACTTCTAACAAACGTTTTATTAAAAAATAGTGCGTATAGTGCATTTATTATATTAACCCTGCCAGAAAGCTAACTGGCAGGGTTTTTTATTTTTTGGTATCTTTAATAGCAACACTAAAGATCCTTCCAAAATGAATTCAACGTTTTCTAAAATTTTAAAGATCGTACTGGGTCTGGCCCTAATTGTATACGGGTCGAATAAGTTTTTTGGTTTTTTTGAAACCCCAGAACTCCCCGAACAAGCCGCCAATTTTATGACTTCTCTAGCCGCAACAGGATATGTCTTATATATTGTTGGTGCAATAGAAGTACTGGTTGGCTTATTATTAATAATAAACAAATGGGTGCCCTTCGCCCTGCTTTTATTAGCGCCAATATCTGCTAATATTTTGCTTTTTCATTTGTTTTTAGATTTACCCGATATAGGGATTGCACTGGGTATAGCAGGTTTAAATATTTTACTTATTTACAAATATTGGAAAGCCTACACCCCTTTATTTACTTAAAAACAACAAGTAGTTGAGGTGTTAAATTTGTACCATAACCACCTGATTTTTATTACCTTTAACGGTCGAATCCAAAATCTAGAAAACCCCCTTTGGTTTTTGAGTTTTTTCGATCTAAAAAATATAATCAATGAAACTAAGTCTTTTTTCCCTTTTAGCCGTATTCGTATTTATGAGCTGTAACCAAACCCCAGAAGAAACTCCAATTGCTTTGGAGTATCACAAAACCAAAAAAGTAGATACCGTAGACAATTATTTTGGTGTAGATGTTCCCGATCCTTATCGCTGGCTGGAAGACGACCGCAGCGCCGAAACCGAGGCATGGGTAGATGCACAAAATAAAGTAACAAACTCTTTTTTAGACACGATTCCATTTAGAGAAGATTTAAAAAACAGATTAGAATCTGTATGGAATTACGAAAAGGTCTCTGCGCCATATATAGAAGGAGCGTACACCTATTATTCTAAAAATGATGGCTTGCAGAATCAATACGTTACCTATCGTTATAAAACAGAAGATGGCCCAGATACTGCCGAAGTATTTTTAGACCCAAATACGTTTTCGGTAGAAGGTACTATTTCTTTAGGTGGTCTTAGTTTTTCTAAAGATGGAACATTGGCAGCCTATAGTATTTCGACTGGCGGAAGTGATTGGCGCAAGGTTTTAGTCATGGATGCCGTAAATAAAACCATAATAGAAGACACCCTTATGGATGTAAAGTTTAGTGGAATTTCTTGGTATAAAAACGAAGGCTTTTACTATTCAAGTTACGACAAACCAGAGGGCAGCGAATTATCTGCAAAGACAGATCAACATAAATTGTATTATCATAAATTAGGAACCAAACAAAGTCAAGACGAGGTGGTTTTTGGCGCAATCGAAAGCGAAAAACACCGCTATGTTGGTGGTAGCGTTTCTGAAGACAACAAATATTTAAGTATTTCGGCTTCTGTCTCTACTTCTGGAAACAAACTGTTTTTAAAAGATTTGGAAAACCCTAGCAGCCCTTTAATTACTGTTGTAGATAACACAGATAGCGACACCTATATGCTAGACAATCAAGAAGACACGCTGTTTTTTGTGACTAATCTTGATGCCCCTAACCAACGTATTGTAAAGGCCAATGCAGCTAATCCAACCCCAGAAAATTGGGAAGATTTAATAGCAGAAACTCAGTATGTACTTAGTCCTTCTACAGGAGCGGGCTACATTTTTGCCGAATATATGGTAGACGCTATCTCCCAAGTAAAACAATACGACTACACAGGTAAATTAGTTCGCGAAGTTGAACTGCCAGGAATTGGATCGGTTGGCGGGTTCTGGTCTAAAAAAGAAGAAAAACAAATCTATTATTCGTTTACCAACTACTATACTGCTGGTAATATATATACCTACCAAGCAGATGCTGGTACAACAAGTTTATATAGAAAATCAGCCATAGATTTTAATTCAGACGATTACGAAAGTACCCAAGTGTTTTATAATTCTAAAGATGGGACAAAAATTCCAATGATAATTACCCACAAAAAAGGCCTAGAATTAAATGGTAAAAACCCAACCATTCTTTATGGTTATGGCGGATTCAATATTAGCCTAACTCCAGGTTTTAGCATTGGAATGGCTGTATGGATGGAACAAGGCGGAGTATATGCGGTTCCCAATCTTCGCGGGGGTGGAGAATACGGAAAAGCTTGGCATGATGCAGGAACACAATTAAAAAAACAAAATGTGTTCGACGACTTTATCGCAGCCGGAGAATATCTAATAGAAAACAACTATACATCTAGTGACTATTTAGCCATACGCGGAGGCTCTAACGGCGGTTTGCTAGTAGGTGCTGTTATGACGCAGCGACCAGACTTGATGAAGGTAGCCCTTCCCGCTGTAGGCGTAATGGACATGTTGCGATACCATACCTTTACTGCAGGTGCAGGATGGGCCTATGACTACGGTACCGCAAACGACAATGCCGAAATGTTTAACTACCTAAAAGGATACAGCCCAGTACATAATGTAAAAGCTGGAGTATCTTATCCTGCAACCTTAGTAACAACAGCAGATCACGACGACCGCGTTGTACCTGCACACAGTTTTAAGTTTGCCGCCGAATTACAAGAAAAACAAGCGGGTCCTAACCCAACCTTAATTAGAATAGAAAAAGATGCGGGACATGGCGCAGGAACTCCAGTTACCAAAACAATCGAACTGTATGCCGACCTTTTTGGCTTTACGCTTTACAATATGGGATATCGCGTTTTGCCCGAAGAAGTCACTTCCAAAATAAAAGGATAAGAATAAAAAAATGCAAATCCCCTGATAAATCAGGGGATTTTTAATTATGCTCGACGTTACAATTAATTCCTTTAGCTATCCTGAAAACGACGAAATACTTCGCAATATTCGATTCAATTTAGCCACCAATGCACACCTAGCTATTTTAGGGGAAAGTGGATGCGGGAAAAGCACCTTATTACATTTAATATACGGTCTATTGGATCTAGAAAATGGCGTGTTAACATGGAAAAACAAGCCAATTTTAGGACCTAAAGATCAGTTGGTGCCCGGCGCACCATTTATTAAATTGGTCGCCCAACAGGATAATGTAATGCCCTATACAACAGTAACAAGCAACATTACAGAATTTTTACCTCGATTAAATTTAAAGCAAGATTTAGAACGCGCTAATGAACTTATGGAGCTAGTAGGCTTAGCCAATTTTGCTAAAACCAAGGTAAAAACATTAAGTGGGGGGCAAAAGCAGCGAGTGGCCATTGCAAAAGCCTTAGCGAAAGAACCAGAATTGTTGCTTTTAGACGAGCCTTTTGCCCATATAGATGAATTTAGAAAATCAAGGCTCAGACGCAATTTATACGGTCACTTAAAGCAGCAAGGCATTGGGTGTATTACGGCCACCCACGATGCCAGTGAAGCCTTAAGCTTCGCAGATTATGTGCTTATTTTAGAACAAGGGCGAGTATCCTTTTATGGTACTCCTCAAGTGTGGTATAACAATATATCTTCTGCTTATCAGGCTGGCTTTTTTGGAGAAATAAACGAACTTACGCTAGACAACGAATCAACCAAATTTGTGTTCCCTCATAAATTAGTAGTAAGCAAATCTAAAACCAAGATTAAGGCCAAGGTGGTTAAAAGTTATTTTAAAGGCAGTCATTATTTAATACAAGCTATTTGGAACAAAAAGCCCTTGTTTTTTGAACATAAGACGGCCCTAGAGCCTACTAAATATTGCTTTCTAGATTTACTCGATTAATATGAGACATTTAAACCCCATAGCTCCTGTAAAAATTATTTTTGCCATTGTAGTCTTCTTTTTAGCTTGCTTTTTATTTTTTCAAGGCAGTTTCTACGGGCTAATTATACTTGGAGCATCGCTTAGCCTAGCTTTAAGGGAAGGTATAGAAATAGATGTTTTTAACAAGCGATATCGAAAACTAAATTCGGTATTTGCCGTCACTTTTGGATTCTGGAAGCCCCTGCCAGAGCTTGAATATGTCTCTATTTTTAAAACCACCGTTAAAACAAGAGCTCGTGTAATAACTGCCCAAGCAATTTCGAGTCAAGTAGTGTATCAGATTAATCTTTTTTACAATCGCAATAAGCACATTACGGCCTATCAGGGTGAATCAAAAGAAGATGCCATAGTTGTCGCACAAAATTTAGCAACAGCCTTGGAGCTGGAAATCTACGATGCCACACGCGAAGAATAATTAATTTACCGTTTGAATTGTATTTGTAATTCCGTTCCAATTAAAACTATCGCCTTGCTGTTTACCCATCAATAGTTTGGCAATTGGCGCTGAACTGCCAATGGCGTAGATCGAGTTCCCTTCGATTTCTATTTTACCCGCAGGGATGCTTAAAAAGTAAACTGCATTTGTCGTGGTTACAATACTGCCCATAGCAACCATCTTACCAGTAACCTTAGGGTCTATTCGTTGTAACTGAATAGCTAGCGTTTTAAGTCTGTCTTGCTGTTCGCCCAATTTTTCACGTTCCAATTGTAGCATGGCACGACCGGTATTGTGCTTGTCTCCAGCCGATGATTTTCCTTCTTGATCCATCGATTCCGCTACCGCCGCAATGGCTTGCAGAATTCCAGCATTGCGCTGCTGTAACCAAGCTTGGCATGCCTGCAGTAATTGATCTTTAATTGGCATTGGGTTGTTCTGTCTTAGTATTAAAGTCCAAAGGGCCATAATTGCGCATTTGTCCCTTTATCCACACCTTTCGTTGGCTAATAAATTTAGAAGGTGGATTAGCCCTATACTTAAGTGGATTAGGCAAAATAGCAGCCAACGCAGCAGCTTGATCGGTATTTAGTTGTGCGGCAGAAATAGCAAACCAATGCTGGGCAGCTGCTTGGGCTCCATAAATTCCTTCTCCAAATTCAATACTGTTTAGATACACTTCTAAAATGCGCTCTTTGGACCAAAATGTTTCGATTAAAAAGGTAAAATAAACTTCTAGTCCTTTTCTAAGCCAACTGCGCTGCGGCCAAAGGAAGACATTTTTTGCGGTTTGCTGAGAAATAGTACTTGCACCACGCAGCGGTTTTCCTTGCTTGTTACTGGCTTGTGCTTTTTTAATTGCTTCGACGTCAAATCCGCTGTGGGTAATAAAAAGTTGATCTTCTGAACATATTACGGCCTTTTGCAACTGCAGGGATATTTCTTCTATTGGCACCCAATCATGCTGCTTAGCAATATCGTCGTCTTGCTGAAAATAACGAATCGCCATTAAGGGAGTTGCTGGGATATTTACATATCGATATACCACAACCCAAGTCACAGAAAGCACAATAAACCAAATGCCCGTTTTTACAATTAACCGAATAAATCGTTTCACATTATAGCAAATTAGCAAGTTCTTGGCCAGTATTGCAGCCAATAGCTACTCCCATACCACCAAGCCGAACTCCACAATAAACATTGTTAGCAAGCTGCGAAACAATTGGAGATTTTTTGTCTCCTACTCCCATAATTCCGCTCCAGCGCCTATCTATCTGAACGTCAATATTAGGTAAAATAGTATTACGCAACAATGCTTCTAGGTAGTTTTGAATTTGATTGGTGGTTCCTAATTGGGTAGTAGTCTCGCCAAGAACATTAAGATTGCGACCTCCGCCTAACAAAATTCTTTGGTCTATGTTCCTAAAATACGTATAGCCCCTGTCCATGTGGAATGTTCCTTTAATAGCAAGATTGGTAATGGGTTTAGTAATTAAAACTTGTGCTCTAGCCGGAGCTACTTGAAGTGCTAATAACTTGGCAGCAAAACCATTTGTTGCTACTAGCAGCTTTTTTGCTTTTAGTTCTAAATCGGAATTTAGGGTAAAGCTTACCTCGCTCACCTGGTCTTGAATATTGGTAATAGCAGCATTATTAACTATTAAAATGTTTTGCTGTTGGGCAAGTTGCAAGAGCGATTGCATCATACTACCGGTATCTATTTGGCCTTCAAAAGCATTAAAAATAAGCGACCCCAGTGTATGCTTAAACCCAAATGAATTATCGACTTTAGAAAATACTTTTTTGCCAAATATTGGAGAAAGTAGGTTGTTTATACGCGCTAATTGTGATAGACATTCGTCTAACAGTTGGGAATCGCCTTGGCCAAAAAGTTCGTAGCCACCATGCAATTTAAATCCCAATTTTTCTTTACCAACTAACCCTGTCAAAGTTTGTAGGCCACTCACTCGCTGTGACACTAAACTTACAACTTCTTCTGGTGTGTGTTTGTTTAGGTCGTCTAATATTTCTGATGCGCTACCAAAACAAGCAAAGCCGGCATTTTTCGTGCTGGCACCTGCGGGCAACATGCCTTTTTCGAAGACGACAATCTTTTTATCCGGAAACTTTTTACGTAACGCTAAGGCGCAGCTAAGACCAACAATCCCACTGCCAACAACAGCAAAATCAATGGCGCTAAACCAACTTTTATATTCCCAGTAAGATAACGACAATGCCATAGCTGCAAGGTAATAAGAATTGCATATGTGGAATAAAAAAACTCCGATCTAAATCGGAGTTTTATAATTTATTCGTCTTCTGGCTCGTTCATGACAAAGTCATTCATGAAGGCCGTGGTATAATTCCCTGCCACATAATCGGGTTCTTCCATAAGTTGTCTGTGGAACGGAATAGTAGTTTTTATTCCTTCTATTACGAATTCGTCTAGAGCACGCTTCATTTTATGAATAGCTTCTTCACGAGTCTGAGCCGTAACAATTAATTTAGCTATCATAGAATCGTAATTCGGCGGAATCATATATCCTGCATATACGTGAGTGTCTAGGCGCACACCATGTCCTCCTGGAGCATGTAAAGTGGTAATGCGTCCCGGAGAAGGCCTAAAGTCGTTATAAGGATCTTCTGCGTTAATTCTGCATTCTATAGAGTGTAGTTGCGGGAAATAATGCTTTCCTGAAATTGGAATTCCAGCAGCTACTTTAATTTGTTCGCGTATTAAATCGTGATCTACCACTTGTTCGGTAATAGGATGTTCCACCTGAATACGCGTATTCATTTCCATAAAATAGAAATTGCGATGCTTATCTACTAAAAATTCGACAGTTCCCGCGCCTTCATATTTAATATACTCGGCCGCTTTTACCGCGGCAGCACCCATGTCTTTACGTAATTTGTCGGTCATAAATGGGCTCGGCGTTTCTTCTGTAAGCTTCTGATGACGACGCTGTACCGAACAATCACGTTCGCTTAAATGACATGCTTTACCTGTACTATCGCCAACTACTTGGATCTCGATATGGCGTGGCTCTTCGATTAGTTTTTCCATGTACATATCGTCGTTACCAAAAGCAGCTTTACTTTCTTGACGCGCAGAATCCCACGCATCTTGCAACTCTTCTTTTTTCCAAACCGCACGCATTCCTTTACCACCACCTCCGGCACTGGCTTTTAGCATAACTGGATATCCAGTTTCTACCGCTAATTTTTTACAAGTTTCGAAGTCTGGTATAACACCTTCGCTACCGGGAACACAAGGAACACCAGCAGCGCGCATAGTCGCTTTTGCAGAAGCCTTATCTCCCATTCGGTCTATCATGTCTGCAGAGGCACCAATAAATTTAATCTCGTGTTCTTCGCAAATCTTAGAAAATTTAGCATTTTCAGATAAAAATCCATATCCGGGGTGAATAGCGTCTGCATTGGTTATTTCGGCAGCAGCAATAATGTTCGAAATTTTTAAATACGATTCAGAGCTAGCTGGAGGTCCTATGCAAACAGCTTCGTCTGCAAATCTTACGTGCAAACTCTCTGCATCTGCAGTAGAATAAACCGCCACAGTTTGTATTCCCATTTCTTTACAAGTTCGAATTACACGTAGTGCAATTTCCCCTCTGTTGGCAATTAATATTTTTTTAAACATAACGAAAAGATTAAGTGCTTCTATAGCCACCCTTTTAAAGAGCGACTAGAAGACTAATGCAAACACATTTACGAAGGATCTACTAAAAATAAAGGTTGGTCGAATTCAACTGGAGATGAATCATCTACAAGAATTTTTACAATCTTTCCTGAGATTTCGGATTCAATTTCGTTAAAGAGCTTCATGGCTTCTATTACACATAATACATCTCCGGTGTTAACTGTGTCACCAACTTCAACAAACATTGGCTTGTCTGGTGAAGGCTTACGGTAAAACGTTCCAATAATTGGAGACTTTATTGTAATGTATTTTGAATCCTCACTAGCAGCTGGTGCTGCAGTTTCTGCCGGCGCAGCTGGAGCTGCAGCTTGAGCGACAGGGGCAGCAGCGGCTTGAGCTACTGGAGCTGCCGGTAATTGCTGAATATAAGTGGTTTCGGATTTACCAGTTTCTAGACCTGTCTTTATGGTAATTTTAAAATCATCCGTTTCTAGCTTAACCTCGTTTGCGCCCGATTTGGCTACAAATTTAATCAGGTTTTGAATGTCCTTTAATTCCATTGTATTTTAGTTTTAGTTTTTTGGTTGTTGTGTTTTTATTGTGAATCGTAAGCCCAGGTTAAATATACCGAGCCCCAAGTAAAGCCGCCACCAAAAGAAGCAAAAACCAATTTGTCTCCTTTTTTTAGTTGCTTTTCGTAATCGTGCAGACATAGTGGTAAGGTTGCCGAGGTCGTGTTCCCATAGCGTTCTATGGTCATCATTACTTTATCGTCATCCAATCCCATACGTCTAGCAGTCGCATCTATAATTCGTTTATTGGCTTGATGCGGAACTAGCCAAGCAACATCGTCGCCTGTAATTCCATTGCGTTCTAAAATACGAGCGCCAACATCTGCCATATTAGAAACCGCAAATTTAAATACGGTCTTACCATCTTGATATACGTAATGTTGTCTGTTATCTATAGTTTCGTGCGATGCGGGTAAAATGGATCCTCCGGCATCTATTTTTAGATGATCTCGACCTACTCCGCTACTCCTTAAAAATTCATCTTGCACTCCATAACCAGAAGTGTTTGGTTCAAAAAGTACTGCTCCAGCACCATCTCCAAAAATAATACAGGTAGCACGGTCGGTATAATCTATAATAGAAGACATTTTATCTGCTCCTATTAATAGTACTTTTTTATATTTTCCTGATTCGATGTAGCGCGCAGCAGTAGACATTCCATATAAAAAACTAGAGCAGGCTGCGACTAAATCATAAGAAAAAGCGTTCTCGGCTCCAATTTGAGTCGCCACATAAACACCTGTGGCCGCCACCGGCATATCTGGTGTGGCTGTGGCCATAATGACCATGTCTATGTCTTTTGGGTCTGTATTGCTTTTTGCAAGCAAATCCTGAGCTGCTTTAATAGCTAAATAGGATGTCCCCTTGTCCGCATCTTTTAATATTCTGCGTTCTTTTATTCCCGTTCGAGTAGTAATCCATTCATCATTGGTATCGACCAAGGTCTCTAAAATCTTGTTGGTCAATACGTACTCCGGCACATATCCTCCTACAGCGGTAATAGCTGCTGTAATGTTATTCATATTCCAGAATTGGTTTCACGATAAAAGGCAAAAACACCTTAAAAAGTTAGTGAAAATAACGATTATTAATCAAAACAAGACCAAAATGCCTCGTTTTAATCTTTTTTTAGGAGTAAAAACAAAAAAACTCTCACAAACCAATCGGTAAGTGAGAGTTAAGCTTTTACAAAAACGGTATTTAGGCTACAGCCTCTTCGGTTGCATCTATTACAATCTGACCGCGGTAGTAAAGTTTACCTTCGTGCCAGTGCGCTCTGTGATACAAGTGCATTTCTCCTGTTGTAGGGTCTGTTGCTAACTGAGGTACTGTCGCTTTGTAATGCGTTCTTCTTTTATCTCTTCTTGTTTTCGAGATTTTTCTTTTAGGATGTGCCATTACGTTTTATTTATCCGTTAATAATTTTTTTAAATCATCCCATCTTGGGTCGGTTGCATCGTCTTTAGTGCGCACGTCCTGTGTGGGTTTTAATTCTTCTAATTTTTTAAGTACTTCTGACTCAAGTGTTCCGTCTTCAACTCCCGGATGAACCCGTCGAGCTGGCAAAGCTAGAACTATGCTTTCGTAAACATATTGTTCAATTGAAACTTCGTAACTTCCATGTGGTAAAACTAAAAGGTCTTCCTCTTGGTCGTTAAATTCAGGTCCGAACTTTACCACCAAATGAAAACTACCAGAAAGTGGTAAATCAAAAGGTTCGTTAGTTACATCACAACTAACATTTACTGTTCCAATAAAGCTAAAATCGAACTCTAATAAGGTAGCTTTTTTATCTAAAACTACATCAAGATTAATATTCGCGTTACTAAAATCGTCGTACTCAAAATGTTCAAAGAACGGTTGTTCGACCTTAAAATTAAACTCGTGCTTGCCAACTTTTAGGCCGACAAACGGGATGGTATATGCTTTCAATTCCTTCACAATCACTTCGTTTACAATCCCCGACTTCAATTTAAGACGGCTGCAAAGATAAAAAATAATTTAATACTTAAAGCTAGGTTTACTTGTTTTTTGCCAAGGCCTTTCTCGCTCGTTTTTTTAGTGGATTTTTTGCCAGCTCCAAATATTCATGACGCGTTTTATAGATAGCCAAAGCTTTAAAAACGGCTTCTTTAAAAGACTCGTGGCTGGCCTGATTTTTACCTGCCAAATCGTAAGCTGTGCCATGATCTGGACTTGTTCTAATTTTATCTAATCCCGCAGTATAGTTAACTCCGTTGCCAAACGATAAGGTCTTAAATGGCACTAGTCCTTGATCGTGATAAGCCGCAATTACGGCATCAAAATTCTTGTAATTTTGAGTTCCAAAAAAGCTGTCGGCCGCATAAGGTCCATATGCTAATACACCATCTTGATTAAGTTGCTTTAAGGTCGGTCTAACTACTTGATCGTCTTCTTTTCCGATTACGCCATTGTCCCCAGTATGCGGATTTATGCCTAAAACGGCAATTTTAGGAGTAATTATTCCAAAGTCTTGTCGCAGGGTGGTATTTACGGTTTCTATTTTCTGTTTAATTAATTCCGGTGTTATGGCATTAGAGACTTCTTTCACCGGAAGGTGATCGGTAAGCAATCCAACCCGCAGGTTATTAGTAATCATAAACATCATACTGTTTCCTTGCAGCTCTTGGTTTAAAAAATCGGTATGCCCTGGAAAATTAAAATCTTCAGATTGTATGTTGTGCTTATGAATTGGCGCTGTAACTAGCACGTCTATTTTATCTGCTTTTAAAGCCTGCACAGCAGCTTTTAAACTTTTAATAGCGTAATTTCCTGCCTTTGGGTCCTCTTGGCCAAAATTAATAGTTACGCCTTCTTTCCAGACATTAAGCACGTTCACTTTTTTATGAACTACTTTATCTAAAGTATCTATGCCGTGCAAATTTACTGGGCTTTCTAAAACTCGCTTGTAATAAGACATGAGTTTAACCGACGCAAAAATTACTGGAGTGCAAAATTCCAACATCCGCGGATCCTGAAACGTCTTGAGTATAATTTCACTCCCGATGCCATTTAAATCACCAATGCTAATCCCAACTATTCGCTGTTGTGTTTTATTCAAACCAATTCATTTTTAAGTACAAAGTGCTGTTAAAAGCCTTGTTCGAATTTATAGCCTTGGGCATAAATTCGTATTTTTGCATCACAAATTTAAGCATATAAATCAGATGTTCACCGGTATCATAGAAGAAGTTGCCAAAGTAGTAAAAGCACAGTCAGAAGGAGAAAACGTTCATTTTACTATTCAGAGCGGGATAACCTCAGAATTAAAAATAGATCAGAGTGTTTCACACAATGGTGTCTGCTTAACGGTTGTAGCTATTAACGACAATCGGTACACAGTAACGGCAATTAAAGAAACCTTAGACAAATCCAATCTTAACGAGCTCAAAACTGGGAGTCTGGTAAATTTAGAACGAGCTATGAAGCTCGGTGACCGTTTAGATGGACATATTGTTCAGGGTCATGTTGACCAAACAGCAATTTGTACCCAAGTATTAAATGCTAATGGAAGTTGGGTTTATTCTTTTACCTACGATGGTAGCAATAAAAATTTAACCATAGAAAAAGGATCGATTACTGTAAATGGTGTGAGCCTTACTGTCGTAAATTCTAAAGCGACTGAATTTAGTGTAGCAATTATTCCATATACCTATCAAAACACGAGCTTTAAAACTCTTAAAACAGGAGATACAGTAAACTTGGAATTCGATGTTGTAGGAAAATACGTGCAAAGGCTATTGTCCTTGACGCGATAATCTAGACTTTTTAATAGCAAAATAGATTCCAAAAATAAGTCCGGCGGCAAATAAAAATAGAATACTAGCATCTATAGGAACCCCTGGAGGGGGCGGGCCTGTAGGTGGCGGCGGATCTTGTGCAAAGCTAACCAAAGGAAATAGCAGGCACAGTCCTAAAACTGTTATTTTAACGATTTGGGGTCGCATAATTCGGTTCTAATGTACTAATTTTTTTAAAATAGCAATGTCCTTTGCTATTAAATCGTAAATTAGTAACGATTTTTTTACAAATCTTGTGGACCCAGAAGGGCTCGAACCTTCGACCCCCTGATTATGAGTCAGGTGCTCTAACCAGCTGAGCTATGGGTCCTAAAACAGGGGCAAATGTAAAATTACTTTATATCCCGTACAAGTAAAATATATTATTTTATCTCTTCACAGAGTTCGACTAATACCCCATTGGCCGATTTTGGATGTAAAAATACGACCCTTTTATTGTCTGCTCCAAGCTTTGGCGTTTCGTTTAAAACTCGAAATCCTTCTTCTTTTAACCGCGTTACTTCAGCTTCAATATTATCGACTAAAAAAGCGATATGGTGAATTCCTTCGCCGCGTTTAGCTATGTAGTTCGCAATAGGGCTGTCTTCTCGTGTTGCCTCCAGCAATTCTATTTTAGATTCTCCAGTTCTAAAAAAAGAGGTTTTTACACCTTCGGACTCGACAGTTTCTGTTTTATAAGCCGGGGCGCCTAATAAGGCGGCATAGGTTTTATTGGCGCTTTCTAAATCCTTTACGGCAATCCCTAAATGCTCAATTTTTATCATGAATTTACGTTTATAAGAATAAATGTACAATAATCCCTAAATATGCTATTTTTGCAGTATGAACGAAAGTAATAGGCAAAAAAAAATTGCTGGGCTGTTACAAAATGATTTAGCAACCCTACTACAAAAAATGTTACGCGATGCTGGACAAACACATATTGTGCTATCTGTAAGCAAGGTGCATGTAACTTCTGACCTATCTGTAGCCAAAGTACATGTAAGTGTTTTTCCCGCCAAGCATGCAGGTGCAATGCTTAAAGAAATTCAAGAGATGGCCGCTACGATTCGTTATCAAATGGCACAATTAACGCGTGACCAGCTAAGAAGAATGCCAGAGTTGAACTTCTATTTAGACGATTCTTTAGACTATATAGAAGGCATAGACAATGCTATTAAGGGAAAAATAGACCCTATAAAAGACCCCGACCTATTGGGAAAACGTAAAAAGTCCTGACTTGAACACCCCCTTTTATATTGCTAAACGCTACCTATATAGTAAGAGCAATAACAATGCGATTAACAAAATAACCCGAATTGCTTCGCTGGGCGTGCTTATTGGAACTGCCGCTTTATTTGTTGTTCTATCGGGCTTCGCTGGGTTAAGAGCGTTTAGCTTAAGCTTTGCCTCTGTTTTTGATGCCGATTTGAAGGTAAGTCCAACCACAGGTAAAGTAATTCGTTCGGATCAAGAACTATTAACAAACATATTAGCTATTCCAGGAGTTCAAGCCGTTTCGCAGGTATTGGAAGAGCGCGTTTATTTAAATTTTAAAGGCAAAAATCATATTGGGGTTATAAAAGGAGTCGATCGCGAGTTTGGTAAGGTCCTACCCGCCGACAGTATAATGTTGTTAAACGACTGGTTTACCTACGGGAACAACGAGGCTGTTGTTGGCTTAGCCGCATCTATAAAATTATCTTTAGGCACTTATGATTACAGCAATTTACTCGAGATTTATGTTCCAAAACCAGGGACAGGACAAATTTTAGATCCCGCACAAGCTTTTAATAAGGAGCGGGTTTTAGTTACCGGTATTTTTAGTGTTAGCGAAGAATTAGACGACACCTATATTTTTACTGATTTGACGCTAGCCCAGCGTTTACTTGGGCTTTCTGGCGAACAAGTTTCGGGATTAGAAATAAAACTGGATCCTGGTATAATCCCCGAAACCATAGTGCCTTTAGTACAACAGCAGTTTGGAGGAGAGGTAGCCATAAAAACGCGAATTCAACAAAACGACGCCTTGTACAAAATGCTTAATACAGAAAATATCGCGGTTTATTTAATATTTACTTTGGTGTTAATAATCGCACTGTTTAATGTGGTTGGGTCTATTATTATGATGATTTTAGACAAAAAAAAGAATTTAAAAACTCTTTTAAGCATGGGAATGCATATTTCCCAAATTCGTAAAGTCTTTTATCTTCAAGGGTTTTTATTAACGGCCTTTAGCGGAGTATTAGGAATTGCCCTTGGTTACCTCTTGGTGTTTTTACAGTTAAAATTTGGGTTTGTGCGTATTTCTGCCTCGATTGCTTACCCTGTAGTACCTAATGTGATAAATGGCTTGTTGGTCTTGGTAACCATGCTTGCATTAGGAGCCATAGCCTCGGCAATTGCTTCTAGACGCATCACACAAAATTTGTTACATAATAGTTAGCGCTGGAATTCAAAATCGTGAAAGCGATTTAAAACCTCATCGAAAGCAGCAAAAACATCTTGAGAGTGATCGCTAGTAACCATTTTCATGCGGTACTCCTTAAAGTGTGGAATCCCTTTAAAGTAATTGGTATAATGCCTTCTTGTTTCGAATACTCCAAGTTTTTCGCCCTTCCAGTCTATAGACATTTGCAAATGTCTTCTTGCTGCTTCTACACGTTCGGCAAGAGTTGGAGGTGCTAAATGTGTGCCCGTTTTTATAAAGTGCTTAACTTCTCTAAAAAACCAAGGATAGCCAATACTGGCTCTACCAATCATTGCGCCATCTAAACCATATTGATCGCGCATTTCTACTGCGCGCTCTGGAGAATTTACATCCCCATTGCCAAAAACTGGAATGTGCATGCGTTGGTTGTTTTTTACCTGGGCAATAGGCTTCCAATCTGCATCGCCTTTATACATTTGAGCGCGAGTACGCCCGTGAATAGCAATCGCTTTACAGCCTACATCTTGCAAGCGCTCTGCCACTTCTACAATTTTAATACTGTCGTGATCCCAGCCTAAGCGCGTTTTAACAGTTACCGGCAAATGAGTGCGTTCTACCATGGCTTTGGTTAAAGAAACCATTAAATCGATATCTTTTAATATTCCTGCTCCTGCTCCTTTAGAGACTACTTTCTTTACCGGGCATCCAAAATTAATATCTATTATATCGGGTTTAGAAGCTGCGACTATATCTATAGATTGCAGCATAGAGTCTAGATTCGCGCCAAAAATTTGTATTCCAACGGGGCGCTCTTTTTCGTAAATATCTAGCTTCATTACGCTTTTAGCAGCATCTCGAATTAATCCTTCAGACGAAATAAACTCGGTATAAACAACATCTGCACCTTGCTCTTTGCACAAGGCACGAAAAGGTGGGTCGCTAACATCTTCCATGGGAGCGAGCAACAATGGGAAGGGTCCCACATCAATATTTCCAATCTTGGCCATAAGTTGCAAAATTACATAAAATCAGATTCTAAATAAATAACTAAAAAAGCGAGTCTTTTGCGCTATATTTGCAGCCAAAAGCGCTTAGGCCTGACTATGAAGAATTTACGCAACTTTTGTATAATAGCACATATTGACCACGGTAAAAGTACCTTGGCCGACCGACTATTGGATTCTACTGGATCTGTTACCGCTAGAGAGCAAAAAGCACAGTTGCTGGACAGTATGGATTTGGAACGCGAACGCGGAATTACCATAAAGAGCCACGCTATTCAAATGGAATATACCTACAAAGGCCAAGAATATGTCTTAAACTTAATAGACACTCCAGGTCACGTAGATTTTAGTTACGAGGTTTCTCGATCCATTGCGGCCTGCGAAGGTGCTTTATTGGTTGTGGACGCAGCACAAAGTATTCAAGCACAAACCATTTCTAATTTGTATCTAGCTTTAGAAAACGACTTAGAAATAATTCCTGTTTTAAATAAAGTGGATTTGCCAAGCGCTAATCCAGAAGAAGTAACCGACGATATTGTAGATCTTCTTGGCTGCGATCCCGAAGAGGTAATTCCTGCTAGTGCGAAAACTGGAATTGGAATTGAGGCTATTTTAGAAGCTATTATAGAACGTATTCCTGCGCCAAATGGAAATCCCGACGAATCGTTACAAGCATTAATATTTGACTCTGTTTACAATCCTTTTCGAGGCGTAGAAACTTATTTTAGAGTGATTAATGGCGAGATTTCTAAAGGGCAGCATATTAAGTTTATGGCTACAGGTAAGACCTATTATGCCGACGAAGTTGGCACCCTAAAACTAACTCAAGTACCTAAGCAAAAAGTGAGCACGGGAGATGTGGGCTATTTAATTACAGGAATAAAAGATGCTCGCGATGTAAAAGTTGGTGATACGGTAACCGATGCCAAATCGCCTACTACGAATATGATTGAAGGTTTTGAAGATGTAAAACCTATGGTATTTGCGGGAATTTATCCAGTAGACACTGAAGAGTACGAAGAGCTTCGAAACTCTATGGAAAAACTGCAGCTTAACGATGCATCTTTAGTATTCCAACCCGAAAGTAGTGCCGCACTTGGTTTTGGGTTTCGATGTGGATTTTTAGGGATGTTACATTTAGAAATTATCCAAGAGCGTTTAGAGCGGGAATTTAACATGACCGTTATTACTACGGTGCCTAACGTATCTTATCACGCCTTTACCAATAGAGAGCCAGACACCCAAATTTTAGTTAATAATCCTTCTGATTTACCCGAACCTTCGTCGTTAAATCGCGTAGAAGAACCCTATATAAAAGCAAGCATTATTACGAAAAGTGATTTTGTTGGACCGGTTATGAGCTTGTGCATAGAAAAACGCGGTCAAATAACAAATCAAAGTTATTTAACCACCCAACGTGTAGAGCTTACTTTCGACATGCCGTTAGCCGAAATTGTATTTGACTTTTACGATCGTTTAAAAACGGTTTCTAAAGGCTACGCCTCTTTTGATTATTCGCCTATAGGCATGCGCGCCTCTAATTTAGTTAAAGTAGATGTGCTGTTAAACGGCAATACTGTAGATGCGTTATCGGCATTATTGCATAAAGACAACGCCTACGACATTGGTAAAAAAATGTGCGAAAAATTGCGCCAGTTAATTCCGCGTCAGCAATTTGATATTCCAATACAAGCAGCTATTGGCGCTAAAATTATTGCCCGCGAAACGGTAAAAGCTTTACGTAAAGATGTAACTGCTAAATGTTATGGAGGTGATATTTCTAGAAAACGTAAACTTTTAGAGAAGCAAAAAAAGGGTAAAAAACGCATGCGCCAGGTTGGAAATGTAGAAATTCCACAAGAAGCGTTTATGGCTGTTTTAAAGCTTAATGACTAGTTACAGTCGGTTCCTTCTTCTTGTAAATTAGCTAAATAGACATTGTAATCTACGCCAGTATCTTGACCATCTACAGAGGCTCTACCATTGCCCTCTTTACACAAATTAAAATCTAGCGTAAGGTCGTTAGTGCAGGTTGTGCAGGTAACAGAATCGTCGCTTCCACAAGCCTCTAGAAAAACTATAAAAAATAGGCTTAGGTAAATTAATTGAAACTTCATGTTTTAACTTCTTGTTCTGATTGAACGCACATTTTACATTAATATTTTTTATTCATCCATGGTAAGTACGCCTTCGGCGTCTATAGTTTTACCTAAATATACCAGATGAAAGCCTTCGCCAACATGCATTTGTTCGGGCTGGGAAATAAACGCTAACGCTCCACTTTTATCTTTTAAAAACAATGCGACCATGTCGTCATGAGCATCTATATAATCTAAAAGCTTAATAAATTTAGGCTCAGAACTAACACTAATTTCTTGAATGGCGGGAAACTCGTTAGCCACTTGAACAAGCTTGGCATAATCGTGAGTAGCCGACAAAATATGATCGCGTTCGGCAGATTTATGCGCTCCCGTTTTACGTTCCTGAGCATTCATTAATCTATACGAACCATTTTCCCCTAATGCAGCACTATACTTAACCAAAGCCTGTTTGTTAATTTCGTCGTTTCCAGTTATTGCAATTAGATAACCAACATCGTTTAGTTCGATATTATCTGTTAAATCGCCTTCGTAAATACTGGCGTTAATAGCATCTATACCAAGCTCTTTGGCGCGCTCAATATTATTGGCATTGGTGTCTACCAGCACAACATCGCGATTATTCTTAACTAAATACGACCCAATTAACCTAGAAACTTTAGAAGCGCCAATAATTATTATAGCGTCCGAACTAGTTAAAAACACTCCGACTATACGCGCAAAGATTCTAGCTGTTGTCGCGTTAAGCAGCACGGTTACAAGTACCACAGCAAAAACTAGTGGAGTTATATATTCCGCTCCAGGAACGCCTTGTGCAACTAATTTTGTGCCAAATAGAGAGGCAATCCCAGCGGCAACAATTCCACGTGGGCCCACCCAGCTTATAAAGAGTTTTTCGTTGGTTTTTAGCGAGCTGCTTATGGTGCTTAAAAACACCCCTATTGGTCGCAAAACAAATATAATTATACCCAGTAGTACCGCCGTTTCCCAATTGTAAACCAGCAATAGGTCATCTAAAGAGATATTTGCTGCCAGTAGAATAAACAAAATAGAAATTAACAAAACACTTAAGGACTCTTTAAAATACAACAGCTCTTTTAAATTTGGTAAGTCGCTGTTACCTAAAAACATTCCCATAACCACTACAGCCAGTAAGCCCGATTCGTGTGCAAATACATCGCTTTCTACAAATATTAAAAGCACTACAGAAAGTGCAACAACATTCAACAAATAATGCGGAATTAATCGTTTTTTAATTGCGTAATAGAGCGCGTATCCACCAGAAATACCAAAAGAGAACCCAATAAGTACAATCTTGCCAAACTCCACAAAGGCCTGTTTGGTGAATCCTACATCGCCCCCAACACTAATAAATTCAAAAACCAATACGGCAGCCAATGCCCCAATTGGGTCAATAAGTATTCCTTCCCATTTTAAAATAGCAGAAACGTCTTTTTTTAGAGGAATATTTCTTAAAATAGGTGTTATTACCGTTGGCCCAGTTACTATAATTAAGGCCGAAAACAAGAACGAAATTCGCCAGTTCAATCCAAAAATATAATGTGCTGCTAGCCCAGCTCCTATAAAGGTTACCAGCGACCCTATACTAATTAACTTACCTATTACGGGACCTATTTTACGAACCTCGTCGCGTTTAAGAGTTAGTCCGCCTTCGAATAAAATTATCCCAATGGCTAAAGACACAAAATTAAACAGGTTTTGATCTGGGAATAACCCTTCGAACCCATTGTAAATGGGTTGAATCCACTGGGTGCCATCTTCAGAAATTAAAGTAGAAATTGGACCTACAAAAAGGCCAATTAGTATTAAGGGCAGAATTGCCGGAATCTTAAACTTCCAAGCCACCCATTGGGCTAAAATTCCTAATACTATTATTCCTGCTAATTCTAACATCTAAGTTTTTTTTAAAAATACTAAGAATAGTTTACAAAAAGGCGGGAATTAATCTTTCATGGTTAATCGCAGCACAGAGCAGGCAGATTTTTCGGTGAATTTGTCTTTACCAGTTCCAAATAGTATGCTCAACCAATTGTCTTTTTGAGGCGTCCCTAGAATTAGCAAATCGTAACTGGCCGATGTTTCGGCTATGGTATTTATGGGGCTATCACTTTTTAAAATAATGAGTTTACTTGGCTCTTTGCCCTTGTCGAGCACCTCTTGCGCTTGCCTACGAATGTCGACTAATTCGTCTTCCGTAGTTAGTGTAGAAACTACCTGTAAAAGGGTCAATTCTGCTTTATAAAAAGCGCAAATTCTATCGGCCACAGCGACAAAATTCTTGTCCTTTCTACCAGGCCTAAGAGCTAGCAATACTTTACTAATATTACGAACTCCGTTATCCTTAAAGAGTGCAAAATCTGAATCGATATGGGTAAGCAACCACCCTATTGGATTTCTAACCAGTATTCCGCTATGCGCTCTCCCGTTCCACCCCATAACCAGCCATTCGCAGCTGGTTTGGTCACTTAACATATGAATGGTATTAGAAAGGTCGTGAGTAACGGCAGCTTCAAAATCTATAGGCGTAGCTCTAGATTTAGCCAATCCACGAATACGACGCTCAATAGATTTAACTTTAGGGTTTTCTTCTAAAAACACCTCTAAAAAGGTTTGATTAGGCACTTCGGTAATATTTACCGCTTGAATTTTTTCGCGCCTGTTTAATGCCAGGCCAATTTCTACTAGCATTTCTGGAGAGTTTTCGTTGCCCAATAAGGGAACTACAACTCCAGCATCCGAGACCAATTTGCCATCTAAATTTAAATTAGATTCCGCTGGACTTTGGCGCTCCAACACATCTTTGCGTTTTTTACGCTTGTAAAATAAATACAAGGCAGGACGATGACCATAATTTCTTAGCACTCCAGTACGTGTTGCATTTTTTCCAAACACATAGTAAATAACCGTTCCCAAAATACAAATGGTAATTATAGCCACTAAGGGTAATAATCCTAAATAAAATAGGAGTACAAGTCCGCTTAATACTCCAAAAATTTGAATAAACGGATACAGCGGAGACCTATAAGTGGGCCTATACCATTGGGCTGAAGTTTCGCGTAGAATAATTACCGACAAATTCACCGAAATAAACATCATAACCTTAAAGGCACTGGCTAATTTGGCAATTTTAACCACATCTAAAAAAACAATCACCAAGGCCATAACTACGCAAGTCATAATTATGGTAACCACAGGAGTTAAATACGTTGGATGAATACGAGCCATAAAATTGGGTAATAATTTGTCTCGTGCCATGGCAAACGGAAAACGAGACGAGGCTAATACGCCCGAATTCGCCATAGAAATTAAGGTAATTACACCAATGGCCGCAGCAATTATACCGACCGTTTTACCACCTAAAATATAAGAGATTGTGTGTATGGGTTTAATATCTGTAGCTAAATCTTCTAACGGAATATTACCAACAAGAACAAAGGCCACAAACGTATAAATGGCGGTGATAATTACCAAAGAAAACAACATTGCCAGGGGCAAATTCTTACTTGGATTTTTAATTTCTCCTGCAATAGCTGCTACTTTAGTTACTCCTGCATACGATATATACACAAAGGCAACCGTGGCAACTAAACCGGTGTTTCCATCTATCAAAAACGGTTCTAGGAAGTCTGGATTAACGTTGGGAATTCCAAAAATAAGAAGCAGTACTAAGGCGGTAACGCTTATACTTACCACCACTATTTGAACCTTTCCTACCTTTTTTACACCAAAAATATTGAGCAGTAAAATAATCACTAGAAAAACTAAAGCAACATATTTAGTAAGGCCGGAGTCGACGTTTACTAAAATAGACAAATAGGCTCCAAAACCTACCAGGGCAAAGGAGCTCTTTAAAAGTAAAGAAAGCCAAAGTCCAATACCAGAGATTGTTCCAAATAAAGGGCCAAAAGCGCGTTCAATGTAGACATAAGTACCGCCAGATTTTGGCATTGCCGTTGCCAATTCTGACTTAGATAATGCAGCTGGTAAAATACAAACGGCTGCCAATAAGTAAGCCAACCAAACAGAAGATCCTGTTTTTGCCGCGGCTAAGCCGGGTAATACAAAAATCCCGCTTCCTAGCATTCCGCCTATACTAATAGCAATAACAGAAACTAAGGAAAGACTCCTGTCTAGTTTTTTCAAATTCGGTTGGTTTTTAGCAAAATAAGAACTTTTAATCTGAAATCGTAATTGGCAGGGTGTGATTTTGTTAATTTAACTATAATTAAAATAGCCTTTGTTTTTAGAAACCCCTATGTTTTAGTATTTTGCGGGTCGATTTACCACAATGACTTTACACCCTATCGAGGCAGGAAATTTTAAACTAGATGGTGGCGCCATGTTCGGTGTTGTTCCTAAAAGTTTGTGGACTAGAACCAATCCTGCAGATGCGAATAATATGATAGATATGGCTGCGCGCTGTCTATTAATAGAAGATGGCAATCGCCTAATTTTAATAGACACTGGAATGGGTGCGAAACAATCCGATAAATTTTTTGGCTATTATTATTTATGGGGTGATTACACTTTAGAAAGTTCGCTTGCTAAAGCCGGTTTTCACAAAGACGATATTACAGACGTTTTTATGACCCATTTGCATTTTGACCATTGTGGAGGAAGCGTTGTTTGGAATTCCGACAAAACAGGCTACAGACCCGCTTTTAAAAATGCTGTTTATTGGACCAATAAAGCGCATTGGCAATGGGCAACAAACCCAAACCCTAGAGAAAAAGCATCGTTCTTAAAAGAAAACATTATGCCGCTTTACGAAAGTGGGCAATTAAAATATGTTGAGAAAACCGGTAGTGCTTTCCAAGAAAGTTCCGAATTGGGTTTTGGAATACTCTTTGCAGATGGACATACCGAAAAGCAAATGATTCCACATATAAACTATAAAGGTAAAACCTTAGTTTTTATGGCCGATTTATTACCAACCGCTGGCCATATCCCCTTGCCTTATGTTATGGGATACGATACGCGTCCGCTTTTAACTTTAGACGAAAAAGCAAGCTTCTTAGATCGAGCAGCAGCAGAAAATTTTTATCTATTTCTTGAGCACGATCCAAATAATCAAATTATAACGGTTAAACAAACCGACAAGGGTGTTCGGCTAAATGAACGCCATAATTTTAACAACCTATTTAATTAAATTAAACCTATGAAGATTAATAAATTAATGATTCCGGCACTTTCTGTGTCCTTATTGTTAGCCGCTTGTGGCGGTTCGGCTCCTTTGGTGTCTACGCCAATAGCTAATATAGATAGTGTACCATTAAAAAATGTGCCACTTACAGATGATCAACTTAAGTCTTGGGGTGCCACAGATTTAGTAAGTGACACTATTCCTGGTATGAGTGTAGATAAAGCCTACACAGAGCTTCTTGCCAAGAAAAAAGGTAAAAAAGTAATAGTTGCGGTAATTGATAGTGGTATCGACATTGAGCACGAAGACCTAAAAAATATTATCTGGGTTAATAAAGATGAAGTTCCAAACAACGGAAAAGACGACGATAACAACGGATTTATAGACGACATTCACGGCTGGAACTTTCTAGGTGATATTGTAGGTGAAAACATGGAATATGTACGTTACCTTAAAAAACTAGGTCCTAAGTTTGAGGGTAAAAGCGAATCGGCAATTAGTGCTGCAGATCGTGAAGATTACCAATTGTACTTAAAAGCGAAAGCGGAATACGACAAAGAGTTTAACGAAACCAACGCCAATAAAAACCAATATGACCAAATTCTAGCTCAAGTTATGCCTGCACATGAGGCCATGACGAAGCGTTTTGGAAAAGAAGATTATACTAAAGACGATATTGCTGGAATTCAAAATCCTGATGCTGCTACACAGGCTCAAATGGGTTTATTAACGCAAATGTTCAATTTTGCGGACAGTATTCCAGAATTAGTTAAAGAACTAAATAGCGGAATAGAA
The DNA here is from genome assembly GCA_965277295.1 of Gilvibacter sp. GTDB lineage: Bacteria > Bacteroidota > Bacteroidia > Flavobacteriales > Flavobacteriaceae > Gilvibacter. The sequence continues at coordinate 1,405,828 of OZ255720.1, forward strand.
TATTTTGGAGGCCGCTTGGATACACACTTTAATATGGATGCCGATTTTCGTTCTGTAGTGGGAGATAATCCAGATAAATGGGACGGAAAAGCTTATGGAAACAACGACGTAGATGGTCCTGATCCAAAAAAAGAAGATGCGCGTCACGGAACTCACGTAGCTGGTATTATTGCTGCTCAACGCAATAATAAGGTAGGCATGAACGGAGTTGCAGATAACGTAGAAATAATGGTTTTACGGGCAGTACCAGATGGCGACGAATACGATAAAGACATAGCAATGGCCATTCGCTATGCTGTAGATAACGGAGCTCAAGTTATTAATACCAGCTTTGGAAAATACTATTCTCCACACCCGGAGTGGGTATGGGATGCTATTAAGTATGCAGCCGACAACGATGTGCTTATTGTAAATGCCGCTGGTAACGAAGCTTACGACCTAGACGGAATTCAAGTGTACCCTAACGATCAAACCGTAGGTGGAAGTGAAATTTCTGACACTTTTATAACTATTGGTGCATTGCACCATGACTACGGAAGCGAAATGGTGGCAAACTTTTCTAATTATGGCGTTTCTAGCGTAGATGTTTTTGCGCCTGGCACTAAAATTTGGTCTACAACACCTTTAAGCACCTACGAATACTTGCAAGGAACCTCAATGGCTTCGCCGGCTGTTGCTGGAGTAGCAGCGGTGTTACGTTCTTATTATCCAAACCTAACTGCAGCGCAAGTAAAAAATATATTAATGGACAGTGGTTTACCTTCTGCCTCGCCAGTAATTTTAGGAGGAGACTCTTCTAATACACAGAATTTTGGGGATATCTCTAAATCTGGAAAAATGGTAAACATGTATAACGCCATCTTGATGGCCGATAAAATGAACTAAAATGACAAAACGACTTTTACTAAGCGGACTATTAAGCTTGGGTTGTTTGGTGGCTTTTGCCCAGAACAATACTACATATTGGCAGCAAGAAGTAAACTATGTAATGGATATAGATGTGGATGCCGAATCCCATCAATATAAAGGAAAACAAGAATTAACGTATACCAATAATTCTCCCGACACCTTAAATCGCGTGTTTTACCATTTATACTTTAATGCTTTTCAGCCAGGAAGCGAAATGGATGTACGCTCTAGAAATATTGCCGATCCAGATGGCCGTGTTACTGATCGTATTTCTAAGCTAACTCCAGAAGAAATTGGGTTTATTAAACCAATAAGTCTAACTCAAAATGGGGCCAGTCTTAACTACAACGTTGTTGGGACGGTTATGGAAGTTGATTTATTTGAACCTATACTACCTGGGCAGTCCAGTACTTTTAATATGGTTTGGGACGCGCAGGTTCCGCTTCAAATAAGACGCTCTGGTAGAGACAATGCCGAAGGGGTAGATTTTTCTATGACGCAATGGTATCCAAAAATGGCAGAATACGACTTTCAAGGATGGCATGCAGACCCTTATATTGCGCGTGAATTTCATGGTGTTTGGGGTGATTTTGATGTTACCATTCATATTGACAAGAACTATGTTGTAGGTGGAACCGGTTACGACAATGGCTCTGGAAACGAAAGTAACGGTAAAAAAACATGGAAGTTTACAGCTCCTATGGTTCACGATTTTACTTGGGCTGCCGATCCCGATTATATTCACGACACTTTTGCTGGTCCTAATGGGGTAACGCTTAATTTTTATTATTTAAGCACTTTAAGTGACGAGCAAAAACAGTTATGGAAAGACCTACAGCCAAAAACCGCCGCACTTATGGAGTATTTTAATACCCATATTGGAGCTTATCCTTATAAGCAGTATTCTGTAATTCAAGGTGGCGATGGCGGTATGGAATACGCCATGAGCACCCTAATTACAGGGGAACGAAAATTTGGAAGTTTGGTAGGGGTTACCTCGCACGAAATGGCCCACAGCTGGTTTCAATTCTTATTGGCCACAAACGAAGCTAAGCACGAATGGATGGACGAAGGTTTTACTAGTTACATTTCGGCCTATGCAATGAATCACGTAATGGAAAGTGGTAAGGAAAACCCAACAGAAGGGTCTTACAGAAACTACATTTATTTAGCTACAAGTGGCAAAGAACAACCCTTAACAACCCATGCAGACAGATACGATGTAAACATGGCCTATGGCATTGCAGCCTATAGTAAAGGCGCCGTTTTTATGGCGCAATTAGGGTATGTAATTGGGCAAGAAAATTTAAAAAAAACTATAAAGCGTTATTACAGCGAATTTAAATTTAAACACCCAACACCAAACGATTTTATTCGCGTGGCAGAAAAAGTTTCGGGTATGGAATTAGACTGGTATTTAATGGACTTTGGACAAACAACAAATACAATAGATTATGCTATAGAATCGGCTACAGTGACCAATAACAATATGAATGTAGTTTTAAAGCGCAACGGCTTAATGCCAATGCCTATAGATGTTATGGTAACTTTTGAAGACGGTTCGCAGACTTCGTTTTATATTCCTTTACGTATGATGCGTGGAATTAAAGACAACGACTACAAAGGGGTAACTAGAACAATTTTAGGAGACTGGGCCTGGGCCTATCCAACCTATGAATTCGACATAATTAGCAGTCAAAAAATTGCAAAAATAGAAATTGACCCTAAAAAGGGAATGGCAGATATAGCCCCAGATAACAACGTAAAAACGTTCGAATAGTTTATTCGATTCTTATTAAAAACCCTGCCATTTGGTGGGGTTTTTTAGTTTTTAGTAGTCTCTAATTTTTTAGAATACATTAAGAACTCCGGGGCGCAATATTGTTTACCTTTAACCATGGACTTGCGATTTACACCAGCCATGCACTTAAAAAGTGAAAAGCAGATTAGTGCGCTTTTTAAAACAGGAAAATCAGTTTCAAGTTTTCCTGTCCGAGTGCGGTATCTAGAAATACAAGAGCCCAACAATAAAGCGGCCTTTACAGTTTCTAAACGCTTGTTTAAATTGGCAGTAGATCGCAACCGCATTAAACGTTTATTAAGAGAAGCCTACAGAACACAAAAGCATCTGTTAGACCAAAAAGGAGAAAACGGCACAAACTTTGCCCTCTTGTTTATGTATGTAGACAAATCTCCAACCACACAAGAGCAGGTCACTACGGCCATGGTTAACGTTTTAAAACAAGTATTATGAAGTCCTATTATTATTTATTATTTGTTGTGCTATTTGCGTGTAGCGACAACTATACAGAAGAGTTAAAAGCCTATGAAGTTGCCGATAGCGACCTAAATGGTTTTGTTGGTGGTGCAGACCAAAGGGTGGCCTATAGCCCACCTCCTGCCGGATTAGAGGGAGAGGCGACTAATGTGGTTGAAGCAAAAATTATTAAAACGGCCAACTTGTTATTCGAAACTGCAGATGTTGAAGCCACGCACCAGCGTGTACTTGAGCTAGTAAAAAATCAAGGAGGATTTGCACAACGAGACAACGCAGGAAAAGGCTACAATCGTATTTATAAACAAATGACTATTCGGGTTCCAACAATCAATTTTGGAACATTAATCGACAGTATTGGAACAGGCGTGGCTTATTTTGATCAGAAAGATATTTCGAGACGCGATGTTACCGAAGAATTTGTAGATTTAAATGCGCGTTTAAAGACAAAAAAAGAATTAGAAAAGCGATATTTAGAACTGCTTTTAAAGGCCAAAAATGTAACCGAAATGCTCGAAATCGAGCGGGAACTGGCAACTATTCGCGAAGAAATAGAAGCAAAAGAAGGCCGTTTAACCTATTTACAAGACCAGGTTTCTTTTAGCACAATTAATCTGGAGTTCTATACCAATACCCAAGAGACTGGTGCGACAGTCTCTTATGGGCGCAAAATGGGGAATGCCCTAAAAGGAGGTTGGAATGGTATTTCTAACTTCTTTTTAAGTCTCCTTTACTTATGGCCTTTGGTTATATTTATTGGATTGGTAATCTATTTTATTAGACGATACTTAAAAAGAAAGCGCAACGCCACGTAAAAAAGTGAATTATGAAGTTAAAAAGAAAAATATTTATTCCAGTTATAGCGGGACTTATCCTGTTTTCTACTACTGCCTTTGTTAAGAACGATTTTTTTGAAATTGCAAAGCAAATAGAAATATTTACGACCCTGTTTAAAGAATTAAACATGAACTATGTAGACGAAACCACGCCTGCAGAGCTAATGGATAAAGCCATAACCGGCATGCTAGAGGACCTTGACCCTTACACGGTGTATTGGAATGAACAAGAAGTAGAGGATGCCAAAATAAATAACTCTGGGGAATATACAGGCATTGGTGCAACAGCTAGAACTCTTGCCAATAAAATAGTAATTGTCGAGCCTTTTGAAGGTTACCCAGCAGACAAAGCAGGCCTTAAAGCTGGAGACGAAATTGTAAAAATTGGCAATATTGACCTTGCGGCTTTTGACGACGATGCTGGCACGCTTTTAAAAGGAGCTCCTGGCTCTACAATTGCGCTAACCTATAGAAGACAAGGGCAAATTCTTACCACAAACCTAACACGCGAGGCGATAGATGTTCACGCAGTACCATTTTCTAAATTAGTTAATGGTGATGTTGGGTATATCGTACTAAGTAAATTTAACCGTAAAACCACCATAGAGACTAAAAAAGCACTTGAAGATTTAAAAGAACAAGGCGCTAAAAAAATTGTTCTCGATCTACGTAGTAATCCCGGTGGACTTTTACATGAGGCAATAAATGTTGTGAATTTATTTGTCGAAAAAGGTCAATTAATCACCACGACCAAGTCGGTAATACAAAAATATAACAAGAGCTATGCTACCCAATACGATCCCGTAGATACAGAAATTCCCTTGGTGGTTTTGGTAAATGGAAGAAGCGCATCTGCAAGCGAAATTGTGTCCGGAGCCATCCAAGATTTAGATCGCGGGGTAATTGTAGGAGCAAGAAGTTTTGGAAAAGGCCTTGTACAACGCCCTAAAGGATTAACCTATGGGACCCAGTTAAAAGTGACAATTTCTAGATATTTTACTCCTAGTGGACGCTGTATACAGGCACTAGATTATTGGAACAGAGACGAAAACGGCGATCCAGTACGTGCCGAACCGGACGAATACAACGCTTTTAAAACTAAAGGAGGGAGAACAGTTTACGACGGTGGTGGAATCTTACCCGACGTAGAAATGGCCACTGCTAAATTTAGTCCTATAACTACCGCCTTATTAAGAGATAACGTAATTTTTAATTATGCGACCCAGTATTATTACAACAACGACATAAAAGATTGGCGTGCATTTTCTTTTAAAGATGCGGACTTTAAAGCGTTTTTAAATTATATAAAAAAGGAAGGTTTTAGTTATCAGACCGAAACCGAAAAGGCATTCCAAGCTGCTTATAAAAAGGCAAAAGACGACCAAATTCAACTGCTAATTACCAACGCTTATAACGATTTATTAAAAGAAATAGATATTGTAAAACAACTGGAATTAGAAGATAAAAAGGCAGAAATTATGAGCCTTTTAAGCGACGAAATTTTAAAACGATACTTCTACAGAACAGGTCTTTATGAGTATCAGATTGCCAATAATCCAGAAATTCAAGAGGCAATTGCTGTGTTAAACGACCAAAAAAGGTACGCGCGAATTCTTAAATAGAATTACCTTAAAGTAAATTAGTTATTACTAGTGAATTAGCACAAAAAGGGTGTCTACTAAAAAACGTGTTAGAGGGATTTTCCAAAACACAAGCTTCCTACAACTCCCGAATACGGCCCGTAGTTTGGAATTCTGTTATAGCCACAACGATTGTATAATTTAATGGCCGCATGCTGATTCACTCCTGTTTCTAAAACAAGTTGTAGAAAGCCTTCGCTCTTTGCCCAAACTTCTAGGGTTTGCAATACTTCTTTAGCTAAACCTTTTCCTCTCGCTTCTGGAATTGTATACATGCGTTTAATTTCGGCAACTTGAGTATCTATAGTCTTAAACGCACCGCAACAAACCGGTTTTTTATCGAGATATCCAACTAAAATATGTTGAATTTTTTCCAACCCGTTGTATTGATTATAGAAGTCATGATCATCCCCATCGGTTATTTTTAAGCCGTTATCCAACTGCTTTACTAAGGCTAAAAAATTAGGATCCTGATTGGTGCTTTTCTCTAAAATTAGCATAGGTTATTCTTTTATCATGGCAATATGAGGTATACCATCTTCTAAATACTGGTCGCCAATAGCTTTAAAACCTAATGCATTGTAGAACTTTAATAGGTAGGTTTGGGCAGATAGCTTTATTGGTTGAACTCCGTACTCCTTATAAATTGCTTGAATAGATGCTTCCATTATGCGTTTACCAAGCTTGTCTTTTCTAAATTCTTGTGCTACTACAACTCTTCCAATGCTTGCCTGATCAAAATAAATGCCCGCTTTAAAACAACGCGTATATGCAACAACTTTATTGTTTTTTGTGCCAATAACGTGTAAGGCTTTTTGATCTTTGCCATCCAAATCTTGATAGACGCAGTCTTGTTCTACTACAAAAATTTGTGTTCTAAGTTGCAATAAAGCATAAAGCTCTTGCGTGGTTAATGCACTAAAGGGTTTTACTACAATGTTCATATTAATCTTGTACAATTATATCTTTAGAATCTATTTTTTTAAACTCCGGTTGAATATTCACGTGATTAATTCCAAATTCGTCCTTTAAATAGCGCTCAATGCGCATTAAAATAGCATCGAATTCAGAAACCTTAATATCGTTACATAAGTCTATATGTGCTTCTAAATGAATTTCTTGTTCGTTAAGTTGCCAAACATGCACGTGATGCAATGCCTTTACTTCGTTATAACTATTAACTGTGTTTGTGATAGTCTCTATGTTTACCTGGGAAGGTGTAAACAACATAAGTACTTTTAGCGATTGCATAAACAGACTATATCCCATATATACTAAATAAACTGCAATGCAAAAAGTAAGCACACTATCTACCCACCACATTTGGTAATACTTCATGAGCAGGCCACCAATTAAAACAGCCACAGAAGCAGACATATCTGTAATTAAATGTAAATAAGCCGAGCGTAAATTCATGTTAGAATCTGCCTCTTTTTTGAGCAATAAAACACTTAAACCGTTTGCAACAATTGCTATTGCAGATAACCAAATAACTAAATTACTTTCTATTTCTTGCGGTGTTATAAAACGTTCCACCGATTCTATAATTAAATAAACAGCCACAATTAATAGCGTGCTCGAATTAATAAAGGCTGCGATAATTTCGGCGCGCTTATAACCAAATGTTTTATAAACAGAGGCCTTGCGTTTAGCAAGCTTATCTGCTATATAACTAATAAGTAAAGAAAGTACATCGCTAAAATTGTGTAATGCATCGGATAGCAGCGCTAGGCTTCCAGAGATAATTCCACCTATAACTTGAGAAACAGTAATTAAGACATTAAGAAAAATAGAAATAATTAGCTTTTTTCCTTTAGTATCATGATTATGGTCATGACTATGTCCCATATTAATTACATTGTTTTAAGAGCAGGCAATTTTATTTACTCGGTTTTGGTGACGTCCACCTTCGAATTCTGTATTTAAAAATACATCGACCATAGCCACGGCTTGATGCACAGACGTAAACCTAGCTGGAATACTTAAAATATTTGCATCGTTATGTTGTCTTGCAAGCGCTGTAATTTCTGAACTCCAACATAATGCAGCTCGAATATCTTGGTGTTTATTGGCTGTCATTGCAGCTCCATTACCACTTCCGCATATAATAATACCAAGAGCTACTTCTTGATTACTAACATGACGAGCAACAGGGTGAATAAAGTCTGGATAATCAACACTATCGCCAGAGTTAGTACCTACGTTAATTACTGTAATTCCTTGTGATTCAAGATGTTTTACAATTGCATTTTTATAATCGGTTCCGGCATGATCGTTTCCTATAGCTATATTCATGAGTTATTAATAAAATGTTATTTAAATGTTTATAAAAAGTGTTTTAAAATCTAAAACTAAAGTTGGTTTTAATTAAAAAAAATTGTCTTAATAAAAGCTGGCAAACCAACAATAATAGTTATGCTATGTTATGGGCTTTTTCTTGACATACAATTTCCAGTTGCTAACAACAAAACGCTAAATTAATTATTAAAAATACACTTTTAAATCTAGTTATTCACAGTTGTGAATAGCTTGTATTAAAGACTTATTAATCAGGTTATTTTAACCATTAATTGGTGTTTATAACCTAGTATAAATTCTTATTGTTATAATCTAAAAGCTAAAACTATAAAAGTTATTGTCCTTATTAACACCCTATAATATCCAACAATATTTAATTTAATTTTAAAAAAGAAAAAAATATAATAGTATATATTGTTAATAAGGTTAAACAATGCGCATTTGACTATTTTTATCTAAGCCTTTTATTATTTTAAGAACAAGTTCTTTGTCGTTTGGATGAACTTTTAACCGAATACCGCCAATGGCATTTGAATGAAAGGGCAGAACACTAATCATGGTTTCGTTTTCGAAAACAAATTGGATATCTTCTTGTTCCAGTAAATGCGCTAAAACCGCGTATTCAGAAGGATAAGTAAAAATTGCAACGGTTATAAAATCTTTCATAATACTGTCTTTAAAGATAGCAATAAGTTTAATTTATATTACCTTATAATTCAGATTATTAGGCTACTTTTACACCTTATAAACCAAATATGACCCGAAAAAGAAAGAAAAAAAAATCTAATAAAATTCCCAATCTTACCCAAAGTGTTTTAAGAATACTAACCAAGGATCCGTCCCGTAACTTTAATTACAAGCAAATTGCTGCAAAACTTGGTGTTGACGATCCAAGCGGGAGAAATCAAATAGTAAAAAAATTACACGAATTAAGGGCTAAAGGTCAAGTTCAAGAGCCGCAACGGGGCAAGTTTCAAATAGTAGCCAAATCGTTTTATCACGAAGGAACCGTAGATTTAACTTCACGCGGATCTGGCTATGTTATTGTAGCAGGTTTAGAAGAAGATGTTTTTGTACAAAGTGCAAATCTTAATAAGTCGTTACAAGGCGATACCGTAGAAGTTTATATTTTTAAACGCCGTAAAGGTGGACGATTAGAAGGAGAGATTACTAAGATTATTACCAGAAAACGCACCGAATTTGTTGGAACTATTCAAATTCAAAAAAACTTTGCTTTTGTAGATACCAGCGCCTCAAAAATGCAAGTCGATATTTTTGTTCCTAAAAATAAAATAGGAAAAGCTCAAGATGGCGATAAAGTACTGGTAAAACTAGAAGATTGGCCAGAAAAGGCAGATTCACCTTTTGGAAGTGTAATAAAGTCATTTGGTCCGCAAGGAGAGCACAACACAGAAATTCACGCTATTCTGGCTCAATATGGGTTACCGTATGAATTTCCAGATAACGTGCAACAGTTTACAGATAATTTAGATACAAAGATTACCAAGGAAGAAATAAAAAAACGTCGCGATATGCGTGAGGTTTTAACCTTTACAATCGATCCAAAAGATGCTAAAGATTTTGACGATGCCTTGTCTTTTAAAACCTTAGAAAATGGCAATTACGAAATTGGAATTCATATTGCAGATGTGTCTCATTATGTCAAACCTGGAACTGTTTTAGACGACGAAGCTTTTGAGCGTGCTACTTCTGTTTATTTGGTAGATCGAGTGGTACCAATGTTACCAGAAATATTATCAAATAATGCTTGTTCTTTAAGGCCAAACGAAGAAAAGTACACGTTTTCGGCCGTTTTTGAAGTTAACCAAAAAGCCGAGGTAAAAAATCAATGGTTTGGACGCACAGTGACCTATTCAGATGCCCGTTTTGCTTACGAAGAAGCTCAAGAAATTATAGAAAAAACTACTCCAGGGACTTATAATCCGGTTACAATTCCAGAGGCTGTTTCTATTAGAGATGGTGCTTATACTGTAGATGCAAACATTGTAAAGGCGACTAGTATTTTAAATGAATTGGCTAAAATTATGCGCAAAAAGCGCATGCAAGAAGGAGCTATTAGTTTTGATAAAGTAGAAATTAAGTTTCAATTGGATACTACTAATGAACCTACTGGGGTTTATTTTAAAACCACAAAAGATGCTAATAAACTAATAGAAGAATTTATGTTGCTGGCTAATAGAAGTGTAGCCGCTTACATAGGGAAACAAAACCCACCAAAAACGTTTGTGTACCGTATTCACGACGAACCAGACGACGAAAAACTAGCGCAGTTGGGAAATATTGTAGGTAAATTTGGACATAAATTTAACGTAAGTAATTCTAAAAATACAGCCGCTTCTTTAAACCAACTTTTAATAGATGTTCAAGGTCAGAAGGAGCAAAATCTTGTAGATACCCTTGCTATTCGTTCTATGAGTAAAGCGGTATATAGCACCCATAATATTGGTCATTACGGTTTGGCATTCGAATATTACAGTCATTTTACCTCGCCAATTAGGCGCTATCCAGATGTAATGGTTCATAGATTATTACAATCGTATTTAGAGGGTAAACCCAGTGCAAATCAAGAAACCTACGAAAAACACTGTGGACACTCCAGCGAAATGGAATCGTTAGCTTCTAATGCCGAACGGGATAGTATAAAGTACATGCAGGTTAAATACATGAGTCGCTATAAAGACGAAGTGTTTTTGGGTGTAATTTCTGGAGTAACTGAATGGGGAATTTATATAGAAATTATCTCTAATAAGTGCGAAGGAATGGTGGCCCTGCGCGACATTAAAGAAGATCGTTTTAACTTTGATAGAGACCAATATGCTATTGTTGGAGAACAAACCAAGGCGGTTTATCAATTAGGCGACGAGGTTTATATCTCTTTAAAAAATGCCGACCTAGTAAAACGTCAGCTAGATTATAAGTTATTAGGACACAAAAGTGAGCATGAATTTCCAGACGCACTGTAACAATTTTAACTAAGGGCTATCTATAGGGTGTTAAACATTTAGAATCATGAAAAAAATACTACTTATACTTAGTTTATTAGTTACAACATTAAGTTTTGCACAGCGAGAAATAAATAAGGCTGTTGGGGAGTTTAGCGTTATTAAAGTTTTTGATTTAATTGAAGTGAATATGATTCCTTCTAGCGAAAACAAAGTTATTATTAAGGGACAGGATACCGACCAGGTTAAAATAATTAACGACAACGGAAAGTTAAAAATCCGCATGGAATTAGACCAGCGCTTTAATGGCGATGCCACATTTGTAGAAGTCTATTACACCAATATAGAAGTTATAGATGCTAACGAAGGCGCCTTTATAACGGTAAACGAAACCTTAAAACAAGACGAAATTGAACTGCGCAGTCAAGAAGGTGGCCAAATTAAAGTAGGTTTAGAGGTAGATAATTTAGAGGTGCGTGCAGTGACCGGTGGAATTATAGAAACTTCGGGTATCGCTAAATATCAAGACGTTACTATTAATACAGGAGGCATATACGAAGCGCGCGATTTAGTAACTAAAAATACCAAGGTTACAATAGCGGCAGGAGGCGAAGCCGAAGTAAATGCTCAAGAAAAAGCCAACTTAAAAGTAACAGCCGGAGGTGATATTTATGTTTATGGCGACCCGGCCGAACTTAAAAAGAAGACCTTTGCTGGTGGCCGCATAAAGCGAATGTATTAAACCCTTGCTGGGGCTTTAACATAAGCGGTATTATTTGTACTTTTATTGCTTATGTTAGATGGAATACCATATGCTGCCGTTTACGGATTTGTGCTGGCCTTCGCTTTAGGGCCAGTTTTTTTCACCCTAATCGAAACCTCGATTACCAAAGGGTTCAAGGCAGGATTATTCTTTAATCTAGGCGCCTTTACTGCAGATATAATCTTTATAGTATTTGTTTATTACAGCACCGAAAAGTTATTAGAAAAGTTACAAAACGATCCAAATTTAATAATTTTTGGAGGGGCAATTTTGGTGATTTACGGAATCATATCATACATACGAACTTCTAAATCGTTTATAAAAATTGTTAGGGAACATTATTCTGTAAGTGTAAAAAAGAACCTAACCGGTTTATTTTTTAAAGGGTTTCTATTAAACTTTGTAAACTTTGGAGTGCTTGCCGGTTGGATTGCTACTATGATTATGGCCAACGCACTTACTACTTCAAAACAAGGAGTTATATTATTTTTAGCCGTTGTTTTGGTCACCTTTTTTCTTACGGACTTGGTGAAAATTACCTTGGCAAAAAAGCTTAGAAACAAACTAACACCCCGATTTATTTTTAAAACAAAAAAGTGGGTGAGTATTTTAATTGTGGGCTTCGGATTACTGTTGCTCTACCAAGGTGTCTTTCCTAGTGAAAAACTTAAGCAGGGTATTCAGGATGGCCTGCAACAAACTGAAAATTTAGAATAAAAAAAATCCTGCTCGTATAGCAGGATTTTTTTGGAGGCATCGAGCGGATTCGAACCGCTGTACAAGCTTTTGCAGAGCTGTGCCTAGCCACTCGGCCACGATGCCATTGGGGGGCAAATATAAAAATAAATAGTAACACCCATACACTAAATTCTAGCGATTTTAACGCTTAGTTTCTAAACATACTTCTACTTCTGCCACATCGCCGCCAATAGGTGGATTAATTTTAGCTACACAAACCTGTACGCGATCAACTAATTGAAGCTCATTTAACACGCGTGCATTTATGCGTTTTGCAACAGATTCCAGCAACTTAGAAGGAATAGCCATTTCTTCTTTTATAATGGCATTAAGGTGCACATAATCCACGGTATGAGATAGATTGTCTGATTTTGCCGAAGCTTGCAGGTTTGCAGCAACCTCTAATTGCACTGTATAATCGGACCCAATAATGGTCTCTTCTTTTAGGCAGCCATGGCTAGCGTATACCCGGACGTTTTTTAAGCGAATTATTCCCACGAAATATATTTTAGGCAAAGATAGATTTTTCTAGGTTTTTGGTACCTTTGCGGTTCATTTTATACTATGGCGAGCGAAGATAAATCCTTGAATTTTATTGAACACATCATCGAAGATGATTTGCAGGCAAACTATTCCAACAGTCAGTTGCGCTTTAGATTCCCGCCAGAACCCAATGGTTACTTGCACCTTGGGCACGCATCGTCTATTTGTTTAAACTTTGGTTTAGGTGAGCGTTATAACGCGCCAGTTAACTTGCGTTTTGACGACACTAACCCCGCCAAAGAAGAGCAGGAATTTGTAGATGCGATAAAACGAGATATAGCATGGTTAGGCTATAGTTGGGATAAGGAATGTTATGCATCGGATTACTTTCAAGAACTTTACGATTGGACTGTTACTTTAATAAAAGCAGGGAAGGCTTATGTAGATTCACAAACCAGCGACCAAATAGCTCATCAAAAAGGAACGCCTACACAGCCAGGAACAGAAAGCCCATTTAGAAATCGCTCCGTGGAAGAAAACTTAGCGTTATTCAAGAGCATGAAAGCGGGCAATGTGCCAGAAGGGGCACATGTAGTTCGGGCTAAAATTGACATGACTTCTACCAATATGTTAATGCGCGATCCTGTTATGTACAGAGTGTTGCATAAGCATCATCACAGAACAGGTTACGATTGGAGCATTTTCCCTATGTACGACTGGGCACATGGAGAAAGCGATTATGTAGAACAAGTTTCCCATTCGTTATGTACGCTGGAGTTTTTGCCGCATAGAGAACTCTACGATTGGTTTTTAGACAACATTCATGAGGCAAGTAAGCTTCGTCCAAAACAACGTGAATTTGCCCGAAGAAACATTAGTCATACTGTTGTTAGCAAGCGAAAATTAGCCCAATTGGTAAAAGAAGGAGTTGTTACTGGATGGGACGACCCGCGTATGCCTACAATATCTGGAATGCGAAGACGCGGCTATACGGCAGATTCTATTAAAAACTTTGCCGATAGTGTTGGAGTAGCTAAGCGCGAAAACTTAGTAGATGTTTCGCATTTGGAGTTTTGTGTTCGTGAAGACCTAAACAAAAAAGCAAATCGTGTAATGGCAGTTCTAGATCCTGTAGAATTGGTTATTACTAATTATCCCGAGGGAAAAACCGAACAGATTCAGTCAGAAAACAATCCCGAAGACCCAACGGCTGGGGATAGAGAAGTTCCATTTAGTAGGGTATTGTACATAGAGCGTGAAGATTTTAAAGAACAGGCTGGAAGTAAATTTTTTAGATTGACTTTAGGAAAAGAAGTACGCCTAAAAAGCGCTTATATTATTAAGGGAGAATCGGTTGTTAAAGATGCTAGTGGGCAAATTCAACAAATTAACTGTAGCTACGACCCTGATAGTTTAAGCGGTAGCGGTAGCGAAGCCAGTTTGCGAAAAGTTAAAGGAACCTTACATTGGGTTTCTAAACAACACGCTATAAAAGCCGAAGTTCGTCAATACGATCGCTTGTTTTTGGACCCATCGCCAGACACCCATAAAGACAAAAGCTTTATGGAATTTATAAACCCAAACTCCCTAAGTGTTAGCACGGCAATGGTAGAGCCTAGTTTGGCTTCTGCGCAGGTAGAAGATGTGTTCCAGTTTCAGCGTTTAGGATATTTTAATGTAGATAAAGACAGCACAGCGCAACATTTGGTGTTTAATAAAACGGTAGGGTTACGCGATACTTGGGCTAAGCAAAAGCCTGCACCAAAACAGCAAGGGAATCAACCTAAACAGGCGCCGCCAGTACGTCCAGCGCTTGACCAGATAAAGCAATTAGGGAAAAAGTATACCAACTTACCCGAAGAAAAACAAATGGCCACACGGGCTCGTATTTTAGATTTAGCAGTAAAGGTTCCTTATACCGATTTAGAACCGCTTTTTAATACTGCTGCAAAAAAAGCAGGGACTCGTATTGCGGTTACTTTGGTATTGGGAGTACTTTTGGCTAAAGGGCAAGAACGCAATAGCGCAGTATTAGAATTTTTAGAAAAAGCCGCAGAAGACAAAAATGCTATTCTGGCCGGGGAGGCACAGGCCATTTTATAACATATCTTTTTTATAGGTTAAACCGTTATTGTTTCATTGGAGATCTAACATCGTCCGGTATTACAAGCTCGGTTTTAAAATTGGGTAAAACTTGCTGAATTAAAGCGGGAGTTTTAAATTCTCCACCTTCTATAAAGTACCATTTACCGGCTGCTTCGTTGTAAATTCCAAAAATATAACTCTGGGAATCGATCCCAGAATCAGGCCCTGTTTGTACTACAATATGGGTTTCTATTACGCAGCGGTATTCCCCTTCTTCGAATGCAAAACCTACCATTTTTACAATTTCGCTGGTAAGAATAACTATGCCTTGTTGTTTCATTTCGGCCATAGCCTGTTCGACCCCTTTTACCGCCGCTTCTTTTCCGCCCATAAGATCTAAAACAGAGGGCAAGGTATAATCTAGGACCGTATTAAAATCTTGATTTACGGTAGCGTCTGCCGTTATTTTAGCTTGTGCAAGCGCCAAGGCTTTAAGTTCGTCAACAGTTTGACTCAGGCTTGTACTGGTAATTACTACACCAACTAATACGAGTATAAATTTTTTAATCATTCTTCTGAATTTTGTTTTCCTATACCTTTAATGGCATTTTGTTTTTTCATTTCTTCACCTATTACATTACTTGCGGTAAAAGAAGCAATCATATTATTAAGCATATCGCTTCCTGCTTGCGGAGAATTAGGCAGCAAGATAAGATTGGTGTTGGTTTCTTCTCCTATAGATTGTAAGGTATCGTAATGCTGAGTAACCACAATTAATGCAGATGCCTCCTGGGAGTTTATACCAACATTGTTAAGCACATCTACGCTTTCTTCTAAACCACGCGCAATTTCGCGGCGCTGGTCTGCAATACCCTGACCTTGTAGACGTTTACTTTCGGCTTCGGCTCGTGCTTTTGCAACAATTTTAATTCGCTCTGCTTCTGCTTCGTATTCGGCGGCTACTTTTTCGCGCTCAGCAGCATTAATTCTATTCATGGCGTTTTTAACCTGAATGTCTGGGTCGATATCGGTTACAAGAGTTTTTATAATGTCGTAACCATAATTAATCATGGCTTCGTTAAGTTCGCGTTTTACTGCAATTGCAATATCGTCTTTACGCTCGAATACATCGTCGAGCTTCATTTTGGGAACCTCGGCCCGCACCACATCAAAAACATAACTGGTAATCTGGTCGTGGGGATTTTCTAACCTGTAAAAGGCATCGTAAACTTTATCTTTTATTACTTGAAACTGAACCGATATTTTTAATCGAACAAATACATCGTCTTTAGTTTTAGTTTCTACCAAAACATCTAGTTGTTGAATTTTTAGGTTAATTCTACCCGCGATTCTATCGACCAAAGGAATTTTAAATTGAATTCCAGAATTACGGATACCAATATATCGTCCAAACCGTTCTACAATTGCAGCGGTTTGCTGTTTTACAATAAACACTGCCGAAATAATTAATAGCAGTAATACAAGTATAGCCGGCCCAATAAGTATGTAGCCCATAGTGTGTAAATTAAGTTAATTAAACAAGAAAGAGAAGATACAAAAATTAGCAATACATTTGCTGCTTTCTATAATATTATGAAGCATTTAATAATACTTTTTATAAGCCTGTTTTTACTTAATAATTGGGGCGTCAGTGCGCAACGTGATTATGGAAGTTATAATAAAATTGGGGTCTCTGCAGGCTATCTACTGGCCAACATTAATACCAGCGACTTACCACTTAATGCTTCTCAAGGTTTTATGTTTGGTTTCGAAACTCGCGGATCTTTTAGTCGTTATGTCGATTTTATTTTTGGACTGACCTATTACGATGCCGCTATGGAACTAGAGACTAGCTTGGTCTCTAACCCACTGCAAAGTACAAGCCCTCTGGAACAAACCGCCATGAAGCTGTCTTCTGTACAAGTGCAATTTTTGGGAAGCTTAAATATTATTCGTCATCATTTGAGTGTAGAAATTGGCCCAGCAGTTGCCGTTCAGGGTAAATTTAAGCCAAAAGACGAGTCGGACGAATCGAGAATTGTAGCTGGCTACGATTTTTTAAACGTTAACGATTTACGCGAAGTGTCTACCATAGACTTTAGGGGGGTTGTTGGTTTAACTGCAGGCTTCGAACCCTTTAGAATTAGTGCCATGTATGTCTACGGATTCACTAATGCCTTAAATAATTTGCGTATGGCCAATACAGAATCCAGCGATTTATCTGGGAACACCTCTTATGTAGTAATTCGCGGAATTTTTTACTTCTAGGCCTGCATAAATGCTATTGCGTTAGTAATGCGCGCAATAGATTCTTGTTTACCAAGCAATTCTAAAATATCGAATACATCGGGGCCCTGCAAAGATCCAACTAGCGCCAAACGCAAGGGCATCATGACTTTTCCAAAACCAATTTCGTTAGTTGTTATCCAGCCTTTTATGGCCGAAGATAGTTCTGCTGCTGTGTGCTGTGAAGCCTGCTCAATATGTTGTACAACCTGGCTTAAAAGCTGTGGAGTCTCTGCTTTAAAGGCCTTTTTGGCAGCTTTAGGGTCGTAAGCATTAGGTGTTATAAAAAAGTAACTACTTAAATCGAATAAATCTTTGGCAAAAGTTGCTCGCTCCTTTAATAAACCTACTACAGTTTCTAAGGGTATTGCAGTAGTAATATTGTGGCGGTCTAAGATTGTGGCCAGTGTTTGTGCTAGAGATGTATTGGTTTGTTGTTGTAAATATTGGTGCTGAAACCACTTGGTTTTTTCAGGATCGAATTTTGCTCCACCTTTTTGAACACGATCTAAATCGAAAGCGGCAACCAATTGCTTTAAACTAAAAAGTTCTTGTTCCGTCCCGGGGTTCCAACCTAAAAATGCCAACATGTTTATTACTGCCTGAGGTAAATATCCGTCTTCACGGTAACCAGAAGATTCACTGCCATCGGGCGCTTTCCACAATAATGGAAATACTGGAAAGCCCATTTTGTCGCCATCACGTTTGCTTAGTTTTCCTTTGCCTTGCGGCTTCATAATCAGGGGTAAATGGGCAAATTTTGGCGCATCCCAACCAAAAGCGCGATACAGTAAAACATGCAGCGGCATAGAAGGCAACCATTCTTCTCCACGAATAACATGACTAATCTCCATTAAATGGTCGTCTACAATATTAGCCAAATGGTAGGTAGGCATTCCATCACTTTTAAACAAAATCTTATCGTCTAAAGTCGCGGTATTAATACTAATATCGCCACGTATTATATCGTGTAGCACTAAAGTTTCTGCAGCTGGAGACTTAAATCTAATTACATAAGAATCCCCAGCGGTAATGCGCTGTTTTGTTTGGTCGTCGCTAAGGCTTAAACTGTTATCTAGGCTTTCGCGATTATGCCAGTTGTAAATAAAAGTTTCTTTTTTGGCTTCGGCTTGACTGCGCAGATGGGTTAAGGACTCGGGAGTGTCGAAGGCGTAATATGCGTTGCCAGAATTAATTAATTCTTGTGCAAACTTAGCATAAAGGCCCTTGCGCTCACTTTGTTTGTATGGACCAAATCCGCCATCTTTACCTGGACCTTCATCATAGGGAATTTGCAACCAATTAAGCGCCTCTGCTATATATTCTTGAGCTCCTTCTACAAAGCGATTTTGGTCGGTATCTTCTATTCTTAATATAAAAGTACCTCCGTGCTTTTTGGCGAATAAGTAATTAAAAAGGGCCGTTCTTACCCCTCCAATGTGTAATGGTCCCGTCGGACTGGGAGCGAATCGTACGCGAATAGGTGTTGCCATATTATTTTTTCTTGTAGCGTTGGCAAAGATACAATCTTAAGTACGCATTTCTAAGGGAATTCGCTTATTCATAATTGCAAACCATAGCGGTGGCATGAGAGACAAAACCATAGAAGTAGGGTAGCCGTATGGCATTTGCGGACTCACATCGTGACAGTCAAGTACCTGATATTTTTTTGTCGATTTGTAGTGATGATCGCTATGACGGGTTAGTTCGTATAACATAACACGACCTAAAACGTGGTTGGAATTCCAAGAATGAATTTCGGAAACACGCGTGTACCTGCCACTTGAAGTTTTACTTCGGCGTAAACCGTAATGCTCTATATAATTAATGGTTTCTAAAAGCAATACACTACTAATAGCAATACTTAAAGCCACTATTAGTCCTAATAGGTCAAACAAATAAAAACAGACAAACAAATACCCCAATTGGAGTATTAGATACCAAAACAGGTCGTTTTTAAGACTAAAAAAGCTAAGATTTTGACTTTTTAATAGCTTATTTTGAATACGCCATGCGCTTGTATATTGCCTAGTAATAGAGGTAAACCAAAACCCGTACAACGATTGTTTGTAAGCAGCACTTGCGGGATCTTCTGGAGTTGCAGCATTTAAGTGATGCCCAAAGTTGTGTTCAATATAAAAATGCATGTATTGAGCAGGCAACAACAGTGCCTTACCCATGGTGCGTTCCCAGGCTGTTTTTCTATGGCCAAGTTCGTGCGCCACATTAATTCCGCAGGAACCCAAAACAATACCAACAGAAAAAGTAAGTCCTATTAATTCACTCGTGGTATAGGTTGTGGCGGTTAGGCTCCATAAAAAGTATCCAATAATTGCATAAACCAACGGAAGATTAAGATATAGCAAAAGGTCAAAAAAACGATTCTTTAATTTTGATTCGGCTTGTTTATGGCTAAGATTACGGGTATTTACTGGTAAAATTACCTCTAAAATAGGGATCAATACAAAGGCAAAAACAGGGGTAAAAAAGGCCCAGGGTCCTCTAAGGGTTAATCCAATAATGGCAACAATTGGAATGGAATAGGCGGCTAAATATTTTAAATCTTGCAACATAAAATTTGGGGTTTGTTACTTTTGCTAATTGTGGTGCGGTTCTTGTAGCTCTTAAACGAACGTTAAAACCATACAACCTCTAAAATAAAATTGTATTTTAGAAGTTCTATTGCAGTATATACAAGCTATGAGCACCTTTAGTATTATCCAGCAAAAGCTGGAACAATTTATAAAAAAATACTATACCAACTCCCTAATTAGAGGAGTGATTTTGTTTTTTGCCATAGGGGTAATGTACTTTCTAGCAACCTTGCTTATTGAACATTTTTTGTGGCTAAATGGTACGGGTAGAGCCATTTTGTTTTGGGCCTTTATTGGTGTTGAATTGGCCTTGTTTGTTCGTTTTATTGCGTTTCCGTTAACCAAGTTGTTTAAACTACAACAAGGGATAGATTATACCCAAGCCTCCAAAATAATTGGCAACCACTTTCCAGAAGTAAACGATAAACTGCTTAATGTTATTCAGTTAAATCAAAATCAACGGGAATCGGAGTTACTAGCGGCCAGTATCGATCAAAAATCGCAAGAATTAGAACCAATTCCTTTTAAGCGTGCGATAAATTATGCTGGAAACTTACCGTATTTAAAGTATGCAGCCATTCCTGTGGCAATTTTTATTGCCGTTAGTGTACTGGGGGATAAAAGTTTATTTTCTAATAGTTATAATCGTGTTGTTAATTACGACCAGGCGTACGAACCGCCGGCTCCGTTTTCTTTTTTTATAGAGAACGAATCCTTAGAAGCTATTGAGCATCAAAATTATACTTTGCGTGTTGCTACTGTAGGCGATGTTGTTCCGCAGCAAGTGAGCGTAAGTTATGCGGGAGAAACCTATTTTTTAAAAAACGTTGGCCCAGGGCTGTTCGAATACGAATTTAGCAGGCCGGCAGCTAATATAGAATTTAGCCTAAAGTCTAACAAAGTAGTTTCTAGACCGTATACACTAAGCGTTATTAAGGTACCCACATTATTGGCCATGCAAATGGTTTTAGATTATCCAGGATACACCGGGAAACCCGACGAAGTAGTTAGCAATACCGGGAATGCTATTGTGCCGGAAGGCACAACTATTGCTTGGAAGTTAAGCACATCCCAAACCAAGACCGTTAGCTTAAAAACGCGAGACAGTGTTTACTTTTTTACTCAAAATAAGGCCGAATTTAATATAGAGCAGCGCCTGTTTAAAGATTTGGATTACGCCATTACCACTTCTAACGAAGCACTTGAAGAATACGAAAACCTATCCTTTAGCATCGATGTAATAAAAGATGAATTCCCAACCATACAGGTGCAGGCTAAAAAAGACAGTTTAGACGATCAAGTAACATACTTCTTGGGTAGAGTCTCCGACGATTATGGGCTTTCTAACCTGCGCTTAGGTTATTACCCGAGCGGAGAAGAGGCCAAAATAGTATACGAAGACTTGCCATTTAACAAGGGGGTTTACGATCAATTTGTTGCAACATTTCCTGGAATTTTGCCTTTAGAAAAAGGGGTAGCTTACGAATATTTTTTCGAGGTAAAAGACAACGACGCATTGCGAGGCGGAAAATCAAGTAAATCGGGGGTATTTAGTTTTAGAATGCTTACCGACGACCAGCAAGAGGACAAACAATTAGAGCAGCAGCAGGAATCTATAGAAGGCCTCGATGAATCCTTAGAAGAGCTAAAAGAGCGCGAAGCTTTGCTTAAAGAGTTAGCTAAAACTCAAAAAGAAAAGTCGTCCTTAAATTGGAACGATAAAAAGAAAATAGAAAACTTTATAAAGCGTCAGCAGCAGCAAGATCAGATAATGAAAAACTTTTCTAAGCAGTTAGATTCTAACTTAGAAGATTTTCAAAAAGAAGAAGACGATCCCTATAAAAAAGAGCTTCAAGATCGGCTAAAAGAAAACGAAGAAGCCCTTAAAAAGAACGAAGAGCTTTTAAAAGAGTTAGAAAAATTACAGGAGCGTATAGATAAAGAAGAATTATCGGAACAACTGGAAAAACTCGCCAAGAATAATAAAAATCAGGAGCGAAATTTAGAACAGCTCTTAGAACTTACCAAGCGTTATTACGTGGCCAAGAAAGCTGAAAAACTTGCCCAAGAGCTACAAGACTTAGGTCAGGAGCAGGAAGATTTAGCCGATTCACCAGAAGATGAAAACACAGCGGAAAAACAGGAAGAGCTAAACGAGCAATTTCAGGACCTGAAAAAGCAGCTAGACGAGCTTCGTAAAGAAAACGAGGGCTTAAAGGAGCCTATGGAAATTCCGCAGGACAAAACAGGCGAACAAACCGTGGAGTCCCAGCAGCAAGAAGCGACAGAGAAACTTCAGGAGAATAAAAAACAAGACGCAGGAGAAAACCAGAAAAAAGCTGGCGAGAAAATGAAAGAATTGGGGGCTCAAATGCAACAGCAAATGGCAGGGTCGTCAGCCGAATCTATAGAGGAAGATGTAGACATGTTGCGTCAAATATTAGATAATTTGGTGTTGTTTTCGTTCGAGCAAGAAGCACTAATGGAAGACTTTAAAGACATAGAATACGACAGTCCACAGTTTTCTAATAAACTTAAAGTTCAGAATAATCTAAAACAGCATTTTAATCATATAGACGACAGCATTTTTGCGTTAGCACTGCGTCAACCCATGATTGGAAAGAACATTAACGAATTGCTTACCGATGTTGCCTTTAATATAGATAAGTCGTTAGATCGATTGGCCGAAAACCGCATGATGATGGGAATAACCAGTCAGCAATATACTGTTACTGGCGCTAACGATTTAGCGGTGTTGTTAAGTTCGGTATTAGGCAATATGCAGAATCAAATGATGATGGGAACCGGTTCTGGAAGTAGTGGACAAGGTCGTGGATTTCAGTTGCCAGATATTATTCAAAGTCAAGAAAGTTTGAACGAGCAAATGAAAAAGGGCACCAAGAAAGGAAAGAAAGGTCAAAATCCAGGACAAGGAGAGGGCGAAGGCCAGGGAGAAGGTGAAGGTGAAGGGGAAAGTCAAGGCGAAGGCCAGGGCGAAACTAATGGAGAAGGGAATGCTAATGGTAGTGGCGAAAGCAATGGGTCGGAAGATGCAGATGGAGAGCTGTTTAGAATTTATCAAGAACAACAGTTGTTAAGACAGCAGTTGGAAGATAAGATGGGGGAAGAAGGTTTAAATGGTGCAGGAGGAGATTTAATTAGAAAAATGGAGGAGGTAGAGCAAGAATTATTAGAAAAAGGATTTAACGATGCGACGCTCAAGAAAATGACCGAAATTAAATACGAAATGCTCAAGTTAGACGAAGCAACGTTTGACCAAGGACAGGAACAACGCAGAGAATCTAATACCAATAACACAGATTTTACTAATCCCTTGTTGCCAACAGATTTAGAGATAAAGAAGTACTTTAACACTCGTGAAATATTAAATAGACAAACGCTGCCCATGCGTGAAGATTACAAAAAGCGAGTGCAGCAGTATTTTAAAACAGTAGGCGACAATGATTGAGTTTTCCAGTCAGAATAATTTTGTCTTAAACCAAATGGAAATATTAGAAATTTGGATTGCCAAGGTTGTAAAAGAATATAATTTTACGCTGGGCGACTTGAGTTATTTATTTTGTGACGATAATTATTTATTAGGTATAAATAAAGAGTTTTTAAATCATGACACATATACCGACATAATTACCTTTGACTATTCCTACGGGAAAACCCTGTCGGCAGAATTGCTTATTTCTACAGAGCGTGTCTTAGAGAATTCAAAAACCTTTGGCAATAGCTTTACAAACGAACTGCATCGTGTTATGATTCATGGTGTTTTGCATTGCTTAGGTTTGAATGACAAATCAGAAAAAGACGAAAAATCAATGCGAAAAGCTGAGGATTCAGCACTTGAACTACTTGAAAATCAGATAGTTAATTAGATTTTTTTGTAGTTTTCAATTCCTTAATTTTCCCTTATCTTTGCACTCAATTAAATTAAAAATGTTCCACGTGGAACATAGCGTTATATTATGTTTGCAGATTCTTACGATGTTATAGTAGTTGGTGCGGGACACGCAGGTTCGGAGGCTGCTGCGGCTGCGGCGAACATGGGTGTTAAAACCCTACTCATTACAATGAACCTACAAAACATTGCACAGATGTCTTGTAATCCAGCCATGGGCGGAATTGCCAAAGGGCAAATAGTTCGAGAGATAGATGCTTTAGGAGGCTACAGTGGAATTGTTAGCGATAAAACAGCTATTCAATTTAAAATGCTGAATAAGTCTAAGGGTCCTGCAATGTGGAGTCCAAGAGTTCAAAGCGATAGAATGCTATTTGCTGCCGAATGGAGAACAATGTTGGAACAAACACAGAACTTAGATTTTTACCAAGAAATGGTAAGCGGCTTGTTAATGGAAGGCGATAGTATAGTGGGTGTTAGAACAAGTTTAGGCATAGAAGTAAAAGCAAAAGCTGTAGTGCTTACCAATGGGACGTTTTTAAATGGATTAATTCATATTGGAGACAAACAGTTTGGAGGAGGTAGAGCTGGAGAACGCGCCGCAGTTGGAATAACAAAAGATTTAGTCGATATAGGATTTGATTCCGGAAGAATGAAGACCGGTACACCGCCACGTGTTGATGGCCGTTCTTTAGATTTTTCGAAAATGGAAATACAGCCTGGTGATACAAACCCAGCTAAGTTTTCTTACCTACCCGAGATTAAGCCGCTAACCAAACAGCGTGCCTGTCATATGACTTATACAAGTAGTCAAGTACACGATTTATTACGTGAAGGTTTTGATAGATCGCCAATGTTTAATGGTCGTATAAAGAGTATTGGCCCGCGCTATTGTCCTTCTATCGAAGATAAAATTCACCGATTTGCAGACAAAGACAGACATCAGTTATTTGTAGAACCAGAGGGTTGGAATACGGTAGAATATTATGTAAACGGTTTCTCTACATCGTTGCCAGAGGAAGTTCAATTTAAAGCGTTGCGTTCTGTAGTAGGATTCGAAAATGTAAAATTCTTTAGGCCGGGTTATGCTATCGAGTACGATTATTTTCCGCCAACTCAATTAAAACATACCCTAGAAACTAAGCTGGTTAAGGGATTATTTTTTGCAGGTCAAATTAATGGAACTACTGGATACGAAGAAGCCGGATCTCAAGGTTTAATGGCCGGGATAAATGCCGCCTTAAGTGTTCAAGAGAAGGATCCATTTATTCTTAAAAGAAGCGAAGCCTATATAGGAGTTCTAATAGACGACTTAATTACTAAGGGTACAGAAGAGCCTTACCGGATGTTTACATCGAGAGCCGAATACAGGACGCTATTAAGACAGGATAATGCAGACTTTAGATTAACTCCAATGTCGCACGAAATTGGTTTGGCAAGCGAATCTAGATTGCGCACAATGGAGCAAAAGAAAACGGATTCTCAAGGCTTTATAAGTTTCTTTAAAAAGACAAGTATTTTACCAGAAGTTGCCAATCCAATTCTAGAAGCAAAGGGAAGTGCGTTGGTAAAACAAAGCGACAAAATGTTTAAAATGTTTTCGCGTCCAAATATTACAATGGAAGATATGTCTGGAGTGGCTACGGTCTCTAATTATATAGAACAAAACGAACTTTCAAGCGAAGTATTAGAGCAGACCGAAATTCAAATAAAATATGCAGGGTACATTGAAAAAGAGAAAAATAACGCCGACAAATTAAATCGATTGGAGGGCATAAGCATACCGGAAAAATTCGATTATAGTAAATTAAAGTCCCTGTCGTCAGAGGCAAAAGAAAAGCTAAGTAGCATTAGGCCAACTTCAATTTCGCAAGCCTCTAGAATTAGTGGAGTATCGCCTAACGACATTTCTGTATTGCTAGTTTATATGGGGCGTTAATTACATTGTTCCACGTGGAACAATATTATATATGCAAGAGAAAAATTTAAAAGAATACATAAAAGTTACCGATCATTTGGTGTCTGGAGAACAATTTAGTTTGTTGTATAATCCAGAAACCGATATGCTTATAACTACCCCACAACCCAGGACAGAAGATTTGTCCAAGTATTACCAAAGCGAAGCCTATATTTCGCACACCGATTCCAATAAAACCTTTACAGATAAATTATATCAGTGGGTTAAAAAATATGCAATAAGCACCAAGTTTAAGTTAATTAATAACTTTATAAAAACGCCAGGATCTTTATTAGATATTGGAGCGGGTACTGGCGATTTTTTAGAAATAGGTGCTTTGTTGAATTGGGAAGTTCAAGGAGTCGAAACCAATCCAAGCGCAAGAAAATTAGCAGCTAAAAAAGGTGTTCAGTTAGAAGCAGAGCGTAGCGCTTTTGACTCCAAAAAATTTAATGTTATTACTTTTTGGCATGTACTAGAACATGTGCCAGATTACCAGGCTTATTTAGATTGGTGCCATGCACACTTAGAAGATAATGGAATTCTAATTATAGCCGTTCCCAATTATAAGAGTTGGGACGCAAAACACTTTAAAGAATTTTGGGCGGCTTACGATGCACCAAGACATTTATGGCATTTTTCTAAAAAGAGTATCGCTAAATTATGCGACTCCAGTTTTAAGGTTGTAAAAACAAAGCCCATGATTTTTGACGCTTTTTATGTGAGTCTATTGTCAAGAAAACACAAAACGGGCAAATCCAATTTAGTCTTTGGCTTTTTAGCAGGATTGCGTTCAAATTTAAGTGCGTTGCGCACGAATCAGTATTCGTCGCAAATTTATGTCCTACAAAAGGTCAAATAGACAACTGGAGCGACGCTATATTTTGTTTACGCCTTTAGCCTACAGATACTACTGTTTAATTAAAAGAGTTGCTTAGAAGCCTTTATTTAAGGCCAATTTCTATAAATATTAATTATGGTAAGCTAAAATTAGTATAATAAACGCTTATATAGCCTTTTTGTGGATAAGGCGGGTAAGAACTATAGCGAGATCGGCAAAAATAATTTTAGCGTTTCCGTTGCGCTCAATATGATAAAGTGCATCGCTTACCTGTTTGGTAATTTCTAAAATATTGCCCTCATGAATAAAAGGAGCAAATTTATCTAGACTAAACGAAGCATCTTCAGGTTGATAAAAAACCAAAGCAGAAGCTTTATAATTTACAAGCAAGGCCTCTCTAAATAATTCTAAACAAAACAAGAGAAACTTCTTTTGGGTTTCCCTTCCGGATTTGGCAACTTCTTCGCTCCACGATAGCAAATCGTTTATTGCCATTTTATTTCCTTTTGCCTTAAATGCCGTTCGGACCCAGTACAAAAACCATTTTTCGAATATTATATCTTCGCTGTCATGATTTAAAATATGCAGTGCAGTATTAAAGTTTCCCTCACTTCGGCGCGCAATGGCTGTTGCTGTATTGGGTTCTGTATTGTGCATTTTGGTTAGTCCATCTGCTATCACTTGCTGGGACAAAAAAGGAAAATGCAATACTTGGCATCTGGATCTTATGGTCCCTATAATTTGCTCTTCGTTTTCGGTAAGTAAAAGGAGCACGGTATTATTTGGCGGTTCTTCTACGAGTTTTAGAATTTTATTGGAACATTCCGTATTCATTTTTTCGGCCATCCAAACAAGCATCACTTTAAACCCACCTTGATGCGCCTTAAGCGATAATTTTTTTACCATGTCCTGAGCTTCGTCCACCCCAATACGTCCTTGTTTGTTTTCTATGCCTAGCATTTGGTACCATTCAAATAAAGAACTGTACGGATTTGCTGTTACAAATTCTCTCCAAGAATCCAGAAACAGGTCAGAAACAGGATGCTTTTTTACCTCGCTCGTAGTTGCGACCGGGAATACAAAATGCAGGTCGGGATGTACCATACGTGTCACTTGGTCGACAATAACATTTTTATTGTCTAAGTTATTGACAGACAATATATTAGCTGCATATGCTAGGGCAATTGGCAAGACGCCAACCCCAGTGGGACCTACAAACAACTGGGCATGAGGAATTCTACCGTGATCACTACTAGTTTGTAAATGATTCTTTATATGTTGTTGTCCTAAAACATGGGCAAATTCCATGGGGTAAAGATAACAGAAATGCAACGATAAAATAATTTACCTTTGTGTCTTTACAACAACATAATTTTGTTAATTAACAATAAAAATTTAGCAGTGAAGACCGTAGCAGATATAGATTTTAAAAATAAAACAGCCCTAATTCGAGTAGATTTTAATGTACCGTTAAACAAGGCCTTAGAGGTAACAGATACAACCCGTATTACTGCGGCAAAACCAACCATAATTAATGTGCTTGAAGATGGCGGAAGTTGCGTGCTAATGTCTCATTTAGGACGCCCAAAAGGTAAGCAGGACGAATTTTCGTTAAGTCATATTGTAGATGCAGTTAGCGACATTCTAGGAGTTGCAGTAAAATTTGTACCCGATTGCATTGGCCCCGAGGTCGCCTCTGCGGTGGAATCTTTAGGAGCTGGCGAAATTTTACTGCTAGAGAATTTACGCTTTTACGACCAAGAAAAGGCCGGGGACCCCGAATTTGCTACTGCCCTTGCACAGTGGGGAGATGTTTATGTAAACGATGCCTTTGGAACCGCACACCGAGCGCATGCTTCTACAGCAATTATTGCTAACTATTTTCCGGAAAACAAGTGTTTTGGATTGCTTTTGTCTCAAGAAATAGAAAGTGTAGACCGGGTATTGAATACTAGTGTTTCGCCCGTTACAGCTGTATTGGGTGGCGCTAAAGTGTCTTCTAAGATTACTATTATAGAAAATATTTTAGATAAAATTGACCACTTAATTATTGGTGGAGGAATGACCTTTACTTTTATTAAAGCTCAAGGAGGTGCTATAGGAAATTCACTAGTAGAAGACGACAAAATGGAACTGGCTTTACAAATTCTAAAGTTAGCCGATAAGAAGAATGTTCAGGTACATATACCTACAGATGCCTTGATTGCAGACGCTTTTGCCGCCAATGCAAATACAAAAGTTAGCCCAATAAATACAATCGAAGATGGATGGATGGGCTTAGACGCTGGTCCAGCGAGTATCGCCCAAGTTCGAGAGATAATTTTAAAATCTAAGACTATTTTATGGAATGGCCCCTTGGGAGTTTTCGAAATGGAAGCTTTTGCTCAGGGGACTATCGCACTTGGCGAGGCCATTGTAGAAGCTACCCAGAACGGTGCTTTTTCTTTAGTTGGTGGTGGTGATTCTGTTGCTGCGGCCAAACAATTTGGAATGGCATCTAAAGTGAGTTATGTATCTACAGGAGGAGGCGCCATGTTAGAAATGCTCGAGGGAAAAACCCTGCCCGGAGTGGCTGCAATGTTAAAATAGTTTGTAATTATTCGCAACCTTTATAACGGATATTGTACTTTTATGTACATACAAAAATTACATTATGAAAAAATTATTACTTTTTGGAGCAGCTGTATTACTTACAGTTAGCGCTTCTGCGCAGGTAGAATTATTAACAAATGGCGGTTTTGAATCTGGAGATTTATCCTCTTGGACTGTTTCGGCGGTTAACGGTGTAGATAATGGACCAGGATCTTGTGTTGAAAATTGGCGCGTAGAGACCAATAGCGCAGGTATTTGTGGTTTTGTGACCGATTTTGGCGCTGCCGAAGGTACTTTTGCCGCATTTACTTCTTTTGATTCTGACGTTGCAGATACACAATGGATTTTAGAACAAATGGTAAGCATACCAGCGACTGTAGTTGCTGCGGATTTTTCTTTTAATTTTCAGGCTGAATTTGATTTTAGCTTAGGTTCACCCATTACAATTCCAAGAGAATTGCGAATTGATATTTACCGCATGGACGGCACCCCGTTTTCTAACTTTTGGTTGGATGATTTTTCTGGTGCAGGTTTAGTAAGTGAAAGCTATAGCGAAACTGTAGATGTAAGTGGATTACTTTCTGGTCTGGAAGGCATGGACGCTATGATTCGTATTACAGCGACAATACCAGAAATAACAACTGGCCCAGGTAAGGCCATGATAGACGCGGTCTCTTTTATAGTAGACGATGGCTTGAGTGTAGAAGACCAGACCTTAGCCACGGCAATTACAATTGCACCTAACCCTTCTAATGGAGCTTTTAGTATTAATTATTCTGGTCAAGAAGTACTTACTCAGGCCGCAATTTACGATGTAAGCGGAAAACAAGTTGCGCAGTATAATATTTCGAATTTGCAGGGTAGTTCGCAAATAAACACGAATTTACCTACTGGTTTTTACATTCTTACAGTACAGTCAGAAACAAGTCAAATAAGCAAAAAATTAATTATTCAATAGGGAATTTAACGCCTTAGTTTTATTAAAGCCCACTGTAATAGTGGGCTTTTTTATATACTGAATCTTCCAAAGAAACGTTAAACAATTGCGATTACGCCCCCGAATACTTAATTTGCAACCGCCTATGACACCCAGATACTACTACATAATCCCCTGTTTTCTGCTTTGCTCTGTTTGGAGTTTTGCCCAAGAAACCCTAGAACGCGACACCATTCAAGTAATAGATTCTATTGTTATTCAGGATAATTCGGGCGATCTTGTGAATACCATTGTTGCCACCCAGACTAAAGATTCTGTGGTGTATAAATTAGAAGACCACCCTTACGCTAGCAAGGCAGATAGCCTTTGGATTCAAGAACTTTATAACAATCCTATGTTCGAGCAAATGTACACGACTGTTGTAGATTTGGAATACGAACCTGTAGAATACGAAGAACTATCCACCGAGGTTTTAAAAGAACGTTTAGCAAAATTAGACGCCAAAACTCCTTTTAATGTGGAGTATAATCCGTCGTTAGAGAGTGTAATTAAATACTATTTAAAAAACAGGCGAAAATCTATTGGAAAACTCATGGCGCTAAGTGAGTTTTACTTCCCGATGTTTGAAGAAACCTTAGACAAGCACAATTTGCCTTTAGAATTAAAATATTTAGCCATTGTAGAATCGGCTTTAGACCCAAGAGCACGCTCCAGAGTGGGAGCCACAGGACTTTGGCAATTTATGTTTACCACAGGGAAAATGTTTGGCTTAGAGGTGAATTCTTACGTAGACGAGCGCTCCGACCCAATTATGGCGACAGAAGCAGCCAGTAAATATTTAAAAAGTCTTTACAAAACATTCAACGATTGGGATCTGGCCTTAGCGGCGTATAATTCTGGGCCAGGTAACGTTAATAAGGCAATTCGTCGTTCTGGAGGATACACCAATTATTGGAATATTCGCGGTAATCTTCCTCGTGAAACAGCTGGATATTTACCTTCTTTTTTAGCCACCATGTATATGTTCGAATATGCAGAAGAACATGGCTTTAAACCTAACTTGCCAACTACACCCTATATAGCAACAGATACTATAAGGGTTAAAAAAATGATTACCCTAGAGCAGGTTGGGCGTATTTTAGATTTGCCAGAATCGGAACTTAGCTTTTTAAACCCCTCGTATAAGCTAGGAATAATTCCCGTTTTAAAAGACGAAGACTACGTACTGCGCTTACCCGTAAGTGCAATTGGACCCTTTGTCGCCAACGAAGATGCAATTTATGGAGTGGCCACTCAGGAGTTTAACGATCGTGAAAAACCCTTACCAGAATTTTTTGAACAAGATTCAAAAGTGCGCTATCGTGTTAAAAGTGGAGATTATTTAGGAAAAATTGCAGCGCGTTATGGCGTGGGTGTTTCCCAGATAAGACGCTGGAATGGACTTAGAAGTGACAATCTACGCATTGGCCAACGACTTACTATTTATGCCCGTACTCCGGGGCGTTCCACGGCAACGGCCACCGCATCTGCGGCCAAATCTACCGGCAATTCTAAGACCTATACCGTAAAGCAAGGAGACTCACTTTGGAGCATTGCGCAAAAATTTCCTGGAGTTTCTGTTCAGAATATTAAAAAATGGAATGATATTAGTGGTAATAATTTAAAACCAGGGATGACCCTTAAAGTTTCTAAAGGCTAAACCCTTAAAATATCTTACAAAATGCGCAATTTGATTTGTATCCCAGTACTGCTTTTGTTACTGGCTTGTAATTCCGAATCTAAAAAATCCGCTCGAATTATTGCCGATTCTAGTGGAAACATTAATAACCTACAAATTGTTATTACCGATGCCCTTTGGC
The DNA here is from genome assembly GCA_965277295.1 of Gilvibacter sp. Taxonomy (GTDB): domain Bacteria; phylum Bacteroidota; class Bacteroidia; order Flavobacteriales; family Flavobacteriaceae; genus Gilvibacter. The sequence continues at coordinate 1,437,794 of OZ255720.1, forward strand.
AAGGGGAGGTAGGCGAGACTGTTCGCGAACTGTTTGCGGCACCCGTAGATGGCCTACCACAAGAAGAACCGCTATTTAGTATGAACCAAATGCCTCCAAAGGCCTTTACCGGTTTTGCTAGAAACAACAGAACGTTTGTGTATGTAACGCTTTCTGATTCTACCTATGTAAAATATGGTAAAGAACCTTATGCCTCTCCACAATTAGGCGTGTTTGTTAGTGCGCCAACACCAGAAGGACTAACGAATCAGCTAAAAGAGAATGCCCCTAAAATTATTGAGGCCTTAAAAAGCACAGAGATTAGAGAAAAGCAACGTCGTATTAAGAAATCACTTATGAATGTAAGCGATTTAAACACAAAACTGGGGATTTCTATGGAAATTCCTTCGGCGTATAGAGTAGCTAAAGCTGACGATAATTTTTTATGGATTAGAAAGGACATTCGTACCGGGAGTTTAAATTTAATTGCTTACCAAGTACCCATAAACGCTATTGGGTCAGAAGATATTATTAAAGATATAATTACCCTTAGGGACTCCATTAGTGGAGCGCAAGTAACCGTAGATGAAGGCGGACGCTTTATTACCGAAGAAGCATATGCTCCTTATTTGTTCGAAGCGGAATTGGCAGGAAAATTTACTTACGAAACCAAAGGCACTTGGGAAGTTCGTGACAAATGGATGGCTGGACCTTTTTTAAATTACGCCATAAAAGATCAAGAAAACAATCGTTACGTAATTATTGAAGGCTTTACTTTTGCGCCCTCTATAGGCAAACGGGATTATCAGTTCGAACTAGAAGCAATATTAAAATCGGTGCAATTTTTATAGCATAAAAAAACCGCTCAATGAGCGGTTTTATTTTTATATGCCAAGTTCTGGCTTATTTTTTTTCTTCGATTTCTTTATCGGCCTTTTCGTCTTTAGAGGCGTCTTTGAATTCTTTTATTCCGCTTCCTAAACCTCTCATTAGTTCAGGGATTTTACGTCCTCCAAAAAGTAAGAGTACAACAACAACTAATAGGGCTATTTGCCAAGGTCCGATTGCTAAAGGTAAAGTAACTAGTTCCATTTTTTCAAAATTATATAACAAATGTAACAAGAATTCGGCAATAAAAACGTTTTCCATGCAACTTTAGCGTATAGCCTACCCAGTTTAATTATATTTGCGTTAGGGCATTTAAATCATGGAAAAAAAGGAAAATAGACGGAAGCGAATTTCCAAAAAGCTATTACATAAATACCGATTGGTCGTCCTAAACGACGACACTTTCGAGGAGCGCTTTTCGTTTAAATTAAACCGCCTGAATGTATTTGTGTTTTCGGCAATCTTTGCCATTGTTTTAGTAGGAGTTACTACCCTAATTATTGCTTTTACTCCCTTAAGAGAATATATTCCAGGTTATTCGTCTACAGCCCTAAAACAAAAGGCTACTAACCTTACTTATACCACAGATTCGTTAAAACAAGTAGTGCTTTTAAACGAGCAATACATTGCTTCTATACGCAGAGTGCTCACCGGAGATGTAAGCACCGTTGAATTTAACCGAGATTCTATTTTAGAGGCTGCACAGTTAGACATTACCCAAGTAGATTTAAGGCCTTCTAAGGCAGATTCCTTGCTGCGCGAGAAAGTAGAGCGGGAAGACAAGTTTAATATTTTTGCAGACGAAAACACAAAGAACTTTGTATTATTTACACCTGTAAATGGAACAATTACTTCGCAATACGAGCCTTCTGCAAGGCATTACGCCGTAGACGTTGTAGCTGCAAAAGATGCGCCAATAAAAGCGGTTGCTAATGGCACTGTTATCTTTGCCGATTGGACCACCAATACCGGGTATGTTATTATATTGGACCACGGTAATAATTTGATTTCTGTCTACAAGCACAATTCTTCTCTAAATAAAGAGCAAGGAGATTTGGTTACCTCTGGAGAGGTTATTGCCATTATTGGGACCACCGGAGAACTATCTACGGGACCGCATTTACATTTTGAATTATGGAGCGACGGATATCCGCTTAATCCTACACAATTTATAGATTTTGACTAGGTATGACCCTTAAATCTATTGCTGCAAAAATTTTAGCCAAGCGCGCGAAAAAGCAAATTAACCGCTGGTCGTCTAACCCAATAGCGACACAGGATGCCGTTTTTAAGTACCTAATTAAAACTGCTCAACAAACTCAGTTTGGCAAAGATCACGATTTTAAAAACATTAAAAATCACGACGATTTTACCCAACGAGTTCCTGTTCGTGATTACGAAGCTTTGCGACCCTATATAGATCGAGTTGTTGACGGCGAACTAGACATTCTTTGGCCAGAAAAACCACTCTATTTTGCTAAAACATCGGGAACAACTTCAGGCGCAAAATACATTCCGCTTACTAAAGCATCTATGCCCGAGCACGTAAAAGCCGCACGCAATGCCATTTTATGCTATATCGCACAAACGGGCAAGGCCGATTTTGTTAATGGAAAAATGATATTCTTACAAGGAAGTCCAGAGGTAGCAACTAAAAACGGGATTAAACTTGGACGATTATCTGGTATTGTAGCGCATTATGTGCCTAAATATTTGCAACGCAATAGAATGCCAAGTTGGGAAACCAATTGTATAGCTGACTGGGAAACAAAAGTAGACGCTATTGTCGAAGAAACAAAAACGGCAGATATGCGCGTAATTAGTGGAATTCCATCTTGGGTACAAATGTATTTTGAACGCCTACAAGCTGCCACGGGCAAGCCCGTTGGGACCTTGTTTCCTAAATTTTCACTGTTTATTTACGGGGGAGTAAATTTTGAACCCTATAAGGCTCGATTTACACAACTAATTGGGCGTGAAGTACCCAGTATTGAATTGTATCCCGCATCTGAAGGGTTTTTTGCTTTTCAAGACAGTCAAACCGACGAAGGCATGTTGCTTTTGTTAGACGCAGGTATTTTTTATGAATTTATAAAGGCCAGCGATTTTTTTGCCCAAAACCCAAAACGAATTACGCTAAAAGAAGTACAAATGGGTGTTAACTATGTTATGCTTATCTCTAATTCTGCGGGCCTTTGGGGGTATAATTTAGGCGATACGGTTAAGTTTACTTCCACTAACCCTTATCGAGTAGTGGTTTCTGGGCGGATTAAGCATTTTATTTCGGCCTTTGGAGAACACGTTATAGGGAAAGAAGTAGAACAGGCCATGCAAAATACTATGGCCAAGTTTGGCTTTGCCTTGAACGAGTTTACGGTGGCTCCTAAAATTAATCCCAACAATGGGTTGCCCTATCATGAGTGGCTGGTCGAATTTCAAGAAATTCCAGAAAATTTAGAAGCCATTGCGGCCTATTTAGATTTGAATTTGCAGCAGCAGAATTCGTATTACAAAGATTTGTTAGCTGGTAGTATTCTTAGAACTTTGGTAATTACTCCATTAAAAATAGACAGTTTTAAAGTCTATATGAAGTCAGAAGGAAAACTGGGAGGTCAAAACAAGATTCCAAGACTGTCTAACGACAGAAAAATTGCAAATGCCTTACTTAGCCTACAAGGCTAATTTAACTATCTTTGACTACCATATATGGCCGCTTTAACCACTCACAATAGAACACGAGCTCAGGAAAGTACAGGAGCTATAGAGCGCATGTACATTACCATGCGTCATCTATTTAATCGTGGTTTTTACAAACCAATGGGTGTCTCTGGCGAAACTTTAAGGGAATCCTTATTAACCCTTCGCCCCGAAATTTACGGATCCATCGCCGAAGAAAAGATTGAACTAAATGGACTCTTGTATGTAATAGATAGACTTCCTTATGGTATAGAAGAATGTAGTTTTATAAACCTAACCAGTAACGAAGGCTATTCCGATTCTCATTTTAAACCCATAGTTCCACTAAAGCGAAGACGAAATTGCTATCGAATCGATTCGGAACAAATGAATATTGAGGTTACTAGAGGACGTTCAGAGATATACGATATACTTACCCATTTAACCTTTTTATATATTGAATCGCATAAAATTATGCAGCGGGCAGTATTAAACGAAAAAGGAGATTTAAGTAGAGATTGGGAAAAAGTAGCTCAGGCTGCAACCAGTAAAACTAAGCTTACCCAAATTCAAAAAGAAGTTGCAATAACTCATATTGCCAATATTTTAGGCCGCACCTTTAAAGAAGTAAGCATAATCTACCCAAGTTTTTCTTGTAAACAGAATCCAGACCGGTTTATAAATCTAATTTATCATTTGGGGAACCTCGCTATTGGGGAACAGTTTACCAAAACAAAACGAACCATTACCTTTAGTCCAGTGTTAAGGGAACGTCTAGGGCATCATATTCACGGCGAACTATGGGCCAACACCATAAAAGAAACCTTATTTAAAAAAGAATTATTAGGGCGACCCATTCATATTATAAGTGCAAATATGCACAGTGTAATGAACACGTTATATGCTAAATTGGCTTTGCCTATTGAGTTTAGTAAAAACGCGCCATTAGGGGTCTATCAGACCTTGAGTATGCCAGAGAATAAAACCTTGCGCGATAAGGTGACTAAAAAAGCTTTAGCTAATGGAATGATTTATATAGCAGACTCGAGCGGTACAAACATAGATGTTCAATTATTCGACACTGCTTTGATTCCTAATACCAACGCAACCCTTGCAAAAAATAAGCATCCTATTGTTTTAGTAATGGATTACGCTTTTGGCGAACAGGCCTACGAAACCATGGACGAATTGCTAAAGCCGTATATCTGCCAAGCCAACAAAAAACACTTTTTAAATGTAGAATCTATTTCTATTATGGGAAAAGCTGGTATTTTAGAAGGCGATAAAGGAGATATTATGATACCTTCGGCACATATTTTTGAAGGAACAGCAGACAATTATCCTTTTAAAAATGGGTTAAAACATAGCATGTTTAAAGAAGATAATGTGCAAATTTGCAACGGAGCAATGATTACGGTGTTGGGTACTTCTTTACAAAACAAAGATGTCTTACAGTTTTTTTACCAATCTACCTGGAGTGTTATTGGTCTAGAAATGGAAGGAGCGCATTATCAGAAGGCAATTCAAGCAGCCTCTAAAATACGCGGAAGTATTTCGCCAAAAGTAAGAGTAAATTATGCCTATTATGCGTCAGATAACCCTTTAAAAACGGGAAGTACATTGGCCTCGGGAGGATTAGGAACCACAGGAGTTAAGCCAACGTATTTAATCACCGAAAAAATATTAGAACAAATTTTAAGTTAACCTAATTATGAGTACGGATTCCAACACCAATAGCGAAGAACTTGATTTGAATTACTTGATTAAACAAATCAATAAAAGCTTTAAAGGGTTTTTGCGCCTTAGTTTTAACGCTTTTGACTTTTTAAAAGCGCGCTGGTATATTTTATTAATTCTTGCGGCAATTGGCGCGACAGCAGGGTATTTTTGGCAAGATTCAATAGAGCGTAATAAAACCGCTAAGTTGCTGCTACAAGTAAATTTTGACGGAGCTAGTTATCTTTATAACGCCGTAGAATTATTGCAAAATAAAGTAGATCAAGGGGACAGAAAGTTTTTATCTTCTGTAGGCCTAGATAATGAAAAACCAGAACTAGTAAAAGTTACCTTAACCCCAGTAGTTCGCGTGCAGGACATTATTACGCGCTTTGATTCCAGTAACGATAACCGAAGTTTAGAATCGGTATTAAAAAATGTAGAATTCGAAGGTGACGACGAATTTGAATTATCGCAAACCTTCGAAACCGCTTATAAATATCACGTGTTACAAGTTGAGTTGTTACCTACTGCTAAAAAAGAGGTGCTAGAAGGCTTAATGCAATATCTAAATGGCAATAAAGCCATGCAATCCCATAAAGAGGCTACAGTTGCAATGCTTACCGATCAGCTAAATAACAACATTAAAATTATTGATCAGATAGATAATCTAATAACCGATTTGAGATTATCTGCAAGTAGCCCTCGTCCCGGAAATGCTGCCTACATTGTAGAAAAAGACGACGATTTAGATCAATTGGTACGTTCCAAAATGGAAATCGAAAAGGAAAACAGACTGGTTCGTGGGGAACTTTTAGAAACTACAGATGTGGTTGTACCTATGACCGCTTTAGAGGTTTATCCGGCTAAACGCAGCTTTACAGACAGAAAACTAATTCTGTTACCTGTACTGTTGGTGTTCGGATTTATGTTTTTGGCCTTTGTTAGATTTTCATATGTTCGACTAAGAGCTATTGCCGAATCAGAAGATGCATAAACTATTAGTAACAGGAGGAGCTGGATTTATTGGGTCGAATTATATTGAATTGGTCCTAAATGCAGGTGCTTGCCAAATTGTAAACCTAGATAAGCTAACCTATGCGGCTAATCTAGAAAACTTAAGCGCTGTTGCAAATAATCCAAATTATAGTTTTGTACATGGCGATATTTGCGATGCTAAATTAGTTCAGGAGTTATTCCAAACCCACAACTTTGACGCCGTTGTTCATTTTGCAGCCGAATCGCATGTAGATAATTCCATAGATAATCCAGGGGAATTTGTTCAGACCAATATTGTTGGAACGTTTACTCTGTTGCATGCTGCATATACAGCATGGATGTCTGGCCCAAATGAATTTAAACCAGAAAAAAAGCACTGCAAGTTTTTACACGTTTCTACCGATGAGGTTTACGGCAGTCTAGGCAAAACCGGCTTGTTTACCGAAACCACACCTTATGCTCCCAACAGTCCTTATAGCGCTTCGAAAGCCTCTTCGGACATGTTGGTAAGAAGTTATTTTCATACCTACGGATTTCCAGTGGTAACCACCAATTGTTCGAACAATTATGGCCCTAATCAGCATTGGGAAAAGTTAATTCCTACTATTTTAAGAAAAGCCTTGGTAGGCGAGCCAATCCCAATTTACGGAGACGGGCAAAATGTTAGAGATTGGTTATTTGTAAAAGATCATTGCAAAGGAATCCAGCTTGCCCTGCAGCAAGGACGTCTCGGGGAAACCTACAATATAGGAGGCGAAAACGAACGTACCAATCTTTACATTGCTAATTATTTGTGTGAGTTATTGGACCAAATGGAACCCAAAGCAGACGGCGAGTCTTATAAAACACAAATTAGTTTTGTAAAAGACAGACCTGGCCACGATTTACGATATGCAATAGATGCCACTAAAATAAGTAGTGAATTGGGGTGGAAAGCGCAAGAAGATTTTGAATCGGGAATTGTAAAAACTGTATCTTGGTATTTGGCACATAAAAACCGCCTTAATATATGAAGGGAATTATCTTAGCCGGAGGATCCGGAACACGTTTACACCCGCTTACTATTGCCGTTAGCAAGCAGTTAATGCCGGTTTACGACAAGCCAATGATTTACTACCCATTGTCTACACTTATGTATGCTGGGATTCGTGAAATTCTAATAATATCTACCCCAAAAGATTTACCACTTTTTAAAGAGTTACTGGGTAATGGAAAGCAATTGGGTTGCGAGTTTAGCTATGCAGTTCAGGAGGCACCCAATGGCTTGGCCGAAGCGTTTATTATTGGAGAAGAATTTATAGGAAGTGACAAAGTCGCCTTAGTTTTGGGCGACAACATATTTTATGGGTCGGGACTTAAAGAACTCTTACAAGCCAATAATGACCCGGACGGAGGAATTATTTATGCTTATCATGTAAACGATCCTCAACGTTATGGCGTAGTTGCTTTTGACGCTAGCGCCAAGGCGATTTCTATAGAAGAAAAACCAAAAAACCCAAAGTCTAATTACGCGGTGCCCGGCATTTATTTTTACGATAACCGGGTGGTTTCAATTGCCAAGAATATTAAACCTAGTGGCCGAGGGGAACTAGAAATAACCGACGTTAATAACGCCTATCTAGAAATGGGCGAACTCAATGTATCTATTTTAGACAAGGGGACAGCTTGGTTAGATACTGGCACTTTTGAATCGTTAATGCAAGCTTCGCAATTTGTCGAGGTTATCGAACAGCGTCAAGGCCTAAAAATTGGCGCAATAGAAGAGGCCGCCTATACTATGGGCTTTATTAATAAAAAAGAGTTACACAACCTTGCCCAACCGCTATTAAAAAGCGGATATGGAGAGCATTTAATGCAATTAGACTAAGTGAAAGCAACACCAACTAAAATTCACGATTGTATTGTAATTACCCCAAAGGTTTATAAAGATGACCGCGGCTTTTTTTGTGAAACTTACAACAAGGACGCGTTCCAATCTTTTTTTGACACGCCTCCAGTGTTTGTTCAAGACAATCAATCGGAATCGCATTACGGCGTTGTTCGTGGCATGCATTATCAGGTAGACGATGCGGCGCAAGCCAAATTAGTGCGCGTAATTAGAGGGAAAGTATTAGATGTGGTCGTAGACTTAAGAAAAGATTCACCAACATTTTTAAAACACGTTTCCGTTGAACTAGACCATGAGTCTATGAATCAACTTTTTGTACCCCGAGGATGTGCGCACGGCTTTGTAACACTTTCTAAACATTCCATATTTGCTTATAAATGCGACAACCTATATAATAGCAGTAAGGAACACGGAATTCGCTATAACGACCCAGAACTTAACATAGATTGGCAGTTACCCCAATCAGACATTAAACTGTCGAATAAAGATTTAGAACTTCCTTTTTTAAAAGACGCCGTATACTAAATTAAAACAAGGCTATGGCACATATTCTAGTTACAGGATCTCGAGGACAGTTAGGGCAATGTTTGCAACTTAAACTTTCACAGACTGGCGCTACTAAGGTGTTTTGGGAAGATTCAGAATCTTTAGATATTACTCAAAAAGAGTCATTAGCGTCATTTTTTAAAAACCATGAGCTCGATTATTGTATAAATTGTGCAGCCTACACAGCAGTCGATCTGGCAGAATCTAAACCCGATAAAGCCATTGCGATTAACACCACTGCCGTGGAATTTTTAGCCAAACTTTGCGCCAAGTACAGGGTGGTTTTAATTCATATTTCTACAGATTATGTTTTTGATGGATTAGCGACTAGCCCTTATTTTGAGGACCAAACTACGGCCCCGATAAACGTCTATGGCAAAAGTAAAAGAGATGCAGAACTCGCCATTAAAGATTACTTAGACACCCACTTTATTATTAGGACATCATGGCTGTACAGCCAATTTGGCAAGAACTTTTACAAGAGTATTCGCAGTAAATTAGAGGCAGGAGAAAAGTTATCTATTGTTACCAATCAAACAGGCACACCTACCAATGCAAACGACTTGGCAAGTTTTATAGTTTTACTAATAACAACCCAATCTAAGGAGTTTGGATTGTATAATTTTAGTAATTCTGGAGAAGCCACCTGGTACGATTTTGCTACGGCTATTGCCCAATTTTTACCCGGAATAGACACGAATTTGGTTGCACCAATCGATCATTATGCTACTTTTGCAAAACGTCCAGCCTATAGTGTTCTGGCCAAAAATAAGATCTTAGAAGTTTTTGGTGTTGAACCCGTATTTTGGAAGGACAGTTTAGCAGATTTAATAAATCCCACGCTATGAGCAAGCATCTTATTGTATTTGGTACACGGCCAGAAGCCATAAAAATGGCGCCTTTGGCACAAAAATTCCAAGAGGAAGCTAGTTGGGAGACCAAGATTTGCGTAACCGCGCAACATCGCGAAATGTTAGATCAGGTTTTGGACTTTTTTGGAATTACACCAGATTTTGATCTAAACATAATGCGGCCCAATCAAAACTTATACAGTTTAACTGCGGCTATTATTGAGCAAATGAAGCCAGTTTTAGAGGCTTTTAAACCCGATTATGTATATGTTCACGGCGACACAACAACTTCTATGGCCGTTGGAATTGCGGCGTTTTATGCAGGCGCAAAAGTTTGTCATGTAGAGGCAGGACTGCGCACCTTCGATAGACAGTATCCGTTTCCAGAAGAATTCAATAGAACCTTAACCGGTAAAATTGCTGACTATCACTTTGCCCCTACTCAAGTTTCTAAAGATAATTTACTGCGAGAAAACACTACAGAATCGCAAATAGCGGTAACCGGTAATACGGTAATCGACGCCCTATTTATGGGCTTAGACAAGGTAAATCAACCAGGCTACAACGATTCAGAAATAGCGAGTTTAAAAAAGGATCTAGATATCTCTAAAAAAATTATTTTAATTACAGGACACCGACGCGAAAATCACGGTACTGGATTGGAACAAATTTGTGCGGCATTTTCGCAAATAGCCCAGGCAAACCCAGATGCTTTGCTGGTTTACCCAGTCCATTTAAACCCTAACGTTAAGGGCCCCGTAAACAAAATGTTGGGAGGCATAGATAATATTAAATTAATTCCGCCATTGGCGTATCCGGCTTTTATTTGGCTCATGGAAAAAAGTCAGCTTATTATTACAGATAGCGGTGGAATTCAAGAAGAAGCTCCTAGTTTAGGTAAACCCGTGTTGGTAATGCGAACCACTACAGAGCGCCCAGAGGCTGTTGCTGCTGGAACGGTTTTGTTGTTGGGTACGGACACTCAAAAAATTGTTTCCGCAACGCAACGTTTATTAGACGACAGCACCTATTACAAAACCATGAGTCTTTTGCACAATCCTTATGGAGACGGAAAAGCGTGCGATCGAATTATTACATACATGAAACAACTAACCAATGGCCAGTAAACCAGATGTGGTAATGATGGGGTTAGGCTACATAGGCCTTCCTACAGCCGCGCTTATTGCAAGTCGCGGGCTAAAAGTTACCGGAGTAGATATTCACCAAAATGTAGTAGATACCATTAATCGGGGAGAAATTCACATTGTGGAGCCCGATTTAGATGGTTTAGTGCATCATGTTGTTCACAAAGGAACACTAACAGCAACTACAGAACCCGTACCTGCCGATGTATACCTAATTGCGGTTCCTACGCCATTTAAAGACGACCACATACCCGATTTAAGTTTTGTTACTGCTGCTACTCAAAAGATAATTCCAACGCTTAAAAAGGGCGCGCTAGTAATTTTAGAATCAACCTCGCCGGTAGGTACGACAGAAAAAATGCGTTCGTTAATTTTAAAGGAGCGTCCCGAACTTAAAGGGAACCTATTTGTAGCGTATTGTCCAGAGCGCGTTTTACCAGGAAATGTATTACATGAATTAAAGCATAACGATCGTGCAATTGGCGGAATTGATACTGCATCTACGCAAAAGGCGATTGCTTTTTACAAGCATTTTGTGGTAGGCGATTTACATGCTACCAACGCAAAAACGGCCGAAATGGTAAAATTGGTAGAAAACGCTTCGCGTGATAACCAAATTGCCTTTGCCAACGAACTGTCTATTATTTGCGACAAAGCGGGAATAGATGTTTGGGAAATGATTGCCCTTGCCAACAAACACCCACGGGTAAATATTTTACGTCCCGGAACCGGAGTGGGTGGTCACTGTATCGCCGTTGACCCTTGGTTTATTGTTTCGGAATTCCCAGAAGAAAGTAAAATTATTCGCAAATCTCGCGAGGTGAACAACTACAAGACCGAGTGGGTTATAGAAAAAATTAAAAACAAAGCGCTGGCCTTTAAAATAGAAAACAAGCGCGAACCTGTAATTGCCTGCATGGGCTTAGCCTTTAAGCCAAACATTGACGATTTACGGGAATCTCCAGCACTTTATGTTACCGAGTCATTGGTAAAAGATGGTTTTAACATATTACAAGTGGAGCCTAATTTACAAAATGGGCATGGCCGTGATTTGGTAGACGCCACAGAAGCTATAGAAAAGGCAGATATTATTGCATTTTTGGTAGGGCATAAACCGTTTAAGTCTTTACAAATAAGCAGTAATAAACATAAACTAGATTTTGTAGGGATGCTATAAAATAAGGGATTAATTATGTTATTCAACTCACTAGATTTTGCCATATTCTTTCCAATATTTTTTATACTCTATTGGATTGTTGCTAAAAAGATAACCCTGCGCAATGTGCTAATTCTAGGCGCGAGTTATTTGTTTTATGGCTGGTGGGATTGGCGGTTTTTGTTCTTAATTGTTTTTAGTTCTTTTGTCGACTTTTTTGTGGGGCATGCGCTGGGTAATTCAGAAAAACCTAAGCGGCGTAAATTGTTGTTGTTATTAAGTTTGGTATCTAACTTAGGGCTACTTATGTACTTTAAGTACGCGAATTTCTTTATCGATTCTTTTGTACAGAGCTTTAAGTTTTTTGGAGGCGAAATCAACTCGGTTACGTTAAATATTATTCTTCCCGTTGGAATAAGCTTTTACACCTTCCAAACCTTAAGCTATACTATAGATATATATTACAAAAAAATTCATCCTACACGCAACATCTTGGCGTTTTTTAGTTTTGTCGCCTTTTTCCCGCAACTAGTAGCAGGGCCTATTGAGCGCGCAAAACATCTTTTGCCGCAGTTTTTTGTGGTTCATAAATTTAACTACAAATACGCCAGGTCGGGAGTGCTCTTAATGGCCTTTGGACTCTTTAAAAAGATGGTAATTGCAGACCGCTTGGGCATTTTAGTAAACCAAGTGTATAACGACCCCGAAAGTTATGGTGGCGGAGCCTTAGTTATTGCCACCATTGGTTTTGCTTTCCAAATTTATTGCGATTTTTCTGGGTATAGCGATATTGCAATTGGAGCCTCTAGGACCCTTGGGTTTGACCTTATGAAGAATTTTGATTCGCCTTATTTTTCTAAATCTATTACCGAATTTTGGAGGCGATGGCATATTTCGTTATCAACTTGGTTCAGGGATTATGTGTACATCCCTCTTGGGGGCAGCCGTAAAAAAGAATTTAGAGTTTACTTAAACTTATTTATTGTGTTTTTAGTAAGTGGATTATGGCATGGTGCTGCAGTTACCTTTATTATTTGGGGGGCCATTCACGGGTTGGTAATTGTGCTGGAGAAGGCTTTTGCAAATTATGGTTTTAAAGTCTCTAGAAAAGGCGTTGTTAAAGGGCTTATTTTTATGCCATTAACATTTGTAATTGCCACTTTTGCTTGGATATTTTTTAGGGCCAATAGTATGGCAGATGCCATGTATGTTGCCAGTGGGGTATTCGATTTTAGTAAAAGCAACCCTATTTTTGAACTGGGCTTGGCAAAGCATGAATTTTATGCGGCCTGTGCAGCTGTTGGGTTGTTATTAATTTTTGATGCCATACATAAAAAATATGGCGCTATTAAACTTTTAGACAAAGTGCCCATGGTGCTTAGGCAGTTGTTTTATGTGATTATAATATTCGCGATTCTAATTTTTGGAATTTACGGCGAAGATGGTGTTTCTGAATTTATTTATTTCCAGTTCTAATGTGGCATAAATATATTTTCAAGGGAATTGTGTTTTCAGCCTTTTTAGTTTTAGGTTGGATTTACCTTAATAAAGTTTTTGCAAGTGAACATCACTTTGTAAATACTACCGGTTCCTTTGAGCATTTGAGTAAAAAAACGAACATAGACGTTTTGTTTTTAGGCAGTTCTCACATTTACACCGCGGTAAACCCTTATGTTATAGACACATCGTGCAAAACCGTTAGTTTTAACCTGGGAACTGATGGAATGAGACTGCAATTTACAAGCCTTGTCTTGGAAGAGGCTTTGCAAAATACCAATCCAAAATTGGTGGTTGTAGAAATATTTCGCGGGTCTGTGTCTACAATTGAAACCGATGTATCAAAGGGCTTTCAATTAAGAGCTTTAGATTTTATAAGCAACTATAGAATTTCAAAATGGGAACGTGTACGAGAAAACTTTAATGCCAAAGAACAACCCGGAGTGTATTCAACCTTGATTCGCAATCACAATAATTGGAATCAAGTAGAAAACTATGTTGACTTAGACAGAAAGTTTCCAATAAATCAGAATAAAAATCTTTATCACTCAGGGTATTTTGGAGGGCGCGTATATTTAGGGGAACAAGACCTTAATACGTTTGCCGATTTTAGAACTGTATCACGTGAAGTTAATTCTAGTTTTAATTTTTTAAAACCTATTTACCTAGAAGAATTAGACCGTCTTGTGGCAATGTCAAAAAGCCATGGTTTTGAACTCCTAGTATTAACTGCACCCGATTTAAGGGCTTCTGTAAGGAATAATTATTTGTTTGAACAACTGGAATCTTACAGCGCAAAAAACAACTTAAATTATCTAAACCTTTCGTCTAAAGCAATGATGGACGAACTAGACATTAAGCTTACCGATTTTAAAGACCCTTCTCACTTAAATTTAGAAGGGGGCCAAAAGGTTAGCGACTTCTTAAGCTCGTATATTAATGCAAATTATACCTTGCCCGATAGATCTTTAGAACCTGCTTATATAAGCAATAATAAAGTGTATCAAGACAAGTTTTTTGGTGTTGAGATCTATAAAAACACAAAGAGTTTTGCACTTACAGATTCACTTTTTATAGAAGAGATTCGTATTTTAAGGCCTTATAAAAATTACAAAGTATTTGTTAAGTTCAACGATCTTGGATTAAACAGTGACCGGTATCAACTAGGGGCTCATTTGTATCCTAAAAAGGGATTTGAGTTGGAATTGAGTGAAAAAAGCAGGACCAATAATAGAAAGTTTGATGGAGGTACTGGCCTTATTTACGATACCTCACAACCGCTCGAAATAACGTTGTATTCAAGCATAGATTCAATCGGCCAATTTTCATTTTTCCTATACGATAAAGCAGGATATAAAGGAAGAATAGGGAAAGCTCTTGTAATAAAACAAGACGAATTATTCGAAATGTAAAATAGATTCCTATGAAAAGAAAAATTGGATCCATAGTAACATTTTTAGTTCTACTCGGCTTTGTTCTAACCTATTTTAATGCTGTTTTTAAAACTAACAATTACTTTAATAATACCCTAGCATCTTTTAATAGCCTTCCAAAAGCGTACCAGACCGATGTCATGATTTTTGGAAGCTCTCATGCGTTTACTACATTTAATCCAGCGGTTTTAAATAAATTTAGTAATACGCTGTCTTTTAATTTTGGATCCGACGGCTTAACCGTGCCATTTACTAAGATGGTTATGAACAAAGCCTTTAAAAGTGCCTCGCCTAAATTGGTTATTATTGAAGTGTATCCAACATCTATTGCAGGACCGGTTAAAGAAGAAAGTAAGGGATATCAACTACGAGTAATAGACCAAACGCCACATTTAGATATTAATAAATATAGAACGATTAAGAAATACTATCCTTCAGAAGAGCTGCCAGGAGTATACATGCCTGTAGTTAGAAATCATTCTAATTGGCACGAAGTAGATTATTTTAATACCTCAAGATTAGAAAACATACATACAGGAAGCACCTATTTTTATAATGGCTATAGAGGTCGAAATCTAGTATTGGATACCATAGAACATTCAAATCTTAAAGGGTTCGACACCATAAGTAACTATATTTCCAATCAAAAGGTGTGGTTGGATGAGCAAGGAATCAATAATCTTAGCGCCTTAATCAACACAGCACAAGATACTGGAGCACAGGTTCTATTGGTGTCGGCTCCAGATTTACGGGCCAGATTCTTTTGGAATACCAGTTTTATTGAAACAATTAATAATGTTGCTATGCAACATGGAGCACATTATTTGAACCTCAACGATTACTATTCAGAAATTGACTTAGTATGGACAGATTTTAGAGACCCTTCGCATTTAAATTTGGTTGGAGCTAAAAAAACCAGTGAGTTTTTTGCCGATTATTTGAACAAGCAATATACGTTGCCAATTCGTTCGGAACATCTTAATTCAATACATCACGATTCGGTGTACAAAAGGTTCATAAGTGAATTTATTGAGTTCACAGAAAAGTCGTTTCGATCTTCGGTTAATCAATCGTTTAAGCCAACTATTGTATTGGATTCTATAGGGATTATACAAAAAGGGAAAAATCTAGAATTCAGACTGCATTTTGATCCAGAAAAAGTACCGAATTCAGATATGGATAACTATAAATTATTGGTAAAAATTCATCCGGAACAAAGCGATTTTGATTTGATAAGTGCCGCAACTTTGGCACGCGGATGGAATTATGATAAAACCGACGTACTACTCACTAAAAAAGAAACTATTGCATTTGTTTTTGCCACAGACATTAAGAACATTAAAGGCTTAGAAATGTTATTGTATAACAAGGAAAAATACAGTGGGGTTATAGGAGAAAAGGTTTTTGTTAACCAAGTTGAATTTAAGGATTAATTTTATGATAAGAATTGGCGTTTGTATTCTTGCACTAGTATTATTAAGTTCCTGCGAACAGCCAAATACGGTGATTTCTTTTCAGGATAGCTTTGATAGCAAAAGTTCGGGTTGGATTACAGTACAGATGGCCGATTCTACACGGCATATAATTGTTCAAGATCCACTAGATTCAGGTAATAATTGTTTAAAATTAAGCCAGTTTCCAACGGATCATTTTGCGGGGGCCAAGCGCAGTGAATATGTATTTAGACCAGATGTCGCTCCAGGAAGAACAGTGAATTATTCTTTTAAATTTATGTTTCCCAAATCGTTTTTTAAACCAAGAGACCAAAACGATTGGATAATTATCCAACAATGGCACGACGAGCCACCAAAAGACACCTTATGGCAAGATTATAAGGAAAACACTAAACCTCCTATGGCCTTGCTAATAGGTCTTAAACCTAGCGGGCAGCACACTATTGAATTTAAATACGGGCTAAAGTCGAATCAATTTAACCAAGATCAAACCGTTATGTATTCCGGTACGCTACAGCCAGATACTTGGTATACGTTTGCCAATACCATTGCATGGAGTATGGAAAATGAATCTGGATACGCAATACCAAAGATTAATGGAGAATATTTAGTGCCTAAATCTAAGCAAGAAGAACATAAAGTTTTAGGCAGAAATATGTACAATAATGTGCCAAATTATTACAAAACAGGCCTGTACGGAAATAAAAAAAGTAACGATACGATTTTCTTTTATTTGGATGAATTTAGTTATAAGACTTTTCCAGACTCTTCTACCCCTTAATAAACTTCCAAAGCCCCGTAGCTTTAATAATATTTTCGCCTAAAGATCCAAAATCGTTTAAGCAAATACGCTTTAGGGTAAAATTATTATCGTTTAGGCGCACAACTCCAGGCTCTACCGTAACCGAATAGGTGTATCCGGCTTCTTTAACATAGTCTATTTCACGCTGGCCATAATCTCCATTTGGGAATGCAAATCCCGTGATGGGTTTATCTAATAGGGCTTCTAAGTTCAATTTTGACTGCTTAATTTCAACCTTAGACTCTTGATCGTTTAATTGGGTTAAAATGGGATGAAAACACGTATGGGATTCAAAAGAAACAAAACCGCTGTCTTCCATAACTTTCATTTGGCTTAAAGAAAGGGCTTGCGGGGTATCGTATTGCTTTGTTTTTTGGTACCCATAAGACACTAAATGGTCTAGCATGTCTTGATTTGGCAATTTTTTTATGCCTTCCATTTCTTGCTTAGCCAAACCGTAATTGCTCCAAAAATGCCTATTGGTGTTAACAATATCACTGCAGGCGAATATGGTAGTTGGTGTTTTGTACTCCACAATGGCATCTAAAAGCTCGAAATTTTGCATATGCCCGTCGTCGAAGGTTAACACAGCCGGATACAAAGGCAATTCGGCTAGTTTTCCTTGTGTTTTAAGGCTAATAAACAATTCCATAGACACAAAGGTGTATCGCCTATTTAAAGCCTTTAGCAGCGCTCTAAATTGCTCTGGGTTTGGGTCATGAAGAATAAATATTGTAGCATTATTGCGCTGAATCAAAAACCGGCGAAGCTTTACGATTCCGCTAAAGAGTAACAGGGCAATTATTGCCTTTTTACCAATACGCTTTAACATCGATATAATTATTTAGTAATTCACGGTCTTTTTCCAGTACTGCTAAATACTCCTTTTCTATAACGTGCTCTGGTTTTGGAGCGCCCGTATTTTTGGTATTAGAATCTTTAATAAATCGAACAATTTTAAGCCTAAGGGCAGGGGGAAATACTTTTTTTACTAGGGTTCTAAACCAGATGTTTTTTTCTTTGTTAAACAGTATTTTATTTAAGGCTTTAAATCTTGGTTCTGCCGTTTGGTTTGCTGCGAAAAGCGCTACAGTAACTCCTTGTTTAATGTTTAAAAATTCATACACTTCTTCTAATACTTCTTGCGATTGGGAAACCAGGCGTTCAAACAACACTATTTTTACCTGTTTCGGATTAAATATTCCGAATAATTGTTCGACTAGACTGCCATATAGGCTGCGATCTAGGTATTCAGGGTCGTTTTTTAGCGCCTTATTTATGTCTTGGTGTTGTTCTTTGGCCAACTGCTTTAAAAAGGTATAAGCAGAGGCGATGCGTTTTTCGGGTTTTCTTAAAATAAGAATCACCTTGGCTTTTGGATTATAAGCGGCAATGCGCTTTAAGGCTTCGGGCTCTTGAATGTAATCTACACAACCCGAAATTCTAACCGGTTCTTGCCCACAATTAAACCGATCTTCTAAAACGTGATTCCCTTGCTGATAGAGTTGGGAATCTATAAAAAACGGATAATCTTTTAAAAAGATCTCTCCACACACCTCGGGATGTTGTATAAGCCATTCGTAAAGCGAAGTAGTGCCCGCTTTTTGAACCCCAATAATAAATGTGTTTACCTTCATTTTTTTCTTTTGAACGGATTATAAACAAGAGCAATATGGTAGTTTTTCCAAACCAAATAAGCCCCTAAAAAGTTCCAGAACGACATACTTACAATACTGCTTATGGCAGCTCCGTAGTAGCCATAAGGTTTTATTAGAATAAAGTTAAGGCTTAAGTTTATTATAAAGGCAACAAATACCAGATTCTGAAACAGCTTTTGTTTGCCTGTCATTTGGAACACCACCCCTACAGGACCGCAAAAGGCATTAGAAAACTGCCCAATGCAAAGAAGTATAAGCAAGGTTCCTCCAGCTAAAAACTCTTCGCCAAAAAGCCCTAGAATAAAGTTTCTAAAAATAACCAAAAAGGCAACTATAAGCAGGGAAGAAAAGAAATTAATTTTAACCGCCATGGTAAGTAGTTTATTAAAATCTTTCTGTTTGTTTTCTTTAAATAAATACGCAATTTTAGGAGCTAAAATGCTGTTGAGCGAATGCAAAGAAAACCCAACTAAAGCCGCCAAAGTAAATGCAACATTGTAAATCCCCACGGTGTCCGAGGTTGTAAAAATTCCAAGAAATATAGTGTCTGTCCAACTCAATAATAGCATGGTGGCAAGCGAAAACATTAGCGGATAAGATTCTAACAAATAGGCCTTGGTTTTAATTGCGCCTTTAGGCTTAACGTGCTTGATGGCCTTAAACAATGCATAAAACGAATACAAGGCTAAAACGGCCAGCCCTAAAGAGTGGGCCACTACGGGCATATAATTGTCTTGAAATCCAATTATATAGTAACAAATTAGCAAAAACAATATGGCAAAAATGAATCTCCCAGCACTGGTTAAAAAGGAATACTCCTTAATTTTTTTTAACCCTCGTAAGGCTCCAGCATTTAAATGAATTGCCGTCCACAAGGGAAGCGATAAAAAACCAAAAACCACATAGTTTTGCTGATCAATTTTAAGTAAATCGGCTACAAATTCTTTAAAATAAATTCCGCTCAAGCATAGTACCAGAGCCGCAATTAATGAAAGTACAATTACTTTTTGGTAAATGTTTTTGGCCTCTTCTAGGGGGAACGAAGAGAAAGTTTTTACTAAGTTAATGTCAAAACCAAACCTTGGAATTAAAGAACCAATTATAAAAACCGAAAAACTTAGGGCTACATAACCATTAATATCTGCCCCATACGTTCTGGAAATAAACAGCGTAAAACCATAGCCTGCTAACAAACCAAAAATCCGAATAATAAAATAAGTGCCTCCTTTTTGGAGTACTTCGTTTACATTAGGGTCTTGAAGAATTTTTTGTAACTGTTTTATCAAAAAAACGTTTGAATGTTTAGGGTAATCCTTGTTTTTTACACTGCTTAAAACAAGAATTATTAATTAGTTAATGCGATTTAGCCAAAAATACGTAAAATTGGAGTTAGACCCCGTTTAATGGCTTCTTTTTAAAAATCAGCATTTAATTATTTACTTTTGAACAGTGAATAATTTTGGGTAATAAAATATTCAAGGCAACTATTTGCAAAGTCCTGCATCTACTTAACTAACTAATTACTTCGAGCAAGCAACATTTGAATTCTTAATTTGATACAAATCCAAAAGCTTTACAGCAAATACATTACGAACTCGGTTTTAGCATGGGCTTTAATGGGCGCCGTATTTTTTTTGCCATTAAACCTGTTTTTAAACAACTTGCTTTTTACGGTATTCTTTGTAGCATTTAGCTTAAAGCTGTTGTTAGAACAACCCAAGGCTCTTTTTCATACTATTGGAAAGTACTGGATTGTTTTTTTGGTACTATCTGGCCCCTTGCTTTTAGCGTTAATGGGTAGTTTTTATACCTCTAATTTTTACGGCGCATTTAAAGACTTAGGAAAATTGGTGCCTATTGTCTTGGTGATTCCATTGGTATTACACCACCCCAATTTTTTTGCTAAATTGGTTAAGCGACTCCTGTATGCCATGGCTTTAGGCGCATTGGCCGCCGCGTTGGTATGTTGGAGCCTTACAATATTCCAAATTTTTCAAGATGGTGGGCAGCTTACCGATTTGTTTACTCAGCGATACGCCAATCATTTTTTATCTGGTAAAATAGATGTTCACACGCCGTATTTAGGGCTGTTTATTGCTGTTTCTGTGTTCTTTTTGATTCGTGAAACGGAATTTGTAACTACTAGAAAAAAGCGTTGGATTAATAGTATCTGGGCTGGAATATTGTTTTTGTTTTTACTCAATTTATTAGCCCGGACTGCACTGTTTACCCTACTTATTGGGATGGTTATTTATGTGCTCTATAGGCGTAAGTATGTAATTTTATTTTTAGGGGTTATGGCTGTATCTGCCTTAGGTGCTCTAGCCTATTTCCAGGATAATAACTTTTTAAGGGATCGTATTTTTAATAGTATAAATGTGTTCGAACAAGAAACCATTTTTAGTAAAAAAGACGATCGTTTTGCTCGATATTCAGCTTCGGTTGAGGTATTTAAACAATTTCCATTTTTTGGCCCGGGTACGGCTGGAGAAGACAGTTATCGCAAAGAAATTTTTTACAACAATAGAGACAGTAAAGCCTACAATGGTAATTACAATGCACACAATCAGTTTTTAGAATATGTAAGCACCTACGGAATAGTTGGTGCTGTTGTATTTTTTGCCTTGCTAGTTATCTTGTTTAGATACGCCAAAGTAGACAGTCTTAGTTTATTTTTGTTTTTTGCCTTTGTTATGGCGGGATTAACAGAATCTATTTTAGAGCGATCGTGGGGGGTTTCGTATTATTTATTTGTAATTATGGCTATTTATGGATTAAAAAAAGAACCTAATGAAGGCCTTTAAATACTTGCTTTTGGCGCTTTTAACTACTGCTTGTTCTAAATTAACTAAGCAGCGCGAAGTTGTGGACATACCAGAACCTGCCACAGCAATGTCTTTAATAAACAAGCCATCTACAGGCATTTATGCTAATGTTGAGTTTTCTAATAACGGGATGCGCTTAGATACTATAAATGGGGCGTCTTATGTGTATTTAGACTCGATTGCTCCCATTAAAGACAACTACAATATATCGTTTTGGTTTAAGTTAGAATCTAAAGACGGTAAAACCAATCAAACGTTTTTTAATGCGGTTAACACCAATAATAAAAGTAATTTTTTAACCTTCGGATTGGCAGGTTTTCGAGTTGCTGGAATTTTAAACAGCAATGTATTTAGTGCAAAAGATTTTTCTAAAGACGGCGCTATGTCTAGAACCTATTTTGATCTCCCAAGACTGGAAGTGGGTAAATATTATTTCTTTTCTGTAAATGTAGCGGCGCAGCAAGTTCAGGTATTTATTAATGCTGAATTGTATCAGCAGTACGAACTTACCAAGGACTACTCACTCCAGGCCAATGCCTTGCTTTTAGGGGTTCGTAGAACAACGGGAGATTATAAAAATCAATTTTTGGGAACCTTAAGAAATTTAGAAATTTACAATCATCAGCTCAGTGAAAATCAAATCTATTCGGTAAGCGTAAAGAATTTTGATGAAATAGCTCCCTTAAACGATGCATTTGAACTAAGTAAGTTTATTTTAGAGGATTGAAATTTAAAGCGTCCATATCGAGTGTTTTATTTGCCTTAATCCTGATGTTAATGGCAATCAAGTTTGCATGCTCTTATTTAAACGTAGAATTAACATGGTGGCATAGTCATTTAACGCCAAATTATGCCAAATTCAACCCGTTGGGGCTGCCTCGAAACACCTCCGAATTAATAGAATTTGCCTTGCTGCCTACTCTTGTATTCTATTTGATAATTAATTATATCAAACTTAGAAACTTAAAATTACCACTTGTATTAACGTTACTGTTATTGGTCTTAAACTGTATTACAGCCTATATCAATCAAGTGGAATTATTAGGATCTATAAAGTATTCTCTGAAAATTGCAGCTCCCATTTATTTTTTCTGCGTACTTATTGTGCAGTATCGCAGAACCGGTAACAATTACGAATCACTCTTAAAAAAGGCTGTTTTGTTCTTTTGTTTTTTTAGTCTAGTGGCCTTAGTCTTTTTCGACCCTAGTTACAATAGAGGAGCTAACAGATTACCAGTTTATTTTTCTGGACTACACACCCATAATTATATTCTCACCGTTACTTTTATTGTAATTTCTTATTTTCTTAGAAAGCAACTCTTTACACTATTGGGGTTCTTTTTTATCTCTTTTGCTTTTTTAGGTTTAGGCTATGGAGTGCGCACCATAATGGTGTTTTACATGTTTTATATTGCCGCGGTATTGTACTTAAAAGACAACGTTATAAAAGACATATATGCTAAAATAATTACCTATGCACCCTTTTTAGCGCTGGGTATTTATTTGTTTTTAAGAAATTTTGATTTTGACCGATTTAGCTCTGGAAGGTTAACCATGTATGCCAAAAAATTCGACATTTTGCAAGGCTATACCATTATTGAATTCCTTTTTGGACGGGGTAAAGGATCGGATTTTGTAACTACGTCGCAATGGTGGTACGACGCAAAAGGCTCTCACAACGATTACCTCACATTTTTTGTGGAAAACGGTTTTATTTTTCTACTTGTGTTTATTATTTTGATTCTGTCTCTGTTATTTCTGGTTAAGAAAAATCATATTATCTACATTGTGTTGGTGTTGGGTTATCTAGCCACGTCTTTAATAAGCAATGGATTTGCCGTGCGTGCTTTGGCTAGTTATTGGTTGTTTACCTTTTTAGCTTTTATTTATATTAAACATCAAAATAAAGAACTTTCTTTTGCCTAAAAAAATAGCATTTATTGGACCGCTTCCTCCGCCAATTGGTGGTTTGGCCTTATCTATAATCCGTGTTCAAGATATTGTTGCAAGAAAGGCGCCGCAGTATACTTTGGTGAATCTGGATAATGCCAAAAAAATTCAAAATGCAGATTTATACAAGAAAAAAGGGAAATCAGAATTGCTACATTTTTTAAAGAATATTGTTGCACTTTTTGGATTCGTTTTTAAGCATAAAATTGCGATTGCCAATGTTTTTGTGGTTCCAAACATTTCGTTTATTAGAGAGGCAATTTATATTTTAACCTTTAAGTTATTTGCAAAAAAAGTAGTGGTTCATTTACATGCAAAAACCAGCGGAGATTTATTTTTACACGGTTGGAGGCTTAAAATTTTCACTAAAATTGTAGGCTTGGCCGATGTAGTTTTTGTGCTTTCCCAGAAGCACCATAAAGCGTTTTATGCGCAGTATATTAATCCTGAGAAACTGGTGGTTTTAGAAAATTTTGTGGATTACTCCGAATTTGAAAACAACATAAAAGACAAACAAAATAAGTTTCTATACATTGGCCGGCTTTCAGAAAAAAAGGGCTTCGAAACCTTGGTAGATGCCTTAATTATTGGGGCAGAGCAGTTAGCTGGAATACAAATAGAAGTTATTGGCGCTTGGGAAAATTCCGAATTCGAATTAAAAATTAAGGCTAAAATTAGCGAGCACAAACTTACCCAACTAAACTTTCACGGCCCGCAAATGGGTGAATCCAAATTTAAACATTTTAAGGAGTGTTCGGTTTTTGTTTTTCCGTCTTACTTCGAAAATTCCCCCATAGTTTTAAAAGAGGCAATTGCCGCTAAAATGGCCATAATATCGTCAGACATTATAGAAAATAAGAATCTATTAGAAGATTTTAATAATAAGGTTCATTTTAAGCAAAAAGACCCAAATGATTTGGCAGAAAAACTGTTGTTATTGCATCAAGATGAGCAACGTGTTCAAGAAATGATGCTCGAATCGGCCAGTATTAAGCAATACAATATTTCTGTTGCAGAACAAATAATTGTAAATACCCTTGGGCTTTAATTTTGTATATTATTTTGGAATAGTCCGCACATGAATGCAGTAAACAGCATAAAATTTGGGTTTAGTAAATGGGCTTCCCGTTATGGACTACTGGTGCTCTTTCTGGTCTTTATTTTGGTTGAGTTTAATTCAAAACTATTGCGTTATAGCGGCGATTATTCGGATTTACAAAAGCTTACAAAAGGAGTTTTTCTTGCTATCATGTTAGTAGGTCTGGCCGTTGAGTTTAAAAAGAACATGAAGTTAATTTTGTGTTTGGGGGTCTTAGTCTTGGTTTTTGTTGTTGGGCAAATAGGCCTTTCTCCAGGGTATTCTAACTACAACCTTATTACCTTAAGCAGGTATATTTTCCCCTTAGTACTTTTTGGCTTTTTTAACACCTATAGGCCTGCTTCCACAGGCTTAAATTGGGTCTTTAAGGCCTTTGAATGGTTGCTAGTTCTTAATTTCGTGATTATTGTAATAGGCTTTTTTACAGAAACTTATGCGCTAAAAACCTATTTAGGAGACCGCTTTGGTTATAACGGTCTTTTACTCACTTCTTCTACGAGCACTTACGTTTATTTTTGTGCCCTTGGGTATTTTTATTTTAGATATAAACTAGAGCTTTTTAAAAATTGGAAGTTCTGGCTGGTGATAGCAAGTTGTCTTTTGGCGGGTACAAAATCGCTGTATTTAGGCCTAGTTTTGTTTGTTTTTATGATAGGATTAGAGCAATTCAAAAAGTATAAAATTCAACTCATTGTTTTAGGCTCATTTGCCTTTGTTTTGGGCCTCTACGTATTGTTGTATCACGTGCCCGAATTTGCTCATATTAGAGCGCAACAGGGAATATTGTCTTCTTTACTTTCTTATAGGGATCAGTTGTTTTTAGAAAACACTTGGCCTTATGTGGATCAACATTGGAATGCCATTAATTACATCGTTGGTGGCGTAGCCGATTTTACCCTTAGAACTCAAATGGATTTTGTTGATTTGGTTTTTTTCTGGGGATTTTTGGGTGCGATATTGTATTTGTACATTTATGGAACATCACTCTTTACCTTTAAACTGAATCAGGGGCAATGGTTCTATTTTATTATTCTTGGAATTGTTGTTTTTATTGCTGGTAACTTCTTTACCTACACCAGTATTCCGCTCTATGTACTCTTGGTTAAAGAGGCTATCACTAGCCAAAAAATTAATGGTTAAATTTTTTAAACCATCAATAAGACTGCCGTAAAATCACTATCTTATTCTTCGATTTAATTGTACTTATACGTATTTGCGCATGCCAAATAATTTAAAAAACGCCAAGAACATTACCTTGGTAGACCTAAACAACTTTTCCTATTATCCAACAATCTCTATGGGCTTGGTGGCACGCTATATTCGCGATGCTGGTTTTAATTTAGAGGTAATAAGTCCGCTTAGTAATGGAATAAAATATAGAGAACGGGAAAAGGTCGAAACACAAATAGACTTATATAAAAGCAGACTTATATTTAGTCAATATAAATGGGTTAGAGGTTTAATATTAATTGCCGAAAAATTTCCATTTATAAAGGAACGGATACTCAACAAAAGCAAGCTAGCTAAGTTTGTTACCTCTAGAATTAACCCCAGTACCGACCTTGTTTTAATTTCTACCTACACCGAAAACTACAGCATTTGTAAAAAGGTAGTAGCCCATTTAAAGGCCTTAAACATTCCAGTAATTGTAGGCGGCCCGGCCTTTAATTTACAGCAGCATGTAGATCAATTTACACAGATAGATGGGGTGGCCTATGTGGTGGGTTCCGAAATAGATAATTACTTAGGGAAATTACTTCTAGATTATTTTAATAATCAGGATATTTATAAATATCCCGGAGTCTATTCTCGCCACCACAAATCGGTTACAAGCAATTATATATTTAAAGAAATGGAGCAGTTGCCGGTTCCAGATTACACAGATTTCCCATGGAGCAAATACCCCAACAAAATTATACCCTATATGACCGGAAGAGGCTGCAGTTGGGGAAAGTGTAATTTTTGTAGTGATGTGGTCTTGGTAAATGGCCGATCCTACAGGTCTCAATCTACAGAAAAAGTATTGGCAGACCTCAAGGCCTTGTCTAAGCAAATAGACACCAATATTTTTGCCTTTACAGACCTTAAATTAAATTCCAATCTTCAGGTTTGGAATGGGTTGATCGATGGCCTCCCTACGCTAGTAGAGAATCCGGTTTGGTTTTGTTCGGTACATGTAGATAGTCGCAACAGAAATGGCTTAGATTACGAATCGCTGTACAAGGCGAAACAAGCTGGTCTAACCCGTATTTCTTTTGGCTTAGAAACGGCTTCGCAGCGGCTATTAGACGACATGAAAAAGGGCACCACCGTGGCCAAATTGGACCAGTTTGTAAACGATGTTCGAAAGGTTGGTATTAGCCTAAGGGCCACCATGTTTATTGGATATCGAAGCGAAACGGCTCAAGATTTAATGCAAACGGCCCAATTTCTTGAAAAAAACAAAGATTGTTTTGAGCGTATAAAACTGTGTAGGTTCCAAATATATCCAGATACTCCAATTATCGAAGAGTTTACTCCAGAAGAACGTGCCCAGATTTTTGCGCGCCAGATTAATCACTCTTATGCTACCAAGGACTATTTAAAATACAAGAATCAGATTATAAAAATTGTACATAAAATCAACTCAAAACGCCTTAGCGAAGAAGCGCGACCTTACGACGGTGTTATGTAATTTTATTTACCCTGAGCCGCTTTAATTAAAAGGGGGTTTGGCGTAGCGACATTTTTTATCTACAAGTTGATTGCGTTTTTGTATTTTTGCGCCCATACTGCACCTAACTAAACAATGCCGGCTACTAAAATACATATGCTTAATACCAATATTCACAACTTGAGTATGGAGCAGACCGTAGCTATAGTAAAAGAGGCAATAGATCAAGAAAAACAACTCCATCACGTAGCCGTAAATGCTGGTAAGATTGTGCAAATGCAGCACAATCAAGAATTGCGCGAAAGCGTTAATAATTCCGATCTTATTAATGCAGATGGGCAGGCCGTTATTTGGGCTTCTAAGTTTTTAAATAAGCCTTTAAAAGAACGCGTCGCTGGAATAGATCTAATGGAAAACCTGGTTAATTTAGCCAGCAAAAAAAATTACAGTATTTATTTATTTGGTGCTAAAGAGGAGGTTGTTAGTGCGGTTTCTAAAAAGTTTCAAGACCAATACGGGCCTCAAATAATAGCGGGTTATAAAAACGGATATTTTAAAAAGGAAGAAGAACAGGCAATAGCCCAAGAAATTGCGGGAAGTGGGGCTCAAATTTTATTTGTTGCCATTACTTCGCCCATTAAAGAAAACTTCTTATACCAAAACCGAGAGATTCTAAAGTCCATAAATCTAATAATGGGAGTGGGCGGAAGTTTCGATGTTGTAGCGGGAGTTACCAAAAGAGCGCCCCTCTGGATGCAAAAAGCAGGCTTGGAATGGTTCTATCGTTTTTTGCAAGAGCCTGGCCGCATGTGGAAACGATATTTAGTAGGAAACACCAAGTTTATTTGGTTGGTGTTAAAAGAAAAATTTAAATCTAGCGCTAGCGCTTAAAACCTATATTTTGAAGATAGCAGTAATTGGAACAGGATATGTTGGCTTAGTTACAGGAACCTGTTTAGCCGAAACTGGGAACGATGTGATTTGTGTAGACATAGACTCCAAAAAAGTGGAGCGCATGCGCGCGGGAGAAGTTCCTATATACGAACCACATTTAGATGTGTTGTTTGACCGAAACATAAAAGCAGGAAGACTTCGTTTTTCTACCCAACTTGACGAAGGCCTAGATCATGGAGATATTGTATTTTTAGCCTTACCTACGCCAGAAGATGAAGATGGCTCTGCCGACCTTTCTTATGTACTGGGAGTAGCCAGCCAAATAGGAGATAAATTAAAAGACTATAAAGTCATTGTAGATAAAAGTACGGTGCCTGTTGGTACTGCAGAATTAGTTAATAATACAATTGCAGCGCGAACCCATGTTGATTTTGCAGTTGTCTCTAATCCAGAATTTTTGCGCGAAGGCTTTGCCGTCGATGATTTTTTAAAGCCAGAACGAATAGTAGTAGGGGCAAGCGACGAAAAGGCAATAGCACTAATGAAGAAGCTCTATGCGCCATTTGTACGGTCGGGAAATCCAATAATTATTATGGATGAAAAATCGGCAGAACTCACTAAATATGCGGCAAATGCTTTTTTAGCCACCAAGATTACCTTTATGAACGAAATCGCAAATTATTGCGAACGTGTGGGTGCAGACGTAGATAAAGTTCGCGTTGGTGTTGGTTCGGATTCACGTGTTGGAAATCGCTTTTTATTTCCGGGAATTGGATACGGAGGTTCTTGTTTTCCAAAAGACGTAAAAGCTTTGTACAAGGCAGGCGAAGAGGTTAACTATAATTTTAAGATTTTAGAATCTGTTATCGAAGTAAACGATGCGCAAAAAACAGCTTTAATTCCTAAAATGGAGCGTTATTTTAAAGGGGATTTAAAGGGAAAACACTTTGCCATGTGGGGCTTAGCTTTTAAACCCGAAACAGACGATATACGCGAGGCGCCGTCGCTTTATATGATCGAATCTTTACTGGAACGCGGGGCTACGGTGACCGCTTTCGACCCTGAAGCTATGAATAATGTAGCTGCAAAACTGGGAGACCGTATTAGCTTTGCCGAGTCAATGTACCAAGCTACAGAGGGTGCAGATGCTTTGGTTATTAATACAGAATGGAGTATTTTTAGAACTCCCAACATTGCCACGCTAAAAAGCAACCTAAAGCAACCAGTTATATTTGATGGAAGAAACCTTTACGACGTTAACGAAATGGCATTAGAAGGGTTTCACTATATTTCAATTGGAAGAAAAGAAATAAATTAATGTCTAAACGCGTATTAATTACCGGTGCAGCTGGCTTTTTGGGTTCGCATTTGTGCGATAAATTCCTGAACGAGGGATTTCATGTTATTGGGATGGATAATCTAATAACGGGAGATCTAAAGAATATTCAGCATTTATTTAAAGAGAGTGCGTTCGAATTTTATCATCACGACGTAACTACCTTTGTGCATGTAGCTGGTCCTGTAGATTATATCTTACATTTTGCCTCTCCTGCAAGTCCAATAGATTATTTAAAAATTCCTATTCAAACCTTAAAGGTGGGTTCTTTGGGAACCCATAATCTGCTGGGTTTGGCCAAAGAAAAAAATGCTCGTATTCTAATTGCTTCTACTAGCGAAGTCTATGGGGATCCTCTGGTACATCCGCAGGATGAATCTTATTATGGTAACGTAAATACTATTGGTCCTAGAGGCGTATACGACGAAGCTAAGCGGTTTCAGGAGTCTATAACCATGGCATATCACAGATTTCATGGCTTAGAAACACGAATAGCTCGTATATTTAACACCTATGGTCCACGCATGCGTTTAAACGATGGACGTGTAATTCCAGCATTTATTGGACAGGCGTTACGCGGGGAAGATTTAACTGTTTTTGGAGACGGCTCACAAACCAGATCTTTTTGTTATGTGGACGATCAAATAGAAGGCCTTTACCGTTTGTTAATGAGCGATTATAGTCTTCCTGTAAATATTGGGAACCCGCACGAAATAAGCATTTTAGATTTTGCTCAAGAAATAATCAAGCTTACGGGAACAAACCAAAAAATAGTATTTAAGCCTTTGCCTAAGGACGATCCAATGCAGCGTCAGCCAAATATTTCACTGGCAAAAAAAATATTAGATTGGGAACCCGCTGTAAGCCGCGAAGAAGGAATGCAACATACCTATTCGTATTTTAAATCGTTGAGTAAAGAAGAATTACAAAAAGCCGAGCACAAGGACTTTTCTAAACACATACGCAAATAATAGATGCTGTTTAAAAGAGGAAGATATTCCGGTTATATTCGCCCCATTTCATACCTTATTGACTTGGTGATTATTCACTGGTTGGCCATTGGATTTTTTATGGAGCAAAGTGCCTATTTAACCTTTGTTGCATTTGTTTCTATTGCTTGGATTATAATATCGCTTAAGTCCAATTTCTACGAAATTTATAGGTTTACCAAAGTGGTAAAAATACTTGGTCTAATTGGCCCTCAAGCCATATTATTTATTCTACTCGTTTTTGCCTTTTTTGGGGTGTATAACGACATGGATCAGAACCCTCGAGATATACTTATCTATGTTGCTAAAGTGTTTGCTTTAATTGCAGCCTTTAAACTCGCTATTTATTACTTGCTTAAGCGCTATAGATTATTAGGGGGTAACTATCGGAACGTGGTTATAATAGGGCTTAATCAAAAAACAGATCAGCTACGCAAGTTTTTTGTCGATAATCCAGAATACGGGTACCAATTGTTAAAGACCTTTGACTTTCGAGAAGCCAATACGGTTAATATGGACTGTATCTTTGACTTTATTTCGAAAAATCAAGTCGACGAAATTTATTCTTCTATTGGGGAATTAGAAGAAGAAGATTTGAGCGCACTGGTTGATTACGCCGACAACAATTTAAAAATTTTAAAGTTTATTCCCGACAATAAGGACATTTACAGTCGCCGAATTGAGTATAATTATTACGGTGTTTTACCGGTGATTTCGTTGCGTAAAATCCCTATTCAAGAACCGGTTAATCAATTTATTAAAAGAACTTTCGACATTAGTTTGTCAATTTTTATAATCGTGGGAATTCTCTCTTGGTTAACTCCAATATTAGGCTTGTTAATTAAACTAGAATCCAAGGGCCCCATCTTTTTTAAGCAAAAGCGTAATGGCCTAGATTACAAAGAATTTTTTTGTTATAAATTCCGTTCTATGCGACCTAATCCCACTGCAGATTTACATCAAGTGACCAAGGGAGACCAACGCATCACTAAGGTGGGTAGAATTATTCGAAAAACCAGTATGGACGAGTTGCCACAATTTATTAACGTACTAAAAGGCGATATGTCTGTAGTTGGCCCCCGACCTCATATGGTAAGCCACACCCATATGTATGCAGAACGCATAGATAAATTTATGGTGCGTCATTTTATTAAACCAGGTATTACAGGACTGGCTCAAGTAACTGGTTATCGGGGCGAAGTAGAAACCGACGACGACATTATTAATCGCGTTAAATTCGATATTTTTTATCTAGAAAACTGGTCGTTACTGCTGGATATAAAAATTATGTTTCAAACGGTTTATAATGCCATTCGAGGCGAAGAAAAAGCCTACTAATTCAGCTGTTTTATAAGTTCGAGAATTTGGGGTTCAGGAATAAACTCTTGTTGTGCTAATTGCTTAATTTCATCTGGTTTTGGCCAATTTTCACGAGTAATATCTAATTTTTTTAACGTACTATTAAGGCCTTTAAAATCCATAGCATCTACTACCCAACCCAGGTTGTTTTGTGTTATTATTGTTGCTGCTTCTCCACTTCCTAAATAGAGTACTGGAAGCCCAAAATGAGCTAATTCGAATATTTTAGAAGGAACCGATCCATAAATTCTAGTTCGCAGGGGTACTAAGGCTAGGTTGTGGGCGCTAAACTGCTCGTGTAATATTTTTTTAGTGACCGTGCCGTGATAAGTAATTGCCTTTGCACAGCCTTTTAAATACATTTTTAGGGCTTCGGCTTCGTTCCCGTTACCATAAATATGTAACTCCCAGTTTTCGGGTAATTCTAGTCCCTTACACAGGTCAAGAATTCCCTGCGCTGCACCTAAAAGACCAGCGTAAATTAATTTTACATTACCTCCAGGACCCGAAGCTATATTCGCCGATGAGAGATTGGGATAGTTTCGGTAACGCTGTAAGCTCGCCTCTGGATTTTGCAGTCTAATATGTTCTAAAATTTCGTTGGATTGCCCTAATAAATGATCGGCATTGTTATAAATATAAGATTCCATGCGGAGCATCCATTTATAAATTAGCCCTTTCTTTAAAGCGCCTAATTCTACAGCTGCCAAAGGCCATAGATCCGATATGTTTACAATAGTTTTTACTCGCTTTTGCTTAAGTACTTTTAAAGCAGCATAGGCCACTAATAGCGGCGGACATTGAATTATTACCTGTTCTGGTGTTGGATTGTTTTTTAAGTAGCGTTTTACTCCGTTAGCGAATTTAGACATCGCTTTAAATCGCTTATATGGATTAGTAGATTTAGTCGCGTAGGTAGCAAGGCGCACAACATGAATTGCATCTATTTGTTCCAAAAATAGCCCAGTTTTGGGATAGCCTTCGAATATTTTTCCATACGGATAGTTAGGCAAAGGGCACAAGACCGACACCTTAAAACCTCGACTTTGTAAGCCTTGAGCCAAAGTTTGTATTCGGTTGGCTGCAGCTCCCATTTCTGGAGGGTAGTAATTAGAAATTATTAAAACAGTTTTACCCATCTAGTTTGCTTATAAATTGTTTTAACTTTCCGCTTTTCTCTCGTTTTAAGACCTCAAGGCGCTCAAATTCCAATTGTAATCCAGGCTCTAAATAGTCGCTTAAGGCCTTTTTAATCTTTTCTATTTCTGATTTAGACAGGGCGTTTTGACTTACATATTGTATTAAAAAATGATCCAATTCACGTTGAACTACTACAAACTCTTTTACGTTTCCGTCGTTTTCTATTATGCTTTTGGTTACGTAGTAAAAGGTAAGGCCGGGCACCGTTTTTCCAGAAGGTAACTGGGCAATATCGTTCGTGCGACCCACAAGTGTTTTAAGGTTTTGGCACTTATAGGAATCGGTTGGGCTAAGACTACCTGTATCTCCTATATCGTAGCGAATAAAGGGATGTGCTTTGTTAAAAAGCGAGGTGATTACAAGGCGCCCTACTTCCCCGTCAGGTACGGGATTATTGTTATTGTCTAGCACTTCTACAAAAAGAGTGTCTGTGTTTAGTCTAAAACCACCAGAGGGATGCGTAAAGGCAATTAAATCCAATTCAGAGGCGCCATATTCATTAACAACGGGAACTCCAAAGACCTCTTGCATTAATGCTTGATCTGAATCGAACAGCATTTCGCTGGTTACTAAGCAAACTTTTAGGGTTGGACAAACTTGTTTTAAGCTTAATTGTCGCTGCTTTAAAAACTTGGCAAACAGCACGATAGAGCTAGTATAGCCGTTAATATAGTCGAATTTAGTGCGCTTAAATTTTTCTAAAATTAATTCGAGTTTAGCGTCTTGCAGATCGAAAATAGGAAATCTAAATCGACGACTTAATGCATCTTTTAAACGTTCCTTATAATATCCTTTTTTATCTAGAGGAATACCATAAAATCGAGCTTGCTTAGCACTATTAAAATTTAAATCGTACCAAGAAAATCGATCTATTATTTGCGCCCAAGTCATGGCGTGCGCGTATTTATCTTTCGCAAAAATAAAAGGATGACCACTAGAGCCAGAAGTTTTATTTACATATGCGTTCTGTGTTGTAAATCCATCTGCTAAGCGCTCTTGCAAAGGCACTTGCAAGTCACTTTTTGTTAGTATGGGGAGCGATTCCCATTGCGAAAAAGTAGTTGTGCCAGCAAGTTTTTGGTAAAATGGATTGTTGTTTAAATGATACTTGACAATTTGTTCCCGCTGTGAAAGTCTAAATTGGGCATATGCTTGGGGACTAAGCGCCTGAATTTCGCGCAGTTGTTGCTGTGCTCTTGCAATGGGATAACCTTTAACCTTGAGTGTAAGATTAAATAAATTCAAATCGAAAAATTAGTAGGTCAATTTACAAACAATTATTTTTGTCTTTCTTTTAAAGACGGTAAAAAATGAACATTTTGGTATTGGGTTCGGGAGGTCGCGAGCATGCGCTATCGCACAAAATTGCACAAAGCCCATTGTGCACACACTTATTTGTTGCTCCTGGAAATGCTGGAACAACTGCTATTGCTACTAACGTGGCATGTGGTGTCACCGATTTCGAGGCTTTAAAGAGCTTAGTTTTAAAAGAAGAGATTAAAATGGTTGTTGTTGGCCCTGAAGATCCACTTGTTCAGGGTATTTACGATTTTTTTAAAAACGACCCTGACTTAGCCAGGGTAAACGTAATAGGACCTTCTGCTGCCGCTGCCCAATTAGAAGGAAGTAAAGAATACGCCAAACAGTTTATGATTCGTCACGGTATTCCTACGGCGGGCTACCAAAGTTTTAATGCCAGTCAATTAGAAGCTGGAAAGACTTTTTTAGAATCGTTACAGCCACCCTATGTACTTAAGGCCGATGGGCTTGCAGCAGGAAAAGGCGTTCTTATACTTAGCAGTTTAGAAGAGGCTAAAAAGGAGTTAGAAAACATGCTAGCGCACAGTAAATTTGGCCAGGCGAGTAGCCGGGTTGTTATAGAAGAATTTTTAGACGGAATAGAACTTAGCGTCTTTGTATTGGTAGATGGTAAAAATTACAAAGTACTGCCAACAGCCAAAGATTACAAGCGTATTGGTGAAGGCGATACAGGTTTAAATACCGGTGGTATGGGTGCAATTTCTCCAGTACCCTTTGTAGATGCCACCCTGTTACAAAAAATTACAGATCAAATTGTTGTACCTACCGTAAAAGGCCTGCAGCAAGAAAATCTAGAATATCGCGGGTTTGTTTTTATAGGACTTATAAAAGTTGGGGATCAACCCAAAGTAATCGAGTATAATGTGCGCATGGGCGATCCAGAAACCGAAGTTGTTATTCCTAGAATCGAATCTGATTTGGTTGAACTCTTTAATGCAGTAGGTACACAATCTTTGGATAAATGCAGGCTAAAAATTAGCCATCAAGCGGCGACCACCGTTATGGCTGTATCTGGAGGTTATCCTGAGAGTTATCAAAAAGGAAAAGAAATTTCTGGGCTGGACCAAATACAAGATGCTACGGTGTATCATGCAGGAACGCGTTTAGAAAACGGCAAAGTACTTTCTAATGGCGGACGGGTTATGGCGGTAACAGCAATGGGCGACGACTACAAAGAGGCACTAAAAAAATCGTATCAAAATATAGCAAAACTACACTTCGATACGATTCAATATCGCAAAGATATAGGCTTCGATTTAGCCTAAAAACGAATGCGCAGTTACACTGCGATCCTCTTCGTTGTTACTATTAAAAATTTGTAATTGCTTCATCCAGTAATAAAATGCAACAAAACCTATGGCAATAAACAGCCAGCTCATAATGTTAGCACCCCACCAGTTATTTAGTTCGTACGCGCGAAGCATTTCGTACGGGGCAAAAGCCACGTTTTCAAAAAACGACTGAATACCTTCAAAAATACCTTTCCAACTCATATCTTTATATTTTCAGTACAAAAGTACAAAATTACAACATGCTCACAAGAATTTTTGCTACTTCTAAATCATCTAATTTTTTGTGGGTGTCGGGCTATCTATTAAGCCTCTACATACTTAAACTATTTAGGACCTTTCCTAAGCCGTATACCCTATGGGACGGAATTATAGACGCTACCTTTGCCATCTTGCTCATATTTAGCGTGTTATTAGTCGATTTTATAGTTAGAAAGAACGATTTATCTAAAAAGAATTCCTACGTAATTCTGCTTTATACATGTATCTTGGGCTTGTTGCCTTTAAACGAATTGGTCCCTAAACTTTTTTTGGGACACCTTTTTATTTTGTTAGCCTATAGACGCATAATTAGTTTAGCCAGCGGTAAATCTATAAAGAAGAAAATATTCGACGCGTCCATATGGATAAGCCTTGCCAGCATACTCTATGTATGGAATCACGGGATATTTTTAATTGTATTTTTAGGCGTATTATTTTTTTCCAGTCAAGATTATCGCAACTGGTTGGTACCATTTTTTGGCGCAGCAACTTGTATATTATTTTTAGTTGTAGGTACGCTGGTATTTACGGATCATTTTCCAGATTTTATTGGATGGTGGGAGTGGCCTGATCTAGATTTTACTCCGTATTTGAATCCTAATCTTTTGTTGCCTATAGCCACAATTGGACTCTTGAGCATAGGCTCTGGAATTTATTATTTACTTGTAAAACAAAAGTTAGTTTTTAAAACGCGAAGAGTTCCTATTTTAATGTTTTACACCCTTGTAGTTGCCTTAGCCGTTGCGCTTACAGGCACAAAGTTAACCCTTGCAGCTTGGGTGGTTACAAGCTTTCCATTAGCCGTTATTGCTACTTTTAGCGCAGAACAACATCAGCAAAAAATAATCACAGAAATTGTCCTTTGGGCACTAGTGCTACTGCCTTGGATTAATGAGTTTGTGTTTTAACCCGCTTCTAGATTAGAAAATGTAAAAGAGGCATGCTCATAAAGTTCTAATGCAGAATTCGGGTTTAATAATTGTATCTTTACGACCGAAAAATTAAGGCCTTATGTTTTCTAAAAAAGCGAATCCCATTTTTGAACAGGTAATAAACGATTATCACGTTTTAGACCGAGTGGATCAACCATTTACAAATAAATACAGCGAAAAAGACGATTTACTAGCCCATTTATTATACAGAAAATGTTGGATAGATACCGTTCAGTGGCATTACGAAGATATAATTCGCGATCCAGAGATTGATCCGGTTGCAGCTTTAACGCTAAAACGCCAAATAGATGCTTCGAATCAGGATCGAACCGATATGGTGGAATACATAGATAGTTACTTTTTAGCGCAATATAAAGACGTCGCAGTCAAGCCAAACGCTCGAATTAACACAGAAAGCCCAGCCTGGGGAATAGATAGACTCTCAATTTTAGCCCTAAAGGTATTCCATATGCGTCAAGAAGCTACACGTCAAGAGGCCACTGCGGCACACCGTGAGGCTTGTAATAAAAAATTGGAAGTTTTATTAGAACAGCGCGTAGATCTTTCTACCGCCATAGACCAGTTGTTGGCAGACATTAAAAATGGCGATAAATACATGAAAGTGTACAAGCAAATGAAAATGTATAACGACGACGAACTCAACCCGGTTTTACGTAAACAAAAATAAATAGCAATAAAGTTGCCTCCGTTCTTGGAGAAACCCGTATCACATATAGCAGTAATTAGACTCTCGGCACTTGGCGATGTTGCCATGTTGGTTCCTGTACTTACCCAAGCCTTAAAACAATACCCGGAACTTCATTTTACTTTAGTCACCAAAGGGTTTAATGCTCCTGTATTTAACAATATAGAGCGCCTAACAGTAATCGAAGCCCAAGTATATGGAAAGCACAAAGGTATTTCTGGCCTCTTTAAACTGGCCAACGAACTTAAAAAGCAACAGATAACTCAAGTAGCAGATATGCATCAGGTATTACGCTCTAAAGTGCTGCGTAATTTTTTGCGAATTAAAGGATGCAAAGTTCAAGTTATTGACAAAGGCCGAAAAGAAAAAAA
Source organism: Gilvibacter sp. (assembly GCA_965277295.1). GTDB lineage: Bacteria > Bacteroidota > Bacteroidia > Flavobacteriales > Flavobacteriaceae > Gilvibacter. The sequence continues at coordinate 1,475,666 of OZ255720.1, forward strand.
GGCACTTACCAAACCTACAAACAAGCCGTGGAAGCCCCTTAAGACAACCCATACTAGGTATTGCGAGGTATTGTCAAATTTAGGTTACCCCGTTGCATTAAATCAGTTTGAGCCCCTTAAGCGCATCGCTTTGCCTGAAGAAGCTCAGGCCATTTTGAAAAATTTTACTGGGAAACTAGTTGGTATTGCGCCTTTTGCCGCTTTTCAGGCAAAGACGTATAGTTTAGCCCAAATGCGCCAAGTGTTGGAACTGTTAGACGCAATCCAGCAGTATAAAGTGCTTTTATTTGGGGCTCCTAATCAGCAGGAAGACCTTAATGTGCTACAACAGGATTTACAGACCGTATCGTCGGTAGCGGGAATTTTAAAGTTTAATCAAGAATTGGCAGTAATTTCTAATTTAGACGTGATGGTTTCTATGGATAGCGCCAATGGTCATTTAGCAGCAAATTATGGCATACCCGTTATAACTCTTTGGGGAGTAACTCACCCGTATTTGGGTTTTGCTCCATTTGGTCAAAAAGAGCGTTCTAGTTTGCTTCCGGATTTAGATAAATATCCTAAAATTCCAACCTCGGTTTACGGTAAAAATAACCCAGAAGGCTACCATTTAGCTATAAATTCGATAGCTCCTACAGTTGTGGTAGAAAAAATTCAAGAATTAACATAAAGTTCTCATTTTCAAATACTTAACTTTATAGGAACGCTTGTTCCGCTTGATTTCATTTTGGAACGAAAGTTCCGTAATCGAATTTTTGCTCATTTTTTTGCGCTGCTTTAAATTTTGGAAGAAGAATTTTAAGCTTCTTGCTTAAGGCCTAATTTTATTACTTATTCCAGATACTGGAACAAGTGTTCCGAAAAAATACTACCTTTGAATAGCGGCAATTTTAGCCAATTAATTGAATTATTAACCTTACATGGCTCGAGCAAAGCAATTCGACATAGAAACCGTCCTTGACGCTGCCGTTGGTATCTTCTGGAAACAAGGCTACAATGCTACTTCTGCTAGCGACCTAGTAGCTGCTTTAGGGGTTAGTCGCTCAAGTTTGTACGACACCTTTGGGGATAAACGTAATTTGTATTTACAGGCCTTGCATCGTTACCGTAAACGTGTAATAGGCAAACAACTTTATTTAATAGAAACTTCTTCGGACCTGCGCGAAACTATAGAAGCTATTTTTTATCTTTTTATGGAACAAGACGTAGATGCATTTAATCCTAGAGGATGTATGTTGGTAAATGCTGCCACCGAAATGGCAGCAACAGATGCAGATGTTGCTGCAATTATAAAGGGGAATCAATGGGATTTGCAAAAAGGCTGGGAAATGGCCATAAAAAAGGCGCAGTATCAAGGTGAAGTTGGAGCTTCTCGCAACCCAGTAAGTATAGCTGCGGCAATTTACAACGCAATGATTGGCTTTCGCGTTGCCTTAAAAACCGATCAAGACAAAGCTACCCTTGACGGTATTATGAAAGAAACACTTCGAATTTTAGATTAAACGTCGTCGTAATCTACTGTTAAGGTTGCCGAAGTTGCATGTGCTTGACAAGTAAGAATTAGTCCTTCTGCGACTTCGCTTTCTGTGAGAATCTGGTTTTGGCGCATTTGGGCGGTACCCTCGGTAATTCTGGCAATACACGAACTACAAATTCCACCTTGACAAGAATACGGGGGATCCAAATCGTTTTCCATGGCGGTTTCTAGAATGGACTTTTTAGTAGGCGCTTCTAAAACCGTTGTCTGGTCATCTACTATATACGTTACGGTAGCGGAACCGTTGGTAGGTGCAAGTGCAGCTTTGGCATGGTCTGTTGCAGCGGTAAAGCGTTCAAAGTGAATATTTTCTTGAGCTACACCTTGCTTGGTCAAAGTTTCGGATACCGAATCAATCATCGCTCCCGGGCCGCAAATATAAAAGTCCGAAATAGTTTCTTTAGCATACGTATTTCCAACATAATAGTTGCACAAACCACTATCAATGCGTCCTACTCGATAATCTTGAAAGCCAAAACGGCTAAAAACCAATTCCAAGCTAAAGCGCTTAGGAAATTTATCTTTTAAGGCCGATAGTCGATCAAAAAAGATAGTTTCTTCTTTGGATTGATTCCCGTAAATTAAAATAAACTTGCTGTTTTGTTCCTGATTAAGCACCGTTTCTAGAATACTAATTACAGGCGTGATTCCGCTTCCCGCGGCAAAGGCCATATGGGTTTTCTGCGAATTAAGCTCTGGAATAAAGGTAAATCGGCCTTCTGGCACCCCCACCTCTAGAGTATCGCCAACCTTTGAATGTTCATTAACGTAGGTAGAAAACACGCCATCTTGAACTTTTTTTACAAGTACCGTTAACTGTCCACTCGCTGGAGCTACACAAAGGGAGTAGGCTCTGCGCACTTCTTTGCCATCTAGTACTGTCTTGAGGGTAACATACTGACCAGCAATAAATTGGTACTGCTCTGTTAACTGACTGGGCACATTAAAGCTAACACTCACTGCAGTGGGAGTTTCTTTATTAATCGCCGCTATTGTTAAGGTATTGAATACAGACATCGCAAAATTTTTGGCAAAAATACGACGCTTTCTTACAATAAAAAACTGCCTAGGCCTTGATTCAAGCCTAATTTTTGTGCAAACCCACCCAATAATTCAAAAAGAAGCGTATTTTTACTCACTGCTTTAAAAAACGCATACTAAAAGCGCTTTTTTTAAGTTTTGCTTTTATAAAACTAAACAATTTTGAAAAGGGGATTTTATCGGGCATTAGGCCTTATAGTAATTTGCTGTGTTGTTATTAGCTGTTCTACCAAGAACGATAGCTTTATTAACAGGAATCTTAATGCAGTAGCTGCAGAATACAATAAATTATACAATGGACAGGTAGCCTTAGACGAAGGTTTAAAGTCGTTAACAGAATCTTACCGCGATAATTATTGGGAAATTCTTCCTGTTGAACGCCTAGAATTAATAGAAGATGTGAGTCTTCCGGGACAATCTAAAAATCCAAACTTCGAAAAGGCCGAAGAAAAAGCCGCAAAGGCGATTCAAAAAAACAGCATGTACATAGATGGTAAAGAGCGCAATCCGCAAATGGACGAAGCCTTTATTATGTTGGGTAAAGCAAGATATTACGATCAGCGTTTTATACCTGCCTTAGAGGCATTTAATTATGTATTGGCTAAATACCCAACAGGAGACAAAGTTAATACCGCAAAAATTTGGAAGGCGAAAGCTAATATTCGTTTAGAAAACCAAGAACAGGCAATAGATAATCTATACAGAATGCTTGTTAACGAAGAACTAGATAAAGAAGAAATTTCTGAAGCTTCGGCCATGATGGGTCAAGCCTTTATTAGTTTAGATTCTTTAGACGGAGCACTTCCGTACATAAAACAAGCTGCTGAATTTGCAAGAGACAATAACAAAAAGGGACGTTATTTGTATATAAAAGGTCAGATTTACGACGCTTTAGAAGAACGAGATAGCGCCAATATGGCTTTCGATGAGGTAATTGCTTTAAATAGAAAGTCGCCTCGGGTTTATATGATTAACGCTTATATAGAAAAAGCGAATAATTTTGACTATCAGACCGGCGATAAAGTTGCATTTTTAGAATTATTGACCGATTTAGAAGAAGACCGTGAAAATCGTCCTTATTTAGATAAAATTTATCATCAAATTGGGCTGTATCACCAAAATAACGACACTTTAGCTGTGGCTATGGAATATTATAATAAATCCATAAAAGCCAACAATGCAGACAACTATCTGCAAGCTAGAAACTACAGAATTTTAGGCGATATCTACTTTGATCGAGCCGAATACAAAACTGCAGGAGCATATTTTGACAGTACTTTGGTAAAACTTAGGCCAAATACTTTAGAGCGCAGAAGAATTCAAAAAAAGCGCGATAATTTGGACGATGTTATCAAATACGAAGATATTGCAACCATTAACGATAGTATATTAAATATTGTGGCCATGTCGCCAGACGAACGTCTGGCTTACTTTACGGCTTATACCGATGAACTTCGCGAAAAGGCAATAGCCGATTCTATCGCCCAAGCCGAAAGTGGAGGTGATGGTTTTAGAGATAACGAATTCTTTGATTCGGCTAGTAACGACACGAGCGCAAAGCCAGGCGCGTTTTATTTTTACAACAACACGACCGTAGCTTACGGACAGCAAGAATTTAGAAGACGTTGGGGAGACCGCGAACTAGAGGATGACTGGAGACGTTCCAATAAAAATGCCGTTGCGGGTAGCACAGACCAAGAAGAAGAAGTGGTTGCGGGACTTTCTATTGCAGACGACCCTAGATATAAACCAGAAACGTATTTAGAATTATTACCAACTAGACAAGGCGCAATAGATACCTTAACTACAGATCGAAATTTTGCCTATTACCAATTAGGCCTTATTTATAAAGAGAAGTTTAAAGAATATGAGTTGGCAGCGAATCGTTTAGAAACCCTGCTTACTAAGAAGCCACAAGAACGCTTAGTACTGCCTTCTAAATACAATTTATACAAAATATACAGTGAACTTGGCAATACCAGTAAAATGGCGTTCTATAAGAACGATATTACGACTAACTATCCAGATTCTAGGTATGCAGAAATTTTAAACAACCCAGATGCTTCTTTGGCGGCAGACGAGTCTAGCCCAGAATTTAAATACACAGAAGTATTTCGACTTTTTGAGGCCAAACAATACGACCAGGTTATTGCCAATTGTGAAACCTATATAACAACCTATAATGGCAGCGAAGTTGTTCCTAAGTTTGAACTCTTAAAAGCTACTGCTGTTGGGCGTAGAGACGGATTTTTAGCATACAAAAAAGGCTTAAACTACGTTTCGCTTAATTACCCCAATAGCGAAGAAGGTAAAAAGGCACAGTTTATTTATTCGACAACTATTCCAAGACTGGCAGATTCGTCCTTTGTGGCTAACGAGGCCTCTAAGAATTTTAAATTGGTGTATTCCTTTACCAACCAGCAAGCAGAGGCAGCACAAGTCTTGTACGACACCATTGTTTCGGCAGTTGACTATTTAAATTATAGACAATTAAGCGTTTCTAAAGATTATTATAATCCTACACATCAGTTTATAGTAGTTCATGGCTTAGATAGCAGCTTAGGCGCACTAGGTTTTGGCGAGTTGCTGCATGATAATAAGCGTTTTAAAGTAAACGACGAATTTTTTAGTGTTTCGTCCGACAATTATAAGATTATTCAAATTCACAAGAATTTGGCAGCATATCGCGAACAGTTCAGCGCGTCCCCTCAAGGAGAAAATCCCCAAAATTAAAATATATGTTCTCTGACAAAAAATCCAAACCTACTATGGAATCCAGATCACAACAAAACAAAATAAGTCAAGGCACCACCATGGTGGGCGATATTAATTCAGAAGGTGGCTTTAGAATAGAAGGCACCATTACGGGCAACATTAATACTCCAGCAAAAGTTGTAATTGGCGCTACCGGTGTATTAGAGGGCTCTTTAACCTGTCAGAACGCCGATGTAGAAGGGCGAATTACAGGTAAAATAACAGTTTCAGATACGCTTACTTTGCGCAGTTCGGCCAAGATAGAAGGCGAAGTGGTTACCAAAAAGTTAGCTGTAGAACCAGGGGCCAGTTTTAATGCATCTTGTGTTATGGGAGCTGCTCCAGTTTCTAAAAATAAAGAGCTTCAAGAAGAAATAGAACTACCTGATACCAATAACCAAAACAGTCCTTTTGACCGAAAAAGACGATCCAAAGTCACCCCGGCGCAGCAAGCCAATTAATTCTTATGCGCAGTATTCTTCAATAGCTTTCCAGATGATCGCTATTATTGGATTGGGTACCTATGGCGGAATCCAACTGGATAAAGCTTTTCCAAATACACATTCAATCTACACCATAATTTGTATTTTTGCAGCCGTTTGTTTGTCTATGTACTTTGTAATCAAGCAGACACAAAAGATTTCTAAATCCAAGAAAACTAAGCATGATTAAGGATTACAGTGTATTTTTTATTAAGCTCCTACTCATTACCGCAGCAGTCATGGGTATTCATTATTATATATATAGTATATTTTTTGAGGATTTGACCCTATACTTCCCAATTTGGACCATTTATGCTTTTAATGCTGTTATGGTGGCGGGAGTTTATGCTTTTATATCGTATCGTGTATCTAAAGGAAGTAAAAATGCCTTTAATTTATTTCTTGCGCTCACTGTAGTTAAAATGATTTTAGTCCTTATTTTCTTGCTACCAGTTTTTGCCGGAAAAACAGCAAATGTAATGCCTGAAGTGAGTAACTTTTTTGTAGCTTATTTTGTTTTACTAACCTTTGAAGTTTTAAGTCTCAACATTTTTTTTAAAAACATGTAAACAAAGTTCTATTTGGTTTGTCAATTCATTTACTATTAGTACATTTGCAGCGAATTTCAGGAACACAAAAAAGAGACATTGAAAACAACCAATTTCAACGCAATTAAAAGCCTATTTCTAGGACTGATTTTTGTGCTATCAGCATCAAACGCCTTTGCAGCCCCGTCTGCCGATTCAAAAGAATCAAAAGAAGGTGAAGAATTCAACACATCAGAATTTATATTTCACCACATTCAGGACAGTTATAGCTTCCATGTTGCAGGGGATGTATCTATACCTCTTCCTGTAATTTTATGGACAGACAATGGCTTAGTAACATTTATGTCTAGTGAATTTCACCACGATTATGCTGGAGAGGTCGTGGTAGAAAAAAACGGGATGAAGTTTATTAATCTTCACGAGAAAATTTATCAGTTAAATGCTGGCGAGTCGGCCGTAACATTAGATAACGCAGGTCATGCAGCCAATGCTGTTAGACCCATGGATTTTTCTATTACCAAGAATATCTTTTCGATGTTGCTTTCGCTTCTTACTTTGGTATTAATTTTTACAGCCGCAGCGCGTTCCTACAGAAAGTCATCTAAAGGGATGCCTTCTGGAATTGGTCGATTTGTAGAACCTATAATAGTATTTATTCGCGACGAAGTTGCCAAGCCTAATATTGGAGAGCAGCATTACCGCAGATACATGCCATTTTTACTAACCTTGTTCTTCTTTATCTGGTTGAACAATATTTTTGGGTTGATTCCTTTCTTCCCTTTTAGCGCAAACCTAAGTGGTAATATTGCTTTTACCTTAACGCTAGCGGTACTAACTTTTATTATCACCATTTTTAGTAGTAAATCGTATTATTGGAAACACATGCTTTGGATGCCAGGGCTTCCTGTTCCAATGAAGCTGTTCCTAGCTCCTATCGAGTTTATGGGAATGTTTATAAAGCCTATCGCTCTTATGATTCGTCTGTTTGCTAACATTACAGCAGGACATGTAATTGTATTGAGTTTAATTGCCCTAATATTTGTACTAAAAACAATTTGGGTTGCACCAGTAGCCGTATTGTTTACCGTATTTATTAGCGTGATAGAGGTATTAGTTGTCGCCATACAGGCGTACATCTTTACCATGTTGTCTGCCCTTTATTTTGGTCAGGCCTTAGAACAAGAACATTAATTAATTTTTAAATAGATAAACTATGAGTTTAGCATTATTACAAGAAGCCGCAGTTAGTTATGGAGCATTTGCTGCAATCGGAGCTGGTTTAGCTGCCATTGGTGGTGGTATCGGTGTAGGTAAAATTGGTGGAGCTGCTATGGAAGCAATGGCTCGTCAACCAGAAATGCAAGGAAAACTACAAGGATCTGCAATCGTTCTTATTGCCTTTATCGAGGCGGTAGCTCTTTTTGCGGTAGTTGTATCTTTCTTAGCAATGAGTGCATAACAATACAAAGAGTGCAGCGGTTGGCTGCACTCTTGTTTGTTTTTTTAAAAGTTAAATTACAATAACACATGGAATTAGTTAAACCCGAGATTGGATTAATAGTTTGGACAGCAGTGTCTTTTTTAGTGTTGCTTTTTATTCTTAGAAAGTTTGCATGGTCTCCTATTTTAAAAGCGGTTTCTGATCGTGAAGATTCTATAACCGACGCGTTAGAAGCTGCCGAAGCTGCTAAGTCAGAAATGGAAAACTTAACAGCAGACAACGAACGTATTTTAAAAGAAGCGCGTTTAGAACGCGAGGCGATGATGAAAGAGGCGCGCGAGCTTAAAGCCAAAATGATTTCAGACGCTAAGGAAGAGGCTAAAATTGCGGCCGACAGTATGATTAGTCAGGCGCAAGCTGCTATTGAAAGCGAAAAGAAAGCTGCCGTTGCCGACCTTAAGAGTCAAGTGGCTAGTCTTTCTGTAGATATCGCAGAGAAAGTGGTAAAATCAGAATTAGCCGATTCAGACAAGCAACGCAAGTTGGTTGAAGATTTATTAGGTGACGCTACCTTAAACTAGAGGAATGAACACAAGCAAAGTAGGTCTTAGATATGCAAAAGCAGTGCTTCAACAAGCCACTGACGATAAAAACGTTAAAGAGGTTTTTGCAGACATGACCAATATTCAAGATACCCTAGCTGGAAGCAAAGAACTAAGAACTAGTTTACAGAGCCCAGTAATTAAAGCATCAGATAAACAGGCTATTTTGTCTGAATTATTTTCTAACAGTACTAAAACTACTCAGAATTTAATTCAGGTATTGGTGGCTAATAGACGTACTCACTTTGTAGGAGACGTTGCTGGTGGATACATTGCTTTGTACAATCAAGCACAAGGAGTAAAAGAAGTTACAGTAACTACAGCGGCGCCTATGGATAGCGCTTTAGAAGCTAAAGTTTTAGCAAAAGCTAAGACAATAACAGGAAGCGATAATATTAGTTTGGAAAATCAAGTTAATCCAGACATTATTGGAGGCTTTATATTACGAGTAGGTGATTTGCAGTACAATGCAAGTATTGCTTCTCAATTAGGAAAACTTAGAAAAGAATTTAGTAATAGCATATAATTTTTACGTGTTGCAGGTGATTAGTTCACCTCAAGTAATTAATACATAATATGGCACAAGTAAATCCAGCTGAAGTTTCAGCAATCTTAAAAAAACAACTTTCAGGTTTTGAAGCTAGCGCTTCTTTAGATGAGGTTGGAACAGTATTAACTGTGGGTGATGGTATTGCCCGAGTATACGGTCTTTCTAATTCTCAATATGGAGAATTAGTTGAATTCGAAAATGGTTTAGAAGGAATTGTTCTAAACCTAGAAGAAGATAACGTAGGGGTAGTATTATTAGGGCCTTCTAAAGAAATTAAAGAAGGAGCTACGGTAAAACGTACCCAGCGAATTGCATCTATAAATGTTGGTGAAGGTATTGTAGGGCGTGTTGTAAATACCCTTGGACAACCTATCGACGGAAAAGGAGCTATCTCTGGAGAAACTTTCGAAATGCCATTAGAGCGTAAAGCTCCTGGTGTAATTTATCGTCAACCGGTAAACGAACCATTACAAACAGGAATTAAGTCAATTGACGCCATGATTCCAGTAGGTAGAGGACAGCGTGAATTGGTAATTGGTGACCGTCAGACTGGAAAGTCTACCGTATGTATCGATACCATTCTAAATCAAAAAGAATTTTACGATGCTGGAGAACCAGTTTATTGTATCTATGTTGCAATTGGTCAAAAAGCATCTACTGTAGCAAATATCGCGAAAGTTTTAGAAGATGCTGGAGCTCTAGCATATACAACAATTGTTGCTGCAAATGCATCTGACCCTGCTCCAATGCAGGTTTATGCACCGTTCGCAGGAGCTGCAATTGGGGAGTACTTTAGAGATACTGGTCGTCCTGCATTAATTGTTTACGATGATCTATCTAAACAAGCAGTTGCTTATCGTGAGGTATCACTTTTATTACGTCGCCCACCGGGACGTGAGGCATATCCTGGAGATGTATTCTTCTTGCACTCAAGATTATTAGAGCGTGCTGCAAAAGTAATTGCAGACGACGGCATTGCAAAAGACATGAACGACCTTCCAGCGAGTTTAAAAGATAAAGTAAAAGGTGGAGGATCTTTAACGGCCCTTCCAATTATCGAAACACAAGCAGGTGATGTATCGGCTTATATCCCGACTAACGTAATTTCTATTACCGATGGTCAGATTTTCTTAGATGGAGATTTATTTAACTCTGGGGTTCGTCCAGCAATTAACGTAGGTATTTCGGTATCACGTGTAGGTGGATCTGCGCAGATTAAATCCATGAAAAAAGTTGCAGGTACACTTAAGTTAGACCAAGCACAGTTTCGTGAACTAGAGGCTTTCGCCAAGTTTGGATCGGACCTTGATGCCGCTACACTTAATGTAATCGAAAAAGGAAAGCGTAACGTGGAGATCTTAAAGCAAGCTCAAAACGATCCGTATACTGTAGAAAACCAAGTGGCTATTATCTATGCAGGTTCAAAAAACCTATTAAGAAATGTGCCAGTTGACAAGGTAAAAGAGTTCGAAAGAGATTTTATTGAGTATTTAAACGCGAAGCACCGCGACGCTTTAGATACTTTGAAAGCTGGAAAACTTACCGACGAAGTTACAGATGTACTAAGCAAGACAGCAAGCGAGCTTTCTGCTAAATACACAGCATAATTAGGGCTTCCGAATCTTCGGATTCGGAACCTAAATAATTAATAGCAAAACGCATGGCGAATTTAAAAGAAATACGCAATAGGATAACATCGGTATCGTCTACTATGCAGATAACCAGTGCCATGAAAATGGTATCTGCTGCTAAGCTTAAAAAAGCTCAAGACGCTATTACTGCAATGCGTCCTTATGCAGATAAGCTTACTGAATTGCTTCAGAACTTAAGTGCTACTTTAGAAGGCGATAGCGGAAGTGCTTTTGCCGATCAGCGTGAAGTAAATAAGGTATTGGTGGTGGCTATTACTTCTAACAGAGGTTTGGCTGGAGCATTCAATTCTAACATTATAAAAGCAGCTAAGGAATTAAGTGTTGGTAAATATGCCAATCAAGAAGTTTCTTACATGACTATTGGTAAAAAAGGGACAGACATTCTTACAAAAACAGGAAATGTAATTGCCTCTAATAACGAAATTTTTGACGATCTAAACTTCGAAAATTCGGCAGATATTGCCCAAGATTTAATGAATCGTTTTACGGCTCAAGAATTCGACAAGATAGTATTGGTTTATAATAAGTTTAAGAACGCTGCCACTCAAATTGTAATGGAAGAGCAGTTCTTACCTATAGAACAATCCAGTGCAGATCAAGAAAACACCTCTGGAGTAACAGCCGACTATATTTTCGAACCTAACAAAGAATATATTGTTTCTGAATTGATTCCAAAGAGTCTAAAAACTCAATTATTCAAAGGAATTAGAGACTCTGTTGCTAGTGAACATGGAGCGCGAATGACAGCCATGCACAAGGCCACAGATAATGCTGGGGAATTAAAAGACGCCCTTACTTTAGAATACAACAAAGCACGACAAGCTGCTATTACTGCCGAAATCTTAGAGATTGTTGGTGGAGCGGAAGCCTTGAACGGATAATAATACTTTTGCTACGCAAACCTAGAAGGCCCCGGTATATAAGCGGGGCCTTTTTTGTACATTTATGGCAGGACTTTTGAAGTACCTTAAAAAATTACTATTATGAAAAAGCTAACTACACTTTTTTCGTTATTTGGATTGCTTGTACTAACTTTAAGTATGTCGGAATGTGCAAATAAAACCTTCACAAAATCACCTCCCTTTACCGTAGGCGAAATTACTGCCCAAAAGTGGATGGCTGGCGTAGCCCAAGGAGGTTCGGGAATAAATATTATTGTTCCTATCACAAACTTAGAAGCTGGGGTAGATATTGATTCCATTTATTATATGGGGCACAAGGTGGGGTTAAATACCAAACCCGGAGATGAGACCCTATTTGTTGGTCATATTTATTTTAAACCAAAAGCCGACATGAACATGAGTGATCAAGATCAAGGAGAATATGCTAACCCAGTGCCAGAATTAGGGAACAATACCAAATTTAAACTTAAAGACGACCAAGTCGTTATTGAGTATTTGTTTAACCAAAAGTACTATTGGACCAAATTAAATGGGGTTAAAAAGCTAGAACAACAAAATTATCCTTCGATGCCAAACCCTGATAGCGACAACTAAAACTTTTACCTGTGGTAGGAATAAAAATTATAAATAAATCTGAACACCAATTACCCAGTTACGAAACCTTAGCTTCTGCGGGTATGGATTTACGCGCTAAGTTAGAATCACCAATCGATTTAAAACCTTTAGAGAGAACCATTATACCAACAGGTTTATATATGGAACTTCCTGCGGGTTACGAGGCGCAAGTAAGGCCCAGAAGTGGTTTAGCGGCTAAGTACGGAATTACAGTTTTAAATGCCCCAGGCACTATAGACGCCGATTATCGAGGTGAAATAGGGGTTATACTCATAAACTTGTCAAACCAGAGCTTTACCATAAACAATGGTGAGCGGGTTGCACAAATGGTGATTGCCAAACACGAACGAGCCGAATGGATTAATTCAGGAAAGCTGTCTAAAACAGAGCGAGGCGAAGGTGGTTTTGGAAGCACTGGAATAGAATAGCACTTATTTTACCAATTAAAAAAATTCAATAAAGAAATTGCAGATTAAAATATGAAAATAATTGTACCCATGGCCGGACGTGGATCCCGCCTAAGACCCCATACACTTACTGTACCTAAACCCTTAGTTCCTGTTGCAGGAATGCCTATTGTGCATAGATTGGTGCGCGATATTGCAAAAGTATTAGATCAACCCATAGAAGAAGTTGCCTTTGTAATAGGTGATCCTGCGTTTTTTGGGCAAGAGGTGTCCGATAGTTTAGTCGAGCTTGCCAAAAGCTTAGGAGCTAAAGGCACTATTTACAGACAAGATGAACCCTTAGGAACTGGCCATGCTATAATGTGTGCCAAACCATCTCTTTCTGGCCCGGCTGTAATTGCCTATGCGGACACCCTAATACGTGCCGATTTTGACTTAGACAAAAACGCCGATAGTGTTATTTGGACTAAAAAGGTAAAAAACCCTGAAGCCTATGGAGTTGTAAAGTTAGACGACAAAAACAATATTGTTGAATTGGTCGAAAAACCAGAGACTTTTGTGAGTGATCAAGCCGTTATTGGCATTTATTACTTTAAAGATGTTCGTGTATTAAAAGACGAGTTGCAGTTTGTTTTGGACAATCAGATAATTAATGGGGGAGAATACCAAATAAACGATGGAATAAAGCGCATGCTGGCTGCCGGAAAGGTTTTTAAAACAGGAACTGTATCGGAATGGATGGATTGCGGCAACAAGGCAATAACTGTAGAAACCAACGCAAGAATGCTAGGATTTTTAGCCCAGGAAGGGCAAGAATTGGTCGCTAGCGATGTGCAGTTAGAGAATTCAACCATTATTCCTCCGTGTTTTGTTGGTCCCGGGGTTGTATTAAAAAATACAACTATTGGTCCTTTTGTTAGCGTAGGAACGCAAACCTCCATACATAATAGCAACGTTAAAAATAGCATAATTCAAACGCAGAGCACCATTAAAAATGCTACCTTAGAGCAAGCAATGATTGGTAATCACGTGCATTTTGACGGAAAATTCACTACCGTAAGTTTAGGAGACTACAGCGAATTAAAATAAAAACGATGACTAAATTGGGTAAAATAATTGCATTAGGGCTCCTTTTCTGGGTGAGCACTCCTATGCTATTTGCCCAAGACGATTTGCCTACCGACGATTTAGGAAACGTGTCTGACGCCTTTCAAGAAGCGTTTTTTGAAGCTCTTAAGCAAAAGGGTATTCAGAACTACGAAAAGGCCTTAGAACTGCTTGAACAAGCCCAAGAAGCGGCAAAAGACAATGTAGAGCAACAGGCTGTAGTTTTTTACCAAAAGGGCAAAAATTACTATGCTTTAAAAAAATTCCAAGAGGCCGAACAATGGTATCTAAAGAGTAAAGCTATAGACGACAATACAGATATTGTAGTGTCTTTATACGATGTCTATTATCAAACTCGAGAATACGACAAAGCCATTGAAATTGTAAAAGAACTTATTGTTTTTGATGGCGATTACAAAGAGGATTTAGCGAATCTGTTTGCTCGTACCCAACAGTACGATAAAGCTTTAACGGTTTTAGACGAATTGGATACCGCATATGGCCGATCTACTTATCGGGAGAATTTACGCAAACAAATTATTCGAGAAACAGGAGATTCGTCATCCGAAATTGGGCGTTTAGAACAAAAAGTGGCTACTAATGCAGCAAATGAAGCCGATTTTTTAAACTTGATTTACTTTTATAGTGACGCTGGCGATTCAGAAAAAGCCTTTCAAGCTGCACAACAAATGCTGGAGTTTTATCCAGATTCCGAATTAGTCCATTTAGCGTTATACAAGTTTTATATTGATCAAAACGAACCTGAAAAGGCTGTGAGTTCTATGCAACTTGTAATGAATGCAAAGACAATAGATACCGAAAGCAAGCTCAAAGTAATGTCTGACTTTTTAAATTTTGCAAATAAAAAGCCAGAGTACAATGCAGCAGTAGAGGAAGCTTTGGCAGATTTTGCCTCCTGGAGTTCAAACCCGCGCACCTTAGAACGCATTGGGGCTTACTATTTGGAGCGAGGAGAGCAAGAAAAATCCTTGACTTTTTTTGAACGTGCTGCCAGATTAGAACCCGACAACTTTAGTCTTTTAAAGAATACGCTCTTGTTGCAAATTGACACTAAAAAATATAACGAAGCGTTATCTATGTCGGAGGTAGCCATAGAAATTTTCCCAACGCAAGCGTTGCTATACCTAATTAAAGGGGTTGCGCTTATTCAGACCAACGACGCTCAAGAAGCCGTTGCTATTTTAGAAGAGGGGATAGATTATGTTGTAGACGACACCCTTATGGAGAAAGATTTTTACCAACAGTTAAGCTTAGCTTACGAACAACTTAACAACGTAAAAAAGGCCCAAGAATACGCCAAAAAAGTAAAAGATTTAGGTTAATGTTTATGCAACAATCAAAGAGAACATATTACAAAGCGACAAAGACACTAAGATCCTTTACAGTGCTCCTGGTTATTACGTTGCTTACAAGTTGTGGAAGCGCAAGCCTAGTAACTGGTTCTAAAAATGCTAATCCAGCCTTTAAGGCCAAAGATATTATAAAAACACATCAGGCTGCAACTCCGCAATTTACAACCCTTGCCGCCCGTGTAAATGTTGATTACCAAGACAGTAAATCTTCGCAGAATATAACGGTAAGTCTGCGTATGGAGAAGAATAAAACCATTTGGATAAAGGCCTCTATTTTGGGTATTACCTTATCTAAGGTGCTAATTACTCCTGACCGAGTACAGTATTACGAACGCATAAGTAACACCTATTTTGATGGTGACTTTGCGTTGCTAAGCGATTGGTTAGGAACCGATATTAATTTTGAAAAGGCCCAGAATATTTTGCTTGGGCAGTCTATTTTTAATCTACAGCAGACGCCATATAATTCGGCTGTAGTAAATAACGAATACAAATTAGAACCTATTGACGAGTTACCTTTATTCACTCACTTTTTGTCGTTAAAACCAGATGTTTTTAAAATTGCCAGTTCTGGAATAGATCAAGAAAACAAAGGTCGACAGCTTAGAATGTATTATCCAGATTATCAAGAAGTTTCGGGGCAAGTATTGCCTAAACGCGTGGTAATAAAAGCTGCCGATAATAAAGATATTACTTCGCTAGAAATGGAATTTAGAAAGATAGATTTAAATATTCCGCTAAGTTTTCCGTTTAGTATGCCAGAGGGTTTAGATGAAATCCGCTTAAAAACGCGATGAAAACAGGGCGAATAACCATTATTTTATTACTATTATTAGGCAACTTCGCAGGATTTGCACAGAACGACAAGCGCGCCATTTTAGAGCAGCGCAGGCAGGATATTTTGCAAGAAATTAAGCAAATTAATACGTTGTTGTTCGACACTCAAAAACAGGGAAAGTCGGTACTTAGTCAAGTTCAAGACTTAGATCAGCGCATTCGTGCTCAAGAAAACCTTATAAAGGTTACCAATCAGCAAGCAAACTTACTAACGCGAGAGATTAATAGCAATCTTAAAAAAATTGAAGCACTTCGTGACGAACTCCAGCTAATTAAAGAGGAATATGCAAAAATGGTAGTAAAAAGCTACAAGAGTAAGTCTAAAAAAAGCCGAATCATGTTCTTGCTTTCTTCTCAAGACTTTTTACAGGCCTACAAGCGGGTTCAGTATATGAATCAATATGCCAATTACCGCAAACAACAAGGCATAAGTATTCAAAAGAAAACAATCGAATTACAGAACCTTAATATTGAACTTGGCGAGCAGAAAAAAGAGAAACAAACTCTTATTGCCAATAATAAGAAAGCTAAAGCTACCTTGCGTAAAGAGCAGCAACAGCAGAAAGAATTAGTAGCTACATTAAAAAAGGACGAATCTAAATTCGCTTCTCAAATTGCTACTAAACAACGCGAGGCAGATGCTATCGACAAACAAATAGACGATTTAATTCGTGCAGCTATTGCTAAATCGAATACAACCAATACCACAAATACAACTACAACAAAAGCTACGACCTTTGCACTTACAGCAGAAGCGAAGGCATTGGGAAACAGTTTTACAGTAAATAAAGGTAAACTACCATGGCCATTAGCAAATGGCGTGGTAACAAAAAAGTTTGGAAAACAAAGACACCCACAATTGCCCAATGTTACGACCTTTAATAGTGGGGTTGAATTAGCTACTTCTAAAGGAGCTCGTGCTCGTGCAGTGTTCGATGGGGTGGTTTTAGAAATTCAGCAACTAAAGGGCGCCAATAAAGCCATTTACATTCAACACGGAAGCTATATAAGCGTTTATAATAATCTAAGTAATGTTCTTGTAGTAAAGGGGCAAAAAGTAACTACTAAACAAGATATTGGCACAGTAGCTATCGACCCCGTTTCTGGAAAAACAAAGCTTAAGTTTTTAATCTATAAAAACACCACCCGTCTTAACCCAGCAGATTGGGTCTTTAAAATGTAATAAAAAAGGGGCCTTAACAAAGCCCCCTTTTTTCTATTAAAAGCTGCTGGTTATCGTATCGATAATTTTTTAACGCTCTGTGCTCCATCAATGTTAATGGTAACAAAGTAGATTCCGCTTCTTAAACTAGCTACATTTAAGCGAACTATATTAGACGCGTCGGGCGTTATATTTGGTTGTGTAATAACCTGCTGTCCTAGACCATTGGTTACAAATACGTCTACCTTATTATAACCTTGTTGATTCAATGCTATATTAATAGCATCTTGGGCTGGATTAGGATACAAAGCTAATTGACTTAGCGTCTGATCTTCTGTACCTAGATAATTATTAAGCACGTTCACATTATCTATATAGGTAAGATTACCGTTACCTGTTACATTTACAAATCTAAATTGAACCTGCTCCCCAATATAGGCAGCTAGGTCAATCTCTTCAATGCGCCAATCGTCTTGCGAAGTTGGAAACCACGAAGTTGTTCTAAATCCAGCAATAGTAGAAAGCTCTGAACCGGTTTTATCGTATAAGACAGTATATGTATCGCCGCAATCTGTAGAGATTTCTACACGCAAGGCATCGGGACTACTACTTGTACGCTGCGCTTTGGCCAGATCAAAAACAAGCCCAGGAACATCGGCTCCAACAAGGTCATAGACCTCTGTAACTATTGCATCTTCCTGACCAAGATCTGAATAACTAAAATTATTTATAAGTCCAACTCGTGTAGAGGCGCCATCGCTACCCACGGTAAAACTGTTTTGTCCCCAAGTAATACCTCCATCTGGATTGTCTATAGACCAACCTTCCGATGGGAAACCAGTCGTTTGAAAACCTTCAAAGTCACTAATAGGCGAAGGGTCTAGAGCCACATAAACCGACATGTCTTGTTCATTATTCGAGTCGTTGGCATCTGTAGGTAAGTTTACGCTTATGGTTAACGAATAACTTCCAGTAGCAGTAAAGTTTGCTGGAGTAGCGAAATCAAATGATGCCAGATTCCCAGGATCAATAGTTCCAGTAAATGTCTCGATTACTAATGGCTCACTATCTATTTGGTAACTAACCTCGAAGCCACTTTGTGGATCTGCCGATACATTAAAAAATGTAGCACTTATGGTCACTGGTGCTGGACCACAAACCTGATTAAACTCAGAAAGCGGGGTGTCTATACTCTCTACAGCTAAATCATCTACAAAATTACAGTTATACAAGCCATCTCCAGGTGCCTTTAAAGCATTAGTCCTTAAACCTACCCATCCTGCTGTATCGTTTCTAGCGGCAATCGAAACCCAAACTGGATCGTCTGAACTCGAAATAGGTATCGTTGCAAATGTTTCGGTAGAATTACTTACCAGCTCCATAAATTTGGCTCCTAAAACATATATGTCATAAGATTCTGCGTCTGCTACTTCGTCCCAATACACGGTTACACTACTATCACATACTTGCGTAATGGCAACGTCTGTGGTCTGTAGTGCTACAGAAAAATTATTGTCGCTTTCGTCGCTAAAAGTTCCGCTAGTAACACGCACGCGAGCTTGTCCAGTTACTGTTTCCGGTACAGTCCACGTATAATTGTAAAGTTCTGCATCTACAGTGGCAACAGCACTCCAAGTACTACCGTTATCTGTGGAATATTCAATTACAAAATCTTCGGTAGTATTAATAGCATCCCAGTGAATAACTTCTTCTTCTCCAGGAACAATAGTTTCTTTGTAGTTTGGATACACTACGGTTAACTGCTCTTGAATAAATTCGTAAACAATAAAATATTCTTGTGGTCCAAAAGGAATATCAAAACCAGTTACTTCTATTGCATATAAACCTGCTGCTGGATTATTAATTAATACCTGCTCCATATTGTTTAAATGATCTGCTCCATTGGTAGCAGGAAGATCTAAGGTTGTTGGGTTTGGTGTAGGATCTAAAATCCAAGGCAAATACGATGCATCTGATGGATCTTTTACAACTAAGTCTAAATCGTTAACCAAGGCTGGCGAAGCTCCTACAGCTGCCGCTGGATCGGTCCAGTAAATCATAATTCGCATTTGCGAAGTACCGGCTGGAACCGTCACATTATCGATGTTTAAATCGCCATTACTTATCGATTGCGTAATAAAACGATCTTCACTTAGTAAATTTCCAGCGCGTAAGCCGTTAACTAATCCCCATCCAAATTTATAGTCGGGACCTACATTTCCAGCGTCGTTTGCGGTATTTAAAAGACTAGCTTTAACTAATCCAGAGGGAGGAATTGTACCTCCATGGGTATCGCTATAAAGTTCATACAATTGAGCAGAAACCCCAGCTATTCCAGGTGCAGCACCAGATGTGCCTCCAAAAGATTGATATCCATTATTACCTGCAGTAGAAATTTGTCCCTGTCCGTGTGCCGTAATATCGGGCTTAATACGACCATCTCTTGCCGGACCATGACTACTACTACTGGCTAAAACTCCGTTGTAAAAAACATTTGCCGTTGCAATAACGTTTTTACCTTGTTTATGACCTCCGGTGATATTTCCCCATTGACCTCCAGCGCCGTAACCACAGTCTGAACCATTAGAGTTACCCGCAGAGAAAACATGCATAACACTTGGATGATCGTTTGTTTGCTGATCTACTATTCGTGCGTTATTTGTATAACCGCCGTTACAACCGTCTCCATAAGAAGAGTTGGTTATAAAAGCATCCCCGGAGGTAATTAAGTTTTGAGTCGCTGTATCTAAAAAGTTAGATTGGTAATTCGAGATATATACGTCCGACCCAGCAGCCATTCCTCGATATCTTGGGTTTAGATTTCCGGCTCCAGCAAAAATTCCAGCAACACCATCACCATGAGATCCAGAAGCACCTGCAGGGATGTTTACAATTCTTCCTTGAAAATCAATATGTGGGCCAACTACTCCGTCGTCCCGCACTAAAATTCCTATGCCTTCACCAGTATAGTTAAGACCACCCACCATTTGAGTATCTAAACCATTCGAGCGATGAATGCTTTTACCCCGCACATCTTCTTTAACTGCTGGGGGAGCAATAAATTCGACCCATCTAACATAGGGTAAATTAGAAAGCGCATCTAAGCAATTATTTGGAATAACTAGATCGATATAATTAGCATCGCCATATTGTTGCTTTACCTCTATTTGTAACGTTGCTAAGTTGGAAATTACATAGGCTGCATTTACATTTTTATAGAATTCCAATGAAACAAGAAAACGATCACCTTCTTTTGCGTGTTCAGGGATATCGCCAGTTAGCAGCCCAGTGTTTAATTTAAAACGCCCAGCTATTGGCACAATACTGCGCACGCCACGTTCTGCTAAAGCAGATATTGGTGTAGTTTCTAGAATGTAAAACGAATAAGCTCCATTGCCTAAATAATCTAACAGTTGAATACTGTTAGTATTAAAGTAATTTTGTACTTCTTGATTTGGAGTTTGGTAAAACTGAACCCAACCAAAATAACCTTCACCTAGCTTAGCACTCTCAGGCATTTGGTCCCATTCAAAGGTTTCGATATTTTCAGGTAGTGTAACAAGTTCCGAATTAAATACAAAGGAGTTTGCGTCTTGTGCAGATAGTGTTGAACTTAAACAAAGGACAAACACCAATAACATAATTGCCAAGTTTTTTGGCAAATAAAAAGTAGAGTTTTTCATAGCGTAACAATAATGGTTTGTTAAAACCAGTAGGCATAAGAACCCTAAAATAAGTCGGATGACAATTTACACAGTAGGTTCAAGTTTGGCTAGTGGCTTGAATATTAACCTTAAAAATAATACAAAGAATTTAAAAGATAAAATCTAAGGCGTTAATATATTAGGTGTTAAAGAAATAGGGCTTTTAATTCTGTGGCCTCTTCGGGCCTAATTTTGCCAGCAAGTAGCAAGCTAAGTTGTTTTCTTCTTAAGGCAGCGTCATACCGCTGTTTTTCTAAATCGGATTCTGGAGTTAACGGCGGAACAGGAACTGGAGAGCCTGTTTCGTCTACAGCTACAAAGGTGTATATGGCTTCGTTCGCCTTTGATCGCAGGCCGCTTTCACGATCTTCAATCCAAACATCCATAAATATTTCCATAGAACTTTTAAATGCTCTAGAAACACGAGCTTCTACGGTAACAACACTGCCTAACGGAATCATCTTGTTAAATGCAACGTGGTTAACCGACGCTGTAACTACAATTCTGCGACTGTGTCTTCTAGCAGCAATACTTGCCGCACGATCCATTCGAGCTAATAATTCTCCCCCAAACATATTGCCAATGGGATTAGTTTCACTAGGAAGTACTAAGTCTGTAATTATTGTACACGATTGCGAAGGCGTTTTAGCGTCCATACCTTATGTTTTTTTACAAAGTTAGGGTCTATTTTATGTTTGAAAAAGGAAAATTTAAACTATAAACTACTGCTCCAGCTGTTTTACCAAAAGCCAAGCGTCTTTATTATGGGTGGCCTTTATAGTACGAAGTGCTTTTAAAGCAGCTGTTCGCTCGGTAAGACTTTGGTAGGTCACTTGATGCAAGCCGTATTTATTAATTCCAATAAGTTGAGCATTAAAGCCTTGAGTCTGTAATTGCGCTACTTTTTTATGCGCATTAGCCTCTAGTCTAAAAGCTCCTGCAACAATGTGATACTTTCCCTGGGTCTTTGGAATGGCAATATTTAAAGCTGGTAAGGGTACCGATAAATTAAACGTGGCATCTTGAATGGTAGCCTCCAATAATTGATCTGCTTTTTGTTTTTCTACGTAGTTGTGTTTTTTAACACCGCTTTCGTAAATTTTTAAACCTCCAAAACCGGACAATGCAACCGCAATTAATCCAATAGCGGCATATTTAATATATACTGGTTGTCTTTTTCTAGGAGTGAATAGTAAAGGCGCACGTTCAGTTTGTTGAGTTTCCACAACCGTTTCTCTTGCAATTGCAGCGCTAACAAAAGACGATAACCCAAAGGAATCGGTTAAATAGTTAATGTGTTGCGAAGCAGTAAACTCTATTTTGTTGTGCGCGTTTAAACCAAAGGATCCAACATCGGCAATAGTTACTTTTTTACCAGTTTCTAGCTCGTTATCTAGATAATGCGTGTAGGCTCGAATTTTAGTCAATGCATCTTGGTAGGATTCATTATTCGACTTTGCGATATGATTGGCTAACAGACCATCGTTAGATTGCAGCTGACGATTAAAAGACAATTGCTTACCAGGAGGATAAAAGGCATGTGTCGATTCGTGAACACGAGCTGCCCGATATTGAGTCAACAAAGCTCCAAATCCAGGTAGCACAACGCATTCATAACGATACAATAAGTCTTTTATATATGAATCTAGCTGCATTAAAACAAAAATAGCATTTTTTTATGCAGTCAAATAGCTGGGTTTAAATAGTTATTAACAGCAACAAAAAAAATAGTAACTTTAAGCACTCTCCTGCTTAATTCGATATAAATTTTGAACACCGAAGAATTAACGTATATGCTTGCGTTGCAACATATACCTTCGCTAAGCGATGCATTAGCTAAAAAATTAGTGCATCGCTTTGGCAGCGCAAAAGCAGTTTTAAAAGCAAAAAAATTCACTTTAAAAGGTGTGCCTTGGTTACCTCAAACACATTTAGACGCTTTGTTGCAACCTAAACAATATTTAAAAGCAGCCCAACTTGAAATTGAAGTAATGGATCTGCACGGTATACAAGCAATCGCCTTTAATCAAGCTGAATATCCGTATCGACTTGCGGCCTGTGTAGATGGTCCATTGGTTTTGTTTTGTCAAGGGAATCTAGACTTTAACAACCCGCGTTGTATAAGTGTGGTTGGCACCCGTAAAATGACCACTTATGGTCAATGGGCATGTAAAAAATTAATTAGGGAGTTGGCGCCCTACAATCCCATTATTGTTTCTGGACTTGCTTTTGGTGTCGACATCACTGCTCATCAAGCTGCATTAGATAATGGCCTACAAACTATTGCTTGTATGGCCCATGGCTTGCATACCACTAGACCAAAAACTCATGCACACTTTAAAAAACTAGTAACAAAGCACGGCGGATTTATTAGTGATTTTAATACCACTGTTCCTTTTTTTAATAAGCATTATTTGCAACGCAACAGAATTATTGCTGGGCTTTCGCAGGCTACTGTTGTTGTAGAATCTGCAGCAAAAGGCGGAAGCCTAGTTACAGCAGATATCGCGTTTTCTTACGATCGAGACGTTTTTGCTATTCCCGGGCGAACTCAAGACGCACAAAGCGCTGGCTGTAATGCATTAATTAGCTCAAATAAAGCTCAATTATTGCGCGATACGGGGCAATTAATTCAAATTTTGGGCTGGGAAGAAAAAGCTAGTAAAAAACAGAATGTCCTGCGTCAACAACGCCTGTTTGAACCCCTAAACGACTTAGAAACTCATGTTTTAGAATACTTGCCAGAGGGCGAAAAAATACATTTAGATGTTTTATCTAAAAACTCGGGTATTTCTACAGCTGTTTTGGCTGGAACCTTATTAAATCTTGAGCTTAAAGGATTAGCTAGACCTTTACCAGGCAAGCAATTTATTAGAAATTAATAGCCAAGTTTGGCGCGTGTTCGAGCCAATACTTGATTGGCAACTACACTTGCTTTTGCTGCACCAACTGCCAAGGCTTGGTCTACCTCTTCTAGATGCTCCATATAGTAGTTAAAGCGTTCTCGCTCCTTTTTAAACTGCTCGCAAATTAGCTCAAATAGGGCTTGTTTGGCGTGTCCATAACCATAACCACCAGCACTATAATTGTTGCGCATTGTTGTAATTTGACTTGGGTTGGCCATTAGACTATACAAGGCGTAAACATTACAAGTATCTGGGTCTTTGGGTTCGTCTAAACCCTTGCTGTCTGTTTCTATACCCATAATTTGCTTGCGCAATTTTTTGTCGGCTAGAAAAATATTAATCACATTGTTTTTCGACTTACTCATTTTTGCGCCATCAGTACCGGGCACATACATAGTATCTTCTTTTAGTTTAATCTCTGGCAAGACAAATGTTTCGCCCATTTTATTGTTAAACCTGCTAGCTACATCGCGGGTCATCTCTAGGTGCTGGGTTTGATCTTTACCTACCGGAACAATGTGCGCATCGTACAGAATAATATCTGCTGCCATAAGCATGGGATAGCTAAACAATCCTGCGTTAACATCTTCTAAGCGGTCGGCTTTATCTTTAAACGAATGTGCAAGGGTTAAGCGCTGATACGGAAAAAAGCAACTTAAATACCAAGATAATTCAGTAACCTGCGGCACATCACTTTGACGATAAAACACACTCTTTTCTATATCAAGGCCAAAGGCTAACCAGGCAGCGGCGGTATTATAGGTGTTTTGCTTTAATAATTCACCGTCTTTAATTTGAGTTAAAGAATGTAAATCAGCAATAAATAAAAAAGAATCGTTAACTGGGTTATTTGCCATTTGAATTGCAGGCATAATTGCTCCCAAAATATTCCCCAAATGTGGAGTTCCTGTACTTTGTACTCCAGTTAATATACGTGCCATGGATTAATTTTTGCCAAAGTTACTTTTTTTAGCCTACAAGCTAAACACATTTAGTTATTTTTGAATCCTATGCGTGTTTTAAAGATTCCCTTGCTCTTACTTTGGCGAATTTGGTTCTATATTTTAATGGCTATACCTATAGTTGTACTGCTACCGGTTTTATTGGTTACTATTGCCAAGGATTCTTGGTATGTCTACTTTTTTAGAATCGCACGAATTTGGGCAACTTTTGTGCTGTATGGTATGGGTTTTAAGCCCACTCGACTTAACAAAGCCACCTTTAAGCCAAAGGCGAGTTATATGTTTGTTGCAAACCACCAATCCATGACAGACATCATGCTCATGTTGTACTGCGTTAAAAACCCATTTGTTTTTGTGGGCAAAAAGGAATTGGCAAAAATTCCCTTATTTGGATTTTTTTACAAGAAGACATGCATTTTAGTCGATCGTGAAGACGCAAAAAGTAGGCAGGCCGTTTTTGCACAAGCGCAACAACGATTACAAAAAGGTTTAAGCATTTGTATATTTCCCGAAGGAGGTGTTCCAGAAGACGAAGTTATTATTTTGGATTCTTTTAAAGACGGAGCTTTTAGGTTGGCCATATCGCACAAAATTCCCATAGCACCTATGGTATTTTACGACAATAAAAAACGATTCCCATTTACATTCTTTAAGGGGAATCCAGGGATTATGCGCATGTGTTATTTGCCAATTATTGCTACAACAGACTTTACATTAAAAACCAAATCCACCCTAAGAGAACAAACTCGAACACAAATTTTAAATGCGCTTTTAAAATAGTAAATAAAAAAAGCCGCTTCAACCACGAAGCGGCTTAAAGGTAGTCTTGCATTGCTTGCAATAACCAACCTAACCAACTAAAAAACTAACCTAAAACTTGAAGCTCAAGCCACTATAGACTCCCATATAAAAGGGTCTAAAGTTTACACTGGAATCCGAATAGGGATTGAGCTGATATTTAAACATAGGCTCTACGTTTACCGCAAAACTCTTGCTTATATTGTATTGAAACCCAAGCCCTACGTTGGTAGTAAAACTTAAGTCATTTAAATTGCCTACGGCGCCTAAATTGGCTTCTCTGTCGCCACTTATTGCAGTAAGTGAATTATCTTGTAAAAATAGGGTACTTAAACCACCAACTACATTTAATTTAAATCGATTGTTAACCAGAGCATAAGAAGCCTCCAGAGGCACTTCCCAATATTCCAATTGTTGTGTTAACAAACCTTCAAAAGCATTTATGGTAATTGGAGTTAAACCATCTGTGGGCATAGCTTGAGTAACCTGATTGGCTAAGGTTCCTTTATCTGCTACAGAATAAACTACGCTCCCTGAATTAAATTTTGAACCCCCTAAGCTTGCTGTCGCAGGAGTTACTGCAAATTCAATATCGTTGGTATTATAACTTAGGTTTACTTTACTAACTCCAGAACGAATTGCAAAGCGATCGTTTACGTTATATTGAACCTGCACTCCATAACTCACGTTGGCATCGCTAGTCTTGGTGTTATCGTTAAATTCATTATTAATAGAAGACCCATCTGCTAAAGAGCCGTAAAAAACAGGTGCAATTTGTGGTGCTAAACTCCAGCGATTATCTGGTAAAGACTCGGTTTCCAAGTCGGCAACCGCATCTTCTTGCTCCTTGTTTTCTAAGTAGGCTATTAAAGACACTTTTCCAGTTTGGGTTTCCTCAGAATCCGTAATGTCGGTGTCTGTATTATTTTGGGTTGTTGATTGGTTTTCTGTCGTGTTTGTGGTCACAGCATCTGCGGTGGCCGCGTCTTGAACAAGACCCTCTAGAGCATCTTTATCTATAACCTCTGTGTCGGTTGGATTCGTTTTTGTGCTTTGGTCGCTAGAAGTACCTTCTGTCGAACTTGTATTAGATGTCCCTGCCGCTGTGGTAACCCCTGTTACATCTGCTGCAATAGGATCTGCCGTATAACCCGTATTGAATTTATAATTTGTTTTGTTTGATTCGGACTCCTTATTGACTTGCTCTGTTGAATTACTAGCCGCTACAGCTTGTGTATTGGAGTTAGCATCCAACCGGTTGTTTATTGTCGTTTGCTCTTGTGCATCGGAAGCTTCTTCAGTGTTGGTATCTGCAATAGTGTTCGTGCTCGCCTTAGGCACAACCGTTTCTATCACTTCGTTTGGTGTCTGTTGTTCTAGTTGGTCTGGCCCCTCTTGAGTAACACTATTGGTTGTTGGGTCAGTAGAAAAAATAGAAGACCCCACTGTAAATAAGATAGCAAAAAGCGCAGCAACACCAGCTACTCTCCACCAAATTGGGATTAGCTTTCGGTCTTCTTTTTCTTTTTTACGTAACTCTGCCTCGATGTTTTTCCAAACTTCCGCAGGCGGATTTACATCGAACTCTTTAAAGCGTTCCTGAAAAAGACGATCTATGTGTTTTTGTTCTTTCACTTTTAATATCCTTCGGCGTTTAGTTTATTTTTAAATGCCGTTATTTTTGTTTTTAAAATCATTCTGGCTCGTGCCAGATTCGATTTTGAAGTTCCTGACGAAATGCCTAACATTTCGGCAATTTCGTTATGTGAGTATCCATCTAAAGCATACAAATTAAAAACCAAGCGATACCTATCGGGTAGTTCTTGAATTATTTCAAGTAAATAGTCTAGCGAAATATCGCTTTCTTCTACTTCGACATCTACGGCTTCTATTTGCTCTTCTTTTACCAAATCGAAAACGCGCTGCTTTCTGTATTTTTGGAGCACCGTATTAATGGTAACTCGCTTTAGCCAACCTTCAAAAGAACCTTTGTGTTTAAACTGCCCGATTGTTCTAAATATGGTAAGAAACGCATCCTGTAAATTGTCTTGAGCCTCTGCGTAGTTTCGGGAGTATTTTAAACAAACCGAAAACAGCTTACTCGAAAACAAAGTATAAAGCTCGCCTTGAGCTTTAACATCGTTATTCTTACATTTATTTATGAGCGCTTCGAGAGCCACTTTGATCCGAGATTTAAATTACTAAATACAAAAAAGCTGCAAGCATGCTTAACAATAAGCCACCTAACAGTTAGCAACCATAAATCAGGGGTCTACTAGTAGATGTACTAAACCCCTTTTGGTTGCGTCCATAAAGTAAAAAAAATTATTGATTGACTATGGCAATCGCTTCTTTGATTTTAGCTTCCAATTCGTCCATTAAATCTGGATTGTCTAAAAGTAAGTTTTTAACGGCATCACGACC
The DNA here is from genome assembly GCA_965277295.1 of Gilvibacter sp. Lineage (GTDB taxonomy): Bacteria > Bacteroidota > Bacteroidia > Flavobacteriales > Flavobacteriaceae > Gilvibacter. The sequence goes on from OZ255720.1 coordinate 1,503,470, forward strand.
TTGACCAAGTTTTGTGTCTTCGTAGCTAAACCAAGAACCACTTTTCTTTACAATTTCGTAGTCTACACCTAAGTCAATTATTTCTCCAGCCTTAGAAATACCTGCTCCATACATGATGTCAAATTCGGCAGTTCTAAACGGTGGAGCGACTTTGTTTTTAACCACTTTTACACGGGTTTTATTACCCAACACATTGCTTTGACTGTCTTTAATTTGAGTAGATCGACGAATGTCTAAGCGCACCGATGCATAGAATTTAAGGGCGTTTCCACCCGTTGTGGTTTCTGGATTTCCAAACATAACCCCAATTTTTTCACGCAACTGATTAATAAATACAACGGTACAGTTTGTTTTGCTAATGGAGCCCGTTAGTTTTCTAAGCGCTTGAGACATTAAGCGGGCATGTAGTCCCATTTTAGAGTCTCCCATTTCGCCTTCAATTTCGCTTTTTGGAGTTAAGGCTGCAACGCTATCTATTACAATAATGTCTATAGCTCCCGAACGAATTAAATTGTCGGTAATTTCTAGTGCTTGTTCGCCATTATCGGGTTGAGAAATAATTAGATTTTCGACATCTACGCCTAATTTTTCGGCATAATATCTGTCAAAAGCGTGCTCCGCATCTATAAAAGCGGCAATTCCGCCTTTTTTTTGAGCTTCGGCAATGGCGTGCAGTGTTAATGTAGTTTTACCTGAAGACTCTGGCCCGTAAATTTCTACAACACGCCCCTTTGGCAATCCACCAACTCCTAATGCCAAGTCTAATCCTAATGAACCAGTAGAAATGGCCTCAACCTCTTGAACAGCGGCATCGCCCATTTTCATTACTGTACCTTTTCCATAGGTTTTATCCAGTTTGTCTAAGGTTAGTTTTAGGGCTTTTAGTTTTGCGTCTTGTTCTGTGCTCATAGTGCTTGTGTAAAGAGGTTAATTGCTACAGCTAAAATACTACTTCTTTTGCTTTATTTCAATCTAAAAACGCAACCTTTTATGAATTTGTAGTCTTTAGTATAAACAGGGAAAATTCATTGCTGTGAAATATATAAATAGATTAATCATTACTAATAAAAAAGGTTCTAAAGTTGCTTTATTAATTTACTGCAACTGTAGAGCAGACGGCGGCTAGCGTTAAGTCTTATTGAAACCAATAACAAGTATTAACGAATTAGCCATTCGAAAAAAAGCATCGAACATTCCACTTCGATGCTTTTTTTGTTTACTGTGTTTATTGGTGTACTTTTGCCCCAGGAATAATCCTTTTTCACTTAAAAAAGTATAGCATGCAACTGTACAATAAATTAAGCGCAAAAGAGAGAGCCGAATTACTGGAACGCGCCGGGGAAGACCGCCTTACCCTCTCTTTTTATCAATACGCCAAAATTGGCAATCCCGAATTATTTAGAAATCACTTGTTTATTGCCTGGGACGCCCTAGAAGTTCTTGGTCGTATTTATGTAGCCCACGAAGGTATAAATGCACAACTATCTGTGCCGGCAAAAAAATTCGAGGCCTTTAAAGAATTTATAGACGGAATTTACTTTTTAGAAGGGGTTAGACTAAATATTGCAGTTGAGCAGGATTTAAAATCGTTTTTAAAATTGAAGGTAAAGGTGCGTCATAAAATTGTTGCCGATGGTTTAAACGATGCTAGTTTTGATGTTAGAAACAAAGGAATTCATGTAGACGCTAGTACATTTAACAGCTTAATAGAAGATCCTAACGCTGTTGTGGTAGATATGCGTAACCATTACGAAAGCGAAATCGGTCATTTTAAAGGCGCTGTAACTCCAGATGTAGATACCTTTAGAGATTCTTTAGATTTAATAGAGGCAGATCTTCGCGACCACAAAGCAGATAAAAAATTGGTTATGTATTGCACCGGAGGAATTCGCTGTGAAAAAGCGAGTGCCTATTACAAGCATAAAGGTTTTGAGCAGGTTTACCAGCTAGAAGGCGGAATTATAGAATACACAAGACAGGTTAACAACCAAGGTTTGGAGAATAAGTTTGTAGGCAAAAACTTTGTGTTCGATCACCGTCGGGGAGAACGCATAAGCGAAGATGTAATTGCTAACTGTCACCAGTGTGGAGAACCCTGCGACACCCATGTTAATTGTGCTAACGAGGCTTGTCACTTATTATTTATTCAATGTGAGTCTTGTGCAGAGACTATGCAGCAGTGTTGTTCTAAAGACTGTCAAGACATTATTGCCCTGCCTTATGAGACACAAAAGCAGTTGCGAAGCGGAACTCATAACAGCAATAAGATTTTTAAAAAGGGGCGGTCAGAAAAACTTAAATACAAAAAGTAATATTACGAGCTTATAACTGTTGTATAAGGAATCTTAGGGGGACTAAAAATCAAATTTAGTGTTCTAAGGGGTTTAGGGATTTATCCCTATCTTTAGCAGGTAAATCAAGTACTAACTTTCGTTTTTTTTGTCCCTTACAAAAAAGCTCAACATATAAAAATCTATGGCCTGTACAAGTTGTGCGTCCGGCAAAGACGGAACGCCAAAAGGGTGCAAGAATAATGGCACCTGTGGCTCGGATGGTTGTAATAAACTTACCGTGTTCGACTGGCTCGCAAATATGGCGCTACCCGAAGACGCCGAACCCTTTAATGCAGTAGAAGTACGTTTTAAAAACGGACGTAAAAATTACTATCAGAATCCAGAAAAATTAACCCTAAGCATAGGCGATATTGTCGCAACAGAAGCCAGTCCAGGGCACGATATTGGTATAGTTACCCTTACGGGAGAATTGGTGCGGGTGCAAATGAAGAAAAAGAAAATAATTGAACCCATTGCCGAACTTACCAAAATTTACAGAAAGGCAAGCCAACGTGATATTGACATTTGGCAAAAGGCGAGAGCCAAAGAAGAACCCATAAAAAAAGAAGCTCGTGAAATTGCAATCCGATTAGGGTTAAAAATGAAGTTGTCCGACATTGAATTTCAAGGCGATGGTTCTAAAGCTATTTTCTATTATACCGCCGAAGAGCGTGTAGATTTTAGACAGTTAATTAAAGATTTTGCGCGAGCGTTTAGCACGCGAATAGAGATGAAGCAAATAGGCTTTAGACAAGAAGCGGCGCGCTTAGGCGGAATTGGTTCTTGTGGCAGGGAATTGTGCTGTTCTACTTGGCTAACCGATTTTAGATCGGTAAATACAGCTGCGGCACGCTATCAGCAGCTTTCGCTAAATCCTCAAAAATTAGCAGGTCAATGTGGAAAATTAAAATGCTGCTTAAACTACGAATTAGACACCTATTTAGATGCTTTAGAAGATTTTCCAAAAAGTGACGTTAAACTCTATACAGAAAAAGGGGTTGCCGTTTGTCAAAAGATCGATATTTTTAAAGGTCGACTATGGTATGCTTATGAAGGGGAATGGATGAATTGGTTCGAGTTAGAAGCAAGCAGGGTAAACGAAATTATTCGTTTAAACAAGGCAAAAAAGAAAGTTCAAGCCTTAGAAGAGTTTGTTTTAGACCAGAAAGAAGATAAGCTGGCAAGTTTTAACGATGCTGTCGGCCAGGATAGTTTAACGCGTTTTGACGGCCCTAAGCGAAGTGGAAAAAGCAGACGCAATAAAAGCAAGAATAGAAACAGAAAGAGAAAGAACCCTAGAGCTAAGCAGTAAATGAAGAGATATAGTATAGCTTTTTTTGTAATTATTATAGCGCTTGCTTCTTGTTCGGACCGGGCTGTATTTAGCAGCAATACCAGTTTTCAAGAAGGTTGGCCATTGCGCGACACGGTGCAGGTTAGTTTGCCTGCCTTAGATTCAGTAGCGCTTTACGATTTGTTTTTAAATGTTAGAAACACCAATGACTACCCTTACAACAATCTATTTTTAATTGTAAGTATGGAATTCCCGCAAGGTAAAACAGTTACCGACACCTTAGAATATAGAATGTCTAATCCAGATGGGACTTGGTTGGGTACAGGCCTTGGGAGTGTAAAAGAGAATTTGCTTTGGTACAAAAAAGGAGTACGCTTTAATGAATCGGGCAACTACAAGCTCGCTATTGTGCATGCCGTGCGCAATAATGGGCAAGTAAATGGCGTTCAAACTTTAGACGGCATAATAGATGTAGGTATTCGTGTGCAAGCACATAATTTACAGTAATAAGATGACAAAACAAGCAACAGCAAAGCAACAGCAAAGTCAGGTTAAAAAATACATTCGCATATTTTGGATGATTGTTGGCGGAGGTTTTTTGTTCCTTATTCTTATGTTTTTACTGGCCTCTTGGGGCGTATTTGGTTCGTTACCAGACGAAACCGCTTTAGAGAATCCAGAAAAAGACTTGGCTACCGAAATTATTTCGTCTGACGGAATCACCGTTGGTAAGTTTTATAAAGAAAATAGAACCCCCGTTAGTTTTGATGAACTTCCAGAGCATTTGGTTAATGCATTAATTGCCACAGAAGATGCGCGGTTTTATAGTCATTCTGGAATAGACGGTAAAGGTACCGTTAGAGCAGTCGCCTTTATGGGACAACGTGGAGGTGCTTCTACAATTACACAACAGCTAGCCAAGCTATTTTTTACCGAAGCCGTGGCAAAGAATACTGTAGAGCGCGTTATTCAAAAAATGAAAGAATGGATAATTGCGGTTCGTTTAGAAAAAAGGTATACCAAAGAAGAGATAATTTCGATGTATTTTAATGAGTACGATTTTTTAAATCAAGCCATTGGAATAGAATCTGCGTCTAATATTTATTTTGACAAAGCCCCAAGAGATTTAAATCTATCGGAATCTGCTGTGCTTGTGGGCATGTTTGTAAACTCCTCGTTGTATAATCCATTGCGCAACAAAGAAGGTGTGACCAATAGGCGTAATGTAGTTTTGGCGCAAATGGCTAAATACGAATTTATAACAGAAGCGGTAAAGGACTCTTTGCAGGCCTTACCACTAGAATTGAATCATACTCCGCAAGGTCACGACGAAGGAATTGGGACCTATTTTAGAGAATATGTTCGTAATTATATGAAAGATTGGGCTAAGGCGAATCCAAAAACCGATGGCACTACCTACGATATAGACCGCGATGGTTTAAAGGTATTTGTTACCATAGATTCTCGCATGCAAGAATTTGCAGAAGAGGCGGTAACAGATCACCTTAAAAATTTGCAAAAAGAGTTCGACGCTCAAAACGTTAAAAACAAAACGGCACCCTTTAGAGACATTACTGCCGACGAAATAAACAACATTACCAATGCGGCTATGCGACGTAGCGATCGTTGGCGTATATTAAAACGACAGGGTAAAACAGAAGATCAAATAGTAGCTTCGTTTAAAGAAGAAACTAAAATGCGCATTTTTTCCTGGAAAGGGAGCGATATAGATACAATAATGACTCCTTTAGACAGTATTAGGTATTACAAATCTATTTTGCGCGCTTCTATGTTGTCTATGACTCCGCAAACTGGCGAAATTAAAGCCTGGGTTGGGGGAATAGATTATAAACATTTTAAATACGATATGGTAAAAAAAGGTCGCCGCCAAATTGGTTCTACCTTTAAACCCTTTGTATATGCAACCGCTATAGACCAATTGCATATGTCGCCTTGCGATACGCTTCCAAATACACCGCACTGTATTGCACAAGGCAAGCATGGCAACATGAAGGAATGGTGTCCAAAAAATTCGGACGGGAAATACGGAGGAACAATTTCCCTTAGAAACGCGTTAGGTAATTCTGTAAATACGGTTACCGCAAGATTAATTGACCGCGTTGGCCCAAAACCAGTTATTGAACTGGTTGGGCGAATGGGAATGAACAGTAAAGACATCCCTGAAGTTCCATCTATTGCGTTAGGAACACCAGATGTTTCTTTATACGAAATGGTTGGAGCTTATGGAACCTTTGCCAATCAAGGAGTCTACATTAAACCAATTTTAATTACAAGAATAGAAGATAAAAACGGTACTGTTTTAGACCAAGCAAGTCCCGAGGCTAAAGATGTAATAAGCCAAGAAACAGCATATGTTACCCTAAGTTTAATGGAGGGGGTTACCACCGCAGGATCTGGACAGCGCCTTAGACATACTTGGGCTACTAATACACCGGTGTATAAAAAAGTAATGACGGGTTATCCCTATGCTTTCGAAAACCCTATAGCCGGAAAAACAGGTACAACACAAAATAATAGTGACGGTTGGTTTATGGGTATAGTTCCTAACTTAGTGACAGGTGTTTGGGTTGGCGGAGACGATCGCGCTACGCATTTTGCAGGCACAGCTTATGGTCAGGGCGCAACTATGGCGTTGCCAATTTGGGGAATTTTTATGAATAAATGCTATCAAGAAGAGTCATTAGGGATATCTAAAGAAGAATTCGAAAAACCCGAAGAACTCACCATAGAAACCGACTGCGAAAAATGGGCGGAACAAAATACGCCAACAGACGTTCCAGATGAGTTTGAATTTTAATAGCAACTAAATAACCAATACCCATGATTACAAAAACTGTAGCCAATGTAGAAGAGGCTTGTGCTGGAGTCCAATCCGGGATGACTTTTATGTTTGGCGGATTTGGATTAAGTGGCATTCCCGAAAATGCAATAGGCTATTTGGCCAAACAAGATATTAGTGGCCTAACCTGTATTTCGAATAATGCAGGAGTAGACGATTTTGGTTTAGGACTGCTTTTGCAACGCAAGCAAATTAATAAAATGATTTCTTCTTACGTAGGCGAAAATGCAGAGTTTGAACGTCAAATGCTTAGCGGAGAATTAGATGTAGAATTAATTCCGCAGGGAACATTGGCAGAAAAGTGTAGAGCTGCTCAAGCTGGATTTCCTGCATTTTATACTCCAGCGGGTTACGGAACCGAAGTTGCTCAGGGGAAAGAAGTAAGGGAATTTGACGGTAAAAAACACATATTAGAACCCGCCTTTAAGGCCGATTTTGGTTTTATAAAAGCTTGGAAGGGCGATGTTGCTGGAAACTTAATATTTAAAGGAACAGCGCGTAATTTTAATCCAAACATGTGCGGGGCTGCTAAAATTACTGTAGTCGAGGTAGAACAGCTACTACCAGCCGGTGCCTTAGATCCAAATCAAGTGCATATTCCGGGTATTTTTGTACAGCGAATTTTTCAAGGAGCTGTATACGAAAAGCGCATTGAACAACTCACTGTAAGAAGCAAATAGACTATGGCACTAGATAAAAATGGAATCGCAAAACGTATCGCTCAAGAAGTACAGGATGGCTATTATGTAAATCTAGGAATAGGAATTCCCACCTTAGTGGCGAATTATGTTCGCACCGATATAGACGTAGAGTTTCAAAGTGAGAACGGAGTTTTAGGAATGGGCCCTTTTCCTTTCGAAGGAGAAGAAGATCCCGATGTAATTAATGCAGGTAAACAAACCATAACAACACTGCCAGGAGCTTCTTTTTTTGATTCGGCACTTAGTTTTGCAATGATCCGAGGGAAGCATGTAGACCTTACTATTTTAGGCGCTATGGAAGTTGCCCAAAACGGCGATATTGCCAACTGGAAAATTCCAGGGAAGATGGTAAAAGGTATGGGAGGCGCTATGGATTTAGTGGCCAGTGCCGAAAACATTATTGTTGCCATGATGCATACAAATCGAGCAGGAGAATCTAAACTTCTTGAACGTTGTTCATTACCCATTACTGGAGTAGCATGCGTAAAGAAAATTGTGACCAATCTGGCGGTCTTAGATGTAACACCAGAGGGCTTTAAATTAGTAGAGCGGGCTCCAGGAATTAGCGTCCAAGAAATAAAGGCAGCTACGGCCGGAACCCTAATTATTCAAGGAGACATACCAGAAATGGACGTCTAATACTTCGCGTGTTATGGCAATATATTTGTAGGAAATTACTTCTAATAATCCTACAAATGTTAAAATAAAGTGTATTTTGTCTAATAAAAGAGCACTTTATCTTGAAATAATATTTTTTCTTACATATTAGCAGTCCCTAATTAAAACAACTGACCTACTATGCTTGCAGCAATAAAAAATACCGCTGAACTTATTTCGAGTTTATTGTATTTAGTTAAAAAAGTTTTTTTGTTAATGTAAAATACAAACCCCGAATCTGTGCAACGATCAGATACAAGGTTTTACCCGTTCTTTGTGAGGTTAGAACGGGTTTTTTTATGCCCTAATAATTCCCTTCGGAATAGCATCTATTAAACGTTTTGTATACGGTTTTCGTGGATTGGCGTAGATTTCGTCTGCGTCTCCTATCTCTTCTATTTTTCCTTGATTCATAACAACCAATTGGTCGGCCATGTATTTTACCACAGCCAAATCGTGCGAAATAAATATATAGGTAAAATTAAACTGCTCTTTAAGTTCGTTAAGCAAGTTTAATACTTGGGCTTGGACGCTAATATCTAAGGCCGATACCGATTCATCGCAAATAAGCAATTTAGGCCTAAGTGCAATAGCTCGGGCAATGCCAATACGCTGGCGTTGTCCTCCTGACAATTCGTGTGGATATCTATTATAATAACTGGCATCTAAGCCTACGCGCTCTAATAATTCTAAAACCTGCTGTTTGCGTTTTGCTTTAGAAGTTTGGGGATGATGCACAATTATTGGTTCGGCAATTGCGCTTCCAATGCTCATTCTAGGGTGTAACGAGGCAAATGGGTCTTGAAACACGATCTGTATTTCTTTGCGCATGGTTTTAAGAGCTTTTGCATCTAAACGTGTAATGTCGGTGCCTCTAAACTTAATAGCGCCAGCACTGGCCTCTTCTATATGCATTATGGTTTTACCCAAGGTCGATTTGCCACATCCAGATTCTCCAACAAGCCCAAGTGTTTCGCCTTCAAAAACACTAAAACTTACCCCATTTACCGCCTTGACTTCCTGTATTGTTCCAAACAAGGAGGCTTTAGAGATGTACGTTTTTTTAAGGTCGGTAATCTGTAAAAGCGGCTCTTGGGTGTACATTGCTTTGTGCTTTAGCGCTCGTTGTTGTGCTGTTACGAGTTCTTGTTCTGTGGCTTGTGACTGCACATCTTGTACTGTAGGTAATCGATACTGGCGGACATCTAAAGCGGGTCGCGCATTTAAGAGCGCTTTGGTATAGGCCTCTTTTGGAGATTCAAATAAATCTTTGGTTTTGGCCTGCTCCACGAGCTTACCCTGGCGCATTACCATAACCCGATTTGCAATTTGAGAAACTAAAGTAAGGTCATGCGAAATAAATAAGATGGCCATTTGTGTTTCTGCCTGCAACATTTTAAGGAGTTCAATAATTTCTTGTTGTACAGTTACATCTAATGCCGTTGTGGGCTCATCTGCTATTAATATTTTGGGCTTACAGGCAATAGCCATGGCAATTACTATTCGCTGTAACTGGCCGCCACTAAGCTGATGTGGATAACTAGAAAATGCTTTTTTGGGATCAGGGAGCTTAACGCGCTCAAAAAGAGATAAGACTTCGCGTTTTGCGGCATCTTTGGTATGGTTTTTATGAATTTGCAGCACCTCGGCCACCTGAAGACCACAACGCATGGCTGGGTTTAATGCGCTCATTGGTTCTTGAAATATCATTGAAATCTGGTTCCCGCGAATTTTTTGCCACCCCGCGCTGGAAAGCTCGCTTAGCTTGGTCTGGTTGTAAATTATTTTTCCTGCGGTAATTTTACTTATTTTCTTGGGTAGTAGTCCCATAATAGCCAAGCTGCTCACCGATTTTCCTGAACCCGATTCTCCAACAAGACCTAAAATTTCGTTCTCATGTAAGTCAAAACTAATTTCGTGCAAAACCTGCTGCTTTTTTTTTCCTTTTCCAAAGGCAACACTTAATCCATCGAGTTGTAAAATAGGACCTCTTGACATGGTCTAAAGATACATTAAGAATTCAACAAATTATCTGGCAAAATACTGGCTAAAATTATCGGGTTAAAGATCACGATTTTTAAAGGCGGTAAAACCGTAATAAAAACACGGTTTTATTTCTCTTTTTTAGTCAAATATTTTTGATCTGTTTAGCCTTTTATTGCACCGAATAAACAAAATTATTTTTTTTGCTTTTTTTGACGAATTTTCAGTATTTTTTGAATTTTAACAATTAATTCTCTTTATATTAAGAAATAATTAACAACAAATTCAAAATTCACTAACATTTCAATTAATCTTACAATGAAGAAAATTCCATTCAAGTTACCGCTTTTAGTCGTAGCTTTTGCAATGCTTTCTACCTTGAGTTATGCTCAGGATAGCGAGCCAAAACCCATCAAAAATTTAAAGGTATTTAATGCCGATCAACAACAAAATTTAAGCAGTGTTAATGAACTCTTTACGCAAGAGTTAAAATACGCCTCTGGAAACGCGTTTAATCAAGTTTCTCAAGAGCGCGATAACTTAGGTTTTGTTCACACAAAGTATCAACAATATTTTAATGGTATTAAGGTAGAATTTGGAACTGTAAAATTACACAGTAAAAATGGCAAAGTATCTTCCATGAGTTCCGAATTTTACGATATTCAGGGCATAAGTGTAAGCCCAGGCCTTTCTGCAAGCGCTGCATTTTCCCGAGCAACGGCACATATGGGTGCTAAAGCCTATTTATGGGAAGACGAAGCTGCTTCCTTAGAATTAGGCTACCAGCGTCCAACAGGCGAACTGGTATTACTTCCTATTTTTGATAGCCAAGAAGAAGTAAAGCTAGCCTACAAATTCGAAATATACACCATACGACCAATGGGTGGAGGTGATATTTATATTGATGCGCAAACTGGAAAGACTTTGTTCTTTAATAATAAGGTGCGTCATTTTGACAATTTTGGCCATGATGGACGTGCACTTGCAACGGTTACGGCAGACGAACTTCCAACCTGCGAAGAAGTTGTTGCAGAATTAGAAGATTTTGTTGCTGGGTCTGCAGCTACGCGCTATAGTGGAACACGAACTATAGAAACTACTTTGTCTGGCGGTTCTTATACTTTAAACGACGCGAGCCGTAAAGTTTATACACGCGATGCTAATAATTTGGCACCCGTAGGGAGTTCACTTCCTTATATAAGCAGCTATTCCGAGTTTACAGATAACGACAATAATTGGACTGCGGCCGAATACAATAATTCCAATAAAGACAATGCAGCCTTAGACGCACATTGGGGCGCCATGATGACTTACGACTACTGGCAAACAGTGCATAACCGCGACAGTTATAATAACGCCGGTGCACAACTGCGCAGTTATGTACACGTAGATAACAACTACGACAATGCATTCTGGTTTTTAAATGTAATGTCTTACGGAGACGGTTCTTCTAACGGAAACGAGGGTAATGGTTATTTTGATGCCTTAACTAGTTTGGATGTTGCGGCACACGAAATTGGGCATGCAGTTACTGAATACACAGCAAATTTAGCCTACCAACGCGAGTCTGGAGGATTAAACGAGGGCTTTTCAGACATTTGGGGAGCTGCGGTAGAGCACTTTGCAAAAGGCAACGGAAGTGATAGTAATCCCGACAATTCAATTTGGCTAATTGGTGACGAAATAGACAGACGTTCTGGTTCTGCAGCCTTGCGTTCTATGGACAATCCAACCTCTTTAGGGCAACCTGATACTTACGGTGGAAGCTATTGGATAAATCCAAATTGTGGAACGCCAACCAGTTCTAACGATTATTGCGGAGTACACACCAATTCGGGAGTACTTAATTACTGGTTCTACCTGGCTGTAGAAGGTGGGTCTGGAACAAACGATGTAGGAAATGCTTTTAGTGTTTCTGGAGTTGGAATGACCAAATCGGCTACTATTTCTTACAGAATGCTTAATGTATATTTAACGGCTAATTCAACATTTGCAGATGCTAGAGCAGCTTCTATTCAGTCAGCAATTGACTTATACGGAGCAGATGGCGCAGAAGAAATTGCTGTTACTAACGCATGGCATGCAGTTGGTGTTGGAGACGCTTATGGAGGGACAACGCCTCCAGCAGATTGTGTTACAGGAGACCTTTATTTGTCTATAACATTAGACAACTATCCAGAAGAAACAGCATGGACCTTAAAAGATGGTTCGGGAACCACAGTTGCTTCGGCTAGTTATTCTACTGCAAATGCAGATGGTTCAACAGTAACAGATACTTTTTCAGGTCTTGCGGCCGGAGATTACACCTTTACAATTACCGATGCGTACGGCGATGGTATTTGCTGTTCTTATGGTAATGGGTCATACACAGTTTCTAGCGATGCTGGTGTTATGTTTACTGGTGGAAACTTTGGAAGTTCAGAGGCGACATCTTTTTGTGTTGAAGACGATGGTGGTCCAGGTCCAGATACCGAAGCACCAACAACTCCTACGGGCTTAGCTGCCTCTGCAATTACAGAGACAACAGCCACGTTATCTTGGAATGCATCTACAGACAATACTGGAGTTACCGGATATGAAGTCTTGCAAGGATCAACATCAATTGGAACCGTTACTGGAACTTCTGCTAATATAACTGGCTTAACAGAAAATACATCGTATACGTTCTCTGTTCGCGCTTACGACGCCGCTGGAAATAATTCGGCCGCTGCGAGTGTTGCATTTACTACCAACGCTGCTGGCGGCGGAGGTGGCGGAAGTCCTGTGGTACTGCATCAAGGGTCCTTTGAATCTGGCTGGGATGGCTGGTCAGATGGTGGAAGCGATTCTTACCGTTATTCTGGATCGCGTTCATTCCAAGGAAACTATTCTATTCGCTTACGTGATAATACCAATTCGTCTACAATGACCTTAGGTTCGTTCGATGTTAGCGGATACAATACCTTAGATATTGAGTTCTATTTCTATGCATGGAGTATGGAAAACAACGAAGACTTCTGGGTACAGTTTTACAATGGTAGTTCTTGGGTAACTGTAGGATCTTATGCTAGAGGAACCAACTTTAATAATAATACGTTCTATTCGGCAACGGTTAGCATTAATAGTGCCGACTACAACTTCCCTACCAATGCTCAATTTAGATTTAGATGTGACGCAAGTGGTAATTCCGATCATGTTTATATAGATCAAGTAACCATTACAGCCGACGCTGCTGGAAGCAGCTTAGGAAGTTCTATAACAAGTATGGGAGTTCCAGCTGGTTTTGCAGATTTAGGTGACCAGGAAGAGGATTTTGAAGGCGACTTTTTAATGTATCCAAACCCTGTTTCTAATACACTTAATGTGCGATTAATAGGAGCAACAGGGTCAGAAACTTATCGCGTAGTGAATTTACTTGGGCAGGTAGTTGCACAAGGAACGCTTACACAAACGATTGATGTTTCTAGATTGCAATCGGGAGTTTACGTGCTCGAAATTAACGAGGGCGAAGAAATTGTAACCGAGCGCTTTATAAAGCAATAGTTATTTTATTAAACACTTACAAAAAGCCCTCCAATATGGAGGGCTTTTTCTATTTGTATACAATTTGCTCGGGACTTAATATTTCTTGATTGCGATAGCGTAAAAATAATTGAGCCACCGTTATGGTATCTTTTTGGCAGTATTCTATAATACGGTCTATATCTTTTTCTTTGTAGTATACATCGCGCACTTGATCACCGCTTATGTCGTCTTTAGGCGAAGGAATTTCGAGTATTTGTGCTAAAAGTTTTAAACTAGAAAAGTGCTTATAGTCGCCAAACTTCCATAATTCCATAGTGTCTAAATGTGGAATTTCCCATGGTTTTTTGCCAAATAACATAAGCTTACCAGGAAGTTTTATTCTGTGAATTAGCATGCGCCTGGCTATATACGGAAAATCGAACTCCTTACCGTTATGCGCACAGAGTAAGTGTCTTGGACTGTTAAAGTGGGACTCGAGTAATTTTTTAAATTCGTTTAGCAAGTCAACTTCTTCGCCATAAAAACTGGTAACTCTAAATTCGTCGCCTTGAGCATGGGTAAAATAACCAACAGAAATGCAAATAATTTTGCCAAATTCTGCCCAAATGCCAGCCCGATCGTAAAACTCTTGGGGTGTAAACTCGTCCTTGCGTTGATATTTGGTCTTTTGGGCATAAAGTGCTTGTAATTCTGGATCTAACTGACTAAAATTTTCCTGCTGAGGTACGGTTTCTATATCTAAAAACAGTAAACTGTTTAGTGCAATTTTATGCAACATTATATTTTGTTTTACGGGAAGTGGGTAGAATATACAATTTTAAGCGCCTACTTTTTTAGCATGGTGTAGGCTTCTTCTACATATATATAAAAATCATCTGTAAAAGGAGCACCTACAAATTTACCGCGCTCATGCCCTAGGCGAACAATTATTAAATCGTCCTCTGGAATAGTAATTACATATTGGCCCAATATTCCACGCATTACAAAAATATCTTTCTCCATAAAATTACTTATCCAAAAGCCATAACCGTAAGGTTCTCCATCAAAACGAGCTTTCGTGCTAATGGCGGTAAAAGTGGAGTCTAGAATTTGTTGCCCGTTCCAGTTTCCATGATTTTTAAACAACCTGCCAAATCTGGCAAAATCTCGTGCATTACTAGCAATACAGCAATAGGTTTTTGCCAATCTGTGTTTGTCGTCGTCTAGCTGCCATAGGGCGTTAGATTGCATTCCCAATGGTTGCCAAAAAGATTCCGATAAATATTGCGATAATTGCTTACCGGTTGCCTTTTGAATAATCATCCCTAATAATTGGGAGTTTCCGCTTAGGTATTTATACGCTTTCCCTGGGGTTTCTGTTACTTTCTGATTCAAAATTGTTTTGGCTAGATTGTCGTCATAATACGCTCTCGCGGTGGTGCTAAAAGGACTGGTGTAATGTTCCTGCCAGTCAAGCCCCGAAGCCATAGAGGCCAAATCGCCAACAGTGGTTGCGGCTTGCTTGTATTGGGGGTAAAAGTCGCCTATGGGCTGGTCCAAACTTGTAATAAATCCATCTTTTATGGCTTTTCCAAGCAGGGCGGTTGTTATACTTTTAGACATAGAAAACCCATTGGTCTTTGAATTTTGACCATAGTTTTTAGCGTAATCTTCGTACCAAATACTGTCGTTTTTTATAATTAAATAGGCAATGGTTCCATAAGCTTCATGTGTTTTTTCTAACACCTGCGTTGGGCTTACCGTATTGTAATTAGTGTGCTGTGGCCAGTTCCAAGTTTGGTCACCTTTTGCAATGGTGTCGTTTTCGAAGTATGGGTAGTCATCTATAAAAGCCGTAGTATGCCCGGTTAAATATACTACCCGAACACCTTTTAGAATGTAACCAAAATCAAATAGGTAAAGCCCAACAATTATAACTACTATAAGGAGAACTAGGGCTCTAAAAAATCGTTTTATGTATCTAAACATTTAAAATAATTTTTGTTGAATTACTGGACTCTCGTGTTCTAAGAGCCATTTTTTACGCCATAAGCCACCAGCATATCCTGTAAGACTTCCGTCGCTGCCAATTACTCGGTGGCAGGGAACAATAATAGACAAGGGGTTCTTACCATTGGCCGAAGCTGCTGCGCGAATAACTTTAATATCGCCTAAACGCTTTGCAATATCCATATAGGTTACTGTTTTGCCAAAAGGGATTTCTAATAATTTATTCCACACCCGTTTTTGGAACTGGGTTCCTTGGGGGTTAAGTACTAAATCGAATTCGCGTCGTTCTCCAGTAAAGTAAGCCGTAAGCTGCTCTACCGCATCTTGCAGGGATTCTGGAATTTCGTCATATTGGGTTTCAAATTCGTTGTTTAAAACCGTGACAGCTTGCAAGCCTTGCTCGTCGCCTTCTAACTTTGCAATTCCTAAGGGAGTTTTAATGTGAGCAATTGCAATCACATTTCTGAATTTAATTCGTCTAAATTGTTAATGTTTATCCCCAAGCGTTTGGCTCTAGCCTCCCAATTTTTTCGGGCCAGTAATTGCATGTCGGCTATATTATCGCTCTCGTCCATTATCTCTAGACCAAGCAGGGTTTCTATAATATCTTCCATACTCATTAGCCCTACTGTATTGCCAAATTCGTCCATTACCATGGCAATATGAGCGCGTTTGCTTATAAACATTTCGAACAAATCTGGAATGGGGGTTCGATAATCGGTAAAAAGCATTTCGCGTTTAAGGCTTTTTAAGGGGTCCGCACCTTTATTATCTATTATAGCCTCTAATACATCGTCTTTTAAAATAAACCCTGTTGGATTGTTTGGATTGTCGTTAAAAATTGGAATGCGAGAGAACTTTAAGTTTTTGTGGGTATCGTGAAAGTCAGAAATGGTGGTGTCTTCGTTCTCGGTTACTGCAACAACCCAAGGAGTCATTACATCTTTGGCCCGAATAGATTTAAAAACCAGGAGATTTTTAATAACTGTCGATTCGTTTTCGGCAAAAATTCCTTCTTCTTCGGCAGCATGGGTAATGGCAATAAATTCTTCGCGACTCACGGTACTAACATGTCCGGAATTCCCAATTAAGCGCGTGGTGAGCTGCAGGAGCCATAAAATCCCGGTGTATTTTAAAGGAAAAATAAGCAGCGTTAGTGCTTTGGCCGTAAAATTGGCAAGCTGTTTCCAATAGGTCGCGCCAATGGTTTTAGGAATGATTTCTGACAACACTAGAATTAAAAAAGTCATTATCCCAGAGACAATACCAACCATATTTATCCCAAAAAGGTTAAAGTCGTAATCCAAACTTTCTGCTTGTACCCCTACTAAGATGGCTCCAACGGTATGGGCGATTGTGTTTAAAGTAAGAATTGCAATTAACGGCTTGTCTACATCTTTTTTAAAGTTTTCTAGGGTATTGGCATAGGCTCGTCCTTCTGTTTTTTTAATATTAATAAAAGAAGGTGTTACGCTAAGTAGCACGGCTTCTAGGATTGAACACAGAAACGAAAAGAAAATAGAAAAAAAGGCAATTACTATTAGTAAGGTCACGTATTAACAGCGGAATTGTTTAGTTAGGTTAAAAATAGCGATAAATTACCAACCTACGTAACGTGGTGGGGTAACTTCGTTTAAATTTAAATAAACGAGTAGTTGTCCTCGATGATGTGTAACGTGATCTTGTAACAAATTTAGAATTTGAAGTTTGCTTTTTGGACCTGCAAAAAACTCGACAGTTTGGGGTAATTCGCTGTCGGCAGTGGAATTAATGGCTAAGGTTACACGATCAAAAGAAGCGGTTAGTGCCATAATAATTTGTTGCTTACTAATTGTTTCTTGCCCTTCGGCTACGGGGGCCTTAAAGTAAGTTTGACTTAGCCAATCCATATTGCTCTTAATGTGCAATAGCTGTTCTGCAAAGGTCATTTGCCGCTCAGTGGGTTTAAAACTATAGACGTCTTCGGGCATAGCCTCTGCAACGGCCAAGGTATAGGTTTTGGTGTTCTCCCATTTTTCTAAAAAGGCAGTTTTTGGGGTGATTTGTTGGGCGTAACTGGTCATATTAAATAGCACTACAATAAATACAAAACTTGCAATTCGCGTTTTCATGGGTTATTTTTTAGCAAGTTACGAAAGTAAGCGCACTACGTCTTTAGCAAAATAACTAGCAATAATATTTGCCCCAGCGCGCTTTATGGCTGTTAATTGTTCGAGCATTACTGCGTCGTGATCAAGCCATCCTTTGGCAGCAGCGGCTTTTATCATTGCGTATTCTCCGCTCACTTGATAGACGGCAATGGGTACGTCTACTTCGTTTCTAATTTCCCGTACAATATCTAAATATGCAATTCCGGGTTTTACCATAACAATGTCTGCCCCTTCGTCTATGTCCATTTGCGTTTCTTTAATAGCCTCGAACCTATTTGCAGGATCCATCTGATAGGTTTTTTTGTCGCCAAAACCTGGAGCAGAATCTAAAGCGTCTCTAAACGGCCCATAAAAAGCCGAAGCGTATTTGGCACTGTAGCTCATTATTCCGGTATCTGTAAAACCTTCGTCTTCTAGAGCTTCTCGAATACTCAGTATACGCCCGTCCATCATGTCACTAGGGGCAACAAAATTAGCGCCAGCTTGAGCATGAGATACACTCATTTGGGCTAGGACATGGTTGGTTTCGTCGTTTAAAATTTGGCCATTAGCTACTATGCCATCGTGACCATAACTCGAAAAGGGGTCAAGGGCGACGTCAGTCATAACAAGCATTTCTGGCACGGCATCTTTTATGGTTTTAATTGCGCGCTGCATTAAACCATCTGGATTAATAGCCTCTGTCCCTTGGTTGTCCTTTAAGTTGTCGGCTACTTTTACAAAAAGTAAGACCGCTTGTAAATTCATGCCCCAAAGTGTCTTAGCTTCTTGGGCAAGTAGGTCTAAACTTAATCTGTAATAACCCGGCATGCTCGAAATTTCTTCCTTTACGGTATTACCTTCTACGACAAACAAGGGCACTAAAAAATCGTGCGGAGTAATCTGCGTTTCGCGAACTAAATTTCTAATGGCTGCCGATTGGCGTAAACGCCTGTTTCTAATTAATGGATACATGCCTTTATTATGAATTGACTAGGTTAGTATTTGTCCAATCTTTTGGGTTTTTAAGCACTTCAAGTAGCTTTTCTTCTTGACTTCCTGGTTCTGGATGGTGGTTGTAATGCCACTGTACATGCGGAGGGAGGCTCATTAAAAAGCTCTCTATTCTCCCATTGGTTTTTAAACCAAATAAGGTGCCTTTATCGTGAATTAAATTAAATTCAACATAGCGCCCTCTTCTAATTTCTTGCCAATCGCGTTGCGTCTGTGTATACGTTAAGTCCTTACGCTTATTTACAATAGGGACATAGGCCTTTGTAAAGCTATCGCCAACTTGAGTTACAAAATTATACCACTGGTCTAAAGAAAAATCCGCCGTAGGCTTACAATAATCAAAAAATAGACCTCCTACTCCTCGAGCTTCTGCTCTATGGGTATTCCAAAAATAGTCGTCGCACTTTTGTTTGTAATCGGTATAAAATTGTGGATTGTGCGCATCGCATGCAGTTTTACAAACCTGGTGAAAATGCACGGCATCTTCTTCAAACAAATAGTAGGGTGTTAGATCTTGACCTCCACCAAACCATTGGGTCACTACCTTGCCAGTTTTATCGTACATTTCGAAGTAGCGCCAATTAGCATGTACCGTTGGAACCATTGGGTTTTTTGGGTGTAGTACAAGACTTAATCCGCAGGCATAAAAATCGGCATCTTGCACTTTAAAGTAATCTTGCATGGTTTTTGGTAAGGCTCCGTGTACTGCCGAAATATTTACTCCTCCTTTTTCGAATACCGCTCCGTTTTCTATTACGCGCGTTCTGCCACCGCCACCACCAGGGCGTTCCCACGTATCTTCTTTAAATTTGGCTTGTCCATCTGCGGCTTCTAAAGAAGCTACTATGGTATCTTGAAGCTGTTTTATATAATTAAAAAACTGCTGTTTCATTTTCTAATTGCTTTTGTTTAATAATGGTTAGGGTCTGAATACTTGCCGCGGTAACCGCTAAGGGCAATACAATTATAAATCCTACTACTGGAATAACCAGTACGGCTAAAAATACGGCGCCGTTGCCAATGGCACTACCCCGATTATTTTTAACAAAAGAGACGCTTTTGTTAAACCCAAAACGACGTTCTAAAGTATAATCCATATTACCAAATCCTATATAATAGGCCTGCACTAAAAACAGTAATAAGGGCGCAATAATTCCTATTACAGGAATAAAACCCAAAATTAAAATTGGGATGGTAAGAACGAGCTCTCGAATTAAGTTTCGTACGTTAATTTTTATGGCGCGTAGTAACTGTGCACTGTTCGAGGTATTTCTGTATTGATTGGTCACGCCGGTTAAATGGGCTTCAATTTTTTCGGACACTGGACTCATAAATGGCGCGCTTAAGGTCATTACTATGTATTTATACAGCAATAATCCCAATGTTATTATCACCATGGCTCCTAAAATATTGCTAATGGTTCTAAAGGTTTCTGCTCCCCATTCCCAGATCCAAGCTTTGGCAATAAATGCTCCTAAATTATCGCTTAATCCATATGCGGTTATTCCAATTACAAGAAAAGTTGCCACACTAATAATTATAGGCACAACAAAGTACTGCCATAAATTAAGCTCCTTCATTAATGGCATGGCACGGCCATATGCTTTTACACTTTGAATGGTTTGATTCATAGTTTATTCATTTAAAAAAACAAATTCAACTACTCCAGGATGAATTTCCTGCAAACTAGTTACACAAATTGCTTTTTGCGCTTTGGTCTTAAGATAATTTAAAATTTCCAACTCGTTATTATCCCCAATCTGCTTATACAAGTTTCTGCCAATGGCGTTATTGTGCAAATCCATAGCGCATGCAACGGGTGAATTTACCGAAAAGCGTTCATGCCAATCGGTTATTTTTTTGCTCCAGGCCTTAGCTGTTTCAAAACCAATTTTGGCTTGTATAAGCCGTTTAATTATTAAAATGTTCCACAATCCGTGTCTTATGGCGTTTGCTCTGTTGTTTAAATGATGCGATTCACCAAAGGCCATATTACAAAGAGAGATACATTTTTTACTTGCGTGCACAGTAAAATACATGCGTCTAGGGTATTTTATAACGAAGCCCAAAATCTCGAATAGACTCCTAAGATTTAAGCGTTTAAACACCTTAAAAATCATCGCTATTCTTTATACGATTTTACCGCCTCGACAAAGGCTCCTGCATTTTCTACAGGAATATTCGGCAAGATTCCATGACCTAAGTTTGCAATGTATTTATCCTTGCCAAAAGCACGAATCATATCGTGTACCATCTCTTTTATCTTAGCGGGAGGCGATAATAAGCGACTCGGGTCAAAATTACCTTGCAATGTTATTGCTCCTCCAGATAGGTATCTAGCATTTCTAGGAGAACAGGTCCAATCTACTCCTAGTGCCGCCGCTCCAGATTTTGCCATATCGTTTAGGGCAAACCAACAACCTTTTCCAAAAACAATTACTGGCGCGAGGTCTTTTAAAGCGGTGACTATTTGGTTAATGTACTGCAAAGAAAACTCGTTATAATCTTCTGGAGAAAGCATGCCTCCCCAGGAATCAAAAACCTGAACTGCATTTACTCCAGCGGCAACTTTTGCCTTTAAATAGGCAATGGTTGTATCTGTAATTTTCTGCAGCATTTGGTGAGCAGCTTCGGGTTGTGTAAAGCAAAATGCTTTGGCTTTGTCGAAGTTTTTAGAACCCTGACCTTGTACGGTATAGCACAATATGGTCCAAGGCGAACCAGCAAAACCAATTAATGGAACTTGATTGTCTAGTTTTTCTTTAGTCATGGTAATGGCGTCCATAACATAACCTAAACTATCTTGAATATCTGGAACAATAGTAGCATCTACGCCGGCTTGATCGCGCACAGGATTGGGCAGATAAGGGCCAAAATTAGGCTTCATTTCTACCTCGATATTCATAGCCTGTGGAATTACCAAAATATCGCAAAACAAAATTGCAGCATCCATTCCAAAACGACGAATTGGCTGTATAGTAATTTCGCTGGCTAATTCGGGAGTTCGACAGCGGGTAAAGAAATCGTATTTGTGTTTGATTTCCATGAACTCTGGCAAGTAGCGCCCAGCTTGACGCATCATCCATACGGGAGGTCGCTCTACGGTTTCGCCCTTTAAGGCTCTTAAAAACAAATCGTTTTCTAACATGATATTTCTTTAACTTTTAAGGCTGCATCTATAACACCTGCAACAGTCGTGTGCAGGGCAACCTGATGAGTGTCTGTGTATAACATAGCTTCTTTAGCCGTAGTATTTCCTATACAAATTGCGGTATAATTATATGCCAAATTTGTCTTGTGAAAACTCTGCACCCCACTAGGGCTAAAAAATAAAACTACGCCAAATTGAGTATCGAACTCTTTATAATTAATGTGCGTTGTATAGGCTTGTTCCTCGGTAAAAGGAATTTGCGCCTGTGTTAGGGCCAAAGGTAATTCGGGTCTACGCAGATTTCCAGAAAAGTAGAAAAATGCTTTATTTTTGTGGTTTTCGACTAATTTTTGGGCTAAATCGACCGAATTTTGACCAATTTCTGCAATTTTATGCCCATGTTGGCTTAAAAGCAATGCAGCTTTTTCTCCAACACAATAGGCGTTACAAAAGGTATTTTCTACCGTATTGTCTATATAGGCCTGTGCTGCATTTTGCGAGGTAAATATGCAGTGTTGAGCCTCTGGCGAGATACTAAATTTATTGTACGATATGGATAGGGCGTCGTATTGTGTTACGGCATAACCAGCATGAATAAGCCTATCGTAATCTTGGGGACTTAGTAATTTGGTCGAAAGCAGCATCATAATTCCTTTTTTATTTGCTCCATTAATACTCGGGCTCCACTGTCTAGAAGTTCCATAGCAAGGGCTTTTCCTAGTCCTGCAGTATTATTTAAAGAAACATTGCGCCTAATGCTAAACTCTTGCTGCCCGTCTAAACTGTGTAAGCAGCCTCTAAACTGCAATTCGGAATTACTTATTGCTGCATGTGCTCCAATAGGTGCTGTACAGCCACCTTCCAAGGTCTTTAAGAATTCGCGCTCAACGGTTGTGGCCAGTCTAGTTTCTATATTATTTATTGCGTTACAAGCTTCCAGAACAAAGGTATCTTGACTGCGAGCGGCAATCATTATGGCCCCTTGTGAAGGTGCCGGAATCATCCAATCTAAAACTTCGTGATTTTTAGGCAAAACCTGAATACGTTCTAAGCCAGCTTTTGCAAATATGGCTCCGTTCCAAGCATTATCTTCGAGCTTTTGTAGGCGCGTATTTACGTTTCCACGCAATCCAACCACATTGTGGGACGGGTATTTATTTAACCACTGTGCTTTTCGTCTTAAACTTCCTGTTGCAATTGTTCCTATGCCAACTAAAAAATCCGTGCCTTTATGCACCAGCACATCGCGGGTATCGCCACGCTCTAAAACTGCGGCTTGTGCTATTCCTTTTGGTAAGGCCGTTGGTACGTCTTTCATGGAATGAACAGCAAGATCAATTGTATTGTTTAGCAGGGCAACGTCTAATGTTCTGGTAAAAATTCCAACAATTCCTAATTCGTATAGCGGAGTTTGCAATTCTAGATCACCTTGAGAAGAAATTGGCACTAATTCACTGGAAAAACCATGTTTTTCTAATGCTTTTTTTACCGTATTGGCCTGCCAAAGTGCCAATTGACTCTCGCGAGTTCCAATGCGAATTAATTTCTTCATGGCTTGGGGACTATGTTAAAGACTTGTTGAATTAATTCGTGATGCTCCTGTGCTTGATCGTTATCTTGATGCAAGTGATTGGCGAAGTGGGTAGTTATTTTGTGAATAATTCTGCTGCTTAAAATTTCGGCTTGTTCGTGATTAAAATTGTCAATTTTTTTACGCTGATTGTCAATTTCTGCCTGAGACAAACTGTTTAATTGGGCTTTAAGAGCTTTTAATGTGGGAGCGAACTTTCGCTTTTCGACCCATACTAAAAATTCGGTCAGAATTTCTTCGATTATTTCTAGCGCTTTTGGTATTTGCGCTTGCCTATGATTAAGCGTGTCTTGTGTAATTCGTGATAAATCGTCTAAATGCACTAGATGAACTAACGGATTTTGAGTTACATCTTTAGATACATTTCTAGGGATCGATAAATCTAGAATCAGCAAGGGCTTATCTAAGTGCAGCAGTTGATTAGAAACTGTTGGTGTTTGCGCTCCAGTAGAGACAATTAGCACATCGCTCTGGGCTATTTCGGCCTCTATTTTATTGTAATCCGATACGATTAGATTAAACTTTCCTGCAATTTTTTGAGCCTTTGCTTTAGTCCTGTTAATTAATGTAATATGTTGATTTTTAGTATGTTTTACCAGGTTTTCGCAAGTGTTTCTGCCAATTTTACCCGTACCAAAGAGTAAAATATTTTTGTTTGAAACATAAGGGACACGAGCCAGTATGTATTGCACAGCAGCAAAGCTTACCGAGGTTGCTCCACTTGAAAGTTCGGTTTGGTTTTTAATACGTTTACTCGCCCGAATAACGTCGTTCACAAGACGTTCCATATACGGGTTTAACAAGCCTGCTTTTTTTGACGCTTTAAACGAGGTGCGCAACTGACTAATTATTTCGAAATCTCCTAGAATTTGACTGTCTAGACCAGTTCCTACTTTAAATAAATGCCTAACCGCCTCGGTGTCGGTATAGATATAACAGGCGTCAAGAAATTCCTGTTTACTACCCTGGGCATGTTCACACAATAAGGCAATTAACGAATCAGGTGAAGGAGCAAAACCATAAAGCTCTGTACGGTTGCATGTAGAAATTATACTTAAAGAAGTAAGTCCTTGTGCTTTAGCCTTATTAATAATTGCCGATTGCTCGGATTCGGGAACGCTAAATCTACCGCGTGTATCGGCGTCGGCTTTTTTATAATTCAAACCAATTACTACAAATCGCGTTGCCTTTGTACTTTCCAAAGCTGTATTAGAAGGTGTTTCCATAAATACAGCGCAAAATTACCTTAAGCTTTGGGCAAAAAATAACGCTATCGGCATTTATAGTAACGATGCCTGTTAATATTCACTTAAAATGAATCGTTCTGACTGGCAAATCGCCTATTTTTGGGCTTTAATAGCAATAAATGTAGTCACAACTATTTAGATTCATTCTAAATAAATAATAAAATTAATTGCTTTTCAATGCAAAAAAATACCGCTAACGGCATGTACCAAGAAACGCAGATTGAAGATGGGTTTTTTGTGCTAAAATTTAATAATGAATCTGGCGACAATCTATTGTATCGCAGGGAAGTAAGTAGTCGCTACATCCAGTTTCATTTTTGTGTAAAAGGAGGAGGGCATTTACAATTTAATAACAACACCTATACCTTGGCTGTTAATCAAGGCAAGGCGTTACTTCTTTATAATCCACAGCAAAATTTGCCAATAAATTTAACCTTGGCACCAGAATCTTGGATGCTATCTGTGTTGCTTCCAATAAAGAAGTTTCACAGTTTTTTCTCGAATCAGGCCAATTATATTGCCTTTTTGTCTAAAGAACAGCAAAAACAAAAGTACTATCAGGAAACAGTAATTACCCCATCTATGGCCATTGCGCTAAACCAGTTGTTGCAATTTAATTTGCACCCCAGCGTAAAGCCCTTGTATTTTAAGGCTAAGAGTTACGAACTATTAAGCTTGTATTTTAATAGACCTGTAGATGTAGATGTTGCGCAGTGTCCATTTTTGGCTAGCGAGAGCAACGTAATAAAAATAAAAAACGCAAAAGAAATTATTATTTCTAGAATGGCCGAGCCCCCTACTTTGCAAGAATTGGCAGACGAAATTCAATTACCAATAAACAAATTAAAAGAAGGCTTTAAACAAATTTATGGCGATTCTGTGTATAGTTTTTTATTGGCCCATAAAATGGAAGTGGCCAGACAACTTCTGGCTACGGGAGAATTAAATGTAAACGAAGTAGGTTTAAAAGTTGGCTATAGTACGGCAAGTCATTTTATTTCGGCTTTTAAAAAGCGTTATGGCACGACGCCAAAAAAGTTTTTAATGGCACAAATAGTATAAGAATATACAATACCGCAATTAGTAATATCAAAGTAACAAGGTGTTAAGCATCTCGACCTTGAATTACCTTTACAACAAAATTGACTAATGAGTAAAAAAGGAGTTTTATTAGTGAATTTAGGATCTCCAGATAGCACCGATCCTAAAGACGTTAAAAAATATTTAGACGAATTTTTAATGGACCCAAGGGTAATCGATGTCCCATTTTGGGCGCGTACACTTTTGGTGCGCGGAATAATTTTAAATACCCGCCCAAAAAAATCGGCAGCGGCTTACAAGAAAATCTGGTGGGAAGAAGGATCTCCATTAATTGTGCTTTCCCAGAGAATTCAAAAAAAAGTACAAGCCCTTTTAGATGTGCCTGTAGGCTTAGCCATGCGTTATGGAAGCATGACCATAAAAGATGGGATGCAGCAATTGGTAGATAAAGGTGTGACCGACCTATTAGTCATCCCGCTGTATCCGCAATTTGCCATGGCAACCACCGAAACTATTAACGTGAAGGTAGCCGAATTGCAACAAGCGCATTTCGCTAATTTAACTATTGAATCGCTACCCGCATTTTACAACAAACCGGCCTATATAAAAGTATTGGCAAACAGCATAAAATCCAGCCTCGAAGGTGTAGATTACGACCAACTTTTGTTTAGTTATCACGGGGTGCCAGAGCGCCATATTCGCAAGAGCGATATAACCAGTTCTCACTGTAAATTAGACGGCAGTTGTTGTAACACTGCATCGCCAGCACATGACTACTGTTATCGCCATCAGTGTCTAGAAACTACAAAAAATGTTGCTAAATTTTTAGATTTAAAAGAGGGTACATACAGCACAACCTTCCAGTCCAGACTTGGCTTTGATCCTTGGTTACGCCCGTACACAGACCGAACCATAGAAAGATTGGGTCTTGAAGGGACTAAAAAGATGGCCATTGTAACTCCGGCTTTTGTTAGTGATTGCCTAGAAACTTTAGAAGAGATTGCTATGGAAGGCGAAGAAATTTTTCACGAAGTTGGAGGACAAGAATTCACAACAATTCCATGTTTAAACGACAACGACGATTGGGCACAATTATTGGCCAACTGGATTGAGCAATGGCAGGCCGCCGACCTTAAAACCGCGACTGTTTAAATGGCCAATAAGCGATCGGCAGAATTAGGCACTAAGTCTATAAGTAAATTACTTATACAGCAGGCTGTACCTGCATCTATTGGGATTTTAGTCATGTCGCTGAACATGATAGTAGATACTATTTTTGTAGGACGTTGGATAGGACCTTTGGCTATATCGGCAATTTCTGTAGTAATTCCTGTTACCTTTTTTATTGCAGCTATAGGACTTGCTGTTGGTATTGGCGGAAGCTCTGTTTTATCGCGGGCCTTGGGTGCAGGTAAGCACAAAAAAGCCTTAAAAGTCTTTGGAAATCAAGTTACAATTACCTTACTGACTTCAGGAACCTTGGCCATTTTAGGATTGGTTTTTCAAGATAATTTAATCGAATTTTTTGGCGCTAACGAGAGCTTTAAAGACTTAGCGCTAACCTATTATACCATTGTACTTTACGGCATTGTATTGTTGGCTATGTGTATGATGGGTAACAATGTAATTCGGGCCGAAGGCAAGCCAAAATTTGCCATGTACGCCATGCTGTTGCCAGCCATTGGTAATATTTTTATGGACTATATTTTAATTAAAGTCTTTGGAATGGGAATGGAGGGCGCTGCTTGGGCTACTTTTATTAGTTATGCCATTTGTTTTGCTTTTATTTTATGGTTTTTTGTGGTTAAGAGTGAATTGCGTCTTACCATTTCGTCGTTTGTTTTAAACAGTAGCATAGTTAAAGAGATAAGTGCCTTAAGTGCTGTTACCTTGGCAAGACAAGGTGTAATTGCGGTATTGGGCGTACTGTTGAACAATGTTTTGGTGACCTACGGAGACGAACTCGATATTGCCGTTTACGGAATAATTAGTCGCATGCTTATGTTTGCTCTTTTTCCAGTAATTGGTGTAAACCAAGGGTTTTTGCCAATTGCCGGCTACAATTATGGAGCCCGTAAATTTGAACGTGTTCGAGAGTCTATAAACACGTCTATTAAATACTCTGGTGGCTTGGCAATTTTAATTTTTGCAATTATCATGTTGTTTCCATCAGAGATTGTGTCTATTTTTATTAGTAATTCGGGCAATATTGATGCGCAAACAGCCGCAAATAATGCCGAAATATTGGCTAGAACTCCAAATGCACTCCGTTGGGTTTTTGCCGTTACTCCAATTATTGTGGTGCAACTAATAGGAGCCTCCTACTTTCAAGCGATAGGAAAAGCCACCCCGGCTTTACTACTCAGCCTAACAAAACAAGGATTCTTTTTAATTCCTCTGATACTTATTTTACCTACCTATTTGGGTGTTTTTGGGGTTTGGATCGCATTCCCAATTGCCGACACGCTTTCTACTTTAGTCACGGGTTTTTATTTACACAAGGCTGTACGGCGCATGCTCCAGGTGGAGTAAACACAAATTACTTTTTAAAACTGACTTTAGTCATTGCTAGTAAGTTTAGAAGCTGCCAACTTTGCTAACCTTATTATACACCTATGCTCACATTAGAGGATTTTAAAAACAGTTCCAGTAATAACGAATTTATTAAGGTTTTACGCGAAAAAGAAGACCCTAAAAAGGTTGATGAAATTTTGCATACCCTTCAGTACGAAAGAGAGCTCTTAAAATTACAAGCCGAATTGGTAAACCTGCAACAATGGGTGGCCAAACATAAAAAACGAGTTTGTATTATTTTTGAGGGTCGTGATGCCGCGGGAAAAGGCAGTACAATTCGCCGGTTTATCCAACATTTAAACCCAAGGTCGATGCGGGTGGTGGCTTTAACAAAACCCACTAATACCGAGCGGGGTCAATGGTATTTTAGACGCTACATAAAAGTGCTTCCAAACCCAGGGGAGCTTGTTTTTTTTGATCGAAGTTGGTACAATCGCGCTGTTGTTGAACCAGTTATGGGTTTTTGTAACGAACTCGAGTACGATCAATTTATGGTACAAGTCACCGAGTTTGAACATATGTTGTACGAAGACGGTGTTGATGTAATAAAATTTTGGTTTTCGATTTCTAAAGAAGAGCAACTACGTAGGTTTAATGCCCGTTTAGACAACCCGCTTAAACGCTGGAAGTTTAGTCCTGTAGATCGAGAAGGGCAAAACCGTTGGGACGAGTACACGCAGTATAAAGAGCAAATGTTTAGCAAAACACATACCTCCATTAGCCCCTGGATAATTGTAAAAACCAATATTAAAAAAGAAGCGCGCCTAGAGAGTATACGCTATGTTTTGTCACGTTTTAAGTACGACAGTAAAGGCGAATCAGGAGTTTCTACATTCCCGGACCCAAATGTAATTCAACGCTATCATAGAACGGTAAAACAAATAGACCTATAGTATGCAAAATATAACACCAAAAGAACTTAAGAGCTTACGCTCTAAAAAAGGAATAAAACAGTTTTTGTTAGAAAAGGATATTAATTTTCCAAAGATATTGCGATACGTAAAGTCCGAAAACAGAATTAAGTCTCTTCAGGAAGAACTAATTAAGCTGCAACATTGGGCTCAAGAAACCAATGCTAAGGTGGTAATTGTTTTTGAAGGCCGTGATGCCGCTGGAAAAGGGGGCGCAATTCGACGAATAACAGAACACCTTAATCCTAGAGAATTTAAAGTAGTTGCCCTGCCTAAGCCTACTCAAGAAGAGCGCGGTCAGTGGTATTTTCAGCGGTATATAAATCATTTGCCCAAACAAGGAAAACTGGTATTTTTTGACCGTAGTTGGTATAATAGAGCCGTGGTAGAACCCGTAAATGGATTTTGTAGTTTAGAGGAATATAAAACGTTTATGAATCAGGTGAACGCCTTCGAACGCATGATAATCGAATCGGGAATTCATCTTATTAAATTCTACTTTTCTATCTCTAAAGAAGAACAAGAAAAACGCTTTAAAGAGATTATTTCTAGTCCCGTTAAAAAATGGAAATTTAGCGCGGTTGACCAAAAAGCGATTGAACTTTGGGACGATTATACAACATATAAAAAAGAGATGTTCAAGAAAACCAACACAAAATTGGCTCCTTGGATTATTATAAAAGCAAACAAAAAAACTAAGGCTCGGGTTGAGGTCATGGAACATATTTTAGAAAAAATTCCATACGACCCCAAAGACGAAAAGGTTCTAGAACACGTTCATTTAGAAACAACCTAGTACGTCTTGGGGGCAGGCTATTGGATTTAGTCAAATTCGTTTATTCCATAGAGTACTTCTTTAAGTTTGCTGCCATTAATTTCGACGGGTTTATAGGCTGTATTAAATTTAGAGATAGAGATATTCACCTTTTCTTTAAGTTTTATAAAATCGTCGGGGATTTGCCCCGCACATTGTTCTTGATTTTGGTAACTCTCCAACATAATTGCAAACTTCTGATAAAACTTTTCACCTTGATCTATAAAGGAATTATACTGACTAATAAACTGCAAAAGCCTATCTATAGAAAACTCTAGATTTACTTGTAGTTTAAAAGCTTGATCTGCTTTATCGGGAGATTTTAGCACTTCTTTTAAATTGTCTAAATAGGTGTTTAAGTTTGACTTTACCGTATCCCAATCGTCTGTATTACGGCAGTGCTCTAAGGATAATGTATATTTTATGGGTTTGGTGTAGGCTGCAAATAATTCCTTAGCCGACCGCATAATATTCTGATTACTACTTTTTAAATAACTGGTCTCGAAGAATATGGTATTTAAGTCGTTGTGCATACTCAACGTAAAATCAAGAATACATTCTACATCTTTTAAGGCCGTTTGCTTTTCTGACTTTGAATTATTCGAACTAAACAAGGTCACAAAAGAATGAATCACAGAGGTGTAAATATTATTTCCCAAAATCTCTGGAAGATTAAACCCAGTGCGTTTATCTGTTTGTGCTTTTAAATTGGTTTTTACAGTTTTGAATTCTGCATAATGATTTGGGTTAGACATACTGCTTATTTCATTAAAAGTAGTAATGGATTCAAAGTGATGATCGAGTGCTAATATTTTGTCAAAAATTATCTTTATTATTTGCAAGCCTTTTAAGTAACGCACCTTGCTAATATCTGCCATCTCGGATTTTTTGACAAGTCTTAGCATTTCGGTAAGTCGTTCTTTTTCCAGTATTAAACCCACTAAAATGGAGGTGTCTTTGGTTTGGTTTAATCGTGATCTTAGATCTGTTATTGCCAGATTAAGAGTTTTAATTTCGTAGGCATATAACAGATTTATTTGGTCTATTTGAGTCTCTAGTTCGGCGAGTAAAACAGCGATGGAGACCTCGCTACTAGGCTTGGAAGCCGCCTGTACAAATCTAACCAGTCCAAAGGTACAGTACAGGGCTATAATGAGCTTGATCTTCATGGGTTCTGGGTGTTAATAATTATATCTATACTCGTGTTTGTATAACTAACCGAGTAGGATTTTATACTTATTCCGCTCATGTTTAAACCCGATATTTGTTGAATATAATTTACCGTGTTGCTATCCAGATTAATAGCAGCTTCTGGTCTAAACACCCCTTGAGTTCCTGGAGGTTTAATTTCTATAAAGCGTTGTTGCTGTGTATCTGTTATTTGATTTAAATAAATACGAAGAATTAATTGCTTATTATACCAGATAAAATCGGCATTATTTTGTGTTTTTGCGCTTGTATTAGTTTGAATGCCACATATTCCACGTCCCGAACTACAGGCTCCGTAGCGTCCAAATTTTACAGTCGTATTTTGTGCATAATTGCAATGGCTTATGCATCCTAGAATTAGGATGAAGATTATTTGTTTCATGATATTGTTTTAAACTCGGGGGGTAACGATTTACCAGCAGTAGTTAGCTGGTTTTGGGTCTTATTAACCAAAGGCTAACGGGTATTACAATTACAATAAAGATTGCGAGTAATATTCCTATTCCAAGTAAAAATTCGTTAAGAACAAAGGGCTCTGGCTCTGGATTATAACCCATTAGACTGCGCTTGTAGCCACCCAAATAATTGACAATTCCATGTAGAACACCAATTAGAATAATGTTGTTAAAGCGAATAAAAAGTGCCTGAAAAAACACTCCAATTACCACGGCAAAAAGCATTTGGTTAACAACGCCTTCTATAGAAAATCCAGTCCTAAACATGTTTGTGGCGTGTGCAATTCCAAAGAGAAAACTGGTTATTAAGATGGTTTTAATCAGGGCCTTTTTCTTGTTTTTATTGCGGGTCTTAAAATGTGACCATAAACCACAAAAAACATATACTCTAAATAATAATTCTTCGAAAAACCCGACCAGCAGACAAGAAAGCAAGAAACTTAAGTTTAAACCAACCGGAATATATTTTTGCTGTTCGCCTGCTTGTGCGTCTACTTGATAGTAGGCTAACGCTAGTAGCATTAAGGCCAACGGGACGGCCCAAATAGCATTTGCAAACATGTCTGGTCTTTGTTTAGAACTTAATACCAGAAACACACAGGCTCCCAGAATAAGTCCTTTTTGCAGACTGTAAATAATAAAATAAGATTTACTATACGCGGTAATATCGAGTTGTAAAAACAAGCTGGCTAGTAGCCAGTTTGCTGCTAAAATTATTAAAAGAGTATATATTATTTTTTTCATGTGACTCGTTGTTTTACATGATGCCTATATTAATTTCGCAGTCAAAAAATTCGACACACGTGCACGGACTAGATAGCGGCCAGCAGCTGTCCCACCAGTGGGTTTCTGGACAGGTAATAAATCTAATTTTGCAATTAAGACCAATATTTTTACTACTGGTATTGACGTTATTTTTGCTGTAGTAGCTTGTTAGTGCAGTGTTATACTTAAATTCGGGTGCATTTACATAGTGCTTCTTTTTGCCAGCTTCGACCCCAGTGTAGGTTACTTTTTTAACCGAAGTGAATATACCATCTCCAGCGATTTGGTCGTTGTGTTTTCCGTCGTCGTTAAACCCTACTCCGTTTATGGTGTATACTGGCAAAAATTTTCTATCTGATCTAAAATTGACCAGTTGCATGGTAACGGCTGTTTTAAAGTTTTTCGGCTTGCCTTTAAAGACGGTCAAATCGTGAATAACAAGTACAGATTCAACAAATTCATTGCCCGATAAAGGTACACTGGATCCTGGGTTGCTCGGATTAACAATAGTTTGTCCGGTTACACCGGATTGAGCTTGTATTGGAGCAAAAAAAGGAAGGTTTAAGAGGAGTAACATTATGATTGATTTAGAATTAATAGTCATAATATTAAAATGTAAAGGTTAAATATTGGCGCTTTTTTGACTTAAGTAAACGCAAACTTGCTTTCGGTGAACTTGGCTACCTTGTAGCGTTTTGCTCTTTGGGTTTCTTGGCTATTTAATAGGCATAGTTTTTAAAGTTAATAGTACCCGAAGATAGGGTGATGTAAACGGTAAATCCTAAAGATGGCGACCTAGATTTATATATCTATACTTATTTGTATGGACATATTAGCACAGCATAGTGCAAGTATTGGGGTAGGGTTTAACACGCTAAAGCATTAATAATACATTTAAATTTAGTTATCTTTATCCAAACCAAAATTCCTAACCAAATGACACGATTTTACCAACCATTGCTGGCATTGTTACTTCTTTTTGCTGGCCTTACCCTTAGTCAAGAAGCATCTGCTCAAAATGTAAACGAAGATTATTTTGGAGCCTTAGAATACCGTTTAGTAGGTCCATTTAGAGGTGGACGTAGTGCGGCAGTTACAGGAGTTCCAGGAAAACCTAACTTATTCTATTTTGGAGCCACTGGAGGTGGAATTTGGAAAACAACAGACGGTGGGCGCAGTTGGGCGAACATTTCTGACGGTTATTTTGGAGGTTCCATTGGAGCCATAGAGGTTGCTCAAGACGACCCCAATGTAATCTATGTTGGAGGAGGCGAAAAAACTGTTCGTGGAAACGTTTCTTCTGGATATGGAATTTGGAAGTCTGAAGATGCAGGAAAAAGTTGGAAGCAAATGGGTCTTGAAAAAGGCAGACATATTCCGCGAATCGCTATTCACCCGAAAGATCATAATATAGTTTTTGCTGCTGTAATGGGTAATATTTATAAGCCAACACAAGAGCGCGGGGTTTATAAAAGTACCGATGGAGGTGAAACATGGCGTCAGGTTTTATTTGCAAATCAAGATGCTGGTGCCGTAGATTTAATTATTGACCCGAGCAACCCAAGAATTTTATTTGCTTCTACATGGAATGTTCGCAGAACTCCATATAGTTTAAGTAGTGGTGGGGATGGGTCTGCACTTTGGAAAAGTACAGACAGTGGAGAAACTTGGACCGAAGTCTCTAAAAATAAAGGCTTTCCAACAGATACTTTAGGAATTATTGGAGTAACCGTATCGCCAGTAAATGGCGATCGCGTGTGGGCCATAGTAGAGAACCAAGACAAGGGTGGGGTTTATCGCAGTGACGACGGAGGCCAAACCTGGAACCTTATAAACAGTGAGCGTAAATTGCGTCAACGCGCATGGTATTACACTAGAATTTATGCAGATTCACAGGACGAAGATTTAATTTATGTTTTAAATGTGCGATATCATAAAAGTACCGATGGTGGAAAAACCTACGAAACCTATAACGCACCTCACGGAGATCATCACGATTTATGGATAGCACCGGAAGACCCTAAGCGCATGATTATTGGCGACGATGGGGGAGCGCAAGTAACCTACGATGGGGGCGAAACTTGGAGTACGTATCAAAATCAGCCCACTTCGCAGTTTTATAGAGTTACTACAGATAATTCTTTTCCGTATAGAATATATGCGGCACAGCAAGACAATTCGACGGTTAGAATTCCACATAGAACTAAAGGCTTTAATATCGACGACACCGACTGGGAGTCTACAGCGGGTGGCGAAAGTGCGCATATTGCAGTAGATCCGGAAGACAACGACATCGTTTATGGAGGTAGTTACGACGGGTTTTTAACGCGTTACAATCACAGGACTGGAACCGTGCGTAGTGTAAGTGTTTGGCCGGATAACCCAATGGGACATGGTGCCGAGGACATGAAGTATCGCTTTCAGTGGAACTTCCCTATTTTGTTTTCGCCACACGATCCCAATAAAATGTACACCTTTTCTAATCATGTTCACGTAACAAACAACGAAGGCCAAAGTTGGGATATTATTAGTCCAGATTTAACAAGAAACGACCCAGAAAAACTAAAATCTTCTGGAGGACCCATTACGCAAGACAACACTTCGGTAGAGTATTATTGTACCATTTTTGCTGCGGCAGAATCGCCAATAACACCAGGTTTGCTATGGACAGGATCGGACGACGGTTTAGTACATGTTACTCGTGATGGCGGAGCTACTTGGGACAATGTTACACCTAAGGGTATGCCAGAATGGATGATGATAAACAGTATAGAACCTTCTGCTTTTGACCCTGCGGTATGTTATATTGCCGGAACTAAGTACAAGACCGGAGATTTTGCGCCGTATTTGTATAAAACTTCGGATTACGGAAAAACATGGAAGAAAATAACCAACGGAATAGACGCCGAACATTTTACGCGCGTACTTCGTGAAGACCCTGCTAAAAAAGGCTTGTTGTATGCAGGAACCGAAACAGGAATGTATATTTCTTATAACGACGGTGCCAACTGGCAACCGTTCCAGTTAAACTTACCCATTGTGCCAATTACAGATTTAGCTTTAAAAGATAACAACCTAATTGTTGCTACTCAAGGAAGAAGTTTATGGATAATAGACGATCTTACTTTGGTGCATCAAGCTATTGCTGCAAGTACAGAAGACGTTATG
Organism: Gilvibacter sp.; assembly: GCA_965277295.1. GTDB lineage: Bacteria > Bacteroidota > Bacteroidia > Flavobacteriales > Flavobacteriaceae > Gilvibacter. Next base: position 1,538,860 of record OZ255720.1, read on the forward strand.
CTATTTAAGCCAAAAGAAACATACAGAATGGCCGGAAACGGACGTCCAGGTTCGCTCACGGCAGGTGCAAATCATCCAGCGGGAGTAATGACCTACTTTTATGTAAAAGACCCGGAAGATAAAGACATACGTTTAAGTTTTGTAAACAGCTTAAACGACACAGTTATGAGCTTTGGTACAAAAGACAAAAAGAATAAACTAAGAGTAAAACCAGGAGCTAATTTGTTTACTTGGAATACTCGCGGTGAAGGAGCCGAACGCTTAAAGGGGATGATTCTATGGTGGGCAAGTACAAACGCCCCTAAAGCTGTTCCAGGAAATTATAACGTTGTGCTAACCGTAGATGGCCAGAGTCAATCTCAAGCTTTTACTATTGTTCCTGATCCCAATGCCGAGACCGATATTGCAGGAATGCAAAGTCAGTTTAACTTTATTACCGAAATAAACGAAACTGTAGATCGCGCACACCAATCCATAAAAAAGATTCGCAATATTAACGGGCAGTTAGAGGCTTTTCAGAAACAATATAAAGATAACGAGCAGGTAAAAGATTTGGTAGAGAAAGCCAAAGAATTAAGTACGCAATTTGGCGAGATTGAAAAGGCGTTGTACCAGACTAAAAATAGAAGCGGGCAGGATCCTCTGAATTTTCCAATAAAACTCACCAACAAACTGGCGCATTTAAATTCATTAGTAGGCATGGATGATTTTCCGCCAACTGAACAGGATATTGCAGTTAAAGATGAACTCACAGCGGCTATTAATACCGAATTAAACAAATTCGATGTCTTAATTACTCAGGAGATTGCCAATTTTAATGCGCAGTTTAACGCTTTAAATCTTAATTATTTATTTGTTGAGGATGAATAAACGGTCTTGATTAATAGATATTCTTATTTTTAAAACTAGCATTAATACTTGTCGATTAATCTGTTAACCATGGAATACAACTATATAAAGTCGCTACATTTAATTTTTGTGATTACTTGGTTTGCTGGTCTTTTTTACATAGTACGCTTGTTTGTTTACCAAATAGAGGCGGCTGCTAAGCCAGAGCCAGACAAAACTATTTTAGGAGAACAATTAAAGCTTATGGCTAAACGCTTGTGGTTTATAATTACATGGCCCTCTATGTTTTTAGCCCTTGGCTTTGCCATTTGGCTATTGGCATTGCGACCATTTTATATAACCGATGCCTGGATGCAGGTTAAATTAGGTTTTGTTGTCGCCTTAATAGTTTATCATATTAAATGTCATAAAATATATAAATCGCTACAGGCCGATAAGGTTAAGTACAGCGGGAATTTTATGCGACTTTTTAACGAAGGAGCCACGCTTATTTTGTTTGCTGTTGTCTTTTTAGCCGTGCTTAAAAATGCGGTAAACTGGATTTATGGAACCCTTGGGATTATCCTGTTCGCGGTGCTGCTTATGCTGGGCTTTAAAATGTACAAGCGCTATAGAAAATCTAAAATCCAATAGTGGCTTAATATTTGTAGCTTGGCCTTACAATAAATTCTGAATAATTCGTGAAACTTAGCCTAAGAACACGCATATTTTTATCTATGATTGCGCTGGTAATTGCCGCTTCGGTGTTAATAGCACTAGTTTCTATATACCAGTATAGAGAAGAGGCAGAAGATTATCACCGCGAGCGTTTAGAGCGTAAAGAAACGGCAATTCTTCAGAACATTAATTACGTTTTAAAGACCACAACCTATCCGGTAGAGACACAGAATATCCCCTTAATTTTTAGAACTAAAATTTACGAAATAAAGGATATTCACAACCTTGAAGTCTATATATACGACCTACAAGGGAGCTTACTTAAGTCGTCAAAAGCATCTTTAATGAAAGACACTACGCGGGCGGTGATGTCGCAATACGTGTTGCAGGGATTAAGCAATTCAACCAATAAAAAATTTGTCGAGCAGCTGGTCGAGGGCGGGAAGGTGTATCAATCTTCTTACAGTTATATTACCGATTCGCATTTTAAGCCATTGGCAATATTGAATTTACCTTATATAGAAGAAGACGATTTTATAAATAGGGAGCTTAAAGAGTTTTTAACCCGGTTGGCACAAATTTATTTGTTAATGCTTGTCGCGGCAATTGTTTTGGCCTTTTTACTCTCTAAATACATCACTAAGTCGCTCATGACTATTGGTCAGAAAATGACCGAAACCTCTATGGGAATTCGCAATAAAAAAATAGAAGTGGACGGGGTGAGTCACGAATTGGAGTCGTTGGTAAATTCGTATAACCAGATGATTGACCAATTAGAAGTAAGTGCGGCTAAATTAGCTAGTAGTGAGCGCGAGGCAGCATGGCGCGAAATGGCCAAGCAGGTTGCCCACGAGATAAAAAACCCGCTTACACCTATGCGCTTATCTGTGCAAAGTTTTGAACGTAAATTCGATCCAAATGACCCAGAAATTAACGCTAAAGTTAAGGAATACAACAACACTTTAATACAGCAAATAGATACTATGAGCTCTATTGCTGGAGCGTTTTCTACCTATGCAGAAATGCCTGCTCAGCAAGACGAAACCTTAAGTGTCGTAAAAATTACCAAACTGGCTTTAGATATTTTTAACGAACATTATATCGAGTTTTTACCACAAGATGACGACTTAATTGTGCGTTTTGATCGCACACAACTTATACGTGTGGTCACTAATTTAATTACCAATAGTGTTCAAGCCTTATCCCAAACTTCAGATCCAATTATACGGGTTGAGGTTTTCGCCAATGGGGAAGATGCCGTAATAACCGTTACCGATAATGGTTCAGGAATTTCTGAAGAAAACACCCCCTTTGTTTTTGAACCTAAGTTTACTACCAAAACCAGTGGCATGGGCTTGGGCTTGGCAATGGTAAAAAATATTGTGGAAACCTATAACGGAAGTATTACCTTTACCTCTAAACCAAATATAGAGACCGTTTTTAGTGTTCGGTTTCCAATAATAAAAACTTAAAAGCTAATAAATATGCAGTTTTCCAACCTGTTAGTTTCCAATCAGGATGCCATTTGTACCATAACAATTAACAGACCTTCTAAGTTAAACGCGCTTAACACAGAAACTATTCAAGAGTTACACCAGGCTTTTAAAGCAGCCGACCAGGACCATAAAATTCAAGTAATTGTAATTACGGGTAGTGGCGAAAAGGCTTTTGTAGCTGGAGCGGATATTAGCGAATTTGCTGATTTTTCTGTCGCAGAGGGACAACAATTGGCCTCTAAAGGTCAAGCATTATTGTTCGATTTTGTAGCCAATTTAAGTACTCCAGTTATTGCAGCCGTTAATGGTTTTGCCTTAGGAGGCGGATTAGAATTGGCCATGGCTGCACATTTTAGATTGGCAAGTACGAACGCACGTTTAGGATTGCCAGAAGTTTCTTTGGGTGTAATTCCCGGTTATGGAGGTACCCAACGTTTGCCACAGCTTGTTGGAAAAGGTCGGGCTATGGAATTAATAATGACGGCGGGAATGATTGACGCTCAGACAGCTCAAAATTACGGTTTGGTAAATCATGTTTTTGCTCAAGAAGAATTATTAGAAGCCGCTTACGCGGTTGCGTCCAAAATAAAAAAGAACTCTCCTGTAGCAATAGCGGCCGCAATTGTAGCTATTAATTCTAGTTTTGAAGACGGCGAAAATGGCTTCGAAACAGAAATCACAGAATTTGGTAAATGCTTTGGAACTGCCGATTTTAAAGAAGGCACCCAAGCATTTTTAGAAAAGCGCAAGGCCCAGTTTCCGGGAAAGTAGCAGGCAATTTATTTATTGGAATAATTCCATTTATTTGGAAATATTCCAAGTTAAAACTATCTTTGGTAGCATTCCGCTATTAAAGTACTATGTCTAAACCCGTAAAAGGTCGTGGAGCACAAGCACGTGTTCACAATAAATTTGCTGCCCAAAAGCACGAATGGCTAGACGATTTTCTAGAGTACTGTTCCAAAGAAAACGAAACTCCAGAATCGAACAAGACGAAATACCTTCCTGTTTATCCCAAATCGTTTGTAAACAAGATAACAAGCCCAGATGTAGGCATGGAATTTTCTGCTAATCCTTATCAAGGATGCGAGCATGGATGCGTGTATTGTTATGCTAGAAATACCCATGAATATTGGGGCTATGGTGCAGGTCTTGATTTTGAACGTAACATTTTAATTAAAAAAAATGCCCCCCTTTTATTATCTAAACGGCTTAAAAGCAAAAATTGGGAACCGCGCCCAATTGTTTTTTCTGGGAACACAGATTGTTATCAACCCATAGAGCAAAAGGAAGAAATAACGCGTACCTGTTTGCGTATTTTATTGGACTGGAATAACCCCGTTGGAATTATTACAAAGAACGCACTTATTCTAAGAGATTTAGATCTGTTAAAGCAACTAGCAGAGAAAAATTTAATTCACGTTGTTATATCCATAACGTCGCTTAGTGAGCATACCCGCAGGCTATTAGAACCTAGAACGGCCACAGTTAAAAAACGGTTACAAACTGTAGAAACTTTGGCTAAAAATGGGATCCCTGTTACGGTAATGATGGCGCCAATTATTCCATCGCTAAACAGCCACGAAATTTTACCTTTAGCAAAGACCGTCGCAGACGCTGGCGCACATGGTATTGGACACACGCTTGTGCGTCTTAATGGCCAATTAGCAACAATTTTTAAGCATTGGTTGCATGCTACTATGCCCGATCGGGCTAACCGTATTTTAAATCAGATTGCTGAATGCCATGGCGGACAATTAAACGACAGTAGGTTTGGGGAAAGAATGCGTGGTCAAGGTCCTATTGCCAAACAAATAAACGATTTAATTGCTATGGCTAAAGCCCAATATTTTAAGGAGTCTACCAAAATTGAACTACGCACCGATCTATTCAGTAATCCGTATGAGAATCAGTTAAAGTTATTTTAAATAGGTTAAACCTTCTTTAAATTTAAGAGTCAAAGAGCTATCTTTCCTAATAAAATAGCCTACATGAAAAGACTAGCCATCCAACTGTTTATGTTCTTGCCTTTTTTGGCATTTGCTCAGGTAGAAGTTACTATTAATGCATACATATTAGATGGCGCTACAAACGAACCTATTGCCTTTGCAAATATTGGATTTGTAGAGCAGGCCGTAGGAACTGTAAGCGACTACGATGGTAAATTTAGTTTAACCTTCGACGAGCAAGTTGTTGGTTTGCAAAGTAAATTGCAAATTTCTACACTAGGGTATAAAACCAAATCAATAGCACTTAGTAAGCTTTATGGCCTGTTAGATGCCAACAATATTATTTACTTAAATGCCGAAGCATTTACTTTGGACGAAGTCGTTATTAGCAACCAAAAACGCGAAGATGTTGTTTTAGGAAATAGAAATGTAAATGCTCAGGTTATGGGGTATTGGAAAGACAAAAAAGGTTTGGGAGGCGAAATCGCAACCCGATTGCGTGTTTCCGAAAAGCAAACACGCTTAAAAGATTTGTCGTTTTACGTTGTAGAGAGCGTTTCGGACAGTTTATTAGTGCGTGTAAATGTTTACGATTATCATAAGCGATATCCAGGAAAAAACTTGCTTACCCAGAACATTTTTTACACCATTAAAAAAAAGGAGGGAACCGTTACCATTCCTTTAGAGGATTACAATATTTATGTAAGCGACGATGTAGTTGTTAGTATAGAATTAATTCAAGTTTACGGTCTAGATATTGGCTTGTCTGTTGCAAGTAGTGTTTCTCGCGGTGTGGCATATACCCGTAGTTTAAGTCAAGATAAATGGGTCAGGTTTCCAGATGTTGGTATGGGCTTTTTTGTAAATGCAACACAGCCCAGTAATTCAAATAAAAAGGCTACCGCTCGCGCCAAACCAGAGCGATTACAGCTCTATTGGGATGGTTCTTATTCTATGGGTTTTAAAAATTTTCAGGAAGAATTTGATTTGTTAGAAGCCTATTTAAGAAAGTTAGACAAACCAACGGTAAAGGCTACGGTGTTCCGAGCTGGAATACAAGAAAGTAAACTATTTGAATGCTCTGGGTCTTGCAGCGAACTTCTAGATTATTTAAAACAAGTGAGTTACTATGGAGGATCAAGTTTTAATACAGTTTTAAAAGAAAACCCCTTTAATGCAGCCGCTTTGCTCTTATTTTCTGACGGGAAATCTGTTTTTAACGCTCCAGAAACATCGCTTAACATACCCATTTTTGCTGTAAATAGTTTAAAAGATGCCAATCATATCGCGCTTCAAGATTTATCGCTCTATGCAGATGGACACTATATAGATTTAAGCCGAATTAACCAAAAAGAGGCATTAGACCTTATGTTAAACCAAATAGATGACACGGCAGTATATAATACCAGTTCAGCCCAAGAAAATCAAATTAACGGTACAATAACCTCTAATTCGGGGCCAATTCAAGGAGCCCAAGTATGGGTTAAAGGCACCTACAATCAAGTAGTGACTAATGCCGATGGGCAATACAGTATTGCTGGAAATCTGGACGACGTACTTCAAGTTTCGTTTTTGGGGATGCTTTCTAAAGATGTCTTGGTCGAACAAACGACCAATATGGATATTCAATTAGAACCCGACGGCGAGTTGTTAGAAGAGGTATTAATAGAAGCAGAGGTAGAAGAAGACGATGTAAACTCCACCTTTGGTACTACATCTAGAAAATCCTTAGGGTTTGCTGCAGACTTTATTTTAGCCGAAGATATTCCTCCCTATTATTTAAATCTTTCTCAAATTTTAGCAGGGCGAGCAGGAATACAAGTAATTGGTTTTGGTGACGATGCGCAATTTGTATTTACGCGCAGTATAGCCTCTTCTATTAGTAATTCTAGTTTGCCCGTAATTGTGATCGACGGTATTTTATACGAGCAAGACCAACGTCCTTTTATAGATATTCAAAACATAGATAATATCGCCATATTTAGAGGTACTTTTGGGGTTAATCGTTATGGTCCACTTGCCGCTTATGGAGTAATTCGTATAGAAACTAAGACCTTTGCACTTTCTGGCAAACCAGCCAAAAAGAAAGCAACCGCCTTAGTGAGTGGCAACGATTATACCGATCTATTAATTCCTGTTTTAGATGCAGGTGTTCCGGTCCCAACATACGTAAGAGCACTTAACAAAGCGCAGAATTTTAATGAAGCTAAGGACATTTATAAAAGGCAGCAGCAATTAAAAGAAAACAAAGGGATTCCATACTATATTGACGTTTCTGAGTATTTCCAGCAATGGGACGACGATTATGCCTTTGGAGTATTAAGCACCATCGCAGAACTAGCTCCAGATAACGTAAAGGCATTGCGTGTTATGGCATACACTCTGGAGGAGCGTGGTATGGAAGACAAAACATTGACAATCTACCAACGTATTGTCGAATTGCAACCTACGTCGGTTCAGGCGTATCGTGATTTAGCATTGGCTTATCAATACGTGGAGCAATACCAAGCTGCTTTTATTGTATATAAAGATTTACTCGCAGGAAATTATCCTGGAGTAGAAATCTCTGGAATGGTATCGATTATAGAAAATGAACTGCAACATTTAATAGCGCGACACAAAAACAAGGTTACTTTTTCTGATTTACCCAATAGCCTATTAAAAGCCGATTTTAACTACGATTTGCGTATTGTTTTTGAATGGACCGACCCCAATTTAGAATTCGAATTGCAATTTGTAAATCCAGACAATAAATATTTTACATGGTCCCATACCATGTTTAATAGCAAAGAGCGCATGCTAGAAGAAATTAACCAAGGCTACGGAGCCGAAGAATTTGTTTTAGACGACAACCCTTCCGGAAAATGGATAATAAATATCGAGCATTTAGGTAAGCAAGATTTATTGAACCCAACATTTTTAAAATACACAGTGTATAAAAATTACGGTTTGCCAAGCGAATCTAAAGCTGTTAAATTAGTAAAAGTGTTTTTGCAAAACGGTAAGGTTACCTTAGATTCGTTTGTTTATTAAGTAAGGTTTTACAAATGTTTACCTCTTTTTTAATGAGTTAATCTATCTTATTTACGATTAACAAAAACCATTTATTATGAACCGTATAGTGCTGTTATTTTTGCTGTTTTGCGCCGCTATTGCCTATGGCCAACAAGAACGCGTTGTGCGTGGTTTTCTTTACGATTCAAAAACTAAAGCCCCAATAGAATTTGCCAACGTAGGAATTGTTGGAAAAGGAATTGGTACCGTTAGTACGGAATCCGGATTCTTTGGATTTAGTTACTTAACTAAAGACGCCTCTCTATACGATGTATTGCAAATCTCTACCATTGGCTATAAAACCGTTACCATTGTTTTAGGCACTTATCACGGTAAATATCCTATAAAAAGCGAAATTTATTTAGAACCCATTGCCTACGATTTAGAAACTGTAATGCTCACCAACGAAGAGCGCAAATACGAAACCATTGGCAGTAAAAGCATTAACGATAAAACCATTGGATATTGGAAAGAAGAAAAAGCTTTAGGCGGTGAAATTGCTACCCGAATGCGCATTAGAAAAGAGCGTACTAAATTGCTAAATTTTGGTTTCTATATTAAAGAAAACCTGGCCGATAGTCTATTAATTAGAGTAAATGTCTATGATTATCGCAATAAGTATCCACGTAAAAATGTATTGGCCAAAAATATATATCATACAGTTACCAAACAGCGTGGGGCAGAACAGGTAGATCTAAGTCCATATAACATTATAGTGAGTGAGGATATAGTAATTAGCATAGAGTTGGTCGAGATCTACGGAAAAAGAATTGGCTTTGCACTCGCGGGCAGTTTGGACCCAGGGACTTCTTATGTGCGTTACGTTAGTCAAGATAGATGGAATAAATACGACGAAATTGGCCTTAGTTTTTGGTTGGATATTTCCAGGCCAAAGCGATCGAGAAATTCGGCAGATATTGTTCGCCAAGACCCAGATACCATGGTAATTTATTGGGACGCTTCTGCAGCAGCTGGCAAAAGAGATATCGACTTAGAATTGGACTTTTTAAAGGCCTATTTTAAAACGCTTAAAACGGTAGATGTAATCGCTGTTAAGTTTGGGGCTGGGCAATTTACACAAGAGCGATTTAGTGTAAATAGCAAAACCTTTAAAACTTTAGAAACCTATTTAAAGCAAACTAATTATCATGGCGAAGTAGACTATTCGGTCTTAGAGAAACCCTTAGATTTTAAAGGCGATATGGCGTTTTTGTTTTCTAACGGAATTAGTTCCATTAGTACCCTTAGCGAAGATCAGCCTATTCCACTTTTTCCGGTGAATTCAAACCCAACAGCTATAGATAAGCAGCTACAACATATTGCCCGACGTTCCGGAGGCTATTACATAAATTTAAATGCATTAGACCAAAGGCAAGCCCTGCGATTTATGAAGTACGATCTGCAAGATAATGCTCGATATGGCGATGCCTTCGAACTTACCAAGGAGGGTAACGTATATGGTATTGTAAGCAACGAACAAGGAGTATTAACAAATGCGTTTGTTACCGTTAAAGGTAGTTTTAACCAAGTAGCGACTAATGCTTATGGCGAGTATATTATTGCAGCAAATCCAGGAGATGTGCTACAAATCGACTATTTGGGGATGTTACCTAAAAACGTTTACGTTAATCAAATTGGCGAGCTTGATATTAGTTTGCAAACCGATGGTGAGTTGCTAGACGAAGTTGTAATTCAAGGAAGAAACCAACAAGAAAAAATGGTTTATACCGCTCATGGCGAAAAGTCGTTCGACGAAATTGGTTACGCAGTAACTGGAATAACTAGCGAAGATATAAGCGCATCGCATACTACATTAGATCAATTAATAGTGAAGTTGCCCGGAGTTGTAGTTAAGGGAATTGCAGACGAAAAGCGCTATATGTTTGCTCGAAATATGGTGGCTTCTATTACCTTAGATGCAAATCCAATTATAGTTGTAGATGGAATTGTTTACGAACAAGGGCCACTGCTCCCGCCTTTAGATATTCAGTTACCGCCAATAGACTTACAAACTATAGTGAGTATTGATGCACTAAAATCGATTGTTGCCACCAACAGATATGGTGCTTTGGGAGCCTATGGTGCTATTGTAATTCGAACCGAAGCAACAGCTTACGATTTTACTCCAGAGGCCAAAGCGCCTCAAGCATTAATTTCTGGAAACGATTTTACAGAAGATTTAGCAACAGTAGACCAGGCCTTGGTAACACCAGACTATATTGTGCGTTATAAAAGTGCAGCATCTTTAGATTTAGCGAAGCAGCAGTACGAATCGTTTAGAACTGTAAAAGAGAACCAAAACGTTCCGTTTTATGCGGAAAGCGCCTTGTTTTTTAAAGAAAAAGACCCGAATTATAGCTTCCAGATTTTATCGAATATTGGAGTTTTAGCGGCAAATAATGTAAAAGCATTAAGGGCATATGCCTTTTTATTAGAAGCATTTAAGAAGCCAAATGCTGCGCAACAGGTTTATCAAACCGTTTTTGATTTGGAGCCGCAACAAGCCCAAAGCTATCTAGATTTGGCTCGAATTTGGATGGAAAACGACCAAATTGATAAGGCCTACGATTATTACAAGCGCATCTTGCAGAACAAAACGGGCGGGGTTAATTTTAGAGGTGTTCAAAAAGATGCCGAATTTGAATTGCGCCGACTTTTAAATTTTTACAAAGCAGAAGTAGATTACAAAGATTTACCCAATACCTTACTCGATCCAAACTTTAAAAAAGATGTTCGAATTGTATTGGAATGGAACGATCCTTTTTGTGAGTTCGAAGTTCAATTTGTTAACCCACAAAAGAAATACTTTAGCTGGAGCTTCGATAAATTTAGCAATTCGGCCCTTATTTCTAAATATATAGAACACGGCGTTTTTAACGAATCTTTCGAACTTGACGACAGTGGTGATGGCCAATGGGAAGTAGCCATAAAAAATTTGGGTCCATCGCAAACTGTAAATCCAGTGTATGTAAAATATACTGTTTATAAAGACTTTGGCTTACCCAGCGAAACTAAAACCACTCGGGTAATTAATTTATCGGCGATTCCAGATAAATCCATTCTAGATTCGTTCACAAATTAAAGTTAACATTTATCGGATTTTACGAAATTTGAGCTTTGTAACGTATCTTAGTAGTATGAAAATGTGTTGTTTAACTTAATTTTGAGTTATATGAAAAAGATAGTTTTATTATTATGTGTTTTGCTTAGCCTTCCTGCGCTTGGGCAATTAAATGTTGTGTCTATAGATGCCTATGTATTGGATGGACAAACACAGCGACCTATAGAATTTGCCAATCTAAATATCTTAAATCGAGATTTAGGAACCGTAACCGCAAGCGATGGTACGTTTCATTTAGAATTTATAGAAGAACAAATTGGCCCGAACGACAAACTAAAAATAGCTGCGCTAGGCTACGCTCCTAAAGAAATTAGTATAGAAATGCTATACGGTTTAATGGAGAAAAATAACATTTTGTATTTAAACCCATACAATGAAGCGATTAGTCAAGAGACCATAAAAACTGCGAAAACAAATTCTGGAAAAAAAGGAATTAGTGGCCGTATTGTCTCTGAATCGGGACCAGTGCAAGGCGCAACCGTAACGGTTATGGGAAGCTATAAAGAAGTCCGTACCGATGCCGATGGAAGCTTTACCATTAATGCGCAAGAAGGTGCTGTGTTAGAAGTTAGTTATTTAACAACCTATCCAAAACAAGTTAAAGCCTCGCAAAACATGGAAGTTGCCTTAACGACCGACGGAGAGCTTTTACAGCAAGTAAATGTAACCTCGGACAAAAAAGTTGTAATGGGAGATCGTAAGTTAGAGACTGCCTATGGCAAACAAAATTTTGACCGTTTAGGTTACCGAGTTGCACAATTAGACGAAGAAGACTTGTCTACGGGGTACCAAACAATGGAACAGGTTTTATTAAGACTTCCAACAATTGGATTTTCGAATCCAACTTCTGTTAACGTATCTAATGGTCGCGCTTTTGTTATCGACGACATTATTTACGACCCGGGAGATACAGAAGGGCAAGGGTTTTTAGATCAGCTTAATTCGCAGGTAGATATGCAAAATATTCATAGTGTTACCGTACTCCCAGGATTGGTTGGCGCCGTTAAATACGGAACCTTAGGTAGAAACGGAGTTGTTATTATTCGCACAAAAACTTATGCAGCCTCGCAAGGAGATTACGCAGCGGCAGATCAGCAAGAAACAGCTTTAGTTACGGGAAACATCTATAACGAAGTAGTACCCTTGTTAAGCACGGCAGAAGATACTCCTGCTTATATAAATGAATTATCTGCGGCGGGATCTTTCGAAAAGGCTAAACAAGTTTATAAAAGTCAATTGGATCGCGGAGTAGATAAAGACATTGCCTATTACGTAAATACGGCCGAATATTTTAAAAAGTGGGATAGTGTTTATGCTTCTCAAGTAGCGATGCAAATTTTAGAAGTAGCGCCTAAAAATATAAAGGCACTTAAAACTTTGGCGTATAGTTTAGAATCGCTTGGCGACTTAGAAGGGGCTAAGTCGGTGTATCAGCGTCTTGCTATTTTGGCACCAAGCCAGTCACAGAGTTACCGTGATTTAGCGTATATATACAAAGAGACCGGCGAAATATCTAAGAGTTTTGCACTATACAAGCGCATTTTAGCCAATAAAACCGATGGAGTAGATTTTAGCGGCTTGCAAGAAGTTGCCGAAGCAGAAATTCGTCATATAATAGCGAATCATAAATCGAAGGTATATTACAAAGACCTGCCAAACGAATTGCTACAGGTAAAGTATAAAAAAGACGTGCGTATTGTATTCGAGTGGAACGATCCACAAGCAGAATTCGATTTGCAATTTGTAAACCCAAGAGGTAAATATTACACCTACAAGCACACGAAGTTCGATAATTTAGAAACTATGGAAGCCGAACTTAAAGCCGGCTATGCCATTCAAGAATTTACCATGGACGATTCACCGTCTGGACAATGGCTAATTAATGCGGCCTCGGTTAATAATTTAGGCGGGAATAATCCAACGTTCTTAAAATATACCATTTACAAGAACTTTGGTAAATCTAACGAATCCAAAGAAGTGGGATTAGTAAACCTGTCGAATCAAGATCAAAAAGTGACCTTAGCGACGGTAAATTATTAAATCTAGAGTAAATAATTAATAGATAAACCGATTGCATATTATGTAATCGGTTTTTTTATTGAGTTGATTATAAATGGCTCTAAATCAGTCATAAATAATAGTTAACATCTATCGGGTTTTACGAATTAAAGCTTTTGTGGCTTATCTTAGTGATATGCTGTAAAAAGCACTTGTTTAACCAAGTAAATCTGTTTTGTATGAAAAAGTTATTAGTAGTTCTTATTGTTTTAATTAGCTGTCCTGCTTTGGCCCAGCTTAATGTTATTTATGTAGATGCGTATTTATTAGATGGGCAAACACAACAACCCATAGATTTTGCCAACATTAATATTATTAATCGTGATTTAGGAACAGTTTCTGAAGCCGACGGTACTTTTAAGTTAGAGATAATAGAAGATCAAATTGGTCCGCAAGACCAAATTAAGTTATCGGCCGTAGGGTACGCTCCTAAAGTAATGACCATGAAACGCCTTTATAATTTATTAGAGGCTAACAATGTGGTTTATTTAAATCCATATAACAAAACAATTAGCAGCGAAACAGTGGTTGCTAACAATCCAGGTTCTAGAACCAAAGGAATTTCGGGTACGGTGGTTGTCGAGGGAAAACCAATTCAAGGCGCTGTGGTAAGAATAAAGGGATCGCTGCAGCAGGTTAAAACCGATTACCAAGGAAACTTTAGCATAGATGCCTTATCTGGCGATGTGCTGCAGGTAGATTATTTAACTACACTACCTAAAGAAGTTACCGCCCAACCTAATATGAATATTGCCCTGGTCGCAGATGGAGAACTGCTAGAAGAGGTAGAACTTAGAGCGCGAAAAGAGCGAGAAGTAGCTTTGGGTTCTCGCAATATAGAAACCGCCTATGGAACAAGAGATTTTGACCAATTAGGATATGCCGCCTCTCAAATTACGGCTGCTCAAATTTCTTCGAGTTATGTAACATTAGGACAGGTTTTAAATAGAATGGTAGGAGTTCAAGTAACCGATGTGTTTGGACCAAACCCAATTTATACTTTTAATAGATCGTTTGGTAGTTCTATTTCTAATAGCACCTTACCCATTGTTGTAGTAGACGAAATGATTTACGAACAAGGCCCTAATCAAGTGCCATTTGTAGATCCGCAAAACATTTACAGTGTAACTGCAATTCCAGGAGTTGTTGGGTCGGTTAGATACGGAACCTTAGGACGCAGTGGTGTTATAATAATACGAACTAAAACCTATGCAGCTTCTCAGGGTGATTATGCGCCCGAAGATAAAAAGCAATCTGCCTTAGTAGAAGGAAACGATTATAACGAACGTTTAATAAAGTATGCAGATTTAAAAGAATCGGACTATTTATACCGCCTAAAATTAGGAAATTCATTCGATGCTGCTAAAGCTATTTACGAGCGTGAAAAAGCCCTAGCAAATAATGCCGATTTAGATTTTTACGTAGAGTCTGCCATGTATTTTGGAAAATACGATGCCGCCTATGCTAGCGAAGTTGCTTTTCAGATTCTCGAGTTGGCACCAAAAAATACGGTTGCTTTAAAAACGCTGGCTTTTACTTTAGAAGCTCTTGGCGATTTAGAAGGGGCTAAAGGCGTGTATCAGCGTTTAGCGTTACTTGCGCCCAACGAAGCGCAAAGCTATCGTGATTTGGCTTATATATACAAAGAAACGGGAGAATACACGAAGTCGTTTGCCTTGTATAAGCGAATACTTGCTAATAATATTGCAGGAGTTGACTTTAGTGAGATTGCTGGAGTAGCAGATGCAGAAATGCGTCACTTAATTGCGAATCATAAATCTAAAGTTTATTACAAAGATTTGCCTAATAGTTTATTGCAAGTAGATTATAAAAAAGATGTGCGTATCGTGTTTGAATGGACCGATCCGACTGCCGAATTCGATTTGCAATTTGTAAATCCAAAAGGTAAATATTATACCTATAAGCATACGCGCTTCGACAATCTAGAAGCTATGCAAAACGAAGTTAAATTAGGCTATGCTATCGAACAATTCGAAATAGACGAAGCCATGGCTGGAAGCTGGTTAATTAACGCCGAAGCATTTAATACTCAAAATAACAATACTCCAGTTTATGTTAAGTATACGGTGTATAAGAATTTTGCGACGCCAAACGAGACCAAAAAGGTGGGATTAATAAATCTATCTAGTTTAGATGGAAAAGTAACGGTACAACAGGTTGGGTATTAATCTATAGTTCTCCCTCCCATTCACGATAAAATTGAGAAAGAAAATTTACCATGAATTCATGTCTGCCGGCTGCCATTTGGCGGCCGGTTTTAGTATGCATACCTTCTTTTAGCTTAAGTAGTTTTTCGTAAAAATGATTTATGGTTGGGCCTTTCGAGTTTTTATAGGCCTCTTTACTTAAATGTGTAACAGGGGCAATATCGGGATCGTAAAGGGGTCTATTTTTATAACCACCATAATTAAAACAACGCGCAATACCAATGGCACCAATCGCATCTAAACGATCGGCGTCTTGCACTACTTGCATTTCTAAAGAATTAAAGCTTTGCGGCTCTAAAGAGTTTTTAAAAGACATATGCTGTACAATCTTCTCTACATGGTCTATTGTTTTACTGTCTACATGTTGCGCGGTTAAAAATTCTCGTGTAATTTTTGGCCCAATAGTTTCGTCTCCGTCATTAAATTTAGGATCGGCTATATCGTGCAAAAGGGCTGCTAGTGCGACGATTTGTTGGTCTACCTGTTCTTGACTGGCAATTTTAAGAGCCGTTTTATATACGCGTTCAATATGAAACCAATCATGTCCGCCTTCGGCTGCGGCCAAGGCTTTTTGTACAAAGGCTATTGTTGCCTGAATTATAGGTAGGTTAGTATTTAACTCCATTACTTACTGTTTGTTCCAATTGTGCAATTAGGGTATCGCGATTACTTCCTGCTAAGACAATAGGAGTGTGAACTGTATGTGTTATATAATTGCCTAATCCTAAGGGAAATTTGCCAAAACGAGTCATTTTCCATGAATTATTAATAGAAACCGGTACAATTACGGCAGACGGTATTTTATCGAATAAGGTAATAAGTCCTTTAGTTTGAAACGTTTTTGGTTTTCCTGTTTTACTTCTGGTGCCTTCAGGAAAAATAACAGCGGCCCTATTATTGTTCTCTATATACGAGGCAAATTGAGCAATTGCAGTAACCGCTTGCTTAGGATTTTTTCTGTCAATTAAAACCGAGCCACCGTGACGTAAATTAAACGAAACACTGGGAATTCCTTTCCCTAAAGATTTTTTACTAATAAATTTTACGTGGTGCTTTCTAAAATACCAAATAAGAGGGGGTATGTCGTATAAGCTCTGGTGATTTGCGACAATTATTATTGGTTTGTCTGTAGGCAAGTCTTGTTTATTAATTAATTTATGACGCGTTCCTAGTAGCAGCGTATTGGCCATAAGCCAAAACTGCAACCAATCTACAGTATGTTTATGTGCACTGTAGCCAAAGACATTTAAAGCGATCCATTGTATGGGGTGGAAAATCACTAAAGTCAACCCAAAAACCAAATAATAAATTGCCGAAACCGGGTACGAAATAAGTTTATGCATCTTCAAAATTAAGCATAAAAAAACCACGTTTGCAAAAAACGTGGTTCCTTAAGTTTTATAAACGACCTAGCAATGCTCGTTATAAGCTTCCATTAAATTGTCTGCAATCATTGCAGCAGGACGTCCTTCTATATGATGGCGTTCTAACATATGCACCAATTCTCCGTCTTTAAATAAGCCCATACAAGGCGAACTCGGAGGAAATGGTACCATTTGATCACGTACTGCATTAACAGCTTCTGTGTCAACACCGGCAAACACAGTAACTGTATTGTCTGGTTTTTTGCTATTGGTTAGCGAATGCTTTGCTCCTGGGCGGGCATTTGCTGCTGCACAGCCACAAACAGAATTCACCACCACTAGGGTAGTTCCTGGCTTATTAAGTGCTTGGTCAACTTGATCTTTTGTATGTAATTCGGCAAATCCAGCGCTTGTTAAATCCTCGCGCATGGGTTGTACTAATTCTGGTGGATACATAATTTTTTCTTTTTATGTGTAACAAATTCAATGCAAAGATAACCAATTTTAAGGGAGTTATCTGGACCAGTTCCCTTTTTCGTTAAGGGAATTAGTTATCTTTGGTCGCATTTTAATTTAATAGTTTACACGCATATGTTTCGTTGGGCAGGAGCCGTTTTAGGATATATTTTTGCAGGTCGTTTTTTTGGAGCGATTATAGGTTTTGTTATTGGAAGTTTTATCGATCAGCTTAAAGGCGGAAGCTCTAAAGCTAGTGGTTACAAGCAGGTTTTTCAACAAAAAAGAGATCAGGTTAGTCCAGCAGATTTTGAATTAAACTTGCTGTCCTTGGCCTCTATTGTTATTCGTGCAGACGGCAAGGTAAACGAAACCGAACTTAATTATGTGCGCCAGTATTTTGTACAGGCGTATGGCAAAGAACGCGCTAATGCAACGTTTCGAGTTTTTAACGATGTAATTAAAAATCGAGCCATTTCGGCTCAAAATATATGTACGCTTTTACGTGCAAAAACTCGTTACGAATCACGGCTACAAATAATGCACTTTTTGTTTAGTGTTGCCAATGCCGATGGCCATGTTGCTAAAGATGAGGTTATAGAAATTGAGCGTATAGCAGGATTTTTAGCGATTTCTAAAGAAGATTTCGAAAGCATTAAGGCTATGTTCTTTAAATCGGCAGACAGTGCTTACAAAATTTTGGAGATAGAACGAACCGCATCGGACGGAGAAATTAAAAAGGCTTACCGTACCATGGCGAAAAAATATCATCCAGATAAACTAGAACATATGGACGAGGCCTACAAAAAAGGAGCCGAAGAAAAGTTTAGAAATGTACAAGAAGCCTACGAACAACTTCAAAAAGAACGCGGATTCTAACAATAAAAAAACCCAGCTATCTAGCTGGGTTTTTTTATTTGTAACTTAGGTATTAGACTTAACGAATCCGTGTTGGTCCATTTTCCATTTTTTTACAGCCCGTTTGGCAATATTTACCCATCGTGGCTTCGTTGGTTCCTCCAAAAGGAATTCCCTCTGACCATGCTACATCGCATCTTAATTGGTTTCCGTTAATATCAAGTTCGGTTACAATAGAATACGCGACAATACAGAAGCAATCGTTTAGGTCGGACAAAGGAATACTGTAGATTACTTCGTTTGTTCCTAAAGTATGATTCGCTGTGTATGGAAAATCACTCGTAGAAGGATTTCCTGATCCCGTTGTAGGGATTAAGGCACAATCGCCAACAAATAAACGTGTTCTGTCTATTACCCAATTGTTTCTAGTCATGTACTTTACATATAAAGTGGTATCGTCTCGCGATACAGCTATTTCGCCAGCGCGATCTTTACTTCTGGTCACAACGGTAGACATGGCGCAAGAGTAAGACGCTGCTTTGGCTTGGCCAATAAGCGTTTGTTCTGTAACGCTAAATTCTAAAGGTGTGGTTTTAGTAGAAAGGCTCATAGCCGCTTCCATTTGTTCTATTTCTTGAAGTTGGTTGTCTTGAGAACAACTGGCTAAAATTAAAAGAGCTGTAAAAAGTAGCCCCAAACTATACTTTTTCATAAGGTTATTGTTATTAGATTCAGGGCGAATATATATCGCATATTCGAGACTGTAAGAAAAAACCGACAAATTGCAGGAAAATTCGTTCAAATTGGTTAATCGTAGCGTTTTCAAGGAATTATAGTGCTCATTATTGGTGAATTGTATAAGTTAATGCGATTGAATCTTTATTCTATGCTGTCAAAATTTAGTCTAATAGTATATTTTTAGACAAGCCTAAAAATATATTTAATCTAAAGTAAAAATAACTATCTTTGCAGCTATGTATAGTTTGTCAGAAGAAAATTATTTAAAGGCTATTTTCCATTTGGAAGCCGAATTGACCGGGCACATTAGCACCAATGCTATAGCAGAGCGTATGGATACAAAGGCGTCCTCTGTAACCGATATGGTTAAAAAACTATCGGATAAACACTTGCTGGTCTATGTTAAGTATAAGGGAGTTAGCCTTACTGAACTGGGGAGGCTTGCTGCGGTAAAGGTGATACGAAAACATAGGTTATGGGAAGTCTTTTTAGTAGATAAATTAGATTTTGCCTGGCATGAAGTGCACGACATAGCAGAACAACTGGAACATATTCAATCAGAAAAGTTAATCGATAGCTTAGCTACTTTTTTAGGGAACCCCGGATTTGATCCTCATGGTGACCCCATTCCCGATAAACCAGGAAACTTTAAAAAAGTGCATAAAAAACTACTTGCAGATGCCAACGTTGGCGATAATGGCATTTGCGTAGGAGTTAAAGAGTCTCAGGATCAGTTTTTACAGTACTTAAGTAGAAATTCTATTGGAATTCGAAGCGTAATTACGATTAATTCACGCGAATCCTTCGACGGGTCTATGCAAATTACAACTAGTGGTAAGCCCATTTTTATATCTAACGAAGTTGCCAATAACATTTACATTAATACCAATTAAAATGAAACTAAAAAAAGTACTTTTTTTTAGCACAGCCTTATTTTTAATGGCCTTTGCTCGTGGGCAAGAAACAAATACGCGCGAACCTTTAGTTACCGATCGTCCAGACGCTACAGAGTCTGCAAATAATGTAAAGAAGGGGTTTTTACAGTTCGAAACAGGAGCGTTTTTTACCGAATCAGAGGACGAGTTTAATATAACTACTAAAGCCATGACTTTTAATACCATGCTTATTCGCTATGGTCTTTTAGATAATTTTGAACTGCGTGTAGGCTGGAATTTTACCGAAACTAGATTCGAATTCAACGGGATGGAAAACCCCAATGTGTTTAGTGGATTAGATCCTTTATTGGTTGGAGCCAAAGTTGGAATCACCAAACCCGAGGGCTGGATTCCCGAAATCGCACTAATTGGGCATGTGTTTATGCCTTTTTCTGCAGGAGCAGACTACAGACCAGAGACCACAGGTGTAGATTTTAGATTTGCTGTTGCTCATACCATTAACGACCACTCCAGTCTTTCTTATAATTTGGGTGCACAATGGCGAGACGATTCACCGGAAGCTACTTATTTCTATACCATTGCTTATGGCTATTCCGTTACTAGTAAGTTTGGTCTTTACGCAGAACTCTACGGTGAATTGCCTGAAGATAGCGGTCCAAATCATTTATGGGATGCCGGTCTTACGTATTTAGTGAATCCAGATTTACAATTGGATGCAACCGTTGGTAGCGGTATTAGAAGCGATCAAACCTTACTACTTAGCGTAGGATTTAGTTACCGAATTAACACCAATAAAAGTAAATAGCCCATGAAAAAGTTATTCATAATTCTTATTGTTGCCGTTGGGCTATATAGTTGTGCAGATCAGGCGACTACTAGCTCTAAGCCAAGTATTGTAGCCACAACCACCATGCTTAGCGATTTAGCTAGACAAATAGGACAAGACTCTATAGAAGTTCAAGGACTTATGGGCAGCGGAGTAGACCCACACTTATACAAGGCTAGCGAAGGCGATGTTTCTAAGCTTTTTAATGCCGATTTAATTATATACAACGGATTGCATTTGGAAGGTAAAATGGGAGAAATCTTCGAAAAAATGCAGTCTCAGAACATAAAAACTGTAGCCTTGGCAGAGGTTCTTAGTAAGGACGGGTTAATTTCGTCCGAATATTTTGCTTCGAATTACGATCCACATATTTGGTTCGACATTAGCTATTGGAAACAGGTAGCTCAGGCCTTTAAAGACGAATTAATTGCTTTAGACCCTGAATCTAAAAACTATTACACATCCAATTACGAAAACTATCTAAAACAGCTAACCGAACTGGAGGTTAGAATAAAATCTATTATTGCCGAACTACCAGAAGAAAAACGAATATTAGTTACCGCTCACGACGCCTTTAATTATTTTGGGCAAGCTTACGGTTTTCAGGTTGTTGGCCTACAAGGCTTAAGCACCGCGACCGAAGCGGGAGTTCAAGATGTACAGCGTATTGCAGATTTTATAATTAAGAATCAAGTAAAGGCTATTTTTGTAGAAAGTTCGGTGCCTAAACGAACAATAGAAGCCCTACAGGCTGCAGTATTATCTAAAGATTTTAATGTTGCCATTGGCGGAACTTTATATTCAGACGCACTGGGTAATGCCGGAACACCAGAAGGAGAATACCTAGGTATGTTTATGGCCAATGTGAATACCATTGTAAATGCTTTAAAATAATGGAACAAAAAATTGCGGTACAGGTAGACGATCTAACAGTAGCTTATAACTATAAGCCCGTGTTATGGGATATCGATTTGGCAATTCCCGAAGGGGTATTAATGGCTATCGTTGGCCCGAATGGAGCAGGAAAATCAACCTTAATTAAAGCTATACTGGGTATTCTAGATCCATTAGCTGGCAGTGTTACTATTTATGGCAAACCCTACACTAAACAACGAGATTTAGTGGCCTATGTGCCCCAAAAAGGGAGTGTAGATTGGGACTTCCCCACGACTGCATTAGATGTAGTAATGATGGGTACTTACGGAAGCTTAGGCTGGATTAAACGCCCTGGAACCAAACAAAAAAAGGCAGCCCTCGAAGCTTTAGAAAAGGTGGGGATGCTCTCTTTTAAAAACAGGCAAATAAGTCAACTATCGGGGGGGCAGCAACAACGTATATTTTTAGCCAGAGCCTTGGTGCAAAATGCCTCGATTTATTTTATGGACGAACCCTTTCAAGGAGTCGATGCAACAACAGAAAAGGCTATTGTTTTAATCTTAAAAGAATTAAGATCGGCAGGAAAAACAGTTATTGTTGTACATCACGATTTGCAAACTGTTCCAGAGTATTTTGATTGGGTTACGTTTTTAAATGTAAAAAAGATTGCCACGGGGCCTGTGTCGTCCATTTTTAACGACGACAACTTGACCAAAACCTATGGGATAAACTATAAAGTAAGCGCACAACAATGAGTTTAACCGACTATTTTGAACTGCTCTTTACCGATTATACCTTGGGTGTAATTACCTTAGGAACTGCCATTTTGGGAGCAATATGCGGGATGTTAGGCAGCTTTGCTGTCTTGCGCAAACAAAGTCTTTTGGGCGATGCAATTTCGCATGCTGCTTTACCTGGGATAGCGCTAGCTTTTTTATTCACTGGAGCAAAAGAGAGTAATGTGCTCTTAATCGGGGCATTAATTAGCGGCCTTGTTGGCGCTTTTTGGATTCGGGGAATGGTTAATAAAACACACTTAAAATCGGACACAGCTTTAGGTTTGGTACTATCACTGTTTTTTGGTTTAGGAATGTTACTACTTACCTACATTCAAAAACTGCCCAACGCAAATCAAGCAGGATTAGACAAATATTTATTTGGACAAGCCGCTACTTTGGTTGCTAAAGATGTTTATATAATGGCGGCGATAACTGGAGTTGCGTTGTTTGTGTTATTGTTATTTTGGAAGGAATTTAAACTGCTTTTGTTCGATCCAGATTACACCAAAACGCTAGGATTTAACACCCGATTTATAGATAACTTAATAACTTTTTTTATTGTCCTTGCCATTGTTATTGGCCTACAAACCGTTGGTGTTGTGCTTATGAGCGCCATGCTTCTTGCGCCAGCCGCTGCTGCAAGACAGTGGACAAACAAGTTAAGTGTAATGATTGCACTGGCAGCCGCCTTTGGTGCCGTATCGGGGGTGTTGGGTACAGCAATATCTGCAACACAAAGCAATCTTTCTACAGGGCCTGTAATTGTTTTAGTCGCAGCAACTTTTGTGTTGTTTTCGTTTATGTTTTCTCCGGGAAGAGGTTTAATTTTTAGAGAAATTCGTTTTCGAAAAAACAGACGCGAATTGGAGCTTAAAAAAACCTTGCACTTTATGTACAACATAGCCAAAACCCACGATTCTATAACCCATCCACACGCCATAAAAATCTTAAATAATTTTCAAGGATTTACTAAAAAAACCTTGCAACAATTGGTAGATAAAGACTGGGTTACTTTAGAAGGAACCATGTGGTCTTTAACCCAAGATGGGTTTGCCGAAGCCGAAAACTTATACGCCAAAAATACATGAGCACACCGCAAATAGAAATACAGTTAATCGCGGCAGTTGTGGCCGTTGCCTGTGCTATTCCAGGGGTGTTCTTAGTACTGCGCAGAATGGCACTAATTAGCGACGCCATTAGCCATTCTATTTTACCTGGAATTGTAATAGGGTTTTTTATAACCCACGATTTATCTTCGCCATTGCTTATTTTATTGGCAGCTCTTACTGGAGTGCTTACCGTGGTGTTGGTGGAGTTTATTCAAAAGACCGGTTTGGTTAAAGAAGACACTGCAATTGGGCTGGTTTTTCCTGCATTATTTAGTATTGGGGTCTTGTTAATTTCTAAAAATGCCAACGACGTTCACATGGATATTGACGCCGTTTTGTTGGGCGAATTGGCTTTTGCACCCTTTGACCGTATGCTAATATCGGGGATAGATTTAGGGCCTAAATCACTCTGGGTAATGGGTTGTATTTTATTGGTAACTATTGCTCTTTTAATTGCATTTTTTAAGGAATTAAAGGTGAGTACATTCGATGCTGGACTTGCTTCTGCCCTTGGATTTTCGCCAATAGTTTTGCACTATGGGTTAATGTCGGTTTCGTCGATTACTGTGGTTGGAGCCTTCGATGCTGTTGGTGCCATTTTGGTAGTTGCTTTAATGATTACCCCAGCCGCAGCAGCCTATTTGCTTACCCATAACTTAAAGAAAATGATCGTGTTATCGTGTTCTTTTGGTGTGTTTTCTGCCCTTGGAGGGTATTGGCTGGCAAATATTTTAGACGCCTCTATTGCGGGGTCTATTACCGTAGTTTTAGGTTTGGTATTTTTAACGGTGTATTTATTTGCGCCAAACAAGGGGTTGTTAGCGGTAATGTACAGGCAAAAACAGCAACGCAAAGAAGTAATGTTGCTTACCTTTTTATTGCACTTAAATAATCATTCCGAAGAATCGGAGCGCCATATAAATCATTTAAACGAGCATATTAATTGGCATCGAGTTAGAGCTAAATCAGTGGTGGATTTGGCCCTTCAAAACAACCTAATCAACATAGATAATGCCCTTGTATCGCTTACAGTAAAGGGTAAAAAGTTTACCAATCAAGCGCTAGAATATATTATTACCAATAAAGAAGAGCATATAGAGCATCTTAAAAAAGATTTCTTCTTATTTAGAGGATAATTAAGTTTGGCATTATTTTTTCTTACTATTGTGCATGAAGAATTTTTTAATTGGTCTACTACTAGTTATAAGTCCGTATGCTTTTTCCCAAGAAGATAATTACGATAAGCAAGAACTAAAACTAGGAGAACAAGTTGACTTTTTGTTTAATAACTATAAATTTCTAGAGGTAGTTGCAGATTCGCGCTGCCCTGAAGGGGCAACTTGTGTTATGGCTGGCTGGGCAATAGTTAAGTTGCAAATTACCTTAGAAGGCGATACCCCTTATGTTGTCGAGGTAAAAATTCCAGCAGCAATATCGAGTTCAGAAAAGCCAGAAATACTAGTTATGGAAAGTGGCGAGCACATTTTGGCAGGAGCGTTGAATCCGTATCCAACAACAACTACGGCAAAAGAAGACCGGGAATACAGTTTGGAATTGTGGGTGTTAAAAGACAATTAGTGGCAGCCACAATCTTTATTTCCACACTTTGTTTTACCACCATCTAGAGTTCCCATAGATCGCTTGCGTGTTTCGAAAATTGGGGTCCATATAAACTTCTTAAGTAAATAACTTAGCGCTAGAACAAAGATTATAAGCACAAAAACTTTTTGCATGGTCTGTTATTTTAAGAATTGATACGTAATTAAAGATACAATATAAGCAATTGCGGTCATGGTAAAAAGTTGCCACATAGGCCATTTCCAGCTATTGGTCTCTCTTCTAACTACGGCCAAGGTACTCATACATTGCATGGCAAAGGCATAAAACAATAAAAGCGATATACCGCTGGCAAAATTAAACAATGGCGTGCCCAATACTGGGTTAACCTCTGCAGCCATTCGGTTTTTAATAGTTTCTTCTTCGTCGCTGCCCACACTATAAATGGTGGCTAGCGTGCCCACAAATACTTCGCGGGCCGCAAACGAACTTATTAGCGCTACTCCAATCTTCCAATCGTAACCCAAGGGACGTACGGCAGGTTCGATGGCTTTTCCTAGAATTCCTATATAAGAGTTCTCTAGTTTGTAAGACGCAATTGCTCTGTCTAATTCTTGCACAGATAAATTATTAGCTACTTGTTCTTGAGTGACTATTTCTTCTGCATTGTTAAAATCACCAGGACCATAAGAGGCTAAAACCCATAATATAATAGATATTGCAAGAATAATTTTACCTGCTCCTACTACAAACGATTTGGTTTTTTCGATTACGGTTATGCCCACATTTTTAAAAAGGGGCACTTTGTAATTGGGCATTTCTACTACAAAAAAGCTTTTAGTTTGGATTTTTAGCACCTTGTCCAGCAAATAGGCAGAAAATATGGCAGCACCAAAGCCAAGTAAATATAAAAACATGAGCGTGAGGCCTTGCAAACTAAAGATGCCCAATACACGTTGGTCTGGAATAACAAGAGAAATAATAATTAAATAGACGGGTAATCGCGCCGAACAAGTAGTAAATGGAGTTACTAAAATGGTTATAAGTCGCTCTTTCCAATTCTCTATATTTCGGGTAGCCATAATAGCTGGAATTGCACATGCGGTTCCAGAAACTAACGGCACAACACTTTTTCCACTTAGACCAAACCTGCGCATTACTCGGTCCATTAAAAACACTACTCGGCTCATATAGCCGCTTTCCTCTAAAATGGATATAAACAAAAACAAAAAGGCAATTTGTGGAATAAAAATTACTATCCCACCAAGGCCAGGAATAATTCCTTCGGCAATTAAATTAGTAAAATCTCCTGGAGGCATAAGTCCTTTAGTCCATTCGCTTAATTGTAAAAACGAAACATCAATTAGGTCCATCGGGTAACTCGACCAATCAAAAATTGCCTGAAAAATAAGCATCAATATGGCAAAGAAAATTACGTATCCCCAAACCTTGTGCGTAAGAACGCGGTCAAAACGACTGCGTAGATCTTTTGCATTGGCCGTATCTATAGCTAAGGTTTCTTGCAGCACCAGATTTATAAACTGATATCGCTTTATGGTTTCTTTTTGTTGGAGACGTTTTAAATTACTCTTAGATTCTGTTTGGAAAGTAGCGATTATGTCTGCCTGGTTTCGTTCAATTTTTCCAAAATTTACATCTTGAGTAATTACCAGCCACAGCTTGTATAAATCTTGATTTGGAAATGCCTTTCGCAAACGTTCAAAATATTCCGGAGCAATAATCGATGCATTTACACAAGGTGCTACAGACAGCTGTCTGTAATTAGCAATTAGTTCTTTGAGCTCGTCGAAGCCTTGTTTTTTACGGGAACTTATAAGCGCTATTTTGGTATTTAAAGCAGCTTCTAAAGCTTGAACATCTAAACTAATAGCCTTGCGCTTCATGCGATCGGCCATATTAATGGCCAAAATGGTAGGAATTCCAAGGTCTTTAATTTGGGTAAAGAGCAGTAAATTCCGTTTTAGATTTTCTATATCGGCCACAACAATAGCAACATCTGGAAAATCTTTGTCGTTTTTGTTTAGAAGTAGCTCTATAACTACGTTTTCGTCTAAAGACGAAGCATTTAAACTATAGGTTCCGGGCAAATCCAGTACATGCGCTTTTACGCCACGAGGAAGCTTACAAATACCTTGTTTTTTTTCGACAGTTATTCCAGGGTAGTTCCCTACTTTTTGGTTTAAACCGGTAAGCTGATTAAACACCGAAGTCTTTCCAGTATTGGGGTTACCAATTAACGCAACGTTAAATTGTTTAGCCATGCTTATTGGATAGGTTCAATCTGAATTTGCAAGGCAGTTTCTCTCCTAATGGCTAGATGACTTCCGTTAATGTTTATGTAAAGCGGATCGCTAAATGGTGCTAACTGCACCAATTCAACCTCGATACCCGGGAGGCACCCCATTTCTAATAATTTTAATGGCACAGTATCTATAGGAAAATCCTTTATAATACCTTTTTCGCCTCGCGCTAAATGGGCAATGGTGCTCATTATTCTTATTTAGATTGATTTTAAACAACAAAAGTAACACATAAAGCGCTAACCCAAAAGCCGTATCCTTAAAATTTAATTATTGTTCGGCTTTTAGAATTGCAATTTCTTCTAGAAGGCGTTCCATTTCTTCAGGATCGGTGCCGTCGTAATAGCCGCGAATTCGTTTTTTAGTATCTATTAATATAAAGTTTTCGGTGTGAATCATTCCGTATTGCTCAACTTCTGGATCTTGTTTTGCAGCCAAATACGACTTTCTGGCTAGGTCGTAAATTTGTTTGCGGTCTCCGGTTACTAAATTCCAAATCGAATCATTTACCCCTTTTTTAATTGCGTACCGTTTAAGCTGGGCAACGGTATCTATCTCTGGGGTCACCGAATGCGACAATAA
This sequence comes from Gilvibacter sp., assembly GCA_965277295.1. Taxonomy (GTDB): domain Bacteria; phylum Bacteroidota; class Bacteroidia; order Flavobacteriales; family Flavobacteriaceae; genus Gilvibacter. The sequence goes on from OZ255720.1 coordinate 1,566,634, forward strand.
TTTTACCATAGTGTCTCCTGCCAATTCCTGTTGTATTTGCGCCATATTCTGAGTCATTTTGGGGCAAATAGTCACGCAAGTGGTAAAAAAGAAATCGGCTACATAAATGTGACCATCATAATCTGCGGCCGTTATGGTATCGCCATTTTGGTTTATTAATTCAAAATCTGGAATTGTGTGGTACTTTTTAATAAACTGCATCGAGGGATCGACTAAGGACTCGTCTACACTTACGGGCTGGTAAATTTGCAGTGTGTCTTGTGGCTTGAGAGCATGGTACATAATTGTAATAATTATAGCCGATAGCACCAATAGCACTAATCCAAAAAACTTGTATCTAGCAAAAAATTTGAGCAAAAGTGAATGTTTTTACAAAGGTACAATGCCCCGTTTTTTTATTGGCGTAGCGGGCGTTAAATTTTTTAAAATTCACGGGAATAATAAATTAAAGTTAAAAATACACACGCTATGAAGTATCCTTAGGACAACAATTTTTCTAACCGCCTATAAAAGGCTATTTTTGCAGCCTAATTTTTAGTGTATGAGTGACTTTATGGTCAAAGCAATTCAGTTGCTTGCAAGTTTGTCTTTACTTATTGTGTTGCACGAACTAGGACATTTTATTCCCGCCAAATTATTTAAAACACGTGTAGAGAAATTCTACTTGTTCTTCGATATTAAATTTTCTTTGTTTAAAAAGAAGGTTGGAGAAACCGTTTATGGAATTGGCTGGTTGCCTTTGGGGGGTTATGTAAAGATAGCCGGTATGATAGACGAAAGCATGGACAAGGAGCAAATGGCAGGACCAGCTCAGCCATGGGAATTTAGATCTAAACCAGCTTGGCAGCGCTTAATTATTATGTTAGGTGGAGTTACCGTAAACATAATTGTAGGAGTTGTAATTTATATTGGAATTTTCTTTTCTAATGGCCAACGTATTGTTACTAATGAGCACGCCCCAAAGGGATTTTCTGTTTCGCAGGAGTTTAAAAATTTAGGATTTCAAGACGGCGATAAAATACTAACGGTAAACGGAGCACCGTTTAAAAACTTAAATAGTCTAAATAAGTATATCTTTTTGCGCGACGTAAATAGTATTACTGTGCAACATCCAGATGGCACCAGCGAAACCCTTGGCTTGCCTGAAGATATTGGAATGACCATGTTTAAGGCCGGAGATACTAATCCGTTTAACAGAATGCGCATACCTGTTATAGATACTGTTATTCCAGAAATGGCTGCTGTAAAGGCAGGGCTTAAAAAGGGCGATATTGTGGTTTCTGTAAATCAAGTGCTAACGCCAACTTGGAAGTTAGTTCAAGAGAATGTAACTAAGAATGCAGGAACCGAACTTGCCATTACTGTTAACAGAGCAGGACAAATGCAAACCTTTACCGCAACCCCCACAGAAAAGGGCAAGTTAGGAATGAATAACTATGGGAGCGAGTACGAAGATCAATTTATGGTAGAAAAATACTCGTTTTGGGAAAGCCTTAGTGGCGGAACAATTTACGGGTACAATATTTTAGTGGATTACGTAAAGCAATTTAAGTATGTGTTTACTAGCGAAGGCGCTACTCAAATAGGTGGATTTGGCGCTATTGGAAATCTATTCCCAGCCCAATGGAGTTGGGTTGCATTTTGGCATACAACAGCACTTATTTCTATTATTTTGGCCTTTATGAACATCCTTCCAATTCCTGCATTAGATGGCGGGCACGTTATGTTCTTATTGTACGAAATGGTCTCAGGTAGAAAACCAAACGACAAGTTTATGGAGTACGCGCAAATGATTGGATTCTTCCTTTTAATTGCTTTGGTACTTTTTGCAAACGGAAACGATATTTACCGAGCCATATTTGGATAGAAAAAAAATTGATTCCGCTTGTTGCAGATAAAAAATAAATTTATATTTGCGTCCGCTTAGAGCGAAATTCCTCCTTAGCTCAGCTGGTTAGAGCACCTGACTGTTAATCAGGGTGTCCTTGGTTCGAGTCCAAGAGGAGGAGCAGAAAAACCCCAATCTAGTAATAGGTTGGGGTTTCTGTTTTATATTAAGAGTTGTTCTCGAACTTACAGCAACATAGCTGTAAACAGTAAAAAGCCCCGAATTAAACATTTATTTGTAAACTAAGCTTTTTAATAGTAAGTTTAAGTTTATTAATTAACAACAAAATTCATGAAGAAAATTACAATTTTATTTAGTGCGATGTTCTTAATAGGAATATCCTACACACAGGCGCAAACTGCCACAAGCGGATCTAATTACAGCGACATTGCGAACCCAGTAGATATGGATTTGCTATTAGAGTTAAGCAATAACTCCACATTACGGGTTCCTGCAGGTTCGACGGTATATAATTACATGCAAGAATCATTTGGTGGGGTAGAACTAGGGACTTTACTAACTGGAATTGGCTTTACAGTCACTGAAGGTTCCGCACTTGGAGTTTTAGATATAGATATTCCGTCACAAGCTTGGGATTTGGTAATCTTGCAAGTTCATAATAATGCCCTAACTCCTACTGAAGTAAGCGCAATAGGCGATTATGTTGCTGGTGGTGGAAAATTAATTATGTCGTATTGGGATTTGGATACAAACCCTACACTGCAAGCAATTGTTGGGGTAAGTAATACCATAGACTTTTTGGCTCCCTTACCCGTAACTGTTTGGGAAGGAGCAGATCCTATTTTTAATACACCAAATGCTGTTACTGGCCTTGCTGTAATTGGCGATAATGCTGGTAACGATAATGGAGACCGCATGGAACCAGCCGCTGGAGCAGTTGCTCTAGCAGGATTTGTAGCTACTCCTACCGTTAACGAAGCGGCGCTTATTGAAGCTAACGGAGGAAACACGTATTATCATGGTTTCGCAGGTGCAGATATGGATCTTACATCTTTTGTGAACCTTATTGAAAACGAAGCCGAATTTTTATTAACCCTAGGAGTTAATGATAATATAATCCAGGGATTCGATTATTATCCAAACCCAGCAACAAATACAATTACTGTAAGTTCACTAGATAATATTGAGCGCGTAGCGATTTACAATATTTTGGGGCAAAAAGTACATGACCAAAGCATTAATGCTTTAACATCTCAAGTTAATGTATCTACCCTTGCTACAGGAACTTACGTTATGCGAGTAACAGTTGATGGTCAGGTTGGAAGCTACAAGTTGGTTAAAAAATAAGAGCATAGCGTAAGGTATTTAGTTTACGTTATTAAAAGCCGCTTCTCATTAACCAGAGGCGGCTTTTATGTTTTGCAAGTAGTATTTAGAATACTTATTTCTTTTGGTTTAGTTGGTTAATCTAGTTTGGTATTATGTATGTAAATATTGTACATTGAGTTTTTAAAGCATTCAGGGTGACTAAACATGTTAATGTACTTTATTTAACTCATTAATTGTCAAGTTACTTAATGGGAGTTTATGAATAAAAAACGCAAAAGGTTAATTATTGGTCTTGTACTAGTGCTGCTGGCCTACTTTTTTGGTAAACAGCTGGTTAACGGCTACGTAAAAAATTACTTTGCGCAAACTATTGAAGAACTCAATACGAACAACCTACGCATTGCTTATAATAAGATAGACGTTCAACTTTTTAATGGAGTTTTAAAACTTTCGGATTTTTCGCTATTAGAAACGACTAGCAATCAAAAAGATACGGTACGCAATTTTAGTCTGGATTTTCTAGAAGTTCAAGGTTTTAATATTTGGGACTTCGCCAAAGATAAAAAGTTAGAGTTCGAAAGTATTTACCTAGAATCTCCAAAGGTGTATTTAAATTTAAAAGCCTTAGTCACTAAAAAAGACACAAGCACTTCTTCTTTTGACTCGATTAGTTTTAGAGGAATAGATGTTTTTAGTTTAGATCGTGTTGACTTGATTAACCCCGAAATTCTTATTAATCCAGCCATTGGAAAACCAAAACGGACAACCGCAGCATCGGTTAAATTGGCGGGGTTTACTTTTGAACAAGACAATGCGTCCAAAGGCAAATTTTATATAAATACAGACCAAATATTTTTAGAAGTTAGCAATATGCGCCATCAAACGGCAGGGATGTATAATTTTAGTGTAGCCCAGTTGGACATTCGGTTTGCAAAAAAGGTTATAACAGTTAAAAATTTGTCGCTCCAGCCAAAGGGAGACGTCCAAACATTAGCAGACACTTACACTTTTAATAACGAGGTTTATAAGACCAAAATAGCCCAATTAAAAGTCAGTAATATTGATTTTAAGACCTTTGTTTCTTCTGGAGCTTTACAGGTAGACAGTTTGGCAATTACTGGATTGGAGCTCGACATATTTAAAGACAAAAAGAAACCTTACGATTATAAAAAGCGGGCACCAAAATTTACAACGGCACTTAAAAATGTGGAATTTCCATTTACCATTAATACAATTAATATTAGTGAAAGCGCTTTGTCTTATTCCGAAGATTTTCAAGATAGCTCGAAGAACCTTAAAGTAGCCTTTAGTGAACTGTCGTTAAACACGGGAGTAATAGATAATAGTGGAGGCCCTATTGCAATCGATTTTTATGCACACGCTCAAAATAAAATTCCGGTATCGCTCGATTTAGAAATGTCGGCCCACGATTCGCCACTTTGGTTTAAGATGATTGGAAAAGTAGAACGGGGTAATTTTTCTGATTTAAACACGCTAAGCGATCCAGGAGTGGGAATTCGATTCGATAATGGAACCATAAATTCAATAGTATTTAATGCTTACGGCAACGCTTACAAATCAGATGGGGAGCTCACTTTATTGTATTCTAATTTAGATTTAGTTGTAAATAAAGAAAACGACACCGAAAACAAGTTCCTGTCTTTTGTAGGTAATACGGTAGTTCGTGCCGATAACCCAACAGATAATGGAAAAACCTTTATTGCCAATATGGAGGCAGAAAGGGTTGTCTATAAAAGTCCAATAAATTACGTTTGGAAGACTATTGAATCTGGAATTATAAATGCTGTTATTCCGTTTGGAGACCGAACAAACAGTAAACAAGAGGCTAGAAAAAATAAAAGAGATTAAACTTAAATTGGCTTAGATGGCAGCATTAAGAATAAAATTTTATGGTACACGAGGTTCGATTCCCGTTTGTGATACTAATTTTCAAGAATTTGGCGGTAATACAACTTGTATTGCCTTTTATCCAGGAGATAACAACCGAGTTTCCATAATGGATGCTGGAACTGGAATAAGAATGTTAGGAAAAGAAATGCCCATCGAGTTCCCTGATCAGACCGAATTAAACATTACGTTTTCGCATTTTCATTGGGATCATATTCAAGGGTTTCCTTTTTTTGACCCGGCTTACAATCCCAATATGAATATTAATATAAACATGTTTGAACGCCATAATCAAGAACATGATTTACATAAAATATTTGCCACCCAAATGCAAGAGGAATATTTTCCTATTGAACTAGATAAAATGGGCTGTTCGTTTAGTTTTATAGCACATAAAGAGGGGCTTTTAAAAGGCGAAAACTATTCGGTAGAGTCTATTGAATTAAACCATCCTGGGGGCTCCCATGGGTTTAGAATAGAAATTCTTGATAAGGCTGTGGTTGTTTGCACCGACCACGAATTGGGCGATTCCATCGAACAAAAGTATATTGATTTTGCAAAAAACGCCGATATTTTAATACACGACGCTCAATATACCGAAGAAGAGCTAAAATCACATAAGGGCTGGGGACACAGCAGTTACGATCAGGTTATCACACTAGCCAAGCGTGCTGGGGTGAAACAATTAGTAATGACCCACCACGACCCAGACCATGACGATGCTTTTCTAAAAAATGCCGAAGCCGAATGCAAAACAAAGTTCGACAATGTTGTTTTTGCAAGAGAAGGCATGGAACTGGAAGTATAGTCGTTAGTTGTATTAGCTAAGCATTAAATGCCCTAATTACTGATATCCAAATTTACGTTTTTGCATTCGATGGGCTTAACAAAAACTAATTTTAAAAATTATTAAGTCAAAAAAGACCTTTAAGCTAATAAAGATCTTTTTTATGCCAATATTTAGCGTACTACTTATAAATCTTCAAATCCACGACACACTAAGGGGTCGCAAATTACCACGCTACCTAAATTAGCCGACAGAATTTCGGCCGTTAAACCTCGTAAGCGCTGCATGGCACTGGAGCCTCCACAGGTGCCATCTGGTCCTGGTTCTTCAAAAGGACCACAACCAGTAGATACCGTTGGAGGTTCAATTACACCGTTAAAATCTTCGGGGCTAGCCCATTCAATAATGGTACAGTCTCGTCCAGATCCACCGCCAACCAAATCGTCACAAGAAACTCTAAAGGCGGCAGGATCTTTTCTAGCTGCGGCTTCGGCACCACTTTCGTAAGGTACTTGAGCGTCGCACCAAGCTGCTAAGTCAGCATCAGGACCAAAAGGTCCGTCAACAGGTCCTGGATAAGTGGTATCGCCTCCTGTAGGAATACCTTCGGGCGGATTCATATTTTTGCCATCGTCTAAGTAAGCATCGGGATCGGTAGTAAAGGTTTCTTTAGATTCACTTACCATTAATTCTGTTCCCGAAGAACCGGTTCCATTATAAAATTTATGGGTGTTTCGCGTACCATTTCCATGTTCATCTATCTGTTCTATAACCGTAGAGTCTACAGTAGTACCATCGGTATCGTAGTTATATATTATTCGGGTTGTGCTCTCGCGAGTGCCGTCCTCTCTGTAGGTGGAACTAGTAGTAACTCGACGTTCTAAAATATCTTCATCGTTATATACTGCCTCGCGCGTGGTCACATGATTTCTTTGAATCGCGTGCGATGCTACATTTGGCAATGTTCGGCCTTCGCTTTGGTAGTAGTCTGCACATAGCGTTTCTAATAAATCAGGAACACCTCTGGGGGGCGCTCCAAGGCCACCGGAACTACCGTCCGAATCATTGTCTTCACAGCCGAATAAAGGGTAATCTACTGCTAAATCTGCTTGTTCACGGCAAAAAGGATTGTTCCCAAGAATCCAGGATTCAAAAAAATCGAGACCAAGTGCTTCCGTAACAAATGTAAAGCGTTGTCTATCGGCCATTCTAATATCTAAAAGATCTGCAATATTATCGCCATTAAGATCTGTTGCGGCACTTGTAGTGCCATCGTCACCCATGGTAATTATTTGTCTAGCATTGTTGTTTGGACCTGCCATATATCTCCATAACTTGTTGTCTTTATAGTACCAGCCAGCTACTTTATTACCTTGATTGTTCGTTGGAATTTGATCTACTGAGCCAAAGAGAGCTTCCCAATCTGTAAGCCTAATTTGACCTTTAAACTTTTTTTGTACAAGATCTCCAGCCCCATCGTCAATAAACATGCGATATACTTGGGCTTCGGGGTCGTCAACACCATGTGGATCTTTTGGGTCATCTTGATCTTGGCAAGAGATTAAAATAGGTGCAAATAGCAGTAGTGTCCAGAATATTACAAAAATTGATTTAGTCATGATTTAAAGTGTATAAAAACTCTTTTTATAGTTTAAACGAGTCCGGTATTATTGTATGAATTCAAATCTATTAAATTATAATTATCTGATAATCAAGAAAAAACCTATTTTTTAAGGAGGTTTTACCTGTTCTTTTTCTGGATTAAAAAGCTGGGATGATAAAAACGGTGGGTAATAAATTTTTAGTAATTTTGACGCTCATGACAGCCTTAATTTATTTAAATATAAAGTCTCCTTTCTCTTAAGTAATAACGAGTTCTTGTGCACCGTCCTTAGGTGCTTTGTCACGTATTTTATTTTCACTTAATTAAATATTACCTCTTATGAACAGAGACGAACTTTTAGCTGCAATAGACAAGAAGTATACCGATATGGGCCAGAATCCCAATGTGCATTTATCGGGCTTATTACACGCTGAATCTGCCAAATATTGGGACCTTATTAATTTAGATGCCCTACTGGGACTGCAAACCAAACGCACCCAGCAACCCGACGAAATGGTATTTATTATGTACCATCAAATAAACGAATTGTTGTTTAAAATGATTCTTTGGGAAATGCAGCAAATTACCCATACTCAAGACATCGAGCCCAAAAAATTTGTCATGCATTTAATGCGAATTAGTCGGTATTTTGATATGCTTTCCAGTTCGTTCGACATTATGGGCGAAGGCATGGAAGTAGCCCAATACATGAAGTTTCGAGATACCTTAACCCCAGCAAGTGGATTCCAATCGGTACAGTATCGCAAAATCGAAATTGCCTCAACAGAGCTTATTAATCTAATAGATTATAGGTTTAGAAAAACCATTAATCGCGAAACTCCTTACCAACACGCTTTCGATAATATGTATTGGCAAGCCGCTGGCAAAGATCACAAAACGGGCAAGCAAACCATGCTTTTAAAGAATTTCGAGCTACAATACAAAAGCGAGCTACTGGCTTGGATGAAGGAGCATAATTTGTGTAATCTTTGGACCAAGTTTAAGGCCTTGCCAGAATCCTACAAGCAAGATAAAAGTCTAATAAATGCCATGCGCCATTACGACCACACGGTAAATATTGATTGGGTAATGCATCATTATCACGCTGCGGCGAAGTATTTAGACTCCGGTAAGGGAAGTGCAAAAGCCACTGGTGGTAGCGATTGGCACAAATACATGCACCCTAAGTATCAGCGACGTATATTTTTCCCTGAGCTTTGGAGTGCTCAAGAATTGGAAGGCTGGGGAACAACAAACTTAAAGGGTTACGCAATTATTGAATAAAACCTGCTATTGTAAAGAAGCTTACTATTTTAAAGGAACCTGCTTAACTATAGATTTTGCATAGCTCTTTGCCAAAGTATAGGCATACAATGGGTCTACAATTTTAGAAGTTACTGCGGCAACCAACTGCTTGTTTTCTGGTAAGTCTAGGTTGTAAAAAATAGTTTGTAAAACATAGGTAGTGTTTGTTTCGGTAGTAACGGTAACAGGCACATCTACACCTTTAAATCGTGGTAAATAATACGGGTCACCATAATAGGCAAAAAAGCCACTGCTATAATTGTAAACACTCCCAACACTGGCTCCTGCTTCGTAACCGCCCTGCACCGTAGATTCAGAAAGTACGTCAATGTCTTTTATAGAACTCACTACAACGGCATTAAAGCCTTTTTGAACAAACAATTTTTTAAGCTGCTCGATATCTGCAGCACTTAATTCGGCACTAGGGTCTATGCCTGGAAATTCCTTATAACTAGAAAACGCATTTAAATCTTTCCCGTTAAGGGTGTTAACCATTTCGTCTTCAAAGGCTTTGCGATTACGTTCGTCGGCCGCTCGCGCAATTACTAATATTTTTTGACCGTAAAGTGTCGAAACCGATTCCGAGTTATAAGAATCAACAACCTTAAAGCTAGAGCAGCTTGCAACTAGAAAAATTAGAGCGAAATAAGCCAGTTTTATTGCAGTGTTCTTCATGATATAGAAAATGTTAGATTTAAATGTAATTAAGTAGCAAAACTAAACCAAATTTTAGATACTCTTGCTAGTATCGCTTATTAATTAGTTATCGCACGGTTTTCAGGACATTTAAACATCTAGATAAAAAAACGGCCCAATTTGGGCCGTTTTTAGTGTACAAAAATTAAATCGGCTATTGGGCCAATTAAAAGCGGTCTAAATTCATAACCTTATCCCATGCTTTCACAAAGTCGTTTACAAATTTCTTGTTAGCATCTGCGCTGGCATATACCTCTGCAATAGCTCTTAGTTCTGTGTTCGAACCAAAAATTAAATCTGCACGAGTACCTGTCCATACCACATTGCCAGTTCTTCTGTCGCGACCTTCAAATACCGTTTCGTCGGCGTTAGCCGCAGTCCAGGTATAGGTAAAATCCAATATATTTTTAAAGAAATCGTTGGTTAAACTACCTACAGAATCTGTAAATACTCCGTGATTAGAACCGTCATAATTTGTTCCAATAACTCGCATTCCTCCAAGTAAAACTGTCATTTCTGGAGTAGTTAAGGTGAGCAAGTTGGCACGGTCTACCAATAATTCTTCTGCTGTTATTTCTAAATCGGGCTTGAGGTAATTTCTAAATCCATCTGCCCAAGGCTCAAGATATCCAAACGACTCTAAATCTGTTTGTTCTTGGCTTGCGTCTCCTCTTCCAGGTGTAAATGGCACGCTTATTTCGTGTCCAGCATTTTTTGCCGCTTCTTCTACACCAGCAACACCACCTAGTACAATTAAGTCGGCCATAGAAATGGTGCCGCTAAATTGTTTTTGAATTCCTTGATAAACATCAAGTACACGATTTAAAGCCGTTGGGTTATTTACTTTCCAAGAACGCTGAGGTTCTAGTCGAATTCTACCTCCGTTTGCTCCACCGCGCATGTCCGATCCTCTAAAAGTAGAGGCGCTCGCCCATGCAGTCGTAACTAAGTCAGAAACACTTAAACCTGAGGCTAAAATCATGTTTTTTAGTTGCGAAATATCGCCTTCACTTAAGGTATAATCTACTTTAGGAATTGGGTCTTGCCAGATTAATTCTTCTTTAGGAACTTCAGGTCCTAAATAACGATCAATAGGCCCCATATCTCTATGCGTTAACTTATACCAAGCTCGTGCAAAGGCATCTTCTAAAGCTTTAGGGTCTTTTTGGAATCGTTTAGAAATCTCTAAGTAATCTGGGTCTATTTTTAAGGCCATATCGGCGTCGGTCATCATTAACGCTTGTTGCTTAGAAGCGTCGCCAGCTCTTGGCGCCATTCTGGCTTTAGATTCGGCAGTTGGCGTCCATTGACTTGCTCCAGCTGGGCTTGTAGTAAGTTCCCAATCGTAATCAAGAAGTACGTCAAAATAATCGTGATCCCATTGCGTCGGGTTTGGTGTCCATGCACCTTCTAAACCACTGGTAATGGTATCGTCTAATACGCCTGTGCCAAAACTGTTTTTCCAACCTGTGCTCATTTGTTCGATAGAAGCTCCTGCTGGTTCTGCACCAACATATTGGTCTGGGTCTGCGGCTCCGTGAGCTTTACCAAAAGTGTGCCCTCCAGCGGTTAAGGCAACAGTTTCTTCGTCGTTCATTGCCATTCTACCAAAGGTTTCCTTCATGAGTTTTGCCGACCCTAACGGATCAGAACTCCCATTAGGTCCTTCTGGATTAACATAGATAAGCCCCATATGTGCTGCGCCCAAATGTCCTTCTAATTTTTCTTCTTCGTATCGTGCTTTGTTGCCTAACCATTCTTTTTCTGAGCCCCAGTAAATGTCTTGTTCTGGTTCCCATATATCTTCACGTCCTCCTGCAAATCCAAAGGTTTCGAAACCCATAGATTCTAAGGCAACATTGCCGGTTAAGATCATTAAATCTGCCCAAGAAATTTTTCTCCCATATTTTTGTTTAATAGGCCATAATAACAAACGAGCCTTATCTAAGTTTCCATTATCTGGCCAGCTGTTTAGTGGTGCAAAACGCTGCGATCCAGAACCTGCGCCTCCACGTCCATCGCCTACGCGATAGGTTCCTGCACTGTGCCATGCCATTCTTATAAACATTGGACCATAGTGCCCGTAATCTGCCGGCCACCAATCTTGAGAATCGGTCATTAAAAAATGTAAATCCTTTTTAACCGCTTCTAAATCTAATGACTTAAATGCCTCGGCATAATTAAAATCGTCCCCCATGGGGTCAGATTTTTCTGAATTCTGTCTTAAAATACTTAAATTAAGTTCGATTGGCCACCAGTCTCTGTTACTGGTTCCGCCACCGGCACCTTCTTTTATAGTTCCGCTTAAAAAAGGACATTGTCCTGGCGAACTGCCGTTTGAATTATGTTCCATTGTGTTAGCTTGTTTATTTTTTTGTACCCTAAAAGTACGTCAATAGAACACCAATGTTAGATAGAGACAATCTATAAATCTTATTTTAATATATATTCTACTTATAATCTTAGACTTTTAAGAGAGGTGCGCACAAGAATTTTTAATATCAAACTTTAATTTTCACCCAGTTTATGCTATTCTTATTTAGCTAGCGATTACGGTATTCCCTTAACGAATATTTGAGCACATTAACGATTTTTTAACAAATTGCTATGGTGGATAGCTCGGGAAATAGTAATTTTAAAATATACCCAGTACTGGGAATGTTGTGGTTTTATTCCTGTATTTAAATTAGCACAGTAAATAAGGCATCAGCATTAGGACTATAAATACGCCATTTGTCGTATTGAATTTCTTTTGGGTTGCACCTATATTGGACCATAATTAGCGCACGCCATAGGCTTTATGCAAAGAATCGCAGTACATTGTAATAAAACTAACCTTAAAACCTTGTTTTTACTGCTTGCAGTGGGTTTTGGTCAGGTGGTATATTCGCAGTGTTATGTTAAGTCTGGCGGTGGTGAAAATCAAAATACGCAAGTTCAAGAGATTAAATTTCCTTCTAAAACTGAATTAGAACAATTCTTTAAGGTCAATTCGACCATTTACGAACTTTTACAGCAAGACAGCTTTTGTTTAAACAATGCCGAAGGCTCGCAAATGCTAAAAATTTATTTGGGCGGAACATTTTTGTCCGACCTTAATAATTCAGGAGAATTATTAGATCCCTATTTAGCAAAATTGTTTTCTAATCGGCTTTACGCCGATTACGATTCCCAATTGACCCAGTCTGAATTCGATAAAATAACAGATGCCTTAGCGGGCTATTATGTTTGCTACAGATACATTACCTTAAATTGGGAAGCATTGTATGCTAATGTTAGCGAATTAAAAGAGGCCTCGGACTTTTTAAATCAAGTAATGGAAAATTATGCTCAGGTACGCGCACAATATTCTATAAGTGGAACCAACGCCGGTAAACGCACCTTAAGAGAAATAAAAAAAGATTTTTTAAATGGATCTTACTACGCCATGCCACCCGATTTTAGAATGCATGTGGAAACCACGCAAGAGTTTGGGAACGATTTGGCGCAGTTAATACCTAAACTAATGGCACAGCCGCAGTTTTCTGATTTCGAGCTAATAAACATGCCATTGGTATTTGTAATACAAAAATCAACAAATTAAACACACATAAACACAGTTTACTAACCAAAACGGAATTACAATGAGAGTACGCAATTTATTATTAGGCCTTGTTCTGGCTTTTGGCTATCAAGTCGCAGCACAAAGCTATTTTAATGGAAAATTTAATGTTTCATCTTACGACTATCAAGAAAAATCTTGGACCTTATACGACTTTTCTCGCGCCGGAGGAGCGGCCACAAATATGAAGGCCAAGTATTTTGCAACCAATGCGCATCAGCAATACTTAGACTGGAAAGGCGATAAAGAAATATTATTAATTGCCGCTGGAGCCTTTTCTGACGGCTGGGATTCGTCTGCTAAACCAGTTGGGCTTTGTGTAGATAATGGAAACATTGTAAACAGATCACCTCAGTCCGAAATGGACGGCATGGTAATTATTTACAATGGGGCTGCGCAAATAGGAGGCGTTGCCGTAGTCGATATGGATAAAAAATACGTAAACGTAGAAAGCCCTTACGGGAGTGGTAACTATGTAAATTACGACCCAAGAGATAATGCAACAGATGCCTACAACTTTTTAGATTGGGGAGAAGATGCCGGGGTTACTTTGTTTCAAACACAACTGGTATATTCAGAAAAGAAGTCCGAAAGCGAAAATTTTGGAAACCTAACTTACGGTGAGCAAAGAGAACGCAGATTTTTAGCCTTGTGCAAAAAGGGTGGAAACGTGCATCACGTGGTGGTAGACCTTCCAGACGAAGAATATCTTATTAAAGCCACAAAAGAGGCGAAAGCTATTTTGGAGTACGAAGATTTTGAAGTCCTTTATATCATGAATCTAGATACCGGAGCGAAGAATTTACTATATGCCTATAACGGGTCTTATTTGGAAGACCTAAAACCGTATAAAGGCACTTACGATTACGCGACAATAGAAAACGCTACGAACTTAATTGTTTATTACAAAGATTAATGAAGTTGCTTTTTAAATATACGCTTATTGCTTTGCTATGCGGATTTTCTGTAAATGCACAACAATTCGACGAAAACTTTAGAACTTTAGCTGGCGAAACGTACAATGGTTACAATTTTGACGTTTATGTATTTAGAATGGGCGAAACCGTTCGAGCAGAATACTTTGCCATGGACGCACAAAGCAGGTACGAAAACTGGTATTACAACAAAACCATAATGATTGCGTGCTCAGGGGCTTTTAGCGAAACTTGGGAAACCGACTCTAAACCTGTGGGTTTAACCATAGAAGATGGTCGGGTAAAAAACCGCGTAATTGACGACGAAATGGACGCTATGGTTTTTGTAATAGACGGGTATGCTGTGGCTATGGATTTAGATGAATTGGCTGGAGGCTATTATGATAGTGAAGGGGATTTTATAAAAATTAATCCGCGCAGTAATTACGACGACCGCGAGCTTTTAATTGAAACTGCAGTAGAAAATGATTATACCATTTTCCAGTCTCAGTTGGTTTATTCTAGCGAGCGCACAGATAATTTTAGGGATTTGTACTACGGTAAAAAAGCCGAACGCAGGTTTTTAGTTACTGCATCGTATGGCGAGAACTTTTACAATATAATAGTAGATGCGCCAGACCCTTTGGAATTAAATAAGTCAGCCAAATATGCCAAAGAATTATTGGAAGAAATTGGCTACGAAATCCAATACATTATTAACTTAGATACGGGCGGGAAAAATATATTGCTCGTTCGTGAGGCCTGGGATAGTTTGACCTATAAAGCAGACAATAAGCTTAACGAAGCCACTAACCTTTTAGTTTTTTACACCTATGATGACTAAATCAATTATAATATTAAGATATGTGTTATTGTTTGTTGCCTTTGGCGGCTTTACGGCCCTAAGTTATGCACAAAACAATGCGCGGGTTAACGCGAGCTTGATTCAAGAAATTCAAGTAGACGGCAAGACGTATATGGTAGTTACGGTAAATACCAAAACCTTTAATCTTGAGTTGCACAATACTGGCAAAAAGCCCTTGGGCTTCGAGGCGCATGCTGCGCAAAAATTAAGTAACAAAGAAGCTGTAGTTTTTGCAATTAGCGCAGCGCCGGTTAAAGCTGCGGGATTACCCCTTGGATTAATATTAAAAGATGGCTCCATTCGCACAGGAGGCACAGGTTTTGTAAACGCCGAATTGCCTTTAGATTCATTAAAAGGTATTTTTTCGTTTAGAAAAGACAATGCAATGCAAATTGCTGCATCTAGTCAGTATAAAAAAACCAATCCAAAAGTTGGGGACTTTAATTTTGCCATAGAGTCAAGTCCTGTTTTAATGCAGGCTGGAAAAATAATGCCAGCATTAGAAAATGTACCTGCCAATGGCGTATTAAGCGTTATTACCTTAAATTCAAAAGGAGAGGTGCTCTTTGTAATTTCGAAAGGCAAAGTGAGCTTTAAGCAAATGGCAACAGTCGTAACCACAGTGGGAGGTAAAGATGCGCTCGTAATGCGTGGGAACGATAGTTCGTTTTACACCCCACAATTAGGGGCGGTTAACGAAAAGAAAAACTCGCTTGGCCCTGTATTTCTTGTAAGTCATTCCATGGAACAAAGTGGTGTGAGCTTAGAAACCAATAGCGAGAAAAAAATATCTGAAGAACTTTCGGATGTCACTTTTTTAGGAAAGCGTTATATAGTGTGCAAGGTAAATACAAAAGATTACGACATTCGCCTGTTTAATAAGACTCCCGATGGTCGCGGTGTTTACGACTTTACAGCAATAGATAACGAATTAACGGCCGGCAAACAGAATCATATTTTTTCTATGAATGCAGGTATGTTTAGTCCGCAGCGTTTACCCATAGGCTTGTTTATGGTAAACGGCGAAGAACACGCCAAAATTAATTTAAATATGGGCGATCCTATGCATAAGGGTAACTTTTATGACTTGCCGCCTAACGGGATTTTTGCAATAGATAAAAAAGGCGAGCCACAGGTTATAACAACAGATAGTTACGTTAAAAATTACGAACCCAAACACGAAGTAGTATGGGCAACACAATCGGGACCCATGATGCTAATAAATGGCAAGTTTAACGAAGCTTTTAACCAAGGCTCTAAAAATTTAAACATTAGAAACGGCGTAGGTGTAAATAAAAAAGGCGAAATTATATTAGTAATAAGCTTGGAGCCAGTTAATTTTTACGAATTCACGCAGCTATTTAAAGAGCAGTATGCTTGCGACAATGCCCTGTATTTAGACGGAGCTATTAGCCAATGGTATGCTCCTAAGGTAAACGAGAGCGTAAATAGAAGAGTACAACTAGGACCTTTGCTTACCGTTATAAAAAAGTAAGACCATGAAAATCGCAATAAAATATACTTTTGTTGGCATAATTAGCCTAATGCTTAGCAGTTTTGCAATACAGGATAGTTCGCCGCAGGTAGATCAGTTTTTTACAACTGAATTGCGAGAACTAGGTAATTTTGATTTGTCTAGTTTTACTATAGAAGATTTAACCCAGGCCTTTAATCGGGCCGCAGTTATAGTAAACGATTCTAGTGCTACGGCAGACCCGGGGAAAGGGCATTTGTATTTGGCTATTTTGTCGGATCACATAAAAAAAGAAATAAAAGCTGGGAACATTAATACTAAAAAACGCAACGTGCGTTTTTTATTAAGAGAATTCGAGGCCCAGCAATATTTTATTCACCAACCCAAGGTCCCCAATTTTTTAAAACTCATGTATAATGCCTGTCAAGGTAATTTTTCTTATATCTACAGTAGATTTAAGGTGAGCGGGTTTTTTATTCCAGTAATTGTTGTTTTTATTTTAGGGCTTGCTTTTATAGTGCTTAACGCATTAAAAAAGATCCCTTGGAAGTACACCAAATTGGCAAATAAGATAGTATTAATAGGCTTGGCATTGTTTGTGATATTAAGCATAATTTTTAAGTTAACGTGTAATGATTTTGTTCAAACGGATTCTTTTTACGGTATTCCTTTTTAGTGGAACACTACTTTGGAGTCAGCAGGAAGAAATTGTAATTCCATTTACAAAGAACCGCGCCAATGTTATAGAAACTCAATTGGGTTTAAATGGCTATGGCAGCACCTTTATATTCGATACGGGAGCCTCTAAGGTGTCTTTTGGTATGGAATTATACAATACACTAAGAAATAATGGCCTGCTTACAGACAACGATATTATTGCTCGCACAAGTACTATGATGGCCAATGGTGCCGTTGCCGATGCATTACTTATACGCATTCGACATCTAAAACTAGGAGATTCCGAATTGGAAAATATAGACGCCATGGTTATAGATGGGGTAAATGTGCCGCCGCTTTTAGGGCAAAGTGTGTTAGAAAACTTTGGAACAATAACAATAGATAACAGAAATAGTCAGATAATTTTAAGGCGGGATACATCGACTCTGGCTACTTCTACTACCTATATAAACGAAATACGCTTAGTTGCTTGTAATCAAGCCTCACGATTTCAAGTACAAACCATAAGTCAAAATACCTTTACTCCGGGGCCCGATGTGGTATTGGTTTCGACTATAGATATAGAACCCGATTTAGCTCCAGCAAGAGCTACGGCCAATTTAAATAATAAAATTACCATTCGTTTTTTTGACGATCAGGATCTAGCGAAAGCTAAATTACTAAAAGCAAAAATTGCCCAAAAATACAAGTCGCGATTTATTAGCTTGCAAGACATGACCCCATATTTTAGTAGTCCAATTCCAGATTATTTTGAAATCTGGATTAATTTATAAACCACTTTAATTTCTAAATACAATGAAAAAATTATTAATCATCAGTTTTTTATTAATCGGGACCATTGCCTTGGCTCAGGACCCCGGGCCCTATACTGGTTACACCGGAATTAGTGCTATAAATATGCAGCGAGACGCAAAATGGCCTAGCGATGCAACTGGCAAAACGGTAATCGAAGTTTCATGGGAGAACCCAACAGCTGCTAATGCGCAAGGACGCGCATGGGTACAGGAAGCCATAGAAAGTACTTGGGGCACCTATGCCAATATTGAATTTTCGGGTTGGGGAGAATCCACCTCGAACTCTAGAGGAATTAGAATTTTAGTGAACGATTATGCACATCCACACGCCAAAGGATTAGGTACTCAGGTAGATGGGGTACAGAATGGTTTGGAATTATCGTTCGAATTTTTAGGGCAGTTTAAATGCAGTGGCTATAGCAAAGAAGACTGTATTAAATTTATTGCAGTACACGAATTTGGTCATGCCATTGGTTTGGCCCATGAACAAAACCGTCCTGATTGTCTTTGTGGAGAAGCACCACAAGGCGGTGGTGGAGGTTATTATGTAACTCCTTGTGATTTGTATTCGGTAATGAACTACTGCAACCCTAAATGGACTAACGAAGGTGAATTAAGTACTCTAGACGTTCGTGGGATTCAGCAAATTTATGGCAAGCCTAATGTGTCTTCTGACGTGGTACAGTTAGCCGAGTTACGTATTGTACCTAGCCGCGAACAAAACAGAAGTAGCTTGCGTTCTATAAAGCAGGGAATTACTTATAGTTCGTCTTTCGATGTGGCTATGTTTACAGAAGAAGATACACCGGTAATAGATGTTAGTACGGCTGCTGTGGATAATTTACCCAACACCTTTACTATACGTTACTTCCATCCTGACGATGAAGCTAAGGCCGAAGACATTAAAAAATATTTATCTGCAAACCATGGACTATCTTCTAGTAGTATTTCTATAGAGAATATGATTAGTCGCATGGGAAGAACTTACCCTAAATACATCGAGATATGGCAAAAATAATAGCAATTAGATCGGTTCTTGGATTAATGTTAGTGGTGCTGTTAAGCGCACAAACTTGCGAAGAAAAAGACGACTATCAATTGGATCAAGCCAATAGTATTCGTTTAGAGATCCCTATGTTCCCTAGCCAATTATCTACACATTACGTTATGGATAAAGACATAATGTATGTGCATTTAATTAATAGAATTACAGAGGCAGATTCCATTTTGAGTCAAACCAATATGGACCAAAAGGCTTACGACGAAATGGCTCAACTTATTGGAGAATTAGATAAAACGGAATATATAAATACCTGTATATCTGACGGGCAATCGTATACCGTTGTGTTAAATCAGGACAGCAAGGACCAGGTTAAAGTTCGATTCGAAAACACCTATCACGAAAACCTAGAAAAGATTATTCAATCGGTTAACACCAAATTAGACGACAACTTAAAAATCTATTTTGACAAAGCTTCTTTAGAATCTTTACCAACAGATTGTAATTAATTATTAGAATCCCAATTTAAATTTAAAACAGCGGCAATTGCCGCTGTTTTTTGTTATTAAGTTTAAATGCATGGGTTATTCCTCGAGTAATTTCTTAAACTTCCCTTTAGATTTGCGAATTCGGACTGCAACTACTTTATATTCGGGACACATGGCCTCCGAATCATGAATATCTCCCGTTAAGTTGTTAATCATAATTTCTGGAAAGTGAAAGGTGGTGCTTAAAATACCTTGTTTAACCTCGTCGGTAATGCGTGCCTTTACATCTACTTTCCCTCGAGGAGATTCTAAACAAACATATTCCCCGTCATTAATAAGGTTCTCTTTGGCATCTTCCGGGTTAATCATTAAATAATCGTCTTTAAGCAGCTTTTCGTTGGCTGTCCTTCGGGTCATGGCTCCGCAATTGTAATGTTCTAATTCGCGATTTGTGGTAAGTATATACGGAAAATCTTTAGCGTGCTGGGTAAGCTCTTGGGTCTCTTCCCATGGGTTGAATTCAAAATAGCCTTTTCCTCTTTTAAACTCTTGCTGATGTAAAATTTGAGTGTCGGTTCCATCTTTTGCAACAGGCCATTGTAGCCCATTAATACCTAAACGATCCCAGGTAATACCGGCAAAGAAGGGCACGATTTGCGAAATTTCTTCCAGCATGCCATCTGGGGTATAATCGGGTTGATTATAGCCCATTTTGTTCATAATATCTACAATTATTTGCCCATCGGGTTTAGAGCCCGCAACAGGAGTTACCACTTGTCTTACGGCCTGAACACGGCGTTCTCCATTGGTAAAGGTTCCACTTTTTTCTAAAAATGAGGCTCCGGGCAGAATTACATCTGCATATTTTGCAGTTTCGGTCATGAATAATTCTTGCACAATTACAAGGTCTGTTGCTTCTAAAGCCTTTATTACCTTTTTAGTATTAGGGTCTGTTTGTACAATGTCTTCGCCAATTACCCAAAGGGCTTTTAATTTGCCCTCGAGGGCCGCGTCAAACATTTCGGGAATTTTATAACCAATATGACTTGGAACATCTACCCCGTAAAATTCGTTATATCTATTGTTAACCTCTTTGTTGGTAACATCTAAATATCCCGCACCTTGGTGAGGCTGAACTCCCATATCGGCACTTCCTTGTACGTTGTTTTGACCTCTAAGTGGATTTACCCCAACACCTCGTCGACCAATATTTCCAGTTAATAAAGCCAAATCGGCAATTTGCATTACCGTAAAGGTTCCTTGAGAATGTTCTGTCACCCCTAAACCATGAAAAGACATGGCATTAGCTGCAGTTGCATAGGCAATTGCTGCGTCTTTAATAATCTTACGATCTACGCCACAAACAGCTTCTAGTTTGTCCAGATCGATACTTAAAAGTTCTTTTTCGAAATCTGAATAACCTTCGGTTCTGTTTGCTATAAAAGCAGCGTCGGCAAGGCCTTCGGTAATAATGTAGTACATCATCATGTTAAGTACGGCAACATTGGTTCCTGGGCGTAAAGGAATATGATGATTAGCGTATTTAGCCAATTCGGTACGTCTTGGGTCAATAACAATAGACACGTTGTCTGCCTTCATGGCAAACTGCTTAAGTTTAGCGCCAGTTACTGGATGCGCATCTGTAGGGTTAGCACCAATTACCATAATACAATTGGTGTCTTTTAAATCGTCTATTGAATTTGTGGCGGCTCCGGTGCCAAAAGTGCGTTGCATTCCTAAAGCTGTAGGCGAGTGGCAAACCCTAGCGCAGCCATCTATATTGTTGGTTCCAATTACGGTTCTAATAAATTTTTGCATCAAGTAATTCTCTTCGTTGGTACATCTAGCCGAAGAAATTCCAGCAATAGCGTCCGACCCAAATTCGTCTTTAAAAGAAGTCAATTTAGATGCAATATAGTCGTAGACTTGGTCCCAGCTCACTTTTTTAAATTCGCCATTTTCTTTAATCATTGGTGAATTTAATCGTTCTGGGTGGTCGTAAAATTTAAAAGCATAACGCCCTTTAATACAGGTGTGTCCTTGGTTGACTTCGGCATCGTAGGGTGCGGTAATACTTAAAATTTCCCCATTGCTAGTCGAAACTTCTAAATTACAGCCCACACCGCAGTAGGTACAAATGGTTCTGGTAGTATCTGTGGCTTGAATTGCCTTGGACTGGAATACATCCGAAATTGCAGAAGTGGGACAGGCCTGAGAACAGGCGCCACAACTCACGCAGTCAGAATCCATAAAAGACTGGTCTAAACCTTTTATAATATGAGAATCAAAACCACGGCCAGACATGCTTAAAACAAACTCACCTTGTACTTCGTCGCAGGCGCGAACACAGCGATAACAGTTTATACATTTAGACAAATCGGAAGTCATGTACGGGTGACTTAAATCTTTTAATCTAAACAAATGATCTTCTCCCGCGGGATACCGAACATCGCGAATCCCAACTTGAGCCGCTACGGTTTGTAGTTCGCAGTTTCCGTTTACTTCGCAGGTTAAGCAGTCCAAAGGATGATCGGTTAAAACCAATTCAATAATGTTTTTTCGAAGTGTCTTTACAGAGGCAGTGCTTGTATAAATGTATTGTCCTTCCGCTACCGGTGCATGACAGGAAGCCATAGTTTTTACTGGACCATTGGCCTCTAGAGCGACTTCTACACTGCACACTCTGCAAGCGCCAAATGGGTCTAAATTGGGTGCGTCGCACAGGGTAGGAACAAGGTTTTTTTCTTTGTAGCGTCTAATAAAGGCTAACATGGTTTCGCCTTCTTCTATTGCGAAAGCTTGATTGTCTATATATGCTGTCTTTTTCATAGCTAAATATTAACTAAAGTAGGTTTTCAATTCGTCGTCAAAATACATAAGTGCGTTGCGCACAGGCAATGGAATTCCACCCCCATGAGCGCATAAAGAGCCTTGTTCTAAGGTTGTCAAGAGATCGTTAAATAATCCGCGGTCAATTTTAATATCTCCGGCAATTGCTTTTGTTGCCAATTCCTGTCCACGTTTTGTGCCTAATCTACATGGGAAACACTTACCGCAGCTTTCGTAAGATGCAAAATCGAACAAATGTTCGATTAGCTTTATTATAGGGTAATCTTCTGGAACGCTCACTATGGAGGCATGACCTAATAAGAACCCAGCATTCCCAAAAGATTCAAAATCTAAGGTGAGTTCGCTCAATTTACTAACTGGAACTAATCCACCTAAAGGGCCACCAATTTGAACCGCCTTAACGGCCTGCTTAAAACCACCACCTAATTGGTTTATTATTACATCCATTGGGGTTCCCATTTCTACTTCGTACATGCCAGGGTTAACAAAAAAGCTATCTAAACACACCAGTTTGGTTCCCGAAGACTTGGCAGTTCCTATATCTTTCCATTGTTGTCCGCCTTGGCTAATAATAAAATGTAGTGCTGCTAAAGTCTCTACATTATTAACTACCGTGGGCTTATTAAAAAGACCTTTTTGAGCAGGATAGGGCGGGCGCACTCTAACTTCTGGTCGCTGCCCTTCTATTGAGTTTATTAAGGCCGTTTCTTCCCCACATATGTAAGAACCTTGCGCCTGAATAATTTTAAATTCGAAAGAAAAATCGCTTCCGTTTATGTTTTGACCTACAAGGCCTTGATCCTTTAACTTATCTATTGCCTCTTGAACAATAGCAACCGCTTCCGGATATTCGGCGCGTATGTAAAGTATACCGTACTTGGCATGGGTAACATAACCAGAAATTAGCATTCCGAACAAGACCGCGTGGGGTTGTTGTTCTAATAAATAGCGGTCTGAATATGCCCCAGGATCGCCTTCATCGGCATTACAAATAATAAATTTTGTCGGGTTTTTTACGTTGCGACAAAACTCAAGTTTTAAACCCATTGGGAATCCTGCGCCACCACGACCGCGAACATTCGAGGTTTTAATTTCTTCTAATACAGCTGCAGAATCTTGTGTTATTGCCTCTAAAAATGGCGCGTAAAAGTCGTTAATGTTGGTAAAAGGCTGGGTTAGTATTTGTACTCCACTGGCTGCAACATTATAGTTGTCTATAGGCAGTTTAGCATCGTTTTTAACCAAATCGTTTAAACTAGAAATTGCGTCCCCCGAGTAGTTCTTGCCTTTGTAGTGAAAGGCCGCATTTTCGTGACATCGTCCCAAGCAGGTCATATGCCCAATTTGATCATCTCTAAACGAAGTCTTTAATTTTTGAATTACTTCGGGTTGTGTTCCAGCACATTCACAGGCGGTACCGTTACATACATAAACTTGTTTTCCTTTGTTATCTGGTTTTAAAAAATCGTAAAAACTAGCCGTTCCAAAGGTATTGGCTTTCCCTACAAGAAATTCTTCTGCCAGCAATGCAAGTTCATCATCGCTTGGAGCACCAGCAGGTTGTGCCAAAGCACCTAGTTTATCGAACAGGTTTTCGTGTATGGATTTTCTTCCTAAAAGTTCACTTAAATTATCAGACATATGGGGTTAACTCACTTGGGCTCCCACTTCTTGGGAACGATTATTAATAATTCTGTACGGATGCGAATAGCAAGTTGCGCGGCCATCCCGGCAAAAACCCAACAAGCTAATGCCTAGTTCTTTGGCATAATCTACCGCCAATGAAGACGGCGCAGAAACTGCCGCTAAAAACGGAATTCCTGCTTTAAACACTTTTATTACTATTTCGTAAGAAATTCTGCCACTAACGGTCATTACTTTGGCCGTATTTAATTGCTGGGTATATAATAAATTTCCTATTACTTTATCTACGGCATTATGTCTTCCAATATCTTCCATAGCGCTAAGTAAATCACCATTTTGATTAAAAGCTGCCGCCGCATGGGTGCCTCCTGATTGTTTAAAATCGAATTGTTTAGAATTCATTTTATTAAATAATTCCGAAAACAAACCAGCGTCAATTTGCTGTTTACTATCTACTGTTTTACCCAAAAAACTAAGTTCCCCTAATTCTGTTTTACCACAAATTCCACAGGAAGAAACCGACAATAAACTCCTAGAATTGGAGTATCCATCGCCTAATTTGTCTAAAGGAATGCTTAGGTTTACTTAGGTAACAATCCCGTCTTTATTTTCTTTTTTTAACACAATATCTGGGTGGTACTCGCGGTCGTTTATTACTTCTTCGCAATGCAGCATACCGCGCACTAAATTGGCATCTTCACCAGGAGTACGCATAGATAGGGTAAAGGGTTTTTTGTTAATGTTTATCTGCAAGGCTTCCTCTACGGTAAGCGCATCTGCAACCGATTTAATACCCTGCTGGTTAAACTGTTTTCCCTTGTAGTTTCTAGTAGCCATTTTTCTTTTTATTGCCGTAAAAGACAGTAAATCATAGATTTATAAAGTTAATGAATTAAAGCGCATTAAAAAAGACCTAAAATAGCCCAGAGATATTACCGTGATTATCTATGTTAATTTTCTCGGAAGCAGGATGTGCCGGTAACCCTGGCATGCGCATCATATCTCCAGTAATTGGGATTAAAAATCCGGCTCCAGCCGCAATCTCTATTTCGCGAATAGTAATGGTAAATCCAGTAGGCCTTCCAATTAGTTTTGGATCATCGCTTAAAGACTTTTGCGTTTTAGCCATACAAACAGGTAAACCTTCTAAGCCCAGTGCCGCAATGGTGTTCAAGTCTTTTTTTGCTCGGGCTGCATATTCCACATGGGCGGCACCATAAATTTTAGTAGCTATGGCTTCTATTTTATCTTTTACGGGCATATCCCAAGTATACATTGGTGTAAATTGGGTATTATTGGCCTCTACAACATCGATAACATGCTGAGCCAATTCTAAGGCTCCTTTTCCGCCTTTGGCCCATACTTCGGCTAAGGCAACACGCACGTTATTTGTTTGTGCAAATTCCTGAATCATCTTTATTTCGTCGTCACTATCGCTTACAAATCGATTTATAGCTATTACCGGTGTAATTCCAAATTGACGTACATTTTCTAGGTGTTTTTCAAGGTTTGGTAAGCCGTTTTTAAGAGCCTCTACATTGGGTGTGGTTAGCTCTTTTAGGTGGGCACCACCGTGATATTTTAAAGCGCGAATGGTTGTTGTTAATACCACAGCTTTTGGAGAGATTCCAGCACTTTGGCATTTAATATCTAAAAACTTTTCGGCTCCTAAATCTGCGCCAAAACCAGCTTCTGTTACCGTGTAGTCGGAAAGCGACATCCCCATGCGCGTAGCAATTACCGAATTCGTCCCTTGTGCAATATTTGCAAACGGCCCACCGTGAATAATTGCAGGATTTCCTTCTATAGTTTGAACAAGGTTTGGCTTAACGGCATCTTTTAATAGGGCAGCCATAGCACCCTGTACATTTAAGTCTTTGGCATAAATGGGCTCTTTGGTCAGGGTATATCCTATAAATATATTGCCAAGGCGCTTTTTAAGATCTTCTAAATCGTCGGCAAGGCATAAAATTGCCATAATTTCGGACGCCGCAGTAATGTCGAATCCAGTTTGTCTTGGCACTCCCGAAGTTGTTCCGCCAAGGCCAATAACAATGTTTCTTAAAGAACGGTCGTTCATATCCATTACACGCTTCCAGGCCACGGTACGGGCGTCGATTCCCAGAGTATTGGTTTTACTTTGTATGTTATTATCTACTACGGCAGCTAATAAATTATGGGCTTTTTCTATGGCCGAAAAATCTCCCGTAAAATGCAAATTAATGTCCTCCATGGGCAGTACTTGTGCATAGCCACCTCCAGTTGCACCACCTTTAATACCAAACACAGGGCCTAAACTGGGCTCCCTAAGTACAACTGTGGTTTGTTTTCCTAGTTGATTTAATCCTTCGGATAGACCAATAGACATGGTGGTTTTTCCTTCTCCAGCAGGCGTGGGCGAAATGGCAGTTACCAAAATAAGGTTGCTTTGTTGCACCTTGTTTAAGTCTATTATACTTTGTGGAAGTTTTGCTTTGTACTTTCCATACATTTCTATGGAATCTTCGTCAAGTCCTAACTTTGCAGCAATTTTACTAATGTGCTGCAAGGTTATTTGTTTAGCGATATCTAAGTCGGTCATCGAGTTGTATTATTTAAGTGATTAAGATAATAAAATCTTAGTACTTAAACGTTTTCGTAGGCCTTCTTGATAAACTCTTTTTGTTAAAGCTGGTCGAGGTCTTCTTTGGTGTTTACATTAAAAACCTGCTTCGCTAATTGAGCGTTTAACTGTAAGTTGCTGTGTTCCAATTCGTTTATAAGGCGTTGTAATTTAAAGTGACCCTTATCTAAGGCAGCTTTTAATTGTGGCTGAATTGTTTTTGGATATATGGCAACCAGAGGATGTGTTTGCTGTTTTGTCGCACATTGAACAATACTTTGACTTTTGGTTGCGGTATTAATTAGTTGGTCGAGTAAAGGTGTTGTTATATTCGGAATGTCCACGCTAAGGCAAATATTCCAAGGCGTATTGCTGTAATATAGCCCCGTGTATAATCCACCAAGAGGCCCGCTATTAGGTATTAAATCTGGATAAGTGGAAAAGCCCATCTTTTTATATGATTGGTTTGCACTTACAACAATAATGGAACTAACAACAGGGGTAAGTGCTTGGGCAATATGGGTTATAAACGGTTTGTTCTTGTGCACTAAAAGCCCCTTGTCTTGCCCCATGCGCTTGGAGTTTCCACCGGCCAGAATAATACCCGTTAAATGGGACTTTTTAATCATTATTATTTAGGTAAATGCTCTTGTTGAGCCTCTAAAAATTGGGTATTGTTTTCTTTTATTACAATAAAGGCTTGTAGCATTTCTTTACCGTAAGGAGTTAGCACAGCTCCCCCGCCATCTTTACCTCCGACACTAGTAGTTACCAGCGCTTTTTCGCCCGATCTGTTCATGGCATCTAACAATCGCCATGCCTTTTTATAAGACATATTCATGCTTTTTGCCGCCTTAGATAACGATCCAGTTTGCATTATTGCAGCTAGTAAGTCTGCACGACCTTGCCCCAGAATTATAGTCCCGTTATCTTCTATCCAAATTCTGCTTTTAATATTGTAATTCATAACCTAGTCATAGGGCAGTGCTTCGTAAGTTTCGCCTTGAATTAAACTTTTTGGATTAGCCGTTGTATTGCTAAAGGTAATAGGATAGGTTCTAGAGTAGGGAAATTCCCAATCACCAAATCGCGTAGTAACAAAGTGTAAAAAAGGATAAGGGGCATCGCCAGAAGCGCCGCTAAGGCCAATAGGGTCGCCAATTTCTACCAAATCTCCAACTTCTACTAATGCGCCATTATGTGTTAAATGCTGATACTGCAAAAAATAACCATCTTCGTCACGTAGTACAACCCTATTATTTGTAGGTTGAAAATCCATTCCAGATTGCTCTACAAACATGATAGTGCCTTTTCTGGAAGCGGTAACCACAGTGCCAATGTCCATTTCTATGTCTATGGCAAACTGATCAGGATCACCAGGGTTATGGGGAGTTCCACCACAGTGACTTAATCCTATTCTATACGACTTGCCTACGGGATAAGGCAAAACGTGTTTTGATGTTTCCCAATCGGGATAAGAGACCCCATCACACCCTACAGCGATGTTGGCCACCAAACTATTGGTGTTGGAGACAAAGTCGTCGTCACTTTTACAAGAAAGTATTAAAGCAACACATAAAGTGAAGTAAATAAGTTTCATTTTATAGCAATTTAACTAAGCATCCTTAAGTAAGAAATCCCATCAAAGATACTAAATAAACTCTTGTTTTGTAAGAGCTTAAGTAGGGCGAAATATGGCGTGTTTTGTTTAATGGAGACAAAAGTAACTTTGGAAATGCCCAGTTAGAAGTAATGGAAAAGCGTAAGTCTAGATCGTACTTAAAAACTCCTGGCGAAAACGAAATCTTGTAGATACCTGACTATTTGTCCATTTTCAAATTGTTTATTTACAAAGGCCTAGTATTTGAACAGCCAGTAGTTAACATGATTTTTATGGCAAAGCAGACAAAAAGTTCGACTAAAAAAAATAAGAAACAACCCAAGGTTACTATGGCGCAGGCCTTTAAAACCATTATTTGGCCTAGACGAAAATTGGTTTTTGTGGGTTTATTTTTAATCGTATTAAGCCGACTTGCAGGTTTAGTTTTACCTTGGAAAAGTAAAGAATTGCTAGACGAGGTTATTCCCAATCAAGATTACACAGCCCTTTGGAATCTGCTTATTTTTGTGCTAATTGCTATTCTTATTCAAGCTGTAACTTCTTTTTTACTTACCCGTATTTTAAGTGTCCAAGCCCAATTTTTAATATCTGAACTACGTGCACAGGTTCAAAAGAAAGTGCTATCGTTGCCTATTAGTTTTTTTGACAACACGAAATCTGGGGCTTTAGTTTCTAGAATAATGAGCGATGTAGAAGGGGTTAGAAATTTAATAGGAACAGGATTAGTGCAGTTAGTTGGAGGTACGTTTACTGCAATAATATCGCTAGTGATTTTACTAAATCTTAACCCGCTAATGACTGCCTTTGTTTTTATACCGGTGTCTATTTTTGGGTTTGTGGCCTTACGAGCCTTTAAATACATTCGACCTATTTTTAGAAAACGTGGAGTAATTAATGCCGAAGTAACTGGTCGATTAACCGAAACCTTATCTGGGGTAAGAGTTATAAAAGGATTTAACGCAGAAGCCCAAGAGAATAAATCTTTCGAACAAGGCGTAGATCGGTTGTATCAGAATGTAAAAAAGAGCTTGACTGCAACTGCTTTTATGACCAGTTCGTCCACATTTTTATTAGGAGTAGCCTCTACTGGAATTATGGGTATTGGTGGCTATTTTATGATGGGAGGCGACATGACAACAGGTGAATTTTTGTTCTTTACCTTAATTCTTGGGTTTATGATTGCACCTATTGTTCAGATGAGTAATATTGGAAGCCAATTAACCGAGGCACTCGCAGGACTGGACCGCACACAGGAACTTATGAATATGGCTCCAGAACAGGACGATAGTGTGCGTACAACAAAACTTTTGGACTTAAACGGTGCAATTGAATTTAACGATGTGTCTTTTCAGTATGAAGTAGGTAAAGAAGTATTACATCACGTAGATTTTAAAGCAGCGCCTGGTTCGGTAACTGCATTGGTGGGGAGTTCAGGTTCTGGAAAGTCTACGATTGCTGGATTGGCGGCTAGTTTTTTAACTCCAAAATCGGGGACCGTTACTATAGACGGGAAAGATTTATCTAAAATAGAATTAACAAGCTATCGCCAACATTTGGGGGTAGTGCTACAAGATGAATTTTTATTTGAAGGCAGTATACGCGAAAACATATTGTTTCCAAGGCCAAATGCTACAGAAGAACAGTTGCAAGCGGCAGTAAAAGCAGCCTATGTAGATGAATTTACAAATCGTTTTGACGATGGACTCGAAACCTTAATTGGGGAACGCGGCGTAAAACTCTCTGGAGGGCAGCGACAACGAATCGCGATTGCCCGCGCTATTTTGGCCGACCCAAAAATTATTATTCTTGACGAGGCAACCTCGAATTTAGACACCGAAAGCGAGGCTTTAATTCAGAAGAGTTTACAAGCGCTTGTAAAAGATAGAACCACCTTTGTTATTGCGCACCGTTTAAGTACCATTCGTCGCGCCGACCAAATTTTAGTTATAGAAAATGGCCGAATCGCCGAACGTGGAACGCACGACGAATTACTATCCACAGCAGGCCGTTACCATGAATTATATACCTATCAGGCACGAATATAAGCGAATTTAGTAGCTGCGTTCGGATCGTTTTTTTGTTCTGTATAGCACATATAAACAGAATATATTACCTCTAAGTGAAATTCTATTTGAACGCCAAATAGTTAAATAAAAATATTTGAACATGAAGAGCAACTACTTTTTATTACTGCTTTTAGTGGCAGGATTGTCTTATGGGCAAATTATTAACCCAGTAAGTTCAACTACGACATTTGCCCCTGACTTTGAAACTGTTTTAACCACGGTTTACGACGGTACAGGTTTAACATCTTTTCCTTCTGTGATGGCAGATCATGAAGCTACTAGCCCTGTAAACAGCTTTGTAGCGACCACAATTACTGGAACCATAGATTTTGATTTAGGCGGGACCACAGATGTAGACGGACTTGCTTTTTGGAATCAAAATGCTGGTGGTCCAAGTACTCAATATGGAGTAAATGGAGTGCGATTTTCTTCGTCTTTAGACGGGGTAACTTACACCTTAATTCCTGGTGCTCCAACTAACTTCGCCGAAGTAACCATAGACCCTGCACCACCTGAAGTATTTAGTTTTCCTGCAGTAAGTGCGGCTTTTATTAGAATGGAAGTAACAAGTAATCATGGCGATGTAAGTTCTGGCTTTGCCGAAATTGCCTTTGCCAATGGCGTATTATCTATAACCGATTTTGAACAGAATTCAGGATTAAGTGTATACCCAAATCCTGCGACCGATGTAATTCAACTAACGGGGCTAACCGAAGCTAAGCAGTACACGATTTACAATGTACTGGGAGCTGCGATAAAAACCGGCACGGTAAATAATAACCAAGCTATTCAAATTGACACTTTAAAGAGTGGGATGTATTTCTTAACTCTTGAAAGTGGTAATACGGTAAAGTTTATCAAGCAGTAAGGCTAACATAGACTTATCTAATAATTACAACCCGACTTCTAGACAAGTAGAAGTCGGGTTTTTTATATAGTCGTTTCAGGTAATTTATTTGCTAATTTTTTTCGCAATATGGTCTATAATTATAGGAGCATGCACTCTAGAATTTTCGATAAACCAAACATTAGTTTTCATGCCTCCGCAAACGACACCCGCCAAATAAATGCCTGGCACATTAGATTCCATAGTTTCTGGATCGTACTGTGGTTGTCGTAGATTATCTTTAGATAGCGCAACGCCCAAATGTTCTAGAAAGCTAAAGTTGGGTTGGTAACCCGTAAGGGCTAATACAAAGTCGTTTTTAAGTTCTATTTGTGTTCCGTTTTGGTTAATTACAATGGTATCTTGAGTAATTTGGGTAATGTTTGCATTGTAATATGCTTTTATACTGCCTTCGGCAATACGATTTATAATGTCTGGCCGCACCCAATATTTTACCCGCTCACCAATATCGCTGCCTCGCACGATTATGGTTACATGACCGCCTTTTCGGTATATTTCTAAGGCAGCATCTACTGCAGAATTACTTGCCCCAACCACCGCAACTTGTTGCCTCGCATAATAGTGGGGATTTTTATAATAATGGGCAACTTTAGGTAAATCTTCGCCCGGTACTTCTAGTAAATTAGGCAAGTCGTAAAAACCTATTGCAAGTACAATGTTTTTGGTCTGATAACTCGCTTTGGTTGTGGTTACTAAATAGCCGTTATTATTGGCTTTAACACGGCTAACTCCTTCGAACAAATTCATGTTCAAATTTTTAGAAGTTACAATGCGTCTGTAATATTCTAAAGCCTCTGCCTTAAAGGGTTTAGCGTTATTACTAATAAAAGGAATTCCGTCTATTTCTAGTTTTTCTGAGGTCGAAAAAAAATACATCCCATCGGGGTAATTATACAAGGAATTTACAATGCATCCTTTTTCTATAACTATATAGTTTAAGTTCTTTTTTTGAGCTTCAATTCCGCATGCTATACCAATAGGTCCTCCGCCAATTATAAGTACGTCAAGTTCGTTTTTATTCATTGTAAATTTTAAAAATGTAAAGGTACTAAAGATTGTCGCTTTTTAGCTGTCAAGTATTTTGCGGCTTGGTCGATTTAATAAGATAGGTACACCCAATGGCAGTAAGAAAAGCGACTAAAAAGGTCATTATTCTAGAAGTAATAATTGCATCGTAACCACTGCTAATCCAGAAAATAGTAAACACGAGTCCAATGGCAATAGTATAAAATGCGGCTTTACCATGATAGCGTTCCCAAAATAGGGTTAATAAAATTACTACCGAAAAGGTAGAGCCAATACCCGCCCAAACATAACCTACAATGCCGTAAATTAAGTTACTTGGAATTATGTATGCCAGTAAAAGTGCAACAATAGAAAGAACAGCCGTAATTAGCCTAGATTTAAATAAGCCAGCAGTACTGTTATTGTTTTTAGAAAGCGGTTTAATAATGTTTTCTGACAATTCTGTAGCAGATAAAATAAGCAACGAATTTGCCGTAGAAATAATCGCAGCAAGTACACCAGTAATTAATATTCCCGAGATAACGGGTGGAAAAACGGTCGTTAATACTTTGGGCATAACGGTTTCTTGATCTACTAAGCCAGTTGGGCCAAAAATAGCAATACCCATCCAACCAATTGCTAAAGCTCCAGTGTACGCAATTAAGGTCCAAACAACGCCAATATTACGCGCAATTTTGGCTTGTTTGGCATCTTTAATCGCCATAAATCGCATGCTAAGTTGAGGTTGCCCTCCTAGGTAGCCAAAAAACCAAGAAAACGCACCTGCAATTACAATACCTCCGCCAACGCCACTCACTAAGTTGGCGCTATTTGGGAACAGATTTAAAAGAAACCCTTGTAAAGGCGAATCTGGTTGCACTACGGCCCCGCCCAGCATAGTAGAATACGATTCACCAGCCAGGGTTAGCGCTTCTCCCATGGAGCTGGCAAAAACAGTATCTTCTGGAGCTTGTTGCAAATAATAATAGCAAGCAATGGGTGCAATAATTAAGGTAATAATCATTAATACCGCCTGAATTACGTCGGTGTAAGTAACCGATCGGAATCCGCCGTAAATGGTGTAAGGTATAACTAAAAAAACCACTACAAGCATGGCCCAATTTTGATTAATATCGAATAGCGAATTCAAGGTTTTTCCACCCCCTAAAAATTGAGCACCTACATAAAAGAAGAAGAAAAAAACAATGGTTACGCTTCCAGCTATTCGAATGTATTTACCATAATTACCGTGGCGTTTGGCGATATAGCCCGTAAAGGTATCGGCTTCGTATTTAGCCGCTTCCTGTTGCAAACGCTTGGCTAAAAACACCCAAGCAACCACTATCCCTAAAACGCAGCCAATGGCTGTCCACACCTCCATAAGTCCAGTAGCATAGGCGGCTCCAGGTAAACCTAATAAAGCCCAAGAAGACTCCCCTGTAGCCCTTTCAGATAAGGCAGCAACCCAGCCCGGCAACTTACGGCCAGCAATGGCAAAATCGCTTGCGGTTTTTACCTTGCGCCCTTGATACATTCCCCAACCCATAAGCAGGAGCATATACACGAGCATAACAATTAAAATTACAGTTTGATTTTGCATAAACAGACAAAAATATGTTTAGAAAGATACCAAAATTAGCCCATCTATATCTGGTATTTAGAAGCATAAAAACTTAAACTAAAACATTACTAATCGTGTTCCTATTAAAAAGAAGTCTGTTGCGAATGACTTTTTATTTGTATTGAATACTATTTAATGAATAGTCATATTGGGCTCTTACAAATTCAATATTCCGGTCTTTGTCACAGCGATAACTAACGCGCTTAGCGTTTAAAGAAAGCCCAGATTGGTCCTCGAAAACCAAATTACGAATATAACTATAGGTAGTTCCATGGTGCACCATGTTTCCTTCTAATCTATAGGTTATGGAGTTAAAATAAAACCACCACGTATTGCCATTTGAACCATCAGGGTTTAGGTATTGAATCTCTACGACCTCTACCTTGGTACCGTCTTCTAAGGTGTCTGTGCCAGCATAGTGCCAAAGCGAAGCTGCTTCTAATAATTTATAGGGTTGCCAATACACAAATTCGGCCGCCTTAAAGTCACTAGTGTATTTTGTTTTTAACGAATCGTTAAGGTTAAAATTAGCTTGCATGTTGGTATTAGAAGTACTACTAACCTTATAATTTATACTGTCTTTAGTCCAAGACATTTGCCTTGAAAAGGGAGCGACATACACAAAAGAATAATCTATGGAAGTCGCGAGTTCTAATTTACCACTAGGTAAATATAATTGGGTGTTTTTTGTATAGTCAATACGAGCGATAGCATCCCAGGCTGCTAATCCTCCATGATAATCTATAGATTTTGTAATAATTGTTTTAGCCGTTTCTTTATTGGAACAACTTAAAATTATTGTGCTTAGACCAATGGCGAATATTAGTAATGTCGCTTTAATAATTATGATTTAGACAATTGGGTGAGCATTATGTTAGTCATTTGTGCTAAAGATACTTTAGGAGCCCATCCCCAATCGTTGGTTGCGGCAGAATCATCTATAGAATTGGGCCAAGAATCGGCAATTTCTTGTCTAAAATCTGGCTCATAATTTATTTTAAAATCTGGTCTTATTTTTTGAATCTCTCCAGCTAAGTCTTTGGGCGAAAAGCTAAACGCTGCAAGGTTGTAAGAACTTCTTATTTTGATTTCTTCTTCGGGAGCATCCATAATTGCTAGCGTTGCACCAATGGCATCGTCTATATACATCATGGGTAGTTCGGTGTCTTGAGACAGAAAACTTATATAACAGTCATGCTTAATGGCTTTATGAAAAATATCTACCGCATAATCTGTAGTACCTCCGCCTGGTGCAGTTTTATAACTAATTAATCCTGGGTAGCGAATACTGCGCACATCTACCCCGTATTTATTATGGTAATATTCGCACCAACGTTCCCCGCTTAATTTGCTTATCCCATATACTGTTGCAGGGTCCATTATGGTATTCTGCGGGGTATTATTCTTTGGTGTTGTAGGACCAAAAACCGCGATACTAGAGGGCCAGAATATTTTTTCTATTTTACCTTCTTTGGCCAAGTCCAATACATTAAACAAAGACCCCATATTTAATTGCCAAGCTTTGTCCGGAAACTTCTCGCCAGTGGCAGACAGCATAGCTGCTAATAGGTAGATTTCGGTAATTTCGTATTGAATAACAACATCTTCAATTTGGCTGTAATCGGTTGCATCTATAACTTCGAAAGGTCCTTGAGCCATTATTTCTGGGTCGGCTTCTTTAATATCGCTAACAATTACTTTATGGCTACCGTGTTTTGCGCGTAAATGCGAGGAAAGTTCGGTGCCTAACTGGCCACAACCACCTAAAACTAAAATGCGTGATTTTAACATAGAAACTTAAAAACTTGAGACGCTAGGGTTAAATTTAAATAGATTGAACAGGATTCCAACAAATATACACAGAACT
This sequence comes from Gilvibacter sp., assembly GCA_965277295.1. Lineage (GTDB taxonomy): Bacteria > Bacteroidota > Bacteroidia > Flavobacteriales > Flavobacteriaceae > Gilvibacter. The sequence goes on from OZ255720.1 coordinate 1,602,108, forward strand.
TTTATACCCATAAGCCATGGGCAGATTTAGCATTTTATGAAGAAAAAGAAGGGGGAATACTACTATATTTGCAGCATGAGACTATCTGTTGAGTCGTTTCTAAATTTTAAAACTTATTGCTGGGCCATGCTGTTTATAGTGGTTGGTACTGCTTGTAATGGCCAGGCGCAGCAGCAGTCACCTGATGCAAACCAAACCAAAGATACCACTCAAGTTTATGGCAGTAGTGCTATACAATTGCCACGCTGGGTTGGAGGGGCTCAAATTATTGCAGATAATTGGGCCATTTTTAACGACTTCGAAGAAGAGTTAATTGCTCTAAATACTGTCGCTCTGGCCGAATTACGCTCCAGAACCGAGCGCCTTATTACTTTTGCCGATTCGTTGTCTAAAACGCTTCCGGATACCCTAAAAAACCAGCCAATTACCTCAAGAATTCTAGTTTTGGATACTCGGGTAAAACTACTGGACCAGGCGGCGCATAGTGACAGAGCTACCGATTCTGTAATCCACAATTGTTTTTTAGAATTGAATGCGTCTTTGGGGAATTTAAAAATTCAAATCAACGAAAAACTACTTAAAGATAGAATAGACGCCGATCGGAAAGAAAACGAAGCGACGGAACTAAAAAAACAACGCGAAATCTTAGATTCAATAGCAGCAGCGGAAGGAGCTAATTAGTTTGATTTGTAACATTTTAGCATTAAAACAGTCTTATTCCAAACATTAAACCATACATAACTAAATCAAAACATATTTTATGAAACTAAATTCAGTACTTGCATCTGCTCTTATTCTTGGCGCTTTAGTCATGGTAAGTTCATGCAAAACCGAAACAGATACTGCTAAGGACGATACTCCTCGTGGTATAATATTGGCCAACATGGATACTACGGTATCTCCAAAAGACGATTTTTATAAGTACGTTAATGGGAGTTGGTTAAAGAACACAGAAATTCCTTCTGACCGAGCAACTTGGGGTGGCTTTAGCGTGCTAAGAAAATCTACAGATGCAGATGTGCTTGCAATTATAGCAGAAGCGCAAGAAAGTGGGCAATACGCTGCCGATACCGATCAGGCAAAAGCCCTTTTTATCTACAATTCTAAATTAGATATGGCAGCACGAGACGCTGCTGGAGTAGCGCCACTACAGGCTACATTGGACCAAATAGATAGCGCTCAAAGTCTAGCCGATTTACAAACAGTAATTGCTACGAATCCGGCAGTAAGCGCACCGTTTTTAGGGATTGGCGCAGGTGCCGACCTAAACGATTCTTCCATGAACACTGCCTATGCATCTACTGGAGGTTTAGGTTTGCCAGACCGTGATTTTTATCTAGAAATGGATTCTAAATCGGTAGAAATTCGCGAAGAATATAAGAAGTTTATCACCAAAATGTTACAATATATTGGCCAAGACCAGGCAAGTGCAACTGCACAAGCCGACCAAATTTTAGCCATGGAAACTACCTTGGCTGAACCGCGTTACGACAAAGTACAAAGTCGCGATGTACGTAATTTTAATAACCCACGTACTTTTGGTGAATTTCAAGCCATGTTACCTGCTGTTAATTTAGACAAGCTTGTAGCCGACATGGAAGTTCCTGTGGCTATAGATTCTATTATTGTATTACAACCGCAATATTTTGCTGCTTTAAATACTTTTTTAACCAATACGCCTATAGAAGATGTTAAGACCCTAGTACGTTGGAGCACACTTAATAATAGCGCCAATATGCTTACCTCAGAAATTGAAACAACCAACTGGGAATTTTACAGTAAGTACTTACGTGGAACCAAAGAACAACGTCCTGCAGACGAACGTGCTTTAAGTACAATAAACAACACTGTAGGCGAAGCTCTTGGTAAATTATACGTAGATGCTAAGTTTCCGCCTGAGGCCAAAGCAAAAGCAGAAGAAATGATTGGCAATGTGATTGCTGCTTTCCAGGAGCGTATTAAAGGCCTAGATTGGATGAGCGATACTACTAAAATTAAGGCAGTAGAAAAACTAGATAAGTTTACCGTAAAAATTGGATATCCTAACCAGTGGGAAGACTATTCAGCCATGGATGTTAATGCAGACAATACGTATTTTGATAATATGCTTGCTGTTAGCGACTGGTCGACAAAAAAGAATTATGCCGAATTATACCAACCTGTAGATAGAACAGAATGGGGGATGGCACCACAAATTGTGAATGCTTATTTTAATCCACAAAACAACGAAATTGTGTTTCCTGCAGCTATATTACAACCTCCATTTTATGACTATTTAGCAGACGACGCTGTAAACTACGGTGGAATTGGAGCTGTAATTGGTCACGAAATCTCTCACGCTTTCGACGATTCTGGAGCACGTTTTGACGGCGACGGAAACGTTGTTAACTGGTGGACTCCAGGAGACTTAGAGCAGTTTACTGCTCGTGGAGATGCGCTAGCTGAACAGTATAGCCAGATTGAAGTTGCAGACAGTGCTTATATTAATGGTAAATTTACCTTGGGTGAAAACATTGGTGACTTAGGAGGTGTACTTGGTGCTTACGACGGCTTACAGAAGTATTTTGCAGAAAACGGACGTCCAGACGATATAGATGGCTTTACTGCCGAGCAACGCTTTTTTATGTCTTGGGCTACAGTTTGGAGAACCTTGGCAACCGAAGATGCGTTGCGTAATCAAGTTAAAACCGATCCGCATTCGCCAGGAGAATACCGAGCTACACAGCCACTTTTAAATATAGATGCTTTTTACGAGGCATTCGATATTAAAGCGGGCGATAAAATGTGGTTAGCTCCAGAAAAACGAGTTCGTATTTGGTAATAACCAAAGCAGGTAATAGTATTAAAAAGGCTCTTTAAACAGGAGCCTTTTTTTATTCCAGAATTAAGGTGTCTTGCGCAACCGTTTGCAATTCACGGGTTTTGATTGTACTTACAGTAACAACCGCATCGGAGGTTACAAAAGGTTTAGGAATCATGGTTGAATCGCGTGGTGCTAAGTCAAATTCAGAGCGTTCCATAAGGTCGTACGAATATTCAATAAAAGTAAATTCGGGAGCTAAACCGGTCGGCGTGCTAAAGGCAATTTCAAGAGAATCTCTGTCGGCAATGTTGTAGGTGCCCATATAGCGATTCCCGCGCTTAGACCAAACCAAACTGTCTTTATCTAGAGGAACGTGATTCCCGTTATAAGCCAATCTGGAGAATTTATAAATAGTGTCTGCATAAATAGTTATTTTTTGAACACTCCGCTGTGGTACAACGGTTATTCGCATATAATTAGAGTCTGGCAAGATAGGGTTGTGTTCTTTGCGAACTAAGGCGCTGGCAATATTTTTGTTATCTGTAATCTTTCCGTAGGTATATCCAGTATTGTATTTACTGCCTGCAGCATTTTCGACTAAAGTGTCGGCTTGTACAGGATTTTCGCCTAAAACACTACTTGTCCAAGGGTCCAAAATATTATCGAAAGTTAGCCAATAGGCTTGATTCTCGACATTGTTTTGATAATAAACCAAACTATTTGGTTTGGGTCGCTCAGCTGTAAAATCACTTTGAATATGTGCTGTTATTAAAAAGATAACCCCTAGAGCAAAACAGACTTGAGCAACTTGTTTTGTAAATGGTAACACACCTAAAACAGGACTTACAAGTCCAAAAATAAGCGCGGTTAATCCGGCGCTTGCAATAACCATTTCTAGACCTAATCCAACAGGAAAAAACTGGACTAAAGGAGAAAAGACTAAAACAGCGGGAGCGCACAAGACAACCAAAACTAATGGATTGGTGCTTTCCTTCTTAATGCTATAGGCAAAAGCAACTAAGGCAAAAAATACAGGAATAATAAAGTATGCGGCTCCTTTTAATTCTGTATAAACTACCGTGTTTATTATAAGCCAAAGCAAGATTGGAATGGCAAGAAAATGCTTGCTTTCCATCTGTTTACCCCACTTTTTGTAACTAAAAAATAACCAAGCTAGACTAAGCATTACAAAGGTAATTATGTAATAATGTCCATTATACGGGAAGTCGTGCTGGATTTCGTTATAATGCGGATAAATAAAGTAAACCAACATTAATCCTAGATAGGTAATTAAGGCTGCACCCAATAGTCCAAGTATAAATGGAAGTCCGCCGCGAAGCAGGCTAGCTAGGCTAAAGCTGTCTTTTTTTATCCCCCAAAAAACTAAGGCTAAAAAGCAAACCCAAGCTAAAATTAACATGGGTAAAATCCAGCTAAAGGGATACGTTACAAACTTTACTATGGGCAAATTAACGTACACATTATCTTCTTCTGCTTTTAAAGAAGCCAAGTCGGCATTTGCAAAATAATCCAGTAGCGGCATTAAATAACTCCCTTGATGTTCTAGAGAATTACGATTTAGGTTTTGGTAATTGTCGTTTATGGTGTGGTAATCGTAATGGTCGTCTATAAAAGCAAAAAAGAAACTATCTATATCGCCATCTTCTCGAAAAACAGTAGAATCGGTGTCGTTAGGCAATAACTTATAAATACTATACATAAGCGAGCTTGCAACCGGATAGTCCGGATTGGCTTTAGCAAATGCTTTTATTAGGTTTTTATTCCCGCCGTTGGTTTCTACTATCATATTCGAAGGGCCACCGCTGCCTCGAGCTTCAAAATTTAATACCAAGCCAATATCTTTAGCCCACGGATGATTATTTACAAACAATTCGGCTCCATCTAGACCTAATTCTTCGGAATCGGTAATACAAATAATAATATCGTTTTTAGGCGTATTGCCGGCGGCTAGATAGGCGCGTAAACTTTCAAGAATGGTAACCACTCCCGAACCAGCGTCACTGGCACCCAGAGAGTGCGACGAGCGACTGTCGTAATGTGAGAGCAAAACTAAAGCCTTGCTGGATTCGCTGCCTTTTATCTTGGCGAGGATGTTTTTTGGTTTTACCAGTGATCCCCAATTCGATCTAAAATTATAACCTTCCTGTATAGCTACACTAAGACCCAGAGCTTCTAATTCACCTTTAATATAGTCTCTAACCTTAGCATGTCCTGGGCTCCCTAAATAATGCGGCTCGGCAGCGATAACTTTAAGATGTTCTAAGGCGCGAGCGGTAGAAAATTGGGTGTTAGGGGTTTCTAAACCACTAATTTTATTGGGCATTAAACTGTAAAAACTATAGTATGCAAGGCCAATAACGAACAGCAAAGCAATAACATGAGCATACTTCTTCATAGGGAATGATTTTGGTTTTTTTCTTCCATTTTGGTGCGAATTACGAACCTATTCAATTTGATGGGAATTAAAAATACGACATTAATTTTTTATAAAGTTACCCAGCTTTTAGCGTTGTGGGTTTTGACTAAAATGTTGTACCTTAGATAGAAATCAGAAGATTATGGGCATAAAAAGTTATCGAGGAAGACGGTTAAAACCAACAAAAGGTTCGCAAGAAAACATCACTGTATCGGACTATATGACCAGAAAATTAATCACTTTTAGGGCAGATCAACCCGTTTTGGAAGTAATGAATACGTTAATAAAACACAAAATATCGGGAGGCCCTGTAGTGAACGATAAAAACGAATTGGTGGGAATAATATCGGAAGGTGATTGTATGAAGCAAATAAGCGAAAGCCGTTATTACAATCAACCTATGGATAATATTACTGTAGAAAAACACATGGCTACCAATGTAGAAACTATAGACGGCAATTTGAATGTTTTTGATGCGGCTCAAAAATTTATAAAATCTAAAAGAAGGCGATTCCCCATAGTAGAAAATGGCAAATTAGTTGGGCAAATTAGCCAAAAAGATGTACTAAAAGCGGCCCTTAAACTAAAGGGGCAAAGCTGGAAATAACTACGGCTTTTCGTGCAATATTTTAAGAGCTTTAGGTTCGTCTGTAATAATTAATTTTTCGCTTTGACTGCTGGACAAGGTAAGTATTCTTGAGTACGAAAACCCAGCAATGGGTCTTTGTAAGGCTTCCCATTTTCCAATTCCTTTTACTACTATTTGTTCATCTTCGGCTATTATAGCTTCTTTATAACGCATGGTTTTATTGGCGTTAAATAACATTGTAGTTGACCGTTTTCCATGTTTTTTTAAGAGTGCTTCCATCTGGCTATTTGCATCGTTTCTCCAACCAGAACGTTGATTGTGGTCGGTTACTAAATGGTATAAAGTACGGTGTTTGGCTTGCGCTTTTATAAGGGCTAGTTCGTCGCCAACCTGTAAATAAAAGTCCTGATTGTTGAATTCACTTATAACGCCGTGCCAAGAATTTTTACTTCCCTTTTGTTCTACAGTTACATGATAATAAACACATTTTCGTCCGCTAAGGGGGGCCGTAAGTGGTATGTCTAAAAATTTAGCCGAGCCATGTAGTCGAACACGTTCCCCATTTTTTACACTATTAATAGGCTTTGCGGGACTTTTTTTAAGATATCTTAGAATTCGTTTTTTACTAGAAAGGTAATTACTTGCAACCCCAATTATAATAGAAGTCACTACAATAAAACCACCAAGCATAAGACCAGTATAGTCTGCAACCCAACTAACAATAGTGCCTATAAATAGTGTCATAGTATTATGAATCTCGCTTAACTAAAGCGTAAAAATCGTTTTCCAGTGGTAAATAACCTTGGTCGTAAACAAAGTAATAAACAGTTCCTGTTTTGGTCCTGTATATATGGGTAAAATACGTAAAATCGAAACCCAATTGCAGCATTTTAGACTTGTTGGTTTTGGTCTTTTGGTCTGGATTTAACTGGCATAAAATTCTATAATTCTTACGCAGGGCATTATTAATATTGCGCATTAAATTACTACTGTCTTTATTGCGGGTATTGTTGTAAGCGTTACGACAGGAGTCGTTACAGAACTTTTTGTCTGCACGTCCAATTAGTGTAGCCCCACATTCCAAACACTGTTTTTCCATAGTTTAAAAATACAAGAATTACTTAAAGGTATTTTATTCTTTAGAAGTATTGTCTATATAAAGTCGGTAAATGGCCTCGATTCTTAAAAATGGAGCAGTATTTATATTCTGATTCAACTGGGTTCGGTCATCCCCAAATCTAAAGGCGGCCAAGCCAAAGTCTATGGACTCATCTATAGCGTAGAGTTCGTAATCGTTGGTAGAGACGCCCAGCTTTAATCGAATTAATAGATTTTGTTCTAAAAATGCCTTTTCTATATAGGTTGTGAATTCCAAAGAATTTTGCTGCACATAAGTTGCTTTTATTCCATTAGTGGTTAGCGAATAACTGCGACCCAGCCCTATATAGTCGGCACCAAGTTTTAAGTTACGCGAGACTATATAGTTTATGTTAGCCACTATGGGGAGCGATAAGTCTACCTCCCACAAATCGTTAGGACTGGTATAGTAAATTCCAAATATAGGAGTTGCGTTTAGCCCAAAGGCTTCTTGGCTAGCATATGCTCCAAAGCGGTACATTAAGTTTTCGTTTTGCTGATATTTAAAAACTCCATAACCTCCAAAGTAAAAATCTTCGCTGTCTATGTCTTTATAGTCACTGGCTATTTTGGGTAAAAAAACTACGGTGGTACTCCAACGCTCGTTCCAAGTTCTGGCCCAGCCAAGTTTTAAGGTCGCCGAATTTAAATTAGTTTGGGGCATCATAGCAGCTAAACCCAGGTTTGTTCTGTTGTAATCGGCACCGGTAATAATGGCATTCTTTTCATCTATTACAAGCGGGAAAGTAAGGTTGACATCTAAGTTAGAAACTCGAGTTTGTCCAGAGCCGTCTTCAAAGTCGGCGTTAAAGCCTTCGGAGTAGGCGACTTTTGCGAGATCTACATAATCTTGAGCTGGGGCCAAGTAAAAAAATAAAAGACTACAAAAAATACAAAAGTGCCTCATAAAGGTGGTTTGCATAAAGATAGTATAATTAGTTTGTTGCAAATTGTTGTTTTTTTGATAAGACGAGTTTGTTTTTTAAAGTGTTGTAAATCGGGAACTATATATAACTTTACACTGATTGCGAGTAAAAAAAAACACCCCTAAATGGGGTGTTATATATCTATTTAAAATTATTTTATCCTTCTAACAAATCTTCATCTTTTTTATTTAATGAAACTAAATCATCAATCATTTTAGACATTTGACTTTTACGAAAATCAATAACGGATTTATCATTAGAAGTATCTGTTGTTTTATTGCAATCAACATCTTTTCTAACAATTAATTTAATTACCTTTCCTTTATTCTTGTTGCCCAATTTGCTTTTCCTTTACTCTTTCAGCAGCTTTAGTCTCTAATACAAATAGAGATTTCAAAGGTATACTATTTGTTGGATATATCTTAGTAATATTTTTAGAGTTATGTGTGCTTCTACCGTCTTTTTTTCTTTCCTTCGTCATATTAAAGAAACTTAAATATCTTCTAGGTGACACTCCATCAAACAAAAGAATTTGAACTTTATTGTCTTCACTCTCATTTTCAGTTATAGAATCATCGTGTAATTCAGGAGCTTTACTCTTAATATAAGGCTCTATATAATAAACCTTTTCAATACCCGCAGCGATAATGTGTCTTGCACAGTTGTGACATGGATAAGTAGTACAAAACAAGATGCCACCTCTAATTTTTTCACCGTTTAACTTACCTGCATTTATTATTGCGTGCATTTCAGCATGCACAGACCTAGAGAATTCAATTAAAGATTTGATTGATGATTCTTCTAACGTTTCGTCTAATAAGGTAGTGATTTTCTCTAGGATATTAGCTATGTCATCCGACTTTTCTTTTTCTATTTTAGTTTTGAATTCATTCTTAATATATTCTTTTATTCTAGACTTATTATGATCATTATAACAGACACCTGTTTTATAACACCTGTTATCTTCAAGGTCACTACTTGTATATAAGTCACCTCCATATTTAGGAACGTCATTCCACCCAGTTGCAATAAGCTCACCACTTTTAGTTATTATAGAGGCTCCTACTTGTCTTGATAAACATGCAGAATTAACTGAAGCGGATTTAGCTTCGTACATTGCCCTTTCTTCTTTTGTAGGGGTTTCAATACCATATTCAAAAATTAAATTAACATATCTGTCAATTTTTTTCTGAATGTCAGCCTTTGATTTTCCTTCCTCAACCCTAATAAAAAAATCAGCATCTACAAAAACCTTCCTTACTTGCTGACCATTATTATTTGGAAGGTCTTCAAATTGATCAATCTTTATAAGTTCTTTAGCCTCAGTAATCGAGATGTCAGGTTCCGATAGGTTTTTAACTCTTTCTAAAAAAGGTGTATATATACTTAAAAGATAAAAAACCCCCTGATAAACATGTCTAAATGTTGAAAGTTCACTTGTGTGTTTAATTGAATCTATTATGTAACATATTCTTTGTGATTCAACCTTATCGACGTCTTCAGGGTTATTAACACCGAATTTTTCTTTTTTGTCTGTAGCTATTTTAGTAATCGCCAGATTCGCTAGAAAATCCTTGCCAAAACGATTTCTTAAATGATTACCTGTTTCTATTTTTTTTATATATTCATTAAATTCAGGAGTTTTATCCTCATGATAGTTTTCTTTGTTAACATATGGATCAATAAATTCTCTTAATTTTATCTTCACGACTGTATATCCGAATCGTTTAAATGACTTTTCAACACTTTCAATAACCTCCTTTTTTAACGAGCCTATTTGAGAGCATATACCAAAAACAACTTCTTCAGTATGAGTTTCTTTAACTCGCTCTGAAGTGCTTTTGTCACTGTTTTTAGCTCTAGAAATATTAGGCTTTAATTTTCTTGCTTCTTCCATACATCGATGTACTTAAAATTTTTGATGAAAAAATAAGGGAGTGTCTTGATTTGATTTTGGAAATATACAATTTAATTGAAACAAAATAGTTTAGTAGTTGATTACACAAAACAAATTAGGTTTAGTGTAAATAACTTCTCATATTTGTAGTGTACTAATTGTTACACTATGATTAACCAAGACTTTAAATCAATTTTAGAATTAATTAAAGCGTTTCCAGACGAGCAGTCCTGTATTGACCACTTAACAGAGTTGCGCTGGAGTGAGGGTGTTGTAAGCCCGTTTGATTCTGATTCTAAAGTATACAACTGCGCTGGCAATAAGTACAAGTGTAAAGAAACGGGAAAGTACTTTAATGTAAAGACTAATACTATTTTTGATAACACTAAATTACCATTGCAAAAATGGTTCTTAGCTATTTGGTTGGTTACTGGTCATAAAAAAGGAATCTCTAGTTTACAATTAGGACGTGATTTAAATATCACACAAAAATCTGCTTGGTTTATGCTTAGTAGAATACGCCAATGCTTTAGGATTGACAAGAACCAACAGCTAGAAAACGAAGTAGAAGCGGACGAAACCTATGTGGGCGGTAAGAACAAAAACCGCCACGTAGATAAAAAGGTACACGGAACTACAGACGATAAAACACCTGTTCTTGGAATGGTTGAAAGAGGCGGTAAGCTATCTGCTATGGCAGTTCCAAACACGACTACAGAAACACTATCAAAAGAGATTATTAGTAACGTAAAACTAGGTGCAACGCTTTACACGGACGAATACACTTCGTACAAGTCGTTACAACGCATATACGACCACCAATTTATTAAGCATAGCAGAAAACAGTACGTAAAAGGTCGTGTGCATACAAACACAATAGAGAGCTTTTGGAGCATCTTAAAGCGCGGTATCTTTGGAGTGTATCACTTTACATCTAAAAAGCATTTACAATTATATGTGGACGAATTTGTGTTCAGATATAATTCAAGAACCAACACGGAAGCAAGTAGATTTAATTTACTTTTGACAAATACAGAAAATGGAATTACATATAAAGAATTGATTAATGGGTAATCTAGAAGAACAAAAGAACTTCCTTTTCTATTCTACACAGGATGGAACTACCAACATACAGGTAATACTAGATGATGAAACCGTATGGGTAACTCAGTCTAGTATGGCTGAAATATTTGAAGCTTCAAAACAAACTATTAGCTATCATTTAGGTAATATTTACAAAGAGGGTGAGCTTAATAAGTTCGCAACTGTCAAAGAAATTTTGACAGTTCAAAAGGAAGGTGAAAGAAGTGTACAGCGGTCTATTGAATTTTATAATCTTGATGCTATAATATCAGTAGGATATAGGGTAAATTCTCCAAAGGCAACATTATTCAGAATTTGGGCATCATCTATACTTAAAGAATACCTTATAAAAGGCTTTGCTTTAGACGATGATAGGCTAAAACAGGGTAAGACTTTATTTGATAAAGATTATTTTGATGAATTAATTGAACGTATTAGGGAGATACGTGCTTCGGAAAGAAGGTTTTATCAAAAGATTACAGACATATACGCTTTAGCTATTGATTACGATTCAAAAGCTCCAATTTCGCAAACATTTTTCGCAACTGTACAAAATAAGCTAGAATATGCTATTACACACCATACCGCATCTGAAATTATAAAACTAAGAGCAAACTCAAAGCTTCCAAATATGGGTTTAACGAGTTGGAAAAACGAAAAAAAAGGGGGTAAAATTCTTAAATCAGATGTATCAGTAGGTAAGAACTATTTTAAGCATGATGAGATTTCGGAACTCAACATTTTGGTAAATATGCTTTTAGATTTTGCGGAGCTTCAAGCTAAACGTAACCAAGGAATGACGATGAAAGATTGGGTTTCAAAGCTTGATTCATTTATTGAGTTTAATGATTACGATATATTAAGGGGTAAGGGTAAAGTAAGCGCAAAAGCTGCAAAGTCTTTTGCAGAAAGAGAGTATTCTAAGTTTAGGATAGTCCAAGATTTAGAATTTAAATCAGACTTTGATAAGTTAGTAGAAAAAACAAAAAAAGGAGAAGTTCCGCCTCCACCGACCCCTGTTCCGCCTCCACCAAAAGAGGAGTTAAGTGACTTCAACAAAAAACTAAAGAAAGGTCTGGATTGGAATCCAAAAGACCATAAAGACAATAACTAGCATCGTTTTTGGGCGTATGTTAAGACTAAGCTCCAAGAGATAGTATTAGCAAGTGTAACAGGTTCTTTTACATTGATGATTTTGTATTGACAAGCAGTCCGCAAGAGCGCACATTGTTTAGAAACGTGATACAAATACATCCAAAAAAAATGCACAACTTCAAGTGCGCAATACAACTTTACATTCTGGTGTAAACTTCTATATTGTTTCCTGTAAATCAATATTATATTTAATTTTAAACGTTTACAAATGACTATAAACGATAGTAAGCGTGTAACTCCCGACTGTTTTTAGAAAGCCGTGGTATGTTTGCCCTGTTGAGTGAGAGTCGCTTAACAAATCTTAACTGTTAACCTATAAATTAAATAATTATGAATGCACTTAGAAACAAAGTACAGTTGATTGGACGCTTGGGACAAGACCCAGAAATTTTAAATTTTGACAATGGCAACAAATTGGCCAAATTCTCACTAGCTACAGACGATAGCTATAAAGACAAGACAGGTCAGAAAGTAGAACGCACCCAATGGCACAATGTAGTTGTGCGAGGAGGTTTAGTACAAATCGTAGAAAGCTATGTGGCAAAAGGCCAAGAAATAGCTGTTGAAGGCAAGCTGGCTAATCGATCTTACGAAGATAAAGAGGGCAATAAGCGCTTTATCACAGAAGTAATGGTAAACGAACTATTACTATTAGGGAAGGCGTAAAAATTATTCCCAATTTAAAAAAGGCGACCTGTATTGGGTCGCCTTTTTTTATTTAAATCTATCGAACATTGCTTTTTCTAAATCTTCCCGATGATCTGGATGTGCTATATCAATAAGGGCTTTTGAGCGCTGTTTTAAACTCTTGCCAAATAAATTCACTACCCCGTATTCGGTAACAACATAATGAACATGAGCACGTGTGGTGGTAACTCCAGCTCCAGGAAGTAATTGCGGGGTTATTTTAGAGGCTCCTTTGCGCGTTGTTGAAGGCATGGCAATAATTGGTTTTCCATCGTGATTTAGTGAAGCCGCGCGAATAAAGTCCATTTGACCTCCTACGCCAGAATATTGGTAAGTGCCAATAGTATCGGCACAAATTTGACCAGTTAAGTCAATTTCTATAGCACTATTTATTGCCGTTACTTTAGGATTGCGTTTTATGCGTGCCGAATCGTTGGTATAGCCAGCCTCTTTAAAATGCACCGATGGATTGTCGTCTATAAAGTCATATAGTTTTTGTGACCCAACCGCAAAAGTGGTTACAATTTTGCCTGTTTTTACCTGTTTTTGACTCCCATTTACCACTCCAGATTCCACTAAGGGTAATAAGCCGTCCGAAAACATTTCGGTATGAATTCCAAGATTTTTATGATTCCCCAAATTAAGTAGCACTGCATTAGGAATGGTTCCTATTCCCATTTGCAAGGTGGCTCCATCTTCTATTAATTCTGCAACATGTTGTCCAATAGCCACTTCTACTGCAGCAGGTTGCTTGTCTACTACCGTATGAATAGGCCTATCTATATGGCAGGCCCAGTCAATTTGGTTTATATGAATAACACCGTCACCGTGGGTTCGCGGCACCCGAGGATTAATTAAGGCAACTACCTGTTTGGCAGTTTGTATGGCCGGAATAGTAATGTCTACAGAAACCCCTAAAGAACAATAACCGTGCTTGTCTGGGGGCGAAACTTGAATAAAGGCTACATCTATGGGCAGAATATTACGTCTAAATAGTAAATGAATTTCACTTAAAAAAATTGGAATATACCCTCCTTGATTTGCGTTAACGCCTTTGCGCACATTGGCCCCAACAAAGCAGCTAAATAAATTAAAAGCTTTGTTAAAGGGTTCTTGCATATATTTTGCTTCTCCTTCGGTATGAATCTGAATAAGATCTACGTTGTCCAATTCTAAATATCGATCACAAAGCGCATCAATAAGTTCGTTGGGAGTCATCGCCGCACCTTGAAAAAACACACGGTCACCAGACTTTACATGGCTCACCGCCTCTTTAACACTTACTAAATTGGGTGCTTTTTTTGTCATACATTTCTAATTTAGTTTCAAAGGTCACTTCTTATTATTTGTTTAATAATGACAATAATCATAACACCCAAAATTAGGACTTTTTCTTCTTCTTTTTTGTGCTTTTGCCATGGTTACGATTCTTTTTGTTTTTAGGTTTTAACTTCTTTTTTATTCTGCTTTGTTCGTCCTCTAGAAAGTAAAAGTAGTCGTCGTTAACACAATGCTTTAAAGCTTGCTTGATAAAGGACAAGCTTAGACGGTAGTTGTGCTGAACTTCTTGCCCATAACTGGAAAGCCAATACAAGCGGGCTTTATCTATTGCTTCAAGGCTAAAAGCAAAGTCAATTAATTTTTGCGCTCGAGCCAATTCCTGGTTGTGTATTAACCACTTTATATAAATTGGATAGACCGCTACATAATTGGTGTCTATGGCAATAATAGTGTCAAAGCAGGCAAAAGCCTTTTCTGGCTCCGCTAAATTTCGAGCATAAATTTCGCCTAAAAAGCAGAGTGATGCTAAATGCTGCGAGTCGTAAGACAGCGCGTAATTAAGTGACTGGCAAACATCTTCCCAATCGCTATAGAAACCGCTAGAGGCACCTTTTGCTTTTAAGTAATAGGTATCTGCTAATGTTAATCCCATTGTTTTTTGTTTAAATCGTTTTTAAGCTGTTGTCTAACTGCTTTGTAATTTTTTGTTTTGGTCTGTGTTTTAAAATCGCTGCCTTTAAAAGCCCGTACTGGGTTCCCGCGCTCCAATTGGGCATGGTTAGTCCACTGCTGTTGCACCTCTTGACTTAATGCCTGCCTATTGTGTTGAACCACTTTGTCTTGCAAACGTTTAATGGCAATTTTTTTGTTCTGATGTTGTGATCGGCTATCCATAACAAGTACAAATAATCCTGTTTTTATATGGGTAGCCCTAATGGCAGAACTCACTTTGTTGGCATGCTGTCCTCCAGGTCCAGAACTGCGAATTGCTTGAAACTTTACATCTTTAAGTACTAATTCAACTCGATTTTCGACATCGAGTTTATTAATGGCAATAAACCAGTTTTTTCGCTTGTGTAATTTTCTAAAAGTCGATTTGCCAATCCATTGGATTGTACCCAACCATGGGGCAAGAAATTCATCTAGATTCTCGCCCTTAATGGCTAGGGTAGCAGACTGTAAAGTTCCATTTTCAGGACCTTTTATTCGAGCTAAAAGAGTGTACTCCAAGTTTGCCGTTTTAAGGTCGTTAATCAAGTGTTTTAATACTTGAGCTACAACCCAGCAACATTCAGTAGGTCCTTTTCCTGCTGTTATTTGTATTGTTTTTGTGTTCATAATAATTCAATTTTAAAGCAAAAAGACTTAGTTGTCCATACGAACAATTTTCGGGGTAAAAGTGCCTAGTACTTCTACCAATTCCTGCTGATTGTTCATTACTTGTTTTATGTCTTTATAAGCCATTGGCGCTTCGTCAATTCCACCGCCAATTAAGCTTACACCATTTGCTTTTAGTTGCTTTTTAATTTCACTTTGTGTGAATTGCTCTTTGCATTTACGTCTCGAGAATAAACGTCCAGCACCATGAGATGCCGAATTTAAACTCTCGGGATTACCTAATCCGCGAACAATGTAACCGGGCGCGGTCATAGAGCCAGGAATTATTCCTAAGGCTCCTTTTTGCGCCGGTGTTGCACCTTTACGATGTACAATACAAGCTTTGCCATTTACAGTTTCCTTCCACGCAAAATTGTGGTGATTTTCTATTTTAACAATGGCTTTGCTACCTAGTAACTTTCCAATTCTGTAATGAATATTATCATGACAGGCCTTGGCATAGTCTCCGGCTAAATTCATCGCTAACCAGTATTCTTGACCGTCGTGTGTATTTAGATCTAACCAGGCCAAATGCTGTACATTTTTAGGCAACGGACACTGCTTAGTCGCTAAATAGGTGTAGGTTTTGGCAACATTGGCTCCTAATCCGCGAGAACCACTATGTGACAATAAACCCAAGTAATCTCCAGGCGTTAAACCCCATTGGTTGTCTGGATTGGTAATATTTACCACACCGAATTCAACAAAATGGTTTCCGCCACCCGAGGTTCCTAACTGCTTAAAGGCCTTTGTTTTTAAACGTTTTAATAATGGAATGTCGTTAAATTCGGAACGCTCAAAAATTTCATGATCGTGTTTTTTATCGTGCGTCTGATACGAACCAAATTTGGTATGTTCCTTTAAAATGTTCTCTAACATATGCTGTTTCCCTTGCAGGTAATTGGCCTTTATTGGATACATGGTTAAGCACATTCTACAACCTATATCTACCCCAACTCCGTAAGGAATTACTGCGTTTTCGGTCGCCAGGACTCCACCAATGGGTAAGCCATAGCCCGAATGTGCGTCCGGCATTAAAGCTCCAGCAACTGCAATAGGTAATTTTAGTGCATCGTAAAGCTGATATTTTGCCTGCTCATCTATTTGGTTTTCTCCGTAAATGCTAAAAGGCGCCCGCGTATTTCTAAGCTGGTGAAATTTTACTTCGACTGGTTTGGTTAAGCCTTCTGCCACTTTTCCCCAAATTGCATTGCCAACATAGGCTTCTGGGTTTTTAAGTACCGCTGCAGCTTCTTGTAAAATGCGCTCCTTTTTTTCTCGTTTTCTGTAGCGATTAATTTGCCCAAGAGCAATATTAATGCTGTTGTTTTTTGGGAACCCTAATTTTATTAGATCTCTCCCTTTTAGTTTATTTCCCATAATGTTTTGTCTTTAATTAAGTCTTTAACAGCCTGCCGCTTAAGTTGATTAAGCTTTTTTGCTGCTTGGCGTTTCTCTTTTTTAAAATCTACTCCTTTCCAATAATGGTCATTCCAGGGATAAAACGCTCTATTGGCCTGAAAATATCCATGTTTTAATAATTGCTGTTCTATAAGTTTAGACTCACTTTCTAAAGCTGGATCTATTCGCTTAGCGTGCGTTACATAAGCTCTGCTAAATTTTATTCTATATGCTCCTTTTGGAATTTTTATATAGAATCTGGTTTTAAGCTTTTTACGCGCTGTACGATAGTAATACGGAATACAAATGGCTTGAGCCTTTGGGCTTAATTTATTGTACTGTCGCTTACTTAGTGTTGGCAATCCGTTGTAGATTAGGTAAAGCGAAGTTTGATTATCCCAAGCTTTTTGGGCTTCTTGTTTTGTTCTTCCCCAATACCATTTTTCTACTTTATTATAGACTTCTAGAATTGCTTTTTGGTTCTTGTAGCGTTCTACTTTAGCCGTTATTACAAGTTCTTTATACCAACCGTGACGCACAGGTTTTTCTAAAGGGATATAACCCAAATCGTGCATTTTTTTCCAAATCTCACGACGTCTTTTGTAAAGTCGCCGAACAGCTTTTTGTCGTTGTTGTTTTATATGCTCTGGTTTCAAAGCGCATAGTTTTGTATTTTCTAATTGCTTTGGATCGTAGACATTCGGGCCAGATTAGGCCAAATAAAAAACGTCCAAAACTCGTGAGGGCTTCGGACGCTTTTAGAGGTATATTTATTTTAACCTAACAGCTAAAGTCGTCGCGAAGCAAAAGCAAAACAGTAGTTAACTGCTCTGGTTTGTTGTTAAAAGGATTGTTTAATCGCATGTTGCTTCGTTTATAAATTGTTTATGCTTTATTGCGTTGCAAATATTAAATGAAATTTTAAATTACACAAATAAAACAGCAATTAATTTACTGGTAATCAATTAGTTAAATTAAAAATTAGGATGTAGAATCCCGGTCGGTAAATTACCAACTTCTGCCTTTTTAATAAGGTCTTGAATTCCTGTTATTTAGGTTTAAACTCACATTTTTCAAATTCCGAAAAAGGATTAAAAAAAAGCGCCCAATTTCTTGGACGCCTTTTAAGATTATATTTCTTTTTTAAGTTTTTACCTATTTCCAATACCCAGAAAATAGCTTTTTAGCATCCTTGTTATGTATTAATATTGAATTTCGCATAGGTTTAAAACTTGTAATTTTTGTTTTTGTTGAGTGCAAATATGTAATTAATTTATTAGAACTCAAATTATTCTTTATGCTTAACTGCATATATGATGCCAAAAAAACAGCCAACACCAAGTTGTTGAATCGACAACTTTAGGTGAAGGCTGTTGGCATATAAATCGAGCAAAGTTAGTTACAGGTTTCTCTTGCAATTGTGGCAGGGGAACAAATAATATTCCCGCCGGTTGCTCTAAAGCAGCGCTCCAGAAAAACGTAGCCTTCGTCAAAATTGGTCATAGTATTCCAACTTCCAGCTCCACATTGATATTGGGTTTGCACTTCTACATCGTGTGCTCCACTTGGGGGAGTTCTACTTGTGGTAACGTCTTGGTTAATTTGGTACCAGGGGGAATTGTAAATGGTATTTACATCTTGTCCGCGATATTTGAATCTAAAGCGTATGTCGTGAAACGAATCGTTATTTACCGTCACTTCTTCGTGAGCAAAAGGAACGCTGCCGCACTGTTCTATGCGATATTCAGTAGTATATCCCATTTTAGCTAAACTGTTATCTTTTAGGTATCTAACGGTATAACCTATTGGCACCCCTGGATTGGTACGACTATATACAGCATTTTCGCCAGTTATAATATAGTTAAGTCCACCTGGTCCATTTTCTATACTAGCGGCATCTACAGCGCTAGAAGCTACTTCGGCATTTCCGCCTAAAGTTACTATACTTACGCTCGAGTTTTGTAAAATCTGATCGTAAGTAACGGCGAGATCGCCAGTTGCATTATTTACCCCACTACTATATTCAAGAACCGCTTCTAGGTTAATAGAGGTGTCCATATTGGTGGTCTCCATACGTACCATTATAATGCGTCCGTAAGCTACGGAGGCAACATAGGCAGGAGGGTTTTCTGAATTCATAATAGCTTGTACTTGTTCCAAACTAACATTAGATCCAAATACCGTTCCTGGAGAAAGCGGTGTGTTCATTGTTACGGTATAAAAAACTTGCTTAAAAGCGATGCTGGCTACACGACGTTCCGTATTCGATTCATAATTAAATTGAGCCGCAACAGCCCCTGTTGCCCATTCTGCATTTAATCCTATGTCGAAGCTTAGTTGTGTAGATTCATAAGAGGTTGCCGCTTGACAGGTTGAATTCGATGCGTTTACATACCCATCTTGATAAGCATTATCGTTCCACCATTCTAAGGCCTCGTCAAGTCCTGTTTGTACTTCTGTATTTTGCGCAGGGTCATTAACCACAATATTTCCATTTTCACCTATTCCTGGTAAATCCAGTCTTAGGGTAACCGGAGCTCGACCAATTGCAAATGGGTCGGGAGCGCCATCTAGCATCCCTTGATTCCCTTTTACTAATGCTCCAGGATAAATAATTCCATTGGTTGGGCGTAGAATTGCCACATCGTCAAAGTTAGATTCTAAGTCGTAATCTCTTACATAGCAATCGTACACAGTTCCCATTACTGGAGCGGTTATCGAGTCGGTTTCGTAAGTAATTGTGCGCTCGCTGGAGAGACCTCCAGTTTCTTGAACATTAAGAAGTTCATCTGCATTGTAAGATAAATTAGCAATGTATTCGTTTATGCTATTAGCATCTGGCGAAGTGCCATCCATTCCAAGTTCGTCTTCGCTACAAGAGACAAAAGCGACAACAAGCCCTATTGCAAGAGCAAGTGTTTTTAGATTAGTTTTAATTACAGTTTTCATTGTTTTAAGGTATTTGATTCAACAGGGACAAAACTAGTTGCCCACCTTGTAAAACACTAAAAACTGGCATAGACAAAGTCTGGACACGCCTATTTTTTGTTAGCCCTTAAAAATAAGGCATGTCCATTAAGTATATTTATATAAATATTTAATAATGAAATACTTATGTGTATACTTTTTAGTGATTGTCTATAAAATATACGCGGAATGTATAAAAATATGGAGGGTTTAAACCAGGGACTTGCCACAATTTGACATTAATTTGCGAACAATTTTTTAATTGCATAATAGGACTTGTTACCATAAAAAAACTCTGACCATGGGCCAGAGTTTTTTATTAAACTAGGGAATAAATTTACTTTACAATAAGTGAGTACTGCGGAGTTTTGTTTAACGGGCAAAAGTAAACGTATTCTCCTTTTGGGAGATTTACAACACTTGAATTTTCTGTTTTTCCATTGGCAACTACTTTACTTACATATGCCGTTTTTATATGGTTGTCTGGATTACCTGCATCTTTTCCTGCAGGAACTAACACAAATCCAACATCTACACCTGCGTTATTGTTTGTAATTGCAAATACGTAATCTCCCGGAGTTAATTCTACAGTGTTTTGAGTAAATTTTCCTTGGGTTTGTTCTAAACTTACTTTAGTAACTTTTTGCATTTTGTCTTGCCCCAAGGCAGAAACATTTGCTATTAATACTAAAATTAGTACGCTAATAATTGTTTTTACTGATTTCATGATTTTTTAATTTTAATGTTTAACGGTTATTTATGTTGTAGCTAATTCAAAAGGCTCGGCAGCTGGAAAGTCAACGGGTACTAAAGTGGTTTTATGTAGGTAATTAGAAATTGTTTTATCGCCTACTAAAACAATAGTGTCAACAAGGTTTTCTTTAGTGAATCCTGCATTAAAGAAGTTTTCTACTACTTCTGGGCTTGTGCTTCCGCGATTTTCGGTAATATTTTTTGCGAGTCTGGCCAGGGCGTCTAAACCTTGGTCAAAAGATGCACTACCGCTGCGGAGTTCAAGAATCTGATCACCAGTAAAACCATTCATTTTACCAATGGCAGTGTGGGCGGCTAAACAATACTCACAATTATTAACTTGACTTACCGCCAAATTAACTACTTCTTTTTGTTTGCTATTTAGCGATGTTTTTGCGTTAGAAAGCGTTAAATAGTTTTCTAGTGCATTTTCGCTGTATGCATAGGTTGCAAATAAGTTAGGAACAAATCCTACGGCGTTTTCTAGATTAGTAAAAATGGCCTGATTTTTAGGACTTACTTCTTGTTTTGTTGGTACATTAAATGTGCTCATAATTGTTAGTTTTATTATTGTTTTTAAATGATTATTAATTTCTTGTACAAAGATGCGATGGTGCGGGAGGTTATAAAATGAACATTGTTCCTGTGTTCAGGTATATTTTTCCCGAATTGTGCTATTGGGTTATTTAATCTTTGGTAAAGTGTTGCTGGGAATCACAATAGAAATCGTGATGTGAGCGCTGGTCACAGTGCATTATTGGGGTTAATGTATTTGTGATTTTATTTGCTGTACCTCTAAATATTTCGATAAGATTGAAGATACTTTGTGTCTTGTGGGTCATAATATTTATAGTTTTAATTAGACTACAAATATCTTACTTGGCTACAGCTGTATCCATGTAGAATGTTCACTTGTACATGTATAAATTTCCCTTGAGCACAAGGCTAAATACTTGATTTTTGCTCCTTAAATTGGGTAGGAGACATTCCCGTTTGTTTTTTAAACAACTTGCTTAAATGCGAAGGATCTTCAAAACCTAGACTATAGGCAATTTCTTTGGCACTTTGGTCTGTGTAGTTTAGAAGCCGTTTTGTTTCTAGTACAATGCGACCGTGAATAATTTGCAAAGGAGAACTATTAAATTTTACAAACGAATTAGACAGTGTTTTGGGCGATTTGTGCATTAGATTTGCATAAAAAGAAACACTGTGATGGGTTTTAAAATGCGACTCAACCAGTACATTAAACCTGCGAATAAGTTCTGTTTTGCTTTTAGGTATACTAACTTCCTGCTGCTGTTGCAACAAGCGTGTACATTTAATTATAAATCGAGTCATTAGCATGCGCAGCATTTCGGCCTGCACGTGGTCTTTGTTTTTAAATTCGTCTAAAAACACCTGATGCAGCATTTCAAATTGGGATTGTTGCTCGCTGTTTAAAGTAATTATTGGAATATAATTGTTGCCAAAAAACAAAGCACCCGCGCAGCCTACTGTTTTATCGTGGTCTTTAATACAATAAAAATCACGATTAAACTGATACATAACTAGGTGTTTCCCAGATTTGTATTCTAAAAATTGAATAGGAGTTAATGCCAGTATTTGATTCGCCTTTAGCGTTACTGGTTGACTGTCAATTAGTAGTTCAACAGTGCCTTTTTTTACCCAGATAAAACTGTAAAATGCTATTGGCTTGGCACTAGTAAATTGGGATAAACCACTAGCATCGCTAATTGTAAAAAATGCATCGGAATTAAATTCTTTAAAAATGGAACTCATGTGCGGGGTAGTCTAAAAAACTAGTCAAACATTACAGCATAATTTACATTTTTGGCAGATTAGATAGGTAATATTGGACTATATATGAATATGTTCGGAACTATTTTCGCCAGTTTTCCAACTTTCGATTTGTACAGCACGCCTTTGCTAATTTTGGTATTGCAGGGTTTAATATTTGCAGTGCTATTACTACTTCGAGGCAAAAACGTATTTTCTACTACCACAATGTTATATGCGTAAAGGAGTTTCGTTAGGTTATAGTTTCTTTAATTAATTTTTTATGATATTCAACGTTTTTAAATCCTACTAATTTTGGTATTTTGGTATTCCAATTAATTTATGGACTTAGACCAATTAATCAGCGAATACAAACAAGGCGACATAAGGGCGTATAATCGTTTGTACAATATGTACAGCGAAGCAATTCACGGGGTAATTTATACCATAGTGGGCAGCAACGATGTTGCAGAAGAATTGTGTCAAGATGTATTTTTAAAAGTATGGAGTAAGTCCGACCAGTACGATTTATCTAAAGGCAGATTCTTTACCTGGATTCTAAATATAGCTCGAAATGCCGCTATAGATCATTTAAGATCTCGTGCATTTAAAGAGGGAAAGCAAAACCTAAGTACTGATAACTTCGTAGATATAGTCGGAGCCACTTCCAGCTTGGACAAGCAAACCGATACCATTGGTTTAGCAAACTATGTAAATGAGCTTAAGGAACGTTGCCAAAATTTAATAGACGCCTTATTTTTTAAAGGGTTTACCCAAAAGGAAACCTCAGAAAAATTAGAAATTCCTTTGGGAACGGTAAAAACACAAATAAGATCCTGCATTAGCGATTTACGCAGTGCTTTGGGAATAAGTATATGAATACAGAAGCATACATAGCATCTGGAATACTGGAACTTTATGTTACAGGTTCGCTCTCTGAGCAAGAAGCTCGGGAGGTTGCTATTATGGCTAAAAATAATCCGGAGATTGCTAATCAGGTGGCCAAAATTGAGGCGGCCTTAATTGCATTAGCAAAAGCGACTGCTCCGGTAAATACACCACCTGCACCTAAAATTATTGGTCGAGCTAGTAATGCTGGTCGACCTACTCGCTGGTTAAACTATACCGGTTGGGCAGCCGCTGTACTGGCCACCGCTGGATTGGTTAATTACTATTATAAGACTGATGAATTAAATAATACTGTTCAAGATCTTAAATTGGAACAACAATTTGTGCAACAAGAATTAAAAATGCAACAGGAAACGCTCGTTGCAACTCAGAATTTATTAGATGCATTACGTGATAAGAATACGGTAAAAGTTGCCTTACCTGGGCAGGCTAATTATGCTGAAAGTTACGCTGCTATTTTCTGGAACAAAGAAACAGAGACCTTATATCTGGATGCTAATGGTTTGCCTGAAGCTCCAGAAGGAATGCAGTATCAGCTGTGGTCGCTTAAATTAGACCCGCTAACTCCAACTAGTTTAGGTGTTTTAGATGCGGAATCTACCGATTTAAGCCTATATACCATTGCTAATCCAAATGAATCTGAAGCTTTTGGTATTACACTGGAGCCTGAAGGCGGAAGTGAATCACCTACCTTAGAGCGCCTGTATGTATTAGGTGCAGTTTCTACTCCATAAAAAAGGTGCTCGCTTTTAATACGAACACCCTTTTTCTCGAACCAAACAAAAGTAAAACCATAGCACGGTTTTATGGGTTATAACGCATTTACTTGTTTCATTGTATTTGGGCCTAATTCAAATTTAGCGGTCTCTAGTTCTGCCTTAAGTACAGGGATCATATCAACTTGGTTATTGGCCTTTAGTATACTGGCTGTGTGTAGCAGTAGTATGGGCTCTTCACTTTTACCAATAACATGTTTTTTTGCAATTTCCAGTGCTTTTTTGGCATTTCCGCTTAATAAAAAAACGTAAGCAAGTGCATCGTAGGTTTCTGGAGTTGCTCTACGGGATACTTCGTGCTCCATGAGCTCGATAGCAGCTTTATAGTTATTATCCTCTTGGGCGAGCAATAGGGCTAAAGGAATATTGTAAAGCTCCCCATAATTGCCAGAATTTATCAAGGCATTAAACTCGCCTAATGCTATGTTTTTAGCCAAATCTTCCCCTTGATATTCAAATAATTCTATTAAAAAAAGCAGATCGTCAGGGGTACGGTTTTTTACAGAAATTGCATTGATAATGCGAATAGCTTCTTTGGGATTTTTATCGTGTGCAAAAGCGATATAAGCAATACCTTTTTTTGCATATTTATTACCGGGCTCTATTTTTAGTGCGGCTAAATAACTCTGGTATGCATCTTGAACTCTGCCAGCATGACCGTAGTAATCTCCCAAGTTGGTATAACTCCATTGGTTAAGTGCTGTGCGTTTATTTTCTATGGCATAGTTTAAAACTTGCTCTAAGTAAGTAATGGCCTGATCTAGATTCCCTTGGTAATCTTCCCATTTAGATTTTCTGATTAGATAGTCTACATCACTAAAATCTTCAATTTGTTCCAGATAGGATTCAGCCTTGGTATATTGCCCAAGTTCCATATGCACATCAAAAAGCATTTTTTGGGTAGCAATTAGGTTTTCTCCTAGTTTCTCTGCTTGATTTAAAAGGGAATAAGCCTTTTTAAATTCATGGGAGGTTATAGCTTGTTTGGCTGCTGCTCTTAAATATCCAGCAGTTTTGTTATGTGTAGTATTATTTACCTGTTCCCATAACTCATTTGCTTGGTTTAAAGCAGCTATGTTTTTGTTTATGGCAAAAGTAGCACCGTAGGCCGCAGCTAGTTTGGCTTTATATGGGAATTGTGCAGGTTGTTCATTGGTCTTAGTTTCCCAAAATGCAAGATCGGCTTGTAGCCATTCTGGAACTTCTGATTGCTGGTTTAGTACGCTGTCGTATTCATTAGAATTTACAACTGCTTTACCTTTAATACAAGAACTTAGGAGCAAGGTAATTGCTCCTAAGTAAATTAAATTCTTCATTTTCATAGGTACTGTTTATTTATTACCATGGTGCAGCTAAATACGGGAACGAACTAAGAAATGCAGCGTCGTTTGCATCTACATTATCGTTCGAAAGGCCCGGATTTTCGGTAAAATCTTCTCCCCCAAAAATCAATAGCAATTCCACGGTTATTACATCATCGGCTAAATTTCTTCCGGTTAGTACATTGGTTCCATCAAAGAAAGTAGTTGTTCCGTCTAATGAAACATTAAGTACATCTGTTGCAAGCAACCCTGTGAATGTTGGAGCATCTAAGCCTAGAGCATTTTCATCTCCAGGATTTGCATATGCCGGACTCAAGGCTACTAAGTTTGCTTCAAACATCGCTTGAAAAGCAGTATTTTGCTCGGAAGGAACAGTAGTGTTAAAACTATCCTTACTGTCGGCAGAAACAAAAACAGTATTTACCGCAGGACGACCCATTTGGTCATCCTGAGAAAATGTACCGCTAAAGTCTACCATTTCTTCTTCTTCTTCCATCATCATGCCGTCGTCGTCTGTCATTGGTACGGTACCATTGTCGTCGTTAGAACATGAGGTAGTATAGGCCATACATAAGGCCAGTACAGGGATTATAAATTTTCTTGTTTTCATGATTTTGATTTTTTATTGTTTTGTGTTGGTTGTTACCCAATAGTTAATAGTTCCAGATCCACCTATCAAGGCTTTTGGAATTTCAATAACTACAGATAATACATTAGTCCCTGCAAAAGTGTCGCTTCCCGGGTCGTTAAAACTCGTAGCATCTCCAGCTATTATAGCACTGTATTGTGCAAAGTCCATAAAGAAAGGATCATCTCTTGGGCCTGCAAAAAACTGCATACCTGCATTGGTAGCTGTAGTTGCCGATTCTCCATAAGTTGAGATTGCCACTTCTGATTGGGTAGCATCGGTTAAAATTGAACTGCTAAGCCCTGTAGTTTGAGGGGTGGCTGGTCCAAAAAAGTACATGGTTCCGTCACGAGGAATGGCTTGAATAACCAAGTCTTCAACTGCATCGGCATTGGTATCAATATTAAATTCAATCAAGGTATTTTCGTCGAACTTAGCGGCTGCAGTTGCTCCGGGACTTAGCAAGCCCTGAACATTTGCAACAAGAACTATGTTGTCGGTATTTTCACCTTGGAAGGCATAAATATCTGTTACGTCGGTAGTTTGTCCTTGTACGGCAGGCGCATCTATATGGTCGGCTGCAATAAGGACTGTTGTAAGCACTGCAACTATGCAAAAGCCAACAACAATTTTTGTGTGTTTCATGGTTTATTTATTAAGGTTTACAATACTATGTACGCAGTGAAACCAATTGCGGTTTTAAAAACCTGCCTTTTTTTTGAATCTATTTTGAATTAACTTAGTGGTGAAAAAAAATAACATTGCTATTTTGACACCAAATCTTCATTTAATTGCTCAATATTTAGCAGCTGCGAATATGAGTTTTACAGATGCTAAACCCGACGATAGCCACACCAATTTAGGTTGGCAAAACGGTAGTTTAATTACTCATTCTTTAAACAACAACGGTTTATTATTAGCATTTAATTATTCCAGTTATAGCTTAACATGGCTTAATGCAAACAGGCAAATAACGTTTCCCTTAGAAGGTAAGGCCCACCAGCAAGTTCTTGTTTGGTTAAAAAGATCTGCCCTGCAAGTTGGCTTAGAAGACCCTTACAATTACGATTTCCATTACGATTTACCCTATAGTATAGATAGCGTTAGTCCTTTTAATAAGCCAGCTGTAGATAAATTAGCAACCTTCGCAGATAGAAGATCGACTGCCAATAAGGTAATGCTGCAGTTTTTAGAAAATATTGAACTGGATGCTCCAATTCGCATTTGGCCGCATCATTTTGACAGTGGTGGTTATCTAGAACTTCCATGGGGCTTGGGAATGGGTTTTGGTTTAGCCATTGCAGATAATGTTGTAGACAATTTTTACTTCTATATTGGTTTTTACGAAGATCACGAACCTATTTTACCCAGTGAACTTCCAAAGTTAACTCATGGGCAATGGAAAGAAAAAGGGTTTGTTGGAGCCGTGTTCGAGTTTTCGGAAATGGACACTAAAAATCAGGAAGAATTTTTTAATTCGGTCTATGCCATTTACAAAGCGGAATTTGAAGATTAATGACCTATTGGTGTTGATAGGTTTTTAGTATGCTTACGACTTATTTACTTTAACCAAACAAAAAGATATAATGCTAACCTGGAAAGACGTTATTCATTTTACCAATAAAGGGAATCCAGCCCCAGACAAGCGCGTGGAAAAAACAGCATCTGAGTGGCGAGAATTATTAACCCCAGAACAATTTAGAATTACAAGACAACACGGTACAGAACGGGCATTTAGCGGGGAATTATGCAGCATTTACGACGCCGGTATTTATAACTGTGTTTGCTGTGATACTCCACTGTTCGATTCGACTATAAAATTTGATTCAAGTAGTGGTTGGCCCAGTTTTACCCAACCCATAAGGCAAAATGCTATAAAGTATAATAAAGATGTAAGTTTTGGAATGGTGCGGGTAGAAGTTTTATGCAATACCTGCGATGCACATCTAGGGCATATATTTCCAGATGGCCCCGAACCAAGTGGCTTGCGCTATTGTGTTAACTCTGAATCGATAACCCTAGAAAAACACTAGTTATGGACAAAGACTTAAAAATTGCTACTGTTGGTGGTGGCTGCTTTTGGTGCGTAGAGGCTGTTTTTCTGGAAGTTGTTGGAGTACACAAGGTTGTCTCTGGTTACAGTGGTGGAAACGCTCCTGGAGAGCCAACTTATAGAGAGATTTGTTCGGGTTTGACCGGGCACGCCGAAGTTGTAGAAGTACACTTTGACCCGGACCAAATTAGCTATGCAGATTTGTTGGTTATTTTTATGACTACTCACGACCCAACACAATTAAATAGGCAAGGTGCCGATGTTGGAACCCAATATCGCTCTGTTATTTTTTATCACGACCCGGAGCAAGAACAAACCGCCAAAGAAGTCATTAAGCAAGTTGCGTCTTATTACGATCAAGCCGTAGTTACCCAAGTTAGTCCAGCAAGTATTTTTTATAAGGCAACCCAAGAGCATCAAAATTTTTATCGTTCCGACCCAAATCGAGGATATTGCACTTATGTAATTAATCCAAAACTCGCCAAGTTGCGGGAATTGCATGCAGATAAACTTAAAAGTTAGGCATCATGAATACAGTCCAATTAGAAATAGAAAATGGCGATAATAGCCTGTTTGCCCGACTCGAGCTTCCTGCTAACGGCAAAGCAAACCACTATGCCATATTTGCCCATTGCTTTACCTGCAATAGTAGTCTGGGGGTGGTACGACATATTAGCAGAACACTTACTGGGCATGGATTTGGGGTGCTCAGATTCGATTTTACGGGTCTGGGGAGAAGCCAAGGCGAGTTTGCAGATTCCAATTTTTCGGGAAATATTGCCGACTTAATTGCCGTATCTAATTATTTGGAACAGCATTACAAGGCCCCCGAAATGCTAATTGGACATTCTCTAGGAGGCGCTGCCGTTTTGGTTGCGGCCTCAAGACTAGAACAAATAAAAGCTGTTGTAACTATTGGTGCTCCTGCAGATGTAGATCACGTTACCCATTTATTTGGCGATAATCTAGCTATAATTGAGCAAGAAGGTGAGGCCCAAGTTAATATTGGTGGGAGGCCTTTTAAAATTAAAAAACAATTTGTAGACGATTTAAATAAGCGCGATTTGAGCGATATTGTTGCCGGATTAAAAATTCCATATTTAATATTGCATTCGCCCCAGGATCAGGTTGTTGGTATAGCCAATGCTGCCAAATTATACCACGCAGCATTTCACCCTAAGAGTTTTGTAACCTTAGATGGATCCGATCATTTATTGACCAATAAAGCAGATGCTATTTATGTTGCCGATATGATAGGAACTTGGGCTGGGAAGTATTTTCCGCTTGAAGAAGATACCCAAAGGCCCTCTACAGATGGGGAGCAAGTATTGGTTCATTTAAATTTAGAAAACAATTTTACTTCGCAAGTATATACCCAACATCACAATTTGGTGGCGGACGAACCCGCGAGTATTGGTGGTGACGATTTGGGTCCTTCGCCTTATGAGTATTTAAATGCAGCTTTAGGCGCCTGTACGGTAATGACGCTTAAAATGTATGCCCAGCGAAAGAATTGGCCGTTAAAAGAAGTATATTGCTACCTGTCGTATTCTAAAAAACACACCGACGATTTAGATCACGACATAGAAGAAACTGGATACATAGATCATATTCAGAAATCCATTCGAATAACGGGTAATTTAGACCAAAAGCAACGACAGCGTTTAATTCAAATCGCTTCTAAATGCCCCGTACATAAAACACTTATTTCGACCACAATTATAGACACTAAAGAGCTAATATAGCATGCTTAAAGAATTATTTTTAGAAACTAGAGCAAGAACAGAAGCTATTTGCAAGCCGCTTAAAATAGAAGATTATTCTGTTCAACCTGTAGAAGAAGCCTCACCGCCCAAATGGCATTTAGCACATACAACATGGTTTTTTGAACAGTTTGTGTTGTTAAAATACAAAGATGATTATACAGTCTACGACGACGATTTTGCCTTTTTATTTAATAGTTATTACAATAATTTAGGCAACCGAGTATTGCGCCCACAGCGAGGAATTATGACCCGCCCCGTAGTTTCTAAAGTTCTTGAATTTAGAGCTCATGTAACCCAGGCTGTTGCCGACCTAATGAATCAAGGTCCTAACCCGGAATTGGAAGCTGTAATAGAATTAGGCGTGAATCACGAGCAGCAGCATCAAGAGCTGTTGGCTTACGATATTAAAAGTTTGTTAGGAAGTCAACCTACATTTCCTGATTACGGTAAAACGTTTTGTTTGCCAGAGAATACAACCGAACCCCAATTTATTACTATAGAAGAAGGTTTGTACATGGTTGGTTATAACGGTGACGGGTTTCATTTTGATCTTGAATTGGGACGTCATAAAGTATACCTGGAGTCGTTTAATATTAGCACAGCATTGGTTACTAATGGCGACTATTTGGAATTTATAGAGGCAGGTGGCTATCAAGATTTTAACCTTTGGCATGCAGAGGGTTGGGATTTTATAAATGAGCACGAAATTATTGCGCCCTTGTATTGGTATAAGCAAGATGGGGTTTGGAGTCGGTATTGCTTAGAAGGATTTATTGCGGTAAACCCCAAAGAACCAGTGATGCACATTAGCTATTACGAAGCTTTTGCCTATGCAGCATGGAAACAGATGCGAATCCCAACCGAATTTGAATGGGAAGTAGCTTCTAGTCAATTAAATTGGGGTACCCTATGGGAATGGACCTCAAGTGCGTTTTTACCTTATCCTAATTTTAAGAAAGCTCCAGGGGCAATTGGTGAATACAACGGAAAATTTATGATTAACCAAAAAGTATTGCGGGGTGCATCTGTGGCGACTCCTAAAGGACATAGTCGCCCAACTTACCGTAATTTTTTTCATCCACAAATGCGTTGGCAGTTTGCGGGCTTAAGGCTTATTAAATAGATGACCAAAACAGAACTTCAAGAAGTTTTAAAGGGTTTAAAAGCAACAGAAAAGTACATTTCTTCTAAGTTTTTTTACGACGATTCAGGTAGCAAAATTTTCCAAGAGATTATGGAAATGCCGGAGTATTACCTAACCAATAGTGAGCACGAAATCTTAGCCACTCAGGCTTTAGAAATAATACGTGATTTTGACTTTAATCAGGAATTTAATATTGTCGAATTAGGCGCTGGTGACGGCAGTAAAACCTACGAATTATTAAAGTCGGTTTTAGAGAGTAATAAAAAGGTTACTTACGTACCAATAGACATTTCTGGCGAAGCTATGGATCAGTTAATGAATCATTTAAACACCGCCTTGCCTGAACTTAAAATTACACCAAAAGTTGGGGATTATTTTCAGGTCTTAGAAGGACGTTTAGATGTAGAGTCTAATCCAAGTGTTTTATTATTTTTAGGCAGTAATATTGGCAATTACAGCTCAGAAAAGGCAATAGCCTTATTGCGACTCTTTGCAAGTAATATGCGACAAGGTGATTGTTTGCTTCTGGGTGCCGATTTAAGAAAAAACCCCAATACCATTCGCAACGCGTATTTTGACCCACACGGTATTACGCGTCGTTTTAATTTAAATTTATTAACCCGACTCAATGTCGAATTGGAAGCGAATTTTATGCTAGATAAATTCGACTTTTATTGTGAATACAATCCTATAAACGGTGAGGTTAGAAGCTATTTAGTGAGTTTAGAAGCGCAGCAGGTGCGTATAGCGGGAACCCTTATTGAATTTGGAAAGCATGAACTTATCTGGACCGAACTTTCTAAAAAATACACCCTCCCTGAACTGGAAGCAATGGCAGGGATAGTTGGCTTGCAGGTAAAGCAACACTTTATTGATTCTAAAGGTTATTTTACAACAAGCTTGTGGGTAAAGTAACTTAATGCCAAAGCTGGTCGGCTATTCTAAAGGTATTTGCATGTGCCTCTAGGATGGTTTTAATGTCAGGAGAATAACCACCTCCCATACTTACCTGCACGGGAATATCTAAAGTTTTACAGGTTTCTAAAACAAATTGATCTCTAGCCTTACAACCTTCAAGAGTACAACTTAGCTTGCCTAGTTTATCGCTTTCTAAAATGTCTACGCCGCTTAAATAAAAAATAAAATCTGGTTTTTGCTGTTCGATTAATCGAGGTAATTCCTGCTTTAAAATCTTTAAATATTCGTTATCTCGAGTGCCATTAGGCAAATCTATGTCTAGATTAGAGGTTTCTTTTTTAAAGGGATAATTATGTGCTCCATGCATAGAAAACGTAAATACTTGGGGTTCTTCCTTAAATATTTCTGCAGTGCCATTGCCTTGATGTACGTCTAGATCTGCAATTAATATTTTAGTAACTCGTCCTTTTTTTAATAAGTCTCGAGCTGCAATAGCTTGATCGTTCAATAAACAAAACGCTTCCCCACTCGCGGTAAAGGCATGGTGTGTTCCTCCGGCGATATTTAAACCAATACCTGTTTTTAAAGCTTTATGGGTTACTTCTAATGTGCCTTGTGCAATGGTAAATTCGCGTTCTACCAATTTTTTAGACATGGGGAATCCAACTTTTCTCGCAGCCCGGGGGGCAATATTTAGGTTTAGTAAATCTTGCACGTATTGCGAATTATGTACAGCGGTAATTGCCTCTAAATTGGGAGTGCCAGGGGTAAAAAATTGTTCACTTATGCAGGTTCCTTCACGAATTAACTGCTGGTGAAGGAGCTCGTATTTTTGCATTGGGAACCGATGCCCCAAAGGGAGTGGGTGTTTATAAATAGGATGATAAGCAATTGGAATCAAAACCTAATTAATGCTCGCTCCGTTAGAAATTCCAGCATCGTCTGGATTAACAAATACTAAAGTGCCGTCGGGTTTTTGAGTCATTAAAATCATTCCTTGACTCGCTACTCCGCGAAGCGCTCTAGGGGCTAAATTAACCAATACAGTAACCTGTCTTCCAACAAGCTCGTCTGCGTTAAAGCTTTCGGCTATGCCAGATACAATAGTGCGCTTGTCTATTCCGGTATCTACCTCTAGCACCATTAGTTTTTTAGTTTTAGCCATTTTTTCTGCCTTTAAAATAGTACCTACTCGAAGATCCATTTTTGTAAAATCCTCGAATTGAATGGTCTCTTTTTGTGGCTCGGCAGTTTGGTCTTCCATAGCGTTGGTTTTTTTGGTCGCTTCTAATTTTGCTAGCTGTGCGTTAATTTGGGTGTCTTCTATTTTAGCGAATAATAGTTCAGAAGCCCCAATAGTATGTCCCGATGGAATAAGGTTTTGTTTTGTTGCATCGTCCCATGTTAAGCTATCGCTCAACTTAAGCATGCTTTTTAGTTTTGCGCAAGTATGGGGTAAAAAGGGTTCGCTCAAAATTGCCAGCGCTCCAACAATTTGCATGGCTACGTACATAATAGTTTGAGTGCGCTCTGGATCTGTTTTTACCGCCTTCCAAGGTTCTTGACTTGCTAAATATTCGTTTCCGGTACGTGCAATTTTAAGAAATAATCCAACTGCTTCTCTAAATCGATAGCGAGCTATAGATTCTTCTATGGCCGCTTTTAAGATGGGAATTTGTGCTAAAGTATCTTTGTCTTGAGCGGTAAAATCTCCTGCTGTTGGCACTTGTGCTTGATAATATTTGTGGGTTAATACCACAACACGATTTACAAAATTCCCAAAAATAGCAACTAGTTCGTTGTTGTTTCTAGCCTGAAAATCTTTCCAAGTAAAGTCGTTGTCTTTTGTTTCTGGTGCATTAGCCGTTAGCACATAGCGCAATACATCTTGTTTTTCAGGAAAATCTTCTAAATACTCGTGTAACCAAACCGCCCAATTTTTAGAGGTCGAAAGCTTGTTACCTTCAAGATTTAAAAATTCATTTGCAGGAACATTATCGGGCAAAATATAACTGCCCTCTGCTTTTAACATAGACGGAAATATAATACAGTGAAACACAATATTATCCTTTCCAATAAAATGCAACAACTTAGTGTCTTTATCTTTCCAATAAGGCTCCCAGTCTTTACCAGTTTGTGCCGCCCATTGTTTGGTTGCCGAAATATATCCTATTGGTGCATCGAACCATACATACAATACTTTACCCTCGCCTCCAGGCGCTGGAACTGGAATACCCCAGTCTAAATCTCGTGTTACTGCTCTAGGCTTTAAGCCATCTGTAATCCACGATTTACATTGTCCATATACGTTGGTTTTCCAATCGTCTTTATGGCCTTTAAGAATCCATTCATCCAGCCAAGGTTGGTAGGCGTCTAAGGGTAAAAACCAATGCTTAGTTTCTTTAACCGTAGGTTTTGCTCCGCTTAAGGTTGATTTTGGATTAATTAAATCGGTGGCATTATGGCTTGTACCACAATTCTCACACTGATCGCCATAACTGGCTTCGTACCCGCATTTAGGACAGGTTCCAACTACAAATCGATCGGCTAAAAACTGGTTGGCTTCTGGATCGTACAATTGCTGGGTAACCTGTTCGATAAACTTGTCGTTATTATTTAAGGTTGTAAAGAATTCAGAGGCGGTATCGTGATGAATTTTTGCCGAAGTTCTAGAATAAATATCAAACGAAATTCCAAAGTCAGTAAACGATTTTTTTATTATTTCGTGATAACGATCTACAACTTCTTGCGGTGTTATACCTTCTTTTTTGGCTTTTATTGTAATAGGAACTCCGTGTTCGTCACTACCGCAAACAAAGGCGACATCTTTACCTTGAAGGCGTTGAAAACGGGCGTATATATCTGCTGGAATATAAACCCCAGCTAAATGCCCAATATGAATTGGACCATTGGTGTAGGGCAATGCCGCAGTAATTGTGTATCTGTTGGGAGATTTCATGTACGTGGTAAAAGCACAAAAATAGGCAATTTATTTCCTTCTTTTGCTTAAAAAAAGCCGCTCTGTTAGGAGCGGCTCTTAGAAGTTTATTATCTAATTACAATAGATTTGCTGTAATGTTTATCTGCCACGGTAATTCGGTAAAAATATTGACCCGTGTGTAAACGTGTATTCGCTGCCTCACGCACATTAATAGTTTGCTCTCCCGGGAAGAGTACATCGTTTTTAAGTACCGCCACTTCTTGTCCTATAATATTGTATAAAGACACTTTAACATGGGCCGTAAGCGGCATATTAAAAGTAACAAAGGTTTGGTCGCCGTTGTAAATGGCGGTATGTGCAAATAGCGTACGGTCTTCAAAATCGTTTACCGAGGCCGTGTTACAGGCAAAACCTAGATCTACACTTTCGTAATCGGTGTTTAATAATGCCGAATTAACAACATCTGGCGCTATACATAACCATTCAATCATAATGGTAGAATATACATTTCTAAAGTCTTGGGTAAATACCAAGTTTCCTAGAGAATCTGTTT
This sequence comes from Gilvibacter sp., assembly GCA_965277295.1. Taxonomy (GTDB): domain Bacteria; phylum Bacteroidota; class Bacteroidia; order Flavobacteriales; family Flavobacteriaceae; genus Gilvibacter. Next base: position 1,637,387 of record OZ255720.1, read on the forward strand.
CGGTTAAACTAGGATGTTCTCCAACAAATCCACTGCCGTTTAATCCGCTTCCAAAAAGCATCATAGTCGAGGCGGCACCGTGATCGGTTCCAAAACTTCCGTTTTCGAAGGGTCTACGTCCAAATTCCGAAATGGTCATGGACAAAACTTTGTCGTCGTAACCTGCTGTTGCCAAATCGTCGTAAAAGTTTTTTACAGAATCGGCTAAATCATTAAGAATGGTATTTTGCGTTACCAATTGATTTGCATGGGTGTCAAATCCACCTAACGTAACCATATATACTTTTGTTCCTAATCCACCTTTTATTAAACGTGCAATAATTGCCAACTGATTGGCCAATTCTTGAGTGCTATACGGGGCATCGTTAGTTGTAGATTCATAAGCGTCGTTAATTACACCTGCATAGTTAAAGGTAGTATTGGTAGTCGATCTTAAAAATTGTAACTGATCACCATAGTAGCACTCTGGGATGTCTACAACGTCGTGTGCCACTCCAGAAGTTGCTATGTCTGCCAATTGGCTAATATTAGCCACAGTAAATGCATAACTATTGTTATAACCATCAAAAATTAAATTACCAACACTTCCAATTTGAATTGCAGGTGGAATCTCTGGTGGATTTACTAGATAATCTGGGTATAATTCTTCGAAATATCGACCCCACCAACCGGTACCATCTTGGTCGGCCACATTGGTGTTAGCCCAAACGTCGGAAGACTGGAAATGGGAAAAATTCTGGTCTGGATATCCAACTCCATGAACAACCTTCATACTTCCTTCGCCCCAAACAGACTGCAAGGGACTCATAAAGCTTGGAAGGCCAAAATCTGCATCTAAACTATACAATGAGCTTTCTGGTAGTCGTATGTTGGGCCTTAACGCCGCGTAGGTGTCGTAATCGTAAACGGGAACAATGGTGTTCATCCCGTCGTTTCCACCTTTAAGGCGAATAATTACAAGTATATTATCGTTTTCTGATTCGGTTAAAGCCATGGCCAAAGGCGAAGGTTTTGTAACCGATAAATTGGTTCCGCCAAACATCATGGTTCCACCGCCCATAAGTCCTAAGGCCTGGATAAACGATCTACGGCTCCATTGATTGTGTTCGTTGTCGTGTTGCACATCGTGCAACTTGTTATATTTTGATTTAGGTAAATTATGATCACACATAGCAGTTTTATTTAAGTTGAAATTCGGGAGCTTTCGCTAAATGAATAAGTAAGGCTCCAACTTGGCCGGGAGCGGTGTCCCAATAGAGATTCCAAGTGCCATCGTCGTAATATCCTTGCGGAATATCTCCTTTAAAAACAGATATAGCTACATCGTAATCTGCAGCGGTGTAAAATTCTTTACTAAGTAAACGGTCAACAATTACGGTAGTAATAAATTCAGGGTCGTTACTGTCGCCAGATAAATTAATGGCTAAGTTGCGCAAATCTTCGGGGAAGTTTGCTACGATATAAAACATTAGTAATTCGGCCACCTGCCAACGCCCAGTAAGGCTGCTAGTGCTTATCCAGTCATGGTCTCCTTGCCAACCGGCAACATCTACAGGTTCGTACATGGTTTGCCCTAAAACTGCCGCATAATAAATAAGGCCATCTACAATTGCATCGTTTAAGGTGATTTCGGTTTCTAAAGTCAACCCAAATAAATTATCGAATGGGCTTTTTACAATTACTCCTAAAGCACGTTCGTTAAAAAAGTGTTCACTTTTAAAGAGTTGTTTTAGCATAGGCGCCAGTTCAAAATCGTTATCGATAAATGTGGTTGCCAATGCAGAAATTATGTTTGTTTGTGCAAATTCCGAAACTTCGTGACCTACAAAGAATTTATAAATCTTGGTCGCTATATAGGTCGCAACTTCTGTTGCGCGTTGTTCAAAAAGAATGTTAATAACATCGTCGTACTTCCAGACACCTGCTTGACCAAAAATATCTTTAACCGAAGGATTCCAAGTGGCCTCGTCAAAGTAAATTGCTCCCCCAACTTCGTCCCAGTGATTCCAGCCCGTAAGTGCCTTAGCGGTAAACTGAATATCTAATTCTGTATAGTTATTATCTACCCCGAGTGTAAATAATTCGAAGAGTTCGCGAGCGTAGTTTTCGTTGGGATTCGAGGCGGTATTTACCCATCCATTAAGATAGAATAGCATCGCGCCAGAAGTTCCAATTGCATGAACAAAGTCTTTAAAATTACCTAATGCATGGGTCTGATTAATATTGTAATACTGAAACATATAAGGCGAATAGTTATATGTTTCTAATTCGGTAACAAAATGATTCATCCAGAAAAAAGTCATGCGATCACGCAACTGGTTTTGAAGCATGTCGTAGCCAGTTTGGTTTCGCCAACTTGTAATAAATTCGTTATTCTGAATGTCGTAATCGTCGAATTCTGGAAAAGTCCAATATCCCCAATCGGGAGCTGCAGTAGGCGCTAGGCCAACGGCATTGTCTACCATCTGGTCAATAAAATCGGCTGGACTAAGGGTTAACGCATCGTCTATTTGGGACTGACTAGCTCCAAAAGTTAAACGTCTAAAAACGTGTGTTGCTTTTTTTACATCCCAGAGATCGTCGGCCGTAGGCACATAGGGCGTAATAGGAGCAGTGTTGCAGAGGGTTGAAGTTTCCATAGGCAATTGGTTAGTAATTTTTATTACAAGGTACTGAAAATTAGTGTTTTTATAAAAAATTCATATTTAATTGGACGCAATCCGTAACTTTAAGCAAATTTAAAGCAAGAATGCAAAAACTGCTCACACCCAAGCCATTACAGCCTGGTGACACCGTTGCCATAATCGCAACAGCGCGATTTATGGACAAAAAAACATTGTCTCCAGCCATTAATCTGCTCACCTCTTGGGGACTAAAAGTACGCATTGGCGACTCTATTGGACCTGTTTATAATCAGTTTGCAGGCGACGATGCCCTTAGAGCACAAGACCTACAACAACAGTTAGACGATCCTCAGGTTCACGCCATTTGGTGTGCTCGTGGAGGCTACGGTACCGTGCGCATTTTAGACACACTAAACCTAGAAAAGTTTAATCAGGATCCAAAATGGATTATTGGGTATAGTGATATTACAGCCTTGCACAGTCATGTTTTTAATGCTAAAAGTGCGAGTTTACACGCAACCATGCCTATTGATTTGGCCGAAAGCGCCAATGCCATGGGGAATGCTCCAGCTGCTACAGATGCCCTAAAAACAATTCTTTTTGGTGGCGGAGTTAGTTATACAATTGAATCGCAAAAGAACAATAAACAGGGAACTTGTAAAGGTGCAGTTGTAGGCGGAAATTTGTCTGTATTATACAGTTTGTGTGGTTCCAATACGAGCATTAATACCAGCGGCACAATTTTATTTATAGAAGACTTAGACGAATATTTGTACCATATAGATAGAATGATGCAAAACCTAAAGCGCAATGGCATGTTAGAAAACCTAGCTGGATTGGTTGTTGGTGGGTTCACTAAAATACACGACAATACTATTGGCTTTGGAAGATCGGCCCAGGAGATTATTTTAGATACGGTATCTGAATACAATTACCCTGTTTGCTTTAATTTTCCAGTTGGGCATATTTACGACAACCGTCCACTTATAATAGGCCAAACGGCCACCTTAAATGTTACTCCCCAAGATGTAACATTAATCTATGAGTTATCATAATGAGCTTGGCAAATTAGGAGAACATTTAGCCATTGCATACCTTAAAAAACAAGGGTACACCGTTTTAAAGCACAATTATTATTACCAAAAGGCAGAAATAGATATTATTGCCACCTTTAAAAATACTCTGGTAATTGTAGAAGTAAAGACTAGAAATTCTAGCTTTTTTGGAAATCCGCAAGATTTTGTCACTTCCAATAAAATTAAACTTCTGGTAAAAGCAACGCAGCAGTTTATGCAAGAAAATGCCTTAACATTAGAAGTGCGATTCGATATAATTGCAATTATAAAGAACAATAATCAGGAAGAACTTACCCATATTCAAGATGCGTTTTACTTTTTTTGACTTATCGCAATATGGCTCGTAGTACAGATAGGGCCTGCTCTATTGTGTTAATGCCGCCAAAACTAAGGAGTAAGCGAAGACCCTGTCTTGTAGTTTTTTCTTTCATGGTGACCGCGTTGGGATTGGCCTGCACATAGGCTAAAATTTTTCCAAATAAGGCACTTTGGTAAAATTCAGATTGTTGGTCACTTATAAAGTATCCAACAAGGCGTTTTTGTTTCATTAATACTTTTTCAAGTCCTAAAGAAACCGCTAGCCATTTAATACGAACACTGTTTAACAAATCGGCAACTTCTTCTGGAATTGGGCCAAAACGATCAACCAATTGCTGTTCAAAATTAGCTAATTCTTGTTCTGTTTTTAGGTTGCCTAATTCATGGTATAAGTTTAGGCGCTCACTTATATTATTTATATAGTCGCTGGGAAAAAGCAATTCAAAGTCGGTATCTATAACGGTTTCTTTTAACCAAGTTTTAGGACCATCCTGAGAATCGGCATACAGCTCTTTAAACTCTTTTTCTTTTAGTTCTTCTATAGCCTCTGCTAATATTTTTTGATAGGTTTCGAACCCAATTTCGTTTATAAATCCACTTTGTTCTCCACCTAGAATATCGCCTGCTCCTCGAATTTCTAAATCTTTCATGGCAATATTAAATCCGCCTCCTAAGTCCGTAAATTGCTCTAAAGCCGTTATTCGTTTACGAGCTTGGTCGGTCATTGCAGAATAGGGCGGGGTTATAAAATAACAGAAGGCCTTTTTGTTGCTTCTACCCACTCTGCCTCGCATTTGATGCAAATCAGAAAGGCCAAAGTTATTGGCATTATTTATAAAAATGGTATTGGCATTGGGTACATCAAGGCCGTTTTCGATAATAGTGGTCGAGACCAGCACATCGAATTCTCCATTCATAAAGGCTAACATTAAACTTTCTAATTTTTTTCCTTCCATTTGCCCGTGCCCTACTCCAATTTTTGCATCCGGTAATATGCGTTGCAACATACCTGCAACTTCTTTAATGTTTTCAATGCGGTTGTGCACAAAAAAGGCCTGTCCTCCTCGTGAAATTTCGTAATGCAAGGCATCGCGCAATACTTCTTCGGAGTACCTAATTACGCGAGTTTCTATTGGGTAACGGTTTGGCGGTGGAGTGTTAATTACAGATAAATCTCTGGCTGCCATAAGGCTAAATTGCAGTGTACGCGGAATAGGGGTGGCGGTTAGCGTTAAGGTGTCTACGTTTTCTTTTATGGTTTTGAGCTTGTCTTTTACAGCCACACCAAATTTTTGTTCTTCGTCTATAATTAATAAGCCTAAATCTTTAAATTTTACGGCTTTATTTACCAACTGATGTGTGCCAATTACTATGTCTAATTTGCCACTTGCCAGATTTTCCAGCACTGTTTTACGCTCCTTGGCTGTTCTAAATCGGTTTAAATAATCTACGTTTACCGGCATTCGCTTTAAGCGTTTAGAAAAACTCTTGTTATGCTGAAAAGCTAGGATTGTTGTGGGCACCAATACGGCTACTTGTTTGCCGTTGTCTACCGCCTTAAAAGCGGCACGAATTGCAACCTCGGTTTTGCCAAAACCAACATCGCCACATATTAAACGATCCATTGGTCTTTCGCTTTCCATATCGCGCTTAATGTCGTTGGTGGCTTTGGTTTGATCTGGAGTGTCTTCGTAAATAAAAGACGATTCTAGCTCGTGCTGCAAGTACGAATCCGGGTCGTACTGAAATCCTTTTTGTAGGCGTCTTTTAGCGTATAGTTCAATTAGATTAAAGGCAATTTCTTTAACCCGTTTTTTAGTTTTTTGCTTTAGTTTTTTCCAAGCATTAGACCCTAATTTATACAACTTTGGAACGGTGCCGTCTTTCCCGTTGTATTTGGCAATTTTATGCAAGGAATGAATGCTTAAATACAAGATGTCCCGTTCGCCGTAAAACAGTTTAATGGCTTCTTGAAACTTTCCTTCGACTTCTATTTTTTGCAAACCTCCAAACTTTCCAATTCCGTGATCTATATGCGTTACGTAATCGCCAACTTCAAGATTGGTTAATTCTTTTAAGGTTATGGCCTGCTTTTTAGCGTAACCATTTTTAATGTGGAATTTATGATAGCGTTCAAAAATCTGATGGTCGGTATAACACACCACTTTTTGATCGTGATTTATAAAACCTTCGTGCAGCGGAAACACTACTGTTTGGTATGCTACGTCTTGCTGAATATCGTTAAAAATATCTGTAAATCGCTGTGCTTGTTGCTGCGTACTGCAAACAATATAATTGGTATAACCCTGTTCTTGTTTAGCTTCTAGATCTTCTATAAGCAAGGGAAATTGCTTTTTAAACGCGGGTTGAGGTGACGTTTTAAAAACAAGTTCTCCATGGGCTGGAAGCCAACTAACTTGAACAAAATTATCTAGTTTATTTAATAACTCCTGCCCTTGAGTAAATAGCAACTCAGGCTCGAGCTGTTTAACTTCGGTGTTTAATCCAGAGAATGCCTCTTGTGCTTTTTCGTATAATTGGTCAAGTTTCTCTTCTAGTAGTTGCTTATTGCTGGTAAATATTACTGTTTTAGCAGCTATATAATCTAAAAACGATGCCCGCTTTTCTTCTAAGTACTTGTTGGCAACATTAGGCATAATACCAATGGTATTAACTTTTTGGGTAGAAAGTTGTGTCTCTACATCGAAGCATCGAATACTATCTACTTCGTCTCCAAAAAATTCGACGCGGTAGGGTTGGTCATGCGAAAAGGAAAACACGTCTAATATTCCTCCGCGGACAGAAAACTCTCCAGGTTCGGTAACAAAATCGACGCGTTTAAACTGATACGAAAACAGTACTTCGTTTACAAAATCTATACTTAAGGCATCTCCGTTATGAATTTTAAGCGTATTGCGTTCCAATTCTTTTCTGGTGACCACCTTTTCAAAAAGCGCCTCGGGATAAGTAACAATTAAGGCGGGCTTTTTTCTAGAATTTATTCGGTTTAAAACCTCCGATCTAAGTAAAACGTTAGCATTGTCGGTTTCTTCTATTTGATAGGGCCTGCGGTAACTTCCAGGATAAAAAAGCACCTGTTGGTCACCTAATAATGCTTCTAAATCGTTTAAATAATAAGCGGCTTCTTCTTTGTCGTTAAAGACACATAAAAAGGGAAGTTCATGTTGCTTAAAAAGATTGTGAATTACTATGGAATAAGCGCTTCCCGAAAGACCAGAAACAGTAGTTAACTTTTGGCGTTGGGCAATAGCTTCCCCGAGTTTTCGCAAAGGCGAAGACCCTGTAAAGAGCGAGGAAATAATGGTTTTGCTCATCGCGGGCAAAGATACTACAGCCAATGGTTATATAAAACAGGAAATCAATTTTTCCATCTGTTGCTGTGTATTATGAACATAAGGCGAGATTCTTATGGCATTACCACGATAAGAGACTATAATGTTATGGGCATCTAGCCGCGCTTTTATGGCCTCTATATGGTGTCCGTCTGGGATATATATTCCAAATAAATGATGCCCTCTGGAATGCTCGGGAATTACATAAAATCCTTTACTGCTTAAGACATCTAAGGGTGCAGCTGTTATTTTTTTACAGTATTGTTGAATTGCTTCTGGGGTCCAAATTAGTAACTGATTAATTGCCGCTAACAGCATGGGTAAAAGAATAAAATTACTCGCTTCGCCTACGTCGTACCTGTTAGCCTTTGGTTTATATTGATCCTGATAATTAACCAAATTGGCAAAATCTTCGCTCCCTGCGCGATTTATCCAATTGTGTTCAATGGGCGTGCCGTTATCGAATCTTGGGCCGTAATAGGCCAAGCCAATAGAATACGGGCCGAGCAGCCACTTATAACCTGCACAAATAAGCGCATCTGGCTGTATTTGCTCTATATTAAACGGCAGGGCTCCCACACTTTGGGTGCCATCTATAATTAAGTACGCACCAACCTCTGTGGCTTTTTTGCGTATTGCCACCAAGTCCAAGAGGGTTCCGTCTGCCCAATGTACGTGAGGTAGGGCTACTACTTTTGTTTTGGGGTTAATTGCTGCAATTACACTTTGAGTCCAAAGTTCACTGCGATTATTAACGAGCCCAGGTGAGGCAACAGTTACTATGGTAACATTGTGGGTATTTACCAATGTATTCCATGGATAAACATTACTGGGAAATTGCTGGTCTAGCACAACAATTTGATCCCCCGAGGCAAAGTCAATATTGTTTACCACATTTGCCATCCCGTAAGAGACCGACGCAACAATAGCAATGCGATCTGGATCAGGATTATTAATTAATCTAGAATAACGTTTTTTAATAAGCGCTTTCTGTTCAAAAAATGCAGCACCCGAAATATTACTTGGATTCGCTTTTCGCTTTAAGTTGTGAATTCCAATTTTTGTAATTTCTTTTAATTGCGGAGCCATATACGCTCCATTTAAATAGGTTATTGAATCTGGTAAATCGAACAACTGTGCTTGACAGGTAATCATTTTTTTGCGTAGTGAGTTATTAGTTTATACAGCGGATTGGTTTTCCAGTTTAGGGCCGCGTGTAGCACACTGCTTCCTATTAATAGTCCCATAACTAACAGAGCTGTATTGGTAACAGATTCGTTAGTATGCCAGTTGGCAACTGCAATTGCTCCTAAAGCCCAAGCTCCAACTAAGGCAAATTCCCGCATATTTCTGCGCCAAGTAACTAGCAAGTTTACTAACCCGGCGATACCAATCATTATTAAAGTCCAAGTGGTTTCGCTAAGACCAAATCCGTTCCATGCTATTTTGTGCAAATAGGCCGAAACATTTGCGATACTGGCAACGGTAATCCAACCACTGTAAATAACAAAAGGCCACCATATAAATACAATTGTAGTAAAAGGTGCGTCCCATAATTCCATTTTATTATTTAGAACAATAATTAAAAGCGAAACAAGCAGCACAAACATAAATATCAAACTCAAGCCGGTATATTCAAAAAGCCAACTAAAAATCCAACCTATGTTAGCTAGGCACGAGAGGGCAAACCAGCCCTTGGTCTTAACAATAAACGAATCGTCTTTTATGGGTTTAACAAGTGAACGCACTTGGTAAATAATAAAACCAAGTAGCAATAAATAAATAAGCCCCCAAATGGCGAAGGCATATCCAGCGGGCGTAAACAAGGTGTTTAGATTGCCCGAAACTCCCCCAATGGTTTTGCCATTAATTACACCTGTATTAGACACATAATTGGCGACAATAGTGAGTACAAAGGCAATTAGGTTAATAATTACGTAAAATTTTTTCATTGATTACAAGGTACATAATGTTCTATAAATTCCAAGAATATTATCTAGGTAGATACGGTTTAGACAAGGACAAAAATTCAACAAATTGAAGCCTAAATTGGTTTAAATTATCACCGACAAAGATTATATTTGCACCATAAAATTGAATTATGTCTTTTACAGATCTTTTTAAAAGTGGCGAGCACTCAAGAAATTTGAGTCATTTTGCATCTTTGGTAAACCTTGCTAGAATAAGCGATACTGGTTTATCAGAAAAGGAACAGACCTTATTGGCGCGTTTTGCTCACAAATTAGGTATTTCTGAAGCCGAACAAAAAGCGGTACTTAAAAACCCTGAAAAATTTCCGATTGACCCACCTATAAGTCACGATGACCGCCTAAGACGTCTGCACGATTTGTTTACCATTATTTTTGCCGACTATGTAATCGAAGAAGACGAACACACTTTGCTAATACGCTACGGGATTGGACTTGGTTTTAACGAATCCGATTCAAAGTCACTTATAGCGCGTACTATTCAAATATACACGGGTGGATTAGCCTTCGAAGACTTTAAATATTTGCTTAATAAATAAAGGCAAAACCTTAGAATTCCTAAATTTAATTTAAGATTTAATTAGAACCGGCTGCGGCACGCATATACTCTTCGGCCTTGTCTACCATTTTGGTACTTCCACAAATAAAAGGAACACGTTGGTGTAATTCTGTTGGTTCTATATCTAAAATACGTGTAAAACCATTGCTGGCTTTACCATTAGCTTGTTCTGCTAAAAACGCCATTGGATTACATTCGTAAAGCAAACGCAATTTTCCTTCTGGATTTTTAGCGGTATTGGGGTATAAATAGATTCCACCTTTAATCATATTACGGTGAAAATCAGAAACTAAAGAACCTATATACCTTGATGTATAAGGCCTATTGCCTTCTTCTTGCTGACAATATTTTATATAGTCCTTAACGCCTTGGGGAAAATGAACATAGTTTCCTTCGTTTACAGAATAGATATTCCCCTCGTCGGGAAATTGCATGTTTGGATGCGATAAGTAATAGGTTCCAATGGCAGGGTTTAAGGTAAATCCGTTAACACCATGTCCTGTAGAATAAACAATCATGGTTGAGGTTCCATAAATAATATACCCAGCCGCAACCTGCTTATTTCCTGCTTGAAGAAAATCTGCCATAGTAACCGGAGTTCCAACAGGAGTAACACGCCTGTAGATAGAAAAAATGGTTCCTACAGAAACATTTACATCTATATTAGAAGAACCATCTAGCGGGTCTATTAATACAACATATTTATGTTGATTATTAGTATTACCTTCTTTTATTGCAATAAAGTCGTCTTCTTCTTCGCTGGCAATTCCACAAACAATTTCGCGATTGGTAAGTGTTTTTATAAAGGCTTCGTTTGCAAAAATGTCTAATTTTTGTTGATCTTCACCTTGAATATTCATGTCTCCCGCGGCTCCTAGAATATCTACTAATCCGGCTTTGTTTACTTCGTGATTTACCACCTTAGCAGCCAATCTAATTGAATTAATAAGTCGTGAAAGTTCGCCCGAAGAATATTGGAATTCACTCTGGTTTTCTATAATAAATTCACCCAGGGTTTGGTTTCTAATGGCCATGTTTAGTTGTTAGCGAGAATTTGATGCAAATATCGTTATTTTTAAATTATAGCACCGATATTTGTTTCACTATTATTTATCATGGAAGCGACAATTAGATTAGCAACAATTGCAGATGTACCTGCTCTGTATCAGTTAATTACAGAATTAGCCATCTACGAAAAAGAGCCCGATGGGGTAGAAATCACCCAAGAAACATTAAAGGAGCATGGTTTTGGTACAAATCCAAGTTTTACTTGTTTTGTTGCTCAAGTTGACCAGCAGGTGGTGGGCATGGCCTTGGTATATTTTAAATTTTCTACTTGGACAGGCAAGGGTCTATATTTAGAAGACCTAATTGTAACTCAGGCTATGCGCGGTAAGGGAATAGGTAAAGCTTTGTTAGATCGTGTAATTAATTATGGTAGTGATAATAATGTAAATAGAATTGATTGGGTAGTAATAGACTGGAACGATTCGGCAATCGCCTTTTATAAAAGTTATGGAGCCCAAATATTAACCAATTGGAACTTGGCACAAATGAACGCCAAGGCCATAACAACTTATTTGGGAAAGGAATGAAAGTATTCAAGTTTGGAGGAGCTTCTGTAAAAGACCCCCAAAGTGTTGCCAACGTAAAACGCGTACTTGAGCACACTGGGAGTGATAATTTGGTAGTGGTGGTCTCTGCAATGGGTAAAACAACCAACGCTTTAGAAGCGGTTGTTACGGCCTATTTTAATGCCCCAGAACATGTAGAATCCACTATAGTGGAGTCGGCGAATTTTCATAATAAAATACTAAGTGAATTATTTGTAAAAACACATACAATTCACGGTAAAATTGCTAATTATTTTAAAGCATTGCGGGCTTTTTTAACAGTCAATAAATCTACCAGTCACGCCTTTGTTTACGACCAAGTAGTTAGTTTTGGGGAGCTAATATCGACTACAATTATTAGCACCTATTTAAACGATCAAGGTCTTAAAAACACCTGGCTAGATGCAAGAACTTGCATTAAGACCGACGATAATTATCGGGACCCAAAAGTAGATTGGGAACGCACTGCAAAACATATAAAACAAAAAGTAAAGCCGGGTTCACTTACTATTACACAAGGGTTTTTAGGGGCAGAACACAAAAATAATTTTACAACAACCTTAGGTAGAGAAGGGAGCGATTATACCGCGGCAATTTTTGGGTATTGTTTAAACGCAGAAAACGTTACAATTTGGAAAGATGTGCCTGGGGTTTTAAATGCAGATCCACGTTACTTTAGCAATCCGCAATTGCTCAATCATATCTCGTATAGAGAGGCTATAGAATTGGCTTTTTACGGAGCGTCTGTAATTCATCCAAAAACACTTCAGCCTCTGCAGCGTAAAGAAATTCCGCTCTATGTTAGGTCGTTTATGGACCCAAAAGGCGTGGGAACCTGCGTAACTAAGGGTAGGCCTTTAGAACCAGAAGTTTCCTGTTTTATTTTAAAAAATAACCAAGTTTTAATTTCTTTGTCTTCGCTAGATTTTTCGTTTATGATGGAAGATCATATTGGTGAAGTTTTTAAACTTCTGCACAAGTTTAAAATGAAAGTTGAGCTCATTCAAAACTCGGCAATTAGTTTTTCGGTCTGTGTAGACAATAAATTTGACCGATTGCCCGAACTAATAAAAAAATTACAGGAGAACTTTAGTGTAACCTATTACACCAATGTCACTCTTTATACAGTTAGACATGCCCAACCCGGAGAAATTAAGGCGCTAGTAAAGGGCAAAAAAGTCTTGCTTAAACAGGAAACACAAGAAACGGTTCAGCTGGTTATTCAGCAACAATAGAATCGCTATATTTGTTAGCTTCATAAAAATTCATGGGATTAGTAACAGCAAAAGAAGTGGCTCAGGCTATAGGAGTTGGTAAATTAGGTTTTATCGGGACTTTTATGGGATGGACACTAATGAAGGTGCTTAAAATCTCCACCATGAACAAGATCTATAACAAACACAAGCATTTAAAAGATCTTGAGTTTGTTAGTTCGCTGTTAGAAGAATTCGAGATTAAATTCGAAATTCCAGAGGAAGATATTAAGCGAATCCCCAAAACTGGAGCTTTTATTACTATTTCTAATCACCCTTTAGGTGGTATAGATGGAATTCTATTACTTAAGTTACTGCTTAATGAGCGTCCAGATTATAAAATTATTGCCAATTTTTTACTGCATAGAATCGAACCGCTTAAACCTTATGTTATGCCGGTTAATCCTTTTGAAGAACGCAAAGACGTAAAGTCAAGCATTCAAGGATTTAAGAATGCAATAGGACATTTAAGAAACGATATGCCATTAGGAATTTTTCCTGCAGGAGAAGTTTCTACTTATAAAGACGACAAACTTGTTGTAGATAAACCTTGGGAAGTTGCGGCCATGAAGCTTATTAAAAAAGCCGAGGTCCCTGTGGTGCCCATTTACTTTCACGGGAAAAACAGCAAACTATTTTACAGGCTTGCAAAGCTTAGTGATACCCTAAGAACGGCTAAGTTACCGTCGGAATTACTCTCGCAAAAAGAGCGTTTAATTAAGGTGCGTATTGGGAATCCAATTTCGGTTAAAGATCAAAAAGAACACGAGACTTTAGCCAGTTTTACCGACTTTTTAAGGCGCAAAACCTATGTTTTGGCAAATCCGTTTCAGAAAAAGAAACTTATAGAGAGCATGCCTTCGTTAAAAATACCCAAGACTCCTAAGAAGATTGCGGGACCATTATCTAGCGAAGATATGTTGGCAGAGGTAGAGGCCTTAGTTGAGCAAGGAAAAAGGCTTTTAGAAAGTAAAAATTATTCGGTCTTTTTAGCACCTGCTAAAAGCATTCCTAATATTTTACAAGAAATTGGGCGCTTGCGTGAAATAACCTTTCGCGAAATTGGCGAAGGAACCAATAACTCTACAGATTTAGACAGTTTCGATTTGTATTATCACCATATGTTTTTGTGGGATTCGGCCGCCAATACACTAGTAGGAGCTTACCGAATGGGATTGGGCTCTAAGATTTTTCCCGAATATGGTATTAATGGGTTTTACCTGCAGGATTTGTTTAGATTCGAACCCGAATTGTATCCCATGATGAACAAATCTATAGAAATGGGCCGCGCCTTTATTGTAAAGAAATATCAACAAAAGCCCATGCCTTTGTTTTTGCTTTGGAAAGGAATTGTACACACTACCTTGCGTTTTCCAGAGCATAAATATTTAATTGGCGGGGTAAGTATTAGTAATAAATTTAGTGAGTTTTCTAAGTCGTTAATGATTGAATTTATGAAGTCCAATTACTACGATCCCTACGTTGCGCAATATATAAACCCTAAAAAGGAGTTTAAGGTTAAGCTTAAAGATGCCGACAAAGATTTTATATTCGACGAAAGTGAAGCCGATTTGAATAAATTCGACAAAATTATTGACGAAGTAGAGCCAGGAAGTTTACGTTTACCTGTACTTATTAAAAAGTACATTAAACAGAATGCTAAAGTAGTCGCGTTTAATGTCGATCCCTTATTTAACAATGCCGTGGACGGGCTTATGTATATACGTATTGCCGATCTTCCCGAAAGTACCGTAAAGCCTGTTATGGAGGAGTTCCAAGCCGAGCTCGAAAAAAAATACAGTCAGCGTAGCGAAGAAGAGTAATTGCCTTAATTATTACAGGCCGTATAGGGGTAAATTAATGGCTGTGAATTACCTGCTGTATCTAAAATAGTATGGTCTCTTAAAGACATTTTAGACAAGGCTGGCCCCGTATAATTAGCAATATCTACACAATAACCTCGTGATCGCAGTTCAACCTTTCCGCTTTTATAAATATCGATTATTGAATATCCAAAAAATTTAGATTGCCCAGGACTCCCAGCATTGCCTGCGATTACCTGCGTTACTCCTTTTCCGTTTGGTTGAAACCTTTGGTAGTCGTGTGTATGTGCAGACAGCAACGCGGTGACTCCAGCATTGTTCATGGCGGTCCAAAGTGCTTTGCCTTCTGGCAGGCCGCCATGGCCGGTATTGGCTCTAAATTCTTGATGTTTATGACTGTAAACATAATAGGGTCTATGTCCTAAAACAAAAATATGGTCTACGGTTGGATTGCTTTGTAAGTTGGCAATTTCTTGTGTTATCCAAGATAAGGGAATTTGCCCTTCTAGGCCATAGGTTTGACCAGTTGCTGACGGATTAAAAGTGTCTGTATTCATGACTACAAACCCAATATTGCTTTTAATAAAAGAGAACGTAAACTGGTTTTCCCAACCCTTATTACTTGGCGCCGTATTGCGGCTAGCCGGCATAAAATTACTCATGTATGTTGACCAAATTGCGGTGCTTCCCGGTAGCGGGTATTCATGAAAATTATTGGGACTGACTTCTACCGATTGCAGCAGCTCGTGATTGCCAGGAACAGCAATCATTTCTATTCCTGAATTCGCAACAAAGTTGGTAACCTCGTTTAGTTTTACCCATGCCGCTAGTTGATCGTTTAAGTCGGTAGTCGTGGTTTGTTCGGCGCGTACAATATCACCTAAATTAAAAAATAAACTGGGCTTAGGCAGTTGGCGTTGCATATCGCTAAACACACTATCTAAAGGAATGTGATTGGCCATAGATGGATTGTTGCGCTTATTTACTTCCCAGCCAACTCTGTTGCAGCCGTTAAAGGCAAAACTAAATACAATTGGGTCAGGCGTGATTATCGCTGGTTTAACCGCAGTGGTATCTGTATTATCTGGATTGGGCGTATTATTTTCTGTTTCTGTTCTGCAGCCAATTAGAGTCAAACTAAGCAACAAGGCAGATAAAAAATATTTGGTTTTCATGTATTTAAGTTTACGTTGTTTTGTGTACCCCTGCTAGAACAAGTTGTGCGCAGTTTGTCGCGGTTTGTTCGGCCCAAACAATGTATTTACCGTCTGGAGAAAATTTTGCATGTTGTGCATATAATTCTGCCGTACTAACCTGAACAGAGGCAATACCTTGATACGGAGCTTGTACTTTTTTTAAAAAAATTTGAAGTCGTTTATTAGTTCCCTTGGCTTCGAAGGCCATAATACTTCCGTCTGGATTAAACCAAGGCGCCCTGCCTATTGCTTTAGAGGCGTCGCTGGAGAATAACTGCGGATCGCTTCCCGGAAGTTGAATCCATATTTGATTTATTTTTTGATTGTAGCGATGCGAAGTTCTTGGTTGTCCAGCAAAGGCAATAATACTAGTTTGACTTTGGTTAATACAACCCATTCCAGATCTAAAAACATCTGGGGTAAGCACCTCTAAAAACTCACCTTGGGTATTCACCTTTACTAAATGATTGTTGGAGTAGTTTGCCAACATTAAGGTGTCGGTTCCGCGGTACCAAACTGGATAAGAAAATGCAGCAAATTCCCAATTTTTAATTCGTAACCATTGGGCTCCATTTTCTGGTTGTTCTGGGTCCAATAACATAATTCTAGACTTTGGGTTAAAGTCACTTGGATATTGTGCTGTAAAGGCAATACACTGTTTTCCCGTGGCTGTATTTTGGCTCCAATCAACACGCATACAACTGTAGTCAGGATTGGCATAAAACAACTGCTCTTGGCTACCGGTAGCACAATCTATAACCCATAATTGAGCATTGGCTTGTGGTGAGGTTTGGCGCTCAAATATTATTTTGGAGCCATCTGGACTAAAACTTGGGCGGCCATCAATAAAGCCATTAGGCATCCCATGGACCTGTGTAATTCTATGACGGTTAGTTACTTGCATTTATTGCAATGTAACCAACCTCTTAATTAAGAGTAAGGGTATAAATACGGTAATTTCTTTATAATTCTAGTTTTTGCAATGGTTGGGCAATATTAAATCCTTGGGCAATTACTTTTTTATAAGCTTGGCTGGTTTTATCCAAGACAGGATTAGTATGATTAAAGTGTATAAAGTGAATTTTAGCTTTGTCTGCAGGACTCATACTTTTAAAGCGTTCCATGCTTTCTATTATAAACGGATGCGGAATTTGACTAATATCTCGTGTATTTAGTTCTTCGCCATGATAAAATGTCGCGTCCAAAAAAGCATAGTCCACGGTCTTAATAAGCGAATTTATATTGGTGTCCCAGCGCTCCCATTTGTCAATATCTGGGATAAATAAAGCAGCTTTATTAGGACCTTGAATTCTATAACCAACAGTTTCAGAAAATTCGTCTCTATGTGGCACCAAAATGGGCATAATGCTCAAATTTTCTGTCAATTGGATTGTTTCTTCATTTGTCAAGGCAATTAATGCAATATTTGCATTATCGACTAATTGGCTCCAAGGCCCATTATTTAATATAAAATCATGCATTCTGGGCATGGCATAAATTGGTGCGTAGTCTGCATTAAAGGCTTCTTTTCCTAAATATTGCAAGCCACTATAATGCCCAATGTGCGCATGGGTTAAAAAAATGCCGTCGGGCTGATCAAAAGAAGTGCCTGGAATATAATCGTATAATAGCTTAGCCTGTCTTGCAATGTCCGGAGTAGCTTCTATTAAGTATTGTTTTTTACTGCTGTAGTCTAAAAGGCCCAAAGAAGTAACCATTAGATTAGAATCTGGGTTTTTATATAACCTTGAGCAGCAAGATTTAGTACAGCCTAGTTGGGGAGCTCCGGCGTCTTGAAGTGTTCCTAAAACTACCAGTTGTACACCAGCTGGGTTATTTGTTATGGTGTCTGTCGAATGTATTGCCTTTAGTTTTGACTTGGTCTTCTCCTGCCGACAGCCCAGACAAATACACATGAGCATAATAAAAAATAGATAACGCATCCCCCTTTTTTTTAGTTAAGGTATGGAATTCATTTTAATAAAATAGTTGTGCTACCTTTACCACTAAATGACACAACTTTTAGCAATACTCGGGATTACTAAACGCCCACTTATCTGGGTGTTAATACTGTTATATATTCCTTGGGTCATTTTAGTTTTATTAGGGTATTTTCTTATTGCTGAAGGACTTAATTATACTAAAGAAGTAATTGGTTTTTGGTTGTTTAGTTCGCTTTTTTTTATGTTGTATTTGGCCTATAATCGCGGCAGAATACGACAGTTTATAGGGGGTTTTGGCGCGCTTGTTTTGGGCTTTTTTTGTTTTGTAAAACTTAGCTTTTATTTGCATTATGGAAGCAAAATTAGTGTTTCGGCTCTTTTTGTAATTTTCGAAACCAACCAAACCGAGGCCTCTGATTTTCTCCAAAACTTTTTTAGCTTAAAAGTGATTGTGCTGGCACTACTTTTTGTTGGCTATTGGGCAATTGCCCTGCGTTTTTTTTATAAGAATACCCATTTCACTAAAATTAAAGGCTTGTCTTTAATTGGACGGAGCTTGGGCTTATTAGTGGTTTTGGCCTGCATGGGCTTTGGAATTCAGTGGAAGTTTCAAGAAGAAAATATTCCCTTAACTGTGGTTAGTTCTTGGGGGGAATACAAAGTAGCTAAACAACAATTAAAGCAACAACTGGCTTCGCCTTTAGGTTTAGATTTTAAGGTAAAAAAAGATAGTAACAAGCCCAAGACTATTGTTGTAATTCTAGGAGAGTCAACCTCCAGAAGAAACATGAGCTTGTATGGATACGACCGACCTACAAATCCGCTATTGGCAAAGCAAAAAGACGAATTAATTGTCTTTGACAGTGTTATTTCGCCTCATGTACACACAATTTTAGCAGTAGATAAAATTTTAACCCTTAACAGCTTTACCAATCCCAATTTAAAAGAAAACGTTAGTGTTGTGCAGTTGGCCAATCAGGCGGGTTTTAAAACCTATTGGATTTCTGGGCAGCGCCCTGTTGGCATTAACGAAAGTGTTCCAACGATTATTGGTAGTGCGGCAGACAAAAAGATATTTATAAATACAGACGATTACAAAGATGTATTTTACGACCAGCAATTGTTAGCGCCTGTCTCGCAAGCAATTCAAGATAGTGCCAAACACAAAGTAATTTTTGTTCACCTAATGGGAACCCATGTAAGCTATAAAAAGCGTTACCCGGATTCGTTTAGTTTTTTTAGAGACAATTCGGCTACAGAAAAACAGCAGTTTATAAACCAATACGATAATGCAGTTCGATACAACGATTCTATAGTAGATTCTATTATTAAAATGCTAAAAGGGACAACTAATGCTGCTACCTTGGTTTATTTTTCTGATCATGGCGACGATGTATATTTAGAGCATGACGCTATTGGGCATAACGAATACAGACCAACAAGACCTATGTATCAAGTGCCGTTTATAAGTTGGAGCAATGCAACACTTTTTAAAGAAAACAAAAGTCGCACATACTCTTTAGAAGATTTTCCACATACTTTTGCGCAACTGTGTAATTTTAGTTTTAAAGGTGTGGACTATTCGCGCAGTATGTTTAGTTTATCCTACAAGGAGCGCAAACGGATTATTAAAGACAGTATAGACTATGATTCGAATTGGTAAAAGCATAAAAAAGTTGGTTAAATGGGGGTTAGTACTGCTGTTGCTAGCTCTGGTCTATAGATATAATCCCTACCAAATTGAATTTCTGGGACATTACAACAAAATCTGGGCTCATAGGGTAAATACGACTCAAAAATTAGATTTAGCCCAACCCTTTTTTAATGGTGTAGAATTGGACTTGGTTTTTATGCCACAAACTGGATTTTTAGATGTAACCCATCCGCCTACAGCCTCTATTGGTTTAAATTTAAAGACCTACTTAACTGCAATTAATAAGCCCGAAAAACTGGAATTATGGCTGGATATTAAGAATTTAGAAGCCCAGAATGCTTCTAAAATTTTAGATAGAATTAATAGTTTATCGCAAAATTATAAGATTCCCAAGTCCCATATTATTGTAGAGAGCCGCGACCCCAACGCCCTACCAATTTTTGCAGCATTGGGCTATAAAACAAGTTATTATTTACCTCAAGATTTGTCAAATCCTAAAGCATTAAGTCAATATAATAAGCTGTTGCGAATAGAAAACATAGTAAAAGCCAATCCCGGTCTGGCTGTCTCTACTCATTTTAAGGACTACCCATTAATAGCTGCAACCTTGCCTAAAACTACAAAGTATATATGGACCAATAGGCATTCACGTTTTAAAGATTACAACGCAATAAGGACCCTGCTAAAAGATAGTACGGTAAAGGTTGTTTTAATTAGATATAAAGCACTTTGGGGTAACCGATAACTAAAAATAGGTAGTTTTAAACACGTTACAGTACTCCTTAATTTGATCTCGCGCTTTGTCGAATTCCAATATTGTGTCTTCTACAGAACCTACAAACTTAGAAGGATCGTAAAAATTATGGTGTAAGCGTTTTGCGTTGGGGGCTGGAATAAATGGACAGTTTTCGTTGGCGTGATCGCAAACCGTTATTATATAGTCCCAATCAATTCCTTGATATTCGTCTACATGATTAGAAGTATGCGAACTAATATCTATGTTGTCCCGTTGCATGGCTGCTAAAGCTCCTGGATTTATACCATGAGTTTCTATACCAGCACTGTAAATGTTGGCTTTGCCAGTTAACAATTTGTTTAAATACCCTTGCGCCATTTGGCTGCGGCAACTATTACCGGTACATAGAACTAATATGTTTTTCATAAGTATAAAATTATGCGATTGGACTTCGGTTTTCAAGTAATAAATTATCGAACCACTTGCCATCGCGTTTAGCAATTTTTTTACGCAAACCAACCACTGTATAACCGCATTGTTCATGCAAGGTTACACTTGCCTGATTTTCTTTAAAAATACTCGCCTGTAAAGTCCAAAAACCTTTATATCTACTGTCTAAAACCAAATGTTTTAAAAGCCGTTTACCAACACCTTTCCCTCTAAATTGAGGAGCAATATAAATGGTACTTTCTGCTACACCACGATACACTTCACGCTTAGATACGGGACTTAAAGCGCACCAACCAATAACTTGATTGTCTTGTATGGCAACAAACCGGCAAGGTTTTAAGAACTTTTTCTTCCATTCTTGCCAAATAGGAGCCTGAGTTTCAAAGCTCGCAAAACCGCTATCTAAACCCGCCTGGTAAATTTTTACTACCTCGGGATAATGTGCTTTTTTTAATGGTATTATCTTCATAATTAACAACAGCCACTCCCTGGAGCGCAACTGCCTTGAGCAGCCGTTGCCATTTCTGGCCCTGGCACACCACAGGTATCTTTGGCTTTACAATCTGTTGGTTCGACCGCTAATTTAAGACGCAAATTTTTGCCCTGTATTTCATAATCGTTAACAAATAATTGCGCAGTATGAAACAATTGGTTACCGTACTCTATTTTTACTTCGGATTCCATATTGTAGGACTTCATACTCCCAACCTTGTTAAGAATTCCCAAGGCCTTTATTGTAGACATATACTCGGTTTTTCCTAGCTCACTAGGACTTTCCCACAATTGGATTACTGTTTCGTTCCAAAAGTCAGTGTTGGCTCCACAATCTACTGCATCTACCGTTATATGTTTAACTTCGGTAATATGATAATTAGCTCCCACAAGCATATTTGGAGCATATTCAAATAGTAAGGTAGTTTCTTTGTGTTGCTCTAAAAGGGCAAAAAAATCTTTAGTCTTCATAATATATTAGTTTAACAACATTTTTGTTCGGTGGTTTCAAAAAACGTATGGAATAACTCTTTTAATAAAGTTAATCTCGATTTATTTATGGTGTAATATTGACTTTTCCCTTCAAAATGACTGTTTAACAGTCCTGATTTTTTTATTACCTGCAAATGCTGGGAAGTAGTGGGTTGGGCCAAACCAATTTTTTCTGCTATGTCTTTACATAAGCAGCCTTCGCAATCTCCAATAAAATTTAAGATCGATATTCTGGCCGGATGCGAAAGTACTTTGGCTAAATCTGCCAGTTGATTCACCTTAACCGAATGAATATGTCTTTTGGAAACTCCCATAGTTTAATTGTTATATTGCAATATTACGATAATATCACTTAAAACAAGATAAATTTTTAATAAAATCTATTTTAAATTTAAAACCAGGGACGCTTATTCTCTTGGTATGTAAAGTAGAATTCCGAATCGGTTTTGCTTAGATAGATTATACCCTCGGTGAGCGTAATTACCCAAATAGCAAGATTAAATAAGCCAAAAGAGAAAAAGCTCACTACCAAACTAGCTACAAGAAGTATTACACCTTCTTGATTATAACCCAATACAAACTTGTGAATTCCGAGTCCGCCTAAAATAATGGCGAGTACTCCGGCCAAAATGCGCTTATTGTTTTTGGAATGCTGTAATTCGTTCCAACTTTCTTTTACGTTTTTTGCTGCCTCTTCGGCCGCTTCGCCAGCTTTTCCTGCAGCTTCTTTGGCTTTTTCGGCCGCTTTTTCAAAATTGTCTCGTAAATCGTCACCTATGCCTTTATCGTTTTCACTCATGCCTTCTGGTTTTAAGTAGCACTAAAGTTAATTAAAACTTATAAAAAAGCACTGTCTATGGGTTCCCACAATTCAATTTTGTTGCCTTCCCCATCTAGAATCCAACCAAACTTTCCATAATCGTAGCTTTCAACTTCGCCCACTATAGTTACGCCTTCTTCCTTTAAAGTCGCTAAAAGCGCCTCTAGGTTATCGACCCTAAAATTCATCATGAATTGCTTTTCGCTGGGTTTAAAATATTGGGTGTCTTCTTTAAACGGACTCCATTGTGTAGAACATTTATTGCCTTTTTCGTCTTGCCACCAAAAGGTACAGCCGTAGGCATCTGTGTTTAGCCCTAAGTGCTTTTTATACCATTGTTTTGTCGCGTCAGGGTCTTTGGTCTTAAAAAAGAACCCTCCTAATCCAGTTACTCTTTTCATAATTTAAAATTGTTGTTAGGCCTCTTCTTTCTTTAAAATTAATGCAGAAACAAGAGCTATTATTGTTCCAATTAAAACTACTGTTACAAACATAAGTAAGGCCATTTGCCAACTGCTCCAGTTGGGTAGTTCCCCTTGATAGCCGTCGTCTTTTAATTGCTGAATGTACTGCTCCATAAATTCAGGATTAATAACAGCCGTGTATAAGGTATCTGCGATTGCAAATCCAACAGCAACAAAAAGGGTAATTAGCATTCCTACCTTAAATGCTTGTGCAAATTTAATGCGTCCCTGTTGTTCTCTGTCTCGATATTGTTTAATTCCAAAATACACAAGACAAAGCGAAAGAATAATTGTTGCATAGCCTGCTATTTCTTTATTATAAGAAAAAACATCGTCCAGCATAAGAGATGCCAAAAACAAAACTACTGCTACAATTAACCCGTAAATACCGAATTTTAAAATGGTTTTATTCATTGGAGTAAAATTTTAATTAATACAATTAGTACGTTGGCTAAAGTATAATAGGGGGCAAGAATAGTACTCATACTAAAGTACCAATTTTAACTTTAACGGCTATTTAATGTGCTATTTTGCCACTAAATTTAATTGTTGGGCAATGTTAATGGCTTGGGTGCGTCGCTTGGCATTTAATTTTACCAATAAATTAGATACATGAGATTTTACGGTACTTTCTGACACAAAAAGCAAGGCGCCAATTTCTTTATTAGAATGTCCCTTGGCAAGGGCATCCAATACTTCTAGTTCTCTTTTACTAATTGCAAGTTTAGCAACCATATTTTGGTCTCGAGTAAACGCTGTTTTAGGGCTGGAGTTTTTATTGTTGTTAGTAATCCATACGCCTACTGCAAAAAATATTATAGCCAAAGCTGCTATAATCCATTGCGCTTCTAGCCCGCCGCTAACCCAATAATAAGTGCTTATTTTAAAAAGGGCAAGTAAGCAGATTATTACAATTCCAAAAACGAGTACAATGCGCTTCACAAGTGGTCGAATTAATGCCTTATAAGGCCAAAATTTTATCTACTATGGTTTGTGCAAGTTTAATTTTACTCTCCATGGTCCAGCCGGCAACATGAGGGGTTAAGATAACTTGCTCCATCGCCATTAATGCTTTTAAATCTTCGGGAATCTGGTCTTGCTTAAACAACGATTCAAACGAACTCTTTTCGTATTCCAAGACATCTAAACCTGCACCTAAAACCTTAGCTGTTTTAAGGCCGCTAACCAAATCTTTGGTTACTACACTTTTACCACGAGCAGTATTTATTAAATAAAACGGTTTAGCTACCGAAGCAATAAAAGTTGCGTCTATCATTTTATGGGTAAGTGGTGTCCAAGGAGTATGTAAGCTAAGCACGTCCAATTGGGCCTTAAATGTATTTAAATCTACTTGCGTAGCATAAGAATCGCCCACATTGGGTAGAATATCGTAGCATATTACCTCACAATTAAATCCAGACAATTTCTTGGCAAATGCTTTGCCCATGTTTCCATATCCAATTAGGCCCACCGTTTTACCTTCTAGCTCCATTCCTCTATGGGCTTCTCTGTTCCAATTGCCTTGTTTTACATTTTGACTTGCCTGCGGAATTTTATTGGTCAGTGCCAATAGCAATCCCATTGCATGTTCTCCAACAGCGTTGCTATTACCCTCTGGTGCAGCAATTAATACTATATTTCTAGCTTGAGCTGCTTGCAGATCGATACTTTCTAATCCTGCGCCTACACGGGCAATAAACTTAAGTTTACTGGCAGCTTCTATAAATTCTTGGTCTATGGTAATTCGGCTGCGCACCACAACACCGTGGTAACTATTAATAATTTTTAATACCTCTTCGCGACTCGCTTGATAGGCCTTGGTATTATTATGCCCGGCCTCTTCAAGTTGCTTTTCCAGTAATGGGTGATTGTTATCTAAATGAAGTATCTCCAAAAGTTTTAAATTTTAGGGTAGGAGGTTTGTGTTTTTTCGTGCTGCACTTCGCCAGTGTGTTTGGTGCTTAGTTTTTCGAATAATAGTATTTCTACTTCTTGACCGTCTTGTGTTTTTGGGCAGTGCTCTACATCTTTAGGGACCACAATTATTTCTCCTTTTTTTACAATAGTTACTCGGTCTCTAAAATGCATTTCTAACACTCCTTTTTGTACATAAAACAGTTCGTCTTCGTGTTGGTGTTTATGCCAAACAAATTCGTCCTTAATTTTAGCAAGAAGTACTTGCATATCGTCTACAATAGCAATTTGGCGCGGATGCCAATGCTCCGAAAAGCTATTTAATTTCTCTTGAATATTTATCGCGTGCATGTACCTAAGAATTTAGGAACAAATTACAAATTTCGTCTGTAATTCTGGCAGGCCGCTGGCTTTTTGCGTCTAACAAACACCAAGTAGTTCTTGCTTCGACTAATAGCTTGCCATCTATGGGGCGGGTAATTTTAAAACTGCGTTCACTCCTGACCCCATAATTATTACTCACCCAAGTTTCTAAGGTAAGGACTTCGCCTAAAAATGCCGCAGCCCTGTAATGCACATCGTGATGCAACACATACCAAATGTAATCTTCTTGCATTTGCGCAGAACTATTGCGTTCCCAATGGCTTGTGGCGGCTTCCATACACCATTGTAAATAGGCCAAATTATTAACGTGATTACGGTTATCTATTACCTTAGGAGTAACGGTAATTGTTTGGCTAAATACCTCTGGAGTCAAAATTGTAGGATTAACTTAGAAAGATAAAAGAAGAGAAAAATTCCAAAAATATCGTTACTGGTGGTAATAAATGGTCCGGTTGCAATAGCAGGATCAATACCCCGTTTATCTAAAATAATTGGCACAAAAGTCCCAATTAAAGCCGCAATAATAATTACCATTAACATAGAAATTGCAATGGTAATACTAAACAGTATAGTGTAGTTCATTATGGCTCCAAATAGAATTACCAATGCGCCAAGTGCAATTCCATTAATTAGGCTTAATCCTACTTCTTTTATAAGGCGTTTTAATAAACTCCCCTTAACTATATCGTTGGCCAATCCTTGTACAATAATTGCACTAGATTGCACCCCAACATTTCCGGCCATGGCCGCAATCAAGGGAGTAAAAAAGAACAAGGCTTTTACCTGCGGGTCGTACATAAACTCTTCGAAGTCTTGCAGAATAAATACCGATGCCAAACCTCCTAAAAGACCTAAGACTAACCAGGGTAATCGTGCTTTAGTGAGTTCAAAAATGCTGTCGTCTGCTTCTACTTCTTGAGTAATACCTGCCGCTAACTGGTAATCTTTTTCGGCTTCCTCTTTAATGTAATCCATAATATCGTCTACGGTAACACGACCAACTAATATGCCGTTATTGTCTATCACTGGGAGCGCCTCTAGATCGTATTTGTGCATAATTTTAGCAACCTCGTCGGCAGGAGTGTCAACATGAACAGAATCTACCTTGGGAATATAAATATCGCTTATATGGGCTTTTTCGGCAGCTGTAAGTAAGTCTTTTAAAGACAAACGTCCCATTAGCTTATCGTTCTTGTCGGTAACATAAATAGAATGTACTCGGGTCACATTTTTCGCTTGTCTTCGCATTTCGCGAACACAGCCAGCTATGGTCCAAGTCTCTTTAACACGCACTAATTCTTTAGCCATTAACCCCCCCGCACTGTCCTCATCGTAAGTAAGTAATTCTTGTATTTCCTGGGCGTGCTTGGTGTCGGTAATTTCGTCTATTACTTCCTGCTGAATGTCCTTATCTAGTTCGGCCACAACGTCTGCTGCGTCGTCGGTATCCATTTCTTCAAGCTCTTCGGCAATTTCTTTTGGCGAAAGCTTGTCCAAAAGGCGTTCACGAACATCTTCGTCAAGCTCCATTAGGGCGTCCGAGGTAGTTTCGCTATCTAGAAGTTTTAAAAGATAAGTGGCTTGCGTAGTATCGAGTTCTTCCAGAACCTCTGCAATATCTGCAAAGTGAACATCGAGCATAAGAGTATTAAGCTGAACATCATTCTGGTTTTGAATGAGCTCCTGAACTTGATTTATTAGATCATCTGTTATCTGAAATGCCATCCTTCTCTAGTTTTTGAGTAAGTTCCACAAATTTCGAAACGGACAATTGCTCCGGGCGAAGCCCAAATATACTATCTTCTTTCAATTTATCGCTTAATTCAAAGGATTTTAAGCTGTTTCGCAAGGTTTTTCTACGCTGATTGAAAGCAGTCTTTACCACCCTAAAAAGCAAGGCTTCGTCGCACTGTAAACGGTATTTTTCTTTACGGGTTAGCCTAAGTACTCCGCTATCTACTTTTGGTGGTGGATTAAATACTCCTGGAGGAACCGTAAATAAATATTCGGCATGGTAGAATGCCTGAGTTAAAACAGACAATATACCATAAGCTTTAGAACCTGGAGGTTGACAAATACGTTGTGCGACTTCCTTTTGGAACATTCCACTAAATTCTGGAATTATATTGCGGTGTTCAAGGGCCTTAAATACAATTTGTGTAGAGATATTATAAGGGAAGTTCCCTATTATGGCTACAGATTCACCTTTAAAAAAACTGTTTAAATCTGACTTTAAAATGTCTTGCTCGACAACATGTAGATTACTGTTTAAAAAGTGAGCCTTTAAATAGGCAATAGAATCACGATCTACTTCCATAGCCGTAATTTGCAGTGGTTTTTCTACTAAATACTTGGTGAGAACTCCGGTGCCGGGACCAACCTCTAAAACGTTATTATAACCAGAGTAAGAGAGCGTTTCGCTAATCTTTCTGGCAATATTTTGGTCGTTTAAAAAATGCTGACCTAAGTGTTTTTTTGGCGATACAGGAGTGCTCATTCGTGTTGGCTAACAATTTCGAGTTCGGTTCTAAAGGCAACAAATTTTCCTTCGAAGGCTTTGCTTTGACCTCTTAATTTAGCTGCATCTTCGCGGTAATATTGGTCCAAATCTTCCCGACTTTTTGCAGTGTATTGCACCGAATAGGTTAGGCCGCCCATTTCTTCTTCCACAAGTACTTTGGTAAACAAGGCCTTATGGAATTTACCGGTTTCCAGCATGGCTGGAATGTGCTGTTTATGCATCCAATCTAACCAAGGCTTAACAATAGCCTCGTCAATATTAATAGTGACGTTATAAATAATCATTAGCGGTAGTCTTTTTAGTTAATGTCGTCGCCACGTAAACTTCTAAAGCGTTTTCGAGCGGCCACAAAGTAAATACTATCCGAATAATTAAAAACAATTTGTTCGTAGTATTCTCGAGCTTTTTGCGGGTCTAGTAAAACCTTGTCGTACAATTGAGCCAGTTTAAAATAGGCGTCGTCGGCCAAAATGTCTTCTTTAAATTGAGCAATTATTTGTAGGTAATTCTGCTCTGCTTTTACATATTGACCTGTAGCTTCGTATAGTACAGCCTGTCTTAATATGGCTTCGTCTTCTATGGCTTCGCCTTTGTGATTTTCTAGAATATCTTGCAGCACAGTAATGGCTTGAGTGTTTTTGCCTTGAAACTTTAGTAAATCGGCGCGGGCAAATTTACCTAAGGCTGTTTGGGTTGAATCTTCTAAAGAATTATCACTAATTAACAGACTAAGCTCCATAGCGTCGTTGGCTATAAGCTGCGAAGTCGATTTTTTAAGAACATCTAATTGAATTTGCGACCATTTAAAATCACCTTTGTAATAACTGGTTTGGGCAACTTTATATCGAGCCTGCTGGGCTAAAATGTTTCCTTTTACTTTAGTTTGTATTTGCGAGTAGAAAATTAAGGCTTGGTTAAATTTTTCTATATACACCAAGACATCTGCGAGTTCCATTTTTACCCGAGCTTGCTCAAAACGGGTAAGGTTTTTTGCAATCAATTCTTTTAAATTGGTAATGGCCTCTTCTGGTTTATTTAGCGTAAAGGCCAGAAAATGATTGTAATCAATTTGTAATCCATGGGTTGCTCTACCCTTGCCATATTGTTCAAAGAGCGCCAAATAAGCGGTTGTAATTTTTTTGGTGTCTTGCTCGGTCTTTGTAATAACAAGCATACGCTTACGGTGTGCAGCCAGCTGTTCATCTTGAATTAAACTGGTCGCAATTACATAGTCTAGAATTTCTAAGGCTACGTTGTAGGCTTCTTCTTCTATAGTAATTAATGCCAAATTACTTATATGTTCTAGTGATGCCTGGTTGCGACGATAAATTGCCTTTTCTTGGGTGAACGATTTTTTAAACTCCTTTTGTTGTACATATAGCCAACTAAGCAATTGGTTGTAGAGAATATTTGGATCTTTTTGAATTCGCTTTACTAAGGTTTTTCTAAGAATAATGTTCGCCTCGTTGGTAGGTTCGTCTGTAATGTACTGCGAAAAATTACGCTTCGTAAAAGAATTATACGACGGTTGCTCTACTAGGGCACTTAGATATTTGTCGAACATTTTTTCGTACTGGCCCATTTCGCCATAAATTCGAGCTAACTGAAAATTAAAGTCGGCGTTGGGGTTTAATTCCATCCCCCGTTCGTAGGCTTGTACGGCCCATTCTAATAGGCTGTACTTGTCAAAACTATCCCCTATAAAACGCGCGTAGTTAGGTTGAGCCTCTAAAGCCATTATCGCTTTTTGGTATTCAATATCGGCTTGGGGTTGTATGCTTTGTAATTCGTAATTGTAGCCTAATTCTACATATAGTTGTGGATACAATGGGTAATTCGCTATGCGGTCTTCCAATAACTGCTGGGCAACGCCGTACTCTTCTAATTGCTGATGCGTCGCCACCAATGCTTTAAAAATATCTAGCCTACCTGGATCTCTGTTGTAAATGCTCTGGTAAACGCGAAGTGCTTTGCTGTATTTACCTTCTTCGAAGTATTTTCGACCTAAAGCATCGTTTTGCCCAAAAGATATTTGAGCTGTTAGAATAAAAAGTAAAGCAATTACAGTGCGCATTGGGTAAAGATACCAATTGATTTCTTAAAAAAACCCCAAATATTGGGCCGTAAATGCCCAAGAATCATAAAGATTTGTAATTAATCTATAAGATCGAAGCCACAGTAAGGAACAAGTGCCTTTGGAATTTTAATGCCCTCGGGAGTTTGGCAGTTTTCTAAAATTCCAGCCAAAACACGTGGTAGTGCCAGCGCGCTGCCGTTTAGGGTGTGTGCCAATTGGTTTTTACCTTCGCTATTTTTAAAGCGCAACTTCATTCTGTTACTCTGGAAGGTTTCAAAATTAGAAACCGAAGAAATTTCTAACCATCGGTCCTGAGCCGTAGAAAATGCTTCGAAATCGTAAGTTAGTGCCGAACTAAAGGTTAAATCGCCACCGCATAATCTTAAAATTCGGTAGGGTAATTCAAGTTCTTGTAAAATGTCTTTTACATGGGCTATCATTTCTTCTAAAGCTTGGTAAGAGCGCTCGGGGTGTTCAATTCTAACAATTTCTACTTTGTCAAATTGGTGTAATCTGTTTAAACCTCGAACATGTGCTCCGTAAGACCCTGCTTCGCGTCTAAAACACGGAGTATATGCGGTACAAGCTATAGGCAAGTCGCTCTCATTTACTAAATCGCCACGAAACAAATTGGTTACGGGTACTTCTGCAGTAGGAATTAAATACAGATCGTCTGCCCCAACATGATACATTTGTCCTTCTTTATCTGGAAGGCTACCCGTACCAATACCAGAGGCTTCGTTTACCAAGTGCGGTACTTGATATTCGGTATAACCTGCGGCTATATTTTTATCTAAAAAATAACTAATTAAAGCGCGTTGTAACTTGGCACCTTTGCCAATGTATACTGGAAATCCAGCTCCCGTTATTTTAGTACCCAATTCAAAATTAATTAGGTTGTACTTTTTGGCCAATTCCCAATGAGGTAAAGCGCCATCGTGTAATTTGGGAATATCGCCGTGACGTTCTGTTTCTACGTTATCGTCTTCTGTTAACCCTTCTGGAACCAAGTCATTGGGGATGTTAGGAAGTTCGTACAATAGTCCTTGTAGGCTTTCACTATGGGTGTTCAGCTCTTCTTGTAGGCTTTTAGAAAGTTCTTTTAAGGCTGTTGTTTTTTCTTTAAGCTGATTGGCTTTTTGTGCTTCACCAGATTTAAAGAGCAACCCAATTTCTTTAGATAGGCTATTAGATTCTGCTAAAGTGTCGTCTAATTTTGTTTGCGCAGCACGTCGTGCCTCGTCTGCTGTTAAAACTTGGTCTAACAATACAGAAGCGTCTATTCCGCGCTTGCTTAGCGCTTTAGCAAAAGCGTCTTTATGCGTTCTAATTTCACTTACCTGTAACATAGTGGGTGGCGTTTAAGGCTGCAAATTTAAACAATAGCCAGAAGTTATCACAGCGAATTGATGAATCTTAAGCGAGGACTTAATTTGTTGTTTGGGTAGTATCGGTTGTTTTTGTTTCCGGTTTGCGTTTGGTAAAATTTTCTGGAGCTGGTAAAATCCATGTATTGTGCCTAAAATAGTCCCATTTTACAGCGGCTAAATCTATATCGGGATTAATGTAGGGATAATAGCTTCCTGCGTTCACTTTTAGCTTTACACTGGCAAAAACAGCAACATCTCTGCCTTCTTTAGCCTCTATTTCTCGAATGCGTTGTGCAAATTGCCAAATAAAGTCTGGCTTGGTTTTAATAGAACGCTGTTGTTTGGCAGACAAGTGTTTTTTATAACCAAAATGACGTTTTACTGCGTTAGGATCGTTTTTGTCTTTGGTGTAAAATATTACCCTTCCCGATTTGGAGCGAAGCATCATGCGCCAGCTTAATCTGTGGCCTTCTTCGGTCCACAGTACGGGTTGGTCTATAAACCAGTGACGCACTGGCAAGGCAATTTGTATTATTAAATACACGGTCATTGCACTTATTAAGAACGATTTGTGCTTAGGAATTATTAATTCGTTGCCTGTATACAATGGTTTTTTAGGAACAAAGCGTTTAATTAACGTGGGACTCGAAAAGAAGAAGAGGGAAAAAGCAATCGACATATAAGGGAAGATTCCAATTTGAAACACCACCGAATTAAACAAATGGAAAAACAAAGACAATACAAAGGCTAGCATGCGGGTTCGCTTCCATAAAAACATGGGAATTATTAGGGCATCGAACAGAATTCCAAAATAGGCCATGCCTTGATGTACCCAATCTAATTGCAGGAAGTCGCCAACTAACCAATAATCTGCCTTGCCGCGCATAAACAAACGGGTGGCAGTTCCATCTAACCAATCTGGGTAAATTTTGGCCACTGCCGCATATGTAAATACTATTAAAATCTGCCCGACTATTAACAAAAGACACCACCTAGGCATACTATTAGACTTAATATTTGGATTTTGCGCCACGTCTACAGAAAGCCATTTATGCGCTGGTAGCATGGGCATAATATAGCATAAGAGCATCATTAAGTAGTAATGATTATTGTAAGAGGTTTTTTGCATTAAATACACTCCAGACCACATAATTGCATAGCCTAGCATGGTCCATCGGTATTTAAAGCCAATCATTACACACAAACCAAGAACTCCCATAAAGGCAAAATAGTAGTACATGCCATTTCCAGGAAGGGGTTGTAGAAATTCAAATCCAATAAAATTAAAGGTAAAATCGGGGTCTATAAATGTGCGTCTTACCCAGCCTGTTGCAATTGCGCCAAAACCTTCAATAGCAATTAATGCCCCAAAAACAACACGAAACAATACCAAGCCGGTATTATCTACTTGGGTAAATAGCTGTTTATTTATTTGCGTTAACATAGGCTTGAGCGTAGTCTCGATCTTTTGCTATTGCTTCTACCAAAGCTGCTTTAGATTTAAACTCCTGTTCGTCTCTAATTCTAGAAATAAACTCTAATGCTAAAACTTTGTTGTAGAGGTCTGCAGTAAAGTTAAGAAAGAATGTCTCTATACTGCGTTGGTTTTTGCCAAAAGTTGGATTGTTCCCAATATTTGTAATTCCGTAAACAAGGGTATTATCTATTACAGTTTTTACTAAATAAACTCCATTTTCGGGAATCAGTTTGTAGCTGGCAGTAACTTCTAAATTTGCCGTAGGGAATCCTAGTTTACGCCCGCGGCCTGCACCATGAACAACGGTTCCAGTAATGGTAAAAGGTTGTGTTAAATAGCGATTTGCCTTGGTTACATCGCCCTGTTGTAGGGCTTTTCTAATTTTTGTGGAACTAACTGTTATGCTATCTACATCTTGCGCGGTAATTTCTTGCACACTAAAATTATAGGTTTTACCAAAGGCTTTTAGGTCTTCTACGTTGGCATTGCGATTACGTCCAAAGCGATGATCGTAACCCACAATTACCTTTTTGGCGTTTAAGGTGTTTACCAAAATGTCTCGTACAAACTCTAAAGCAGAAATTCTGGAAAATTCTATTGTAAAAGGCGCAATTATTAGGTGTTCTATACCCGTTTTGGCCAGCGCTTGTTGGCGTTCTTCTATGGTATGAATAAGCTGAATATTGGACTGCGGTTGCAGTACCATACGCGGATGCGGAAACAAGGTAAAAAGCACCGAAGCACAACCCATATCTTGGGCCTCTTTTACAACCCGAGACAAGATTGCTCTATGCCCAATGTGAACCCCGTCGAAGGTGCCAATAGTTACAACACAGGGTGCTTTATTGGTGTACGATTTTATTGTATTATATACTTCCAAACTATTTTCCGTTAAAGCTGTTCATGGTAATATCCATCCCGGCCAGGGCAAACGAACTAATTACTTGTGTGCTCTTTTCTAATCGTTCTTTTAAGGTGTTTTGTTCGTCCTTAGTCCACTGTCCCAATACATAATCAACTTGTCTGCCTTTAGAAAACTGGTCGCTTATTCCAAATCTAAAGCGGTTGTAGACCGTTGTACCTAATACTTGTTGAATATCTTTTAAACCGTTATGCCCCCCATCCGAGCCTTTCTTTTTTATTCGAATACTACCAAAAGGAAGGTTTAGGTCGTCTGTAATAACAAGTAAATTTTCTAGCGGAATTTTTTCTTGCTTTAACCAATAACTCACCGCTTTTCCACTTAAATTCATAAAAGTACTTGGTTTGAGCAGCAATAAGGTTCGGCCTTTAATTTTACATGTCGCTAAATCCCCTAATTTTTTGGTTTCGAAAACCACATCGTGAGCAGCGGCAAATGTCTCCACTGCAGCAAATCCAATATTGTGTCTGGTGTTTTCGTATTTGGGGCCAATATTGCCCAATCCAACGATTAAAAACTTTTTCATGGAGTCCGTTACAGAAGATTCTTGAGGCTTAAATATAAAAATACGTTTTAAGAATCCCCACATGGTTTTTTTGTAAAAATAAAAAGAGTCCGCTTAAATTAATAATTAAGCGGACCCTTTTATTTAAAACTGTAGGTAATTTATGCTTCGGCAGGAGCTTCTGCTGATGCTTCCGCACCACCTTCTGCTTCTCCTTCTTCACCTTCTTCACCTTCTTCGTCTTCTAGCTCTTCTTCAACAGCGTTTCTAGAGTTACGAACTTGGCAAATTACCGTGTTGTCGGTATGCATGATTGTATAATCGGTAGCGTCTATAGAAGTAACATACATTTTGTTACCAATGCGCATTTCCGTAATATCTGCATCTATAAAATCAGGTAAATTAGCAGGAAGTGCTTTAATTCTTAATTTACGCGTTACTACACGTAAAACTCCACCATTTCTAACGCCTATGGCGTTACCAGAAATACGAACAGGAATGTTCATTGTAATTTCTTTGTCATCGAAAATCTGATAAAAATCGATGTGTAAAATTCGGTCTGTAACCGGGTGAAATTGAATGTCTTGAAGTACCGCATTAATTTTTGCGCCATCTGCTAACGTAATTACAACTGTGTGTACATCTGGAGTATACACCAAGTTTTTAAACGCTAATTCAGGGGCTGAAAAGTGAATTGGTGTGTCTCCTCCGTATACTACGCAAGGAACCTCTCCAGCATTACGTAAGGCTTTGGTAGATACCTTGCCCACGCTTTCTCTTTTAGATCCGTTGATTGTAATTGATTTCATTATATAAATTTTATTAAGCTAATCCCTAGTGGATTAAGCGGGTGCAAAGATGCCACTTTTTTTTGTTTGTCAAAAACAAATAAGTTCTTTTTTTAGGAAGAGTGCACTAGTAAACGTAGGGGTTTACATTAAAAACTTAGAACTAATAGAGCTGTTGGTATGAACACTCTGCATAACATCTGCAAAAAGTGGAGCACAACTTAGTACTCTTAGTTTAGGTGACTCTTGTCGCAAAGGAATGGTATCGGTAACAATAAGCTCCTCTAATTTGGAATTTTCTAAACGGTCGTAGGCCGCTCCCGATAAAATAGGATGAGTACAAATTGCACGAACGCTTAAGGCGCCTCGCTCTATCATAAGATCGGCAGCTTTTGTAAGTGTTCCTGCCGTATCTACCATATCGTCTACTAAAACAACGTTTTTACCTTCTACATTTCCAATCAATTCCATATGCGAAATTACATTGGCTTTGGCTCGTTGTTTGTAGCAAATTACCACATCGCTTTCCATTGCTTTAGAGTAGGCATAAGCACGCTTAGAACCTCCCATGTCGGGCGAAGCAATAGTTAAATTGTCTAGGTTTAATTCTTTTAAATACGGTAAAAATATAGTCGATGCAAATAAGTGATCTACAGGTTTTTCGAAAAATCCCTGAATCTGATCTGCATGTAAATCCATGGTTATAATTCGAGTAGCTCCTGCAGTTTCTAGCATTTTAGCGACCAATTTAGCCGCAATGGGTACCCTTGGTTTGTCTTTGCGGTCTTGCCTAGCCCAACCAAAATAAGGAATTACCGCAGTAATATGTCTTGCCGATGCACGTTTAGCGGCATCTAGCATTAATAGCAGTTCCATTAAATGGTCGCTATTGGGGTGGGTAGAACCAATAATAAATACACGACTCCCGCGCACAGATTCTTCGAAAGATGGCTGAAACTCTCCGTCGCTATAGGTAGAGGTAATTACGTTTCCTAAATCTGCCCCAAAATGTTTGGCAATATTAGCAGCCAGTTCTTGGCTTTGTTTGCAGGCAAAAATTTTGGGTTGAGGGATAGCTCCAGACATGGTAAAAAGATTGTTTTAGTTGGTAACTGCAAATGTAAAAAAACCAGCGCATTGCCCCCTATTTTTTAGGGAGTTAATTTGTTTTAAAATCCATTTAATTGCTTATTTTTGCCTCCCGTATTTGCCTTGGTGGCGGAATTGGTAGACGCGCTGGATTCAAAATCCAGTGTCTTAGGACGTGTGGGTTCGATTCCCACCCAAGGTACAATAAGCCAAAAATTGGTAGAAATGTGAGCAAGCTTCAAAAAAGAAGCTTGCTTTTTTTTTGAAGCAAAGCGAAACGTTTCAATTTTTGGCTTTCACGCGCAGCGTGTAGGGAACTTCGGCTTTGCCGAAGAATCCCACCCAAGAAGTAGAACTTTGTTCACTTCGGGGCTTGGAGGGAGTTTTGAAGGGCATCTCGATACGTTGCTGAACGATGTCTAGAAGAGACCAAACATCTAGAAGATGTTTGAGAGAAGCAGCCGCGTAAGCGGTAAAAGGAAGGCTAGCAAATCACTCGATGACCGTGTTGCGTAACGTGTAGGGAACAATCGCAAAGCGATTGAATCCCGATTGGGCCAAAAATTGGTTCTCTAAAATCAAACAGTCCTCCTACACTAACCACCTTCGCTAAAGCTTCGATGGTCGAAGAGCTTTGTTGGTCGAAGAGCTTTGTTGGTCGAAGAGTTTCGGAGGATAAAACGTGTAGGGAACTTCGGCTTTGCCGAAGAATCCCGCCAGGGGATTTTGGCTAGTTGATTTTGCGGAGCGTGAAGGGAACAATTCCGAAGGAATTGAATCCCGATTGGAGCGCAGCAGCAACTTCGGGCGACGAAAATAAATTATAGATTCCCAATTTTGAGAATCGAAGAATCCCATTGTTCAAAAACTGGCAGCCAGGTTTAATTGACTGCGCAGTATGAAGGAATTTTGAACGAAGTCGAATAATTCTATCGTCACTAGTAGAGCTTGCATTTAATCACAAATTATCATCTAGGTATGTCTGTGTTGTATTATCCTTGAATTTAGCGACAATCACAATAAGATCCTTTGTTTGAGCAAATCTTCTAAACAGCCATCTTTCAGTAATTGAGTTTGAAGGGTCTGTAGGTAATCCTATCGTTGGGAAAGCTTGTTCATGAATTGAAATAGGGGCACACCAGTCTCCCATTTCAGAAGGCCCTTTAGAATTGACAAAAGCCATCGCATATTGAACTTCATTCCCTGCCACCCAATTAGAACCTTGTGGTGTTTTTGACTTCCAGTCTTTCTCAGTTAACAAATTAGGGCGTAATTTAGGTGGGGCAGGAGGTAAAATAGCACCCCAACCTTTTATGGCATCTAACCAATTTTTGACATTCTTTTCTCGGTCATTAAAGCGATCTGTCATATGGTCGATATAATTTTTTCGGTTTGCCACTACTTCATCTTTGTGTTCCGTTACATGTGGACTACAACAACTCCCTGTCTCTGTATCCAATTTTGTATTTTCATTAGGAGGTGCGAGATTCCAAGGACTTGCAATGTGCTCATCGTGAGGGTTTCCATATTGTGCATCAATAAAAGACCAACCATTATTCAGGGTTCCGTGGCCCATTTCAAATGACTTTCTGTATACTTCTCCTACCAAAGCCAGTCTTGCATCTCTCGCCGTAGGCAGAATTTGAAGCATCCTGTCTGCCCAACCATTATTGGTTGTAGCATCGGTTATCATAATCTTGAAATCGTTATACAAGAACATCCATTGTGCGAAAGCCTCATTATATTTCTTTATTTGGTTTTGCTCTTTATAGTACGACGCCATAGTGGCTATTAATTGTATCCTGATTTTGTGTGATAGAATGAGTGTTGATATGCCTATGATGGTAGAGTCTAATGTAGCTTCAAGATTTGGCCCCATTTTATTAAAGAAATCTTGAACAGATTCAGATTTTGCAGTTTCAACATAGCTCTTGGTATATCCAAAAAGCTGCTCCACAGAACCTGCTAAGTTGTCGGTGTCACCAGCCGAAACTGCCCTATTTATAACAGGCAGAATAAGTTGTTCAATATTAGAAACTGAGCCTTCCATGGTCTGTACAGCCGCGAGAGCTTTTAGTTGGGTATTGATTCCATCGCTACCTCCTAGGAAACTATTTATGTTAGTTGTCCATCTGGTGATTTGCATTTGGTCCATGAACGATTCCAAGGCATTAATTGCCAATTCCAAGGGTGTTGGTTGATGATCATCATCGATAAAACCCAGGATCAATTCTATGATATCTATACCGGCACTGATAGCTACTCCCCAGGGTGAGGGAAGCACTTCTTCGAGCTTGCCGGCCAATTTCTGTTCTGTTTGTATAGTCTCTACAATCTTATCTATTATTTCTCCTACAGTTTTTCCAATATCGTTTAAAGAACCAGACTTGGAAATATCATTGGCAAATGACTGCTTTAGATTACCAGTGGGGTTTAGCTGGACTTTACCATTTGATAGGTCGAACGTTATGCGCGGAAACAGATAAATTATGTCCAGGTCTTGCAACGTTAAAACATTGGCAACAGTGCCCTTTATAAAATTTGGACTTTCAGAAGCCAATAATGTCAATTCAGAGGATTTAACATTTATGTTTTGAGGAATATAGATGAGCGATTTAAGAAATGGAGCGATAAAAGATTGGCATGTCTCTATGTTTTTCTTTATTTCTGTAGGGATCTTGTCGTAGACGTCTTTTCTGTTGTTAAAATTGAAATGATTCCTAGCGACCAGCTGTTCAGGTAAGATTTTATGCACATAGGCCTCATTGTCTTCATTAAGGCCAAGGTTTTCAAGGAAGTTGATGTAATATTTCTCTGCAATTCCCTTAATGGCATTGCGGTTGTCAGAAGCAAAAAATATCTCAGGAATGTATTGGTTTGGGAGTGTTTTGATATCCATTGTCATTCATTTATTGTTATTAAATCGTATTATCCGCTGGTCCAAACTAAGTCTTTGATAATTTGTGAGCCTTTTAAAGTTATCACAAATTTTTCTTTTACCAACTCATTGATGGTTTAGAACATATATTTTTTACTAAAAAAGAATCTAGTATTAACAAAGCGATTAGCGAAAACTGGTGGTGTCCTTGGCGGCAAGCTCCACAAAAAGAGCTTGCTTTTTTTGTGGAGTAAAGCGCCGTCTTTATTTTTTTGGCTTTCAAAAGGAGCGCAGCGGGAACTTGGGGCGATGCTTTTTAATTTAATGGATCTCTTTTGATAACCCAAGAATCCCGCAAGCGAATTTTGTAGGGCATCTTGATACGATTTGCCGTTGGCAAATCACTCGATGACCGTGTTGCGGAGCGTGAAGTGAACCACGCCAGAGGCGTGGAATCCCACCAGTGGATTTTTGTAGGGAACATTCTCAAAGAGAATGATTCCCATTGTCCAAAATGGGTTCTCTAAAATCAAACAGTCCTCCTACACTGTAGTTTCGGAGGACAAGACGTGAAGGGAACAATCGCAAGCGGATTTTGAACTTTTTTTTGAAGTAAGGTAAAGTTGTTGAATTCCAAGGCGTGTTCGAGTTCTGCAAACCATTGCGCCAGCTTTTAAGGCCAATTAATTGGCTTTAAAAGCCAAAGGCGATCGCAGCTGGCTACCATGTAGCGCGAAGAGCGCGGTGATGCGCAGCAGCAGGCGCCAAAAAACCAGAACTCAACTTACCGTAACATTAACAAACAATTGTGGTTGTTTTAAAAAACATTAAGAGTCTTTATGGATAACTTGTGGCTTAAAAGCTATTAAAATGAAGAATTTACAACTACTTACACTACTTTTTTGCTTACCAATATTAGGTTTCGCACAAAATAGTCTTGCTATGAGCGAGGTGGAAGGCCGTCGCGAAGTTGCTATGGCCAATGTTGATGGAAAATCCACATCGGGTACCTATAGGTATTATGCCAAAGGCGAATCGACACCCTATACCGGGGTGCTTTATGGGAATCATGAAAATGGACAACTTGCCTCCTGGCAAGAGTACGTAGATGGCGTTGGACAAGGAAAGTGGATTAATTATTACGAAAACGGCAATATAAAAGAAGCTGGAAATTACAATCAAAATAGCGTAGAAGGACCAATAAAAAAATACTATCAAGACGGGACCTTAAAAGCCGAGGGCACCTACAAAGACTGGCGAGTTAGAGTAGGGAGTTGGCGGTATTACAAATCTGATGGCAGCTTGGACAGGGTAAAAGATTATGGCCAGAAGGGCAGTATAGAAGAAGTACAGCAGTACTATGAGCGTGGAGACATATCGTACCGCTGGTATGCTAGTATATTAACTAAAAATGGTTTTGACCCAACTAAGTTTTAGTTTATTTAGAGGTAAGCTCGCAAAATTTTATTTCTGGAAGTATGTCTTAGCTTGCGAATAGCCTTTTCTTTAATTTGTCTAACTCGTTCTCTGGTGAGGTCAAATAGTTCGCCAATTTCTACTAAGCTAAACGCGTTTTGCTCACCAATTCCATAATACAAACGTATAACGTCTGCCTCTCTATCTGGTAGCGTTGTTAAAGCGGCTTCTATGTCGGTTAAAAGCGATTCTTCTAAAACACCTTTATCTGGGTTTGTGGGCTCCTTAGACTTCATTACACTGTAAAACGTAGAGGACTCTCCTTCTTTTAAGGGCGCATCTAAAGAGGTGTGACGTCCTGAAATTTTAAGCGAACTCTTTACTTGAGCAATATTCATGTCTAGTTCGTCTGCAATTTCTTGGGCACTAGGAGGGCGCTCATTTTTTTGCTCCAATACCGATCGCACTTTAGAAATTTTGTTTATGGTTCCTATTTTGTTCAATGGCAATCGAACAACTCTAGAGTGCTCGGAGATAGCTTGCAAAATGGATTGTCTAATCCACCAAACTGCATAAGATATAAACTTAAAACCACGGGTCTCGTCAAATCGTTTTGCTGCTTTTACCAAACCAACATTACCTTCGTTAATTAAATCCGAAAGTTTTAATCCGCTACCTTGATATTGTTTAGCAGTCGACACCACAAATCGTAAATTTGCATTTACTAATTTATTTAAGGCAACTTGGTCACCCTGTCTAATTCTAACGGCTAGTTCGACTTCTTCTTGGGCGGTAATTAGGTCAATTTTACTTATTTCTTGAAAATACTTTTCTAAAGATTTTGAATCCCTATTGGTAATTTGTTTAGTAATCTTGAGTTGCCGCATAAAGTCTTTTTTTGTTCTGTTTTGACTTAAAATCTATCATTTTTTGGCAGAAAACCTAATTTTTTATGTGTTTTTTAAAAAAAAACGTGAAATTTGATTTTAGTAAATCCCTTGCTTTTTTAACAATTAATTGGAATAAAAACACCAAGGGTATATAGAGCAATTTGATCCAACCAAGTATTAGTATACCGCAATAAAGTAAATTGTAGATTTTGTCTAAAAGCTCTTATTTTTGTTGTGTCAAGTATGTGCTAGAAATAGAAATTGAGTATTATTCGTTAGTTTCCTTTAAAAGAAAAGGTGTGAAATTTCCCCAAAAATTAAATATCTTTTAAAAAAATTCAATTCCAAAATGGCGCAATACGTAGATTCCATTGTAAACTTAAAAAAAACACTTCCTACAAACTTACATCCTGTTGGGATCGTTCTAACTGGGTATTACCAAAAAAACGACATGCCCTACGTGAATTATCTATGGGATTTAAATTCGGTGGAGCTGGATAATGGTGGCAGTATTATTGCCGTAGATGGTGTGGATAAAGGACGTTGGAAGGCTCGATTATCGCTAGATTTAAATGTGCGTCACTTTGGTGCCAAGGGAGATGGAATTAAAAACGATTCGCCATCTTTTCAGAATGCGCTAGATTTCTTAAACCAAATAGGAGGAGGTGTTTTGCATGTGCCATCTGGGCAATTCTTGCTTAAAGACCCAATACGATTGTATAAAAAAGTATCGATAGCCGGTTTGCTTCCAGATGTGAGCATCTTACATATTGGATTAGATTCAACAACGGTGCCCTGTATTCAAATTGACACAGAAATATCTGTTACTCAGGGAACTTTTAGCGTCGACAACCTTAGTTTTATAGATGTGCGGGAGGTTGCAAAAAAGTCGATTGCGCCTGCTATTAATCTTTCTGGCTTGTTAAATGCGGTTGTTAAAAATTGTCAGTTTAGAGACCTTGGTGGTGGTGCAATTCGCATAAGTAAATCTTCTAATACAACCATACAAAATATATATGCTTTTGGATGTGGTAAGCGATTTAAAAAGGGAAAAATTAATAAGGCCGAGCTAGGTATTATTCATATGGACCGGGAAACTGGTTTTTCTAATACCTTAAACCTTAGTAACACCTACATATCTAATTGTTCTAATGCCATTGGACTTTATATTGCTTCTCATGCTGTGCGAATTAATAACTGCACAATAGAAAGTTGCGAAACCTTACTAAGGCTAGGATCAATGGATCATGTGTCCAGAAATTTAATAATTACAGGCCTATATCTTGAAAATGCTCGAAGCTATGGAATAGAAATGATTAATCTAATTGGCGCCACAATTCAAAACTTATATTACAGAGATTCCAATGTATCTAAGCAAATGAAGAAGTCTGTGCGCATAGATAATTGTCATAATGTGCAATGGGAGAACGCGAATCTTGGCGAATTTGGATTCCAGATTTCTAGAGGTACTTCTAATATTACATTTGAATCTTGCACTGGTGTCTTTCCAGAAAACGGAATTAGTGGCGTTAACGATTCAAATTTAATTACCAATTTAAACACCCGCCATGGGGCTTTTGGCCTGTCGAATAATTGGTTGCCTAGTTCTAATAGTTTTAATGAATGGTCAGGAGATGCCAAGGTTAAAAGTAATTTTTCTAGTGAACTAGGATTACAGGAAACTACCTTATCTAAGACAAGTAAAGGCTCGAGTATTTATAAAAAAGTTAAGGGGCCATTTGCAAAGAACACCAATATTGTTTTTTCTGTCTTTGTAAAGGGTGCTTGTAGTTTACGCATGCGTAGTCCAAGTGATTTAGGCGGGTATACCGATTTAATTCTAAGAGCCTTTAAAGATGCAAACACCTGGCATAGAATATATGTAGTGGGCAAAATATCGCAACAATCCGCAGCCAATATTATGGTTTATATTACTCCAAAAAACTTTGGCACCGCAAATGCCCAATGTCTTATTAGTAACGCCCAAATAGAAGTAAATAAATCGGAACCCGGGCCTTACCTTGATACAAGTCTTCCGGTCACCAACAATACAGTTGCAACCATTAATGGGCTTTTCACCGTTGGCGGCAAAGTTCGTGGAACGGCCACTTCTCCTCCTATTACAGGGCTATGGAATCAAGGTGACCAATTAGACAACAGCA
The DNA here is from genome assembly GCA_965277295.1 of Gilvibacter sp. Classification (GTDB taxonomy): domain Bacteria; phylum Bacteroidota; class Bacteroidia; order Flavobacteriales; family Flavobacteriaceae; genus Gilvibacter. The sequence continues at coordinate 1,680,634 of OZ255720.1, forward strand.
AGCCAGAAGTTGGTGCAGCACTGGGCTGGGTTTGCATCAAGTCTGGTTCTCCAGGCGATTGGATACCTACTGGTATGCTGTAGGCAAAGGGTTTAATTTTGATTGACTACCTTTAAAATATGAACTATTTACATATCATATTAGCTTTTCTCGTTTTTTCAAGTTCGGTTTTTGCACAAGTATGCCCCAAAGACAATAGGTATTCCGATTCCGAGTATTTTAGCGATCAGCAAATAGATGCTAACCTAGATGTAATTTATGGTAACGCAATAAACTACAATAAGGAGGCTCAAGATTTAAAGTTAGATTTTTACTACCCTAACACCGCTATAGATCCATTAGAAAAACGCCCCTTTGTGTTACTTATTCATGGAGGTGGATTTGTTGCTGGAGATAAAAGCCGCATGACTCTGTACTGTAAAAATTTAGCAAAAAGAGGATTTGTGACCGCCACTATGAGCTACCGCCTTGGTTTTAACGAAAGCCAAATGATAGACATTGCAAACGCCATTTACCGAGCAGAGCAAGATGCAAAGGCAGCTTTGCGATATGTTGTAGCAAAGGCCGACGACTATGCCATAGACACTTCGTGGATTTTTATTGGTGGGTCCAGCGCAGGGGCACTTACTTCTTTATATACCGCCTATGGTAGTCAGGAAGAATGGATAAGCTTTAACCCAGCAATCGAATCGACGTTAGGGCCGCTAAATGCCTCGGGTAATTCGCTAGACAATGAGTTTGCAATTCAAGGAATTTACAACCACGCGGGTAATATTACTCCAGGTATTATTGCTAACGATGCATTAATTCCCATGATCTCTTTTCATGGAGAACAAGACAATGTTGTACCCATAGACACAGGTCTTTTTGGCGCAATTGGATCTAGACCCTTGCATAAAATGTTGGTCGATCAAGGGGTGTGTAACGATTTTAGTATGGACCCAGAAGGCGGACATATTATTTACAGAGGACAACAAGGCAATGCATTAATAGCAGACCGGATTGCTTGCTTTTTTAAAAGTTTAATGTGTAATACCTGCAGTGACTTTTACGCGACCGAACCTACTCCGTCGGCCTGTGCCAATTAAAAGCAAGTTCAAGTAGATACATTCCCAACACAAAATTTTAAATTTCTATTTGTGGGCCTTGAAAGAGCTTAGACACTAACTCATATTAAGAATCTTATAGGTTAATTAATTAAAGTCGATAGTTCTATCTCGTCTTCGTCTGTGCCACTCTGCACTTCTTGCCCGTCTACACTAATAGTAGCAGTCATATCGCCAGGAACACTACTATTTGCTTGCAGGCTAATGGTAGAACCTGCATTAAAATTTGCAGTATAACTAACGTTCCAGGGCAGAGTTTGATTTTCTAAAGTTACTTGCCCAGTGCTACTTGTGTAACTAATTGTAGCAGGTTTACCTGTGGTCGATGTTGTAACGTTAAAGCTAACGGTTGCAGTAATAACTTGGGGAGTATTTTGGCCGCCGTCGTCGTCGTTGCTGCAACTTGCAAATAATACCAAAGCCAAACAAAATAAAAGACTTTTAAAATTCATCGTGTAATTTTTAATTAAAGTACTACAAAAAATAAAACCTACCACAAATCTTAATTATTGTTTTACAAATTGCTTAGTCATGCGACCTTCTGGGGTGGAAAGTTCTAAAAAATACAATCCGGGGTTTAACCAGGAGATATCTATACCGCTGCGGCTGTTTTCTATACGCCTTAATAGTCTTCCGTCTGTGCCGTAAATACGCGCATGTACTAAGCCTTTAAAGCTAGAATTCCATGAAAGCGTTTGTTGAGTGGGGTTGGGGTAAATAGCAAAGGTGTGTTTCTGGAATTCGTCCGAATTTAATACATAATTGGTCGCAGAGAGAGTTTCAAAAATAAAATTCGAGAGTACCAAATTTTGGCCTGATGAGTTATTTGTAATTTGGTAAATAATGGTATCTACGAAAAAATTAGTCATATAAAGCTCCCACTGCATAATATTGTCTTCGCATACTAAATCTCCTATAGTACTATTCACCAAATGCATTTCTTCATAATCAGAATCGTATGTATAGGTCGCAGTAAACTCATTACAGCCAGCAAACCCATTAATACTAATAATGTCACCTGCTTCTGAACTAATTGTAATTAAAGGTTCAATTGGAGGGTCAACGTCGTCTGAAAAAACAACGCCAAAAGACTCGCTTGTTAATGCGTTCACATACCATAATTGGAACAAGTTTGGATCCGGGTCTTGCGCTTTGGTGTTACCAAATGCACCAATTAAAAAAGCGATTAGTAGTAATTTGTTCACGGCTAGTTTTTATTAAAGTTAAGAATTTCTTTTAATTTTGGCGTATGACTGATTTTTGGCTTTATGTAAGTTTGGGCTTTAAGCACGTTTTAGACTGGAATGGTTTTGACCACGTCTTGTTTTTAGTTGTTTTAGTATCTGCTTACGAATTTACGCAGTGGAAACGCATTTTAGGATTGGTAACCGCTTTTACCGTTGGCCACATGGCCTCTTTGTTTTTAGCGACTTATAACGTGGTGACGGTGAATCCCGCAGCAGTCGAATTTTTAATACCAATTACCATATTAATAACTGCGCTTTATGCCATTTATAGGACTAAAAAGCAAAACGAACAAGCTTCCTTGCTTTGGAGTTTTGTTGTCACCTTGTTTTTTGGATTAATTCACGGCCTAGGTTTTGCCAATTTTTTTAGAACCTTAGACGAAAGTGCTGTAGTTCCGCTTTTAGAATTTGCTGTTGGAATAGAATCCGCGCAACTTGTAGCAGTTGCAATCACCTTGTTAATTGCCTTTATAGCTAAACAATTCTTGGGCGTTTCTAAACGTGATTGGATTTTGGCGGTTTGCTTTATTACCATGGGACTTTTGGTAGAGATGTTGCTTAATACTTGGCCTTTTTAACGTCTCTTGGCAGATTTTACTTAAACTTTGTAATATTATTAACAAGACGGTGTCTTATAAGGTAATTAACTTGAATTATATTTGGGTTAAATGGCTATATTGCCTAAAAATTAATTGCAAAAATGTCTGTAAAAAGCAGCACAAATACGATGTAGCCTACTTAAGAATGGCTATGGAGTGGGCCAAACTATCGTATTGTAAGCGTCGCCAAGTTGGCGCACTTATTGTAAAGGATAAAATGATTATTAGCGATGGTTATAATGGAACCCCAACAGGCTTCGAGAATTTTTGCGAAGACGATGCTGGGTATACCAAGTGGTATGTGTTACATGCCGAGGCCAATGCCATATTAAAAGTTGCTTCTAGTACACAAAGTTGCGTAGGAGCCACGTTATATATTACCATGTCTCCTTGTAAAGAATGTAGTAAGCTTATCCATCAGGCCGGAATTACGCGTTTGGTCTTTCACGAAGGCTATAAAGACGACAGTGGTTTGCGCTTTTTAGAAAAGGCTGGGGTAGCCATTGCACAAGTACCCGAATTGGAAGAAGAACTATGAACGATTCAAAAAAATATTTACCCTTAATTATTGGCATTTGTTTGGCCATTGGCACTTTTATTGGTGCCAAACTGAATTTTCAGGATGGCAACGAACGCATCTTTGCTAAAAATTCAAAAAAGGAAAAATTAAATAGACTTATAGATTATATAGACTACGAATACGTAGATGCTGTAAACACCGATAGTATAGTAGATGTAACTGTAAATGGGATCTTAGAAAATTTGGACCCTCATTCTGTGTATATACCTATAGACGACTACGAAGACGCCGCAAACGATATGCGCGGAAATTTTGTGGGTATTGGAGTTAACTTTTACGTTTATAAAGACACCATTGCTGTTATTAATCCTATAAAAGGAGGCCCAGCTTACGAAGCCGGTATTCGTGGTGGCGATCGTATTGTAGCTGCAAATGGAATCGCCTTAAATGGTGCCGAAATGTCTCGAGACAGCATTGTTGCCTATTTAAAAGGAGAGGCCAATTCTAAGGTTAACTTACAGGTATATCGTAAAGGACAGGAAGCATTATTAAACTTTAAAGTAAAGCGTAAAGAGGTGCCGCTTGTAAGTGTAGAGGCAGCCCATATGATAGATTCAGAAATAGGGTATATTAAAATAAATCGCTTTGCAGAAACCACTGCCGACGAGTTTAGAAAAGCCTTAGAAGATTTAATAGATCAGGACATGAGTTCCCTTATTTTGGACCTAAGAGGTAATCCGGGAGGATATATTTCGGCGGCCGAAAAAGTTTTAGATGAATTTTTAGAGGACGATACCTTGGTGCTTATTACCAAAAACAAAAAAGGAGACGAAGACAAGAGTTACGCCACCCGTAAAGGCGAATTCGAAGATGGAGAAGTATATGTTTTAATAAATGAAAACTCGGCATCGGCAAGCGAAATTGTTGCTGGAGCACTTCAAGATAACGATCACGGAACCATTGTCGGGAGAAGGTCTTACGGAAAAGGCTTGGTACAACGTGAAATGTCGCTAGGCGACGGAAGCGCAGTTAGGTTAACCATTGCAAGGTATTATACGCCAACGGGGCGCTCTATTCAGCGGTCGTATAAAAACGGTTTTGACAGCTACTTTAGCGAATACAAAGACCGTTATCGCAATGGGGAATTAATAAGTGCCGACAGTATTAAAGTATCGGATTCGTTAAAGTTTGAAACCCCAAAAGGGCGCATTGTTTATGGAGGTGGAGGAATAACACCAGATGTATTTGTTCCTAAAGATACTAGCGTCCAAAACGAAACCCTAGAATATGTTATGGCTTCGGGTTATATGAATTATTTTGTGTTCGAATACTTAGAGGAGCATCGTAGCGATTACTTAAACTATGCTTTAGAAGACTTTATAGCAGGGTACAACGTGAGCGAAACTATGGCACAAGAGTTTATAGAATACGCACAGTTTCAAGAAACCGAAATAAATCTTGAGTCTCATTTGTGGCAATTAAAGCGTTTTATAAAAATTGCTTTGGCCGAACAATTATTCGGACCCAATGCTGCAAATCGAATTGCAAATTCTGACGACCCCATGGTAGAAAAAGTTGTAGAACTAACTCGAGAAAACCTAGAGATAATTAAAGATTAGCGCTCGTTTTTTGCAGCCGATATTTTTTTAGATATTAAAAGAATAACTAATAAAATAATGGTGCAAAGTCCAGCCAATACTAAATTTACGGCTGTAGCACTTTCGCCTTCAAACAGCGCATTAAAGTCAAGTCGAGTGGCGTTAAATACCATTAGGGCTAATGCCAATACAAGTAATACGTAAATTAAAATCTTCATTGTTACTGCATTAATTAAATAATTCTTGAATATTAGAAGTAAATAATTTGACTGCGATAGCCAATAAAATTACTCCGAATACTTTTCTAATAATCAATATTCCATTTTTACCTAAAACCCGTTGCAATCTTGCCGAGGTTTTAAGTACAATATAGATTACAATAATATTTATAATTATGGCAACTATAATGTTTTCTATATGATATTCGGCCCGTAAAGAAAGCAAGGTGGTTAAACTTCCAGGCCCTGCCAGCATTGGAAAGGCTAAAGGGAAAATACTAGCCATTTCGGGGCTGCTGCCGTCGTCTTTAAATAGGGTTACTCCTAAGATCATTTCTAGGGCAATAAAAAATATAATAAACGCCCCGGCTATTGCAAATTCGTTTACGTTAATTCCAATAAGACTAAGAATACGCTCACCTAAAAATAAGAATAGGGTTAACACAACTGCGGCAATAATAGAAGCTTTTTCGGAATGAATATGCCCGGCACGCTCGCGAAGCGATATAACTATTGGAATATTACCAATAATATCGATCACCGCGAATAGAATCATGGTTGCCGTTAAAATCTCTTTTACATTGAATTCCATAGTAGCTACTATTTGGCGGCAAAATTAGGCAATAAAAGCATATGCCGTATGTAAGGTGTCGCTTTATTTAGTACTAATAAGACCTTTTAAGGTTTAAAAAAAGACGATATCTTTACAGTATGTTTCAAATTGGTAAAACCATAGTATCGGACGACGTTATAGACAAAGAATTTGTATGCAATTTAGGAGCCTGTAAGGGTGAATGTTGTATTGCGGGAGAAGCCGGAGCACCATTAAGTCAAGAAGAAACTCAGATCCTAGAGCGAGATTACCCCAAAATTAAGAGGTACTTAAGACCAGAAGGAGTAGCAGCTATTAAGGCGCAGGGGTCTTGGGTTTTATCTGCGCAAGACGAACTAGAGACACCATTAGTTAACGGGGCAGAATGTGCCTATGTTACCTTTACTAAAGAGGGAATAGCCAGTTGCGGTATAGAGGACGCCTTTAACGATGGAGCTATCGATTTTAAAAAACCAATTTCTTGCCATTTGTATCCAGTACGGGTGCAAGATTACAGCGAATTTGCCGCTGTTAATTATCATAAATGGCCTATTTGTGACGATGCTTGTACTTTGGGTAAATCGTTGCAAGTTCCGGTGTATAAATTTGTAAAAGATGCGTTAATTAGAAAGTTTGGTCAAGATTGGTACACCGAGTTGTGCACAATTGCTCAAAATAAGTAGCGTATTTCCTGTTAAATTTCTAGAAAATTCAGTGTGGTTTTTTTTACCGCTGATTTTGTGCTTAAACAAAACTATAAATTGACTCTTTTTGGAGTTTTTTTTGTTGGTTTAAGCCATAATTGACGTCCGCTTTATAAATTCACCCCAACTTTCGATGTTAAAAAAAAGGTTACGCAAACGTTAACTTAAACCGCTAATAAAGCCCGAAGAAACTAAGGCTAACGGGAGTTTTTACACCTTTTAACGGCTTTTTGTACTAATGTTAACAACTCAAAGCAAAATTTTTTAAGTAACTGATTTTAAGATTATTAACTATTTTGTTTAACAAAACAATGTGAACAGTTTGAATTTTTGACTGTTAAAAACTTTGTTGAAAACCAAGAGGGCTTTTCTAAAAATAACCCTCTAAAATTTTCCATATTTGTTAGTCCCGAGTAACTAGATATTATTCGAAATTTATAAAAACAGAGGACAATGAGCGCAGTAGAACCCATTTTAGCAGAAAACAAAGACAGATTCGTAATCTTCCCGATTCAACATCATGATATTTGGGATTGGTACAAAAAATCGGAGGCCAGTTTTTGGACGGCCGAGGAGATTGACTTACATCAAGATCTAACCGATTGGACCAATAAGTTAAACGACGACGAACGCTATTTTATTAAACACATTTTAGCATTTTTTGCTGCTTCCGATGGGATTGTAAACGAAAACCTAGCCGAAAACTTTGTAAACGAAGTTCAATATTCAGAGGCTAAGTTCTTTTATGGTTTTCAAATTATGATGGAAAACATCCATTCAGAAACCTACTCGCTTTTAATAGACACTTACGTCAAGGACGAAAAAGAAAAAGACAGTCTTTTTAACGCAATCGAAACCTTTCCTGCAATTAAAAAGAAAGCAGATTGGGCTCTTAAATGGATAGACAGTCCAAGTTTTGCCGAACGCTTAATTGCTTTTGCAGCGGTAGAGGGTATTTTCTTTTCGGGCGCATTTTGTTCTATTTTCTGGCTTAAAAAACGCGGGCTTATGCCCGGGTTGACCTTTTCCAACGAACTAATTTCTCGTGATGAAGGAGTGCACTGTGATTTTGCAGTACACTTACACAATCACCACCTAGTAAATAAGGTTCCAAAGGAAAGAATCCGCGAAATTATTGTGGACGCATTAAATATTGAGCGCGAATTTATTACCGAATCACTTCCAGCAAGTTTAATTGGGATGAATTCTAAACTAATGACTCAATACCTAGAGTTTGTTACCGACAGATTACTAGTCGAACTGCAATGCGAAAAGGAGTACAATACTTCTAATCCTTTTGATTTTATGGATATGATCTCGCTACAAGGAAAAACTAACTTCTTCGAGAAGCGTGTTTCTGAGTATCAGAAAGCGGGAGTTACCAACAAAGACAAAGAGTCGAACAAAATTAGTTTCGACGCAGATTTTTAATTTTGGCGTGAACCCCGCCCCAAGGGTCGCCATTATGTAACAAATTGACAGTGTGTGAGTTATACCTTGCGTACCAACCTGCTTTATGCTTAAAAAAACGAGGCACTAATTAACTAAAGATGTTGTAGATGAATGTAATTAAAAGAGACGGACGCAAAGAACCCATCATGTTCGATAAAATTACAGCCCGAGTACGGAAGCTGTGTTATGGGTTAAATGAATTAGTAGATCCAGTAAAAGTGGCCCTGCGCGTTATAGAAGGACTATACGATGGAGTTACCACCAGCGAATTGGATAATTTAGCGGCAGAAATTGCGGCAACCTTAACTACGGCCCATCCAGATTATGCTAGATTGGCGGCAAGAATTTCGGTATCTAACTTACACAAGAATACCAAAAAGACATTTTCGGAAGTAATGACCGATTTGTACACCTATGTTAATCCTCGTACTGGCAAAAAAGCACCTTTATTGAGCGATGAGGTTTACAAAATTATTAAAGACAACGCAGACGAACTCGATTCAACTATTATCTACAACCGTGATTTCGGGTACGATTACTTTGGTTTTAAAACCTTAGAGCGTTCTTATTTATTAAAACTCAATGGACAAATCGCAGAGCGTCCGCAACATATGCTCATGCGTGTATCTATTGGAATACACTTAAACGATTTAAAAGCAGCTAAAGAGACATACGAACTTATGTCTAAAAAGTATTTTACGCATGCCACGCCAACGCTTTTTAATTCGGGGACTCCTAAACCACAAATGTCATCGTGTTTTTTATTAACTATGAAAGACGATAGCATAGACGGTATCTACGACACACTTAAACAAACAGCAAAAATCTCGCAATCGGCCGGAGGAATTGGATTGTCTATTCATAACATTCGCGCCACAGGATCTTATATTTCGGGTACTAACGGTACATCTAACGGAATAGTACCTATGCTGCGTGTATTTAACGATACTGCACGTTATGTAGATCAAGGGGGAGGAAAGCGCAAAGGGTCTTTCGCAATTTATGTGGAGCCCTGGCATGCAGACATTTTTGACTTTCTAGATCTTAAAAAGAACCACGGGAAAGAAGAAATGCGTGCGCGTGATTTATTTTACGCCATGTGGATTCCAGATTTGTTTATGCAACGTGTTCAAGACGATGCAAGCTGGACCCTTATGTGTCCAAACGAATGCCCCGATCTTTTTAACTGTCACGGAGACGAATTCGAGGCCTTGTACCACAAGTACGAAGCAGAAGATAAGGGTCGCAAAACCATTAAAGCTCGCGAGCTTTGGGAGAAAATTCTAGAATCGCAAATAGAAACGGGTACGCCCTATATGTTGTATAAAGATGCAGCAAATCGCAAGTCGAACCAGAAAAACCTGGGAACCATTCGTTCGTCTAACCTGTGTACCGAAATTATGGAGTACACCTCTAAAGACGAGGTTGCAGTTTGTAATTTGGCATCGATTGCGCTTCCTATGTTTATTAAAAACAATGAATTCGATCACAAAGAGCTGTTTAGAATTACCAAAACGGTTACTAAAAACTTGAACCGCGTAATAGATCGCAACTATTACCCCGTTCCAGAAGCTGCTAACAGCAACTTTAGACATCGACCAATTGGTTTAGGAATACAAGGCCTTGCAGACACCTTTATTAAATTGCGTCTTCCGTTTACAAGTGAAGAAGCTCAAAAATTAAACCAAGAGATATTCGAAACCTTATATTTTGCAGCCGTTACTGCCTCTATGGAAGAAGCAAAAGCAGATGGGCCATACGAATCTTATAAAGGTTCACCAATTTCTGAAGGCTTGTTCCAACACAATCTATGGAATATAAAAGACGAAGAATTAAGCGGTAGATGGGATTGGGCAAAACTGCGTAAAGACATTAAAAAACACGGGGTACGTAACTCGCTATTAGTTGCCCCTATGCCAACTGCCTCTACCAGTCAGATTCTTGGAAACAACGAAGCCTTCGAACCGTATACGTCTAATATTTATACGCGTCGTGTACTTTCAGGAGAGTTTATTGTAGTTAATAAGCACTTATTAGAGGACTTAGTTGAATTAGGCCTTTGGAACGAAGACCTTAAAGAAGAGATTATGCGAGCCAATGGTTCTGTACAAGACGTAGCGGTAATTCCGGACGACTTAAAAGAACTCTACAAAACGGTATGGGAACTCTCTATGAAAGACATTATAGATATGTCTCGCCACAGAGGGTACTTTATAGATCAGTCGCAGTCGCTTAACTTATTTATGGAGAACGCCAATATGGCTAAACTAACCTCGATGCACTTTTACGCATGGAAGAGCGGTTTAAAAACTGGAATGTACTACCTGCGTACTAAGAGTGCAGTAGACGCCATTAAATTCACTCTTAAAAACAGCAAGAAAGAAGAAGCACCACAGCCAGAAGTAGCAGCTGTAACAGAAGCGACTTCGGCAGTGTCTAACAAGCCTTTATCGCCACAAGAGTTGCGCGAAATGTTAGCTAAATCTAGAGATGCCGACGAGGACGATGACTGCTTAATGTGTGGTTCTTAATTACCCATTATTTTTGCCCTATTAGTACAAGGAAGGTCTTTATAAGACCTTCCTTTTTTTTGTTTAAAAGTGTATCTTAGAAGGAGAATATTACCAAAAATATGGAAGAAACCAACAACGAATCTAATTGCGAGTATTGTAGCGAAGCGATAATTGGCAAGCCGGAAAAATGTACAGCTTGTGGGTTTCCGTTATCTGGGTCACCAGAAGAGAAAACTACATTTAAAAATTTGCAGAAAACATTAAGTATCGATGCACATCTTGCTCCCAAAAGAATAAAACAAGCTACAGATACCTTGTATATTGTAGCCGTTATTCAAATTTTGTTTACCCTGTTCTTTTATTTTAGAGACGATAGTCTTATCGATTTAGTGGCTGGTTCGGTTTTATTTTTAATCTATTTAATTCTTGGATTCTGGTCACAAACAAAACCTTATCCTGCGCTCATATTAGCGCTTATAGTGTATTTATTCCCCGTTTTAATAAGCACACTATTAGACCCTAGTACTATTTTTAGTAGAATTATTTTTAAAATAGTAATTTTTATTTTTCTAGCTCGCGGAATAAATTCTGCAAGAGCTCTAAAAAAAATGCAACAATAAATATTCATTATAAATTTTTATAAGCTTACGGTAACACTTATAAACAGAGGGCTAAACCCTTAGTTATATATTTAGGTATGAAACCCTCGTGATAATTACCAGTTTAGACCAATGCTATAATGTTAGATTTTTTGCTACTTTAGAATAGTCGACATGAATTACGGATTTACAGATATTTTGGCATTGTTTGGTTCTTTGGGCCTTTTTCTTTTTGGAATGAAGGTTATGAGCGACGCGCTTATGGACTTGGCCGGAGATAGAATGCGCAGTATTCTTGCCAAAATGACCTCGAACCGGTTTTTGGGCGTTTTTACGGGATTTTTTATTACGTCTATAATTCAATCGTCGTCTGCAACAACCTTAATGGTGGTGAGCTTTTCTAATGCCACCTTACTTAGTTTAACAGAATCTATTAGTGTAATTATGGGGGCCAATATTGGAACCACCATAACGGCATGGCTTATTACTATTTTAGGGTTTAAGGTAAGTATGAGCGCTATAGCATTGCCACTAGTGGGTTTTGGTTTTGCCTTTACCTTCGCAAAAAAAGAGACCTATAAAAACTGGGGTTTATTTATTATTGGCTTTGCTGTGTTGTTTATTGGCTTGCAGTTTTTAAAAGATGCCGTACCGGATATAGGGCAGAATCCAGAAATGTTAGAATTTCTTACCCGCTTTACCGATTGGGGTTATGGTTCTGTGATTATTTTTATGCTTATAGGGACGTTGTTAACCATAGTTATTCAGTCTTCTAGTGCAACTATGGCTTTAACCTTAATAATGACCGCAGAGGGCTGGATTCCATTTGAATTGGCCGCTGCAATGGTTCTAGGCGAAAACATTGGAACAACCATAACTGCAAATTTAGCAGCCCTTGTCGCAAACTATCACGCCAAACGAACAGCCCGAGCACATTTAGTTTTTAATCTAATTGGGGTGTTATGGGTATTGGTGTTGTTCTTCCCATTTTTAAAATTGATCTCTTGGTTAAGTCAACACTGGGGTTCGGAGTCTCCCTACTTAAGCGCTGCCGCAATACCGGTGGCCATATCGCTATTTCACACGGTGTTTAACATACTGAATACCTTTGCGCTTATTTGGTTTATTAAACCTATTGCCAGGCTCGTGGAACGCATGGTACCTATTAAGGAAGAGCCAGAAAGAGAAATGGACGAACCTAAGTTTTTAAACAAACGTGTACTTAAATATCCCGAGACTTTAATAAAATCGTTGTTTAACGAATCGATCTATTTATACAATAATGCGATTTTCGAAATTGTGACGCATGGCTTAAATATTCATAGAGAAGACATAAAGTCGGACACAAAAATTAAAAAAATAATCAAGAGTTCTAAAGTCGATATGAAGACTAATGTGTCGGATTTATATTATACCAAAGTAAAAAATATTTACGGGCAACTTATTAGTTATGCCACTAAAGGCCAAAGCCATTTAAAACTCTCCGAACATCAAACAGAAATGGTGTTAGATGTTAAGTTGGCCAATCGTAAAATGGTAGAAATTGTTCGCGATGTACGGGAACTCGCTGTAAATGTTTCTAAGTATATGGAGTCCGACAACCCAGACGTAAAAAAACAATACGACAAATTTAGAAAGCGTATAGCTAAAGTGCTTCGGGTTATTTACAGATTCAGAATGGAAGAGTCGCAAACAAAGCAAGATTACTATCAAAAACTTATGCTTCTTAAAGAAGAAGCGCGTTTAGGCATTCACCAAACTAATGAATCTATAGATAAATTAATTCGCGAGAACTTAATTACAGTAGATATGGGGTCGTCGCTAGTAAACGACAGCGACAACGTAAACGACATGATAAAAAAGCTTATAGCCGTGGCCGAATTACTTTATGTAGAACGGGATAGTCTGCTAGAAAATAATGACGATGCTAAGTTAATGCCTGAGCAATAAGCTAAATATTCAAGATATTGTCACCTAAGTAAGTTCGGCCTTAATTGTATACTGAATTTTTATTGGTTGCGTTCTTTCCAGCACTTTGTTACTTCATGTTAAATTTCTTGTTCGCATTATGGCAAGGTATTTAGGATTCAATACTGCCCTTTTTTTGTTGGGTAGTTTTAGGGTAGACGGAATCAAATACTGTGTATTAAAATGCGGTGTTGTACAATGTGTTATTCTTTTAATACCTAAGACCGGTTACATGTTTTCATCTCATTTTAATTACTTTTGCTCTTTGTTATAATAAACGAATACTTTTTTGTTATGAATAAAGAGAAGAAGTCTTTTAAGGACAGGTTTAAAAAATTTATTTTAAAAATTGTACTTGGCGTTATTGCATTATGCCTACTTGCTATATGGGTTTTTTCTTGGACCTATTCAGAAGGAACACGTGCGGGTCAATTAATTAAAATCTCTAAAAAAGGAGTTGTATTTAAAACCAATGAAGGCGAACTTAATATGGGAGGACTTAGAGTTGGTACTGCTAACGATGGCTTAGAAGGTAATCTCTGGCAATTCTCGGTTTTAGATCAGGATGTTTTAAATAAGCTTGAAACCTCAGAAGGGAAACGCGTAAAATTAAGTTATAAAGAACGTTTTAAAGCGATGCCGTGGCAGGGTGATACCAATTATTTTATTGTGTCGGTTGAAGTTATAGATCCTTGATTTTTAAGTCCGCATTTTTAAGCGAATGTTAGTTCAGGTTTTAAGTTCAGGGCCCTTTATAAATTCGGGAGTACAAAAACTACTTATAATAACAGCTACAGAAATAATATAAACCTGACTTGTATCCCGCATCATAGCGTTGTTATTCCGGTAATGCGCAACGCAATATATAGTCTTAAATATTTAATGCGTTAATTCAGCATAACTCCAGAAATACTTACTTGTTCAACGTATCGGTACCTAAATAAGCATCGTCTTTATTGTAATACCAAGCACGTACTTTAGGCATTTTAATACCGTTAATTATAGCTTCGTCGGTAAGTAAAATATACTCTCCAGTATTTGCACCTTCACCTTCTGGGTCCCCTTTAAAAAACTGATACACTTCCATAGCATAGGAGGTTGGGTCAAAATAAAAAAACCAGACGTCGCTACCTATCGCCGCGTCGTAGCTGGCTTTTAAAACTAAATAGTCTTTGCCTTTAAATTCTTTTTTTAGCACCTCTGGTGCTATGTTTGTGCCGGGGTCTTTAAGCTTCATGGGTAAGCCGTAAAGGTAAGTATAGTAGTCTTTATACATTAGGGCGCGCTCACAATCTGGCGCGGTAACATTTGGATTACTAACGGTCACCTTACACACGCCTTTTGTTACCGAATAGGTAGTTAGGCTTGTATCTTGTTTGGCTACAGCACTAAAATATTCTTCGGGTAGGTTAATTTGAATGGCGGTACTTCTTGGGCTTTTATCTGGAATTTGCATCACTACATTCAGCAATCCATTAAAAGATTCCCAATTGCCACTGGGATCGTGATACGCAATGGCTTTATCTAAAAGTTCTTGACTGGTTAGATTTTGGCTAAAGCAATTAAGGGCGCTAATAAGACAGACTAAAATTAAGGAGCGTTTCATAAAAGGGATTGTTTAGTGTGCTCTAAGATAAACTAAAAGTGAAGATTAATTAAAAGCATTTATAGACTTGAATGCTCTTGCAAAAGCATGGTCTGTATTAAGTGAGTAGGTGTAACAGGTATCCAAGGGCAGCGCCTAACACAATAATCCATATAGAATTCAACTTTTTAGGGCCAAAAACAAAAAAGAAACTAGTTGCGGCAATCACCATAGACGGCCACTCAACAAGGGTTTCTTTACCCATTATAACTAGAACCGCGAGCATTATGGCAACGGCCGCCACATTTACACTATTTAAAAAGCCGCGTAATAGTAAAGACTTTCGCATTTTTGGCACGAGCGGATTTAAAATCCACACAAATAAAAAGGATGGCATAAAAATACCCACGGTTGCGGCAATAGCACCCCAAATACCGCCTAACTGATACCCAATAAAAGTTGCTGTAGACAATACAGGTCCTGGGGTAAATTGCCCTATACCTATGGCTTCGATTAATTCTGGGCGAGACAATAGACCAGTGGTAACCAGTTCGCTATCCAAATAAGCGAATAACACATAGCCGCTCCCATAAAGAATACTACCTACTTTTAAAAAGATCCAAAATATTTTTAAACTGGAAACTCCTGCAACAGATTTAATCACCAAGGACGGCAAAGTAAAGGGAATAAAAGCCACCGAATTTACAGATCTAAAGCCTTTATTTTTTATTCCAAAATAGATTCCACCGAATACGCCCCCAAGTAGCAGCGCTAAGATTTCGTTAACGCCTATAAAACTGGCCGCTAATACTAATATTCCCAAGATGGCTAGTTCCCAAGATTTAATCGCTTTTTTACCCAGTTTTAAAATGGCCGATGCAATAATGGCAAGTACCGCTGGCTGAATACCTTGCAAAACAGGCTGTATTTCTGGTAATTGCCCATAGGTAACATAGGCCCAAGCAAGAATGCCTGTAATTAGCACGGCGGGAAAAATAAAACAAATACCTGCTACAAAAAGCCCTTTTACCCCTGCGCGCTCATGGCCACAGTGCATGGTCATTTCGGTAGAATTAGGCCCAGGAATTAAATTAGTAGCTCCAACAAGATCTAGAAAATGCTGTTGACTTATCCAAGCTCTTTTGGTGACCACTTCTTCTTCGAGCATGGCAATATGAGCGGCAGGACCCCCAAAGGCAAAAACACCGAGCTTTAAAAAAACTCCAGCAACTTCTTTTAATTTGCCTTGTTGCGACATTAGTTTTTGTGTTGGATAATAAACATAAAAAAAGCGCTCTTAAAATAAAAGCGCTTTGTAAATATTAATTGCTAGCTACTCTTTTTTGTAGCTTAATTGATACTCTTCCATTAAGTTCATTAGCGCGGTAACAAGATCTTTAGACTCCAACAAAATATTAAAGTAAAGTGTCGTGTTTTTAGGGCTAGACTCTTCGGTTCTGGTTCGGTCTATTTGCTTTTGAATTTTTTCTTGAAGCGCAGCGTAGATCTCTTGTTTTTGAGAAGTTACAAAACTAATACGTTCGAATTTTCTACTTATAAAAGTCTCTTCGATTTCGGTTAGTAGATTACCTAACATTTGATTTATGGCCTGCAGATCTTTAATTTGATTAAACCTAAGCTTCTTGTGTTCGTTATTTACGTGCTTGTAACTCTTTTTAGCGATAAAGTCTAAGGACTGAGCGACATCTGTTAAATAAGCAAGAATGGTAATATAGAAGTTACTTCCACGAACACTGGTCTCGTCTAAGTTTTTAATTAAATAGAAAATGTTGTCTCTTAGTTCTTCTACTTCGGATTCCAATTTTATAACTCCATCGCGACCTTTTCTAAGGGCACTTAGGTCTTCTTTAGCCAAGCCTTTAAGCACGGCAGAATAAATTTTATTTGAACGCGAAACAACATTGGTAATATTATCTGCGCTTTCGGCAATAATACCCTGAACGGTACTACTCTCTGATTTTTTAAGCTTTTTAGGGTCTATAGCTACATTGCTCTTCTTTTTATGCGCTAAATAATTTCTTACTAATAAAGCAACAGTTATTAAGAGTAAAATAGGCACCATGACCTCTTTATTCCAGTTAATTAAGAAGGCTACAACTCCTGCTGCAATAAATGCCGCAAATGCGGTAAAGAACCATCCGCCAATAACATTCAATACCCCGGCAACGCGATATACAGCACTTTCTCTACCCCAAGCACGATCGGCTAGCGACGTACCCATAGCTACCATAAAGGTTACATATGTGGTAGATAATGGTAACTTCATTGCTGTGGCAATAGAAATAAGAACTCCAGCGACCATAAGGTTAACAGATGCACGAATCATATCAAATGCTGGTGCGTCTATACTTTGGTCTTTGGTAAGCATAACAGCATCTGGTTTGTTAAAACTAGCAGCTATTCTTTCTTGAGTTGCCTTAGGCATAACCGCCGTCATGGCATTGGCCAACCATGAAGTACCGCGTACAACAACCCTTGAAAGCATGTTTGGCTTAAATTTTTCGTGGGTTTCGCCTTGACGTGAAAGACTAATTTCTGTCTCAGCTACTGTTTTTGCTTTTTTAGAAAGCCAAAGTGTGGCTACCATAATTGCACCTGCAATAAATAACAATAACGGCTCTGCGGGAACTTTAGAATCTAAAATTTCCATAGAAAAGGTTGCTGGGTCGGCACCGGGTACTGCAGAAAAAGCTTCGTAAGAGTGGTATGCCGCCATTGGAACTCCAATAAAGTTAACCAGGTCGTTTCCAGAAAAGGCCAAGGCCAATCCAAAGGTGCCAACCGCAATTACTATAAGCAGAATACTCTTTTTGGTAATTTTTTGGAACAAGTAAGAAAATAACGTAAAAAGAACAAAACCTATTGCGATAATAAGCATTTCGTTGCCTTCTATGTAGCCTTTCATGTCTTTATAGTACGGGGTTCCTTTTAAACCTTTCATAAAAATAAAGTACAAGATTGCAGTAAGAGCAATTCCTCCAAAAATGGCTCCAAAATTCTTCATTTTCTTTTCGTACTGAAAAGTAAATATTAGTCTAGAGATCCACTGGACAATGGCTCCAACACTAAATGCAATTCCAACAGATAACAATATTCCTGATATAATGGTTAGTGCTTTATCTGTGTTTATATAACTTCCAAGGTCTGCCAGAGTTTGGGTTTCTTCTGCACTAATTTTAATAAGCGACATTACTACCGCGGCTCCCAGTAAGTTAAATACAATAGATACCGTTGTAGAGGTTGGCAGGCCAAGCGTATTAAAGAAGTCTAACAATAAAATATCGGTGATCATAACGGCCATAAATATGATCATTATTTCGTCGAAGTAGAATTCACTTGGATTAAAAATACCCTTACGGGCAACTTCCATAAGCCCACTGGAATAAACAGCTCCAATAAAAATACCCAAACTGGCTACAATCATTATTGTTCGAATAGAAATGGCCTTCGAACCAATGGCAGAATTTAAAAAGTTAATAGCGTCATTACTAACACCAACTACAATATCGGCAACGGCTAAAATAACCAAGGCAACCAACATTAATAAGTAAATATTTTCCATGTTTATTGTTAATTAAACTGATGCAAATGTCTTAAATAAAATAAGGGCATTTGTTACCAAATTGTTATTTTCTAACCGCGTTAAAAATGCAGGTCGAATCCCATTCTAAATACAATACTACTAGGCTCTCCCGCGCGTTCAGTATAGCTAATATCTGATTGCACTTTTAATTTATGACCCACAATATACTTAGAAAGTCCAAATGTGTATTGATTTTGGTCAGGACGTGCTGCAATAGCCTTGTAAGATATGGTGGTATATCGGGCAATTACCTGATAATTCGATTTAAATACATAACCTCCTTGAACATTAAAGGAATTTCCAACATTTACTATTAGTCCAGTTGGTGTTCCATCTGCCTCTACCGCCACGGGGCTATCTGCATCTCTATTGGCGTATTCAGCCATAACAGAAAACCCGCGATATTTAAACATAGCATCTACAAAAATGGTGCTTATATCGGTTTGGTAAAACCCGCCGTTCTCCAGTACCATATATAGACCTAAATTCGATCTAGTTTTAACCGCATCTTTGTTTATGTCGTAGGTACCCGAAAGCATTAATTTAGGTGTTGGCTCTCTTTTTAAATCTGCTTGAATATAATCTCCTTTAGATTCAAAATTCCCAAAGGGAAGCAATTCCAATCGTCCTGTAAATTGGAGTCCGCCTAAGTTTCCTGTAGCAATGTTTCTACCTTCACCCATAGAAACGGCGACTTTTTCGCGAATTAAAAACTGTTCGCCAGCTTGTATTTTATGGCGCAATTGAAAACCAACGTCACGATCTATATTAAATCTACTGTTTAAGATTGAACGGTCAACAAGCTCCATATTTGCAGAAGAAATTACGCGTTCAATGTTTCCTGGGAGTTTGGTTTGTCCTACCCAAAGTTCAAAGTTTTCGTAAAAGTTCCACATTATAACCGCATCTAAAATATAGCGCGGGGTATTTCTAGTAAATTGATTAATACCAGAGATGTCACGGTTAGACAGGCCTAGTTCAATTTTGTATCTCAACTTTGGAGAAAAGGCAAATCCGTCAAACTTTAAACGTGCTCGACGCACTAGAAAGTCGAAATTGGCTTCGCCATATTTATCGCCGTCGTGAAGCCAAGCAGCATTGGTGCGAACTTGAATTCGAGGCGCAAATTTTACGCTAAATGTACTGTCTTTCGCTGTAAAGTTTAATAAGCCTTTACCAAAGCTAGTGTCAGAAATCTCTTGAGAAAAAAGGGTAGTGCTCATGGCCAGTAAGACCATCAGGGATAGTGCTATTTGTTTCATTAAAGGTGCAATTAGTTTTGTCACTGCAAAGCTGCGATTCTAATGTTAAATTAATGTTTACTCAAAATTAAATTTATGATTCATATCATTAATTTTATGCACAAAAAAAAGCTACCTTGGCCAAGGTAGCTTCGCGTTTCAAAGAAAAATAGTCGACAAAAACTAATTGCATTTCTTACTGAAACATTGTATTTGTATTATAATACCCTGCAAAATTCAATAATAAATGCAACTTAATGGTAACCCTAGGATTAAACTATTATTAATAATTGATTTAGCAGGTTTGCATTTAAGCACCTGATAATCAATTAAATATAATTTAATGTTAATTTAATGTTACGTAAATGTTCCATAATTGTAAAACTATTATTATCTTTCGATATCAAAAATTTATAATTATGAAAAAGCTCCTATTTCTTTCTGCATTACTATGCGTTACAATTTCTATACAAGCTCAGGACAATAAAGAGCTAGTCTTAAACGAAGATACCAATCTAATCGAAGCTAAAATATACCACGATAATGGGGTGGTAGCTCAAACGGGATCCTACACCGTAGATGGTTTGCTTCAAGGACAATGGATTAGTTATAACACCGACGGTGGAAAAACGGCCGTTGCAAATTACAATCAAGGTAAAAAAGTAGGAACTTGGTTATTCTATATGGACGAAACCTTAAAGGAGGTTACCTTTACAGATAGCCGTATTGCGACTGTTAGTACGTACCAAATTAAAGATACTCGTGTAGTGAGTAATAAAAAATAAATTAGTTTGTGTTATATAAAAAAAGGCTCCCAATTGGGAGCCTTTTTTGTTTATTAATTGTAAGCTTACTTAGTCTCGAGTCCAGCCCGCTCCCCAAGTAGCAAAGTCGGTTCCTGTTCCGTTTCCGTCACCTGTTAAGAAGTCTGCATCTGTCCAAGCTTCGCCAGTATCGTTTTTGATTTTGGTTACAACGTTGTTAAATGTAACGTCGATCGCTTGTAAAAGACCGTCTAATACACCTTGTCCAGTTGGATTGTCTCCAGCATCACCGTCTAAATCAAATCCTTCGTTAAAGTCGTTAATAACCACATTGGTAAAGATACCTTGTGTACCTGCACGTAAACGAATAGCTTCGCTATCTCCAGCAGTAACTAAATCTCCTACAATAGTTACATTAGTAACATCTGGAGCAGAAAAGTATCCACCTTCGTTAGAGAAGTCTGTGTTAAAGCCATCACATTCAAAAGCCTTATCGTGACTCTCTAAATGCTTTACGTAAACATCTGTTAAGTCTCCAACGTATCCTTCTGTCCAGTCAATTGAATCATCTTCAGATCCTACAACCGCTATATGACTAGCGTTAACTGTTCCTCCAAAAAATTCGAATCCGTCGTCAGAACCAATGTAAACTTGTACATAGTCAATTAAAGTACCGTTACCTACAGCGTAAAGAGATACCCCGTTAAGTTCGGAGTTACCATCGATTGCACCACCAGCATACTCTACACGTACATAGCGTAAAATACCAGAGTTGTCACCAGGGGTGTTTCCACCGTAAGATAATCCACCTACTTCTGTAGTAGAAGTATCTTCAGAACCGTCAGGAGTTGAATTAATTGGCGCTTTTCCACAAATTACAATACCACCCCAATCTCCAGAACCTGGAGAATCGGCATTAGAAGTAAATACGATAGGACAATCAGCAGTTCCGTCGGCAACAATACGTCCACCTTGCTGTACAGCAATGTAAGCGTTTACACCTACAGGAGCAACATTAATGGTCATACACGCTGGAATAGTAAAGGTAGCACCGTCTGCAATTAAAACAGGTCCATTAATTAAATAGTCTGTATCTGGGTCTAGGGTGAGGTCTGAGGTATAAACTCCACTTAAGTTAACAACCTCGCCACCAGTGGTATCGTCTGTTGGGTCTGTGCTGCCATTATTGTTGTTAGTTACACTATTATCAACACGGTTGTCTTCGATAATAATGCTTGCGGTATCGTCACTTTCACAAGCAGTGAAAATTAAGGCGAACATACCGATTATAAAAAAGAATTTGGTTTTCATTGTTTTCAAATTTTAGAGTAATAATATTTTTATAGTTTGTATTTAAGAGATAATCCAATATTTACACCGCGACTAAACTCTAAAAGAGTTACATCGCCGGAGCCATTTACTAGGTTAAAAGGGTCAAGAAGTACACTACCAGCTGCTCCTGTATTTTCGCGGATTAGTGTAACATCTGGGTTTAAAATATTTCCAATACTCAGGTTGGCTTCAAAATGATCACCAAATGAGTTTCGTAAAATAAAGTTTAGTGTGGGTACTCCTTTTTCTACCATATTCCCTAAGTCTCCACTTCCAAGAGCGAAAATTCGATCCGAGAAATAAGAAAAGGTCATCGTGGCCATTGGTTTATAATTACCAAAAGTTGGAGTAAAGTTTATATCTGCGTTTGCAATAAATTCTGAAGCCCCTTGTAGTTCGGATTCTGTTCTGTCTCCAAACGAGGTCCCGAATGTAAATCCTTCAGATGTTAGCACCGGTTTAAGGTCTTGATTAGTGTTATTGTAAGCAAAATTACCACCTACAGAAAACAGTGGGTTTTCGTCTGCATCGAACAATACATTTTTTCTAAATTCAATCTCTGCACCAAATACAGTAGCCTGTTCTCCAGTTCTAAAAAAGCGCTGGTTTCCTGTTGCATCTGTCGCAACCACTCGGTTTACTGGGTCAGAAATAGATTTGTAAAACACACCAATGGCAAATAACTCACCACGTCCTGGAAACCACTCGTATTTAACGTCTGCATTAAAGATTTCTGAATAGGTAGCTCCAGTTCCGTCTGCTTTTCCTAATAAATCAGGGTTACCACCTACACGTTGCGTTACGCCTTCGTATACAAAGTTGGCCACTTCCTTAAATTCTGGGAACGATGCAGTTTGGCTAACAGCCCCACGTAAGTTCATATCTTCGTTTAAGGCGTATTTTATATTTAAACTAGGGAATAATAAATTTTCTTGAACCTCTCTAAAGCCAGGATCTGTTGGCACTGGGTTAATTACATCGTACACGACTTCTTGTCTCCAGTTTTCGATTCTAATTCCAGGAACAAATAACCAGTCACCCACAATAATATCTGCTTTTGCCAATCCGGCGTGAATATCTAAGTTACCCGTATAGGTATTTTCGTAGGGTTGAGGTCTGTTTACTAAGCCTAGTACTTCGTCTAATCCTAACGGTTGACGAGCAACACGTAAGTTCCACAATCCAGTTCCTTCTGGGATATTAATATTAACAACACTAAAAAAGTCATCTAGATTGTTAACATCGGTTACTGGGTTGTTTAGTTTGTCTAATATTTCGTACCCGTATCTCCAGTTGTTAAATCTACGTTCTTTTGTACGTCCATTATAACCCATGGTGATGTTAACATTGTCGTTTAACTTGTAGTTTAGATTAAAGTAACTATTAAGTTCATCGTCTTCTATACTCTGGAAAAAGCGTTGGTTGTCGAACGCAATATTGTCATAGTAAATTGGGTTGGTATCTGGGTCGGTATCTAACGTAAATTGATAATCTTCTAAAGAAATACGCTTCCTGTCTGGTTCGTCAGAAAATACCTTGTTAAATCCAACTCCCCAGTCTAACAGCCATTTTTCGTCATCGAACTTGTGAGTACCATTTAACTGGTTTACAAAAATCATTTCTTGGTTAAACTGCACGTTCATCTGGTAGAAGCCACCATCGCCATTTCCAGAAAAGCCATCACGGTTAAAACCATTTCCGCCAATTCCGTAATAACCAACTTCGTCTGTAGAGGTGTTAGAATACAGGGAGGTAAACTTTAGCTTGTGCCCAGCTTTGTTGTTGTATATGGCAGACCCCATAAGGGCTGTGTTAGTGCTGTAATTGTACCATTCTGCTTCTGGGAATCTAATTTTAACGTCGTTCGTAAAATCTACCGCTGGGCCGTTTAGGTATTCGTAGTTGTTGCTAAATACCGCGGTACCAAAAAAGCTAAGGCGCTGATCGTCGTCAATATTAAAAGAATAACCACCTTCAAGACTACCGCTAAACGGGATGTTTGATTCTGCATCTTGTGGGTCTACCCCATGAGACAACACCACTGCAAACGGATCGTTGTCGTAGCGGTTGTAAAACCCAAAATAACTAGGTCCTTCGCTACGAACAAAGTCTTCGCCTATGGCTTGGGTATTAAAGCCTGAATCGATAGAAACATTAAAAAATCCAGGGCCGTTGTATTCTTTAGATACAATATTAATGTTACCTGCACTAAAATCTCCAAAGAAATAGCTGTTGTAAGCTTTACTTACCCCAACACTCTCGATGATTTCAGAAGGAAATAAGTCCAGGTTTATATTCTTTTTGTTTACATCGTTAGAAGGGAGTGAAAGTCCATTCATTGTGGTGTTTTGATAGCGATCTCCTAGACCGCGAACAAAAACATCACTACTCCCTTGCTGTTGCGATATACCTGAAATTTGGGCTACTGCCGCCGCCGCATTGTCCACTCCTTTTCTGGCTAATTCTTGAGCGCCAATGCTTTGGATAATTGTTGTAGCCTTTTTCTGTTCTATTAATAATGCTACTTCGCTTTCTCGTTTTACCGTAGTTGTAATAACTACTTGATCTAAGGCAGCTGCACTTGCTCCCATAGGAACATTTACGGTAGTAACTTTTCTTGCCTCCACCACAATGTCTGCAATCTCTACAGTTTCGTAACCAACGTAGCTGTATTGTATGGTATAGGTGCCTGGCTCTAAGTTTGCAAGCTCATATAGTCCGTCGAAGTCAGAAGTAGTACCCGTAGAGGTACCTTTTATTATAACATTGGCAAACGGCAAAGGCTCGTTATTAAAATCTTTGTCGGTTAGTGATCCAACAATAGAACCTGTTTGCGCCATCATAGGAACAGCAAAAAGGAATAGTATAAACGATGTAAGTAGTTTCATTACTTGATTTAAATTTCTTGGCACAAAGAAACCTCTAGAAACTAAATTTACTGTTATGTGTATTTTAAATAAGTACTACAATAAGGTTACTCAAATGTTAGTCAATTGTAAACAAAGCAGCTTGTGGTTTACAATAAATTAACGTACAAAAATGTGTATATTTCGACCTAGATATAAGCTCAATGAACTGGGAACAATTACTCTCTTTAAAACGTTATGGCGATGTTAACAAACGCCTAAGAATAGAACAAGACAACACCCGATTAGGATTCGAAGTAGATTACGATCGTGTAATATTTTCGCAAGCCTTTAGAAGTTTACAAGATAAAACTCAGGTGATTCCTATGTCTAAAACCGATTTTGTACATACTCGGTTAACACATAGTTTAGAAGTATCGGTAGTTGGGCGATCTTTAGGAAGAATGGCTGGGAAAGCCATTTTAGATAAGTATCCAGCTTTAGAAAAAGTACACGGTTATAAGTTTAACGATTTTGGTGCTATAGTTGCTGCTGCCGCCCTTGCCCACGATATTGGCAACCCGCCCTTTGGACATTCTGGCGAGAAGGCCATTGGGGAATTTTTCTCTAGAGGAGCGGGTCTTAAGTATAAGGAGCAGCTCACTGACCAACAGTTTCAGGATTTGGCAGATTACGAAGGCAACGCAAATGGCTTTAGCATACTTACCGAGTCTAAACCTGGTATTCCAGGAGGTCTTCGGTTATCTTATGCTACCTTGGGCGCATTTATTAAGTACCCAAAAGTTTCGCTGCCAGTAAAACCAACAACACAAATAAGCGATAAAAAGTTTGGCGTATTTAATCAAGATATAGACACCTTTACCGAAGTAGCGCAAGAATTAGGACTCATAAACAAAAAGAGAGACGAATTGGCCTACTTCAGGCATCCATTGGCATTTTTGGTAGAAGCTGCCGACGATATTTGCTATACTATAATCGATTTTGAAGACGGAATAAACTTAGGTCTTATCGAAGAAGAAATGGCCCTTGAATATTTAATAAACCTGGTTAAGGACAGCATTCAGACTAAAAAATATGCAGCACTTACGTCTACTCAGGCGCGTTTAGCATATTTACGAGCCTTAGCGATTAATACCTTAATTACAGAAGCAGTTTCGCTTTTTGTTACTCACGAACAAGCCATTCTAAAAGGGGAGTTTAATACCTCACTACTGGATAAAAGCAAGTTTGTCCCTCAGATAAACGATATTATTCAAATTAGTGTAAAACGAATTTACAGGAGTCCACAGGTTGTAGAAAAAGAAATAATGGGTTACACCATTTTAAACACCTTGCTTTTAAACTATACAAATGCCTTGGTTAACGACCTAAATCAAAACACTTCTAATTTTGATGAACTTATTTTGAAAGCCTTAGCGCATACCCACGACTATAAGTCCATGTCGCTTTACCAGCGGCTTATGCTTGCGTGTTCTCACGTGGCTTCGATGACCGATGGCAATGCTTTACAACAGTTTAAGAAGATGTCTGGTCATCTCTAGTGGTAACTGGCTTAATTGGATTTATGCTGGTTAATGGTTACCTTTAGGCAGCAAAAAATGCACTTGGGCATAACTTAATTGCAAATAAAAAATGTATTACATGAAAAAGAAATTACTCATAGTTGGGACCCTGTCCTTGGCAACGGTTGGGGCAGTGTTGGTGTTTAATAATTCCAACACACTTCCTGATCAGCCCACAGTAGAAATCACAGAATTGCGCAAGCAGCACCAAGATTTCTTGCAAAATCATCCTTATAACGAATCAATGGCGTTAGACAAAAAGTCGCGCTTAGCGCAAGGATTACCGCCTAATAAATATAACGAGCAGGAGTTTTTAATGACTATGGACCCAGCATTAGGAGTGCCAGTTCCAGAGCGAATGTTCGATACCTACGACCGTTTAGTAGATCAATTTGGAGCCAATCGCTCCCCAGGATCTGCAAGCGATAATGCATGGGAAGAGCGTGGACCTTTTAACATAGGTGGACGTGTAAGAATGATAATGTTCGATCCAAACGACCCTACCGCAAAACGTGCTTTTGCTGGCGGTGTTAGTGGGGGTCTTTATGTTAATGAAGACGTTACGGATGGTCTTAGCGATTGGGAACTTGTAACCGGAGTACCAGGAAATATTGCAGTGTCTTCTATGACCGTGGATCCTACTAATCCGCAAAGAATGTACTTAGGTACTGGAGAACAATATACCCAAGGTGCTGCAAATGGTAATGGTATTTACAGATCTACAAATGGAGGAACTACTTGGACTCGATTAAATGTTGACTTAGCTGGGGGTGGAGATACTACCGCTGGCGGAAACGATTTGCGTTCTGGTCTTTATTATGTAAACGATATTCAAGTTTGGGAAACACCAGGAGGAGCAATACACATTTATGCGGGCGTTGGATCTGCTGGTTATGTTGGCTCTGGTGGAGGAGGCTCAAGTAGCCCTTTTAACATTTTAGGATTGCAAAACGCAGGCTTGTATCGTTCGGTTAACGGTGGAAACACTTGGACTCGTATTGAACAACCCGTTTTACAGTATAATTATTTTGGAAATACTTTTTATGGGATTCCAAACGATTTTGAAATTAGCGCAGACAATACCTTATATTTTGGTGGAATTCGTTCTGGATTTACAAATGCTGGTTTAGGAGGAAGAATTTTTAAAACTACCGACGGCATAACTTGGGAACTTGCTAGTATTTTAACCGCTTCTAATCGTGTACAACTTGCCGTGTCCGAAACCGATGAGAATGTAATGTATGCATCGGCTCAGGGCTTATCGGGTGCGACCCCTGTTAGACTCTTTAAAACCGACGACGCTTGGGATACCTTTACCACAACAAATTTACCTAACGACGCAGATTTAGGAATCCCAGCGAATGACTACACACGTGGTCAATCGTTTTACGATTTAATGTTGGCGGTTGATCCAACCGACGACGATATAGTTTATGTTGGAGGAATAGATATGCATCGCTCTACCAATGGAGGAAACAGTTGGACACAAATATCTAAATGGTCGAATAATCCAAATTTAAATACTTTAGCCATACCGCGCGTTCATGCCGATATTCACGAAATGGTGTTTAGACCTGGATTCCCAGATCAGTCAATAACTGGAACAGATGGAGGAGTATTTTATGCGACGTCTTTAAGCAGTGCTTCTAGTAGTACGGCGGCTATACTTGGGCGTAATAGAAATTTAAATGTTACTCAATTTTATTATGGGGCAATAAATGCAGATAATACTACTGGAGACGATTTGGCAGGTGGTACGCAAGACAACGGAACTCTTTTTAGAGATAACGCAGCTCCTGGAACTGGAAACTTTATTGACCGCTTAGGAGGAGATGGTGGATTTACAGACATCGATGACGACGGTACTTACGTAATAACTACCTTTCCTGGTAACAGTCATATTTATTTAGATTACCCAATTACTACAGGTACAGGTTATCAAATCGATAGTGGCGAAGGGGTATTTATTAATCAAGCTGGTTTAGATAAAAATTTAGATATTTTATATTCTAATGGTCAAACAGGAGGTAACGAACTAATTAAACGTTATGTTCTTGGACCTACAAGTGCAGTTACTACGAATTTGGACAACGCACTTATAGATAATTCTGCGCCTACTGCGTTTAAAGCATCTCCATTTACAACTGCTTCTACTACCTTGTTTGTTGGTACGGCAACAGGTAAAGTGCTAAGACTAGATAATGCCGATACTTCTCCAACTTGGAACGAAATTACAGGTCCAGGATTTGTAGGAAGTGTTTCTGATATAGAATTTGGAGAAAACGAAGATCAAATTTTTGTGACCTTCCATAATTATGGAGTTAACAGTGTTTGGTATACTGCAGATGGAGGCACTACATGGAGTAATAAAGAAGGTAATTTACCCGATATTCCTGTAAAATGTATTTTACAAAACCCACTAGCACCAACCGAAGTTATTATTGGTACCGAACTGGGTATTTGGACTACAGACGATATTACGGCTTCTAGTCCTGACTGGTTTCCGGCAGATAATGGCATGCTAGACATTCGCGTATTGGATCTAGATTTACGTGAGGTTGACAATGTTATTTTAGCCACTACGCATGGTCGTGGAATGTTTACCAATAAATTTTCTGTATTAAGTACGCAGGATCAAGATAACCCAGTAAACGACATTGTTTTATTTCCAACCGTTTCTAACGGAGAATTTAGCCTTCGGGCCAATACGGCTTTAGGAATGTCTGAACTAGAAGTATTTACAATGACTGGACAGCGTGTTAAGGCATTCTCTCTAGATATTAATACTGCTGGTAATTTGAATATAGATGTAAGAGGTCTTACAACGGGCATGTATTTCTTAAAAATAAATGCCAACGGAAGTTCTACAACAAAACGGTTTATTATACAATAAGTCGTTTTACTTAATAAGATTAAAAAGGGAGCTAAACAGCTCCCTTTTTTTATAATAAATGATTTATTTCTTGATAAATACTTGCGCTGTCATAGCCGGCAATTGCTTGTAATTCTGGAATGGTACCCTGCTCTGGAAAACAAGCGTTAATCCCTAATCGCTTAATTTTTATTGTAGCGTTTTGTTTGGCGGCATACTCAACTACCGCAGATCCAAATCCTCCAGATAGCACCCCATCTTCTACGGTAATTATTGCCGTATATGTGCTAAATATAGCATCTAATAGTTGGTAATCTAAAGGGCTTACAAATTGCATGTCGTATAGCCCAATGGGTTGTTTAAATTGTGCTACAGCTTGCTGAGCTTGGGTAAGCATAGTGCCAATGCTTAAAACGGCCACCGATTCGCCTTCTTGAATGCAGCGCCCTTGACCCGTTTTAATACGTTCAAATTTTGTTTTCCAATTAATTTGAGTGCCTCGCCCTCTTGGGTATCTAATGGCTATAGGTCCAACTAACGCATGTTGCACCGTATACATAATATTGCGCAAATCGGCCTCACTAGACGGCGCGTAGATGGTTAAATTTGGGATGCACCGCAAATAAGCCATATCGAAAATTCCATGATGGGTAGGGCCATCTTCTCCTACTATTCCAGCCCGATCCAAACAAAATACAACAGGTAAATTCTGTAGGCAAACATCGTGAATTACTTGGTCGTACGCGCGTTGTAAAAAGGTAGAATATACATTGCAATAGACAATAAAACCTTGTGTTGCCATTCCTGCAGCTAAGGTAACGGCATGTTGTTCGGCAATACCAACGTCGAAGGCGCGATCGGGGTAGGCTTGCATCATATACTTTAGCGAACTACCCGTGGGCATTGCTGGGGTAATCCCAATTATTTTTGGATTTAATTTGGCCAATTCGACAAGAGTCAAGCCAAAAACATCTTGATATTTAGGAGGCTCAGGTGTTTCGGGTTTAGGTAAAAGCTCTCCAGTTTCACGATTAAATTTACCGGGCGCATGATAAGCCACTTGATTCTCTTCGGCCTGTTTTAAGCCTTTACCTTTGGTGGTAATTACATGAAGTACTTTGGGGCCATGGACATTTTTTAGGCGCTCTAGTTCTTGACAAAGTGCTTCTAAATTATGCCCATCTACAGGGCCTGAATACGTAAAGTTTAGGGCTTCGAATATATTGTCTTGTTTAGGGGTATTCTTTAAAGTGGCTTTAAGTAAATATTCTTTTAAAGCCCCAACACTTGGATCAATACCAATGGCGTTGTCGTTTAATATCACTAATAAATTGGCATTGGTAACTCCCGCGTGATTAAGTCCTTCGAACGCCATACCGCTTGCAATAGAAGCGTCGCCAACCACCGCTATATGTTGCCTGTTTAATTTACCTGCCAGCGTACTTGCAATAGCCATTCCTAAAGTGGCAGAAATTGCTGTGCTCGAGTGTCCAACCCCGAAGGTATCGTATACGCTTTCTTCTCGTTTTGGAAAACCGCTAATTCCTCCCAATTGTCTGTTGGTTGCAAAATTATCGCGTCTTCCAGTTAAAATTTTATGACCATAGGCCTGATGCCCAACATCCCAGACTAGTTTATCCTCTGGGGTGTTAAATACATAGTGCAGTGCGACGGTAAGTTCAACAACTCCCAAGCTGGCTCCTAAATGCCCAGCCTTGGCTGCAACAATGTCTAAAATAAAACTACGCAACTCACTAGCAACCTCAGGTAATTTGTCTAAAGACAACTTGCGCAAGTCTTTGGGAGAATTAATTTTAGATAAAATGTTCAATTTTGTCATTAGTAAACAAACAAAGCCATTAGGATTGTAAAGGTACGAGATTGAAATTGTACTTTTGGGGTATGATACTGGGATTTGACGACACTTTTTTTATGAAGAAGGCCCTGCAAGAGGCTCATGAAGCCTTTAATAAAGGCGAAATCCCAGTGGGAGCGGTAATTGTAGCAAATAATGTAGTTATTGCTAGAGCACATAATCTCACGGAAACCCTTAACGATGTTACCGCTCATGCAGAAATGCAGGCCATTACCGCAGCAGCGAACTACTTGGGTGGAAAATATTTAATTGATTGTACGCTTTATGTTACTCTAGAACCCTGCCAAATGTGCGCAGGAGCATTGTATTGGAGTCAGATTTCTAAAATTGTTTACGCAGCCAGAGACAACGAACGAGGCTGTATAAATTTAAATACAAAGTTGCATCCAAAAACTAAAATATCTGGAGGTATTTTACAGAAGGAAGCAAGTACATTACTCAAAGAGTTTTTTATTGCAAAGCGCAATTTAAATTAATTACTCTTCTTGATCACCGTATTGGTAGCGGCGCATACGTTCTATACTGTCTTTGTCTAACATAAAATCTTTTACGTTTCTGTCTTTATAACGGTGATAGATAAATACAGGCATTAAAATAAAGACACCAACCACTAAAGATAGCCCGATAACTAGATCGCCTTGAGCAGGGTCCGATTTTTTTATATAAAAACCAGCTGCTACCCCAAGAATTACTCCAATTAAAAGAACGCGTAATAGTATCTTCATTGTTTTGGATTTTTATTTAAAATTGTCCCTAGTTTTTAAACATGGGCTCATTCTAAAAGCGTGCTATTAAATTAAATATCCAGTTTTAAGGCAAGTTCTTTAAGTTGCTCTGGATCGATTACAGCAGGAGCGTCAATCATTACATCGCGCCCAGAATTGTTTTTAGGGAAGGCTATAAAATCACGAATGGTTTCTTGTCCACCTAAAATGGAAACTAATCTATCCAATCCAAATGCAATTCCACCGTGAGGGGGAGCGCCAAATTCGAAGGCGTTCATTAAAAAGCCAAATTGGGCTTTTGCCTCATCTGGGGTAAAACCTAAATAATCGAACATTAACGCTTGGGTTTTCTTATCGTGAATTCTAATTGAACCTCCACCAATTTCGTTTCCGTTTAACACTAAATCGTAAGCATTGGCTTTAACAGCTCCAGGATCTGTTTTTAAAAGCTCAATTTGTCCAGGTTTCGGTGAGGTAAACGGATGATGCATGGCGTGATATCGCGCTGTTTCTTCGTCCCATTCTAATAGTGGGAAGTCTACAACCCAAAGCGGGGCGAATTCGTCTGGTTTTCTAAGGCCTAAGCGTTCTGCCATTTCCATACGCAAAGCACTTAATTGTGCACGTACTTTATTGGTTTGACCGGAAAGCACACAAATTAAATCTCCCGGCTTAGCTCCTGTGCGTTCTGCCCAAGTTGCTAGGTCTGTTTGATCGTAAAATTTGTCGACCGAACTTTTATAGGTTCCGTCGTCGTTACATCTTACATATACCATTCCCAAAGCGCCAACTTGAGGGCGCTTAACCCAGTCAATTAGTTTATCAATTTCTTTACGGGTATGCGTATTTGCTCCAGGCACGGCAATACCAACAACCAATTCGGCTTGATTAAACACATTAAATTCTTTGTGCTGGGCAAGGTCATTAAGTTCGCCAAACTCCATTCCAAAGCGAATGTCTGGTTTGTCGTTTCCAAAGCGCTTCATGGCTTCGTCGAAAGTAATTCGTGGGAACGAATCTACAGTAACGCCATTTATTTCTTGAAGCAAATGTTTAGTTAAGCCTTCAAAAGTATTAAGAATGTCCTCTTGGGTTACAAAGGCCATTTCGCAATCAATTTGCGTAAATTCAGGTTGACGATCAGCACGTAGGTCTTCGTCTCTAAAACACTTAACAATCTGAAAATACTTATCCATACCACCTACCATAAGCAGCTGCTTAAAGGTTTGCGGAGATTGTGGCAAGGCGTAAAACTGGCCTTGATTCATGCGACTTGGTACAACAAAATCACGAGCCCCTTCGGGAGTCGATTTTATTAAATATGGCGTTTCTACCTCTATAAAGTCTTGATTAGACAAGTAGTTGCGTACAGCAATACTTACCTTGTGTCTAAAAATAAGATTCTCTTTTACCGGGTTTCTACGAATATCTAAATAGCGGTACTTCATTCTAAGGTCTTCCCCGCCGTCGGTATCGTCTTCTATAGTAAACGGAGGTACAAGAGCTGTATTTAAAATGGTTAAATGCGAAACTAGAATTTCTATGTTTCCAGTAGGTAGGTCTTTGTTTTTAGACTCTCTTTCAATAACCGTTCCTTGAACTTGAACAACAAATTCACGACCTAGGGTTCGCGCTTGCTCCATCATGTTTGTTGGAGTTCTTTCTGCATCGAATATAAGTTGGGTTATTCCATAGCGGTCACGCAAATCTACCCAAACCATAAAGCCTTTGTCTCTGGATTTTTGAACCCAACCTGCTAGAGTAACTTCTTTACCTATATGCGTTTCTCTTAACGCACCACAATTATGTGTTCTGTACATAGTCGCCTTTTTAAATGCGCTGCAAAGGTAACAAGTAATCGCAAATTACACAGGGCAATGAACTATTAATTAAAGGACAGCCCTACCCAACAAAAAAGCCAAAGCGGTTAAGGCTTTGGCTTTTATTTATACTAGAACTAATTAGGCTGCTGCTTCTTGAATCTCTGGAGCCTGGGAATTGTTGTCGCTCTTGTTTCTCCAGGAGTGTATTTTGCACTTAATGCGATACACAATATAGAAAAGCGCGGGAACAATTATAAGCGTTAAGAAGGTGGCTATTATAAGCCCATAAATTACAGCCCATGCCAAAGGCCCCCAAAATATTACGTTATCTCCACCAATATAAACGCCGGGATCAAAGTGATCGAATAAACCAAAAAAGTCAATATTAATTCCAATGGCCAACGGAATTAACCCAAGCACTGTGGTAATTGCTGTTAGAATAACTGGACGTAAACGAGCTCGTCCTCCGCGAACGATTAACTCTTGAACTTCCTGTTTAGGGAGCATTACATAACTATCTAAGTCTTTTTCTACCAGCCTTCTGTCTATAAGTAGTTGGGTATAATCCAGCAATACAACCCCATTGTTTACTACAATTCCTGCCAGAGATATTATCCCCATCATGGTCATCATAATTACAAAAGAAGAACCTGTAGCTAGAATGCCACCAAACACCCCAATAAAACTTAAAAAGATGGCCAGCATAATAATTGTCGGTTTAGAAATGGACGAAAATTGGAAGATAAGTAGCAACATAATTAGCCCTAAACCAGCCAGAAATGCCAAGTTCAAGAACTCTTGTTGCTTGTTTTGCTCTTCTATTTGCCCTGTATAATCGACCTTTACCGTGTCTGGTAAATTAAGGCCACTAACGGTTTCGGCTTGTATTTCTTTTACAATAACGGCTGCATCTATAAATCCTGGAGCCAATGCCGAATAAAGCGTTACCACACGTTTATTATCTCTATGCTTAATGGCGCTAAACGATGAGGTATTGCGCTGCGATGCAACAGCCGATATTGGAATCTCTTTTATTTGCCCGGTCGCTGGATCTCTAAAAGTAATATTCTGATCGAAAAGCGCCGAGGTGTTATAGCGTTCGTTTTCGTCGAAGCGCACATAGATGTCGTAATCTTCGCCGTCTTTTTTGTAAACTCCGGCTTTTTCGCCAAATAAAGAACGTCTTAACTGGTTCCCAACCGAACCTACGCCGACCCCTAATTCTCCTGCCTTTTCGCGATCTACCGCAACTTGCATAGATGGTTTACCTTTATTAACATCTATTTTTAGTTCGTCTATACCAGCAATATTTTTACTGTCTATAAAATTGCGCATTTGCTGGGCGGCTGCAATAAGTTCGTCGTAATTATCGCCTTCCAGTTCAATGTTAATTGGATATCCTGCTGGAGGTCCAACAGCATCTTTTTCTACCGAAATAGAAACTCCAGGATATATGCCTTTTAAGGCTTCCTGTACTTGTTTACGCAGTTTTTCTGAATCTTCGCCGCGACGATATTTAAATTCTCGCATGGTAGCGGTAATTTTACCTCTGTGTGGCATTTCGGCGCTGCTTCCGCCGTCTGTGTTGGGATTTCCAGCACCTTCTCCAACTTGAGACACTGCTGATTCAACTAAAAAGTTATAACCACTGTCTTTATAAGATTCGTCATTTACAATTTTGTAAACAATACCTTCTATATCTTTAGTAATTGTGTTGGTTTTGTCTATATCTGTTCCCTCCGGATATTCTATATAAACAATAATCTGGTTGGGCGTGTTGTCCGGAAAAAATTCCACCGCAGTTCTACCAGCTCCAATGGAGGCTCCAAAGCCCATAAAAGTTATAATAAGTAATGCAAAAATTCCAACTACAAAACCAATAGCTCGGCGGCCACCTAAGGCCCAGGCCAAAAAGTTTTGATATTTGGTCTCTACCCACTTAAGTATTTTGCGCTGAAAATAATTGGCTGCGCCTTTAAGTGCATAGCGATACACCCAAAACATAACGGCAGTAAATATTACAAGTGCTCCCAGGCCGCGAATTGGTCCGCCTAAAAAATAAATAAATAACCCTAAAGGAATCATTATTAACGAGAGCCTAATTAGTTGCTTAAGACTTAAATTACGTTCGCCCACTTCCATAAATCTAGAAACCAACATGGAATTAATAAAAATGGCCACAAATAGCGAGGACCCTAATACCACAGATAAGGTTATTGGAAAGTAAATCATAAATTCTCCCATTACTCCTGGCCAAGTTCCTAAGGGTACAAAGGCGGCGACAGTAGTGGCTGTA
Source organism: Gilvibacter sp. (assembly GCA_965277295.1). Lineage (GTDB taxonomy): Bacteria > Bacteroidota > Bacteroidia > Flavobacteriales > Flavobacteriaceae > Gilvibacter. Next base: position 1,716,297 of record OZ255720.1, read on the forward strand.
GAAATTATAATAGGAAAAGCAATTTCACCGATACCTTTTTTAGCTGCTTCTATGCGTGACATGCCTTCTTCGTCCATTAAACGATACACGTTCTCTACCACTACAATTCCATTATCGACCAGCATTCCAAGACCCATAATTAGCGCAAAAAGAATCATGGTATTAATGGTATATCCCAGTGCCGATAGAATCATAAAAGACATAAACATGGACATAGGAATAGCGAATCCTACAAAAAGTGCATTTCTAAAGCCTAAAAAGAACATAAGCACCCCTACAACCAGAATAATCCCAAATATTATGTTGTTTACCAGGTCGTTTACTTGGTTTTCGGTTTTTTCAGATTGGTCGTTAGACTTGGTTATGGTAACGTCTCCAGGAATAAGGCTTCCTTCTTGTTGAGCGTTTTCTAGAATTACGTTAATCTGGTCTACGGCTTCGATCATATTTTTTCCAGACCGTTTTTTTACATCGAGCATTACTACACTATTGCCAAATTCTCGAGCATAGGTGGTTTTGTCTTCTTCTTCGAATCTAATCGAGGCAATATCCTGAAGATACACGGCCCCGTTTTCCGATTTAACAACAAAGCGTTTTAGCTCGGAAGGAGCGTCAATTTCGCCTAGTATACGAATGGTTCTGCGCTGACCACTGGAAATTAAGTTTCCAGCAGACATGGTCATGTTTCCGTTGCGGATGCTATTAATAACGTCGTCAAAACTAATTTTGGCGGCCATCATTTTATAGACATCTACAGCAACTTCGACTTCCCGTTCTTGCGCCCCTCGAATATCTGCTTTCTTAATTTCGGGAAGGTCTTCTATTTGGTCTTGCAGAATTTCTGCATATTCTTTTAATTTATCTACAGGATAGTTCCCCGTTAGGTTAATATTTACAATGGGAATTTCTTCTGACAGACTTAAATCAAAAACATTAGGTTCTACTTTGGCTCCGTTAAAAGTAGGCCAGTCTTCGTTTGCCTTTTCGCTGTCTACTTCGTCTTTAACCTTTTGTTTGGCTAGTTCTACAGACATGTCTTCATCGAATTCTACAGTAATAATTCCGTAGTCTTCTTGCGAAGTCGATAAGTATTCGACAACCCCAGAAATATTCTTGATTTTGTCCTCTAACGGGTCAATTATTAATCGTTCAATATCTTCTGCAGTATTACCGGGGTAAGGAACCGAAATGTAAACCTTGGTTTCGTTTATTTCTGGAAAATTCTCACGTGGCATACTGGTATATGCCATGGCTCCTAGCACTAAGAAGATAGCAATCATTACATAGACAATCGTTGGATTATCTATAGCCCAACTAGAAAGAAAAAATTCTTTATCTACTTTCTTTTTTTGTTTTTTCTTGGCTGCCATAGTTTATTGGTTGTCTAAAATTCGTACTTCTTGTCCTTGTTGCACACTACGCGCCCCTTCTACAATAACTTTATCGTCTAGGTTTAGCCCTTCAATGACCTCTATTACATCGCCTTGCGTAAGTCCGGTGGTAATATCGTTTCGTTGCGCGACAAAGACCCCTGCCGTATCTACCATTTTATAAATGTATTGTTGCCCAACAGCATCTTCAGAAATCACGCTCTGCGGAATAAGTAAAGCTTCCGGATTGGTGTAGTCGTTAATTTTAAGTCTCGCCGTTAGGTTAGGCTTTACATTTTCTAAATCCGGCAAGGTAACTTCAATTTTAAAGGACCTATTACTAGGATTAATATAGTTTCCTGTTTGGCGCACAGTGGCTGTAACGCGCTTCCCGAGTACTGGAAAAAATACTTCTACAGTTTTGCCAATGGTAACGGTATTTAAATAACGCTCTGGGACCTCTGCGGTAATATACATATTACCAAGATTGACTACTCTAAAAAGTCCTTGTCCTGGAGATACCACACTTCCTTGGTCGGTAATAACCTGATCTACAATGCCCGCGAACGGCGCCGTAACTTGAGTTTTTGCCAATTGTCGTTTAAGTTGATTCACCGCATTGAGCGACGACTCATAATTGGTTTTTGCCTGTAAATATTGAATCTCTGAACCAATTTTTTGATCCCACAAACGCTCTTGACGTTCGAAAGTAGTTTTTGCTAATTGCATTTGAACTTCCAATTGACTAAGCTGACTTGACAAACCACCATCGTCTATTTTGCCCAGCAATTGTCCTTTCCTTACCTTTTGACCTTCCTTTACATAAACATGTGTTAAGGTTCCTTGAAATTCAGGATAAACAATAACATTTTGGTCAGTTTCTACATTGCCTTGTACTTCTAGAAAATGATTAAATAAGGTGTCGTTTATGGTTTGAACCGTAATAAGGGTAGCCAGATTGGTTGGGTCCAATTGCTTTATGGCATCGTCTAACTGTTTTATTTGGGCCGACAAATCTTTTTGTTGGTCATTTATGGCTTCTCGTTTTTGCTTTATTGCCTCTAAATTGCCATTTGCAATTATATCCGAAACAGAAGCGTTGTCTTCTTTGTTGCCACATGCTACTAAAAGCACAAGAGCAAAAAAGCTGATTCCTATATGTTTTACTGATTTAGTCATTTCTTGGTAGGATTAATTTTGTGAAAGTGTGTTTAGTAAGGTATCTAGCTGTGCTTTTGCATTAATTAGTGCAAGCATGGCGTCAAAGTATCTTTGTTGTGCAGTGTATAGTTGTAATTGCGCTTGTCTTAAATCGAAACTAGTTGCAATTCCTTCTTCGAATTTAACTTGGTTTTTTTGCTCAATGCGCGCTGCCAAGTCTAAATTCACCTTGGCATTTTGGTATAATTCAATACTAAATTGATAGTTACTTTTTGCTGTATCGAAATCTAACAGCAGATTTTGTACGGTTTCTTCTAATTGTGTTTCTGCCTGATCTAAAGCAATTTTTGCCTGCTGTGTTCTGGCCGAACGCATTCCACTGCTAATTATTGGAATGTTCATATTAACGCCAACAACCGAGGTCTGAAACCAACGCTGACTATTATCTATAAATGTAAAATCGTCACTAAATGCTTGTGTCCCGTAGTTTATAAAGGCATTTAAACTTGGCAAGGCTTGGCTCTTTTCTAGTTTTAGTTCCAAATTGCGTTGTTCGGTTAAGTTATAAGCTATTTTATAATCTACATTCTCTTCTACATTAAGTTGGGTGTCCAGTGCATTTAGCTGAATATTATCCTGAGCTAAATCGTCAAGATTTTCGGTTAAAATTACTTCTTGATTAACGTCTATGCCCAATGCGACATTAAAGAACTGTCGGGCAATTCCTTGAGACCGAATCGCATTGCTTAATTGAGTGTCTATCTCTAAGAGTGTAATTTGAAGTTGTTCAACGTCTTCTTCTTCGTTAAGCCCGTTTTCGAAAATCTTTTGGGCATCAAAGAGGTTTTTTTCTAGTTTTTCTTTGTTGTTGGTAAAAATATTAACCAGTTCTTCTGCCAATAATACACTGCCATAGGCATTAATAACTCCGCGACGCACTTCGAGTCGCGTTTTTTCGTTGGCGTTTTCAGAAAAGTCGAGAAAGGTCTTTGCGGCTTGGAGTCCAACTAAATAACTCCCGTCAAAAATTAATTGATTCAAAGTAGCCGTAGCCGTTGCGCTTTGTTCGGTCCCAAAAATAACTGGAATAAATCCTTCGGGCGGTACAGGTTGCGAGTTGGGCGTCAAGTCAAAAAATTCTTCAACGGTGTTTACAACACTAGTCGTGTTGTCGAAAGCCGCTGCAGGCAATAAACTTACCGCTTGTTTTATATTATAGCGATACCCAATATTGGCATCTATTTGGGGTAAGCCCATCGCGGTAGTTTCCCACTTTTGTTTAAGGGCAATGGCAATATCGCGCCGGGCGTTTATTGCGGTATAGTTACTGTCTAAAGCAAAAGTTATAGCTTCTTCTAAGCTAAACTTGTATTGCTCTTGACTCTGAGCAGTTGTGCTGCCAAAACCAAGAAACAAGCTTATTAACACAAGAGTTGTTCGCATTAGTTAGTTTTATTTATAAATTGTTGTAGTATGTTCATTCCTTCGTCGGTAACAATGGCACGCAAATGGTATTCTAGATAACGCTCCATAAGATCGTCTTTAGCGTATTTTTCTTTAGGGAAAATAGCCTCGTCCTTTATACCGGACATCCCGTTAAAATACATGCGCGCAATAAAGTCAACATTAATACTGGCTCTAAATACACCCATATCTATCCCCTGCTGCAAACTCTTAGATACCGATTCTTGCATTTTGTTAAACTGTGCCATGTTTAAACGCACATAGGTCTCTGGGTAATATTTTTTTAACTGATATTGTGGAGAGGTCTTTTCGTTTTTTAAATGCTGCATTACAAACATTTTTATGTCGTAAAGCTCTTCGATAGGATTGTTAGAATTATCAAAAATAGTGTCAATACCTTCGCAAATATTGTCGAATAAGTAAAAAGAGACCGCATCTACCAGTTCAGATTTGTTGCCAAAATGCACATAGATGGTTTTTTAGAAATCCCCATACTATTGGCAATATCGTCCATTGTGACGCTCTTAAACCCAAGGTTTAAAAAGAGATCTGCCGATTTTTCTACAATGGAATTCTTCATATATTTTAAACGAATCTATTTTTAGAATCGGGGACAAATGTACAATGGAAACTTTAAAAACAAATAAAGTTTCCTAAGTTTAATCATTTATTAACATATTATTTGCAGATACTCAGCATTGGCAAAATTTTAAGTTTGTAGCGGTACATGGCATTTGCTTTTGTCTTATTTTTGCCGGATGAATAGTATTAGCGCATACCGCGACGATTTTGTAACTCATTTAGAAGCGGTCGCAAAAGACCACAGACCAGACAATCTTTACGATCCAATTCGTTATATTTTAACTTTGGGAGGCAAACGGTTACGTCCGGTACTTACTTTAATTAGCTGCGAATATTTTGGAGCCCCATATAAAAAGGCAATGGATGCTGCGGTTGCGATAGAGGTGTTTCATAATTTTTCTTTGGTTCATGACGACATTATGGATCAGGCTCCGCTAAGACGCGGTAAAGAAACTGTTCATACCAAGTGGGATTTAAACACCGGGATACTCTCTGGCGACGCCATGTTAATTTTGGCGTATCGTTATTTCGAGAATTACCCAGCACCTTTGTTTAAAGAAATGGCCAAGCTTTTTAGTAAAACTGCCATTCAAGTTTGTGAAGGACAACAATACGATGTCGATTTTGAAACTAGAGACGATGTTACTGTTTTGGAATACATTAAAATGATTGAGTACAAAACTGCAGTGCTCCTTGGAGCCTCTATGAAAATGGGTGCCATTGTTGCTGGGGCATCTGTAAATTGTACCAACGCTATTTATAATTTTGGAAGGGATTTAGGGATTGCTTTTCAGTTACAGGACGATTATCTAGACGCTTTTGGAGATCCAGACACCTTTGGCAAACAAGTTGGCGGCGATATTATATCGAACAAGAAAACCTTTTTGTATTTAACGGCCCTAAAACTAAGTGATAGTGCCCAGCGCAAGGTATTGGAACAACACTATAGTTCGATTCCAGATAATTCACAGGAAAAAATAGCTACAGTAAAAGAGATTTTTAAAGCCTCTGGCGCAGCCTTGGCTACAGAACAGGAAATAGCACGATATACCAATAAAGCTTTTGCAACACTAGAGACTGTAAATATATCGGCGGAAAATAAAGAAAACCTTCGCGATTTTGGAGCCTGGCTTATGAACCGAACGGTTTAAAAGTAAACCCGAACAAAGGGCGCCCAAGGGTTTGCGTAAATACTTCGCTGGTCGTCGTAAAGCACATCGAATCGAATTCCAAAAGTAACATTACGACTGCTATACCCTGCGCCAAGAAACAGTGCAGGATACCAATAGGTCTCATCAGGCAAACTAACTCGCGCGTCGTATTTGCGGTTTACATTTAACTGTTCGAATTCTGTCGAAAGTTGAATTTCTGGAATTACATTAAAGAGCGATATAAAACTTACCCCGATAATGGTCGAATTGTAATTGTTCTCCAAACTGTTATAGGTTCCGTTAAGACCAAATCCTACAGAAAACTGGTCGTTAAAACTATAAATTGCACTGGGAGCAAGGGTTCCGCTAAAAAAACCATTGCCAAAACTAAGTCCTATACCCCCACCAAAACGAACGTGGTTCCAAAAGTCGGATTGTCGCTCTTGCGCAGTAGCCGAAAAAAATGTGCAGCTTAAAACCACAGCCAAAATGGAAGCTTTTAAATGTTTTAATTTCATAATTAAATATTTTTTTTGCCTAAAAAATCGATTTGACGCTTATTAAAAATAGCGTTTGGCGCTTTATAATAGCTGTTGTCTGTAATTTTCTAATTAAAGATACATGAAAAATAAATTCTAGAATAAATAAACACAGTACAAGCTGTAGAAAAACTAATTTATTGCAATTTAAAAATCGTGCCTTAAGTACATTATCTCAGGAGTTTATATGCAGAATCAATTAACTTGAGCTTATCTTTTTTTTATGGGGCTAGTTTTGGGATTTGTTGTATTTTTGTATTGCTAAATCAGAAAATTACTACCAAGTAACCCTTTATGGACAAATACTCTTTTCTAAACGCAGTCCACACTTCTTATCTGGCCGATCTTTACGATAAATACCTAAAAGCTCCCGATACTGTAGAACCCAGTTGGCGTGCATTTTTTCAAGGTTTCGATTTTGGAATCGAAAACGGATCACTAGAAGCCCTTGGCATAGAAAATTCCGACGCCGAAATACCCGAGGCTGTTTTAAAGGAATTTCAGGTTATTAATTTAATGGATGCGTACCGAACACGAGGGCATTTATTTACCCATACAAATCCGGTTCGAGCTCGCAGAAAATACGAACCAACCTTAGCGATATCTAATTTTGGTTTAGCAGAATCCGATTTAGAATTACAGTTCGAGGCCGGTTCCATATTAGGCTTAGGCAAGACAACATTAAAAGATATTGTAAAGCACCTTGAAGCTATTTACTGCGACGCTATTGGGGTAGAATACATGTACATTCGCAATCCAGAAGAGCGCGCATGGATTCAAAATTGGTTGAATAACAACGATAATCATCCAAAATACAGTGCGGATCAGAAAAAAGATTTGCTTAAAAAATTAAACGAAGCCATTTCGTTCGAATCCTTTTTACATTCAAAATACGTTGGGCAAAAGCGCTTCTCTGTAGAAGGGGTAGATGCCTTAATTCCCGGTTTAGATGTCTTAATAGAAAAAGGCGCTAATTTGGGTATTAGTCAGTTTGTAGTTGGAATGGCGCATCGTGGTCGATTAAACGTATTGGCCAACATATTTGGCAAGTCTCCCGAAGATATTTTTAGTGAATTCGATTCTAAAGAATACGACGAAGCCGAACTTTTTGATGGGGACGTAAAGTACCATATGGGTTGGACTAGTTTTAGACAGACCAACGGAGGCAAGAAAGTGCGCATGGACTTGGCGCCAAATCCGTCGCATTTAGAAACAGTAAATGCCGTGGTACAAGGTATTACAAGAGCCAAATTAGACAATCAATTAGATGCTGACGAGCAGCGCATTCTACCAATATTAATTCATGGAGATGCTGCCATAGCAGGGCAGGGCGTTGTTTACGAGGTTATTCAAATGGCACAGTTAGACGGGTATCGCACCGGAGGAACAATTCACGTTGTGGCTAACAATCAGGTTGGCTTTACCACCAATTATTTAGATGCAAGGTCGTCTACCTACTGTACCGATGTAGGTAAAGTAACGCTTTCGCCGGTTTTACATGTTAATGCCGACGACGTAGAAGCAGTGGCCCATGCCTTCGAGTTTGCTTTAGAATACAGAATGCAATTTAAACGCGATGTATTTATAGATATTTTAGGGTATAGAAAATATGGCCATAACGAAGGTGACGAACCCCGTTTTACTCAGCCTAAGTTGTACAAAGCTATTGCCAAGCACAAAAATCCACGCGACATTTATGCCCAGCGCTTAATAGGCGAAGGTGTTATAGATAAAGATTATGTTGCCTCTTTAGAAAAACAATACAAGTCCGAATTGGAAGAAGACCTAGAAGCTTCAAGAAAAAAGGACAAAACAGATATTACAGAAATCTTAGCAGACGACTGGAAGGATTACCAATTGGGCGATGCCAAAATGATTGCCGAACCCATAGATACCACCTTCAATTTAAAAACATTAGACGAATTAGCCCAAGGCATTACCAAATTGCCAGAGGATAAGCCGTTTATTCGTAAAATACAACGTATTGTTGACGACCGTCACAAGCGCTATTTCGAAACAGACAAATTAGATTGGGCCATGGGCGAACTTTTAGCCTATGCCAGTTTAATGCAAGAAGGGTTTAACATAAGAATAAGTGGTCAGGATGTAGAACGCGGAACTTTTTCGCACAGACATGCAATAATTAAAACCGAAAACGACGCCGAAGAAATTAATCTGCACAATAGGCTAGGCGTAAAAGGAAACATGGATATTTATAATTCTTTGCTTTCTGAATACGGCGTAGTAGGCTTTGATTATGGATATGCAATGGCTGCTCCAGAAACACTTACCATTTGGGAAGCTCAGTTTGGAGATTTCTCTAATGGAGCTCAAATTATGCTGGACCAGTATATTTCGGCGGCCGAAGCTAAATGGAAGACTCAAAATGGCTTGGTCATGTTATTGCCACACGGTTACGAAGGGCAGGGGTCGGAGCACAGTAGTGCGCGTATGGAACGGTATTTACAATTGTGTTCAAGAGATAATATGATTGTTGCCGATGTGACCACCCCGGCAAACCTGTTTCATTTACTTAGAAGACAAATGAAGTGGAATTTTAGAAAACCACTTATAGTTTTTACGCCAAAAAGTCTATTGCGTCACCCTAAAGTAGTTTCTACAAAAGCCGAACTTACCAAAGGTAAATTTCTAGAAGTTATAGACGATTCTAGTGCTACTAAATCTAAAGTAAAGTCACTGGTATTTTGTACTGGAAAGTTTTATTACGATTTAGAAGCGCAGCGCGAAGAATTAGGCCGAGACGACGTGGCCTTGGTAAGAATAGAACAATTGTTCCCCTTACCGGTAGCGCAGTTAAAAGAGATAATAAAAGCGTATCCTAATGTAAGCGATTATGTTTGGGCTCAAGAGGAACCCAGAAATATGGGTGCTTGGGGGTATATGCTAATGAATTTTACAGAAGTTAGCCTGCGGGTTGCTTCTAGACATGTATATAGTGCGCCAGCAGCAGGTAGCAGTACCCGCTCTAAAGCGCGTCACAAGAAAGTAATTGAAAGTGTTTTTGACACACCAAAAAAGTAAACTAACAGCATAAAACAAATACAGATGTTAGAAATGAAAGTCCCTTCACCGGGGGAATCGATAACCGAAGTAGAAATAGCACAATGGCTAGTCGAAGACGGTGATTGGGTAGAAAAAGATCAGGCAATAGCCGAAGTAGACAGCGATAAAGCAACTCTTGAACTGCCTGCAGAAGAAAGCGGTATAATTACCCTTAAAGCAGAAGAAGGCGATGCGGTAGAAGTGGGGCAGGTTGTTTGTTTAATAGATACGAGCGCAGCAAAACCCGATGACGCTGGCGACGATAAGCCAGAAGTTAAAAAAGAGGAAGCAAAGCCTGCAAAACCCGAGGTTAAAAAAGAGGAAGAAAAGTCGTATGCGACGGGGACACCTTCCCCAGCGGCTAAAAAGATATTAGACGAAAAAGGTATTGCTGCTGCAGCAGTTTCTGGTAGTGGACGCGCTGGTAGAATAACCAAAGCCGATGCCGAAAATGCGCAGCCATCTATGGGGACTCCTGGCGGAGGAACTCGTGGTAGCGAACGAAAAAAATTATCTATGCTTCGCCGTAAAGTAGCAGAGCGTTTAGTTCAGGCTAAAAACCAAACGGCAATGTTAACTACGTTTAACGAAGTGGACATGTCGCCAATTTTTGAGCTTAGAAAACAATACAAAGAAGACTTTAAAGCTAAACACGGTGTTGGGCTTGGATTTATGTCTTTCTTTACCCTAGCTGTAGTTCGCGCCTTGGAACTGTATCCAGATGTAAATTCCATGATAGACGGTGACTACCAAATAAAGTACGATTTTAAAGATATTTCTATTGCAGTTTCTGGTCCAAAAGGACTTATGGTACCGGTAATTAGAAATGCAGAAAACTTGAGCTTTAGAGGGGTCGAATCGGAAGTAAAACGCTTGGCAATTCGCGCTAGAGATGGAGAAATTACTGTAGACGAAATGACTGGTGGGACCTTTACCATTTCTAATGGAGGTGTTTTTGGTAGTATGTTATCTACCCCAATTATTAACCCGCCTCAAAGTGGTATTCTTGGAATGCACAATATTGTTGAGCGTCCTGTTGCTGTAGCCGGGAAGGTAGAGATTCGTCCAATTATGTTTGTGGCCCTGTCTTACGATCACCGTATTATAGATGGACGTGAGTCGGTTGGATTCTTGGTTGCGGTTAAAGAAGCGCTAGAAAATCCAACAGAGTTATTAATGAATAACGATGTTAAAAAAGCATTAGAGCTATAAATTTAACAACATATTTTTAAAAAAAAGACCTTGTAGCTACAAGGTCTTTTTTAGTTTTAGATATTACTGTAGTTATCTCTGCTTTAAAAACTATACATGACTACAACATCTTATTATTAAATGTTCTTTAAAATGCTTTAAATCAAATAGTTAAAATTAAAGCAACACTTGCTCGTTTTGAGCAGTTTTAATATTTGAATTGCTTTTGCAGTGTAAACCCTGTCGGTTACCTTATTGGTCAAACCAAATATTATGAAAAAATTAATTACCCTTGGGCTTTTTATGGCTCTTAGTGCCGCTGTCGCACAAGTAAATCCTGTAGACTTTGAACCTGCTGGAAATGGAGGATCTTGGACTTGGACCGTTTTTGAAAACGATTCTAATCCCCCTTTAGAAATTATAACCAATCCCTTTCCCTCTGGAATAAATACATCGCAAACGGTGGCCAAGTTTACCGCCTTAGCTTCTGGGATGCCTTTTGCGGGATGCGAAACCATGCACGGTGCAGATATAGGTACTTTTACGCTAAGTGCCACGAATGCTTTTGTGTCTATAATGGTTTATAAAACAGAAATAAGCGATGTTGGGATTAAGTTTGCTACTTTTCCAGGAGCATCGACAGGCGAAAAAAAGATTGCTAACACCTTAATAAACCAGTGGGAGCGTCTGGTGTTTGACTTTACCGATATTATCCCTGAGCCATCTTCGACAGATATCGATCAGCTTGTAGTGTTTCCGGACTTTCAAGCCAGAGCAGGAGATAACGTAATTTATTTTGATAACATTGTTTTTGGAGACAGTTCTTTGGCTGCTCCCGAGTTTAGCCAGAGTCAGGTAAGTGTTTCGCCTAACCCAGTTGTAGAAAACACACGTATTGTAAGCGAGCAATTAATAAGTTCGGCAGTTGTTTACAGCATAACAGGCCAAAAGCTTTTAGAAGTAAATCCAGACAGCACCAATTTTAATTTAAACCTAGTTGGCCTAAAAAGTGGCGTTTACTTTGTGCGTTTAATAGGAGCGAATGGTACCTTAACCAAGCAGTTAATTAAGCAGTAAATCTTAGTCAATACATAAAAAAAAGCCCATCGTTTTAGCGATGGGCTTTTTTTTTATTTAAAGTGAGTTTAATCCATTAACGCAAAAACGTTTAGAAATAAAACCACAAAGGCTAATAGCAAAATAATTATTAGGAGTATTTTATTTTTACTCACAGGTATACTTCGTTCCATATCTTTTTTTTCTTTATTCACGCAAATTAACTAGAGTGCAATATCTAAAGAATTTGGCTACAAAAAAATACGTGTTTCTACGTATTTTTAGAGCAATTTGGAATGGTTTTCTTTTGCCCAAACTAATAGGCTGTTGGTCTTGTGTTCTAATTCTAATTTGTTAATAATATTAGACCTGTGCTTTTCTACAGTGCGGTGAGAGATAAATAGCGAATCACCAATTTGCCTGTTTGTTAAGTCTTTAGCGATTAGCTTTAAAATTTTAACCTCGCTGGGGGTGAGCTTGTCAAGCAGGGATTTAGTGCTATCTGCTTGAATAAGATAAGGCGCAATAGCCTGGCTAAAATAAGGCGTGTCTTTAGCAATTTGTTGCAAACAAATCTCTATTTCTTCTAAGGCTAATTCTTTTAATACATAGCCAAAAATATTAAGCTCTCGAGCGCGCTCTAATAACTCGGGCTCTTTATGCAGGGTAATAAGTACGATTTTGGTGTTAAGCTTTTTTTGTTTGCACATCTTGGCAACTTCTAAACCGCTTAATTCTGGCATTTCTATATCTAGAATAGCAATTTCGGGACTTTTAGATACTATTAAATCTAAAGCCTGCTGTCCATTGTTAGCACTGCCTACAATACGATACCCCTTTTCTGTTAAAAAGTTGTTTAGCCCTCTTAGTAGTAGCGGATGGTCGTCGGCAGTTATTATGGAAAGTTGTTTAGGCATTAGCTTCTGGGTATATTAAAATCTAAGCGCGTGCCTTTGTTAGCTTCGCTGGTAATCTTCATTACCCCGTGTAATAAACGCGTGCGCTCTTTTAAGGTTTTTAACCCCATGGATTTAACATCTTTGTATTTTTCCATAAAATTAAAGCCTTGGCCGTTGTCTTGTATGGTAATAGCCAGGTTGTTTTCTGTTTTTTTGACTTTAATTTTACTGGCTTCTGCATTCGCATGCTTTATAATATTACTATAACTCTCTTGAATTATGCGATATATATTTACCTCTTCTTCTTTGCTGAATAGTCCGTCTATATTGTCTAGGTCCGAAGTGATAAACAACGTGGTGTTTTCGTCTATGCTTAGCAACATGGTTTTTATGGCTTTAGTCAACCCTAAATCTTGTAACTGAAACGGGTGTAAGGCCCTAGAAATTGTGCGCACTTCGTCTATGGCTCCCGCTATCATTTTACTGCTTTTGGAATCGCCATTATTGTACACACTATTTTTAATAAGCAATAAGTTTTGGCCTAAGCCATCGTGCAGTTCTTTAGCAATGCGTTTACGTTCGGTTTCTTGCTGGATTAACAAGTCCTGACTGTATTTTTGCTGCATTACTTGAGACCGTTTTAAATCCCGTTTTTCACGTACTAGGTAAAATAAACCAAGTAATAAAACAGACAGGATAGCAATTAAAACAATGCCTTTTTTAAAATAACTATTGTCCTGTTCTAAAAGTGCAATACTTGCGTTTTGCGTTGTTATTTCGCGTTTGTCTTTTTCTGACTCGTATAGGGTTTGGTAATATAGTAGCGAATTGGTTTTATTGCGATTGTACAACGAATCTTTTTTGACATTATACGCTTTGTAATAATCGTAACTTGTTGCAAGATCGCCCATACGCTCGTATAACATGGACAACGATTCTAGCGCATAAACAATCTCTTCTTCATGGCTCATTGCACGGGCATTTTCTAACTTTTTGGTTGCATAAACTAGCGCCTCGTCCAATTTGCCAACGTGCATTAAATAGAACGACTTGGCCGAATTATAATGCGAATCCATGAGCAGGTCGGCATTGTCTGTTTTGTATCTTGCTTCTAATAAATTTAAATAATCCAGCGACTTTTTAGCGTCGCCAGTTTCCATATAATGTGTAGATAACAGGCCATTTACTGCAAAATACAAATTGCTTTTACCCATGGAGGAGTCCAAATACTTTTCGGCCTCCAATAAGGCGTTAAAGGCCTGTTGGTTAGCGCCTACTTTGCGGTCGTCTACCGCTTGATTATAGTAGGTTGTAGATAAAAATTCGTAGAGGCCCAGCTCTTTTAGTTTTGATAGCAGTTGGGTGCGTTTTTCCAGGGCTAGGTCGTAAAAGCCATTCATGCTAAACATCATAATATTGCCCTGATTGGCATGCAGCATATACTGGTAATCCTTTAATTGTTCAAAATATAACGAAGCGTAATTATAGTCTTTAGAAGCGGCAATAAAGTCGCCTAGACTAACATTGGCCTGTCCACGAAACAAATAGGCATCGGCAACATACAGGCTATCGCCCGCTCCAAAATTGGCAATAGCTGTAGTATAATCTGCAACAGCCTTTTTTAGGTCGGTTCTAAAATAACCCCCTCCGCGCTTTAAATACAAGCCACCAACCAAAAACGAATCCTGAATTTTTTCTTGGAATTGCAAGACATCGGTAATAACTGCAATGCTCTCTTCGGGCCTATTGGCACTATTAAGCGGATACGATAAATTCATCGCCTTTTTGGCGGCTCCCTTATAATCTTGTAATTGTTTGGCGAGTTCGATAAACTTAAACGAGTACTCAAAAAAGATATCGTTATTGTTTCTAAAGGATTTAGATAATACAGAATCTAAAGCAGTAAGCCGCTCTTGCCCCGATGTTGCGCTGTTGTACTGCTCGATATATTCATCCCACGGTTGTTGCGCCCAAGAAGCTATTGGGAGTAATAGTAAAAGGAGTATGGTTTGTAAAAATTTCAAGTGCTTTAGGTTTTTGTTCGTTGGGGGGTATTATTAAATGTATAAAAAAAAATGGAGTTTACTTTAAATACATGCAGTTTCTGCCATAATCTAACACGGCTCTGGCAGATTTAAGCAAATCGGCACCAATAATACCGTTTACAGGCAGTTCTTCTACCTGGGCTAAGCCTGTGTTTACGTGCGACAAGTCCATTACAATAAAACTGCAATTATTTTTGCTCCATCCTTTAAAACTTATGGTGTTGTTATGGCTTAAATCGGTATGCAAGTTGCCGGCACCGGCGCCCGTAGCCTTTATGTCGCTTTGGGTTAGTGATAGTTTAAACTTATGGGCAGCTGTATAGTTTATACAACTAGTAGATGCCCCGCTATCTACAATAAAGTCGCCCCAACAATTGTTTATTTTTGCGCGAACTTTATAATGCAGGGTTATTGTTTTTTTAAGTGGGATTCTAACAAATCCTTGCGTCTCTAATAGTTTTCTTAAACTAGTCACTGGCAATTTTTGTATAAAGATAAAGTAATAAAAACTAGATTTGCACCAATGAACTTTATAGACACCCATACGCATTTATACAGCGAGGCTTTTAACGACGATCGCGAGGCCATGATTACCCGCGCTATAGACGCAGGAGTAAGTCACTTTTTTTTGCCTGCCATAGATTCCGGTTACACCCAAAGTATGTACGCCTTAAAAGCCGCTTATCCCGAGCACATGCATTTAATGATGGGCCTGCACCCAACATCTGTAAAAGAAAACTACCAAGAAGAACTCGAGCATGTTTGGCAACAATTTAAAGCGCGAGATTTTGTGGCCGTAGGCGAAATTGGAATCGATTTGTATTGGGATACCACCACACTTGCCATACAACAAGATGCTTTTTTACAGCAAATACAGTTTGCCAAGCAAAAAGGATTGCCTATTGTGATTCATTGTAGAGAGGCTTTCGATCAAATATTTGAAGTCTTGGAAGGCGAAAAAGACCATGAACTGTTTGGGATATTTCACTGCTTTACAGGAACCCAGGAGCAGGCACAGCGCGCAATCGACTTTAATATGAAGCTGGGCATTGGGGGTGTGGCTACTTTTAAAAATGGTAAAATTGACCAGTTTTTAGACCAAATTCCCTTAGAACATATTGTGCTAGAAACCGATTCGCCTTATTTATCGCCAGTACCACATAGAGGCAAACGCAACGAGAGTAGTTATTTACGGCTAGTAAGTGCTAAATTAGCTAGTATTTACAATCTTAGCGAAATACAAATAGCAGCGGCAACAACGGCAAACGCCTTAAACGTTTTTAAAATTTAATACCTGCATGAAAGCACTCCCAAAAATACTGCTTATTTATACCGGAGGAACCATTGGAATGATGAAGGACTTCGAGACTGGGGCCTTAACCAATTTTGATTTTTCGGCCCTTTTAGAGCATATCCCAGAGCTAAACTTACTTTCTTGCGAGATAGAAACCTATAGCTTTGATCAGCCCATAGACAGTTCTAATATGCATCCAGACCAATGGAGGGAACTGGCGCTAATAATTCAAGAAAGCTATACCAATTTTGACGGTTTTGTCGTGCTACATGGCAGCGACACTATGAGCTATTCGGCGGCTGCCCTTAGTTTTATGTTGCAAGGTTTAGACAAACCCGTAATATTTACCGGTTCGCAATTACCTGTAGGGGATTTACGTACCGACGCCAAAGAAAATTTAATTACCTCTATAGAAATTGCGGCCTCGCAAGAAAACGGACAGCCCAAAATTAGAGAGGTTGGGCTCTATTTTGAATACAAACTGTACCGTGGCAACAGAACCACCAAAATAAACGCCGAACACTTTGAAGCTTTTGCCTCTTTAAACTTCCCGCCTTTGGCGGAAAGCGGGGTGCATTTAAGCTTTAGTTATTTGGCTAAAGAAGGAGCGGGCAACAACGGTCCCTTTACCGTGTACCCAAAAATGAACAACAACATTGCGCTGGTAAAAATTTACCCCGGCCTATGCCGCGAAACCTTTACTGCAATGACTTCGGCACCTAATTTAAAAGGCGTGGTATTAGAAACTTTTGGCGCCGGAAACGCGCCCACTAGCAATTGGTTTTTAGATCGGGTGGCTTATTTAATAGACTCGGGCGTTGCGGTAATTAACGTAACCCAATGTTCTGGCGGTAGTGTCTCTATGGGCGATTATGCCACCAGTATTGCCCTAAAACGCTTTGGGGTGATTTCTGGAAAAGACATTACTACAGAGGCGGCGGTTTGTAAGCTTATGTATTTGTTGGGGCGCGACGACCTGAATGGCGATATTAAAACCTTATTCGAAACGCCTTGCGCCGGCGAAATGAGCGAAAATTAGCAGGCCTATCTAGCATAAGTAGTCATTATTTTTGCTAGTTTTGCCCACTATCTTAGAGAGGTGGCCGAGTGGTCGAAGGCGCACGCCTGGAAAGTGTGTATACGCCAAAAGCGTATCGAGGGTTCGAATCCCTTCCTCTCTGCAAAAACAAAATAAGGCAGCAAAGTCTCCAAGCTTGTTTGAGGACTTTGCTGCCTTATTTTTTTAAATTTTCAATGCGCACGGAGTGCTTTTGAAAATTTGTTTTTGCAACGGATCCCCCTCTGGGATCATTCCGAAAGAATTGAGGAATGAATCCTTCTCCAAGCTTGTTTGAGGACTTTGCTGCCTTTTTTTTTAAAATTTTCAATGCGCACGGAGTGCTTTTGAAAATTTAGATTCTTATATAAACTTTAATTGTGCTTTCCGCTTTCGCGGCTACCTTCGCCAAAAGTCCCTATGACTTTTGATTTTGTGACACAAAATTATGCTACGGTAATGCACAAGAGCCCCCAGTTCACCCCCGTATAAATACCTAGATGTTTTGTGTTAATTGTAAATATTGGCCTTTTACTGTATCTTTAAGTCTCTCCCCGTACATTTTAATGGCACACGAAAGTGGTTGTTGTCCCTTATTTTAGAATGGGATAAGAATAGTTTTGGTGTTGAAATAACGAGTTCTAAGCAATTTGAGAAAATTTTTGCCTTTATACCAATTTTTGGTACATTTACTAAAATTAGTAATCAAATGAATAAAAACACATCAATATCACTAGGAAATTATTTTGACCAATTCGTTCAAAGCCGAATAAGTGAAGGAAGATTTAAAAACGTTAGTGAAGTAATTCGTGCTGGATTGAGACTTTTGGAAGAAGAAGAAAGTAAAGTTATTGCCTTAAAAACCGCAATACAAGAAGGAATTGACAGCGGAATAGCTCACGATTTTGATCCCCAAAGGCATCTTGAATCTCTAAAAGCGAAAAAGCACTCGAATGGCTGAATACAAGTTGACGAACAAAGCTGTTGAGGATTTATCAAAGATTTGGGATTATACCTTTGAGGTTTGGTCGGAAAAGCAAGCTGACAAATATTATGATGAACTAATTTCTGATTGTCAAGAAATTGCAGAAAATCCCGATTTAGGAAAAAACTATGAAGGAATATCAAAGCAACTTTTCGGATTGAAAACAAATCGACACATTATATTCTACAGAACATTAGAAGATGAATATGTCGAAATAACGAGAGTATTGCACCAAAGAATGGATTTAAAGAAAAGAGTAACCGAATAAAAACGCCACACAACAACGCATATTGGTCGAGGGAGGTTTGAAAAAACCGACGAGGGCACATTGCGCAGCAATAATACCAGCCTTCCTACCCAAAAAATTACTAGCTTTATAAAAACAATTAATTTTTCGTGTAGCTAGCGCAAAGCACTAGGGCTGGCACGATGCTAACATAAAATATCCGCTGGATATTTTAGATGTTACCAGTATACAAGACCGTTGTGCTTCATTATCAGAAACCGCTAACTAATAAAAGTAATCAAACCTAAAAAAGTACTCCTGTCTTTCTTTAACAAACACTAATTGCCAAGCCAAATACAATCATCTTGAAGTAAAATAAATTATATTAAATACGGTATTATAATAGCAATAAAGTGTATTCAACGAATTATTTCAACTAAAAAAATACTAAAAATCGTTGTAATACATAATATCTAAATTGTAGAATACTTAGCCTAACTAAGTCAGATTTAATACTTCAATCTACTGCTAATGTGTTATGTACTGGATTATAAAATTCCTCAACAATGAATTTGCCTAGCCTACATTTAAAACTGAAATCCAATTTTCATTATCCAACCTTTAAGATTTCCGGTGAAAATAGCTTCTTCCCTTGGGAAATCAAGATAATAATTTCTATAACCTAAACTAACCATAAAGGTTTTAGTAAACAGGTAATTTGCACCAATCATCCATTGATAGGTATTATATTCATCAGGAAATGCAGGCCCAATATCCGCGTAGCCAATAAGTTCCACTTTTCGAAATGGCCTATACAGTAAATTCGTTCCAATTACTGGGTCAATCCAATATTTACTTCTTTCACCTTCAATTTGAGCAATTCCTAACAAAGTTGTTTTCAGTCCTATTTTAAAATAAACAATCTTAGCTCCGAGCAAGGCATCAAATTCAAACTTGGGATTTTTTACGACTCTGTATCCAATGCCAAAATCACCGGCCATATAAGTCAAATTAATAATATTATCCTGTAAAACCAATTCCAAAGGCGTAATGGCTTCGCTTTCCAATATGAGCGATGAAAAGTTGAACTGAGTAACAATATGCTTACTCTTATATTGGCCAGCAAGCATCAGAGCAAACTTAATAGAATTTTTGATGTCTTTAAAACCAACATCAATGTCATATCTTGGAGGTGGGGGCTCTGGGAAATTAGTGGGCTGTGGTGGTCTATATATTGTTCCTTTTAACCCTATAAACCAGAAGAAGGGACTTATACGGAAATTCCAATCATTTGTTGATATAGAATCCAATTTCTGCTTTTCCTGAGCCTGCAAAGTGTTATCCTGACCAAACAAAAAGAATAAAACAAAAAGCGAGATCACCAGCCTCTGTGCCATTACTTCAGGGTTTAAAAAAAGGATTTATTTTCTAAATTTAGTTACAAATTTACAACATAATTGGAATGCAACCTAAAAGTTAACTTATAGGCTTGCTCGATGCACATCAATCTATTCTACTCAGTTGGAATGAACAACAAAAAACACTTTGGAATAATAGACCAACTTATATTTGATTTACAAAAAATTAACTTGAAATAAAACCTATGAATGAGTGCTGACCATCTATTGACTCCATCAGAAACTTTCTCTTTTCGCTTCCACGCATAGGCGGAACCTTCTTTGGAGAATCCGTAATTCGTTTCTCACAAGAAATTAAATCTGATATTATTTCGTCAGTGAATATCATATTGGACAAATTAACGAAAAAATCCGCTGATGAAAAGGATATGTGGAAACTATGCTAATTCGCCAGCAGCTAACAACGTATATAAAAAATACGTCAACATTGGCTATATTTATAACTCCCCTATTTAAAACAAAAACAAACGTGCGTTGAAAGAAACGATGCTAAAGATCCGCTACGTTTTTTATACAAGACCGTTGGCATACATAAGATGATAAAAACTTTCTTCAAAGAATTAGCAGAAAAAGAAGGTGGTAAATTTTCATATTCTGATGAAGATATTTCCATTGGAATGGGAGTAAGAAGTCCAAGTGTAATATTTCAAGTTAAGTTTGATTATAAGGGAAATGAATTTTTGATTGATAATCGTACTGGAACTAATTTCGTAGCGAAAATTATTTGCAAAGTATCACCAGAGCTAAGGCATGTAAATTTCTCATTAGAAAGCAGGAGTCCACTTTCAAGTTTATTTTCGAGAAATAAAAGCAAGTTTAAAATATCTTGTACTAACCAAAATTTTCTTCACTTTTTAAATACTGATAAATCTCTAAATAAAATTGGAGAAATTGCTCAAAAGACCAAATTTCATCCAGAAATAAAATGTAACGGGGAAAATAGGAATGTTGAAATTGTATCTAAATATCATTTAGAATTTGAAGATTGGACTCAAGTAATTGAACCATTAATTCAATTTTATAAAAACGTGATAGATGAATTTGAAAACAACTACAAGTACCTATCAAACTCTCAATACCAATTGAAAAACAAAGAATTCTAGATTACGTATGCCTAACAACGCATATTGGTCGAGGGAGGTTTGCAAAAACCGACGAGAGCACATTGCGCAGCAATAATACCAGCCTTCCCCCGCCTGAATAAATTCATTCGGGCGAGTATCCAAAAAATTGATTAGCTTTAAAAAGTATTAATTTTTTGCATAGCTATTGCAAGCAATAGGGCTGGCACGATGCTAACATAAAATATCCACTGGATATTTTAGATGTTACCAGTATACAAGACCGTTGTGCACAAGCTAAAAAAACATGAGCTATGAAAAAATTATTACTTATTGTCTTTGTATTAGTGTATTATCAATCCTATTCTCAGAGTTACATTCCTATGTTACAAGAAGGGAACAAATGGAGTGTAGATGTCTACTACGGACTTATACCGCCCTGCGATCCAAAACCATGTGAATACACCGTGACACCACAACTTTCATTAGGGGAAATAGAAACTATAGAAGGAATAGAATATGTAAGAGTAATTAGCGATGGTGATAACACCTGCCTTTTAAGAGAAGACAGTGGTTTTGTTTATAGATATGACGAAGTTAATAAAATAGAGAAACTATTGTTCGATTTCACCCTTGAGTTAGGTGATATATTTGAAGTTGAAGGAAGTGCTTATGATTGCTGCGATGTTTGTGTAAACCAAGTTTATGGGTTTAGCGGTGGCGATCTTACGGTAATTGGAGTAGACTTTTTAGAATTAGCTGGTGCATCGAGAAAAGTAATCACATTTGACGAAATGGGATGGGGAGGAAATTTTCAATGGATCGAAGGAATTGGAAATATCTCGGGCTTTGATTTTATGTGGGAACAGGTAGATATTACGGACGGCTCCTTATTAGTTTGTTTTGAAACAGAAGGGATTAGTTATTTTTTCAATGGTGCTACCTCCTGCGACAACACAACACTTGGTTTAGATGATTTTAACCAAAATCAATTTGTACTCTATCCCAACCCTAGTAATTCCGAAGTCTTTATTAAATCAGAAGAAGGAAACCTAGTTATAAAGGTAGAACTCTACAACCTGCTTGGAGAAAATGTTATAACCGTGAACAGTGAGGTAGAATCAATAGATGTTTCCCATTTAATGTCAGGTATTTACTTTCTAAGAATATTCTCTAAACAAGGAACAACACTTAAAAAGATTATTAAAAATTAGTTTCTTTAGAAAGACCAATGGAACACTGAAGAAGCCAGTGGCTAACAACGCATAAAAAACCCCACCAAATCTGGCAGGGTTTAAACTATACTGTGTGCCAGTTACTAAATCTACATCTTTAACTCCCCAGCCTCTTGCTGACTAGCAACCCAAGCGTCCACGCGGCGCTCCAATAAATTTAATGGCAACGCGCCACCGCCAAGTATGGTGTCATGAAAGCCTTTAATGTCAAAATCGTCGCCAAGTTTGGCTTCGGCATTTTGGCGTAACTCCTGAATTTTAAGCATGCCCATTTTATACGAAGTCGCCTGTCCTGGCATAACCATATAGCGTTGTACTTCGGCAATAATTGCACCCTCTGCAATAGAAGAATTGTCTTTAAAGTACTGTATGGCTTCTTCTTCTGTCCAGCCTTTGGCGTGTAATCCGGTATCGACCACCAATCGAATGGCTCTCCAAATTTCGTTTACCAAGCGCCCAAAATCGTAATACGGGTTTTGGTATCCGCCCATTTCTTTAGACAGGGTTTCCGAATACAAGGCCCAACCTTCGCTATATACACTAAAGCCTGCCTGTGTTCTAAACTTAGGTACAGATTCTAACTCTTGAGCGATAGAAATTTGCATATGGTGCCCTGGGTTTCCTTCGTGATAGGCAACGCCTTCCATAGTGGTTTTAGGCATGGCATTCATGTCGGATAAATGCACATAATAGGTACCTGGTCTTGAACCATCCGGGGTTCCGCCAAAGTAATGCTGCGGTGCTCCATCTTGTTCTCTAAAGGCCTCTACGCGTTTTACAACCAAATCGGCTTTGGGTAAAATTCCAAAGTAGTCCGGCAATTTTTTAGTTAAATCTTCCAGATATTTAGACGACTCGTCAAGATAGGCTTGGCGCCCTTCGTCGGTATTGGGGAAGAAAAACTGTGGGTCTGTATTTACAAATTCAAAAAATGCTTTTAGATCGCCCTTAAAACCTACTTGGTCTTTTATGGCGAGCATCTCTTTTTGAATTCTGGCTACTTCTTTAAGACCAATTTCGTGAACCTCGTCTGCCGTTAGGGTCGTGGTGGTAAACATTTTTAAGCGGTAATTGTAAAAATCTATACCGTTGTCATGACGGCTTACCCCTGTGGGTGTTGCTTCGGCATTTTCGGCTTCGGTTTCTAGCCACGTTAATAGGTTTTGGTATGCGGGAGTAAAATACGTTGTAAGCGCATTGGCCGACGCTGCTTTAAGCTCATCTGCCTGCTGTGCGGTAATATCTTCTGATTCCAATAGCGCATCAATTTTGGCGTTCATGTCGTTTAATAACGGGGTGCCATCCACTAAGGCCTTGGTTTGCGCAATTACGGTCACGAAGGTAAATTTTGGAGGTAGATTACCTAAAGCGGCTTGATCTTTCGCTCTAGCTACCAACTGATTAATGGCCCTTCCGACTCCTTCTATACGCGTAATATAGGCGTTCATATCGGCTAGGCTATCTACTTTATGAAAGTTTATTAAATAGGTTGGAAGTCTAGCATGCAGGCCTCGCATTTGGTCGAACGCATAATCCATGTCCCTGTATTGTACCCCTTCTTTTGCCATTTGGTACTGATACATCCATAAATCGTACGAAGTCTGGTCGGACGCATTAAGGGAATCGTAATCGAAGGTTTCGGCGAGTTCTAACGTAGTGGCCTTATACCAAGCCAATTGCTCGTCTTCGGCCTTTTTGCTCATATCGTCAATTTGGTCGTACAAATCTTTTCTACCTTGAGCGGTTAACCCTAGCGGACTCATTAGTAGTTGCTCTTCGTATTTGTCGTCGAACCATTTATTAAGTGCTGCTGTTTGGTCTTCACTTTGGTCTTGTGTAGTTTCTTGCTGGGTATCTTTACAAGAAAAGAGTAACACAAAAACAAGGGATAGGGATAGGGTAATACTTTTTTTAAGGAAGGTTTTCATTTTTAGTTTTGTTTAGTCAGTTGTAAAGTAACAAAAAAAGCGCATAACTTATTATATAGTTGCAACGTGCTTTTGCAACCTATTGTGCCCATCTTCTAATTTTTCCTACCTTTAAATTTCCCAAAGATTGAATGAATATAACATTTGATAAAATGGGATTTCAATATGATAAAATTTTTCCGTCGTGTTCGTCAAGACCTCATTATGAAAAACAAAACAGGTAAATACCTTAAATATGCTATAGGCGAAATAGTGCTGGTGGTTATTGGGATTTTGATAGCCTTGAGTATTAATAATTGGAACGAAAGCCGACTAGAAAAGGAAGCATTAAATGCTATATACGATTTGGTTATTAGCGACTTAGAATCAGATCTAAAAACAATTCCAGAAGTATTAGCTTATAACAATAAAAAGGCCCCACTATTAAAACATATAATGCGAGGTGACTTAAGCCAAACAGATTACAGTACGAATACGGCATATTTTAATTTAATTGGCGGGAGCGAAGATATTTACATAAGAACAAAAGGCTATGAGCAACTGCGTAATTTTAACGATAGCGATTTTGCTTCAAGCGAGATACAAATGCAAGTAGATGATTTTTACGAGAAGTACAATGCGCGTATAGAAGGCCTTAACATCCTAACGTTAGAAGACTTAAAGAGCAACTACGACCATTGGAAAGAAAATTTTAGTTGGTATCCAGATTATTTAACGGGTAAAGAATCTGCTGAATTTATTACATATACTATCCAGGATATGGACTATAAAAATAGAGTGGCAAATTACTTTTTTTTGAATTGCGGTCTAATATCTGAGACCCTTGAAGAAATGCAAATAGATGCAAATAAATTACTAATCTTGCTACGCGAGCGCACGAAATAATTGTATGATTAAATTTTTTCGCCAAATTCGATTCAACCTTATGAGTGAAAACAAAACAGGCAAATACCTAAAATATGCCATAGGTGAGATTGTACTGGTAGTTATTGGTATTTTGATTGCCTTGAGTATTAATAACTGGAATCAAGAAAGAAATCTTCAAAAAAAACGGGACAATTTAATTGCATCGCTGCTCGAAGATTTTGAGTACAACTCGATTGAAAATCAGAAAATTAATGAAGGCCTTAAAGGGCAATTAACAACCATGGATGCTTATTTTGATTTAATAAATAGAGAGAATCAAACCATATCTGTAGACTCTTTAAAGACAATGGCACGTGATTTTTTTCTTTGGGAACCGTTTATGCCCAACATGACTACCTATAATGAGGCAGAGTCTAGCGGTAATTTAAGCTTACTTAATAATAAACAATTACTCCAAGAATTCACCAAATTAAAGACACAAATGGAGGCGCTTGCAATGTATCATCAAGAAGGCATCCATACCTTCCACAATGGAGCTGCCTGGGAATTTAGAAAAACAGTCGAACCAGGTACTATATACCGTAGTACGTATTCGGGTTCGACCGCCAAGGATATTCCTTTTATTGAGTATCAAGAATTAATGCAAACACCCTTGGCTAAAAACACCTTACAAAATCAAAATATGATTTTAGGAAACTCCTATACTATATTAGAAAGAATGAACACCGCTTCTAAAACAATTCTCCAACTGCTTACAGAAATGCAATCGAACAATGATTAAGTTTTTTCGTAAAATTAGATTTGACCTTATGGCACAGAACAAAACCGGCAAGTACTTTAAATACGCCATAGGCGAGATTGTGCTGGTGGTGATTGGCATTTTGATTGCCTTGAGTATTAACAATTGGAACGAGAATAGAAAAGAAAAATTAAATGAATCGAAAATTTTACAAACATTGAATGAAGAGTTTATTGAGAATAAAACTACGTTAGATGCTACAATGGTTGAACTATATCATACCCAAGAAAACTTGAGCTTTGTGCTTACGAACATCGATAAAGTCCCCAAGATTAATCTTACGGCGACTCAACTAGATAGCGTGTTGTATTTTACCTCTGGAAACCCCTATTGGAAAAAAAGCGAATACACGCTAAAAAATCTTGAAAACACGGGGAAATTAAGCAATCTGTCCAATCAAGAATTAAAAATTAGACTTTACGATTATACGTTAGCTATTAAAGACATCGACGATAAAGACCAAGATGCCAATAAAGCATTTATTCATCTGCTAAACTTTTATAAAACAAACGGCTCTTTGCGAAATATGGATGCAACAGGTGTTGATATAACTGAAGGAAGATCACGTTTAGATTACAATCATTTAAATTTTTTCAAGGACTTAGAATTCGAAAATGCTATAGACGATTACCTGGTCTTTACACGTCAGCGAATTAAAAAATTTCTTGTGGCCAGAACAATAATTGACGATATAATTAACATGACAAGCAAGATGTATGATTAAATTCTTTCGAAAAATTCGTCAAGAGCTCATTATGAAAAACAAAACGGGTAAATACTTAAAATACGCCATAGGCGAAATTGTGTTGGTGGTGATTGGGATTTTGATTGCATTGAGTATTAACAATTGGAATCAGGAGCGTATTCAAAATAAAGAAGAGCAATTGGCTTTAAAAAATTTAAAGGAGGATTTTGAGTATAATTATCGAACCTTAGATAGTCTTAAAGCGGAAACGGAAGCAGGCATACAAATACAATTTCGATTGCTAGATCATACTGGGAACAAAACAGAAACTATTTCGAGAAAAGAGTTTAACGAATCGCTTAATAAGTTGGCAGACGTAAATGAGTATTATGCCAGAAACGGTTATTTAGATGATTTGGTAAATTCTGGCAACTTAGGGATTATTAGCAACCAAGCCTTACGAAATAAGTTATCGTCATGGAAGCCAGCTTTTGATTATATTAAAGCCCGCGAAAACGAACTTGAGGAGGCACGCAATAGAATCTCTGTTATGATTATTGAAAGTGGAAGCTGGTTAAACGCCGATGCCGTTTCGACCTCTGCAACTGTTCAAAACAATACATTCCCGAAGTCGGGTTTTGACGTTGACAATAGAGATTTATTGAAAAAACTTGAATTTGAAAACAATACAGAAAATGTCATCTATCAAAACGACAAGCTAACCCAAAGTCATAAACAAGGATTAGCTTTAATAGATCAGATTTTAAAATTATTAGCACAAGAAACCCATTAATTCGTCAATTTAAAACCATAAGTTATGAAAACCATATCCGTATTATTTTTTATGCTGCCATCGCTAGTTATGGCTCAGCAGGTTGCAAGCGAAGACGAACTTATTGGGTTCAATAAAAACATATATGTTGAATACGTATTAAATAACAACCCAAAACCATTTGCAGAAGCTGCCACAGACGACTTTGTATTAATAACTGGTATAGGGACTATCGAAAACAAACAACAAGTAATTAACGGAGTAAAAAATTTAAAGATAACCTCGTTAAAAGTCATGGTAGATAAAACCATAATTACAGATTGTGTTGGAATTGTTGTTGGCAAGCTTGTCATGGAAGGTACTGTTATGGGCCAGCCAATTCCTAAAAACATTAGATTTTCGAGTGTTTTTGTAAAAGAGGGAGGAAAGTTACGGTTAAAGAGCCGGACCATGACTCCTGTTCGAGGTAGGCCTTAATTAGCGCCAAAATAACCCATCACCTATTTTTGACTTAAGTTATCTAAATTATGAAGTTAATTACCTTATTTATTATACCAATCTTATTGCTAAGCAGCTGTAATAGCCCGGTCCAAGAAACTAATGCTAAAGAGCTGCGCCACGTCGTGTTGTTTAAGTTTAACGATAGTGCCAGTCCCGACAATGTTGCCCAAGTAGAACAGGCATTTGCCCAATTACCGCAAAAAATAGAGGAAATAAAGGACTTTGAATGGGGATTAAACAACAGTCCAGAAGGAATAAATAAAGGGTTTACTCATTGTTATTTTTTAACCTTCAATACTACAGCACAAAGAGACGCTTATTTGGTGCATCCCGATCACCTTGCTTTTGGTAATGTTCTTGGTCCATATCTAGAAGATGTGCTTGTGGTAGATTATTGGAAGCAGTAATAGGGATATTGTACATCCTTTTTAACACAATTCAATAATCTGGTCGTTTTTCTAGTTTTTAACCGTTTAACTGCTAATTATTTCGCTAATAAGAATATAGCTTGATGTGAATATGTAAAGAATTAGCCATTATGTGGGATTCTCAGTAAAAACACCCTGTGATAACTTATAATATCCTTTGTTTAAATAAATAATTTTATATCTTTAAACCTTTAACTAAAAACAAACTTTTAAGTCGATAGCAATGAAAAAATTATTTTCTATTTTGGCAATTGCCGCCATGGTAAGTGTAGGTACGTTTAGTGCGAATGCCGCAACTACAGCGACCACTGCCACTAATGTAACTATGTTGAGTACTTCTATTACTTCAACAATTATTCAAGACGATGCTGGATCAGCAACCGCAGACGATGCAGACGAAGGATTCCATCAAGAATTAAAGAAACGTTTTATAGAAGGAGGTCCTGGATTTATGGGGATTGTACTTTTATGTTTAATTCTAGGATTGGCAATCGCCATAGAGAGAATTATTTACCTTAATCTTTCTACTACAAACACACAAAAACTAGCCGAAAGCGTTGAAGACGCTCTTAATAGTGGAGGTGTAGAAGCAGCTAAGGAAGTTTGTAGAAATACAAAAGGACCTGTTGCCTCTATTTATTATCAAGGACTCGATCGTGCCGACGAAAGCGTAGATGCTGCAGAAAAAGCAGTAGTAGCTTATGGTGGTGTTCAAATGGGTCAATTAGAAAAGAATGTATCTTGGATCTCTTTATTTATCGCTCTTGCACCAATGCTTGGTTTCATGGGTACGGTAATTGGTATGATTCAGGCCTTCGATAAGATTGAAGCTGCTGGAGATATGCAACCATCGTTAGTAGCGGGTGGTATTAAAGTAGCACTTTTAACAACAGTATTTGGTCTAATTGTTGCTATTATTTTACAGATCTTTTACAACTACATTGTCGCTAAAATCGATAGCATCGTTAACAACATGGAAGATGCGTCTATTACCTTAATAGATATGTTAGTTGATTACAAGAACAAAAAATAATTAAATCTCCATTCAAAGAATTATGGGTTTACATAAAATATTAAAATACGTAGCTCTCGGCCTGGGAGTGATTGGATTGATCCTTTTAGGACGTGTGATCGCTGCTGGAGACGACGAGATTAAAGCCGACGCAGCGCTTCAGAGCAGTGTAGTTGATCCGTTCATGATTGTTGCCTATGTGGTATTGGCAATTGTTTTGGTACTGGTATTAATCTATGTGCTTAAAGGACTTGCGGGAGGCGATATAAAAAAGACACTTATCTCTATTGGTGCCTTCTTATTGGTAGTTGTTATTTCTTATGCACTATCATCTGGAGTAGAAACCGTTATGAAAGATGGTGATATTTTAACCGAAGGCCAATCTAGATTGGTAGGTACAGGATTACGTACCTTCTATATCTTAGCCTTTATAGCTATTGGTTCCATGCTATTAAGTGGAGTCAAGAAATTAATCGCAAAATAATTAGGTATGGCAAAGAGATCAGCACCCGAAGTGAATGCGGGATCTATGGCAGATATCGCTTTCTTACTATTAATTTTCTTCTTGGTAACAACTACCATAGAAACAGATAGCGGAATCAGTCGTAAACTGCCACCTATAGAAGATGTAGTTGATCCTCCAGTAATTAAGCAAAAGAACATATTTACCGTTGTGGTAAGTAAGGACGACCAGCTTTTAGTAGAGGATGAATTAATGGATTTAAAAGATTTAAAAGAAGCTGCTATTGCCTTTTTAGACAACGGTGGTGGAGTTGGAGAAGAAGCTTGTAATTACTGTCAAGGTAAGCGCGATCCTTCGTCTTCAGATAATCCAGATAAGGCCATTATTTCACTACAGAACGACCGTTTTACAAGTTATAATGCTTATATCTCTGTGCAAAACGAATTGGTAGCGGCATACAACGAACTGCGAAACCGAGAGGCTCAGCGTTTGTATAATATGCCTTTCCAAGAAATGGAAGCACAGGCAAAAGATGGAAGTAATTATAACGGAAACAAAGACCTTCTAAAGGAACGTATAATAGAAATTAAGCTATTGTTCCCACAGAAACTGTCAGAAGCCGAACCAAAAAAGTAGACGTTTAACCCAACAAACTCAAACAAATTATGTCTAAGTTTAAAAAGAAAAGTGGAGGCGAGCTACCCGCAATATCGACGGCATCGCTACCAGACATTGTTTTTATGTTATTGTTCTTCTTTATGGTTGCAACTGTAATGCGACAAAATACCCTTAAGATTCAAAATACGTTACCCTATGCCGATCAGCTTGAAAAGCTAGATAAAAAAGATTTGGTAATGTATATTTATGCCGGAAAGCCAAGTGAGCGTTATCAAGCGACTTTTGGACAAGAAGCGAGAATCCAATTGGGTGATAAATTTGCCGACATCAAGGATATTAAAACCTTTATAGAGGCAGAGCGCGCTAGTAAACGTGAAGAACTAATACCGCTATTAACTACTGCCTTAAAGGTAGATGGAGAAACTAATATGGGATTAATTTCCGATATCAAACAAGAACTCCGTTTAGTAAATGCATTAAAAATTAACTACACCACTAAAAAAGCACAAAACCAAGATCAAGTTCTTGGAAACATGCAATAGTTATTTTTAGTTGAAAAATTAAACACCTCGATTTGGAGGTGTTTTTTTATGCCTTATCTTTACTCAAAACCAACATTAAATGAAGCAGTTTGTATTGTTTTTAATTCTTGTTTTCTCACCACTGTTTTGTGTATGGGGACAAGAAGACTTGCAAACTCAAGCCAGAGATACAACAGCCGTTGTAGATTCCTTATATAGAGAAGACCAGTTTTACTTTGGGGTAACCTATAACTTAATTACTAATGTGCCCGACGGAGTGCGCTTACGTGGCTTTTCTGGAGGAATGCGGTTTGGTTTTATTCGCGATATGCCAATTAATCCTAAACGTACTGTCGCTATTGGAGTTGGTTTAGGCCTTGGATTTAATCGTTATGGAAATACACTGGCCATAACAGAACAAGATGGACAAACGCAATATGCAATTTTAGGCGATAACGACAATTACGACAGTAACCGTTTTAGTACCTCGCATGTTGAGGTCCCTATTGAGTTTAGATGGCGCAGTTCGTCGCCTACAGTCTATAAGTTTTATCGTGTTCATGCTGGAGTAAACTTAAGCTATCATTATCATAAGCGAGCTACCTTTGTGCAAAACGGTACGCGTTTTAAAACAACAAACGTAGACGCATTTACACCTTTTCAAGTAGAAGGAACCCTGCTTTTTGGGTACAACACCATGAATTTTTATGCGGCCTATTCTTTTACTCCATTCTTTAACGATACCGCCGTAGTAGCGGGTCAGGCGGTTGGATTTCAACCCTTAAAACTGGGAATCCTGTTCTACTTTCTATAACCAGTAATTAAGAAGAATTAATTGCGGAACAAGCCCTAAAGCAAAACCAACGGCCAGTTCGGCTGGGGTATGAGAATTGGTGTGTAGTCGCGAACTAGCAACCCATCCGTTTACAAAAAAGAAGATGGCTAATACAAACAACATATTGGTGCTAAAGTGAACACTAAGGCCTAAAACAAATAGGGTCACACCGGCAACACCCATCATATGCAGACTGGCTTTAAATTCTAAAATTGCCAATACAAATGCAGACAACGAAGAGAACAAAATACCCGTAAAGAAAAAATAAAGCTCAGGTGATTCGTATGGGTTAAATACCATCTTAAGTACCAACAAAATTAGTAAGCACTGAATAATTAACGGGGCTTTACGCTCTTGAACCTCTTCTAATTGTATAGTTTTAATCCATTTTAAGTTCTTGAGCATAAAATAAAAAACCACAGGAATAAGCACGGTAATTATAAGTAAGGCAACAAGCTTCATTTGAATAATCTCTTGTTCAATAAAGCGCCTTGTTACGCTATAATATACAAACGCACCAACCAAAGGCATGATTAGCGGATGAAACAAATATGCGGCTATGCGTAAAAAAGTTCCCATTATATCTCTTTACGTAAACGCGCAACAGGTAGATCTAATTGTTCACGGTACTTAGCAACAGTCCTTCTGGCAATTGGATATCCTTTTTCTTTCAAGATTTTGGCGAGCTTGTCGTCTGTTAGTGGCTTTTTCTTGTTTTCTTCTGCTATGGTAATTTCAAGAATCTTCTTAATCTCACGTGTGGATACATCTTCTCCTTGATCGTTTTTCATAGATTCAGAAAAGAACTCTTTTATAAGTTTTGTCCCGTACGGAGTATCTACATATTTGCTATTTGCAACTCGAGATACCGTAGAAACATCCATATCTATAGTGTCTGCTATGTCTTTTAGAATCATTGGGCGCAACTTGCGTTCGTCGCCAGAAAGAAAGTATTCTTGTTGGTAATGCATAATGGCATTCATAGTGACCAATAACGTTTGTTGACGTTGTCTAATGGCTTCTATAAACCATTTTGCTCCATCTAACTTTTGCTTTATAAACATAACCGCATCTTTTTGCGATTTTGACTTTTCTTTAGCTTCTTTATAGCCCTTTAGCATATCTGAATATTCACGAGAAACATGCATTTCTGGTGCATTACGACCATTTAGGGTAAGTTCTAGTGCTCCGTCGACTATGCGAATGGTAAAATCGGGAACAACGTGTTCTACTATTCTAGAATTCGAAGAATAGGTGCCTCCGGGTTTTGGATTTAGTCCTTCTATTTCGTGAATTGCTTCTCTTAATGCGTCTTCGTCAATGCTGTATTTATGCAGCAGTTTACTGTAGTGTTTTTTACTAAAAAGCTCGAAGGCTTCGTCTATTATTTGAATAGCCAGCTGTACTTGAGCTGTTGGCGATTTTCGCTCCAACTGTAATAACAAACACTCTTGTAAATCTTTAGCGCCCACTCCAGCCGGATCTAAATCTTGGACTAAGTCTAATACCTTTTCTATTTTGTCCTCGGTGGTGTAAATATTCTGAGTAAAGGCCAAATCGTCCATAATATCTATTATGGGGCGCCTAATGTAGCCGCTTTCGTCCACGCTACCCACTAAAAATTCTGCAATTTCGCGTTCCTCTTCGTCCAGTCTAACGGTGTTTAATTGCGTCATTAAAAACTGGGTGAACGAAGTACCAGAGGCGTAGGGGACTTGCTTTTCTTCGTCGTCTGCACTGTAATTATTAGCTGCCAATTTATACGACGGGGTTTCGTCGTCGCTTAGGTAGTCGTCTATATTAATATCGGTCTCTATGGTTTCCGAATCGTTATCGTATAAATCGTCTTCGTAAGTATCATCTTGTTCTTGGGTTGGTTCCTTACCACCTTCTAGCGCAGGATTTTCCTGCATTTCTTGAGCAATGCGCTGTTCAAAAGCTTGTGTTGGTAGTTGGATCAACTTCATGAGTTGAATCTGTTGTGGTGACAGCTTCTGTGATAACCTAAAATTTAATTGTTGTTTTAACATGCGCTTGTGTTCCACATAAAAGTAAAAAAAACGATCCTAATTCCACTGAATTAAGACCGTTTTAAGAGTTCTTTAATTTGGCGCCTAAAATTCGGCGTTTTTAGGACTTCGAGGATACGGTATAACATCTCTAATATTACCCATTCCGGTTACAAATTGTACCATGCGTTCAAATCCAAGACCAAAACCACTGTGGACAGCTGTTCCAAACTTTCTTAAATCTAAATACCACCAGAGTTCGGCCTCGTCGATTCCCATATCCTTAATTTTTTGTTGTAGCACATCGTAACGCTCTTCACGTTGCGAACCTCCAACAATTTCGCCAATTCCTGGGAACAAAACATCCATGGCTCTAACGGTCTTTCCGTCTTCGTTAAGACGCATATAAAAGGCTTTAATAGAGGCAGGATAGTCAAATAGAATAACAGGACATTTAAAGTGTTTTTCTACTAAAAAGCGTTCGTGCTCACTTTGCAAATCGGCACCCCAAGCATCTATTGGGTATTTAAACTTCTTCTTTTTATTGGGTTTACTGTTGCGCAGAATATCTATGGCTTCTGTATAAGTAACACGCTTAAAGTTATTACTCACTACAAAATCTAGTTTTTCGCGCAAGGTCATTTCACTGCGTTCTGCCTGCGGTTTGGTTTTTTCTTCGTTTAATAAGCGCTGTTCTAAAAAGGCCAAATCGTCCTGACAGTTATCTATTGCATATTTTATAATGTATTTAATAAAATCTTCGGCCAAATCCATATTACCAGCTAAATCGCAAAAGGCCACTTCGGGTTCAATCATCCAGAACTCGGCTAAGTGACGCGAAGTATTACTGTTTTCTGCTCTAAATGTTGGTCCAAAGGTATATACTTTGCTAAGGCCCATAGCGTAAGTTTCGGCTTCGAGCTGTCCGCTTACCGTTAGGTTGCTTTCTTTGCCAAAAAAGTCTTCTTTGTAGTTTACCTCACCTTGTTCATTTAAAGGTGGGTTTTTAGGATCTAAAGTAGAGACGCGAAACATTTCGCCTGCTCCTTCTGCATCGCTACCTGTAATAATAGGTGCGTGCATATAATAGTAACCGTTTTTTTGAAAGTATTCATGCACCGCAAACGACAATTTTGAACGCAAGCGCATTACAGCGCCAAAAGTATTTGTGCGTACGCGCAAGTGTGCCTGTTCTCTTAGTTTTTCAAGGGTATGTCTTTTTGGAGATAACACCGTAAGTTTAACCTCTTCTGGGTCGGCGTCTCCTAAAATTTCAATTTTTGACACATTAATTTCTACTGCTTGGCCCTTACCTTGACTTGCAACCAAGTTACCACTAACCTGAATCGCAGCACCAACAGTAATACGTTTTAACAGCGCTTCTTGAAAGTTTTCGAAGTCAACAACACATTGTAAATTATTAATAGTTGACCCGTCGTTTAAAGAAATAAAGCGGTTACTTCTAAAGGAACGTACCCACCCGTTTACGGTAAATTCGGTTACCTGAGGCTGACTATTTAATAGTGTTAATACATCTTTTAAGATCATGGTAATGTGTTTTGAAGGGGCAAAGATACTTGTTGTCCTAAAAACCAGCAAGCTCATGCACTACTTATCCTTTATAGAATCTATTTCTTCTTTGTCGGGAATAATGTGCATGGACGGTTTTCGCAAGGTTTGTTTGTTTGCAATACTGCGTTCTAAAGACAATAATAAAGAGGGTAGCAACAATAAATTAGACAACATTGCAAAAAGTAGTGTAGCACTTACTAAACCACCCAGAGCTACAGTTCCGCCAAAACTAGAAATCATAAACACCGAAAATCCAAAGAACAACACAATAGAGGTATAAAACATACTTACTCCTGTTTCTCTTAATGCAGCATATACCGACTTTTTAATGCGCCATTTATTAGCAATTAGTTCTTGCCTGTATTTGGCTAAAAAGTGAATGGTATCGTCGACAGAAATTCCAAAGGCAATGCTAAAGACCAAAATGGTAGAAGGTTTAATTGGAATTCCAATAAAGCCCATCATCCCTGCAGTAATAAGTAAAGGCAGTAAGTTGGGTAATAGCGATACCAGAATCATTTTTACGCTGCGGAACATCCAAGCCATAAATATGGCAATAAGTAAAATAGCTAAAGACAGCGATATAATTAGATTTCTAACCAAATAGGTGGTTCCTTTTTGAAACACCAATGCTTTTCCTGTAAGGGTAACCGTGTAGCGTTCTTCTGGAAAAATTTTAGCTATTTCTTCTAAAAGATCGGCTTCTATACGGTTCATTCGCTCTGTAGGAGTGTCTTTTATAAAGGTGGTAACACGTGCATATTGCCCAGTGCTGTCCACATAGCTTTGCATTAAATTAGTTCCATCTGAACTATTCTTGGCCCAGCTTAAAATAACATCGCGTTCTAAAGAATTGGGCAACTGGTAAAAATCGGGGTTGTTATTGTAAAAGGCTTGCTTGGAATACTTTACCAAATTAACCACAGAAATAGGCTCCGAAAATTCGGGAATTTCTTTAATATACTCTTGTAGGCGTTCCATGCGCTTAACCGTGGCAAGCTTCATTACCGCTTCTTTACGCTGGGTATCTATTAATATTTCTAAAGGCATAATGCCGTCGTATTCTTGTTCGTAAAACCGAATATCTTCAAAAAACGCGGCACTTTTGGGCATATCTTCTATTATACTGCCCGAAATTTTAATGTTGTAAATACCAATTATACTTGTGGCAAGTAAGATTACAGAAACGGCATAAATAGCCACTCTGTGGTTTCTAACCATGCGCTCCATCCAGGCAACAAAACTCCCAATCCATTGTTTGTTTAGGTGCTTTAAGTGTTTGTATTTTGGGACGGCCATATAGCTATACACTATAGGAATAATGCAAAGGCAAAGCAGAAAAATGGCTATAATATTTATAGAGGCAACAATACCAAATTCTTTTAAAAGTTGACTCTTTGTAAGTATAAAAGTTGCAAATCCAGAGGCTGTTGTCACATTGGTCATTAACGTAGCGTTTCCAACTTTGGTAATTACGCGCTGCAATGACTTGGCTTGGTTGCCATGTAACTTTATTTCTTGCTGATACTTATTTATTAAAAAGATACAATTGGGGATACCAATTACAATTATCAACGGAGGAATAAGCGCAGTAAGCACGGTAATTTCGTAATGTAACAACCCAAGTATTCCAAAGGCCCACATAACCCCAATAATTACTGTAATTATAGAAATAAACGTAGCTCTAAACGATCTAAAAAAGAAGAAGAAAATTAACGAGGTTACTAAAAGGGCTGCGCCAATAAAGAGACCAATTTCGTCAATAATGTTTTGCGAATTCAGGGTGCGAATATAGGGCATCCCAGAGGTATAAACATTTAAGCCCGTTGTATTCTCGAATGCCTCGATTTTTGGAATTAAATCTTTAATTATAAAGTCACGGCGAGCTGGAGTGTTGACCAATTCCTTTTTTAAATAAATTCCAGTACGAATAGATTGTTTACTAGGACTGTACAGCAGCCCCTTGTAAAATGGTAGCTTTTCGAATAATTCGTATTGGTAACGTTTTAGCTCCTGCGCTGTAGGTAGCGAATCTTTAATAAAGGGTACTAGCTTAAAAGATTCAGTAGCTTCGTCTTTGTCTAGAATTTGCAAATCACCAATAGATAGCGTTAAGTCTACGGCTTCTAAACTACCAATATCTCGTGATAGTTTCTCCCAAGCTAAAAATTTGTCGGGATTAAATATTGCAGTGTCTTTAATTCCAAGGACAATTAAATTGCCTTCTTCGCCAAAGGTTTCTAGAAAATTGTTGTAGGTAATATTTACTTCGTGCTCATCTGGTAAGAGGTTGGCTTCTGTGTAGGTAAAGCGCATATGCTTCCACTGCAAGGCCATAAATATGGTAATGGCAACTATTGCCAAAAGCATAAAAAGCCTGTTACGCAAAATAAATCGCGCAACCGCACTCCAAAATCCTATGCTAAATAGTTTATTCACAACCGTCTAAATGGGCGGCGCAAATGTACTAAAATTAAGAGCAAACTGTGTGGTTATCCCGTTAATTAAATACTAAGGTAAAAGGTGAATTTAAAAGAAATATTGTCTTCAAATTCTGGCAAGTGATACGGGCCATAACGATAGGCAAAACTAAGGCCGAATCCGAATAAGAGTTTGTTTAGTTCAAAGCCCGATTCAAAATACCCTTTTTCTAAGGTGTTAAATTCTAAACCTTGGTGGCGCTGTTTGTTTACTAAAGACCCAATGGCAAAACGAGAAACAAAAACCAATTCAGGTTTTATTTTTTTCGAAAAATTAAATCTACGCAAGCTGTGTTTAATTTGAAAGGTCGCGAGTTTGTCAGAAAAAAATTCGCCAAAATACATGGTTTCAAAACTTTTTCTTCCAGCCACAGAAAAACGCTGAAGTATTTCGTCTTTGGTTGGACTGTTGGGATAAGCATGAAACAAATGCGTAAGTGGAATATCGCCAATACCTAAATTACCTTCCAAGTAAATGTTGGTGCTAGAAAGATTTTCTCGTTTTATGTAATAATCGAATTTTAGACCAAACTTGAAGTATTCAAAGTCTCCGTCAAAAATGCTGCGTAAACCTTGAGACACCTGTGCGGTAATTTTAGGAAAGCCATCAAA
This sequence comes from Gilvibacter sp., assembly GCA_965277295.1. Taxonomy (GTDB): domain Bacteria; phylum Bacteroidota; class Bacteroidia; order Flavobacteriales; family Flavobacteriaceae; genus Gilvibacter. The sequence continues at coordinate 1,754,196 of OZ255720.1, forward strand.
ATATTCTCGATCTCCGTCAGGATTGGTTATAAACTTAGATTTAGGACTAAATCTAAACGATGCCGTGGCTTCAGATATTACATAATTGCTAAACGCTTCTGCTTCGGTTACAAAAGTATAATCTTCTATTTGCGTAATATTACTGCGGGCAACCTTAAACTCGCTTAATATTTTAGGTGTGAGTTCTTGCTGATAATTCACAGTCCAAGTTCGATGTTTGTAAAACTGCTTGATGTTAACCAAGCGCGGTTCAAAAACATTGTAAACCCGATTGTCGGTAAGGTAATTATAGCTTCCAAGTTCAGAAATATCGTCTATATAATAAAGGCTTAACCAGGCATTTGGAGTTTTACTTAGGCGAATATTCCCGCCTAAACTAAATTTATATGCGTCGTCTTTAAAACCTCGAGCAACATAACCGCCTACTTGCAAGTTCTCGAATAATCTGTCGTTGGTACGGCCACCAAAACCTAGACGAACACCTTCGTAATTATTATATTTTATTAGATATCGCAAGTCTACATCGAAAATATAGACTGGGTAAAAACCGGTTTTAAATGCGTTAGGAGGCGCTTTTTCGGTAATTGAGTCCTGACTTGCCGTCGTTTGTGCGGGAGCTGTTAAAAACACTCCTAAAAACAATAAGAGAAATAGTGTGCTCTTCATGTATTGGCCCAAACTTAAACAACTCTATTAAAAATCGTTTATTGTGCTTTAGACGGTCATAATCTCTTTTTCCTTTACTTGCAATATGGCTTCTATTTTAGTTGTAAAGGAGTCGGTAAGGTTTTGAATATCTACTTCTGAATTCTTTTTTAAATCTTCTGAAATGTCTAAGGCTTTTATTTCGTCGTTTGCGGTTTTACGCTCACTTCTAATTCCAATTTTTGCATCTTCGGCTTCGGCCTTAGCTTGTTTAGCCAATTCACGACGTCGTTCTTCGGTAAGCGGTGGAACATTAATTATAACACTTTCTCCGTTGTTCATTGGGTTAAACCCTAAATTTGCTATTTGGATTCCCTTTTCGATTTCTGGAATTAATGCTTTTTCCCATGGCTGAATAGTAATTGTCATTCCATCTGGGGTATTTACATTAGCTACTTGACTTAATGGAGTAGGCGAACCGTAATAATCTACCATAACACTGCCAACCATAGAAGGCGTTGCCTTACCTGCTCGAATGTTAATTAATTTTTTTTCTAAATGCTTAATCGCATTATTCATGCCTTCTGTTGCGGCATCGATTATAAAGTTTACTTCTTCCATGCGGATAAATTTATAAATGGCAGGACAAATATTGGGCCAAAAATTCGTTAAATATTTACTTTGGTACCTATGTTTTCGCCTGTAATAACTTTAAATAGATTCCCTCGTGTATTCATGTCGAATACAATAATAGGGAGTTCGTTTTCTTGACTTAAAGTAAAAGCTGTGGTGTCCATAACTTTTAACCCTTTTTTAATAACGTCGTCAAAACTTATAAAATCAAATTTGGTAGCCTGAGCATCTTTTTCGGGATCGCTGGTATAAATACCATCAACGCGAGTCCCTTTTAGAATAACATCGGCTCCAATTTCGATGGCACGCAAAACTGCTGCTGAATCTGTTGTAAAATAAGGGTTTCCTGTTCCTCCACCAAAAATTACGACCCGTCCTTTTTGTAAATGTCGTATTGCCTTGCGTCTAATAAAGGGTTCGGCAACCTCGTTCATTTTAATGGCGCTCTGCAGGCGGGTAGGAATACCATTGTCTTCTAACGACCCCTGTAAGGCGAGGCCATTAATTACAGTGGCCAACATACCCATATGATCTCCTTGTACGCGGTCCATTCCGCGGCTCGCACCAGAAACACCTCTAAATATGTTTCCACCTCCAATTACAATAGCTACTTCTACACCAAGATCGGTAATCTTCTTAATTTCTCTTGCGTAATCGTCAAGACGTTCTGGATCAATACCATATTGGCGTGTACCCATTAGGGCTTCTCCACTTAATTTTAGTAAAATTCTTTTGTAATTCATTCCTTTGCGCTAGTTTGTGCAAATATAAACAGAAAAAGTAATTTTTTATTCCGCTAATCGTTCGTATAATAGCGGTTGCTAAAAAATAGTATCTTTAAAAAAAATTAATTATGCAAAAGTACCTTTCAATTGTAGTTATATTATCGCTTACTCTTTTTGGATGTTCAAGCGACGACAACGATAATACAGACGATGGCAGCGGGGGTGGAGGAACCCCAATACAAGCTACCTATCGTATAACCTTTACACCCAATTTTACTGCAGATGCGTTTCCAACGGACTATCCAACCAATCCTACCTTTTCTGCAATCGTAGTGGCTGTACATGAGCCTGGTAAGCAAGTTTTTAATATAGGAACGCAAGCGAGTGCGCCTTTGGCCGAATTTGCCGAAACAGGAAATAGTGCTGCATTAGTTGCTGACTTGGTTAGCCAAGGTGGAGAAGATTCAGTTGACTTTTTTGTAACTACGGGATCTGCTGCAGGCGGACCAACCACGTCGCAGTCTGTAAACGTTACCGTAGATCCAGATAAAACAAGAATTAGTTTTGTTACTTCGTTAAATCCAAGTCCGGATTGGTTTGTAGGGGTGAACAGTTTTAATATTGTGCTTCCAAGCGACGCTTTAGTGGCAGAAGAAACTTTAACGTTAGGCGTTTTGGACGCGGGTACAGATAGTGGTGAAACCTATACTTCTGCAGATGTAGAAACATCGCCAGCCGCTTCTATTCAAATACTAAGCGGACCTCCAATTGGAACAGTAGGTGGATTAACATCTGCAATTGGGACACTTACTATTACAAGAACAGATTTGTAATTACCAGCAACATAATTCCATAAAAAAAGCCACTGTCTAAACAGTGGCTTTTTTATAATATAACTTTTAAAAGCTTAAGAAAGTGCAACGCGTTCGAACGCTATAACTTCTAAATCTCCATATGACTTTACATACTGAGCAACGCTTTGTTTGCTATCTTTTATAAACGCTTGGTTAACCAAAGTGTTATCTTTAAAGAAACGCTTAATTTTACCCTTAGCAATATTATCTAACATTGCTTCTGGCTTACCTTCTTGACGCAATTGGTCTTTGGCAATCTCTATTTCTTTTTCGATAATAGTCTGATCAACACCTGCTTCGTTTAACGCAACTGGGTTCATTGCAGCGGCTTGCATTGCAACGTCCTTTGCTACTACGGCAGCGTCATCTACATTTGCAGAAAGACCAGTTAAAACAGCAATCTTGTTTCCAGCGTGAATATAAGATCCTACAAAAGGAGCTTCTAACACTCTAAAGTCACCGATTTCTATTTTTTCGCCAATTACTCCAGTTTGTTCCGTTAATTTTTCCTGAACAGAAACTCCGTTAAAGTCTTTTGCTAAAAACTCTTCTTTAGATGCAGCATCTAACGCAACAGCGGCCAATTCGTGAGCTAAAGAAACAAAAGTATCGTTCTTTGCAACAAAATCGGTTTCGCAGTTTAAAGAAACAATTACACCTCTAGAGGCAGCCTCGTTTACTTTTGCAATTACAGCTCCTTCACTAGAATCGCGATCGGCTCTATTTGCAGCAACTTTCTGTCCTTTTTTACGAAGAATTTCGATTGCTTTTTCAAAATCACCGTCGGCTTCTACTAAAGCTTTCTTGCAGTCCATCATTCCTGCACCGGTGGTTTTTCTTAATTTATTTACATCTGCGGCGGTTATATTTGCCATGTTCTGATTATTTAAATATGATATTATTTATTCTTCTTCACTACTCGCGGCAGGAGCAACAACTGCTGCTTCTGCTTTAGGAGCTTCTTTTTTAGCAGGCTCTGCCTTTGCTTCCTTTGCGGCCTTAGCTGGAGCTTCTTTTTTAGTAGCTTCTGCTTTTTCTGCCTTAGGAGCTTCTGACTTTTCTGCTTTTGCAGCTTCACCATCTTTAGCAGCTTTGCGCTCGGCTAGACCACCAATAATAGCTTCAGATACCTGAGATACAATTTTATCTATAGATTTAGATGCATCGTCGTTAGAAGGAATTACATAATCAACCTCTCTAGGATCGCTATTGGTATCTACCATTGCGAAAATAGGAATGTTTAATTTTTGTGCTTCTTTTACAGCAATGTGTTCACGGGTTGTGTCTACAATAAACAAAGCCCCAGGAAGTCTACTCATATCAGAAATAGAACCTAAGTTCTTTTCTAATTTTGCACGTAAACGAGTTACTTGTAATTTTTCCTTCTTAGAAAGCGAGTCAAAAGTACCATCCTGCTTCATGCGGTCAATTGCAGTCATTTTTTTAACAGCTTTACGAATGGTAACAAAGTTTGTTAACATTCCACCAGGCCAACGCTCGGTGATGTAAGGCATATTAGCTGCACTTGCCTTATCGGCTACAATGTCTTTTGCTTGTTTTTTTGTCGCTACAAAAAGTATTTTGCGACCACTGGCTGCTATTTTTCTTAAAGCTTCGTTAGCTTCGTCGATTTTTGCAGCAGTTTTGTAGAGATTGATAATGTGAATCCCGTTGCGCTCCATATAAATATAGGGAGCCATATTTGGATTCCACTTTCTTGTTAGGTGTCCAAAGTGTACACCAGCATCAAGTAATTCTTTTACTTCGATTGTTTTTGCCATTTTGTTTTAGTTTACGTTCTTCTGTTTGTATAGCAACGCACCCAATGGGGTGGTTTAGATGCTAAACTAACATCCTGCCAAAGGCAGAATTAACAGCGATTTAATTTCAATAATAAATGAACGAATGCACCAGTAATTTTTTGACTGGTGCGGAATATTAACGTTTAGAGAACTGGAATTTCTTACGCGCCTTCTTCTGTCCGAATTTCTTGCGTTCTACCATTCTTGGATCTCTAGTCAATAATCCTTCTGGTTTAAGGTTTGCTCTGTACTCCTCGTTTATTTCGCAAAGTACTCTCGAGATTGCTAAACGAACCGCTTCTGCTTGTCCAGTGATTCCACCTCCAAATACGTTAATTTTAACATCGTAGTTGCCTTCGTTGTCAGTTAACTTAAAAGGTTGATTCACTTTATAGCGAAGTGTATCGGTTGTAAAGTAATCTTCGAAAGAACGTTTGTTTACAGTAATGTTTCCTTTTCCTTCAGAAACATAAACACGAGCAACAGCAGTTTTTCTTCTACCAATCTTGTGAATAATTTCCATTACTTACTTTCGTTAAGATTAATTGTTCTAGGTTTTTGTGCATCCATACCGTGCTCGGCACCAGCATACACTTTAAGGTTTCTAAAAAGAGTTGCACCTAATTTATTTTTAGGCAGCATTCCTTTTACGGCATTTTCCACCACACGTGCTGGATTTTTACCTTTTAATTCTTGCGCAGTTAATGAACGTTGTCCACCTGGGTAACCCGTATGACGGATATACGTTTTGTCTTCCCATTTGTTACCGGTCAAAACTATCTTTTCTGCATTGGTAATAATAACATTATCACCACAATCAACGTGAGGGGTGAAGCTAGGCTTGTGTTTTCCTCTTAGCAATTTTGCTACTTCAGAAGCCATACGACCTAACGTCTGTCCGTCAGCATCTACGTGCAACCATTCTTTAACTACGGTGCCTTTGTTCGCAGAAACTGTTTTATAACTTGTTGTATCCACCCTATTAATTTTTTGTATTAAACATTCCTTCTTTTGGATAAAATCGGGGTGCAAATGTACTATTATTTATTTGAATAACAAGGCATGACGATTTAATTTTTGATGCTTTTAAAGATGGAGCTAAACTTGTTAAACTTTTATTAAAAAAACTTAAAAACTGTCACGTATTCTAAAAGTTGTAGTCTTTTACTTCAAACTAACTATTCATGTTAAAATTCCACACTTGCACTGTGATTGGAATGCTGCTCTTTTGTGTATCTTCTTGGGCGCAAACCGATTCGACTTATGCTACGCGGTCGTATACTACAAAATCGGTTGGAACCCAGACCCCGCCAAAAATAGATGGACTATTAGACGATGCCGCCTGGGATATAGTAGATTGGACTACCGACTATGTTGAATTCCAACCCGATGTGGGTACTCCGCCTACCGAACAAACTAAGCTTAAAATTGTTTACGATGACAAGAACCTGTACGTAGCTTTTAAGTGTTATCAAGAAGATCCTGCTACCATAGAAAAGCGAATGGGACGCCGCGATGATTTTCCTGGAGATTGGGTCGAAATTAACTTAGATAGTTTTGGAGACGATCGCACCGGATTTAGTTTTACTGTGTCGGCAAGTGGTGTAAAAGGGGACGAATTTATTTCGGACAACGGTAATTTTGACGACAGTTGGAATCCAATATGGTACGTAGACGTTAATATTGATGACGAAGGTTGGACCGCCGAAATGCGAATTCCACTAAGTCAATTACGATTTAGCGCAGATCAAGACCAAGTTTGGGGTTTGCAATCTACCCGACGCTATTTTAACAACGAAGAGCGCTCGCTTTGGCAACCTTTGCCTGCAAACCCGCCAGGCTGGGTAAGTGAATTTGGTGAATTACGTGGCTTAATTGGTTTAACTCCACAAAAGCAATTGGAGATTCAACCCTATACGGTCGCACAATTAGACACCTATCCTGAGCAGGTTGGGAATCCGTTCGAGGATGGTTCTGACACTAAATTAACGGGAGGATTGGATGCCAAAATTGGAATTACAAACGACTTAACAGTAGATTTAACTATTAATCCAGACTTTGGACAAGTAGATGCAGATCCTGGAGCGATTGCTTTAGATGGGTTCGAAATCTTCTTTCAGGAACGCAGACCGTTTTTTGTAGAAAATAAAAATGTCTTCGATTTTCGCGTAGGCGGAGGAGCAGATAATTTGTTTTTCTCTAGACGAATTGGAAGAACGCCGCAAGGATCAACTACAACAGATGCCAGCAAAGGAGAGTTCGAAGATTTTCCAAATTTTACCACCATATTAGGAGCTGCTAAATTTAGCGGTAAAACAAAAGATGGTTGGGCTATTGGAGTTTTAGAAAGTGTAACGGCAAACGAATTCGCCCAAATTGATCTTAACGAAGACCCAGACGTATTAGAAACTATAGAAGAAGTTGGCCAGAAGCGAGAAGAACTGGTAGAGCCCCTTACTAATTACTTTGTTGGACGTGTTCAAAAGGATTTTAACGACCGAAACTCCTACGTAGGCGGAATATTTACAGCGACCAATAGAGATATGGACCCAAATGTTTCTTTCTTGCATGCCCAGGCCTATTCGGGAGGAGTAGATTTTAGACACAATTGGAAGGACAGAAAATATTATATAGACGGGAGTTTTATGTTGAGTAATGTAAGAGGAAGTACAGAGGCTATAGCTAGAACTCAAACTTCGCTAACGCACTTGTTTCAGCGGGTAGATGCAGGACATGTAGATGTTGATCTTACTAAAACCTCCTTAACGGGAACTGCTGGACGCTTCGAAATTGGGCGTCAAAGTGGCGATTGGCGCTATAATGTAGGAGGTAATTTTAAATCTCCAGAATTCGAAATTAACGATATAGGTTTTTTACGGCAAGCCGACGATATTAGACAATACGCCAATATTAGAAGGTTATTTAATAAACCTACAAGCTGGTTTAGACAGGCAAATATTGGATTTCAACAATTTACGGCCTACGATTTTGACGGAAATTACAACCGTATTCAATACGAAATAAACGGTTTTGTAAACTACAAAAACAACTGGTTTACCGAAGTTGGAGGAGCGCATAAACCGCGCATATTTACCAATACTTTTTTGCGTGGAGGCCCGCGATGGCGTTTTAGTCAAGAAAACTTCTTTTTTGTGTTTTCTGGAACCGATCAACGTAAAAAGTTAAGCGCAACTTTAGGCTATGTGCACTCTCAGGCAAACCAAAACAATTTTAGTTTACGTCGATATGTAACTCGTTTGCGATACCAGCCTTTAAACGCACTTAGTTTGTCTCTAAATTTAGAATACGAAAACAACCCAAACAAAACCCAATATGTAACTCAGCAAGCTTTTGGGGAAACAACGCGCTACATTTTGGGCGAAATAGACAACGATAGTTTTTCTGCAACCTTAAGGGTAAATTATAACATTAACCCCAATTTAACCATACAGTATTATGGCCAGCCTTTTATATTTAGAGCGAGCTATTCCAATTTTAATTATGTTGCAGACGCAACGGCAGTCAATTTAGGCGAACGAGTAACCTTATACAATAACGATCAAATAAGTTTTGCCAACGGAGCATATACCGTAGACGAAAATCAAGATGGAACTGCCGATTATAGTTTTGGAGACCCAGACTTTGCCTTTGTACAGTTCAGATCTAACTTGGTATTGCGTTGGGAGTATATTCCTGGATCAGAAATATTTTTAGTTTGGTCTCAAGGAATCGACGGTTTGGGAGACCCTTCTAACGATTTTGGCGAAATTATAGACACACAATTATTTGGTCAACAGCCACAAAACACCTTTTTAATAAAGGCCACCTATAGATTTGTTTTGTAATTATGGACAAAAGCACCCGATACTGGGCAATTTAATGCGCTTCTAGCCAATTTTGTCCTAAACCAATTTCTACATCTAAGGGAACCGCAAGGGAAAAAGCACCCTCCATTTCTTTTTTAATAATGGCGCTCACTTCCTGCAATTCGGGTTTGTAAACATCAAAAACCAGTTCGTCGTGAACCTGAAGTAGCATTTTAGTTTTAAAATTCCCAGTTGTTAGCTTTTCAAAAATATTAATCATCGCTATTTTAATAATGTCGGCTGCACTTCCTTGAATAGGGGCGTTTACTGCATTGCGTTCGGCAGCACCACGTACTATCGCGTTGCGGCTATTAATATCTTTTAAATATCTACGCCTGCCTAAAACAGTTTGTACAAACCCATTATCTCTCGCAAAATCTACTTGTTCGCTCATAAAATCGCGCAACTTTGGATAGGTTTTATAATAGGTTTCTATTAATTCCTTGGCTTCTTTTCGGCTTAAGTCGGTTTGGTTACTTAGCCCAAAAGCCGAAACGCCGTAAATTATTCCAAAATTAACAGTCTTTGCATTGCTGCGCTGTTCGCGAGTAACCTGGGCAGCAGGAATTCCAAAAACTTTAGACGCTGTCGAGGTATGGATGTCTTCTCCTTTTTTAAAGGCTTCTATCATGGTATCTTCTTGGCTTAAGGCGGCTATAATTCGCAATTCTATTTGCGAATAATCTGCGGCTAGTAACACATAGTCACTATCTCTTGGAACAAAAGCCTTCCTAACTTGGCGTCCGCGCTCGGTTCTAATAGGAATGTTTTGCAAATTAGGGTTGTTGCTACTTAAACGCCCAGTAGCCGCAACGGTTTGCATATAATCGGTATGTACTCGTTTTGTTACTTGGGACACTTGTAATGGTAAGGCATCTACATAAGTGCTTTTTAGCTTAGCTAGACCTCTATAGGCCAAAACGTCGCTAATAATTTGGTGATCTTTTGCCAAATAAGATAAGACGTCTTCTGCAGTAGAAAACTGACCCGTTTTAGTCTTTTTGGTTTTTCGACTAGATTCAATTTTCCAAAAAGTATGTCGCCCAGTTGACGCGGAGAAGCAATATTGAATTCTTCTCCAGCGGCCTGGTAAATCTGGCTTTCTAGGGTACTAATGTCGTTTTCTAAATCATTCGCTAACGAATTTAAAAAGTCAGTATCTAAATTTATACCTTCCAACTCCATTGCAGCCAATACCCGCAACAACGGAAGCTCTATTTGTGTAAATAATTTTTTGGTGTTGGCATCGTCCAATTCTTTTGCAAAATGTTGCCTTAGCTGTAAAGTAATGTCGGCATCTTCTACCGCATATTCGGTTTGCTTATCTATCGGAACATCACGCATACTAAGCTGATTCTTTCCTTTTTTACCAATCAATTCTGTAATAGAAATGGGCGAATAATTTAAATAAGTTTCTGCCAAAACGTCCATATTATGACGCATGTCCGGATTAATTAAATAATGGGCCAACATGGTGTCGAACAGCTTGCCATTAACCGGCATCTTGTATTTTGACAACACTTTAATGTCGTATTTTAAATTCTGACCAATTTTTTCTATTTCGGTCGATTCAAAAAAGGGTCTAAATTGTTCGATTAACTCTTGAGCCTGTTCTTGATTTGCAGGAAATGGCACGTAAAACCCTTTGCCCGTTTCCCAAGAAAACGCAATTCCAACGAGCTCTGCTGTAAGGGGATCTAATCCAGTAGTTTCGGTGTCGAAACAAACACTGTTTTGCCCCATAAGTTGCTTTATAAATAATTTGGTGGCCATTCCTGGTGCAATACTTTGGTAAAAGTGATCTTGCGACGCTGCGGTGGCTCTTGTATTTGTATTTTGGGCAGTGGTCGTTAAACTACCTCCAGCATCAAAAAGTGAAAATTGTCCTGCTCCAGCAGCTTTTGCCTCTGTTGGCTTTGCGGTTTTAGTTGCAGTTTGTGTGGTGGTAGGTTCGTTTTGACTGCCAAATGTTTTAAAAAAGTTGTCGGTTAAACGCCTAAATTCAAGATCGTCAAAAATAGCTTTAACCCCGTCCATATCGGGCACAGACATTTCAAAATCAGCTTCGTTAAATTCTACGGGAACATCTAGCATTATTTTGGCTAGCTCCTTAGAAAGCAAGCCTAACTCTTTGGCGCCTTCTACCTTTTCTTTCATTTTTCCTTTTAGTTGATCGGTATTAGCCAAAAGGTTTTCCATCGAGCCGTATTCTTTAATAAACTTTTTTGCGGTTTTTTCGCCTACTCCTGGCAATCCAGGAATGTTGTCTGCGCTATCGCCCATCATACCTAAAAAGTCTATAACCTGTTCTGGCCTTTCTACTTCGAACTTGGCTTGAACCTCTGGCACACCCCAAGTTTCGTAGCCTCCACCAAATACAGGCTTGTACATAAATATGTTTTCGCTAACCAGTTGCGCAAAATCTTTATCTGGTGTAACCATAAAGGTTTTATAACCAGCTATCTCGGCTTTTTTAGCAAGGGTTCCAATTACATCGTCGGCCTCGTATCCTGCTTTTACCATAATTGGTATATGCATGGCTTCCAAAATTTTATAGATATAGGGAACTGCTAAGACAATGGGTTCTGGAGTTTCGTCCCGGTTGGCTTTGTAATCGGTAAACATTTCGTTTCTGGCAACACTGCCTCCCTTGTCAAAACAGACTGCTAAATGGTCTGGACGTTCGCGTTTTATAACGTCTAAAAGAGAATTCATAAACCCCATAATAGCCGATGTATTCATGCCTTTGGAATTTACTCTTGGGTTTTTTATAAAGGCGTAATAACCTCTAAAAATTAGCGCATAGGCGTCTACTAAAAATAATCTTTTGTTATCCGACATATAAAGTGTGATTCTTGCCCCTAAACTACAAAACTCTGTCTTACAATAGAAATTATTTGAATTGCAATTCCGTATTTTTGCAACTAAATCTTTACCCTATGCAAACCTTTGCAATTGCTATCCATGGCGGAGCAGGAACTTTAGTAAAAGGCCTAATGACTCCTGCGCTTGAATCTAAGTATAAAGCTGCATTAGAAGATGCTCGCTTACAGGGCTATTCTGCACTCGAAAGTGGCAAATCGGCAGTAGATGCTGTGGCCATTGCGGTAAAAGCATTAGAAGATTGCCCCTTATTTAATGCAGGTCGCGGAGCCGTTTTTACAGCAGATGGAACCCACGAAATGGACGCTGCAATTATGGAAGGGTCCCAAACTCGGGCAGGTGCTGTTTCTTTAGTAACGGGAATTAAAAATCCAATTCAGTTGGCGCGCGATGTAATGGAACAAAGTCAGCATGTATTTTTGGCTGGAGAGGGCGCAATGCGGTTTGCAAATTCTTTAGACTACAGCTTAGAATCTCCAGATTATTTTTACGACGAGCATCGATACCAGCAGTGGCAGAACATTAAAGATTCCGATAAGTTCGAACTGGATCACAGCATGAAAAAGGAAGGTAAATTTGGTACTGTTGGCGCGGTTGCCCTAGATAAAAATGGCACCATTGCCGCAGCTACTTCTACAGGCGGGATGACCAATAAAAAATGGGGTAGAGTTGGCGATAGCCCGTTAATTGGTTCTGGAACCTATGCAAACAACCAAACTTGTGCTATTTCTTGCACAGGATCTGGCGAATTTTTTATTCGTGGTGTAGTTGCCTACGACGTTGCCTGTCTAATGGAATACAAGGGCTTGAGTCTTGAAGATGCAGCCAATGAAGTAATTCAAAACAGAATATTAAAAATAGGTGGTGATGGCGGATTAATTGCTATAGATACACAAGGAAATATAGCGATGCCTTTTAATACCGAAGGCATGTACAGAGCCTATAAATCTTCAAATGGGAGCGAATATTTGGCTATTTATAAGGAATAACTAAACAAAAGGCGCGTCTACTGGAAGTACTTTTACTTTTTTGTTTTTGATATTAAAAACATCGCCGTTTGCTAAGACATGAGTCTTTAAATTGGTCAACGACATAGGGGTTCCTGGAGATAGTATTTTTTCGTTATTGTGTTTTAGTTTTCTGGGGTCAAAAAGTATAACCATTCCAGGTCCAATAACTTCAAAAGTGTTGCAATTTTTAATAATAAGCCCGGTATCTTCGGCCAGTCCTATACCTAATAGCTTTGGAAACTTAGCCACCGCTTCGGCCAGACGCCCAAAGCGTCCGCGCATTATAAAATGCGTGTCTATGGTTAATTCTGGAATTAAACCCAGACCTTCTCGCATTAAAACTGCGCCTTTAACAAAGGATTCTGTACTGCTTCCACCGGCTATCATTTGAGTTGCCATTGCCATAGCCCCTGCACTGGTTCCAGCAATCACAAAGCCTTGTTCTTTTTTATAGCGTTTTAATAAAATGTTGTGGAATTTGGTTCCGCCAATTATATCACTTATTCTGGACTGATTTCCTCCAGAGAACATAACACATTGAGACTCGTTTAAATGTCCTAAAGTGTTAAGGTCTTCTGCATCTTCTTTTGTTCTAATATCTAAAACATGCACGTCTGAACATCCCAATTTTGCAAAAGCATCTAAATAATTTTGCCCTACTTCTACTGGGATACTAGAGGCGGTTGGAATAACAATTATTTTGGCATCAACACCACCAGCTTCTCTAACTACATGCCAAAGAATACCTTCCGAAATAAAATCTAAAGTATAATTCTCGTTTGCATCGTGCCCTTTGTCTTCGTTTCCTCCAATTGGAATAAGGGTACCTTTAATATTAGCCATGTAATTCTGCTTTTGTGCAATGTATTCGGCAAAAATAAACCAATTTTTTGAGGGAAAAATGTATATATTTATATTCTTTGCTTATAACTAATTAAATATACCACTCCATGGAGATAAGAAGCATTAACGCTATGCGCGGGCCCAATTACTGGTCCATTAGAAGACACAAACTTATTGTAATGGTTTTAGACCTCGAGGATATGGAGGAAAAACCCTCTAATAAAATCGAAGGTTTTAAAGAGCGGTTAGAAACTATGTTTCCCACAATGTACGAGCACCGCTGTTCTGTGGGAACTCCTGGAGGATTTTTTGAACGTGTAGACGAAGGCACCTGGATGGGTCATATTATAGAGCATATTGCCCTAGAAATTCAGACTTTGGCAGGAATGGATGTTGGATTCGGAAGAACACGCGGATATGGTGAATACGGGGTGTATAATGTGGTGTTTGCTTATATGGAAGAAAGCGCAGGACGCTTTGCTGCAAAGTCTGCTGTTCGTATATGCGAGGCTTTAATTAAAGGCGAAGAGTACGATCTTACCGAAGATATACAAGAAATGCGCGAATTGCGTGAACGTGATCGCTTGGGGCCAAGTACAGGTTCTATTGTTGCCGAAGCCGAATCTCGTGGAATTCCATGGATTAGACTTAACAAATATTCGCTTGTTCAGTTGGGGTATGGCGCAAATCAAAAAAGAATACAAGCCACGGTTACTAGCGAAACAAGCAGTATTGGTGTAGAATTGGCTTGCGATAAAGAAGATACCAAATATCTATTAGAACAAGCAGAAGTTGAGGTTCCGCGCGGAGATATTATTAGACGCGAACGCAGTCTAGAAGAGGCTTGTCGTTATGTAGGATTCCCGCTAGTGATTAAGCCAGTAGACGGTAACCACGGGCGAGGAATAACTGTAGATATTCAAAACTACGACGACGCCTTAGTTGCGTTTAGACACGCAAAAGATAGCTCGCGCAGTGGTGCAATTATAGTAGAAAAATATATTGTTGGGGAAGATTACAGGTTGCTTGTAATTAATAACCAATTGGTGGCAGCAGCTATTCGCACACCAGCACATGTTATTGGTGATGGCAAATCTACTATACAAGAATTAGTAGATAAAGTAAACGACGATCCTAGACGTGGTTTCGGGCACGAAAATGTGCTTACCATGATTACCATAAACGAACTTACCCAAACCATTATTAAAGATGCTGGATACACTGTAGATTCGGTTTTAAAAGATGGAGAGCGCCTTATTTTAAAAGACACGGCAAATTTAAGTACAGGTGGAACTGCCGAAGATGTAACAGATATTGTTCATCCAGCGAATGTTTCTATGGTAGAGCGTATTTCTAAAATTATTGATCTGGATATTTGTGGAATCGATATTATGACTACCGATATAACCAAACCCTTGTCAGAAACTGGAGGTGCCGTGCTAGAAGTTAACGCCGGCCCTGGATTTAGAATGCATTTAGCACCAACCAGTGGTTTGCCGCGCAATGTTGCTGCTCCAGTAATCGATAAGTTATTCCCTCAGAAAGGGGTTACAGGACGTATTCCAATTGTTGCTACATCTGGAACAAATGGGAAAACTACTACCACGCGTTTAATTGCGCATATTGCCAAAATGAGCGGGTATCGTGTAGGTTATACCACCAGTGACGGGGTATATATTCAAAACCGTTTATTAATGACAGGAGATTGTACAGGGCCTTCTAGCACTGAATTTGTACTTAAAGATCCCACGGTAAATTTTGCTGTTTTGGAATGTGCTCGTGGAGGCTTACTGCGCGCGGGACTGGGATTTAAAAAATGCGATATCGCCGTAGTGACCAATGTTGCCGAAGATCACCTTGGATTAAAAGGAATTCACACCATAGAACAATTAGCAAAAGTAAAAGCAGTGGTGCCAGAAACTGTCTTGCCAGATGGCTATGCAATTTTAAATGCCGACGACGACTTGGTTTACGATATGCGTAGAAATGTAGATTGTAATGTGGCGCTGTTTTCTATGGACGAAAATAATCCGCGAATTCAGGCCATGCAAAGACTCAATGGAATTACCGCAGTCTACGAAAACGGATACGTCACCATATGCAGAGGCGAATGGAAAATGCGCATTATGGAGGCAGTAAATATTCCGTTGACTTATGGCGGGAAGGCCAAATTTATGATTCAAAATGTGCTTGCCGCAGTTTTAGCCGCAAATATTCAGGGGATTAGCAACGAAGATATAAAGGCTGGTTTAACTACTTTTATTCCATCTGCTTCGCAAACTCCGGGGCGATTAAATCTGTTTAAGTTCGAAAACTTCGATATTCTATTAGATTATGCACACAATCCAGCGGGAATGCGTGCCTTACAAAAGTTTACCGACGAATTAGATGCTACGGTAAAAGTTGGAATAATTGCTGGGATAGGCGATAGACGTATAGAAGACAACAACCTTATGGGGAGTATTGCTGCCGAAATGTTTGACGAGATAATAATTAGACAGGATAAACGCTTAAGAGGCAAAACCGAAGAAGAGCTAATTAAAATGCTTAACGACGGTATTAAGGCAAAAGACCCTAATAAGAAAACAACCATTATTCCATCAGAAAAGGAAGCAATTACCTATGCCGTTAAAAATGCTAAAAAAGGTTCGCTTATAATTTTGTGTAGCGATGTAATACCTGATGCTTTAGATTTAGTTAAAAAGTTTAAAGAGCAAGAAAAGCGCGGAGAGTTAGTTTTTGAGTAATGGAAAAGCTGTCACGAGTGACAGCTTTTCGCCCCAAATTTGATCGATAACCCGAAGGCATCAACCTACTTATGTCCTATAAAAGTACAAAAAACTACGGTAAAACCGTAGCTAATTAGTAATTCAAATTAGCTATTCGAATAATTAAGGGTTTTTCCTTTTTGTGCTAGTTCTCTTTTGTATAGGCCTTTGATTCGGCGTTTTGGTTTTCTCCTTGTGCATACGTTGTAGCCCAAAACCCTTCGTGTACGGCGTAGTAACCCGTTTCGCCTTGCTTGTTTGTGGCAATATAACCTACCTGAATATTTTTATAGTTGCTGTCGGGTTTTTCTACAATACGTCTAACTGCTTCTTCGCAAGCTTTTTGCGGTGACATTCCTTGGCGCATCAGTTCGACAATTAAAAAACTACCAACCGTTTTAACTACCTCTTCGCCCATTCCCGTCGCTACCGCAGCACCAACCTGGTTATCTACAAAAAGACCTGATCCAATAATAGGGGAGTCACCAACACGCCCTCCCATTTTGTAAGCCAATCCGCTTGTGGTACAGGCTCCGCAGATGGTTCCATCTTTATCTATAGCTAAAATACCTATGGTATCGTGATTTTCTCTATTAATAATAGGATTGTAATCGGCTGTTTCTTTCCACGCCTCCCAAGCAACTTTTGACTTGGGGGTTAATAGATCTTCACGCTCTAATCCAATAGATACGGCATAATCTTCGGCACCTTTACCTGCTAACATAACGTGGGGTGTATCTTCCATAACCGACCGAGCAACCGTAATTGCATGTGTAATATTTTGTAAATAAACTACAGACCCACAGTTTCCGGTCTGATCCATTATACAGGCATCTAGAGTTACGTTGCCATCGCGATCGGGCAGCCCACCTTTTCCGACCGAACTATTATCTAAATCGGCCTCTTCTTGCTTACATCCAGCTTCTACGGCATCTAATGCAGTCCCTCCCGCTTGTAAGACATCCCAGGCTGCTTTTGTAGCATTATTTACATTCCACGTGGCAATTACCAGCGGCCAATTTGGCGGTTTTACAGGTGATTCTTTATCACTAGTATTGGGTTGATTACATCCTACTAGATTAGCACTAACTCCAATACCGACGCCCGCAATAGAGGCGTTTTTAATAAAGTCACGACGTTTCATAATGATTCTGGTTTTTTAAGTTAGTTTATGTCTATTTCGTCAATAAAAATCCAAGCTTTCCCATTATAGGGAGCACCCAAATGCCAATCGGGTAAATCCCCTATATTTTTTGCGACAATCTTAACGTATCGGGCACTATAACCTCGCATACTAAAGTTTGCGCTAGCTATTTTGGTTTCTTCATTGTTGGTTGCCGAATCGAAAGTAACCTCCGGTAAGGATTTATAAAAAGCTCTCGGGTTGTCCGACACATAGCATTCCACCTGAGTAGGTAAGAATATCCAACTGCGTTGTTCTTGTAAAAAAGAAACTTTTATGCTGTCTATAGGCATTACGCGCCCTAAATCTACAATGGCAACAACATCCTTGTCTTGATAGCCCTGCCAGGCTCCCGTTCTAAAATCTCTGCTTCCGCGAATCCCATCTATTAAGGCATCGTTTCCGCCTGCATTGTACTGATTGGCATAGTCGCTTTCTAAGGTAATAGCCCGATTGGGATCTACTTTATAAAATTGAGTGCTAATAGTTGCACTTTGGTTAGCTCCCTGGGTGGCATAGGTTTTTAAAACTCCAGGTTCTTTTATAACTAGCGGTTCGTTGTAGATTTTAAAGGAATCGGAATTAAAGGCATAATGGATTTTTGTTGCTTCTGAATTTACAGATAAACTAACTTGGGTTTGCTCTTTAAAAGCCACATCTCCCTGCACTATAAATGGCGCTTGAACCAGTAATTGCTGGGTAATCTCTGTACTTGGTGAATTGGTCGCTGCTTGCCCCCAATTAGAAGCAGATTCACCCATTGTAAATACTAGATTTCCTCCTGCAATAATTTGATCGTGAGACAAATAGCTTTGGTTTAGCGGTTGCCCATTTAGCCTAACCGATTGAATATAGATGTTGTCATCGCTAATGTTAATGGCTTCAATATTAAAATATATACCATCACCTACAAGAATACTCGCCTTTTCGATTGCTGGGGTGCCAATTATATATTGATTCGAACCCGGAGTGACCGGGTAGAATCCTAAGGCACTAAAAACATACCAAGCGCTCATTTGTCCACAATCTTCGTTACCAGAAATACCGTCTGGAGCATTGCTGTAAAGTTGCTTTGTTATTTGCGAAACACGCTCTTGGGTTTTTTGGGGAGCACCAACAAAATTATACAAATAGGCCATGTGATGGCTGGGTTCGTTCCCATGTGCATATTGCCCTATTAGACCAGTAATATCTGCTTGATCACGCCCAGATGTTTTGACTTCTGCTGTAAATAATTCATCTAAATGTGCTTCTAATTTGTCTAAACCTCCCATTAAATTGGCAAGTCCATTAATGTCCTGTGGGGCATATAAGCTGTATTGCCAAGCGTTCGCTTCGGTATAGTTAAAGTTTACTTCGTAGGGATCGAATGGAGAAAACCAGGTGTTTCTAAAACGACCCTGAAAAAAACCAGTTTCTGGATTAAATACATTCTTATAATACTGAGCTCTAGATGTAAAGTAGGCATAATCTTCTGGCTTATTTAAGGCCTGTGCCATTTGCGCAATGGTCCAGTCGTCGTAAGCATATTCTAAAGTCTTAGAAACCGATTCACTCTCTTGTTCCATGGGCACAAAACCAAAGTTTTTATACCCTTCTAAGCCCAATTTGTCCTGCATTGCACTGTGTTTCATGGCCTTAAAAGCCAATTCAGCATCGAAACCACGTATGCCTTTTAAGTAAGCATCGGCAATAACGGGCACGGCATGGTATCCAATCATACAACCCGTATAATTTGCGCTTAAATCCCAAATGGGCATGATTCCACCTTCCTTGTATTTTGCCAAGAATGTATTTATAAAGTCATTGGTGCGCTCGGGTTCAATAATGGTATAAAGTGGGTGTGCAGCTCTGTAGGTGTCCCAAAGAGAAAACACAGTGTAATAATCAAAATCGGTGGTTTGGTGGATTTCCAGATCCATTCCGCGGTAGCGCCCATCTACATCCTGATACAAATTAGGCGCTAGCATGGTGTGATATAAACTAGTATAAAAGTTGGCCAGTACTTCTGCATCACCACTTTCGACCACGATTTTTTGTAATTGTAGTTCCCAGTCATTTTGGGTTGCCGTTTTTATTTCTTGAAAGCTTTTGCCATCGAGCTCCTGTAGTCTATTTTGCTTGGCACCTTGTACATCTACCGCAGAAATTCCAACAGATATATACACAGGTTCGTTATTTGGATTTATAAATTGAAGCGCTGCTTTTTGTCCTCCAGCCATACCTTGAATGGGTGGCGATTGCAACATATCTTTAAATGGATGTGAAGTCTTTATGCTAAAAAATAACCGCTGGTCTGTTGCCCAAGCCTCGGAATTGCGAAACCCTTGAATTTCTGTATCCGATACAATTTCTATACTGGCATCTAACACCTTATCGCGATGTAATAAATCTAAAATCGCAAATTGGTTTTGTGCGTTTGGGTATTGGTATTTATGTATGCCTGCACGTTTAGTTACGGTAAGTTCAACTTGAATATTTGTACTGTCTAACAGCACGCTATAATAGCCAGGACTTGCGCTTTCGTTCTCATGAGAAAAATAGGCTCGATAGCCTTTTTTACCGTCGGCGCCGTTGTTAAAATTGATTTGATTGGTAGGCATTAATAGCACGTCTGCGTAGTCACTAACACCAGTTCCGCTTAAATGGGTGTGCGAAAAACCATAAATGTAAGTATCACTGTAATGATACCCACTGCAACCATCCCAACCCGCTAGTCGAGTATCAGGACTAAGTTGCATCATGCCAAAAGGCGCGCTAGCCCCTGGATAAGTATGTCCATGTCCACCGGTACCAACAAAGGGATTTACATAACTAGTTAACGGACTAGAATTTGTAGCTAATTGCGGCTGCTGACTTTGACCGCATCCTATAATAAATAGGCTTAAAAGCAGCCTAAAGCTTATTTTTATCATGATCGTGAATTCTTTTTCAAGATACAAAAACCGTTAAAAAAAAGTGAATAAGGTTTAGAAGCCTTATCTGGGGCAGTATCTTTGGGTTTCAATTTTTTTTAGGTATGAACTTAGGGTGGATTATTTTTATTGCGAGCTATATTCTTATAGATATTTATTCGTTCCAGGCGGTTAAAACTTTAACGAGTTCTAAGCTTGTTTACGGAATCTATGTAGCGGTATCTGTAATAACCTTATTGCTTTTTATTTATCAAATTTCTGGCATGGGGTTTTCCCGAGTAATGACTCCTTTTAGAATGTATTCTTTTGGGTGGTTTATTGCACTTTTGGTACCTAAAATGTTTGTGCTACTACTTGTTATGTTTGGCGAAGATTTAATTCGTGTTGTGGTTGGTATTGTTACAAAATTCGATAGTAGTGATCAAGGGTTTTATATGCCTTCTAGGCGCAAGTTTGTAAGCACTCTTGCTCTTGGATTAGCAGCTTTGCCTTTTGGAGCGTTGTTGTACGGCATGTTTAAAGGCCGATACGATTATCGCGTTTTAAGTTACCAAATGACTTTCCCCGACCTGCCCGATGCTTTTGACGGGTATACCATTACCCAAGTGAGTGATATTCACAGTGGGAGTTTTACTAATAAAGAAAAAGTGCAATATGCTGTCGATTTGGTAAATCTGCAGGAGTCAGATGTAATACTTTTTACGGGCGATTTAGTAAACGATTTAGCCTCCGAAATGGAACCTTGGAAAGATATATTTGCAAGTTTTAAAGCGCCAGATGGCGTGTATTCTGTTTTAGGAAATCACGATTATGGCGATTATTATACTTGGGATAGCGCATCGGCTAAGGCAAAAAATTTAGAAGATTTAAAGCAACTTCAGGCCGATATGGGTTGGAAATTATTGCTGAATGAACATAAATACATTACAAAAGGAAGTCAGAAAATTGCCTTAATTGGAGTCGAAAACTGGGGTAAAGGTCGTTTTAAAAAAGCTGGAGATTTAAATAAGGCTTGTAGTCAAGTAGCTCCCGAAGATTTTAAAATTTTAATGAGCCACGACCCATCGCATTGGCGTGCCGAGGTTATTCCGCACGAGAAGCAGTTCCATTTAACCTTAAGTGGCCACACGCATGGAATGCAATTTGGAATCGAGATT
The DNA here is from genome assembly GCA_965277295.1 of Gilvibacter sp. GTDB lineage: Bacteria > Bacteroidota > Bacteroidia > Flavobacteriales > Flavobacteriaceae > Gilvibacter. Next base: position 1,775,480 of record OZ255720.1, read on the forward strand.
CCTGGATTTATTCGCTGGAGCCCCGTAAAATGGCGTTATCAAGAATGGGCCGGTATTTACAAAGAGGCGAAACAGTACATAAATGTAAATCGCGGTTTTGGATTTATTGGGTATCCTGGGCGCTTTGGAATTTGGCCAGAAATTACCAGAATAACCCTTAAAAAAGGCGAGGTAAACGCATAGTTAGCTGGAAATGCTATATTTGTAGTATTAACTCTAATCTTACACGTTACTTGTTATGTCGAAATTTGGGGAATTAATTGAAGCCGAGATTCCTGTCCTACTCGATTTTTATACAGACTGGAACGAACCATCTACTGCCATGCATCCCGTTTTACGCGATGTTGCGGCTGCATTAGGTGACAAAGCTCGCGTTATAAAAATAGACGTTGACAAAAATAAAGAGCTAGCCGATGCCCTTCGTGTAAAGGGACTCCCAACACTTATGATCTATAAAAAAGGTGAAATGAAGTGGAGGCAAAGCGGAGAACAGGACGCCAATACACTTATTGGGCTTGTTAAGGAATACATTTAAATTCGAATCCTTTTTTTGTAAAATATGCTAAGACCAAGGGTAAAGCAAATTGCAACCGTTCTTGGGCCTTAATGCTATCATGAAACACAATAATACTTCCTGGTTTCGCATGATTTAGCACATTGTCAAGGCAGGTTTTAGAACTAATATTTTGGTCAAAATCTGCAGAAAGAACATCCCACATTACTACTTGATATCCTCGTTTGTAAAGTGCTTTTGCTTGCGTGGACTTTAATTTGCCGTAAGGGGGCCTAAATAGCTTTGTATAGCTTGGAGCGGAGTCCATAACGGTAGCTATGGCCTCGTTACATTGGGTAACCTCTGTTATAAAATGGGCAGTAGTTTGCTTAAACGCTGATCGATGATTTTGGGTGTGGTTCCCAATACGGTGACCTTGGTTTACAATAGCCTTTAATATATCGGGGTGTTTTACAACATTATCCCCAATGCAAAAAAAAGTTGCTAAGGCATTATAGTGTTTTAACTGCCCTAAGACCCACGGGGTTATTTGCGGAATAGGACCGTCGTCGAAAGTTAAATACAACGTTTTGGACCGCGCCGGTAAACTCCAAATTCGTTTGGAATACAAACGGCTAAAAATCTTTGGCGTTTTGGCGCGATAGGGTTTCACCTTATTGTTGCTGTTGACTATCTATTTGTGTAGTATCTGCAGGCAAGGTTAAGGTTTCTTCTTCACCACCCAAGTCTAAATCTAATTCGTCGTCGTCCCCACTATAAAGTCCTTGACTCATGTACAAGGGTTTAAACATTTCTAGAAATAGATTAAATGTTCCTATTTCTTCTATAATAAACGCTTCGTCTTCAAAAGGATTATCCACCAGATTAACAAGGCTTCTATAACGCTCGACATCGGTTAAAATATCTTGCGCCAGCCTGTTTTGTCTAGACATTTTAAAGTCGTTGTATTGGGTTAAACGCTCTTGGTATTTTTGAGCAACGTTTTTATAGATCGCCCTTGCCTTCTCTACTTTACCCAATTGGTAATAGCCTCTTATGTAAGGCTCCAAAATGGTATAATATCCAAAGTCATCTACAGGCATTTTTTCCATAGCTAAATCTAGAATCGCTTCGGCCTTTATATTTTTGCCTTCACTTATTAAGGTGTCAGCTAAACGCGCAAGGTTACTGCGATAGGTTATTCCATTACGCCGCGTTTCTGGGTCGTGATAGATATCTGGACTTCCGCTGTTCCCCCAATTCCATTTATTTACAACCTCGTACATTTTTTCTGTATCGATTCGGCCCATGTCGAAAGGCGTATCTGGATTAATTGGAGTACGAATAGGAACTAGTTTATAGGTTACACCATCAAGTTGCAAATAGTCTTTCATCCATAAGTAATCGTCGTCACCAAAGCTACCACCGGTAAAGTAAATTGGGCGTTCCCAATTGTTGTTGGCAATAATATCTAGCATAAGTAATCGATTCTTATACAATACATCTCCATTAAGCTGAATATCTATATAAGGCACAATTTTGTCGGCATCTTTTGGACTCACAATGCCATTGCGCAGCACAGCTTCTTTGTCTACAGGAATTCTAATATTCTTAGACGGGAAGGTGTTAATATTTTGACCACTAGGAATTGGAATCATAGTACGTGGATCGTCGCTAGCAATCCAATTGAGCCAATCTTTAATGTTCATGGTGTCTTGGGTTACCTCTTGGGCAAAAACAAAGTCACGAGTTCCTGTACGGTATTTTTCGTGCGATAATTGCGAAGGAATAGGATCGCTGGTATACGCCTTTTTCTTCATGTCGTCTATATACCAATCGGTTTGGAATAAACTGGTGTTTACCGTCCGAATATCTTGTCTGTAACCTTCTATTCCTTGTGCATACCAAAGTGCAAAGGTGTCGTTATCACCAATGGTAAAGAGTATGGCGTTTTCGTCGCAGGAATCTAGATACATTTTAGCCATAGAATTTGCCGTATATCTGTTCGAGCGATCGTGATCGTCCCAATTTTGAGAAATTAGCAAGGCAGGGCCAGCCAACACACCAATTGCGATAACCAACGGGGCGACGGTTTTTGGTTGTAAATAGTCTTTTATTAAATCGAATAGCGCATAAATTCCTATGCCAATCCAAATAGCAAAAACATAAAACGAACCAACCAGGGCGTAATCGCGTTCACGTGGTTCGAAAGGGCGTTCGTTTAGATAGACTTTTAATGCTAAGCCGGTAAATAAAAAGAATACCAGCAAGACCCAAAAGACTTTGGGGTTTATACGCACGTTAAATACCAGGCCAATAATACCCAATAAAAGGGGTAAAAAGTAATAGACATTGCGCCCATTATTGTTTCTGGCATCGCTCGAAATATTTTTTTGAGGCCCCAACATGGCATTGTCCACAAAGGGAATTCCACTAATCCAGTTCCCATGTAGTTCGGTGCCATTGCCTTGAATGTCGTCCTGACGGCCGGCAAAATTCCACATAAAATAGCGCCAATACATATATCCAAACTGATACGAAAACATAAAACTTATGTTGTCTGCAAAACTTGGCTTTTCAATATCGAGTACCGATCCAAAATTTTGTAGAAAACTATGCAGTCCTTCAGAATCGACATAGCCTAAAGAGTAGGCCTGCCTAAAACGAGAAACCTCTTCTAAAAGTTGTTCTTCGCCAAGATATTCAGGCTTAATTTTAAAGTCTAAACCGTTGGTATAATTTATATAATTGGTATTGTGCTCGATACTCCACATGCGCGGAAATATCGCCTTGTGGTTGTCGTCTGTGTTTTGCTTGGCGTTTTTATAGACATTAACAATGTCGTAACGACCTAAAACTTCGTTCTTTTCGTACTTAGGCTTGTCGTCTATGTAAGGAGTATCTTCGTCTAGTCCTGCATATAGTTCGGTAAACTGTGGGCCAAAAAACAAATGTGTTTCTGGATACTGCTCTCTATTGTAATAGGCTAATAATTCGCGGGCATTGTTGGGGTTGTTTTCGTTAATTACGGTCCCAGCATTTGCACGTATAGGAAGCATGGTCCAACTTGAAAATCCTATAAAAATAAAGAGAACACAAAGCAATAAGGTATTTAGTTGTGCATAGTTCTTTTTGCGCGTAAATTTTAACAACCAATAGAAAACACCAGTATATAAGAGTCCGGCGATAATGGTTCCCGAATTAAATGGTAGGCCAATGGTATTAATAAAAAAGATTTCGAAACCACTAAATAGCTTTAAACTTAATGGCAAAAGCAATTTAAAAATGAACAGTAGTATGGCAACAACAACAATATTTGCTACAATAAAATTGCGAACCGTAACTGTTTTAGTATTTTTAAAATAGTACAAAAAGCCAATTGCAGGGATGGTTAAAAGTCCCATAAAGTGGACTCCAAAGGACAATCCAATAATAAAACTAATTAGTATTACCCAGCGATCCCCTCGGGGGCTATTCATTTCGCGCTCCCAGCGCAAACCACAATAAAATAGCACCGACAACAGCAAGGTTGCCATGGCATAAACTTCGGCTTCTACCGCATTAAACCAAAAACTATCTGTAAAGGCATAAGCCAAAGAGCCAACAGCAGCACTACCTAAAATAGCAATAGCCATAGGTTTGGTCTTTTTGGTGTCGCGACCAATTATGTTTTCTAAGAGCATGCCGATAGACCAAAACATAAACCCGATGGTAAATGCACTAGAAAAAGCAGACATTAAATTAATGGTAAAGGCAATGTTGGAAGGGTCCATTGCAAAAATAGAAAAGAAGGCACCAAGCATTTGGTATAAAGGCGCTCCCGGAGGATGACCTACTTCTAAATTAGAAGCTGTTGTAATGTATTCGCCTGCATCCCAAAAACTTGCGGTGGGTTCTGCAGTCATTATATAACAAATTAGCGATATTAAGAATACACTCCATCCTAGTATTCTATTCCACTTTTTAAATTGCAATGCCTCCATAAAGGGTGATAATTAATATACGAGCGAAGGTAATTAAAAATTAGTGATAGGGCTTAAACAAACAACGTTATCGCTTAAACTTTAGTGTAATTTTAAGAAGGTAATTTTTGCAGAAAATGTTTGTAGAAGACAAACTTTGTATTAAATTTGCCACCTCATTATGGTATTGGCCCATGGTGTAACTGGCAACACGTCTGTTTTTGGTATAGAAGAGTCTAGGTTCGAGCCCTAGTGGGCCAACAAAATTAAAAAAAGTCCTAAACGTAAGTTTGGGACTTTTTGCATTAATATAGAGCTCGAACGCCCGGCAGTAAGCTTGCCCACGTGACCGTGGGTAGTATAAAGGCGAAATTTTGTAGTTTATAGTTTACAAAATTTCGCCTTTATGCTGTTACTTCTAATTTTTACCCGAAAGTAGCATAAACGAATTTGATGGCGCTTGTAATTGTTTGCTGCAGTTTATGCTGTCACAATTGAGTTGCTAATTTCTAATATTCTTTTAATTGCCCTTTCGCTCACTGGTCCAAAATATTTTCTATCACTATTGACATCTATCATTTTTATGCCCTGTTTATTTAGTACTTTTAAACAAACTAGCTGCCATGCAAACGCGCACAGAAATAGACTTGTTAGGAGAGATTCAATTAGACAAGCAGTTGTATTACGGTATTCATACCTATCGTGCAATCCAGAATTTTAATATTTCGAAAGCCAAAATTGGCGATTATCCCATTTTTATAAAAGGCTTGGTACTCACCAAAAAGGCTTGTGCAGCCGCCAATAAAGAGATTGGCACAATTGCTCAAGATAAAGCAGATTTAATACTGCAAGCCTGCGACCATATATTAGCTAATCTAGATGACTATGCGGGTTGTTTTCCTACCGATGTTTTTCAAGGAGGAGCGGGTACGTCGGTAAATATGAACACCAACGAAGTAATTGCCAATGTGGCCTTAGAATTATCTGGACATCAAAAAGGCGATTACCAAATTCTAGATCCAAACGATCATGTAAACAAATCGCAGTCGACTAACGATGCTTACCCAACAGCGTTCCGTGTTGCTGTTTTTTATTACATTAATCTTTTGCTCGAAAAAATTAATGTGCTCACAACGAGTTTAGATAAAAAAGCTGCCGAATTTAAGAGAGTAATTAAGATGGGTAGAACCCAATTGCAAGATGCAGTGCCTATGTCTTTAGGTGACGAATTTGGAGCATGGGCAACCAATTTAAAAGAGGAAACAAAAAACTTAAAGCGCTGTAGAGATCTAATTTTAGAAGTAAATTTGGGCGCAACCGCCATTGGAACTGGTGTAAATGCTCCCGACGGATTTACCGAATTATCTATTGGATTTTTACAACAATACACCAAGGCGAGTTTTGTAAAAGCCGAAAACCTAATTGAAGCTACTTCGGATTGTGGGGCTTACGTCATGATTTCTGGAGGATTAAAACGCACAGCGGTTAAGCTCTCTAAAATTTGTAACGATTTACGTTTGTTATCTTCCGGTCCAAGATGCGGATTAAACGAAATTAATCTGCCCGAAATGCAAGCTGGATCTTCTATTATGCCCGCCAAAGTAAACCCTGTAATTCCCGAAGTTGTAAATCAGGTGTGTTATAAAATTATTGGTAACGATGTGACCATTTCTTTTGCTGCCGAGGCAGGACAATTGCAATTAAATGTAATGGAACCCGTAATTGCACAATGTATGTTCGAGTCTATTGAATTACTAGCAAATGCCTGTACTACCTTGGCTACAAAATGCATCACGGGAATTACCGCAAATAAAGAGCACACCAGGCAAATGGTATTTAATTCTGTAGGTATAATAACATTTCTTAATCCATATATTGGGCATCATATGGGAGATTTAATAGGCAAAGAAGCAGTTGCAACTGGAAAAAATATTCGAGAGTTGGTTTTAGAAAAAAAGCTTTTATCTAAAGAAGAACTGGATAAAATACTAAGTATAGAAAACTTAATGCATCCTGAATATACTGCTAAATTGCACAAATAATATGACTATGAATTCTTCCTTCTTTAGAAAAAGAATGCTTGCCTTAACCGGCTTGTTTTTATGCGTGTTTCTTATTGTACACCTTTCGGCCAATAGTCTTTTGCTATTACCTGAAGATACTGCTAGAGGCCTTTACAATTCATACTCTACTACCTTAAGAGAAAGTCCTTTAATAAAAATTGTCGCTTATTTATTATATCTCTCTATTGTAATTCACGTAATCTACGCCCTATTAATTACGGTGTTAAACAGACGCGCAAAACCAAAAAAATATCTGTTAGATCACGCCAGTCAAAATAGCACTTGGGCCTCTAGAAATATGGGTGTTTTAGGAGCTTTAATTTTAATTTTTATAGTAATTCATTTGGTCAACTTTTGGGCCCGAATAAAACTCGGGCTTGGCGAAGAAGTAGGTTTAGATTCCACGGGGAACAAAGATGTGTACGCAGTAACCTTTGCTTTGTTTCACAATATCTATTATGTTATTTTTTATACCCTAATGGCCATACCGCTTGGGTTTCATTTGTTTCACGGGTTTAAAAGCGGATTCAAAACTTTAGGCTTTTACAATAAAAAAGGCCTAAATATTATTGCAAAAATTAGCTTAATCTATGCCATTATAATGGCTATTGGTTTTGGTGTAATTCCATTTATAGTGTACTTAAAATAGTGTGAAGATGAATCTAGATGCAAAAATTCCCAAAGGCGAATTAGAAAATAAATGGCGTAATTATCAGGTAGAATCTCAGTTAATAAACCCAGCCAATAAAAAGAAGTTAAACGTAATCGTAGTGGGTTCAGGCCTGTCAGGTGCTGGTGCTGCAGCGACTTTGGCCGAATTGGGCTATGACGTACAATGCTTTTGTTATCAGGATTCGGCAAGACGAGCACATTCTGTCGCTGCTCAAGGTGGAATTAACGCTGCCAAAAACTACCAGCACGATGGGGATAGTGTTTATAGAATGTTTTACGACACCTTAAAAGGTGGGGATTTTAGATCAAGAGAGGCCAACACCTATAGGCTAGCCGAACTCTCTGCACCGCTTATAGATCACTTTGTTCAACAGGGTGTTCCATTTGCCCGAGAGTATGGCGGTGTTTTGGTTAATAGAAGTTTTGGAGGCGTTCAAGTACAACGAACCTTTTATGCCAGAGGCCAAACTGGTCAACAATTATTACTAGCCGCCTATTCACAACTTTATAAAATGGTTCGCGCTAAAAAAGTAACTATGTTTCCACGCAGCGAAATGTTAGATTTAGTAGTTATAGATGGAAAAGCTAAAGGTATTATTGTACGCGATTTAGTAACGGGAGCACTTAAGCGTTTTGCCGCAGATGCAGTAGTATTGGCCACTGGAGGCTATTCTCGCGTTTTTAGGCTTTCTACCTTGGCTATAGGTTGTAACGGAAGTGCTTTGTGGAAAGCACATAAAAAAGGAGCATTCTTTGCGGCACCTAGTTTTACACAGATTCATCCTACGGCCCTGCCACAATCTAGCGAAGCACAATCTAAACTCACTCTAATGTCGGAATCCCTAAGAAATGACGGCCGAATTTGGGTGCCAAAAAACCAGGGAGATTCAAGAAAAGCAAACGATATTCCAGAACAGGACCGCGACTATTATTTGGAACGTCGCTATCCGAGTTTTGGAAATTTGGCGCCAAGAGATATTGCCTCTCGAGCTGCCAAAGAACGTATAGATGCTGGTTTTGGCGTAGGACGATTAAAAAACGCCGTCTATCTTGACTTTAAACATGCTATAGCCAAGTTTGGATTAGAAACTATTCAGGACCGTTATGGGAATTTGTTTACCATGTACAAAAAGATAACAGGGATTGATGCTTACAAAGAGCCTATGCAGATTTCGCCGGCAGCCCATTTTTCTATGGGAGGGCTTTGGGTAGATTACGAATTAATGACCACAATTCCGGGACTCTATGCCATTGGTGAGTGTAATTTTTCGGATCATGGGGCGAATAGACTAGGAGCAAACTCTTTGCTACAAGCTAGCGTGGACGGATACTTTATTTTACCCAATACCATTAATAACTACTTGGCGTCCGAATTAAAATCGGAGCATCCTGCACTGGATCATCCCGAATTTTTAAAAGCGGAACAAGAAACAAAAGCACATATAGATAGCATATTGGCTGTAAATGGCACAAAAACAGTAGATCATTTTCATCGGGTATTAGGCAAGGTCATGTGGCAGGAATGTGCAATGAGTCGCAATAAAACTGGATTAGAGCAGGCTATAATTCAAATTAAAGCAATTCGTGAACAATTTTGGAGCGATGTAAAAGTTACAGGACACCAAAACGAATTAAACACCGAACTAGAGAAAGCCTTGCGTTTGGCCGATTTTATAGAATTGGGTCTTTTAATGTGCACCGACGCCTTGCAGCGAGAAGAATCTTGCGGGGCGCATTTTAGAGAAGAGTTTCAGACCCAAGACGGAGAAGCTGTTCGCGTAGATGAGGCTTACAGTTATGTCTCTGCTTGGGAGTTTAACAGTGGAAAGTTTAAACTGCATAAAGAACATTTAGAATTTGAATTTGTAAAACCTTCGGTAAGAAGTTATAAGTAACAGCATATGACAGTAACATTCAAAATTTGGAGACAAGAAGGTCCAGACGCTAAAGGAGCCATTCGAGATTATTTAGTATCGGGTTTGTCTCCCGACATGTCTTTTTTAGAGGCTTTAGATCATTTAAACGAATTGCTCGTGCTAAAAGACGAAAAGGTAATTGCCTACGAATACGATTGTAGAGAAGGTATTTGCGGGCAATGCGGCGTATTTATTAATGGGCGAGCTCATGGTCCACACGACAATATTACTACTTGCCAATTACATATGCGCAGTTTTAAAGACGGCGACAGTATTGTTGTTGAGCCTTGGCGCGCGGCTTCGTTTCCAATAATTAAAGATTTAATTGTAGACCGTTCTGCGTTAGATCGCATAATTGAACAGGGCGCCTTTATAAGCGCAAAAACTGGAACAGCACCCGAGGCAAATGCAATCCCTATAGCTAAATCGGTTGCAGACCGAGCAATGGATGCGGCTGCATGTATAGGCTGTGGTGCCTGTGTGGCAACCTGTAAAAACGCATCGGCGGCCTTGTTTACATCGGCAAAAATAAATCACTTAAATAGTTTGCCACAAGGGAAGATAGAGCAGCATAAACGAGTAAAAGAAATGACCTACCAAATGCAAATTGAAGGATTTGGGAGCTGTACTTTTACAGGCGCCTGCGAAGTAGAATGTCCTGAAGGTATTTCTATTACTAATATTGCTCAAATGAATGCCCGTCAAGCAAAGTCTAAATTGTTTGGCTAGTTAAGCTTGGCTGTGTAGCCATCAAGAAATTCTAAGCGCTCTTTAAGCCAATTAAGCATATAATCTAATTGTTCTTGATATTTATAATCTAGTTGCCATACTAAATTATCTCTTGTATAAAGCTCATTTTGCTCCAATTGATTTGAGAGCGCAATTAGTTTTGCTTCCAAGGCATTATAACTATAAGAACTCGCTCGCAATTCTTGCCATCGTGACTTAAGGCGTGCTTTAAAGTTTGCAGGATTCTCTTGAAGTAAACGGTCAAATAAATTATTGCTAAGCACATCGTTAGTTGTGGAAATTTGTTTTCCGTCTTGAATTATTCCCAACACTCCGTCTAAATCCCACGGTACAAAAAAGTAGGGAGCGTCTTTAGTGTCTTTAGCCAAGTAATAATTTTTACCCCAATTGTCGGTGGCCCGCAGAGCATTCATTAGTAAAAAATAGTCGATTGCATTGTCTAAATCTAAATAAGATTCAATATTGTCTGTAAAGGTTTTTGCATCACTTTGGCTTACAAAGGCAACAAATTCATGAATGTTATCGTAATGTGCAGTAAAATCTACGTAGGGATATTTGGGTTCGTAGCCTCCCCATGTAGGAAACGCATTGTTAAACTTTGGTGCTGCCTTAAAAGTAGTAGCGTCGGTAAAAGCGCTTGCTTTAAGAAGTTCGCCATATACCGTGTTGTCTTTTATTTTTTGAATGTTCAACTGTTTTCTGTCGACCGGTTCCATTAACGTGTAAAGCCCTAAATACGTATTGTTTTTAAACACTTCTACAAAGGCAGCATCGGTGCCCAGTTTATATTTTTGAGTCCTGTTATTTGGTTTTGGTTTGCAGATTTCCAACCAAAGTTTAGAAGCAAAAAGCGAACGAATCCGCAGCGGTTCGTTATATATACTGTTTAAAATCCAGTCGTCGTCTAAGCGCAGGCCCGCTAGAGCATAATCGATACCTTTAGTAGATTCGGCATCTTCTTTTAAGTCAAACGAATAGGACTTTTTAGGATATTTAAGGGCACTGTTGCCTCGCAGTTTAATTAAAATAGCAGCTTCTATATGGCTATTGTTATCAAAATAGGTAAGTGTTCCAGCCGATTTTTTATTTTTTACAATAGTCGCGTCTATTTCGAGTTTTAGTATAGGTAATGTAGATATAAAAACTTGAAAGGTATCTTGCGCTTTTACGACCAAAAAGGGATTGGTTTCTGTAAATTCAGTTGGCGCGTTTAACAGCGCAAATTCTTGATCGCCTAGCGTTATTTTTTGGCTAGTTTGTAATTGGTTAAGCTGATTTTGCACCAGCTTTTGATGACACACAATAATGCTGTTTTTGGTGTCAATTCCAAAGTGATTTGCAAAATCTGTAGCATTTTTGTTTTGCCCAGAAACACCCCAAGAACTTGATAATAAAACGAGTATAAAAAGTAAACGTAAATAAGTCATTTGTAAACGGAATGTACAAAGATATTTATTAGTAACATCTTTTACATAACATTTAAGAAGTATTAAATATCTTTAGCCAACGTTAACCAGCGTGCTATTCGAATTAAAAACTAGTGAAACTGAGCCCTAAATTGTTCCTACTGTTGTTTTTGGTCTTTTGCAAAGACCTTTCGGCTATAGGACAAAATTCACAGTCACCACCAAAATTAGTGGTAGGAATTGTTGTCGACCAAATGCGTTACGACTATATAACGCGATTTAAAAAACACTTTACACAGGGTGGTTTTAATAGGTTGTTAGCTCAAGGATATTCCTGCGAAAAAAATTATTTAAACTACGTGCCAACCAATACCGGGCCTGGCCATGCTACTATTTATACAGGGACAACCCCGAGTATTCATGGTATTTTAAACAATTCTTGGTACGATGCTAATTTAGATATCAATACGTATTGTGTGGCAGACTCTTTGGTAGAACCTGTAGGAACTGGAAGTGATAGTGCTAGAAAATCTCCTAAACTACTATTATCCGAAACTTTAGGCGATGCTTTTAAAAGGCAAAGGCCAAACGGGGGCAAGGTTATAAGTATTTCTATAAAAGATCGTGCTGCCGTTTTATCTGGAGGATTTAATGCAGATGCTGCCTATTGGTTTTATGGTAAATCGCAAGGAAGTTGGATTTCGTCTTCTTACTACATGCAAAAACTCCCTAATTGGGTTTTAGACTTTAACGATGGGAATTTAATAGATAATTATCTTAAAGTTTGGGAACCTTCAATAGCAATAGAGCAGTATCGGGAAAGTGGCCCCGATAACAGGCCATACGAACGTGGATTTAAGGGAAAACAAGGCAATAGTTTTCCTTACAATTTAGAAACCCTTGCCAAAACTAATGGCAATTACGACTTAATTCGAGCAACACCCTTTGGTAACAGTTTAACGTTAGATTTTGCGGCAGCTGCAATAGCTGGAGAGCGGCTAGGGCTTGATTCAAGTACAGATTTATTATGGATTAGTTTGTCTAGTACCGACTACATTGGACATAATTTTGGCGTAAATTCTAAAGAAGTAGAAGACACTTATATTAAATTGGATCAAGATTTAGAACAGTTTTTAAACCTGCTTGATACAAAAATTGGAGCGCAGAATTACACCTTGTTTTTAACTTCGGATCACGGGGCCAGCGAGAACGCAAATTATTTAAAAGATAATGGAAGACCAGGAGGCTACTTTAAAGAAGCAACGTTTATTACAAGTTTAAAAGACTTGTGTTTTATTAATTATGGCACTACCGATTTGATTAGTCATATTTCTGGGGGTCAAGTTTATTTGAACAAACAAATAATGGGCGAGATGAAAATAGACAAAACGCAACTGGAAAGCTTGATAATGAAGACAATTAAGCAATGGCCACAAATAAATACAGTGATTACTCGCACCAATTTGGAACAGGGAAATGTAAACACGCCTATGGAAAAAACCATTTTAAATGGCTTTAATTCCCAGCGTAGCGGCGATGTGTTTTATACCTTAAACCCATCGGTAGTGGTTTACGCAACTACTGGTTCTTCTCACGGTAGCGGCTATGAACACGATAGTCACGTGCCTTTGTTGTTTTATGGTAAGGGTATTGGAACCGGCACTTATACAGGAAAAACAAACACAGCAGATATACTTCCAACCCTCGCAATTATATTGGGAATAGAGGTGCCCGTCACCACAACGGGAACGGCAATTAATGCTGTTTTAGATTAAGCCTTTTAATCCTGATTTTTTGGTAATTGACTAATGTATTTACCTACTACGATAGCCGTAACAACCACTAAGTACATTTGGCCCATTAATCCAATTAATACCGCTGCTTTTCTGGCAATTTGGGCTAACGGAACAATTTCTCCATAGCCAATGGTCATTAGTGTTATATAGCTAAAGTAAAGTAGTTCTTCTGGTTTTGCTGCTCCTGTATCTGCTTGATAGCTCAAGCCAGCAAAAGACCCCGGACTTGCCATTTCTATGGCTGTGCAAATAAAGAATCCTATTAAACCTAAAGAAATATAGCCGCTAACAAGGCCAAAAATTACATTTTTACCTACTATTTTAGCTTGCCAAACCTGCTTAATAATCTCGACACTAAGCAATAAATAAAACAAAAAGAAAGTGCCCAAATGCACAAATTTAAATGCCTCTTGGTATTTTATCGAGGTAACATCTACCCCAAAGAAAACTATCGCCGTAATTAACAAAAGAATTATAAAACGCAACTTCCATTTGTTGGGAGAAAAAAATAACAATCCAACTGCTAGATTGGCAATAAACAATAAGGGATTAAAATAATTTGCATACCATTGTGTAGGTACAAAAAGGCTCCCAAAAAGAATTAGAATTTGCGAAACTATTAGAAGTTCAAATCGATAAGCGAATAACTTCTTAAACATTACTCCAATAACTTGTTGTTAAAAGTGTAATCTTTATAGCTTACTTTGTAAAGTAAACTGTAGAAGGACGGAATAAACAACAGCGTAATTACGGTTCCAAATAAAAGGCCTACCATAATGGTTACCGCCATGGGTTCCCAAATAGCACCTCCACCTAAATACAACGGAATTAAACCTAAAACAGTTGTAAATGTAGCCAGTAAAATGGGTCGGAAGCGTTGCAAACAGGCTGCAATAATTGCGTCCTGAGGCGATCGTTTTAATTCAGACTCTTCTATTTCTATTCTATCTATAAGTACAATAGCATTGTTAATTACAATCCCGGCTAAAGAAATTACACCAAGAAAAGCCATAAAGCCAAAGGGAACACCAAACAATAATAAGCCTAATACCATACCTATTACTCCAAGCGGAATAGTACACACAATCATAGTCATTTTTCTAAGGGAATTAAACTGAATAATTAACAGCATTACAATAATAAAACCCGACAAGGGTAAATATTTGGTTACAGCGCCCATGTTTTCGGCCGAGTTTTCCGCTTCCCCGCCAAAACTATATGTATAGGCCCCGTTCCAAGCTTCTTTTTGAGAATCTAACCAGGGAGTGATTGCTGTTGTAATTGCCGACGCATTTCCGTCTTCTGTTAATTCGGACGAAACAATAACAGTTCTAGTAATGTCGGTACGTTTTATCTTAGAATATTGCCAGACAGGTTCTATACTTGCAACTTGTAAAAACGGGACACTTTTACCCGAATTTTGAGCAAAAACGTTTAAACTTTCCAGCGAGGCCAAGGTTTGTTCCTTTTTGTTTTCACCTTGCATAATAATAGGAATGTTTTCGTCGCCCTCTCTGTATTCTCCGGTGTTAAAGCCGTCTAAAACGGTTTGTAAAGAAGTTGCAATATCTTGATTGGTTACTCCAGCAGTTTGTGCTCTGTTGGGGTCAATTTTAATAATAAACTTTTTGCCTTTTGGTCCCCAATCGTCCTTAATATTTTTTGTGCCAGGAATTGTAAATAATTGCGATTTTACTTCTCCTGCAATTGCCGCAAGTCGGTCTGGGTCGTCCCCACTAATTTTAATTTCTATAGGCGCACCACCTCCTGTAGAACCTAGTAAGGCCGTTTTAATATCTGCATTAGGAAAATTACTAAAGGTAAATTCATCTATTGCCGCAACCAAGGCATTATTCTGTTCAAAAGAAGATGTGTTTATTAAAATATGCGCATAATTCGAATTGGGTTCATCTGCAGAATAGCCTAAATCGTAAGACGATGGCCCTTCTCCAATAAAGGCAGACCAATCTACAACACCCTCGGGTCGTTCGTTGTTTACGGCAAGTTCGGCCATCATAAATGCTTCTATTTCTTCGATGGTACTTTGCGTGGTTTCTATTTTGGTTCCTTCGGGCAAGTTAATGTCCATTGTAATCATATCTCTATCGCTATCGGGAAAGAAAACAAAACCTAATTGTGTAAAGCCAAACAGCGATAATATGAATAATAAAACAATGGAAGCTAATACAGACCGTTTCCAATTTAAGGCGGTAATAATTAAGTTTTTATAATAGCGCTTTAGCGAGTTAATAATCTTATCTAAAAAACTAACGTTATCTGCATCCTTCTTTTCGATCTTTAAAAAGAACACACAAAACAGGGTAATTATGCTCATAGAAAGAATCCAAGAAGACACTAGAGCAATAGATATTACTACGAATAAGGGCCCCATCATATCTCCCATATTCGATTCGGCTAAATAAAACGATAAGAATGCTGCAGATGTGGTGAGCGTCGAAATTAACAACGGAATAAATAATTCTCCACAGGAATCTATAGCTGCCTTCTTCACGGGGTCACCCTGTTCCATTTTTACTATTATCGATTCGGCCACCACAATGCCATTATCTACCATCATACCTAAGGCCATAATTAAAGCCGCAAGGGTAATTTGGTTTAAACCAACGCCTAATAATCCCATCACAAATAGCGTAGTAACGGTGACAATAGGAATTAGACTTGCAATAACCAATCCCGTTCTAATCCCCAAAAAGATTAGCATTACAATTAGAACAATAATAATGGCTTGAACTAAATTGCCAACAAAACTGCTAATTTTAAGTTCAATATAGGTGTCTAAAGAAGAGATTCTGCCTACTTCTAAACCTACCGGTAACTTAGCACGCCAATTAGAAATTACAACATCTACTTCTTCGCCCATTTTTATAATGTTGGCGCCATCTTTTAAAGAAATATGTAACGAAATTGCATCTTTGCCGTTAACACGAACAATTTGACTCGCCGGGTCTTTATAGCCACGCCGTATATTGGTTATATCTTTTAAGGCTAATACTTTGCTGCCATCGCCAACGGGAACAAGCATGTTTTCGATAGCTTCTACACTATCAAAATTACCTGTTGGTTCTAAAATAATACGTTCGTCTTCTACGGTTATTTCACCCCCAGAATTCAAAATATTAGTACTGCTAATAATGCTTTGTAATTTACTCGAAGTAAGACCGTAAGCTTTTAGTCGTGTATTATTAAATTCTACATAGACGCGCTGATCTTGTACCCCATTGAGTTCTACTTTAGCGGCATCGTCAAGTTTAATTAGATCGTCTCTAAGGTCGTCTGCAGTGTCTTTTAGTTCGGCGTAAGAAAATCCATCACTGGTAAGGGCAACGGCAATTCCATAAACATCGCCTATACCATCGTCGTCTAGATTTGGAATTACATTCGCGGGTAAATCTGTAATGTCGTCTAACTTGCGTCGTAATCTATCCCAAACCGGTTGCAATTGCTCTGGGCCAACTTCTAATTGAAGCTCAACTTGTACTACAGAAAGTCCTGTTCTAGAGGTGGATGTTACCTCTTTAAGTTCGGGTAATTCTTGTGCGACCTTTTCAATTTTGTCTGTAACAAGGGCTTCTACACGTTCTGGACTTGCTCCAGGAAACGACGATACTATGGTTGCAACACGCACTGTATAAGGGGGCATACTATCGCGTGATAGCGAGTTATACATAACCCCGCCCATAAGTATTACAACGGCTAGTATACTTAAGCTTACACGGTTACGATCTATCGAAAATTGGGTTAAATTCATGCCTGTCTATTGGTTTGGTTGTTCTAGACTAACTTGTTGTCCCTCTAGTAAGGTTTGTAATCCAGCCGTAGCTATGTATTGCCCTTCACTTAAGCCACTTTTAACAATAAACCCATTGGTTGTTAAACCATCTAAGGTTATTGTTTGTTTTTTAATCGCACCTGTTTTTTGATCGCTCGAATCTATTAGCAACACAAAGTTACCGTCACCATCTTCTCCTACGGCCTTAACGGGAACTATAATTAAATCGTCGGTATTTTGGGTGTCACTTTTAAAACTAAAGGTAACATTTGCTGCCATTCCCGATTTAATGTCGTCGGTGGGGTTATTAATGCCTACAAATGTTTTATAGGTCGAGGCATCTGCACTTGCGGCAGGTGCTAATTCTATTACTGTTCCCATAAATAAGGAATCTTTTATTGCAGAAAATACCACCGAAGTTTTCATGCCTACATCTACATTATTTACCAAACTTTCGGGAAGACCCAATTCAATTTTCATTTCTGTTCCAGCGTTTAAAGTGGCAAATTCATGCCCTGATGACACACGTTCGCCTACCTCGCCAACAAAATCGGTAAGTAGACCATCTTTTGGAGCCTTTATAATACCGTAGCTTAGTTGGGTGCTCTGAATACCTCTATTTCTAACAGCCGATTCGTACTGAGCTAGTGCAGTTTCGTAAGCGTTTCGAGCTTTTTCGTATTCTGCTAACGACTTACTTCCTTTCTCGTATAACACCCGAATTCTATCGCGTTCGTTTTGCGAAGTATTTAAGGCCGACTTGGCACTATTAACGGAAGATACGGCTTGTTCGTAAGCCAAACTGGCCTCTACATTATCTAGTTTTGCTATTAGTTCGCCTTTTTTTACTTGCTGTCCTCTAGTAACATTTACCTGCTCAATAATACCGCTGCTTCTAAAACTAAGCACTATTTCGTCACTCGATTTTGCTAGCCCACTAAAGGTTCTTGTTTCTTCGGCCATTCCAGTAGCAACTACCTGATATTGTACTGGGCGCAATATCTCTTCTTTAACTTCTTCTTTTTCTTTGCAAGCCACTAAACTTAGTGTTGCAAGGCAAAGTATCCCTAGGCGATTAATTATCTTCATGATTAATGTTATTGTCGGCTTAAAATATATTGATTGGCTCTTTGAATAAATTCTTGATTTTCCTGTTCTGTGTGCATTAGAAAGAAATATCCAATAATACGTTCTAGTTGCATTGCGGTAAGCAAATAATCGTAGTTAGCAGTGGCGCTCTGCAATTGCGCTTGTAAATAATTATTCTGAGCGTCGATTAATTGAATTACGGGTACAGCTCCGTTTTTATATTCGCTTTGCACCAATTCCAGGCTTTCTTTAGCACTTTCTTCAGACACCTTGGAGAGTTCTATATTGGCAATTTGATTAATTAAATCCAGTACAATACTGTTTACGTTTAATTCAATATTCAGATTAATGTTTTCTTCCTGAAGTCCTAATTGATCTTTCTGAATTAGTGCTGTTTGTTTATTTATATTATTTAGATTCTGTTGAAAAATTGGTAAGCTCACATTAAGACCTACGTTATAGCTCTCGAAAGGAATTTCTGGAAATAATGGATTTGGTGTTGCGCCTGCTCCAGATCTAGATAGGGTAAGGTCGTATTGGCCTTGTAAAGATACCGTAGGAATAAATCGTCCCCAAGAACTCAAATCGTAACTGCGCTCTGTGGCTTCTAAATTAAAGCTCAAGTTTTTAAGTTCGGGAGCATTTTCTTTAGCTTCTGCCACCAAAAATTCAACTAAATAAGGACGAAGTAATGGATTGTCTAAAAGTTCTCTAAACTTACTGTAGTTATATGTTTTAAAAAGCCCCTGTTCTATAACCGCATCTTGAATACCTATAGTGGTATTTATGGGTGTGTTTAATATCTGATTAATATTAAAGTAGGCCTGTTGTATGCTATTTGACGCATTTATTAAGGCTTGTATATTTTGCGCTAATTGACTCTTAAATCGCAGTACATCACCTTTGCCCGAAGCTCCCGATTCAAAATTTTGGTCCGATATTTCTAAATTGCGCTTGGTGATTTGCAGATTTTCGTTCTGTATTAGCACATTTGTTTTTAAGATTAGCGCGTTAAAATAGGCCACCGAGGCGTCTAACAGAGCATCTAATTGGGTAGCATTATAGGCTTGTTCTTGAGCTTGTAACACACTTTTTTGAATAGAGATACTTGCACTAGCTTCAGGGGAATAAATAAGTTGTTGTAACGTAGCATTGGCAGCCGTACTAAATTCGGGGTTGGCGCCGTTAGAAACTTCGGCCAATCTAGGATCTACATATACCCCACCAGCGTTTGCTGTCGCATTTGGCAGGTAGTTACTTTGGGCCGTTTTAACATCCTGGGCTACTAGGTCTATCTCTAGTTTGCTGGCATTTAAACTTAAGTTATTGGTGGCAACTCCATTTAAAATATCTAAAAGAGAATAATTTATTTCTGGAATAATCTCTTGGGTTCCACTTAGAAAATTAATCTTCGCTAGCATGCTATAGCGCAAAGGAAACCCAATGCCATTCGCAGTATTAAAATTAACAGAGAGTTCTTGTTTATAATCTAAAAATACAGATAAGTCAGACATGTCTTCGCCATTGGCGGCAGCTTCGACATGCAGGGCAATACGTCTAAATATTTGTGCCAAATTATTGTCTGGCTGGTTTGTTGCTAAAATACCTCGCTCAACATCTTTTAGGCTTACACCAGAAAACGAGGGTATATTCTTGCTATTAATGTTGTTTACTAACACTTCAAATTCGGCATCGTTTAAAAAGAGTCCAGTAGTTAAATAAATAGCATCTATGTTTTCTAAATCGTTATCAAGACTACCATCTTCATTTAATAATATGAATTGATACGTGCTTTCCGAATCTTCAAAATAACTATCGAATAACTCTTTTAAGGGGAGATTGGAGCGCGTAAACTCATCGACTATAACTCCTAATCGCTTATGGTCAAAAAGGCTTCTAAAGGCCAATAAGTCTTCAGAATACGAATTAGGCGCAATTATATAGGCCAAATTTTTGGATGATGCTCTTGTGGTAACTATTTTGTTTATTACAATGTCCTTGTTTATGGAGCCAAAAACAATGGTGGGTTTTGGATGCTCATCTTGGTCGTAAACGGCAATGGTATTTTGGACCCCAAAAGTTATAATTACTTCTGAATCGTCTGTTAAACGCTCCAAATAGTTTGCTTTGGCTTTGGCTAAGCTGTTATTGCTTAAAAGCAATGGTTTGTACGTCACGCTGTAGCCAGAGCCTAGCACGGCGTTAATTTCGGTTTTTAACTCTTGGAGTAAGGTTCCCGTTTCTTGCTCGTTCAGGTCCGAATTTATTCCAATAGTAATGGATTTTACCTCTTGAGCTAAAGCAGTTAGCGGTAGGACAAATAAGCAAGCAAAAAATGCACTAACAATTATTTTTTTAAACATACTATGATTGGTAAAGGCTTAAAAATACAAATTTATAAAAGGGTATCGTTTTGGTTTGCTTAAACTTTTAATTAATTTCTATTTGAATAACTTCTGTTAACTACAGCAAGTCAATGTTTTTACATTTAAAATTATTGATAACTATAAACTGGGGTGATTTAAAATATTGTGCTTTTTAAATAGGGAATTCGCTAAATGTTGTATCTTCAATAAAAGCTTTTTAATGGCTAAAGAGATTACAAAAAAGAGAGCGTCTACGGCAAAAAAATCGGCGGGATTAGCCCCTGGAACAATAGTATATACTGGAAAGAAAAATCAAGATAGCTTATACTTAGACATCATGGATTTTGATTCCGAAGCGCTAATCGATAAGGAATTAGGGTCTGTTAATGAAGTCTTTAAACTACTATCTACAAATAGGCCTACTTGGTTAAATCTTAATGGATTGAATCACATAGAGGCGATTCAGCAAATTGGCGAGCATTTTAAATTACATCCGTTAGTAATAGAAGATATTGCTAACACCCAGCAACGTCCCAAAATAGATGAGTACCAAAACCACTTTTTTGTCGTGCTTAAAATGCTGTATTTAAACAAAGAAGATCAAATCCAATTTGAACACTTGTCTTTGGTTTTAGGCGAAAATTATGTGCTGAGTTTTCAAGAAGCAGATGGTGATGTTTTTGACGCCGTTAGAACTCGCATTCGTACTTCTAAAGGTAGAATTAGAACCATGGGGTCAGATTATTTGCTTTACGCATTAATGGATGCCGTTGTTGACCATTACTTTTTTATAATAGAAGAATTGGCATTGCGAATTGAACGTTTAGAAGACCAACTATTTGTGCAACGCGAAGAAGATGGAATAACCCAAAAAATTCAAGAATTAAAGCGTGAAGTATTGCGCATTCGTAGGGCCATTTTGCCATTGCGCGAAGTGGTAAATAGATTGGTTAAAAGCGAACACGACTTAATAAACAGCAAAACTCAAGTTTACCTTAGAGATTTATACGATCACATTATTCAAGTGAGCGAGAACGTCGAGATTTATCGCGATATGATTTGGAGTTTAATGGATATGTATATGACTACGATTAGCAACAAAATGAACGAGGTAATGAAGGTGCTAACCATAATTGCCACCATTTTTATTCCACTCACTTTTATGGCAGGAATTTACGGTATGAATTTTCAGAATATGCCCGAACTGTCTTATAAGCACGGTTACTTTGTGCTTTGGGGTGTTATGATTCTAGTATTCTTAGGAATGCTCTATTATTTTAGGCGTAAAAAGTGGCTTTAAGACTATTCAGGGTTTTTTACCCGCAAGCTCACCAGAACACCACAAACTAAAGAAACAGCGATAAAGCCAAGGGAGAACCATTCTGGCATTTTAAAGAAATGCAGGGTGAGTAGTTTTAAAGACACAAATATTAATATTGCAAAAACACTGTATTTTAAATATTGGAAACGCGCTAACATATTTGCTAAAAAAAAATACATAGAACGCAGCCCTAAGACCGCAAATATGTTGGAACTAAAAACAATAAAGGGGTCGGTGGTAATAGAGAGAATTGCGGGGATGCTATCGACGGCAAAAAGCACATCGGTTAGTTCAATCATTATTAGGGCGATTAACAAAGGGGTGGCCATGCGAACCCCGTTTTCGCGAACCCAGAATTTTTGACCACTTAAGTTATCGGTAACTTTTAGTTTTTTATATAAAAAATTACGTACCCCACTAGATTGTTCGCTTTTTTCTTCCTTTACAAGCATATGGAAGGCGGTATAAAGCAGCAGTGCTCCAAAAATATAGGTTACCCAGCTAATCTTATTAATTAGCAATACTCCCGCAAAAATCATAATGGCTCTAAACACAATAGCGCCAATAATCCCCCAGTATAAAACCCGATGCTGGTAATTAATTGGAATGCTAAACGAGGCAAATATCATTGCAATAACAAACAAATTGTCTACACTTAGCGAAAGTTCTATTAAATATCCGGTAATATATTCTAATACAGCAGCCTTGGGAGTAACATTGTTAGGGTTGGTAACTAAATTGTTGTCAAACAAATAGTAAATCATAAAAGAAAAACTACCCGCAACGCCAATCCAGAATAATGTTTCCATTGCCGCCTTCCTATTGCTGGCAACGGTATTTTTTTTGTGTAAAACGAATAAGTCAAAGGCGAGAAGAAGAAATATTACTCCAATAAAGGTAGCCCAGGTAAAAATCTTTAAATCCATAGCATATTTTAGCAATAAACACTAAAATATAAATAATTGTGAGCTTTAACCACTATTTTTTAATTATCTCATACAAATCGGTTCGTCTGTCTTTTAGATTGCGCACTGCGCCAAATTGGTTTAGCTCTTTTAACAGACTTAAATCAACATCTGCAATAAGAATCATTTCTGAATTCTGCGTAGCTTCTGCTTTTACCCCGTTAGTAGGGAAGGAAAAATCGCAAGGTGTTATTACCGCAGATTGGGCGTATTGCATATCCATATTGTGCACGTTGGGTAAGTTGCCTACACTACCCGCAATGGCCACATAGCATTCGTTTTCTATGGCTCTTGCTTGGGCGCAATTTCTAACCCGAGAATAGCCGTTCTGTGTGTCGGTCAAAAATGGAATAAACAAAATCTGCATGCCCTGGTCTGCCAATAAGCGACTTAGTTCTGGAAACTCCGAATCGTAACAAATTAAAATGCCAATTTTCCCACAATCGGTATCGAAGGTTTTTATTTGCGTGCCTCCTTGCATACCCCAGACTTTTGCCTCGTCTGGTGTAACGTGAATTTTTTCGTAACGAGCTATACTGCCGTCTCTTCTGCACAAATATCCAACATTATAAAGCACATTATCTTTAACCTCGGGCATACTGCCAGAAATTATATTAATGTTATAGGTTATAGCGTACTCCGAAAATTTTTGCACAATCTCTGGAGTAAATTCGGCCAGCTTTCTAATGGCGTCGGCTCCAGATAAATTATTGTCTTTGGCCATTAAAGGCGCATTAAAAAACTCTGGGAAAACGGCAAAATCTGAACGATATCCAGCAACGGCATCTATAAAAAATTCGGCCTGTTGTAGCAGCTCTTCTAAAGTGTTATAGGGTCGCATTTGCCATTGAATTAAACCTAAACGCACTACTGTTTTTTTAAGCCGAACCCTTTTGTTTGGCTTTTGATAATAAATGTTATCCCACTCCATCAACACCGCAAATTCGCTGGATGCTTCGTCGCCCTCTAAATACCCTTTTATAACTTTGGTCGGGTGAAAGTCGTTCGAAATTTGAAAATTCAACACAGGATCTGTTATTTCTTTAAGACGCACTTTGCTTATGTACTCTTTAGGTGAAACCGAGTCCATATATTTGTGATAGTTGGGCATTCTACCCCCAAAGGCAATACCCCTTAGATTTAATTTTTCGCACAATTCTTTGCGGTAATCATAAAGACGTCTTCCCAAACGCAAGCCTCTATAAGACGGATGAATAAAAACATCTATTCCGTACAAAACATCGCCTTGATCGGTATGGGTGTTAAAGGTGTAATTGCCAGTTAATTCACGATACGTATGAAACTCTTCTAAATTGTCGTAATCCACAATAATAGCCAAGGCACACCCTGCCAGTTCTCCGTTTATTTTAATAACTACCTGACCTTTAGGAAAAATTTGGATCAAGGTTTTTATTTGTTCTTCTTTCCAAAATGAATCGGGGAAGTTAGAATAAGCAGAAATCATTACTTGTTTTAACTCCTGGTAGTCGTCAAAGGTTAAAAAATCGAGCGAAATATTATCTATTGCTGCTGGGTCCAAATTTGGTTTATTTTAAAGGTTTAATTCTGTTCTATTAAAAAAATTAGTACTCACCTCCTGGCGGTGTGTCAGGGTCATTATTGTCATGGGGGTCATCGTCTTCGTCGTTATAGTCATCTTCGTCAAAATCTTCCATTGCCGTTACAAGTCGCTTGCTAATTTTTACTAAAAAAATACTGTCCTCTGTTCGCACTTCAACACAATCTATCAGTTCGTTTTGTGCGTTTCTAAAACTTATAATATGGTCCCTATCGTAGCCATCAGGGAATTTATCTACTAACAGCGCTAGAATTTCTTCGTTCAGTTTTGAATAATCTACTATTATGCGTTTCATAGTTGTGGGTATTATTGATTCAAAATATAAGCGAACATTAGGGGTGCCACTATAGTAGCATCACTTTCGATAATAAATTTTGGAGTGTTTATGTCTAGTTTTCCCCAGGTTATTTTTTCGTTGGGTACTGCACCAGAGTACGACCCATAGCTCGTGGTGGAGTCGCTAATTTGGCAAAAGTAATTCCAAAATGGAGTGTTGGTTCGCTCCATATCTTGGTATAACATAGGTACAACGCAAATTGGAAAATCACCTGCGATTCCTCCGCCAATTTGGAAAAATCCAATACCATTGTCGCTATTTTTGGTATACCAGTCGGCTAAAAACGTCATATATTCAATCCCCGATTTTACAATGCTTGCATTTAATTCACCCTTTAGCACATAACTAGCAAAAATATTACCCATAGTGCTGTCTTCCCAGCCAGGAACTACCATAGGTAAATTCGCTTTTGCAGCTGCGTACATCCAAGAATCTTTTAGATCTATTTCGTAATACTCCTCTAAAACTCCAGAAAGCAATAACTTATACATGTATTCATGTGGAAAGTATCGCTTTCCTTCGTCTTGCGCTTGCTTCCAAAGTTTAACCACATGCTGTTGCAAACGTCTAAAAGCCTCTTCTTCTGGAATACAAGTGTCTGTTACTCTGTTTAAACCTTGCTCTAAAAGCTCCCATTCTTGCTCCGGTGTAAGGTCGCGGTAATTAGGAATGCGTTTGTAATGACTATGCGCCACTAAATTCATTATATCTTCCTCTAGGTTTGCCCCAGTGCAGGATATAATATGCACCTTATCTTGACGAATCATTTCTGCAAAAATTTTGCCTAATTCTGCAGTGCTCATTGCACCAGCTAAAGAAACAAGCATTTTACCGCCATTAGATAATTGATTTTTGTAGGCCTTAGCGCCGTCTACTACACTCGCAGCATTAAAGTGTAAAAAATAGTGCTCCATAAAAGCACTAATTGGAGCGTTATTGATCGTATTCATTATCAATATTAAATTTAGGTTGTTTGTTTGATTTCTTGTCAAGATTGCTTTTTGTTCCTGCTAATAAATATGGTTCGTGGTCTTCTAGGTCTGTAAATTTGTAGCTAAGCATTTTGTAATACAACTTTGCGGCTAAAAAGTTAGAAGCGCCGCTAAATTCATTTGGACACAATTCTACAAGATCGAAACCAACTACATTTTTTTGTTCAAATACCTGAGCCAAAAATTCGAGAGTTTCGTACCACAATAGTCCTCCCGGTTCTGGAGTGCCAGTTGCGGGAAAAATAGAGGGATCTAGTGCGTCTAAATCAAAGCTTATATAAACATTGTCGGTCATGGCGTCTAAGGCAGCGTCCATCCAATTGTCGTCTTGTGCCATATCGTGTGCAAAAAAGACGTTGTCTGTATCCATAATATCTAATTCAAGACGGTCCATAGAACGAATTCCAACTTGTATTAAATTGGTTTCTTGGCTGGCTTGATACATAGCGCAAGCATGATTGTAAGGCGTGCCTTGATAACTAGGCCTTAAATCTGCATGGGCATCTATTTGCAATACAGTTAGGTTGTTGAATGATTCATTAAACGCCTGAATAGACCCAATAGAAATGCTGTGTTCGCCACCAAATAGGGTAACAAATTTATTGCGTTTTATGGTTTCTTTTACCTGATTGTAGACTGTTTTTACCATGGTCTCTGGAGTTTCAAAACCTTCAAGAGTAGGGTGCAGGTAAATCCCTTGTCTATACACCTCACTATTGGTTTCTATGTCGTACAGTTCCATGTTTTCGGCAGCTTCTAAAAAAGCTGCTGGACCTTGATCCGCGCCTTTTTGCCAGGTACTGGTACCATCGTAAGAAACTGGGATTAGGCTTATTTTAGAAGATTCGCGGTTGGCGAACTCACTCGGGATTCCTGCAAATGTTTTTTTGGATTCCATGATATTAAAATGATTGTGTTGTAACAGTTTGTAATTCTTGTGGTGGGGTTTCTTGTTTTGCGTTGGAATAACCCAATATGCTTAAAAAGTCTTGCGCAGTTTGACGTTCTGCAAACACCTTAGTTTCCAGCTGTCCTAATTCATTTTTATTAATTAAAATGTGTTTTGGGTGCGGAATCAAACAATGCTGCAGCCCTTTAAAGCCTCCAATACTTTCTTGGTAAGCACCGGTATTAAAAAACCCAATATAAAGCGGCTTTGCTTTATTGTATTTTGGCAAGTAAATTGCGTTCATATGTTGCTCGGAATTGTAATAGTCGTCGCTATCGCAAGTAAGTCCGCCCAGTAGGACGCGTTCGTATTCGTCTTTCCAGCGGTTAATGGCGAGCATAATAAAACGTTTGTTTATAGCCCAACTATCTGGCATTGTGGTAATAAAGGACGAATTAATCATGTTCCATTTTTCACGATCGTTTTGCTGCTTCTGATAAAGCACTTCGTAAATAGCACCGCCACTTTCACCTACAGTAAAGCTTCCAAATTCTGTAAAGATGTTTGGTACAGCCACTCCAGCTTCGTCGCAAGACTGTTTAATTTGCGTTATAATTTCGTTTACCATATACTGGTAGTCGTAGTCAAAAGCTAAAGAGTTTTTAATTGGAAAGCCGCCGCCAATATTTAAGCTATCTAAAGTTGGGCAAACTTTTTTAAGACTAACATAAACCTTCATACATTTAAGCAGTTCGTTCCAATAGTAGGCGTTGTCGCGTATTCCAGTATTTATAAAAAAATGCAGCATTTTTAACTGCGCTTTGGGGTTGTTTTTAATGGTGTTGTTGTAAAACGGAACAATGTTTTTATAGCCAATCCCTAGACGCGACGTGTAAAATTCAAATTTGGGCTCTTCTTCGCTGGCAATTCGTATTCCAATATTTAAGTTGGTATTTATTCTGGCAGAGAGTAAGTCCAATTCTTCGTAATTGTCTATAATAGGAATACAACCTTGATGTCCTTCATTTATAAGGCGCGCTATGTTTTCTATATATAAATCGCGTTTAAAACCATTGCAAATTATATAGGTTTGGTCGTCTATTTTACCTTGCTGTTTAAGGTGCTGAACTATATCCATATCGAAGGCCGATGAGGTTTCTAAATGAATTTTGTTAGTCAAGGCTTCGTTTAGCACATGTTCAAAGTGGGAACTTTTGGTGCAATAACAATAGTGATATTCACCCTGATAGTTATGCGATTCCATGGCATTTTTAAACCAACCTTTTGCGCGCTGTATGTTGTCCGATATTTTGGGTAAATACGTAAACTTTAACGGAGTGCCATGTTCGGCGATAAGCGCTGTTAGGTCTATCTCGTGAAATAAAAGATTGTCCTTTTCCAGTTTAAATTCTGGTTGAGGAAAATCAAAGGTTTGATCAATAAGATCAAGGTATTTTGTTTTCATTGTAAAAAGTAAGAGTGTAACGAGTCGATTAGTTAAAATCAGGAATAGGTTCAATTAACGTTGAACACAAACAGTCATAAAGTAGTAAAGAGTACACCACTTCAGATGCAATATGAATACTCGTATGGATAGCGGAAGTTAGCCCTAAAATTCGGATCCCCATCCCAGAGGCAGCTTTTGAATATGACTTCCTAATTTTCAAAAGCCCGAACCTAAAAACACAGTTCAAGATGTTCAGCTAAACGTGCATATGTTAACACGTAATAGGTGGTAAATAAAAACAATTTTTTAATACAAAAATTAATTTGTAGAAAATTTTATGTTTTTTTTACACTGCGTTGCTACAAGGCTTAAATTTTAAACGTAATAACTGGTCTTTGAGCATGATTTACAAGATCTTCGCTAATACTGCCGTTAAAAAAGTGAGCCAGACCTTTGCGTCCATGGGTGCTCATTCCAGCAAGGTCCATATGGTTGTCTTTTGCAAAATTTAATATTCCCTTTTCTACCGAATGGTCGTTGTGAATATTTAAAGTATAGTTAGAAATATTCATGTCTTTAATAAACTCTTGCATCATGGACATAGCTTCACTAGATGTTTTAAAATCAGAAACCGTATTAATAAAAAGCAGATGTAATTTGGCATTCATATTTGTGGCAAAAGTGGCAGCTTTGCTTAGCGTTGTTTGGCATTCCTGAGAAAAATCGGTAGCAAATACAAAGTTGTTTATGCTAAAATCGCTGTGATCGTTCTTAATTACAAGAACTGGAACTTCAGAGGTGCGCACTACCTTTTCTGTATTACTGCCAATAAACATTTCTTTAAAACCACTAGCGCCGTGACTTCCCATTATTATCAGGTCAATGTTGTGCTTTTTTGTACATTCTTGAATGCCCTGATAAATCTCGCTATAGGCGACTTCTTGATAAACGGTTACTCCGTCTAAATAGGGCTTTTTCTCGATTTCTTTAAAATTCTTTTCGGCCAGTTTAATAAAAAACAGCGATTCCGGAAGATGCTCGCTACTCCCAGAATTAGCCAAGTGTATTGGTAATTCTAACATATGTACTAAATGTATTTCGCCATTATTTTTTTTAGCCAATTGAGCGGCTACTTTAAGAGCGAATTCAGCTTGAGGGGAAAAATCGGTGGGGACTAATATTTTTTGCATAACTAGGTTGGTTAATTAAGCTATAAATTACAAAATAAAATCCTCTTGCTGTGACTTTTAAAAATCAAATAATTGTACTATATTTGCACCCTTATTATAGGATTTAAGAACTATGAGGGGACCGGAAGTCCCCTCTTTTTATAGACTATGTTGAAGCAAAAAGTAATAGCATTGGTAGATCAGGCATTAGAAACAATGCCCGGGATATTTTTAATTGAACTCGGAATTAGTGAGTCCAATCAAATAATTGTGATTTTAGATGGCGATAATGGAGTAAGTGTAAGCGATTGCATTGCCATGAGTAGAGCTGTAGAACACAATTTAGACCGCGAAGAGCATGATTTTTCGCTAGAAGTTACCTCTGTTGGGGTTTCTAGTCCACTTGCAATTCCGCGTCAGTACCAAAAAAATATTGGCCGCAAGCTTAAAGTTAGAACTACAACTGGAGAACAACTGGAAGGAACGCTAGAACAGGCGAGCGAAACCGATTGCAAGATTACTTGGAAGACCCGTGAACCTAAGCCTGTTGGCAAGGGAAAAGTAACGGTGCAGAAAGAGGCCATGTTGCCCTATGGCGATATTGCCGAAGCAAAAGTGATGATAAATTTTAACTAGCATACGTAGATATGGAAAATATCGCATTAATAGAATCTTTTTCTGAATTTAAAGACGACAAATTAATTGATCGTGTAACGCTAATGGCCATCTTAGAAGATGTCTTTAGAAGCGCATTAAAGAAGAAATATGGAGACGATGATAACTTCGATATTATTATTAATCCAGATAAAGGAGATTTAGAAATTTGGAGAAACCGAATCGTGGTTGCAGATGCAGAGGTAGAAGACGAAAACCAAGAAATTTCGTTAACCGAAGCACGTAAAATTGAACCTGACTTTGAAGTTGGGGAAGACGTATCTGAAGAGGTTAAACTAATCGATTTAGGAAGACGTTCTATTTTGGCCTTGCGTCAGAATTTAATTTCTAAAATACACGAACACGACAATACCAATATCTATAAGCAGTTTAAAGAATTAGAAGGTGAAATTTACACTGCCGAGGTACATCATATTAGACATCGTGCGGTTATTTTATTAGACGACGAAGGCAACGAAATTATTTTGCCAAAGGACCGACAAATTCCTTCCGACTTTTTTAGAAAAGGAGAAAACGTTCGCGGAATTATAGAAAGTGTAGAACTTAAAGGAAACAAGCCGGCAATTATTATGTCGCGGGCAAATCCTATCTTTTTAGAGAAGTTGTTCGAACAAGAAATACCAGAGGTGTTCGACGGGCTTATCACCGTTAAAAAAGTAGTTAGAATTCCTGGCGAAAAAGCAAAGGTTGCAGTAGATTCTTACGACGACCGTATAGATCCAGTAGGAGCTTGTGTTGGTATGAAAGGTTCACGTATTCATGGAATTGTTCGTGAATTGGGGAACGAAAACATAGATGTTATTAATTATACCAATAACATACAGTTGTTTATTACCAGAGCATTGTCTCCGGCCAAAATAACGTCTATTAAATTAGACGAAGAAACCAAGCGTGCAGAAGTAATACTTAGACCAGAAGAGGTGTCTAAAGCTATTGGACGTGGAGGTCACAACATACGTTTGGCTGGTCAATTAACTGGTTACGAAATAGATGTGTTTAGAGAAGGAGCAGAAGAAGATGTAGAATTAAGAGAATTCTCTGACGAAATCGAAGATTGGATTATAAAAGAGTTTAGTAAAATTGGTCTAGATACCGCTAAAAGTATTTTAGAAAAAGAGGTTAAGGATTTGGTTAAAATGACCGACCTCGAGGAGGAGACCATTGTTGAAGTAATCAATATTTTAAAAGAAGAATTCGAGGAGTAATTGTTACCTTGCGGATTCTCAAACAAAGAGAGTAGCATTTTATGGCTGAAGTAAAAACAATGAGGCTTAGTAAAGTATTGCGTGAATTTAATATTTCACTAGATCGGGCTGTCGATTTTCTAAAAGAAAATGGGTTCGAAGTGGAAGCACGTCCTACTACCAAAATTACTGGTGAGGAGTATCAAATTTTATTCGATGAATTCCAAACCGATAAAAGTAAAAAGGTAGCCTCGAAAGAAGTGGGTGAAGAAAAGCGAAAAGAAAAGGAAGAGCTTCGTATTGCCAGAGAAAAAGAAATAGAAGAAAAGCAACAGCGCATAGAAGCTTCTAAAGTAATTAAGGCAAAGGCGCAATTAGACGGTCCAAAGCAAATTGGCAAAATCGACTTAGATGGTGCTAAAAAAGACGCTAAAGAAGAAGTTGAAGCCAAAACAGAGGCCAAGCCAGAAGCTCCTAAAAAAGAAGCTGCAGCTCCAGTCGCTAAAAAAGAAACTCCAGCAGAAACTCCCAAAGAGACTCCAAAAGAGAAAGCTGCTCCTGAAGCAAAAGAAGAAGCTCCTAAAGCTAAGCAGGAAGCTCCAAAAGCAAAAGAAGAGGCGCCTGCCAAAGAAGCAGAAAAGCCAGCCGATGCTGCCCAAGAAAAATCGACAGGTTCGGATCGAGTTAAAACTCAATATAAAAAATTAGACGGCCCTAACTTTACCGGGAAGAAAATTGATTTAACTCAATTTAAAAAACCCGAAAAGAAGAAAAAAGAAACTACAAGCAAACCTGGAGACAATAAATCCTCTAGAGGTAAGCGTCGTAGAATTAGCAAAGAACCTTCAGGTGGCGGAAACCGCAACAATCAACGTGGTGGTGGAAACCGCAGACCTCCAATAGTTAAAGAGGAGCCTAGTGAGGAAGAAGTGCAAAGACAAGTACGCGAAACCTTAGAGAAGCTTCAAGGAAAGTCTTCTAAAGGAAAAGGTGCAAAATACCGTCGCGAGAAAAGAGATTCACACCGTGCAAAGACCGAAGAGGAACAAGCACAACAAGAAGCAGAAAGCAAAACACTACGTGTAACCGAATTTGTTACCGTAAGTGAAGTTGCAACCATGATGGACGTATCTGTTACGCAAATTATTTCTGCTTGTATGTCCCTTGGAATGATGGTGACTATGAATCAGCGATTAGACGCCGAAACACTTTCTATTGTAGCCGAAGAATTTGGTTACGAAGTAGAATTTGTAACTGCCGATATTGAAGAAGCCATACAAGAAGACATAGATGCTCCGGAAGATTTATTACCGCGAGCTCCAATTGTAACCGTAATGGGTCATGTTGACCACGGTAAAACTTCGCTCTTGGATTATGTTCGTAAAGAGAACGTAATTGCAGGAGAGTCTGGAGGAATTACCCAGCACATAGGTGCTTATGGTGTAACCCTAGAAAACGGACAATCTATTGCCTTTTTAGATACTCCGGGTCACGAAGCCTTTACGGCAATGCGTGCTCGTGGTACGCAGGTAACCGATTTAGCCATAATTGTGGTTGCTGCAGACGACGATATTATGCCGCAAACTAAAGAAGCCATTTCGCATGCTCAAGCTGCGGGTGTACCCATAGTTTTTGCAATTAATAAAGTTGATAAGCCAACGGCGAATCCCGAAAAAATTAAAGAAAGTCTTGCTGGTATGAATTTACTAGTAGAAGATTGGGGAGGTAAAATCCAATCGCACGATATTTCTGCAAAAACGGGACAAGGCGTAAAAGAATTATTAGAAAAAGTATTGCTAGAAGCCGAATTATTAGAGCTTACAGCAAATCCAAATAAAGATGCAAGTGGAACAGTAATCGAGGCCTTTTTAGATAAAGGACGTGGTTATGTTTCTACCATTTTGGTTCAGGCAGGTACTCTAAAAGTAGGAGACTACGTATTGGCCGGACAACACAGTGGTAAGGTTAAAGCAATGCAAGACGAACGTGGCAAGCCAGTAGAAGAGGCTGGTCCTTCTAAACCAGTTTCTATATTAGGTCTTGACGGCGCCCCGCAAGCAGGGGATAAGTTTAACGTTTTTGAAGACGAACGCGAAGCTAAGGCCATTGCTGCAAAACGTACACAGTTACAGCGTGAGCAATCGGTTAGAACACAACGTCATATTACTTTAGACGAGATTGGAAGACGTATTGCCCTTGGCGACTTTAAAGAATTAAACATAATCCTTAAAGGTGATGTAGATGGTTCTGTCGAAGCACTTACCGATTCCTTCTTAAAATTATCGACCGAAGAAATTCAAGTAAATATGTTGCATAAAGGTGTTGGGGCCATTACAGAAAGCGATGTGCTTCTGGCTTCTGCATCGGATGCTATTATTATTGGATTTAACGTTCGCCCTATGGGGAATGCTAGACAAATTGCCGATAAAGAAGAAATCGATATTAGAACATATTCTATTATCTACGATGCCATTAACGACCTTAAGGACGCAATGGAAGGCATGTTGTCTCCAGAGATGAAAGAAGAAATTACGGGTACAGCAGAGATTCGTGAGACCTTTAAGATTTCTAAAGTCGGAACCATCGCAGGTTGTATGGTAACTAGCGGAAAAATCTTTAGAAATTCTGGAATACGACTTATTCGCGAAGGCGTAGTAGTCTACACCGGCGAGTTGTCTTCTTTAAAACGATTTAAAGACGATGTTAAAGAAGTAGCTAAAGGTTACGATTGTGGACTTCAGGTTAAAAACTACAACGATATTAAAGAAGGCGATATACTAGAGGCTTTCCAGGAAGTTGCAGTTAAAAAGAAGCTATAAATTAAATAGTTATATATAAAAAAAGCGGCTGTAAAGCCGCTTTTTTTATTCCTCATCTTTTTTCTTTTTCTTGCGCGTTCGCTTTATACTAAAGGCTGCTGGAAACTTGGTTTGAATTTCTAAAAGCGCGCGATCGGCGTCAAGACTGGTGTTAAAATTACCAACCCATACTTTATAATTAGGGGTTTCGTACTCGATATCTGCAGGCCAAGCCGAAAAAGAGGCACGGTATTTTTTAAGCGCGCTGTTGGCGTTTGTCAATTCCCCATAATAGAGTTGAATGGTATAGCCATCGGTAAGTTTATTTTCCTTTTCTAAAGATTTTTTTAAAGTCAACAAAGCAACAATTTCTGAATCTTGCGAGACAGTCACCACTCCTTGTTGGGCGTAGCTTATGTTTAGCCCTAAGATTGCTAAAAAGCTGAATATTAGTAAAGTATTAATGCGTTTGTTCATTGTTTTTTGCCTGATTTAATACAAAGGTATAGGATTATAACTAAGTTGCTCGCATTTTTATTATTTAGAATAATTATAAATTGTGAATTAACAATCCGTTCACATTTTTAAAATCGCTTTTATATCGTACTTTTGTGCCGTTATTTATGGCATTAAAAGTGACCTTTTTGCTAACCAAAAATCAAGCTTTTAAGCTTAACGTAAGACGATAATTCAACCTGAAGTATGAAAAAGGTGAAACACCGAAATCTAACCAATAGATTATCACTCTCATTGTTAGCCGCGTTGCTAACGTTTTCAACATTCACGTTTGCTCAAGATACCGAAGCAGCGGCTGCCGATGCAACAGTTGCCACCAATGGTGGTGATGCTGCTGTAGGCGAGAAGCTCTTTAAAGCAAACTGTGCGTCTTGTCACAATCTTTACAAAAAGCGTACCGGACCAGCATTATTTGGTGTTGGTGACAAATACGAAAAAGAGTGGTTGTACAAATGGATTAAAAACAGCAAAGAACTTATTGAGTCGGGAGATGCGCAGGCAAATGAGATTTTTAACGAATACAATCAGTCTCCAATGCAGGCTTTCCCTGCCTTGTCCAACGAAGATATAGACAATATTATAGCCTATACTTATACGCCTTTACCAGCACCAACCGTAGTTCAGACAGACGGCGGCGGTGGCGGCGGCGAAGGTGGCTCTGGAATGTCTAACGACATTATCTTAGCTGTATTAGCATTGGTATTTTTAATGCTAGTTGTAATGCTGGTGTTAGTAAACAAAACACTGCGTAGAATTGCCAGTGCAAACGGAGTCGAATTCGAAGAAAAGGAGCCGCGTTTACCAATATGGAAGGCATTTGCTCAAAATCAGTTTTTAGTATTTGTTTCTGCAATATTTTTACTCTTAGCCTCTGGATACTTTGCTTACGGTTGGATGAGTCAAGTAGGTGTAGATCAAGGTTACGCTCCAGTGCAACCAATACATTACTCACACAGAATTCACGCAGGCACCAATCAAATAGATTGTAAGTACTGTCACAGTTCTGCTAGAAAGAGTAAGCACTCTGGAATTCCATCGTTGAATGTATGTATGAACTGTCATAAATATATTGCCGAAGTTGGAGATGAAACCTATCAAGAAGGTATGAAAGAATTTGGCAAAGATTACAACAAAGAAATTCAAAAACTTTATGCGGCCGTTGGTTGGGACGAAGAGAACCAACGTTACACTGGTGAATCTAAACCAGTTAAATGGGTACGTATTCACAACTTACCTGACTTTGCTTACTTTAATCACTCGCAGCACGTAAGTGTAGCTGGGGTTGAATGTCAAGAATGTCATGGGCCGGTAGAAGAAATGGAGATCATGTATCAATATTCTCCACTGACTATGGGCTGGTGTATTAATTGTCACCGCGAAACCAATGTTAACCTAGAAAGCAATGAATACTATGCTAAAATTCATGAGTCGCTTTCTAAAGAGTACGATTTCCCAAAACTTACCGCTGCTCAAAACGGTGGTTTGGAATGTGGAAAATGTCACTACTAATTAATAAAAGGATAATTCAATATATATGGCATCGAACAAGAAATACTGGAAAAGTGTTGAGGAGCTAAAAGAAAATAGCCCCATTCTTGAGACGCTACAACAGAATGAATTTGTAGAACCAATCCCAACCGATGAGTTCCTTGGCGATCACGAAACTTTACAAGATTCATCTACCTCGCGTAGAGACTTTTTAAAGTTCGTTGGTTTTTCAACTGCCGCAGCAACGTTGGCAGCTTGTGAAGGACCGGTTATAAAATCCATTCCTTATGTAGTGGCGCCAGACGAAATCGTTCCTGGAGTAGCTAATTACTATGCAACAACTATTGCCGACGGATTTGATTTTGCCAATGTACTTATTAAGACAAGAGAAGGTAGACCAATTAAGGTAGAGACTAACGACCTTGCCATGCATAACGGAAGCGTAAATGCTCGAGTGCATGCGTCTGTGTTATCTATGTACGATACCAAGCGATTGGCTGGACCAAAAGCGAATGGTGAGGCAACTACTTGGTCGGACTTTGATTCTGGTATGGCTGCCAAATTAGAGGCCATGTCTGGTAAGGAAGTTGTATTGCTTACACAGACTTTTGCAAGCCCTTCTACAGCCAAATTAATTCAAGAGTTTACTGCTAAATACCCGAATGTTCGTCACGTAGTTTACGATGCCGTTTCTTCTTCTGCTGCGCTTGATGCGTTTCAGAATAAATACGGAATGCGCGGTTTAGCAGATTACGACTTTGCGCATGCAGAAGTTATTGTATCTGTAGGTGCCGATATTTTAGGGGACTGGCAAGGTGGAGGTTACGATGCTGGTTATTCAGCTGGGCGTGTACCTAAGAACGGAAAAATGTCCAGACATATTCAGTTCGAAGCCAATATGAGCTTATCTGGTGCAAATGCAGACAAGCGTGTCGCAGTTAAACCATCTGATTATTCAAAAATTATTGCTGCATTAAACGGCGGATCTACTTCTGGATTACCAGAGCGCGTAGCTGCTGCTGTTAACAATGCAAAAGCACAATTAAGAGCTGCTGGAAACAAAGGTGTTGTAGTAACTGGATCTGACAATGTTCAGGATCAGGCTGCCATTTTAACCATGAATGCCAACAGTCAAGTTATGGATGCTGCCAAACCAAGAATGGTGCGTCAAGGTAGCGCTACAGAGGCTGCGCGCGTAATGAACGGTGTGGTTAACGGGAGCGTTAAAGGCCTTATATGTGTAGGGGTTGACCCAGTTTACACATTCCCAGGTACTGAATTTGCTGGTGCTTACGCAAACTTAGAGCTTAGTGCAACTTTCGCCATGAAGGAAAACGCTACAGCTGCTGCTTCTCAATTTGTAGGAGCGACTCCTCATTATTTAGAGTCATGGGGTGATGCACAAATTAAAAAAGGATACTACAGCTTAATGCAACCGACCATTAAGCCATTGTTCGATACACGCTCTTTCCAGGATACGCTTTTAGCATGGATGGGTAGTGAGCAAACATATTACGATTATATAAAGGACACTTGGAGTTCTGTTCTAGGGGGTACCTCTTGGAACAAAGCACTTCAGGATGGTGTTTTTGTGAGTGACTTAGAAGTTGTTCCAATGCCAGATACTTCTACCGAAGGAACCGGCGAGATGGAGGACAGCACTAGTAATGCTGCTATGCAGGATGGTGGTTTTGATCTTACATTATACACCAAAACAAGTATGGGTGACGGGCGTCAGGCAAATAACCCATGGTTACAAGAAATGCCAGACCCAATATCTAGAGCTTCGTGGGATAATTACTTAACCATGTCTGCAGCAGATGCTGCCGCAATGGGAATAGTAAACGAAAACGTAGCCAACGGTGGTCTTGACGGAGAATATGCTAAAGTAAGTATGGGTAATGTTGTGTTAGAGCGCGTTCCTGTATTAATTCAGCCGGGGCAGGCTAACGGAACTGTTGGTCTTGCATTAGGTTACGGACAAACTGCTGCAATTCAAACCGAAATGCAAACGGGAGTTAACGCTTATGCATTATACAACGGCTTTAACGCTGTTCAAAAAGTACAAATAGAAAAGGTTGGCGGAACACACGAATTTGCTTGTGTTCAATTACACAATACCATGATGGGACGTGATATTATTCGCGAAACTGACTTGGACACCTATGCTAACAAAGATGTTCACGATTGGAACCCAGTTCCAGAAGTGTCTAAAGATCATCAGGAAATTCCTGTTACTTCTCCAGATGCTGATTTATGGGATTCTTGGGATCGTTCAATAGGGCATCACTTTAATATGTCTATAGACTTGAACGCTTGTACAGGTTGTGGAGCATGTGTTATAGCATGTCACGCCGAAAACAACGTTCCTGTTGTAGGTAAATCAGAAGTACGTCGTAGCCGTGATATGCATTGGTTACGCATTGATAGATATTACTCTTCTGAAGATAGTTTCTCTTCGGATGCAACCAAGAAAGACGAAATGTCTGGACTTTGGGGAGAAAACGGATCACTTGGTGGATTTGGAGAGATGGAAGATCCAGCCGAAAATCCTCAGGTAGCATTCCAGCCAGTAATGTGTCAGCACTGTAATCACGCACCGTGCGAAACAGTTTGTCCAGTAGCAGCAACTTCTCACGGACGTCAAGGTCAAAACCATATGGCGTATAACCGTTGTGTAGGTACGCGTTACTGTGCTAACAACTGTCCTTACAAAGTAAGACGCTTTAACTGGTTCTTATATAACGAAAACGACGAGTTTGACTACAATATGAATAACGATTTAGGCCGTATGGTCTTGAATCCAGATGTGGTAGTTCGTTCTCGTGGAGTAATGGAAAAATGCTCGATGTGTATACAAATGACTCAAAAAACCATTTTAGACGCAAAGCGCGATGGTAGAGCCATTAAAGATGGTGAATTCAAAACGGCTTGTTCAAGTGCATGTAGTGCAGGAGCAATTTCTTTTGGAGACATTAACGATCACTCAAGCGAAATTTACAAGAAGAAAAAAGATAGTAGAATGTATCATCTTTTAGCAGCCGTAGGTACGGAACCGAATGTAATGTACCAGGTTAAGGTGAGAAATACTCAAGAAGCATAACTAAATAATTATAGCAAAAGGATATGGCGTCGCATTACGAAGCACCTATAAGAAAACCCTTAGTAACTGGAAACAAGTCTTATCACGACGTAACTGTCGATGTGGCTGCACCAGTAGAGGGAGCTGCCAATAAGCATTGGTGGATTGTCTTTTCTATTGCCTTAGTTGCATTCCTATGGGGAATCGGTTGTATTGTATACACCGTTTCTACTGGGGTTGGAACTTGGGGACTTAACAAAACTGTAGGATGGGCCTGGGATATTACCAATTTTGTTTGGTGGGTAGGTATTGGTCACGCCGGGACACTGATTTCGGCTGTACTGTTATTGTTCCGTCAAAAATGGAGAATGGCAATTAACCGCTCTGCGGAAGCCATGACAATTTTCTCTGTAATTCAGGCAGGTTTGTTCCCGATTATTCACATGGGTCGTCCATGGTTGGCCTATTGGGTATTGCCAATTCCTAACCAGTTTGGGTCGTTATGGGTAAACTTTAACTCTCCTTTACTATGGGATGTTTTTGCAATTTCTACGTATTTATCGGTATCGCTAGTATTCTGGTGGACTGGTTTACTTCCTGATTTTGCAATGATACGTGACCGTGCAATTACACCGTTCACAAAAAGAATTTACAGCATTCTATCTTTTGGCTGGAGTGGACGCGCCAAAGACTGGCAACGTTTTGAAGAAGTATCTTTGGTACTTGCAGGTTTAGCAACACCACTTGTACTATCGGTACACACTATTGTATCTTTTGACTTTGCTACATCGGTAATCCCGGGATGGCACACTACGATTTTCCCACCTTACTTTGTAGCGGGTGCGATTTTCTCTGGATTTGCAATGGTAAACACCCTACTTATTATTATGCGTAAGGTGTCAAACTTAGAAAACTACATTACTGTTCAGCATATAGAACTTATGAACATTGTAATTATGATTACTGGTTCTATTGTAGGGGTAGCATATATTACCGAATTGTTTATTGCTTGGTATTCGGGAGTTGAATACGAGCAATACGCATTCTTAAATAGAGCGACAGGACCTTATTGGTGGGCTTATTGGGCCATGATGACCTGTAATGTGTTCTCGCCGCAATTTATGTGGTTCCCTAAATTAAGGCGAAGTATTATGTTCTCGTTCTTTATTTCGATAGTGGTAAATATTGGAA
The DNA here is from genome assembly GCA_965277295.1 of Gilvibacter sp. Lineage (GTDB taxonomy): Bacteria > Bacteroidota > Bacteroidia > Flavobacteriales > Flavobacteriaceae > Gilvibacter. Next base: position 1,815,416 of record OZ255720.1, read on the forward strand.
TGTGGTTTGAACGCTTTGTAATTATTGTAACATCACTACACCGTGATTACTTGCCGTCTTCTTGGACCATGTTCTCGCCAACGTTTGTAGATATTGGAATATTTATAGGAACCATTGGATTCTTCTTTGTGCTATTCCTGTTATATGCGAGAACCTTCCCAGTAATTGCGCAGGCAGAGGTTAAGTCCATATTAAAAGGGTCTGGTGATTACTATAAAAATTTACGTGCCGAAAAGGGTGACGATGCACCGCATTATAGCATGCCCGAAGGAACTGCTGCTAAAATAAGCGCTCCTTCTGTTGCCGCAACAGACACTCAAGCCAGTTTAAATTCCTTGATAGAAAAATTAGGTGGCTTTAATCCAGAAACCGATACCGCAGATGATTTAAAACGCATTAGTGGAGTTGGTCCTAAAATGGAAGAGAAATTAAACGAAATTGGAATCTTTACTTTCGATCAAGTAAGTAAAATGACCGATACAGAATACGATTTATTAGACAGTATTGTTGGCGAATTCCCAGGCCGTGCTAAGCGCGACGATTGGGCTGGTCAAGCGAATAATCTTAAAAACGACTAACGATGGCATCTAAAGTAATTCATGCTATTTACACCGACGACGACATCTTAATGAATGCCGTTAAGGAGACTCGTAAGGCACATTATCATATTGGAGAGGTTTATACGCCTTTCCCTGTTCACGGACTAGACAAAGCCTTGGGACTTGCAGATACGCGTATTGCTATTTGTTCGTTTATGTATGGTTTGGTTGGATTGTCGGTAGCAATTATTATGATGAACTTTATAATGATTGAAGATTGGCCACAGAACATTGGTGGAAAACCTAGCTTTAGCTATATAGAAAACATGCCGGCTTTTGTGCCGATTATGTTCGAAATGACAGTATTTTTTGCAGCGCACTTAATGGTAATTACATTTTATATGCGCTCAAAATTATGGCCTTTTAAAAAGGCTGAAAACCCGGACGTGCGAACTACAGACGATCATTTTTTAATGGAAGTAGATGTAGAGAATCACGATGTAAACGAACTTTCAAGTTTTTTAACATCAACAGGGGCAACAGAATTATCAATTGTAGAAAAGGACGAAGATCACTAGACCTATGAAGCGTTTATTAAATATAACACTTGTACTAGCAGCAGCTTTATCACTTAGCAGTTGTTTCGATGAAAGCAAGCCTAATTACCAGTACATGCCTAATATGTACGAACCAATAGGTTACGAAACTTACGGAGAATATTCGATATTCGAAGAAGGTCAATCGGCAATGCTTCCAGTAGCAGGTACTATCCCTCGTGGATGGATGCCTTACGAATACGAAAACTCAACGGCTGGAATGGATTCAGCTCGAGTAACACTAAAGAATCCTTATCGTGTTACCCAAGAGAATTTGGATAACGGAAAGGTCTTATACGATATTTACTGTGGAGTATGTCATGGAGCTAAAGGCGACGGGCAAGGTATTCTAATGAAGAACGAAGTGTTTTTAGGAATCCCATCGTATGCCGATCCAGGAAGAGTAATTACAGAAGGAAGTATTTATCACGTTCAAATGTATGGACTTAATGCAATGGGATCTTATGCTTCGCAAACTAATGAATTAGAGCGTTGGCAAATTACCATGCATGTTCAAAATTTAATGGCAGCTCTAAAAGGGACTGAACCATTAACCGTTGTAGAAGCAATGAATGCTAACGAATCGGCAATGAACAACCAAATGCTCACCAATGGCGATCATTCTGGAGACGATGTTGACGGATCGCACGATGGGGAAGATAACGCAGAACATTAATAATAGACAAAAGAGATCATTAAGATATGTATACGCTACCTAACAAATTAAAACTTTTCGCTCTTATCTTTATGGTGGTAGGCGCCATAGGAGTAGTGTCTGGGTTTTTAAGTGTTCCCGGTTCTACCGAAGAGGTAAAAGAAATGCTTGCTAGTCACGACGATGGTCATGGCGAATCTCAGGATGCAAGTGCAGCAGAACATGGGACTGCAGATGCTGGAGCTCATGGAACAGAATCTCACGGAGACGACGCCCACGATGGTGACGCCCATTACGAGCATGTGCTGCACCAACTTCAAAACAGACCTTGGTCTGCAATATACATTGCGGCATTCTTTTTCTTTATGATTGCCTTGGGTACTTTAGCCTTTTATGCAATACAATATGCTGCACAGGCAGGTTGGTCTCCAGTACTCTTTAGAGTTATGGAAGGAATTACAGCCTATTTACCTGTAGGAACGGCCATTTTATTTGTGCTGTTGTGTTTATCGGCATTCCATTTTAACCACATTTTTCATTGGATGGACCCCGAATTGGTAGACCCAAACAGCGAACACTTTGACAAACTAATTGCTGGAAAATCTGGCTTTTTAAATACTACGTTCTTTTTAATTCGCGCTGCAATTTTTATGGCGGGATGGAACTTGTATCGCTGGATTTCTAGAAAGACTTCGTTAAAATTAGACGAAACTAACGACCCGGCATATTTTAAAAAATTATTTAAATATTCGGCTGGTTTCTTAGTGTTCTTTATCGTTACCGAATCGATGATGTCTTGGGACTGGATTATGAGTTTTGATCCACACTGGTTCTCTACATTATTTGGATGGTACGTATTTGCTGGTATGATGGTTTGCGCCATTACAGTAATTGCTATGGTAACTATGGTGCTAAAATCACAAGGGTATTTAGAATTTGTGAACGACAGTCACATTCACGATTTAGCCAAGTTTATGTTCGGATTTAGTATTTTCTGGACGTATTTATGGTTCTCTCAGTTTATGTTGATTTGGTATGCAAACATTCCAGAAGAGGTGACTTATTTTGTTACTCGTATTGAGGATTACAATTTAGCATTCTTTGGCATGGTTGCGATGAACTTTATTTTCCCAGTTTTAATTTTAATGAATAGTGATTACAAACGCGTTAATTTGTTTGTAATTATGGCTGGTATTATTATCCTAGCTGGACATTACATAGACGTATTTGTTATGGTAATGCCTGCTACAGTTGGAACATCTTGGTACATTGGATTGCCAGAAATAGGAGCTTTAATGTTCTTCTTTGGACTGTTTGTTTATGTAGTGTTTAATGCACTTACAAAAGCACCATTGTTGGCAAAAGCCAATCCATTCTTAACAGAGAGTAAGAAGTTCCATTATTAATTAGTATATACGATTTAAAGAAGAGTTATAACGATGACCGCATTATTAACCTTAGTAGTAATTATCCTTTTCGCTGTAAGCGTGTGGCAAATGAATAAGATTTTTGCCATGTCTAAACCAGGGGCAGACAAAGAGACGCAGATTGCCAACGATAAAGACAATAAAGTCAATGGCTATTTAATGCTTGGTTTTGTAATTTTTATTTACGCCATTGCATTCATTAGTTTTTATAAGTGGTGGAACGTATTGTTGCCTGAAGCTGCATCCGAACACGGTGTAGATATTGACCAGTTGTGGTTAATATCTATGATTGTAATTTTTATTGTTGGAATAGCAACACAATGGTTATTGCACTATTTTGCTTTTAAATACAGTGGTAAAAAAGGACAACGCGCTACGTTTTACGCAGACAACGATAAACTAGAATTTATCTGGACTATTATTCCCGTAATTGTATTAGCAGGATTAATTATATACGGCTTGTTTACATGGTCGGATATTATGAATGTCGATTCAGAAGAAGATCCTATGGTAATCGAACTTTATGCTTATCAGTTTGACTGGAGAGCACGATACTCGGGAGAAGATAACACCTTAGGTGACGCCAATGTTAGATTAATTGAGGGAGTAAATCAATTAGGAGTAGACGTTTCTGACCCTGATGCCCAAGACGATATTGTAGTAAACGAATTGCACTTGCCAATTGGCAGAAAAATATTATTTAAAATGCGTTCTCAGGATGTATTGCATTCGGCCTATATGCCTCATTTTAGAGCACAAATGAACTGCGTTCCAGGAATGGTAACTCAGTTTGCTTTCACCCCTACTATTACTACCGAAGAAATGCGTTTAAACGACGATATTTCGGCAAAAGTAGAGCGAATTAATGCGATTCGTACTAAGAAAAACGTCGCCTTAGCGGCAGCTGGAGAAGAGCAATTAGAGCTTTACGAATTTGATTATTTATTGCTATGTAATAAGATTTGCGGAAATACGCACTACAATATGCAAATGAAGATTGTTGTAGAAACCGAAGAGGAGTTCAAAGCGTGGTTAGCTACGCAACAGAACTTTGCCGCAACTATGAAAAATTAAAAAAAGAATTATTAAGATATGTCAGCAGAAGGATACGCACACCCAGTAGAACACGACGATCACGGACATCATCATAAAGAAACTTTTATAACAAAGTATATCTTTAGTCAAGATCATAAAATGATCTCTAAACAATACCTAATAACTGGTTTGTTTATGGGAATCATTGGTATTGCTATGTCTTTGTTATTTAGATTGCAGTTGGCTTGGCCAGATAAGCAATTTACTATCTACGAAGTATTACTTGGAAAATGGGGTGCCGATGGCATCATGGACCCAAGTGTTTACTTGGCTTTAGTTACCATTCACGGTACCATTATGGTATTCTTTGTTCTAACAGCCGGACTTAGTGGAACCTTTAGTAACTTACTTATTCCACTTCAGATTGGAGCACGAGATATGGCCTCAGGATTCTTAAACATGGTTTCTTATTGGTTATTCTTTTTGTCTAGTGTTATTATGGTAATGTCATTATTTGTCGAAGCTGGACCAGCTTCTGCAGGTTGGACAGTTTACCCACCACTTAGTGCATTGCCGCAGGCAATTCCAGGTTCAGGTGCAGGAATGACTTTATGGTTAACCTCTATGGCGATCTTTATTGCGTCGTCCTTACTTGGTTCGCTTAACTACATTGTAACTGTAATTAACTTGCGTACTAAGGGAATGACCATGACAAGGCTTCCACTTACTATTTGGGCATTTTTTGTTACTGCCATTATTGGTGTTATTTCGTTCCCAGTATTACTATCTGCGGCCTTAATGATGATTATGGACCGTAGTTTTGGAACTTCGTTCTTCCTCTCAGATATTTATATCGCGGGAGAAGTATTGCACAATCAAGGAGGTTCTCCAGTACTGTTCGAACACCTATTTTGGTTCTTAGGACATCCGGAAGTATATATTGTACTGCTGCCGGCATTAGGGATAACTTCGGAAGTAATTGCCACTAATGCCCGAAAACCAATTTTTGGTTATCGCGCTATGGTTGCTTCCATATTAGCAATTGCATTTTTATCTACAATTGTATGGGGTCACCATATGTTTATTTCTGGGATGAATCCATTTTTAGGTTCGGTATTTACATTTACCACCCTGCTTATTGCAATTCCATCTGCAGTAAAGGCCTTTAACTATATAACAACACTGTGGAAAGGAAACCTCCAACTTAATCCAGCAATGCTGTTTTCTATTGGACTAGTTTCTACCTTTATTACTGGAGGTTTAACAGGAATTATTCTTGGAGATAGCGCATTAGATATTAACGTTCACGATACGTACTTTGTGGTTGCGCACTTCCACTTAGTAATGGGTATTTCTGCACTTTATGGATTATTCGCTGGGGTGTATCATTGGTTCCCTAAAATGTTCCAGGGTCGCATGATGAATAAAAACCTAGGATACGTACATTTCTGGATAACCGCTATTGGAGCTTACGGAGTATTCTTCCCAATGCACTTTATTGGAATGGCTGGATTACCTAGACGTTATTACACGAATTCTAACTTTCCATACTTCGACGATTTAACAGACGTAAATGTTGTTATTACAATATTCGCATTAATTACTGGAGCTGCTCAATTGGTATTCTTGTATAACTTTATTAGTTCTATGTTCTACGGTAAAAAAGGACCTAAAAACCCTTGGAAATCTACTACCTTAGAATGGACTGCCGAAGTTAAGCACATACACGGAAACTGGGATGGACCTATCCCTCACGTACACCGATGGGCTTACGACTACAGTAAACTAAATAAAGACGAAAGCGACTATGTAATACCTGGTCAAGACTTTATTCCACAACATATTCCTTTGCAGGATAATGAAGAAGAAATGAATCATTAATCATTGTATTTAAGAGATAAAAAAACCCTTTCAATTATTGAAAGGGTTTTTTGTTTTTAGCAACCAAGGGTATAAGCGTATATAGCTTGTTAAATGCGGTTTAAACGAATATCATTACACACCACAGTTAATTTATAAATACAACCAATAGGTAAGTTTTAAGTTGATAGTTCTAAATCTCGGCGCAAATACATCGTCTGCAAAATAATTATCGTTATACACCAGAAATAAATCAGATAGAGGAGCAAAGCGCCATTGTAGCCTCGAATTTATTCCTAGATTTCCTGCATTGGAATTATATTGAATAAATGTCGCCCAGAACAAGGATTTGTTAAATGTCACATCTATTCTAGGTCCTATTAGCCAGAGTTCGTTATCTGAATACGGTTCTGGCAGTTCAATTTTGTCGTACCTACCTTCTATAGAAAAGGTAAGGTAAGGTTGTATGCGTAAATTTAAATCTAAGCGTTGGGTGAAAATACTTCCATTAAAGAACTGTCCAAAGTTGGTGCGAACATTATAAAAGAAAATTTTACGATTGTCCGATCTATATTCTAATTCTAACTGTGAATAGGTGTATTCTGAATTGGCTGGCAATGGAATTCCATCGGATAAAGAGGGGTCAAATTCATCGAATAACAAAGTGAATCTGTTTCTAACAGTCGCCTGAATTTGTCCGGTATTTTTTAGTTCGGCGTTCCATCGCGAAAAGATTACATAATCGGATAATACAAAATCTTGCTCTGGCCGCCATGTAAAAATAGGTGTGGTACTAAAAATGTGCCTATTAATAAACCCTTGTTTTGGGAATAATAAATACTCTACTTGCGGGTCGATCTTAAAAATATCGGTTCTTCTTATAAAACCTAGATCAGAATTATAATCGTCGCCAACAAACACACCACTGGCTCGAGCCCGCCAATTTTTGCTATTGTATTGTAATCTAGCTCCTGCCGAATAATCTTTATTGCCCGAATTGGGTGTAAACGACTTATGTGCAAAAAACTTCCCGTTCCAACTGTTGTCGGTATTAGCTAAGTTATAATCTAGCCCAACAACGCGGTTGTACTCTTCGTCTGGTGTTAAAAAGTCTTCGTCTCCAGTTGCTTGCCTATTAACAAAAACAGCACTAATGTTGGAGCGACTAAACACTTTATGCTGAATGGCCAATACCGTATTGTTGTTGGCCGTTATTTCGTTAGCAGGATCTGAGGTGGTTTGCATATTTAACACCCCAATTCGCAAGTTGTTGTTTAGTTTACCACTAAGTCGTACCCCGGCAATTATGTCGTTTTGAATGGTGTTACCCGCAGTGTCTTGCGCAATTCCAATACGTCTAGAGAAAAAAGGATTGGAGTCTCTAGAGTTTCCAAAATCGGCAAATAAATCGTTATTTTCTATAAAAAACTGTCGCCGCTCCGGTAAATTTACCTCGAATCGCGATAGATTAGTTACCTGTTGATCGACTTCAACTTGAGAAAAATCTGGATTAACAGTCAAATCTAAATTTAGGCTATTGCCAATGGTAAACCTGGCATCCCCTCCAAATTTGAATTCATTAAAATCTTCGCCGGTTTCGTAATCTTTGCCTACCAATCCATTTATATACGGAATAATAGAAATAGGGCTTTTTGAATTTCCGAGTGGTTTTTCAAAAATCATATCGCCCATATAGGCCAGGTTAAAAATAAACTGATTTTGTGGAATATTGGTCCAGGTGGTACGTTCGTTGTCTTGGGTATCGAACATATAGGAGTTAAAGCGCCATCTGGTTTCACCCTCCTTGTACTTAAAGGCAGAAAGGGGGATCGCCCACTCACAAATATAATAGCCTTCGTATTGTTTTACTTCTCCTACCCATTTAGTATCCCAGCTTGTAGTAAAGCCTCGAAGTTCTGTTCCGCCTCCAGAGACCAAAGCTTCCCGTCTAACTCCTTCTGGATTTGTTCCAAATAGAAAGGCATTTACCCCATCGTTAAAAGTGTCGAACATAAGGGTAATATTATCGCTTCCCCCAGCTCTAAAATCTCGCCTTAGGGAAGGAACAATGTAATCGTCGCCAGTCGATTCTACTTTAATTCCTACATAAAGCGTATTGTCGTCGAATAAAAACCGAATATCAGATTGATTGCGCGCTTGAATACTATCGGTTGGAAAATATTGCCAGAAATTAGTAGCTGGTTGTGCATTTTGCCAAGCCGGTTCATCTAAAGAGGCATCTATAGTTATGTCTTCCGAAATATAAGAAACGGTAACGCTCTTCTTCTGAGAATGGCCAATTAAGCCGCAAACAAGAGCTATTACCAGAATAATATTGCTGCGCATTCTAATGGTTATAGTTAAGCTAAAGTAAATAAAAGCCTGCTAAAGTGTAAAGTATTAACTTCGATTTGTGATTTCTAAAAAATAGGTATCCCACTGCGTTGCAAGCAGGGGAGTTTGTATATTTGTTTTATGAACGAAAACTTGGACCCTACCGGCGAAAATATCACGCCAGAAGAGCACGATGTTGAGCGCAAGTTAAGACCGCTCACCTTCAATGACTTTACGGGGCAGCAACAAGTTTTAGACAACCTAAATGTTTTTGTAGAGGCGGCAAATTTACGTGACGAAGCCTTAGATCATACCTTGTTTCATGGCCCTCCCGGGCTTGGAAAAACTACCTTAGCTCATATTTTAGCTAACGAATTAGATGTTACCATAGTGGTCACTTCTGGCCCTGTATTAGATAAACCTGGCGATTTGGCTGGATTGTTAACCAATTTGGACGAACGAGACGTATTATTTATAGACGAAATTCACCGTTTAAGCCCTATAGTCGAAGAGTATTTATATTCGGCGATGGAAGATTACAAGATAGACATCATGATAGAAACGGGTCCTAACGCAAGGACCGTTCAAATAAATTTAAACCCGTTTACTTTAATCGGAGCGACTACGCGTTCGGGCTTACTAACAGCGCCAATGCGTGCTCGATTTGGCATTGCATCTAGATTAGAATATTACAATACCGAATTACTTACAACAATTGTACAACGCAGTGCTCAAATACTAAAAATGCCTATAACCATGGAAGCTGCTATAGAAATAGCAGGACGTAGCCGTGGTACGCCTAGGATTGCCAATGCGTTGTTGCGCCGAGTAAGAGATTTTGCACAAATTAAAGGTGACGGTACTATCGATATTAAAATTTCTAAATACGCATTGGAGGCATTAAATGTAGATGCCCATGGTCTGGACGAAATGGATAATAAGATTCTAGCGACTATTATCGATAAATTTAAGGGTGGTCCAGTAGGAATTACAACCTTAGCCACAGCGGTTTCTGAAAGTGGAGAAACTATAGAAGAGGTTTACGAACCGTTTTTAATTCAACAAGGGTTTATAATTAGAACTCCCCGTGGAAGGGAAGTTACAGAAGCAGCCTACAAGCACTTAGGCCGTGTAAAAGGCGCAACCCAAAGTGGATTGTTTTAATATGAGCTCAACTCGAGAGACTACAAAATCGTTTCCAAAAGTTCGTTTTTTAAAGTTCTTACGACATGCCGCCGATATTGTAAAAAACCCACTGCCGTTTCACAGCGCAAATTTTAAAAGATTAGGCGCTAGTTTTCAGTTGCAAATTGGAGTTAATTCTTGGGTAGTATTCTCTAAAGATGCCGATTTTTTACGCTATGCGCTTCAAAAAAATCAGCGTAATTACACCAAGAGTAAAATTCAAACCCAGGACTTGGCTAAGTATGTAGGTCATGGATTATTAACAGCCCAAGGCGAGCATTGGCAAAGACAGCGTAAATTAATTCAACCTGCATTTCATAAAAAACAATTACACCAACTGTTAAACACAATGCAAGAGGCCATTGCTCAGGAATTGGCGAAATTTAAAACCGGATCTCCGCAAGATATCTTTCCAGTTTTTAACGATTTGGCTTTTCAAACTGTAGCCAAAACACTCTTTAGCGGTGGAGTAACACAAGAGGAGGTAAATAAACTACAAGCCATTACAGAAGGAGCTCAAAAAATGTTGGTTAAAGAACTGCGCCAACCGTTTAAAATTTGGTGGTTTAAGCTTAGCGGCGAAATTAACGGGCACTTAGAAGGGGTAGCAGAGGCTCGAAAAATTATTAAATCGTTAATTAAAAAAAGACAAGAAAGCGCCAAAAAACATGGGGATTTATTAGATATGCTGCTCGAGGCACGTTACGAAGACGGATCGCCTATGGAGCAGGAACAATTGGTCGACGAAATTTTGATTCTATTTACCGCTGGCCACGAAACAACCTCAAATGCGCTAGTTTTCACAACACAACTTTTGGCTAGGCATCCCGATGTATTGGCAAAGGTTAAGCAAGAAACCAAAGCCTTAAACGACAAACAGGCAAGTTTACAAACGGTGTTAAGAGAAGCTCGATATACTCAGCAAGTTATCCAAGAGGCGATGCGCTTGTATCCGCCAGCATATTTTATTGATCGTTTTAACTATAACGAAGATACCTTTGGAGACTTCACCATAAAAAAGGGATCTACCATTTTATTTTCGGTTTACGAAATTCATCGCTCTGCAGCTTATTGGGAAAATCCAGAAGCTTTTATTCCCGAACGATTCAATCCTGAATTACCCCGACAACACAGCGATTATTACTTTCCTTTTGGGGCAGGGCCACGAATGTGCATTGGAAACAATTTTGCGATGTACGAAATGGTATTGGCCATTGTACATTTGGTAAACACATATACCATTCAACCAGAGACCTCACCGGTTGCTATACTGCCATTAATTACATTAAAGCCAAAAGATGCTATCTTAGTATTTAACTAATTAAACGTTGAATACACTAACGGCAAAACATACCCAACAAATAAAATTCGAGGCTTCTCGCTTGGGGTTTATGGCCTGTGGAATTAGCAAGGCTGAATTTTTAGAGCAGGAAGCGCCGCGACTAGAGGCTTGGTTAAAACAGCAAATGCATGGTCAAATGGATTATATGGAACAGCATTTTGACAAGCGTCTAGACCCTACATTGCTTGTTCCTGGTGCCAAAAGCGTTATTTCTTTACTCCTTAATTATTACCCAGAACAGCAGCAAAATCCAGACAGTTATAAAATTTCTAAGTATGCCTACGGGACCGATTATCATTTTGTAATTAAAGATAAATTAAAAGAGTTTTTAGCATTTATTAGCGACAATATTGGCGAGGTTCATGGACGAGCCTTTGTAGATTCGGCGCCAGTTTTAGACAAGGTTTGGGCGGCTAAAGGCGGTTTAGGTTGGATAGGGAAACACAGTAATTTACTGTCAAAAAAATCGGGCTCCTTTTACTTTATTGCCGAATTAATAGTAGACCTACCTTTAGATTACGATACCCCTGTTACCGATCACTGCGGAAGTTGCACGGCCTGTATAGATGCCTGTCCAACTCAGGCCATAGTGACGCCTTATGTTGTAGATGGAAGCAAATGTATAAGCTATGCAACTATAGAACTAAAAGAACAAATCCCTGCCAGTTTTTCCAGCCAAATGGACGACTGGATGTTTGGCTGCGATGTTTGTCAAGATGTTTGCCCGTGGAATCGATTTTCTAAGGCCCATAGTGAACCGCTCTTTAATCCAAAACCTGAGTTACTCCAATACAATAAGCAACAATGGCAAGAGCTCACCCAAGAAGTATTTCAAGAAATCTTTAGAAAAAGCGCCGTAAAACGGACTAAATATTCTGGACTGCTAAGAAATATAGCCTTCCTAAATGAGGACGAATCCATATAAAGTTTGTTCTAAATTTTTCCATTGCTCTAAGAGCCTTACCTTTGTGATTCAATAAAAAAGGGGTGTTATTCCCAAAAATACGTATGAGTTCGACCAGTAAAAAAAGAGAAGCACTACGGTACCATTCCCATCCTAAGCCTGGTAAAATAGAGGTTATTCCAACTAAAAGATACAGTACACAACGGGATCTTTCTTTGGCGTATTCTCCTGGAGTTGCAGAACCTTGTTTAGAGATAGACAAAGAGGTAGCTAATGTGTATAAGTATACCAACAAAGGGAATTTAGTGGCTGTTATCTCTAATGGAACTGCGGTATTGGGTCTAGGGAATATAGGTCCTGAGGCTTCTAAGCCAGTTATGGAGGGTAAGGGTTTACTCTTTAAAATATTTGCCGGAATTGACGTATTCGACATAGAAATCGATACCGAAAATATTGATGAATTTATCGCGACAGTTAAAAATATTGCTCCAACTTTTGGAGGAATTAATTTAGAAGACATTAAGGCGCCAGAAGCCTTCGAAATTGAGCAGCGCTTAAAAGAAGAATTGAGTATACCAATAATGCATGACGATCAGCATGGGACTGCAATTATTTCTTCTGCGGCCCTATTGAATGCCTTAGAGATTGCTAAGAAAAAAATAGATAAAGTAAAGATTGTAATAAGCGGAGCGGGAGCTGCCGCCGTTAGTTGTGCACGTTTGTACATAGCCTGCGGAGCCAAAGCTGCTAATATTGTAATGTTAGATAGCAAAGGTGTTATACGCTCAGACCGAGAGAGTTTAACTCCCGAAAAACAAGAGTTTGCTACCAAACGTAAAATCGATACGTTAGAAGAAGCCATGAAGAAAGCCGACGTATTTGTAGGGCTTTCTATAGCGAACATTGTTTCTGCGGCTATGCTTAAATCTATGGCAAAACGCCCTATCGTGTTTGCACTTGCTAATCCAGATCCAGAAATTAAGTACGACGTCGCTTGTAAAACGCGAGACGATATTATTATGGCTACCGGTAGAAGTGATCATCCAAATCAAGTTAATAATGTACTTGGGTTTCCGTTTATTTTTAGAGGAGCCTTAGATGTTCGCGCCACTAAAATAAACGAAGCCATGAAAATGGCTGCAGTGCGAGCTTTGGCCGACCTAGCCAAAGAACCTGTGCCAGAGCAAGTAAATATTGCTTATGGCGAAACCCGTTTAAATTTTGGTAAAGACTATATAATTCCAAAACCATTTGACCCAAGGTTAATTGCAGCCGTTCCACCTGCCGTGGCTAAGGCAGCTATGGAGAGCGGTGTTGCTACAGAACCTATTAAAAACTGGCAAGCTTATGAAGACAGTCTTTATAAGCGCATGGGGAACGACAATAAAATCGTTCGTTTGCTACATAATCGCGCTAAAACAAATCCTAAGCGCATTGTATTTGCCGAAGCCGACCATTTAGATGTGTTAAAAGCGGCACAGATAGTATACGAAGAAGGAGTAGCTGTCCCAGTACTTTTAGGGCGAAAAGATACAATCGCCGAACTCATGGAAGAAATTGAGTTCGACGCGCAATTAGACATAATAGATCCCAAAGCAGACGAAACCCTGCCCATGCTTAAGGAATTTGCAAAAGATTTTTGTAAAATGCGGGAACGTCATGGGGTTACCCTTTACGATGCGCAGAAAATAATGCGAGAGCGAAATTATTTTGCGGCGATGATGGTGAATACTGGTAATGCCGATGGCTTAATCTCTGGTTATTCTAGAGCATATGCTTCTGTTGTGCGCCCAGTTATAGAAACCATAGGGAGGTTCGATGGAGTAGACAAGGTTGCAACTACAAACCTGATGCTTACTAAAAGGGGACCGCTGTTTATTTCTGATACGGCGATTAATATTGAGCCAACAGCAACAGAGCTGGCCAAAATTGCTCAAATGACATCTTATGCCATGCGACTTTTTGGAATGGAGCCAGTCATGGCTATGGTGTCTTACGCCAACTTTGGATCTTCTAAACACAAGGCATCAGAAAAAGTGAAGCAGGCGGTAGAAATACTACATAAAGAATCTCCAGATTTATGTGTTGACGGCGGCCTTCAAGCCGATTTTGCGCTCAATTCAGAAATGCTCAAACAGAAGTATCCTTTTGCTAAAATTACTGGTAAAAAGGTAAATGCTTTAATTTTTCCAAACTTAGATGCAGCCAATAGCAATTACAAGCTTTTAAAGGAATTTGACGATGCAGATTCTATTGGACCTATTATGCTAGGTATGCGTAAACCTGCGCATATTTTGCAGTTGGGAGCTAGTGTAGAAGAAATTGTAAATATGGTAGCCGTTGTCGTAATCGATGCTCAAGAGAAAGAAAAACGAGCCGTCGAAAGGAATAAAAAACGGGTCAAATAACCCCTATTTTTTAAGGGTTTTGCCACTGGTTTGTGCAAATAATTATGCTATATTTGGTTTTTCATCAAGAGTAGCAAATGATCACCCACTTAAAGGGCAAATTAGTAGAAAAGACTCCAACCTCTGTTGTTATAGAATGCAATGGTGTTGGCTACGAGGTACATATTTCGTTGCACACCTTTTCTTTACTACCTGAATCGGAAAGCGTTAAACTCTTTACCCATTTGCTTGTTAAAGAAGATTCTCATACTTTGTACGGGTTTTACGAGCCTTCAGAGCGTGAAATTTTTAAATTATTAATCTCTGTTTCTGGGGTTGGGGCAAGTATAGCACGCACCATGTTGTCTTCGCTTTCACCTAAACAAGTACAGGATGCTATTGCTACCAATCAGGTTGCAACCATTCAATCTGTAAAGGGTATTGGGGCTAAAACAGCGCAGCGAGTTATTCTTGATTTAAAAGACAAAATATTAAAAGTATTTGCTATGGGAGATGTTTCGGCAGTTTCAAGCAATACTAATAAAGATGAAGCGTTATCTGCTTTAGAGACTCTAGGATTTTCTAGAAAGCAAACCGAAAAGGTTTGCATGAAGATTATTCAGGAGGATCCAAGCGCAAGCGTAGAATCGATCATCAAACTAGCACTAAAAAACTTATAAATTTGAACAGGGAACATTACCGCAAGGCAGGGCTTGTGAAAAGCCTCATTTTCCTTTTAAGTCTATTTTCATTCAACGGGGTATTGGCACAAGATCCAACTACCACGGTCACAGACTCTACTAAAACAGGGTATGTTATGGGGAGAATGGAATTGCCCACACCCAGTGTGGAAGATTCATATACGTACGATCCAATTACAGATAGATACATTTACACCCAACGCGTTGGCTCGTTCGATATTACGTATCCTACCATACTTACGCCAGAGGAATATCAAGATTTAATTTTAAAGGAGGCCATGCGCGAGTACTTTAAAACAAAGATCGATGCGGCCGACGGGAAAAAAGATGGCTCAGAAGAAGACCAAAAAAATATACTACCTAACTTTTATGTAAACTCCGGTTTTTTCGAAACCATTTTTGGAGGTGACACTATAGAGGTTATTCCACAAGGTTCGGTAGAAATGGACTTAGGGGTTTTGTATACAAAACAAGATAATCCAGCATTTTCACCAAGAAACAGGAGTAATGTAACCTTCGATTTTGATCAGCGTATTAGCCTTAGTTTATTGGGGAAAGTTGGAGAGCGATTGCAGGTAACCGCCAATTACGATACCGAATCCACCTTCGATTTTCAGAATCAAATTAAATTAGAATACACCCCCACCGAAGACGATATTGTGCGTAAAATAGAAGTGGGTAACGTAAGTATGCCTCTTAACACGAGTTTAATTCAAGGGGCGCAAAGTTTATTTGGAGTTAAAACAGAACTCCAATTTGGTAAAACAACCGTTACTGGTGTGTTTTCTGAACAAAAATCCGAAACGCGTACTGTTGTTGCCGAAGGTGGCGCAACTGTAACCGATTTCGATATTTTTGCCTTGGATTACGACGAAGATCGTCACTTTTTCTTAGCGCAATACTTTAGAGACCGATACGACACAAATTTAGAGCAGTATCCGTTTATAAATACGCAAATTCAAATTACAAGGGCGGAATTTTGGATAACCAATAGAACACAAAACACAGATAATGTAAGAAACATTGTTGCACTGCAAGATATTGGTGAATCCGATGCCGATAAAATTGGACTATTGTCGCCACCGGGTGGTTTTATTAATGTTGCCCCAGGCTCTTTTCCTGATAACAGGAATAACGACTTTAACCCTTTTGGAATTAATGGCCCTGAAGATAGCGTTCTTAACGATGCAATTCGCGATATAGCATCTGTCGAAGCTGGTTTTGGTGGAATTCCTGTGCGCGAAGGAATCGATTACGCCAAACAAGAAAATGCCAGAAAACTACAGCCTAACGAATATACATTAGACCCTAAATTGGGGTATGTTTCTTTAAATCAACGCTTAAGTGCCGATGAGGTTCTTGGTGCTGCCTTCCAGTACACCATTAATGGGCGAGTATTTCAGGTTGGTGAATTTTCGAATGACGGAGTTAATTCGACTGGATCTAATTCAGATGACGATGGCGATGGAATCCCAAATATTGCCGATGTAGATATAAATGGCGACGGTGTTGCCGACAACGGAGTAGATAGTGATGGTGACGGGGTTAACGATTCAAGTGATCCAGATCAAACTGGCGGAAACGATGTTAACGCAGACGGCATAGACGACAACGTTGTGTTCGCCGAAGGTTCGCCACAAAACCTGGTTGTAAAGTTGCTTAAAAGTAATATTACCAATGTAGATCAGCCTATTTGGGACTTAATGATGAAAAACATCTATAGTCTTGGAGCCTTCCAATTGGAGCGTGAAGACTTTAGAATGAATATTTTATATACCGATCCATCGCCGCTTAACTATATTACACCGGCAACCGGTAGTGCTACGTTTCCTGCTCTTCCTTTACCAGACGATGTTGCAGATACCACCTTATTGCGCGTGTTTAGTTTGGATCAGTTAAATTACAACAATGACCCGCAGCAAGGGGGTGATGGTTTCTTCGATTTTGTACCAAACATAACAGTCGATCAAGAAAATGGAAGGATAATATTTACCAAGGTGGAACCCTTTGGTGAGTACTTATTTAATAAATTGGGAAGTACTTCGGCTGGCGAAGATTACGATATGCCAAGCTCGTATAATGCAAACCAAGACAAATACGTGTATAGGCAATTGTATACCTCGACAAAAACCTTTGCAGAACAAAATAGTAGCGAGAAAAACAAGTTCCAATTAAAGGGTCGCTATAAATCATCTGGAGCAGACGGAATTGCCATAGGTGGTTTTAATATACCGCAGGGTTCTGTAACGGTATCTGCTGGAGGACGAACTTTAGTAGAAGGAGTCGACTACACGGTAAACTATCAGTTAGGTCGTGTTCAGATTTTAGATCAGGCCTTGCTAAATTCAAACACTCCAATAGAGATTTCTACCGAAAACAACTCAGTATTTGGTCAGCAAACGCGACGTTTTACAGGTTTAAATGTAGAACATCAATTCGACGAAAACTTTATGGTTGGTGCTACCTATTTAAACTTGAATGAGCGACCAATCACTCAAAAATCGAATTACAGTTACGAACCCATTAACAATACAATAGTTGGTTTTAATACCAATTATTCTACAGAAGTACCATTTTTAACACGTCTTGTAAATAATTTACCCAATATAGATACCGATGTCGAATCTAACTTTTCTTTTCGAGGAGAATTTGCTTATTTATTTGCAGGGGCTCCAAAGGTGAGTGATTTTGATGGGAAAGTAACTACCTATGTAGACGACTTCGAAGGAGCGCAAACAGCCCTTGATGTAAAAACGCCTAATAGTTGGTTTTTATCCAGTACTCCTGTTGGTTTTGGTGGGGAATTACCCAATGGCGATTTGGCGTACAATTACAATCGTGCTAAGCTGGCTTGGTATTCTATCGATCCAATTTTCTTTAGCAGTCAACGTCCAGATGGAATAACCGATGACGATTTATCGACCTATGCTACACGTAGAGTTTTTATTGACGAAATTTTCCCTGAAGTAGATATTGTACAGGGGCAAACACAGGCATTATTTAGTTTAGACTTGGCTTACTTTCCTAGCGAGCGTGGTCCATATAACTTTAACCCCGCAACTGGAGGAACCAATACATTACCTAATCCAGAGCAGCGTTTTGCGGGAATTACCAGACAGCTAACCAGTACCGATTTTGAACGAACCAATGTGGAATACATTCAGTTTTGGGTAATGGATCCATACGCTCACGATTTAACATTAACTGATCGTGGAAAGGTGAGTATTAACTTGGGTAATATTTCTGAAGACGTTCTTAAAGATGGTCGAAAGCAATACGAGAATGGACTCCCGGCAGATGGTGGTACGGCCAATACTATTCCTACGGTGTACGGAAAAGTCCCTTCGCAACAATCGTTAATTTACACTTTCGATACTGGTGGAGATCAACGCGAGAATCAAGATATAGGATACGACGGAATAAACGATGCCGATGAAGCTTTAAATTTCCCCGCCTTTGCTGGTTTGGAAGATCCATCTGGAGATAATTACCAATACTTTTTACAAGCAGAAGGAGGCGTTGTTGAGCGATATAAAATGTTTAATGGGCAAGAAGGAAACTCTCCGGAACAAGTTACTAATACCGATCGCGGTAACACAACACAGCCCGATGTAGAAGATATTAACCGCGATAACACCATGAATACCGTAGATAGCTACTTCCAATACGAAGTGCCTATTTATCCGGGGATGAGCGTTGCAAATAACACGGGGACTAACGGCGGTTCTCAAGATTACATTACCGATGTAAAAGAATTGGTAGTGACTATGGAAAACAACGAAGATATCCCAGTTAGATGGATTCAGTTTAAAATTCCAATTAGCGAACCTTCCGACGCAATAAACGGAATTAGCGATTTTAGATCGATTCGATTTATGCGAATGTTTATGTCCGAATTTAGTGAGAATACCGTACTGCGCTTTGGAACTCTAGAACTTGTTCGCGGGGATTACAGACGCTATATACAGAGCTTAGATGCCTCGGGCGAAGATCCGTCTCTAGACGATACCCTATTCGAAACCGAAGCGGTAAGTATAGAACAAAACGAAAACAGAGTACCTATTCCTTACGTATTGCCTCCAGGGGTACAACGTGAAGAATTGGTAAACAACAACAGTAATATTCGCCAGAACGAACAATCACTCTCTATGCGTGTTTGCGGTCTAGAACCTGAAGATGCAAGAGCCGTTTATAAAAACTTTAATGTAGATATGCGTCAGTACAAGAATTTAGAAATGTTCTTGCACGCGGAATCCTTAACATCGGAAGCGCCTCTTGGTGATGGCGAAATGGTTGCTTTTATTAGAATGGGTAACGACTTGTCGCAAAATTACTATCAAATAGAGATTCCATTAAATCCTACCGCTTTTGGCACGACCAATCCGGAAGGTATTTGGCCTATAGAAAACCGAATAAATTTACCCCTTACCTTACTGCAAGAAGTTAAAGCGCGAGTTACTGCCGGGTCTTTCCCAGTAGGCGAAGAGGTTTTCTTCTCACAATCTGAATTGGGTGGAGATGTTGGCCCAGAAAACGAAATGCAGATTGGAATAAAGGGTAATCCTAGTTTTGGAGCCATTAGAACCATTATGTTAGGTCTAAAGAATTCTTCAAGTCAAGAAATTTGTGGGGAAGTTTGGTTTAACGAACTCCGCTTGTCCGATTTAGAAAATAGTGGCGGTTGGGCTGCTATTGCTAGTATGGATGCAAACATTGCCGATTTTGCAACGGTAAGCGCCTCTGGACAGCAAAGCACTATTGGTTTTGGATCTTTAGAGCAAGGCCCACTAGAGCGTAGTTTAGAAGATGTGCAACAATACGACTTGCTAACGAATTTAAACCTTGGACAGTTATTGCCAAACTCTTGGGGGGTTCAATTACCCTTTAGTTATGGGCGTTCCGAGCAATTAATTACGCCTAAATACGATCCAGAATTTTTAGATGTCGAATTAGATGTAGCCTTAGATAACGAACTTACCGATGCATCACGAGATGCTCGAAAACAGCAGTCTACAGATTATACTAAGAGAGAAAGTATAAACTTTATTGGGGTTAGAAAAGATAGAACTACAGACAAAACTCCAATGCCATACGATGTAGAAAACCTTACGTTCTCTTATAGCTATAACGAAGAGAATCACAGGGATTTCGAAATAGCCGAGTCGTTAGATCAGAACGTGCGTTTAGGGGGAACTTATAATTACAACTTCCCGCAAAAAACTTACGAACCGTTTAAAAAGAACGATTCGCTGTTTACTGGTAAATATTGGCGTTTTCTTAAAGATTTTAATGTAAATTATTTACCTACCAGTTTGTCGGTCAATTCAAACTTAAACAGACAGTTTAACCAGCAAACCTTTAGAGAGATAAACTTGCCGGAGGGTAACCTTGGTTTGCCAACCCTGTATCAGCGTAATTATTTCTTTGATTTTCAGTACACGGTGAATTATAATTTGACCAAATCGTTAAGATTAAACTTTAATAGTTCAAGAAATAATATTGTAACTAATTATATAGACGACGGAGGCTTAATTACCGATCCTAATGCTGGAGTTTGGAGCGGATTTTTTGACATTGGTGACCCCAATAGGCACTTCCAGTCGTTGCAATTAAACTACGACCTCCCGTTTAATAAGTTTCCGTTTTTAGAATGGATTAGGGCAACGTATTCTTACACAGGAGATTATCAGTGGCAGGATGGGAGTGATTTATTCGATAATATTACCATTACTACTGCAGACGGAAATACCGACACCTATAATTTAGGTAGTACAATTCAGAATGCCAGCACGCATAGAATTAATTCTACCTTAGATATGACCAACCTATATCGCTATTTAGGGTTAAAGAAAAGAAGAGCCCCATCGGCAGATGATTCTAAAGGAGGACAAAACAACACCACGACTTTTGGAAACGCTAGCATAGGAGGCAACAAAGATGGAGCTGCAGGTGGCCCTCCAGGAGCCGGAGGAGGCGATGCACAAGACACTGCTCCAAAATTATCTGGTGGAGACAAGGCCATGAATACCTTAATTGGCATTGTAACTGGTTTAAAACGTGTGGTGCTTAACTATCAAGAAAACCGCGGAACATTTTTGCCGGGTTATTTACAGAGTATAGGATTTATTGGTACGTTAAAACCAACTACTGGTTTTGTTTTTGGTAGTCAGGCAGATGTTCGTGATTTGGCGGCTAGAAAAGGTTGGTTAACCATATTCCCAGAGTTTAACCAGCAATATACGGCTACTCAGAACGAACAATTTGACTATCAGGCTACTTTCGAATTTTTGCCAGATTTAAAAATTGACTTAAATGGTAATCGTACTATTAGTGAATCGTATGCAGAAAACTATATTGTTGAAGACGGGCAGTATACCTCTTTAACGCCAAATAGTTTTGGAAACTTTAATATCTCTACCATATTAATAAGTACCGCGTTTGGGACTAGTGACGAATTTTCTTCGCAAACTTTCGACGACTTTAGAAACAATCGATTGGTTGTTGCCAATAGATTGGCAGAAGAGTTTTACGGAACCACCGACTTCCCGCGTGATGCAACCACGGGCTATCCTGTGGGTTATGGGCCTAATAATCAAGAAGTTTTATTACCCTCGTTTTTGTCTGCTTATTCTGGGCAAGATGCTGGCGGTGTAGATACGGGTATATTTCGCAATTTTCCGCTTCCTAACTGGGATATTAAGTATACCGGTTTAATGCGAATAGATTGGTTTAAAAAGACGTTTAAGCGTTTTTCAATTCAACACGGATACCGCGCAGGTTATACCGTTAATCAGTTTCAGTCTAATTTAGATTACGATGCTAATAACCCAACAGATACAGATCAAGCGGGGAACTTTAAAAACCAAACAATTCTTTCTAATGTAAACTTAACCGAACAATTTAGTCCGTTAGTTAAGATTGATTTCGAAATGAAGAATTCGGTAAAAATTCTAGCAGAAGTTAGAAAAGACCGAGCCTTGTCGCTTAGTTTTGCAAATAATTTACTAACCGAAATTCAAGGAATGGAATATATTCTTGGATTGGGTTACCGCATTAAAGATTTAAGAATTGGAACTAATTTTGGTGGGAAGAAGCAAGTCCTTAAAAGTGACCTAAACTTTAAAATGGACTTTTCTATTCGCGACAATAAAACAATTATTCGTTATTTAGATATCGAAAATAATCAAGTAACAGCTGGACAAACTATTTACGGCCTGCAATTTACAGCAGATTATGCCTTGAGTAAAAATTTAACAGCCTTGTTCTACTACGACCATACTTATTCGGAATACGCCATTTCTACGGCCTTTCCGCAAACAACCATTCGCAGTGGAATTACGTTACGCTATAACTTTGGAAATTAACATTAATTACTTTTTAGATTATCATGAATATACCAGCCGAACTAAAATACACCAAAGACCACGAGTGGGTTAAAATTGAAGGCGATATAGCCACAGTAGGAATTACAGATTTCGCTCAAAGCGAATTAGGAGATATTGTTTATGTAGAAGTAGAGACAGAAGGCGAAACCTTAGACCAAGAAGAAGTATTTGGTACGGTCGAGGCTGTTAAAACTGTATCGGACTTATTTTTACCCTTATCTGGAGAGATTGCAGAATTTAATACCGAATTAGAAAGTGAGCCCGAAGTGGTTAACTCCGATCCGTATGGCGCAGGCTGGATGATAAAGATTAAGATGTCTAATCCTGACCAAATTAACGACCTAATGGACGATGCTGCGTATAAAGCACTTATTGGGGCCTAGACTGCTTCTTGCACTTGCCGTAGCCTATACTGTATTACTAACATGGGTTTCTGTTTCGGAGAATAAAGACCTACCCGATATCCCTTATTTTCCTTTTCAGGATAAATTAGCCCACGTTGTGGCCTATTTAGGATTAGCGACGCTGTGGGGGTTAAGCTGGAATTTCTATTCCAAACCAAAACAATTTCACCCTTATTACACGGTACTTTTATTAGCTGGATTAATTTATGGTACGGTTATTGAAGTTTTGCAGCAGCAATTAACTACAAGTAGAACAGCCGATGTTTTAGATATAGTGGCCAATCTATTTGGAATGCTGTTAGGAGCTATTTTGGGACAATTCCTATTTAAAAAGGTAATGTCCGTTAAATAGTAAAGTTTAATTTTTTTTGCAATAGTTTTTCTATAAATTAGCAATCGTATAAATTCAGAATCGTATGGAACCTAAAAAAAATCCAAAAGCAGATTTAAGTAACAGAAGTATTTACTACTTCCAAATAGGAATGATCGTAATGCTACTGTTAGCATGGCGAGGTATTGAGTACAAAACCTATGACAAGAGTGCTTTAGATATTGGTCAACTAGATGTTGACGAACTTTTTGAAGAAGAAGTGCCGATTACTGAAATTCAGAATCAGCCTCCACCACCACCGCCACCGCCACCAGCGCCAGAAATTATCGACGTTGTGGAAGACGAAGAAGACGTAGAGGAAACAGTTATTGAATCTACCGAGACCGATCAGGAAGAAGAAATTGTAGAGATCGAAGAGATCGAAGAGGTAGAAGAAGAAGTTATTGCCGACGTACCGTTTGCAGTAATCGAAAATGTGCCAATTTATCCAGGATGTGAAAATGCTGGAAATAACGAGGCCAAGAAAAAATGTATGTCAGAAAAGATTGCCAAGTTTGTAAATAAAAAGTTCGACACCGAACTTGCGAGCGAATTAGGTTTATCTGGGAGACAGCGTATAGCGGTTCAATTTAAAATTGACCGTAACGGAAACGTAGTAAACGTTCGTGCACGTGCACCACACCCAAGATTAGAACAAGAAGCTGTTGCAGTTGTAAAGTCACTTCCAAAAATGACTCCAGGTAAGCAACGTGGACAATCTGTAGGGGTATTATATTCACTACCTATTTTGTTCCAAGTACAAGACTAAATTAGATACTATTATAGTTTTTAAAAATCCCGCCTTGAGCGGGATTTTTACTTTTAAGATTCATAAAAAAACGTATCTTTCTACTCCATTCTAACGCCATGCCCTTTTAATGAAAACTCGAATCGCTTCGCTTTTTATTTTCGTCGCCTTACTCACACCACAAATTCAGGCGCAAGAAGTCTTATCGGATTTAGAGAAATACCCTGTTTTTAATGAATGTGAAAACCTAAGTCAACAAGCTTTGGCGGATTGTTTTTACAACACATTACAGGCCTACGTTTACAGCAACTTTAATACACCCGAGATAGTCCGTACAGAAAACTACCAAGGCGAAATGGTTATGTTGTTCGAAGTAACTGTGGAAGGCAAATTTAAGGTGTTATATATAGAAGCGGCTTATCAAGAACTAAAAGACGAGGCGAACCGTGTAATTGAATCTTTACCAACTATTAAACCTGCTACCTATAGCAGTAGGCCCACTTATGTACAGTTTAAAATGCCATTGCAAATACCCTTAGAACAACCGGTTCCAATTACAACAAGTACAACAGCGGAAGATCAGGACACAGATTCAGTAATGGTACTCGACAATACTATAGATAAGTCCGGAGAACTTGCAGAGATTAAAAATTTGGGTTATAAAAACGAAGAGTATACCAGTCAACTTAATATTCCATTATCGCATCAGTTTTATGCCTTGTTCGACCCAGCACTTAATCAAGTGGGGGCAAACAATCATACCGCCCAAAAACCTTTTTTGTACAATCAAGTTAACAATTACTATAATTTCGAAGCAGCCAATCAAAAGCTGCTTAAAAAGAAGACATCTTGGTTTGGGCGTAAATGGTGGAACGAGCATATGGTTACCTTTAAAGGTGAGGATTATTGGTTTACCCTAGATCCAGGCGTCGATTTACAAGTAGGACGCGGGGACGATGTAGACACCTACAATAATACGCGTTTGCTTTATTTTCAAGGTGGACTTGGTAAGAACCTTAATTTTTTTGCTGCAGTTTACGAATCTCAAGGACGTTTTGCGGGTTATTTTAATCGCTACGCGGAATCGCTCGCGCCCGACGGTGGTAACCCTGCCATTATTCCATCGCGAAATATTGCCGAGCCCTTTAAAACCGATTCTTACGATTATCCAGTAGCCGAAGGTTATATTTCTTTTGCTCCTGGAAAGTATTTTAATATTCAATTGGGACACGGAAAGAATTTTATTGGTGATGGTTATCGCTCACTTTTGCTCAGTGATAATACCAGTCCTTATCCATACTTAAAATTAAATACTAGTTTTTGGAAACTTAAATACACCAATACTTGGATGTCTTTGCGTGATGTCAGGTCCGAAGTTACAGCAGATGGATCGTTTAGGACCAAATACATGGCCAATCATTATTTAAGCATTAATGTTACCAAACGTTTAAATTTAGGCTTTTTCGAGGCGGTAATGTGGCAGAACGACAACGACCGTGGCTTCGATTTAAACTACCTTAATCCTGTAATCTTTTTTAGGGCTATAGAATTTTCTACTGGTTCCAGGGGTGGGAATGCTATAATTGGATTCTCTGGAAAGTACAAGTTCTCTGATCGTGTAAATTTATACAGCCAATTTGTTATTGACGAGTTTTCTTCTGGAGATATTTTTGGCGGAGATCAAAGTTGGAAAAACAAGCTTGGTTTTCAGTTAGGCGGTAAGTATTACGATGCCTTTGGTGTAAAAAACTTATACTTACAGGCAGAGTATAATCAGGTTAGACCTTACACGTATTCGCATAATACCGTGGTGCTAAATTATGGGCATAATAACCAGTCAATGGCGCATTTGTGGGGTGCTAATTTTCGAGAAACAATTTTAATAGCCCGATACCACAGAGGAAGAATTTTTGGTAGTGCAAAACTTACTTTTGGAACTAGAGGCTTCGATTTTAACGATGGCACAGATAACTTTGCCTACGGAGGTGATATTTATAGTAACGAAGAAGACCGACCCTTCGATACTGGCGTAGAAATTGGGCAAGGAAACAAGACCAGTGTTTTTATTGGGGAATTTCAAGGAGGATATCTAATAAATCCAGCGACTAACCTTAAAGTTTATGCAAGTTTAATTTTTAGAGATTTTACCCCAGATGTAGATACCGAAACCGAATTTGCTTCTAACTCTACGTGGGTAAACTTTGGTATTCGAACCGATTTATTTAATTGGTATTACGATTTCTAATTGGTTAAACTTTTGTAGATAGTTTCTCGAATACGTTCGCTATTAATAAACCCAGAACCGTAGCCCATATCGTCGTAGGTTTGTGTAATTCTAGTATCTTCTTTTACCTCTTCTAGTGTTTTACCATTATCGATAGCTCCTTGAACAGCCTGACGCAGCACTTTAAGCATGCTTAAATAATTGTCGTAATCCATTTTATTTGCAATTGGCCCGTGTCCTGGAATAATTTTAGAGTCGTTATCTAATAAAAGAATCGCCCTAGAAACAGCAGCGATACAACCATCTATAGATCCACCAGACTTCAGGTCTATATAGGGGTAGCGTCCATTAAAAAAAGTATCGCCTGTATGCAAAACATTACTTTGTGTAAAATATAAAAGTGCGTCGCCATCGGTATGAGCATTGTCTACATGAAAAATTGCCACTTGCTCCCCGTTCATGTATAAATTCATTGTATCGTTAAAGGTTATAACGGGTAAGGCTTCTTTAGGGTGATCTGTATTTTGTCTTGTTTTTGTAGCTTCCATGCGTTGACGCACGTTATCGTGAGCAATAATTGTAGCTCCAGCCTTAGTCATGTTTTGATTTCCACCGGTATGATCGCCATGAAAATGTGTATTAACAACATACTTTAATGGTCCGTTGCTTAGCGCTTTTAAAGCGGTTAATATTTTTTCGCTCAATGGCGCAAACTGATCATCAATAATAAAAACGCCATCGTCTCCTATAGAAACCCCTATGTTTCCACCTTGTCCTTCTAGCATATAAACATTGTCCGATACTTGCGTGGTTTTTATAACGACCTCTTTGTTATCTTGAGCTTGCAGGGTTAACAAACTAAAAACGAAGGCAATAAATAAAACAGATCTAGAGCTAATAAGGGTATTCATGGTTGGAAATTTTATTTAAAGATATTAAAAGCTTCGTTCTTGGTCCTAATAAAAGCAATTTCCTTACGGCCTTTATTGTTCTAAACAGATTTTAGAGGTATCTTTGCACGAGCAATTTTTAAAGCTCGAAACAGTAAATTTTGGAACCCGCAAAACTTTCATTATCAAGACCTTCAAAGCTTAAAGACTTTGGTGAAATCACTAAGGTTCGCCTCTCTATAAGTGTTGTCTTTTCTTCTATTGCAGGGTATTTGCTAGGGGCAGAAACTGTAGACCTTAGTATTTTACTTATGTTGGCCTTTGGCGGCTATTTTATGGTTGGCGCCTCTAATGCGTTCAATCAAATAATAGAGCGAGATTTGGATAAGTTAATGGATCGTACCAAAAACAGGCCTGTTCCTGCAGGTCGAATGAGCGTACAAACCGCATTTATTATTGCGACTTTATTTACCATTGCTGGTTTAACGGTATTGTATATAATAAATCCCAAAACGGCCCTTTTTGGCGCTATTTCGATTTTTATGTACGTTAGTTTATATACGCCATTAAAAACAAAAACGCCGCTTTCTGTTTTTGTTGGCGCGTTTCCTGGGGCAATTCCTTTTATGCTAGGATGGGTTGCCGCTACTAATTCCTTTGGAATTGAACCCGGTACGTTATTTATGATTCAGTTTTTCTGGCAGTTCCCACATTTCTGGGCCATTGGTTGGTTTTTGTTCGACGATTACAAAAAAGGAGGGTTCTTTATGTTGCCCAACGGTAGACGCGATAAAGGCACAGCGTTGCAAGTTGTATTGTACACCTTTTGGACTGTATTGTGTTCGTTAATTCCTGCTTTTGGAGTTACGGGTCGTTTTTATATAACCATACCTACAGCAATAATTATTGGAGTTTTAGGAATTTGGTTTATACATGCGGCATTAAAATTGTATAAAAATCGCGATGCAAAAACGGCCAAGCGCCTTATGCTAGTGAGTGTTAGTTATATTACCCTGCTGCAAATTCTTTATGTGGCCGATAAATTTATTAGATAATGGACGAATTGCAACAAATGGAATACGACAAGGCTATACGTGCAAAACGCATGATGCTTTGGTTTGGAATTGTTAGTTTATTAATGAGCTTTGCTGCCTTTACAAGTGCTTTTCTAGTAAGTAGCGAGCGGGACGATTGGATAGATAACTTCGAAATGCCAACGGCTTTTTATTGGAGCACTGCAATAATATTAGTAAGCAGTATTACTATGTATTTGGCGCAACAAATGGTTAAGCAAGAAAAGCGGTCGGCAGGTATGATATGGCTTGTCGCTACCCTAATTTTAGGTCTAACTTTCGGGTTTTTGCAGTTTGAAGGCTTTTCGCAGATAACAAATCAAATGGGTTATAACTTTACCGGCCCAACAAGTAATATTACCTACACGTACATTTTCTTGATTGCCGCTGTGCATCTTTTGCACATTTTGGCAGCGGTAATTGCCTTATTAATAGTAATTTATAATCATTATAAACAACGCTATAATAAAGAGCAAACCCTTGGAATAGAACTCGCTGGTACCTTCTGGCACTTTGTAGACGTTTTATGGATCTATTTGTTTTGCTTTTTATATTTCGTTAGATAAGAATTTTGCTTATTTTTGTGCCCATCATAACGTCAACTGCTTTTTATGGAAACAACTGTTGTTGAAACAGGTACAGAAGGAAAAATTTGGGGAGGCGGAAACCGCCCATTACGTGCCAGCTATGGTAAAATGATGATGTGGTTTTTTATCGTATCAGATGCCCTTTCATTTTCCGGATTCCTAGCCGCTTACGGCTTTTCAAGATTTAAATTTATAGATGCCTGGCCAATAGCCGATGAGGTGTTTACTCACGTACCTTTTATTCATGGGAACTTCCCCATGTATTATGTTGCGTTTATGACCTTTATATTAATTTTCTCTTCTGTAACCATGGTACTTGCCGTAGATGCTGGTCACCACATGAAGCAAAAGAAAGTTATTCTTTATATGTTCTTAACCATTATTGGAGGTTTAATATTCGTCGGGTCACAAGCCTGGGAATGGAACACCTTTATTAAAGGAGATTACGGAGCAGTAGAAACCAACGGAGGTCGTATTTTACAGTTTCAAGATACAGATGGTAATCGCGTTGCTTTAAGAGACATTGCCGATTATTCAACACAGCGAGAAGCACATACACGAAGTAATGGTATTTGGTACGAAACCGACGAAGAAACACTTTCTACATATACATTAGAAGACGTTAAGACTGGTTTTGCTGCTAAGGAGAACTTACTTATAAGAATTCAAACCTTAGACGAAGCTGGCGAAAAGACAGTGCTTTCTAGATCGGAATCTTTAGCACGTTTAAATAACGACGGTAAAATAATTGTTGAAGGCGCAAATTTAGAACGCAACGAATACGGCTCACCGCTATTTGCCGACTTCTTTTTCTTTATTACTGGATTCCACGGATTCCACGTATTCTCTGGAGTAATAATTAATATTATTATCTTTTTTAATGTAATTATTGGAACCTATGAACGCAGAGGTCATTACGAAATGGTAGAGAAAGTAGGGTTGTACTGGCACTTTGTAGATTTAGTTTGGGTATTTGTATTTACCTTCTTTTATCTGGTTTAATATTAAGGATCGCATCTTATTATGGCACACGAACATAAATTAGAAATATTTAGAGGACTCTTAAAATTTAAGTCCAATATCACCAAAATATGGGGAGTATTTATTATCCTCTCTATAGTAACAGTGGTAGAAGTAGCTTTGGGTATTTTAAAACCAGAGTTTTTAACAGAAAACCGTTTTTTAGCAATGAAGCTCCTTAACTGGATATTTATTGTGCTCACCTTGTTTAAGGCCTATTATATTACATGGGACTTCATGCACATGCGTGACGAAACTAAAGGCTTGCGTCGTTCGGTTGTATGGACTGCAGTATTCTTAATCTGTTACTTATTACTTATTGTACTTCTAGAAGGAGATTATATTTACGAAGTCTATAAATCGAATCATATTAAATTCAATTTTTAAGCATTGAATTAACACTATCAAGCCTCGCAATTAGCGGGGCTTTTTTTATTTTTGTAGTAGTTAAAACCACACGCTTTGGAAAAGTATAAAAAGTACTTTGTTTTAGGGTTTTTGTTCATCTTACCGCTTGTAGCCTATATGTTTTTTGCTGCGGCAGATCACAATTTTAAAATGTTGCCCACCCTCTCTGGGCCTGTTAGCTCTTTTACTGCGGACTGCACCGATCAGCGAGGCGAAACAGTAAGCTTTCAAAACAACATTACCGTCTTAGGCTTTTTAGGCGAAAATGTAGAAGATAGATTTGGCCATGTTTTTAATCTGGCCCACAAAATTTACTCGCCCTACAGTGAATTTTTTGACTTGCAGTTTATTATGGTTATCCCAAAAGGTGCAGAAGCGGCCATACCAGAATTGTTGGAACAACTAAAAAGCATTAAAGAAACAGAAAAATGGCAGTTTTTATCTGCAGATTCTCAGCAAATTAAAGCCGTTTTTAGCGACTTGGGCTCGCCCTACGAACTCGAAACCGATCTTGGGTCGGATTATATGTACATATTAGATAAAGACGCCATGCTGCGCGGACGAACCGACGACGAGGATCTAGGAACCCTTTATGGTTATAATGCTGCCAATGTAGCCGAACTAGACGACAAAATGGACGACGACATTCAAGTTATGTTAGCCGAATACCGTAGAGCTTTAAAAAAGAACGATAAATACAAGCGTAAGAATTTGTAGCATGAAAAACTATTCATACATAGGGATTTCCTTTATTATTTTAATTTTTGGAATCTGGGCAGTGCCAAAAATAGTGGGCTCGTTAAGCGACCCCGATTTGCAAACTATTGGACCAGCCCCAGCATTTAGTTTCACCAATCAAGATGGTGAAACTATTTCTAATGCAGATTACAGTGGAAAGGTCTATGTGGTAGAATTCTTTTTTACAACCTGTCCTTCTATTTGTCCAATTATGAATAGAAACATGGTGTTAATACAAAATGAGTTTTATGGCAACCCTAATTTTGGGATTGCCTCGTTTACCATAGATCCGGTAACAGACACGCCCGCGGTATTAAAAGAATATGCCGAACGTTATGGTATTACCAACCCGAATTGGAATATGCTAACTGGAGATCAGCAAGAAATTTTAACGGTTGCCAATAATGGGTTTAATTTATATGCGGCCCAAGACGAAACTGCCGATGGAGGCTTCGAACACTCTGGACTATTCGCGCTTATAGATAGCGAAGGCAATATTCGTTCTAGAATGGATGAATTTGGGAATCCTATTATTTATTATAACGGATTAGAGCCCGATGGCGTTCAAATGATAAAAGAAGACATTAAAAAGCTACTACGCTAATGGAACAAAATAAGCCTTTAAAGTACAAGAAGTGGATATGGATCTTATCGGTAGTTATTCCGGTAGCCGTTGCTGTGTTGTTTGGCATTAAAATAGATGGCGTAGGGCGTCTTGGTTTTTTACCTCCAATTTATGCAACCATAAACGGGCTTACTGCAGTTATTTTAGTGCTTGCTGTATTGCAAATTAAAAAGGGAAATAAAAAGAATCACCAACGTTTAATGCAAACGGCTATTGTCTTGTCTGTGTTGTTTTTGCTTATGTATATAGCATACCACATGACCTCGGAATCTGTACCTTATGGAGGTGAAGGAGCAATACGTTACGTCTATTTATTTATCTTGTTAACCCATATAGTGCTATCTATAGCCGTTATACCTTTAGTTTTAATAACTTATGTTCGCGCGCTATCCGAGCAGTTCGATAAACATAAAAAAATAGCAAAAATTACCTTCCCTATTTGGCTTTATGTAGCCGTTACGGGTGTAATTGTTTATTTAATGATTTCGCCATATTATCCGCAATGAAGCCTATAATTTTAATATTCGTTTTGTTTTTACTTTGGAGTATTCCAGCAGATGCTCAGTGCGCCATGTGCCGCGCTGTGCTCGAAAGCGAAGAGACCCAAAGTGCGGCTAGGGGAGTAAATAATGGTATAAAATACTTAATGGTTATTCCATATATTTTAATTGGCGCCTTAGGATATATTATCTACAGAAGTCGTAAAAAAGAGGCTCAGGCAAAAAATTAACTTCTCCTTAGCACTTCTGCCTGTAACATTTTCTTTATTTAGTGGTCTATTAAGACAGGACTTCTATTTTAACCACCAACGTATAAGTCTTTTTTAGAATCAATTAAATAATTTCCAACTAGGAAATACTGCAGTATTATGATTGAAATCAAGGACTTGCATAAATCGTATCACATGGGAACCAACTCACTCCATGTGTTAAAAGGAATTAACTTTCAGGCAACCGAAGGAGAGATGATCGCTATTATGGGATCTTCTGGCTCGGGAAAATCGACCCTGCTCAATATTTTAGGGATGTTAGACGAAGCCGACGAAGGAAGCTACACCTTAGATAATGTCCCTATAAAAAATCTTAACGAAAAAATTGCTGCTAAATACAGAAACGAGTTTTTAGGATTTATTTTTCAGTCCTTTAATCTAATAAACTATAAAAGTGCATTGGACAATGTTTCTATGCCGCTATACTACCAAGGCGTAAAAAGAAATTTGCGCACCGAAAAGGCGATGCATTACCCAGAAAAGGTTGGCTTGGCAGATTGGGCAGAACATTTGCCTAGTGAATTATCTGGTGGACAAAAACAACGTGTTGCAATTGCTAGAGCCTTAGCGAGCGACCCAAAAGTATTGTTGGCAGATGAACCAACTGGAGCCCTAGATACAACGACATCTTACGAAGTAATGGAACTAATTCAGGGCATTAACGACGAAGGTAAAACCATTTTAGTTGTAACTCACGAAGACGATATTGCACATATGTGTAAACGTATTGTGAATTTAAAAGATGGTAAAATAATAGACGATCAACTCGTGCAGCAGGTGCGCGCTAAAGCCGCGGCAAATGTTTAGTGTAGAACGTTGGCAGGAAATTTTCGAGACCATTAGCAAGAATAAGTTGCGCACGTTTTTAACAGGCCTATCTGTTGCTTCGGGAATTTTTATTTTAGTAATTCTATTAGGTTTTAATAGCGGAATAGAAAACGGAGTGCGATCGCAATTCGAACAAGATGCGACCAATCGTATTTCTATTTGGACTGGGGTAACTACAAAAGAACACAAAGGATTAAATCCTGGGCGTTACATTCAGATGCGCAATAGTGATTTTAACGAAACCAGCCTTAAGTACAAAGAAAACATTGAGTATAAAACAGGACTCTATTCTATTTGGGGCGGACAACTTACCTATAAAAACGAATCTGGAAATTATCGTGTAGAAGGATCACATCCCGATCAGCAGTTTATAGAAAACGAAGACATGCTGTTAGGTCGGTTTATAAACAACAAAGATGTAGAAGAGATTAATAAGGTTGCTGTAATTGGAAACCAAATTCAAAAAGATTTATTTAAAGGGGCCGACCCTGTTGGAAAACAAGTAAAAATATTCGGGATTAATTTTACCATTGTTGGGGTATTTACCGATCCAGGAGGAACTCGCGAAGAAAACAGAGTTTTTATTCCAATTACGACTTCTCAACAAGTATTTAACGCTGGAGACCGATTGCGTTCTATAGTTTATACGGTAAAAATGTCGGATAATTTTGACGATGCCGTGGCTTTGTCTATGGCCATGTCAGAAAATCTAGAACAAGATATTAAAGCCAAATACAGCGTTGCTCCAGACGATCGCTCGGCCGTTAGAGTAAATAACACCCTAGAAGAAGCCAAAAAGATTTATGGTTTAATTGACACCATTCGTATGGTATTTTGGTTTATAGGAATTGGGACCATTATAGCAGGAGTGGTTGGTGTAAGTAACATTATGTTAATTGTCGTAAAGGAACGCACAAAAGAAATTGGAATTCGTAAAGCCATTGGAGCCTTGCCGAGTTCAATAATAGGAATGATTCTACAAGAATCTATTTTTATAACTGCTATTGCTGGTTTTGTGGGTCTATTTGCAGGAGTTGGGTTACTAGAGATAGTTAGCCCTCTAGTCGAAACCGATTTTATTAAGTTTCCTCAGGTAGATTTTAACACCTCCATTACTACGGTAATTATTTTAATTGTCGCTGGAACCCTTGCAGGATATATACCGGCTAGACGCGCAGCAAACATAAAACCCATTGTGGCCTTAAGAGACGAATAAGATGTTTAATAGAGATCGCTGGATAGAAATAATAGAAGCTTTAAATGCCAATAGGTTTAGAACCTTATTAACGGCCTTTGGGGTATTCTGGGGTATATTTATCCTTGTACTACTGTTAGCATTAACAAACGGTCTTAGAAACGGTGTGCAAGCCGATTTTGGCAGTTTTGCGACCAATTCAATCTTTATGTGGTCTCAAGGAACTTCTATGCCGTACAAGGGATTGCCTAAAGGGCGCTATTTTAATTTTAAACTCAGCGATGTAGAAGCGCTTAAGGAACAAATTCCTGAACTAAAATATGTTTCGCCTAGAAATCAATTGGGTGGCTTTAGAGGTTCGAATAATGTTACGCACAAAGAAAAAACAGGAGCTTTCGATATTTATGGTGATTACCCAGAGTATATAAATCAGCAACCAATGGATATTATGTCGGGTCGCTTTATTAGCTATTCCGATATTCAAGAGCAGCGCAAGGTTACCGTGATTGGCAAAGATGTAATACGATCACTTTACGATAAAGGAGAAGAACCACTAGGCACCTATATTAAAATAAACGGAGTTAATTTTTTGGTGGTAGGAACTTTTAAGAATAGTAACACCACGGGCGACGACGAAGAAAGCGCCAATACTATTTACGTGCCTTTTACTACATTTTCACTTGCCTTTAATAGAGCAGATAATGTTGGATGGATGGCCATAACGGCTCACGATGATGTTAGCATTACCAGCGTTAAGCCAAAAATTATGAGCATGATGCGTGAGTTGCGCACCGTGCATCCCGACGACAAACGGGCCATTGGACATTTTGACTTGGCCGAAGAATTTGGACGTATTACAGGCTTGTTTACCATATTAACCATAGTGGGTTATTTTGTGGGAAGTCTTGTATTAATGTCTGGAGTAATAGGGATTAGTAATATTATGCTAATTGTGGTAAAAGAGCGAACCAAAGAAATTGGTGTTCGTAGAGCTTTAGGAGCCACACCATGGAGTATTCGCTCTCAAATTTTACAAGAATCTTTAGTATTGACCATTATTTCTGGAATGGTAGGTATAGCCTTTGCCTCTGGAATTATTTGGATAATGAATACCATTTTAGAGCAGGTTGGGCCTGTAGAGAATTTTGCCAATCCTAGCGTGGGTATTGGAGTTGTAATTGTGGCCTTACTAATATTAGTTATATCGGGATTACTAGCTGGATTTATTCCTGCAACGCGCGCTACTCAGATGAAACCAGTAGACGCATTAAGAATAGAATAATAAAATTAAAAGTATAAAGTAAAATCATCATGAAAAGAAAAGGTACCATTATAATACTTATTGTAATTGTAGCAGCGTTTACAGTAGGTATTCGTTATATCTATGTAAAAGATAAAACAG
Organism: Gilvibacter sp.; assembly: GCA_965277295.1. GTDB lineage: Bacteria > Bacteroidota > Bacteroidia > Flavobacteriales > Flavobacteriaceae > Gilvibacter. Next base: position 1,851,047 of record OZ255720.1, read on the forward strand.
ATCCTATTGTTTACACTACGCAACAGGCCTCTAAGTCTACCATTGTTAAAAAGACAGTTGCTACAGGGAGTATTGTTCCAAAAGAAGAAGTCTTAATAAAGCCTAATATTTCTGGAATTATAGACGAAATATTTGTAGAAGCTGGAGATATTATTCAATCTGGAGATTTAATTGCTAAAGTTAAAGTTGTACCTAATGTATCTTCTTTAACGAGTGCTAAAAACAATATTTCTGGAGCGCAAACCCAGTTAGATGCTGCACAACTAGCTTTTCAGAATCAGAAGAGTATTTACGAGCGTCAACAAGGATTGTTCGAAAGAGGAGTTATCTCTGCTAACGAATTCGATACTGCTCAACTTACGTATAACCAAGCAGAACAGCGCTATCGCGCAGAGCAAGTAAATGTGCGAGCGGCACGTCAGAATTACGATATTATTAAAACGGGTACAACCTCTGGGTTAGGCGCTGCTGCGAATACCGAAATTCGCGCAACAGTTTCTGGAATGGTCTTAGATGTTCCTGTAAAAACGGGGAATCAAGTAATCGAGGCAAATAATTTTAACGACGGAACTACTATCGCAACACTTGCCGATGTCGAAAAAATGATTTTTGAAGGTAAAGTTGACGAAAGTGAAGTTGGAAAAATCTCGGAAAACTTACCCTTAGAAATTACTGTAGGTGCTATTCAGAATGCAACTTTTGATGCTATACTTGACTATATTGCACCCAAGGGCGTGGCCGAAAACGGTGCGATTCAATTCGAAATAAAAGGAACTTTATCTAAGGTAGACACTACCTTTATTCGTGCAGGCTTAAGTGCAAATGCTTCTATTATTCTAGCTAAAGCAGATAGCGTATTGGCCTTAAAAGAAGCTCTAGTACAGTACGATCCAGAAACCAAGTTGCCTTTTGTAGAGGTAGAGGTTGGAGATCAAAAATTTGAACGTCGTGATGTTGAGCTTGGTATTAGCGACGGAATTCAAGTTGAAGTAAAATCTGGAATTACAGCGGAAGATAAAATTAAGGTTTGGAACCAATTAAAACCTGGTCCGCAGTTCGGGGGAAGGTAATTTAATTACATTTGTTGTAACACATTCATTAATCATTAGACATATTCAATAATTATAGTAAACTATGAAAAAAATAGTCGTACTACTTTTTGCACTTTTATTAGGAGTTAGTGGCTTTAGCCAAAAAAAATGGACTTTAGTAGAATGTGTAAACTACGCTTTAGAAAATAATATATCGGTGAAGCAGAGCGAACTGAATATAGAAACCGCAGCAATCGATAAATCGGATGCGTTTGGCGCCTATCTTCCAACGCTTAATGCCAACGCGAGTAATTCCTGGAACACAGGTTTAACGCAAGATGTTGCCACCGGAATTTTAAGAAATCAAGTATCTAGAAACTCTTCTTACGGGGTAACCGCGGGAGTAACTGTATTTGCTGGTTTAAGAAACATGCGAGCCATGGAGCGTGCAAAGATTTCTGCTCTAGCTGCGGAATACGGTTTGTCTAAAATGAAGGACGATATTTCTTTATTTGTGGCAAATGGGTTTTTGCAAGTCTTATTAAACAAGGCAAATTTAGACGTTTTAGTTGCTCAGAACGAAGTAACCAAAGAACAGATAATTCGCACACAAGACCAAGTTGACGGTGGGGTTTTGCCAAAAGGAGACCTTTTAGAAATTCAAGCCACTAGCGCAAGCGAATTACAAAATATCGCCGTTGCAGAAAATGCGGTGACTATTTCGCTTATTAGTTTAGCTCAACTGCTACTAATTGAAGATTACGAAAATTTCGATATAGAAGACGAAGGCTATAATATTGTAAATGCCGAAATCGCAGAAAGAAATGTTGGTGAAATTATTTCGGCAGCACAGGAAAACCGAAGTGAAGTAAAAATTGCACAAGCCAATGTAGATATAGCTTTAAAAGATTTACAATTGGCAAAAGGAGCGTATTATCCAACTATTCGTGCATTTTTTAATTACAACACACGTGAAACCGATTTTAGCAGAGTTCAAAGTACTGTAGATCCTGATAATCCATCTAGAATCGAGAATATTGGATTCGTAGAATCTACGGGAGAGGCTGTGGTCTCTAATGTTCCGAATTTAATTTTGCAAGAGTTACCACCCTTGCCATATACTGAGCAGTTGTATTTAAACGACGGTATTAGTTATGGTGTTTCGATGAATGTACCTATCTTTAACGGTTTTTCGACCCGAAATCAGGTACGCAGAAACCAAGTAAACTTAATGCGCCAAGAGTTTTTACTAGAGCAAGCAAAGTTAGACTTAGAGTCTAATGTTTATCAGGCTTATGTAGATGCCGAAGGTGCTAAAAAATCTTTCGAGGCTGCAGAGGTTGCTGTAGAATCGCAAGAATTAGCATATCAGTACGCAAAAGATCGTTACGATGTTGGATTTACCAATGCATTCGATTTTAGCCAATCTAAATTGCGCTACGACAATGCTCAAATTCAATTAAATCGTGCTAAATACGATTACATTTTTAAATTAAAAGTTCTCGAACTATATTTCGGGATACCAGCGACCGAATTAAAATTCTAACTCATGAGTAAGAAAACACTAATCATTATTGTTTCCATAGTTGTTATTGGTCTTATCGCACTAATAATGGCACGTAAAAGTGGGGTTATTGGTGGAGACGGAGATTTTAGAACCGTAGAGATCACCAAAATAGAGCCTATAGATATCGTGGAAACTGTTGCTGCCACAGGTAAGATACAACCCGAAGTCGAAGTAAAATTATCTTCGGAAGTATCTGGAGAAATTATCGATTTATTAGTTATTGAAGGGCAGCAAGTAAAAAAAGGTGATTTATTGCTTAGAGTAAATCCAGATTTAATTCAAGCCTCGCTAAGCCAATCTCAAGCAAGTTTGCAAAGTATTCGCGCTAATTTATCTCAAGCCGAGGCGAGTCTAAATAATGCCGAACTTAACTATAACAGAAACAAAGATCTTTTTGACAAGGGCGTAATTTCTAAGTCAGAATGGGATCGTTCGGTTCAAGATTACGAAGTAGCTAAGGCTAACAGAGAATCTGCGTATTACAATGTGCAAAGCGCTGCTGCATCGGTTAAACAATCGCAAGATAATTTAGGACGTACCACAATTTATGCTCCTATGGACGGTACCATATCTAAATTAGATGTGGAATTAGGAGAACGCGTAGTTGGTACTGCACAAATGGCGGGTACCGAAATTTTACGCGTAGCCGATTTAAAAAATATGGAGGTCGAAGTAGATGTTAACGAAAACGACATTGTTAAGGTTGCTTTAGGCGATTCAACAATAGTAGAAGTAGACGCCTATTTAAAACGTGAATTCAAGGGAATAGTAACAGAAATAGCTAACTCTGCCGAATCGAGCTTAACTGCCGATCAAGTGACTAATTTTAAAGTAAAAGTTAGAATACTTGAAGATTCTTATGCCGATTTGTTAGAAGGTAAGCCTGAGTTTTACAGTCCTTTTAGACCTGGAATGACTGCTACGGTAGACATTATTACCAATAAAAGAGCCCAAACAGTTGGCGTGCCAATTAGCGCAATTGTTATTAAAACAGATACGACTGCATCAAAAGGAGCTCGAGTTAAAACAACAGTTTCTGCAGAATTAGAAAAATTTGAATGTGTTTTTGTAAAAAATGGAGATCAAGCTAATTTGCGCGTTGTTACGACAGGAATTCAAGACGATACCAACATAGAGATTATTTCTGGTTTAGAAGAAGGAGACGTTGTAGTTACTGGGCCTTATAATACCGTTACCAAATTGTTGAGTACCGGCGACAAAATCAGAGAAGAAAATGCTGCTCCAACTAAGGAGAAAGAAGACAGCGAATAAATTCAAAAAGCTATGGCGGCTATTCTGTGTATAGAAACCGCAACAACAAATTGTTCGGTAGCACTTTCTGATTCAGGAAGTGTTATTGCTTTTAAAGAAGATTATAACAAGCAATACTCTCATGGAGAGCGCTTACATACTTATATTCAAGAGGTTTTAGAAGCTGCGAAGTATACTTGGGACCAAATAGATGCAATTGCCATTAGCGAGGGTCCAGGAAGCTATACCGGTCTTAGAATTGGTGTGTCTGCTGCCAAGGGGTTTTGTTATGCCAAGAATCTTCCACTAATAGCCATACCAACGTTAGAAAGTCTTGCGCGACAAGTAAACATAGACGCCGGTTTTATTGTACCCATGCTAGACGCTAGGCGAATGGAAGCATATGCAGTGGTGTTGGATACCAATTATAAGATTTTACAAGAGGTTGCCCCGACCATACTAGAAGCGTCGAGTTTTAGTGACTATTTAGATGAATCGCCGGTTTATTTTATAGGCAACAGTAATGCCAAGTTTAAAGCTATTTGTGAACACGCTAATGCCCAATTTATGGCAGATACTTTACCATCGGCTTGCGATATGGCCATTCTTGCCGAACAACGTTTTAAAGCTAATAATTTTGAAGACCTGGCCTACTTTGAACCACGCTATTTAAAGGCTTTTAAAATAGGTTAATATCCCATTAATGGAAGCGCTTTTTCTACACTGCGCACTGGAAGCTTACAGGTATTATTTACACAAACATAAATAAAGGTTTGACCATCTACATATCTGTTTTCTAACAAAGGAGCATTACTTTCCACATTGCTGGCTGCAATCATCTTGTTAGGCATGTAGGTTTGATTTAATTCTGCCAATAACTTTGTTGCATCTGGACCTACAACCACGAGTTCAAAATAATCTTCTTGAAAATTGCGCGCTAAATCCATCCAATTGCTAAATCCACTAGGATATGCGTTAATTTCCGGTTGAATATTATGCAACATGGTTTGTGCATCTTTAATAAAGTCTGGGCGGTCAAAGTGATGTCCTAAGCGCAGTAGATTTTTTGCTAATATTGAATTAGACGCCGGAATCACATTATCGCGATATTCTACAGATCTACTTACTAATTCCGCGTCTTGGTCCGAAGTAAAATAGAACAAACGCGAATCGTTGTCTTGAAAGTGTTTTTGTGTGTATTGCATTAATCCCATTGCAATGTCTAACCACTGCGAGTCCATAGTTGCTTCGTATAATGCAATAAACCCATCTATAACTGTAGCATAATCTTCGGAATATCCATTAATGCTACTCACACCGTCCTTATAGGTATGCCATAAACCGCCATCGGGTTTTAGTTGATTTTCTTTAATAAAGTTCCCATTTTTTATAGCTGCTTCTAAAAATCGTTCTTCGTTAAAAACACGATGGGCGTCTAGATAACCTTTAAGCATGAGTCCATTCCAAGAAGTAAGCGATTTATCGTCCAGACCAGGCTTTGGTCTTGTGTTTCGATAGTCTAATAAGGTTTGTTGCCACTCTTGTTTTTTAGAATCAAGGGTTTGCTGGTCAATATTAAATTGTGCCGTAAAATCGCTGTCGTTGTCTTTTCGTATTAGCACATAGGTGTCTTCCTCCCATTTACCATAACTATTAACATTGTAATAATTTTTAAAAAGGTCGGCATCTTGGCCCAATAAAGAGTCAACTTCTTTTTTGGTATAAATATAATAAGCACCTTCTTCAAGCTCTCCGTTAGGACCTTTACTATCGGCATCTAAAGAAGAATAAAATGCACCTTGGCTATTGGTCATATCACGGGCCACATAGTCTAAGGTGTGGTAAACAACCTCTTTGTACAATGGGTTTTTGTTTACTAGGTAGGCATCGCTGTATAAAGAAACTAATTGGGCGTTGTCATAAAGCATTTTTTCGAAATGAGGGATATGCCATTTTCCATCTGTTGCATAGCGAGCAAAACCACCACCTATGTGATCGTAAACACCACCAAAGGCCATTTTTTCTAAGGTTAATGCTACAAAATCTTGTAACTCTTTATTATTAGTTTCTACCCCATAACGCAAAAGAAAGTGATAATTATTAGGCATCATAAACTTAGGGACGACTTCCATTCCGCCATCTTTAAGATCGAATCGAAGCTGCCATTGTTTTACAATACTGTCGGTATTTAAGCTGCTAAAGTCAATTTCGTCGGTATTAATTTTTACTAAATCGACCGACTTTATTCCTTCTTCTAAACGGGCAGCATAATCTACAAGTTTCTCTGGGCTATCTTCATATAAATCTTGAATTTGCTGTAATGCCTGTACCCACTGATCTTTCTGCACATAGGTTTCGGCCCAAACAGGCCTACCATCTGGTAAGGCAATAACATTTAGAGGCCAGCCACCGCGTCCTTTCATTAACTGTATTGCGTTCATGTATACTTGATCTACATCTGGACGCTCCTCACGATCTACTTTAATATTTATAAAATTCTTGTTCATTACCGCAGCCACCGTAGTGTCCTCGAACGATTCTCGCTCCATAACATGGCACCAATGGCAGGCTGCATAACCAACACTAATTAACATAAGCTTGTTTTCGCTTTTAGCCTTCGCTAAAGTCTGGTCGTTCCATGCATTCCAGTTTACTGGATTGTGCGCATGTTGCAACAAATATGGGCTGGATTCATTAATTAATGCGTTGGTATATTTTTCTGTATCCACTTGATCGTTGTTTAAATTGTCGCAAGCTTGTAATGTAATAAGTGCGAAAAAAGCAAGAATGGGTATCCTCATAGTAAACTAAAAAAGTACTTTTATAACCGTATAAAAGTGCTATAAATTACAGCAATTTAGAAGGTTATATTGTTTCGAGAGTAATTTTAACATTTGTTAGTTACCATGCCCATTAAGCTTTGTTCAAGCAAAAAAGTAATGGTAATAAAGTATTAACCGTTAAGGGCTTCTACATAAGACACCTTGCCTTGAAGCATTTCGCGCAGCATGGTTTCTATACCATTTTTAAGCGTGACGGTGCTCGACGGGCAACCACTGCAAGCTCCTTGTAGTATTACTTTTACGGTCTGTGTTTCTTCATTGTAAGAATCGAAAGCAATATTACCGCCATCTCCGGCTACCGCAGGTTTAATATATTCATCTAGAATAGAAACAATTTCTTTTTCGATTCCCTGGTAATCTTTAACCTTTTTTGGGACAATTGGAGCCGCGTCGTTACCATTTTCAGAAGGGCGTTCAACCGTTAAGATTCCATCTTCTAAAATAGGTTTTCCAGAGGTAATGTATTGGGTAATAAATTCGCGGACCTCTAAAGAAACCTCTTGCCATTCAATACCTTCCAACTTCATTAAAGAAATGTAGTTAGCGCTCATAAAAACTTCCTTGACAAAAGGAAAGTTAAAAAGGGCTCTGGCTAATGGGGCAAAGCGAGTATCGCCCACAGATTTAAATTCATAAAGGTCGTTCACCAAGGTCTTGTTGGCTACAAACTTCATTACAGCTGGGTTAGGGGTAACCTCTACATAAACAGAAACCGGAATATTGGCAGGTTCTTTTTTATCTGCAATTACAGGCTTGTTTGCCGCTACGTAATCGCCAATTTGTTCTGCTACTTGCTCTTTAACATCGTCCCATTGCACTATGCCATATCGCTCTATGGCCACAAAATTTTGGGAGATATAAACCGTCTTTACAAAAGGCAAGAAAAACAACTCTTTAGCGAGTGGACTTCTGGAAGTTTGGTCTATATTATTAAACTCAAAACTTTCGGATTGCGTTAAGAATCTGTCGGTTACAAATTTTAAAATTGTTTCTTGAGAAGTGGCTTCTATGGTAATGCCTTTAACGGTCATAATGCAAATTTTTGCCAAAATTACGAAAAGAAACCCTTGCAAATCAATATATTTGGGAAAAACTCTGTTAATGAAAAAGACACTACTCCTATTTTTTATAGGCTTTGTGCATCTTGCTTATGGGCAAACAATTGTCATGCAGGATGGAACTTTTAACACCTGTACTGGCACCTTTGTAGATTCTGGTGGAGCTGCTGCTGCTTACGCCAACGACGAAGACTTTACCATCACTTTTTGTCCAGATACAGCTGGACTTGCTATTAGTTTAGACTTTACTGTTTTTGCTACCGAACCAGGTAACGACTTTTTACTTATTTACGATGGACCAGATACTACGGCACCATTAATAGATGTTTATACGGGAGGTGCTTCTCCAGGGACGGTGTATACTAGCCCAAGCACAACTACGGGTTGTTTAACCTTGCGATTTCAGTCTAATGCTGTAATTGTAGGCGCAGGATGGGAGGCAAGTATTAGTTGTGTTGATCCTTCAACCATACCGCTATCTCCTTTTATGACTGTAGATACAGTTACGTATACCATAGAAGAATTAGTAGAAGATATATTAATTGACAGCCCTTGTGCAGATAGTTCCAATTATACATCGGGCACAGGTACCGATTTTGGGAGTGTTAACGGGATTGGATATTTTAATGCGATTGGAACAGATTTTCCTTTTGCGGAAGGTGTAATCTTAAGTACGGGTGCTGCAGAATCTGCCGAAGGACCTAATGACGCTGTAAATAGCGAAGGTGGAGGAGCTTGGCCCGGTGATGCCGATTTATCTGCAGTTTTAGGGATTCCTTTACCCGATTTAAATAATGCCTCTTGGATTCAATTCGATTTTAGACCTGCCATTCCAGATATTAGTTTTGATTTTATTTTTGCTTCCGAAGAATATAATCAAGGGTTTGAATGTTCGTTTTCGGATGCTTTTGCTTTTATTCTTACGAATCAGGCTACAGGGGTTGTGACGAACTTAGCAGTTTTGCCTGGTACTGCAATTCCTATAGAGGTAACCAATATTCATCCAGAAGTTCCAGGGGCTTGTCCAGCCATTAACGAAGAGTTTTTTGACCGTTACAACTTCTTACCCTTTAACGATGAAGACCTCGCTGCGATAGATTTTAATGGTCAAACTGTAGTATTGAATGCCATAGGCACCGTTACCCCAGGAGATCCCTACGATATTAAACTGGTAATTGCAGATAATCAAGATTCCCTGTTCGATGCGGCTGTATTTATTGAAGCTGGTAGTTTTAATATCGACATTAATTTAGGGGACGACCTAACTATTGCCGACGGAACAGCGCCTTGCGAAGGCGATTCTGTTACAATTACCTCTGGTGGTGGAGCGGCTGGTGCTTCGTATCAATGGTATATTTTTAACGAGGTAACCATGATGTTCGAAATCATTCCTAGTGAAACATCTACCACATTAGTAGTTACAGAGCCAGGTTTGTATCAGTTGGAAGCTGTATTTGCTTCTGGTTGTAGTGTTGCCGATGAGGTTTTAATTGAATTTTTCCCTGCGCCAGTTCCTGGAATTCCGGATCCATTAACAATTTGCGATGCGCTTCCTAACGATGGCTTCGCAGATTTTACCCTTACCGATGCCGATGTTCAAATTATTGATGGTGCCACAGGAGTAACCGTTTATTATTACGAAACTCTTGCCTTAGCAGAGGCCGGTGGACCTGTTACCGCTTTAACGAGCCCATATACCAATATCACTAATCCGCAAATTGTGTTTGCCCGGTTGGAAAACGATATTACACGATGTTTTGACATTGTTGAACTCACTTTAGAAGTTTTTGATACTCCGGAATTATTCGACCCAATTCCAGATTATATAGTTTGTGACGATGATTTTGACGGCTTATTTGTCTTCGATTTACTAAGTTGGGATAGCCAGGTTGCTATTGATCCAACGGGACTTGTAATAACCTATCACGAAACTTCGGCAGATGCTACAGCAGGAACTGCGCCAATTACTCCTGCAGATACCTATACTAACACTTCTAGTCCGCAAACCATTTATGTTCGTGTAGAAAATTCAGATGGCTGTTTAAATTTTGGGGAATTCGATTTAGTAGTAAATCCACTTCCAGTTATTACAGCGCCCATTAATTACGAATTATGCGATTACGATGGCACATTAGATAACACGACCGAATTTGACCTTTCGTCTGTAACGGCGGCCATGACAGGTGGAGATCCTACCTTAACTACAACGTATTATTTAACGCTAGCCGATGCAGAGGCAGGTGCTCCGACCTTGCCAATTTTATATACCAATGTGTCAAACCCACAAACTATTTGGACTCGCGTCGAGGTTACTGCCACGGGTTGTTTTGTGCTAGATAGTTTCGATCTAATTGTTTTAGACACCCCGTTTGCTAATCCACCAACTTCGCTAAAGGAATGCGATACCGATATGGATGGAATCGATGAATTCGACTTAACCCAAGCGGACGCCGATATAATAGGAACACAAACAGATGTCGTAGTAAGCTATTATTTTACACTTGCAGAAGCCGAGGTTGGGGATCCCGCAACGGCGCTAGCAAGCCCATATACTAACGTGGTTACTCCACAAACAGTGTATGCGCGAATAGAGAATGTAATAACCGGATGTTACGATACTACAGAGTTGGAATTAATTGTAATTCTAGCCAATGGATTGCCCACCTATGAGTTGTGCGACGACGATGTCGCCGACGGATTTACAGTCTTTGATTTAACCCTTTGGGATTTCGAGATTGCCGCAGATCCAACTGGCTTGGACATTACCTATTACGATAATGCAGCAGACGCTTCTACTGGAACTTCGCCAATAACTCCTGCAACAGCATATACCAATACTTCAAATCCGCAAGGCATGTTTGTGCGCGTAGTGAATTCAGATGGGTGTGTAACCATTGGTGTTTTTGATTTATTGGTTTTACCACTACCTCTTTTTAATCCACCAACTCCTTTGGGAATTTGTGACGATGCTGTTTTAGATGGATTTGCTCCTTTTGATTTAACGGTAAAAGACTTAGAAATTACAGGAGGTGATCCAACGTTATCTGTAAGTTATTATTTAACCGAGGCCGAAGCAGATGCTGCTACTGCGGCATTGGTTTCGCCATTTACTAATAGCGTAAATCCGCAAATAATATACGCTCGAATAGACGATAGTACTACAGGTTGTCACGATACAACGCCAATGGAACTAATTGTTTATGCGCCACCTACGGCATTTCCGCCAACGCCTTTGGAGCGTTGCGATAATGATGCAGACGATGTAGCTCTTTTTGATCTTACTTTGGCCGATGCTGATATTATAGGAGGACAACCCGATACTTTTGTAACCTATTATTTAACCTTAGCAGAGGCTATAACTGGAGACCCTGCAACGGCATTAGTTTCACCTTATGCCAATGTGAGTAATCCACAAATAGTTTTTGCACGTATAGAAAATTCAATTACAACTTGTTTTTCTACCACCGAACTTGAATTAATCGTGCTACCATCTACAGATATTGGTAGTTTTCCTCGTTATACTTTGTGCGATGATCCGATTGCCGATGGTTCTACTGCGTTCGACTTGACGGTATACAATACCATTGTTGTACCAGACCCGACAGGTTTAATTATTACCTATCACGAAACGCCTATAGACGCGGCAGTTGGAACGGCAGCCATTACACCAGATACGGCGTATAACAATACTTCTAATCCGCAAACTGTTTATGTGCGTACCGAAGATGCTGACGAATGTGTGCAATTGGGTGAATTTGAATTATTTGTAATCGACAGGCCACTGTTTACTGTTCCGACTCCATATGCGCTATGTGAGGACGATGTTATGGACGGTTTTACAGAATTCGATTTAACGGTAAATAATCTAGAAATTATAGCTGGTAATCCGTTTTATTCTGTTCAGTATTATTTTAGCGATGCTGATGCCGAAGCCGGTATTGATCCTTTACCTCCATTATATACCAATGTAGTCAACCCACAGATTATTTATGTTCGTGTAGACGATTCCTCGACGGGATGCTACGGGGTACAACCTCTAGAATTAATTGTGGTAAACCCATCTGCGGCGATGTCACCTACTCCTTTGGAGTTTTGTGATCCAGATAACGACGGATTTGGGGAGTTTAATCTAGAAGATGCGACTTTAGAAATTACTGGTGGCGATCCTACACTAACAGTAACCTACCACGAAACTATGGCAAATGCCGAAAGCGGAACATTGCCTTTAGCGAGCCCTTATAATAATATTGTTTTTGGAACACAGACCATATATGTTCGTGTAGAAACACCATTGGTTGAAGACTGTTTTGTAGTGGTCGAGCTACAATTACTTGTTTTAGACACCCCACAGATAGTAGATCCTGAGCCATTATTGGCTTGCGACGATAACGACGATGGTATTGTTGTTTTTGATTTGACCCTTAAGGACAGTGAGATCTTAAACGGCTTAGACCCGACGCTTTACTCGGTGGAGTATTACGAAGATTTAGGTTTCACTTCTTTAATTACGCCGGCTACGGCCTATACTAATTTAACCAACCCTCAGACGGTTTATGTATTGGTAACCGATGTTGGTAATTTGTGTACTGCCACAACTTCTTTAGAGCTTATTGTTAATTTTCCGCCTCGGATTTTCCCTCCTGCTCCTTTAGCGCTTTGCGATGTGAACAATCCAGGAGACGAGGTCGAGGAGTTCGATTTGGAGTTGGCTACTCCGGAGATTACTGGTGGTGATACCAGTTTAATAGTTACCTATCACGAGACTGCTGGGGACTCAGATGCTGGGATAAACCCATTAAGTAGTCCGTATACCAACACGGTTAACCCACAGACTATTTATGTACGTGTAGAAGACCCAGATACGGGTTGTTTCTCTAGCGATGTAGTTACTTTAGATCTTCGTGTAAACCCACAACCTTCCCCGACGGTTAATCCAACCCCATTAGAGGTTTGTGATCAGGATAACGATGGATTTGTAGATAGCTTTGTGCTTACCGATCGTGATATCGAGATTATTAACGGGGAGTTAGACATTACCATAAGCTACCACGAGACCCTTTTAGATGCGGAGCTTAATTTATTTGCTTTGAGTTCTCCTTATGCCAATATAGTTGCCTACAATCAGATTGTTTATGCACGGGCAGAGAACCGTATAACGGGTTGCTTTACCATAGTAGAGTTAGAACTTATTGTTGTTAATTCTCCAGTACTTCCCTTAGAGATCGACGACTTGGTTGTTTGCGACACGGACGACGATGGTATTGCGGTTTTTGATTTAACGCTTCAGGAGCCTCAGATATATGGTAGTCAAGACCCAGCGACTTTGGATCTTAGTTACCACCTTACCCAGGCCGATGCCGATGCTGGCCTGATGCCAATAGGCACACCGGAGACCTATACCAATACCAGTAATCCACAGACCATTTGGGTTCGTTTGGCGGATCCTATCACGGGCTGTGTTAGTGTTGGTAGTTTTGAACTTATAGTAAGTCTTCCACCGGTTATCGCAATGCCAGGCGATTTACCTGCCTATGAGCGTTGTGACGATACAGTTGCCGATGGCTTTGCGGAGTTCGATTTAACGTTAGCGGATTCAGATATTACCTTAGGAGCTGTTGGTCTATTGGTTCAGTATTACACTAGCGATACAGACGCTCAGGACGATACCAATGTGATCGATCCAGCGACGAGTTTTACCAACACGGTTAACCCGCAGACCATATGGGTACGGGTAACCGATGGGGACACAGGATGTGTGTCGTTTACGAGCATTACCATACGAGTACTTCCTAATCCGAGTCCAAACACCAATCCCGATCCTATCGAGGTTTGTGATTCGGTAACGGTAGGCGATGGTTCGGAGGTTATTGATCTTACTCAAAGAGAGGCTTCAATAATAGGAGGCGAGCCAGGTGTTTCTGCCAGTTATTACGAGAGTTTGGAACTTGCACAGGCTGGGGACCCATTGGCTGCGATTGCAGACCCGACGGCCTATAGCAATACCAGTACTCCACAGACTATTTATGTTCGTATCACCAACGACACCACGGGATGTTATACCATTGTGGAATTACCCATCGTGGTACATCCACTTCCGGATGCTCCCGAGGTTAGTGATTATATTATTTGTGAGTTGGGCACCGATGGCTCCGCAGTATTTGATTTGACCACTAAGATTCCAGAGATACTAGGGGGTCAAGACCCAGCGCTGTTCGATGTTACTTTCCATCAGGTGGAGGCCGATGCCGATGCGGGTATAAACGCCATAGCATCTCCAGATAGTTTTCCTAATAGCAGTAATCCTGAAGTTATATATGTTCGTATAACCAATCCATTAACGGGTTGTTATACAGCCACCCAGAGCTTTAATATTGAAGTTAGAGAAGGGGCCACGGCCACGGCGCCAGTAGCGGTGTATCGTATCTGTGATAATCTAGGTGATGGTAGTGATGGCATTGCAGAATTTAGTTTATCTACTCAGGATAGTGAGATACTAGCAGGTCAGGACCCTGTTATTTATGTGGTTAGTTATCACTTGAGTGATTTAGAGGCTACCGATGGTGTGAGTCCATTAGGAGACAATTATGTAAACATTACCAACCCACAGACTGTATGGGCACGAGTTACCAATAGCGATACAGGATGTTTTGCCATTACCAGTTTGGTATTGGAGGTTACCCAGTTACCTGTTGTAGTTCTTGATTCGAGTTATAGGCTTTGTGTAGACGAAAACGGGCTTGCAATACAGAATGAATCTGGGGAGTCTTCTCCTCCAGTAATCGATACGGGGCTAAGTGGTTTGGACTATAGTTTTGAATGGTTTTTAGCTGGTGCTTTATTGGCCGATACTACGCCAAGTATAGTAGCCACTCAAGGCGGGGTGTATACGGTAATAGTCACTGCACTGGGCGATGGTCTTGGTTGTAGTGCCGAGGGCAGTACCACCGTTACGGTGTCTTCGCCGCCAACGAGCTTTAGTGCACGGGTTACTACTCCTGCATTTGCGAGTATGCATACCATAGAGGCCGAGGCTAGTGGTTTGGGCAGTTATGTCTTCCAATTGGACGATGGTCCCTTCCAGGAGAGTGGCACATTTAATCAGGTGCAACCTGGAGAGCATATTGTTACCATAACCGATGTAAACGGATGTGGAAGTGTGAGTATTGTGGTTGGAGCAATAGACTACCCATTGTACTTTACTCCAAATCAGGACGGCTATCACGACACATGGAACATTATAGGCATAGGGGCAAATCCTACGGCACAGATTTATATATTTGATCGTTACGGGAAGTTACTCAAACAACTAAGTCCTACGGGTCCTGGTTGGGACGGAACCTACAATGGTAATCCTATGCCATCTAGCGATTATTGGTTCCAGGTAATCTATACCGAAGACGAAACAGAAAAAGAATTTAGAGGACACTTTACCTTAAAAAGGTAACGTTTAAACCAATTATATGTTAATAAACCGAACGCTATGGGCGATTTTGTTTAACTTTTTTTTTAGAACTAGCAATTCAATATATTTGAATTCAATTTTTGCGCCATGAAAAAGCTCTTACTACTTATCTTTTTCTGTACTTCCTACTTTAGTTGGTCCCAAACTATTGTAATGCAAGACGGAATATTCAACACTTGTACTGGTAACTTTACCGATTCAGGTGGCACGGCTTCAGGTTATCCTGGAAACGAAGATTTTACAATTACATTATGTTCGGATATACCGGGCTTAGGACTTGAGTTAGATTTTGTTAGCTTTAATTTAGGTCCAGATCTTCCTACTAACGACGATGTTATGACCATTTACGATGGCCCTGACACTGCATCTCCATTAATTGGAGTTTTTAGAGGAGCAGTGAGTCCCGGGTTTGTCGAAGCTACAGGAGCATCTGGTTGTTTAACAATTAGATTTCAATCGGATATTGCAATTTTTGGTTCTGGTTGGGAGGCAAATATTAGTTGCTGTCAGCTAGTTAATGCAGTTTTTGATGGTTCAACACCGGCAGATGTAGGCGGTGTTATTGTTGCAGATCCATTAGATGTAATTACTTTTAATGGTAGTGGTGTATTTGGAATAGATGGTACAGGTGCAACTTATTTGTGGAATTTTGGAGATGGAACTACAGATACAGGAACAACAGTAAACCACGCATATACGGCCAATGGAATTTACAACGTTAGTTTAATCGTTACAGACGCAGCAGGTTGTTCGAGTTCGAATAATATTGGAGTCCAATGTATTATTGGTAACGGTGATTTAGAGGCCGTACAATTAGGTGATATAGCATTTGCTCGAGGTTCATATATGGAAGTTGGAGTTGTGCAAAACGGTGTTTTTGGAGCTCCAGCAGCTTCTAGGCCTGCCTTTTTTCACGATCCGCGAGATGCTATAAATAATTTGTTCGGATACATTGCTAATCCGCAACGTGATGGTTGGATAGATTATGACGGGTGTTACTTTACACCGGGATCGCCAGAAGAAGGTTTTGCCATAGAAATAGATGGAGTAGCTTATAATAATAATCGTGCGTCAACAGGTTCTCCGCCTCCTATTTTTGAAATTCCCGGAGCCATAACTTCGGCAGGAGTAGAAAGTGATCCCTGTAGTGGCGAACTAGCTGTTATTAATTGGACTGGTCAAATAGATGATATTCGAATTGACCGTCGTGTTATAGTTACGGGATTTGGGTTATTTATTCAGATGGAGACTATATTGACCAATGTTGGTGTGGTTCCTCGAAATGATATTTTCTGGATGCACAATGTAGATCCAGATAATAATCAATCAATTAATGGTCAATTTGTTACTGACAACGAAATTATTAGCCAAGCCGATGCTGCAGATCCATTGGCATTTGTTTGCGCTTTTCAAGGTCCACTGGCAGCCTCAGAGCCTGATACAGATGGCTCTAATGTTTGTTTTTACGCTAGAGACACCCGAGCTCGAGTTACCTTTGGGGGGTTTGCTAATCGCGACCCGTCCGATATTTGGAACGGAATAGGATTTACACAGGCCGAAGGTGCTACAAATACAGCCGATGAAGCCATTTCTATTGCGTTCGATATTGGAACCTTAAATCCAGGCGAATCAGAATCCTTTGTTTACTACTATACTTTTGCAGACTTTACCGGTTCTGGTGTTATTACAACACCGTCACTTATTCGCTTTACTGGAACAAATCCAACATCTTGCGGAGCTGCCGACGGACTAATAACTATTACGAACTTGGTTCCCTCAACAGCCTACGACTTGACTTATCAAGACGATGGGGTAACTGTTGGACCGACTACTTATACTTCAGATGTTGTAGGAAATATTATTGTTCCGGGACTTGATGCAGGGGTTTACGATTTATTTAATCTTACGAATGCATTAGGTTGTGATTTTACAGCTGCCGATGTAGTTACTTTAGTCGATCCAGGAGCTCCTGTTTTTGCCGTGACCCCTACGGATCCGACTGGATGTGTGGCCGATGGTACTCTAGAATTTTCAGGATTAAGCCCTTCAACTTCTTACGATGTTACTTATACGGTAGATGGTGTAGTTGTTGGCCCGGTGACTTATACTTCAGATGCTGCGGGAATAATTTTATTAACGGGACTGGATGCTGGAACATACACAGTGATTACAATTTCTCTTGGAGGTTGCGATGCTTTCGATGGAGGTACATACATTCTGACTTATCCTGGGTTTGCATTTACGGTGAGTACCACTAACCCTGTAACATGTTCTCCAGATGGCACACTCACTATTGACGGCCTTAACCCTGCAGAATCTTACGATATTACCTATACCGTTGATGGTGTGGTAGTAGGGCCAGTTCCGTTTACAACAGATGGCACTGGAGCTATAGTAATTATTGGACTTCCCGAGGGAACTTACACAGACATTACTGTTGAACAAAGTGTTTGTTCTTTAGTAGATCCGGGACCTTATCTTATTACATATCCAGCAATAACATTTACAGTCTCAACAACCGATCCCACTTTTTGTGATGCGAGTGGTGGTTTAACTTTAGATGGCTTATTCCCTAATACTACATTCCAGATTACTTATACCGTGGATGGAGTGATAATTGGTCCAGTTGGTTATACAAGCGATGCTACAGGTCAAGTAATAATACCGGGATTAATAGCAGGAACCTATACAAATATTACCGTAGAAGTTGCGACGTGTACTGGGATTGATCCAGGGCCTTATGTGTTAAACAACCCTGCGTTTGCGTTTGCGGTAACCACCACAGACCCAACCTTATGTGACGATAGTGGGACAATTATATTAAGTGGTTTATTTCCTAACGAAACGGTTCAAGTTACCTATACTGTTGCTGGTGTAATAGTAGGTCCTGTGGCTTATACTGCCGATGCAACAGGAGAAGTAATTGTAACTGGCTTAGTATCCGGGACCTATACAGATATTACGGTAGATTCTGGATCGTGTACTGCCATAGATGTAGGGCCTTACACCCTTACCGATATTGTTTTAGATATTACGGTTGCTGTTCGTGACGCTACTACGTGTGGTCCTTCTGGACAATTAATTATTGGTAACTTGATTCCTGGAGAATCTTACGATGTTTCTTTTACAATCGATGGAACTCCTTTTGCTGTAGCAGTCTTTACCGCTGATGCAGCAGGTGAAATTATTGTAACTGGCTTATTAGCTGCCACGTATACCGACATTACGGTTACCTTGAATTCGTGTACCGACATTGAACCGGGTCCTTTTGTTATTAGTAATCCGCCAGATCCAATTGCGGTCGATCCAACGCCTTATTTATTATGTGACGATGGCGTTTCTGACGGATTTACTGAATTCGATTTAACTGCAAAAATACCAGAGATAACCGGGGGAGACACAAGTTTGTCTGTCACCTTCCATTTAACGTTAGGCGATGCCGACACAGGCGCTGCGCCTTTACCTACCTTGTATACCAATGTAACTAACCCACAGACTATTTTTGTTCGTGTGGAAAGTATTACCACGGGATGTTATGCTACTACAACTTTAGATTTAGAGGTATTGGACGCTCCTTCGGCCACGACACCTACTCCTTTAGAATATTGCGATCCTGATAACGATGGTTTTGGTGTATTTACCTTAACCGATGCCGATTTAGAAATCACTGGAGGTGTTGCTGGGGTTGTTGTTAGTTATCACGAGACCTTGGCCGATGCTGAGTTTGGTGTGCTAGCCCTAACAAGTCCTTATAACAACATAGTTTTTGGTGCCCAAACGGTTTATGCTCGCGTTGAGAATGCTGGTGTACCAGGCGATTGTTTTGTAATTGTCGAGCTACAATTACTTGTTTTAGACACCCCTCAGATAGTGGATCCTGAGCCATTATTGGCTTGCGACGATAACGACGATGGTATTGTTGTTTTTGATTTGACCCTTAAGGACAGTGAGATCTTAAACGGCTTAGACCCGACGCTTTACTCGGTGGAGTATTACGAAGATTTAGGTTTTACTTCTTTAATTACCCCGGCTACGGCCTATACCAATTTAACCAACCCTCAGACGGTTTATGTATTGGTAACCGATGTTGGTAATTTGTGTACTGCCACAACTTCTTTAGAGCTTATTGTTAATTTTCCGCCTCGGATTTTCCCTCCTGCTCCTTTAGCGCTTTGCGATGTGAACAATCCAGGAGACGAGGTCGAGGAGTTCGATTTGGAGTTGGCTACTCCGGAGATTACTGGTGGTGATACTAGTTTAATAGTTACCTATCACGAGACTGCTGGGGACTCAGATGCTGGGATAAACCCATTAAGTAGTCCGTATACCAACACGGTTAACCCACAGACTATTTATGTACGTGTAGAAGACCCAGATACGGGTTGTTTCTCTAGCGATGTAGTTACTTTAGATCTTCGTGTAAACCCACAACCTTCCCCGACGGTTAATCCAACCCCATTAGAGGTTTGTGATCAGGATAACGATGGATTTGTAGATAGCTTTGTGCTTACCGATCGTGATATCGAGATTATTAACGGGGAGTTAGACATTACCATAAGCTACCACGAGACCCTTTTAGATGCGGAGCTTAATTTATTTGCTTTGAGTTCTCCTTATGCCAATATAGTTGCCTACAATCAGATTGTTTATGCACGGGCAGAGAACCGTATAACGGGTTGCTTTACCATAGTAGAGTTAGAACTTATTGTTATTAATTCTCCAGTACTTCCCTTAGAGATCGACGACTTGGTTGTTTGCGACACGGACGACGATGGTATTGCGGTTTTTGATTTAACGCTTCAGGAGCCTCAGATATATGGTAGTCAAGACCCAGCGACTTTGGAACTTAGTTACCACCTTACCCAGGCCGATGCCGATGCTGGCCTGATGCCAATAGGCACACCGGAGACCTATACCAATACCAGTAATCCACAGACCATTTGGGTTCGTTTGGCGGATCCTATCACGGGCTGTGTTAGTGTTGGTAGTTTTGAACTTATAGTAAGTCTTCCACCGGTTATCGCAATGCCAGGCGATTTACCTGCCTATGAGCGTTGTGACGATACAGTTGCCGATGGCTTTGCGGAGTTCGATTTAACGTTAGCGGATTCAGATATTACCTTAGGAGCTGTTGGTCTATTGGTTCAGTATTACACTAGCGATACAGACGCTCAGGACGATACCAATGTGATCGATCCAGCGACGAGTTTTACCAACACGGTTAACCCGCAGACCATATGGGTACGGGTAACCGATGGAGACACAGGATGTGTGTCGTTTACGAGTATTACCATACGGGTACTTCCTAATCCGAGTCCAAACACCAATCCCGATCCTATCGAGGTTTGTGATTCGGTAACGGTAGGCGATGGTTCGGAGGTTATCGATCTTACTCAAAGAGAGGCTTCAATAATAGGAGGCGAGCCAGGTGTTTCTGCCAGTTATTACGAGAGTTTGGAACTTGCACAGGCGGGGGACCCATTGGCTGCTATTGCAGACCCGACGGCCTATAGCAATACCAGTACTCCACAGACTATTTATGTTCGTATCACCAACGACACCACGGGATGTTATACCATTGTGGAATTACCCATCGTGGTACATCCACTTCCGGATGCTCCCGAGGTTAGTGATTATATTATTTGTGAGTTGGGCACCGATGGCTCCGCAGTATTTGATTTGACCACTAAGATTCCAGAGATACTAGGGGGTCAAGACCCAGCGCTGTTCGATGTTAGTTTCCATCAGGTGGAGGCCGATGCCGATGCGGGTATAAACGCCATAGCATCTCCAGATAGTTTCCCTAATAGCAGTAATCCTGAAGTTATATATGTTCGTATAACCAACCCATTAACGGGTTGTTATACAGCCACCCAGAGCTTTAATATTGAAGTTAGAGAAGGGGCCACGGCCACGGCGCCAGTAGCGGTGTATCGTATCTGTGATAATCTAGGTGATGGTAGTGATGGCATTGCAGAATTTAGTTTATCTACTCAGGATAGTGAGATACTAGCAGGTCAGGACCCTGTTATTTATGTGGTTAGTTATCACTTGAGTGATTTAGAGGCTACCGATGGTGTGAGTCCATTAGGAGACAGTTATGTAAACATTACCAACCCACAGACTGTATGGGCACGAGTTACCAATAGCGATACAGGATGTTTTGCCATTACCAGTTTGGTATTGGAGGTTACCCAGTTAC
This sequence comes from Gilvibacter sp., assembly GCA_965277295.1. GTDB lineage: Bacteria > Bacteroidota > Bacteroidia > Flavobacteriales > Flavobacteriaceae > Gilvibacter. The sequence goes on from OZ255720.1 coordinate 1,872,461, forward strand.
CTGTTGTAGTTCTTGATTCGAGTTATAGGCTTTGTGTAGACGAAAACGGTCTTGCGATACAGAATGAATCTGGGGAGTCTTCTCCGCCAGTAATCGATACGGGGCTAAGTGGTTTGGACTATAGTTTTGAATGGTTTTTAGCTGGTGCTTTATTGGCCGATACTACGCCAAGTATAGTAGCCACTCAAGGCGGGGTGTATACGGTAATAGTCACTGCACTGGGCGATGGTCTTGGTTGTAGTGCCGAGGGCAGTACCACCGTTACGGTGTCTTCGCCGCCAACGAGCTTTAGTGCACGGGTTACTACTCCTGCATTTGCGAGTATGCATACCATAGAGGCCGAGGCTAGTGGTTTGGGCAGTTATGTCTTCCAATTGGACGATGGTCCTTTCCAGGAGAGTGGCACATTTAATCAGGTGCAACCTGGAGAGCATATTGTTACCATAACCGATGTAAACGGATGTGGAAGTGTGAGTATTGTGGTTGGAGCAATAGACTACCCATTGTACTTTACTCCAAATCAGGATGGCTATCACGATACATGGAACATTATAGGCATAGGGGCAAATCCTACGGCTAAAATTTATATATTTGACAGATTTGGAAAGTTACTCAAACAACTAAGTCCTACGGGTCCTGGTTGGGACGGGACCTACAATGGTAATCCTATGCCATCTAGCGATTATTGGTTCCAGGTAATCTATACCGAAGACGAAACAGAAAAAGAATTTAGAGGACACTTTACCTTAAAAAGATAATTGCATGAACTTAAAGAAATTATCCCCTATAATCGCGCTATTTTTTGCAGGTTTTATGTATGCACAGGAAGGAATTCCGGTGTATTCAGATTACCTAGCAGATAATATGTATTTGTTGCATCCATCAATGGCTGGGGCGTCAACAAGTAATCAGATTAGACTTACCGCAAGACAACAGTGGTTCGATCAGAACGATGCGCCAAACTTACAGACCTTATCGTTTAATGGACGAATAGCGGAACAATCAGGATTAGGTGTAATCTTGTTTAACGACAAGAATGGATATCATTCCCAAACAGGTGGATATATTACTTATGCGCACCATATTATGTTTTCGCGTTCCCCAGTCGACCTTAATCAACTTTCTTTTGGATTAAGTGCTGGACTAGTGCAGTCTCAATTAGACGAAACCAACTTTGACTTAAATGACTTTGATCCTGTTATTGCCGGTATCATTCAAAGTGCGTCTTATTTTAATGTCGATGTAGGAGCATCGTATAACTTTTTAGATTTTTCGGCACATTTTACTGTAAAGAACTTGGTGTTCCAAAACCGAGATTTATTTACAGAGGAATTTGAATCTGCAAACCAGCGTAGATATTTACTTTCTGCAGGTTATACCTTTAGTGTTGGCAACTCGGATTGGTCTTTTGAACCTTCTAGTTTGTTCCAGTTAACCGAGCGAACAGGAGAGAAGGCAATAGATTTAAACTTTAAGGCTTACAAACAACTTGATTTTGGAACCTTTTGGGGAGCCTTATCTTACAGACGTAGTTTTGACGGTGCTGAATTTTTAGACGGTGCTAATATTGGAGATCAAAAATTACAATTAATCACACCCGTTGTGGGGATAAATTACAAACAGTTTATGTTTGCATATACGTATTCGTATCAAGTGGGAACCGTACGTTTTAATACGGGTGGCTTCCATCAAATTACCTTAGGATTTGACTTTGGTAAACGTCGCGAAGAATTCGATTGTAATTGTCCAGCAATTAACTAATAAAAAAAAGCCCCGAATGGGGCTTTTTTTAGTTGTTTTTCCAAGTATAATTTTTCTTGGCAGCCTGTTTTTTTAATGCTCCAACCATTGCATTTTCAAGGCCATTTTGAGTGTCCTTTTTTTGTTCGGCTATGAATCTTCGTCTTTTTTCGCTAAGCTTCTGAATTTCTGCTTGTACTTCGTCTCGAATAGTTTTCTGCTTTTTTATATAAGCTTCGATTTCTTCGGTCGATTTTCCTTGCAGTTCTTCTGGTAGATAAGCTTCTTCTATTTCTTCCAGTTCGAAGTCCTCGTCTGTGGTAACTGCATCTACCAAATCCCAAGAAGAGTTTTTATATAATCCCGAAGCCTTACTTACAGTTCTGCTAACGGCATTGCTTTCGCCATAACTTGAAGCGTTAGAATCTTGCACCACTTGTTCTTCGGCTTTTGCATACCCAACGCTACCATAATAAACATAGGTTTTATTCAACTTTAAATTTAGTTGTAAAATTAAATCGTCGTAAGGCGAAGCAATGTGCACGGTACGCTGATTGTGATCTATTGCAATATAATCTCCCTGCGTTAAGTCGGCTCCATCTTTCCATTTGCTACCGATTCCTTGATTATAATCTCCACAAAAAATAGTGTTTACTACCACTCCTTTTTCTTTTGCATCGGAAGCGGCGTCCTTATAACTTACCGATCCTTGTGTAAAGGGTTCGTTTCCTGCAATAAAAACCATTTTTAGGTCGTCTGCATCTTGGCCCCAGGCTAAATCGTTCAGTGAAGTTTGGATTACATGTCCGCAAAATTCACTTCCTCCGTTGGTGGTAAGGGAAAATAATTCTTTAGAGATTTCGTCTAAATCTTCTGTAAAATTAAGTACTTGGCGTATGTACCCATTGTTGTCCGATAGATTATCGTTTCCGTATTCATAAAGTGCGATTTGTAAATTGGGTTGTTGGTTTTGGCATCGCGCATACGAAAGCTCGTTTACCATTTCCCAAAGTTGTGCTTTTGCTTGATCTATTAAACCATCCATACTATTACTAGTATCTAATAATAAAGCTACTTTAATATAGTGCTTAGTAGTAGGTGTATTATCTACAGTTGCTACCGCAAGGTCGTTATTGGCATTGGACTTAGTATCTGCGTTGCAGGATAATGTGATTCCAATGGCTAGTATCCATAAATAAGAAATTACTCGTTTCATTGTGTTACATTTTTAATTACGCTGTAAACCTAAGCGCATACGTATTAATAAAAAAAGCAGAATGAGTTAATGGGTCACTTGAACTAGGGAACCTGACTCTTGACTTAGCAAAGCCTATTAAAGCTATTTAAATATAGGTCTAGTAGGGCATTGCTGGTTTTATTAACTGCTTAAAAGTATGTATGTTTACAGCTCATGAAAACAATTATTAGATATCACGTTGTTTTAGCACTGCTTTGTTTTAGTGCCTTTGCGTCCTATTCGCAAGAATCTAGTACTGGCACGGCCAACGAAGTAGAGGATACCTTTATACTTTCTGGAACTATTTTTGACGACGAACTACTAAAACCTATTGCTAATGCCAATGTAGAAATTGCTGGGGGAGCTTATGCAAAGAGCTCTAAGGCTGGGGATTTTAAGATACGGGCCCGAATTGGAGACGAAATTATTATAACCAGCGATGCCTTCGAAACTATTTATTTTAGGGTAGAGAGCCAAGAAAGTGTTCGTGTATTGGCTAAAAAAGATGCGAACAGTGGTAGGTCTGCCGTTAGCAAGAAAAAGCTAAGTAGCTTGAATACCACTTATGCCAATGTGTTTCCAAACTATATAGATTCGGCGAAGCAGTTTTTAAAGCAAGATGCAAAAAAAAGTATAGAATACGTAACCAAGGCTTTAGAATCAACGCGAGACAAGCGTCCAACGTCAGCTCAGAATGCAATAGCTTTCGAAACCTTAGGTGACATAAACGATTATTGGTTGCAGCATGATTTGGCGGTAGAAAACTACAAAAGCAGCTTACGAAGCAGGCAAAATATTAAAGTTAAAATTAAGCTTGCGGCAGCCTACAGGAACAATAAAAATCATCAGGAAAGTATACAAACCTACGAAGAACTCCTTGAAGTTAATTTAAGTAATTACCAAATGGTGGAGGCCTACGAAGGACTTGGTGACACCTATATTGCGGTTCAGGATTTAGATAAGGCGGTGGACAATTATCAGAAAGCCTTGCAAGTTGCAAATGACCATTTAATATCGCCAAAAATAACCGACTTAAATTCTAAAATAGGAGAGGCTTACGCTGCTGCTGGATCGCCCAATATAGCGAACGATTATTTTGACAATTCACTGGAATTAGCAGCAGAAGAAAATCAGGTGCGGTCGGTAACCGAACAGAATAAAGTGGCCGATTTTTATAACACCAATCAAGATTTTGACAAAGAGATTAAATTGCGTGTAGAAGCCTTAACTGTTTTAGATTCGATAGATTTAGAGGACACTTCATCTAGCGGTGGCAAGGCATTAATAGACCAGGCGCTAACGCCACAACGGCAGAATTATAAGATTGCCAATGCCTATATTGCTCAGCGTGATTTTGAATCGGCTATTGGGTATTTACAGACCAGTATTAGACAGGCCGAAGCTAGCGAAGATTTAGTTGTTCAAAAAGATGCAACTAGAAAGTTGTCCGAGATTTATAGAGACTTAGGAAACATAGAAAAATCGACAGAAAGCTACGAGAATTATGTAGCCTTGGTCGACAAACTTTACGTTAAAAAAGAACAAGAACTCTCGCAAGCAGCCAGGTTTAGCAGGGATATAGCCTTAAAGCAAAATAGAATTACCAGTTTAGAAAACGAGCGCCAGCTAAACGAGAGTAGGTATAAGTTAACCGTCGAGAATCAGGAGTTAATTCAGAAGAACAACAAGGTTCAGAAGTGGATAATCGCATCGCTTTTAGCTTTGGCTCTTTTACTTTTAGCCATGGCTTATTTTTTAAGTAAAGGAATTAAACAGCAAAAATATGCCAATAATCTGTTGGCGCTAAAGTCGCTACGTACCCAGATGAATCCGCATTTTATATTTAATGCTTTAAATTCGGTAAATAGCTTTATTGCGACCAACGACGAACGCACGGCCAATAAATATTTATCTGACTTTTCGCAGTTAATGCGTTCGGTTTTAGAAAATAGTGAAGAAGATTTTATTCCCTTATCTAAAGAAATAGACTTGCTAACCATTTATACCAAGCTAGAACATTTTAGATTTAAAGATAAGTTTGATTATAACATCGAATTAGAGCCTGGTTTAAAGGTCGACGATTTTGTAATTCCCCCCATGCTCTTGCAGCCCTATATAGAAAATGCAGTTTGGCATGGTTTACGTTATAAAGAAACTAAAGGCACCCTTAATATTACTTTTAGTCAATTAGATTCAGAAACTATAAAAGTCGAAGTGGTCGACGATGGAATTGGTCGAATTAGATCGAAGGAGCTAAAAACGGCGAACCAAAAAAAGCAACAATCTAAAGGAATGGGGAATATTAAAAAGCGAATTCAAATTTTGAATCGTATGTATAAAGACAAAGTAGATGTTACTGTATCTGACACCTTCCAAGATGGACAAGGGACTCGAGTAACACTAATTATAAAAAAGGACTAATGAATTTGAACGCGATAATAGTAGAAGACGAAGAAACAAGCCGCGAGATATTGCGCAATTATATATCCAAATATTGTCCTTCTGTAAACGTAATTGGAGAAGCTGGGGGAATAGAAGAGGGATTGGTGTTAATTCGTAATAATTCCTTGGATTTAGTATTTCTAGATGTAGAAATGCCGTACGGAAACGCTTTTGACTTATTAGATAAGGTAGGGGATAGGGAATTCGAAACGGTTTTTGTTACTGCTTACGATCATTATGCCATAGAAGCTTTAAATGCGCATGCATCGTACTACTTGTTAAAGCCTATTTCTATTGACGAACTTATCAAGGCAGTAGATTATGTAACCAACATTAAGCAAAAAGAAGATAGTTTGCAGGACCAAGTGTTAGAACCCGTGCATACTCAAGTAACGGGGAAAATTACCATACCCTTGCAAAATGGTTTTGAAGTTTTGGCTATCGAAGATATTCTATACTGTCAAGCCGACGACAATTACACCCATATTTATGTAAACGATAAAAAGAAATTGGTAAGCAAAACCTTAAAATATTTCGATGAAATTCTATCTCCAAAAGGATTTGCAAGAATCCACAAGTCGTATTTAGTAAATGTAAATGCGATTACCGAATACAAAAAAGGAAAGGGAGGAAGTGTGAAACTTAAAAACGGTAAAGAACTCATGGTATCTGCCTCTAAAAAATCCGATTTATTAGCTTATTTTAGATAGTATGTATAGTTTTCCAGTAGATGGGGTGCATCCCCAATTTCCCGACGATTGTTTTATTGCACCTAATGCTACCTTGCTAGGCCAGGTGACTTTGGGTAACCAATGCAGTGTATGGTTTAATGCCGTTGTACGTGGCGATGTACATTATATAAAAGTAGGAGACCGAGTTAATATTCAAGATGGAGCTGTAATTCATGCGACCTATAAAAAATCACCCACAAACATAGGCAACGATGTGAGTATTGGACACAATGCCATTGTACACGGTTGTACCATTCACGACAATGTATTGGTTGGAATGGGTAGTATTATTATGGACGATTGTATTGTTGAATCTAATAGTATTATAGCTGCTGGTGCCGTTTTGACAAAAAACACACATGTGCCTGCTGGAACTATTTTTGCTGGAATGCCAGCTAAAAAAATTAAAGATGTGAGCCCAGAATTACTAGAAGGCGAAATAAAACGAATTGCTGGCAATTATATTGACTATGCAAAGTGGTTTGCTAATTTGCCTTAAAAATCACAGTGTGCGACCTGCACAGATTCATTAAACTCTTTTACGTATAATGCCAATGTAGTTGGCGACCCATTGGTGCAAAATTCTAGCTTTGGGGTCGTGTTTAAGCCAATTATATCTTGCTCTTTTAGTATTTGCTGAGTTTGCCGTGCCACGGCTATTCCAGAGTCTATAATGGTGACTCCTTTGGGTAGCAGTTGTTGTAATAAAGGTATTAAATAGGGGTAGTGACTGCATCCCAAAACCAAATAATCAATATTGGCGGCAAGCATCGGGGCCATATATTTAGAAAGTAGCTCAAAAAGGGCACTATTGGCAGATGCCCCTTGCTCCAATAATTCTACTAAACCCGTTCCTACGACTTCTGTCACCTGAACATCCTGAGCAAATTGCTGGGCTGTTTTTGCAAACAAAGCACTGCTTAAAGTACCCTGTGTGGCCAAAATTCCAATACTTTTTGTCTTGGTTTGCAATGCTGCGGGTTTTATGGCCGGTTCAATTCCTATAAATGGTACTTGGTAATTTTCACGTAAATAATCGATTGCGTTTGTGGTCGCTGTGTTACAAGCTACTACAATAATTTTAGCACCTTGGGCTAATAAATACTCGGTGTTTTTAATCGATAAAGCAAGAATTGCCTCTTTTGACTTTTTGCCGTAAGGCGCATTGGCACTGTCTGCAAGATAGAGCGTGTTTTCTTTTGGCATTAATTGGTGTATCTCTTTCCAAATGGATGTGCCTCCAATACCTGAATCAAAAATACCAATAGGGCCGTTGTGTTGCATAGTTGTAAAAATAAAAAACTGCCAGCGATTACTCGAAGGCAGTTTTTAAATTTTATGAATTTGGGTTTAGATTCCCATTTCTTTCTTTACATCCTCAAGTAAATCTGGACCGTCGCATAAAATAACTCCGTTTCCGATTGCACAATCAAGAATGTACTGATATCCCTTAGCACGTCCAACTTTTTGGATAGCTTCTCTTGCTTGGTCTAAAAGCGGTGTCATTAAATCAACTTCTTTTTGCTTTAAATCCTGTAAAGCATTTTGCTGATATTCTTGAATCTTCTTTTGCATTTCTTGAACTTCAGTAATACGACGACCATTTTCTTCGTCTGTTTTACCAGCTGCTTCTGCATCGTATTGCGTTATTTTAGTCTGCAATTCTTTAGCCATTGTTTTAATTTCGGCGTCGTAAGTCGATTGTAATTTCTTTAATTGATTTTGCGCATCCGTCATACTAGGCATAGCTTCTACCAATTTTTGGGTGTCAATATGAGCAGTTTTAGCCGCACCATCTTGAGCTTGCACAAATCCTGTAGCTCCGGCAAACAGCATTATCGCTACGAATAAAGATTTAAAATGTTTCATTGTAATTGTATTAATGTTTAAGTGTATTATAGTTTATTATAAATTTATTTAAAGCCTCCACCGTCGTCATCGTCGTCGGTATTGTTGTTTCTAGCAGCGCGAGCCGCATCAATAGAATCTTTTCTTGCTTGACGCTCGGCTAATAGGCGTGCTCTTCTAGCATCGTATTCTGCTTTTTTAGCTGCACGCACCGAATCGCGAACTCTTTTGCGTTCTGCTAATAATGTTTCTCGTTCTGTCTTTTTTGCATCTACTGCATCTTGACGTTCCTGTTTTGCGGCCGCTACTTCGGCTTCCTTTTCTGTAATTGCCGTTTCTTCTTCTAGAGATAAATCTTCGCGGGCTTCAATATCTTTTTTATCCTGCTTACTTGTCGCTTGTGTTCGCTTAGCAGCACGATTAATAAATCGCACTACACGATCGCTAATGTCGTTTCGTTCTGCAGCAAATAGCATTACGATATCTGCAGATTTGTCGAAAATAAAGTCGTATTTCTGAGCTACTGCTATTTCTTGCACAATATTAAAAACCTGATCTTGAACAGGCTGAACTAATTGTCTACGCTGTATTGCCAAATCGCCATTAGGCCCAAAACGTTTTTGTTGGTAATCTAATACCTCGTCTTGTTTAATTTTAATTTCTTCTTCGCGCTCTTCTATAAGTTCTTTAGTAAGCAAAACGCGTTCGTTGCTTAAGTCAACCTTCATTTGATCGACTTCAGATAAGCGTGATTCTATGTCTTTTTTCCAACGTTGTACTTTTCCGTCAAGTTGAAGTGACGCTTCTTGATACTCTGGTACGTTCTCCAGAATGTATTCCATGTCGATATAGCCAATTCTCGCTCCGCGCTGCGCATAAGTAGCGCTGCCCAGAAGCAGTAGAGTAGCTAAGATTAATAATTTAGTTCGCATAATCGTTAGTTGTTAATAGAAAATATCATGCCAAAGGTTTAAAACCGTTGACCAATTATAAAGTGCGTTTCCCAACCGTTGGGTTCAATTCCACCTGGAATCGGATCGAAACCATATGCAAAATCAATCCCTAATAGCCCAAACGCAGGCATAAATATACGGATTCCTGCGCCAGCAGAGCGATATAAAACAAAAGGATTATAATCTCTAAATCCGTCATAAGACGCTCCACCTTCTACAAAAGTAAGCGCATAAATAGTCGCGATTTGTTTTAAACTAATCGGGTAACGCATTTCTAACGTAAATTTATTGAATATCGTACTTCCATCGACAGAAGAAAGTGATTGATTTGGATATCCACGCAATTGAATTACTTCTCTACCGTCAAGACTAAAGGCTCCTAGACCATCACCTCCAAGGAAGAAACGTTCAAAAGGCGGTACGCCACGATCGGCATTGTAAGCCCCTAGATAACCAAATTCGGCATTGGTTTTTAATACCAACTTATCGATTACGCGGGTGTACCAGGTCGCGTTGAATTTAATTTTATAAAACTCCAGCCACTTAAAGCGCTCTTGGTCAATCGCTGGACGGTTAGGCGTTCCGTCAGGGTTTTGGAATGCAGGATCGTCTTCGATAGTCGAAAAGTCTGTGCTGCTAAATAAAGACCATGGTGGAGTAAGCTTTGCGGTAAGTGCAAACTGCGAACCACCCATAGGGTAAATTGGGTTAACCGTGGTGTTGTCACGAGTAATTCCAATAGTATATGCTAAGTTATCTGAATATCCATCCCCAAAGGTAAAGAGCCCCGTGTTGTAATTTTTAAGGTCAAAGTGCTGGAAACTTACCGCATGAGAAATCTGGAAGTAATCGTCTGGCCATTTTAATTTTTTGGCAATACCTACAGAACCACCGGTAATTAAGAATTTTCTTGAGCGGTCGGCATCTCGAGTTCTAAAATCGAAGAAATATTGCACCGTATGCGAAAACGAAGCACTAAACTGAATTGGCTTACGTCCTCCTAACCAAGGTTCGATAAAAGATAAACTATAAGTTTGGTAAAAGGTACTAGCCTGTGCTCTTAACGATAAGGTTTGCCCATCTCCCATTGGAAGCGGTTTGTACGTCTCGCCATTAAAGATGTTTCTAATAGAGAAGTTGTTAAAAGAAAGCCCAACGGTTCCAACAAAACCTCCACCACCGTAACCCCCTTGCAGCTCTATTTGGCTAGATCCTTTTTCTACCACGCCGTATTCTATATCTAAGGTTCCAGCGTTTGGATCTACATTTTTAAATTGTGGATCGATTTGTTCAGGATCAAAATATCCTACTTGCCCAAGTTCACGAACCGTTCTTACAACGTTTGCCTTACTGTATTTTTGACCAGGACGCGTTCTTAATTCACGATATACTACGTGGTCGTTGGTACGGGTGTTTCCTACCACAGAAATATGATCAAAATAGGCAGGTTTTCCTTCAATAATTCGAATTTCGAAGTCAATGGTGTCGTTTTGAACATTTACCTCTACTGGGTTTATTCGAGAAAACAAATACCCGTTGTTCTGATACTGATTTGTTAAATCTAGCGCCTCGGGATTAGATGCGTCTGCAATACGTTCTTCTAAAAGGACCCCATTGTAAACATCCCCTTTACTTATACCTACAACAGCTGCGAGCTGTTCGTCTGTAAATACACTATTACCAATAAAGTTAATGTCTCCAAAATAGTAGCGGTTACCCTCTTCTACGGTAAGTTGTAAAGCTACGGTTTTGTCGCTGCGGGTAATTAACGTATCGCTTGTAATTCTGGCATCTCTAAAACCATTTTCCTTATACTTGTCGATTATGGAAACTTTGTCTTCTTCGTAATCGGCATCGATAAATTTAGACCGTTTCCAAAAACGCATTGGGAATTTGGTCTTAGTGTTTTTCATTGCCTTTTTAAGCTTCCCTTCTGTGAGTTCTGTATTGCCTACAAAACTTATTTCTTCTATTTTAACCTTTTCGCCTTTGTCAATTAGAATGTCTAAGTTTTCTAAAGTCTCTAATCCTGTTACAGAATCTGCTACTGCCGTGGTACGCATAATGGCTTGGGCGTTTAAATACCCTTGGGCTCTATACTTGTTTAGCAAATAGTTTTTGGTAGTCGTAATTAAGTTTTCGGTTACTTTAACTCCCGACTTCAGGTTGTTGTCTTGAATTATATCTTTAGTCTTACGCTCTTTAATACCGGTAATTGTTACTTTACCTAGCGTAGGTAGTTCCATAATATTAATCTCTAAATCTACCTGACCTTGTTCTAGGCGTGTCACATAAATATTAATATCACTAAATAAATTTTGCTCCCAAAGTTTTGCAATTACATCGCTTAAACGCTGTCCAGGAACATAAATACGTTCTCCGCTTTTTAAACCCGTAAAAGTAAGCACGGTTTGTTCGTTAAAACTCTTAAGGCCCGTAATTACAATCTCTCCAATTTCGTATTTAACATTACTGTCTAAATCTCGCTTCTGAGCAAAACTGCTTAGGCTAAGAAATAAAAAAAGTATGGTTAGAGGTAGTATTGTTCTATAATGGTTCAATAGAATTGAATTAGTTGAGTTGTTCACTGGTTTTTCCAAATCTGCGTTCTCGGTTTTGATAATTGAGAATTGCCTTGTATAAATCTTCTTTTCTAAAGTCGGGCCAAAGCACGTCGGTAAAATATAATTCAGCATAGGCAATTTGCCATAGTAAAAAGTTGCTAATTCGCTGTTCTCCGCTGGTGCGAATAAGTAAATCTACGTCCGGTAAATTAAGCGTGTAAAGATGCTCATTTATAATCGTTTCGTCAATTTTTTCAACCGAAATTATATTATTTTTAACTTTAGAACTTATTTCTTTAATAGTTTTTGTGATTTCCTCTCTAGAGCCATAACTAAGGGCGAGCGTAAGGGTCATTCTTTTGTTGTTTGCCGTCTCTTGAATTACCTCTTCTAATTCACGCTTAGCCTTTATGGGTAGGTCGTTAAGAGCTCCAATAGCATTAAGTTTAATGTCGTTTTTGTGTAGTGTTTCTAGTTCTTTTTTTAGACTAGAGACTAAGAGCTTCATAAGGGTCTGAACCTCCAATTTAGGTCTATTCCAGTTTTCTGTAGAGAATGCGTATAATGTTAAAAAAGGGATGCCAATTTTGGCAACTGCTTCGACAACCTCCTTAACAGCTTTGGTTCCAGATTCATGTCCTTTGGTTCTAAATAAGCCTTGTTTTTTTGCCCAGCGCCCGTTTCCGTCCATGATCACGGCGACGTGCATGGGAATCTTTTTCGGGTTTATTTGGTCAAATAGGCTCATTTAAAAATTGCAATAACAGGGTTTTCGTCCAAAGGTAAAGGTTAGCGTCATTCCTGTAAATACGTACCAATCGTTACTATTTAGGTTTCCAAACTTTAAGGAAGCATCGTCCTCTAGTTCTTTGTTGGGATTACTGCCGTCTAGATTATCGGTAAAGGTATATCTAGCTCCAATTTCGAATCCTAAAACTGCTTTTGTGCCGACCGTGGTTTTATAACCAACAACCATTGGAATTGCAAAATCCCAAGCCTTATCGAATTCTCTAATTGTCGCTGTATTTTGGTCCAAAAATAAGGCGTTATATTTAAAATATGTAAGTCCTGTGTATAAATACGGAGCGGAGGCTGGTTTTCCGGAATACATACTAAACTTCCAAAAGGTAAATTCTATTCCTGCAGAGGCCTCTGTGATTGAGTTTTTAAAGCTGTAACCCCTTTCGGAACGTCGGGTTTCTTTTGAATCGGCATCGTCTCCAGAAATATTAGTCTGAATAAGTGTAAATCTAAAAGAATGACGTGGACTGCGGTTCCATTTTAAAATCCCTCCAAACATAAAATTATTGGGATTTATATAATTGGTTTTACCAACATCACCTATATAATTAGCCCCGCCAAGAACAGCTCCAAATTCGTAGGTCTGTCCTTGGGCAGTAACGCCCGAAATAGTCAATATAATTAGCAATAAAAGAGCCCTCATATACCTTAAAAAGTTTGCAAATATAACAATAAACTTGGGGTATCCATATACTTAGTAGAATCCTCCGTGAAGATAAACTAGAATTAGCTCGAATTATTGTTTAAGATTGCGCTTGTCTTCTCCCCAAAGTAGCTTTTCACGAATTGTTTTAATAAAACTGTCGTCTTCTAATTGTACTAGTTTAATAGTAAAAGGAGCTTTGGTAACCGTAACGGTAGTTGTTGTTGACAAGGTTATAATTCGTGAATCCAGAGAAATTAAATAACTGTCTTCGCGACCGGAAACTTCTAAAGTGATTTTAGCGCTATCTGGAATAACAAAAGGCCGTGCATTTAAGTTATGTGGGGCAATAGGAGTAATAACCAAAGAATGGGTTTCTGGGTCTATTACGGGGCCTCCACAACTTAAAGAATACCCTGTAGAACCCGTTGGGGTAGCCACAATTAAGCCGTCTGACCAATAACTGTTTAAATGTTCGTTGTTAACTTGAGTTGCCACTTTAATCATGGACGTGGTGTTTTTTCTGTTAACAGCCACTTCGTTTAAGGCGAAGTTTAAGGTGTTGCCAATGGCCTGTGGCGGATCTGTTTTTATGGTAAGCAAGCTGCGCTCGGACAAACTATAATTACCTTTTAAGAGTTTGTCTAAGCTTTCTGTGAGTTCATCTTTTTGAATAGTGGCTAAAAAACCAAGGCGTCCCGTATTAATTCCAACAATGGGAATGTCTAAATCGTGCACATAGGTAATGGATTTTAGAATTGTTCCATCGCCACCAATGCTAAAAAACAAATCGAATGTACTATCTAAACTTGTAAAGGTGTGCATTTGACTATAATCTCTAGCAATTTCGCTGCTATTGCGAATAATTTCTAGAAAGTTTGCCTCTATAAAAACCTGCGCCTCTACTTTTACTAACGCGTCTAAAACCGAAGCGATGTATTGCCCAGAATTTTTGTGGTAGAATTGTCCGTAGATTCCTATTTTCATGGTGGTTAATCGCTTGGAATTACATGTTTAAATACCTGTCTAAGTATTTAGAGCGTTCTTTTAAGCCTTCAAGATACGAGTCTTCGGCATGTTCAGAAACTACATCGTAGCCATAACGTCTAAAGGTTTGCACTATAGTATTTAGACCAGTAGGGGCAATCTTTAAGGTAGCTTGAATACGGTCCGATTCCATACTAGAAATAAATACTCCTAATAAACGGGCATCGTTAGATTCTACAATTTGCGAAATTTCGCTAAACGAATAGTCTTTTATTCCGTGTTCAATAATTATTATACCGCCAGGTTCGTGTAAAAATGGTGTTTCGCTAAACAGGTTCATAATGTCACTTAGTTCGTAATAACCTATATAGCTATTGTCTTTATTAAGCACTGGCATTATGTTGGTGTTGTGTTGTGCAAAGGCTTCTAAAATATCGAGCCAATTGGTTGTTTCTCGAACAAAAAACCCTTCTAGGGTATATTGCACGTCGAGCACTGTTTTTGCACTTTCAAAACAATGTGCGTCGGTTTCAGAAATACACCCTAAATACGTATCGTCTTTAAAAATTGGATAATGCGAATACGTAAGCTGATTGAAGGCATTCTGAACCTCGCTAATTACCGTATCCAAACCAAAAGGTTTTACGTCGTTTATTATGTATTGCAGGGTATTCAAAGCCTTATATTTTTGTGCAAATTAATCAAAAATTAGCAGGAAAAGCCTTTTGCAAGTTTGTATTTTTGTAACCTAAAAGTCACGGCTATGACCAAATTAAGCGTAAATGTGAACAAAATTGCAACCCTTCGCAATGCAAGAGGCGGTAATGTTCCAGATTTAATACAAGTTTCTAAAGACATTCAATCTTTTGGGGGTCAAGGAATTACAGTGCATCCGCGCCCAGATGAGCGACATATAAAGTACCAAGATGCCCGCGATTTAAAAGCTGTAGTACATACCGAATACAATATAGAAGGAAATCCAGTAGGCAGTTTTATAGATTTAGTGAATCAAACTGTGCCTACTCAAGTAACTTTAGTGCCAGATGCTGTAGATGCAATAACCTCTAACGCAGGTTGGGATACTGTAAAACATGCGCCTTTTTTAACCGAAGTTATTCAAGAGTTTAAAATCAAGGGTATTCGCACCTCTGTTTTTGTTGATCCCATTGCAAGGATGATTGAAGGCGCGGCAAAAGTTGGTGCAGATAGAATAGAATTATATACAGAGGACTTTGCCGTAGGGTATGGTCAGGGAAATAAAGAAGCTGTTAAGCCTTATGTAGATACAGCAGCGTTAGCTCATAAATTAGGCCTGGGAATTAACGCTGGGCACGATTTATCGCTTAACAATATTGAATTTTTTGTAAATCAAGTACCAAACTTAGCCGAAGTTTCTATTGGGCACGCTTTAATTTCGGAGGCACTTTATTTAGGGCTCGAGAATACTATTCAGCAGTATTTAACCAAAATGGCATGAAACTGTTACACTCAAAAATAATAGGAACCGGCAGGCCGCTTGTAATTTTGCATGGCTTTTTAGGCATGGGTGACAATTGGAAAACCTTAGGTAATAAATTTGCTGCAGACGGCTTTCAGGTGCATTTGGTGGATCAGCGTAACCACGGGAGGAGTTTTCATAGCGAAGATTTTTCGTATTCCTTAATGGCTCAAGATCTACTGCATTATCTGGATTATTACAACGTACAAGAAGTTGCTTTAATAGGACATTCTATGGGTGGAAAAACGGCCATGGAGTTTGCTACAACCTACCCAGAGCGGGTTTCTAGTTTATTGGTTGCAGATATTGCTCCAAAGGCGTATCCGCAGCATCATCAGGACATTTTAAAAGGATTGGCAGCTTTAGATTTTAATCAGTTAGCCTCAAGAAGTCAAGCAGATAAGCAATTAAGCCAGTATATTTCAGAATTTGGAGTGCGTCAATTTTTGCTTAAAAACTTGTATTGGGTAGCAAAAGGGCAATTGGGTCTTAGAATGAATTTAAAAGATTTAACCGCTCAGATTGATCAAGTAGGGCGACCGCTTGACGAGGCTGCTATTTTTAATGGAGACACCTTATTTTTAAAGGGAAGTAAGTCCAATTATATAGACACTTGGGACGAAGTTGCCATAAAGCAACATTTCCCCAAGGCAGACGTTAAAGAAATATCTAATGCAGGACATTGGTTACATGCCGAAAATCCTGACGAATTTTACCAAATTGTTACTAATTTTTTATAACATTGCATAAATTTACTATGTATGCATAATAAATAGGAAACTATTGCATTCAAATTAAACCAGAACAATCAAATAAATTTTAATCACTTTTTATGAAAAAATTACTCTTATTCGCTGTTTTTGCTATGACTGCAGCGGTAACCTACGCAGGTGGATATCGGGTAAGTCTTCAAGGGCAAAAATCGCTTGCCATGGGACATACCGGAGTTGCTGTTGTAAATAGCGCCGAACTTGTATTTTTTAATCCAGCGGGCTTAGTTTATCTAGAAAATAAATTAAATATCTCTGGAGGGGTTAGTGGTGTATTTTCTGATGTAAAATATCAGAATGCAGAATTTGGACTTTCGGCAGAAACAGACAGTCCAGTTGGAACGCCATTTTACCTGTATGGATCTTATAAAGCAAACGACTGGTTGGCTGTTGGTTTAGGAGTGTACACTCCCTACGGAAGCTCTGTGGAATATCAAACAGACTGGGCAGGATCACATCTTGTAAACAATATTGAATTGGCTGCTATTTTTATTCAGCCTACAGTTTCTATTAAAATAGCCGAACAATTAAGTGTTGGTGGTGGACCTATCTATGTTTCTGGATCGGTTAACTTTAACCGAAACCTAAACAGAACGTTAAGCGATTTAGAAGGTAATAGAGCCAATGTAGAAATAGACGCCTCTGGTGTAAATGCTTGGGGATATACTGTTGGACTTATGTTTAACCCAACAGACAATTTTAGAATTGGTTTTAACTACCGTTCAGAAATTATTCTAGAAGCTGAAGACGGAACAGCAGAATTCGAGAATGTGCCTAATTCGCCACTTGTTCCTTTTGCCGATACCGCTATAACAGCCGAATTACCTTTACCTGCAGAACTAACCGTTGGTTTTTCGTGGCAATTTAAAGAGAAATGGTTATTTGCATTCGATTTTAATCGCGCATTCTGGGATGTTTATAATTCTCTAGATATCGATTTTGCCGATCCTAATATTCCGGATTCTTTTAATGCAAGAAATTACAAAAATGCTTCTATTTACCGATTTGGTTTACAATACGAGGCAACCAGTAAATTTACATTAAGAGCAGGTTATTATTTTGACGAATCACCAGTACAAGCTGGTTATTTTGCTCCAGAAACTCCGCGTAACGATTCTAACGGTTATACCGCTGGTCTTACATTTAATGTAAGCGATCGTTTACAAATAGACGCGAGTTTCTTGTACTTGCACTTTAAAGAAGTAGAAGAGAGTTATAACTTCTATTTTGAAAACGGTGTTGCTGTTCCTTTCGAGGGAACCTATAAATCGAATTCATTTATTCCTGGGATAGGGGTAACTTATAAAATGTAATTACAACAACTTAAAAAAGAACAAATGAAAAATTATATAAAATATATGTTCGTGGCTTCGGCAGCTTTTTTTACAAGTTGTGAAGCAGATTTTGATCAACCTATTACAGACGAAGGCTTTTACGATAGCGGCTCTGCCGACCTATCTACCTTTGTTGCTGTTGGGAACTCCCTTACTGCGGGTTATGCAGACGGAGCACTATATATTACGGGACAAGAAAATTCGTATCCTAACATTTTAGCCGAGCAATTTGCCAAGGCTGGTGGAGGCTCAGATTTTACGCAACCTTTAGTAAACGATAATCTAGGTGGGTTATCCCTAAGCGGTACGCAAATAGCCGAAAACCGTTTTGTGTTATCGGCAACCGAAGCCGGAGATGCTTTTCCAGCTCGTTTAGATGGTATGCCTACAACAGATGTTGCTAACGGATTGGCTAGCGCATTTAATAATATGGGTATTCCAGGTGCTAAGAGTTATCATTTAGTGGCTCCGGGTTATGGAAACCTAAGTGGGGTATTAACGGGAACAGCAAACCCTTATTTTGCCAGAATTGCCACTAGCAGTTCTGCAACAGTTATAGGAGATGCAGCTTCTTTAAGCCCATCGTTTTTTGCGCTTTGGATTGGAAACAACGATATCTTGTCTTACGCCACATCAGGTGGTTCAGGGGTAGATCAAACGGGTAACCTAGATCCAACAACCTATGGTTCAAACGATATTACAGATCCAAACGTGTTTGCTTCTGTATACAGTCAGGAAGTAGCTGGCTTGATGGGCGACAGTGGTCAAGGTGTATTATTAAATATTCCAGATGTAACATCTATTCCATATTTTACAACCGTACCAGTTAATTCAGTGCCTTTAGATGCGGCAACTGCAGGACTTTTAAATGCCCAGTTTGCGCAATATAACGACGTAATATTGCCAACACTTGTAGCTTTTGGAATTATTTCTGCAGACGAAGCAGCCTCTAGAACAATTGCTTTTGCGGAAGGTTTGGGGAATGCTCCTATTATTACCGATGTCGATTTAACAGACGTGTCTGCAATATTGCAAGGACCTCCTGCTAATTTGCCAGAGGATTTAGCGAATTTACTAGGACAATTGCGTCAAGCCAATGCCAACGATTTAATTGTACTTCCTGCAGCTAGCGTTTTAGGAACTCAAGTTGGAGACGATCCATTACAAATTAATGGTGTTTCTGTGCCTTTGGCAAACGAATTGGTTTTAACAGCCAACGAACAGGCGCGTGTTGCCATTGCAGCTTCGTCTTATAATGCGACTATTCAAACCATTGCAGAGGCTAATGGTCTGGCATTTGTTGACGCACGTTCGGCTTTAGCGCAAGTAGCCAATGGTGGCGTACCTTACGATGCTGGGCTACTAACCGATACCTTTGTTACAGGTGGTGCTTTTTCTCTTGATGGAGTACATCCAACACCAAGAGGATACGCTTATACAGCAAATCTAATAATAGATGCAATTAACGCAAGATATGCTGCGACTATTCCTAAAGTAAATGTTGGTAGTTATCCGACAGTTACCCTAACGAATAATTAGTTGTAAATAATAAAAGTTTAAAGCGCTAACTTCGGTTGGCGCTTTTTTTTTATCTTGACCTAAATATTACTACTCATGAATACGATTTTAAAAGTCTTAATTACCGCAGTTTTGGTTGTGGTTTTGTCTAAAATACTTCCTGGAGTTAGTGTTGAAGGGTATACATCGGCTATTATTGTTGCCGTTGTTCTGGGACTCTTGCGCATAATTGTCAAGCCTATATTGATAATTCTCACCTTGCCGTTTACCATTTTAACCTTAGGGCTATTCTTGTTTGTAATTAACGCTTTTATAGTGCTTCTAGCCGACCGAATTGTAGATGGCTTTAACGTATCGGGTTGGTGGTATGCTTTATTATTTAGTTTATTGCTCTCTTTTTTACAATCGTTACTACAAGGCATCTTATATAAAGAAGAAAAGGTGCAATAAACCTAGAATTGCTTTGCTTGTTGCTATACTAAAAAAGTTGTACTTTTGCACTCCCAATTTTAGTATAAAAAACACGTGTAATGAATATAAGCAGAACCGATATTGATAGTCTAAATGCAGTAGTTACTGTAGCGATAAAAAAAGAAGACTATGCAGACAAGGTGCATTCCATTTTAAACAACTACAGAAAAACCGCTAACATTCCAGGTTTTAGAAAAGGTCATGTACCTATGGGAATGGTTAAGCGTCAATTTGGTAAGGGGGTATTGTTAGAAGAAGTAAATAAAATTCTTCAAGATTCATTACACAAATACCTAATCGAAGAGAAATTAGACGTTCTTGGGAATCCACTACCTAAAAACGAAGAAACTATAGATTGGGAAGCAGACGACTTTAATTTTGAATTCGAACTGGGTTTAGCCCCAAAATTCGAGGTCGATCTTCAAGGCAAAAAAGCCATTACTGCTTATAAAATTGTTGCAGACGATACCATGATAGACAATCAAGTAAAGTCTATTCGCAAACAATACGGAAAGTTAATTTCTAAAACTGAAGTTGGTTCGGAAGACGAAATTACAGGAACGTTTACCAATTCAGAAAAAGAGATTAATAGTCAGACTACTTTTGCGCTAGATCGCGTAAGTGGTAAAAAACAACTTAAACAATTAGTTGGTGCTAAGGTTGGCGATGTTGTTGAATTAAAGACTAAAGGCTTGTTTAAAGAGGAGCACGATTTGCAACACTTTTTAAAGGTTACACCTGACGATTCAAAAGACCTTGACATTACTGTTTCGCTTGCAATTGCCGAAGTTAACGAGCGCGAAATGGCCGAAATGAACCAAGAGTTGTTCGACAAATTATTTGGCGAAGGCCTGGTTAAAACAGAAGCCGAACTAAAAGAAAAAATAAAAGAAGACGCAGAACGCCAGTTTGAGCAGCAGTCGGATCAGAAATTGTTAAACGACGTAATTGAATCGTTGTTAGAAAACACGACATTCGACTTACCAGATGCATTTTTACAGCGTTGGATGGCTGTTGCTGGCGAAGAGCCGCTAACACAAGAACAAGCAGCCGAACAGTACGAAGCCAGCAAAAAGGGCTTGCGTTACCAGTTAATAGAAGGAAAGCTTAAGGCAGACCACAACTTGAATGTAGAATTCGAAGAATTAAAGGCGTATGCCAACGATATGATTCGTGGGCAAATGGCTCAATTTGGTCAAACCAACCCATCTGACGAAGAATTAGATGGTATTGCGGCACGTATTTTGTCTAACCAAGACGAGGTAAAACGCATACAAGAGCAATTATCTAGTCAAAAAATGCTAACCTTCTTTAAGGAAAATGCAAAACTTAAGACTAAAGAGGTAACCTACGAAAAGTTTATAAAAGAAGCCTACAATTAAAAACGGCTTATTTTAGTTATCTTTAGGCGTTGAATTTTAAAAAATTCGCGCCTTTTTTGTCAATTAAAAAAAACATTAAGACTGCTATGGATTACACAAACGAATTTAAAAAGTTTGCTACAAAAGATCAGGGGATAAATAGCATGTACTACGATAAGATTATGAGTAGTATGTATCCTGTAGGTCTAACACCTAATATTATTGAAGAACGCCAAATGAACATCGCGATATTTGATGTGTTTTCGCGTTTAATGATGGATCGTATTATATTTTTAGGCACTGGAATTAACGACCAAGTTGCCAATATTATTCAGGCGCAATTGTTGTTTTTAGAAAGTACAGATTCTTCTAAAGACATTCAGATTTATATTAATTCTCCAGGAGGAAGTGTTTATGCTGGTTTAGGTATTTACGATACCATGCAGTTTATAAAACCCGATGTATCTACTATTTGTACAGGAATGGCTGCTTCTATGGCGGCAGTTCTGCTTTGTGCAGGAGCAAACGGAAAGCGCTCTGGTTTAACGCATTCTCGCGTAATGATTCACCAGCCTATGGGTGGAGCTCAAGGACAGGCAAGTGATATAGAAATTACAGCGCGTGAAATCTTGATTTTAAAAGAAGAATTGTACAACATAATTGCAAAGCATTCTGGACAAACCTACGAGAAAGTATACGAAGATAGTGACCGTGATTACTGGATGAAGGCAGACAAGGCCAAAGAGTACGGTATGATAGACGAAATACTATCTAGAAAATAATCACGTTTTAAGTAGGCCGGGAGGCAAAAAAAGAAGGCATAAAGATGGCGAAAGAAGAACTAGAATGTTCGTTTTGTGGGCGTAAAAAACCAGAGACCAGTTTATTAATAGCAGGTCTAGATGCGCATATTTGCGACCGTTGTATAGAACAGGCACACGGAATAGTTGTAGAAGAGGCAACGCATAATAACAATGCGGAGTTGTCTAAAGAACTTATGCTTAAAAAGCCCAAAGCCATAAAAGACTTTTTGGATGAGTATATAATTGGGCAAGAACATACTAAAAAAGTTATGTCTGTTGCTGTTTATAATCATTACAAGCGCTTATTACAGCCTCCTACAGAAGACGACATAGAAATAGAAAAGAGCAATATTATTATTGTTGGGCAAACTGGAACCGGAAAAACTTTAATTGCCAAGACCGTTGCCCGTATGCTTAATGTTCCTTTAGCCATAGTAGATGCCACGGTACTTACCGAAGCTGGATACGTTGGGGAAGATGTAGAAAGTATTTTAACTCGTTTGTTACAAGCGGCAGACTACAACTTAGAAAAAGCACAAAACGGGATTGTTTTTATAGACGAAATAGACAAAATTGCCCGCAAGAGCGATAATCCTTCTATTACCAGAGATGTATCTGGAGAAGGCGTGCAACAGGCCTTGCTTAAGCTTTTAGAGGGAACAGTTGTTAATGTACCGCCTAAAGGAGGACGCAAGCATCCAGATCAGAAATTTATAGAGGTAAACACGGCGAACATTTTGTTTATCGCTGGAGGCGCTTTTGATGGTATTGAACGTGCAATAACCAAGCGACTTAATATGCAAGCGGTTGGTTTTAGCGCTTCTATGTCGGACGACACTTTTGAACGCGATAACTTGCTTAAGTATATTATTCCAAAAGATTTAAAAGACTTTGGACTAATTCCAGAGATTATTGGCCGCTTACCGGTACTTACCCATATGGATCCTTTAGATAAAGGAACCCTGCGCGCTATTCTTACAGAACCTAAGAACGCTATTGTAAAGCAATACAAGAAGCTGTTCGAAATGGACGAAATTGACTTTGTAATTACCGAAGAAGCCTTAGATTATATTGTAGATAAGGCCATTGAATACAAGCTAGGGGCAAGAGGCCTGCGTTCGCTTTGCGAAGCTGTTCTAACCGATGCCATGTTCGAAATGCCAGGTACAGAAGATCGCGAATTGCGAGTAACCAGAGAATATGCGGAGTCTAAGCTTAATAAGTCTACAATAAAGAAGTTAAAGGCCGTTTCTTAAGCGTTTAGCGTTAAGAGTTCTTCTAAATATTCACGCGTATTAGACAATCGAGGCACTTTGTGTTGCCCTCCTAGTTTATTTTTAGATTTTAACCAATCGTAAAAAACACGTTCTCTAGCAAAATGAATTGTTGGAGGATTCAGGGTGGTATTATTAAAGCGTTTGGCCTGGTAATCGCTATTTACTTCTTGAAGCGATTTATCTAGCAAGCGAGCAAAATCTTTGCGATCTTCGGGTTGGCGCTTAAATTCAATAAGCCATTCGTGCGCTCCTTTTTCACGATCCTTCATAAAAATTGGCGCAGCGGTATAGTCCACAATTTCGCAATTTGTTTTTGCTGCTACCTCGCGCAAGGCTTGTTCTGCGTTTTCGATTATTAATTCTTCTCCAAAAACATTTATATGATGTTTGGTACGTCCTGTTACTCTAATTCTATACGGATTTAAAGAAGTAAACTTAACAGTGTCTCCAATTTTGTAGCGCCAGAGGCCAGCATTTGTTGTAATTACAATCGCGTAGTTTTTGTCTTGCTGAACTTCGCTAAGCGGAATAATTTCTTGCTCCAGGGTACCGTAGTTTTCCATAGGAATAAATTCGTAGAATATTCCATAGTCCAGCATAAGGAGTAATTCTTTGCTATTATTCTGGTCCTGAATGGCAAAAAATCCTTCGGAGGCATTGTAGATTTCGTAATATTTAAAATCGGGATTGGGCAGTATTTTTTTGTACTGATCTACATAAGGGTCAAAACTCACCCCGCCGTGAAAATACACCTCTAAATTTGGCCAAATATTAAACAGGTTATCTTCTCCGGTAGATTCTAATACTTCGTTTAAAAGAACGAGCATCCAAGACGGAACACCAGCAAGACTAGTCACATTTTCCTGTATGGTTTCGCTTACTATGGCCTGCATTTTAGTTTCCCAGTCGGCCATAAGTGATACCTCACTACTTGGCGTGCTGCTAAATTCGGCCCAAAAGGGCATATTATCTATTAAAATGGCAGACAAATCACCAAAAACGGTCCCATTATCTTTGTATAACTCTTTACTGCCCCCAAGGCGTAAACTCTTACCCACGAACAACTGCGAATTGGCGTTGTTGTTTAAATACATGCACAGTAAATCTTTACTCGCCGCATAATGGCAATCTTCTAAAGATTGCGAACTTACCGGTATAAATTTGCTTTTTCCGCTTGTAGTACCGCTCGATTTTGCAAACCATTTTATAGGCGTTGGCCAAAAAATATTGTTTTCGCCGCTTCTAGAACGCTCAATTAGGGGGTGACAATCTGGGTAATTAGAAAGTGGAACTCGATTAGCAAATTCGCGATAGGTTTTAATTTCGCTAAAGCCGTATTTTTTACCAATCTCTGTGCCTTTTGCCTTTGTTATCAAGGTAGCGAGTAGTTCTGATTGCACATCGTGAGGGTATTTTAAAAAGAGCTCAATCTGGTGAAATCGCTTTTTTAAAAACCAAGAGGCTATAGAATTTACTATGGGTATTGGCATTTATTTGACCTATCTTTATGCAATAAAAATAGCAATTTTATATATGACTTACACTGGAGTTTTAACAAAAATGCAAACGGAGCTAGAAAGCCCGATTCAGTATTTTTTGGTCTTTGAATCCAGCTTTATTCATATGAATCAAGTTTTAGGTAAAACCTTAAGCCTTAGTTTTTTAAAATACCAGTGTTTAAACTGCGGATTGGATAAAAAGATATTTAGACAAGGATATTGTTACGACTGCTTTTACGATATACCTCAGGCGGCCGACTGGATTATTCGTCCCGAACTAAGTACTGCTCATTTAGACAAAGAAGATCGCGACTTGGAATACGAAAAGAAAATGCAATTACAACCCCATATTGTTTACTTAGCAAACTCGAGCAATGTAAAGGTTGGCGTAACCAGAAAAAGTCAAGTACCAACCCGTTGGATAGATCAAGGAGCACACGAAGCTTTACCTATTGTAGAAGTTCCAAATCGTTATTTAGCTGGAGTTACCGAGGTTGCCTTAAAAGATCACGTAAGCGATAAAACCAATTGGCGCAGCATGCTTAAAAACGATATTCAAGATGCAGATTTGGTGGCTTGGCGAGATAAATTAAAGCAGTATGTACCCCAAGAGGCTATGGCGTATTTTGTAGCTACAAACACCGAAACGCATTTAGAATTTCCAGTACGGCAATATCCAGAAAAGCCCAAGAGCTTGAATTTAGTAAAGGAGGGTTCTTTTACTGGACAGTTGGTTGGAATAAAGGGGCAGTATTTAATTTTTGCCGACCAAACGGTTTTTAATGTGCGTTCTAACGAAGGCCTATATGTGGCCCTTGAGGTTGGCCTAAGCGCTTAACAGGCTGATTTTTAACTTCTATTTAATAAATTCTAGTTTTTTTGAGTCGTATTTTTGTAGGGCTATGAAGAAAATAAACGCAATGTCTCTTGTTTGGATTACCACCTTATTATTGGTTACAATAACCATAATGGTAACCCTAAATTTACCCTTTAATTGGGTGTTTTATTTAACCGTACTTGGTCAAGTATTAGTTGTAGTTATGGTGTATAAGGTGCTTAAAGACCCATATACAACCAATCTTACTTTTAAAGACAGGTACGCAGATTACAATCCAGACAAAAAGCAATTTAGATAACCCAAACCCGGAACGCTTGTATTACGGCAATGCTAATCAAGGCCAGGCCTATGGCTTTGTTTAGGGTATGTGTTGAATTGGTATTTTGATTTGACTGCAATAATTTTTTACCGGTATGTCCATAAAGCACCAATATTAGGAGCTTGCCTAAAAACACGCCAATAAAAAAAAGTAATAAGGAGCCAACGCCAAGCATGTTAGAGAGTGGCGTAATGTTATTGTTTACTAAGGCAATAGATAGTAACCAAAATAATAACACCGGCGGATTAACCGCGCCAAGCACAAATCCTTTTAAAACTCGTGCTGGTAAACTTTTATTTTTTAATGATTTAGCTGATTTTTTGGGCAATCTATGTTTGACTAAAAATAGGGCGCCCACGGCTAGAAAAACGATGGCAAAAGCGCTTTTTATCCACATATTCATGTCTAAAAAATGACTTGCCAACATACTGTAAGAGAGTGCTAAAAATGCTACAAATACTTCGCCCAAGCTCGCCCCAAATGCAATTTGCAGTCCGTTGTTAGGCTTTTGTTTTACCGTAGTTGCAATTACTGCTATATTAGATGCTCCTGGAAAGGCGCCGCCCAAAGCAGCAAGAATAAATCCAATAAAAAGGTATGCAAAAATCATGTTTGCTTAGTAGGAAGCCAAAAGCAAACCTTACAGCTAGATAAGTACTAGTTATAAATTTCTTGAGTCCCTTTTAGGCCAAAATGATTTCTAAGACCATACACAGCCGCATACAAAATTGGAGTGTCTAAAGCGGCAATTAAAACTTTAAATAAAAACCCGCTCACCAAAAGACTGGTAAAGATTTCCCAAGGCAATTTGTTAAAACTACACAGTAACAAAAGCACCGTAAAGGTGTCTACAAACTGGCTTGTGAAGGTAGAAAAGTTGTTTCTAAGCCATAGGTGTTTACCTCGCGTTAAGCGCTTCCACCAATGGAATATTTGAATGTCTATATATTGGGCCAGTAAATAGGCCATCATAGAAGCAAAAACCGCCACGGCTGTTGCGCCAAACACATTGCTAAATACCTCGTCCTGAATTGGACTTGATGCTATAGCAGGAGTAGCGTTGGCGATAAGAACAATAAGCAGCGAAAAGAAGGAAGCAAAAATTCCCGTGGTAACCATTTGATTCGCTTTTTTCTTGCCGTAGACCTCGCTAACCACATCGGTGATTAAAAAAGTGATGGGGTAGGGAAGAATACCAACCGAAATTTCGAAGCGGTAAATTCCAAAGAAATCCCAGTAAAAAAACTTTTGAAAAATTAAATTAGAAACTACTAAGGAGGTAATAAATAATGCAGCCAATATTAAATAAATGCGGTCTGCTTTGTCTTTGTTTTGAATAGAAATAGTGCTCACTTAGCAAAGTTACAATTTTAAGGAATTCTGTGGTAGGGTTTCTGCGATTTGCTTATTTTAGATATTCCATTAAAAAAACGTTATAACACCAACCCGCAACATATATTTTGCTCTGGGGAGCAATCAAGGTAATCGCTTTGAGCAGTTACAAGCTGCTGTTAATTTGTTATTTAGCCAGGTGGGCGATGTGGTTAAAATATCGGCAGTTTACAAGGCACCAGCTTTGGGCTTTGATGGCCCTGATTTTATGAATTGTGTGTTATTAGTGCGCAGTGAACTTAGTAACACCAAGCTAATAAAAACTGCTCTTGCTATAGAAAAAGAGCTAGGAAAAACGCCTGTAGAAGGCCCCGGGTATAGTTCTCGTGTAATAGACATAGATATTCTGACCATAGGGGACGAGCAGATTAATATAAAGAACTTAGAAGTGCCGCATCCAAGAATGGCCGAGCGCAAATTTGTGCTTCTGCCACTGCAAGATATAGCTCCCGATTTTGTGCATCCCAAAAACAATAAGGCTATACAGGAATTACTTGAGGCATGTAAAGACCAAAGTACTCTTGAGCGCCAGTCTAAGTGGCTTAGAAATCCTAAAAAAGGAATCCAAATGGACGCCCACAACTACATTGCCATAGAAGGTAATATTGGCGCTGGTAAAACCAGTTTGGCTAGCATGATTGCTGCCGACTTTAATGCAAAATTGGTCTTGGAACGCTTTAAGGACAATCCGTTTTTACCTAAGTTTTACAACGACAAATCGCGCTACGCCTTTCCATTAGAGATGTCTTTTTTGGCCGATAGGTATTCGCAGTTAATAGACGATATAGCCCAATACGATTTGTTTAAGCAGTTTATGGTAGCCGATTACGATATGTATAAATCGCTAATTTTTGCAAAAATCACCCTGCAAAACGAAGAATTTGCCTTGTATAAAAAGCTATTTAGCCTAATGCACAAAGAAATGGCAGGGCCCGATTTGTACGTTTATTTATATAGAAAGCCAGAGCGTTTGCTCGCCAATATTAAAAAGCGCGGTCGCGATTACGAGGCCGGGATAGATGTGTCGTATTTAGAGCAAATTAATGCCGGATATTTAGAACACATTAAGTCTTATGCGCAGGATAAAGTAAAGATTATAGATGTGACCGATCTTGATTTTGTTGCCAATCGAGCAGATTATTTGCACGTGTTAGACCAAATTGCTGCACCGCTAAAATAGCTACCCCTTGAGTAACTTGCTGTATAAATCCCATAGCACAACCCCTGTGCTCACCGAAATATTTAACGAATGTTTGGTGCCAATTTGAGGAATTTCTACCACGGCCTGACAAGCGTCTACCACCTCTTGTGTAACGCCTTTAACTTCGTTGCCAAAAACCACTGCGAGGGGTTGCGACGGCATTTTAAAATTTTGCAATTCTTGAGCTTGCTCGGCTTGCTCTATAGCCACCGTATAGACGCCGTCTGCGTTTAATTTATCGATTAAATCTATAGTATTTGTTATATGTTCCCAAGGGACACTGTCTGTAGCGCCCAAAGCAGTTTTTTGAATGTCCTTATGCGGAGGCGTAGCGGTGATTCCGCATAAATATATTTTTTGAATTCTAAAGGCATCGGCCGATCTAAAGACCGACCCAATGTTGTTTAGACTGCGAATGTTGTCTAAAACCACAATAATTGGGGTTTTGGCTGCCGCTTTATACTCTAAAACCGACAGGCGGTTTAATTCGCTATTCTTAAGTTTTCTGTTGCTGTTCATAGTTATGCACACAAAAGTACTGTTTTGTTAATAAAACCGCATAACTCTAAGGGTTTCAGGTTTAAAAAAAATAAGAGTTTTTCTACTTTAGCTTTTGTAGTTATGGCTAAAAAAGTAACCCCCTTAATGAAGCAGTACAACACCATCAAGGTTAAATACCCCGATGCGCTGTTGCTTTTTCGCGTGGGCGATTTTTACGAAACCTTTGGGGACGACGCCATACGAGCGGCTAAGATTTTAAAAATTACCCTTACTTCTAGAAATAATGGAGGAGACCAAACTCCCTTGGCGGGGTTTCCGCATCATTCGTTAAACACCTATTTGCCCAAATTGGTTATTGCTGGCTGCCGTGTAGCTATTTGCGATCAGTTAGAAGACCCTAAACAAACTAAATCGATTGTAAAACGGGGTGTTACCGAATTGGTAACCCCAGGAGTTGCGCTAAACGACGATATTTTAGAGGCCAATGCAAACAACTTTTTGGCAGCACTTTATGTAGCCAAAAACACCTTAGGCATTGCATTTTTAGATGTCTCGACAGGAGAATTTTTAGTGGCAGAGGGAAGTCAGGAATACATAGCCAAACTTTTGCAAAACTTTAGCCCTGCTGAACTTTTGTTTTCCAAACAAAAACGCACTTGGTTGCAAGAAAATTTAGGCGGAGGTCATTACCCTTTTTATCTAGAAGATTGGGTTTTCCAGTTGGATTATGCACAAGAAGCGCTTAACAAACAGTTTAGTACCAAAAACTTAAAAGGTTTTGGCGTGGCACATATGGATGCGGCCATTGTGGCGGCTGGAGCCATCTTGCATTATTTGGGCGAGACACGTCACGAACAATTGGCCCATATAGCCAAGATTGCCAGAATAGCCGCCGATTCGCATGTTTGGATGGACCAGTTTACCATTAGAAACTTAGAATTATACCATAAAAATAGCCCAGAAGCTGTTAGTTTGTTAGAGGTAATAGACAAGACGCAAACTGCTATGGGTGGGCGCAAATTAAAGCGTTGGTTGGCCTTGCCATTAAAAGATAAAACCAAGATAGTAGCGCGCCACGAAGTGGTTTCTTATTTGGTTGAAGAGCAAGAGCAGTTACAACGCATGCAAGACCAAATAAAGCAAATTGGCGATTTAGAACGCCTAATTTCTAAAGTAGCAACGGGCAAGGTGAATCCGCGGGAAATTATTCATTTAAAAAACTCGTTGGAAGCGGTTGTGCCCATAAAAAGTTTGGCCCAGCAGGCTAAAAACCAGTCGTTGCAAGACCTAGGGAAGTCCCTAGCGCTATGCGGCGAACTGCGTGAATTAATAAAAGAGCGCTTGGTAGAAGAGGCTCCCGTAAATTTATCTAAAGGCAAGGTAATTGCAGCCGGTTTTAACAGCGAACTAGATGAGCTACGTGAGATTGCTCAAGGGGGAAAAACCTATTTAGACCAAATGCTGGAGCGGGAAACCCAGGCCACAGGGATTAGCAGTTTAAAAATTGCTTCTAACAATGTATTTGGCTACTATATAGAAGTTAGAAATACCCATAGAGACAAGGTGCCAGAGCATTGGGTTAGAAAACAAACTTTAGTAAACGCCGAACGTTATATTACCGAAGAATTAAAGGAGTACGAGTCTAAAATTTTAGGGGCCGAAGAACGCATTGCCATTATTGAATACAATTTGTATGCTGAACTGGTACAAGAATTAAAACCCTTTATAGGACAGGTACAGCAAAACGCCCAATTAATTGCGACTTTAGATTGTTTACACAGCTTTGCCGCCAAGGCTATTGCGGCTAATTATAACAGACCCACCCTTAACGATAGTTACGATATAGACATTAAAGAAGGGCGCCACCCTGTAATAGAGCATATGTTGCCCCCCGATACTCCTTTTGTGGCTAACGATGTTTTTCTGGACAGGGACACCCAACAGTTTATAATGATTACCGGGCCCAATATGAGTGGTAAGAGTGCCATTTTAAGGCAAACGGCATTAATTACTTTAATGGCTCAGATTGGTAGCTTTGTGCCTGCTACCAGCGTGCGTATGGGGGTGGTCGATAAAATATTTACCCGAGTTGGCGCCAGCGATAATATTAGCTTGGGGGAATCTACTTTTATGGTAGAAATGAACGAAACAGCCAGTATTTTAAATAATATTACCGACCGCAGCTTGGTTTTATTAGACGAAATTGGACGCGGAACCATTACCTACGACGGGGTTTCTATTGCCTGGGCCATTAGCGAATATTTGCATGAGCATCCGGGGCGACCTAAAACGCTTTTTGCTACGCATTACCACGAACTAAACGAAATGACCGAGCGTTTTGACCGCATAAAGAATTACAATGTGCAGGTAAAAGAATTAAAAGACACGGTGTTGTTTTTGCGTAAACTCGTGCCTGGAGGATCGCACCATAGTTTTGGGATTCATGTGGCAAAAATGGCGGGCATGCCAGATGCTGTTATTAGAAGGTCGAACAAAATATTAGAGCGTTTGGAGGCTTCGCATTCCAGTGAACAATTAAACGACAAGGTACAAGCAGTTGCCGAAGAAGAATTGCAATTGAGCTTTATTAGATTGGACGACCCGCTACTTGAAGAAATACGGGACGAAATACTTGAATTAGACATAGATACACTAACTCCGGTGGAGGCCTTAATGAAGCTTAACGAAATAAAACGATTGCTTGGATTAAACAAAGCGGCCAAGCTTAACAAATAGGAGCTATTTTCCCCGAAGTTTTATGGTAAAAAACTTTGGGATTGTTATAAAAGTTTTAAATTTGCATCCGCTCTTGGTAATAGGGCGTGTTCTTTTAAATACTGCGAAAATAGCTCAGTTGGTAGAGCGCCACCTTGCCAAGGTGGAGGTCGCGGGTTCGAATCCCGTTTTTCGCTCGAATGATTTTTAGGAATCATTTATATAAATAAGTCCAGTTGCAGAAGTGGTGGAATTGGTAGACACGTTGGACTTAAAATCCAATGGGCAGTAATGCCCGTGCGGGTTCAAGTCCCGCCTTCTGTACAAATTTGCAAAAAGCCAAGTCGAAAGACTTGGCTTTTGTGTTTCCGAAAAACGCCAAACGTGTTTGAGCGTTTGGAAGGAAACACAAAAGAGAGCCGCTACTGCGGCTTTGCTTTTTATTATCACCCTGACAGGGCGGGACTCACCGACTGCAAGGAGGTAAGTCCCTGGCCAATTGTGTTTGCATTTTTGTTGCTTACATAAATCCCACTTTTAAATGCCCTCCCGCCGGCTGGCTCCTTCTCTAAAAATGGCCACAGGACATTTTCTTAACGTTTGGCCCCATTGACCGCAGGGAGTTAAGTCCCTGGCCAATTGTGTTTGCATTTAGCCTTTTTGTATAGATTTATAAATTGGGACTAATTCTATCCAGTTTTGAATTTGGAAGTAACCCTTGCGCCAGTCTTTATAGCCAATTATATTGGCTATAAAGACCGAAGGCGATAGGCGTGAAAATCCCGCAGCGCACCAAGTGCGCGAGGAATTGCAACAATAGCGCGGTCACGCAATTTGCGTGAGGCGCCCAAAACTAAACTAAACTGGGTTAATTATTTTTTATTTAGTTTTACACTGCTTCCCTGCAATTTTACGATTAATGGTTTTAATAAAACTAGCACCAATGGCCCACAAGGGAGATTCGTGCTTACAAATCTACTATCCAGATAAAGGCTTTTTAGGTAAAAAAGTATCCGATTTTCCAGGAATATTATGGAGTTCGACACGCAAGGTGTATTATGTTGTCTGGCAAACCTATGGGCAACTACAAGCATTAAAACAATATTTAAAAACGCAAGGTTTTAGGGTAGATGATAGTGCGCTAAACAGCATAAAATTGACTGCGCAAAACCTACCAGCTGTAGTTTTAAACAATCAAAAGCAAGCCGTATTAGCGGCGTTTTACGATTTCTTGAACGGGTTGCGATTTAGTCAAAGTACACAACACACCTATGGTACTTTTATTAAGCAGTACTTAGGCTATTTGGACGATGGCCCGTTGGAAACAAAAGGCAATGACAGCGTGCGACAATTTATAGAATCAACGCTAAAAAAACGACGTTTAAGTGTTTCTACACACAGACAATTAATTAGCGCCTTTAAGCACTTTGCTCGTTTTTTACCTGATTGCAACATTGATGAGCTGGAACTTGTGCGACCTAAACAGTCAAGGAAACTACCTTTAGTATTGTCTAAACAAGAGGTAATTGATTTATTACGGGCTACAAAGAACATAAAACACCGGGCGATTTTGGCATTATTGTATTCGTCGGGATTGCGAGTAGGGGAGTTGTTAAATTTAGAATTGCGCGATATAGATATTGATAGAAGGCAGGTTTTTGTGCGCAATGCAAAGGGCCGAAAAGACCGAGTGGTACAGTTGGCCGAGAGTTTTGTGCCCTTGCTACACAATTACTATATAACCTATAGACCAGAACGATTTTTTGCCGAAGGAATAACGCCTGGTTGTCGTTATTCGGCCGGAAGTGTGCGCAAGTTTTTACGCAGATCTTGTAATTACGCAAAAATTAACAAGCCGGTAACGCCGCATACCCTGAGGCATAGTTACGCCACACATATGCTAGAAAACGGGGTGGATATTAGATACATTCAGGAGTTGTTGGGTCATGCTAGGCCAGAAACCACAATGATTTATACTCATGTAAGCCGTCAGGATTTGTTGGATTTAAAGAGTCCGTTGGATGTTGCGCTAGAACAATTGGCTAGAACCGATAAAAACACCTTAGGGGTATTGTTATCGAGGAATATTTAGATGTTAATGTGTATCTTTATTAAAGTTATAACGAGTTGTAACACATTAAAAAAATCGTGCATTGAAAAAAATTTTAGTATTTATATCGTCATTATTCTTTGCCAACGGAAATGCGCAAACTGAATTTGATTTAGAAAAAGTTTTGAAAATCGAAAGACGAGATATGATTGTTATGAAAATTGACACTTATCTGAATTCAAAATCTGAATATGGCGAGAATATCGAGAAACTGAATACTTCCCAAAGGACTTTTCTTTTCGTGGAAAATTTAGAGCGTGAAATAAATAACGGCGGATTTAACCAATTCTATTTTAATTCAAGCGGAGATTTTAGTCAAGAAACTGTAAATGCTCTTTTGGAAATTGGAGCGGAAAAAACAGCGGAAATTGTAAAAAAGGCAAACTCTGAATTTAAAAACGGAACTGTTCCCAAAGACAGAACTGAAAGACAAAATGAACTGGAATTAATTGAAGAAAAAGCGGAGGAAAACTGGAACAAATGCGATTCTCAATTTTACGAATATCAAGATAATTTAACCGAATTATTAATTGCATTTGTCATTAAAAACAAATCGGATTTTGAAAAATAACGTGTTACAACAACGCATATACCCCATACCAGCTATTCATACACAAAAAATGAGTAGCTTTAAATAAACTAATTTTTTGTGTAATTCTCCATGCCGATTAGCTGGCACGGGGCATATACGAAACCGTTGTAAAACATTTTGAGAAAGACTCTACACATATTTATACTTTCGCTAATAATAATTAGTTGTTCAAGTTCTGAAAAGAAAACAGAAACTTCTGTTGAAAAAAGAACACTCTTCGTTTTTCAAACGGAGAAAGCGAAGCCAATAATGGATTATGAATTAACTATTCAGCATACTGATTCTATGTCTAAATATAGTTATCGAAATCTATCCAATGAAGAAAAAAATATGACATTTTCATATTATAAAAACTCTAAATATTTAGTTTTTTCTGGAGATAAGTTCGTTCTTTCTGGAAGCGCTATACTTAGAAATAATCAAATATTTGAAGGTGATTTTGATAGATTTCAATCAAACGAGCGAGGCGTTGATACAACCGAACCATTATTATTCAATTACGAATATGGAATTCTAGGAATTGGAAATAGTTTTGGGCCAGACTTTGTATATCTTCCAAATAGCAATCTAGATTTAACGAAAGAAGTAATTACTGAGCTGATTAAATAAAAACGTTTTACAACAACGCATATAACTAATACCAGCCTTCCTATCCAAAAAATCACTAGCTTTAAAAAGTATTAATTTTTTGTATAGCTATTGCAAGCAATAGGGCTGGCACTAGTCATATACAAGACCGTTGGCATTCATTAGAAGAACCTATTTAAAATCAAAATTGGATGAATATTAAAAAAAGAACATTTGACTTAATTTTTGTTTTAGTTTCAGCTATTATATTGTTGATCTTATCAGAATATGGGCTTTTAGAAAAATATATTGCTTTTTCATTAATTCCAATTTTAATCGCTTATCAAGTGGGGCAGTATTCTGAAAGAAAGTTTAAAAACAAGTAGTTGAAAGAGCAACGAAATGCCAACAACGCATATAACGCATTGCTAGTTTGTGCTTTCGTGAAAATTAGTAAATTTATTAAAAACAAATCAACGGCTAGAGATGCCGCTGTTTGTGGCTTAGCCGACGCGCTCCACTGGCGAGCAACTTTGGTGTCCCACCAAAACCGCTCCAGCGCACAGCCACGAACCGCAACGCGTCATATACGAAGACGTTAGCCACAAGTTTAAAATGGCAAAATTCATACAAAAACCGCATATTATATTTTGGATCGCGATTCCAATGATTTTGCTATTTGGATTGCTGAAAAGAAACACATTGGTCGATATAAATATCCATGATACATATTTTGTTATGGATTACATGGCAATAGTAATTTACATTGCAATCTATTTTGGAATTGTTGCTTTGATTTATTGGCTCATTATTAAATCAAATCGAAAGCTTTCTTCATTTCTCAATGGAATTCACATAATTGTGACATTTGGTGGGTTGTTACTAATTGAATTTTTGCCATTATTACTCAAAGTAGATGGTGAAGAAACATTTATTGAAAATTTCAACTATAACCAGAATGTAAATTTTGCGATTCACATTATTAATGTGATTGTTATTTTTGCCCAATTTGCGTTTCCTGTAAATGTTCTAAAAGCCTTAGGTAGTGAGAAAAAATAAACCAGTGGCTAACAACGCATATAACTAATACCAGCCTTCCTATTCAAAAAATTAGTAGCTTTAAACTTAAATGAGGCTTCCCCTTCGGGATGCCTTCACCAAATGTCCACAGGACATTTGATATTATTAAATAATATTACGCTACGGCAGTGTATAGCTATTGCAAGCAATAGGGCTGGCACTAGTCATATACAAGACCGTTAGCCAACATACTCCCCAGTTGTTAAATTCTAATTTAATAATAACACCTTAAATTATTGTTTAACTAAATTTTTCATTATGAGAAAAATAATCTATTTATTATCAATTTTTATTTTAAGTACAATTACGATCTACTCCCAAGAATTTTATGATTGCGCAACAGAAGATGAAACAACAACTGTTGATCCAGAAACGCATAGTTTTTCAACGGATCCCGCAGATTTAGATCTTTTTGAACCGGTTGTTTTAAATGTGTTTTTTTGGCAAGTCAGAGATCCCTCAGGTGGATATGGAGGTCAAGAATTTTCTGAGGCTCAATTATTGGAGGCAATTGCCTTACTTAATATTCAGTATAATCCGTACAAGATATTTTTTAAATACAGAGGTTATGACGGGTTTAATACACCCGCCGACTTACCTCTAATAAATTACGTTTGGGATGATGAATCTGAGGAATATATTTGTCAAACCGTTCCTGGAGCAGTAGATCCAGACGGTTATGGCAACATAGGTAGATGCCAGTTCAGTTCGTTTTGGGGGTACGCTACTTCTAATGGTTATAAACAAGAGGATGCCATAAACATTTATGTTCCTTATGGCAGTGAATTTGGTGGTGCCGCCCGCGGAATAGGCAGCAACATGAATATAACGAAGATTGGAAACCTTACATCTCCAATTCTTTTTCACGAGATAGGGCACAATCTAGGATTAGCACACACAAGGTCTAGTAATGAACATGCAACACGAATTCAATTCCTCCCTGATGGTTCGCCAAACCC
Source organism: Gilvibacter sp. (assembly GCA_965277295.1). GTDB lineage: Bacteria > Bacteroidota > Bacteroidia > Flavobacteriales > Flavobacteriaceae > Gilvibacter. The sequence goes on from OZ255720.1 coordinate 1,909,212, forward strand.
TGATTTTAATGCAAATACCGCTGGTGATGCAATTGTCGATACTAACGCAAATTCCGGTTTTCATTTTTATGTGGACGGGGTAAGCACCTATCCATTTATTGACGAATCAAATTGCACATATAATGGTGAAGAATTAGATGAACTAGGAGTGCCTTATACAATTAATCATGAAGACGTGATCAATAATATGGGAAATGCGTACACGTGTCTCACGAACTACTATACCATTGGTCAAGTAATTCATATGCATGAAGATATTTTAACTGATCCCGATCTACTTGTGACTATAACAGATTTTGCTTCGCTTTATGAACCCTACACAGGGGAATATAGAAGCTGTTGCTACACAGAAGATGAAAAGTATCCGCTTATGCAACCAGGTTTTGATTACGAGTTTGTGTTTTGCGAAGATGAAATTAGTCCTTCTTTAGGCAGAACTGAACCTTGGCCTTATGAAGATCTCAGTTTTAACACTGGAGATGTGGTTTATTCATTTAATAAAAATATAGACATATCAGATTTTGACAAAATAAAACATCTAAACAATACCGCAATTTTAATCAAACAAATTGACGACACACAGGCCAGAAGGTGTTATAGTAACCTGGCCAAGAGTGCAATTGGAGGAGCAGTCGTGAAATTCAATGACGGCGTATTAAATTCTAATGTTACCGTATCTCCAAAAGATTCGCTAGGAATAAACAATCCTAACTTAATTTCAGATTTAGATCAAGGTTTGTATCTTATAGAAACAAATTTTGATGATGGAACGCAAGATCAGAACGTAATATTAAAAGAAAACAACAATCAGGAATGTCCTTAAATCAGACAATCACAGGAATTTTAATTTTTATCCATTCGTGGATATATGGACAGTTTGGGCCTCAACAGATCATTACTGATGAGGCTCAGCTTGCCAGAGATGTCTTTACTGCAGATATTGACGGTGATGGTGATTTGGATGTTTTATCTGCAAGCAGGAGTATTTCAGGGGGCTTTAATATCGCGTGGCATGAGAATGAAGATGGCTTAGGTAATTTTGGACCACCACTTATTGTAGATGTTTCTTTTCAGGAATCTTACGCCTTAACAGCTGCAGACCTTGATGGTGATGGCGACATTGATATTTTGGCTACTTCCTTATCATTAGACAGGCTGGTATGGTATGAAAATCTTGACGGTTTGGGCAATTATAGTAATGATAAGATAATTTCCTCTTCCGTTAACAATCCACTTTCCGTTATCGCAGTGGATTTGGATTCTGATAATGATATTGATGTGATAACAGGAGCTACGGGTGATGGAATTTTGGCCTGGCACGAAAATGATGGGTCAGGTAATTTTGGTGGGGCTCAAGTAATTTCATCCATTTGCAATGGATGGAATGTACAAACAGGTGACCTTGATGATGACGGTGACTATGATATAGTTGCATCAGCGTCAGGTTCAACAATCATTTTTTGGTTTGAAAATTTAGATGGGCTAGGAAATTTTGGTTCTGAAAACCCGGTCGCCTCGGTTACCGAACCGGCTTCAACCACCAATTTATTCTTAGTTGATTTAGATGGCGACCTCGACTTGGACGTAATCGCGAATCCTGCTTTTCCGAGACGTTTGGTATGGTTTGAGAATGATGGTTCAGGAAATTTTGGCCCTGAACAAATTATTACCTCAGATCTGGTAGGGGCTTTTTACTTGCATGCCGCTGATTTAGACAATGATGGAGATAATGATGTACTTTACACGTCAACACCTTCTGCCGTGGAAAATACCTCTGAGGTAGGCTGGTGTGAAAATTTAGACGGTCTTGGTAGTTTTGGCCCCAAACAAAATATAATAAACACCTTGACATTTGCAACCAGTGTTCATGCAGGGGATATTGATGGTGATGGGGATATGGACGTGCTTTCAGCATCACAGAATGACAATACTATTGCTTGGTATGAAAACCTAACCATTTTGGGAGTAGATGAAAACAAATTGACCAATTTTACAATTTATCCTAACCCGAGCTCTGAATTACTTTTTATTAGTGAGTCTCATTTAATTCAAAAAGTTGAAGTTTTTGACTTACTCGGAAAAAAGATGAATTCTATTACAGAAGATTTCGAGCAACTTGACATTACTAATTTGAGAAGTGGACTCTATTTAATCAAAATTTACTCAGATAACACAATCTATTTGGAGAAATTCATAAAAAAGTAAAATTGTACGTTGGCTAACAACGCATAAAACTCATGGCTGGTTTTGGCTAATTCCAAATTCAGTAACTTTAAGAAAAATAAATCACGGCTGAAAAAATAGGCGAGAAGTGGCTTTTCCGGCGCGCTCCACTGGCGAACATCTTTGGTGTCCCACCAAGACCGCTCCAACGCTGGGCCACACGAACGCCACGCGTTTTATACGAGGCCGTTGGCAATAATTTTATCAGCATGATGAAAAAAGATAATTCGATTTTTTTTACAATAACTTTTATTTTAGGGTTTCTAAACATTAGTTATTCTCAAATAAATACTGAATGGAATAAAACTGAACTGGAAAAAGCAAATACAGTTAAAAGTGTAACTTATTTAAATGACTCAGAAAAAGAAGCAGTTATCATACTTAATCTTGCAAGATTGTATCCGAAAAAATTTATTCAATTAGAGTTGACAAACTTCAATGGAACTAAAAAGTATGGTGAATATTTAAATAATTCATCCTATAAAACATCTCTTATTAATACTATGAAAAAAATGAAACCTCTAACTGCTTTAATTCCAGATTCAATAATGACTGAAAATGCAAAGTGTTTTGCAATCGAATCTGGGAAGAGAGGTTATGAAGGACACAAGCGAGAGCAATGTGAAAAGAAAAATTTTACTGAATGTTGTTCATATGGAATGGAAACAGGCAAAGAAATAATAATGCAACTTTTGATTGATCACGATGTACCTTCTTTAGGACATCGAAAAAAATGTTTTGATGAAACAATGACATTAATTGGTGTAGGTATTTCAACTCATAAGAAATATGACACTTGCTGTGTAATTGAATTATATTGAAACTATTGCCAACAACGCAAAACGGCCAATGGCTAGATTTGGCTTACTCAAAGTTCAAACAAATAGTGTAACTTAGTCTAAACCGAAAAATAAATCAAGCGGCTTCTTTTTTGCTTCCGATTCTCACGTAGCGGAGCTACTGCCAGCATTTGCATCCGCAAATCTTTTTGAGCAAAAACGAGCCAAAAATCGCCACTGGCGTTTTACAAAACCGTTGGGAGTAATTAAAAAAAAATATCTTGAAATATGGGTTACATGGGTTTTGGAATGAACAAAGATGTTTATACAAGAAAGGCAAGAAAGCCATCTTCTAGACTTCGAGATCTATTTAGGTCAGAAACAAAATCCAAAATATCTGAAAGTACTTCCCTAAAAAAAGACATTTCAAGTGAGGAAATGGAGCAAATTAAGCGTGAAATTAGAAAAAAAGCGAAAAAGCAGAGAATCATCAATATATTTTGGATGTTAATTACAATTTCAATTCTTTACTTTTTATTTTGGTATTTTATCGAGTAACTACTCCCAACAACGCATAAAACTCATGGCTGGTTTGCGCTTCACCGAAAAACCAGTACTTTTAAATAAAACTAAATCACGGCTGAAAAAATAGGCGAGAAGTGGCTTTTCCGTCGCGCTCCACTGGCGAGCATCTTTGGTGTCCCACCAAAACCGCTCCTACGCTGGGCCACACGAACGCCACGCGTTTTATACGAGGCCGTTAGGTAGCATTAATTAAAGAACCCCAATTGAAACTATTTCTAAGTATTATTTTAATTCAAATTTTGTGTTTAAACTTTTGTTTAAGCCAAGACTTGAATTTAGAAAATGAAAATCTCGAAATTAAGGTTGAAAGAATTCAGGACAAACTTTCTGTATTTATTGAGAATAAAAGTGAAAGGAATTTTTATCTATCAAAAAATTATCCACTCAATTATATGTGTTCAAAAAGCGGAAAATTAATATCAGTAAAGTTTGGTGTTGATTTAAAAGACTTTACAGAAAGATGGCTTGATTTAGAAATAATCAAGCCAGGAAATAACATAACTCGTGAAATATCAATTGCGGATTGCACAAATTATTCAACTTTAAGTTTCACCTATGGTTTCTTTACAACTCCTAAAGAAATAGAATACGAGGTAAACTCATCGGAAATAACGAGGCAGGAAGAATATCGTGAAATAGGAAGTTGGATTTGGGAACAGATTTACATTAAAAATTAACGCAACCTAACAACGCATATAACCAATACCAGCCTTCCTATCCAAAAAATCACTAGTTTTAAAAAAAAAACTAATTTTTTGTATAGCTTTTGCTAGCAATAGGGCTGGTACTAGTCATATACGAGACCGTTAGGCAGCATATAACTACAATATGATAAAAAAAATAACTATTCAGAATTTCAGGAGTATTCTAAATTCTTCAATTGATTTAGAACCACTTTCCGTAATTGTCGGAGCTAATGCGACTGGTAAATCAAATATGATTAAAGGGATTGAATTCCTATCGGACTTAGTAAATTATGGTCTTGTTGATTCTTTATATAAGAGAGGAGGCTATCAGGAAGTTATACCGAAACAATTTAATAAAACTTTTGGGATAGAAATAAAAATCAGCACTGATATTATTATTGAACCACCTATCAATTGGGTAAAGAAAAATTTACCTGACCTAGAAGTCTGTTATACCGTAGGAATTAACCAATCAAAATTAAAAAATTTAAAAATTACTGAAGAAAAATTAGAATTTAAAAACTGTTTGTTAAATGCATACTTTTTGGACAATAATGCTGAAGATGATGATGAATTTGAGAAAATTCAAGAAGAAGATTTAAGCAGATTATATGATTCTAATGTTTCGATTATCAGAAAATCAAATAAACTACATTTTGAAACTAATTTTGAGTTAAATGATGAGAATGTTGAACTCTTTTCTAAATGGTTAGGTGTTTACAATATTATTAGAAGAAATACACCTAAAAAAAAGAAAATATCTAAGTCTAATGTATTAAAATTAGGTAAGTACCTTCTTAATGACTTTGGCTCTGATAAAACTAACAGCAAGCACGAATTAATACTGAGTGGAAATAGAATGATTGACGGGTTTTCATTACATTTTAAAAGGGTAATGAGAGAATTTATTTCATTTGGAAAATATGACTTACTAATAAATGAATTACGCCAAGAACAGATTATATCAAGGACAAAAAGAATTGATTCTATCGGCAAGAATGTTCCATCAGTAGCTAAAAGACTTTCGCAAGAAGATGATACTGAGTTATGGGATAGAATATTAACAACAATGTGCAATATATCACCATACTTTGAATCTGTGGAAAGCAAATCTCTTAGAGCAGGTAAAGAATACATACAATTTACTGAAGTGTTTGGAGGCAAAGGCATTGAATCTTGGGAATCATCAGATGGAACTCTTAGAGCATTCGCTACGTTATTGGCCGTAGAAACCCATCCTGGTGGGAGTACTTTAATGATTGAAGAGCCAGAACATGGATTGCATCCTTGGGCAATCAAAGATTTAATTGCTCATATAAGAGACACTATTGAAGATAGAGATATTCAGGTTATAATAACAACACATTCTCAACAAGTTTTGGAATGTTTAAAACAAGAAGAATTACTCATTGCAGAACGAACACAAGAAGGAACTAAATTTTACAATATTGAAGAAGTAATTCCTTCACCAGATATAACAATGGGAGAAATTGGAGATTTATGGGTTCGAGGGTTACTTAAAGGAGTACCTGTAAATTTTTAATTTATTAAATCATGACAGAAAAACCTAATCTTGGATTCATAGTTGAAGGCCATTGCGAATTTGAGGGAATACCTTCTTTTGTTGGGAGAATTATGGGAGTTTTCAATTTTCCAATTCATAATGCAAAAGGGATTGGAAATATCATTAAAAACTTAGACAGAGAATTATTGTTTTTAGTTAAAAACTTTAGTCCTAAGAATATTATAATAACACTTGATAGCAGTGATGCAATAAATCAGGGCTTATGCAGTAGCTGTATTGAACTAAAGGAAATTGTTTGCGAGAAAGCAAATGAGTTTATTGATAATCAAAAAAAAGGTTCACTACAATTACCAGAGAATATAGTAGTAGTTATTGCTGACAAAACCTTTGACACTTGGCTATGTTCAGATTTAGAAGGGCTGAAAACTTGCGATTTAATTGATGAATCAAAAGTTACAGAAACTTTCACCAATGTTGACCAAGAAATAGCTTCCCCTTCAAGTTGGATTAAAAGTAAATTAATTAAAAAGGCAAACCATAAAAATAGAAGACATAGAAAAAAATTGGCTAGTTCTATTAGACCTGAAATTGGACAAAAATTTAGCCGGTCTTTTGATAAGTTTATAAGAGAAGTGATAAAAAACGCTGCCTAACAATGGCTATAAGTAATTGCTTGTTCTCGCCTACTTTGGTAATTCCTGCGGAATTTCCAACTTGGTGTATACTTGCAAAGTTAAGTTCTAAACCACGCAACTACTCATAGCCGAGACCGTTGGGAGTAATTAAAAAAAATATCTTGAAATATGGGTTACATGGGTTTTGGAATGAACAAAGATGTTTATACAAGAAAGGCAAGAAAGCCATCTTCTAGACTTCGAGATCTATTTAGGTCAGAAACAAAATCCAAATTATCTGAAAGTACTTCCGCAAAAAAGGACATTTCAAATGAGGAAATGGAGGGAATTAAGCTTGAAATAAGAAAAAAAGCGAAAAAGCAGAGAATCATCAATATATTTTGGATGATAATTACAATTTCAATTCTTTACTTTTTATTTTGGTATTTTATAGAGTAACAACTCCCAACAACGCATATAACTAATACCAGCCTTCCTATCCAAAAAAATTGATTAGCTTTAAAAAGTATTAATTTTTTGCATAGCTAGCGCTCAGCACTAGGGCTGGCACTAGTCATATACAAGACCGTTGGGAGTAATTAAAAAAAAATATCTTGAAATATGGGTTACATGGGTTTTGGAATGAACAAAGATGTTTATACAAGAAAGGCAAGAAAGCCATCTTCTAGACTTCGAGATCTATTTAGGTCAGAAACAAAATCCAAAATATCTGAAAGTACTTCCCTAAAAAAAGACATTTCAAGTGAGGAAATGGAGCAAATTAAGCGTGAAATTAGAAAAAAAGCGAAAAAGCAGAGAATCATCAATATATTTTGGATGTTAATTACAATTTCAATTCTTTACTTTTTATTTTGGTATTTTATCGAGTAACTACTCCCAACAACGCATAAAACTCATGGCTGGTTTGCGCTTCACCGAAAAACCAGTACTTTTAAATAAAACTAAATCACGGCTGAAAAAATAGGCGAGAAGTGGCTTTTCCGTCGCGCTCCACTGGCGAGCATCTTTGGTGTCCCACCAAAACCGCTCCTACGCTGGGCCACACGAACGCCACGCGTTTTATACGAGGCCGTTGTAAAACATATGAAGTTCTTTATAGCATTTTCATTAATTCTTTTACTTGTCAGTTGTGATCAAAGTTGGAAACTGAAAACACCCGAAGTTGGTGAAGATGAAATGAGAGAAATGCAATCAATTGACAGGTTAAAGAATGGTTATTTTAAAATAATGCCTAACAAAGAACCTTTTTCACTTGAAGTTGTTGAGAATATTGAAGGTAGTAATCGAATTAATCATTGGGGGAATGGTTATCATTTGATTATTGGCAAAACACTAGATTCAATCAACCCAATAAGAATCAGTGTCCTTTACAATCGTGATAAACCTTATACGTTCAAAAGAAATGATAAAATAAAAATTTTCCCTCACCACAATCAGAATAATGAAAAAGATGGTTTTGGATTAATGTACATGACGGGTAATAGAGTTATTGACGGTAAAATTATTGAGGATCACGTATTGGGCTCTGAAAACCTATCAATTTGGGCTGAAAAAATAGAAAAGAGCAAATAATACGTTTTACAACAACGCATAAAACGCATAGCTAGTTTTGGCTAATTCCAAATTCAGTAACTTTAAGAAAAATAAATCACGGCTGAAAAAATAGGCGAGAAGTGGCTTTTCCGTCGCGCTCCACTGGCGAGCAACTTTGGTGTCCCACCAAAACCGCTCCGTCGCTCGAGCCACACGGACGCCACGCGTTTTATACGAGGCCGTTGGGTTTAATACGAATGAAATTTATCAACTGCATATTAATACTTCTATTTTCAACTTATTCTTTGGGGCAAAGCGAATCTAAGGTTGTCGCTAATTCACCAACTAAGTTTGTCTTTAAAAAAACGGTGACAGTTTCTTTTCCTCAAACACCAGAAACGGAACTTTTCATTGAAGTTAAAAATGACTCTATTTGGCGTCATACCAAGCAGGACGGCAAAATAATTGGTGATTATTTCATGATAGAAAAAAATCTTGGAATTCTCAATTATTACGATAAATCAAAATCTGTGAATTATAGAAAATATGATCTTTTTGCCAAAAACGACGAATACGAGATAATTGAAGATAGAAAAGACAGAAAAGACATAAGCGGATTCGATTGTTACAAATTGATTATGGTTAAACAGGATACAAAGAGTGATTTGGGAAATACGATATATGAAATGTATGTTACAGATGAAATAGATTTGCCCCTTCATTCTGTAATAAATCTGACCAAGCGTGTGCCAAATACATTCCCTATGGAGATAAGTATTACGGAAGAAAAACTGCCCGGACAGGCAGAAAGATATGAGTTAATTAGAATCGAGTAAAAAGTACTAAACCCAACAACGCATATAACTAATACCAGCCTTCCTACCCAAAAAATTACTAGCTTTATAAAAACAATTAATTTTTCGTGTAGCTAGCGCAAAGCACTAGGGCTGGCACTAGTCATATACGAGGCCGTTGTAAGTAATGCTGAAAAAACACTTTGGAAACGAGTGAAATGAAATATTTTTACTCTAAATCTAGTTTAAATCGGAATTGAAAATTAAGTTTAAAGGAAAAGAATTGCCCAATATTTTATAGAAATTTAGAAGGAAACTGTTTTCTAGCCCTCTTATTTCTACTACTTCTAAAATTCCTACTCCGATGAGTTAAATAATGGACTAAAGTCATAGCTACGGCAATTATAATTACTGCAATAATTATTTCATATGCTTCGCTAGGTATATTCATGAAATAAATATACAACAAATATTCAATTTTATCTTAAAATACTGATTATTATGGTTTTACATCGTAACTTAAACTTATTTAACAGATAAAAGTAGAACGGAAAGCACTACTTACAACAACGCATATAACTAATGCCAGCCTTCCTATCCAAAAAAATTGATTAGCTTTAAAAAGTATTAATTTTTTGTATAGCTATTGCAAGCAATAGGGCCGGCACTAGTCATATACAAGACCGTTATGTGCAAGCTCTATGGTAATCGGAATAAACGAAATAGAATCTGTAGCAAAGGCAACTAACTTAACTTTTACAGAAAGTAATGATTGGTTCAAATTCTATGTTGATAAACAAGATCATGAATTCGAGGTTTTAATCTTAAAAAGCGGCCAGTATATTTTCGTTCAACTTTTTATTGAAAAGCGAGAATTTCCGATAGAGCATATCGAGTTTTTTTCAAATGAATCAACGAATGAAATCCTTGAAGAATTGATTTATATTTTGAATTTATTAAACCAAAACAAATCGCGATTTACGGAGAAAAAGAATTGGTTTGGAACGAAAATGAAAGCAGAAATCAAGGAAAAGGAGAAATGGATGCTCTTTGGTTATCCAGGCAGTGAAGTAAAAAGAAAAGCCAGCACATAACAACGCATATAACTAATACCAGCCTTCCTATCCAAAAAATCACTAGCTTTAAAAAGTATTAATTTTTTGTATAGCTTTTGCCAGCAAAAGGGCTGGTACTAGTCATATACAAAACCGTTAGCCTTCATTATGACCAACCAATAAACTAATGATAAAATTCTTTAGAAAAATTAGACAAAATTTACTTTCAGAAGGTAAAACAGGAAAATATCTGAAATACGCAATTGGTGAAATTGTACTTGTGGTTATTGGTATTCTCATTGCACTTCAAATTAATAATTGGAACGAGAATAAAAATAACAATGCCAAAATTGAAACATTGTTTGAACAAGTTTTGCAAGACCTCGAGCAGGATATAAAAGCAATTGACGGTACTATTTTCTATCTAAACAAAAAAGATTCAATAGCAAAACTAATATTAGAAAGCAATTATAAAATTAATGAAGTAACAGGTTTTCAGTATGGAGAGTTAACTGATTTTTTTAAAATGAGTCATAATTTTAGTCAGTCCACTAATGGTTATAATAGTTTAATGAATGCTATAAATATTATACCGAAAAAATATAATAGTATCCTTAAAAACCTTACCCCTTTATACACCTATAATGCAGAAAAGGTATACGAACCCATGGAGTCTTTAACAAATTTAAATGATGATATAAAAAAAAACTTTATGTTCAACCAGCCTTGGTATTATGATGTATTGAGCAAAAAGCCAAATAAGGAGGCCTTTGCTTTTGTTGAACAAGCATTATTTAAAAATATGGTGGCCTCATATAAAGAAAGAAATATCAAATATATTGAATCATTGATTTTTTTAAAATCTGTTTCAATAATAAGTTACGCTGAACTACATGACGCCATATTTTCAGAAAAACCCTTACCGAAATTTATGCCTAGACATGCTATAAAAATAAGTAATGACAAATTAGAGACCTATTCTGGCTGTTATAAAACTGGAAGAATAGACTTGGATATAACTATTGAAAGAAAAGGTAACTTCTTAGCATTTGGAGACTCTGGTACTGCCCATTTACTTTTGTCTATAAATGAAAATGGTGATTTTATTGCTAAAATTAACAAAACCAGTATCATAAATTTTAATTTTTCCAAAGATGATGCTGGTAATGTCTATAGTGTAAAAACAAGTGTTAATGGACAGATAACTAGTGAATTTATAAAATTGAAAAACTGTGATTAAATTCTTTAAGAAAGCATAACTTACTAGAACAAAACTGAACAAGAAATAACGAAAGGCTAACACCGTATATAATTTATTGCTGGTTCTAGCCTACTTACGAAAATCCTCGCGGATTTTCTATTCGGTTTTTATTTGCTAAATTATGTGCTTAAACCACGCAACAAACCATATACAAAACCGTTGTGTGCAATTTGAGTCAACTTAAATCTACTCGATATTGGGTATTGTAATGAAACTTTTAATTATTAACTTTAGATAAATAAAACTCATGAATACAATTAAAAACATTATTTACTTTGCTATATTTATTTTTGCAGTTAGCACATCTCAAGCACAAGAAAAAAAGACTGTTTATTACTATTTAACAGGAACAGCTTATATTGATGGAGAAGGTTTAAAAGCAATTATAACAAATGTAAAAAGCACAAATTGTGATTTAGGTTATTCATCAACTCTAACAATGTCTATGAAAAATCAATTTGGCGATTATCTAAAAGCAGAATACAAAAAATACTACAAGTACTCAAATCAAGCTTGGACATTTGACTCAAGAGCAAAAGCTGAAACTGAAAGAAGAAAATTTATTGGTAAACAAAAAAACAACAACTATTCAATAATTAAAGACATTCACTTTTCCTATTACTGTAATTAAAAACAAATCATTATGAAAAAAATAACCACATTTATTATTTGCACAATCTTTGCATTGTCAACTTTCGCACAAGAAAAAAAAGAACCAACAAAAAAAGAGACCTTTGATTTTATCATTTCAATTTTAAACAATCATACAGGTTTTGATGACGGTCAGGCCGTTATTGATGTTATAAATTATAGTGCTAAAGATTTAACCATCACCTATACAGCTGATAATGGAGAAATTATTAGAACTGATAATCTAAACGATTTATCAAAAGTAGATATTGGTGGTAATGATTCCGAAGATACCTTAATACCTATTGGTATTGAATTTAATAAAAGTCAATATGTAAAATACAAAGATAAAACTTATTGGGATGGGGTATTTAAAAACTATCCTAATTTAAAATTGCACGCGGAAAAATCTACTGATATATTCTTTTCAGTTAAAAATAAAATATGGAGAGATAGATTGTTTAAGGCTCTTACACATATGTTGAATTTAAATGGAGGTGTTGACGCTGGACTTTTTGATGATTAAAACTGAAATATGATGAAAAAACTGACTTTCCTACTAATACTACTATCAATCAATAATTCTGTTTTTAGTCAAAATTCCAAAAGCACAAACTGTGCAACTGTTAATCATAAGGTCAAACCAGTATCTTCCTGCAACTTATCTACTAACACGTCTGTTGATGTCATTTGGAAAATTAACTGTCCTGATAATAAAGACATAGGAAACGGATTGACAATAATGGTTCAGTTTCTGAATAAGTCTGGTAAATGGAACTTTCCAAAAACTAAATCTATACCATCAGGCATTGGAACAATTAAAATAAATTTTTCAGGACTAAAATTCAATACAAATCAAAAGATTAGATATTTTGCTTATCCGCGTGGAACAAACGCAGAAAAAACGGAAATAACAAAAAACAAACTTTGGCGAGAATATGAGTTTGACATCCCGAGTTGTAAATAAAAAACTGCACACAACAATGGCTATAAGTAATTGCTTGTTCTCGCCTACTTCTGAAAATCCTCGCGGATTTTCAGTTTGGTGTGTACTTGCAAAGTTAAGTGCTAACCCACGCAACTACTCATAGCCGAGACCGTTAGGGTGCATATAAAAAAATGAAAAAAAAACGTAAAGAAGAAAATAAAATCAATCTTTTTACTGAGGAATACATCAACGGTAATAAAGAAAAGAGCATGTCTCTTCTGCAAGAATTATTACAAGAACAGCACCAAGCGCGTATTGATTATTATAAAGAAAATCCAATTGACGCACCTAATGAAGTTTTAGGACATGCATTAATTGAAGGAATAGGAATCAGCAATGATTTTATACTCTCTAAAGGAGACTTTATTGAATTCTTCACAATAGGTCACGAAAAAATTTATTGTTGGACTCATGAAACTGACGAGCATTCTATTCTTGTTGCAGAGGTTAATCCCGTAGTTAAAGAAAAGGAGCTATGGAAAACTGCCATTGCAATACTTGAAATTGCGTTCACCATGGCTAGCCAACTTGAATCTAAAAGTGAGTTTGCATATGATTGGGTTTACAGATTTAAAATTAATGAATCAATTGACGAACTGCACTATCTTAAAGACAGACATCATGTTTTGAATTGGAAAAGTATACGTAGGATTCACGAATTCAGCGACATTGCAATTTTGATTGACCTATTGTCAAAAGATGATAAATTCTTTATAGCCTGTCAAAATATTATTGCCGCTAAAGAAAATCATGAGTTCTGTCAAATATGTGCTTTAACACCTGAACATTTAAGAAAGCATACGGACAATGAACCTGAGATTTGGGAAAAGGTAAATCTTCTTCCGAAAATGGAAGCCGCTATTGTTCAAGCTACAAGAAGTGTTGAAGCTATTTTGGGGAAACCAGGAAAAAGAGATACACCTGCTAAACTCAACAGAGTTAAAGAAAGATGGTCTAAAAGTATTTTATTAAATCCAGATGAGGAATATAAACTGACTGGACAATCATATCTAGATTACTATTACGACTTATTCAGTTTACGAAATAATTCAGCCCACAGTTTTGGAGAACTATCGTTTCATATGCAACGGAAAGAAACTATTGAAGCGCAAAGTTTCTCATGGATAGTTATTTCCGATTACTATAAAAAGAATTCTGTTTCTGAAGAAGAAGCATTAGATTTTTTACAATTCAATACAAAACTGATTAACCAATTTAAAGGTCTTGATATATCAAGTAAAGGGACTAAAAACGGAAAATACGCACCCTAACACAACCTATAAACAATACGGGCTTCGGGCTTAATCGAAAGGTTTGTGTATTTTTATGATGTTCGCAAAATCTTTTGGATTTTGCTCTGGACAGGAAAAAATAAATCAAAACAAAAAGATTTCGCTATGTGCGTGGCGGAAAGCAAACGCTAGTTTGCTCCCGTACTGTTCATAGCTCAACCGTTATGTGCAAGGCGAAAAAACATCCTGCACGAAATCAAAACCTATGAAAAAAATGAAAAACACTTTTACTCTACTATTTATTCTTTGTCTTGCAAATCTAACTTTTGCGCAAAAAAATGAATATAAAAAGGTTGAAAAAAACACAATGGAAGGGACAAAATTTGGGGTTGAAAAAAACGGCATTCAAATTATACCAGCGGAATATGATGCGTTAAATGACTATTCGGACGGGAAATTTTGTGCATTAAAAGGCAAGAAAGTTGGAGCAATTGATACACTAAATCAAATTGTAATCCCTTTTAAATATACAAACGTAACTGATTTTATAGATGGGAGAACATTTGTTTCTTTGGATTATAATTATGCAATGGCAAACGACAAAGGCAAGGTTTTGACATCATTTGACTTTGAAGAAGTTTTAGGCTATGAAAATGGAATTGCTACTGTTGTGGTAAACAATAAAATTGGTTTTGTAAATAAAGATGGTAAAACCATTGTTCAACCAAAATTAATTGAAGGTTTTGCTAAAGGTAATTTTATAGTTGGCTATACCAAAAGTTGGAAATCTTTAGGTTACAATTATATTCAAAAAGACTTTTTTGGGAATGTACTTGACAAAGGAGATGTTGGAATGTCCGGAAAACTTCCGATAATCTTTGATAAAACAGGAAATATAATATATAAAGGTCGCTTCAGCGAACGAGTAGAAATTACACCAAATGGAAAATTAGCATTAACGGATTTATATATTGGCAGTCAAATTCGCGAGTACAATATCATCAACCAAAATGGCGAAATATTGCAAAACTTTAATGGTGGTGCTTCAGTAACAATTAAAGAAGAATGGTTCAAAGTTAACGAATACAATGGTTCGGAATATAAGGCTGGAATAATCGATATGGAGAATGGTAAATGGTTATTGCCTCAAAATTTTAATAAAATAAGCGATTATCGATATAATGATAGAAAATTAGCGAAAGTTGAATTTACTAATGGAGGATTTTTTTATATAAATAAAAAAGCGGAATGTGTAGAATTTGAAGGTCAGACTTGTCCAGAATAGCGAACAAAACCCTGCACATAACACCGTATAAAATTAATTGCTAGTTCTAGCCAGTTTACGAAAGTCCTCGCGGACTTTCTATCTGTGATTTATTTGCTAACTTTAGTGCTTGAAACACGCAACTAATCTTATACAACAACGTTGTACACCATTTGAAAAAAACATTCATCATATCATTTTTACTTCTGATTTTATCCAATTTTTATGTCTCATACGGCCAAGTTTGCGCCAAATTCATTGAAATATATAACGGTAAAATCCAAGAAATTCCTTTAATAAAAGTCTCATTTGCATTAAATGAACAAAATAAAGAAAGATTTGAACGTTCTGATGTGAATGGAGAAATTGAACTTGAAATTCCAGCCAACCTATGTTTATCTGAAATATATTTTGAGACGCTGAATGGATTGATTGTGAGATTAAAAAATGTGCCTATTAATCCAAATAAAAAATTGAATTTAGGACAAATTATAATGCCCGAATTTAAATATATTTCAATTGCCGAGTATAATAAGCTAACACGAAAACAAAAAAGAGAATGTATTCCAGATGCTCATTGGACAGATATTTATGGGTATTTATACTCCAATGAATTGCAATATGATTATCTGATTTTAAGATGTGTAAAAACTAACAAGAAAATTAAAGATTTCACCTTTGACTCAAAATCTAAAATTATTACTTTGGATTGGAATACCTTCAAAAATTGTGAATAAAAAACGGTGTACAACAACGCATATAACGCATTGCTAGATTGTGCTTGCGTGAAAATTAGTAACTTTAAATAAAACAAATCAACGGCTAGAGATGTCGCTGTTTGTGGCTTAGCCAACGCGCTCCACTGGCGAGCAACTTTGGTGTCCCACCAAAACCGCTCCGACGCGCAGCCACGAATCGCAACGCGTCATATACAAGACCGTTGGCAGTAATTTGAGTAGTCACTTAACTAATTCAAATGGACAGTTCACTCATTCAAAATTTTAATTAAGAAAAATCAAAAGTAGTTTAGCTGAGAATTTGAACTTAAAAATTATGAAGAAAATACTTTTTTCCTTACTTACGATTATCTTTTTTTTACCAAATGCAAACGCTAGTAGCCCTCAAGTTCCCGATTACATAATTTTCAAAGGAGATACTATACCAGTTTATAATCTATTAGTAGAAAAGTACTTTGACAATCTTAAGAAAAGTGACAATGGTGAGTTGTTTGGACTTAAATTTAGAGAAGGTTCTACAACATTTTGTTGGCGTGGATACCAAGCTGTTTATGAAATTGATAACGACAGTCTATTCGTTAAACATATTATTTATTGTGGAGAATTATTTGATGGAAATGAAATTGACGTAATAGAATCGAACAAAAGGTTACGAGAATTTTTTAAAAACAAAGTAAGAAACAATAGAGTTCTTGTAGATTGGTATTCAGGCGATTTAAACTTACCTAAAGAGAATTTATTACGATGGGACAGAGTTTTCCACAAGTCCTTTGAGAAAGAAATATCTATTGAAATAAAAGCTGGAGAGATTACAAATATTTCCTTGATAGAAAATTACATAGACGACCCAAATAGAATTAATCGGAGATATAAAGACACTATATCAAAAGTGTTGTTCAATGAGTTATATAAGTTAAATTGGAATAACAAAAAAGATTTTGATTGTTCTGAAAAGTACATCGTAACAATTGGAAAAAACGGTGAAGTAAGTGATGTTATTATGTCAGAATATCAAACTAAAGAAGAAATAAAAGAGTTTTGGGATAGGAATGAATATAATTACTGTCTAAAAGCTGTTCGAAAAGGTTTACGAGAATTGAAGTTTGATATTTTGAAAATGAATGGCAAACCTGTTGAGGAAAGGTATTATGTAGAAATTTGGGTTGAGGAAGATGGAAAGCTTAAAGAATGGACTGAATATTAAAAAACTACTGCCAACAACGCATATAACTAATACCAGCCTTCCTATTCAAAAAATCACTAGCTTTAAAAAGTATTAATTTTTTGTATAGCTATTGCAGGCAATAGGGCTGGCACTAGTCATATACAAGACCGTTGGCATACATTTAAGAAACAGCAGAAATGGGATTAGATTCAGTAGAATTATTAATGTCTGTTGAGGACAAATTTGGAATACGAATAGAAGATTCTGAAGCGGAAAAAATTTATACCGTTCAAAATTTTGTGGATTCTGTTTACAGCAAAATTATTGCCAATCCGAATGAAAAATGCTTGACTCAAATCGTGTTTTACCGAATCAGAAAAGCATTTAGGAATTTAAAATTGACAGATAGAGAAATTAAACCCGAAACAAAAATAACGGAATTGCTATCTCAATCGGAATTGAAGGAAAAATGGCATTTATTGAAAACAGAAATCGGACTTGAATTACCTGAATTAGTGGCACTTGATTTTAATCCAGAATTAGGGTCTCACGTCAAAATTTTTGGAATTAAAACCATAAAACGAACAACGCCTGTTTCGAGTGGAACAATACGTGAATTAATTGATTGGACAATCGCATTGAATGAAGAAAAACTCATTGATATTGAAAAAATCACTACTAAATACGACGTTGAGCGAATTATAATTGGAATAATTAATAGAAATATGGGAATACCGATTAGCGAAATAAAATTAGAACACTCAATAACGAACGATTTAGGAATTGACTAAACAAACGTATGCCAACAACGCATATAACGCATTGCTAGTTTGTGCTTTCGTGAAAATTTGTAACTTTAAATAAAACAAATCAACGGCTAGAGATGCTGCTGTTTGTGGCTTAGCCAACGCGCTCCACGCTCGCCAGCGTTCCAGTCCCTGGAAAACCGCTCCAACGCACAGCCACGAACCGCAACGCGTCATATACAAGACCGTTATGGGCAAGTTAGAAAAACTAATTTTTTACAAGAGAATTAGCAATTGCCTGAGATATTAGTTGTTCAGTTTCAATCTCAATAAATAAAAATTGTCCACCAGAATTTACTTCTAAAAAGACATAATCACCTTTATTTGATTTTTTAAAATCCAAAGCACCGAACCTCAAATTACTAAGTTTCATAAAATTTAAAATTTTATCTCTTAATTCTTTCGATATTTCATAGTTAGAGATTTCTATATTTGGGTCGATTCGCCAATCTACTTCTGCGACTTCTTCAGTGATTACAATTTTTGCTGCATATACTTTTTCATCAATCACATTGACTCTTAAATGATATGGTCCCTCAATAAAATTTTGAAAGATAGTTGGCGCTATTTCAATCGATTCTTTATGGCTTTCCAAATCATTTATAGTTATTAATCTAGTATCGGAAAATTGAAAAGGTGTTCCAGTTAAAGACTTAAAAATCAATTTATTATTTTTTTTTGCAAATCTATAAACTTCTTCAAAATTTGAAGTAATAATTGTTTCAGGAATTATTAAAGAGCAGTCAGAAGCATTCTTTAATTGTAGTGCTTTTTTGTCAGCTTTTTTATCAGAGAGAGGGTTATTGATTTCGTTACCGTTATAGAAAAAAGTTATACTTGAAACGAGATTCTCGGCTTCATTATGTGAAAATCTTTTTACTTTTTCATCTATAACTGATTCAGAAATTTTTATTACTTGATACCGTCTATGCCAAATACCTCGAAAATTGTTAACATTTTCTTTTCTATTATTGAAATGTAAAAAACAATTAGAGCTATCAATTGATAAGGACCATTTTTGAGGGTAATCCTTTAAACTTAGAATTATTACTTCATAATCGAGTTTTTCTAATCTTTTTTGTACAACTAAAGCGTGTAAATCTTTTGGGTCAGAAAATATTAAAACCATATTAATCGTCAGTAATGTAATCGTTTTTTCCCTCCTTATGGTCATCATCAGTTACTCTATCATTTTGTCCGTGCCCACTAGGTTTGGTAGTCCATCTATATGAACCAGTTACCCTTGTAACATATGTAGTCCATCTTGATGTGTTTGTATCTAAACCTCCTCCCGAGTCAAAATAACCTGCGTCTTCAGGCCTTATTCCCAAATCTCTGAAATAATTAAAGTCCTTTTCCGAATAACGTTCAAAATTGCTATCGAAAAAACTATGTTCTGTAATTGGCATATCGGTTGTCAATGGTCCTTTTCCAAAACCCTTGACTGCTTTAGAAATAATGGGATATTCAATATCTACTACAGACTTACTTGCAATATCTATTGTTACGAGCATATCATCATCATCAATATTTAAAAGTTTTTCACTATTAGTTTGAAAACTAAATCTGAGAACATATTCATACAAAGAGCCATAACCAGTTATTGGTTTTACTGATACTAGCTTTTTTTCTTCTAATAAATTTTCTAAAATTTTATTTTGAACATCAACATTATTTAATGCTATTGCCTTCGCATTTGTAGAATAACTTAATGAACCGACTGATTCTTCTTTATATTCTTTGGCAATATCGGCAATAAGCCCTTTATAAAAATCTTTGTTTTTTTCCATTACAATCTGAATTGAGAAAAGCTTTAGCTAAGATAGAGAAAATGAGTCAGTTAAAAACCTGCCCATAACAAAGTATAAAAATAATAGGGCAAATTCGGCTTAATCCAAAGGTCATTTTTTTGTTTGTAAAGTCGCCCTTTTTGTGTTTTAGCTTTTAATTAATGTAAATTGTAAAACCAATAAAACAAAAAAAGGGCTTGTGGCTCAACCGAATGGAAACAGCTTACTTTCTGCCCTACTATTCTTATACGAGACCGTTGTGCCCAATTTGATTAACAAAATTCTGTTCATTAAAAATTTCGGTTGATAAAAAACCCTTTGAATTAGATCACTATCTTTGAAATATGTATCAAGAAAAACTAAAATTTATAGACCTCTTTTGTGGAATTGGGGGTTTTCGAGTAGCCTTCGAAGAGGCATGCAAAGAGAATAACGTGGCTTCTGAATGTGTATTCTCTTCTGACATAGACAAGTACGCGCAAGATTCGTATGAAGCAAATTTTGGAGAAAGACCGCACGGTGACATTACTCAAATAGACGAAAAAGACATTCCTGATCACGACATTTTATTTGCAGGATTTCCTTGTCAACCTTTCAGCATAATTGGGCAAATGAAAGGGCTAAATGATACACGAGGTACATTATTTTTTGACATTGCTCGCATAATTAAAGAGAAAGAACCCAAAGCGTTTATTTTAGAAAATGTAAAACAATTAGTTGGACATGATAAGGGAAAAACGCTCAAAGTAATATTAAAATCCTTAAAGGAACTTGGATACCATGTTCAGTATACTGTACTTAATGCTCTTGATTACGGATTACCGCAAAAAAGGGAAAGAGTAGTAATTGTAGGTCATAGAAATCCTATTATGTTTACATATCCCGATCCTGAAAAACCATATAAACCTCTATCTGAAATTCTTGAAAAAAGAGTCGATAGAAAACACTTTGCATCCGAATATATTAGGGAGAAAAGAAAGAACAGCCATAAATCATCCTATCAGCCATCGATTTGGCATGAAAATAAATCAGGAAATATTTGTTCTTATCCATATTCATGTGCTTTAAGAGCTGGGGCATCATACAATTATCTTTTGGTTAATGGTGAAAGAAGATTAACACCAAGAGAAATGTTTAGACTTCAAGGTTTTCCTGATACTTATAAAATTGTTGTAAGTGATGGACAAGCAAGGAAGCAAGCTGGTAATGCAGTTCCCGTAAACATGATCAAAGCTGTTGCTCTCAAGCTATTACCATACGTGGTAATTGGAATGGACCAAACAGCGGTTTTAAGAGAATATGACTTACAATACAATCCTAGTTGAAAATGGGGAAAAAGAAGTCACCAAAGTTAAGAACTGTAAGCAAGTCAGTTGCTCCATTTCCTGAAAATAGATTTCCAAAAGATTTTCCCTTTAAAGTCGGAGAACAACTAATTTATATTTTAGCGACACGTGGAGAAACTGATATTGAAGGAAAAGAATGGGAGCAAATTTTCGCCAATGCCATTGATGCCGAATGGAAACCCTCGAATGTTGGTTTAGATGATATCGTGAAAGGAAATACTGCCTGGGGAGCTAAATCTGTAAAATATAAAAAACCTGCCTCCCAAAAGTCAATTCGGTTGATCTCTGGTAGAAATGACCTCCAATTCTCCTTTGGAGAAACGGCCAAGCCAGGTGAAAAAGCTAACCAAACTGGAGAATTAGTCTTGAGTATTTACAACGAGCGGGTTTCGAAAATCAGAGAAACACATAAACATTTAAGAACAATAGTTCTTATTCGCTCTTACGATTTAACAGAATCTGTTATTTTCGAACAGAAAACTATTCGCTATGACCCGGAATTGTTCTATTGGAAATGGAATAAAAGAAACAACTTAGAAGGTTACCATCGAAAGGATGACTCACATAAGTTCACTTGGCAGTCTGGAGGAAAGCAATTTACAATTATCGAAAAAGTTCCTGAAGATCATATTTTAATTAGAGTAAAAAAACCTGAAAGGGTGAGTAAAGAATTTGTTTTTGAAAATATAGGATTTGACAAATCTTGGATTTCTGTTATTGAAAACAATAAATAAGTACATCCTAAATTGACTAATATCTGCAGGAATCTTGATCACATTGTTTTCTGTAAACTGGGCACAACAACGCATATAACGCATTGCTAGTTTGTGCTTTCGTGAAAATTAGTAACTTTATTAAAAACAAATCAACGGCTAGAGATGCCGCTGTTTGTGGCTTAGCCGACGCGCTCCACTGGCGAGCAACTTTGGTGTCCCACCAAAACCGCTCCGACGCACAGCCACGAATCGCAACGCGTCATATACAAAACCGTTGTAGGTAATTTAAAGTTATGAGGAAATTTATACTAGTAGCGATTACGATTATTGGATTCTTGCCATTTTGTCAAGCACAATCAGAAGGAATTTATGCTACGACTCATGATTTCCAAGATGTTTGGGTGTATATTGAATTGCAAGACACAATACAGGTGAAAGTAGTTAAACACTATGATTCTATAGGGCTTTGTGGTTCAATGGCTTTTGCCTCCATGACCATAGTAGAAACCGATAAAAATCAACAAATACGCCTTTTAGATCTTTGCGGGACGAATTTAAAAATAAAAAAGGATCAGCGAATTAGCATTAAACCTGCTCAGACCCCTAGTTTTAGTGTCTCACTACCAATAAGTTTAGAATCAGACAAGAATTATGGTTACCAAGATGATTTGGTGATTAATACTACCTGGTGTACGATAATTTCGAATGAATAAACTACCTACAACAACGCATATAAAACATGCGTCAGATTTGGCTATATTTACAATCTCCCCTACATTTAATAATATTAAATCACGGTTGGAAATAACGTCTTTAAACAGACGCACATTTCATATACGGGACCGTTGTAGTACATATGACAAAAATTCTGAATAAAAACTTTATCCCAATCCTGATTTCTATTCTTTTAATAGTTGTCTCAATTTTTTTAGTGCTTTTTAATGATTATTCTATTAATTATAAACACTATTTAGGAATAGTTTTAGTGGCCGTTTCAGGGTTTTTATTTTTTAAAAGTAAAATGGCTTATGCAATAGTTTTTATGATTACACTTTTTTTAGGGTTATTGAATGTTTTAGATATATTGGTTATTGGTTTTACAATGACAATTGGACCAGTTCAATTCAATCCGATCTTTCTGGTAATATTGATATTATTCTTTGTTATGAGCAAAGAAGAACTCAACCGCTTATTCCCAGAAAAAGAAAAACTTGATTAATACGTACTACAACAACGCATATAACTAATACCAGCCTTCCTATCCAAAAAATTGATTAGCTTTAAAAAGTATTAATTTTTTGTATAGCTAGCGCAAGTCGCCAGGGCTGGCACTAGTCATATACAAGACCGTTAGCCACAAGTTGACAAAACATTGTTTATCATAATTTTATTATTGTTTTTCAATAATTATTATATATTTGAATAATTAAATCTTCAAATATGAAAAAAGCAATATTATTTAAAACACTTGTTGACATACTTTACATTCTACATTTTATTGGACTAATTGGAATAATATTTATAATACCTTTTGGAACTGTCAATATTAACCAAGTAAATATAAGTGTAGAAGATTGGAGTTTATTCTATTGGTCAATATTTATTGTAAGTATATTTGCTTATATAATATTTTTAAGAGGTCTGTATTTTTTGAGAAAAATGGCAAGGTTCTTATTAACGAACAAATATTTTTCCGATAACACTATAGAAAACTTAAAAAAATCTGGAAATAATTTTCTTTACACAGGAATTATATCATTTGCTCTTATTGTTGTTTTATGGATAAGCAAACTAACTGGAGGAAAATTTGAATTGATATATGATAACAATCTATTAATCCCTTTGTTTTTATCCATAATCGGAATGTTTTTTATCATTCAAAGTAATGCTCTGAATTTGGCAAAAGGAATGAAAGAAGAGAATGAACTAACAGTTTAATTTATGGCAATTATAATAAATCTTGATGTTATGCTAGCCAAAAGGAAAATGAAAAGTAAAGAACTTGCAGAAATAATTGGAATTACAACTGCTAATATTTCGATTTTAAAATCTGGAAAAGCAAAAGCAATTCGATTTTCGACATTAGAATCTATATGTAAAGCTCTTGAATGTCAACCTGCTGACATATTAGAATATTCTGAAAATGAATAAAAAACCAGTGGCTAACAACGCATATAACCAATACCAGCCTTCCTATCCAAAAAATCACTAGTTTTAAAAAAACTAATTTTTTGTATAGCTTTTACCAGTAAAAGGGCTGGCACTAGTCATATACAAGACCGTTGGCAATAATTATGAAAACACTTTGTACAATCATTATACTATTTTTCTCATCTATCCTTAACGCTCAAGTGGTAATATCTGATGAAGATTTAAAACAGGATATAAACTTTCTGGCTTATAATTCTTTAACAAATGAAAAGCTTACAGGTTTTGTTCAAACGAAGAATAGAGGTGGAGAAATTATTAGTGTTTCAGAATATAAAGACGGTGTGATACTCGAAAGTATATCATATAAAGATTTCGAGGCTGATAAAGTGTCAAGAATTACATATTTCCATGAAGATAATCCCTATGTGCCAAAAAAGCGAATAAAGTTCTTTTTTGATGATATGGCTAATAAAAATGAAATAACCTATTTCAATGAGTCAGGACGTAAAGTATTACAAGAAATCTTTCTTGATAAAAAATTGACTTATAGCTGCGAATTTCTAAAAGGTAATAAACATGGTATAGAATTAACTATACTTAGTGATGGAACAGAAGTTAGAGTAAAATATCATGAAGGTAGAATTGTAGATTAACTATTGCCAACAACGCATATAAGCCATAACGCATTTTGGCTGGATTTTAAGTAACTTTAAACAAATAAAACTAGGTCTCGGCCGAAAGAGCCGCTTTGAGACTTGCGCTCTCCAGCGCGCAACTTGTTGCGATACACCCGCAGCGTCTTGCGCAAGTCTAAGAGCGTTACGGCTCATATACGAGGCCGTTGTAGGTAATTTAAGAAAATGAATAATACCGAAAAAATTATTGGAATAAATAACCGATTTGAAAGAAAGCTAAAGTTGGAATTAGAAAAAGAACATTCGACTGATATGAAAGCATATCTTTGGAAAGTACTAATTATGACTGAAATTGCTCAACGGAGTTTAGTTCTGAATATGAAAATTGAGGAATTTGAAAAACAATATTTTGACCGATACACGGCAGTCGCAAGACATTTTAGAGATTGGAATATGGATTGGGTTGCGGATAATTACTTTGAAATAACTCATTATATAGCGGAATTTCATTGGCCTGATAAAAACAAAGAAGGTTTTAATCCGAATTATGTTCCATTTAAAACTTTTGAATTGGAAAAATAAAAAACTACCTACAACACCGTATAAAAATAATTGCGGTTTAGTGCTTAATCAAAGGTCGTTGCGTGTTAGTAACGTCTGATTTTCCTTCGGAAAATCCTCGCATACAAACCCGCAACTATTCTTATACGAAACCGTTAGCTGTAATACCTTTAAGCAAATATGAGTAGTCAAAATTCTATTAAATACCTATTTGAGTTAAAACGAATATTCGAAGAAAAAGACTGGAATACCAAAGAGAATTACGAATCAGTTTACAACGCATTTAGCTCACTGGATGAGCTAATTACTGAAAATGATGAGGAGTACAAATTGATAATTGAACTTCTCGATAGATATAATTGGATTTCTCTAAATGATTACTTCAACGAATGTCGAAAATTATTAAAAGATATTATTGCGGATTTTGGCCCTAGAGTTTTTAACATTTATACCTTCCCAATTATCAAAAAAAGACATGAGCATAAGGTTAAAAGTGGATCTTTTATAACTTATCTCATAAAAGCCATTTTGCCGACAATACCAGAGGCCAGAAAGCTCTCATTTGAAGATATCAACACTTATGACGAGTTAAAACAGAAAAGATTTACTCAAGCAGATGTAATATTACTAGTGGACGACTTTATCGGTAGTGGTGAAACATTCGATGAATGTATTTCAAATATCAACAAAATCGACAGAAGACTTTTTGATAAAATAGTAATTCTAACCATTGCAATAAAGAAAGATACGTACGATTCGATTAAAGGAAATTATAAAATTTATTACTCTTTGCCTGTGCTAAAGGGAATAACTGATTATAATGTGACCCCAGATGTAGAAAACAAAAAAGTAATAATGAAAAGAATTGAAGGTAAGTTTTTTTCGAATATTAACGATTATTCCCTTGGTTATAAAGAATCTGAGTGCCTGATTTCGCTTTTAAGAACTCCAGATAATACCT
Organism: Gilvibacter sp.; assembly: GCA_965277295.1. Lineage (GTDB taxonomy): Bacteria > Bacteroidota > Bacteroidia > Flavobacteriales > Flavobacteriaceae > Gilvibacter. Next base: position 1,935,270 of record OZ255720.1, read on the forward strand.
TCCCCTTATTCTGGAAGAATTATAAAAAAAGAGTCAAACTAAATCCACCATTTCCAAGATATGAAAAAGCTCAATAATAATAATCTTTACTTATTAATGCACATTATCCGATATAATGGAAATCTCAAAAAGTTAATTCGAAATGATATAACTTACATTGAAATAGTTAATAATATTGAACATCTCATTAAAGATGGAAAACTTGAATATATAAAGGATAAATTAAAACTAACAAAGCAAGGCACGAAATTATTTAATGAATTATCATTAAAATATAAGAATACTAATAAAGATAAATGGATTGAAAAAGAAGAAAATTCTAGAATTGAAAAACTAGACTTAAATTTCGTATTTTTACCAGACCAAGATGAATTATATTTTTAATGTAATATGGGATGAGAGTCACTACCCCTTATCTGGGAACAGAATTTCAAGCTCAACGAGCTTGTAACCAAGCAAAATCTTCGATATTTCCCTGGTTAAAGCTCGTTTTTCCGTTTGGGAGCGGAACGCTCCCAAACAAAAGGAAAGTATGACAAACTTCGAATCTTATAAATCCAAATTCACCTCTAAAGCTTTGAGGGTTGGATACTCTGCAGAAAATATTGTAAAATGTTTGGAGTATAGCCAAATACTTATTGAACAGAATTTGCCAATTATTTTTAACTCGTATCATCTCGCTGCATTAGTTGGCTACCAACATAGTTATCTTTCTCGATCTATAATATCAACCGAGTTTTTCTACAGACATTTCAAAGTAAAAAAAAGAAACGGTAGTTACAGAAAAATATCTGAGCCGCTCCCAAGCCTAAAGGAAATTCAATTGTTTATTCTTAAAGAAATTCTTTATTCACAAAAGGCCAGCCGATACTGCAAAAGTTACATACCTAAAAAAAACATTATTGATTATTTAAAATTTCATGCGAATGAAAAGGTAATTTTGACTATTGACATATCAAACTTTTTTCCTTCAATAAAATTTAAGTTAGTCGAAGATTATTTTTTAAAATTAGGCTACGCCACGGACGTATCGGATTATTTAGCGTGTCTTTGTACATACACTACAAAAGCGAATTCACATAATAAATACAAAAGATACCTTCCTCAAGGTGCTCCAACAAGTCCATATCTTTCTAATCTAATTTTAAAAGATTTTGATGAAAATCTAGCCTTGTATTGCAAAAAAAACGAGATAAAATATACACGTTACGCAGACGACATGGCATTCTCTGGGGATGATCTTAATAAAGCCAAAATTCTGAAGTTTGTTACTCGTACATTAAAACCATTTAATTTAGAATTAAATAAAGAAAAAACCAATTTGATGAAAAAAAATGTTCCTCAAATTGTTTCTGGCGTAGTTTTAAATAAAAAAATGCAAATCCCTAAAAACGAGCGAAATAAAATTAGAAATATCATGTATTTTATCATGAAATATTCTTTAGACGATCATCTTGAACGAATTAATGAAAAAAGAGATAATTATGTTCCTCATTTATTGGGCAGGATACAATATGCATTAAACCTTAATAAGGAAGACGCTGAGCTGAAGAAATATAAAGATTTTCTATTGAAATTAAAGAAATAGGTACTACAGCTAACAACGCATAAAACAACATAGCCAAAATTGGCTATATTTATAACTCCCCTATTTAAAACAAAAAACAAACGTGCGCGGAAAGAAACGAAGCTATATCACGGCTACGTTTTTTATACGAGGACGTTAGCAGCAAGCGTTAAATTGCAACTTTTGAATTTTCTGTATTTAATTAAACCGGGTAAAAACGGTCTTTATTTTGAACAATTTGGCAGATTTCTTACTCGGATGGAGCAATTTTGTGGAAAGTAACAATTTGGCTAAAACTAAACCGCCAGCTGCTAACAACGCATAAAACGCATAGCTGGTTTGCGCATCCCCGAAAAACCAGTAACTTTAAATAAAACTAAATCACGGCTGAAAGAGACGTAATTAGTGGCTTTGCCAGCGCGCTCGTGCGATCTGCAACCTTCGTGTCCCACGAAGAGCGCTCCCGCCCACGAGCCACACTGCCGCCACGCGTTTTATACAAGACCGTTAGCTCTAATTATGAAAACAACCAGTCCATTAATGAAATTTGGAATATTAACAACAATCCTAGTTTTACTAATGAGTTGTAAAAACGAAGCTAGATTTGACTCAACAGAATGGAATAAAAAAGGCGTGGATTGGCAACTGACTGATTTTAGGGAAAAAATGGTTTCTGATTTAATTAAAAGTGACACTTTAATCGGAAAAAAAAAGATTGAAATATTTGAATTAATCGGAAAACCCGATACAGAAACCGATAATAAACTAAAGTATTTAGTTAGAGAAAAATATGAATGGAATATTGACCCTGAATACATTAAATATTTGTTGGTGGAATTGGACAGTAATGGAATCGCAACTAAATGCTACATGGAAAAAATGAAATAACTAGAGCTAACAATGCATATAACACATTGCTAGTTTGTGCTTTCGTGAAAATTAGTAACTTTATTAAAAACAAATCAACGGCTAGAGATGTCGCTGTTTGTGGCTTAGCCAACGCGCTCCACTGGCGAGCAACTTTGGTGTCCCACCAAAACCGCTCCGACGCGCAGCCACAACATCGCAACGCGTCATATACAAGACCGTTGTAGTACATATGACAAAAATTCTGAATAAAAACTTTATCCCAATCCTGATTTCTATTCTTTTAATAGTTGTCTCAATTTTTTTAGTGCTTTTTAATGATTATTCTATTAATTATAAACACTATTTAGGAATAGTTTTAGTGGCCGTTTCAGGGTTTTTATTTTTTAAAAGTAAAATGGCTTATGCAATAGTTTTTATGATTACGCTTTTTTTAGGGTTATTGAATGTTTTAGATATATTGGTTATTGGTTTTACAATGACAATTGGACCAGTTCAATTCAATCCGATCTTTCTGGTAATATTTATATTATTCTTTGTCATGAGCAAAGAAGAACTCAACCGCTTATTCCCAGAAAAAGAAAAACTTGATTAATACGTACTACAACAACGCATATAACTAATACCAGCCTTCCTATCCAAAAAATTGATTAGCTTTAAAAAGTATTAATTTTTTGTATAGCTAGCGCAAGTCGCCAGGGCTGGCACTAGTCATATACAAGACCGTTGCAGTACATAAAAAGCCAACCAAAGACATTAAATATAACTTCTGGAAGGTGATTTTTAGGAAACAAAGTGGGTTTTAAATCATTAGTGATTGCGTAGCAGGCTAATGATGTCTCAAGTGTGTGCGATTGAAATCGTTGAAAGCTTGCTTTCAGAACGTTAAAACGTACCAACACTTGAGTAAAGGTATCATCTAGGGCTGAAAACATCAAGAACTTGTTGTATGGATTGATAAATGTAAAGCCACTTTGTGTCATTTCTGGCCTTTACACCTTCCACCTTTTACGCACGACCTTATATACGGTCCGAAAGCATATAAGGCATACGCAACGGCCGAATTACATTTAAGGTCGTGCTGTAGTTTGGGGTTGGGTTTTTTACGACGTAAAATTAAAACCGCTCGCGAGGCTCCCTATTTTACTTACTACAACAACGCATATAAAACATGCGTCAGATTTGGCTATATTTACAATCTCCCCTACATTTAATAATATTAAATCACGGTTGGAAATAACGTCTTTAAACAGACGCACATTTCATATACGGGACCGTTGTAGGTAATTTTAAGAAATGGATCCTTTAGACCAAATTTTACGTCAAATTGACGAAAGTGTAAATAGTAAATATCCTGAAAAAAAGTATCAAGACTGTTACGTCGCTTTTTTAGATATTTTGGGAATGAAAAATCTACTAGATAAACCTTACCAGGATTTGAGAAAAATCTTTAATTCCATTGAGTCAACTTTAACTCTATATGCTATGTCTGGTTTACCTGGTGGTGAAAGATTTCTCAGCCAAAATCAAATACGTGTGACAGTAATGTCAGATTCAATCGTTCTTTCGATAAGGAAAGAAGTTAAAAATAGCCTATCAAAATTGCTTGGAATTTCTTCTGCAATAATAAATAAGTTAATAAATGTATTAGACGATCCCGTTTTTATTAGAGGAGGAATTTCAGAAGGCCAATTATCACATACTCAATTTTCTGTTTTTGGAAAAGGTTTAGTAGAATCCTATTTATTGGAAGAAAAGGTTGCAGTGAATATGAGATGTATTATTTCACCTGAACTTTACAGTCAAGTAGATTTTAAAGATTATATAGCAAAAAATGATAGTTTGGTTAAAGACAAAACAGATGACTTATACTTTATAAAATATGTAAATGATATAAATAGAAGTAAGATTAGAGAATATGCACAACTAGCAATAAAAACATTTTCAGATAATAATAAAATTTGTGAAAAGTATAAATGGTTACTTCAATATTCCTCATATTAAAACTACCTACAACAACGCATAAAACTCATGGCTGGTTTTGGCTAATTCCAAATTCAGTAACTTTAAGAAAAATAAATCACGGCTGAAAAAATAGGCGAGAAGTGGCTTTTCCGTCGCGCTCCACTGGCGAGCAACTTTGGTGTCCCACCAAAACCGCGCCAGCCCTCGAGCCACACGGACGCCACGCGTTTTATACAAGACCGTTGTGCCTAATTATGAATCAAACGAAATTTTATTTTTTATTTTTATTCTGTTTAGTATTGGTTGAGGCTCATAGTCAAGTGAAAAATAGTGGAATAAACATCTACTACGCGTTTGAGAACAATGACCAACTTTCAGAATTGGAAAAGGATCAATTAATAATTGCTTCGCTCGCCAATGAAAGTAATTTGATATTGATAGATTCTGATATTAAATTTTACGATTGGAAAACACAACGGATTGTCCTAACTGAAAGTGGTTATAATAAAATGAGAAGTGTGAACCATTCGATTATTGGTTTCACCGCAATTTTAACTTTAAACGATGATCCTGTGTACAATTTTCAAATGTTTATTGATGGCTCGTCGGAACAAGTCAGCAAAATTTCAAGTTACTGGAAAAATTCGGAGCCCGTGATAGTATTTTACTTCGATTCTCAACGTGAAAAATGCAACAAATGGCAAGGCCAAAATAGACGTAACATTAGACGATTAAGAAAATATGTGAGGGCATCCTATTATAACTAGGCACAACAACGTATATAAGCCATAACGCATTTTGGCAATAATTGAGTAATTTTAAACAAACAAAAACTAGGTCTCGGATGAAAGAGCCGCTTTGAGACTTGCGCTCTCCAGCGCGCAACCTGTTGCGATACACCCGCAACGTCCTGCGCAAGTCAAAGAGCGTTACAGCTCATATACGAGGCCGTTGGCAACAAGCTAAAAACATTACGTCAAAAATGAACCGAATTACAAAAAGCTTAACTTTATTTCTGATTTTAATAAGCATTTCTTGCGATAAAAAGAAACCCGAAAAAACATATTTAGCAAACTATATTGACTCATTGAAAACGGAATATTCGCTAACCGAAAATCCTCTTTTAGTAATTGATGGAGTTGCAGCTCATTATGAATCAATGAATGACGGATGGTTTCTAATAAAAGAAGAAGATATTTCCAGCCTCAAGTATATTAAAAAAGGAGAAACTAAAATATATGGAAGTAAAGATGTTAATGGTGTTGTTTTATTAACAACAATGTTAAGTGAAAGACAAAGAGCAAATACGAAATCGGAAAAGAAAACTATTTATGTTCTTGATGGAGAAATAATATCTTTAGCTGAATACAAAAAAATCGACCAAAGTAAAGTAATCGGAACAGCAACAATAACTGAACAGAGCGCAATAAAGGAATTTACATCTGACAAATATGATGAACTGATTAACGTGACGACAAAAATGCCGACTGAATAAATAAAAGCCAGTTGCCAACAACGCATAAAACTCATGGCTGGTTTTGGCTAATTCCAAATTCAGTAACTTTAAGAAAAATAAATCACGGCTGAAAAAATAGGCGAGAAGTGGCTTTTCCGTCGCGCTTGAGTTAGAGCTGGCCCTTCGGGGTGCTTCCACCAAAAGTCCACAGGACTTTTGCTTTTGCTAAGCAAAAGTGCGTTGCACCAACCCACCAAAACCGCGCCAGCGCTCGAGCCACACGGACGCCACGCGTTTTATACGAGGCCGTTGCCACCAATTATGAAACGAACTTTCTGCATTGCATTTTTCATATTGTTTTCAGCTAATTCTGTGATTTCTCAAACGGAATCAATAAAGGCGTTGGTAGAAAAAACGAATGAATTGAATCTTGATATGTGGGATTTAACTAATTATGCAGAGGAAAACCTAAAAGACAAAGAAGAATTAGCCAAATTTTTTTACTATTGGATTGGTTCAAATATCCAATATGACGAAGAAACATTCTCAAAGACATTAAATGGAGAATTAAGTAATGAGAAATTTTGGGAACTACAAAATGAATCTGTTGTTTATGAGAAAAGAAAAGGAGTCTGTGCTGGATATGCAAATTTATATAAATGGTTTTTGGATTGGGCTGATATAGAAACTGTCGTGATATCTGGACATATTCGAGATTTAAGAAATCATTATGTGGAATTGGAATCTGACGATAATTTCAGACACGCTTGGAACGCTATCAAATTAAATGACGAGTGGATTTTAGTGGACACGACTTGGGGAACTTCAAAAGAACAAGAAACATCCGAGTATTATTTTGACATTAAACCAGAGTTTTCAATAATTACTCATTATCCAGAGAATAGTAAATGGCAACTTTTAGAAAAACCACTAACTCTTGAGGAATTTAATAATTCTCAATTCATTAAACCAATATGGTTTAAAATTGGATTTACAGAAGTTCCAAAATTAATGGCTGACAAAGATTTTTATTATTTCACATTTCAAGACCTGCCGAATAACGAATGGTCTGTGAGTTTAAAAATGAGTACTGACAATCTGAATTTTGAACCAATAAACGACATTGAAGTAATAGACCAAGATGGAACCACGTATTTCCGATTTGGAAAATCCCAAGTTCCAGAAACAGCTCATTTCAAAGTTAAAGTAGTGAAATTCGAAAATGAGGGAGGACAATTATTTAAAACTGAACACAAAGATGTCATTAACTTTAAAATATAAATAACTGGTGGCAACACCGTGTATAATTAATTGCTTTGGTAGTTGCCTACTTGCGAAAATTCCTGCAAAATTTTCTCGCGTTCGTTTTTGTTTACTAAATTAGTTGCTTAAACACGCAACTAATCATACACAAACACGTTACCTGTAATTTTGAAAAGCGCTTTAACAGTCATTTTTATAATGATAATGCTTAATGTAGAAGCTCAAGAAAAGTATCCTTTTTATGAGCAAATCGCCCTTGAACTATATCAAACTGAAATAGTTGACTCTTTTCCTTTAAATAAACGAATCAGAATTTTTGAAAGTTTATATTCTCTGCAAGAAACTAAAAATCCAGCAACGGGTGTTTGTTTGCCAGAGATAATAATAAGTGAAGACACTAAAAATTACGAGATATTTCAAGCATACTTAGATCTTCAACTTGATTGGTCTACATTTCAAAACTATAAAATAAATACTTCCAAATTAGACAAGTCTATTTTTAAAATCAAACAAAGAGATCGGGGAAAGTATCCTAAACTTAAATTGGGTCCTCCTACCATTGCAGGTATCCAGAACAGAGTTTACATAAACATATTTGAATATGTAAGTGAGGATTTATATTATAAATATTTAATAGAAATTGATAGTGATGGAATTGTTTCAAATTGGTGTCGAAGCGAGTATTATATCACTAGACAGCATTAAAACTACAGGTAACAACGCATAAAACTCATGGCTGGTTTTGGCTAAATCCAAAATCAGTAACTTTAACTAAAATAAATTACGGCTGAAAAAATAGGCGAGAAGTGGCTTTTCCGTCGCGCTCCACTGGCGAGCAACTTTGGTGTCCCACCAAGACCGCGCCAGCCCTTGAGCCACACAAACGCCACGCGTTTTATACGAGGCCGTTACCTGTAATTTGAAGAAAATAATTTTTATACTAAGTATTTTAATCAGTTGTAATTGTTATTCGCAAACTGATAAAATATTCTATGAACAAAAAGCATTTGACTTTTATAGATTCGAAATATTAGATTCTTTTCCTGTCAGTAAAAAAATAAAAGTCTACCAAAGTGTCTTTGATTCACATCATCATCCTTTTATTGTCGGATTTGTTACTCCAGACTGTTTAGATAATATTTCTTGGAAAAACAACAACCAATTCTCAGAATTAAAATCCTACACAGTTAATCAAGGAAACCTTAATCCAGAAATAACTAAACTTAACTTTCAGGATTTAGATAAGATTCAATTTAAAATTAAAAAGTTTGGTCGCGGAAATTATCCAAAACTATTTATAAGCTCACCACACATCGAAAATGAGAACTATGATAGAGTTTTTGTCAATGTTTATGAAAATCATAGTACGGCTAAAGACGTAATTTATCATTTGGAATTTAACAAAAAAGGCCAAATTATAAATTGGTGTAGAACGGTATCCGAAGTGATTATTATTGGGCATTAAACTACAGGTAACAACGCATATAAAACATGCGTCAGATTTGGCTATATTTACAATCTCCCCTACATTTAATAATATTAAATCACGGTTGGAAATAACGTCTTTAAACAGACGCACATTTCATATACGGGACCGTTAGCAGCAAGCGTTAAATTGCAACTTTTGAATTTTCTGTATTTAATTAAACCGGGTAAAAACGGTCTTTATTTTGAACAATTTGGCAGATTTCTTACTCGGATGGAGCAATTTTGTGGAAAGTAACAATTTGGCTAAAACTAAACCGCCAGCTGCTAACAACGCATAAAACGCATAGCTGGTTTGCGCATCCCCGAAAAACCAGTAACTTTAAATAAAACTAAATCACGGCTGAAAGAGACGTAATTAGTGGTTTTGCCAGCGCGCTCGTGCGATCTGCAACCTTCGTGTCCCACGAAGAGCGCTCCCGCCCACGAGCCACACTGCCGCCACGCGTTTTATACAAGACCGTTGGGCACAAGGTTGAAAAAGCCAACGCACAGAAAGGCACATTTGTTTTTTGCCTTTGCGCTATGCCAACCGCATAAAAAACAAAAGAGCCTTTTGCCAACGCTGACGAAAACGAATTGAAAATATGAGAACTGAATTGAAGAAAACATATCTGACTTTACTCTGCGGACTGATTGGATCGATGTCCTTTTGCCAAGTCCAATTACCAAAAACACCAACGCCATCGACTTTCCAAACAATTACACCGAACCAATATATGCCCGAAAATGTAATACCAATGCCAAACGTTCCGAACGTTACCGATTTTGGACAGGATAGAATAAGACAACAAAACCAACAATTGATTGCCGAAGCCGAACGAAACGAAAAAATTCGCAAGCAACAGCAATACCAAATGAATTCTGACATTGCGGAATTTAACAAAAGTAGAATTAACTACTCGTTGCCAAGCCACGCAGGAAAGCAAGGTGCATCGCATTTCCGAGAAGCTTTCGACCGACTGAACCAAACAGATTTAAAAAATTATTCCGTAAAGGATTTAACTTTTATGGTCGAGAACACTTATTTTGAGGATGAACTTGACAAAGCAGAATTTGACAACATCATTTCCAACATCGGTAAATTTCTAAACGTCAGAATGGACGAACTTGGTTACGACCCAAACAGCAATTCTGCAAAGAATTTTATGATTTTCCAATTCTTCTCTGAACGATTGGAACTAAAAAACGGAACGGAGCATTTACCTTTTGAATATGACTTTGATGATTATATGGGTATTCAGGACTATTCCAAAATGTTCGTGACCAAATTGTTAAAGACACAAACAGGGCAGTGCCATTCAATGCCTTTGCTGTATTTGATTGTAGCCGAGGAAATCGGTGCAGAGGCTTATCTCGCCTATTCGCCCAACCATTCTTACATCCGTTTCCTTGCCGACAATGGCAAATGGTACAATATCGAATTGACCAACGGGATGTTCTCTACTTCTTCTTACATTTTGCAATCGGGCTTTGTCAAGAGCGAAGCACTATTGAACAAAATCTATATGCAAAACCTTTCGGAGAAAGAACTATTGGCACAATTTTACACGGATTTGGCAAATGGTTATATAGCAAAATTCGGCTATGATGATTTTGTTGGCAATGTGGCTTCAAAAGCATTGGAACTTTACCCAAACAGTATAAGTGCCAATATGATAAAAGCTAATCTTTTGACAATGGAATTTGAGTATGCTTGTAAACAAGTTGGTATCAATCCACGTAATCAACAGGAATTACAAAATATTCGACATTATCCAAAAGTAGTTGAAATGCTTAATGCAGTCAATGCACAATATGCAACCATTGATAATTTAGGGTACACACATATGCCAGCCGAAGCTTACCAAGATTGGTTACAGTCGATGAAGAAACAGGAAAGCCTACAAGAAAACCAAAAAATTAACGAACAATTCAAAGGGCTTTTAAATAAACAACCGATAAAAAATTGATATGAGAATATACTTAACCACAATCCTACTCTTTCTTTTCTGTTTTTGTGCTGTCGCACAAAAACAGGGCGAGCGCTTCGCGCAAAGCTACGCTTTGCTGGATGCTATGCTAAATAATGAAGTTGAGTACAGTTTTAAAGATGCTGTTTTTTCAGTCGAGAACGCTTACCTCGATGGGAAACTCGACAAAACAGAGTTTGAAAAAGAAATATCGGTTTACGTAAACCTTTGTAATTCATTATTAAAAAATAGGTTATTGGAATATGGTGAAAAGGACAGGGAAACGGTAAACAAATGGGCAGCCGTCTTTACCGTGATGACCGACAGCATTCCGTTGTACATTCAAGACGAGCAATATGTATATACGCCTTTTAGTTATGATTTTAAGGATGTTTTCGGGCACAACAACAAGGAAAACTTGTTTGTCTCAAAATTGCTCGAAACAAGAAAAGGGAATTGTCGTTCATTGCCTTATTTCTACAAGATTTTAGTAGAAGAATTGGATGTTGATGCAAATTTGGCACTTGCACCCAATCACGTTTATATAAAACATAACAGTGAACGCCACGGCTGGTTCAATACAGAACTCACAAGTGGTATCTTCCCTATTGATGCGTGGATTATGGCTTCGGGATTTGTACACGTTGATGCCATTACCAACGGTGTTTATATGAAAGCATTAGACAATAAGGAAAGTATTGCCGTTTTGTTAGTCGATTTAGCTGAGAACTACAACGCCAAATTTCCCGATAATGATGGCACATTTGCTCTGCAATGTGCCGAACGTACCATAAAGGAATACCCAAACTTTGCAAAGGCTTTGATTTTAAAGGCAGAGGCGAACAAAGTTCAATGGCAAAATGAAACCGACGAAGAAAAGAAAAAGCAAATGTTAACCGATCTTGAAAAACAACTTTTTCATATTCACAATCTCGGCTATCGCCAAATGCCCGAAGAAATGTATTTGAACTGGCTCGTTTCACTAAAAACCGAGCGTGAGAAATACGAAAACAAAAATTTGAATAACTTTATAAAAAACTAACTGATGAAGAAAATTTTACTATTATTACTTTGCTTTTTGGTTTTCGGAATAACATTCGCCCAAGAAGAAGAACTCTCAAAAGAGGAAAAGGAAAGACGAGAAAAGAATATCCAAGCAGGTAATCCGTTTGCCGAATTTGGTTACAAAGCAAAAGTAGCCACATTAAGTAAAGGAAAATATCTTGAAGTCCACGATTTAGATAGTATCGTTAAAATCGGCTCTTCCCTTTGGCACGTGAGAAAACAGAAAATCGTTGGTAACGTGCAACAAGACACAACAGATATATATCGTCAACCACTTTTTGAAACCGCAGGTCGTTGGCTTTCGCCTGACCCGTTGGCGGAAGAGTTTCCAGAGTGGTCGCCTTATAATTTTGTAGAAAATAATCCTTTAAGAATGGTTGACCCGACAGGTTTGGCTCCAGAGGATATTATAACTATTGATATAAAAAATAAAGAAATAACTATTACAGAAGCTGAAGGAGACGATATAGTTCAAGTTGTTAATAATGGAAAAGAAGATAAAAGTTATACATATGGTTCAAATGGTAGTTTTAGAGAAGAGAATACAATAGCAGAGGGAGAAGATTCCAACGGTACAAAATACAGCTATATCGAAATGAATAACGATGAAAAATCTACCAAGTTATTTGAATTTGTTGCTGAAAATTCCAATGTCGAATGGTCGCAAGTAAAATTTGGAACTAAATCAAGTTTTGTTTCATCAGCTTTTCTGCCAACTCCTGAACCAGGTGGCGTAGATTTGATGTATGGTTTGCTAACTAAAGGATATACTGTTCGAGAACACATCCATAGTCACCCAAATCGAAAAACAAATCATTTTGGACCGTCTGGTTTTCATCCAAAGGACGTAAACGACGGGGATAGAAAACTAGGAGAATGGATAAATGACTGGTATCCAAATAAAGGAATTAAACTAAAGGTTTATGAAGTACCTTTGAAAAAGTATATAGAATATAATCATAAAGGAAAAACCGAATAATATGAAATTAAGCTATCTGTCATTATATCTAATTTTTTTGACTATTTCAAATTGTACTTCATCTCAAAGTCAAAATTTGAATGAATTAGTAGTTAACGAAAAAGGAATTTTTAATATTCTTCAAACATATATTGAAGAACAGGAAGAATATGTAGATTTGGAAAAAAGTACTATTCTGATTAATATAGAAGAAAAAAAAAATGGAGTAGAGTTAAGATTAGGTCTATTATACAAAGAAGTTTTAAGTTCTTATTTAACTGGCAAAAAAAATAATGTAATCGGATATTTTAAATATAAAGATATTACTGTTATTGTATTTGGAAAACATAATAGCTATCTTTTTGAAAAAACAAATATTGAAAAATCTATTCCATTTTTTTATGTTAAACCTAAAACAAAAATTAAAGAGGGTGAAATTCCTCCACCTCCGGTAATTTATGAACCTATTGTATGGATTTATACATACCATAATTCAGAGTTTAATATAATTGATAAAGGAAGATTCACATTATTAAATTGAGATTTATAATTAATTACCGCAAGCACATTTGCAATTCGCACCTGCCGATGCTAAAGCCAAAATTGCAAAAGAGCTTGCTCATTTAGTGATTTATAAGAAAATTAAACCTGAATTGCCAAGCAGAACGCAAAAAAACCCAGTGCCCAACAAAGGCTATAAAAAATAGCTACTAAAGGCTTAAACGAGTTGGTTTTGTGTGTTTGGATACTTAAAAATTACTCGGAAAGGTTTGTGTGTACTTACACGCTACTTTTCATAGCCAAAACCGTTGTGTACCATCCAAAATAAAAGAGAGATTTAATGATTATCACAATCATCTTAGCTGTAGTCGTTGCTATTTTAATAATCAGCGCACAGAAGCACGCACAAGACGAAGAAATTACTAGAAGTTTTACAGATTCGAGTTATCAAATTTTGTTTGCAATATTGCTGTCGATTATACTTTCAGTTTCAATTGCCTTGCAAGCTGATATTCCAGCTAGTTCAGGACATGGTGGATTTGTTTACATTATTATCCCCAGTATTTGTGGAATAGGAGTATTAATCGGTTATTTTATTTCGCTTTTTGCACTTCCGAAAAAAAAGTTATTAATGGGATTGATTGGAATACTGATAAATATCTGTGTAGGCATTATCGTTATGAATACTGATTATTAAGACGGTACACAACAACGCATATAAGCCATAACGCATTTTGGCAGGATTTTAATTAACTTTAAACAAACAAAAACTAGGTCTCGGCTGAAAGAGCCGCTTTGAGACTTGCGCTCTCCAGCGCGCAACTTGTTGCGATACACCCGCAGCGTCCTGCGCAAGTCAAAGGGCGTTACGGCTCATATACAAGACCGTTACCTGCAATTAAAAAAAACTCATGAACAACCTTAAACTTTTTGTTTTAGGCTTAACAATATTTGGATGCACTTCATCACGTAATATTAAGAATTCGGATGTAGTCGGTATGTGGGAATTCCCAGAAACCCAAGTTTGGATAGAAATTAAACCTAGTACTCTCGTATACCAATGTCGTGTTGATAAAAATGGATCGATTTATAATGCAATTGGAGTTCTAAAAAATGGCATTATTCATTGGGAGAAGAGGTGGGAAAAGGATACAATTATAATAAAAAATGACACGATGCGACTTAAAGGTCTCTACGGAAATTACGGGTATATCAGAAGCAAAGATAAAATGGCTTCCAAATGTCTAAACCCAATTAATTAAATTAACTGCAGGTAACAACGCATATAACGCATTGCTAGATTGTGCTTTCGTGAAAATTTGTAACTTTATTAAAAACAAATCAACGGCTAGAGATGTCGCTGTTTGTGGCTTAGCCCACGCGCTCCACACTCGCCAGCGTTCCAGTCCCTGGAAAACCGCTCCGACGCGCAGCCACGAATCGCAACGCGTCATATACAAGACCGTTGTGTGTCATTAAGAAAATCAATATTTGGTGAGAAAGAAAAAGATTATTGAGAAAAATGCTAGAGAAATTCGAGGTGGAATATTGAATAGTGCACTCGAGGTGGAGAATGTCTTGACAGAGTCAATCGGGTTTTTATACTCAAATAAAAATAATCCGTTTTCCCATAGCAAGTTAGTTGAGGATATAATATCAGATCTTACTTTTGATAAAAAAATTAAAATCTTAAAGAAAAATATTGATTTTGAATCAGGAATATTCAAAGAATATAATTCTATAATAACGGATTTAAATAATATTCGAGAAACCAGAAATCAAATTGCGCATAGAAACATTTCTTTCCCTTGGATATTTGGTGAAAGTGATATTGATGAGAATAATTTTAACTTCTTGACAGAAAAGTATGTTGATTGGAAAGAGAAGTGCGATTTTGGAAAACCTGGTAAGGATGATATTTCTTTATCTCTTGAAGATTTAGAAAATTATCAAAAGAAATGTGAAATGTTAATTATAATCTTGAGAGTTGGAATTTCGGAAATGTTATATCCGAAGGATTAACGCCACACAACAACGCATATAACGCATTGCTAGTTTGTGCTTTCGTTAAAATTAGTAACTTTATTAAAAACAAATCAACGGCTAGAGATGCCGCTGTTTGTGGCTTAGCCGACGCGCTCCACTGGCGAGCAACTTTGGTGTCCCACGAAAACCGCTCCGACGCACAGCCACGAATCGCAACGCGTCATATACAAGACCGTTACCTGCAAGGCAAAAGAACGACACGACAATGAAGAAACTAACGATAATAATTTTGACTCTCACTTTTGCTTTGACTGCATTAGGCCAGACTTATGAGCCACAAATTTTGATTTTGACGCCCAATGAGTTCAAATATGAAAAGACCTTTGAAAAGGATATTAAATCAAAAAATAAAGAACTCTCAAAAAGACCTAAAAACTCAGAGCAATCTGATTTTGTAAAACCTGACGAACTCAAGAAACAACCTGAAAACATTCAGCAAATAACTTTTTCAGAAATCAAGTTTACAGAGAATCTAGATTTTTCAAAACAAGCAAGCTTTATTGCACACCAATATCTGACCTACCGTTTTTATGAACGTTTTACCAACTTGTTAATTCTACTTTCAGACAAAAAATCTAACAATAGTTTGACTGAATTAAAGAAGTTAGCGGAGATAGAAAAAATGCAGTATGTCTTGAACTTTTCAAGAATAGAGCTTTTCAAAAAGGATGGAGTTAGTTATGCTAAGATATCGGTTCAACTGTATGATAATATATCCAAATCCTTTCTAATAAATACGGAGTACGAAGGAGATTGGACAAATCCCGGTTTTGAATTTGCCTGCAATGACAAATCAGTTGACTGCACGATAAGCAATGCTTTATCAAAAGCTCTTGGAGATGTAATTTATCAGGTTGCTTCAAATAGTCCGACCATTAAGAGAGAGCGTGAACTTGCTCAACTTAGGTTTGACGAACTTGTAAAGAATTACTACTCAAAACCAAATGACAAGGACTTTTTAACGCCTATAATCTTTCAACCTGACAGTAATATTGTCTTGAAAGACCAATACCAAATTCTTATTGACCACACACATTCTAAATTTGTTGCTTTTTTCATAGAGCAAGTATCTGCACAAGACTTTAAAGCTATGAAGGACAACAAGAGAGATAAAAATGTAAATATCATTTTAGGAAAAGGCATTAAAGACGAAGGATTTTTAGACGATATTCCTCAAACTTATGCTTACATAGTTAAGGGTGTTAAATATAACAACAAGTGGTATTTTGAAAAATCAAATGTTACGTACTTTGAAGCGAAGAATCTAGAAGAAGGAAAACAGAAATATTTCTACAACCTTGCCAAGTGGAACTTCTTTAAAGAGAATTCAACTGAATTCGATCCAGATTTTTGGAGTACTAACCTTTTTGAAAAGATTAAAGATTTAAAACAAGACCCTGATTGGGATGAATATGGTGAAACAATATGGAAAAGCCAAGAAGCAAACAATAGACCTTATATCGGTTTATATGAAATTGTTGCAACCCAATTAAAAAAGGAGAAGAAAGAAGAAAATGAAAACTTTGATAAAACTGTTTCAGAATCTATTTTTCTTCCTTTCTACGACAAAATGCTAAATCAAGACCCAAAAGAGTTTGCAAAGTACTCTATGATGTATAAAAAATTAACCCTCATTTATCCAGAAGAAAGGGACGTTACTATCAACCCAATTATGATTACCAAAGAAAATGGAAATAAAAATTTAAGGTATTTTGTTTCAATCAAAGGAGACAATTCAGTTTATGAATGGACTTACTTTAAACCGAAAGAAATACCAGAAAAGACTTGGCATTATGGAAGTACAATTATTGAACAACTACAAACATTGACAGAATGGAACTTTTCCTACGAAATACTAAATGACAAAATATTTTGGGAAAATTATGTTCTCTTTAAGACTGATAAAAAATACAAATATTTGAAAGAAATAAAATAAAGCCCAGCAGGTAACAATGTATATAAAAAATAGGCGAAATAGTGGTAAAATAAAGATTTTGGGCTCGTTTCAAACATTGTGTTTAACTGAAAATTTCGTGCTTCGTAATCGCCTACTTTTCATATACTAAACGTTAGCAAACATATGAAACAAACATTTTTCCTCTTAATTAGCGTTTTTATTTTGAATTCATCAATTGCACAAGAATTCAATCAGAAAATTGACAAGGATTCGTTATTTCAAGTCGTTATTAAAAATGCTCACCCATCAAAAGTTGAGGAATTAACAAAAGTGTTTAATGACGGAAATAATCAGGAAAAGGAATTTTTATTGATGATACTTTCAATGAATAAAAGTAGTAAAGTAGAGCAAATAAATAATTTAAAAACAAATGAGAATAAAATAAAAACCTTAATCAAAGAATATTCTGAATTAGTTCCTGACAGTCTTATCGTATACATTGAATTCAATCCAAAAGATATTGTTTTGACTATGGATAAAAGCATTGACCTAAGAATTTACTCAAAGCAGAAAAATGAAAATGGTGGAACCGAACAAATCTTCAGGAAATCAAATATGTTATATGATTCAGATGTTTTGAAGGATAAAATAAAAATTTTGGGTTGGAATATGAGTACGTTGATGGAAATTAAAAACTTACTTGACAAAGCTAATTGCATCTCGATAGAAAACGGAGAAATATCAACAGTTGGATTTGAAAGAAGCGGAATGGGAAAATATTCATATAAATTCTTCCAAGAGGATTTGAATGAGGAAGAACAAACTAAATACAATGATGGATGTTCCTACATTTATTATGAAAGAAACATTGTTTTAGAATTTGGTGGTGGGGCAGTCGGACAACAATGCTTTGAAAAAGAATAAAATACGTTTGCTAACAACGCATATAAGCCATAACGCATCTTGGCTAGATTTTAAGTAACTTTAAAAAACAAAAAACTAGGTCTCGGCTGAAAGAGCCGCTTTGAGACTTGCGCTCTCCAGCGCGCAACCTGTTGCGATACACCCGCAGCAACCTGCGCAAGTCAAAGGGCGTTACAGCTCATATACGAGGCCGTTAGCAAACATAAATTAAAGTCTATTTGTATTTAATCGAATCTGTTTTTATTGCATTCACAATTACAATGTCCGTAGCGGTTTTCATTGTATTTTGGAATTACACTAGTTTTTTGGATCAGAAACGAAAAAATAAAGGTCAAGTTCATATAGAATATCCGAATTTTTCGACGTATTTATTTGAAAAAACACGAAAATGGCAGAAACATATTGTCATTTTACTTTGTGTTATTTTTTTTGATGCTAACCCTAAATTTGATTGCCGCTAAATAAACGTTTGCTAACAACGCATATAATGCATAGCTAGTTGGTTAGCATTTTGAAAATACTTACTTTTCTGTAAAATAAACGTGCGCGGAAAAAAACGATGCCACGCGACTCTGCCGACGCGCCCCAACGGTGACCACGGCCGCCACTGTGCCCAGGGCACGCTCACAGCCGCACAGTCGCAAGACCGCAACGCATCATATACGAGGACGTTGCCATTAATTTGAAAAAAATGAACAAAGTAGTAATAATAGTATTTCTGATCTTTTTGACATTTAGCTGCACGGATATAACTCAAGGCGAAAGAGCAATCGCCAAAATGGACTTTCTACAATCGGAAAATGACAGTTTAAGAAAAATTGTTGCAGATATTGAATCAAAATATGTGTTTGACAGTATTTCGTTTCGAGAGATTTATGGAAAAGATAACAATTACGAACGAAATTCGGAATTTATTGTTGAATTGTTAGTTGTCGGGTATACTCCTAACAAGAGCTACTTCGTGAAATTTGATAGTATTGTTGACGGAAAAAAAATAAACCCAGATACTCTAAAACAAAGCAATGGTGGATTTAAATATAAAACAATACTGACTAAAAAAGAGAATATTCTCCGAATAGATATGAACGTAGAAAACGAATACGGACAAAAAGAAATGGGAACATTATTCGAAACTATCAGGACAAAGAACTAATGGCAACAACGCATATAACGCATTGCTAGTTTGTGCTTTCGTGAAAATTTGTAACTTTAAATAAAACAAATCAACGGCTGGAGATGCCGCTGTTTGTGGCTTAGCCGACGCGCTCCACTGGCGAGCAACTTTGGTGTCCCACCAAAACCGCTCCGACGCACAGCCACGAATCGCAACGCGTCATATACAAGACCGTTGTAAACAATGCCCGAACTGAATCTTGAAAAATGAATTTGGACGAACTGACAAAAAATATTCGAAAAGTTTCTAAAGAAGAAATAGTTCAAAAATTAGCCGACAATATTCAGGAATGGAAAACAGATGAAAAAAATGCTGTTGAATTAAGAGATAATGTTGAACGATTTCTTGGCAACACGTGGATTGAAAAACGAACTGACTTTGACAATGTTTACCGAATGTGGACTGAATTTAGGAAATCAGCGATTGATAGAATTGGCGGAATGACAATGAACGAAAGACTTTATTGGTTCGGACTTTTTGATTTATTTGACAATGCAAAGAATGAAGCTGAACAAAATAAAATCAACAGAAAATTAATGGCAAACAAATGACTATATTATTTAATAAAATCAAAAGGTTATTGTATTTATTTTTTCTTGCTCTTTTTCTTATTAGCTGTGAAGGATTTGTCGGCGAAAACGGAGTTGTTGTCGACATTGATACGCGTGAAAGAATATCTAACGTAATCGTTGAATTAAAATCATCAAACGTTTCAGGTATTAAAGATACGACAGATTTAGACGGCTACTTTCATACTTCGACACTTGTTGGTTGTGTTTTTGGTGGATGTGATAAATATGAACTTTATTTCTCAAAATCAGGATACGAAAAAATTAAAATTGGTGAAGAGTATAGTCGAAGTTCGGATGCAAAATATTTAAATCAATCTGACACTTTGATTGTGGAGATGAAAAAAAGATGAGAAAAGCACTGTTTACAACAACGTATATAGCTCATAGCTAGGTAGTTGATAAATCGAAGTTAAGGCATATTTACGAAGTTGCCAAATTTTTAAATTTGACGATTTCCAATAAAAAAGATAAATAGTAAAATTTAAAAATCTGGCTTGTGCTCAACCGAAAATAATTTTATAATTTGCACGCTACGAGCCATATACAGAGACGTTAGGCACAATACGAAAAAAACGCAGTTAAAATTTGAAAAATATAGTTAAACTAATTTGTTTCGGCCTTGTCACATTACTTTCTGGATGTTTACCAGGAATGGGAGAATGGGACATAACTCTTTACGAACAGAAAATTGAGGGAACTTCAAAAGCTATCTACAAATATGATGCTTGGGGCGGACGAGACTCTCACGTTGCAGGTTATGCGGTTTTAGATACTGCCGAGGTTTTTACTATTCCAAGAATAACAAAATTGCCGATTTATCAACTGAACGGAATCCCGAATAAAAATATAATCCGAGCTATTGCGCGTGAATCAATGCCATACGAACAAGAGAAAAAATTAAAAATGTCTTTTGTTCCCTTAAATACTAAGGAAATAAAAAGTGAGGGAATGAATATTCAGTTGAAATACTATCAAAGTAAAGGCTTAAAGGAAAAAAGTCGTGGATATTATAGATACCAATTTGAGAGATTTGAAGAAACTCGTGATAGTTTGTTTTTTTACAATCTTAATGATATCGTAAGTATGCAGAAATCACATATTGATAGTCTAAGAATAAAAAAAGGACACGTAATAATCCGACAAAAAGAAGACAAAATAATTAACGAAATTGAAATTGAAAATCTGATTTTATCGTCTGACGGAAAAGAGAGAGTTATATCAAACAAAAGTTATAGACTAAAACCTAAGAAAGAAACTAAATCCAACCAATTTTCGAATTACGGAATATTTAAGGAGAAAAGTACTGTGCCTAACAATGCATATAAAAAATAGCGCAAGCATTTGCAAACACAGAGGTTCGGGTACTTTTTTGAGGTCGCCAAATTTTTAAATTTGGCTTATTGAGAAAGAAAAAATAATAAGAAAAATTTAAAAATTCGGCTTGTGTATAATCCGAAATTTATCGCTTATTTTCAGCGCTACTTTTCATATACGAGCCGTTACCTACCATTTGAAGAAAATGACTTACTACACATTTCAAATAGACGACTCTGGAGCAATTGACGATGTCGACGAAAAAACCATCGATGGAAAATCGTTTCTGATTTGCAAAATGTATGATGACGATGAATTTAATAAACTAAATGACATTTTACATTCGTTATACGATTATATCCTAAACGAAAAAGCATTAAAAATTTTTAAAACCTCGAAAACTATTCCATATGAATTGAGAAACGCCAAAGTATTGAGAAAGGAGAAAATATTTGGTTCTCTAAAAAAGAGCAAATCGTATGAGTATTTTGAATTGTCCTTTCCTGACAAAAACGCAAGTGAATGTTATAGTTGGATTGATTTTGAAAAAAGCGAAATCTTTGCGACTGACAATGCAGGAATAAAATTAAAAATTAAATCTCACCAACAAAAATTAGATTTAATAACGGAAAACAAATCCGACTCTGATAAGAAGTATTCTTTTGAGGTAAAAAAAGTAGTTTTTGGAAAAAATTTTGATTCTGAAATTGACCTATTTAAAATACCTCATTATTCTTGGGGAATTTATGTTTCGGAAAGATTTAGAAATAAGTTAGAGAATGCTAAAATAACTGACATTGGATTTGCGGAAAGCAAAGAAGAATTAGGAAAAGTCTGGAAACCTCATTATCCAATAATTGAATTTAGTGAATAAAAACGGTAGGTAACAACGCATATAACGCATTGCTAGTTTGTGCTTTCGTGAAAATTAGTAACTTTATTAAAAACAAATCAACGGCTAGAGATGTCGCTGTTTGTGGCTTAGCCAACGCGCTCCACGCTCGCCAGCGTTCCAGTCCCTGGAAAACCGCTCCGACGCACAGCCACGAATCGCAACGCGTCATATACAAGACCGTTGTGCGTAAGCTAAAAAACTAACCGAATGACAGAAGAAGAAATACAGAAAGCAGAAAAAATGACCAACCGAATGTTAAATGAATATGGAATGAGTCAATTAGCTAATTTTGGTATTTTTAAAAAATTAATTCAGTCATTGTCCACTAACGACATTAATAGTTTGGTCGAAAATAGAATTTATTTCAATCCAATTTTTTCACCAGCTTCACAAAACCAAATCAGACTTAATTTAGAAGAAGGTTCAAACATCATAACAATTGACCTCAATAGCATTAAATTATTTTCATCAGACGAAGGAACTGCTATAATTCTACACGAAATAGGACACGCTTTAAGCCCTGAATTAAAAAATATGGACGGAGAATATAATGCTGACAATTACGCTTGTGAAAGAGGCTTTTCTCAACATATAATAAGCTCATTAGAAAAAGGAAAGTTGATTAGACCATCAGAATTCGCAACTAAAATCACAGAATTAAGGATAGAACGACTTCAAAACAACAACTAAAAATGGAAATTAAAGATTATTTCATAATTGGATTAGGAATTTTAGGTTGGATTTGGGGAATAATCCAATTCAGATTAAATCGAAAATATCAAAAATCTGACAAAGCTCTCGAAAAAAGATTTGATGTTTATTCGAACTTTATGAATCAAATGGACGAAATGAGCTTAAGTATGAGAACTGACCCAAAAATGACTTATGGGATTGGAAATGAGTTTATGGCAGAAATGTTGACAGGAGATGAAGATAGAATAAATAATGCTCTATTAAAATTCAACTCGGATTTAATGGAAACTACCAAAAAGTCATTACAGCCAATGCTTATAGTAAATCAAGAATTAAATAAGCTTAAACTAGTTGCAAGTAATAAACTTCTTCCAAAAATTAATGAATACAAACTAATAGTAAACGATTTCACCAATGACTTTCAATCCGTTTTGAATAAAATGTCTAGTTCAAATGATTTAGAACAAAACGCAAAAGAGTTGCAAAGTATTGGTCAAGAGGAACGAGCAAAACAAATGACAGAATTATGGCAAGAAATTGAGCAATTTATGAGAGACGAAATTGACTATTATAAAAAATAAAAGCCTACGCACAACAACGTGTATAATTCATTGCTAGTGCAAGCTTACTTACGAAAATCCTCGCGGATTTTCTATTTGGTTTGTATTTGCTAAATTTAGTGCTGAAACACGCAACGAAATCATACACAAACACGTTGTAACACATTAAAAAAATCGTGCATTGAAAAAAATTTTAGTATTTATATCGTCATTATTCTTTGCCAACGGAAATGCGCAAACTGAATTTGATTTAGAAAAAGTTTTGAAAATCGAAAGACGAGATATGATTGTTATGAAAATTGACACTTATCTGAATTCAAAATCTGAATATGGCGAGAATATCGAGAAACTGAATACTTCCCAAAGGACTTTTCTTTTCGTGGAAAATTTAGAGCGTGAAATAAATAACGGCGGATTTAACCAATTCTATTTTAATTCAAGCGGAGATTTTAGTCAAGAAACTGTAAATGCTCTTTTGGAAATTGGAGCGGAAAAAACAGCGGAAATTGTAAAAAAGGCAAACTCTGAATTTAAAAACGGAACTGTTCCCAAAGACAGAACTGAAAGACAAAATGAACTGGAATTAATTGAAGAAAAAGCGGAGGAAAACTGGAACAAATGCGATTCTCAATTTTACGAATATCAAGATAATTTAACCGAATTATTAATTGCATTTGTCATTAAAAACAAATCGGATTTTGAAAAATAACGTGTTACAACAACGCATATACCCCATACCAGCTATTCATACACAAAAAATGAGTAGCTTTAAATAAACTAATTTTTTGTGTAATTCTCCATGCCGATTAGCTGGCACGGGGCATATACGAAACCGTTGGTTGCAATTAGAACGATGAAAGTAAAAAATATTAAATCACTTTGGAAAGATCCGGTCGGCAGTAAAATAATTGCTGCCTTTCTCATTTTTTTATTGACTCTAATTGGTAACACCCTTTATTCTCTTATTCAGCAAAAGAGTTTTTGGGAATCATTATCTTCTTTTTGGAATTTTGAACTTCCGCTATGGTTAGTCGTTACATTTATTTTTAGTCTCTTAGTATTAAGATTAATTTTAGAGAAATTGTTGCTCAAGAAAAAGAGCAAATTCGAATATGATGAAAACTCATTCCTCCTAGATCAACAGACTTTTAAAAGTTTTAAATATTATCTCTCGTTAAATGATTTCCTCCAATGGATTAAAGATGAAAATTTTGGAACTGCGAGATTCAATCCAAAAATGCTTCAGTCATTAAAGTTGCTTGAAAAGGAATATAGTAAACTGGAATTAGAATTTTTGAATCCTTATTTAGAAGAGTTAAAACTGAAATTTGTAAATCCAGCTCTAGAGTTCAAGGAAAAATTAGGAACGAATACATTTCAACTCTCTGATAAAGTTCATGGTTTACCACCGGAATGGGAGTGGGAACAACCTGAAAAATTTGTTCGAGTAGCAAATGAATTGAATGACTCGGCAACGGACTTCTATGATAACTATGATAAATTCGTTAGGGAGTGTAGAAAAATTTTTATGATTAACTAAACTGCACCCAACAACGCATAAAACTCATGGCTGGTTTGTGCTTCCCCGAAAAACCAGTACTTTTAAATAAAACTAAATCACGGCTGAAAAAATAGGCGAGAAGTGGCTTTTCCGTCGCGCTCCACTGGCGAGCAACTTTGGTGTCCCACCAAAACCGCTCCGTCGCTCGAGCCACACGGACGCCACGCGTTTTATACGAGGCCGTTGTAAGTAATGCCGAAAAACCCAGAAACCGAGTGAATAAAACAATATTTGAAATTACCAAAATGGATTGTCCTTCGGAGGAAAATCTAATCCGAATGAAATTGGACGGAATTTCAAGTATTGCGAATTTGGACTTTGACATTCCGAATCGAAAACTGACCGTTTTTCACTGTGGAGAAACCGACCAAATCGAAAAGTGCGTTATCGAACTGAATTTAGGCGGAAAAAAAATCTCGACCGAACAGACCGACCAAACGGAATTTAAAGAAAACGCAAACCAAAAAAAGCTACTTTGGTCTGTACTTGCAATAAATTTTACCTTTTTCATTATTGAAATGACAACAGGAATAATCTCAAAATCAATGGGACTTGTTGCTGACAGTTTGGATATGCTTGCGGACAGTTTCGTTTACGGAATTAGCTTGTTTGCGGTTGGCGGGACGTTGATTAAGAAAAAGCATATTGCCAAACTTGCTGGATATTTTCAAATTACACTTGCGATTATCGGATTTGTGGAAGTTATAAGAAGATTTTTCGGAGACGAGAAATTACCCGATTTTTCGACAATGATTATCGTTTCGATTTTTGCACTTATCGCAAACGGAATTTGTCTTTACATTTTGCAAAGGTCAAAGAGCAAAGAAGAGGCACATATTAAAGCGAGTATGATTTTCACCTCGAATGACGTGATTATCAATTTAGGAGTTATAATCGCTGGACTTTTGGTAAATTGGTTAAGTTCAAGCAAACCTGATTTGATTATTGGAACAATCGTTTTTATTTTGGTAATTCAAGGAGCGTTTCGGATTTTG
This sequence comes from Gilvibacter sp., assembly GCA_965277295.1. Classification (GTDB taxonomy): domain Bacteria; phylum Bacteroidota; class Bacteroidia; order Flavobacteriales; family Flavobacteriaceae; genus Gilvibacter. Next base: position 1,960,980 of record OZ255720.1, read on the forward strand.
AAATTAAGTAAGTGAATTAAAAAGCACTACTTACAACAACGCATATAACTAATACCAGCCTTCCTATACAAAAAATTAGTAGTTTTAAAGAACTAATTTTTTGTATAGCTAGCGCAAAGCACTAGGGCTGGCACTAGTCATATACAAGACCGTTGTAAAACATTTTGAGAAAGACTCTACACATATTTATACTTTCGCTAATAATAATTAGTTGTTCAAGTTCTGAAAAGAAAACAGAAACTTCTGTTGAAAAAAGAACACTCTTCGTTTTTCAAACGGAGAAAGCGAAGCCAATAATGGATTATGAATTAACTATTCAGCATACTGATTCTATGTCTAAATATAGTTATCGAAATCTATCCAATGAAGAAAAAAATATGACATTTTCATATTATAAAAACTCTAAATATTTAGTTTTTTCTGGAGATAAGTTCGTTCTTTCTGGAAGCGCTATACTTAGAAATAATCAAATATTTGAAGGTGATTTTGATAGATTTCAATCAAACGAGCGAGGCGTTGATACAACCGAACCATTATTATTCAATTACGAATATGGAATTCTAGGAATTGGAAATAGTTTTGGGCCAGACTTTGTATATCTTCCAAATAGCAATCTAGATTTAACGAAAGAAGTAATTACTGAGCTGATTAAATAAAAACGTTTTACAACAACGCATATAACTAATACCAGCCTTCCTATCCAAAAAATCACTAGCTTTAAAAAGTATTAATTTTTTGTATAGCTATTGCAAGCAATAGGGCTGGCACTAGTCATATACAAGACCGTTGTGTGCAATACAAAAAAAACTGAATGGAAAGAAACCTATCTGAAAGAATACTTGATAATTTTGCGTCAAAAACAATATTAGCTTTACTCGGAATTGCTGGAGCAGTAGTGACCATTTATGCTTTTCTTCAAGAAAAAACCGTAGATGTTCGTTATGAAATTATTGCAAACACAAACGTACTCGACTTCAATGAAGATTTAAGTAAATTGGAAGTTTTATATGATAGTACAAACCTAAAACAAACAAACGAAAATCTAAGAATCGTCACAATTAAGGTAGTGAATAATGGTCAAGAACATTTACTTAATGAATTTTATGATTTAAATGACCCTTTAGGAATTGAAATAAGCTCAGGAGCAATAATTGAAAAGCCTGAATTAATACAAACAAGTAATGACTATTTAAGAAGAAATCTAAAGTTTACCAATTCTGACAATCGAATTACCTTTCCACAAATTATATTAGAATCAGGAGAATTTTTCATTATTAAACTATTAATTCTACACAAGACAAAGGTAATTCCTAATATACAATCTTATGGAAAAATAGCAGGTCAAAAAAGAATTGAGGTAGTTAACTCTGTTGATGTAAAAAATGAAAAAGGCTTTTGGGAAAAAGTTTATTCTGGAAATATTTGGACCCAGTTGCTTCGTCTAATCTCATATTTTATTGCTGTTGTCATAATAATTGCAATTATGCTGTTTTTAAGTTCGAAAATAGACGACAAGAGAGAAAAGAAACATAAAATTAAAATGGTAACAGAGTTTAAAAATCTGAAAAACTACAAATATACAAGAATGGACGATGCGATATTTGACCGTTATAAAACAAGTGGTTTTTACGATATTAGAAAAATGAATACCCTACTGAAAGATGAAAACGAATTAAACGAAAATTATAAAAAACTTTCTGAAGAACTGAAAAGTAAAGAATTTAGAAGAAATAGAAGGATTCAAGATAAAAAACTAAGACTTTACTACGAAGGTGATAATTGGACGCTAATTAATGAAATGGTGCAAGATGGAGTTCTTATAAAGGAAGATGATAAATTGACAATTAATCAAGCGATGAAAGATACAATTCAGAGGTTTAATGACTTCCTAAAAGCAAAAGGAGAGTTTGATATGCATAGGATGATGAGAGGTCCAATTTATGAAAGAGAATATGATGATGAAACTTATGAAGATGAGAACGAGTAAGTACTGCACACAACAATGTATATAAAAAATAGCGCGAGCAGTTGCAAACACAGAGGTTCGGGCACTTTTTCGAGGTCGCCAAATTTTTAAATTTGGCTATTTGGGAAAAGAAAGATAAATAGAAAAATTTAAAAATTCGGCTTGAGTTCAACCGAATGGATAGTGTGCAAATCAGCGCTACTTTTCATATACTCGACCGTTGTAGGTAATTTTAAGAAATGGATCCTTTAGACCAAATTTTACGTCAAATTGACGAAAGTGTAAATAGTAAATATCCTGAAAAAAAGTATCAAGACTGTTACGTCGCTTTTTTAGATATTTTGGGAATGAAAAATCTACTAGATAAACCTTACCAGGATTTGAGAAAAATCTTTAATTCCATTGAGTCAACTTTAACTCTATATGCTATGTCTGGTTTACCTGGTGGTGAAAGATTTCTCAGCCAAAATCAAATACGTGTGACAGTAATGTCAGATTCAATCGTTCTTTCGATAAGGAAAGAAGTTAAAAATAGCCTATCAAAATTGCTTGGAATTTCTTCTGCAATAATAAATAAGTTAATAAATGTATTAGACGATCCCGTTTTTATTAGAGGAGGAATTTCAGAAGGCCAATTATCACATACTCAATTTTCTGTTTTTGGAAAAGGTTTAGTAGAATCCTATTTATTGGAAGAAAAGGTTGCAGTGAATATGAGATGTATTATTTCACCTGAACTTTACAGTCAAGTAGATTTTAAAGATTATATAGCAAAAAATGATAGTTTGGTTAAAGACAAAACAGATGACTTATACTTTATAAAATATGTAAATGATATAAATAGAAGTAAGATTAGAGAATATGCACAACTAGCAATAAAAACATTTTCAGATAATAATAAAATTTGTGAAAAGTATAAATGGTTACTTCAATATTCCTCATATTAAAACTACCTACAACAACGCATAAAACTCATGGCTGGTTTTGGCTAATTCCAAATTCAGTAACTTTAAGAAAAATAAATCACGGCTGAAAAAATAGGCGAGAAGTGGCTTTTCCGTCGCGCTCCACTGGCGAGCAACTTTGGTGTCCCACCAAAACCGCGCCAGCCCTCGAGCCACACGGACGCCACGCGTTTTATACAAGACCGTTGTAGCACATTAGACCAAACCAAAAACGAATGAATAAAACTATAGTATCATTATTACTATTGACAATCGGAATTATTTCCTGCAAAAATCCTAAAAAGGAATCTGACAAATTGGAAATTGCTAAAGAATTCTACATTGCGATTGACAATTCAAATCCTTCAAAAACAACTGAATTAATTACAGAAAGATTTATGACCATTGACGACGGATTTGAACAGAAATATAGCGGAAATGAATACGCTGAATGGGTAAAGTGGGACTCTGTTTTCCAACCGACTTACGAAATACTCAAAATCGAAAAAGAAAATGGAATTGTAAAAGCTAAAATTTCAAAAACGGACAAGCGAATTTCCTTTCTACATCACGACCCTATTATTACAGAAGAAATCATACAATTTGAGGGCAATAAAATAAAGAAAATTAATAGAACTTCTGCTTCGTTCGACGTTGAGAAATTTGTTAAAAACAGGGATGAACTTGTAAATTGGATTACGGAAAATCATCCTGAACTGAATGGGTTTTTAAACGACCAAACAAAAAGTGGCGGAATGAATTATTTAAAAGCGATTGAATTATATAAAAACAAAAAATAACGTGCTACAACAACGTATAAACGCAATAGCGGAGGAAGTGATAAACCGAAAGAAATTGTATGAATTTTAGTCCAGTTGTAATCCAAAAAGTTAATGCGTGAAAACCGCTACTGCGCTTATACAAAACCGTTAGCAAACATATGGAAATACTAAATGAACATCAAATATTCAGCTTAACAAGTGAAACTTGTCAAATTTTGATTAAAAGAAGCGCCGAGTTAATCATGAAGGATACTTGGCATAAGGAGCAAAAATTATTTTCTGGCGTAATAGAGCAAGTTGGTCTTGCTGCGAACTATCCTCACCAACCTGTAGATGTTCAGATTGTCTTGACAAATGGAACAACGGAATCATTACCTATTCTACAAATGTCTCAAATTACTCTTTCGTAGAATTACATTTGAATATATTAAATGAAAGAAAGAACTCAAATTCTCTTAGAATTTTTAGCTACACAACAAAGCAAAGATATCGATACGTCGATTGCAAATTTTGACTTGATTACAAATTCACTCTTTTCATTAACTCAAAGCCTATATGATGGTCAAGAAGAGATCAAATATTATCAAAGAGAATTAGAAGGTAAATTTTTTAGACATGGTTTAGCTAATCAAAGCATCATAAATCTAATAAAGGGCAATCATTTTAGATTAATAAATTCAGAAGTGATTTATGGCGATATTTTTTCAATAAAAAATATTACGAGAATGCAGATAGAATCATTTTTAATAATGTTTTATCTATTCTTTGACGATGTTTCTGATAATGAAAAAGACCTGCGCTACAGTGTTTATAAATTACACGGTTTAAGAAAACAATCGTCATTCCCAGTTAAAACAGATTTCGCTAAAAAACAATTTGCAAAAATAAGTGATGAGATTCACGAATCTGAAGAGCAGATCAAATCAACCGACACTTACAAATATGGAACAGAAAAAGAACAAAAAAGTTTGTTGTTTCCTCAGTATCCTAAGTTAGTCAAAAGCAGGGTTCTGTTTGAATCCAGCGGTTTAAATAAATCAAGAATGGGTGATATGTGGCAAATTTTTTCGAACTATGCTCATTCAGAACATATTAGTGATAGACAATTTAATACCTTATATAAAATCGATAAATCAATCAAAAAAGATTGTCTTACTGTGTTATATTTAAATTCAATACTAACATCTAAACTCGCTGTTCTCATATCTAGTTCATTCGTTAGTGCCAAAATGAAATTTGATAAGTTAACTTTAAAAGAAGAGGTTCATTTGAAAACTTGGAACAACCTTGATTTTACTAAAAGTAAGTAATTATACGTTTGCTAACAACGCATATAACTAATACCAGCCTTCCTATCCAAAAAAATTGATTAGCTTTAAAAAGTATTAATTTTTTGTATAGCTATTGCAGGCAATAGGGCTGGCACTAGTCATATACAAGACCGTTAGCTGCAATTTTTAACTACATTTGAGAATGTATATAATCGGCAGTTCTATTTAACCCATGATTCCTTAATCTTTCCAAAACTTCGAATTCATCTAAGTCAGGGTTTGTTTTATACAAAACCATTTCTCTAAAAGCTTTCACAGCCTCTTCGGGATTTAAATCGATAATATCAGTTAAGAAATCATCTGGATCTTTTGCGCTTAGTCCGAATGAAGCAAGATATTCTTCTGGAAAGTCCTTTAAATTGTTAGTGACAATAATATTAGCGTTTGTTTTAATCGCGGCAGCCAATACGTGACAATCTTTTTCATCTGGAAGGCTCAATGTTTCAATTAAGCCTTCATAATTCTGAACGTGCGCATCTTTGAATGCGTTGTTCATCGCATCAACTCTTTTGCTGATTTGAGCGTGAGTCGCTCCTTTTCTTATCATGACAGTTTCCAGTTCGTCTATGATGTGGTCACTCCATTTTGGAGTATACAAGTCATAGTGTGCAAACCATAAAAGCAAATCCCTAATCTCTAAGGGATATATCACGTTTGTATCTAAAACACATTTAAATCGTACGCTATAAATCATATAAACCTAATTCTTCATCAGATTTCATTAGCTCAATTATATTGGCCTTTTGATTCTGTTTCATCTCCTTCTTATATTTCATTACATCTTCAAATCGAACTCTTCTATGTTTACCGATTTTGGTAAAAGCTATTTTTCCATCTTCAAGGAGTTTAACTAAATGTGGCCTAGAACATCCTAAAAATTCTGCAGCTTTTTGAGTAGTCATTTCAGTAGCTATTGGAACAATAGAAATAGGCTTGCCCTGACTAGTTACTTCAAGAATCCTTATTAATAGTTTTAATGCTTTTAAAGGAATTTTTATTTTCTCTTCGGTTTCTTCAATTTCAATTTCCGGATTGTCAGATTTCAATTCGTCAATAACAGCGACCAATGCATCATATGACTCCATGGCCAATTTTTGCTCCTCTTTTGAAGGTCTCTTTACATCTTTATACATTTTCATTGTTATTAGTTTTATTTAGCTTTCACAATAATAAACGAAATAAACGAAACAAAGTTACAATTCTTTGTTAATTTTTCAATTTTCAAAACAGCAGCTAACAACGCATATAACTAATACCAGCCTTCCTATCCAAAAAATTCACTAGCTTTAAAAAGTATTAATTTTTTGTATAGCTTTTGCCAGCAATAGGGCTGGCACTAGTCATATACAAGACCGTTGTACATAATGCTTAAAAGCGAAGATAGACGGATAAATAGTATGGAAGAATTCGAAAAACAAATAAAGTATTTACCAATATATGGAGCAGTTACATACTTTTTCGGTTATTTAGTTCTAAGCTCACGACTCGCTTATTTGAAGATCTTTATTAAGGATTTCTTCGCTTTAGATTATCTAAAAACCGGCTTGTTATTTCTCTTCATTACAATTCCGATAGTTCTAATTTGTATCGAATCCATGAAATCAAAATATTGGATTCTTCGATTTTTGTTGTCAGTTATATTCGGAGCTAGTTTAATATTTTTTCTAACACCAATAATTTTTGTGGATCGCTCAGATTCTACCATATTGACTGATTTCCTAACCTTTGCTTTTTACCCTCTCGAAGTATTTATCTTTGTTCTATTGTCAAAAAAATATTTGACTAATCTTAAAAAATACGATGCCTTCAATAGCACTATTACAATATGCTTGTTACTTGTAATGCTAACATCATTTGGGAATTTCATTTTTCCGCAAATAAAATTTCGTTTTGGTGGTGGTGCACCGTACAGTAAAATTTTATATATTCTTGATGAAAAAGGAATTGAGAATGAAATAAATGCAAGAATCTTTTATGAAAATGAAACTTGGATTTATTATAAGTCAGAAAATAAAACTATAATCTCACTTCCAAAAAAACGAATCATTAAAGAGAAAAGTTTAACTGAGGAATCTAGCTTAAATTGGTACTTTAATCAATGAACGCACTATGTACAACAACGCATATAACCAATACCAGCCTTCCTACCCAAAAAATTACTAGCTATATAAAAACAATTAATTTTTTGTATAGCTTTTACTAGTAAAAGGGCTGGCACTAGTCATATACAAGACCGTTGTACTGCATTTGACCAAGCTATGAAAATAACAGAAAAAACAATCAGATTTTTAGGTAGAGCATTATGTGGAGATAATGGCTTAATTCCTTATAAAACTGGACCTCAATTAGTTGATTTTTTTGTTAAATATGGCGCTGACGATCAATATGGAGAAGGATTCCCTTCAAGATGGAGATATACGGAGGAAAAGATTAGAGAGTATAATGGAACAAAATTTTTAAAAGTAATAATCGAAGACTCTCTTGACCCAAGAGATTTTTTGGAATCGAATTTGGACATTGAAGAATCAATTAATGCTTTTAACACACTTTTAAATTTTGATGGCTACGAATTAAAAAAGGTTGGTCAATTTTATAAAATTTCTGATTCAAAAGGGATTTTAGTGGAACCTGAAACCGTAAAAGGAATTGACCACGATTTTATCCAAGAGCAATTACAAAAATGTAATGATAAAATTGAGCAGAGTGATTATAAAGGTGCTATCACAAATGCTAGAAGTCTTGCAGAAGCTGTAATGATTGAAATAATAGAAGAATACGAAGGAAAGGAAATTAAAAACGATGGTAAAATTGATAACCTTTATAAACAAGTTAAGAAAATTCTGAATCTTACTATTGACCCAAAAACAATGCCTCAAACCGTTCTTCAAATCCTTTCTGGCTTGGATTCAATAGTTGGAGGTATCGCTGGTTTGAGTAATAATTCAGGTGACAGGCACGCAAACAAATTTAACACTAAAAAGCATCACGCACGATTGGCTGTAAACGCAACAATGACTTTAGTTGACTTCCTTCTTGAGAGCAAACAATATCAAAAAAAGTAAATGGATAAGCTAATTGTTATTAATTATGATGGTGATGATTATATAAATAATAATCATTCAAACCTGAAACTAAATTTTATAAAAGACTCTGGTATTGAACCAACCCTAATACTTGAACAACCAACAAAAGATGAGTTTATTGAAGCATTAAACAACATAGAATTAAATGATTGTGACAAAATGATTATTCATATTAAAAGTCATGGTTATCCCAATGGTATTGCTAAAGAATTAAGTGGTGACCCTAATTATGGAGAGAAAGATTCATTTATCGCATGGACTGATTTAATTAATATATTTAACGTAATTGCAGAATCCATCGAAGATTTGTTTATTAATTTAGGAACTGTTTGCAATAGCTCAAGTATTTATTCTCAAAGCAACGATATAAATTTTAAAGCCTTAACTACAAATATCAATGTGTCAAATCCTGTTCAGCCTAGAAAAATTAATAAGAAATTCTTAAATGAAGAATTAGAAAATATTAAACTAAACAAGATTTACGATATCAATTAAAAACGCAGTACAACAATGTATAACCGCAATTACGGCGGATTCGACTACGTCCGAATGCACTCGGAATTGCTAAAGTCTGTGCCAAACCGAAAATTCTCGCATATTAACCCGTAACTGACGGTTATACGAGACCGTTAGGTGCAATAACCTTAAATTGTTTTTTTGCAACTCGTTTTGGCTTGTTTTGATTGCGACTAATAATTGGCGAAATTCGGCGGTTTTTTGCAAATTTTTGGGATTTTGATCACTCACTCGAATGTTTTTAAAAAACGACAATTTGTTGTGTCGGCAACCTGCCATCCCTAAAAGTGCTGTTATTTTGTTTGTAAATTCTGTAAGGTCTGGCTACGGTGCCTTTTTCGGTTTCAGCACATAACAACGCATAAAATCAAATAGCCAATTTTCGCTATATTTGAGTATCCCCACGAAAAATTAAATTCAGTCTCGGCTGAAAAACTGAACTAAAAAACCGGCTACTTGTTTTATACGAGGCCGTTGGCAATAATTTGAATAAAATTACTTTCATATCAGTATTTCTGCTATTAAATCTGTTGTTGGCATGTGGACAAAATTCAGCTGAGCAAAAACTTAATGGAATATGGTACGAGACCGAAAATCCTGATATCAAGTGGATATTTAGCCCTAATCACCTAGAATTTATTGACGATGATAACTCAAAAGTAGAATGGTTTGCTACTGAGTCCACAATTGAATTTACTTATCGTACTTATATGTGGGAAGGAGCAAAAAAAACTATAAAAAATGAAGACAATATTTTAATAGAATATGCACTTTCGCAAAATGATGACGTATTGTCCGGAACATTGACGAATCGCAATGGAAAATACGATTTCGAGCTCATCAGAATAGAATAAAAACTATCGCCAACAACGCATATAACTAATACCAGCCTTCCTATTCAAAAGATTAGTAGCTTTAAAGAACTAATTTTTGAATAGCTAACGCACAGCGACAGGGCTGGCACTAGTCATATACAAGACCGTTGCCAGTAATTAAAAAACAGGCCGAATCAACAAGGAATATGAAATTAACCCTATCCATTTTAATGATAATTCTGTTTTTTTCTAATAATTCGAGTCAAAATATATTTGTGTCAGATTCTGCTTTTAATGTAAAAAAATCTGACACAATACAATTTATTCCACAAGGGGATTTCAAAGGAAAATGTAACGATAATTGTATTGTACTTGTAGCTAATAATTTTTCGGTCAAAACCGTCAATGGAGTAGCCCGTGATAATAAACATAATTATTCACTATTTATAGATTGTCCCACGAAATATAGATTAAGAAAAAATCAAGAATACATTTTTATTGCCGAAGAGTTTAATACTAGTGATTGTACACAATCAACGGATAGTTTAATTAACACAAAAAAATATAAACTCACTAAAATGATTGGGAAATAACTACTGGCAACAACGCATATAACTAATACCAGCCTTCCTATCCAAAAAATTAGTAGCTTTAAAGAACTAATTTTTTGTATAGCTATTGCAGGCAATAGGGCTGGCACTAGTCATATACAAGACCGTTAGCAAAAATTAGAAAAAACATCGATGAAGAAATTAACAATATTACTTATTCTAATCACATTTGGTCAAGAATTATATTCTCAAAAATTATTGACTTCGTGGAGTCAGCAAGATATTGAGAATTACACAAAGGAAATGTATGATAATGCACAAAAGCTCACCACGACTGAACTTCTTGCAAAAAATATAAATGATGATAGTTGGAGTTCCGTTTTTTTGACTTTAAATGCGTCTGTCAATAATTATAAAGAAAACAAAGAGTACTTAATTGAACTTGCAAAACAAATCACAAACGCTGAAGAAACTAAACTTGAGGGAACAAGTCGTTTAATAATTTGGGATAGAATAATAACTGGAGATATTACTTTTGAGGGAAAAGGTCTGGTAATATCCAATGATTTATTCAAAGTTGGTGGAAGAGCAAATCAATTACTGCAAAACTTAACAAATAAGAATTTCGGATATGTAAATATAAACTCGACCGAAAAAGAACTAACCGAACTTCAAGAAAGTTGGTTAAATTACCTGTCTGATAAAGTTATTCAAGAATTTAATCCAATAGAATATCCTAATGCGAAAATACCAGAAGTCAGCAGTCTAAATGCTGTTCAAGCTTTAATCATTTCATTACAAGATAATCCGAAAAAAGATACGATAACTAAAAATTGTTTAAAGAACGTTTACAAGTTGGACGAAATGCCAAAAGAAAAAGGCTCATCAGCAAGTTATTGCAGTCCTGACACATATACTTACGGATATTTAGGTATGCTGTTCGGAAATGAAAAAATTGACGAACAGAAAGATTCAAAATGGTGGCTAGATTTTTGGACTGAAAACCACGAAAGATTAACGTGGAATAATGATTTAGGTATTTACGAAGTAGGAAAATAACTTTTGCTAACAACGTATATAACTCATAGCTAATCAGTTGCTTAATTCAAAGTTAAGGCATATTTGGAAAGTCGCCAAATTTTTAAATTTGACGATTTCCAATAAAAAAGATAAATAGTAAAATTTAAAAATCTGGCTTGTGCTTAATCCGAAAATAATTTTCTAATTTGCACGCTACGAGCCATATACAGAGACGTTACCTAACATACCACGAAATTGCTTTTTGTATTGAAATCCGTAATCTAGAAAACAACTCGTTTGTGCGAAAACTGGAGCTAATTCGGCAGCAAAAGTGAAAATGTTTTATTGTCTTTCGGATAGTTTTGGCACTTCTGAGTCCTTTAAGCTAGCGGTAAGATTGTTCTCCAAGTTGCGGACTATATGCGGTGGTTCGTGTTTGTCGATAGGTTAGGGACGTGCTACGTAAGGTAACAACGCATATAACTAATACCAGCCTTCCTATCCAAAAATATTGATTAGCTTTAAAAAGTATTAATTTTTTGTATAGCTAGCGCAAAGCACTAGGGCTGGCACTAGTCATATACAAGACCGTTGCAGTACATAAAAAGCCAACCAAAGACATTAAATATAACTTCTGGAAGGTGATTTTTAGGAAACAAAGTGGGTTTTAAATCATTAGTGATTGCGTAGCAGGCTAATGATGTCTCAAGTGTGTGCGATTGAAATCGTTGAAAGCTTGCTTTCAGAACGTTAAAACGTACCAACACTTGAGTAAAGGTATCATCTAGGGCTGAAAACATCAAGAACTTGTTGTATGGATTGATAAATGTAAAGCCACTTTGTGTCATTTCTGGCCTTTACACCTTCCACCTTTTACGCACGACCTTATATACGGTCCGAAAGCATATAAGGCATACGCAACGGCCGAATTACATTTAAGGTCGTGCTGTAGTTTGGGGTTGGGTTTTTTACGACGTAAAATTAAAACCGCTCGCGAGGCTCCCTATTTTACTTACTACAACAACGCATATAAAACATGCGTCAGATTTGGCTATATTTACAATCTCCCCTACATTTAATAATATTAAATCACGGTTGGAAATAACGTCTTTAAACAGACGCACATTTCATATACGGGACCGTTGTAAGTAATGCCGAAAAACCCAGAAACCGAGTGAATAAAACGATATTTGAAATTACCAAAATGGATTGTCCTTCGGAGGAAAATCTAATCCGAATGAAATTGGACGGAATTTCAAGTATTGCGAATTTGGACTTTGACATTCCGAATCGAAAACTGACCGTTTTTCACTGTGGAGAAACCGACCAAATCGAAAAGTGCGTTATCGAACTGAATTTAGGCGGAAAAAAAATCTCGACCGAACAGACCGACCAAACGGAATTTAAAGAAAACGCAAACCAAAAAAAGCTACTTTGGTCTGTACTTGCAATAAATTTTACCTTTTTCATTATTGAAATGACAACAGGAATAATCTCAAAATCAATGGGACTTGTTGCTGACAGTTTGGATATGCTTGCGGACAGTTTCGTTTACGGAATTAGCTTGTTTGCGGTTGGCGGGACGTTGATTAAGAAAAAGCATATTGCCAAACTTGCTGGATATTTTCAAATTACACTTGCGATTATCGGATTTGTGGAAGTTTTAAGAAGATTTTTCGGAGACGAGAAATTACCCGATTTTTCGACAATGATTATCGTTTCGATTTTTGCACTTATCGCAAACGGAATTTGTCTTTACATTTTGCAAAAGTCAAAGAGCAAAGAAGAGGCACATATTAAAGCGAGTATGATTTTCACCTCGAATGACGTGATTATCAATTTAGGAGTTATAATCGCTGGACTTTTGGTAAATTGGTTAAGTTCAAGCAAACCTGATTTGATTATTGGAACAATCGTTTTTATTTTGGTAATTCAAGGAGCGTTTCGGATTTTGAAATTAAGTAAGTGAATTAAAAAGCACTACTTACAACAACGCATATAACTAATACCAGCCTTCCTATACAAAAAATTAGTAGTTTTAAAGAACTAATTTTTTGTGTAGCTAACGCACAGCGTCAGGGCTGGCACTAGTCATATACAAGACCGTTGTAAGTAATGCTGAAAAAACACTTTGGAAACGAGTGAAATGAAATATTTTTACTCTAAATCTAGTTTAAATCGGAATTGAAAATTAAGTTTAAAGGAAAAGAATTGCCCAATATTTTATAGAAATTTAGAAGGAAACTGTTTTCTAGCCCTCTTATTTCTACTACTTCTAAAATTCCTACTCCGATGAGTTAAATAATGGACTAAAGTCATAGCTACGGCAATTATAATTACTGCAATAATTATTTCATATGCTTCGCTAGGTATATTCATGAAATAAATATACGACAAATATTCAATTTTATCTTAAAATACTGATTATTATGGTTTTACATCGTAACTTAAACTTATTTAACAGATAAAAGTAGAACGGAAAGCACTACTTACAACAACGCATATTGGTCGAGGGAGGTTTGCAAAAACCGACGAGAGCACATTGCGCAGCAATAATACCAGCCTTCCTATCCAAAAAATTGATTAGCTTTAAAAAGTATTAATTTTTTGTATAGCTAGCGCAAGCAATTGGGCTGGCACGATGCTAACATAAAATATCCACTGGATATTTTAGATGTTACCAGTATACAAGACCGTTAGCCAACATACTCCCCGATTGTTAAATTCTAATTTAATATGGTTTAAATTATTGTTTAACTAAATTTTTTATTATGAAAAGATTAATTTTTTTGATCGCAATTTTTATTGCGACAAGCACTTATTTGCGTGCTCAAGAAGGAGTAAATATTTGTGGGCTTGATAATGAGGCCACAACTGAGTTAGTGGGAGATTACAGTGGCTCAATAGACCCCGATTATCTCGCTCAGTTTCAACCAATAGTGTTTAACATCAAATTTTGGGGAGTCAATAGACCCGATGGTACCAACGGATTTCCAAATAGAGAAAATCAAACTTTAGAGGCAATAGCTAATTTGAATATCACTTTAAACCCCTATAACATCTTCTTCAAATATAGAGGTTATGAAGAATTTGATAGTCCTGTTTTAGATGGTGATTCAAACGGTTATTACATTTTAGAATCACCTGCACAGTTTTATGGACTGCGAGATTATGCCGCAGATAATGGATATGTTGAAGAAAATGCCTTTAACGTGTATGCATATGGATGGGGCAGCTTTGGTGGAATTTCAGATGGAATAGGTGCAACTATATCAGGAATGTCGACACACAATCTGTCAACACCCATCTTTGTTCATGAAATTGGTCATAATTTAGGACTAAGACATACAAGGTCGCCAAGCGAACATGTCACACGTGATATGGATGACCCCAATTTTAATGCATTGACAACAGGAGATAAAATTTTAGATACAGCTGCAAACTTAGGGTTTCATCCCTTAGATGATTACCCGTTTATTAATGATGACTGTACGTATATATCGGGTATTGAAGTTGATACTTCTGAACCTCCGCGATTCTACGAAATATTTCCTGAAGACGTAATTAACACTATGGGTAATGCTTATGACTGCATGGAATATTTTTTCACAAACGGTCAGGGTATTAAAATGAGAGAAACAATCGAAACAGGTTATTTTGCTTTTACAGCTACTTCAATTGCGTCACTATACGAACCCTACACTGGAATTTATTTGTCTTGCTGCTACGGAGGAGGTGATAAACCACCACTGTTACAACCTGGTTTCTCATACGAATTTGTAGCTTGTAAGGACTTTGTGTTCCCATCAGATGGAAGACCCGAGCCCTGGCCTTATGATGACTTATCTTTCGAAACTGGCGATGTTGTCTATTCATTTAACAAAAACATTGATATTTCGGACTTTGATAAAATTAAACACTTAAATGGTACTGCCATAGTAATAAAGCAAATTGATGAATCTCAGTCGCGAAGATGTTATAGTGATCTATCCAAAAGTGCCATGGGTGGCGCAGTTGTTAAATTTAATGACGGTGTACTAAATTCGAACGTTACCGTATCACCTAAAGATTCTTTAGGAATAAATAATCCGAATCTGATTATTGAATTAGAAAATGGTTTATATTTAATAGAAACTAATTTTGACGATGGAACACAAGATCAGCAGATTATAATAAAAGATAACAACCAATAATGAAAATAAGTTTATTTATATTATTTGTGTTTCAAATTGGGTTAATGCACGCCCAATTTGGGCCACGCCAAATTGTGGATAACGATTGTTCGATTGCGTCCAGTGTTTTTGCTGGGGATTTAGACGGTGATGGGAATAACGATATTTTGTGCGCATGTCCAGGGGATAATTTAGTTGCTTGGTATAAAAACATGGATGGCTTAGGCACTTTTGGTTCTAAACAAGTTATTGCTGTTTTTGATTCACTTGATTTTGTAACCGCTGCAGACCTAGACGGTGATGGTGATTTAGATATTATTTCTTGTTCTGGTGCCGAGGATTTTATTTTTTGGTATGAAAATTTAGATGGGTTAGGGAGTTTTGATATTGGAAATTCAGTTACTACTGCGGTAGCTTTACCCAAAGAAGTTGAAGTAGCTGATATCGACGGCGATGGCGATTTAGATTTAGTGTCGGCATCGAGAGATGACGACAAGGTAGCTTGGTATGAAAACCTTGATGGTTTGGGTAACTTTGGGCCACAAATTATTATTTCGACTAACGCCCTTTCTACTGTCTCTATAGATTTAGCGGATATAGACGGGGATAACGACATAGATGTTTTAGCGACATCTGGAAGCGAAAGACGGCTATATTGGTTTGAAAATTTAGATGGTCTTGGAAGTTTTGGCTCTGGACATATAATAATAGAAGATCCAGTTGCTGGTTTTTTTAATTCAATTTTTAGTATTGATATAGATGGAGATTCCGATATCGATGTAATCTCGGTTGAACTGGTTGACGGCAGAGTCGCTTGGTATGAAAACCTAGATGGACTAGGTACTTTTGGTACTTTGCAAACAATAGATCTTACTTTGAGTTTACCATCTGTTGCTTATGCCTTTGATGTAGACAATGACGGAGATAATGACGTACTTTCTCAATCTTCTCCAGATATGAAAATTGTTTGGTATGAAAATTTAGACGGCTTAGGAAACTTTAGCCCACAACAAATAGTAACTACAGAGGCTGACGGCCCACAGTCGATTTATGCCTCTGATTTTGATGAAGATGGTGACTTAGATTTAACTTCTGCCTCAAATGTTGATGGTACAATTGCTTGGTACGAAAACCTTACTATTTTAGGGGTTGACGAAAACGAATTGAACAATTTTACAATCTATCCAAATCCAAGTTCTGATTTTCTTGTTATTAGTGAAACTGGTTTAATTCAAAAAATTCAAGTTTTTGACTTACTCGGTAAAAAGATAAATTCTTTTACAGAAGATTTCGAGCAACTCGACATTTCTAATTTGAGAAATGGCCTCTATTTTCTTAAAATTTACTCAGAAAACGAAATCTATTTGGAGAAATTCATAAAAAAGTAAAATCGTACGTTGGCTAACAACGCATATTGGTCGAGGGAGGTTTGCAAAAACCGACGAGAGCACATTGCGCAGCAATAATGCCAGCCTTCCTATTCAAAAAATTAGTAGCTTTAAAGAACTAATTTTTTGTATAGCTAGCGCACGGCGCAAGGGCTGGCACTAGTCATATACAAGACCGTAAGCAATTTAATCCGACTCAATTAAATATCTACCCCAATTTCCTAAATTTTTAAATATCGGAATTAATTCTTTCCCTTTATTAGTTAATGAATATTCAACTCTTGGAGGAATTTCAGGATACGATTTTCTAATTATCAAACCGTCTGTAGCTAATTCTGATAAATGGGAAGTCAATACCTTTCTTGATATATTAGGTATTAGATAATCTAACTGACCAAATCGTTTTGGAGACTTCCCTAAATTCAAAATTATTATTGGTTTCCACTTCCCGCCAACAATTTTCAATGCTTCTGTTAAAGGACATTTTTCTAAATCCATACACTTTTTTATAAAAGTTACTATGAGGTAACTACTATTTCAGCACAAATTTACATAAAAGTAACTATATGTAACATATAAATGTAACTTTGTGTAACAAAAAAAATGTACAAACGAATGAGCATACAAATAATGAGTAAAATTTACTTATCGTTCAAAACATTTGGTATAATTATAGGTATCATTGGAATATTACACGGATGTGCGGAATTATTACAAGGTAATATTTTAGTTGAGGGTGGAAAAATTCCTGCTATGCCAGAAAATTGGCCAAATCTTGAATTTTATTCTTTAATGAAAGGAGCACCAGTATATTCTTTATTATCAGGCATTCCTTATTATGTATTAGGGCTTTTAGCTATTTCTATTTCGATAGCTTTAATTATTTTCTCTGCTAATTATTTTAAACTAAATTTTAAAGGTGTTTTGCTATTTGCTCTATTTAGTATTGGAATATTTTTATTCGGAGCGGGAGAAGGTACACCAATTGCAGTTAGCCTTCCTATGATTATTACAGGAATTATTTCACAACTATTTACCAAAAAAAAGAAAAGAAGTGAATTAAGTAATCGAATCAACCAGATTGGATTCTCGATTTTTTATTGGTTACAGATTTTTAGTTGGGTTCTTTTCTTCCCTGGACTTTTTGTAATGAGTTTCTATCAAGAAATACCTCAATGGCTTTTTTTATTCGATTTTATGATTATGCCTATTTCAATTATTGGAGCTATGATTTTTGGATATAGGTATGACAGAACAATGAAAATATAAAGAAAAACTGCTTACAACAATGTGTATAATTCATTGCTAATTATAGCCCACTTACGAAAGTCCTCGCAGACTTTCTATCTGTGATTTATTTGCTAACTTTAGTGCTTAAACACGCAACGAAATCATACACGAGGCCGTTGTACGCAAGCTTAAATTCCCAAATAAAAAGTAATACAAAATGAAAAAATCAATTTTAGCAATATTTATGTTAGCCTCCATTTGGACATTCTCGCAAGATTCTGAATACAATGTTTCCTCATATCTTACCGAAGGCACAAAAGCACGAAACACACATTACATCGGAGAAGCTTGGCTGAATGCCATAATTCACGACGATACCGAATTAGGATATAACATTACAAAAGCAAAATTTAAAGCCAACTCAACCTTAGATTGGCATAAACATAGTTCTGCACAGATCTTAATAATTGTTGATGGAGAAGCTTATTATCAGGAGAGAGGAAATGAGCCTGTAATATTGAAAGAAGGAGATATAATTAAATGTGAGAAAGATATTGAACATTGGCATTCATCCACCAAGTTTAGTGATGTTACGTATTTAGCTTTATATGGTGGTGGACAACCAACAACTTGGACAGAAGTAGTGACTCAGGAATATTATGACGAAGTTGCCGAAAAGTTGAAAAGCAACTGATTTGTACAAAAAAAATAACTGGAAATAAAAAGCCAGCGTATAACAACGCATAAAAATCAAAGCCAATTTTGGCTTGTTTTAAAATTTCCGTCAAATCTATATAGTCACCTTTCTGATAAAGTCTAAAAGCTAGGCCCAAAATCCAATAACACGTTCAATAAGCCAAAATGAAGCGACTGATCCTATGCCATAAACAGGCACTAGTTTTATCCATTTTGGAAAAGTTATTTTAGATTTTTTTGCAACAAATAACATAAACAAAACCGCGACAATAAATAGTATTTGACCAAGTTCTACGCCTATATTAAAAAATAGTAAAGCAGCAGGTATTGTTGTTTGGGGCAAACCAATACTTGTTAATGCTCCTGCAAAACCAAAACCATGTAGCAAACCAAATAAAAAAGCAACAATCCATGGGAATCGTATCGCTAAGGATAATTCTCCTTTATAGTATTTATATACTTCGAGCGCCAAAAACACAATACTCAGGGCTATAAAGGCTTCTACAGGAGGGCCTGGCAAACCTACAAAGCCTAAAGCTGACAACGATAAGGTTAGACTGTGTGCAATTGTAAAAGCAGTAATTGTTTTTATAAGTTTTCTAAAACTTGGAGTAATAAGTAACAGGCTTAAAACAAACAACAAATGATCTATTCCTAATAAAATATGTTCAATACCCAAGTATAAATACGTTTTAATTGTATTTAGTAACGTTTCTTTTTCTGGAATAACCATAGATGATTTATCAGGTTGTAAAAGAAAAGATACTCTTTCTCCATTCAGAAAATTAACGTTGACTAAAACGTCGATTAGCGTTTTATTTAAACCATCAACTCCTATGGTTTGTCCATATAGTGGTTCTTTAGATGTTATTTGAAAAGCATATAATACAAATCCAGAAATTGGGCTGGGATTACTTAATTCGGTTACTTTAAACGCTTCTGGAAAATTGATGTATAATTTTGGTATCGCATCTCCAAGCCTTGGTATTTTCCAATATACATTATACGTTGTACTATCTAACTGTTCAACTTGTAAAAACCCAGGTCGAATTTCATGTGCATTTACTAACGAATTGGATAAAAAAAGAAAACCAATAAAAAAGAGTAAACCGGATAACTTCATGCCTTAAAAACTTAATTTAGTTTCCAAATATGATTTAAAATCTTCTAAATTTTCTATGTTTTCGAAGTTAAATTTAACGGTGTAGTTTTTTTTAAAAGTTTTAAAAATCAAGTCATTTAATTCATTTTGCTTGTCATACAAATAATCTTGTAAAACCACATCACGAACCTGAGATAAATCTGGTAATTTAGGTTCAACTTTATTTGTTAAGAATACAATATGCTCCCCGAATCCAGAACTTATAGGTCCTACCCAATTATTAAGTTCTAAATCTTTTAAATTTTCAATAAAGCTAGAGCCCAGATGCTTACTAAGTTCAAAACTATCTATATTATCGTAGTAATACAGTAATGGTAACTTATCACCCTTGGTTTTCATTTGTTCGAAAGTAATAGTATTGCCAGCACTTAAAATAGAATTAATTATTGCATTTGGATTTTCATGTTTATTGTAGGTAAACACAACTTGATAAAGACTAAAGTGAAAAGTAGACTTGTATTTTCCTGAATGACTTTTATAGTAGGTCTCCAGTTCATCGTCGCTAGGTTCAGAAAGTGAAGCTAGATCGTTCGATAAGAATTCCATTTTTTGAGAAAGTCTTCTTTTAATAATTTCATCGTTATGATCTAAATTCATTTTTAATGCTTCTTGATAAAAAACTTCTTGTTTAATGTCTTGTGCTACAAGGTTTCCTAATTCTTCTTGTGTGGGAGGTCTATTCCATTGCATTTTCCATTTTGCCACATAGTTGTCAATATCGTTGTAATCGATAATAATTTCGGCTCTTTTATTAGTGTCTTGATTTATTAAGGCATACACAAAAAATAAAACTAACCCAATTGTTAAAAAGTGAAGCAAAGGATCTCTAAGTAATTTTTTCATATTAAAAAGTTTATTCTACTTAATTTCCTTTAGGAAAAAGAAGTATAAAGCCTCCTCTAATCCCCCAATCTGTTGTGTTCCCATTTCCAAAAGGAAAGCGTGGACCTATAAAAAATTGTACCATTTGGTTTCCTATTGACGAAACTTTAGACGCGCTTAGATCTAAAGATCCCACTGTACTATCCACATCCCAATTTTGGGTCATTTCGGCGTTTAAGGCAAGCGCAAATCCACCATCAAAATTTTTACCAATAAATGGTTGAAAAAACGTTGCATTAACATCTGTTCTATCGCTAGCACCAGCAACCGACCAAATATGGTTTACTAATGCACCAATAGTAATGCTTCCCGATTGTTTTAAAGCTACTGCCGTAGGTCCAATACCAAATTTTTCGGTGCCTAAAGCGCTGTCGGTAGCAGTTGGAACCAATAGTACGGGCCCAGCACCCCAAATAACCCCTCCAGAGGTGGGAGCCTTAGGAGAAAAAAAGTTGCTAATTACAGCATCTCCTAGTCCAGTTTGAGTACCGCTAGGTCCAGCTACATTTGTTTGAGTAATAAAAGGTAAAATAACACGTAGAATTAAATTCCAATCTTCACTAATACTCATTGGAACTACAGGTTGCACGTTTAACTTAAATCGAGTCCCGTCACTAGGGCCTACACCAAAGTCTAAATTTCCTTGAAAGGGAACACTAATTAAACTCGAAATTGGGTTTTGAAGTTGTTTGGCTAATTCATCTGCACTTAATTCTTTATCATCATTAAGATCTTCGCCGTCAATAACAATGATTTGAGCATATGAAGTAAATACTGTGGCTAGGCACAGTAATAACAATAGGGTTAGTTTTTTCATTTTGGACTATTTTCTAATTAAGTTTATCTGTAGTGCTATTTGACTTATTATTTAATAAAAAATATCCTAAACATAATACAGCAATCAGTGAAGCAATGCCTAAAATACTTTGATAATTAAGGTGCTTTAAATCCAAATCAAGAAGTTTTCTTACCAGTGCAATTAGACCAATTAAAAGAATAAGGCGAGCCCTTTCTACATGTGTGTGAGTATCAATTCGCAAGGTTTCAATCATTTCTACAGCAATTAGAATATTGAAAAAGATTACAATAAAACCTTTAAAAGGATCATAATCTACCGAGACTACACTTTCGGTAAAACTATAATTAACAACTGCTCCGTATAATTTTAAAATCAATTCAATTACTTCAAACGAAATATATACAAAGGCCGCTGTAATTAGCACTCTTGAGAATATCTTTTCTAAAATACTTGTAATTTTATGGAACATTCTGTAGCATTTATTAATTCAAATTAATTAGGAGAATACCAAATAGGAGAGCTCCATGCGCGTTCCTGAATGGTTTTGGGTACGTCTTTATCTAACGGAATTCCCGATTTTACCGATTCGTAGGTTGACCATCTTGGTGTTGGTATTTCTATAACACGTACATAATAAAAGGCCTTTTCGTTTGGATCAAAATCGGGATCTGACCAATAACCAGAAATTTCGACCGCTCCAATGGTATTTTCGTAGGTCGCTGTTGTTATATCTACAGTACTACCTAAATCAGGTAAACTGTTGTTAGCATCCAACTTTCGATTATCGGACCACGCAACGTCATATACTTTTTCTTTTAAATTACCATCACCATCTAACCAGCCTTTTACAATTTGTATTCGGTCAAGGTTTCCGCTCATAGGATCTTTTAAGGCCCAAACCAAGAAATTTGGAACCTTACCATTCGATGCTTTTAAATCGCTACCCATTGGTACGCCTTTTTGGTAAGCGATTTGAATAAAGTCTGGACTATTTTCCATTCCCTCTTTATAATCATAACTTGCAAAAAAGCGAACTTTTATTCTGGTTCCACTTGTTGCAAACGTTTCTTTATTCCTTAATGCATCCCAAATGTTTTCACGAGTGTTGGCTTCGGCCCAAACTCCAGTTAAACCTCCAGGGTTTAAAGCGGTCAAATTAAATACTTCTAAATTTTCCGTAAGTCTAACTTTAGGCGTCCCATCTCCAAAACCATGTGAACCATTAAAATCAAATTCATCGGTATCCCCCATTAATCCATTGTGCTGATCGGTTCCTCCTACAAACCCAAAATTAAATGGATTAACGCCAAGTTCGTTTTCAAGCTTTAGCCCGTTCTTTAAGGCTTGTCTTACCCACATATTTGGACTATTAGTTACAGGCCCCGAAAAATTAACTAGTGGGATTAATTCAAAATTGGCAAATTCATCGTTTGGTGAAAATCGTGGATGAGTTTCTGAATTTCCTTTGGCTTGAATCATTTCAAATAAAGGTTCATTTCTGCTTCTTCGTTCAGCGTAAGCCTTGTCCATTAAACTTCCATCGGAATATTCAGGCTTAAACATAAGACCGCCACTCATATTAGAATTATGTGGAATGGCTAAAACGTTCGCTTCACCACCTCCTGTACTTTCTAACCAATCCCAGAGTTTTTCTACTGTTCTAGCTTCAAACCAACTTACCGGAACATCTGGCACTTTGTTGCCTCTAAAAATAATATTCCTGTGCATGTTATTGGCTTCTGGAGCTGCAGTCCATTCAAATCCATGTAACGTTGTAAATATTCCTGGTTCATTGTGCTTTTCTGTTATAGCATATATTTCCTGCCAAACTGTTTTGGAATATTCGGCGGCTAATTCGCCATTTTCTCCTGAAAAGTCTGGTCTTACACCAGCATTTTCGGCAGCTAAAATAGTTTTAAAGAAGTTTTCATTGGCTTCTCTTGCGTCTTTCGCAAATTGATAGTTATAACGAGGATGATCTTTATTAGTGATCATATAAATTTCTCCTAACCATTCGGTATGTTCTGTAACCGAAGCAAAATCTAAGGGCTGTGTTATTTTAGTTGTTCCGCCACCTGGTAAAGGCACTTCTTCACCTTTAGCAAAACGATACGCCTCTTCTGGTCCTACAACTTGATTTCCAAATCCAAAAGCGTCTATAGACCACGAAGTGTGTAAATGAAGTTCTCCAAAATAAGCATTTTTATATGGATTTTCTTCTATCACTAGTTCTTCTTGGACAACTTCAGTAGCATCCAGAATAGATTCTTGTTTTTCTTTATCCTTACAACTTACTACCAATAATAGTGTAAGTAATACAATGTAAATTCCAAAGGTTTTCATAGGTTTTTATTTAGCTATCAATATTATGTTATTAGGCCAACATCAAATGGGCCAGTTCCTTAACTCTTAATATTTAGTATTGTGTTGTTACCATAAGTATGAAAAATTTAACTGAAGCATGTCCATGTCAATTCCACTATTTTCATTCGGTTTTAAAGATGCGTTATATCTAAACTTAAACTGAAGCTGTTGGTTTAGCATAAATCCTAAAGTCGCTCCAAGAAAATTGGCATTCGATGCATCGTTTTGATTTTCGCCAGCCAAACTGGTTTCACCCCCTTGCTGATTCATATAATCTAAAGAGACAAAGAAATTATCGGTAATATCTCGTGTAACATGAGCTTCAAACAAAAACAACATTTTTTGTTTAAGTTCTAAATTATTGGCAAAATTATTATTTGGGGTAAAAAACCAAACCGACGGTACAAGTTCAATAGTTGTTAGTTTACCAGGAATCCATTTACCAATAGTTTGAACAAAGGGCGTTCCTACTCTAAATCCCCATCTGTTTTCGCCCATATTCAGCAATTGATTGGCGTCGTAATTTCCGATAGGTGCAGAAACACCTGTGAGTAAAGATAAAATTGTTCGTTGTTCGTATTCTGCAAAAGATTCTAAATCAAGACCTGGAGCACCTAACAAATTTACTACCAATTGTAAATAGCTATCCCCGAGCCCTCTTGTAGATTGGGTTAAATTAGTGTCTAAATCGGCAGTGGCATTACCCATAGGTAGGGACACTGTCCCAATAACTGTTTTTCCTGCTATTTTAAAATAGCGATTGTAGTTAAAAATTACAGATAAACCATTCGATACTAAATCAGGATCGTATATACTGCTATTTGCGTACAAGGAATTACTTTGGAAAAACCAAGCATATCCTTCAAAAACATTAGTTCCTGTTGGTGCATTCCAATAGACTCTAGGACCATCGTCCTGAGCTAACGACAGTTTTGAAAAACCCAATATTAACATTAGGGTAATTAAAGAAATTTGTTTTTTCATTTATAGCTTTAAATATCCGCCATTCGCTAATTTGCAAGCAGCAAGATTAAAGGCATTCTTTTCCAATCTCTATGATTTGAATTGA
The DNA here is from genome assembly GCA_965277295.1 of Gilvibacter sp. Classification (GTDB taxonomy): domain Bacteria; phylum Bacteroidota; class Bacteroidia; order Flavobacteriales; family Flavobacteriaceae; genus Gilvibacter. The sequence goes on from OZ255720.1 coordinate 1,985,750, forward strand.
AATATACCTATTTTTAAACGTGCCTCGCTTAATGTTTATGTAAGTTACTGTAACTTCGCCCCGTATTAGAGCAAAGAAAACAAAAGGAATGATTGCCAGAGAAACATCTGATTTTATAACGAACGAAGAAATAAAAGTTCAGTTAAAAAAAATTCTAGAAAGCCCTAAGTTTTTATCTTCTCAGCGGTTAAGTCGGTTTCTAGAATATGTAATTATTGAATTCTGTTCGAATCAGGCAGAAAATATAAAAGCTTATAATATAGCCATAGCGGTATTTGACAGAGAAACAGATTTTGACCCTCAAGTGGATCCAATTGTTAGAATTTATGCTGGAAGATTACGACTAGCGTTAAGTGAATATTATGCTAATTCAAAAAACAATAGTATCCAATTAGCAATTCCAAAAGGATCTTATAAACCTGAATTTTCAAAAATAAAATCATCTAAAAAGTTGTCCATATTGGCAACAAGCAAAGCAAAATTTAGAATTTATGCTGCTGTATTCCTAATTTTTATCGCTGGAAGTTTTATTTATTTTGACTCGTTTAATAATTCTAATGATTTACCAAATCAAGATGACTTCGGTAGAATGTATATTGCTATCGAAACATTTAAAAATTTAAGTGATAATAGTAGTAATGAACAATTGGGATTACGTCTTACAGAAAATACCCAAATGGCAATTTCTCAATTCTCTAGTTTGGTGGTGGTAGAACCAACTAAAAAATATAGTGATGTTGCAAACTATAACCTATTGGGTTCAATTCAGCAGCGAGATGATATTGTTTCGGTAATTATTAAGTTAATAGATGCTGAAAGTGGTATTCAAGTATTTAGCAAAGAATATAAATCAGCTCTAAATTCTACAACAACCAATTATTTAGAAGCACAAGTAGCTAATAAAATTGCCATTGATTTAGCAGATGAGTTTGGTGTTTTTCAAGCACAAAATTTAAGGACAGCGCAAAATAAGTCACAAATTTTATCTCCACATAAAGCACTTTTATTCTATTACGACTATTTAGGAAATATTAATCCCAAAGCTAATGCGGATGCTATAAAAATATTAAAAGAATCTTTAAATAAGATAAATAATTACGCTCCAACATGGTCGGCTTTGGCTGGATTGTATATGGATCGTTATATGTTTTTTGATGGTTCACAACAAGATTTAGAATCAGCAAAGTACGCAATTCAAAAGGCAGAGGCCTTAAATCCGCATAACGTACATGTACAAGAACATTTAGCTTTGATTTCTTACGCAACGGGGAATCTAGAAGCGCTATACAATGCTGCCGAAATGCAAAAGTCATTAAACGCTAATTCAACCATGTTAGGACAGATTGGTCTATGGTTTTCGTTAGTTGGAGATTATAAGCGGGGTATTCCCTTGATTGAAAAAGCAATTAAAAACAATCCTTACTATCCAAAATATTTTCACATAGGGTATTATTTCTATTATTTGGAGAAGGGTGATTTGGAAAAAGCATTAATAGAATCTGAGCAAATCCAAATGCCACAACTATTTTGGGATCCGTTACTTAGAGCTGTAATTTTAGAGAAGTTAGGTAATGTAAATGCAGCAAAATTGGCCTTAAAAGAACTATTAGCTCTAAAACCAAATTTTTCTTCGAATGGGCCAGAAATTATGAAGCGCGCACTCTATTTAGAAAAATATAGAAAATTGTTATTAGATGGCTTAAATGGTTTAGGGCTGGACTTTGAGTAAATTACTAAATTGGCGCTTTTAAAAAGTGCCATATTTATAGAATGCGATAAATGCTTAATTGGAAATGTTAACCCGTAAGCAATTCCTATGGTTTTAAAAGATTCAAGAAGTATGGATTAAAGACATTACATGGCCGCTACCGCGAATACTTTCCCTGAATGTCTACACAGCCTAGTATTTATTTGTATTATTCCACTTGCTTCACTAATTTAAGCGAACATAAAGGCTGTTGTTATCACCGTTATTTTTGCGTGATAATAGAACTTTTTATGTGGATATAACACGTTGTAGGTAATTTTAAGGCAACCAATGGAACAGGAAACAGTTGAAATATGGAACAGTTTAGAAACAGCAAAATTGATTGTGTCTATAGCTACTCCTATTATTGGTGGAATAATTGCCTATAAATTATTCAAGATTAGTCAGGGAGTTGAAAAAAGACAATGGTCTGGACGAAAAGTTGTTGAAAAGCGACTAGAATTCTATGACAAAGTTGGGCCTAAACTAAACGACTTATATTGTTACTATTACCGTTTCGGAAATTGGAAAGAACTGAAACCAGAAGATATTATTAAAAACAAGAGATTTTTGGATAGGGAATTTCACATTTATTCTCATATTTTCAAAAATGACATATTAAGGAAGTATAAAAGATTCATGGAAAATTGTTTTGACACATTCACCGGAACTGGTAATGATGCTAAACTTAAAATGAATCTTGAAAAACGCCTGAGCTTGCCTGATTGGGAAGAAGAATGGAATGAATTGTTTGTTCAAGAAAAAATGGTTGATGAATCAGAATTTAAAAAAGCTTACAATGAGCTGTTTTATGTTATAAAAAAAGAGTTAGAAATAGGGTAATATGGGAGTTTATTTAAAAGAATATATTGTCCATATTGGCGTTTTTCTAACCTTCTTGGCAACAATACTTGGATATATCGCTACGAGAAGAAATATTAAAACCACTAAATTCATTGACGTTGTAACAACGGAGCGCATTAAATGGTTGTCCATAATACGCAATGAAATATCAGAATTAGTTTCAACTATAATGGAAACTCTAGCTGCATATGAAAAAGAAATAGAAAGAATAGAGCACGAACATCCAACAGAAGAAACTATGATGGATGCAAATTACGAATTTCAAATGTACTATTTCGATTCAACAACGGAAAGTGCTTTTCAAGAAAATGAACTTCCAAAACATAAGGACTTACTTTCAAGACTAATTCTTTTAAAATTACGGTTCAATCCAAATGAAGATAAAAAAACACTTGAACTGATAGATTTTTTCCTTGATTTCTATGCAAGTAAATATAAATCCAAAAATGATTTAAAATTAGCATCGGAAAAAATAAACAAGCTACTTAACGAAATTCAGGCTATGTTAAAAAAAGAATGGGAAAAAGTAAAAAAAGAATCAAAAGGCAAATAAAACTACCTACAACAACGTATATAGCACATTGCCAAAATTTGGCTAACTTTAATCGCTCCCCTACTAATAAAACTCAGTTACGACTGAATAAAATACAATCACAATATGGCAACGTGCCATATACAATACCGTTGTGCTTCATTATTTGACACTCATCATATAATTAAAAATCATACATTTAGAGAAACTAACCTCTAATGATAAAATTATTCCGTAAAATCCGTCAGAGATTAATTTCTGAAAATAAATTTAGCAAGTATCTGATTTATGCGATTGGCGAAATTGTTCTTGTCGTAATTGGAATATTGATTGCGCTTCAGATTAATAATTGGAATGAAAATGAGATAATAAAGAAAGAGGAAACAATACTTATTACTGGTTTAATGCAAAATATTGAAGATGACATAAAGAGTTTAATAAGTGTAAAGAAAAGGGATAGCATTTCCATAGATGCCAATAGAATACTATTAAGCGCATTGAAGAATGATTCGATAAGAGGAAATAAACCCTTGCTAAAACAAAAAATTTTAGAAGCCACATTTACATCGAGTTTCAAGCCTAATCAAATCATTTTTAATCAAATACAATTTTCAGGTAAGTTAAATTATATTTTAAGCGATTCCATTAAAAATAAAATTCAATCCTATTATGATAATGTTTCAAATGTACTCGACTATCAGGAACAAAACCTTACTATAATATATAGATTAAGTGTTGACCTGATGACTTTTTTGGACAGCAATTCAGCTCTACAAAATGCTTTGCCAGATTTTGCAAAAATGGAAGTGGACGCCTTTGATAATTCGTTTTTTTATGATGCTATAGAGTCTGATAGGGTAAAAGAGTTTGCAGATAAATCTACCGGTAAACAAGCGCTAATCTTATCATTATATTTGACTCACAATGAATTACTTCAAGAAGGAATAGAATTAAGGGAAAGTTTGATTCAGTATTTAAATGAAAAATAACGAAAGGCTAACAACGTATATTGACCGAGAGAGGTTTGTAAAAACCGTCGAGGGCACATTGCGAAGCAATAATACCAGCCTTCCCCCGCCTGAATAAATTCATTCGGGCGAGTATCCAAAAAATTAGTAGCTTTAAACTTAAATGAGGCTTGCCCTTCGAGATGCCTTCGCCAAATGTCCACAGGACATTTGATATTATTAAATAATATTACGCTACGGAAGTGTATAGCTATTGCAAGCCCGCCTGACTTTGTCATTCGGGCAAGGCGCCAGGGCTGGTAAGATGTTAGCAGTATACGAGTACGCCGTATGCCATTTGATCCAATTCGATAGTTTAAATGAGAATTAAAACGAACATAATAGTATTGCTCATTCTTTTATCATGTTCTTGTGCCGAAAAGTCCGAAGAAGAGCAAGTGATTGAATGGATTTCCGAGAATGCTATTCAGATTAGTACGGTAGAACCCGGAAATGGGTTTGAAGACCTTTTACCTATTGGTGAAATGATTGGTGATGCTCGTATCGTATCTTTAGGAGAGCCAACTCATGGTAATCGGGAAGTATTCCAATTAAAACACCGTATTATCGAATACCTTGTTGAGGAGAAGGGCTTCAACATTTTTGCACTTGAATGTCCGTTTGGAGAAGCTTTCGATATTAATAGATATGTTTTAGATGGTATAGGTGATCCAAAAAAGGCCATAGCCGGAATATATTTTTGGACGTGGGACACAGAAGAAGTGCTCGAGTTAATAAAATGGATGCGTTTATACAATGCAAATCCCGATAACCCAAAAAAGGTCAAATTCTATGGCTTTGACGTCCAAGACCCGCAACGTGCCACAAGAGTGATGTTAGCATATTTAAAGAAGGTAGACCCAAATCTTGAAGAGATTGTTCGCCCTGAATTAGGTATTCTTGAAGTCCCTTTTTCAGATCCAAAAGGCGTAGGAAGAAGACAGTGGATTCCTGAAGAGTATGATTCCTTGTCACTAGACTATATTGAGAAGGTGATGAAAGCTTTTGATAACAAAAAGGAAACCTATGTTGCCTCTTCAAGCCTAAACGAATGGCAATTGGCGAGACAATATTCACGTCAAATTGAAATTTATATTTCTGACGCTGCAAATGCAGGTCTCGAAAGAGACTTTGGTCAAGCAGAAAATATTAGATGGACCTTAAATTATGAAGGTGAAGATTCTAAAATAATTGCTTGGGCACACAATTTTCATGTGGCCAATATGATATTAGCAGAAGACGATAATGAAGGTTTGGATTATGAAGGTTATAAATGTATGGGCTTTCATCTTAAGAAATGGTATGGTGATAATCTTAAAATCGTTGGTGTTTTTTACAATCAAGGCGAGTTTTCAGCTTTAGATGATAATATACCTTCTGCTGGCTTTAAAACTTTTAACGTTGGAAGTGCGAAGCATGGCTCTTTAGAACATACCTTGATAAATGCCAACTTACACAATGCATTTTTAGATCTCTCTAATATCCCTAAAAATGGCCCTATTTATGACTGGTTTGATAAACCTTTACCCACACGATATTCTTGGGGGTTTTACAATCAAACCAGGTCAGAAGACTACTACCAAATACACAAGCTTTCAACAGAATTTGACGCCCTTCTTTTTTTAGATAAAACAACAGCTACTGTACCTATTGATAAATCAGATTACGATCATATTTGGTTGTTTAACAAAAAACTTGAACTCCCAACAAATTTAAATTTTGAAGAGAGTAATGCAGGTGAATCACCTAAAGGATGGATTACTTGGTCTAAATTTAAGCGATTAGGAGTTACCATGACCACAAGTGATGATGCTTATAGCGGAAAAAAATCTTTGATGATTCAACGACCTGTTGGTCCTGCCTATGGTGAAATTGGACCCAACGTATTGCAATCTATTGACGCGACACCGTTTCTTAATAAAAAAATTCGTTTAAAGGTGGCTGTAAAGGCGAAAACAAATTCTTCTACTTTTTCATTTCTTCACTTATTGATAGAAGCGGATACTCAGGATGAAACTTATAGCGGAGACCCTCCATTGTTTGATAGTCTTGATAAATTTAGGATTGAAGGGAATGAATGGCAGGAAATTGTAATTGAGGCATACGTGCCGGAAAATGCCCATACCATAACATATAGTGCTCATTTGAGAGATTTTGGGACAGTCTGGATTGATGCAATCGAAATTGAAATTATTGAATAAAACCAAACTGATTAAAATTATAACGACACATAACAACGCATATTGGTCGTGGGAGGTTTGTAAAAACCGACGAGGGCACATTGCGAAGCAATAATACCAGCCTTCCCCCGCCTGAATAAATTCATTCGGGCGAGTATCAAAAAAATTAGTAGTTTTAAACTTAAATAAGGCTTGCCCTTCGAGATGCCTTCGCCAAATGTCCACCCTTCGATACAAATCGCCTTTGGCGATTCACTCAGGGACCACAGGACATTTGATATTATTTAATAATATTACGCTACGGCAGTGTATGGCTAACGCACAGCGTCAGGGCTGGCAGGATGCTAACATAAAACATCCACTGGATATTTTAGATGTTACCAGTATACAAAACCGTTATGTGCAATTATGAAAAACATGTTGCTAATCATTTTTATTTGTTTTTTAAACCAACTTTCTGCTCAAGAAAAAGTGGGAATGAAAGACTTATATGTTGAAAATGATTTGACTTATAAAATTGCCGACGATAAATTGTTTTCTGGACAAGCTCAACACGTTCGGAAAAATGGACATTTAGTCTACGAGGAATATTATGACAACGGAAAGCTGACTAAATCTATCACATATTACAACGGAACTGAAAAACCAACACCTGCAAGAGAAACGGAATATTATTGGGATACTCAAACAAAACGCAAGGAAACAAATTTCGGACTCGACAAACCGACAACTGAATATAAGCACTTTGATAAAAGTGGAAAGAAGACTCTAATTGAGCAGTACGAAAATGACAAACTGATTTATCGCTGTGAATATCAAAAAAACAAAAAACACGGAATTGAATACTGTCTTAACGAAGATGGAACTGAATTGCGGACTGAATATCGGAACGGTAAAAAAATAAAGAAAAAGTAACAGCAGGTAACAACAGCTATAGCTCATTGCGGCTGAATTCCTAATCGGAATTCAACGCTTGTTTACTATCTTTCGGGTACGGCGGAAAGAATCCTACGAATTTTTCCGCAACAAGCCATACACAAATGTGTTGGTATGCATTGAGGAGTACGAATCTATAATTAAATGATCAAAAACAATTAAAACAAAAAGTATGAGAAAAATCACAATTTTAGTTGCCTTAGTAACTATGCCACTTATTATGATGGCTCAAAAAAAGGAAAAGCCAAATATTTTGGTTATTTGGGGAGATGACATTGGATGGTCTAATCCAAGTATCTACAATATGGGAATGATGGGTTACAAAACACCTAACATTGACCAAATTGGAAAAGATGGAATAGTATTCACAGATTATTACGCTCAACAGAGTTGTACTGCGGGTCGTGCTGCATTTATTACAGGACAATCTCCTTACAGAACAGGGTTAACCAAAGTTGGATTACCTGGAGCAAAAGAGGGATTAAGTGAGTTAGATCCAACTATTGCCGAATTATTAAAAAATCACGGTTATGCAACTGGTCAGTTCGGAAAAAATCATTTAGGAGACAGGGATGAACATTTACCTTCAAATCACGGGTTTGATGAATTCTTTGGAAATCTTTATCACTTAAACGCAGAAGAAGAACCTGAAAATGCTGATTATCCAAAAGACCCTGATTTTAAAAAGAAATTCGGACCAAGAGGCGTAATTCATTCTTATTCTGATGGAAAAATTGAAGATACAGGACCTTTAACTAAAAAAAGAATGGAAACCGTTGATTACGAAACAAAAGAGGCTGCTATTTCTTTTATGAAAAACGCGGTAAATGATGACAAACCTTTTTTTGTTTGGTATAATACTACACTTACTCACGTATGGACGCACTTAAATGGAGAGGATGACGGAGAAACAGAGTTAGGTGTTTATGCCGATGGTATGGTAAAACTTGATAAAATTGTTGGAGAGTTAACCAAAACATTAGAAGATTTAGGAATTGATGAAAACACTATTGTAATTTTTGGCACGGACAATGGTGCTGAATTAATTTTTTGGCCTGATGGAGGAATGACCCCTTTTAGAGGCGAAAAAGCGACAACTTGGGAAGGTGGTTTTAGAGCACCTTGTTTAGTGAAATGGCCAGCAAAAATTAAACCCGGTCAAATTAGTAATGCTATTTTTTCTGGTGAAGATTGGCTGCCAACTTTCTTAGCAGCAGCAGGAGAAACAGATATAAAAGAAAAATTACTAAAAGGACATAATGCGAATGGAAAATATTTCAAAGTTCATTTAGACGGTTACAATATGCTTCCTTTGTTAACTGGAGAAGTAACTGAAAGCCCAAGAAAAGAGATTTTTTATTTTGACGATGATGGCAGTTTAAATGCATTTAGATATGGAAGATGGAAAATGCATTTCAAAATTCAAGAAAATCACGGATTTGAAGTTTGGCAAAAGCCATATACGGAATTAAGGTTTCCCCTTCTAATGGATTTATATGGTGACCCATTTGAAAAAGCTCAAGAACATTCAGAAGACTACAGTCATTGGATGGCCAATAGAATGTTTATGATGGTTCCTGCGCAAGCAAAAATTTCTGAATTTTTAGCTTCTTTTAAAGAATATCCTCAACGACAAAAAGTGGGGAGTTTTAGTTTAGACCAAGTATTAGAACAAATGCAAGGAGCTAAACGGAATTAGTATCTGTATATTAAAAATCCAAAGCTAAATGTTAAGATATTTGGTTTTGGATTTTTATCACAACCCTTATTTTAGAATGGAAAAAAACAACGAAATGCGAACAGGCTATATAGTGCATAGCCGCCCTACGGGATGGTAACGCACCATATACTAACCGTTGTGCAACATATTGCCCCGTCCTGAAAAAGACTACATAATTTTAATGATTTTCTATAGACTCAAAAAACCGCATCCGTTTATATTCAATAGCTACAGTATTGTTATTCCAAGTGCGCTCACTTTTCTTATTATCGTCTTATTAGCTCCTTTATATTTTCAAGAGCTAAAGATTAGCCTAAGAGTTTTGTCTGCTTTAGTTGTTTCTTCAATAGTTGCAGCTAGCATCTATACTTCAATGAAGTTTTTAAAGCAAGTATTCCCTGAATTTATATCTGAAGATAGTTGGACCGTTGGAAAAGAACTTTTGATAATACTATTTAATCTGTTTATTATTAGTGTATTGATTTTTATGGCAGTATTGATTTTTCGAAATGACAGTTCTCCATTGTTATCTGTTATGATAAAAACTACATTGATTACACTTGCGATTAGTATTTTTCCTATTATTTTTTTGGTCCTTTTTGAGCAATATAGGCATCAAAACAAGCAGCTAGAAAAGGCACACAACCTTACAGATTCTCTTATCAATAAGAATAAACTGTTATCAAAAATAACCTCTGCTGTCACCATTGACGAACAAGCTATTTTGATAAAATCCGAGTCTGATGATATAGAACTACGTCTTAAATCCAATGAACTAGTTTATGTCAAATCAGATGGGAACTATGTGGAGATTTATTATGTTAATGGCGACGAAATTCAAAAGAAACTAATCAGAAACCGAATCAAAAATATAGAAACTGTCTTACCAAACAAAAACTTCTTACGGTGCCATAATCGTTTTATTGTTAATGGCAATGCCATCATTAAAATAGAAGGTAATGCCAGAAATTTATTATTACACCTCAAAAATGTCACGGAAGTTATCCCAGTCTCAAGGGCTAAGGCCAACCTAATTTCCGAGTTCATTAATAACCTTAGCGGCTTAGTTGCCCAAACATAACAGATACGTCCAAACGATACCAAACCCTTATATAAAAGGGTATTGAGTTGTTTCCTTTTTGCAGATTTGCATCGTTAAAATTTGAATAAACGATGGAAACAGTAATTACTGCTATTTTATACTTACACATTTTGGTAGGGGCAATTTCTTTAACCACGGGTTTGATAGCCATATTCAGTAAAAAAGGAAAAAAATGGCATAAACAAGCTGGAAAACTTTATTTCTATGGAATGACAGGAGTGTTTATCACGGGGGTTATTGTTGCTGGATTTCGGTTTAACAGGTTTCTATTCTTAATCGCTTTTTTAAGTTATTATAGCGTTTTTGCTGGCATACGTATTTTAAAACTTAAAAAGTTACATAAACAGCAAAAACCTAAATGGTTTGATTGGTTTGCCGGAATCTTAAATGCTGTTGCCAACATCCTTTTTATAGGGCTGGGCATCCGCTATGGTATAAAAAATGGATTCCTCTCTGGCGGAGCGTTATTATCTATTGGTTTTGGCATTGGTGGTCTTCTCATTTCTTATACGAATTTAAAACCGTTCGCTGTCAAACCAAATAAAAGCTATCATTGGTATCTATCTCATAATGGTAATATGATGGGTGGGTACATTGCTACCTTTACTGCATTTTTATCCACCATTGTGACACGTTTTGATTTGATGAATCCTTACCTAGCCTTTGCATTGCCGTCAATTATGGGTATTCCATTGTTATTGTACTGGCAAAAGCAAATTGAAAGAAAATTCAACTCTTAAAAAAAATTTAACCTCAACCATTCATAAGCAATTAAATGAAACGTCATATCATACTTTTATTAGTTACAATAGTGTCGCAATATTGTTTCGCGCAAAGCGTAAAAGACTTCTACTACGTTGAGCTAGAAACAAAAAATCTACCAGTTTTTATTAGGGGTAATCTACAAAACAATAAAATCCTGCTTTATATACAAGGGGGCGGTGCCGATAACGGGATTGATTTTGGGCGTTCTGATTATCCAAAATGGAAGAACACTTTAGAAACGGAGGTAGCCATTGCATATTTTGACCAAAGAGGGCTTAATCGAAGTTCAAAAAAAATAGATACAACCAAGATTAACGAAAATCAAGTATTTATGGATATTATAACTATTGCTAAATCCTTAAAAGAAAAGTACAAAGCTGAGATTTATTTATTCGGTCATAGTAATGGAGGGGTAAAAACGCTGAGATGTTTAGCTACATATCCCAAGGAAACAGCTTTTATTAAATCAGGTATTGTGTTTAACGCCCCAATAACTACTGATTTTTCTCCAAAGAGATATAAACACTACCGACCGCTTTACCTAAAAAATCTTGCTAATGAATTTATCCAACAAAATAAAAATGAAGCGTTTTGGCAAGAAGCTTATGATTGGATGCAAGTGACCGATTCAATTGTAACTATCGAAGATTCTAAAAAATGGAACTTTTATGTTGATAATGCTATAGCTGTAACAAAGCGTAATATAGGGTTAGGTATGGTTTTGAAAACCATATTTGCCAGACCTTACAACCCCATAAAATACCTTAACAATAAGGACAATAAACTAATATCTGATAAGCTCTGGCATACAGAAAAAGCATTATGGGAGGCTGGTAAAGAAACAACACTATGGGAAATACTTCCAAAAATTGAGCATCCTATTTTACTAATAACAGGTAGATATGATGCTATCGCCACCCCTGAAGAACAAAAAGATGCTAGTCAGCTAATAAAAAATTCAAAATTAGTGATTATACCTAACTGCACTCACGAATCTTTTTTGGTTGCTCCAACTTTTTTTAATGAGAATGTTTTAGAATATATAAAAACGAATTAGTCTTTTTGATAACTGCTCCACATAATACTTATGGTTTGTATTACTAAAGTAGCTGTTCTATAAGAAATGTATAACCGAATACATAATATCCTGCATAAATGAAGTTCAACTCAAACAACAATAAGAAATCACCTGATGGCTTTAGATATCGTGGTATGAAAGGTTCACGCTTAGAAACACTCACAGATGCTATTTTTGGTTTTTCCATCACTCTTTTAATCATATCATCTGAAGTGCCAAATACCTATATTGAGCTACAAGCATCTATGTACAGTTTTATTGGGTTTATGTTTTGCACAATTCTAATAATGACATTCTGGAACAGTCACAAAATTTACTTTACGCGTTATGGCCTGCAAGATATTAAAACCTATTTCCTCAACACTATTCTTGTTTTTGTTTTACTATTTTACATATATCCTTTAAAATACCTTTTTTCACAATTAGGAACCGCTATTTATGTAAATAGCAAACTGAGTTATGGCGATACCTCTCAAGGAATACAATTGGCAATACAAAACCTCAAAGATTCCAATCTAGATGCAGATCAATGGTCTGACATTATGTTTCGATTTTCGTTGGGCCTGTTTATTATATATTTGGTTTTTGCCCTTTTACACCTTAATGCGTTCAATAAGAAAAAGGAACTAAAACTAAATCGTAAAGAAATCTATATCGTTAAAACGTCTATTCAGGAATATTTCATTTTTTTGGTCATTACTGCTGCAACCATATTCATAGCACTTATTTTTGGCAACAATGGTTTTATCTATTGGAGCATAAGTTTTTTGTTGATTCCGATTATGCTTCCAATTCACCAATATTTAAGAAAAAAACAATATGAGCGTATCCAAAAACGGAACAACAAAAAGAGAAAGCAAAAATTAGATTTATAACATAAAAATAAAAGGGTAAAGTTAGATTATAAATCACACTGGTAACTAGGAAATGAAAAGTGTGTATTCTAAAATATGTTGCACAACAAAGTAAATAAAAAACAGCAGAATTAGTGCAAGCATTATGTTTGCACTTTTTTGTTATCTTTCATCTACCCGAAAAAGCTAGGCATTTAAAAATCGCTACTTTTCATAAACAAGACCGCTGTCATTAATAAAAAACTACCAACCATGAAAAATATAATTTACTATCTTTTATTTTGTGTCGGACTAATTTGTTCAACAAATACCTACGGACAAACTTTAGATAATAATAACCTTGAAGCCAAAATTGAGGCTCTAATTCCGACGCAAGTAAATGATTCAACACCGGGTCTTGTATTAGGGGTTGTTCAAAATGGCAAACTTATTTTTAGTAAGGGTTATGGAATGGCTAATCTATCATATGGTATTCCAAACGACCCAAAAATGGTTTACAATATCGGTTCTGTGAGTAAGCAGTTTCTTGGATATGCCTTCGCCATGTTACACATAAAAGGTGATTTAAATATTGATGACCCCGTAAATAAATATCTTGAAGATTGGCCTGAATTTGAGTATAAAGTGACATTAAGGCATCTACTTACCCATACAAGTGGTTACCGAGAAGCATATACCATGTCAAATCTAGCTGGCAGATTTATTGGTGTTGATCGCCTCTCAAGAGAGGAATGTTTGGAAGTTGTTAGAAAACAACCCCAACTAGAATTTATACCAGGTTCTCGTTGGACCTATAACAGTACTGCTTGGGTTATTTTGGCCGAAATTTTGGAAAAAATTACGGACCAACCAGCAGATGAATGGGTAGAAAATAACATTCTAAAACCCTTAAAAATGAATGACACCCAGATTGAAAGTAATGTTGGAGAAGTCATTTTTAATACGGCAGAATCGTATTCTTACAATAAGGAACAAGGATATATTAATCAAAAAAGTAATCGAGCCATTTTTGGTGCGGCAGAAGTTTATACTAGTATTCCAGATTTAGTTAAGTGGATAAATAATTATCGAACTGCTGTGATTGGTGGCAAAGCAGTAAACGATCTATTTCTTGACCCATTTATACTAAACGATGCGTCTAACTCTGAATATGCATTGGGAATTGGTAATAGTTCTTATCGTGGCCTAAAGCGTTATAGACATACAGGCGGTCATGAAGCATTTGCAACACAACTAAGCTACTTTCCCGAGTACGATTTGGGCATAATAACCATATCAAATTTTGGTGGTACAGGGTGGCTTTCTACAGAAAAAATTGCAGACCTATTACTTGAAGAGTATATGACCTCGCCAACAAATAAGCAATACCAACACGTAGAAATCGGCAAAGAGAATCTGGAACAATTTACAGGTCTTTATATAGCTTCAACGCTTAATAGCACTATGGATTTAACTATCTCTGAAGATACATTAACAATTGCGGGAAGAACAAATCTTATTCCAATCTCACAAAACACTTTTCGTATAAGTGGATCGAGTGGCCAAATTCAAATTGATAATTTGTCCGAAGAAAAAAGCCAATTAACAATTTTAGATGGCACCAAGGAAATATACACAAAAGTAAAAAGATTGAATCCTGCCAAAAATGAGTTCAAAGAATTTGAAGGTGATTACTGGAGTGATGAATTGGAAACGGTATATCATTTAACGGTGAAAGAAAAAAAATTAACCATTCAACATCGTTGGATTGGTGAAATCGCATTAACAGCAGTAGCCGCTGATTTTTTTCAGTCAAATTTTGGATTTTATGTAAAATTTAATCGAAATAAAGAAGGTAATATATCTAATTTGAGTATAAACTCTGGTCGCACACTAAACGTGATCTTTCATCGTAAAGAATAACGAATCACAGCAAGGTGTATAGTCCATACCCTTCGGGATACGCTACATAAACTAACCCTTGGCAGCAATTAAAAATAAGCGATAATAGAAAGTAATGATATTTAGAAAAATTCACAATAAGTTGGAGGCAATAGCATCAAAGAATGGAATTACAGCTTTGTTTTTGCTTTCTCATACAGTCTTATTGCTAATGATGTTATTTACCTTTCCTAGGATAAATGCCAAATTTAGCACTCAAGCGTTTGATTTGAAAACTTTCGGATATTCTCAATCAGAAGCTAGAATGATGCTTGGAAATTTAGATCAATCAACTATTGATTTATATCTATTTCCGCAACTATTTCTTCTTGACATACTATATCCCATTTTACTTGCTCTCTTTTTAAGTACATTAATAATTCGGTTATGTAATTTAACTAATGTCAATCAGAACCATGTCTTTTCAAACTTGTTCATGCTGCCATTCATTGCTATGTTCATTGACTACTTAGAGAACGTCTTGATTTCATTGATGATAACAAATCCAACAAATGTATCGTCAGAAGTTATAAAAGCAGCAAGTATTTTTACTCAGATGAAAGGAGGATTTACCACTTTGAGTTGGCTGGTTATTTTAATCCTCTTAGGAATCTGGCTCATTAACAAAAGGAAGAATAATAAACATACTGCCAACACCATGTAAAAATGCATTATAAAGCATTTTAAACTAACCGTTGTGTGTCGAAGAAAGTTGCCAATTGTTGTAATTTTTAGCCTGTAACAATATTAGTTTATAGTCGTCTCCATAGTATCACATTACCAGTTAAAATCTGAAATTATGGTTGATAATAACGCACAAAAAGAAATACAGAAGCAGGCCAAAGTTGTAGGGTTCACCTATTTGGTGACAACTCTAATTGGTTTTATAAATAATTTTTTGATAAAACCTGGCTTACATAATACCGAAACATTGCTGGCATCTGAATTTCAATTTAGAATAGGGGTGATGTTAGATTTATCGATGTATGCCCTTGTCATGTGGATGGCTGTAGCTCTTTATCAGCTCACAAAGTCTGTTAACAAAAATCGAGCGCTACTGGGTTTAGTTTTTAGAACAGCCGAGGCGATTATGGGTTTTGTGATTGTACTGGTCTATTTAGCTCCGCTAATCATTTTAAAGAAAGCAGAATACTATCAGTTTAATGATGATAATCTTCATTCATTAGCTTCTGTATTTTTTAACATATACAGTATGGGCTCGAATATTCACCTCATATTAATGAGTATTGGAGCGCTTATTTTTATAAGGTTACTGCTAGCTGTCGCCTATATTCCTAAATGGCTGGGCTATTGGGGAGTACTTACCTACGTTACCGTATTCTTAGGCTTTTCTTTACAAATACTATTGCCAGAATTTCCTGTCAAGTTTCTGATGATAGTCATGGCTCCTGGTGCGTTGTTCGAACTAACATTTGGAATATGGCTTTTAGTAAAAGGAGTAAAGCTTAACACGGTTTGAAAAATAAGAAGTTTGCCTTTTTTTCAAAGATATTTATACGGAAGTGGAATATAAATGAACACACAACAAGGTATATAAAAAATAGGCTAAAAAGTACTAAAACCGCAGATGTTGGATCATATCAAACTTTGCTGGTACCCGAAATTTTTAGATTGGGCTTTTAGAATAGAAAAATTATAAACAAAATATAAAAATTCGGCTCTGTGTTAAACCTAAAAGTTAGCGACTTTTACACGCTACTTTTAATACACAAACACGTTGATCGTAATTTTATAAATTCTGTAAATCAATGAAGATTCGTCTAATAAGTGTAATTCTTTTTTGCTCGACAATAGTTGCTTGCGGAACTGAAAACGATGAACGATTTATTTTCTTCCTACATAATCGATTTATAGAAGAACATGAATTGACCGCAGAGCATCCAGAATTTGGACGGACAGCGTATAAAGAAATAATCGCAGAGTTTGAAAAAAGTGATTTTAAAGTAATAAGTGAAAAACGACATGGTAATGTGAATGCGCGCGAATACGCAATTGGCCTAATAAGCCAAATCGATAGCTTACTTCAAAATGGAATTGAACCGAATAAAATAACGGTAGTCGGTACTTCAAAAGGCGGATATATTGCTCAATATGTTTCGACCTTAGCAAACAATCCAGAATTGAATTTTGTGTTTATTGGAAGTTTTCAAAATTCAGACATTGAACATATACCCGAAATTAATTATTGCGGAAACATTCTAACGATTTACGAAAAGTCTGACCCATTCGGAGTTTCAGCAATTCAGCGAAAACAGAACTCGACTTGCAAAATCAAAAACTTTAAGGAATTGGAATTGAATACGGGAATTGGACATGGATTTCTGTTCAAACCCCTTAAAGAATGGATTGAACCTACATTAAAGTGGGCTAATGGAAATTACAACTTGGAGTAAAACTATGGGCAATAACGCATATTACTACAATATTGTTTTGCTTAGGCAAAACCAAACATCTAGCAGATGTTTGAGGTACCAACCTCGTTAATGTCCACTGGACATTCTCGAGTCTGGTAATCCGCGCAAGCGGCAGCCGAAACCAGTCGTCTGGTAGACCTTTAGATTGAGCGGATATTGCCACAGGCAATCATTGCTGGTTATAACCTACATACAAAAATCCTCACGGAATTTCTACTGTGCCTGCAGCAGGCATGTTCGGGATTTATTGACTAACTTTAGTGCTTAACCCCCAGCCGGCGGCGGGCAGGCGCAACTAAAGCATACACAAACACGTTTAGATTTATTTTTTTAAGTAAAATATGATAAAATCGTATACGATATATTATATTTGTAATTATGTTAAAGAAAATAATTTTTAAAGACGAGGTTAAAAAAATCCTTTTAAAGTATATCCTGACTGGCAGTATAAAACCAGGTGAACGCATTTCACTTCCTGCAATAGCTAAAGAACTAGAGTTAAGTGTGACACCAATTCGTGAAGCCTTAACCCAACTATCTGAAACTGGAATTGTTACTTACATCGCCAATAGGGGTTTTTTTGTTATTGAACTTTCCATAAAAGAAGCTAAAGAGATTTATGACTTGATGGCTGTTCTGGAAGGCAATGCTGTAAAAAAATCACTTTACAATAATCGACAATTAAAAGAATTGAAAACCATCAATTCGGCCTTTGTAAAGGCTAAAAGCCCCATAGAAATGTTGGATTATGATAGGCAGTTTCATCAAAAGCTTATTAAAACCTATACGAACGAATCGGCCATTAAAATAATTGAAAATCTAAGAGTAAGAATTAGTTTGTATGATTATGCCTTTTGGAATGAAGATCAAAAAATGACATCTATAACAATGCATGAAAAGATAATTAGCCTTTTAGTTTCTAAGGACATTACATCTGCGGCAACTCTTGTTGAAGACAATTGGATACAAGGTGTTCAATACATTATAAACAAGCTTGAAAAAAAATAGATAGAATAATCATTTTAATACTTTAACCAACCAGTCCATTTGTAACAAATATTAAATTTTAAAAAATGAAAAATTTATTGTATTTCTCGACGCTCTTATGTTTAGTGGTTAGCTGTAAACAAGAAGAAAAACAAACACGCTCACCAGAAGCTCTGGAAATTAAAAACACCCTACTAAAGCAAAAAGAACTTTTTGATGCACCTGGTATAGCGTTTGGTATGATTGTAAACGACACTATCGTTTATGCAGATGCGCATGGCGTTAAAAGTAGAGATACAAAAGAACCTTTGACTACCAGTTCCTTATTTCATATGGCCTCTGTTTCAAAACCTTTTGTAGCAACAGCTATTGTTCAATTAATGGACCAAGGAAAAATTGATTTAGATGAAAAACTTACTCATTACCTGCCTTATTTCACCATGGCAGACGAGCGCTATAAAAAAATTACCATTAAGCATATGCTTACACATACCTCTGGAATTCCAAATATAGATGACTATGAATGGGATAAACCAGAATATGATGATGGCGCAGTAGAACGCTATGTAAGAAGTCAAAAAGCCTTTAATCTCGATTTTACACCAGGTGAAAAATATAGTTATAGTAATCCTGCATTCGATATACTATGTGATGTAATCGCTAAAGTTTCGGGCATGACTTTTGAAGCGTATATGCAGCAGTATATTTTTGAGCCAATTGGTATGAAAAACAGTACTTTTTTCAAACCTGACGTCCCCAAAGGCTTAGCAACCGAACCTCATGTATTAGGTGATAGTTTGCAAATAGTGGTTAGTGAAATCTATCCTTATAATAGAAGACACGCTGGAAGTTCTACCTTACATTCTAATGTTGATGATATGCTATTGTGGGCAAAAGTTTATTTAAATAAAGGAAGCATCGATGGTAAACAAATCTTCAGTAAGGAGTCTTATGGGTTATTGACTAGTGTTCAATCGCCAGAAGGCCAAAGAAAAGTATGTTTAAGTTGGTTCTTAGGGAAAATGAACAATTCAGAAATATATAACCATAGTGGAGGCGACACAGGGTATGCTACTTTCTTTGGTTTTATGCCAGAGCATAAATCGGCGGTTGTTATAATGACCAATACAGACGAATTTGCGGCTTCAAACAACGCAGCGAGTATATTAAAAAATTCGGTCTTCAACGATACTATTAAGCCAAAAGGACCAATTCACTATAAACTCAAAGATTATATCCTGAAAGACGGAATTGAAAAAGTGAAAGAAATCTATTATGCTGAACAGCAAAAAAATCCTCAGGAGTATTATGTCAACGCGAAGTATTTAGATAATTTGGGTTATTGGTTAATTGATAGAAAACACCCAAAAGAAGCCTTAGATGTATTTTTATTTCTTGTAGAAGAAGAGCCCGATTACGCCGGATGGGTTTCGAGTGTCGCTGATGCTTACAAAGAATTAGATAGTATAGACTTGGCAATACAATGGCACAAAAAAGCACTTAAAATGGATTCAAGCTATGAGTACGCGAAAGAAGAGATAGCAAGGCTTTTAAACAAAAACAATTGAATGAATAATTTTATGAATTGAAAAATTTATAACACCTTATATAATTTATTACCAGTGCTAACTTACCCTTCGACAGGCTCAGGACAGGCTTGCGGAAACTGCTGGCGTCAGTTCGCACTGCGTGCTCGTGTCTTTTCGGTTTGTTTTTGCTAAATTAGTTTTTAAAACACTAACCTGCGCGGGGCTAGCGCAATTACTTATAGCCTAAACCATTAGCGCTTACCAACAGTCACATTAACAAAAATAAATCAACTTCCATATAAGGGTATAAAAGCTAAAATAAAACTATGATTAAATATCTTTTTAACAGACAAATTATTTTTAGTTTACTAATACTAGTTATTTATAATTCGTGTAATGGACAAGTCCAAACTAAATCAACAAATGAATTAAAAAACACCAATACAATTACTAAGGGAACACCTAAACTTGTAAAAACACAGGGTTCTGGTTTTGGTGCTAATGTGCATTGCAGTCTTAAAGATAAACAAGGAAACCTCTGGTTTGGTACCACTGGGGAAGGTGTTTATCGCTATGATGGTAAGTTATTTACTCAATTTATTATTAAAGACGGTCTAAGTAATAATTCTGTTTGGTCTATTTTAGAAGATACCATTGGAAATATCTGGTTTGGAACCAGTAATGGTTTGTTTAAGTTTGACGGGAAAAAGATAGTTCCTGTTCCTTTAAAAACCGACTCAAATAATACGTTAACTAGTAAGTCAGATTCACGAATTACCATAGGGGCTATGATGCAACGTAAAGATGGAACACTTTGGTTTGGCACTAATAAAGGAGTTTATATTTATAAAGAGAACTTATTTTCTGCTTTTCTAAATAACGATCGCATAAAAAACACCAATGGGCTGCAACTTAAATCGGTTGAACGAATATTAGAAGATAAAAACGGCAATATCTGGTTCTGTTCGGGAATGGGAGGTGGAGAAGGTGTTAGCCGTTACGATGGAAAAATCATAACCAATTATATACCCAATGGCGATACCTGGGTGCCGTATGTTTTAGAAGATAAAGCGGGAAACATTTGGTTCTCGGGAAGAACTAATGGTTATTTTCGTTACAATGGAAAAACGTTTACCGATTTTACAGAGAATCTTGCATTTAGTCCAATTGTAGAAGATACAACAGGAACAATTTGTCTTAAAGACAACGTTGATTTTGGTCCAATATTAGAAGATAAAGCAGGAAATATTTGGTTCACTGGAAAAATGAGTAGGTATGGAGGCTCAGGAGGTATATGGCGTTATGATGGGAAATCCTGTACAAATTTTACCCAAGATGGCTTAGAAGATTATCAGGTTTGGTCTATGGTAGCGGATAAGGCAGGAAATATCTGGGTAGGAACAAACAATACAGGTTTGTATCGTTTTGATGGAAAAACCTTTACTAATTTTTCGGAGACAGCGTCTAAGTAATAACAGTTGTCTGGTTGACTTTTAAATGAAGGTATTTTGTCTAGCAAAACATATCCAAAATTGGCTATTTTTATTCATCCCCTTTTAAAAACAAAAATTAAACTTGCGCGAAAAGAAACGAAGCTCCCGTACTTCGAAAAACCTACGGATAGCGAAAACGGCTGCGATTCTAGCCCTAAAACGTTGGGATTAATAGCTTAAAAATATTTATAAAAAACATCAACCTTTGACAATAGCCGAAATTCTTAGTAAAATATGTTTACCATTAGCTCTAGCTATCATTATGCTTGGAATGGGAATGACTTTGATACCTAATGATTTTACTAGAATAATAAAAGACCCCAAAGCCATTTTAATTGGTCTTATTAATCAACTTATCTTTTTACCAATTATTGGTTTTTTACTAGTTATTACTTTAGGTTTAAGCCCAGTAATGGCGATTGGATTAATGATTCTTGCGACGTGCCCTGGTGGCCCAACTAGTAATTTAATAGTCCAGATTTGTAAAGGTAATATTGCACTATCAGTAACATTAACTGCTATTGCTAGTTTTATAAGTGTATTGACCATACCCTTTATCTTGTCTTATGCCTTAGACTATTTTGGTAGTGGGACAAATGTGACCATTAAAATACCTATTATAGATACGATCTTACAAATAATGGGAATTACAGTTATTCCTATTTCGCTTGGGATGCTTATTCGTAGATTCAAAACAAACTTTGCAAAACGAATGGAAAAACCAATGCGCATTGCTTCTACTGTAATTTTTATTTTCGTCTTTATTGCGGTAATAGCTGCAAATTTCAACATAGTAGGTCAAGCCATGAAAGAAGTAGGATTGGTGACCTTGTTGTTAAATATTCTAACGCTAGGATTGGGTTATTTAACGGCTAGATTATTTAAATTGAATTTAAAGAATGCCATTTCGATTTCGGTGGAGAGTGGCATACAGAACGGCGCATTAGCCTTTGTAATTGCGACATCCATATTAAATAATGTAGAAATGGGCATTCCAACAGCAGCTTATGTTATATGGATGTATATTACTGGTGGCATTTTAATGTGGCAACTTGGAAAAAGATCTATTGTAGCATCTGACTAGGCAAAAGTTCTACATTCAATAAAGACAATTTTAATTTACGTCGCTTCTGCAAACAAGCAGATGAGTTTAGCAAAAAGCTAAGAATTTCACTACGGTTCATTTTCTTTTATTAATTTAGTTTTAGTTAAACTGTCTGCTAACAGCCATGAGTTACAAACGGACCGGATGAAACTTGTGCGTGGCCTTTATATAGCATTAAAATAGTCTCTATAAAAATGGAATTATCTAAATCAGAAATACAAGATGTATTAAGAAAGTTCTTTCCTAATCTGAAAGCAAAAGAAATTGATAATTTCTTATCGATTTCAAAGTATCAAAGCGCTCGGAACAAAGAAATAATATTATTCAGTGGTAGAACGGACAAAAACTTAATCTTTATCTTAAAAGGAGTTGCGCGCGCTTATAGTATGAATGAAAACGGGGAAGAATTAAATGACTTCATAAGAGCCGAGGGAAAAGTAATAGGGGATTCAAGAGTTTTTGGTGATGACATTCAAATACTCAATATTGAAGCTATTGGCGACATTCAGTATCTGAAATTCAGTATCGATAAATTAGAAGCATTAGGCTATGACAATCCTGAAATCATGACATTTTATTTAAATATTTTAAAAGAAATGATTTTAACTTTCACCTATCGCTTAAACTCTTTTATTACTATGACTCCTAAAGAGCGCTATCTTGATTTATTACGCTGGAATCCCATATTAATTGCATCTTCTTACGACAAACATCTCGCTAGTTTTTTGGGAATCAAACCTTTAACGATACATAGAATAAAAAAAGAGATTACAAAACCTATCAAATGATATCTTTTTGATTAGTGCTTTAGACTAAATTTGCGAAGACTTAAAACTTTATTCTAATATGAGAAACCTATTTCACATTGCTTTTGTGGCAATACTTTTAACTGGCTGCGGTCAGACTGAAAAAAAAGAATCTACAGAGACAAATAAAACTGAACAAAAGAAACCAAATATATTGCTCTTAGTGGGTGATGACATTGCTTTTGGTGATTTAGGAGCCTTTGGATCTGAAATACCTACTCCGAATATGAACCGCCTTGCCGATGCAGGTGTGCGTTTTTCAAACTTTCACGCTTCACCAGTATGTAGCGTAACTCGATCTATGCTAATGACAGGTTGTAATAATATTGAGGTTGGTTTAGGATCGTTTGACTATTCTTTTTACCCTCCTACAAAAGGTGTTTCTGGCTATGAAGGTTATTTAACAGATAATACTGTGACCATCGCTCAACTTCTTAGTGATGCAGGTTATGAGACTTATAAATCTGGAAAATGGCATTTAGGTGGAGAAGCTGCAGGCGGTCAAGGACCTACAGCTTGGGGTTTTTCTAAAGAATTCGGAATACTTTCAGGTGGTTCTAATCATTGGAATGACTTAGCGATGACTCCCGACTTTAGTGACCCAAATGGTTTAAATGTAAAGAGAAAAGAGCATTTTACATTAAATGGCGAGCACTTTGACAGACCAGAAGGAGTTTATTCTGGTGAGTTATATACTAACCATATGTTAAACTTTATTAAGGAAGGGCATGCAGCCAACAAACCATGGTTTGCTTATATGGCTTTTACAACAGCACATTTCCCTATTCAAGCGCCAGCTGATATGATAGAGAAGTATTACCAAAAATATTTGGATTTAGGATATGCAGGCCTAAAAAAATCAAGGTATGAAAGCTTAAAAAGCAAAGGTTTAATTACAGAAACAGCTACTGAACCTTTGTTTAACGACATAACTTTTAAATGGGAAAGCTTATCTGATGATGAAAAGAAAATTCAAGCTAAAGTAATGGCTACCTATGTAGCCATGATTGAAGATCAAGATAATAGAACTGGACAAATTTTAGACTACCTAAAAGAATCTGGACAATTGGATAACACCTTGGTTATATACCTCACAGATAATGGCCCAGAAGGTTTTGAAGCTACACACCCCAAAACTGGAAACCCAGAAATGGCGAAGTGGATAGAAACTCAATTCGATCAAAGTTTTGAAGCGATCGGTACCGCAGAATCTGAGCACACTATTGGTGTATCTTGGGCAAATGCTGCTACGGGTGGACTGCAGTGGTGGAAATGGTTTATTGGTGAAGGTGGAATACGCGTACCTATGATGATCGTTCCTCCTGGTGCATTTTCTGAAAATAACGATCGTTCTGGGCAGATTTCTAATGCTGTGATTTCTGTAAAGGATCTTCCGATGACTATATTAGATTATGCTGGAGTAACACATCCACAAACACAATATAAAGGAAGAGATATTCCAACACCTACTGGTATTACTGCTCGACCATTTTTAGAAGGAACTTCTGATGTTGTTAGAACAGAAAAAGATTGGTATGCCTTCGAACTGTTCGGGAATGGATACCTAATGGAAGGTGATTACAAAGTAATGAAAGTGCGTAAAGGTATGTTTGGTGATGGAGAGTGGCATTTGTTTAATGTTGTTGCAGACCCTTCAGAAATGCATCCTTTAGAAGAAGATATGCCAGAAAAATTTGAGTCTATGAAAGCTTTGTATTTAGCTTACGCAGAAAAGAATAATATTATGGAAGTTGACCCAGCTTGGAATCCGTTTAAAGCGGCAAGCGATTAATAAACAACATCTTATGAATTTTGTAAAATCAATCACCCTTATTTTCAGTTTCGTTTTTATTATTTCTTGTGGTGAGAAAACTAAAAAAGAAGTTGTTACGGATTCACCCGTAAAAGAAACCATTACTCAAAAAGTTGATAATGCTGTAAGCCAGTTAGATAAAAGCATTTCTTTATTTAATACTATTGCAACTTTAGATCACCATAGAATGGCTGCAGCGGTTGGCGTATATACCCCTCCATCTATTGCGACTATCTTTTTAGATGCTAAAACAGATGTTGTTATTGTAAAAGAAAATCAATTAGCAGCACTGGATTTACCCTTTAAGGTGTTGTGTTATGCAGAAGCGGATACCACAAATGTTAAGGTAGCGTATACTTCATCTGATTTTATTAAAAAAAGGCATCAATTAGATCCAAATTTATTAACGGATTATCAAGCTAACATGAATAAAGTTTTAGCAGTCTTTCCAAAGGAAATGATTTCTAAAACAGACATAACGGCTGTTAATAAGGGTTTTGGTATTATTAGTATTAAATCTGATTTTGATTATACTACGACCGTCCAAAATTTAAGAGATATTGTAATGTCGCAAGGCGACACAAAGTGGTTTGCAGATATAGATTATCAAAAAGAAGCTGCAAATCTAAATGTTCAAATTAGGCCTACCATGCTGCTTCTTTTTGGTGGCCCCGCACCTGGTGGTAAAGCAATGGTAACCAGTCCTAAAATTGGGCTGGATGCATTTTGTCAAAAACTACTTGTATATAAAAACGAAGCGGGCGAAGTTTGGATAGCATATAACGATATTGTTGCTTTTGCCAAGTTATACTATGGAACATCTACCAAACCGCAACAACTAATTAATGAAAGACTTAAAATGACTTTCACAAAGGCAGTTACTATTCAGAAAACTGAATAAAAAGAAATGCTAACAAAAAGTATCGTGTGTGGGATCATTCAGGGTGCCAAGACACAATGCACTAAGCGTAGCTAATTTGCGAAAAGCAAAACCCAAAAAAAATCACAAAAGCCGAAACCCTTGTGATTTTATTTACTTAATTTAAAGTGGATTGGTTATGCTGAAACACCACCAAGTACATTTTCTAACTGCATTTCTTTAAGAACTCTATCTTGAATAGGTTGTGTGAGTTCGTTAATTTCATCCACGCCCCAAGTTATTCCTACAACAGTTCGAGTTGGACGACTACCAAAGGGCATTTCTGCCAATTTTAAATAAGCATCTACAACCCATTGTGGGTCTGGAGCATCTTCACTTTGCAACATTTGAGCAAAATTTTCACCCATTGCAGTTGGAACACCTGCCAATTCACCATACGTATCTAGAACTTCAGAATGTGCAGGAGCTTGTCCAGAAGCCAACAATCCTGTTCCAAAAGGTCCAGGTTCTACCATAACGACTTCAACGCCAAACGGAGAAACTTCATAACGTAAGGCTTGTGAATACCCTTCCAAAGCGTGCTTTGTAGCGGTATAAGTTCCAAAGAATGGTGGAGACATACGGCCAACTAACGAAGATGTGTTTATTATTAAACCTTTGCCAGCTTTACGCATACTTGGCAAAACTGCTTGTATGGTTCTGATTGCACCAAAATAATTGGTTTCCATTTGAAATTTTGCTTGCTCAACGCTATAGGCTTCCGTAATACCAATGTACATAATACCTGCATTATTAATTAGAATATCTATATTTTCTGCTTCCGAAAAGATTGTATTCATTGCTTTTGTAACAGACATATCATTGGTTACATCCATATCTACCACTTTAATGTGAGATGAATATTCTTCCAATTCTGTTTTAACCTTAAGGTTCTTTCCGTTTGGATTTCGCATTGTTGCGAATACTTTATTGCCTTTATCGGCAAAATCTTTGGCAGCTTTTAAGCCGAATCCACTACTGCTTCCTGTGATGATTACATTTTTCATTTCAATTAATTTTTAAAGTCAAACATTCCATTAGAATTCGCTAAATTTTCGGTTGGAATCTCTTGAATCACATCCCAATGTTCTACAATTTTACCATCTTTCATTCTAAACAAGTCGTAAAATGTGTATTTTTTACCAGCATTCCATTCACCTTCGCTTACCGTCAAAACAAAATTACCTTCACCCAATACTTTATGGATTTTGGTATATTTAAACATATTGTTTTGCCCAGTTAGATATTCAACGGCTTCCACAATTCCGTTTAATCCATCTTTAATTTGTGGGTTGTGTTGGTCGTATTGTTCTGCACTTATGTATTGTGTTATCTTACTTGGGTTTTTACCCATCAAAACATCTTCAATAAGGGAAACTGCCAAGGCTTTATTTGCTTCGGTTTTATCTAAATCTGTAACAGTTGTTGGACCATCCGTTTGTGTTCTTCCGCTTGCAGTTTCTTTAACCAAAACAGTCATTGCATCCCAATGCTCGGCTACTTTTGTGTTTTCATCAACACGTATAATATCGAATGCTACCATTTCATCTGCACCAAATGGTTTTGCATTATGCCAAATGTTATGCATAAAAACATAATCACCATCTTGAAATAGTCGGACGTTTTCGGCGTATGTTCCGTTTTCTTTTAAAACTGGCAATAGTCCTATAAATGGTTCAAGTCCTGTTGGAACGAATGGATTGTGCTGAATATAATCTGCATTGGCAAATTTTCGCATTGTCTCTGCATCTTGTTTGGCTACTGCACCCAAGAAAGTGCCTACAATTTCTTTGTTGTTCATTGTTTTTTCTTTTGACTGATTATTCTCGCTTGTTGCTTTTGTTTTAGATGTGTTGCAGGAAGCAAGAATACCTACCAACACTATTACGGTGAATACCTTTTTCATTGATTTTCTTTTTTATTAAAGCTTATTACTTGTAATACGCAAGTAAAATTACAATATTACTTTTAAAAAGCAAGTAATTCATAAAATTAATTTCATTATGCAAGTAAAAAATATATTTTGTTACTTTTGTAATGCATTAGAGCAACAAAAGAGAATGGAAAAAAAATTTAGATGCAATTGCCCTTTTACTTCGGCTTTAGATATTATAGGCGATAAATGGATGTTGGTTATCGTGAAGCAAATGCTGACCGAAGACAAGCAAACCTTTAAAGACTTTACAGAAAGTGAAGAAGCTATTGCGACTAATATTCTTTCGTCTAAACTCAAACTTTTGGAAGAAGTGGGAATTATTGTTAAAACAAAACGGCCTGATAATAAAAAGACCAACCTCTATCTTTTGACTGATAAGGGTTTAGCTTTAACGCCTTTACTTGTTGAGCTTGCGTCTTGGAGTGACATGAATCTTAGAGACATTCATCCGACCATTGTAAATGGAGAGGCAATGGAATTTTTAAGGAACGACAAAGTCGCTTTTGCACGTTTGTTAGAAAACAAATACAGAGAAAAGCTGGCTAAAATCACGCATATAACCCATAGCTAGTCAGTTGATTAAATAAGGTTAAGGCATATTTAGAAAGTCGCCAAATTTTTAAATTTCCCTTTTTGAGAAAAGAAATATAAAAAGTAAAATTTTAATATTTCGGTTTGCGTTAATCTAAAAAGTTAGCGTCTTTTTGCAAACTACGCTTCATACAAGACCGTTATAGTTTATTATTAAACAAATTCTAGGGTTTTAGTAATCTTTAAAAAAGAAACCCTATTTATTGAATAAATAGGGTTCTTAATAATCTAGAAAAAAGGACTACTCTTTTAATATCTTTAAAACTTTCGATAACCCATTATTAAAAGTTAGTTTAACAAAATAAATTCCAGATTTCCAAGATTGAGAACTTAATAATACTTGATTAGAGTTTATAGACTCTTTTAGTATCAACTGACCTAAACTGTTTGAAACCATTATAGTTTGTATGCCAATATCACTGCTAAGATTTAGTATATCCTTAACTGGATTAATATATTGCAGGGATATTCCAAAATCTAATTCGTCAATAGAAAGGAACGAATCTATTAGGTTTTGCGCGTACATATTATCACCAGCACCTTTATTTTCAACAAATACTGTAATTACCTGACCATTCAAAGGTTTTAAAAACTGCACTCTACCCTTAGGTGCTGAAAATGTTGCCATTGGTTTGGTTTGTGTAGCCCAAACAAAGTCACCATTACCATCTAAATAGGTTGCATCTAATGTAACTGGACTTGCGCCATTATTTTCTCCGTTTATCAACAAAAATAAGGGTTGGTCATTTGCTAACTGTAATTTTCCTGCATGTGCCATATCACTACCAATAGCAAAAACTTGTTTGGCATTTTCTGTGAATTGCCTCGCTCCCGTTATTTTATCAAATTTTTGCACATATTCGCCAACTTCACTTTGTGAAGGATTTCTATAGGTACATATAGCCCAAACATAATTTGAGCCAGCACTAAAAGCAATTTTTGTTTGCATCTCGTAATCCGTCTCGTTGGTATCAAAATCAGAGCCATTTATTCCCCAGGGTAGTGAACCATCAGCATTAATACGTTGAACAAACGAATCGAATCTCGTTCCTGTTTTTCCAGAATAACTGTAATAAACAACATCACCATCTTGTGTGCCGTCATAATTTATGTTGAATGCTGTGGTTTTGTTTGATAATTGTGTTGGGCTGGACCAAACAGCATTACCATCAGTATCAAAACGTTGCGCAAATAAAGTAGAATTAATACCGCTACCTAATTGATGATAAACAAGTACATAATCTCCAGATGAAATTTCATATAGATCGGCTGGCGAACTAGGTGCCGCCGCAGTCTGTACAGATGGCCAAACTGCGTTACCATTTACATCATATTTTTGCATCGTTGCACTAAATGTTGTTTCACTCAACCAAGCTACAATTGCGTCACCAGATGACATCGGTAACACTTTTACTGAAAACGAACTGGGATTTGAAACAGTCCAAAGTACAGTACCTGTAATATCAATTTTATATGCGAATCCCACATTACCAGATGTGCCAGTTACGCCCACATAGAGATTATCATTACTGTCAATACTAATAGACCAAAGAGAAGTAAATGAACTCATAGGTATGGTATCACTTATTAATGCCCCTTCACTTCCAAATTGCTGAATGCCTAATTCATCAAGAAGTTGCACTCTTAATTCAAAATTTTCTGGTGCAGGAACAGGTTTCCAAAACACAACATAAGTTTTACCATCAGAGGTTGATATTGCTTGCATATCACTACTTTCGGAATCTGCTACCAAAGTGTTTATAGCAGTATCGGTATTCCATTGTGCTTGGGCATATGCACCGATTAGAAACGCTAATAATAATGTAATTTTTTTCATAATTTATTGAGTTTTTTTAATCGTATTAATTTTCGTTTTCTCTATTATTTTTTTTAGAGCATGTTTTTTAACCTTCGACTCTTCTAAAAGTTCTTCTAATGATTTAGAAGTGTTTTTAAGTTTTACAGCCATGTTGTATTTCTTTTGAAGTTAATTTAATATAAAACTAAGATTTTTCATTTTTTAGAAAGAACATATAATACATCCAAAAACACTCTATCGAGAATATTTACCAATTAAAAAACACTTAATTCATTTTAACTAATTGATTTTTATAGTTTTAGATGAATTAAGAAAATAGTTTATTGTAAGCTATTCGTTTAACTAGATAAACTTGCTTTTTCCTTGGTGAGGTTAAGGTTTCCCGATTTATTGTTCTTGTCATTTTCTGAATATTTTATAGACTTTCTAAAGATAAGTGTGATTGCTTTTGATGCAAGATTTTTATAAAAGGAGCGAATAAAGTCTTCTTGCTCTTAGCGAAAAATCAGGATGTTTTGCATTGACTAGTTGAAAACTAAGGTCAAACTCATTCCAAACATTTGAATTAAGATAGCGTTGTAGATTTTTTAATCAACGAACACGGTTTGTTGTGCTTTATTAACAGTCTCCTCTAAATGAGCTTTATATCATTAAAAATGCCATCTATTGCATCTGTAAGTTGTATTTCTGCTATGGGAGACATTAAAAAAAAAGTACAGTAAGCTTAATATTACCTAATAAATTATGACTTCGATTTTCTATTGCCAATTATGTAGCCCAGATAAAATGGTAGCCCTAGAACAACAATAAATAGCAATGTGAAGTATATTATTAAATTTTTTAAGGTATTCTCAACACTATCAAAAGCCCTTTCTATACCCATTTCTACCAAGTAGTCCGCTTTAGAAGTCAAGGTCATGCGTTCACGTTTAATAATTGAATCTAAAGCAATTCTTTCCCTATTTAAAAATTCATCAATAGACTCAACGTCCGAAGAAAAGCTTTGCATAGCAGATCCTATTTCATAATTAAGACTGCTAAAAAGAGGACTTATATTATCTCTAAACTCTTTAATAGCTTCGTCTAATGTTTCCGGTGAGCTTTCAGCAACCTCTAGTAATCGATTAAACTGCTTATCTATTTCTGCCAATTTAGCTTCGAGATCTAATGAATCCAATCCCTTTTCTCTTAATAGCATTTCTGTTTTCCAGTTCATGCGTTTTCCAGAGGCATCTGAATAATATCCAAAGCGGTTAGTAGCATCAGCAACTACTTCCGATAATGTGCCTACGGTCTGAACGGCAAGACTATCAGGGATATTTTTGAATTCTAAATAGGACTCTCTAATAGATTTATGCTTAAATTCTTCCTGAGATAATAACGAAAAATTATTAGAATAATCCACTACAAAACTCTTGATTAAATTATACTCATCTTTGGCAAGTACACTAGAAGCAACTTTTTGGATACCATCTATATTTTCATTTACAGCATCAAGCGCTACATTTTTATAAGCTCCAAATAGCTTTACCAATTTTGGATTTTCTATTGAATTTTTGACTTCTAAAAAGTAGGCCCAAGTATCCATTAATGCAATCTTTGGTTCTGTTTGAAAACTAATTTTTCCTAACTCTTGAGAGGTTTGAATTTTCCAACGTAATGTATTAAGCTGTATATTTTTCTCGTTTAATGCTAAATTATAAATACTGTCAGCAGCCAATTCAACACGATCCAGAGCTTCTTTTGCAAAATTCTGTGTTAATATCCTTGTATTCAATGCTCTTACACCTAATGGCTTTTGATCAGTTTGAATCTTAATTAAAGAACAAGAACTTATAGATAAGACTGTAATAAAAAGTATTGTATATAGTAAAAACCTTTCTTTAATCATGGTTTTATTATTTTTTAAACTTAAATCATTAAAGATAAATATTTTGTTATTGCTATATGTTTTACCATACAGGGTCTATCGATAATATTTAGAATTTCTTTTATTAAAACGAATATGATATGCTTTTTTTAGATGGAAAATTTATCATTATTTGTTTTATCGTTTTCGTTAAATTCTCTTGGTTTATCGTTTTTTTAAGCTAATTGTTACTTACAGGCATAGACAAAATTAATAGTACGTGTACCTTCCGTATGAATTATTTGCTAAGTATAGGATGTACTCGTATTGTTGCAATCCTCCAACGCCTACCAATGGAACCACCATTATCTAATCGATTTGCTTTATAATTCTTTTTATCTTTGGTTTAAACATCTAAGTCTATCAGTAAAAATGGACTAGTTGACTCAATAAGTCCTTTGTCTTTAGTGTTTAGAGATATAACGTTGATTATTCTTCCTTTTACCAAATCATTAATTTTTAAATTTCTGGAATCTAATGTAATACCAAATGTTATAAAACCGGTAAAATCAACACCGTTATCCAACTCTGAACCTGTTTTTACCGAACTACAGGAGGTCACTAAAGTCAATGTAAAGCTTAATACAATAAACCTTATTGTAGTCTTAATTATTACAATTATTAATTAAACTAATTTTCCTTTTTACTTCGCTTTTTACCCCAAATTTCCACTTTCCCTCGTTTGGTAATAAGCATGTTCCCATAAGAGCCATAATCTATTTCCAATGATTTTAGCTTTAGATCTTCCCCGGGAAGGTTATAAGCAAATGAAGATGTGCCATTAGTAATTATTCCAGTTCCTTTGGGGTTAAATTCTTTTTTGGTACCATCTGACATTTCCACACGTATTTGCTTTAATTGGAAAGTTCCTTGAGTACATTTTAGTTTAATTTTTGATAAATCGTTATACTTTGCAAACATATTTACTTTGTCTGTTTCTGCTTTATAAGAAACCTTCTTTGTTGACAGTAATACCCATCCATTATCTTCATCTTGTGCAAAAGAATAAGTAGTTGCTAAAAGGATAAACGTAACCATTAATGCTATCTTTTTTTTCATTTTAATGTTGAATTTAATTAAACGCTTAATCTATTTTTTTAAATACCAATACTACGTTATCTGTCTGGTCAATTAATAAAAGTTTTTGTTCTAATATTCTATAACCCCTTACTTTTGTTAGCAGGTGGTTGAATTTGTTTGAAATCCTCATATCGTCACACATTTTTTTTGTGGATCGCAATCTTCCTATACTAAGTTTAAAATTAGTTAAAGTTGTAATTTCTCCAGAAAAATTATTACAATTATCATTCCCTAGCAAACGCATTTTTTCACTTTGAATTTGAAGGATTGGGGCTTTTGTATCCAAAATAGATTCGCCCGCTATCGTTTCCAAAGCCCAAAGATTATTTAAACGCATTTTTGTATCCGTAAGTCTCACATATTCGAATAACTCATTGCCTTTTTTATCTGTTAAAATCAGGTTGTCACCTTTAAACTTATATGTTTTTACGGCCTCCATTGCCTTGTTAAACCTGTTTGGGGTAGACATATCGGGACATATTTTTCGAGTATTTACTAATGGTCCCCATGCAATTTCAGTTTCGTTGAATTGTTTAATCATACCTCTAAAATTATTACAATTATCGGTACCAGTAATTTTCATTTGTTCAATATCGATATGCAGCTCAGGTATACCACCAGCACCAACTATACGAGGCTGTTTTATAATGGAACCATTAATTTTAAATGCTTCCCAGCTTCCATTAAGTTTTAATTTTTCATCTTCCTTTTTCAAAATAGTTTTAACTAAAGTATACTTAATTACAGAAGTCCCAGATAATGAATCTTGTACAGATTCTTCTTTGACTTTTATTTTATACAGGTATCCTTCTTGGTAATCAAAGCCGGAAATTTTTGATTTGAAATTTTCCCAATCAACATTTTGAAAATCTTCACCTTTCCCAATCTGCAAACATGTTTCTTTGTGAGTACCACAACTCACTTTATAGCTGTTTACCAAATAAATACTGTCTTTGGCACCCGATTCACAATTAAACAGGAATATTGACATTGTTGTGATAAGTATAATTTTTAACCTGCTCATAAGATGTTACATCTTTAATTTAAAAAAAACAGCTATCCAATTAAATAAAAAACGTAGCACCAACTCTTACTGTATTTATATCCAATGTAAAGTTTGGAGCCCAACCTACATTGACTTTAAACCTATTGGGCGTAATAATATAGTTTAAGTTTAATTCACCTTGCCAAATGGTCTCAGAATCAAAAAAAGTAACGATTGGATTTAAGAACATAAATGCCCGTTTGTTAAACTTCAAACTCATGTTGGTTTGTAGCCCAAATCCACTTTTTTTAGATGCTGTTAAATACACGTAATTAGCCCCTGGGAAAAGAGAAAGTTTTTCATTTATTACAATCCCAACTACAGCACCGGCAGCTAAAGACCAAGTGGCAGACCCAAGCCGATTTCTAGCAGAACCTGTTGGTATAGTTAAATCTACAAAAGGAGCTATAGCAATAAGTGATTTTGAAATGTTTCTTTTAACGGCTCTAAAATACCTTATCCTAATATCGGAAAGCCCAAATTTACCAGTAGCATCGTTGTATAACAAAGGAACTTCGGCTAACACAAGATTATCAGGATTAAAGGCATATTGAAAATTAATTCTGGTGCCATAGGTAGTAAAGCCATCATAAGCATTCAATTCACCCAAAGTATTAATTTGTGTGTATAAGTTTGTAGGTTTAGACGGATCTATTTCTACGGTATCTTCTGATTGCGCAAATGAAATAACAGAAGCAAAAAAAGAGACTAATAACGTTATTGTTTTTAAGTTCATGTTCTAATTGTGAAGCGTCACTTATTGTTGTTTAGCTTCTTGAAGGATTGTATAATTGCCATCAAGACCTCGGTTTATTTTAGCATTCCAAACTGTGTTATTTTTTAAGGAAAAAGTCACTTCGTAATTTACACCTTTCACCACCTGACTTTTAGCCGACAATATTTCTTTTAGTGGAGAAGCATTGTTCATTCGGGAAAGCACAAAATCTACGGAGCCTTTTACATCGTCAGTGATTTCTGTATCTGACCATCCTCCTGGCATGGGGGTTTTTGTTTTTTCTGTTATACTAAAATTCCCATCAAGGTCTCGGTACACAATCACATTCCAAATTTCGCCGTTCTCTAGTGCGAATTTAAGGTCGTAATTTAAACCTTTAACCACTTGCTTTTTGGCACTAATAACTTCCTTTAAACTGGTGTTAGAATTAATTTCTTGTAAGGCAAAATCCAAGGCCTCTTTAACATCATTTTCAATAGCAGCCTGATCCCAGCTTCCAGCCCTGTTTTCTCTATTGTATACCATTTTTCCTTCTTTGATTGTTTCAAGTACTTCAATTTCGTTGATCGTTAGTGGGTCTACTTTTAGAGGGTTCTTATCCAAAATCACAAAATCTGCCAATTTTCCTACAGCTAAGGTTCCCTTATTGGCTTCTTCAAAATGTTGGATAGCAGCCCATTCAGTTAGTGTTTTTAAACCTTCGTAAGGCGTTAACCGCTGATCTGGACCTAAAATAAATCCGCTCCTTGTAACTCGGTTTATAGTAGCGTCTAAAACGCGAAGGGAGTTTGGAAACGTTACTGGAGCGTCATGATGAGACGTAATGGTCATTCCTGCATCTACAACATCTCGTGACGGAGATATATAGGCTGCACGTTCTTCTCCCAATACAGATTCTCGGTGCCAGTCACCCCAATAAAACGTGTGCATAGGAAAAAGCGAAGGAAAGATTTGCAAGCGAGCCAATTGTGGTATTTGATCTTTTCGAAGTGTTTGGCCATGAATCATAACGGAACGATGGTCTGGATAACCGTAGGCATTCTGGGCAGCTTCAACTGCTTTAATGAATTGATCAATGGCGGCATCGCCATTGGTATGGGCCAGAATCTGCCATTTGTTTTTAAACGCTGTACTTACATATTCTATGGCTTTTTCATCAGGGAGAATTGGGTAACCCGTATAGCATCCTTCTTGTCCTTCTGGATTTACATGGTAGCACTTAGCCAGCCAAGCAGTTTTTCCTTGAGGCGAGCCATCTAAGGTGAGTTTTACACCGCCAATACGATAATGGTTCGTGTAACTTCTGTCTGCCTTATAAAATTCTGGTGTTACAGCATCTTTGTTCCAAATAATATCTGGATAGGCCACCACATCGATAAAAAATTTATTTTGGGCAGAAGCCTTTATAAATGCTCCAGTGGCGTCTGCAGTACTTCTGCCATCTTGTGCGGTGGTGTAGCCGTATTTGGCATATGCTTCTTGACCTTGTTGAACACATTTTAATTGTAATTCCTCGTCTGTCTTTGCAGCCACCACAGGAAGCAGGGCATTAAAAAAAGCAGCTTCTTCCAGTACTCCGTTAGGATTTCCGTTTTTATCCCGTCGAATAACACCACCTTCTATTTCTTTTGTGTCTTTAGTGTAGCCTATAACTTCCAACGCTTTCGAATTCACAGCGGCAAGATGTCCCGATTGATGTATAACTATTACCGGCATAGTAGTTGAAATTCTATCTAACACCTCTTTTGTAGGATGGCTCTTTTCGCTAAGTTGGGAATCGTCATAACCATTGGCCATAATCCAACCCATTTTGTTGCTCAAAAATTTTCCATTTTCTGTCTCGGTCCAATCCTTTACGGCTTTCACTAGGGCATCAAAATCAGTGCCCGGACCATCTGGAGCGGACATTACATTAGCCGCAATGCCCAGTAAACCAGTATTGTAAATATGCCCATGTCCATCTATAAATCCTGGCAATAGCGTTTTACCATTCAAGTTGATTTTTTGAGCATCATTTCCAAAGTTCTCTAACGCGTCTTTGTAGGTGCCAATAAATGCTATTTTACCATTATTCTCCACTATCGCATCAACATAAATTGGTTTTTCACCATCCATTGTAATGATGTCTCCATTGTGATAAATCGTGGCATTATTTTCTATTATAGCGACTTCGGCTTTTTTTTCAGTGCAAGCAATAAGTACTGTTGCTAGCAGAAGACCCAGTGTTATAATGTTTTTTTTCATTTTCAAAGATTAAATTATACAATAAGTATTTTACAATAATATACTACTTCTTAAGCCAATGAATATTGCGTTATCGTTATTTTTTACCAGTGGAACAATATATTGTGTGTTACCACCTAAAGAAAACCAATCATTTATCCAAAATTGGTAGAATATTTCTAGACCAGTTTCATTTCGTAAAGGTATTCCATTCTCTGCAGCGAATTGATCTATTGGACTGCTAATAGAGTAGTGGTATATACCTAAACCCCATTCGTCTTTTGAGCGAGATTTAAAAAAACTGTTTCCCCCTATACCAAGTAAGGCGCCAAAATCTACAGGATTGGGATTCCCATCAGAGATACCTACTTGACCAAACAATCCCCATCCTTTTTCTGTATTGGGTATTTTACCAAGCTGTTGGGTAAACCTATAACTAAAGTAGTAGCGGTCATCCTCCAAGTTTACTGTACTGCTGCGCGTTGGAAAAATAATATCACCTAAATCATAGAGGTCAGAACCATCTTGAGTGCTGTATGATGCCTTCAATGCATGAGTCCCCGGCAATCCTCCAATTTGAATGGTTTTTTCTATGCTTGCAGAAAAAGTTACTCCTTGCGAAAAAGGATTCTCTAAACCTGATCGATTAACAGCGCTTACTGGATCATATACCATAAAGGTCCATTTAAGTGCTTTGGTGTAAATAGATGCTACGCTACCAAAAATATATGCTGGCGTAATTCCTGAAACTGGCGCTGCAAAATTCATATTCCAAAAGGAATCTATACCCGCTCCTCCCGAATAAAGGGACGATGCAGCTAAATCGATAACGTTTATTTTCCCGAGGAGCAATGAATTCTTTTGACCAAATTGATATATGAAATACAAACTTGAAATATCCAGGGCATTGGTACCGTTGATTCCAGGAAAGGTGGTGGCTGTGTTTAATGGAATTGCCACACCACCTGCCCCATTAAGGGATTCTCCAAAATTTTGTTCTATTTGTGTAATCAGGGTAAGACGTTTTATCCCAATTTTACCACCATTCAAAATTATTTTTAAATCGGCTTTACCCGCAAACACAGAATTATTTTGACCAGTACCTTTAACAAAATTTTGCTGAAATAATGTTACTCTTGGTTGCAATGTAATTCCGCTATTAGAAAGACTATCTCTTGCTCCTCCCCAATTACCAGTAAGTTTATTTAACTCCGCATTTTGAGCGTGTATACCAGTTGTAACTACCGAAAACAATATTATTCCAAACAGATGTTTTCTATTTAAAATCATTAAATATGAACAATAGCTTTTAATCTTATAAAGCATTTTAGGAATGTTAAAGTTTTGAATAATATTATAGATGAACGGTGGTATACAAACTTAGTTTGTCAAAACCCAGAATACCTTTCAATGAAAGTAGTGATTTTTGGCTTTCACCATTAAAAAATTAAACGCTATAAAAAGACTCTATCTAAAATATTCACCCAATCAAAAACACTCATTAGGTTATAATATGCAGATTTACATGCGGTTAAAATAATTGAAGGAACAACTTATTTTAAGCTATTCATATAGTTAGATAAGTTTACTTTTTCTTTAGTAAGATTTAATTTTTTACGTAGTCTTGTTCTTGAGTTTTCTACAGATTTTATAGAGATGCCAATTATAAGAGCTATCTCTTTAGATGTAAGATCTAAATATAGTAAGGAGCAAAGCCTTCTCTCTTTTAGTGTTAAATCGGGATGCTTTGTATAAAGCGCTTTGCAAAATGATTCATGCACTTGTTCAAAACTAATTTCAAACTCATCCCAAACATTTGAATTTAAATTACGTTGCAGGTTTTTTAAGATATATTCAATTGCTTGTCGTGTTTCTTTTTTAACAGCTTTTTGTTTAATTCGCTTTAAATCTTTTAAAATTTTGTTTATCAAATCGGTTCTGTGCATTTCTGCCATGGCCTTACTAATGAGGGTTTTATTCTTGCTTTCTAAATTTTGGATCAACTCATTTTGTTCTGCCTTAAGTAATTTTTTTTCTAAATCGCTTTTAGCAATTTTATTTTTATACCTGATTAATAAAATAATTAAAACCAATAAACCAGTAACCATTACTAGTCCAAGCATTATATAACTAGAGCGCTTTTTGTCTTCTTCTAGTTGTCTTGTTTTTGCTCTTGTCCTATACTCTTGCCCAAGCTTTAAGCGTTCTACATTTACAGCCTTCTCTTCTATATTAAGACTGTCCCTTATTATATTATACTGTTCAGAATAAAATACCGCAGTTTTAAAGTCATTTCTTTTTTTATAGGCTTCAAAGAGCAATTTTGTAACATCTAAATTTGTAAAATTATATAAATTATCTTTGTTTAAGGCGATGGTTTTTTTTGCATAAACAATTGTGGAATCTATTTCTTCACTTTGCGCGTAAAATGTTGCAATGGTTTTATAAATAAACCGTTTCATCACTACGTTCTTAGACGTATTCGCTATATCTAACGCTTTTTTAAAGTTAACTATGGCGTCAGGATAGTCTTTTTTTAAAGCATATACACGACCTAAATTTGTATGAATGTAGCCTGATAGTTCTTCATTATTTAATTTATCGGAAATAAGAAGAGACTTGTTAAAATAATGAAGCGAAGAGTCGGGGTTTTGATCTGCATAAAGTCTTCCGATATTATTTGTTATTTGGGCCAGGTTAAGAGAATCATTCTCTTTTAGTTGATATCTGTAAACATTTTTAAAATACTCAAGAGCTTTATCTTTGTTTTTTAGCCTAGCATAAATTATTGCCAAACTGTTTTCCAAAATGGACATGTCCGATTTTTGATCTAATTCTTCGAAAAGATTATAAGATTTTTGATAATATTCTGAAGCGATATCTAATACATCTTTTGAAAAAAAAAGATCTCCAAAAGTCTCATATATTGATGCTAATTCTAATTTTGGATTTTCTGCGTTTTTTGCTTCAGAAAGTGATAATTCTAAATACGAAATTGCTCTATCCCAATCATTACTATAAAGCTCTAAAGCAATTTGTTTGCTCAGCGAAATCTTTTTCTCAGAATTATTTTCAAAATTCAGGCTGTCAATTAAAATAACCACAGATTCCTGACCATAACAAAAACTGGAAACACACAATAAAATGAAGCTAAGGAATCTCATAGAATAAAATCTTGTAGAAAGGTAAAAATATTTTTAAGATTAACGCACTACAACAGCGTTTATAACGAATTGCTAGTACGCGCCTAAATCTAAAGATTCCTGGTGCCTGTTGGCTTGGCTCGTGTCATTGCTGGTTAGAGCTTACCCTTGGACATGCTCGGGACAGGCTTTCGAAAATTTCGCTGGAATTTTCTATATGTCTTGCATGTTTTCTATATAAATAAGTTACAATCTTTATTGTTTTTAATCTCTCCATAATAAGTCTGTCTGTATTTATGAAGAACCTTTATAGGACAACCAAGAAAATACTTTTTAACATAGGTTACACGTGTAATTAATCTTCCCATTTTAGGAGAATATCTGTTTTCTGTTTTTGTGTTTCTTTTTATATAAAATAATTGCATTTGGAAAATATTATTGACACGCTATTGCCAGCGCAGCGCATTTTAAATGAATGTGCTGTTACGCATGTCTTATGATTAAAAAAAAATTAAAAGGCCAAAAAGCAATTATCGAGCAGGAGGAATAAACTTATCTGGCTGATTTTGGAAAACCAGAAAATTGAAACTGAAAATTCGTTTATTATTTTTATTCATTAATTTTTGTATCATATTACCTTAGTATAAGGAAAAAAAAACGATTTGCCAACACCGTGTTTAATTTAAGGGTCAGATGGTTAAATGAATTGCTTTTCTTACATTTTTAGCTAACTTAATTACAACAAAAATATCTGTCGA
Source organism: Gilvibacter sp. (assembly GCA_965277295.1). Taxonomy (GTDB): domain Bacteria; phylum Bacteroidota; class Bacteroidia; order Flavobacteriales; family Flavobacteriaceae; genus Gilvibacter. The sequence continues at coordinate 2,026,782 of OZ255720.1, forward strand.
GTGGCTTGTCGCAGCTTCTTATTCTCACGCATGTTGGTTAAGAAAATGACATATCCTACGGGGTAAAAGCGTTGGGAAAAATCGAAAAAAGTGAACGCAACAAAGCTGCCAACAGCGCTCCAACGCTAGCCGCTAAAAACGCTGCAAATCATATTCAAAACCGTTGTGGTTAATACTAATGGATAACAATTTTTTACTAATTTTTACTTTTCTATTTAAACTTCTAGATTATTATTGGAATAGCAACAATGTGCTATTTACATTGTTTTGAATGTAACTGTTATAATAATCTTCAGTCTTTAATTAAAAATCACTTTTTATGTAACCTTTTTACTTTTTTAAGTAATACAGGTATAAGTGATTAAAATTTAACTACTTGGAAAACTTAACTGACGAAGAATTAATGGGACTCGTTGTAGGAGGCAATCTAGATATGATGCGACATTTGTTTAAACGCTATAATATTAAGATTTATAATTTCTGTATTCATATGACTAAAGACAAAGATGTTAGCAAAGATATAACACAAGAAGTCTTTTATAAAGTTTTAAAACATAGAGAAACTTATAGACTAAACAAATTTTCGTCTTGGATTTACGCTATAGCCAGAAACCTTTGTAAAGATCACTACAAAATTGCAAATAAGACTAAACGCCTAACTAACAAGGACTTAAAATATACGCACAAAATTAATGAAACTAGATTAGAACCTGTGGGTAACATTAGACAATTAAATTTTGCGCTAAATCAGTTGAATCACAGTGATAGAGAACTTATTGTAATGGGTAAATACCAAGGGTTAAAATATCACGAAATAGCCGAAATAACCAATGCTACTGAAGGAGCGGTTAAAACAAAAATGCATCGGGCTATGCATAAATTAAAGGATTTCTATTTTTTAAAGTCACCACACCATGAACTGTAAAGAAATAAAACATTTTATTGCTGATTATCAGGATAATAATTTAAGTCACGGAACTAAAATATTAGTAGAAAAACATATAGAAAACTGCCTAAGCTGCTCGCAGATTTATCAAGAATTTGATCTTCTTATTGACGCTATAAATCAGGTTCAAGAAGAACTTCCCGATAATGATTTAGAATTGAGTTTTAACAAAATGTTAGCCAAAGAAGAATTGGCTCTAAAAATGTCTAAATCAATAGTATTAAAACCAAAAAATAAGGCATATAAGTCTGTATTGCATGTGGCGGCAGCCTTACTATTAATGATTTCTTGTTATCTGCTAGGCAATTATAATGGTAATGTATCTAATGCAAAAGAAATAGCTGCTTTAGAACAAGAAAAAACAGAAATGCAGACTATAGCAACATTATCTCTTTTGGAAAACGAATCGGCTAGTAAGCGTCTTCAGGCTGTTAGTTATGCAAAAGCTATTGCCAAACCAGATAACGAAATTTTAAAAGTTCTTATAGCTAAAATGAACAATGATAAACGTACTAATGTAAGATTAGCGGCAGCAAATGCCTTGGCCAAGTTCGCAGAAAACACTAGCGTTAGACAAGCATTAGTTAAAGCACTTGAAACAGAAGAAAATGTAAATATGCAAATAGAACTTATTCAGGTTTTAGTAGATATTCAAGAGAAACGTGCTATTCCAGCGATGCAAAAACTACTTCAAAACACAGAAACACCGACTTATGTCAAAGACCAGATTAATTCAGAATTAAAACAAATTATTTAATATGATAAATAAAATATTTACAATTGTTGCTTTCTTAATAACAACCTTAGCAGCATTTGCGCAAGATTATTCAATGTCTTTAGATGGAATTACGAAAGTCGTTATAAGTTCAGAAACAACTATTGTTATAAAGTCACATGACGTTGCTACTTTGCTTATAAAAGCTTCTGAAAACTATAGAGATATAAATTCAGAAAAATCAAAAGGGCTTAAAAATATATCGGGGAGAGGTAATAATAATACCGATTATGGAGTTGAAGTTGTAAAACAAGGTACATCTTTAGTTGTTAAAGGACTGCGCGAACGCGTGGAATCTAATTTGGTTATTTATTTACCAAAAGACATTAATATGTCTGTAGAGAGTTTAGCAAATAATGAAATTTATATTGACGGATTTAATGCAGAGATTGAAGCCATAAATTACCATGGTGATACTGTATTGTCTAATATAACTGGGCCAATTGTTACAGAGAATGGTAATGGTAATATCACGGTATTTTTTTCTAAACTTGATCAGGCGTACCCTATCTCAATAATTACGGACAATGGGGATATTGATATTACAATGCCTATAGATACATCTGCCACTATTCATGCTAAAACACCTCGAGGAGCGTTTTATTCCGATTTTGAAGTTGAACTAATAAATGAAAATTCTATTCGTAAAAACGAGCGGTCTCTAAAAGGAGAGATTAACAACGGTGGTGTCGAAATTAATTTACAAAATCTTAAAGGAAACATTTATTTAAGACAACTTAAATAACCAGCACGTAATATTTTTTAATAATTGTATACCTAGCGTCTTAAGCTCTAGAGGAAAAGTACATCCTAAACTTAAACTAAATTAGATGAAAACTAAACACATTAAACTTATAGCATTGGTAGTATGCTATTATTTGGTAATACAGAATACCCTTTCTCAAAATCAAAATAATACAACAAATACCAATGTCGACCTTCTTTTTGAAAAATATAATAATAACGATACACCAGGGATTGCAATTTCGGTTTCCAAAGATGGAAATGTAGTATATCAAAATGAGTTTGGGATGGCGAACTTAGAATATGGAATTCCTATAACAGAAAAAACAAAGTTTCATGTAGCATCTTTATCTAAACAATTTACAGCTTTTTTAATCCTGAAACTCGAAGATGAAGGTTTGCTGTCCATAAACGATGATGTAAGAACGTATATTCCAGAATTGCCAGATTATGGAAACACAATAACCATCCAGCATTTATTAACGCATTCTAGTGGCATAAGGGATCAATGGCGACTCTTAGAATTAGCAGGTTGGCGAATGGACGATGTTATTAAGACCGAGCAGGTTTTTAAATTGATTACAAATCAAAAAGAGCTCAATTTTGTACCTGGAGATAAATTTAAATATTCTAATTCTGGATATACCTTATCGGCTATTATTATAGAAAGGATTACCAATATGTCTTTTGCCAATTATGCAAAACAAGTCATATTTGAACCGCTGCAAATGAATGATAGCTTTTTTTACGATGACCATGAGGTGTTAATACCTAACAGGGCGTATTCTTATAAAAAGGTTAACGACCAACTTAAAAAGAGCAATTTAAATTTTGCAACGGTTGGTCCTACAAGTCTGTTCACTACTACAGAAGACATGAACAAATGGGCACAAAATTTTAAAATCGGAACAATTGGAAACGACCGTATTTTCGAGTCCATGAACCAGAAAGCACAAAAAAACGATGGACAGGTATCAAGTTATGCAAAAGGACAGTTTGTAAAAAATTATAAAGGTTTTAAAATGATCTACCATTCCGGATCAGATGCGGGATATCGCTCTTATTTTGCTAGATTCCCAGAGCAAGGTTATGAATTTACCGTTTTTGCCAATGCGTCCTACATTAGTGCTTATGACGAAATTTTTAAGCTTATAGATCATTATTTAAAAGACGAATTTCCTAGTAACAACAACAACGACCAAACAAACGAACCATTTCCATATAACAACGACCAATTTATTACGCTTTCTAACACCGAAATAAAAAAGTTTGAAGGCCTGTACTTTGATCGAGAACAAAAACAGTACTGGAACGTTCAAAGCAAAAATGATACACTTTTTGCCACCGGAGGCGTTTTATCTGAAGCCACTCAATTACGGGCCGTTGGGAAGAATAATTTTAAAGTAACCGGATCTCCTTACGATATCTCTGTAAATTTTAGGGACAACGATTATAACGAACCTGTACTTGAGTTCAGAATTCCCGACGTTATGTGGTTGTGGCTTGTAAAAGTGAACAAGATAGATACTTTAGACTACTTAGGTAGCTATTACAACGACGAATTAGATACAACATATGACTTGATAGAAAAAGAAAATGAATTGTACTTGACACATCAAAAATTGGACGATATAAAAATTGAACAAATTAATAAGGCATATTTTAGTTCCAATAATCGCAATTTTTCGAATATCAGGTTTAAACGCAATAAAGTTGGGAAAGTGGTTGGGTTTTCTGTATCCAATGGAAGTATAGAAAATATTACTTTTTCAAGAAAATAATTCAAGCCAATACAATCAAAGTTTTTATTTGAAGATAAATTTAAAAAAACGCGAAAATTGGAAATTATAGTACAGGTTATCCAACCAAACAGCTACTATTTTGAAAATTACAACGCCTATTTTGCATCTTACTGACAATAATCTTTATGCTATATTAAATGAATCATTAGTCAATATTAAACCCTATGCGCACACCAAAACTCTCGTGTTTTGCCTCACGCCAGCTATTGTATAAATCGATTCGCCAGTGATCAAAAATTTTATCCATACCAGCACCTAGCTCTACATAATGCCCACCTGCTGCTGTATATAGGTAATTGGCACCAAAAACTGGCCGAAACTTAATCTCATCATAAACGGTATAAAGTGGTTTAAAATAATGCTCATAATGTCCCTGAATATAAAAATCTGCGGTACTGTTACGGTAATATGCTAGTAGCTGGAATTGGTCATTGTTATATGTTCCATACACAGTTTCTTTCCCCTTAAAATGATTAAAATCTACAAAAGTCAGATTGTCTTTTTTAAGAAAGTCACCTACTTCAAAGTACAGCCTTCCACCATGATTACCAATTTTGTAATCTTCCTGAATGCTAAAAGACAGTTTTTCATAAGACACGTCGCCATCTAAGATGTCGTCTGTAGCATTAGTATATGTAAGAGCAAGCGCTGGATATTTTCCTTTGGATGTTAATCGCCCTTTTATTCTTTCTAGACGATGACCTATTTGCCAGTGAATTTTTGCTTCGAACACAACGGCTGTATTTTTGGTAAAAGCGGTATTATCTAGTTCAAAATTTTCAGGATTGTTGGACGTAAAGTCGTCGTCCTCTTGGTATTTGGGCAGATTGCTCAACGGATTCCTCTTATTCCAACTAAAAGTTGTACTTAACATAAAATTATTAATCGGCGATACTGTTTGACTAAATTCAATATAGGTACGCTGGTACGTTTTTAAGTAATTTTCGCTTAAAACAAATGTGTTCAAGGTATTGTTGAAGGCACTAAGTGTACTTTTATTATAAAGCTGTTCAATAGCGCTACCACCTGATAATTCAAGTAGTCCCATCTTATTGGGGTTATAGAAATATTGAGTTTTTAATTGTGCTTGAAAACGTTCATTGCCAAAACCATATCTTAGTTTAGGAGTAACAGTATAAAACCGACCATCTTTATAGTTTTGAGTAAACGTTACTTGCGGATTAACTACAAAACCTTCCACAGTATTTGCTGGAAATAGTTCGAATATATTGGGGATATACCAAGCTTGGTTTTTCTCTTGATTCTCAAGCAAAACGCCCGAAAAAAGAATATTGGGAATACCAATAGTATTCGTTTTGTTTTTTTTAGGTGTTTCACTATGCTGCGCTTGTAACCCTTGCGAGATAAAGAGACAAGCCAAAACTAAATAGATGCTATTGCGATACTTGCTAATTGTTTTCATAATAATTTGATTTAATACTTGACATCGCAAAAGAATTGAGAATCTAAACGTTGGGAAAGCAGTTTATGTCGAGTGCGCATATAATCTTTTAAACTGCAATTGTGCATTCACACGCATATATTGCAACTCACAAGATTCCATTAGAAAGAGAAAAACTAATTTTAAATATTTGCCATGCAATCAAATAATAGTACATTTTAAGAATATATATTTTGAATGTTTTGAAAAAAGAAATTCTACTAATTGTCCTTTTCTACGTACTTATGGGCGTGTTTTACCAAGCTGTATTGAACATTGATGTTGGTCGGTGGCTCAACCCAGTGGGTATGGTAATAAACTTCTTACTTAAAGCGATATTAACTATTCCCTTGATTTGGTTATTCTTTAAGAAACTGGCTTGGCTTTCTATATGGAAGAAAGGTGGCTTACATCTTATCACAATGCCACTTTTTACATTAATATGGATATATATTTATTATCTAATCTGTGATTATTATGGTCTTTTTAGACTAAAAGACCAAAGTATGGTATGGGATGTATATGTAACTATACTGTTTTATGCAATTCAATTCGGGATTTTTCATATCTATATCTATTCAAAAGAATTAAGAAAGCAAGAGTTGTTATCTGCTCAGTTGAAAAGACTACATGCCGAAAGTGAACTATCGGCTCTAAAAGCACAATTGAATCCCCACTTTTTGTACAATGTGTTTAACACCATCAATTCTGCAATACCTACGACCGCTAAAAATGCGCGAAATATGGTCAATGAACTGTCTGATTTGTTTCGCTACCAACTTAAAGCATCCCGAGAAGAATTGGTGCCTCTTCAAGAAGAAATAGATTTTGTTCGCAAGTACTTAGACTTAGAACATCAACGCTTTGCGGAAAGACTTAAATATGAAATCAATGTAGATGAACAAATAAACGAAGAACTAATACCGCCTATAATTCTACAACCTATTGTAGAAAATGCTATAAAACACGGTCTATCCTCACTTATTGAAGGTGGTGCTATAAAAATAGCTGTACATCGTCGTAACCATATGTTGCAGTTTTCAATTTGCGATACGGGAAAGGGAATTGGTTCAAAAAGCAAGGACGAACTATTAAATAAAGGCATTGGTCTTTCTAATACTAACGAAAGATTACGTAAAACTTACAACACATCTCTGAACTTAACCCGTAATATTCCCCAAGGGCTTTGCGTGAGTTTTTCAATTCCATTACATAAAACATAAGAGCCATGAAGAAGGTGATAATAGTAGATGACGAAGCACCAGCCAGAAAACTGATTAAAGAGTTTTTAGAACCGCATAAGGATTTAGTCCTTATAGAGGAATGTAACAATGGTGTAGACGCAGTAAAAGCAATCAATACCTTTAAACCGGATTTGGTTTTCCTAGATATACAAATGCCGGGATTTACAGGTTTTGAAGTATTGCAAAGATTAGAAGAAATGCCACAAATTATCTTTTCTACAGCTTATGACCAATATGCCTTTAAAGCCTTTGAAGTACACGCCGTGGACTACCTTTTAAAGCCCTTTAAACAAGAACGGTTTAACGAGGCGATTAAAAAAATTATGGATAACGATAAAAGTTACTTAGCTAAGTTACAAAACTTGGTTAGCGGTTTAAACGAACAAGAAACCCATTTGACCAATATTTTGGTGTCGGTAAAAAATAAACTCATCAATATTCCTGTAGATACTATTATTTACGTTAAAGCAGATGGTAATTATGCAAAACTAATTCTAGAGAAAGATTCGCATTTAACCAGCTATGGTCTTTCAAAATTAGAGGAAAAACTCAATACGCAACAGTTCATTAGAGTTCATCGGTCAACTGTAATCAATATCAATGCGGTTAAAGAGGCTTATAGTTATCCTTCAAGCTACGAACTTATTATGACCAATGGCGATATGGTAAAAGTAAGCAGAAGCTATTTAGACAACATCAGGAAGTTAATCGTATAAGGATTTTACAGAATTCATTAAATCAATCAAAAAACAAATCGGTATGAGTGTCAAATCAATTATACTACTGCTAATGTGCACCATCATGCAAAAGGTAGTTGCCAAAAAAATAGATACTACGGCCACCATTTCTATAGGTGGCATAAAACAGTTTATAAGTATAAAAGGAGAAAATATAGACAACCCACTTCTGTTGTATTTGCACGGTGGTCCTGGAGCGGCGGTTTCGTCACATAGCGACAAAGTAACGCAACAGTTAGAGGCTCATTTTGTGGTTGTGCATTGGGACCAAAGGGGTTCGGGGAAAACTATTGAGCTCAATAATCCTGATAAATTAGTTACTATCGAAATTATGAAGCAAGATGCTATGGAGGTTTTATCGTATCTTCTTGCTAAATTTAACAAGAATGATTTAGTTATTTTAGGTAATTCTTGGGGTACGATTCTAGGGTTTCATCTGGCCCAAAAGTTCCCTGAAAAAGTACGTGCTTTTATTGCAGTAAGTCCAATAGTCAATAATAAAAAAAGTCAAGAAATGACTTTGAAACTCTTGCAAAATCATTTCAAGAATAATTACAATTCCAAAGCTTTAGAGCAACTAAGTACCGTAAAAATTCCTTTCGAAAATGCAGAACAGATGCTCATTCTGCATCGTTATGAAGTCGTTTATAATGGAAGTGAATTTCCGGACGAACAATTCAAACAATATCTGTCGTATTTTGAAAACTGGTCCTCCCAATGGATGCCCTTATATAAGCAATTGTATGCAATAGATTTAGAAAAGCAAGTTCTAGAATTACAATGTCCAGTTTATTTTTTGATTGGTGATAAAGACTTGACAACACATCACCAGATAACCAAAGCATATTTTGATGCACTTAAAGCACCTCAAAAAAAAATATTTTGGCTAGAAGATGTTGGGCATAATATTCCCGCTACTGAATCGGATATTATGCAAAAGTTTATTTTAAGAAATTTACAAAAATAGAAAGAAGAACCCAAAGCCAACCCGAGTTCAAGCACATATAAAGTTTGCTCGTGCTTAATCCGAAAAAACAATCACTAATTACGCACTACGCGTCACATACAAGACCTTTGGCAATCATTTGGGATTTACATATGTGCTATATAAATAAGTTACAATCTTTATTGTTTTTAATCTCTCCATAATAAGTCTGTCTGTATTTATGAAGAACCTTTATAGGAAAACCAAGAAAATACTTTTTAACATAGGTTACACGTGTAATTAATCTTCCCATTTTAGGAGAATATCTGTTTTCTGTTTTTGTGTTTCTTTTTATATAAAATAATTGCATTTGGAAAATATTATTGACACGCTATTGCCAGCGCAGCGCATTTTAAATGAATGTGCTGTTACGCATGTCTTATGATTAAAAAAAAATTAAAAGGCCAAAAAGCAATTATCGAGCAGGAGGAATAAACTTATCTGGCTGATTTTGGAAAACCAGAAAATTGAAACTGAAAATTCGTTTATTATTTTTATTCATTAATTTTTGTATCATATTACCTTAGTATAAGGAAAAAAAACGATTTGCCAACACCGTATATCGCTCATCGCACGATGATATTTAGTCGAATTACAAATCTTACAAAACTCAAAAATCCGTAACTTAAACACGCAACTACTCATAGCCTAGACCCTTGTAAAACATGAGCACTGCAAAGTGTAAAATTTAAAGTAGTAAAAAATTGTACAATATTGTAAACTTCATTATTTCATTTGGTGCCTTGCAAGGGCTTATTATTGGTGTTTTTCTATTAATCAAAGGATTAAAATTAAAACAAGAAGTTATTTATTTAGCCTTAATACTAATGGGTTTTGCTGCCTTGTTAGTGCGAGTTGTAATAATAGGCATCTTTGAAAACCAATCGTGGTTTTCTAATAGTCTTAATTTTATTTTATTGATCGCTCCCGCTTTCTACTTTTATGCAAAAGAATCTTCAAGAGCTACTAAGCATCCTCTTAAATTTAAATACCTACATTTCCTGCCATTTCTAATTATAAATTTAGGATATATAATATTTTATTTTTCTTTAAAAGGTTCAATCTATTACAAGACCTATCTAGTTAACATTGTAAAAGTTAACGATGGTTTTAGTATCATCTATTTTTCCATTTACCTGTATTTAACCTACAAAATTGTAAGACAAAATAAGTCTCTATATAATAAGGCACTGTACAAACTATTAAACAAACTTATATACATTTTTTTTGGTTTTTTTATTATTTGGTTAAGCTACATTTTAGCAGAATTCGTGTTCTTTTCTTATAGTATGGAGCTCATATATTATTATCCAATGATGCTAATATTAGCAGTGATTCTTTATTATATGAGTTTGCAAGTTATTATAAGTGATCAATTTCTCTTAGACATTAAGGCAATTACAAAAAGGAAAACTTTTATTCTAGAAGAATCAGAAAGTAAAAATTTATTGAATCGATTAACGCTGTTTATGACTCAGGAGAAACCTTTTTTAGATGGCGATATTTCTCTAATTACCCTTGCTGAATTATTAGATGTAAACCCAAAAGCCTTGTCTTTTGTAATTAATGAACATATTCATAAAAATTTTAATAATTATATTAATGATTGGCGAATAGAAGAAGTAAAGAAAAGATTAAACAACAAGGATTATAATCGGGTTAAAATGATTACAATTGCCTTTGATTGCGGTTTTAATTCTAAATCAACTTTTAATCTTGCTTTCAAAAAATCCACAGGATTATCGCCTTCAGAATATAGAAAACGCTAACAATCATTCCGTATTAACTTTTTTAAGACCGTTTTTTTTAAAATTCGAGTCCTAAATCATCTTTTGAGGCATTTAATCCTTTGCGCTGTCTTTATTTTGTGAATAAAATATAACAGATGAATCTAATACGACTGATTTTTTTTATTGTGCTAATTGCAATCACAGGATGTAAAAATCACAACTACTCATTTAATGTAAACAACGGATTACTAGTAGAAAATGTGACTATTGTTTCTGCTAACAACCAGGGTGTAATTGAAAAGTATATAGGGCATGTTTTAATCGATAATGCGACCATCCTTTATAGCGGAACAGAAAAACCAATAGTAACCGGGGACCTAAAAAACATTAATGGAACAGGGAAATTTATTATTCCCGGATTAATAGACAGTCATGTTCATTTAGCTAATGTAGCAGGTATGACTTGGCAACACCAAAGGAATCATCCCGAATTGGTAAAAAGCTATTTTGCTCAACTACCTAAAAGTTATCTTTATTATGGCTATACAACATTAATCGATGTAAATAACTATGCACCAGACCTTGTAAATACATTAAAAAACGATGCTATTGGACCTGATATTTATACTTGTGGAAGTCAAATTCAAGTATTTAATGATTTTATGATGGAAATGGAAGAATTGCCACTCAAAAACAGGTTAGATTTTCCTTTTCTATTTGATAAATACAACGAGAATATTCAGATTCCAGACTCTATTAATCTCGAGTTGCATTCACCAAAGTCCATTGTAGATAATATTAAAGGAATTCAACAAGGTATTGGAGCCAAAATAGTTTATGAAGATGAATCGTCTGGATTTCCACAAAGCTGGGAGTTACCAAGTTTAAATTTAATGAGAGATTTAGTTGAACAGGCTAATAACGCAGGAATCCCTGTTTTAATGCATGCCACTTCCTACGACGCTCAAAAATTTGGACTCGAGGCTGGAATAGACATTTTTGCACATTCTATGTGGAATTGGTATAACAATCCTGAACAATTTTTAGACACAGCATTCACTCAAGCACATCAGGAAACATTAAAAAAAATAGCCGCGCTACAGATTGGATACCAACTCACATTTAGAACAATTCAAGGTGAAGTAGATTTAATGCAGCCTGGTTTTCTTGCTAATCCAGCTCTGGTAGATGTATTCCCAAAAGCCTATTTAAACTGGTTGAATACAGAAGAGGCGAATTGGGGAAAACAAAAAATATTGAACAGGGCCAAAATTATAAAAGCAATTAATCCAAGGCTCTATAACTTGTTACGTCCTCAATTTGACAGTGATGAAGCTTTGTTTAAAGGAATTCAGCAGGTGTTGTCTGCTAGAATGAATACAGTAGCAACATTTCTTGCAGATAATAATGCCAACTTGCTTTTTGGAACAGATGGAGTAGCTATGAATATGTTAACAAATCCGCCCGGATATAATGGGTATTTAGAAATGCAACATTGGGTTAACGCTGGTGTTTCTTTAGAACAGTTATTTAAAGCAGCTACTTTTAATAATGCTAAAGCTTTTCATCTAGATAATAAATATGGAACTATCGAAGCCGGTAAAGCGGCTAATGTATTACTGCTCAACGATGACCCACTGCAAAATATATTAGCCTATAATCAAATAAATACTGTTATCGTTCAAGGCAAGGCGTATCCTAGAAATGCACTTTCGGCAAGTCAAAATGAATAAAATAATCGGAGTAGGTAAATTAAAATTAGGGATTTAAAAGAGGTTTGCAACAACCTATATAGTTCATTTCACCTTCACGAATTCAAGCACACAACTAATCATTTAAAATAATAATTGCAGTGAAAGTAAACATAATCTTAAAAATAAATACACAATGAAATTGGCTAAAGCTATTTTAATTTTCACACTAATATTTACTCATAATTTATTTTCTCAAGAAGAACCCTTTGTAAAAAACCTAACGTCTTTAAAGTTTATAGAAGGAACTTTTTCGACATTAGTTTCTTTTCCGAATGCTAATGGAGTTTGGCAAAAACCAGTTGAGTCAAAATTCAAATTCCAGAAGATTATGAATAATATGTACATAGAAGGAAAGGGTTTAATTCCATTCGATAGCACTTTTTCTACTAACTTCAGAATGATTTTTGATTATGATGCCTTGAATAATGTATATAGACTTGTAGCGTTGGACGACAGTTTTGGGTTTATGGACATTTATTATGGTCATTGGGATGGGAACCAATTAGTATTGACGAATAAGAATACTGGAACCCAAGTAATTAATGAAGGCAATAGAGTTTATGGAAAACTGATTATTACAAAGTCCAAGAACAGTGGATTTATAATTACGGCTCTTGTTTCTCAAGATAATATCAAAACATGGCAAAATTATATGAAACTTGAATTTTCACAAATTAAAAAGTAATCACAAATAATGATAAGAAAACATAATAAAGAAGATCTAGAACAATTAATTAATGTATGGCATCAATCTTCCTTGTTAGCACATCCCTTTCTAGAATCGTCTTTTCAAGAAAAGGTAAAAAACGATATGAAGGAAATTTATCTCCCAGATTCTGATACTTGGGTTTATGAAGAGGCTAATAAAATTCTAGGCTTTATTAGTATGATTGGTAATCAAATTGGAGGACTTTTTGTCTTGCCAAATAATCATTCTAACGGTATAGGAACTACATTAGTTAACCATATAAATAACTATCATGACCACCTTGAAGTTGAAGTATTCCAAAAAAATATTATTGGGAGATCATTCTATAAAAAATATGGGTTTAAAGTAATTTCTAATTTTATTCATGAACCAAGTAACCAGAAGGTGATGAGATTAAGCACTCGAAATTAATAAGTACCGGTATTAATTCCGTTATAAAGGCAGAGCCATTTGTTCCATTTGCAAGCACCACAAATTTATTATGACATCTATATACAAGAATAATAAAGCAAAAACAGATTTAATGAATCTGTACGATAAAAAATTAAACGATTTACAAATAGACTTCATCAACATTGATGTTGACACAGATTTTGGAAAAACTAGAGTTGTAAAAGCTGGAAATTCTAATGGAAAAAAAATTGTAATCTTTCATGGATACAATGCCGGCTCACCAATAACCTTAGAAGCTGTTAAAGGCATACTTGACAGGTATTGTTTTTATGTTATCGAAACCGTAGGACAAGCAACTAAAAGCGAAGAAGTACTAATAAATATTAAAGATAATTCTTTTGCACTTTGGGCAGATCAAGTATTTGAGAAATTAGAAATGCAAAAAGTAAATGTGATAGGTATATCTTATGGAGCATTTATTGTTCAAAAACTTATTGTCCATAATCCAGAGCGTATTAGAAAATGTATTTTAGTAGTCCCCAGTGGTATTGTAAGCGGGAATCTTGGGGAATCTATTACAAAACTTACTTTTCCATTAATAAGATGGAAGATTACCAAAAAAGAAAAACATTTAAAGTCCTTTCTAAATGCTTTTGTTCCTAACAATGATGATTTCCTATACACCATGTTGAGTGTGATGATGAAGGGTATAAAACTGGATACCAGAATACCAAAATTATTAAAAACCAAAGAAGTTGAAAATTTTAACGCTCCAGTATATATAATTGCTGCTAAAGATGATATCTATTTTCCAGGAGAAAAAATTGCTCAAAGAAGTAAAGAATTGTTCCCAAATTTAAAAGAAGTTCATCTTTTAGAGCACGCTAAACATATGCCTTCAAAAAGCACCCATCCTATAATTCAACAAAAAATAATGGAGTGGATAAACTAATCAAAAAGGACTTGACTTAATAAATAACAGTTTACCACACCGTGTATAGTCAATTGCTTGTATGGTCTGTACTCAGAAATTCACGAGCAATAGTTATCTTTAGTTCTTAAACTAAAATATTTGCGGCCGCAGCTTCGCACTTTTACCCACTGGGATTTTTCGCCCCAAGCGTCTCATCCTGCCGCAAAACTGCTTCGCTGCCTAACGCAACTAAACCATAAACACCCTCGCTGCCCACAATATAAAACCACGAATATGAAAAGAATTTTTACGCTAATATTTTGCTTAGTTTCGGCTTTTGGATTTTCACAATCCAACGAAATCAAAATTGAATTCCTTGGAAACTGTGGTTTGCATTTCACAGATGGAACAACTAACATATATGCTGACTTCCCTTACAAATCTGGTGCACACGGATATATGGAATTTGAAGAATCGGAATTAGATAGTATTAAAGAAAACTCTATTTTTATTTTTACTCATAAACATTCTGACCACTATTCAAAAAAGAATATCAAGAAAGTAATTAAAGCAAAGAATGGCAAAGAATATGGACCATGGAATATAACGGAATTGGAAAAACTTGGTAAATCAATACCAAATTTTAGTGTTAAAGCTTTTAAAACAAAACATAAATTCTCTCTAAATCATTATTCATATTTGATAACGTGGCATGATAAAAAAATATTTCTGTCAGGTGATACGGAAAGTGCAGAAACTATCGGAAAAATAAAAAATATTGACTGGGCTTTTGTTCCTTATTGGATTCTGGTCGATGCGAAGGAAAATAAAATTGAGATAGATACAAAAATGTATGGAATCTACCATTTAGCAACTGTTCAAATTCCTAGCGCAAAGGAAAATTGGGATAAGATTGATAATATTCAACCGCTAACCGAACAAGGAGGAATAATTAAAATTGAATATTAGCTTCTTAAAAAGCACAGTGGGCATCAACGTGCATAATTAATGGCAAGCTCATATATATTCGGAAAATCCTAGCTGCCAAATAATGGGTTCTTTCCTTTTGTTTATCTTAATCTCTAGCCAACGAGCCATACACTAATACGTTAGCCTTAATTATAATTAGCAATTGATTAATTAGAACTTTTTAAACTAATTAATTAGTTTAAACTAAATCTTTAGTTATTTTTGAAGTAAAATACCTAAAATGATTTATCGCACCTTCCTTTTTGTACTCCTCGGATCAATTATAATAATCAATCAAAATGCTATTGCTCAAACACCACAATTTCAGAATCGCATAGTAGATTCTATATTTTCTAATACTTTAAATGAAAGCCGAGACTTTTGGGTACAACTACCAGAGAATTTTGAGCCTGATAATACCGAAAAATATGCCGTGATTTATCTAATGGATGGATTTTCACTAGAAAGCACTCTGGAAGCTGTGTATGGTAACTATTGGGGGCATTACCTACCACATATGATACTTGTAGGGGTTTCAAACCGCAACCACCGAACAAGAGATTTAACTACTTCGCAGATAACAATGAGGCGTGGTAGCGCATTTGATAGTGAAACTGGAGGTGCAGAAGCCTTTACTAAATTTATGGAGAACGAACTCATCCCATATATTGATAATAAGTATCCAACCCTGGCTTATCGTACCTTAATTGGGCATTCTTATGCTGGTTTGTTCACTATAAATATGTTGGTTAATCATAAACATCTCTTTCAAAACTATATAGCCATAGACCCGAGTTTAGATTGGGACGACCAAAAATTATTGAAGCAGGCAAAAGAAAAGTTGAGTACAGCAAGTTATCAAGGCAAATCCCTTTTTGTGTCTTTAGCAGCAGAGCAGCTACATATGTGGAATGAAGAAATAACCATGGAGAATATTATGGATGATACTTCTGAATTCACTTTGTTTGCCCGTTCAATCATTGAGTTTTCAAATTATGCTAAATCTCAAAAACAGAATGGATTAAATTTTTCATGGAAGGTATATCCAGAAGACTTGCATGGGACGGTGCCCTTGCCGTCTATGAGCGATGGGCTGGTATTTCTTTTTGAATGGTATCAGTTTAAATCTCCGCAAAAATATAATAATCCAGAAACCCCCATAGAAGAATTGGTTTCGCTATTAGAGCAGCAGGAACAAATCTATACCGAACATTTTGGTGTTCCCACTGCCCCCATGATAGACGAAATGTTAAATGGCTATGGCTATATGAATATGCAAATGGGACAGCCAGAGAAAGCATTTATGTTTTTTAATATGAATATTAAGTATAATCCAACAAGTGCAAATGCTTATGATTCGATGGCCGAGTACTATGAATCTCAAAACGACAAAGAGAATGCCTTAAAATACTTAAATAAGGCTTACGAATTAAGCGGTGACAATTACTATAAAGATAGGATTGAAGCGCTAAATAAAAACTAACTAAAAACCAGTAACTTTAGTCGTGCAAAAAATTACGGTTTGTCGCTAATACTGTCGAGAGTTTGTTGCTGCAGTTTACTAGGCCGTTGGCAATAATATTAATCTAACTAACTATATGAATCCAAAAATTGTAAAAAACGATGCAGGACATAAGCTAAATGTGCTTGGAGACAATCAAAACATTAAGCTAACCGGGAATGATACTAACGGACAATTTACGCTTATAGAGCAGCATAACGAACCAGGTGTTGGAATTCCGCCACATATACACGAAAACGAAGATGAAGTATTTCAAGTAATTCAAGGGCAAGTGGAGGTTAGAATTGGAGAGCAAACAACCATATTGAATGCTGGGGATTTAATTTTTTGCCCTAGAGGCGTCCCTCACTCTTGGAGAGTAGTTGGAGAAGAGAAAGCAAAGGCAATGCTTAGTATTTTCCCTGCTGGTTTAGAAACTATGTTTGAAGAATTATCACAATTACCAGCTGGACCTCCTGATTTAGCCGTTGTTGGCAAAATATGCGAAAAATATAATCTAAGATTTGCTTAATAGAATACAGTTGCCAACAAGGTTTACTCCGTAAAAGAAAAGGCGCATCTTTTTAAGTGAGCCAACAAGACAAAGCGGCTAATCGACAATATTAAAAATTCGGCCAAGTAACCCTATTTCATGATATAGCTGGGTATTGGAATGTACTTAAATATTGGTTTGAATTACGCCCGAAAGTATTTCCGCTCTGGTTTGATCTTTTAAGTGGTTTACTAACTTCCCCTTGTAACTGTGATAATGCATTTCACTGCCAACAAATTTGTCGACCTTTTTATCGTAATACGTGCAGGAATCTATAGGTTTTGCATAGAGATGCAAACTCATGGATTTGGAATCCGAATTGTTGCAAAGTGTGTGATACCCCATAGCATCTTCCATATAACCAATATCACCAGATTTAAGCTCTTGATTGGCAATCGGGTTAAGCTCGTTTTGTGTATTTTCTTTATAGATGACCTCTTGCAAACGCCCGCTCACTTGATAGACCCAACACCGTTGCTCACCATGGCAATGAATTGGGGTGGCGTCTCCGGGATTCCAACATAACAGTAAGAGTTCAAAATCGCTGGTGCGTTCAATGCAGTTTCTGGCATATCCTTCTTCTTTCCAGTAGGCGAACTCCATTAAATCTGCGGCCTGAATCTTGAGCGATTTAGCAATCACATTATAGTCCTTTGGGTTACTTTTTTTTAATGCTTTTACCAGCTCATCTACCGACTCAATACAATCCATGCATTTGTTTTTTTTGTACTTATAATAATAGTAGCTTTGGAAGTATAGGTAAAAAAATAGTTCTTTTGATTGATTTTGGGTTATTTTTTTACAATTTTCATCGCAAACAGCTCGATTTTGAGCAAAAATGACAATTTTTTAGAAAATTAGAATTTCGACAAGCATGAATAAAACCCTTCCCATATGATAGCTAAAGTGATTGCACTGGTAGTTTACGTCTCTATTTTGTTTTTAATTGGAATTTTTGCCTCTAGGCGAATAAAAAGCATGAGTGATTTTTATGTAGGCGGCAAGAACATTGGGTTTTGGGCCGTCGCCTTTTCGGCCAGGGCTACTGGAGAATCAGGATGGTTGCTAATTGGACTAACTGGAATGGGAGCCTTAGCTGGTGTATCGGCCTATTGGGTGGTATTAGGAGAGTTGCTGGGCGTCTTTGTTTCCTGGTTTTTTATGGCAAAAAAATTTAAACGCCGAACAGATAGGTACGAATCGATTACCGTCCCCGATTATCTGGAGAGCCATTTTAAAGCGAAGACTCATAGGCTTCGTATTATCGCTGCTAGCATACTTTCTATATTTGTTATTATTTACGTAAGTTCTCAGTTGGATGCTACTGGGATTGCCTTCGAGTCCCTTATGGACATTAATTACTACTGGGGTGTTCTTATTGGGTTTGTTATAGTACTAATCTATATTTTTATTGGTGGTTTTGTAGCTGTGGTATGGTCCGATCTTTTCCAGGGACTACTCATGTTCTTTGGTTTAGTTTTGTTGCCTATTGTTGTGCTTTCTTCTATGGATTATACGGGAGGAATTATAGCAGGGCTTCATGCCATAGATCCATCCCTTACCAGTGTTTGGGGCGGGAATCAAGATGTATGGATGAACATTTTTACCATCCTTGGATTCTCCATGATTGGTTTGGGGTTTTTAGGTTCGCCACAGGTTTATGTGCGATTTATGTCTGTTAAGAGTGAAGCCGAAATTGATAAAGGAAAATGGGTAGCTATTGCATTTACCTTATTAACAGATGCAGCCGCAGTAACTATTGGGCTTTTAGCTCGTTTACTTTTTACCGAAAGCGGGCAGGACCCAGAAGCTGTTTTTGGAGTAGGAGCGGCAGATGTGCTCAATGTTATGACCCAAAACTTTTTGCCGCTACTGCTAGTGGCCGTTTTTGTGGCTATTGTGCTTTCGGCTATAATGTCTACCATAGACTCTCTCTTGGTTATTGCCTCCAGCGCCATAGTCCGAGATTTCTATCAGAAAATTTTTAGACCAGATTTAAAAGATAAAGAACTTACAAAAATATCACGATGGGTAACCTTAATAATGGCAGTTATTGCGCTAATAATTGCTGTAATTATGGCCGTAGTTTCTCCAGATAGGCAGGTGTTTTGGGTTATTATCTTTGGTTGGTCTGGAATAGCGGCAGCCTTCTGTCCTGTAATTATCTTATCGCTGTTTTGGAAAGGTTATACCGAAAGGGGCGCTATTGCATCTATGATTACGGGATTCCTTTGCGTTCCACTTTTTAAGTTTGTTTTCCAGAATATGGAAACAGTAGGTGCTTATTTCGAAAAATTAGATGTGCTGGCACCATCTTTTGCTATTGCCATGATTGCTGGGTGGGTGGTTTCTAAGTTTTTCTCGAAGCAAGATTACTCCAAAGAAACCGAGTCGGATTAATAGTGTTTAGCTTATATTTAAAATTAGCCCTTGTGGTTTTCTTAACCCAGCTGCAATCAACGCTTGCTCTGCGAAAAAAAGTGTGTGCTGGAGTATAAAACCATTAGTTAGAATGATTAAAAAAAATTAAAGTAATATTTATAAAACAAAAAATGTTCATCATTAAAACTCAATTTTTACTTTTTATCGCGTTGTTGTTATCCATTAAAAATATAGCACAGGAACCCCAAATAACAACAGGACATAAGAATGGAACACTTATAGCCATTGGAGGTGGATCAATTGGAGACACCAACATTATGAAAGAGTTTCGTGAATTGGCTGGGGGAGATGCTGCAAAAATTGTGGTTATCCCTACTGCGATTGTTAAGAATAATCAAATAGACACAGTGTTGCTAGAAAGAAATTTTAAAGAATACGGGATACCCAATTTTACTATTTTACATACAAGTGATTCTATCGAGGCAAATACAGACAGTTTTGTAAAACCAATTAAAGAAGCTACGGGTATTTATTTTACTGGGGGTAGGCACTGGAGAATTGCAGATAGTTATTTAAATACCAAAGTACACGAAGAATTATTAAAATTATTGGATAGAGGAGGCGTAATTGCCGGTTCGTCTGCAGGGGCAACTATTCAAGGTTCTTATTTAGCAAGAGGAGACACAAAAAACAATCAAATAATGATGGGAGACCACGAAATTGGATTCGGGTTTATTTCGAATATTGCTATTGATCAACACGTCTTGACTAGAAATAGACAGTTCGATATGTTCACAATCCTAGAGAAGCAACCCGAACTTTTGGGCGTCGGAATTGATGAAAGTACTGCTATTATTGTTAAAGGAGATATTCTTGAAGTTATTGGAAAGCGTTATGTTATTATCTACGACCAATCGTTCTGGTCTATAGAATCCAATCCATTTGATCAAGAGAATTATAAAAAACTACCCAATAAGGAGCAATTATTCTATTTTTTAAAAAGCGGTGATAAATATAATTTAAGAGAAAGAAAAGTAATTCAAAATTAAGTATTATACCTTGTTATCGTGGCCTACGATGCACAAGAGAAAGTGTGCTTTGTTATTTAAATGTAGCATAGATAAAAAATAACGAAAGTGAGGTCCCCGTGGTAGCGACATCCTTAACTTAACTAAACTAAGTTTCTTTCCGTATGTATTTTGCACAGTGCGCTCCTTCTTACTAAAATTGCTTCGTCAGTTCGCACTTCGTAATTGCGTCTCGCGAATTTTCTATTCCGTTTGTATTTGCTAAATTAGTTGTCTGACCACGCATTCAACCATGCACAAACCGCTTATGTGTAATTAAATACTTAATAGCTTATGGAAGATCATCAAGAATTTGTTGACATTTATTCAGGATCCGAAGTTCGGGTAATAATGTTAAGAGGATTATTAGAAGAAATTAATATAGATGGAATTGTACAAAATGATTTTCAATCTGGTATAACAGCTGGTTTTGGAGGAGGAACCATAAATACGATTCGATTAAAAGTACATGAATCAGATTTAAAGAAGGCCCAACCAATAGTCGAGGAATTTATAAAAAATCAAATGTAAACTAGAATTAATCCTGTTCGCAATGCAAACATAGCTGGTTTTCGTTTTCACTTAAAACCAGTAATTTTTGCTAAAATAAAAGACCAAAAAAACTACTATTTTAAGGAAAACCAAAATTAGAATGGAACAACAATATAGAAAAGGAGCAATTGGAGCTTTAACGGACGAATACGAAAAGGCATTGGGCGAATTAAAGAATTTGCTCTCACAGATTCCTGACTCTGAATTTCGGATAGTTTATAATGAACAAACCGATGTTGACTTTCAATCTATTAGAAATATTGTATTGCATATAATTAATTCAGGGTATAGTTATGCTAATTATATTAGAAAGCGATTTGGAAATAGTTTTGTGGTTCGGCAAATAGAACTAAATGAAACAGAACAAGGAATAATTTTACTCGATGAAATGTTTGAATATACTGTTAAAACTTTTGAAGACAAATGGCATCTAACATTCGACGATTTAATGAATACGATAATCAAAACTTCTTGGACAACCTACGATTTAGAAGCTATTATTGAACACGCAATCGTACATATTTTAAGACATAGGCTTCAAATTGAAAAAATGATTGCCAAACACGGAATATTAGCTTTAAAAAAAGCATAACATTTAATTAAGCCAAAACTTTAGTACATGCAGTAAAAAGAGAGATCTCAATTATATTTTTTATAGGACTTGCTACTTTAATTAAAATAGTTATGACTTGATAATAAGAATGCCGGCAGCTTAAATCATTTAGTTTAAAGCCCTATACCGATCATAGATAATTTCATGACATACAACATTTTAAACCTAGTTTTATGGACGAATTAAGATTTTATTCCTCGGGACAAACCAATACGCTTGAAATTTTAAAAGAAAAATTCGAATCTCTAAAAAGTGAGGTCAGAAAAAATAAAAGTCTAACCGAATCCCAGAAAAAAACGAAACTCACAGAGTTAAAAAAGAGTTTTGAAAAACAAAAAAAAGAACTCAATAATAACCTTTACTAATCTAAATTTATAAGTTAATACTTCTTGCTCCAAACTTTATTTACCCGGCAAACGCCAAATGTTTACTAGATATTTTGGGTGCCACCAGCATAAAAGACCGTTTTTACGTATTATGAAAAGAATTTCTTTCCTGTTAATAATCTTATTGCTTTCCTTAAAGGTTCAAGCACAATCAAATACATTGGAATACGTTGGAAAATATGGTGACTGGATGCCAAATGGAAAAACACTAACTACTGAACTGGAATTAAAGACAGACGGAACTTTTGAGCTGCGAACTGTAGACAATATGTATCCACAAACTTTTAAGCATTATAAAAACAAGGGTGTTTGGATTGTAAAGGAAGATGAAGTTATACTAAATCCAAATCTCAAAAAACGTAAATCAACCTTAAAACTGACCGAAAAAACAATTGGTCTTAAAGATTCAATTGAAATTAAAGTGAACCACTACAATATAATCTACGAAAACCAAAAATTAGTTAATAAAACCAAAACTGAATTTGACATATTAACGCTGTATATTAACAAAAAGCGAAAATACAAACACTTAACACGAGCTTGGTACGATACTGGAAGTTGTGCTTGGGCACCCAGAATTAAAAACCGAGTGAATTTGGATGCTACCAACACGTTTAGAATAGCCAAAACAGACATTCAGAAAATCGGTATTTATACCTATGGATTTACTGATTTTATTGAAGTTTCGCCAAAAAATAAAGATTCCGATTATTTTGAAATAACGGTTATTGTTCCAATGGACAAGGAAAGAATGCCAAGAAGTAAAAAGGTAATTATAAAAGGCAAAAGAGCCTATTTTTATGAAATAAATGGAACGGTAAAAAAATCGTTGAACCCATTATATAAAAAGCCTGCGTAACAATGCGCATATAACGCGAACACCTTCACCAATTTAAAATCAACTGTAGGATTGGACCGTTTACCAAATGATATCAAAAAATCCTTTTCGGACTACTATATAGCAATGTTAAATACAAATTAGAGACAAATCAAAAATCAACGAGCGAAATACTACCGCAACTACTACCGTATTTATACTAATTAATAATGATTAATATTTTTAGTCACCTTCTTAAATCACTACTTACCTTTATTATGCCTTAGCAACTATTGCTCCAGAGGTCTTAGTACGTATAAGAGATTTTATGCAACAACAGGAAAAAAATAATTACTTAAATTGAGTCATTATCTTTACATACGAAAACTAATAACGCAATATCCAAATTGATAAAATCCTTTATTTTCTAAAGCATGATAAAAAACAAAAAAGCCAAATGGATTGTGCGCAGTGTCTTACTTGTTGGAACCATAGTGTCCTTATTTTTTGTGCCTTGGATTTTAGTAAAAGCATGGATATTGCCTCTACCCGATACGGTCCAAGAACAGGTAGATCAGGCTATTGAGCATGGATTCGATGGAATGATAGTTTACGTAGATAGAGCAGGGGAGCCACCGGCGTTTTACACAGGGGGTTGGAACAATAGAGAAGCCAAAATACCAGCCAATCCAAAATCGTTATTCAAAATTGCAAGCATAAGTAAGCTATATACGGCTGTCGCAGTTACTAAACTGGTTAAAGAGAATCGCTTGGAATTAGATAAAACGCTTACCCATTATCTGCCAGAACTTAAAGGGAGAATCCAAAATGCAGCACAAATCACGGTAAAGATGATGGTTCAGCACCGTTCTGGCATTCCCAATTTTACTAATAATCCTGCCTTTTGGGACAACGAACAAGACAACAGCAAAAATGCACTAGACTTTGCAATTGATTTACCCGCTAGTTTTAAGCCCGATAAAGGATATGAATATTCGAACACGAATTATTTGTTACTACGCAGGATAATGGATCAGGTTTTAGGTTATAATCACAACCAATATATTAAAGAGAAAATAATAACTCCTCTGGGGCTTAAAAACACCTATTTTTCTATTACCCAGGTCGATTTAGACGATGTAATGAGCGGATACTATGTAGGAATCGATAAGGATTTTAAAGCCAGCGAATACGGAATGTTGGCCACTGCACAAGACGTTGGTATATTCTTGCGCGCCTTAAACGATGGTTCGGTATTTGGCGACGGAGAACAAGAAATTTACCCTTACCAGTATAACCATGGTGGTTTGGTTATTGGTTATCAAAGTCTTGCCGAATACCACAAAGATATAGACGCGGTAGTGGTTCAATTTATAAATACAACAGATTTTAATGGCTACCAGTGGAACTTATCTGAAATTACAATTAACCGCATTGTAAAAATTATAAAAAAACAAAAGTAGATTTACAATACAAAAGTTATGGCAAAACCTAAAGGTTAATTTGCAAATGTGCATTGCCTCTAACCTACAAATAGGTTAATGCAATAAAACTCGATTATAAATGATAGCTTGGATTAAAAATTTATTAGCCACTAAAAAGGAAACCGAAGATATAGCATGGCGAACCGATGATTCCATATTAAATTTCTTAATTAATAATATAGACACCAACGGAGTTTTAAAAAAATCTGCTAACAATTTACCAGACCAAACAAATCCCGATAGCAATCAATTAAGATTTGCGCCGGGCATGATAGACTCTATGTTTGGAGCCGATCAATCCTCCGAATCAAAAGTAAAAATTAAGGAACTATCAAAACATATAAGTGCTATAGCAAAAAATGGAGATTTAGAAAGTAAATCGGCGTTTTACAATACGATAACTAGTGGTGATGGAGTAATTAGAATAATAGACGAATTTCTTCAGGAAATAGCAAACCAGTCTTTACCGGTTGAACCTTATCTTTTTAGTTTTGCCAAAGATTTAGCAACAAAAACAAATCACAGAAATAGTGTTAAAGTAGGAATTGCAATGCTTGGTCTTTGCCAAAATAAATCGGTTATAAGTGAAATAAAGACACTTGGTTTACACGATGAATTTACTGTTTTCTCTACTGTTGCGCTTTCAAATTTATCTAACAATCCAGTTAAAGATTTATGGGAGTTAGCTCGTAAAGTCGATGGCTGGGGAAAAATTCAACTTGTAGATAGAATTGCCAATATGGAATTGCCCCATCAAGTAAAAGATTGGCTAATCCTTGAAGGATACAAAAACAGTATAATGATAGCGTATCTAGCTTGGACTTGCGCTGTGTACGGAGAGTTGCATATAAAACTTGGAAATATAAACATAGATAATAAACAGTTTAAAGCTGCAGGAGAGATTATAGAAGCCTTAATTTCTGGAGGGCCAGCAGAAGATATCTCCGACTACGAATTTGCGCCAGAAACAGTCCAACGTTTTATTAGACATGGAAAAACTCATGTAAAAGACATTATAGATTACAACACTTATAATAAGCTAAAAGATTTTCTAATTGAAATTCAAGAAGATTTGGGAGCACATAGAAAAAATGGTTGGACTCAAGACTTTATTACCAATTGTCTTATAGATATAGACCAAACACTAAAAAATATAGACTGGAAATCGCAGGTAGAAATCGCACTAAAAAGTGATGACACTAAGTTGTATTGGAACGCAAAACAAGCAGCCCAAAAACTTCGTGTCGAATTATGGGATGTTGTTTGGGATAAATTACAAAAGAATCCCTTAGATCATTCGGCTTGGTACGATGTAACCGCCCACGGAAGAGAAGATAAGGTGAGCCAAATTGTCGACTTCGCAAAAAGGAACCTGCCATTAGAAGAACTAGGAACTGGCCCAAAAGATGGAATGGGTCTGGGTGATGACTTTCAAAAGCATTCTTGTTTTGATTGTGTAATTATGTTTTTGGAAGATTATCCCATGCAAGGAGAAGAGTTACTTCTTGTTGGTTTAGATAGTCCAGTTACTAGAAATAGAAATATGGTAATTAAGGTGTTAGATAAATGGAAATCTAATCAATGGTCTAGCCAAATTACAACGAAGGTTACTCGCCTAAAGGAAATCGAACCAAACCCAGATACTAAAAAGAATATTGAACGGCTTCTAGCAGGGCAAGAATTAAAATAATGTTCGACCAAAAAATCATAGATATGGCTCATGTCAATCACCTTACCCAAAATATCGCTAACTTTAAAAGTATAAATTTTTTGAACGACTTATGCGAGTTATATACTTTAACCATGTGCGTAATTAATATTAGTAATCACAATGATTAGATTCTTCCGCCTTATTCGATTAGATCTTATGACAAAAAACAAAACCACCAAATACCTAAAATACGCCATAGGTGAGATTGTTCTTGTAATGATTGGGATACTGCTTGCGCTACAAGTTAATAATTGGAACGAAAACCGAAATAAACAAATTGAACTAAACACGATCTACCAGCAGATAATTTTAGATTTAGATAACGATATTACAGAGTTAACTCAAAATAAGAATTACTACGAATCACTTGAACCTGTTTTCGACGAAGTTTTTGCCGATAACCGAACTGTAGCCCTACTAGACGATGGGTTATCTAGATTACTAGCGCGTTCGGCATCGACCAACTTAAATAAATCTGGTCTTTTAAGATTAAAAGCCATATCTGTAACAGATAGTTTGTCGTTAAGTTTAATTGAATTGTATGATCTAATGGAAAGGATTTATATTATTCCAGTTGAAGAGACGATTAATTCTCTAGGATTCGGTTTGGCCAATAAATACCGAGATAATTATAGTTGGTACCCGGAATGGATTAGCAAAAACATAACAAAAGATAATAGTAGCCCAGAATTACAAGATTACTTTGTAAACAGTCAGGAATACAGACATTATGTAATAAGCAGTTATCAGCAGATATACAACAATTACCTGCCGTCTTTAAAAATAATTATTCCTCAATTAAAAACAATACGACAAGAGCTAATAGCGAACTAATAAAAATATTTTGACTAACCACGTTTTGATAACGCAACACTAAATTCCCTGTGTTCGAATGCCAAACTGATTAAAAACAAGATGATTAAAATAAAAGTATGAGGTTTACTATCACTATGGCGTGCTTTTTATTGGGTGTTACTATGGCAAAGGCGCAGCATACCGACTTTAAATGGTACAGCGAAACAAACAACAATGGCATTATAATACAGAATAGCTTTCCAAAAGGTGGGCCATATAAGGGAGCTACAAAACAACATTTTAATTATAGTTACTTAGTCTTTTTTTCTCGCGTAATTAATAACACTAAAAAGCCTTTTAAGCTGGAGCTTAATTTTGCTGCCGATTCCATAGGAATTCCTAATTCTCCAAACACTTTTGTAAAGTTATTTTTACCACCCGATACCATGACCCTCGACAAGCTAGACTCGTTTAGTTATGGGGTAACCCAGTTGGAGTCTTTCGACAACCCCACAAGGTTTAAAAGCACATTAAATTCCGGAGAAGATTGTCTCTTCTATGTGGTAGCGATCTTTTATCAGACAGCGTCCAACGTTCAAAATCAGGGAAGAGGGGGCAACAGGGCAGAACTAGTATTAAAAGGACAAGAACTGTTTTATACAATGTCGCCGCAGCTTGATTCCATGCGCTGCGGTTTTATTAACTTTATAGATTGAGTCGATAAAAGGTATTTCTTGTTCAGCAAATATAGATTTTTACTTACATGTTTATAGTAGTTTAAATAGTAGCCTTCGCTATCAAGGCTAATAATTTAACCCCCAATGCTATTAACTTGAAAATTATTACTTTTAGTTAGACGCATTTTAAACTGGTAATTCCCTTTTTTGAATAGCCGAATCGCTAAATTGGCTCGGGTCTCTAACGTTAATAAATTAATGTCCATGAAAAAGCTTATTCTTCTAATGTTAATCATTTGTGGGGCATGTTCGACCAATAATAAACAAAATGAAGCTACAATTACTGGGTTGGCCAATGCGTATCTTGACCGAACACTAGAAAGATTTCCAGAGGATAAATACTATCTAGATGTCCCTATTAAGGACCACAGCCTTTTTTCTTCTAATAGCCTTGAAGTTTTGGCTAAATGGCATAAATTCGAGGATAGCCTTTACGATAGACTTATTAAAATTGACACGTCTAATTTTGCGACCAAAGCGGACCAAATTACGTATTGGTTATTGCAAGAGGAATTAGAAAGTAGTATTGCCCTTAGGGTTTGCAATAGGCAATTGTGGAATGTTAATCATAATTGGAACTTTTACGACCCTTGGTTAAGTATCGCCGAATTCCAACCAGTAGGAAGTGACTCTCTAAGAGCGCAGGCAGTAACCAGATGGAAGAAATTCCCAAGTTATGTAGATACAGAAATAGAAAATTTAAAAGTAGGTCTAGATCAAGGTTACAGCATGCCACAAGAAATTGTCGCGCTAGTGATTCCTCAAATCGAAATATTAACAAGTTATTCGCTAGCCGATTCTCCCTTTATGTTTCCTGCAAGAAAAGACAGCAGTGCAAGTTTTAAGAAGCAGTGGGAAAACCTAGTAACAGAACAAATTAATCCGGCCTTAATTAAATACACGACCTTTCTTAAAAATGAGTATCTAGAGAAAGCACGAACCCAGGCATCGGTTTTAACATTGCCCAATGGGGATGCATGTTATCTGGCTTATATTAGAAACAGTACCACCACAAACATGTCCGGACAAGAAATATTTAATCTTGGGTTAGACATCGTCAATTCAAATATTAAAACCATTCAAGAGTTAGGAAAAAATCATTATCAAACAACTAACCTTAAAGAGATAATATCTAGATTTAAAGCAGATTCTAGTCTTTATTTTAAAACTAAAGAAGAAATACTCACGTATAATCAAACCATATTAAATACGGCTAAGATTGAATGCAAAAAGTGGTTCGATATTATGCCGTCTAAAGACGTAACAATAAAACCATATCTTCCTCATGAATACGGTATTGGCTCTTACGAAAGTGCAACCGACACCAGGCCTGCTTATTTTAGAATAAACCTTAATAATCCGGAGCAACAAACCTATTACAATAACGAAAAATTATCTTTTCACGAAGCATACCCTGGACATCACCTGCAACTTGGAATAGAAAGGGATATTAAAGGGCTGCATCCTATTCGAGAAATGATAGGTTTTCAGAGTTATATAGAGGGTTGGGCTAGGTATTCCGAACAATTGGCAGAAGAAATGGGATTATATAATTATAAAGCCTCCCTAATTAACAGACGTACATGGCCTTCTCGAGGCATGGTTATAGATCCCGCAATACATTTAAATATTTGGTCAAGAGACTCCATTATTAATTTTATGATGGCATCGGGCATGAGCAAAGCGCGTGCAACTAATCTTTACAGAAGAAGTATTGTTTCTCCTGCACAACTTACTTCATACGATGTTGGAGGTGAAGAAATTAAAGCGCTAAGAAAATTGGCAGAAGAACAGTTAATAGAAGCTTTCGATATTAAAGAATTTCACAATGTAATATTAAAAAATGGGTCTATTCCCTTATCGGCATTAAGATTACAAGTCGAATTATGGATCGATCAAAAGCTGCGCGCCAAAAATGCTAAAACGTCTTAAGCGAGTAGCGAGAATAAAACGTGTTTTACAAAAGATAGGTTGAATTTTTAATTATTAAGCTTTAATTTACAGCCTCTAGCCAATCTTTTTTATTTTGATTATGAAGAATTTGAGTCTAATTGTATTGCTATTGTGCTTTTGTGACAATACTATGGCACAAGACTATTCAGCGGTCTCATATGGCCCGGAAAGCCGGCAATATTTGGACATTTGGATTGCCTCATCCCCAACTCCAACCCCAGTGTATATTAACGCACATGCTAATGGGGGCACTACCAATATGCCTGGCACGATTATTATGGATTTAAAGGCCGCTGGAATCTCGGTAATTTCTTGGGAGTCGCTTACTGCAATAAATACTCAAGAAGATGCCGAACTGGGTTGGAGCGATGCCGAGCTTATGTTGGAGTGGATAATGGACAATGCCGAAACCTATAATTTTGACATTACCAACCTAATTATTGGAGGGTCTTCAAGAGGTACTATTTTAAGTTGGATAATAGGCCACAGACCCAATCCAAACGTAAAAGGCTTGTATATGTATCATGCTTTACCCGATGGAATTTGGGCTTTTCCAAGCTGGTGGTATCCACCCGACGAGGTTAACGTAGATTCTCCTCCCATTTTCTTTGTTTACAAGTTCGAGCCTGGTACTACCAATTCTCACGATCCAGAGAATGCTATAATTATTACCGATCGCTACGATGCTTTGGACATAAGCGACCGTTACACGCTAGTGCATAGTTTAGTAGATACCGACAATCTTGACCGCTACCAATTTTTGGTTGATTTTGCACTTTCTGTAATTAGCCCTCTAGGGATAGAAGAACAAGAGCTTGCAGAAATTGTGGTCTTTCCTAACCCAGCGAATACTATTTTAAACATTAGTGTTAATCAAGAATATCAACAAATTGTTATTTACAATTTGTTGGGACAACAGCTAATTTCTTCTCCATTTTCTGGAATTTTAGATGTTTCGAGTCTTACTCCAGGCAGCTATTTTATTGAACTTATTAATAATGCAGGTTTTAAAGCTAGAGGTCGGTTTGTAAAACAATAAAGGCATTTTAAAAACTATAATTCTCTTTGCGGGTTTTTGTGTAATTTTTTATCTTCAAGAAATTAAACATAGCCCCTTAATAGGTGCGTATTACGTTTAAAAACTACATGATCAATACAATAAAACAAAGAGGGATATTTATGTTAATAGGGATATTGCTGACCAATATTAGATTTATGCTCATAGCGAAAAAAAACTAGCATATTTGGCGCTTACTTAAATGTTATTAGGCGCAGGATTTGCCCTTTATGGAGTAGTCCGATTTATTATACTCAATACAAGAAATGAAAATTAAATTACTATTTCACTACATAAGTTATTTACAGTATCCATTAATGTTTATTGCGCTTTATTTTGCTTTTAAACCGTACTTAAATGGTTTTGAAGCTAGTGCTCATAGCATTGACTTAATTTTTGAAAGTTTAAATAAAATGTTGATTTTTATGGGCTTAGCAATTAGTTTTTCGACTTTACAAGACACTTCAAAAACACAGAATAAATTGTCAAGAAAGATATGGGAACACCCAAAAAAAGGGAAGATTACAATTGTAATTCTCGCTTTGTTCACCTTGTTTTTAGTTGCTTTGGGGCTTATAAGTTTATTTAATATACACGATACGAGACTAAAAGAGTTATCTATTGGAATTATCGTTTTAGGAATTGGACTTGTTGGAATGTTAAAAACAACAATAGAAATGTTTGAATATCATAGAAAAGATAAAAATATTACAGCCGGGTAATTATGAATAAAAATTTAGGCATTTGTTTATATTAGAACCAATAAAGAATGACATTAGCTCAATTGACACAAGCCGAAGCAAAATTATTCACTTTAGTAATGGAGCTATTAGACCAAAAGGTAAGTTCAGCGCAAAAGGACCTAACTTTAGAAAGAATCTATTCCGAGTATAAAGTGGTGCATAAACATTATGCAGATAAGGCCCAAGGTAATCTAGAGAGTTTAAAAAGAGGGTTGTTTATTCAGTGGTATGCTATTACCCAGCCGGACTATCTAACTGGAATACGTGAAATTGACGCAGAAGCCGAACAGAAAATTATTAGGGAATTAAAAAAGCGGCTTGACCAAAATACGCCAGTTAAAATTACAATACAATGAAGGTTACACCAGAAAAAAACGAAAAGGTTGCCAATATGATCTTTGCATCTATTTACCCACTTTACTGGAATAGACTAGAAAAGAATGGCCGAACAAAACAGGAGTTTCATCAGGTAATCGAATGGTTTACGGGTTATAACCAAGCCGATCTACAACAACTTATTGCAGATAAAGTAACATTTAGAGCGTTTTTTGAACAGGCAAAAATTAATGCCAACGCGCATCTAATTAAAGGTGTTGTTTGTGGCTATCGAATAGAAACAATAGAAGACGAATTTAACGTTTATAAGCAATGTAGGCGTATGGAAAAGCTAATTGATGAATTGGCGAAAGGTCGTAAAATGGAGAAAATTTTACGAACGGAAAAAAAGTAATGTTGAAGATTTACAATCCGCTGTTTGCATTATTACTTGTATTACTACAAACTGTAATAACTGTAATCAAGTATTACTATTATGTTAGCTGGGGTAAGCAATTCCCAGATCTAGATGCGATAATATCTAGAGTATTTGACGAGCATGAGTTTCTTTTGTTTATTATAGTTATAGGCCTTCTTGAAGTTACACAGCAAAAATCAAAGGCAAAGATTTTTATTAGAGCACTAATGGTGTTGCTAATTATTCTTAATGCCTTTGCTTACTTAATACCAGTGGAGGGAATTATTTATGGCGTGCATAATGTTGCAGCCATTATATCTTTAATATGCCTGGGACTTTTAATTAGGCGCATCACACAAACTTATAAACAAAAAAAAGCTAAAACCAACAGTTAACAGGGGATACTCGCCCAATAAATAGCACATAAGGTGTTTTTTGCATCAGGTGATATTGCTTATCTTTCAGGAAGATTTTGCAACAGTATGCAATGGCAATACTCGATTAACAATCAACCATTAACCAACCAACAAATGGATTTTACTACAAGATTACGCTTTGCTATTCTAGTTATTTTAATAGCAACTAATACTTCATGGAGTCAAGGAACGCTGCTATTAAGGCAACCCCATATAAGCGATTCCAATATTGCTTTTACCTATGCAAGCGATGTCTGGGTAGCTAATTTAGACGGAAGCAACGTTAAACGCATAACCAGCACTGCCGCAGTAGAAAGTAATCCGGTTATCTCTCCAGATGGAACCACCATTGCCTTTACCTCGAACAGAGCAGGCGTGAATGCCGTTTATACGGTAGCTATTACTGGAGGGACACCTAAACGACTTACTTGGCATCCTTCGGGAGCCTTTGCAGAAAGTTGGTCTACCAATGGCGACTATGTTATTTTTGCTTCTGGAAGAGATTATGCTCCTAAATCTTCACTTAGACTTTGGGAAATCTCAAAAAATGGAGGCGTTCCTAGACTAATTACTCCACAGCGTGGTGTGCATGGAAGTTATTCGCCCGACAGTTCGCATATAGTACTCGATGTAATGACCCGGTGGGAATCTGAATTTAGAGCATACCGTGGAGGTCAAAACACACCCTTGGTGATTCTAAACCTAGAAGATCAATCAGAGACCCTTATCCCGAATAATAAAACCATAGATATTAAACCGGTATGGCTGGGCGAAAACATTTATTTTCTCTCGGACCGAAACAGTGGAGTTTCTAATATATGGAGTTATGGGGTAGCAGATGGAGCACTTAATCAGCTCACGAATTTTCAAGGCTCCGATGTAAAATGGCTCTCTGGAAACGCAGACCACTTAATTTTTGAGCGAGATGGCAGATTACATACACATAATTTGGTTACCCAACAAACAACCACGCTAAGCATTACAATAATTGGGGATTTTCCATGGGTAGAACCAAGATGGCAAACCGTAACCGACGATGTACAATTTGCTTCAATATCGGCAAAGGGAAAGCGCGTTATTATGGAATCTAGAGGCGAGATATTTACCGTTCCCACAGAATTTGGAGAAATTAGAAACATTACAAATTCGCCATTAGCGGCAGATAGAAAACCCTTATGGTCGCCTAAAGGGGACCAAGTTGCTTGGATATCGGACGCGGGACACTCCAATTACGTTTTAAAAAGAGCTTCTCAAGACGGAATGAAATCCTTTCCAGATATTGCAATTACACCATCAAAATATGTTTGGGAACCTACCTGGTCTCCAGACGGTAAATACATTGCTTTTGTAGACGACGACCTGCAAGTAAGATTGGTAAACCTAGAGGCTGGAACCATTAAGACCATTGGGGTTGGGGGCCTAAATATAGAACGCGGTAGTATGGGACTTAGCTGGTCTCCAGATTCCAAATGGCTGGCTTATTCTAAATCGGGAAGTAATAACTTTCAGCAAATTATGATTTGGTCACAGGCTTCTAATACCACTACAGCCTTAACAAATACATTTGCCGATGCCTCTTCTCCAGTTTGGGATAGAGATGGAAAACACCTTTATTTTCTTGCCAGCACCAATGTTGCTTTGGGCTCGGGTTGGACCAATACCAGTGCCATGAATGCGCGACCGGAATACGCGGCCTACGTTGTAAATTTAAACGCCAAAGATACTTCTCCATTCGAGCTGCGAAGTGACGAAGAAGAAACTACTAGTGACGCGCCTGATGACAAGTCGAAAGCAGATAAAGACAAGAAAGATAACGACAAAAAGCCCGAAGAAGAAGGAGCTGTAGTAGTAACTATAGACTTCCAAAATATTGATAGAAGAATTATCCCACTTCCTATTCCTACGCGCAACTACGCCTATTTGCGAACTGGGCCTGCAGGATCTGTATTTATTGCCGAACGCATACCCAATCAACCGGGAAGTACTATTCATAAATTCACCCTAAAGGATAGGGAAGCCAAAGAATTCTTAGCTAACGTAAGTAGCATGCTTATTGCTGCAGATGGGCAAACGGCCTTGGTAGAGGTATCGGGTAAATGGAATATTACCGAAACAAAAGCTAAAGAAGCTTCGCTAAAACCAATCGATGTAAAACTAGAATTAAAACTGGATAGAGCGGCCGAGTGGAAACAAATGTTCGAGGAAGCCTGGAGGTACGAAAAAGATTATTTCTACGATCCGGGACTTCATGGCAGAAACTGGGATACCGTATACGCAAGGTACGAACCGCTAATTGCTTTTGTAAAACATCGCGCCGATCTTAACTATGTGTTCGATCAAATGAACGGAGAACTCTCTGTGGGTCACAGTTTTGTACGTGGAGGTGATTTCCCCGAGGTAGCAAGCAATAAGGTAGGGCTCTTAGGGGCCGATTTAATTGCCAAAGATGGGCGCTGGCAAATTGCTAGAATTTACACTTCAGAAAACTGGAACCCAAATTTAACGAGCCCATTAGACGAACCGGGGCTAAAGGTTAAAGAAGGTAATTACTTGGTTGGTATTAATGGACAGGAATTTACAAGCGACAACAATATTTACCAACAATTAGACGGTACGCTTAACAAGCAAACCGTTTTACATATAAACGACAAGGCTTCTTTTAAAGACGCTTGGACCATAGTAATAAAACCTATTGGGAGCGAGTCTAACCTTAGACAACGCGCTTGGGTGGAAGACAATCGCAAGCTTGTGGATAGCTTATCTAATGGTAAATTGGCCTATGTTTGGGTACCCAACACTTCGGGTCAAGGCTTAGTGTCTTTTAATCGCTACTTTTTTGCACAGCAAGACAAATTAGGGGCTGTAATAGACGAACGCTACAATGGCGGTGGCTTATTAGACGATTATATGGTCGATTTAATGACTCGTACGGTACGTGCTGCCTATACCAACGAAATACCTGGCGCACCACCAAAGGTTATGCCTTCTGGGATATTAGGTCCAAAAGCCTTACTAATTAACGAAATGTCGGGTTCGGGAGGAGATTTTTTCCCTTGGGCATTTAGACAACAAAATGCCGGTCCATTAATTGGAACGACCACCTGGGGTGGCTTGGTTAAAAGTTCGACACATTATCGCTTAATAGATGGTGGGTCGATGACCTCTCCAGACAATGCCATTTTTGATCCTAATAAAAACCAATGGATCGCAGAAAACACTGGAATAGCGCCAGATGTAGAAGTTAGAATAGATGCAAAATCGTTGTCGCAAGGGAGAGATCCCCAGTTAGAGCGTGCCGTTGCAGAACTCATGAAATTAATAGATGTTAACCTATTAAAAATAAATAGGCCAGAATTTTCTACTCCAGTTAATACTAAAAACTAGGGCATTAACCGCCGGTAAAATAAGAAACGCGAGTTAAATATTTAACTGTCATGAAATTTAAATTAATTCTAATACTGCTGTTAATTCCCGTTTTTGGATTAGCGCAAAACGATCAAGAAGGTCGTTTTCGAACTATTCAATTAAGTGGTCATTCAGGAGCTCACTTTTATGGTGGTGATGGCCTAGACGAAGAAACACTCTCGGGATATGGAGCCTTCGAATTTAGATACGCTTGGCAAAATAGCAACTCAGAAAGTTGGGCCAGTCAGTATGGTTACCCTGCTTACGGTATTGGAGTGTATTCAGGATTTATTGGTGATCCACAAATTTTTGGAAATCCAAATGCAATATTTGGATTCATTAATTTTCCAATAAGTAAACCCTTTAGAAGAAACGCATTTAGTTTGGAGCCAGCTTTGGGACTTACCTACAATTTAGAACCTTTCGATTCGGCAACCAATCCAACTAACGACGCCATAGGTTCTCGAATAGCGGTTTACTTTAACGTTAATTTTGGCTGGGTTTATAAATGGACTAAAGAACTCGATATCGCCTATGGTTTAGATTTTACACATTTTAGTAACGGGCGCACTAATACCCCTAATTGGGGGCTAAATATGTTTGGCTTAAACCTGGGGTTAAGATATCACTACAATGCAGACGAACATAAAGTTAACGACGACCCGTATGCTAAAAGAACACTAAATGCAAGATTTAAAAGGCCGGAACGCAAATTAAATACCAAGGGGGTAAATAATCAAAGCATCAATTTTTTTGTTGCAGCTGGGACCGTTCAGAATTACCCAGAAGTAGTTGGAGATCCCTTTGACGAATCTCGATACCTTACCCTTTCGCTTGTTTTAGACTACCAACACAAGTTTAATAATATGCATGGGGCAACAGCGGGATTAGACTACTTTTACGATGCTAGTTTAGAAGCGCGTTTTCCGGGCGATGATAGTCAGTTACATTTAGTTGGAATACACGCAGGATACGATTTTATGTTTTATAAGTTTACTATTAGTGGACATGCAGGGACATATTTGACCGATAGTCGTGGTAAAGAACCCTATTATGTTAGAGCATCCATTAGATATGACTTGTTGGATTGGGCATATGCACAAGTAGGACTAAAAACAGATGCTTTTGCAGCAGACTGGATAGAATTTGGAATCGGGTTCCGTCCGTTTAAATGGTAATGCAAATTGCAGCGTTCTTGACAGACTAAAAGTTTAAAGATTAATATATTCGTAAACAGAAATTAATAACTATACCGTTAAAATGACAACAACTAAAACCGAGTTAAAGACATATTCTAAAAGGCAGCAGTTATTTCTGCGCTACTTTTTTGCCATTTTAATAGATCTTACCGTACTAAACTTATTTAACGAATATTGGGACAACGTTCAGATTAATTCGTTTACCATATCGCTCTTAGCCGCTGTTGTGTTGCAGTTAATGCTGCAAATCACTTTTAAAATTGAACATGGCGTAGGTGCGCATCTTATTAAAAAAGGCAGAAAAAAGCTTCGTATAGTATCTGCATGGGCATTATTATTTGGATCTAAATTTGCCATTTTATGGTTGCTAGAGGTCTTGTTCGACGATAAAATTATATTTCTTGGGCCAGTTCATGGTATTGTGGCATTTATTATCGTGATTGTAACCATGCTAAGTATAGAAGCTCTTGTTAGGTGGTTTACCCATGTTTTTCTTGGTACAGAATAATTAAGGTTTTATAAAATTTGTTAAGAATAAAGATCTGGTAATGCGCGGTTTTAAATTTATTTAATACTATTAAGACTAAATACTGTGAAGAAATTTATTTTTTTACATTAAACTACGATAATCGCCCAGTAGAAGTAGGCAGAGAAGTGGATTATATATTTACAACCGGATTTGGCTGGGAGTGGTAGGCAACTTTTTTAAGTATTTCTGCGTCTAAGTATATAATAACCGCACCCATGCGCAAACTTTTATTATTTACACTATCGTTTAATGTGTGCTACTGTTTGTTTGGACAAACTGCAAAAGAGCAGTTAGCCATTGTTAATGCTGCCCAGATTACAACTTCTGAATTTTACCAAGAAATCCCTTATCTAAACAAATTTGGATACGTTATTATTCCAGTAACTATTGGTTTAAAAACCTACCAGTATATTTTCGATACTGGGGGCTATAATACCATTACTTCGCAAATAATTGCAGACAACAGCCTTCCGGAGTTAATGCAAGTAGAAGTTGGGAGTGCCAACCAAATAAAATCAAAAATAGCGTTAACTAAAATACCCCGGTTAACTTTGGGAGATTTACAAATAACCGATGTTGGAGCTTTAAACTTTGACTTTTTAGACTCCCCAGCCATAAATTGCTACACCAATGGAGGTCTTTTTGGAAAGAGCATTATAAAAAATGCGGTATGGCAGATTAATGCGCAAGAAGGAACAATAATCGTTACCAATAATGCAGACAAGCTATCGAATCTAGATAATGCAATCAGGATAAAAGTAAAATTAGATAAAGTTTATAACCCGTTTATAAAGGCTAAGATAAACGGGAAAACATATACTTTTTTGCTTGATTTTGGCTTTAATGGACTACTATCGTTAACTCAAAAAGATGGTGTAGCTTTAAAATCCAATGCTGCCGTAGAAATTATTGGCGAAGGCGCTGCAGGGGCAAACGGGATTTTAAAAGAAAGCACTTTTATCACACCCATCAAGGATTTTACAATTGGTAAACAACAGTTGACCAATAAGTTTGCTTACTACGCTAAATCAAACAATTACAATTTAATTGGCGCAGGAATTACACAATATTTTGTGGTTACTTTAAACTTTAAAGAAAACGAGCTGTATTTAACGCCCATTAGCCCAAACCAAGAACAGCCAGAAAAAAAGGAAAGTTCATTTGGTTTTTCGTTAAACCAAAACGATCAGGGGATTTACGTAAGCAGCCTTTTTAAAGCAGGTGGAGCAGCCAAGACAGGATTGCAATTAAACGACATAATACTATCCATTAATAATGTAATCTTCGATAATAAACCCTATTGCGAGTTTTACGATTATTTTAAAGCATTGCTAGATAAAGACGATCCCATAATATTAGAGGTTAAACGCGGCAATTCCATAGAAAAATTACAAATTAAAAAAACGACCATGTTTAATTAATAAGCTTTGGCGTAGACTTGTTTTAAATTCAGTAATTTTATTATTAACCGAAGGATATTAAGTCATGAATAGCGAAGATTTTGATTTGTATAACTACAAGCACTTTAATCCGTCGGATTACAACTTTAAAGACTTTAAAGGTCCTAAGCCTGGCGAACACTACATAGATTTTCAGGCCACAACCTTAGACGGGAGGTTGGTTAAATTGTCTGATTATTTAGACAAAACAATTGTCTTAGATACTGGGAGTATTACCTGCCCAATGTATGCCAATACCACAGGACCCATGAATCTTTTAAAGCAGCAATACCCCGAAGTTTGTTTTTTACTATTATATGTGCGAGAAGCCCACCCAGGCGAAAGGACCAAACCGCTACGTAGTTTTTTAGAAAAAATGGAAAACGCAAAGGCTACTGGCAAGTTATACCAAGAAAACCGGAAAGTTATAGTAGATACCCTAGATGGAATGGGTCATAAATTATACGGGAGTATGCCAAATATGACCTATGTAATTGGCACCGATGGCCTAGTTAAGTTTAGAGCCAATTGGACTAACATCGCAGCTTTAAAAGAGGTGTTGCAAAAGCCGCAGAATATAGTTGCTAAAGATTATTATAGCGTAGTTAAACCGCCCATTAATGTCGCAGTAAGAACATTGCTTATTGGAGGTGTAAGGGCCTTGTTTGAGTTTTTAAAGGGCTTGCCTAAATTACTACGTCAGCATAAAGAGGCCGATGCTAAATAGCTAACTTAACCGTTAACTGTATTTGCGATTAGGTTGCACTTGCCTTAAATACATTATCTTTAATAAAACTAACAATGCTATTGTGAATAAACGAAAAACGACTGCATTAATATTGCTAAGTATTGCACTTGGGTTAAGTGTTATTTTTTTATTGAACATAGAATTTCCAGAAGGGTTTGCGGGGTATTTTAAAAGAGCGTATTACAATCAGTTTGGTCCTTTAGCCTTAAGTGTTGAACTATTAATTGCGGGCTACTATTTGTTTAAAGCAGACAAAAATGCAAATTTTACGTTAGTGCTTTTTGGTTTTACCGCCTTGCTAGATCCTTTGTTTAATGTAATTGGACTTTTTAACAGTATAGTTCCCTTGTACGCGACTATTGTGCTAGCTGTTTGTGGAATATTCTGTTTGCGATTTGCCTTTGTAAACACGTTTAAATTAAAACCTTTATCGCCATTATTAACCCTTGCTGGCGTGGTGCTCGCCGTTTTAGTGGAATTGTTTTTTAATTATATATAAGGGACATTTGAACAAATTAGCCGCTTGCGGGGAAATTAACTAGAAGAAACAATGATTAAATTCTTTAGTAAAATTAGATTTAAGCTCATGGAAACAGGAAAAACAGCTAAATATCTAAAATATGCCATTGGCGAAATTGTGCTTGTGGTTATTGGAATTTTAATTGCCCTAAGTATAAACAATTGGAACGAGGAGCGTAAAATAAGAGCAAACGAAGTAATTTATTTATCGAATATTAAAAGGGATTTACAGCTTTCAATTACAGAGGTTAATCAATTTATAGCTAGACGAACTTCCCTTGTTAATTCGGCTAACTCGGTATTAGAAAATTTTAATGGTAAACCGGTAGATGATTGGAATGCTTTTAATAAACACCTGGTGGATATCTACACTTGGCAAAGCTTTTATTTAATAGACAATACGTATCAAGAGCTAATAAATTCAGGAAATTTTGCCATAATTTCTAATGATTCTATTAAAAATGATTTACTAAATTTAGACTTGCTTTATAAAAAATTAAAGAACTCAGAAAATCATTGGCGAAACGATGCCGAACAAACATTGCATCCAGGCAGTTACGAAAAACACGATATTAGCTCTATGTCACGAAATTATGTATTCCAGCAGTCCGACGGGAAGATGGGCGTATTTGGAGACTTAAAAGAAGAAACCTTTGGTGATATATTTAATGACCAAAAACAGAAGAATGGTTTTGCTTTTGCCGCTCTTAATTTTGAACTAATGAATGCACTTTTTTTAGAAATGAATACCAAGTGCAACAAACTTATTTTATTAATTAATAACGAATTAGCGCGCTGAGTGTTAACTTAAAATAGTCAAAGCCCAATAAGGTGTATAGCGAATAACGACTTACACAAGCCCCTAAAAAAAATAATTGTGAAGATTAAAAAATTTTGGAAACGAACTTTATTAATTCTAATTGTAGTTCCCATTCTGGCACTGGGAGGCCTTATTCTCTATGTACAGAGTAACCAAGCGGAACTTATAAAAGACCAAATCGCAAAATTAAACGAAGATCACAAAGGCCTTATTCGTGTAGGAGATAGCGAATTATCTATCTGGGGCAACTTTCCAGACCTGTCTATAAAGGTGTATGATGTGCAAATTTTCGAGTCAAAACAAGACAATGCCCCCGTTGTTGTAGATGTTCAAGACATTTACATTGGCTTTAATTTTTGGGATATTGTAAACGGCAATTACGACATCAATTCGTTGTTGGTAGAAGAAGGTGTATTTAATATTGTTATTCACGAGAATAATACCACAAACATTCAAAATTCACTGGCCAGTACCTCTGGAGGGGAAAGTGACGCCATGAATATTCACCTTAAAAAGATTCGATTAAAAAATCTGGACGTGCATACCCTTGACGAGGCCACAGATACCGACGTAGAAAAATTTATTTACTCCGGCGAAGGAGGATTTGTAAGAAAGGACAGCATTATTGCAGGACATATAGATACCGATCTTGAATTGAATGTTATAAAAAGTGGCGATACCACCTTTATTAAGAAAAAGCATTTTGAAGTTCATACAGATTTGAGCTTCAATCAATACACCGGCATTATCGACATAGAACCCTCTGGAATAGTTATGGAAAATGGCGATTTTGAACTAGAAGGCTCCATAGATACTAAAAACGATGTCGATCTAGATCTTGCATTACACGGCACTAAGCCCAATTTTGATATGCTTATTGCCTTTGCACCGGCAGATGTAATACCGCTGTTGGAGAAGTATAAAAACGCTGGGGAAATCTATTTTAATGCAACCATAAAGGGACCCGCTAACAAAGGTAACAGGCCCGCAATTACGGCAGAATTTGGAGCAGAAAAAGCTTATTTAGAGAATACAGCACGAGCCAAAAAGATAAATAATATGGGCTTTAAAGGGCATTTTACCAATGGAGCAAACAGAGACGCTAGCACCATGGAGTTCTCTCTTGTTAATATGACGGCCTCTCTAGAAAAAGGAGAGTTTGTAGGGTCTATTTTTGTGAAAAATTTTGAGTCCCCAGAGGTAGATATGCAAATAGACTCCAAGTTTAATTTAGATTTTATTGCAGAATTTTTCGAGCTCGAGCAAGTACAAGAAGCCTCTGGAGAAGTTTCGTTAAAAATGAATTTTCACGATATTATAGATATTAACGAGCCCGAAAAGGCATTGCAAAAACTAAATCAAGCATACTTTACAGAACTTGTTGTAAAAGATTTGAGTTTGGTAGCCGACCAACTGCCTACCGCCTTAGACAATTTGAATGTACATATAGTAATGAATGGTAAAGAAGCGACCCTAAAACAGTTTGACTTGTTAATGGGAAATTCCGATCTTACAATTACGGGTTTTGTTAAGGACTTACCAGCCATTGTACATCATACCAACATCCCAGTAGAGACGCATTTAGATATTACTTCTAATTACCTAGATATTGCCCAGTTAAGTGGTTTTTCAATACAAGATACTACCCAAACTGGGTTCAATGAACAAGTTAGTAACCTGAGCTTAGGGCTTTCTTTTAAGGCCTCTGCAAGAGATTTTACCGAATCTGAATTTTTACCTAAAGGTGAATTTTTTATAGATAGTTTGTATGCAGATCTAAAGCATTATCCGAATAAACTACACGATTTTAGCGCCGATATATTAATTAACGATACAGATTTAAACATCGTTAATTTTACGGGATACATAGACGATAGCGATTTTAATTTAGATGGACTAGTTCATGATTATGCCTTCTGGATGCAACCCGAACTTAATGGAGATGTAGACCTAGATCTAAATTTGAGCTCGAATACGCTACGACTTGAAGATATTTTTTCTTATCAAGGCGAAAATTATGTCCCACAGGAGTATAGACATGAGGCTTTTAATAATTTGACCTTGCATTTCACCTCGAGTATGCATTACAAGGATTCTATCTTGCACTCTATAGATCTTGCCTTAGATAAATTAGACACTAAAATGAAACTGCATCCGCAACGCTTTCATGACTTTAGGGGAAATATTCATTATCAAGACCAGCACATAATTATTAATGATTTTCACGGCGAAATAGGTTCCACCAATTTTAATTTCGACTTGGACTACTATTTGGGCGAAGATGAACTTGTAAAGCAACGCGATAATTTTTTAGCTGTAAAAGCTAACTATATAGATTTTGACGCGCTTTTTAATTTTGATTTAAATGCTCCAGAAACTACGGCTACCGATAGTTTAACAACAGAAGATGTAGCAGTACATGCCAATGCCTTTAATGTATATGAATTGCCTTTTACAGATATGCAGTTTAAGGCAGACATTGGACATTTTATTTATCATAAAATAGATTTACAAAACATAAAAGCAAATTTAAGAACAACAGCCAATCATTACATCTACATAGATACCTTAAGTATGAATGCTGCGGGAGGAAATATTCAACTTGATGGGTATTTTAACGGGAGCGATCCAGAACATATCTATTTGCAGCCAAACTTGGTTATGACCAATGTCGATTTGGATAAATTGCTTTTTAAATTCGAAAATTTTGGGCAAGACCATTTGGTGTCAGAAAATTTACAAGGAAAACTCACCACAACCATAACGGGGAAAATAAGAGTGTATCCAGATATGGTGGCAGACCTTGACCAGTCGACACTAGAAATGGACGTAAAGGTGTTAAATGGGAGATTAAAAAATTTCGACCCCATGTTGGCGCTATCCGATTATATGGGCGATAAAAACCTGCAAAATATTAGGTTCGATACCTTGCAAAACAGTTTAGATATAAAGCAAGGCAAAATTACTATTCCCACAATGACTATAGAATCTACTTTGGGTCATATAGAATTGGCTGGCACTCACGATAATAACCAAAATATAGATTATTATTTGCGCGTTCCTTGGAAGACTGTTCGCAAGGCGGCTTGGCAAAAGTTATTCAGAAATAAAAAAGATACCATTTATAATG
This sequence comes from Gilvibacter sp., assembly GCA_965277295.1. Classification (GTDB taxonomy): domain Bacteria; phylum Bacteroidota; class Bacteroidia; order Flavobacteriales; family Flavobacteriaceae; genus Gilvibacter. Next base: position 2,071,213 of record OZ255720.1, read on the forward strand.
CCCAACAAGAAGACGAGATTGTAGAGGTAGATCCGGATAAGAAAATAAAGTATCTAAATCTAAAGATTAAAGGCCGCACAAACGATTATAAGGTTTCTTTGACTAAAAAAAGAGACAAGTAATTTTTTGTCCCGATGCGGTTAGAATAGACGTGAAAGGCAAACAACATAGTTTGTGTAACCATAGCGTTAGAAAAATCGTCTTAGGTATATATACTAGCATTTTCGCTATTTAATCTAACCATTCCATGCAATTAAGTTTTCCTGAATTTATTAAGTACGTTGCCGTTTTAATTGTTGCGAGCTTGCTCACCTTCTTTTTTCACGAAATGTTTCATTGGATTGGGTACCAACTATTGGGCTACGACGCTGGCTTTACCCTTAATGGGGCAGGAGTAAAAGATTCGAGCATTAGTCTTACTAAAACCCACCGAATAATAACAAGTGCACTGGGTCCAATCTTTACAATTATACAGGCTGTCGTCTTCTTTTTTATTTTAAAAAAGCGCAAGAATATATTGCTCTACCCTTTTCTATTTTTACCCTTCGTAATGCGCTTAGGAGCCGGCTGGGCAAACAGGTTTCAGCCAAACGACGAAGGTAGAATTAGTCTTGATTTGGGCCTTAATTTGTATGTGGTCTCTGCCGTTGTAGTTGCTTTTTTGTTTTATCTGATTTTTAAAATTTCTAGAGAGAATAAGATATCCTGGGTGTTAAACCTAATTACCCTCGTGCTATCCTTATTGCTTCTATTGGGCATTGCCTTTATAGATTTTAAGTTTAAAATTAGATTTGTCTAATTGTTTCGCTACGACACTTAAATCTAAATTGCTAACTTTAATTGCTGGTTTGTCAATTTTAAATCCTTTTGGATTTTAGTTTAGACAAGCCTTTATACGTACTCCTAGATTTAAAGTAAGTGAAGCCATGAATCATATAAAAACCATTACCTATATAAATTTTTTCGTGTTGTTTTTTTTAATGCATTCGGTTTTTTCGCAAAGCCAAAAGCAAGTAAAAATGGAACAATTAAACTTTTTGGTTGGCGAATGGATTGGGACGACTAAAGTTTACCAAAATGGAGTTGTTTCTAGAGAAGGTTCGGCATACGAAAAGATTAGCTACGACTTAAATAGAAGCATTCTGGTAATCGAGCTAAATACCGAGTTTTTACAACTGCATACGGTGGTATTATACGACGAAGCAGATCAAAAATATTACTACCATCGTTTCTCTAATAGTGGTGCCGCAAGATATCCCGCGGAGTTTAAGGATAATCAACTTATAGTCTGGAAAGACGAAAAAACCAGATTCTTTTTTGGTAGCACTCCCAGCGGCGGGTTTAAAGAGTACGGGGAACAGTTAGTTGACGGTAAATGGACCATAACCTTTGAAGACACTTTTAAAAATACACAGTAGGGAGCAAATTCCTGGAATATACTTCCCCGAAAATCTGTAACTTTAGCTACGCTTAATTAGCGTGCTGTGTTATATAAATTTATAGGCAACTAATAATTGAAGTTTAAATCTAAAATAGCTACCTTAAAATCAGGCAAGCAAGTCCAAATACGCGTCGCTAAGGTTAAAGATGCGCCGGCTATATTGGATTTAAAAAGAGGATATATTCACAACACAACAACGCTCCCGTTGGTATTAGATGAATATCCAAACAATGTAAAACAAGAAACCAAACTAATAAAGCGGTACAAAAAAAGCGACAATAGCATCTTTTTAGTGGCCGAGTTTAACGGGGAACTTATTGGAAACATAGATTTAACCGGTAGTAAGCGATCAAAAATATACCATACTGCTATGCTTGGAATGGGCATAAATGCTGGGTGGCGAAATCAAGGCTTAGGAGCAGTTTTAATTGCGCATGCTTTAGACTGGGCCAAAGCCCAATCGCCAATAAAGATTGTATGGCTTGATGTATATGCTTCGAACAGTTTAGGGGTTAACTTGTACACCAAGATGGGGTTTAAAACAAGTGGCAGTATTCCAGAATTTTTTAAGGAAGAAGATGCTTATATTAACAAAATTCAGATGTATAAAAAGATTAGCTGAACACCATTTTATGCCATTTAAAAATCCAAAAACAAGCAATAAATTTATAGCCTTAATATTACTATTTACCACTGTTTTAGTATCCTGTAAAACAGGTCCAAAAAATCAAGAAACAACAATTAGTAGTCTCGACATTGCCAAAAACTATTACCAAGCGCTCGATAGGTCAGATAGTGCTAAAATGCAAACTTTAGTTGGCGATAGTATTGTAGTTAGAGAACGCCCCGATAACTACCAAGAGCAATTTTCTAACCAAGCGTATACAATATGGCTTGAATGGGATTCGGTATTCCAGCCAACCTATAAAATCTTAGAAATTGCTCAAGAAAATCAGGTTGTTAAAGCAAAAATTTTAAAAACAGATAAACGCCTATTGTTTCTAACTCAAGAACCCGTAGTTTGGAACGAAATTGTACATTTTAACGACAACAATAAAATAGTTAAAGTTGAGCGCACCAACTACGAGGTTTTTAATGTATCGAAGTTTATTAAAAATAGAGATACGCTAGTAAGTTGGATAGGTATAAATCACCCTGAACTTAATGGGTTTTTATATCCGCAGACAAAATCGGTCGGAATAAAATATTTAGAGGCGATCCAATTATACAAGAACAAAAATTGAATGTGCTAAACATATTGGACTGAATACTAAAGCACAAGGTTGGTAAAAGACCAGATTGTTGGTTTAATAAACAAAATCTAAAAAATGAAGAACTACTCTGTAGATGTATCTAAAAAATGGGATTACGAAAATGGATTCTATTTAACCTGCGAAACCGGAAGAATAGGTAAATTTTTAAATCACTTAGAGATTTACAAGAAAATTGTTAATCTTCCAGGAGATATCCTAGAGTTTGGCGTTTATAAGGGAACATCTTTTGTACGACTAATTTCTTTTAGAGATCTACTCGAGCATACTAATTCTAGAAAAATAGTTGGCTTCGACGCTTTTGGAAAGTTTCCAGACGATGTTGCTCTACAAAGTGATCAAGACTTTGTGGAGAAATTCGAGAATACTGGGGGTTTTGGTATAAGTAAGGAAGAACTAGAGTTACACTTAGAGAACAAAAACACCGCCAATTACAAGCTCGTTCAGGGAGATATTTCTAAAACGCTACCTCAGTATTTGCAAGATAATCCTTCGCTGCGAATTGCATTGCTGCACATAGATGTTGATGTTTACGAGCCTACCAAAATAATACTAGCGCATTTGTGGGATAAAATAGTGCCAGGGGGAATTCTAATGCTAGACGATTACGGAACCGTCGAAGGCGAGACTAAAGCGGTAGATGAATTTTTTAAAAACCAAAACGTAACCATTCACAAGCCCAAATATTATCATATTCCTTCTTATATTGTTAAGGAATAAGGGCCATTGCAATTTAAAGTATATCAAGATTAAAACACATTTTTAAGAATAAACTAGACGTGTTCGACTTTATTGCGCACCAAAATATTGAATCTAGAGTCGATACTATTAATAGCTTGATTGACTATGAAGTTGCAGAAAATAAATAATTAAGTATTGGCCATGACTAAAGTTTTTAAAGAGGTATTATTTTTACTTGTTCTGATTAGTTTTTACAGTAATGCTTATGCTCAAAAGATTATTCAAGAGTACCAGCCACTACAAGTCGATAGCCTACAAACTGGCCCTGGAGACAGCGATTTTTTACCTTATATTCAAGCCGGTTACACCCTTATGCTTCCAGAAGAGCAGCCCATTATTGGGGTGCTAATTTTTCTTGAAGATTCTGGCTACGATAACAAGAATAACAGCGCCAAGCAGGTTTATAATCAAGCCGCTAATGCTGGTTTTGCGGTCTTGTCTGTATCTACAGAGATTCCTTTTGACTTTTACTTTACCAAGGGATCTATAAACACTGCCCATCAATTAATAAAAATGGCATTTGCCAATCATAATTTGCCTAATAACCAGGTGTTCTTTTTAGGTGCGAGTCTAGTAGGACATAGGGCAATGCGATACATTAAGTATATAAAAGAGACCAACCTTCCATTTAAGCCAAACATAAAAGGACTTGTTATGTGTAACTTTACGCTCGATTTTACACGAAAATGGTATCAGCATAGGCGTGATATTAAAATTAACCGAATTAGTCTTTGGGAGCCTCGATTTATAAATTATTTGCTCGAAACTAATTTAGAGGGCACGCCTAAAACGGTTCCAGAGAATTATCACGAGTTTTCGGCCTATAGCTACTTTAGCGAACAAAACAACAATATTACACTTTACACAGATTATGCAGTGCGCGCTTACATAGAGCCTGCGATACAATATAGGTTGGATACGTATTATAGAACCTTATACGAAAATAACGCCACAGATTTGGTAGGTTTTTTGGCCGAATTACGACTTGCTGGCAACCAAAACACAGACTTAATTGTTGTGCAGCCTCAAGATGGATCTCAAGATAATAAGAGCGCACAGTCGACTTGGGATCGCTTAGATAAAGATGAATTAATGGCTTGGATAGTAAAGCAAATACAAGACTAAAATGAAAAACACGCTAAACATCATAATTTTAATCAACTTATTATTGGGTATGAACACTTACGGTCAAGATTTGGCTCAGCATAAATGGAACAGTCGCGTTATAATAGTTAAAACAACCAACGTAGATTCCAGTACATACAAGCAACAACTAAAGGAATTTAGTAATGCCAATACAGAATTTATAGACCGAAGATTAGTGTTATATACCCTTGTTAAAGAAGATTTTACACGCACAGATTTTAAAGACACTACTGCCACTTATTCTGGAAAGGTTTCAAAAAAAATAGCAACCCGCCTTTTAAGCCAAGACAAGAGTTTTCAGGTTGTATTAATAGGCCTAGATGGAGGAGTTAAGCTAAAACAATCCAAAGTCTTAACCAAACAAGACTTGTTTAATACCATAGATGCCATGCCCATGCGTAGCAGCGAGATTAAGAATTAGCCTTACTTATTGGGTATTGTATTTTAAGTGAAGATTGTCGATTTTAATGCGCTAGATTAACAATATAAACTTTCGAATTTTAAAAGCTTTTTTTGGTACATTTTTTGAAGCTTAACAGCTTGTTTTGTCCAGATAGAACTGGACGATAATTGTTAACCAGAACCACATGAAAATTATAACCATTTTAGGGCTTTGTCTATTTTTAATTGTTCCTGCTGCAGCACAAGCACCAGAAGAAGTGTTAAGTCAAGCCAAATCGACATTTTTTAAAAGTAACCGTGTTGCCTTTACCCAAGTAGCATATGGACCCAATATGTCGGGAGGTGTAGATACCATTACTACTGCCTACCAAGTGTTAAAAAACGAAAACAGTTTAACAGCATACGATGCAGTGTTAACTGGGCCTATTTTTAATAATATCTATATTAATGGGGATTACACCGTTGTAAATAACAATAAAAAAGTAGTACAACTGTTCACCGATCAAAAACCTGAGCATGCCAAGGCATATTTAGAGGTTAGTTCTACCTATAGCCGTTCTCCGATGATTCTGCTTAAAAATCCTAACTGGGAGTATGCTAAAGATACCCTTATAGAAGGGCAAACCTTTAAAAATTATTACGAGGTTACAAACAACAAAGTAGTAAACGGCAATACCATTTACACCGAAGAACATATGTTTTTAAACTCAAAAACAAAGTTGCTTGAGCGTTGGGAGCGCAGAAACTACTTTAAAGGTAACCTGAGTCAACGGGTTGTTTATACCTTTAGTGATTATATCTTTAGTGATGCTAAAACAGCACTTTCTTATACTATCCCGCCTAGTTATCCATCCATGCTATTTAGTCAGCAAGAAGAAGTGCAAACCTTAGCCATAGGAACTCAGGCGCCGGTATTTAGCCTAAAGGATTTACAAAATAATACGATAAACTTAGCCGATTACAAAGGCAAAAAAGTATTGTTAAAATTTTCGAGTGTGAACTGCGTAAACTCCCATGAAGCCTTACAATACATGATGCAGGATAGTTATAGTTTACCCGATAACACAATACCTATTTACCTGTCCGTTTGGGATAAAAAAGAAGCTTTGCAAGCTTATTTTACCAAGTATAAAACCACCATTGCGGTTATTCCTAATGCCGACCAGATTGCCGACCAGTTTGGCGCAAGTGCTACGCCCACTTTTTTCTTGATCGACGAACAAGGCGCTATAGAAAAGTCTGTAGTTGGTAATAATAAAGAATTTTTAGACGGATTAAAGAATTAGTTTACCGTCTGTTTTCTGTAAAAACAAATGGCTAACTTTATCGCTTGCTATACAATTAAAAAAAAGATGAAACACCTATTGATACTACTAGTCGTTGGATTTTTAATGTTTGCATGCCAGGACAACAAAACTAACCCGGAGGTGACCCCAGAAGAAGTTGCATTTAACCAGGAATTGGCCAACGAACTCGAGAAAATGGCTGTGTTAGACCAAATTGCGGCTAATATCCCTCAAGGAGAGAACAAAAAACTAGCTAAGGCGCAATGGAAAGCTTTTAAAGATAGCGTGTATACAACCCACCAAATACGCCTTAAACAGTTACTTGACCAATATGGTTTTGTTGGTAAGGACCTTGCGGGAGAGGAGGGGTCGTTTAATTTTTGGCTAATGACCCAACATTGCGACCACGATCCCGAGTTTCAGAGAGAAGTATTACGTGCTATGAAGCCCCAAGTAGACCAGGGAAATGCGGACCCCAGTAATTATGGCTACCTTGTAGATCGGGTTAACTTAAACACGGGTGAGGCTCAAATTTATGGTACCCAGGTTGACTATAATTTTGATATTGCGCAGGCCTATCCTAAAAATTTAGCCGATAGCGCGAATGTTAATAAGCGCAGGGCTGCCATAGGACTTGAGCCTCTAGAAAACTATTTAAATCAAATTACACTTCTTCATTTTGATATGAATAAGCAGTTTTATTTAGATAAGGGTATAAGCCAACCTAAATTGTATCCAACCAATTAAAGGGTGTTACTCAAAAAAGCTACTCAAGAGTTTAATTGGTTACAGCAGTTTGCAAACCATCTAATTGTTTACCTTAGTTTATGATTAAATTCTTTCGTCAAATCCGGAAAAGCTTACTTATGGGAAAGAAAACAGGAATGTATTTTAAATATGCATTTGGTGAAATTATTCTTGTTGTAATTGGTATTCTTATTGCATTAAGCATTAATAATTGGAATCAAGACAGACTTAATAAAATACAAGTTAATGGGTATTTAAAAAATTTAGCGGCAGACTTAAAATCGGACATTGTGCAGTACGAAGATAATATAAGTGCCTACCAAGTCGATATGGCAAATAACAGTCAAATATTAGAAAACAATGCCTATAAAGAATTAGAGGTAGATTCCATATTAAAACTCGTTCAAGGCTATTGGATGCTAAACCAAACCTCCGACCAAACGTTTCAAAAAATAAAGAGTGCAGGGCTTTTAGAAGTTTTAGGTACCCCAGAGATTAATCAAGCGGTTAACGATTATTACAACCTCTGGATATCTAGATACGATTATCTAATTGAATTCGATAAAGAATTATCGGAACGAGATGGTTTTTATTGGAATTACAATACCACATTCGAAACCAATGTGCCAGATTCTTTTCAGGCCGCGAAGCTGCCATTTCAAGACCAAAGTGATAAACGCAAGGCCGACTTAATATTGCTAACAGAATCTACCTTGGGTAGAAACTATTTAAGAAACGCCATTGGAAGAGACGAATATGCCATAAATGTAGTAACCGTTATAAAGTTTCAAGCCAATAAGCTGTTAAAGTTAATAGAAGAAGAAGTCGCAAACAACGAGTAAATTATTCGTCCTTTATTATGTACATTAATGCTCAAGACAGATCTCGATTTAAATTGAAGTGCTGGCGCATATCAATCTAAAAATTTGAGATCAAGTGATGCCAGATGCCAATATGTAACAAATTAAACATTTGACTACCTATACTGTGCTTTAAGCACAATATAGATTACGACATTTTTTAAACCTATCGATTTTGAATTCTAAACCTACGCATTCAAGAAAATTCTTTTATTTAACCTTTGTCTGGGCATTTATGGCTTGTAGCGATGCACAAATTAAAACCCAGAGCTCCGAATATTTTAGTACTGCTGCCGATTCCATTAATGCGCTAAAGGTTCAAAATAGCTTAATTCCCATGTACGGAGTAGCGGGTAAGGTTAAAAGAAAGACCATTGCCCAAATGATGCAACAGGACAGTATTCCTGGTATGAGCATCGCTTTTGTAGATCATGGCGAAATTGTTTGGACCAAACACTACGGATATGCAAATCTTGAAGATTCTATACCCATTACGGCCAATACCGTTTTTACCGGAGCTTCCTTAAGTAAGCCGGTTACTGCCATTGCAGCATTGCGATTAGTAGAAAGTGGGGTTTTGGATTTAGACCAAAACGTAAATTTAAAATTAAAAGAGTGGCAAGTACCCGAAACCGATTTAACTAAAAATCAGAAAGTAACCTTGCGAAGATTAATCGCGCACGAGGCGGGAATAAAAAACGATTTGTGGAGTAGTTATTTGCCCAGCGAAGAAGTTCCTACACTAAACCAAATGTTATCGGGGCAGCCTCCTTCTATAGATCCCGCTACCTCTGTAGTATTCGAGCCTGGGAGCAGGTCAAAGTATTCTAATCCTGGATATTCCATTATTCAAAAACTACTTATGGATGTAAATAACAGCGAGTTCGATATACTAATGGACGAGCTTGTTTTTACCCCCGTTGGCATGAATGATTCCTCGTTTAAACAGCCCATTCCAGAGACATTAAAAAAGCGCAAAGCTACTGGGTATAGTAAAGAACTAGCGCCATATCCTTATCGACTTTTCCCGTATCAAGCTGCCGGTGGAATTTGGACTACCCCTACCGATTTGGCCAAGTTTTTAATTACGCTCTTGGACGATCACCATCAAGGAACAAATACGCTAGTTTCTAAACAAACTACCCAAGACATTTTTACAAAAGAATCCACGCGGTATGTTTTTTCTTTGTGGAATTGGGGAGACGATATTGTTTTTAATCATTACGGGAGTAATCAAGGTTTTAACTGCTTTATGTATGGTTCGGTTAATAAACAACAAGGCATTGTAATTATGACCAATAGCGATAATGCCTTTGGAATTTTCGATTACATACAACGCGCTGTTAACCACCAGTACGATTGGGAGTATGTAAAACCAGAGATTCGCGAGCCAGTAAATTTAGAATTAAGTTGGATGAGTGCTTTTCTTGGAGACTACCAATGGCGAGGGAGTAACCTCACGCTTAATCAAGAAAAAGACCAGGTGTTTTTAACTATAGACGACACCAAATATGCACTTGTTCAAACGCCCGATCGCGTATTTATTCTAGAGGAGTTGCCATTAAAAATAACGTTTCCTACAAACCCTGACGATTACCGAATGACCATTTGGGGTCCCGGAAGCGGCCCGGTTAGATTGAGTAAAATAGGTAAGTAACTAACTTTCTTGTATCTAAAAAAAGATCTTTACAAAACCAATACCTTTAGCGTATATAATCGAAACCATTCATAAAATAATAAGATTCCATGTTTAAGAAATTTGACCAATTATTAGCTTCTTTGGGAAACATGCGCGCTATGGAGCGACTCCACGTAGATACAGTTACCGAAGATAGTATTATTAATATTGAAGGCGACAAAATTGCGGAGTCTCATGAAGGACAGCTGTTTTGCGGCACATCTGAATTAAACGGCTATTTATTTTTAGAAACGACTATTTTAAGTAGCATAAACATAAAAACATTCGACGGCGCAAAATTGACTTTTTATAATAAGCAAGCCGAATTTATACTTAAATCTGACACCCAAGAAATTGTGTCAGACTATTCAAATGTGTCGAATCGATTTCTAACAAAAATTAGTTTCGATGTAACTACGGAAGAAATTGACCGCATTCGAAAGGGAGAGTTCGAATCTTTAAAGCTTTCATGGAAGAAAAAATCAATTAATTTAAACAAAGCCTTTTCGCCTAGTAGTGCAGCTGTTTGAATGCTATAATATTACAAGAGCCAAGCACAGTTAGTTTGCATTTACTTATAAAACCGGTAACATTTATAACAGCTAGTCGTCGTAATTAAAACTATTAAAAATGAATAAGCAACTAACAGTATTTCTAGCGCTTCTTTTTTCTTTTACAATTAGTGCCCAAAAGACCACAAAAGAAGTTAATCAGTTTGTAAGTGAATTAGACAAAAAAATCCCTGAACTATTAAATGACTTTATGGTTCCAGGGGCAGCAATTGCCATTATAGAAAATGGCGAAGTTGTATTGCAGAAAGGCTATGGTTATGCCAATGTAGATAAAGGGATAAAGGTTACAAACACAACGGGTTTTAATATTGGTTCTATTTCTAAAACTGTTGCTGCGTGGGGAGTACTAAAACTTGTGCAAGGCGGTAAAATTGAACTCGATGCACCCGCCGAACAATATCTTACCAGGTGGCATTTACCCAAATCTGAATTTGATTCAGATAAAGTGACCATTAGAAGACTTTTAAGTCATACCGCAGGATTGTCATTACACGGCTACCCGGGTTGGTCTCCTAAAGATAATTTACCCACTATAGAAGAGTCTTTAGACGGTAAAAACAACGGCCCTGGACGTGTAGAAATAATTATGGAGCCCGGAACTAAATGGAAATATTCTGGAGGTGGATTTACTATGTTACAATTAATTATTGAAGAAGTTACGGGTCAAAAGTTTGAAGATTATATGCAGACACAAATATTAAACCCGCTAGGGATGACCAGTAGCAGTTATACCATAGACCAAAGCATATTAAAGGCCTCGTCGCTTGAGCATAACAATTTTGGCGAAGTAATAGACTTTGAATTGTTTACAGCTCAAGCTGCTGCTGGATTGCACACCACAATTAACGATTTTACAAAATTTGCCTTGGCAAGTCAGTATGCTAATAAAAATAATGAGCAGCAAATTTTAACTGCTTCTACTCTAAAACAAATGATGACCGCTGCCCCAAATTCAAACCAAAGTTATGGTTTAGGGTATCAAGTAGAAGCAATTAAAGGCACGTCAACAATTTTAGCTGGACATGGCGGAGCTAATTCGGGATGGCATGCCATTTTACGCGTAGATCCAGTAACTAACGACGGTTTTATTATGGTTACTAACGCAGGTGCAGGCCATAATATATACCGCCAAATTTATTGTGATTGGATTTATTGGAAGACCGGAACGTCTTTGGGGAATGGTTGTAATATATTACCATCAATCTCTAGTAAATTAAAAGAACTTATAGATGCCCAAGGAGTTGCTAATATTAAGGCTCAATATGCCGAATTAAAAGAAACCCAAGCAGGTGCATATAATTTTTCGGAGGATCAGTTAAATCAATTAGGGTATCACTATTTAGGCAACAATAAGGTGGACTATGCGGCGGCTATATTTAAATTAAATGTAGATCTGTTCCCTAAATCTTCTAATGTGTACGACAGCTATGGCGAAGCACTTTTAAAGCGCGGTGATCGGGAAGAAGCCATTAAAAATTATAAAAAATCGGTAGCAATTAATCCAGCCAATACTGGAGGAATTCAAGTCTTAAAAGACCTCGGGGTAAATACAGATGGCTTATTCAAGGAAATTATAGTTGACTCAAAGATATTGCAGAGTTATGTGGGTAATTATAAACTCGCTCCAGAATTTATTATTGCAATCTCCAAAGTTGGAAGTCAGTTAATCGCTCAGGCAACGGGTCAAGGGGAATTCGAAATTTACCCAAAATCAGACAACGTTTTTTATTTAAAAGTAGTGGAGGCGCAAGTCACGTTTAATAAAAACGCAACGGGCCAGGTAGTAAGCATGACCTTACTGCAAGGTGGACAGGAAACAACCGGACTAAAAATTGAAGATTAATTAAAACAAAAAATCACACCAAAAACTCACAATGGCAAGGGCAATTTAAGTATTAAGTCCGATTGCGATTCTTTTTGTAAAAAATATGAAATCTAGTCACACAGTATTAATTGGAATGTTAACCACACTAATTCTTGGTTGCAATTCCAATACTCAAAAATTAGATGCTAACGGGACTTATTCTAACGTAAACGTTGTTGGCGCTATGAAGCATGTTATGTGGAACGGTGAATTGGACGGTAGCATAAAATTGGACACCATAGCTAACAAAGTTGGCCTCTATGGGCTAGGGCCAGAAAGTTATTTAACGGGCGAATTATTAGTTAACAATGGGGTTAGTTATGTCTCGAGAGTAACTTCTGACTCGACAATGACCGTGCAAAAAAGCTTCGACCTTATGGCGCCCTTTTTTGTTTACGCTAATGTAACCCAGTGGCAAGAAGTTGTGGTGCCTGCTAATATTACTTCTATTCAGGATTTAGAAATGCTAATAGACCAAAAAACTACAGCATTTAAAAGGCCTTTTACCTTTAAATTAATAGGAACAGTAACCAGCGCGGTAATTCATATTCAGAATTTACCAAAGGGAAGTACGGTAAGTTCGCCAGCCCAGGCTCATCAAGGGCAAATTAATTACGACTTAGAAAATCAAGAGGTTCAAATTATTGGGTTTTTCTCTACCGAACATAAAGGAATATTTACCCACCACGATTCGAATGTTCATTTACATTTAATTACAAAAGACGAAAAAATGATGGGGCATTTAGATAAATTGGAAATTAAGAATATGACCTTATATTTACCAGAGCGCTAGTAAATAATAACAACTCTGTGCGCAACAAATTCAGTCTAAATGAATAAAAAAATAGGACTCAAAGAAGCTATGTCCATTGGAATTGGAGGCATGGTTGGTGGAGGTATTTTTGCCGTTTTGGGTCTAGCGGTTGCTCTGGCACAAGGCGGAACTCCCATAGCTTTTTTATTCGCTGGAATGTTAGCTTTAATAACCTCGTATAGCTACGTAAAGTTATCTATTGCTTTTCCCGACAGAGGCGGGACGGTTAAATTTATAAACCAAGGTTTTGGTAAGTCTATTTTTAGCGGTGGCATAAACAACTTACTTTGGATTAGTTATATAATCATGCTGTCTTTATACGCTTCGGCATTTGGGGCTTATGCGCCAAATTTACTTGCGATATTCCACAACGCGACAGACGTACATATTTATACAAGTCTAATAATTATTTTAGCGACTGCAATTAATTATTACAGTATAAAAGTAGTTGGTAAAATAGAGTCCTACGCAGTTATTATTAAGCTGGTAATATTAATCTCGTTTATTTTTATTGGGTTATACGGACTTATTGGGAACCCAAACCTTTCGCAACTCAGTATTGCAAATTGGGAGACTCCAATAAAGCTTTTAACTGGCGGAATGGTAATTTTTGTTGCCTACGAAGGTTTCGAATTAATAGCAAATGCTGCTCCCGACATTAAAAATCCAGCAAAAAATATTCCCAAAGCATATTATTACTCCGTACTATTTGTAATACTATTATATATTGTAATTGCAGTGGTTACTGTGGGTTCGTTGCCTTTTAACGACATTGCAGACGCTCAAGATTACGTTTTGGCAGAAGCAGCAAAACCCATGTTGGGGAAAATTGGATTCACAATAATTACAATAGCGGCGCTAATCTCTACGTTTTCGGCCATTAATGCATCGTTATACGGAGGCAGCCGCGTTAGCTACGAAATTGCCCAAGACGACGAACTTCCACACCATTTAACAAGCAAGTTGTGGAATCAGCCTGTTGGACTTATTATTACCGCGGTGGTAACACTAATTGTCGCAAACCTCTTAAAACTCGAAAGTATTTCTACTGCTGGAAGCGTTGGGTTTTTAATAATTTTTGCCATGGTTAATTATGTTGGGTTTAAACTAAGCCAACAAATAAATGGCAATAAACTTATTCCAATGCTAGGTTTTATACTTTGCTTAGCGGCACTTGGGGTGTTGTTGAGTCAACAAATTATTACCAATAAAACAGGGGTAATTGTAGCCGTATCTATAGTAGTAGTATGTTTTATAATAGAAGGCGTCTATAAAAAATTGGAGTCTAAACTATAATTTATAATTATGAAGTTCATTACCATTTTATTCTTTTGTGCAGTACTGTTTACATCGTGTAACAAAGACATTCAAGCAGTTTTGGAGCCAGATATTACAGTTATCGATTACAATTACAGCTTTGACCGATATATGGCTAATGTTGATGGTAAAATGGACCCTATAATAATTAAACAAAGAAACATTGTTATAATTCAAGTAAATCAAGATGGATACACTTTAATAGAAGACCAAGAAGTAGCCGATAGTTTAATTGTGTCGGAATTAACACGGTATGTAATTCCTAATCCGGAAGATACCTCCATGCCTGCTGTTCAAGAAAACGAGTTTACGCATTCGGGTAGGGTGCTTCAAACTTCAAAACTTGTAGTCGCAGCAAGTTATCACGAAAACCTAAATTTTAACGATTACAATCGAATTAGAAACTATATATACACGGCTTTTTATAATGCACGTAATGAATTTGCGCTTAAAAAATTTAAAAAATCGATTGGCGAATTAATTAGGTCCAGCGAGCAGATAGACCAAGAAAGATTACTCGAAATTAAAGAAATCTACCCCATTAGGTATACCGAAGTGGTGGCTAAATAAGCAAAATAAAGTAAGCGATTATTGGTAAATATTTTTCCAGTCAAATCATTTTAAATGAATAGATTACATTATGCACTCTATTTTTTAATAATTATTAGCTTTTATTTTTTACAAGTACTTTTATGCACAATAAAACCTGTTGCTTACACGGCTAAATACAATGAGTTCCAATAAAAAAAATAACAAGAACGATGTTAATTACACGGCATTAGCTATTATTACGCTAGTAATGTGCTCTATTTTGTATTATCTTATCTATCTAAAATATTTTGGTGAGTAGAATCAACTATTCCTTTAAAATTTAAATATGTATAATTTCTCTTATTTTAAAGATAAAGACAAGCGTAGTATCTTGGAATTTATGGCTAATAATCCCTTTGCCATGATTACAGGAAGTAGTTTGTCTGGGAATCAAATTGCTACCCAAGTGCCTGTACTTATAGAAGAGCGAGACGGCGAATTGTACATTCAGGGCCATATAATGAAAAACGCAGATCATTATAAGGCGTTTGTAGAAAACCCCGAAGTTTTAATAATTTTTACGGGTCCACAAGCCTATGTTAGCGCTTCGTGGTATAGCAATCCCCATATGGGATCTACTTGGAATTATATGAGCGTACATATTAATGGTGATATGAATCTTATGTCTCCAGATGATTTGGTCGCATTTATGAAGAAATTCACCTTAAAATTTGAAGATAACAACCCAAATTCGCCCACAATTTATAACAACCTAGACGCCAGTTATACCAGTAAAATGATGCCCGGTATAGTAGGCTTTGAAGTAAAGGCAGACAGCATAAAGCACGTCTTTAAATTAAGTCAAAATAAAGACAAGCAAAGCTATCTTAATATTATTGCGCAGCTAAAAAAACGCGGCGCAACGAGTGCCATGGTTGCGACCCAAATGGAACAAAGAATTGCAGAATTATTCCCGGAGTAGGGGAGTTATTATTATATTAGGCTATGAGTAAATACGGCAAATTAATTATGACCAGACACCAAGTTAAAGACCAGTTAAAAATAACTTTGGACAGCATTAAGTTGTATCTAATTATTGTAGCATGCGTTCTTGTAAATACGCAAGGAGTCGCTCAAAGCAACAATACACAAGAAGTAGTCGTTATTCCCGAACCGCTTATGTTCGATTTAGTTCGAGGATTAGGGGCGCGCCAAGGGGAATTAGAAATTAATACCTTGGCCGATTTCCCCCTAAACGATGGCTCCAGTCGTGGAGTAGAATGGGCGCCAGAAATTGAATACGCCTTGTTTAATAACTTTGCGGTAGAGGCCGAGTTTCCCTTAAATAATTTTGAATTGGAAGCCTATAAAATGGCCATTCAATGGACCATGGGAGCCTCCAAGAACAACAAGTTTATTCACGGGATTCAAATAATTGGCGAATCCTATATAGACGAAGATTTATTGGAACTTAATTTTTTATATGTTCCTGCTTATAGGTTTAATCAGGTTTGGAGCGCCATAGGCCTGTTTGGAGTAATGGTGGAATCTGGCGACGATGCAGCCGATAAAAACAGCACAATAATTTTAAATGCCTCGGTTTTTGCCGACTTAAACGAACATACTACTTTAGGGATCGAATTCAATAACACCGACCCAATTATTCAAAAGTTAGACGATAACAAAATGGACCTACTTGTTTTACCACAAGTGCATTACGAATTCGATAGTGGTTTTGCTTTTCAGTTTGGACTGGGCCCAAAGTTTACTGGCGAAAGTACAGATGCTTCGGCGGTGCTGCGAGTAATTAAATCGTTTTAACACTATTATCTTTAATTAACTTTGTTGCTTTACCTATAACAGTCTTTTATCATGGGGATTTTTTTTCTGATTTTATCCTTAATATTTATTGTTTTAAGCCTGTTGCCTTTTTCTAAAAATCAACATTGGATATTTCGCGTTCCAGATTTTATTAAGTTACAGCTACTGGCCTTACAATTAATTGCTGTTTTGGGGTTAATAATTTATGACCAATCTAGGGTTTGGTTCTGGCCATTGGTTAGTATGCAACTTATTTTAATAGGCTATCACATTTATCTTTTTATTCCTTTTATGCGCTCTTGTAAAAAACAAAGCAGTGGGAATGCTTCTGGCCAGGAATTGAGCATAATCTCGGCGAATATTTTTATGCACAATAAAGATTATGGTCGCTTTAAAGCATGTATTAAGCGCGAAGATCCAGATGTTTTTGTAACTATAGAAAGCAACAAAGATTGGGAAGTGGCTTTAAAAGATTTAGAGACTGACTATAAATATACCAACAAAATACCTCTAGAAAATACCTATGGCATGCACCTCTATGCTAAAATACCTTTTAAAAAAATAGAGACGCATTATTTTGTAGCCGACGATTTACCCTGTATGGAGGCCCATTTTACAACCACTCAAGGCTTAGAGTTTGTATTGTTTTGTGCGCATCCGCCGCCCCCAAGCCCAACCGAAGAAGTCAATTCTAAAGAACGGGATGGCGATTTAATGAGTCTTGCTAAACGTATTGCTAAAATTAACAAACCTACCCTGGTTATTGGCGATTTTAATACTGTGACTTGGTCAAGAATTTCTGTGTTATTCCGCAAAAAAAGCGGTTTGCAAGATGCACGTTATGGGCGTGGAATTCTGGCCACATATCACGCTAAATATTGGTTTTTTAGAGCACCCTTAGATTTAGTTTATCACAGCAAAGCACTTGTAATAACCAAACTAAATGTGCTAGAAAATATTGGCTCTGATCACTTTCCAATTAGTTGTAAGTTTAGGGTTAATGCACAGGTTTCTAATGAATTGATTCAAGACGAATCGATATCCAGTAAAGTAGCAAAAGAGGCTGAACAATTTATAAAAGATGGTAAAAAACAACAGAGTGAAAATCGCAGAAGCTAACTAGGCATCTGATTAGACAAGCTTGTTTTTTAGCAAAATTGACTATCTTTATATACGCCAATATATTGCTAATTAGCTATCTAGTCATTAATAATGTGAAGCTTAAAGGCATGGTGAAAATTAGCGGTAAATACGTATTTATGACCAAATCAATTAAAAATTTAATAACTAGCGCACTGTTTATTTTAATAATTGTTCCCGGTGTTGCGCAAGACGGAACTTTTGTCCAAAAGAACTTAATAAATACCTGGTATAAAGTTAAAGTGGGTAATGCCGATAGCGGCGAAATGCGTACCTCACAAAATAAAGAGGTATATACCTTTAATGCCAATGGAGTTGTTACTATAGAGACCAACCAAATCAGTTTCGAGGCGACTTGGGAATACTTAGAGGATTCACAAGAAATAAAGTGCGTCGCGAATATTCAGGGTAGAGAAGAACAGGTAATATTTAAATTACTTGAACTAACCGATAGTAAATTAGTTTTAGTTGGCAGAGGCATTGCTACTGAATACGGCTTAACCCCTCCGGATCCGGATGCACAACAAGATAGAACTGCTCCTTTGGTTGTAAACTCCGATAGTACAATTAATGTTTCTGAATGGTCGGGGCTGCATCCGTTTAATACAAAAATTACTACAACGAGTAATAATCAAAAGTCACAACAAGGCGCCATAGGCGTTTTAGTGCTATTGAACATAAATGGCAAGAAAATTATTCGCATTAACGAAGACGGCCTAACTACAGACATTCCCGTTTTAGAACCTACTAAAATTGGTGGCCAAATGCACTTTGGCTTAATTACTGAAGATCCAGAATTGGCTGGCGAAGTAGTGTTTAGAGAAGATAACAGCTTTTATTTTTACAGAGATACCAATCAGGATATTGTAGAATATTTTAAACAATAACTTGGCCTTTTAAGTATCGCAATGCTTAGTCCTTACTACCGTTTTTAGCTAAAAAGGATTTGCTTTTTTTATCCAATAGTTGCAGCAGTTCAATCTCGTTGCCGTAGTTTAATAAGTCGTAATTAAAGTTTTCGTCTTCTACATATCGAATAAATTCTTCTACACGATGTTCGGGAATATTAAAATTCTCGACCAGCAGGTTAGAACCCAAAAAGTACTTGATAGAATTTGCCGGTACTTCAGGAACTCCAGCTGCTTTTTTATCTACAACTTCTGACCTAAACAAGGGGATTAACAATTGATCCACAACATTTTTAACGTTTAACCCGTTTACTAAGCCTTGTCCTTGTGTATCCATGCCAGGGTTAACAAGCGGGTTGGAGTTATCTGCCATAGACCCGGCCGAATCGTAATTTTTTATTCCAAAATAAAGATCGTCCATACGCAGGTTAAAGGTAGCAGCCCCTTTAATATCGGATTCCAGATCACCTGAAAGCCCTTTTGTGGTTATCACAACTTCGTCTAATTTATTTACCTCTTCTATTAGAAAAATGTGAATCTCTTTAGAATCCATGATGGTTCTATTCACCCGGACATCGAAGTTTTGATATTCGACAGCTCTAATTTCTAATAAATCGTTTAGAGACACTGCGATTGTAAACTCCCCGTTTTCGTCGGTAATTGTTCCAAATTTAGAGTTGGTATTATAAATGGTAATACCTTGAATGTCGCTGCCTTCTACAATAATTTGTCCGCTGGCAATTATGCGTTTGGCATCTTGAGAAAAGCCGTAAAAGCTTATAAATAATACAAGTACAGGTAGTAATTTTTTCATAGGTTAGATTTTACTATAAAAATACTCAATAAGCACGCCTTAACCCCTTTAAATACGGTAAACTTATGTTAAAAAAGTAGCAATACTCTTATATATTAATAGTATTACTATTAAATTGAATTTCTAAACAAGTTATATTCAGAAATTATTTACTTTCGAGCCATGCAATTTAAAGGTATGGACGGTTTATGTTCACTTGTTTTTATTCGCGTAGTTAATTTGTACTTTAGAAGATAAATTGGGTCAATTATAGCATGAAGGTAGTACATATAATATCGTTTTTACTTCTTATATTTTTACTGGGGTCGTGCATTGGAATAAACGATAAAAGATACCTAATGCCATTGGATTCCATTGGTGTACCCAATGCCCAGCTAAAATTAAATGGCTATTACTATCAAGAAAAAAGTGAAGAGGCATATACCTATTACCGCAATTCGTACGGAGGGTATTCTCAGGATTCATCTAAAGCATTTTTGCAAACTAGAATTTTGCCAATCACCTTATTTAAAAATGGAAGTGTAAATAAACACGGTAGTTTTTCTGGAATGCAAGACAATTTGGGCTTCGAATTTTCGCAGTGTAATTTAACAGACAACAATACCTTAAGCAGTGCCTTTAAACACTTTGAATGTTACCTGACTAATCCACCCAAATCGCGCGCTTCTTTTATAACCAAGAAAGCACAAATTTGGGGACAAGGGGTTTTTAAAATAGATGGTAATACTATTGTAATTCAAACTTTTTACAATGTTATGGGCAATTACAATTTATTCGAAGAGCGCGGGACTATTGTAAACGATTCGGTTTTTAAGCTAACAACAGCGCGTGATTACAGAACAGACCAGACAAAATCTATTAAAAAGACATATAGATTTAAAGCGTATAAAAACATGCCCAATATTGAAAGTTATATTCTAAGTCATCCGACTAAGTTCAACTAGGCTTGACGGCTTAATTATTGTATTTTAAGTAGCATATAATCGCTTAAAGAAAGTGCGCAAAATTGCGAATAATTGTATCTTCACCTTCTTAATTAATGGTCCAAAATATGCAAGACAATAGCGCAATAAGCTTTATTAAAAATGTACTAGAAAATATGCCTGCGAGTTGGTTAAAGCTAACAACGCATCGTTTAGATATTTATAACGAGGCACTGGCCAAAACAGAGTTTTTAGCTGGTTTTGATGCGTTATTTGGCAGTAATAATTACAGTACAACTACCCTAGATGAATTGCCCACTGCCTACGATTATATTCGTTTAGGACATCCTTTGTCATGTGTTTTAGAATGGGGAATTGCCAAAATGCACAACATGGATCCGCGGCAGGTATTAAGCTTTGCTTCTAAAACAACTCCAATTTTGGCTATTTTAAGGAAGAATTCACTAGCAGGTAAAAACACCCAACTTGTTTACACGGGCCAATTACCCGATTACTTTGACCCCCAAATTCTTCGTGACATTTACGGGTATCGTTTAGAATTAAAGCAGGTTAATAGCCCGGCAGAGATTCAACCGTTTAACGGGAGCACTGTTTTTATTTCGCAAGAAGAACAATTTAGCGCCATTGCTTTAAAGCCTAATATTGACTTTGCTGTATGTTTTTATGACCAATTAGGGAGTGTTATCCTAGTAAATGGCCAGCATAATGGTAGTTATATTGCCGACATTCAGCATGTTAGAAGAAGAGAAACCATAGCAATGACTCCGGCTAGTTGTTTAAATGCCTTAAAACTTTTAACCGACCCAGAATTTGTGGTTCCTATGCCAGATCAATTGCAAGAAAGTAAGGCCAGTGTTTTAGATTCTATAACTACAATTACAACGGCCTATACAAAACCTTTAGTTGCTTCTAGCGGACTTTCCATGCAGTATGCAATTATGATGGGCTTGGTAGACCACGCTGTTAAAGAACACAATGGCAAGCCTATAAAATTTATTGTGCCGCCAAATTGTTATGGTGGAACTAACGACCAGGCAAGACGCGTTGCGGCTGCTATAGATAATGTAGCAGTAGTGGACTTACCTGTAGATGGAAATAACAATATGGTTAAAAGTATTAATCGTGTTTTGGATTCCATTGCAGCACAAGACGCTGTACCTTATATAATTGCCGAAATTCCGACCAATCCACGTGTTGAGGTTCCAGATTTAATACAATTAGAGCAAGTTTTAAGTGCCAGAAGAAAAACTAGCGAAGGCATAGATGCTATAGCACCCGTTTTTATTTTGGATCAAACCTTTTGTCCCAATGTTCATTTTTTAGGGGAAGCTAACTTATTAGCTACCGTAAAGACAATTGCTTATGTAAGTGGGTCTAAGTTCCCAAGTGGCGGGCAATGTACCGCGGGTTATTGTGTCGCAAACAAAAAGGCGAATGCCTTAATGTCTCCTATCGAACTGCATCTAACGCTTTGCGATAATCATGCTACCAGTCAGCAAATTAAAATTCTTGCTGCTCAATTACCTGGTATGAATAATCGAATACATGAGGCGTATAAAAATACCCGGAAGTTTGTAGATTTTATTCAGGATGCCTTACCAAAGGCCAAAATTAATTTTGTATCAGAAGAACTTGCCCAGCAGGGCTTTACTCCCTCTGTGTTTTCTTTAGATCTTCCTACTAAAGGTAACACCGACCAAGAAAAAGAAATGTACAAACGGGAACTTAACCATAAACTTATTAATTTAATGATTACCCGAATCCCTGACCAGAGTAAGTACTGCGTAAGTTACGGGCAATTACAGGGTTGTTATTGGACCATTCCTGCAACCTCTACACAAGGGACCACAAAAGAAGGCGATAAAGATTATATTGCCAGAGTAGCGCTTTCTGCTAATATGGATTTAGCCCTTCATAAAAAGGTGTTTTTGGAGTTTGTAGCGAGCATCTAGACTACTGGTTTTTGCGGTTATTAAATAAGTTTTGATTTTTTAGCTTCCTTGTCGTATTTTAATCTCCCTTGAATTATTAATAGGTTTTCTAATACTTGGATTTTTTAGAAATACTAATAGACACTAAATACTTATCTGAATGCCATCAAAAATATTAGATTTTAGCAATTTAAAAGGTGATTTTACCGGAGGACTTGTAGCCGGAGTGGTTGCACTGCCCTTGGCCTTAGCCTTTGGAGTACAGTCTGGAATGGGAGCAACTGCCGGCCTCTACGGGGCGATTATGGTTGGTTTTTTTGCTGCAGTTTTTGGTGGAACTCAAACACAGGCTAGTGGCCCGACTGGTCCCATGACAGTTGTATCTGCAGCTTTGGTTGCTGCTGGAATACAATTAACTGGCAGTTTAGAAGCTGCAATGGGTATAATACTCTTAAGTTTTTTGTTAGGAGGACTATTACAAATTATCTTCGGGTTAATTAACATTGCCGGGTACGTAAAGTATTTTCCTTATCCTGTAGTTTCTGGTTTTATGAGCGGAGTAGGGTTAATTATAATACTGCTTCAAATATTTCCTTTTGCCGGTCTTAGTTCGGCAAAATCTACGGTATCTGTTTTACAGGATTTACCAAGACTTTTTACTGAATTTAATATTTATGCGCTCGCTTTAGGGGGGTTAACAGTGCTTATTTATTATGTGTTTCCATTAATTACAAAGGCGATTCCAAGCGCTTTGGCAGCTTTGGTTATAGCTTCGTTAGCCGGATATTTTCTAGGCTGGGATGTTCCAATAATTGGAGAGATACCTTCTGGTCTGCCCTCGTTGCAGCTAGATTCCATGTTTAGTAATATACCTCCAGAGGCATATTCCTTAATTATCGAATATGGTGTGGTATTGGCAGTTTTAGGAAGTATCGATTCGTTACTAACTTCGGTTATTGCAGATAATATGACTAAAACGCGACACAATAGTAATCGCGAATTAATTGGCCAAGGAATAGGAAACATGTTGGCGAGTATTTTTGGAGGTATTCCAGGAGCGGGCGCAACTAAGGGCACTGTGGTGAATATAAACGCAGGAGGTAGAACCCGTATTTCGGGGGCAATTCACGGTTTGTTTTTGTTAGCGGTACTTTTAGGTCTGGGGACGTTGGCTGCCTATATTCCACTTGCTGTTTTAGTGGGCTTATTAATCCCAATAGGGTTTAAAATTATAGATATAAAAGGACTAAAACATGTATTAAGAGTCCCGCGAGCCGACGCCGTTGTTTTAATATTAGTGCTTTTAATTACCACCTTTGGGAGTCTTATTCAGGCCGTTGGTATTGGGTTAGCGCTGGCCTGTATTTTATTTATGAAAAAGGCGAGCGACCTTGGCGAAAAAGGCATACAATTAGAAACTGTAGGCGATTTACAAGACGAAAAACCTTGGCAAGATGAATTACCGTTTTATAATAAATACAAAGACAAAGTGCTAATTAAACACCTAAATGGGCCGCTGTTTTTTGGATTTACAACGCATCTTAAAACTCAGATGGCTGCTATAGATTCTAATATCGAGGCCTTAATAATTCGTATGGATCAAGTTCCTATTATCGACCAATCTGGCCTTTATGCATTAGAAGATATAATCTTCGATTTAAATGAGCGTAAAGTTCAAGTGTTGCTTGTAAACTTACAAGAGCAACCTTTAGATAAATTACGCTCCATAGATATTATTCCCGATTTAGTAAGCGACGAGCTTGTTTTTACTAACGTAGAACAAGCCTATGCCTATATAAAAAAGACCATAAAAAGCTTTTGATGGATTTACTTTAAAATAATAAATTATGAAACATATACTTACCGCTTTTGTTTTTATAGGAATCTTGACTTCTTGTAATTCCAATCAAGAATCTAAAAATCCAACTACTACAATAGATAGTACAGCCATTGCAAAAGACAAGGTGCAACTGGAAGATAAAAGTCAGTTGCTGCCTATTAACACCGACGAGGCTTTAGTTGCAACAGCCTTAATGGCTGCTCCCAAAGCGAGTCGGGCAGGATGCACCGTAATTGGATATAATATGGCCGGTGAATTTGTTACGTTTAAAGAGGGTGACAACGAATTTATCGTGCTAGTAGATAACCCGAATCAAAAAGGGTTTAATGCAGCCTGCTATCATAAAGATTTAGACCCGTTTATGGCACGAGGGAGAGCTCTAAAGGCAGAGGGGAAATCTGGTGAAGAAATTTTTGCGATTCGCGAAGCAGAGGTTAAATCTGGAGAATTAGTAATACCATCGGGAACAACCTTGCATATTTATTACGGAAAAAATACAACCTATAATCCCGAAACCTCTATTGTAGACCAGGCAAAACTGCGGTATGTAGTGTATATGCCATATGCTACCGCCGAATCTACTGGTTTGCCTGCTGCGCCCCTGGCGTCTAATCACCCATGGATAATGAACCCCGGAACGCATAGGGCACATATTATGATTTCGCCTTTGCCAACTCCAATCGAATAAGCTAAAAACGCCTTATGCTACCCCAATAATAACAAATTTTAGGTCAATTTAGCGTAAAGGGTTATTGTTTTAGAAGTACCATAAAAATTATAATGCGTTTTATTAAGTTTATAAACTTTAATTTAGAGCTCGAGTAAACCAAACCATTTTTCTTAAATATGATTTTAAAAATAGTATTAATAGGGTCTGCTATTATTGCCATTAATCTATTAATTCAGGGATTAGGAAGCACTTTTTGGTTAAGAAAAGTTATCGTAACTATTAAACGCGAAAAACTCCTTACCAATAAGAAAATTCTAAAAATATCGTTGTTTTCTTTTCTACTGTTTACCTTAATTCATACGTTGCACTCGTTAATATGGGCGTTTTTTTATTACGTAATTCCAGAAACATCCGGTCAATTTGCAAGTTTTAGTGAAGCCGTATACTTTTCTATGGTTACTTTTACCACTTTGGGATACGGAGATATATCTTTAGTTTCGGATTGGCGTTTACTCTCGGGCTTAGAAGCAATTAACGGTATTATGTTAATTGGCTGGTCTACCGCCATGATGTTTTCTTTAATTCAAAATGTCTATAAAAAATTAAACGCGCATTAATGAACAAAGCAAAAGACAAGAAAAAAAGTTCGGTAAAGAAGCTAAGTTATATTACGCTAATTATTACGTTTTTAATATTTGTGTGGTATATCGCTGCAGACCGAATTACTCCATATACAGATCAGGCTAGGGTGAAAGGCTTAGTTCTGCCTGTAGCGCCTTTGGTAAACGGTTATGTTACTCAGGTTAACGTAGCATTGCATTCCCAAGTAAAAAAGGGTGACACACTTTTTATGATCGATAGAACACCCTACGAAATTGCCGTAGCGATTGCCGAAACGAATCTAGAAAAAGTATCGCAATCTATAAGTGCAGGAGTGTCTTCTATTAAGGCTGCAACTGCAAGATTAAGTAAAGCCAAGGTAAATCTAGATCGAGCAACAAAAAATTGGGAACGCACCCAACGCGTTATTAGTCAAAACGAAGGAGCCTTGTCCGAAGCCGACAAAGAGCGCTCGGAGGCATCTTATCTAAATGCAATTGAACAGGTAGCGTCTTCTCAGGCCGGTTTAGAAAAGGAATTGGCAGCGTTAGGGCCAACAGACGCCAATAATCCAGATGCTAAGGCAGTAGTTAGACAGTTAGAAAAGGCACAATGGGATTTAGCCCATACGGCAATAGTGGCACCTTCCGACGGCGTTATAGAAAGCTTTAATGTAGAACTTGGCTATTTTGCGGGTGCAGGCAGGTCTATGGTAACTCTAGTTTCGAACAGCACACTTTGGATTCAAGCAAATTTAAAAGAGAATAATATCTCTAATATTAACATTGACAACGAAGTCGATTTAATTTTTGACATCGCTCCGGGAACTATTTTTAAAGGAAAAGTAAAAAGTATTTCTTATGGGGTTAGTACAGACAAAACCAATGCTGGAGACTTGCCCACAATTACCACAACTCAAGGCTGGCTAAGAGATCCGCAACGTTTTCCGGTAATTATAGAAATAGAAGATTCGGCAATAAAAGAAAATTTACGACAAGGTAGTCAAGCAGAAGTTGTGGTATATACTGGTGACAATTGGTTGCTTAACGGTCTGGCTGGAGCACGTATTTATATAATGTCTAAGCTATCTTATGTTAGATAATGTAAAGCAATTTTACTACGGCTTAAAACAGGAGACGCCCTTGCTGCGCTGTGTGTTTGGGGTAACTTTGGCCATAACTGTTTCTACAACTTTGGGTTATCTTGTTCCACATATTACGGCAATTTTTGCGCTTATGTTTTTAGAGCCAAATAAAAAGCCCATGGGACTTAAGAAAGAAATTGGAATTGTTGTAGGGCTTTCGCTATTGGGATATTTTGGAATTATAATTGGTAAGTATTTTATAGACTACCCCTTAGTTATATTACCCCTGTTAGCACTTGTTATATTCTGGTCGTTTAGATTAATTAAAATTCCAGAGGCCATTCGATTACTTTTTTTAATATTGGCTGTATTAATACCGTTTATTAGCCTAAAAGCGAGTTTGCTTGGTGGCTTGGTCTTAGACGCCTTATTACTTAATTTAATAGTTGCCTTATTAGTAGTTCGTGTTATCTACTTTATTTTTCCTATTACGCAAAGCGAAACAATAAGCATCGAAAAAGAAAAGCCAGCTATAAATACTACAATGAATTTAAATAAACTGGCATTTAATGGCTTAGTGGTTTTGTTTCCTATTGTCTTTTTGTTTTATCTATATAACGCAACAATTGCGTTATTAACGTTAGTTTTTGCGGTCTTGCTAAGTTTTGACCCCTTTATTTATCAGTCTAAAAAGGGGGTCGCCCTAATTGCAGCCAATATAATTGGAGGCTTAGTGGGTATTTTGGTGTACAATATTTTAGTTATGGCACCCAGTTTATTGTTGTATGTGTTCTTAATTTTAAGTGTTGCTTTTTATTTTGTAAACAAGGTGTATTCTGGCAGTAAAACAGCCCCAATTTTTAAAATTAGCTTTAATACGTTTTTTGTGGTCATGGGTGTTATTTCTACCTCTACCAACGAGGCGGGAAATACCATTTGGTCTCGGGTTCTGCAAATTGGCTTGGCCATTATTTACGTTGTAATTGCTTTTAGAGTCGTAAATACGTTTAATAATCCTAAAATATTAAATGAATAGCACATATCTAAAATACGGATTAGTCTTGGCTGTTTTTGCAATGTTTTCTTCTTGTTTAATACAAAAAGACTATGTAGCCCCGGAACTAGAAGAAGTCCCCAATTACAAAAATAAAACGCAACTGGACACCACAAGTTTTGCCGATGTATCTTGGTGGAACGTCTTTAACGATACTACTTTGGTAGCTCTAGTAGGAGAGGGGCTTACTAATAATCTTACACTAAAAAACACCCTTAGTTTAATAAGACAGTCCCAATTGCAGTTAGATATTGCTAGATCCCAATTATACCCAAGTGCTAATTATGGACTTTCTGGACAGGTTACCAAAAATACCTTAGAAGCGCCAACAACGCAAAGTGTTATTGCTGCTGCAAATGTATCGTATACATTAGATATATGGGGCAGAATAGCGAATCAGAACGAGGCTGCATTACAGGCATTTTTAGCAACAGAAATGGCTCGGAATCAAATACAGGCCACCTTGGTTGCACAAATCGCTACCATTTATTTTACCTTAAGAGATGTAGATAACAAGATTAATGTTTCGGAAAACATGATTGAGTCTTTACGCGAATTTAGGGATGTTATAGAAGCTCGATATAACGGCGGCTTTATTGCTAAGGTAGATTTAAATCAGGTAATTATATCGCAAAAAGACGCCGAGGTTACTTTGCAGGCATTGCTTAGATCAAGAGGGCAATTAGAAAATTCCTTAAGCACAATTTTGGGTACTACCCCTAAATCCATTCCAAGAGGTTTACCCTTGCAGGAGCAAGTTTTTCCTGATGAATTGCCTACAGGAGTGCCCGTAGATTTACTACAGCGACGCCCATCCATTATAATTTCTGAACGAAGACTTAAGGCGCAACTTGCCATTGTTGGCGCTACCGAAGCATTGCGCTACCCGAATTTTACATTGTCTTTAGATTTAGGAGCTCAATTAACCAACCCTAGTTTAGTGTTTACTACGTTAACCGGAAATATAGTGGGTCCAATTTTTAATAGAAATCGTATTAATAACTCAATTCAAATAGAAGAGGAGGCCTTTATTCAGCTGGAAAACGATTACAAGCAATCCTATTTATTAGCCTTTCAAGAAGTAGAAGATGCTCTAATTGCAATCGATACCTATTACAAGGAATTTAACATACGCAAAGAACAATTAGATCTTTCGCAAGAGGCCTTAAATTTATCTTGGGTTCGTTATAACGAAGGCGTGACTTCCTTTCTGGAATTTATTAATTTACAAACTTCTCTTTTTAGTGCGCAGTTAAATGCCTCAGAAAGTTATAAATTGCACCTGCAATCTATAGTTAAGTTATATTTGGCTTTAGGAGGCGGATGGGATATTAACAACCAAAATTAAAATCATAAACCAATGAAAAGCAAAATATCTATTACAGCAGTTATTAGACTTGTAATCTTAGCCTTGCTAATTTTATGGGCGTCGTTTATTGTTATGCCATTTGTTGGGGTAATGGCCTGGGCAATTATTTTGGCCGTAGCAATTCACCCTTTTTATAGTAAAATGGTAACTAAGGCTGGAGCAGCGCGAAAAAAATTAGTTACTACCCTTTTTACTCTTATTACTGTCGCTTTATTGGCAGTGCCCTCGTATTCTATATTTAGTTCGGTAATAGAAAGCACCACAACCGGAATTCAAAAGTTACATAACGACGAATTTTATATTCCACCTCCAGAAGAAAAAGTAAAGGATTGGCCCATGGGAGAAAAAATTTATTCCAATTGGGATCGTGCATCGGAAGACACCAAGACCTACGTAACCGAAAACAAAGATTTTATTCTAGATAAGAGTAAAGGTGTTTTTGGAAGTCTTTTAGGAATTATGGGAACCTTAGTGTTATTTATTATTTCTTTAATTATTGCAATAGTCTTTATGCATGGCGCAGATGCCCGTTATTCAGGTATTATTAAACTTTCCAACAAATTGGTTGGCGAAAAAGATGGCGAAGATGTGGTAATTATGGCCCGAAACACGATTAGAAGTGTTGTAAAGGGAATCTTATTAGTGGCTATAATTCAAACCTTATTAAGCTTTATTGGTTTTAAATTTATTGGATTACCTGCCGCAGGACTCTTTAGCCTTTTGGTTTTATTTGCTGCCATTATTCAATTACCGGTTACCATAGCGGTAATTCCGGCCATTGCATTAGTATTTTCGACTACAGACAATACAACCCATGCTATAATTTTTACCGTATATATAGTCGTGGTATCGCTTTTAGATAACTTCTTAAAACCCATACTGCTGTCAAAAGGGTTGCAAACACCAACAATTGTTATCTTTTTGGGTGCAATTGGTGGGGTCATGCTTCATGGAATTATAGGACTTTTTGTAGGCACAGTGGTATTGGCCCTGGCGCATAGATTCTATTTGTACTGGGTAAATACTAAAGAAGAGGTTTAGTAATTAATCTGGTAAAAACTCGATAATTATACAACATGAAAATTAGACACTTTTTTTTAGCTAGTTTATTTGTATTAGCTGGTGTATCTGCACAAGGCCAAGAAGAGACTTTAGAAGTAGAGGACGCTAATGGGTCCAATAAAGAAGCACACCACAAATACAAGTTGGCATTTGCTTTAGGTCTAACCCATATTCCTGAAGCCTTCGAAGATGGTAAAGAAGAAGATGCGGTTTTTGTTCCAACCATTGGCTTGGATTTTTATTATCATTTAAATCCTGAATGGAGCTTGGTGTTTATGGCCGATCTAGAATTGGGTAAATACAATGTTCCGTTTAACCAAGAAGAACTTGAAAGAGAACGCGTAGCAATTTTTACAGTATTGGGAGCTTACGAAGTGCTTCCCAATGTAGAAGTGTTAATAGGTGGAGGTTTCGAGTTTGAAGAAGAAAAAAACCTTTTTGTAGTTCGGGCTGGTGTAGAATACGAATTTGCTTTAGGAAACGATTGGGGAATCTCGCCTTCGCTGCTATTCGATTTTAAAGAAGACTTTAATACCTGGGCTTTAGCTGTTTCTATTGGCAAGCGCTTTTAATTAAACCTCTTACCAAGCCGTTTTACAGAATCATATGGGATTCAACATTGTACTAATAGAACCCGAAATTCCTAACAATACAGGCAACATTGGACGCCCTTGTTTAGCATCTGGATCTCGACTGCATTTGGTAAAACCCTTTGGTTTTAAAATAGACGATTCCAGATTAAAAAGGGCCGGACTTGATTATTGGCAGCATCTAGAGGTATTAACTTACCAAAACACAGACGAATTTTTTAGCAAAAATAAAGACGCAAAAATGTGCTTTCTGTCAAGTAAGGCCACACAAAATTATACCCAAATAGAATATAGCGATACTATGTTTTTAGTATTTGGGAAGGAGTCTGTTGGTTTGTCTAAAAGTATAACTGCTAAAAACGCGAATAAGCTCTTTAAAATCCCAATGTATAGCGAACATGTTAGAAGTTTAAACTTGGCAAACGCGGTGAGTATTGTGGTCTATTATGGCCTTACCAGAATTTAAGAATGCACGAATCAAAAAGACGTGGTTTAAGTCTTTTAGGTGCTAAATACTAAATATGCAATTAGTCTTTTAAATTGTTTAATTTAGAGCCTATCAAGAATTGTCTATTCGTGGTTTTTATATTAGTTAACAACCTTATGAAGATCACAGACAGTATGGCATAAGTACATGATCAAAAAATTTATTAAACAAGTTTTGCCTCAAGGGTTAATTGCAAAATACGGCGCTTACAAAAAAGCACAAAGACAGCGCAATTGGGGTTCGCTAACAAATGGAAACCAAGTTTTTTGCCCTATTTGCAGCTCTCAATTTAAAGCGTTTAAGCCTTATGGTTTGGTGCAAAGGAGCAATGCAAAATGCCCTAGTTGCGGTTCGCTTGAACGGCATAGACTGTTGTATTTATATTTAACTAAAACCATTAATATTTTTAATAAAAATGTAAAACAGGTTAAGTTATTGCACTTCGCGCCCGAGCAAATATTCTATAATAAATTCGAAAGTAACGCCCATATTAATTACACGCCTTGTGACTTGTTTCCAGAACTTTACAATTACGAAGGCAAGGTTAGTCTAACCCAAGCAGATATTACTAATATTCCTTTTAAAGATGAATCTTTCGATTTTATATTATGCAATCATGTGCTAGAACATATTCCAGACGACAACTTAGCCATGCGGGAATTATATAGAGTGATGACTAAAAATGGTAACGGAATATTTCAGGTTCCTATTGATTATTCTAGAGAAAGTACCTACGAAGACTGGAGTATTACCAGCCCAGAAGCGCGCGAAAAGGCCTTTGGGCAGCATGACCATGTTAGATGGTACGGACAAGATTATAAAGACAGATTAGCGACTGCAGGTTTTACGGTTCACGAAGTAGATTATCCAGCTAGTTTTTCTAAGGAAGACCTCTTTAAATTTGGATTAATCCAATCAGAAAAAATATATCACGTAACAAAATAACACAAAACAAAAACGACTTTAAACCAAAATTGGGTTTGGAGCAGTAAAATTCTATACCTATAGCAATGGGTTTTGACTGGATACCATCTAAAAATTATAAAAGGCATTACATCTGTTTAAATTGTAAAAAAGGTTTTAAGAAGCCTGCTATAACAGATGTAAAGCACGCTAAGTATACAGATTACTCCAGTTTAATGGATACTTATTATAGAGCAAGTTTAGACCGTGATATAATACGTTATATTCAAGATGCCATTATTAAGGCAAAAGTAGTCTGTCCAAATTGCGGCGGCAATATGCTACAGGTGGATTATAATTTTAAAGTTCCAGCCCAAAGAGACATAAAATACTGGAATAAGCTAGAAAAAAGCCTGACTGCTAAAGGCAAAATTACGTTGAACACTTTTATTCAATGGCATATTTTGGAGCTGCAAAAAGTTGCGGTGAATACTACAAAGCAGATTGTTTTAAAGGCTAATCTAGAAAAGTTAAAGGCCTACCAGGTTAAAAATATTTAGCTTGAGCGGTAGTATTGTTGCACGGTTTAAGTAAATCGAATCTGGCGTATTAAACAAGCCCGGCAAAAATTCTATATCTTGCAGTAGCTATGCGCGGTAAATACTATCTTCATGAGAATATCAACATTTTTAAAAATTATCCTTCTAGCTTTTAGTATAATCGCTATAAGTTGTTCTGACGATTCTGGAGATGCAAATACTAATCAAAACCTTCCCCTGCAGGCAGATAATTCTCTTTACGAACTAACACGTCACGAGGTAACGGTAAACATTTGCAGCGAATATTTTTGTGGAATCGAACATCTTATTTTTATAGACGAGTCTATAGGATATGCTGTCACTGGGGTAGATTTATATAAAACGTTGGATTCTGGTACTACTTGGAATATTATTTTAAATCAAGATATTACTGGGCCTTTAATTCCGTTGACCGAAGATTTACAATTCTTGAACACCTATGGAGCCATAAAGAAAACCACAAATGGAGGTGAATCTTGGACCAATATTTCGAGGCCTTTGGTGTTTGTGTGCCCTGATAGTGAAGCCATTAATGTTGGAACTGTCCAATTTGTAGATGGCGCCAATGGATTTATTCTTGATAATTGTTACAAAAAACAGCTTTATAAAACCAATAATACGGGTGCCGATTGGGAAATTATTTACGAATCGGAACAAGAAATAACCGAATACTATTTTCAGGACAGTATGAATGGTTTTGTAGGGATGAATGACTTAATTTATATAACCGAAAACGGTGGTAGTACCTGGGTAGCAACTTCTAGGTTGCCCAGTGTTTTTGATTATGTTATTCAAGGCGAAACTAAGTTTTTATTCCCTGAAGGGAGCGCGAACGTAAACATGCCTGACCTTGTTAGTGAAACCGTGACGGTAAGAGAATTTAGCGTGAATCAAAATGGAGATATTGCCGTGTTATTATATGACGAAGCTCCAGAAATAGAGCATTGGTCACTATGGCTATATACAGATAGTCGCAGCTGGGAGTTGGTAGATACTTTAGATAATTTATCAGGTCAGTTTGCTCGATATAGCTCGGTATATTTAACCCAAGAGCAAGCTATATATGTTTCAGTTAATCGTTCGGGCGAAATAACAAGATACTATCTTAAATAAACAATCGCTATACCGCACAGGGCTAAGGTGAATTAACTATTTAAGCTGTGCAACCAAATATTTACAAAGGACATAATAGGGCCTTTTACCTTAACTTAACAACAAATACACACACTATGGGGATTTTTTGGGATTTAATGCAACAAGACGAATTAGAAAAACAAGAAGGAAAAGCAACGCTGCTCGAAGAGCGTGTCGGTAAGTTAGAAAAGGACTTGACGGCAACCAGAGCACTACTGCGTAAGACTTTAGTAGCTTTAGAAACGCACTTAACCCAAGATATAGATGGGGATGGAAAAATGGGGGAGTAGTAGAACATTTACTATTCAAACGATTCTAAAAAATGAATTGCCTATAACCCGACGCATTTAGAGATGCTGTGAACGGGTTAGTTTGTTTTTAACAATTTTAGTTAGGTTCTATATAAACTTAGACAACAACTAAATACACTTTTTTAGTATGAATGGCACAAGAGAGAATTCAATTGCAATTAATAAATCGGAGTTTAAAAAAATTGGATACCAACTTATAGATTCCATTGCCGAATTTTTAGACGATATTCATAATAAACCGATAACTACCAGTAAATCTCCATTAGAACTACAAAATCAATTGGGCGGTGTATTCAGATAATAATAGAACAAGGCCATAAGACGTACCAAAAGTTAGCAGCTGAATGGACAAAAAAATAGACGCAATAACCTGGAATAATTAATAGTTTTAAAACAGGTAAAATGCCATACTATTTAAGGTGTTTGTTTTTTAATGACTCGCGTTTACTATCTATTTAGTTTTGCAATAGCCTTTTATTAAATGTAGTTGGTCCCACTTCCAAATTAGTAAGATAACCAACACAAAAACGCCATTAAAAATTAAAATAGAGCCAATAAAATAAGGCCAGGTATTAAATGTTGCATTATTTAATGTATAGAAAATACTCTCCCCATTTTTACTTGGTGTAATTAAGTGTTGCGTGGCCCAATTGTTTCCTAAATGCAATCCAATAGGGAAGTATAATGTCTTTGACTTTAATAAAGCGGTCGCAAATAATAAGTGTCCAACAGGAATAGTAATTATTAATAAAATAATATGTCCCTTATTTTGTAGTACGTTTTCGTCCAATACATGAATGGCCATAAATACCACCGAAAAAATTACATTGGCAAGAATTACATTCGAGACTTCGATTGTTTTTTTAAACAAATAGCCTCTAAACAAAAATTCTTCGACGGCAACCGTTGGTAGTATGGTATAAAGCCCATATAATAAAGCCTCGTAATTAATTACATCGTTAAGCGCGAATTGCTCTCCAGCATAAAGAGCGCGTGCAAATTTAGCTCCAAATAATGCTAGTGCGCCTACAACCAGTCCTAATACCAAAAAGTAAAGATTTTTAGACTTTAAATTTAGTCCTATTGCGTTTAGGTTATTGTTTTCTTTTTTATACAATAGCCAAGTAGCAACACATAATAAAACAGCCGAACTATACGGGAAATATTGTTTTAAAAAGGGATTGTCGATTAGACTACTTAAAACAAGTGCAAAGCCAAATAATACAATGGCTAAAAAAAAACGTGAAGTCTTTGGGAATTTATTACACAGTCCTTTCACTATTCGTATTTATTAAGTTAGGCTTATGCTTTATTAAAATTTTAAGACAGAGTAGCGTTAATACAGCCGGTAAAAAGCCTTTAAACAGTGAATAAAACAATCCAATCCAACCTTCAAGACTAACACTAGAGATTTCGCTAAAAAGTAATTCACCATAGGCAGACGACGGGTAGAACATACTCATTAGCATATTTGAACCTACGTGCAATCCCAATCCTAAAAATATGGATCCGGTAACATTAAAACTATAGGCCCAAACATAACCCGTAAACCCGGTAACTATTACAACATAAATCACAGGAACTATGTATTCTAAAGACATGCCATAAGAAAACACATGATAGACACCAAAGCAAATAGCCGAGATAGTAACACCTTTTTTGGCGCCAAGTTTAGCTATAAGTAGATATAAAATTGCGCCTCGAAAGATTAAATCTTCTGTTAAGGCAGAACGAGTATGATACACTAGCGCATCTATTATTAACCCATAATTAACAGGATGCGATTCCCAAGTAATATTTTTTACTAGGGTGTCTAAATAGACAATCGCTAAATTTATTAGGGAGAGAAACACAAAACCAACTAAAAACTGAACCAATCTTTTTGGCGTGGGTAGTAACCCCAATACCAAAATATTTTTTTGATTTATAAAATATAAGAGTAAGCCCGAGACTACTAGTATTACTAATATTCCTAACATATGTAGTTTGTTTTAAATAAATTGAAATAACCCAAAATTGCAACTAGTTTAGCTGGGTTTTAAAAAGGGAATAGATAGTGGGTAATTACAAGTTCCTGAGCCCAAAGCAGCAAAGACATTTATCGTGCTTACAACTATTCCATACAGAAAAACTGCACCCGTAAAAAAAAAGTTTAGGCCTGGAAGTAAAAAAAACAACAATAATGTAGCAAGAAGCAGCAAGTTTATGGTGCCGTGAAAATTAATTACAGCGCGCCCGTGACTATCGTAAATTTTGTTGTCTTCGGCTTTACTTATCCATATAAAAAGTGGGAAAAGCACATTGCCAAAGGGAATAAGTAAACCAAAAAATGGCGAGCCATGTATTAAGAGCATCCATTTGCGCTGAATGGTTTCTTCTTTAGGATTTTCGATGGGCATTAAGTCGTCTACTTCGATTTCTAATCCAACCGCTAATAATTTTATGGTTTGTAAGTGCGGTTGCACTTCTCCTTTTTCTATACGTTGAATAGTGCGAACTCCAACGGTTGTTTTCTGCGAAAGTTCGTCTTGGCTATAGCCTTTTAGTTTGCGCTGGTACAAAAGATTCTCTCTAATGGATTGTTGCTTCATTATGCGTTGTTATTGTTGGTACAAAGCTATGGCAAAGTAATGGTTTTTTGCACGCCATTTAAATGTCACCTAACTGACATTTATAGGATTTATAGGGGTTTAGAGCTTAATTTTAAGATTTTTTGTGTTTTTAAGAGCTATTTAAAAATAAGCAATAGCAAACCGTAAATTAGGGCTTATAATTTAAAATTGCGGTACTAAGTGACAATAGTATACGGGAATCGCCTTAAAAAAAGTATAATTAGAAGACATTTTTCAGGGCCGTTCTTGTCTGAATGTATACAAAAAATAAACGCCCTATATATTTCAATATAAGGCGTGTTAAGTCTTGAATATTTAGTTATTTACAGCGTATAGGTAAATCTAAAGGTGATAAAGCGGGGCTGAATAAAAGTCTCTGTTGCAAATACCGATACATTATTGGCACCGTTTCTAACCTGAGAATCTATGTCTAATAAGTTAGTTGCCTTTAGTTCATACTCCCATTTAGAGTCGCTGTTTTTTCTATACGAAAGCGAAGCGTTCCAAGTCTGGAAAGATTCCGATTGACCATCGCCACGATCTTGGTTGGTATAACTATAATCTGTTCTAAAAGTTACTTGCTGCCAAATATACGCGTCGAACTCTACAGTAGGCGCATTGGTAATAAAGGTGGTTTTTCTGTTTCCTTGATTGTTATCTGTTACGCTGTAACGATAGCTTAGGCTCACATTGGGAGCAACCTTAAAGTTGGTTCTTAAACCAGGAGTATACGTTTGTGTATACCCTTGGTTAAGCGAGCGCTGTCCCTGAATAAACTGATTAATTTTACTGTAATTAAAACTAGCGTTAATACTGGCTCTAATTTTTCCAAATGTACGTTGAACGCGTCCAGCAACACTGGCGGTTTCGTCTGCAAAATTCGAGTTAAAAAAGGTGCTGGTTTGAATTACATTATCAAAGCTAGTTAGGTTTCTAATTTGGTCAATATTGTTGGTATAGCTGGCTCTTGCAAATACATTGGTGTAATTAAATAAATTAAAACTGCTGTAAAACAAGTTAATGTTGTGCGATAAAGCGTTCTGTAATTCAGGTTCTCCAAATTGAATGCTGTTGTAGTTGTTAAACACTAGGGCTTCGGCCAAACGGGTAACATCTGTAAACTGATTACTCATGTTGTAACGCAGGGTTAAGGCTTCACTCTTTTTAAACTGAATTCGGGTTTCAAAATCGGGTAATACTCTAAGAAAGTTATCTTTATAAGTTTCGTTAAATTGAATATTATTGTTCCCGTAAGCATGTACAGAAAACCCTGGAGTAATGGTAAATTTTCCAGATTTTATTCTGTAATGAACACCTAGGTAAACATCACTAAAATTGTATTGGGTGTCGTTGGTAGCTTTCCCATCGTTAATAATAGGGGTTGGGTTAAACTGGCTTCCGTCTTCTAAAAACTGGAAGATATTAGAATTAAAATCTTGTCGGCTTAAAATAGTACCTAAAGTAAAATTAAGATTGCTTCGCTGATTTAGAATATGGTAATAGTCTAGTTTGGCGTCTAACTGATTCGACTTAATACGTCTGTTTTGTCCTATATCATAATTATTCAAGGTAGCGTCTAAACCTAAAGCTTCTGCAGTCATATCGAAAGCATCTTCGCCATCTGGATCGTTTGGCAACACTGCATTGTAAAAAGGATCTTCGTTTCTTAAAAGGTGCTGCGCCTCGAAAGCAAAAATATTATTCTCGTCTAAAGTGTAGTAATATTTTAAATCTTGATTTATGCTATACGGAGTAACCTCGTCCAATTGGTTGGTCGCTCCAACAACCGAAGAAAATAGCAGTTGCTTTTGTGAATCATCAGAAATTCGGCCTAAAATATCGTAATCCAACTGGTTATTTAAATTAGGCTGATACGACGCACTTAACTTTAACAATGCTTGATTTGAGCGTTCCTTACTGGTTTGTTCGGTAACTTCGTCCGGGATTCCTAGTTCTGGGTCGGTATATTGAACAAGACTGGTTTCTCTAGAAAGTATGCGGCTGCTATTGTAGATAATAAAACCACTAAGGTCTAAGGCAGCGCTTGGCGCATAACTAAAGTTACCTGTGGCTAATTTATTTTCTATTTCTAAGGCATTGCCTTGATTGGTCAAAAAGTTTAGACTGTTATCTCCCAAATTTAAATTGGTTCCACTACTACTGCTAGGGGCTCTAAATCCACCTCCAAAGCCTCGAATATCACGCCTTGTTAGTGCAGATTCTCCGGTATTATTAAGGTCTCCAATAAAGTTAATACTATACTTGGGACTGTAATAGAACAGTTTGGGTTGCAGTATGTACAATTCATTATCGGGCGAAGTACCTCCACCTGCGGTTATCGTACCAAACCAAAAATTCTCTTTTCCTTCTTTTAATTTAATATTTAGGGCTACGTTATCTTGATTATTTCTAACCCCACTAAGTTGCCCAACTTCCGAATAATTACGCAATACTTCAACCTTTCCAACAGCGTTCGAAGGAATGTTTTTGGTCGCTAATTTGGTGTCTCCGTCAAAAAAATCTTTGCCGTTTACCATAAGTTTAGAGACCACTTTACCTTCTACTTCTATTTGTCCGTCTTCGTTTATTTCGACCCCCGGTAAATTTTCCAGAACGTCTTCTAGTTTACGTTCGGTACCATCGTTAAACGAATCGGCATTATAAATTAGGGTATCGCCACGAACCACAACGGGCATTTCGTAAACAATTTCGACGGCATCTAAGGCATTGTCTAAGGTTAAGGTGTAATCTTTTGTAATATCGCTTTCTTGTGTAGTAAGAATTTCTTCCAGAGTTTTCATTCCCACATAACTCACTTGCATTTTATAGGTGCCATTCTCGCCAAGTTCCATGGTATACTTTCCTTGATCGTTGGTAATTCCATACGATTCCAAGCCATTTGTTTCTTGATTAATAGCAACTACATTGGCTAGTTCTAGGGGAAGGTTTAGGCTGTCTCTTACTACGCCTTCAAGTTTAACTTGAGCGTGAGCAAAGGTTGCTACACAAAGTAGCACAATACAACAAAGGTTTTTCATTTTAGTGTGTTAGTTGATGGGTTGATGATAATTACTCAAAGAAAGCGTTAATTCCTTCTTCTTCCGCGATTATCTCTCATTTCTTTCATTTTGCCCTGAATGGTGGCCTGATAATCACTTTTTGTAATCTCTTTACCTTTATCTGGAGCAACAATAGATACAGTTTCCTGTGGATTCAAGACTACTTTTGAACATAAAATAGTTGTGTCGCCTGCGCTAACTTCTAAAATCAAGCCTGGAAGGCCCCAATATTCTGCTGGTCCATGACTTACGGGAATTTGTAATGTGTACCATGCTTCTACTTGGGTCATTGCTACTTCAGGTGCTGTAGACGTGGTTGCCGTAGAATCTGTCGATGCCGTTGCTGTTTGTCTTAGGTCAGACCAAGAAAAATCGTACCAAGTTAGGTCAGAGGTAGGGATAGATGCCGTTGCTTTAAAGCACATATATTGCCCAATTTGCTTAGACTCTTTGCCCATTTTCCATTCGATTTCTTGCAACTTGTCTTTAACTAAAAACTTTTTACCATAAAATTCTTGACTCTGTATTAGAACATTGTCTTTTACATTTTTATACTGTTCACCACGCGCAAAATTACTTCCCCAGGTATCTGTGGCTCCAGACATGGCGTCTACTTGGTCTTGTTCGTTAAATACAGATTCGGTTTTATTAAAGTCTAATATGTAGGTCTTTTCTAATCGGTTCTGGAGTCTCGCATACATTTGCTTTTTTTGAGCTTCGCTCATTCGAGCTCCCCAGTTACCTAGGTCCATGGTGGACTTCGAAAAGTAAAATGCTTGTCCTTGAAATTCTTGCGGTGTTGGCTTAAAAGAAGCCAAAACAAGGACTAATCCGGCTAGTGCTATTAATTTGTATGATAATGATTTCATTGCGGTAATTTAATTCTATTTGTTTAACAAAAATATAAAAAGATTAAACAGAGAAAAGAACTTTGTAAAAACATTAACACTATAGCAATAACACAAATAATCGGGGAAAGCACCGATTACGCCAATGATAAAGCAATAATCTTGTTGTAAAAAATATAACATGAGCCCTTAAACAAAAGTAAATAAGCTCATGGGTTAACTAAAATGTAGAATAAATAGATTTAATTACAGCTTAAAAACCAAGACTTAATACATTTTGGTTTTAAATTTTTGACCTCCTACAGATGCTTCATACATTAATCCACCGTTGGTTCTTGTAAACACCATCATACCTTCTCGGTATTTGGCATCTTCGGAAGCTCCTGATTTTATTGCCACAGCCGAAACTTGTGCGGCAAACTCGAATTTATTTGCGACAAACCTATCAAAAGCTTTGGCATCTTCAAAAAAGATGATTTCGGCATATTGTTGTCCTCCGGCTTGGAGTCCAATGGTTAATTGAGTCATTTTGCAATCTGCAATGGGAGTACCTTGCTTAAAAACGGTGCCTCGGCCAGTTGCTCCACCAATCCCAAGACCACCTTTGCCAATTTTTGGAAAAACGGCGTATCCATAGGCAGAATTAAAAAGGATAACCATAGAAGCATCGTCGTTTTTAAAATCCTGAATGGCAACATTCGATTTTTCTAAAATGCTATCTTGGGCAATACTTCCAAAAGATAAAAGCATTGTAAACAATATAAGGTAAAAAGATTTTGCTTTCATGACATTTAGTGTTTCGTAAACACTAAATATACGGCTTATTCCAGAGTACTGCGTCCTAGTATTAGTGGTATTAGGAGCTTAAAGAAATTGTTTGGTTGTTAATAGTAAACACAAATATGTCCAACAGCGTTCACCCCTGCATTTAATCCAGCTCTTTTTAAAACGCACGCCGCTTTACTGTTAAGGCCTGCTTGATTAAGTTCTTCCACAAAACCACTGGCTATGTTCCATACTTGGTAAGGGCCAATACTCGGGTCAAGTACCCCATAATAACCGGCTTCGTTTCTCGGGCAAACCCCTGTCGTAGCTCGTTGGGCATCGTGAACCTTGTAAAATTCTTGCATAAATTCATTGTCACTTCTTAAAATGGCAATATATTTTATTAATTCCGCTGTTTGTCGGTCATCGTCGTAGTTAGCATACCATGGCACAATGCCCAGAGGGCTTAAACAGTCAATACTAAAAGCAAATTCTGAATTGACTAGAGTTTCACCTTTTTTAATATAAACGTTATAATACGACTCGGTAGAGGCCGCCCAATTTGCACCAATTATTACATGGCCGTTTTCTGTAGTGTTCTTAGCGAACCATATTAACGCATTTTTATAAAAATCATCGTTAAAGTAAAACAGTACATTAAAGCATCGTATAACATCTTTGGGATTAATTGTTACTTGACCTATTCCACCATGCTCAAAAGAAAGTTTAGCGGTTTGGTAGTTTTCTATAGGATTTTTCTCTAACCGCGGCAGACTATCGGGCGCACCACTGGGCTGGTCAATAAGTTGCTCAAGTAAATCTTCGAACCGCTGTTTTGTAGCAGCAGCATCGCCTAAAAGGGTATTCCAATTTTCAACTGTTGGTAATGCAGGTTGAAAATATACCGTCTTTTTGTTTTTGTCTAAAGTTGCATAGTTCCCGTGCTCGTCGTAAATAAGGTAAACAGGAAGGGAAGGGTCAACGCCTAAAATATTCCAACTGGGGAAAGCCTTTGCTGTATCTAAGGTTGTATATGGTGGAAATCCACAGCCAATATCTAACATATACATGCTCGCCGACGAGTCGCCTGTAACCCATTTAATATAGGCATCTACGGCAGCATGCCTTCCCGGAAGTGTTATTGGAGGTACGGTGCCCTCCCATGCTCCGGGTAGAATTCTGGCAAGCAGCGTGCCTAGT
The DNA here is from genome assembly GCA_965277295.1 of Gilvibacter sp. Taxonomy (GTDB): domain Bacteria; phylum Bacteroidota; class Bacteroidia; order Flavobacteriales; family Flavobacteriaceae; genus Gilvibacter. The sequence goes on from OZ255720.1 coordinate 2,113,607, forward strand.
ATTTCGCCTGTCATGGTAGACAAATCGGTAGCGGGTACCTTGGCCTGATTCATGAAATTAAACATGCGCTCTACAAACGCGAATACATCTGGGCGATCTACTGGAAGTTGTTCTAGTTGATTTATAAAATCGCTGGATAATTCACCCTTAAAAAATCGTGTATTTAAATTGTTTATAAAATTGGCTGTAGTCATTCGTGAGGTTGGTTTTAAATTTATGTAAAGCTGCATTTGGCCTTGCAAGCTCTAATTTAGTTATAAAATGGCAATTCGCGAATTAGCAGTTACGGTTAAAAGTCCTACAAGTTAAGGTAGGCACGGTTTCATATTATTTTTTCAAGAATAGATTTACTTATTTTTGACCTTCTTAATTTTTAAACGTAAAAATTATGACTGGAAAACAAGCAAATATCTTTACTTTATATTGGTTTGATTTTTGATTAACCAAAAACTATGAATTATAGCTTAAGAATAATACTGGTAGTACTTGTTTTAGTTTATCAAGGCGTGGCGTCACAAGAGCATTTAGAACAAGAGCGTATTTTGCAAGCTATAGAAAAACGGGGGAAGGCTTTTTTAAAAGACAGTAAAATTAAGTCAGTTTCCATTGGGGTGTTTAAAGATGGTAAGGCTTATACCCGACATTACGGTGAATTGCAAAAGGGGCAGGGTAATACTCCAAACAATCAGACCATTTACGAAGTTGGTTCGGTGACAAAAACCATGACTGGTTATTTGGCAGCTAGAGCGGTATTGGAGGGTAAATTTAGTCTTCAGGACGACATTCGCAACTATTTAAAAAATGATTATCCAAATCTAGAATTTAATAATACACCAATTACAATTAAACATTTGCTAACCCATACTAGTGGCCTTCCAATGTTTTTGCCCATGCAAATGAATGGTGTTTTTGAACAGCTATCTCCTACGGTGCCCAACCAGTATTACGAGTTAGAAAAAAATTACAACAAATCTCAATTTTTAGAAGATTTAAGCGCGGTTACTCTAGTTGTCCAGCCGGGTACTAATTACCTTTATTCTAATGCCGGTGCCGAACTTATTGGTTATATTTTAGAAACAGTCTACGCTAAAAGCATAGATGTGTTATTACAAGAAAGCTTTTTGGATCGATACAATATGAACGCTACTGGGATTGTTTTAAGTGACGAGCTGCAAGAGCGGCTTACGCAGGGATATTGGATGAGCAATAACACCCTTTCACCAAACCAATTAAATACACTTTGGGCGACGGGTAGTGGGGCTAAAATGACCATGAATGACATGATGCAGTACGTAAAACTGCAGTTAGATCCAGACAATCCTATTGTGTCGGAATCAAACAACGTATTGTACGAGCAAGGTAAACTTTTAAAGGTGGCATATTTTTGGCGGGTTTGGAACGACAAATATGGGACTTCTTATAATCACCATGGAGGCACCTCTGGAATGCAGAATTGGCTGTTTATTTTTCCAAAATACAACATGGGAATTTCTATAATGACTAACCAAAGTGGCCCTAAAACACCGAATAAACTAAACAAAACAATAAAAAAGATACTTAAAGACTTGGTTAAGGCCTAAGATTTATAAATCTGGAGCGCTTTATTGGTAGTAGAATAGTTACTCGTTGTCTTTTACGCGCCAAGGCGGGTTTTTTCTGTTTTTTCCGCCATAGAAAAGTATAAGCTTGTTCCCGTCGGGATCTGTGAGTTTGGCCTCGCGCCAACCCCATGTTTTGTCTTCGGGAAGCTGGTCAAAAGAAATCCCTTTTTGTTGTAATTCCAGGGTCTTTTGGTCTAAATTTTCTACTTCAAAATAAACCGTAACCCCAGCACCAGTGGTTAATACGTCTACTAAATGCACCGAAAATGTTGCATCACCCAATGGAGCTTCAAACCTTAAATAGTGCGGTAATGCTTTTACAATAAGAGTAAGACCTAACACCGTGTAGAATTGTAAAGATTCTTCCAGGTTTAAAGAAGGAACGGTAACTTGGTTTAGATTCATAAATCGAGCTTAATAGTAGTTGCAAAATATACAATAAATCAGGATTTTGGTTGTCAAGATGAGATTAAGATTGGCAGTCCGCGAAAAGAAAGTGTAGTTAAATTACATGAAAACCGTAATATATTTCGTACAAATAGTTAATTATTTCTTATATTTGTAGGAAAGTTCTTATGGTGACGTAGGAATTTTGTTGTCTTAAGCTGTTTTAAAACAGTATTTGGTTCGATTGTAAGATTGAACAAACCATTAGAATAGCTTAAAGCAACTGCAACCTCACCACATTTTTAGAAGATTATAATACGATGCCAAACATCTTGGAAAAGATGCTTGTGCATTGCAGTGATTTAGTAGTATATCTACTAGATTAAATAATAGGCTTGGGGCACATTTTATAAGGCGTAACGTAAGGGATCAAAATTAGAATTCAGCGAACCTGCGCAGTACAAATTTTAATTGTTGCCATTAAGATTAACTCAAAATAAGAACGTTTAATAAAAAAACTACCAAAATGATTCGATTGAAAGTTTTAGTAACCCTAATTTCCCTAGGATTTCTATTTTCTGCTTGTGAAGCAGAATCAATAGACGAAGCCCTTGAGGCCCAAAACGCAGATTTTAGCATAAATGTGTCCTCTAAATCAAAGACGGATGCTAATTTGTTCAAAGACGAAGCTAATCAACAACGTACCGACGATGACGACGATCCAGCCGGAATCGATGACGATACTCGTGCAACAGACGACGATGATGATCCAGCAGGAATCGATGACGATACTCGTGCAACAGACGACGACGATGATCCAGCCGGAATCGATGACGATACTCGTGCAACAGACGACGACGATGATCCAGCAGGAATCGATGACAATGCTCGTGCGACAGACGACGACGACGATCCAGCCGGAATTGACGATAAGTCTCGTGCAACCGACGACGACGACGATCCAGCAGGAATAGACGATAAGACTCGTGCAACCGACGACGACGACGACCCGGCCGGGATAGATAACAACTAATAAAGTACTTTACTTTAGCGATCAAGAGATTGTAAAGTAATTAGAGCAAATGGCAGCCCAAAGCATAATCGCTTTGGGCTTAGCTGTTTTCTATTAAATGATTATCTTAAGGCCAGTTTTAAAAACAAACTTGCCCTTAATGAATTTTAACATTCAAAATACCGTGTACTGTGGTAATTTAATTGGACGGATAACGCGTAATTCGGCTATTTTTGGCTTACTTCTAGTTGTTTTTACAGCCTGTAACAACACAAATTCTGAGGGAGCTTCGGGTGTTGTTTCTATTCAGGATTCGGTAAGTGTAATGCTAGATCAAGTAATTAACCAAAACCTTTCTAAGAACGTTAAATATTCCAAATTACTTCGAGCTCACCGCATAATAGACGAAGTAAAAGAAGATTCTGTACGTTTGGCGAGTTTAGAAAATATTGCTGTCGAAAGCTTTAAAATCGAGGAGTATAACCTTACAAAAAGGGCTAGTCAAGACCTTCAGGATTATGCTTTAAGCTTAAAAGATACTATTGGAATTGCTCGAGCATATTACCTTTTGGGCAGTTTATATATGACTTTAGAAGAGAATGACAGCGCGGTTAGTAATTTTTATTATGCCGAACGGTTTTATAAACTTCAAGATGACAATTTAAATGCTGGTAAATCTATTTTAAACTTGGCCATTTGTCAGAAAAACTTAAAGGACTATGTTGGCAGTGAACAAAGTACTATACAAGCCTTACAGTTTTTTGCCAACTTAAGTGAGTCTCCAGATAGACTAATGGGTTCGGCGTACAGTAATTTAGGAATTATTGCCAAAGACACCGAACGCTACGACTTAGCAGTAGATTATCACTCTAGAGCACTCGAATTCAGAAAAAAATTAGACAATAAGGCGCTCGAGGTGAGCTCACTCAACAATATAGGTACTATTTATTCGACGAAGCAAGAATATTCCAAAGCCATTGAATTCTTCGATCAGGGTTTAGCCTACGATAGCTTAAAGTTTATTCGACCTAAAACCTATGCCCGTTTGTTAGACAACAAGGCCTTTGCAAGATTTATGGCAGGAGAGCGCCAGGGATATCCAGAGGAGTTTTTAATGCCTATGCGTTTTAGAGATAGCGTTAACGACCGTTTAGGAATAGTGACTAGTTATTTACACCTTTCTAATTATTTTCTGGTCGTAGATTCGGTTCAAAAAAGCCAGGAATACGCGCTAAAGGCGTTAATGCAATCTCGCGAAGTTAGCTACCAACGCGGGGAACAAGAAAGCCTTACCTTGTTATCTAAGAACTCCCCTCCAGAAGAAGCCCTGGCTTATAACAATCTTTATATCGCCATTAACGATAGCCTGCAATTGGCCGAACGTGTTTTTCAAGATAAGTTTACCCGCTTGCGCTACGAAACCGACATTATTACCAGCGAACGCAATAAAGTAGCGCAGACAAACAAGCAGCTAGTCGTTATTTTATTAAGTTTAATAGCCTTTGCGTTAATGGGTTATATTATAATTCAACGCAGGCAAAATCAACTTGAGTTAAAGTTTCAGGCCGATCAGCAAAAAGCAAACGAAGAAATTTACAGCTTAATGCTTTCTCAAAAGTTGCAATTGGAAGAAGGAAAGCAGATGGAAAAACAGCGAATTTCGGAAGAGCTACACGATGGAATTCTAAGTAAACTATTTGGTGCGCGATTAAGTTTAGATAGTTTGAACTCTAAAGTTGACGACAAATCTGTGGGTATTCGTACAACCTATATAGAAGAATTAAAGAATATCGAATCAGAAATTAGATCCATTTCGCACGAACTAAACGCAAACGCAATTAGTCAAGAAGTTATGTATGTGGATGCTGTAGAAAAATTATTACAAGACCAATGCACTATTCACAGTATTGATTTTGATTTGACCAGCGATAATAAAATTGACTGGGAGCGCATGTCCAATAATAAAAAAGTGCACTTGTATAGAATAATTCAAGAGGCCTTACAAAATATTATGAAACACGCTCAAGCAAAAGAGGTATCGGTCCAGTTTGCTAAGGTCATGGAGGGGGTGCGACTTACCATATCCGATAATGGAGTTGGAATGAATCCAACACGTGTTAAAAAAGGAATTGGTTTAAAAAATATCAAGTCAAGAGTACGTCAAATTCAAGGTAAATTAGATATTAACAGCGAAATTGGTAAAGGCACTAAAATCACGATAAACTTTGCAGTTTAGGTCAAAATTTTAGGTTTTTGCATTGTAGAACACTCTAGCTAACGAAGTTAAGTATCCGTTAATCGAATATTTTGGAATCTTTAATCGCTAATTGGCAATAATTTAATTATAAGTATTAATTTTTTATACTAAATAAGGCCTAAGCCTTAGATTACTAACCATTTAATACAATACAATGAAAAAATTTATTGCAGAATTTTTAGGAACCTTCTGGCTTGTTTTTGGAGGTTGTGGAAGTGCTATGCTTGCAGCAGGCTTTGGCGATGTTGGAATAGGATTGCTGGGAGTATCTCTTGCCTTTGGACTCACTGTTGTCACTATGGCTTACGCCATAGGCCATATTTCTGGAGCGCATTTAAATCCCGCGGTTACTATAGGTTTATGGGCTGGAGGTCGAATTGAGGCTAAATCCGTCTTACCCTACATTGTAGCGCAAGTACTTGGAGGTCTAGTTGCAGCCGGAGTATTATATGTAATTGTTACCGGAAATGGTAGCGAAATAGGAGGCTTTGCGTCGAATGGATATGGAGAGCTTTCGCCTGGAGGTTATAGTATGACTGCCGCAATTGTGACCGAATTTGTTATGACCTTTGTGTTCTTAATTGTAATCATGGGAGCAACGCACAAACTTGCATCTCCTGGTTTTGCTGGGCTCGCCATTGGTTTAGCATTAACTTTAATTCACTTGGTAAGTATACCGGTTACCAATACTTCTGTAAACCCAGCACGAAGTATTAGTCAAGCAGTATTTGCAGGTGACGCGGCTCTTGGACAGCTATGGTTGTTTATTGTTGTTCCTATTGCAGGAGGTATTTTAGGCGGAATAGTCTATAAATGGCTCGCTAAGGATTCGGAATAAAAAATATATGCCCAGTTACTTTTGTACTGGGCTTTTTTTTCATACATACAAGTTGGTTGTATTTGCTTGCGTTAGGTGTTTATTATCTAGTAATTATTTGGTAACTTAGTACGAGCAACAAATTAACTTATGTAACGTTTATATACCTACTTCTATCCCAAATGGGGTTGGTTTTTAAACGTAATTCAACCAGAAATGAAGACAAAATTAAACGTATTAATGGTCGATGATCATCCTATTATCATCGAAGGTTATCGAAATACGCTATACGACAACTTCAATCAGCAATATACCTTAATGATTGATGTCGCCGCAAATTGCGACGAGGCCGCCAAAATTATTAAAAAGAACAGAACAGAAAAACCATACGATGTCGCTTTAATCGATATTAAATTACCTCCGTCTAAAGATGGTAAATTAACCTCTGGTATAGATGTCGCTGTTTTGCTTAGAAATTTTCACCCAAAGGCACGAGTTATTATTTTAACCATGCATAACGAAGATGGACGCATTCACAACATTTTGCAAAATATAAATCCAGAAGGTTTTTTAATTAAAAGTGATTTAAGTTCTAGTGAACTTAGTCGCGCTTTCGAAGAAGTTGCAGATGGCCGCACGTATTACAGCGCTACGGTGAATAATCATTTTAGAAAAATGATTAGCAATGACTTTTCCTTAGATCAGAAAAACCTGCAAATCTTGTTTCATTTGTCTCGGGGAGTTCAAACAAAAAATTTAAGCAATTATATAAACCTATCGCTGTCTGCTATAGAAAAACGAAAAAATCATATTAAAGAACTTTTCGATATTAAATCGGCTAACGACGAAACCCTAATAGACGAAGCGCGCCGCCGTGGTTTTGTATAATCATTAAACAGCTATAACTAAAAAAGCCTCGCGAAACGAGGCTTTTTTTATTGAATAAATTGGGACTTATAGCCCATCATCAACGGCGTCTTCTAAAGCATCGGTGGCTTCGTCTACAGCTTCTCCCGCAGCGGCAGCAGCATCGTCTACAGCTTCTCCGGCAGCGGCAGCGGCATCGTCTATAGCTTCTCCAGCGGTGTCAACAGCTTCGTCTACAGCTTCACTTGCAGCCTCGCCAGCTTCTTCCATAGCTTCTCCTGCACTGTCGGCGGCATCACTAGCGGCTTCTGTTGCATTCTCTACAGCATCTTCTGCTTTTTTCTCTGTTTCTCTACACGAAGTGAACGATACTGCCATAAGCAATACAAACACTCCTAAAATTACTTTTTTCATGATAAATTCGATTAGTGGTTAATCGTTAAAATTACTATTATTTTTAACATACTATTAAATCGATGTCAGTATTAGAAAATTGGTAAATATTTGGCGTTATAATGGTTAAAACGCAATATAAATGGCAGTTTTGTGAATATAACACGGCTTTTCACTGTATTTGCATTATTGGATTAATTCCAATTTTTTGGAAATATTCCAATTTATAGTTACTTTTAAAAGATGAATGCAGAACTACCAATTCAATTTAAACGTTTTAAGCAACTTAGAGAAGGACTCGGGCTCACCCAAGCTGCTTTTGCCAATGCTTTGGGTATTGGTTCTTCTACTGCCGATATAGAACGCGGAAAAACTAAAATTGCTGGCTCCGTAGTTATGGAGCTATGTAGGACTTATCAAGTTAATCCACTTTGGCTATATGGCAAGAGTTTTACTAAGTATTTAAACCCCAATGGGGGTGATGTTTTACCCAAGGTAATAACGCTTAACGAACAAGAAAACGAAAACATTCTGTTGGTGAATCAACGAGCTGCTGCTGGTTATCCTCAAAATATTGGTGACCCCGAGTGGTACGAACAATTGCCAGCGTTTTCAATTCCATTACCTGAATACAGAAACGCAACCTATCGTGGTTTTCAAGTAGAGGGAGATAGCATGATGCCCAATATTCGACCAAATGACTGGGTTTTAGGCAGGGCTGTTCCCAGCCTTGTAGAGGCAACCGATCACGGTATTTATATTATGGTATTAAACGATTCGGTATTGGTTAAAAAGCTAGAAAAATTAAAAGATCCAGCCAAGGTGCGGTTGGTGTCATTAAATAAAGAATACCTACCTATAGACATTATGGTCAATTCCATTCAAGAATTATGGAAGGTAAATAGTAAGATTAGCTTTGGCGTAGAAGATACCACCAATAGTGGATTGCTTCAGCAGTTGCAGCAGTCTATGGAAGATTTAAAAGGGCAAATTAATAATTTAAACCCCGATGAATAATCAGGCCGAATTGTTTAAGGCTATGGTCGTGTTTTTAAAACAACTTCAGACCAATAACAACAAAGCGTGGATGGATAAAAACCGTCCTGAATATCACAAATTACGCGATGGCTTTATCAAGTGGCTAGACCAAATGAATATTACCCTTGCGGGCATCGATCCTGACTACTTTAACACCCCTGGACGCAAGGCTATTAACCGAATTAATAACAACTTAATGTTTCATCCCAACAAGCCGGTTTATAAAGACCATTTTGCGGCAGGTTTGGATCAATTAAGTAAACAAGGAGATTTTTATATCGAACTGGGTATAAAAGAAGTTTTTATAGGTGGTGGTTATTGGCATCCCGACCCTAAAACATTAAAAAGTATTCGTCAGGCCATAGACTATAATGGCGACGAATTAGCGCAAATTTTAGCTAAGGCTTCTTTTAAGAAACGCTTTGGGTCTTTAATTGTAGGGGATACGTTAACCAATGCCCCAAAGGGCTTTGCGCAAGATCATCCAAGAATAGATCTATTAAAGCGCAAGAGTTTTGCAGTGGCTTGTAGGCTCCCGTTAAAATTGGCGTATAGCCAATCATTTAATAAAGAAGTGGTTACTATTTATAAAGAAATGCTGCCCTTTAGGCGATATTTAAACCAAGCGGTCACGGTATAGGGAATTAATAGTTTCTAGAATGGTGCGAGTTGCTCCAGTATTACTATTTATAAAATGACCACAAATCATTCCTGTTTGTTCTCTAAATTTAGAATCGGAACTTAATTTGTTTAAAATTATAGCGAATTCGTCGAGATCGCTAACCGAATACAACCCGGCTAATTCTCTTAGTTTTCTTGCCTCTGGAAATTTACTGTAATTTTTTCCAATTACAATTGGAATTCCAAAGGTCGCAGGTTCCAAAATATTGTGTAATCCAGTATTTCCCATAGCTCCTCCAACATAGGCAATATGCGCATAACTGTAAATTCTAGAAAGATGCCCAACAGTATCTACAATTAGCACAGTAGCGTCTTTTAGCGATTCAGGAGTACTCTTAGAATAGGTTACTGCTAAGGTTTTAAATTCGTTTTCTAAGCTAGAAATTTCCTTTTGACCAATATTATGTGGAGCAATTACAAATTTGGTTTTTTCACTAGCATGGACTTTAATATAATTGGCCATAAGCGCCTGATCCTCGGGCCAAGTACTGCCACAAACTACGCAGAGCGCATCTTGAGCAAACTGATCCATAAATTCAAGAGCGTTATCCTGTTTAATTTGCTTAGAAACCCGATCGAATCGGGTATCGCCACTAAGGGTAGTATTTGTAAAACCGTGTTGGTTTAACAGTTTAACCGATTGCTCATTTTGAACAAAAAAGTGATCGACCGCATTTAGGGCTTCCTTAATCCAACTGCCGTAATTTTTAAATAACGCTTGATTCGGTCTAAACAGCCCCGAAACAATTAATGTAAGTATATTTTGGTTTTGTAATTCTGTAAAGTAGTTTGGCCAGAATTCATATTTAACAAAAATTGCCATTTTTGGATTTACCAAGGCTACAAATTTTTTGGCATTTGCTTGAGTGTCTAAGGGCAGATAAGTCACTATATGTGCATTGGCATTGTCTTTTCTAACCAAATATCCAGAAGGCGAGAAAAAGCTAAGCAGTATTTTATATTCGGGGTATTGCTTAGTAAGGCCGTTAATTACGGGCAGCCCTTGTTCGTATTCCCCCAAAGAAGCACAGTGCACCCAAATGTATTTATCACTAGTTTTTAGTTGTTTTTTTAGGTTCTTAAAAAGGTGTTTTCTGCCCTTGACAAATTCCTTTAACTTAGGATTAAAAAGACCAGCAACCCCTAATATAGGTTGACTGGCGTAAGTTAAAAATGAATAGAGTTGTCTCATTGTGAATTCGCTCTTGCTAAAATACGTTTCTTTGCTAAAATAGATTGTTTGCCCAACCTTAATTTCGTAATATTGTTAAGCAAACTACCCTGCCATTATGAAGAAAATCCAGATGGTTGACCTTAAGGGGCAATACCAAGAAATTAAAGACCGAGTAGATCATTCTATACAAGAGGTAATAGATGCTGCAGCATTTATAAACGGACCAGAGGTTCACGCCTTTCAGGCCGAACTAGAACAATATTTAGATGTTAAGCATGTAATTCCTTGTGCCAACGGTACCGATGCTTTACAAATAGCTATGATGGGCTTAGGCCTTAAGCCCGGAGACGAAGTTATTACTGCTGATTTTACTTTTGCAGCAACCGTAGAAGTAATTGCACTTTTGCAATTAACGCCAGTTTTGGTAGATGTAGAGCCAGACTCTTTTAATATAGATGTGGCTGCAATTAAGGCAGCAATCACGCCAAAAACCAAGGCAATCGTGCCAGTTCATCTTTTTGGCTTATGCGCCAATATGGATGCCATAATGGAATTAGCAAAAGAACATAATCTCTATGTAATAGAAGATAATGCTCAAGGAATAGGGGCCACTTACACGGCCAAAGACGGCAGTAAAACAAAGACCAGTGCTATTGGTCATGTAGCTTCTACCTCTTTTTTTCCATCTAAAAACTTAGGATGCTATGGCGATGGTGGAGCCATTTTTACTAACGACGACGATCTAGCACATACCATTCGCGGAATTGTAAATCACGGCATGTACCAGCGGTATCATCACGATGTTGTTGGGGTAAATTCGCGATTGGATTCTATTCAAGCGGCTGTGCTGCGCGCCAAACTTCCCAAATTAGATGCTTACAATACCAAGCGTCAAAACGCATCTAGAAAATATACGGCTGCCTTGCAGGACAATCCAAATATTATTACTCCTGCTGGACCATGTAATACTGCGGCGGGAATATGCGATACTTGTGATTGTCATGTGTTTCATCAGTACACTTTACGTATTACTAATGGTAAACGCGACGGATTGGTTGCTCATTTAAACGAATTGGGAATACCCTGTGGTGTTTATTATCCAATTCCTTTGCACAATCAGAAGGCATATAAAGACGAGCGCTATAACGAAGCCGATTTTCCGGTGACAAATCAGCTTGTAAAAGAAGTTATTTCGCTACCTATGCATACCGAATTGGACGATCAGCAAATAGCATTTATAACCAAGACAATTCTCGATTTTGTTAACTAGAGTGCAAACTAAAACAGCATAATTTGAAGATTTTAATTACTGGCGGATTAGGTTTTATTGGATCTCACACCGTTGTATGCCTGCAGGAAGCGGGATTCGAAGTATTGGTCGTGGACGATTTGTCTAATAGTTCGATAGAAGTTCAGGATCGAATCACCACTATTACAAAAATCCCTTTTGAATTTACACAACTGGACCTTCGTGATAAAGAGGCAGTTTTTAATTATTTTGATTCGCATAGCGATATCGCAGGAGTGATTCATTTTGCTGCATCAAAATCTGTTGGCGAAAGCGTGGCAGATCCTTTAAAATACTACGAAAACAATATTAATGCGTTAGTGTATGTCTTGCAAGCTTGTAAAAAGCACAGCATAAACAACCTAATATTTAGCAGCTCATGCACTGTTTATGGAGAACCTGATTCCTTGCCAATTACTGAAGAAGCTCCTATAAAAAAGGCGGTATCGCCATATGGGAATACCAAACAAATAGGCGAAGACATAATTTATGACTGTACGCTATCTAACCATTTGAACGCTATTTCGCTGCGTTATTTTAATCCAATTGGAGCTCATGAATCTGCTCTTATCGGGGAATTGCCGTTAGGTGTGCCCCAAAATTTGGTGCCATTTATTACGCAAACTGCAGCTGGTGTGCGCAATGAATTAAAAGTTTTTGGAAACGATTATCCAACGGTAGACGGAAGCTGTATTAGAGATTATATTCATGTGGTAGATTTAGCCGAATCGCATGTTGCGGCATTACAACGTCTAATTGCGGGTAAAAACGTGACTAAATTCGAAGTCTTTAATATTGGTACGGGGCAAGGCACTTCGGTTTTAGAAATTGTCGAGGCTTTTCAAAAAGTGACCAATCAACCTCTTAACTACAGTATAGCGCCTAGACGTCCGGGCGATGTAATTGCTGTTTATGCAGATACTACAAAGGCCAATACGGTATTAGGTTGGAAAGCTAGATATACCACTGCCGAATGTCTAAGTTCAGCATGGAAGTGGGAGCAGCAACTACGCAATAAAAGCTAAAAAATATTTTTCTTTAAACTTACAGTTCCGCTTTAAAAGTTTCTTTAGAGCGATCGATCTTTTTTATTAGGCCTTGTAATACATTACCTGGGCCAACTTCGGTGAATGTTTGAGCTCCATCTGCAATCATTTGTTGCATTGACTGCGTCCATCTAACCGAAGCGGTTAACTGCTTTATTAAATTGTCTTTAATAACTGCGGGGTCTGTTATTGCCTGTGCGGTTACATTCTGGTAAACAGGACAACTTGGTGTATTAAATTCGGTATTGGCAATTGCCTTAGCTAATTCTTCACGAGCAGGCTCCATAAGTGGAGAATGAAAAGCACCACCAACGGGCAACACTAAAGCGCGTCGAGCTCCCTTTTCTTTTAAGGTTTCGCAGGCCGCATCTATTGCAGCGATTTCGCCTGAGATTACCAGCTGCCCGGGGCAATTATAATTCGCCGCGACTACAATTCCAGGAGTGTCTTGACACACTTGTTCTACTATTGCATCTTCTAAACCTAAAACTGCTGCCATGGTAGAAGGGTTGGTTTGGCAAGCAAGTTGCATAGCCTCTGCGCGCTTAGAAACTAAAGTAAGTCCGTCTTCAAAAGACAGCGTTCCAACGGCAGTTAATGCAGATAATTCGCCCAACGAATGACCTGCAACCATATCTGGCTTAAAACGATCTCCTAATACCTTTGCTAGTATAACCGAATGTAAAAAAATAGCGGGTTGCGTAACGTTGGTTTGTTTTAAATCCTCGGCAGTTCCTTGAAACATCTTATCTGTTATGGAAAAGCCAAGTATTTTATTGGCCTTTTCAAAAAGTGTCTGTGCGTCTTCAGAGGTTTCGTAAAGTTCTAAGCCCATGCCCGAAAACTGAGCACCTTGACCAGGAAAAAGATATGCATTCATGCGGTTTAATTTAAGCAGCAAAAATAATGTATTCTAAATTAAAAGGCTAGAGTTAGCGCCGTATATAGGTTTCAAAATCAAAATCGTAAGCGTGTCTGTCGTCTTTTTTATGCTTCTCGCTGTTTATTAGCTTCCAATTTTTTTCGTCTATTTTAGGAAAGTGTGTATCGGCATCAAAAGCCCCATGAACACGTGTAAGTTCTATTTTATGTGCAAAAGGAAGCGCCTGCTCATATATTTCGCCACCACCTATAATGTAGGGTTGCTTATCGTTTGTACTAATTTTTAGCGCCTCTTCTAAAGAATGCACAACCAATACATTTTTGTTAACGTAGTCTGTATTTCTTGTAATAACTACATGAATTCTATTGGGGAGTAGTTTAGGAAAGGTTTCGAAGGTTTTACGCCCCATAATAATGTGGTGTCCTGTAGTTAGTTCTTTAAATCGTTTAAAATCTATAGGCAGGTGCCAAACCAAATCGTTGTCTTTTCCTAATTCATTATTGGCGCCAGCGGCTGCAATTAAGGTAATTTTATTTGTATTTGCAGGAGCTTCTTCTAGCGATGAATCCTCAGGGAGTTGTTTTTTTAGCTTTGCAATTCGGGCTTCTTGTTTGGCCTTTAGTTTTTCCAATTGCTCCGATTCCCAATCGGGTCCCAATATTTTGTGGGTTACATAAACATTAAAAACATGATAGAGAAGAATAAATAGCCAAATTAAAATGGCCCAAATGTACCAGTCTTGAATAAAGAATTCTTGGCCCATTCCAAGGCCTTTATTAACCACAATTATTAGTACCGAACCAATTAAGAACATTACAAAATGTTTATACAGGCGTTTTTTTTGGCGTATACGTTTTACAGCATATTCAAATTGCGCTTTTTGTTCTTGATCGATTGTTGTTTTTTTACTGAATTTTGAAAACATTCTTCCTACTTTTATACCATTCAAAGGTATTAATTTTAACAGTATTCCTACTATGAACCCATTCGAAACTGAATTCCCTGTCTGCGCAAAATACACTTATCTTAATACTGCATCGTCTGGGTTGTTGGCAAAAACTGTGGTGGATTGGCGCAGAAATCACGATCAAGATTTCCATAATAACGGCAGTCTTTTTAGAGATAACCATAAAGTATTTATAGAAAAAATACGTAAAACTGTGGGAGACTTTTGTGGTGCAGATATAGACGATATTGCGCTAATTCCCAATTTTACTTTTGGCTTTAATACGCTTTTAGAAGGTCTTACTGTAGACAGTTCTATTTTGTTGCTTCGCAACGATTATCCCTCTATTAATTGGCCTATGGAGCAGCGTGGTTTTACCATTAATTATGCGACCATAGATACCCAATTAGAAGCAAATATAGAATCGGCTTTTGCCAAGCATTCACCAGATGTGTTTGCCTTTTCTATGGTGCAATACATTAGTGGCATTAAAATGGATTTAGATTTTTTAAAGCGTCTTAAAGCAAAGTATCCCAACACCTTGTTTTTTGCCGATGGCACCCAATTTATGGGAACAACCTTATTTAATTTTAACGAAAGCCCATTGGATGTATTGGCAGCCAGCACATATAAATGGATGCTTTCGGGTTATGGAAATGGATTTATATTAATAAAACCAAGTGCCAAAAAACGGTTATTCCCAAACACTATTGGCTTTAATTCTGCGCCGACTTTTTTTAGCCAGCGCGAAGACGCTCCTTTTAATAGGTTGTTTGAACCTGGACATCACGATACTTTAAATCACGGTACCATGTATCAAGCTATCTTATTTATGCAGCAACACGGGCGTGATGCCTTGGTTGGTCGTATTAATAAGGTTAAAGATTATGCCTTCTTAAAATTTAAGGAAGCTCAATTATTGGCCCCAGAAGTTAGCTGTAGAGCCGAGCACAGCACCATTTTTAATATTAATGGTACCAAAGCATTATATGACTATTTAAAAGAGCATGGAGTTATAAGCTCGCTTCGCGGAAACGGAATTCGACTAAGTTTTCACTTTTACAACACTACAGAACAAGTAGATAAAGTACTCGACTTAATAGCTAAATTTAGTCGATAACCTGGACTCCTTTCCAAAAGGCCACATGGTTTTTAATTTGAGCTGCTGCGCTTTTGGGTTCTGGATAATACCACGCAGCATCTACATTGGCTGACCCATCCACTTCTAGTGAATAATACGATGCCTCTCCCTTCCAAGGGCAAGTAGAGTGTGTTGCACTTGGTTTAATATATTGTTGATCTACAGAATCCAACGGAAAATAATGGTTGTTTTCTACAACCACGGTTTGGTTGCTTTCTGCAATTATTGCGTTGTTCCAAATGGCTTTCATTAACTTTTTCCTGTTTTAAACGTAAAAGGTACTTTATAACTAATAGCTCTTGGTTTACCAGCTAGCATTCCTGGTTTCATTTGGGGGATTTCTAAAATATTACGCTTGGCTTCTGCTTGTAATTCTGGAGCGCCTCCAGAAACCGACACAATTTCTACATTCCCGTCTGTGTTTATTATAAAATCGACAATAACTTTACCCTCTACATTATTGTTATAGGCGGCTGCGGGATATTTAAAATTACTTGCAATATGTTTAGATAACTTGGTTGTAAAACACTTGTTTATTTCTGCGGCAGTGCCATCTTCACAACCTGGCCATATTGGTGGAAGTTCCCGCATGGTAACTTCATTTTTATCTACGTCGCCCCATTTTTCTTGGGCAGTGGTGATAGATGTGAATCCTAAAATGGCAATAAGAACAAATAGCTTTTTCATAATGTACTAGGGGTTTAAACGGCAACAGCACCTTTAATATGTGGATGTGGGTTATAATCCACTAAGGTAAAGTCATCAAAATTGAAGCCAAAAATATCTTTTACATCTGGATTTAGCAACATTTTTGGTAAAGGACGTATGTCTCTAGACAGTTGTAGCTCCAATTGTTCGTAGTGATTGCTGTAAATATGGGCGTCCCCGAAGGTATGTATAAACTCGCCAGCTTGGTAACCACAAACCTGTGCCATCATCATTGTAAATAGGGCGTAAGACGCTATATTAAAAGGAACGCCTAAGAAAATATCTGCGCTGCGCTGGTATAACTGACAGGATAATTTCCCGTCGGCAACATAAAACTGAAAGAAGGCATGACAGGGAGGAAGTGCCGCCTTCCCATTGGCCACATTTTCGCTAAAACTTTTAGAAGTATCTGGCAAAACACTCGGGTTCCAGGCAGAAACTAACATTCTACGACTGTCTGGATTGTGCTTTAAACTGTTAATAACATCTTTTATCTGGTCTATTTCTTCGGAATTCCAATTGCGCCACTGATGACCGTAAACTGGTCCTAGGTCGCCATTTTCGTCTGCCCAATCGTTCCAAATACGAACCCCGTTTTCTTTTAGGTAATCAATATTGGTATCGCCTTTTAAAAACCATAGCAATTCGTAAATAATAGATTTTAAATGCAATTTTTTGGTAGTTACCATAGGAAAACCCTTAGATAAATCGAATCGCATTTGATGTCCAAAAACACTTTTAGTCCCGGTTCCTGTACGATCCTGCTTTTGGGCTCCGTGTTCTAAAACGTGGCGCACTAAATCGTGATACTGCTTCATAAAAAGTACTTAATTTGAGTATAAAAATAACAAAAAATTGCGGGTCAATTCTACCTTGTAATTACGGCTTTTAATAAGTTATTAACCAATTAACATTCCAGCAATAGTTGCCGTTAATAGCGCTGCAATGGTGCCGCCAATAAGCGCTTTTAGTCCAAACTGAGCTAAAACCTTGCGCTGGCTTGGTGCTAAAACTCCAATACCCCCAATTTGAATTCCAATAGAGGCAAAGTTTGCAAACCCGCAAAGTGCATAGGTTGCAATTACAATGGAACGGTAATTACTTAAAACTCCAGAGTTTTTAAGTTCGCTTAACGAGGTGTAGGCATAAAACTCATTTAAAATGGTTTTTTCGCCTAATAATTGGCCTACCGTAGTAATATCTTCGGCGGGAACTCCAATTATCCATGCTACTGGAGAAAATATATTTCCTAAAATATATTGCATAGAGAGACCTTTGTAGCGCCCATCTGTACTGCCAGCAATCCAATCGTTAATTCCTGTAGGACCTCCAATCATATCCATGGTTACCCAATTCAATACTGCCATAACAGCGGTAAAGACTAATAGCATAGCACCAACATTTACGGCAAGTTTTAAACCTTCGGTTGTCCCTCTAGAAATTGCATCGAGAACATTGGTTCCTATTTTATCTTTAGAAATATCTAATGTCTGGCTTACAGGCTCGGTTTCTGGAAAAAGCATTTTGGCAATAATAATAGCCGCAGGGGCAGACATTATCGATGCAGTGAGTAAGTGTTTGGTAAAAATTACTTTTTCGGCATCGCTTTCACCACCTAAGTAATTAATATAGGCGGCAAGAACACCTCCTGCTATCGTAGTCATTCCGCCTACCATAAGGCAAAGCATTTCGCTCTTGGTCATCTTATCTAAATATGGCTTTACAACCAGGGGCGCCTCGGTTTGACCTAAAAAGATATTGGCTGCAGCAGCTAAACTTTCGGCCCCAGAGAGCTTCATGGTTTTGCTCATAACCCAAGCAAATCCTTTTACAATGCGTTGAAGGATTCCTAAATAGTAGAGTAGCGATGTAAAGGCCGAAAAGAAAACAATAGTTGGCAATACTTGAAAGGCAAAAATGTACCCAAAAGTTGTGGTGTCACTAACTAAGCCAGCAAATAAAAATTCCGCGCCAGCGGCGCTAAAATTCAAGAATAAAACAACTTTTTCGGACAGCCAGTCAAAGGCGTTTGCAACGGCATCTACTTTTAAAACTAAAACCGCAAAAAACAATTGCAGTGCTAAACCCGTTAATACAAGTCGCCAATTAATTTTTCTTCTATTCGCACTAAGACCATAACAAACAGCCAATAAAAAGACCATGCCAATAATACCGCGGCCAAGACTGGTAAGGTTAAAACCAACTCCCTTGCTTGCTTCTATTGCTAATGCGCTTGTTTTGTTTTCTGCTTTTTTAGAAAACACATAGCGAATATTGTTTTCTGTAAATGCGAGTACCGAATCGTTTAAAATTGTTATTCTATAACGCCGAATGGTATCTGTAGGCTGCTGGTAAAAGAATATTAATAAGTCGTTTTGTAGCATATAATCCCCTTGAGCTACCAAACTATCTTTTGCCAATAGGCGATAATAAAAGGTATTGTTGGCTAGAAGGAGCGTATCGTTGCCAGGATTTATATTAAATAGCGATTGCCCCCTGTCGTTAGAAATATTGTCGAAATTCCAAGTGCCTTGTTCCGTCTGAGCTACACTCGCAAGAGCGGTGCATGCTAGAAACAGGGTAAATAGAAAATGCTTCATATAGCGTTAACTGCGTTTTGAAATCTCGTCGCGAATACGCGCCGCCTTTTCGTAATCTTCGTTTGCAACGGCTTGATCGAGCATTTCGTTCAGTTCTTTTTCTGTGTAACCAGTATAATCGGTTGACTGTGTTGTAGCTCCCGAGGGATCGTCTTGAATAAGCTGTTCTACAAGGTTGTTTTCTAAAACTTCTTCGGTTTCTTGAGTGTTTCCTTTAAGGTAGATTCCGGCCTTATCTAAAATGTTTTTATATGTAAAAATTGGAGCTTTAAATCTTAGGGCTAATGCTATAGCGTCGCTTGTTCGCGCGTCTATAATTTCTTCGATTTTATCGCGTTCGCAAATAATACTCGAATAAAAAACACCATCTACTAATTTGTGAATTATGACTTGTTTTACAACCACGTCAAATCGATCTGCAAAATTTTTAAATAGATCGTGAGTAAGAGGTCTAGGTGGTTTTATTTCTTTTTCTAATGCAATAGCAATAGACTGTGCTTCGAAGGCGCCAATTACAATAGGTAACTTGCGTTGCCCGTCAACCTCGCTTAATATTAACGCATAGGCTCCATTTTGCGTTTGACTGTAAGAAATTCCTTTAATATTTAATCGAACAAGACTCATAATTAAAACATAGTAAAAAGGGCTGTTAAATTAGGACTACTCCTAGATTTAACAGCCCTTTTTATTAGGGGTCAATTTAGCAAAAATTATGCGTTATTGGCTTTAAATTCCTTTAATTTTTTAGTCAATTCCGGAACTACTTCGAAGGCATCTCCAACAATACCGTAATCGGCGGCCTTAAAGAAAGGGGCTTCTGGGTCGGTATTAATTACAACTTTTACCTTAGAGCTGTTAATTCCAGCTAAATGTTGAATGGCTCCAGAAATACCAATAGCGATATACAAATTTGTCGCAACTGGCTTTCCAGTTTGGCCAACATGTTCGCTATGTGGTCTCCAACCCATATCACTTACAGGCTTAGAACAGGCTGTTGCAGCTCCAAGTACGTCTGCTAAATCTTCTATTAAGTTCCAGTTTTCAGGACCTTTTAATCCACGTCCGCCAGAAACAACTACTTCGGCGTCTGCTATTGTAACTTTGTCGGTTGCTTTATCTACCGAAGTTACGGTTACTCCAGAATCGGCTACGGTAACCTCTAGGGTTTCTACTTGACAATCTTCTGGATTTTCATGCACCCCATAAGCGTTTTTAGATAAGCCAATCACGCTAACATTGGTAGCTAACTGGGTAGTTGCAAAAGCCTTATTGGTATATACGGCAGATCGCAACACCATCGGGCTTGTCGATTCAGGCAAAGCAACAACATTGGGCACATAGCCTGCTTCTAAATTAGCAGCGACTAATGGCGCTAAATATTTGCTGTTCGCACTGGACGGAAGAATCACAGTGGTAACTCCAATAGAGTTAGCCGTTTGCGATATCACGCTGGCATATTGCTTTGCATTAAAAGTATCTAATTCAGAACTGTTAACCTGAACTGCCTTTGCAGCTCCATAAATTCCTAATTCAACAGCATTGGCATTGCCAATAACTAAAGCGACAACATGAGTACCTAATTGGTCGGCCACTCCTTTAGCGTAAGATACCGCCTCGAATGCTATTTTTTTAAACGAACCTGCTTCAGATTCGGCATAAACTAATACAGACATAATATATTTTGTTTTGGCAAGGCTTAAATTACCTTGGCTTCGTTGTGTAATAATTCAATAAGTTGATCAATGTTATCGGCGTCTACCATAGTTACCGCACCTTTTGGGTCGGGTTTACTAAAGGCTTTTGTCGCTGCATAACTAGGAGCATCAACAGCTGGAACTACGTTTAATGGTTTTTTTCTAGCCATCATAATTCCGCGCATATTTGGAATACGCAAATCACTTTCTTCGACTAATCCTTTTTGTCCTCCAATTACTAAAGGAAGCGATGTAGATAAGGATTCTTTTCCGCCGTCAATCTCGCGACTTGCAGTTACTTGCGTTCCATCTATCTCTAGACTAATACACGTATTTATAAAGTTGGCATTGGTTAGGGTAGCAAGTATTCCAGGAACCATTCCACCATTAAAATCGATAGATTCTCTTCCTGCAATTACCAAATCGTAGCCTCCGTTTTCAACTACCGCAGCTAATTGTTTGGCAACAAAATAACCATCGGTTGCCTTAGCGTCAACTCGAATTGCTTCGTCGGCGCCAATGGCCAAGGCTTTTCGCAGGGTTGGTTCTGAACTGGCATCACCTACATTTACTACATGTACGCTTGCACCTTGTTTTTCTTTAAACCACATTGCTCGGGTAAGTCCAAACTCGTCGTTAGGATTAATTACAAACTGAACTCCGTTAGTGTCAAACTGAGTATCGTTATCGGTAAAATTAATCTTAGAGGTGGTGTCCGGAACATGGCTAATACACACTAAAATCTTCATATATAAAGCAGTTTATTTTATGTAAAAAAATCAAGCACAAAGTTAGGCATATATTTCTAGAAATTTACTATGCATGCATAATAATATTTAAATAATTTACAGGAATTTCACGATTTTTTACCCTCGAAAACTACAATTAGTATTATTTTTGTTTTTCGCGAATTTTTTAAGGAATAAACGTTAGGTTTATTTCGCTTAAATTTTAGACAAGTCTATGAAAACAATCCAATTTAGAGAAGCAGTATGCGAGGCCATGAGTGAAGAAATGCGCCGTGATGATACTATTTATTTAATGGGCGAAGAAGTTGCCGAATATAACGGGGCCTATAAAGCATCTAAAGGAATGTTAGATGAATTTGGGCCAAAACGAATTATCGATACCCCAATTTCTGAGCTAGGATTTTCTGGAATTGGAGTAGGGAGCGCCATGAATGGCAATCGCCCTATTATTGAATTCATGACGTTTAACTTTTCGTTAGTTGGAATAGATCAAATAATAAACAATGCCGCAAAAATGCGACAAATGTCGGGCGGTCAATTAAATATTCCAATTGTGTTTAGAGGTCCTACGGCTTCTGCAGGACAATTGGCTGCAACCCATTCACAGGCCTTCGAAAGTTGGTATGCAAACTGTCCCGGATTAAAGGTGGTAGTGCCATCTAATCCTAAAGATGCTAAAGGTTTGCTAAAGGCTGCTATACGCGATAATGATCCTGTAATATTTATGGAATCGGAACAAATGTATGGCGATAAAGGCGAGGTGCCCGAAGGTGAATACATTATTCCTCTAGGAGTAGCAGAGATAAAACGCGAAGGTACCGATGTAACTATTGTATCTTTCGGAAAGATTATTAAAGAAGCGTATACAGCGGCAGAAAAGTTAGCAAAAGAAGGTATTTCTTGCGAGATTATCGACCTGCGTACAGTGCGACCTTTAGATCACAAAGCCATTATTGATTCGGTTAAAAAAACCAATCGATTGGTTGTATTGGAAGAAGCTTGGCCCTTTGGAA
Source organism: Gilvibacter sp. (assembly GCA_965277295.1). Lineage (GTDB taxonomy): Bacteria > Bacteroidota > Bacteroidia > Flavobacteriales > Flavobacteriaceae > Gilvibacter. Next base: position 2,135,902 of record OZ255720.1, read on the forward strand.
ATATTGCTACAGAAATTACGTATCAAGTTCAAGAGCAAGCTTTTGATTACCTAGATGCTCCAATTATAAAATTGAATACTGCAGATACACCTGCGCCGTATTCACCAGCACTATTGGCCGAATGGCTTCCAAATAGTGAAGATGTTGTTAAAGCCGTTAAGAAAGTGCTTTACAAATAAAATCTTGGCAAGCTTTTAGCGTTACTATAGTTTCACTAGAGGTTAAGAGCAAGATGTTGCTATGAATAAACTTTTACTCGTTTTCTTATTGGGAACAGCCAGTCTTGGTTTTGCACAAACCAAGATAAGTGGTGTTGTTAGCGATGACTTTGGCGATCCAGTTCCTTTTGCGAATGTTATTTTTAAAGATTCACAGGAGGGTACAATTACCAACGAAAACGGTCGCTTTTACTTAGAATCTGATTCCGACTATACCGTAGCCGTATTTTCTTTTCTGGGGTATTCAACCAAAGAAGTCACCCTAAACGGACGCACCAATTACCAGATGGAAGTAACCCTTGCAGAAGAAGCCTCTTCTTTAGATGCTGTTGTGCTACTTACCGGAAAACAATCCAAAAAGAACAATCCCGCCATAGATATTTTACGTAAGGTTTGGGAAAATCGCAGGGAAAATGGAGTTAAGAAGTTTAATCAATACAAGTTCGAGAAGTACGAAAAGCTAGAATTTGACTTAAATACCATAGATAGCGCACTTATAAAAAGTAAAGTCTTTAGGGGTATGGAATTTATTTTTGACCAAACAGACACCTCTAATATTACTGGGAATACCTATCTACCTATATTTATAAATGAGGCATTTTCTAAGGTTTATGGCGATAATAATTTTAATACCGAAAAGGAGATTTTAGAAGGTAATAAAAACTCAGGATTTAGTAACAATCAAACCATTATTGAGTTTGTAAAAGATTTGTATTCAAGCTACGACGTTTACGACAACTACATAAAATTTTTCGATAAATCTTTTACCAGTCCCTTATCTAGGACCGGTGTTAGCGTATATAATTATGTGTTGCTCGATAGTGCTTTTGTGGACAATAAATGGTGCTATAATATTGTGTACTACCCCAGACGTAAAAACGAACTTACTTTTAAAGGTGACTTTTGGGTTAACGACACCACATGGGCCGTTAAAGAAATAAACATGCAGGCGACCAAAAGTGCAAACTTAAATTGGGTGCGCGAGGTTTATATAGAACAAGAATTCGACGTCTTAAACGATTCTATATTTTTAATTACTAGAGATTATTTTTTAAGTGACTTTAGTTTGCGCAAAAAAGAAGGCGCACGTGGTGTTTATGGAAAACGTACCACCTTATACGATAATTACCAGTTTGACCAGCCAGAAGAACGCGATTTTTATAAATCGCAGGTGGATCCCTACGATTACGAAGTCTACAATAGGCCCGACGATTTTTGGAGTGAAAACAGAATGGAGGAACTCAATAAAGACGAGGCTCAAATTTATACCTTATTAGATACGCTAAAAACGGTACCAAGATTTAAAACGTTGTATAATATTGGGAGTGTATTGGCCAGTGGCTATTACGAATTTCCCAACTTCGATTTTGGCCCAGTTTTTTCGACCTTTGGATTTAACGAAGCCGAAGGCCTAAGAATTCGGGCTGGGGGACGCACGTATTTTAGCAGGAATGACCAATGGCGTTTAGAAGGTTTTGGAGCTTATGGTTTTAGGGACGAGCGTTTTAAATTCGGACTTTCGGGCAAATGGTTATTAAACAGGCAATCTCGTCTTACTATTTTTGGCGGACACAGAAAGGACACAGAACAGACCGGGGCAAGTCTAACCAATTCTAACGATGTTCTTGGGCGCAATTTAGCGTCGTCGGCATTAATTACTGTTGGAGCAAACGACCGCTTAACCCGCATAAACTTAAGTACCGTTGGGTTTGAATTCGAACCCTATAAAAATTTAGTGCTGCGAACAGTGGGGTCTTATAGAACGTTAACCTCGGCGACCGAAACCTTTAGTATTGATTATTTTGGAGAGGACGGCAGTATTCAGTCCGAAGTAAAACAAGCCATGCTACAATCTGGGGTATTTTATAATCCCGGTAAGAAAACTTCGGGTTACGGAGTAGAGCGTACCGTAATTAACGATGGAGCTTTCCCAAGTATTTATTTTGGGGTGTCTTTTGGAATAAAAGACGTCTTAGAGAGTGATTTTAATTTTCAGAAAGTTCAGGCATTATATACCCAACCTTGGAATATTGGTGGGTTTGGACGTGCATATACAACCATAGAAGTTGGAAAGATTTTTGGCGCTGTTCCACTTTCCTTACTTAGTCCAATTCCAGGAAACCAGACCTTATTTAGTATTTACAATACATTTTCGCAATTGGATTTTTACGAGTTTGTTAGTGACACCTATGCGTCTTTTCATTTACAACATGATTTTGGAGGTCGGTTTTTTAGTCGAATTCCATGGCTTCGTGACTTAAACTTGCGCGAGGTAATAGGCTTTAGAGCTGTTTATGGAGAAATAAGCGACGCCAACATTGCTTTAAATGCCTCTAATATTGTGTACCAGAGTCCAGAAGACATTTATTGGGAATACAGTATAGGAATAGGTAATATCTTTAAAGTATTTCGCTTAGACTTTAACTTTAGAGGAAATTATTTAGATAATCCTGGCGCTAGAGACTTTGGAGTTACTGGTGTTTTTGGCTTTAGTTTTTAGATTTAAACTGGTTCTTTTAAGCAATTTATTCTCGCAATTTTTTTATAATTTTTAATATTGCCAACATTTAATTATCTTAAGTGTTTAAAAACTATACAATTATGAAAAAACAAGTACTTATACTCTTGTTTGCCACTTTAATAGGAGTGCTCCAAACAGGTTTTGCCCAAACTGAATTTGACAAAGAAGAACTCCTGGCTCGATATGCTGCAACCCCAGCAAATGGCGCATCACCATCTCATTATTTTACCCCGGAGGAATTGTCTTGGCTTAAAGAAGCTTTACAAGCAGATCAAAGTGCGAGTAGAATTGGTGGTGGATACACCGTGTTTGCGCGAATGGGTACCTTAGATCAATTTGGAACCGTAGATGTTTCTGTGCCAGGAACTTTTAATGACATTGGCCCGGATTCTGGGAGTGCAGATTTTGAAGGTGCTGGCGACATGGACCCTGTGGATTTGACAACAATCTATGTATTAACACTTGGCAGTGGAGAGTTCTATAGTATTGATTCTGGAACAGGGGTGTATACCAGTTTAGGAACCATATCACCTCTTTCCGGAGAGCAGTGGAATGGGCTAGAGTACGATCAAACGACCAATATTTTATATGGAATATCTTCTGATTTTGTCGGACAATCAACGCTGTCAACTATAGATGTAGGAGCTGGAACAGCAACTGCTGTAGGTGTAACGGGAATGCCTGGAGCCATTTCAATTGGTATTACAGATACTGGCGTGATGTATGGTTATGATGTTGTTGACAATAGCCTTTATAGTATTAATAAGTCTACTGGTGCAGCTGCAATAATTGGAGGACTAGGATTCGATCCAAATTTTGGTCAAGATATGGAATACGATCCAGGAACAGGCACTATGTATATGTTCGCGTATAATTCTGGTGCCGGTCAAGGTGAGCTTCGAACTGTTAATCTGGCCACAGGCTTAACTACTTTTATATCGGTTCTTGAAGGTGGCAATCAAGTTCCATGGGCAGCCGCTCCCTTAGCCAGTTTGAGTGTAGACGATTACGCAGCCGTTGGCTTTAGTGTATATCCTAATCCTGCGCAAGATGTGGTGTATTTAAAGGGTGTCGAGCAAGTAGCGTCTATTGCTATTTTTAATGTATTGGGGCAGCAAGTTCTAAAGCAGAACGGTTATGCTGCACAGGGCATTTCTGTACAGCAGTTGCCAAGTGGCTCTTATCTATTGCAGGTTACGACTGCCAAAGGTACTACTGCGAAAAAATTGGTTATTCGCTAGTTTCCTAACTTCGAAAACATAAGAAAAGGCAACTCTAAAAAGTTGCCTTTTTTATTTGAATTCAATTATTTTGTATCCCAACCTAATTTATTACTTTTGCACCGCAAATTAAAAGACAATACTAAATAACTTATAATGGAACAATACATTATTTATATGCCAATTGTATTGGCAATCTTAGGACTAGCTTACATGCTTGTAAAAAAATCCTGGGTAATGAAACAAGACGCTGGAGATGGAAAAATGAAAGAGATTTCCGATCATATCTACGAAGGCGCCTTAGCTTTTTTAAATGCCGAATACCGTTTACTCGCAATTTTTGTAGTAATAGTTAGTGTTTTGTTAGCTATAGTTTCTTTTGTTGTTCCAACAACACACTGGCTAATTGTAATTGCCTTTATTTTTGGAGCTGTTTTTTCTGCTTTTGCAGGAAACATTGGAATGAAGATAGCAACCAAAACTAACGTGCGTACTACGCAGGCCGCGCGAACTAGTTTGCCAAACGCATTAAAAATATCTTTTGGTGGTGGAACAGTAATGGGACTTGGAGTCGCTGGTTTAGCCGTACTTGGTTTAACAGCATTCTTTATTGTATTCTTCCATGTATTTATGGGCGGTGTTTGGACCAATACCATGGACATGACCATCGTACTAGAAACACTGGCTGGGTTCTCTTTGGGAGCCGAATCGATTGCATTGTTTGCTCGTGTAGGTGGTGGAATTTACACTAAGGCTGCCGATGTAGGTGCAGATTTAGTTGGAAAAGTAGAAGCTGGTATTCCAGAAGACGATCCGCGTAACCCTGCAACAATTGCAGATAATGTTGGTGATAATGTAGGTGATGTAGCTGGTATGGGTGCCGATTTATTTGGTTCTTATGTGGCTACCGTATTAGCGGCAATGGTTCTTGGAAACTACGTAATTAAAGATATGGGTGGAAACATTGGTGAAGCCTTTGGCGGAATTGGCCCAATCTTGTTACCTATGGCAATTGCAGGAGCTGGAATTATTATTTCGGTAATTGGAACCATGTTAGTAAAAATTAAAAGTAACGAAGCCAAAGAAGCACAAGTTATGGGTGCTCTTAACGTGGGGAACTGGACTTCTATAGTGTTAGTTGCTGTATCGTGTTTTGGTTTGGTTATGTGGATGTTACCAGAAACAATGATGATGAATTTCTTTGGCGAAGGCTTACAAGAGATTTCTTCTATGCGTGTATTCTATGCAACCTTAGTTGGGTTAGTCGTAGGAGCAGTAATTTCTTCGGTAACCGAATATTATACAGGATTAGGCAAGAGTCCAATTCTTAAAATAGTACAACAATCAAGTACAGGTGCAGGTACAAACATTATTGCCGGTTTAGCGACCGGGATGATTTCTACCTTCCCATCGGTATTATTATTTGCCGGTGCCATTTGGGCCTCTTATGCATTCGCAGGATTTTATGGAGTTGCATTAGCAGCCTCTGCAATGATGGCAACTACAGCCATGCAATTGGCGATCGATGCTTTTGGTCCAATTTCTGACAACGCTGGTGGAATTGCCGAAATGAGTGAGCAAGAGCCTATAGTTAGAGAGCGTACAGATATTTTAGATTCCGTAGGTAACACAACAGCAGCTACCGGAAAAGGTTTTGCTATTGCTTCTGCGGCCTTAACTTCTTTAGCCTTATTTGCAGCCTATGTAACTTTTACTGGAATAGACGGGATTAATATCTTTAAAGCTCCTGTATTAGCGATGTTATTTGTTGGAGGAATGGTTCCTGTAGTATTCTCTGCTCTGGCTATGAATGCTGTTGGAAAAGCCGCTATGGAAATGGTACAAGAAGTACGCAGACAGTTTAAAGATATTCCTGGTATTATGGAAGGAACTGGAAAACCAGAATACGACAAATGTGTTGCTATTTCTACACAGGCTTCCTTAAAAGAAATGATGCTTCCTGGCTTATTAACTATTGGATTCCCATTAGTTATTGCTTTTGTTCCTATGATATTTGGAATGGACAACCTAGCTATTGCCGAAATGTTAGGGGGTTATATGGCTGGTGTTACTGTTAGTGGTGTGCTATGGGCTATATTCCAAAACAATGCTGGTGGTGCTTGGGACAACGCTAAAAAGTCTTTCGAGGCTGGAGTAGAGATTAATGGAGAAATGACTTACAAAGGTTCAGAGGCTCATAAAGCTGCTGTAACTGGAGATACAGTTGGAGATCCATTTAAAGATACTTCTGGACCGTCTATGAACATCTTAATTAAACTTACCTGTTTAATTGGATTGGTAATTGCTCCAATTTTAGGTGGACACAGTAGCGATACTGCCACAGCAACAGCTCAGGGTACAGAAATGGTGTTTGTATCGGAAGACGGTACAAGAACTGTTTTGAATGTGCAGGCGAACAACGGTAATGTTACAGAGGAGCAGACTAAAGAAATAATGGTTAAGGTAGATAACGCTGGCGATACTGGCGAGGCTACCGCAACGGTTAATATTACGACCAATGGCGAGACTACTACTAAAACTTTTACAGGAACTCCTGCAGAGGTAGAAGCTCAAGTAGAAGCGCTAAAAGCCGACGGAGCCGATATCGATATCGAGATTAAAAAAGAAGTCGACAACGACAATTAGAAATATACTATTTCGCTTAATAGCATAAAAAAAGCCTCGCATTTAGCGGGGCTTTTTTATGTCTTGTAATCAAGGTATATTTATCTTAAAATAAACCGTGTAATTCAGCATCTATTCGGTTAATTACATCGCCAAGATGTTCTGGCTCATCTACAAAATTTAGGTTGTCCACATCGAAAATTAGTAAATTGCTCTTATCGTAATCGTGTACCCAGGCTTCGTAACGTTCGTTAAGCCTGCTTAGGTAATCAATAGAAATACTGTTTTCGTATTCTCGACCGCGTTTGTGTATTTGATTAACCAAATTGGGAATAGAACTACGCAAGTAAATTAGAAGGTCTGGTGCTTCGGTAACGCTTTCCATTAAATCGAAGAGTGATCTGTAGTTTTCGAAGTCTCGATTTGTCATTAGACCCATTGCATGCAGATTGGGTGCAAAAATATAAGCATCCTCGTAAATGGTTCTATCCTGAACAATATTTTTACCACTTTCGCGAATATCTACAATTTGTCTAAACCTGCTATTTAAAAAGTAAATCTGCAAATTAAAAGACCATCGCTCCATTTGGTTATAAAAATCGTCTAAATACGGGTTGTCTTCGACATCTTCATAATGGGGTTGCCATTTGTAGTGTTTACTAAGTAATTTAGTCAGGGTCGTCTTTCCCGAGCCAATGTTCCCGGCTATTGCAACATGCATAAATAGTTGTTGTAAGGGTTAGGTTAGTTGAAAAGTGTAAACAAATTCACCATCGTAAATATACAGGAATTCATGGCTTAGTTGCAAGTCTTTTAAGGGAATTTTGGACAGTGCTTCTGGTAGCTCAATAGTCGCTCCTGGCTCTTGGGTTATATATAACACGCCATCTTCTCCTAAACCAATTAGCCCTTTTTTACTTTCCCAAATTTTAATATAGTTCGGGTTTTGGTACTGAGCGATTACACTTCCATAAACATTGTAAGTAATTAATTGCTCTTTGGTAATAAGATGGCAAAAATTAAAATTACTCGCCTGATCTATTACATCGCCAACAATTGGTTGCGAAATTACAGTGCGCTTTCCGCTGCGATAATTAAAAATCTCGAGTTGCTGCGAATCTTTATTAAACACCCAAAGACTGTTGTTGTTAGACACACTTACCAATTCCAAATTGGCAAATCCTGCTTCCTGGTTAAAGTCAATACGCTCTATTTCGTTTAAGGTATTGTCTAAGAGTACCGCAATATTAAAATCGCCGTAATACACCATTATTTTAAGCGGATTTACAATGTCAACATTGCTAACCTGTCCCAGGGTAAAGGCGGCAAAACTTATTTGTTTACCATCTTTTGCTTTAAAAAGGCTGTTGTTTTTTAAGTAATACGTATACCCGTAACTGTCTTTGCCAATAAACTCGTCGGCATCGAGCGCCATTTTATCCTTTAGGATCGAATTTTGACCTAAGGCCAAAGCAGGAAGTATAAATAATAACAACAATATCTTCATGGTTTGAAGATACAAAATCTATTGGCAAATAAGCTTGTAGCCAAACCCACGCACATTTATAATTTGCACGTTTTTATCTGCCTTTAATTTTTTGCGAAGATTAGAAATAAACACATCCATGCTTCGGGCATTAAAAAAGTCGTCGTTACCCCACAGTTTTTTTAATATAAAAGAACGGTCTAAAACTGCATTGCGATTAGCGCATAAATAGAATAACAATTGGCTTTCCCTATGGGTTAATTTTTGGGGTTCGTTTTCTTCTAGAGACAATTCTTGACGTGTCGCATTAAAGCTAAACCTACCTATTGGGATTGCAGTTTCTTGCTTTATTAATTGTGCTCTATCCAGTAAGTTTTTAATTCGAACTATAAGCTCTTCCATACTAAAGGGCTTTTTTAAATAGTCGTTGCCGCCTATATTAAAACCTTCAACAACATCTTGAGTCTGGGATTTTGCAGTAAGAAACAAAATTGGAATGCTGCTGTCTTGAGTTCGTATTTCTTTAGCTAAGGTAAAGCCATCTTTTTTTGGCATCATAACATCTAAAACCAAGATGTCTGGATTAAGGGTTTGGTAGCCGTCCCAAGCTTCTTGGCCATTGGTACATAGACTTACTTTAAAGTCACGTGTTTCCAAACTTTCTTTTATAATTTGACCTAAAGCTGGTTCGTCTTCGGCCAACAGAATATGTATGGAATTATTCATGTGGTAAAGTTAGTGTAAATGTGGTTTCATTTTTTATAGATGCTGCAATGCTTCCACCGTGTTTTTCGATTATGTTTTTTGCATAATACAAGCCAATTCCAAAACCTTTTACATCGTGATTGTTTCCTTTTGGGACGCGATAGAATTTCTCGAAAATTTTAGCGATTTGCGCTTTTGTTAGCTCGGTACCATTGTCGGTAATGGTAATATAAACTTCTTTTTTATTGGTTTTAGCCGCCACTTCTATACGGTCTCCTCCATATTTAAAAGCGTTGTCTATAATGGTGTGTAGTACATTTTCTAAGTGAAATGGGTCGGCTTTTATTAAGCATTGCGCTAAGTCAGTTTTAAATAGAAGTTCTTTTTTTGAACTAATAAATGCCTCGGGCACAATAGCCATTTTTTCTAGTAATGGAATTAAATCTATTGTTTCTTTTTTAAGTTCTAAGCTATTGCTATCTAAAGTTGCTGTCTCTAAAAGCTTGTCTACCATATGTGATAGTTTTTGCACTTGCTGTGCCGACAAGGCCGCATACTTTTTGCTTTTTTGCGCATCGTTAGTGGTGTTAAAACGTTCGATTCCTTCTAAGGCAACACCTATAGTGGCCAGGGGAGTTTTAAATTCGTGGGTAATATTGCTTATTAGATCGTTCTTTATTGCTGCCAATTCCTTCTGATTCTGAATTATTTTAAGCAAATACATAAGACTAAAAATAATGCAACCAACAAACAATAACGACAGGCCAAAACTCACTCCATTTCTGTGTAAAATTAAAGGTGTAGTGTTGTTAAAGTACAAGGTTAATGTATCGTCGCTTGCAATAAATGAAGACGCCGCTTGAACCTGCCGCCCTTTGGTTTTTACAAGAGTATCTCCTACAACTTGTTTCCCTCGCCATAACGAATTGTAGGCCAGGCTGTAATCTATCCAGATTTGATTACGGTTAAACTCATTCTTTAAAAGACTATCTACTACAGCAATATCTAGTTCGTCTTCTGTAAACGAGATAATAATTTTAGATGTTAATTCATTTAGTGGTTTGCTGCGTAAGTCTTGGAATGCCGCAAAAATTGAATCATTAACAGAAAAAGGCAATGTAAATTGACTTAAATCTCCTTCCGTCGATAACGACAGGCTTTTAGTATTCGCACTATCTTTTATGCTAAGATGTTTTAATTGATTAAATGGAACGCTGTCTAACAATTTAAACGATCGGTTACTTTGTACTATTAATGTGTCTGCACTAAATACAACGGAATCCTTTACATAATTAAAAGTACTTTCTTTAGCCAATTGGGTAAAGTAGGTATCTATAGCCGAATCCAAACTAAATTGAACATCGGCCAGTAATTCTTGCTTTTCGGCCTGAAAAGTTCGGTAGGCCCAATATCCTTGTACTGCAAGGGTTAGGGCAATTACAAGACTTATAAAGTATATAATTCGTCTGTATTTTGTCTCATTCATAAGTCAAATGTAATTACTTAATCGCCTGTAAACCAAATCGCTTAACACTGCTTAACATTGCTTAACTTGTAAATTGCATTCACTTGACCATATTTGTACCATCAACAAAAAACAAAATATAATGAAATCTATAATTACATTCAGTGTTGCCTTAGGCATAATGCTATTTGGAAGCGTTCACGCACAGGAGTTTCAGGGAATTGCTACCTATAAGACGCAACGTAAAATGGACATTAAATTAGACAGCACTCAAGTAAATAGCGAAATGCAAGAGCAGATAGTTGCCATGATGAAAAAGCAATTTGAGCGCGAATTTACCTTAGCGTTTAACAAGGACGAATCGGTTTACCAAGTGGTAGAAAGTTTAGACGCGCCTCAAGCTATGGGTAGCGGAGTTCAAGTAGTAGTTGCCGGAACTGGAAGCGACGCGGTTTTGTACAAAAATATTACTCAAAATCGATTTGCAAATAAAACAGATGTTTTTGGTAAAATTTTCCTGGTAAAAGATTCGATTGCACCAACCGAATGGACGTTAACCAAAGAGACTAAAAATATTGGAGAATATTTATGCTTTAAAGCGACCCGAACCGATACCCGAACCACTATGGCTTCTATGAGTTCGGAAGGCACAGAACAAGACGGTCAAGATAGCGAAACTAAAACCGAAGAGATAACCATTACAGCGTGGTACACCTTACAAATTCCTTTAGGTCATGGTCCTTCTAACTACGGGGGGTTACCTGGTTTAATTCTAGAAGCCTCGGACGGGTCAGAAACCATTTTATGTAGCCGAATAATATTGAATCCCAAAGACGGAGTAAATATTAAAGAGCCTACAAAAGGAAAAGAAGTTACTCAGGCCGAATACGAGGAAATAATGGACAAAAAAATGAAGGAGATGCAAGAGCGTTATGCACCTAGACGTAAAGGTGAGAAAGGAAACAGTTTTGAAATTCGAATAGGAGGCTAAATAACTTTAACATTTCTTTAGTAAACCATTTTTAATACTGCGTGTCAAAAGGGAGTATTTTAGTTTTTCAATAATGCGTTAACGCGCTAATTTAAAAGGAAATGACACGAATAATTACCCTCTTTGCAGTACTATTTAGCATCGCTGCTACCGCACAACAATTTAGTGGACAAGCGTTTTACCAATCTAAAACTACCATGGATATGGATTTTGGAGGTAGAGAAATGAGTGCTGAACAAAAGAAAATGATTGCACAAAGAATGAAGCAGTACCTAGAAAAAACATTTGTACTTACTTTTAATAAAACCGAATCTATTTACAAAGAGCAAGAGGTTTTAGAAACTAATGCCGGTGGAGGCGGACGTGGATTTGGAATGATGATGGGTAGTTTTTCGGCAGGAGATCAGTATAAAAACATCGAGACCAATCAGCTAATAGAAGAACGCGAGTTTTTTGGAAAACAGTTTTTAGTTATGGACCAAGCTGCTGGCCTGGAATGGACAGATACAAAAGAGTCTAAAATGATTGGCAAGTACTTGGCCATAAAAGCAACAGCGGTAAAGTCAATAGATGCAAACGATTTTAGCATGGCAAGAAGAAGAAATCGTGATGGCGATCAGGATAAAGATTCAGAAACAGCGCAAGATTCGACTAAAACTGCAGACGCCGACCCAATGGACGAAATTGAAATTCCTAAAGAAGTTATTGTGACAGCTTGGTATACACCAATGATTCCCGTAGGACACGGTCCATCTGAATACGGAGGCCTGCCTGGTTTAATTTTAGAGTTAAATGTTGACAGAACTACTATTTTATGTTCAAAAATTGTAATGAACCCAGACGAGCCCGAAGACATTAAAGCACCTAGTAAGGGTAAGGAAGTTACTCGCGAAGAATACAACGCTATTGTAAAAGAGAAAACCGACGAAATGCGAGAGATGTGGGGTCGCGGTAGAGGCGGTCGTAGAGGCGGTTCTCGAGGATAATACACACCAAAATATCAACTAACTAATCATGAAGAAAAACATCTTTATCACCCTAGTATTGTCTTTATTTTTCTTAAATGTGCAAGGGCAATCTATTAAATTACGTGGGCAAATAAAAGACAGTGTAGGCGACCCTTTGGAGTTGGCCAACATTATTGCCACCATAAAGGCGACGGGAGAAATAGAATCTTATGCGATTACCAATTTTGAAGGTCGCTATCAATTAGACCTGCCAACAGGAAACACGTATACACTTAAAGCGAGTTTTTTGGGCTTACAGCCTTCTGAATTCGACCTTACGGTGCCAGAGGATTCAGATGACTTCGAGCGAATTATAACCTTAAACCCTTTAGCGAGCGAACTAGACGCGGTTGAGCTTGTTTACGAAATGCCAGTTACGGTGCGAGGCGATACCATTGTATATAATGCCGATTCGTTTACTACAGGAAACGAACGCAAACTGGAAGATGTTATGAAGCAGCTTCCGGGGGTAGAAGTAAACGACGATGGCGAAATACAAATAGAAGGTAAAACTGTTAGTAAAGTCATGGTAGAGGGTAAAGATTTCTTTGATGGTGATTCAAAATTAGCTACACAAAATATTCCAGCCGATGCTGTGAGCAAGGTTGAGGTCCTTAGAAATTATAACGAAGTTGGACAAATGCGAGGCCTAGGGAACGACCAAGATAATATTGCCATTAACATTAAATTAAAAGACGGCAAGAAGAATTTTTGGTTTGGCGAGGTTACCGGTGGACTCGGGTTCGATAGTGACGAAAAAGAACGCTATTTACTTAAGCCCAAGTTATTTTATTATAGCCCAGATTACAGCATAAATATTATCACAGATTTTAACGATATAGGCGAAGTGCCCTTTACTTTTAGAGACTACTTTAACTTTACTGGTGGATTTAGAAATTTTAACCGTGGAGGTGGGACTAGCTTTAATGTTAGTAACAGCGATTTAGGCTTTGCCGTGGCACAAAACAACCGCGTGAGTAGTGTCGAAACTCAGTTTTTGGCAGCCAACTTTAGTTGGGCGGCAAGTCAAAAATTAGATGTAAGTGGTTTCTCTATTTTGTCCGACAATCGCACCAGTTTTGTTACCAATACCATTAGAAACTACATTGCGACGGAACAAACAGAAATTGCCAATTCTGTCGACGATCAGCGGACGCGTTTGGGCATGCTTAAGTTGAGTTCTGTGTATAAGCCCAATGTGAATTTTCAATTGGATTACGATGTACTTTTAAAGGCTTCGAATCAGCAAGAAAATAGTTCGTTAGTATCTACCGTAGATAACAATGCCAATAATATTGAAGAACAAAAAGACAACACACCGTTTTCTATTAATCAAAATATAAATGCCTACTACACCTTAGACGAGAATAATATTTTTGCAGGGCAAATGCAGCATTTGTACCAAGACGAGGATCCTTTTTATAGACTTATTCAGGATTCGATTCCGTTTCGAGGCATTTTTACACAGATTAATCCTTTAGATCCAACCAATTCAGATGCAGATACATTCGATCCACTGCAACAAGAAACTGGTAGATATAATGTAGGACAAAATCAACGGGTAAAAACCAATAAGGTAGATGCCAAAATAGACTATTATTACGTTATTAATAACAAGAGCAATGTAAATATCACCTTAGGGACTACCTTAAGTGAACAACGCTTTAATTCGGGGATATTTCAGCGTTTGGCAGCGGCGGGGCCTCAAACTAACTTCCAAGACGACGAATTTAACAACGACGTTCAGTTTAATTTTTCTGACCTATTTTTGGGAGTACATTATAAGTTCAAAACAGGAATTTTTACGTTCACCCCTGGAGCTACCTTACATAATTATAATGTAAAAAGTGAGCAATTAGGCAGTACTTCGAGCGAAAACCAATGGTTGGTTTTACCCGATTTTAATGCCATTATTGAGCTTAAAAAGAGCGAAAACATTAGGTTAAACTATGCTATTCAAGCACAGTATACCGACGTAAACAACTTTGCCGAGGGTTTTGTGTTTAATAATTATAACCGTTTGTTTCGTGGTAATCGCGAATTAGAAAATGCCTTTGCACATTCTTATAGTGTAAACTATTTTAGCTTTAATATGTTTAATTATACCAATGTGAGTGGGTCTATTAACTATTCTAGAACCACAGACGCTATTAAAACAAATACCTTAATTCAAGGTATTTCTCAAGTGTCTACACCAATTAATTTAATGAGCAATTTTGCAGACGAAACCGTATCTGCTTTTGGTCGTTTTAGCAAGAATATTAAAAAGTTTAGAATTGCTTTTGGAGGGAATGTAAGCTGGAGCAAGTTTAACAATATTGTAAACGCACAAATTAGAGAAAGCGTAAGTTGGACGCAGAGTTATAATACCAGTCTTCGAACCAGTTTTAGAGAATGGCCTAATATAGAATTGGGGTATCGAGCAACAATTAACGATTACGATAACGCCGGTGTGCAATCTACTTTTATTACCCACCAACCTTTTGTTAATTTTGACGCCGTGTTTTTAGAAGACTTTACCTTCGAAACCGAATGGTCGTATTATAACTATTCCAATACCGATAACACTATAGAAAACACCTACACCTTTTTAGACGCGAGTTTGTTTTATCGACAGGAAGACAGTAAGTGGGAATACCAATTACAAGCGACCAACCTATTAGATGTTGACTTTATAAACAACGATAGTTTTAACGAAAACTTTAACAGTACGTCACAATTTAGAGTACTACCAAGAATAGTAATGTTTATAGTTCGCTATAATTTATAAGCCAAATTTGGTCCAATAAAAAAGGGAGCCTTTAAGCTCCCTTTTTTTATAAACATTGTCTGTAATTAATTCCCAATGTGCTTTTGGTAAAACTTCCAAACCTCCTGGGCAACATCGCGGCCTAATTTTAAACCTGCAACGTTATCTGCTTGAATATGATAACCTCCCATAACCCGAGAAATCCCTGCCATTTCGGCTGTTTCTGTAAAGGTTGGAAACTCGATTGTTACGGTATCCCCTAAATTATCGGGTTCAGTAAGGGCGCCTGCAACTAATTCTACACTCGAGCCAAAAGTATCGCTGCCTGTCCAAAGCTTTAATGCCTCGCCACAACCTCCACTAATGGTGCTGTGCCCAGAAACATAACTAGGGAAAGGAGGACATAAAAAGGTTTCTGGTGAATACGGGCGCCATTGGGAGCCATCAATTTCTAACATGCCTTTTCCTTCGCCACCCCAAGCTTTAATTTTTTGGTCTTGGTAATATTCGTGAACCAAAGCAAATGGTCTTGCATAATCGTAAAACATTTTTGAATCCCAAGAAGCAATAAATCCATCCATGGCTACCACTTGGTTGTAAAAATACATTTTAACATCCTGATCTAAGGTATGCTCGTCGCGTACAGAAACTTCTTGGGCAAATTTTAACCAATGCCCCGCTTGTTGTACAGATTGTGGGCCATCGCGCATAAACTCTACTAAGGCCTTTTCTTTGTCTGTTAGTTTGGCTTGTATGTCTATTACTTCTTTTACTTCGGCCTCTAATTGTTTAGATCCAATCATTGGGGGTGGTCCTGGTCTAAATTGATCTGCCGATTTTAAAGCGACAGGTTTAACGTTTTGCCAGTAAGGAGTTAGGCATTCAGGGGCATATCTTCCACCTTTGCCATCGGCAAAATATTTTGGTTGCCAACGATTAGGATCTTTGTTTTCGTCGGCAGAATTTAAAGGTTCATATCCTGTGTAATTAAAATAAGGGGTACCGTTAGATCCTTCTTCTTCTCCATACTGATTAGATCCATCACCTTTACGAGCCTCTATTACAGCCTTCGCAGCTAAGTTACCTATGCCTTCTGGAGTATTTGGGTCTATCGACTTGTTGTTGGGATCCAGACCTAATTCTTCCATTAATTCGGTAAATACGGCAACATCTGAATAATAGTATTCGCTTAGCGCTCTAAAAGCCGCGTAACTAATTGCTATTTCTTTATTCTTTAAAGTTTGCTCTTCTGGGTCTTGGCGATCAACACCTTCTAAATAGACAGGTATTGCTTTGGTGTCGTATCTTGACCAGGCATCGAAAACCGCAACCGAAATAAGGCCTAGATAGCGAGATGTAATTGTGGGTCTTGGCTTAAAACGTTCGGTGTCAAGTGCTGTGCCAGTCAACGCCATTTTTCCCCATTTGTAAGCTAAGTTATCTGCACCAGTTGGTTCAGATATTGTGGTGTCTTGATTAGAGTTTGAAGGTTCACTTTGGTTTTTACAACTAAAAGTCGCCAAAACCAAAAACAAAGTGATTGTTTTTAGCTTCATAATTATTTATTTAAGTCAGTTGATTTTATTTAACAAACTTAAAAAAAATTATAAATTAAAGGCTTCTTTTACTGCATCTACGTAATCTAGCTTTTCCCAAGTAAAAGTCTCTACTTCTTTAGTCACAATTTGGCCATCACCAGATTTAAAAGATAAGGTCTTTATTTTAGGGGTTCTTCCCATATGTCCATAAGAGGCCGATTCTGAGTAGATTGGGTTTCTTAGTTTAAGCCGTTTTTCTATAGCTGCTGGTCGCATATCGAATAGAGATTCTACTATTTTGGAAATCTCACCGTCTTTTTTATTCACGTTTGCAGTACCGTAGGTATTTACATTAATAGATGTTGGCTTAGCAACTCCTATGGCATAACTTACCTGTACTAATATTTCTGAACAAACACCTGCAGCGACCAAGTTTTTTGCAATATGTCTAGCTGCATAGGCCGCCGAGCGGTCAACTTTACTTGGATCTTTTCCGGAGAATGCGCCACCGCCGTGAGCGCCTTTTCCACCATAGGTGTCCACAATAATTTTACGACCTGTTAATCCTGTATCTCCGTGAGGACCACCAATAACAAATTTTCCAGTTGGATTAATATGATAAATAATGTCATCGTTAAAAAGGGCCTGAATATCTGCAGACAGATCGGCCTTAACTCTTGGGATTAACAACGACACAAGGTCGGATTTAATTTTGGCTAACATCTTTTGGTCTTCATCAAAATCGTCGTGCTGCGTCGAGATAACAATGGTGTCAATGCGTTGAGGCACATTATCGTCAGAATATTCAATGGTTACCTGACTTTTTGCGTCTGGTCTAAGATAGGTAATATCACTATTTTCTCTGCGTAGCATGGCTAGCTCTAGCAAAATGCGATGACTTAAATCTAGTGCAAGCGGCATATAATTTTGGGTTTCGTTGGTAGCGTATCCAAACATCATCCCTTGGTCACCTGCACCTTGCTCTTGGTTCTCCCCGCGATCTACTCCCTGATTAATATCTGGTGATTGCTCGTGAATAGAAGAAAATACACCACAAGAGTTCCCGTCGAACATGTACTCACTTTTTGTGTATCCAATTTTATTTATAACATCTCTTGCGATTTGCTGAACATCTAAATAGGTGTTGCTTTTAACTTCACCAGCCAGAACAACTTGTCCAGTTGTTACCATAGTTTCGCAGGCAACTTTAGAATTGGGGTCATAAGCTAAAAAGTGGTCAAGTAGTGCATCACTAATTTGATCTGCAACTTTATCTGGGTGTCCTTCCGAAACACTTTCAGAAGTAAATAAGTAAGCCATAAATTTTGTCGTGTTACAAGTAATTTAGGCTCTATTTGACGCGCAATTCGAACTAAAATTACAAGAATGTCGGTAATTTTTAACCGCTAAAACAAGAATTTGAATTCTCGCTTAGCTGAGGTCAAAAATACACAAAAAATAAGACTTAAATAAGTGCTAACTAATGTTCGTTGAGTCTAAAATCAGGATAGGCTTGCATACCGTGTTCATGGGTGTCCAGACCTTCTACTTCTTGTTTTGGAGTCACGCGAATTCCTATCCATTTTTTTAATGCCAGCAATACTAAAAACGAAGTCAAACTGCAGGTAATTCCAATAACAACAATTCCCTTAGTCTGTATCCACAATTGCTCTAATCCTGCATTTTCGCCAAATAAACCAACAGCAAGGGTCCCAAAAATACCACAACATAAGTGCACCGGTACAGCTCCAACCGGGTCATCTAGTTTTAAATGATCCATTAAACTTATAGCAAAAACACAAATGGTTCCGCTTATAAGTCCTATAAGCATGGCTTGGTTTGGAGACATTAAATCTGCGCCGGCGGTAATACCAACTAGGCCTGCCAGGACCCCGTTAAGAACCATGGTAACATCAAAAGATTTAAACCTTAAATAAGAAGTAATAAAGGCTCCTATTGCGCCAGTGGCAGCAGACAACGATGTGGTTACTAGTACCAAAGACACTTTGCCAGGGTCTGCCGACAAGACAGATCCACCATTAAAACCAAACCATCCAAACCAGAGCAAAAACACACCAAAAGTTGCTAAGGGTACATTGTGACCTAAAATGGGTTTGGTACCTTTAGGCGTGTATTTTCCAATTCTTGGGCCCAGAAGAATAATTGCCATAAGTGCGGCCCATCCACCTACAGAATGAACAATAGTAGAACCTGCAAAGTCGTAAAAACCCATCGTGCTTAAAAACCCACCGCCCCATTGCCACATTCCTACAATAGGGTAAATTAAGCCAACGTAAAAAACCGAAAAGATTAAAAAACTATTAATTTTTACGCGTTCGGCAACGGCTCCAGAAACTATGGTAGCGGCTGTAGCGGCAAACATCGCCTGAAAAAGAAATTCTGTGTAAAAGGTATAGCCAGAATTATAGGCACTAGTAAGTCCATTTATGGGAAGTTCTAGTCCAAAACCAGAAAAGCCAAATATCCCGCCGGCAAATGCGCTTCCTGGATACATTAAATTAAACCCAATAAAGGCATAACTGGTAAGTCCAATGCCTAAAATCATTACATTTTTAAACAGAATATTAATGGTGTTTTTAGATCGTGTAAGTCCAGATTCAAGGGCGGCAAAGCCCAGGTGCATTATAAAAACTAAAGCGATGCAAAGCATCATCCAAACGTTGTTGACTGTAAATAGTGAATTTTCCATAGCTGCTGTTATAGGGTTTGACCACCTTTTTCTGCGGTTCGTATTCTATAACATTCCTGTATCTCGCTTACAAAAATCTTCCCGTCACCCACTTGACCAGTTTTTGCGGCTTCAAGAATCGCCTTTATTGTAACCTCTTCGAAATCGTCGTTTACTACAATAGACAAAATTCTTCTTTGAATATCACCCGTACTGTAAGGAATTCCTCTGTAAACAGCCCCTTGTTTTTCGTTACCTAAGCCAGAGACATCCCAGTAGGTAAAAAAGTTAACTTCTACGGCTTGTAAGGCTTCTTTTACCTGTACAAACTTTGATTTTCTAATTATGGCTTCAATTTTTTTCATGTCAATTTTTAGGTCCTAAGGACTTAAAACTAGCCATTAAAATCTAGGCCACAAAGCAGATTTAAGGTGAGAATTTAATTTTTACGAATATCAAAAAATCAAGCTTTTAAAAAAGAAATATGTCAATTTTAGGAGCTCTTTTTTATTAGAATGGTAATTGCCATTTATGGAATATTTTAAAATGAACTTGCCTTTAAATACGCATTAATAACGGCGCGTTCTCCAGTTTTACCTGCTATGGAGTTGCCGTGTTCCATTCCTAGAATTCCGTTAAAACCCTTGTCGTGAATGTATTTAAACACATTGTTGTAGTTAATTTCTCCAGTTCCTGGTTCGTTACGACCAGGATTATCGCCAATTTGGAAGTAGGCAATTTCGTCCCAACAAGCTTCTATGTTTGGAATTAGATTTCCCTCTTGAATTTGCTGATGATAAATATCGAAGAGTATTTTACAGGATGGCGAATTTACCGCTTTACAAATTTGATATGCTTGTGGCGATTCGCTTAAAAACATTCCTGGGTGATTCCTAAAATTTAAAGGTTCTAACACCATAATTAGGCCATGAGGCTCTAAAATTGCACTTGCTTGCTTTAACGATTCGATCACATTAGCAGTTTGGTAGTCTTTAGATTTTCTAAGGTCTACATAACCGGGTACCACGGTCATCCATTTTGCACCTATACGCTTTGCAACGGCAATAGAATCACGAATGTCGTTTAAAAATTCATCGCGATATTTTTGGTCTCCACCGGCTAAATTAGGTTCGTTCCAATATATTTTATGGGCGACAAAAACTCCCATTTCCATGGCATTCTGACGCATAATTTGTGCCATCGCTTCTTGGGTCGCAATGGGCCGTGCTTTTAGTTCGTTGTCTTCGAAGGCTGTAAAACCTTCGGCGGCCATAAACTTGAGCTGTGCTAAAATATCGTCCCCTGCGTGCGCCTTGAACATGTCTTGATGCGGCGCAAATTTTAATGGAAACTTGCCTGTTGTTTTGGGCGTTTGCGGCAGGGCAAATGCTTGTGGGCTTATAAGCGAAGCGCCCACCGAAGCGAGCGCCATATTGCCTAAAAAGGTACGTCTTTTCATGATTTTTTAATTATAGCGAGTACTTTTTACCTCCTGTTAAGGTCTGTAAATCGTCGCAAATATATTGTCCAGGTACTGGGTCGTAAACCAGTACATTTTCTCCAACTTCTTCGCTGTTTAAAAAGGCATTTATACTCATCCATTTTAAACCACCTAAAAATTTAGAAAGCTTAATAGGACGGTCGTCTTCTGTAAGTTCAAAGCCATTATTAACTCCTGGTGGATCCGGCTCTTCGTCGTCTGGATGAACCATATTGGCATCTAAATACGCCATATAGTTTTCTGGCGTGAGCTTGTTTAAATCTTCGTTATACGTAGCTTTTAGTTGCTCAATTACTTTAGCAAAAGCAGCTTTTACTTTGGCTTGATATTTTACAGTAGAAACTTCGTTCCAATAGGTATCAATAAAAACTACCGCATTTACTTCGCTAGCCGAAGGTGAATCTTCTGTTTTTGGTATAAATGTGTCTACTAAATTTTCTAACACAAGAGCCTCGTCTTGACTCATAAAAGTTGGCTTCCATGCGTTAGGGTCTTCGGTAGCACAGCTTTGTAAAAAATTAAATAAGGCCGGCGACGCAATCACAAACCCGGTAGTTAATCCAATATTTTTTAATGCTTGTCTTCTATCCATGGTTGTTAATTATTAAGCGTTCATTTTTTTGAATTCGTTGGCAGCGTGATTCGCCGCTCTGGCAGTAAAAGCCATATATCCTAAAGACGGATTATGACATCCGGCAGAGGTCATAAACGATCCATCGGTAACATATACGTTTTTACAGGCATGTACTTGATTGTATTGGTTAAGTACAGATGTTTTAGGATCGCGTCCCATTCTGGCGGTACCCATTTCATGAATTCCAAGACCCATTCCGCCAATATCGTCGTACGCTTCGATGTCGGTAAATCCAGCAGCCTCTAACATTTTAACAGCCTGCTCCTGCATGTCCTTGCGCATTGCCAATTCGTTCTCGCCAAAGTCAGCATCGAAAGTTACTGTAGGTAATCCCCACTGGTCTAAGTTGTCGTAATCTAGATACATTCTGTTTGAATGATCCGGCAGGGTTTCGCCAAAGGCCAGTAAATTCATACTCCAACCTCCCGGCTTTTGAATTAGTGCCTTAAGTTCTGGACCGTATTTAAGTTCGGCTACTGTTTCTGAACTTCCTCCACGATTTGCTCCACCTTGATATCCATACCCCCGTTTAAAATCGGGAGAATCGGTGTCACCACCTAGGTTTCTAAAACGTGGAATATAGATTCCATTAGCACGACGGCCTTTAAAGTATTTGTCTTCGAATCCAGCTGGTGCTTTTCCTCGTGCTCCAACTCTAAAGTGATGATCCATTATATTGTGTCCAAGTTCTCCACTGTCGTTTCCTAATCCATTAGGGAAACGATCGGATTTAGATTGCATTAAAATTGCTGTAGATGCAACCGCAGAGGCACATAAAAACACGATTTGTGCTTTAAATTCAATTACTTCTTTTGTTTCGGCATCGATTACTTTAACTCCTGTCGCCATTTTTGTAGCGTCGTCGTAAATTACTTCGTGTACTATGGAATTAGGTCGTAAGGTCATATTACCCGTAGCTTCTGCTGCTGGCAGGGTAGAACTGTTACTACTAAAATAAGCGCCATAAGGGCAGCCTCGCATACAACGGTTTCTGTATAAACATTGCGTTCTCCCAAGTCCGGGTTTAGTGCCTTCTGTAATGTGGGCGGTGCGCCCTATGGTCAGCACTCTATCTGTAAATTCTTCTTGAAGTACTCCTTGCAGGTGTTCCTCGACACAGTTTAAATTCATTGGCTTTAAAAATTTACCATCGGGCAAAATATCCAAGCCTAAATTGGTTCCGCTAACACCAATGTATTCTTCTACATGGTCGTACCAAGGTTCAATATCTTTATAGCGCACTGGCCAATCTATGGCAACGCCTTCTTTTTTATTGGCTTCAAAATCGATGTCTCCCATGCGGTAACTTTGACGCCCCCACATTAGAGATCGCCCACCAACATGATAGCCGCGAATCCAGTCAAAACGGCGGTCTTCGTTATAAGGGTGTTTAATATCATCTACAAAAAAGTGTTGATGCGCTTCGTTAGTTACGTATCCTGTACGATGCTGTTTTGGCTTGCGCAACCTAGTCTCTCGAGAGGTCTGTCCACCGTTAGGCATGTCCCAAGGGTCTAAATTGGCCGTGGTATAGTCCTTTACGTGTTCGACCATTCGGCCGCGTTCAAGTACCAAGGTTTTTAATCCATTTTCGCAAAGTTCTTTGGCGGCCCAACCGCCCGAAATACCCGTTCCTACTACAATAGCATCGTATTCTGCATCTGGGTTAGGGAGAAAACAACTGTTCATTTTTTATCTGGTTTAGTTGGTGTTTTAGAGAAACACATTATTTTTACAGCGCAACTAAATTAATTATCTTATCCATAATAAATCAAATTTATTATTGTTAATTTCACTTTTTCCTAAAAAAAAACACGATGACAAGACAACAAACAGGGCAAATTTCTGCGATATTCTTAGTTTTCTTTCTGACTATTAGCCTAATAGCATGTAAATCAGAAAAAACTGCAGATTCAGAAACTACAGCGAACGAAGATACCACCGCTATTGCCGCTAGTCAAAAAGAGGTTTATCAACCCTTTTTTAAGCTTTCACTCGCACAATGGTCGGTACATAGAATGATTCAGGACGAAGGGATGGATCCGTTTGACTTTCCAGCAAAAGCTGCCGATTGGGGATTCGAAGGCGTAGAATATGTAAGTCAACTTTACGACGATGCCATTGCCGAAGCCGCAACTCCAGAAGAAGGTGTTAAAGCTGTAGTCGAACGTTTAAAGTCAGAAAGTAAAGAAGCTGGGGTAACCAATCTAATTATAATGATAGATGGCGAAGGCGATCTTTCTGTAAATAGCGAGGCAGAGCGCAACCAGGCTGTAGAGAATCATAAAAAATGGGTAGATGCTGCCGCTGCTTTGGGTTGTCATTCAATACGTATAAATCTATTTGGTTCTTTTGATCGCGACGAGTGGAAGGCAAATTCTATAGATGGCCTTTCTAAATTAGGTGCGTATGCCAAAACTAAAAATGTAAATGTACTAGTAGAAAATCACGGTTGGTTATCTAGTGACGCTCCATTGCTTATGGAAGTTATTAATGCCGTTGGAATGGATAACTGCGGAACCCTTCCTGATTTTGGAAACTTTTGTGTAAAGCGCAAAGATTTCGAGAAGTGGGGAGAATGCGTCGAAGAATATCCAGACATTTATCAAGGAGTTTCCCTTATGATGCCAGCAGCTATGGCTGTTAGTGCTAAATCTCACGATTTTGATGCTTTGGGTAACGAATCAGAAATAGATTACTCAAAAATGCTAGCCATTGTAAAAGATGCAGGTTATACTGGATTTATTGGTGTTGAATATGAAGGCGATAACTTAAGCGAAGCCGAAGGTATTATGGCGACTAAAAATTTACTACTTGCAGGGGGTAAATTCGAAGAATAATTCAAGTTGCGTGAACATTTTGAATTAGAACTAACTAAAATTCAACCAAATGAATAATACAAAATACTTTCAACTGTCCTTTATGATGTTCCTCGAATTCTTTATTTGGGGAGGTTGGTTTGTAACAATGGGCATATTTCTAACCAATACCTTAGGTACAGATGGTGGACAAACGGCTATGGCCTATTCCACGCAATCTTGGGGTGCGATTGCGGCTCCATTTTTTATTGGACTTATTGCCGACCGCTTTTTTAATGCCGAACGTATTTTAGGGGTTTTGCATTTAATTGGTGCTGTACTAATGTATCAATTGGCAAACGCAGCAAGTTTTAGCGAATTTTATCCTTATGTTTTAGGCTATATGATTGCCTATATGCCAACCTTGGCTTTGGTGAATTCTGTGAGCTTTAACCAGTTAACAGATCCGTCTAAACAGTTTTCTTTTATTCGAGTATGGGGAACCGTAGGTTGGATTGTCGCCGGACTTGTTATAAGCCGAATTTTTCTTTGGGATAGCGAAGCGGGAATTGCAGACGGAATGTTGCGCAATACCTTTTTAATGTGTGCCGTGGCTTCGGCAGTTCTTGGAGTGTTTAGTTTTACCCTTCCAAAGACACCACCAAATAAGGGAGAACGCGTAACTATTGCAGATATTATTGGCCTAGATGCTTTAAAACTACTTAAAGACAGAAACTTCTTGATGTTCTTTTTGGCTTCTGTTTTAATATGTATTCCCTTGGCTTTTTATTACCAGCACGCTGGACAATTTTTAGGAGAAATAGGAGTAGATAAACCAGCCGAAAAAATGGCAATTGGGCAAATGTCCGAAGTTGTTTTTATGTTGTTACTGCCGTTTTTCTTTAAGCGTTTTGGTTTTAAAAAGACCCTTTTAGTAGGTATGTTGGCATGGGTGGTACGTTATTTATTATTTGCCTTTGGCGATTCAGGAGATTTGTATTTTATGCTGCTCGTTGGAATTGCACTTCACGGAATTTGTTATGATTTCTTTTTTGTCTCTGGGCAAATTTATACCGACAGTAAGGCGGGCGATAAATACAAAAGCGCGGCTCAAGGTCTAATTACACTAGCAACTTACGGAGTAGGTATGTTGGCTGGATTTTGGATTGCAGGAAAAATTACAGATAAGTTTTCTGTTTCGCAAACCGAACATATGTGGGATCAAATATGGATTTATCCAGCAATTTTTGCGGGAGCAGTATTTGTGTTATTCGCATTATTTTTTAAGAACGAACAAGTAGAATACAAAGAATAGGTTTTTATGGCTCAAAAAATTAAATGGGGAGTTCTAGGCGGCGGTGGCGATTCCTTAATTGGGGTATTGCACAGAGTTGCGGCAAGTATGTTCGACGCATATGCATTAACGGGTGCAGTATTTAATCCCGATTATAACAAAAGCATCGATTATGCTAAAGAATTAGGCATTCCAACGGACAGAATTTACAGTGATTTTGACACCATGGTGGCGGCCGAACTAGCGCTGCCAAAAGAAGAGAGAATTCAAGTGTTTTCTATTTTGACTCCAAATTTTTTGCACTTTCCAATGGCAAAAAAATTACTCGAGTCAGGGTTTCATGTTATTTGCGAAAAGCCAATGACCATGACCTACAACCAGGCCTTAGAATTACAGGCTATTCAAAAGAATAGCAGCACAGTATTTGCGCTTACGCATACTTATACGGGTTATCCAATGGTACGCCAAATGAAGGCCATGATTGCTGCTGGAGAACTTGGTGAGATACAAAAAGTCGATGCGCAGTATTATCAAGGGTGGATAAATCCAATAATTCACGATCCTGAACTTAGAAAAACTACCTGGCGATTGGATCCGGAGAAATCTGGAATAAGCTGTTGTATGGGAGATATTGGCGTGCATGCTTACCAAATGATAGAATATGTAACAGGAATGTCTGTTGCCTCCATTTTGGCCGATTTGAATCACTTGTATAGCGATAATCAGATGGATATTGACGGCACGGTACTCTTGCGATTTGGAGAGTATACCAAAGGTGTTCTAAGAGCAAGTCAGATAGCGACAGCCGAAGAAAACAACTTTACCGTAGCCGTTTACGGAAAAAAGTGTGCCCTTAAATGGGAACAAGAAAACCCAAACTATTTGTATTTATTAGAAGAAGGACAACCCATGCGTACTTTAAAACCAGGCAATGGTTATAACAGTCCAATTTCCCTAGATGGCACGAAACTCCCTCCAGGACATCCAGAAGGAATTTTTGATGCTATGGGTAATATTTATAAAGGGGTTGCTAAAGCTATTCGGGGGCAAGACTATTTTCCTGGAGAATTTCCAGGAATGACCGATGGGGTGCGCGGAATGCACTTTATCGAACAGGCTGTTGAATCGCATAAAAAAGGTAATGTTTGGGTGAATTTAAAAGCGTAATTATTTTATGAAAACTATAAAAGGACCAGCAGTATTTTTAGCCCAATTTATGGACGATGTTGCGCCGTTTAATTCTTTAGATGGCCTGTGTAAATGGGCCAGCGATTTAGGGTACAAGGGAATTCAAATTCCAACCTGGGAAACGCGTTTAATAGACTTAAATCTAGCAGCAGAGAGCCAAATATATTGTGACGAACTAAAAGGACAAATTGCCAATTACGGCTTAGAAATAACCGAATTATCTACCCATTTACAAGGACAATTAGTGGCTGTGCATCCGGCCTACGACATTATGTTCGATAATTTTGCGCCGGACGAATTTAAAAATAACCCTAAACAGCGGACCGAGTGGGCCGTTAAACAAGTTATGGACGCAGCTACCGCCAGCCGACGCTTGGGGATAACATCTCATGCAACCTTTTCTGGTGCATTACTATGGCATACGTGGCACCCTTGGCCACAGCGACCAGCTGGATTGGTTGAAATGGGCTTCGAAGAATTGGCTAAACGCTGGATGCCAATATTAAATCATCACGAAGAGAACGGCGTAGATGTATGCTACGAAATTCATCCAGGAGAAGACTTGCACGACGGTGTAACTTTTGAACGCTTTTTAAAAGCGACTGGAAATCACAAACGGGTAAATATTCTATACGATCCATCGCATTTTGTACTGCAACAGTTAGATTATTTAGAATATATAGATCATTATCACGAATTTATTAAAGCATTTCACGTAAAAGATTCCGAATTTAAACCTACGGGTAAAAAAGGAGCTTTTGGCGGTTATGGCGATTGGATAGACCGTGCAGGCCGCTACCGTTCCCCGGGAGACGGACAAATAGATTTTAAAACTATATTTACAAAATTAACCGAATACGGTTGCGATGTTTGGGCTGTAATGGAATGGGAATGTTGCATAAAAAGTCCAGAGCAAGGAGCACGAGAAGGAGCTCCATTTATTCAAAGGCACATAATAGAAGCCACCCAAAAAACTTTCGATGATTTTGCTGGCTCGGCTGTAGATAAAGAACAATTAAAAAGAATTTTAGGACTCTAAAACTATTGAATTATGAAAAAATCCATACTACTATTTTTCTCCCTGACAGCATTATTGGCTTGTAAAGAAAAAACAACAGAGAACACAGAAGTAGAAGAACAAGTTGAAACTCAAGAAGTGGCAAAAGCAACCGAAAATACAGAAAACGAGTGGGAAGTTCTTTTTGACGGCACTTCTTATGACAGTTGGAAAGGCTATTTAGCAGACGATGTATATTCCAATTGGAGTATTGAAGATGGGGCCATGGCATTTACTCCCGGTGAAGAAGGCGGTAAAAATATTATTACTAAAAACAAATACACCAACTTTGTATTGTCTTTGGAATGGAAGATAAGCGAGGGTGGAAATAGTGGAATATTTTGGGGTGTATATGAAGACCCCAAATTTAACGAAGCCTACCAAACTGGGCCGGAAATTCAAGTATTGGACAACGCAAAACATCCGGATGCTAAAATTGGGGAAGGAACACATTCTGCGGGGGCTTTATACGATATGATTGCGCCACCGAGCGATGTTTCAAAGCCTGCAGGAGAATGGAATTTATGCGTTTTAGAAGTTAACCATAAGACCAATCAAGGTAAAGTTTCTTTAAACGGAACAGCATTATTTACGTTTCCAGTTAATGGCCAGCAATGGGATGCTATGATTGCCGATTCTAAATTTGCCGATTGGGAAGGATTTGGCGCTTATCAAACAGGGCATATTGGCCTGCAAGATCACAGCGATAAAGTGTGGTACAAAAACATAAAAATTAAGTCGTTAGACTAAAATTATAAGTGTTGTTTTAATGCTTAAGCCCAAGATATTTTAAAATATTTTGGGCTTTTGTTTGGATATTAACTTTCTGTGAACGAATATTTGTACTCAGAAAGTTCAAAAACTTATTGAAGTGTTATCAAGAAAGGCGGAGGGATTAGACCCTGTGAAGCCTTAGCAACCCTTTGTTCTATTGCAAAGAAGGTGCTACATTCTACCACAAGATTTAATAATTTAAATTTTGGATAGATAACTAAACGTTTATTTTCCTATTGGGGAATACTACTAATTCTTTATAACATTTTTCTTAAGCACATCTTTTTTAGATGTATTTGACTTTTGATTTAATTAAGTTTAACTCAAAAAAACAAGAAAAATGAGTACACAAAAATTTGCAACAACTGCTTTACATGCTGGCCACGATGTTGCCCAAAACGGAGGAACTAGAGCGGTTCCTATTTACCAGTCCACAAGCTATGTGTTTAATAGTAGTGATCATGCAGCTAATTTGTTTAACCTTAGCGAACCTGGATTTATTTACAGTCGAATAAACAACCCAACCTGCGATGCGCTAGAACAGCGACTGGCTGCATTAGAGGGCGGAATTGCTGCGGTAACTACGGCTTCTGGTACTGCTGCAATAGCTACCACGCTGTTAACCTTATTACGAGCTGGGGATCATATTGTTGCTTCTAACAGCCTTTATGGAGGAACCTATAATTTATTAAAGGTTACCCTGCCAAGAGTTGGCATTACCACTACGTTTGTAGATCCTTCTAAACCCGATAGTTTTACAAATGCCGTACAAGAAAATACACGTGCTGTTTTTGTAGAATCTCTAGGAAATCCTAAGTTAGATGTTCTAGATTTAGACCAAATATCGGCGCAAGCTAGAATTAATAAAGTACCGCTTATTGTAGATAATACGGTAGCTACGCCTTATTTATTAAATCCAATTGCGCACGGAGCGAACATTGTTATTCATTCGTTGACTAAATACATAAATGGTAATGGAACGGCATTAGGTGGAGTTATTATTGACGCTGGAACTTTCGATTGGACCAACGGCAAGTTTCCTGAATTTACAGAGCCATCTGCAGGTTACCATGGATTAATTTATAGCGAGGCTTTAGAAGCTGCTGCATTTATTGCCAAGGTACGTATAGAAGGATTGCGAGATTTTGGTGCGGCGCTTTCGCCTTTTAATGCTTTTCAAATTATTCAAGGATTAGAAACTTTGCAAGTCAGAATTAAAAAACATAGCGAAAACGCCTTGGCTTTGGCCAAATGGTTAACTACGCAGCCACAAGTGGAGTGGGTAAATTATCCAGGGCTAAATACTAGTTCTTATTTTGAACTCGCCCAAAAGTATTTACCCGAAGGACAAAGTGGCATTGTTACTTTTGGCTTAAAAGGAGGATTTGAAGCCGCTAAAACCGTGGCCGATTCGGCGCAAGTATTTTCGCTTTTAGCCAATATTGGTGATACTAAATCGCTAATAATTCATCCGGCAAGTACAACCCATCAGCAACTTACAGACAGCGAGCAAGAAGCAACAGGAGTTACAAAAGACTTAATACGACTTTCTGTTGGGTTGGAAGACATAGAAGACCTTAAAACAGATCTTACACAAGCCTTTAAGGCGATAGGAAAACCAGCACTAGTAAAAAATGAATAAGCCTCAGGCCGATTTAAAATACCTTGCGATTCCGCAATTAAAAACAGTTTCTGGTAAGGCAATGCCAATACGTTTGTCTTACCAGATTTTTGGACAAGAATTACATACTGCTCCGGTGGTAATTGTAAATCATGCCTTAACTGGGAATAGCAATGTTGCCGGAACAACAGGATGGTGGAAGCAGCTTATTGGGCCTAGTTTAGGAATAGACACCAATGTATATACAGTTCTGGCTTTTAATATTCCAGGAAATGGGTTCGATAATAGCGTAATAAACAACTATAAGGACTATTGCACCGCAGACGTTGCTCACCTTTTTTTAGCCGCTATTTACGAGCTGGGTTTAGTAAGCATCCACGCAGTAATTGGCGGATCTTTAGGCGGTTGTATTGCCTGGCAAATGGGAGCAATAAACCCCGATTTATTTAATTGGGTTGTCCCCGTTGCCTCGCATTATTGTGCTAGTGATTGGCTAATTGCCTTGTGTAGAGTTCAGCACGAAATTTTATTGCATTCCTCTAAACCCGTGCATGATGCACGGGTTCATGCCATGACTTTTTATAGATCTCCAGAATCGTTACGTGCAAAGTTTAATCGTACAAAAAACAAAGAAAACGGTCTTTTTAATACCGAAAGCTGGTTGTTGCATCACGGTCAAAAATTGGAACAGCGTTTTAGTTTGGAGGCCTATAAACTTTTTAATTGGATGTTATTAACCCACGATATAGAGGCCGCTGGTGTTGGTGATATTGGCAACGTAATTAAGCGTTTAGCAGGAAAGCTGTGTTTGGTTGGTGTGGATTCTGATAGGTTTTACGTTTCAAAAGACATTGCACATACCGCACAGATTGCCCAAGAAAAAAATCTAAAGGTGTTTTATAAAGAAATTAAATCTAATGCTGGACACGATGCCTTTTTAATAGAATACAAGCAATTGGCAAGTCTATTGTCTTTTGTATTTAGTAACAATTCAGAATAAATTAGTATGAACATATCGACAGTAAAACAAAATAATAACACCCAAGGTGAGCGAATTGATTTAGTGGAATTAAAAAGAAAAACAATTAATCTTTTTGTATTTGGACACGGCAATGTTGGAGGGTTATTAATAGATCAAATTCTTGAGGCACAACAGCAGTTGGGTGAGCAAAGAGATTTAGATTTACGTGTAGTGGCCATAGCAAATTCCAGTTCTTGGATTTTTAGTTCCAACGGCATTCAAGGCGATTGGCGAAAACAAAAAAAGGAACAAGCCAAAGGGTATTCCATGAAAGATGTACTGCAAAAAGTCGAGGCCTTTGGACTCTATAATTTAGTCGCCATAGATAACACAGCCAGCCCGAGTTTTGTACTAAACTATTTGCCCTTGGTTACGGGCGGATTTAACCTGGTGTCGTCTAACAAGATAGCCAATACCTTAACCATAGATTTCTATAAAAAGTTACGCCAAATACTAACTCAAAAAAGAAAATCATATTTATACGAAACAAATGTAGGAGCCGGATTACCACTTATAGACACCATAAAGCTTTTGCATCAGTCGGGCGAGAACATTACTCGTATTAACGGTATATTTTCGGGTTCGTTGAGCTATGTTTTTAATAATTTTTCTGAATCTAGTTCGAGTTTTCAGTCGGTTTTAGAAGAGGCCGTAATTTTGGGATTAACAGAACCCGATCCCAGAGAGGATTTATCTGGAAACGACGTAGGTAGAAAACTACTAATTTTAGCGCGGGAGTTAGACCTGCACAACGAATTCGAAGACGTTAAAATTCAAAATTTAATACCAAAGGAGCTACAAGCGATAACTCCCGATAAATTTTTGCTAAGTTTGTCCCAGCTTAACCCAGTGTTTAGTGTAATTAAGGAGCGGCAAAAACCAGATCATGTATTGCGCTATGTTGGAAGTTTAACAGGTAATTTGTTCGATTCTAAGGGAGCCAAATTAGAAGTTTCTTTAGTTTCTGTAGCAAAAAACAGCATGTTAGGGCAGGTGAGTGGGAGCGATTCCATGTTCGAAATATTTACTCAGAGTTATGGCGATAGACCCATAGTTATTCAAGGTGCCGGAGCGGGAGCGGCAGTTACCGCGAGAGGTGTTTTTGGGGATGTATTGCGAATAGCGGCACAGGTTCAGGCCTAGATAACGATTAAAAATTAACGGTATATATAATGGTTACATTAGAACGAAAAAACGATTCTTTTTTATTTGAAGGAACAGGTAAAACAGGAATTAAAATTCCAATTGACAACACCTCCGAACCAGACGCTAAAGGAGTGAGTCCAATGGAATTGTTATTAATGGGAATAGGTGCTTGTAGCGCAATAGACATAGTTTCTATTTTAAAAAAACAGCGACAGGAAATTACAAGTTACACCATGGAAGTGACCGGTGAGCGTGTAGAAGTTAAGCAAGCTAGACCATTTAAATCGGCGCAAGTGACCTGTTTTTTAGAAGGAAAAGTAGATCCAGATAAGGCCCTTAGAGCTGCGGCCTTGAGTTTCGAAAAATACTGTTCGGTTTCTATGACCATGGAACCCTGTGTTACAATTACGTACCGGGTTGTAGTAAATGGAACACCAATTCAATAACATTGTTTACTTTTATAGTAGATAAATGTTATCAAGAAAAACTAAATACGGATTAAAAGCACTAACGTTTTTGGCCAAAGCCGAAGATCGAGCTCCGGTGCAGATTTCTGTAATTTCTGAATCCGAAAACATTTCGCAAAAATTCTTAGAAAGTATCTTACTAACCCTGCGTAAATCGGGTTTTTTAGGTTCAAAAAAGGGCAAGGGGGGCGGTTACTATTTACTAAAAGACGCCAGCGAGATTCGCATAGCTGCTGTGTATAGAATTTTGGAGGGTCCAATTGCTATGGTTCCTTGTGTAAGTTTAAACTTTTACGAAAAATGTAACGACTGTCCAGACGAAGACGCTTGCAGTATTCATAGACTTATGATTCAGGTTCGGGATAACACTCTTTCTATTATGGAAAACACCACGCTGGCAGACTTAATTCAACCTGTAATAAAATAACTAAAAACCTATTAATAAAATAACTACTTTTGCATACTCTACTAAATCTATAGGATAATAGTATTATGAATAAAATAACCCAAGAGAACAGCTTCCTATTCAATCAGAATTTTAAGAACGAAACCCCCAAAGAAATCATTGAATTCTTACTTGATACGTGCAAGCGACCAATAATAACAACTAGTTTTGGCGGGTATTCCGAAGTGCTTTTGCATGCCGTATATTCTGTAAATAATACCATTCCTGTAGTGTGGATAGACACAGGTTTAAATACGGTAGCAACTTATAAACACGCGGCTTATTTAACCCACAAATACAAACTTAATTTAAAAGTTTTAAGCCCAAAATACACCAATGCCTACCTTGATTTTACGTATGGCGCCCCTAGTTTGAACAATCCAAATCACGAGCAATTAGCGGCAATATTAAAAACAGATCCTTTAAATCTTGCCTTTAAAAAACTGCAACCCGATTTATGGTTTACCAACATAAGACAGTCACAAACAGCCTTTAGAGCTAATCTTGATATTCTTAGTTTTAGCCCACAAGGAATCTTAAAAGCGAGTCCGTTTTATTATAAAACATCCCAAGATTTACATAAATATGTTGCCAAAAATAAGCTTAAAACAGAATTTAACTATAACGATCCTGTAAAGGCAAATCAAAATCGGGAATGTGGAATCCATTTTACAAACTAGGCCATACTTTTTAGACCGTATTGATTTGTGTATTTTTGGTTTATGAATGCAACAATACCTAATAAAAGTGATTTGCTAGCAGCTTACCAGCGCGTTGCTCCACATGTACATAGAACCCCAGTTTTAACTTCACGATTGTTAAATAAAAAGTCGGGAGCCGAGCTCTTTTTTAAGTGTGAAAACTTTCAGCGAATGGGGGCATTTAAAATGCGTGGTGCTATAAACGCAATAGCTTGTTTAAGTAAAAATCAGCGTGAGACGGGAGTAGTAACGCATTCCTCGGGCAATTTTGCGCAGGCCTTATCACTGGCAGCCAAAGAATTAGGCGTTCCTGCTTATATTGTAATGCCTAAAAATGCGCCGCAAGTTAAAAAAGATGCGGTTTTAGATTATGGGGGACAAATTACCGAATCGGAATCTACATTGCCTGCTAGAGAAGCAGCAGCTCAACAGATAGTTGCAACAACGGGAGCAACCTTTTTACATCCTTCTAACGACACTGCCGTAATTTTAGGGCAAGGTACGGCTGCTGTCGAATTGTTAGAAGCACATCCCGATTTAGAGATTATTTTAAGCCCTGTAGGGGGAGGAGGTTTATTGGCAGGAACAGCATTAGCATGTGCTTATTTGGGGAATAATTGCAGTGCCATGGCGGGCGAACCCATGGAAGCAGACGACGCCTACCGTTCGTTGCAAACTGGCAGTATTCAATCAAATACTACAGTAAACACCATCGCAGATGGCCTAAAAACTCAGTTGGGCGATAAAAATTTTCCAACCATCCAGCAGCATGTAGACCAGATAATTCGTGTAGAAGAACACGAAATTATTAGTGCCATGCGTCTAATTTGGGAACGCATGAAAATTATTGTAGAACCCTCGTGTGCTGTTCCCTTTGCAGCGGTTTTAAAGCAGCCTAAAATTTTTGCTGGTAAACGTGTGGGAATAATTCTTTCTGGAGGTAATGTAGATTTAAGCAAGCTACCATTTTAGCAGCAGGTCGAATTTACCTACATTTAACCCCATGAGGCGATTATTACTTCTTCTTATACTTACTACCTCTTGGCTTGCGGCTCAGGAAACTCAAGAAAAATACGAATCCGTAAATTTAAATTACTTCTACGGGTCTATATTAGAGCACAATAAAGACGTAGCACATTTAATTACAGGGCATCCAGAAGGAATAATTTTAAGCTATAATAGGAAAACTTACGGCTTAAATACCTGGGAACGGTTATATAATTATCCTGACTGGGGTTTTTCGTTTATTTATCAAGATTTAAAAGAAGAAGCATTAGGACATAATTTTGGGGTTTATGCACATTATTCGTTCTATTTTTTTAAACGAAACCTGCAGTTTAAAATAGGGCAAGGACTAGCCGTTACTAGCAATCCCTACGATTTAGAAACCAACTTTAAGAATATCGCTTACGGAACACGCTTGTTAAGTTCGACCTTTGTTACTTTAAATTACACAAAATCTAATATTTATAAGCGTTGGGGAATTCAGTTTGGTGCTGCTTTTGTTCATTATTCTAATGCCAACCTAAAATCACCAAATACAAGTACCAATACCTTGGCTTTTAATTTTGGTGTTAACTACGATTTAAATCCGCAACCGCTTCCTGATTTTATCGAGCAAAAGGATTCCGATCTTCCATATACCGAACCAATTGCGTTTAATATTATTCTAAGAACAGGACTAAACGAAAGTGATTATGTAGGTTTAGGGCAACATCCCTTTGTTATTTTGTCTGGGTATGCAGACAAACGTTTAAATAGAAAAAGTAGTCTTAACGCCGGAGTAGATTTGTTTTTCTCTCGTTTTTTAGAGGCCGAAATAGAATATCGTGCTATTGCTTTTCCACAAGATAACGTAGATCCAGATCAAGATTGGAAGCGCGTAGGAATTTTTATTGGTCACGAGCTTAGATTTGGTAGAGCAGCCTTGCTTACGCAGTTAGGCTATTATGTATATTATCCTTACGATTTTGAAGGTCGAACCTATCAGCGAATTGGATTAAAAAGATATTTTGGCGACCGCTATTTTGGCGCAATCACCCTAAAATCTCACGGTGCAAAGGCAGAAGCTGTCGAATTCGGATTTGGAATTCGGTTTAATTAAGTAGTATGAATTTAAAAACAATAGTGTACATCTGTTTTCTTATTATGGTAGCCTGGAGCTGCGATAGTGAAAACGCTTTAGATTGTTTACAAACCGAAGGTCGCCTTATTACAGCCGATTTTCAGGTAGGTGATTTCGATAAAATTCGAATCGAGGATGGGGTCCGTTTAATTATACAGCAAGGGGACACTCAAGAGGTAACTGTAGAAGCTGGCGAGAATATAATTGATAATGTTGCTGTTTTTTTAGAGGGTAGCACCTTGGTAATTCAGGATAACAGTAGTTGTAATGTTTTTAGGGATTATGGTACTACCACAGCTAGGGTAACTGCGGTTAGTTTAGGTGAGATTCGCAACAGTTCTAGATTCGAGGTTCGCAGTCAAGGAGTCTTAAATTTTCCTGGTCTAAATTTACAAAGTAACACCTCGGGTACAGGAGCGCCTGGAAAGAAAAGTGGAGATTTTTATCTGACTTTAAACACAAACAATTTGCGCATTGTTGCCAATGGAGTTAGTGTTTTTTATTTAGCCGGATACGCACAAAATGCGCGATTTGTTTTTAGTGATGAACAACCCAGATTAGAAGGCGCAGATTTATTAGTAGATAATCTTACGGTGTTGCAGACCTCGGCCAACAAAATGATAGTTAATCCACAATTAAGTATAGCAGGCGAGATTCGGGGAACGGGAGATGTTATTTCGCTTAATAGACCAGAAATAATTAACGTAGAATCCTTTTTTACAGGGCGTTTAATCTTTCAAGATTAATGCAGTGGCTCGGTATTAATTCCAATCAATTATAGGTATATTTAGCCGCTATCTATGAAGAAATTTTTTGCTTTATTTTTACTGTTACCAACTATTGTATTGGGTCAGGAGCAGCAGGAGCTGCGGCCAGTTTCTGTAGAACTCGATTACTTTTACGGAACCATTATAGAGCACAATCCAGATATTAATCATCTAATTACCAAACATCCTGAAGGGTTTGTTTTAAGCGTTAACCGCAAGACTTATGGTTTTAATGCTTGGGAGCGTCGATACAATTATCCCGATTGGGGTTTTACCTTTTCGTATCAGAATTTAAAAAATCCAGCCTTAGGCGAAAATGTAGGTGTATATGGGCATTTTAATTTTTATTTTTTAAATAGGTCATTAATGGTTCGAGTAGGGCAAGGAATTGCCTATGCAAGCAATCCCTACGACCGCGATACTAATTTTTTAAACAACGCTTATGGGTCGCATTTGTTAAGCTCTACATTACTAAAAGCGGCTTATGTAAAAGAAAATATTTGGAAAGGTCTTGGCTTTAACGCGGGTTTTACAATTATTCACTATTCTAACGCGAACTTAAAAGCTCCTAACAGTAGTACCAATACCTTTGCTTTTAGCGCAGGAGTAAATTACCAATTAGATTATCAAGAATTTCCGGATTATGTGCCGTTTCAGGGAAAAGAAAAATACACGGAGCCCATTCATTTTAATTTAGTCTTTAGAAGCGGATTTAACGAAAGCGACATTATTGGTCAGGGGCAGTATCCGTTTTATGTGGCATCTGCCTTTATCGATAAAAAAATAAATAGAAAGTCTACTTTTCAGTTGGGTGCCGATTTATTCTTTTCTGAATTTTTAAAAGAGCTAATTTATTTTAGGTCGGTGGCCTTTCCAGAAGAAAATGTAAGTGGAGAAGAAGATTACAAAAGATTTGGACTGTTTTTGGGACACGAGTTACGCTTTAATAAGGTGGCTTTTGTAGCTCAAGTTGGATATTATATTTACTACCCTTACGACTTTGAGGGCAGATTTTATAACCGTTTAGGACTTAAGCGTTATTTTGGTAAGTCCCAGCGTATTTTTGCCGCGGTAACCGTAAAGGCGCATGGAGCTAAAGCCGAAGCCGTTGAATTTGGAATAGGAATTCGATTTAATAAATTATGAGAGTATTAATAATTCTTATTGTTTTTGCCTTTTTTGGATGCGATTCTCCAAATGCCTTAGATTGCTTGCAAACTACCGGCGATTTGGTTCAAGAAGAATTTGTAGTGTCCGATTTTACAAAAATACGAGTACGAGATAGAATTCAATTGGTTTTAAAACAAGGTCCCGAGACTCAAGTTATTGTAGAGGCGGGTTCCAATTTAATAAATGACGTATCGGCCATAGTAGAAGATGATGTGCTAATTTTAAGAGATGCAAATGCCTGTAATTTAATACGAGAATACAATACGACCACCGTTTTTATTACTGCTCCAGATATTTCGGTAATTAGAAACGAGTCTGGACGAACAATTTCTAGTGATGGCGTTTTAGAATATCCCTTTTTGCGTCTGGTAAGCGAAGATTTTACAGAAAATGAGCGCATTAATACCGATGGCGATTTTAATTTAGATATTGCCGTTCAGGGCTTACAGCTTGAAGCTAATAACTTGTCTAATTTTTTTCTTCGAGGAAGTGCAACACAGGCATATTTTAGAATATTTAGCGGTGATTCTCGAATAGAGGCACAAGACTTAGCGATTCAAAATTTATTAATTTTTCACAGAGGGACCAATCAGATGTTTGTCAATCCAATAGCCGAAATTCGCGGCGAGATTCGCAGTGGTGGAGATGTAATCTCTGTTAACAGACCGCCTATTGTCGAGGTAACTGAATTCTATACAGGACGCCTTATTTTTCAGGATTAGTTAGTTCTCTAAACAGTGTTTCCAGATTTTTGTTCTTCTGATTTAATCCTAGAATTTTTAGGCCATTATCGTGAGCAAAATCAAATACTTTAGCCCGCATATCTTCTTGAGTGCTAAATTCTATTAGATAGGTGAATTCATGGGTATTATCTACTTGGGCCACGTGCGGAATTTGCTTTAATGCCACTTCTTCTACGCGATAGTCAAAACTTACTTCTATAAGCTGTTTTTGGTTTCCTTTTAGTTGTTTTAATGACTCGTCTGCAACAAGCTTCCCCTTATTTATTACTAGTACACGATCGCAAATTGCTTCTACCTCCTGCATAATATGAGTAGATAAAAAGATGGTCTTGTTTGCGCTTATACTTTGAATTAAATCGCGAATTTCTAAAATTTGATTGGGATCTAATCCTGTTGTGGGTTCGTCCAAAATTAAAACCTCCGGATCGTGCAGAAGCGCCGCAGCTAAGCCAACACGCTGTCTGTAACCCTTAGAGAGGCTTTCTATTTTTTTGTGTGCTTCTGGCGTTAGCCCAGTTTGCTTAATAACAGTAGCTACCCGCGATCTATCTATCTTATTAAGCGAGGCGTTATAATTTAAATACTCACGCACATACATCTCTAAATAAAGCGGATTATGCTCGGGCAAGTAACCCACACTAGCACGCACTTTAATGGGATCTTTGGTCACATTAAAGTCGTTTACAAGGGCGCGCCCGTCTGTAGCGGGTAAATAGGTAGTAAGAATCTTCATTAGTGTGGATTTTCCAGCTCCATTCGGGCCTAAAAATCCTACTATTTCGCCTTTATTTATTGTGAACGAAACCTGGCTTAATGCTTCTTGGGTTCCGTAAGTTTTGCTTAAATCGTGTACAACAATAGACATGTAAATTCTTTGTGTAAAGCTACGTATTTTAAAAAACTCAAAAAAAGATTTTGTTCTTTTATAGAAATAGCTACATTAGCACTTTAATAACTAAGAATGAGTCGTTTTAGTACTTTTTATAACTATTGGTTTTTCTATTTCCTAGATAGGAACGGGACAGTTATTTAGTATTTTTACGCTATAACATATAAATCCCGAGACTTTCTCGGGATTTTTTTTTGTGCCTATGGAAACAATTGCCATTCAGGGAGTAAAAGGATCGAATCACCACATTGCGGCTATGGAATGCTTTTCGCACGATGCAACCGTTTTGGAGTGCCAGTCCTTTGACGCTGTAATTAATTCGCTGCTAAATAAAGAGGCGGGTTATGGTATAATGGCATTAGAAAATTCAATAGTTGGGTCTATTCTGCCTAATTATGCGCTTATAGACAGCAATAATTTGCATGTATACGGTGAGCATTACTTACATATTAGTCATAATCTAATGGCCTTGCCAGGAGAAACTTTAGAAACCATCACCGAAGTGCATTCACATTATATGGCATTATTGCAGTGTAAGGCGTTTTTTAAACATTATCCGCATATAAAATTGGTGGAGTCTCCAGATACCGCCTTGGCAGCAAAGCATATTCAAGAAAGTCAACTTAGAGGAATAGCTGCCTTAGCACCTGCTATATCGGCACAGTTATACGCACTAGAAATTATTGCAAGCGACGTGCAAACTATAGATAAAAATGCGACTCGTTTTGTGCTTGTAGCTCCAGAAAAACAAAATCAGGATACG
The DNA here is from genome assembly GCA_965277295.1 of Gilvibacter sp. Lineage (GTDB taxonomy): Bacteria > Bacteroidota > Bacteroidia > Flavobacteriales > Flavobacteriaceae > Gilvibacter. The sequence continues at coordinate 2,176,220 of OZ255720.1, forward strand.
GCAACAATTAATAAGGCATCGCTAAAATTTGAATTGGACCATAAGCGAGGAAGTCTTGCTACGGCGTTAAATGTAATGAGTGACTGTAAATTGAGTCTAACCAAGATTCAATCGTTGCCTATTTTAGAAACTAGTTGGAAGTACGCCTTTTTTGTCGATGTAGTTTTTCAAGATTACAGGGACTACCAAAAAGCTAAATCGATGTTAGAAATTATGGCAACTCATTTTAAAGTTGTTGGAGAATACAAAAACAACAAATTGTAATGCAAACTGCCAATAGGTTAAATAGCACTAAAGAGTACTACTTTTCTAAAAAGCTTAGAGAGGTTAGAGAGGCGATGGCCGCCGGAAGGCCAATAATTAATTTAGGTATTGGGAGTCCCGATTTACCTCCACCTAATGGGGTAGTAGAAGCATTAACGAACGCTTTATCGCACCCCAAGGCACATCAGTATCAGCCTTATCAAGGGGTATTGCCATTGCGGGAAGCCATGGTCAACTTTTACAAAAATCACTATCAAGTTAATTTAGATCCGAACACTCAAGTATTGCCTTTAATGGGGTCTAAAGAAGGCATAATGCATATTGCAATGGCCTTTTTAAATCCAGGCGATGCGGTTTTAATTCCAAATCCAGGGTATCCAACCTATGCTGCGGTTGCGAATTTGGTAGAAGCAGAAACAATATCTTATAATTTAAGCGAACAGACCAATTGGTTTCCAGACCTAGAAGCACTTGCCCAAAAAGATTTAAGTCGTGTTAAGTTGTTTTTTGTAAACTATCCACATATGCCCACCGGGGCACCAGCCACCTTGGCGTTTTTTAATAAACTAGTTGTTTTTGCTAAAACGCATGATATTTTAGTGGTAAACGACAACCCATATAGTTTTATACTGAATCAAAACCCCTTATCTATACTAGAAGCACACGGGGCCCAAGAAGTTTGTTTAGAACTAAACTCGCTTAGTAAAACCTTTAATATGTCTGGATGGCGCGTTGGTATGTTGGCAGGAAGTCCAGCCCATATTCAAAGTGTGTTAAAAGTAAAAAGCAATATGGATAGCGGCATGTTTTATGGTTTACAGCAAGGGGCAATTGTTGCTCTTAATTCCGATACAGATTGGTACCAGCAGCTAAATGGAACCTACAGAACACGTCGTGATTGGGTATGGAAAATTGCCGATGCATTGCAAGGAACCTATTCCAAGGAAGCACAAGGGCTTTTTGTTTGGATAAAGCTTCCCGACCATATAAACGCAGCCTCCCTTAGCGATGCTTTGCTAGAGAAGGCTAATTTATTTATTACTCCAGGTAGCGTTTTTGGAAGTCAAGGGGCAGGATATTTGCGAATTTCGCTTTGTGTCTCACAAGACGAACTTAAAACCGCTTTTAATCGAGTAGAAGAATTTGTAAAACAGCATGACTAAGAATACCTACATAATTGGACTGGGATTAATTGGCGGCTCTTGGGCTAAAGATTTACGGCGCGCTTATAATAAGATGCAGTTTTTTGGAATAGATTCCAATAAAAAGCACCTTGAAAAAGCCTTGTCTTTGGGCTTAATAGACAAGCAAGCAAGCATAGAAGATGTTGCTAATGCTCAAATAGTAATCTTGGCTATTCCGGTTCAAGCCGCTCAAGAAATCTTGCCCACAATTTTAGAATTAGTGCCAGATAATTGCTTAGTTATGGATATGGGATCTACTAAGGCAGGTGTATGTCATGCCGTTGCCTCGCATCCTAAGCGCAGAAACTATTTAGCCATGCACCCCATTGCAGGTACCGAATATTCGGGGCCAGAAGCGGCGATTTTTGATCTTTTTAAAGGGAAAACAAACATTATTTGCGAAATAGAAAAAACCAGCTTTACCATACAAGAATTAGGTTTAGAACTCTCTAAAACAGTTGGAATGCGAATTCGATATATGGATCCAGCATCGCACGATAAACACTTGGCCTATGTATCGCATTTGTCGCATATAAGTTCGTTTATGCTTGGCAAAACAGTTATGGATATAGAAAAAAACGAACGAGACATTTTTGATTTGGCTGGCTCGGGATTTGCCTCAACAGTGCGTTTGGCAAAAAGTAATCCCAGTATGTGGGCGCCCATTTTCTCCCAAAATCGGGAGCATTTACTAGATGCTTTAGCTGCATATATTGCCAATTTAAACGATTTTAAAGTGTATTTAGAAAACAATCAACAAGAAGATATGCATACAGAAATGCAACAAATAAATGCTATAAACGGAATATTAAAAGGAATCTCTTAGAGAAGAAAAATATAGACTATGGAAAACAAAAAAGAACTTAGAAACTGGTTGGATGCTTTTAAATTAGATCATCCTTTGGTGATTGCCGGACCTTGCAGCGCCGAAACTGAAGACCAGGTATTAAAAATTGCGAATCAGTTAAAGCAAAGCGATGTAAGTGTACTTCGCGCAGGAATTTGGAAGCCCAGAACACGTCCTGGAAATTTTGAGGGTGTAGGAGCTTTAGGATTAAAGTGGTTGCAAAAGGCCAAGCAAGAAACGGGTTTATTAACCACTACAGAAGTAGCCAATGCCAATCATGTAGATTTAGCGTTGCAGCACGATGTAGATATTTTATGGATTGGAGCTAGAACTACGGTATCTCCCTTTATTGTTCAAGAAATCGCAGATGCGCTTCGCGGAACCGATAAAACCGTATTAATTAAAAATCCAGTAAACCCAGATTTATCACTGTGGTTGGGTGCTGTAGAGCGTTTCCATACTGCCGATGTTCAAAATTTAGGGGTTATTCATCGCGGTTTTTCGACTTACGAAAAAACCAGATACAGAAACAATCCAGAATGGCAGATAGCAATCGATTTACAGAATCGATTCCCAGATTTACCGCTTATTTTGGATCCATCGCATATTGCTGGTCGTCGTGATATTATCTTCGACTTATGCCAAATGGCCTTAGATTTAAATTACGATGGGCTTATGGTAGAAACACATTTTGATCCGGACAACGCTTGGAGCGATGCAGCACAACAAATTACTCCCGACCGATTAAAAGAAATAATGATCGAACTTACTATTCGTAAGGAAGAAGGGCAAGAAATTGAGTTTAGAAATAAACTAAACACCATGCGAACTCAAATAGATGTAATTGACCATCAGCTTATAGAGACCATGGGAAAACGCATGAAAGTGGCCGACGAAATAGGAAGTCTTAAAAAGAAGAACAACGTTGCTGTGTTGCAAACTAAACGTTGGAACGAAATTTTAGGCAAAATGATTTTAGAAGGAGAACAGCACCAATTGAGCGAAGAATTTATTTTACGTGTTTTTAAGGCGATTCACCAAGAATCAATTAATCACCAAGAAAAAATTTACCAGCAATAACAGCTAGTTTTAGATTTTTATTAGCGCGGAATCGTATGGGTATAAATTACGATTCCGCGCTTTTTTTATTCTTTTACTTCGCGCTTAAAAATATAACGGGTAATAAATATTCCTTGCCCGTCGCCATTACCAGCATCGCTTTCTACAGCGCTAGCAACAAAGGCTAAATCCCATCCTTCGCTAAGCATTGCGTTTATTTTGGATTCAATCATAGCGTCGTTGGCCGCAATATTTTGGAATCGGATTCCGCCAACATTATAAAAGTTTAGCAACTTGGTTTCTTCAAAGTCTTTAATGCGAATGTCTTTGCGTTTAGACTTGTTTCTGGTATTGTCATCTTCGGTTTGAGCCGAAGTAAATTCACTAAAGTCGCGCTTTTCGCTTGCCGAAATTAATCGGGAACGCCCCAGTCCATTCGGAACAATAGATTCAACGCTAGTAACCACTTTAACTTCGTACTGTTGTGCATTAATTTCTGCAATAAAAAGTAGCGCTACGGCACAAAAAATTAGATTTTTCATAGAGTTTTATTTTAAGAATGATTAAAAGTAAAATTATTTTCTCAAGAAATTGGCAGTTATATACAAACTTGTACTGTTTTAAGCTTAAAGTGCCTATTTTTGTGTTTGTTAATGGAAGGATTAGTCTACAAATCTACAGGAAGTTGGTATCGTGTAAAAGGTCGCGATGGCGTGTTTTATGATTGCCGCATTAAAGGAAAATTTAGAATTCAAGGAATTAAAAGTACCAATCCTGTATCTGTAGGTGACCATGTAGAATTCACTTTAGAAGATACGGGAGATGTAACCACAGGAGTCATTCAAAAAATTAAAGAACGCGATAATTACATTATTCGTAAATCGGTTAATTTATCTAAGCAAACTCACATTATCGCCGCAAATATAGATGTGTGTTTTTTAATGATTACCTTAAATAATCCGCCCACATTTACCTCTTTTATAGACCGCTTTTTAGTAACTACAGAAGCCTATCACATAAAAACGGTTTTACTGTTTAATAAAATGGATACCTATGCCATTGAAGACAAAGCAGAAATGCTCTATTTAATGGATTTATATCGCGATATTGGTTACCAGTGCATTGCAATTTCTGCTAAACTGGGAAGCGAAGTAGCAAAGGTAAAAGCAATTATGACTGGCAAGGTTGCCATGTTTTCTGGTCACAGTGGTGTTGGTAAATCTACCCTAGTTAATGCTATTGAACCGGGACTTAATTTGCCTACAGCTCAAATTTCTGACCAACACAAACAGGGACAACATACCACGACTTTTGCACAAATGTTTGATCTTAGTTTTGACGCGCGAATTATAGATACCCCAGGAATAAAAGGCTTTGGAGTTGTAGATATAGAACCTGCGGACTTAAGTGATTATTTCCCTGAATTTTTTGCCTTAAAGCAAGAGTGTAAATTTAATAATTGCATGCATGTTGACGAACCAAAATGTGCCGTAAAGCAAGCGTTAGAAGAAGATAAAATTGCGTGGTCCAGATATAAAAGTTACTTGGCAATCCTGGAAGGAGAAGAAGAACATTACCGTAAAGATAATTATCCAGAACAATGAAAGCTGTAATTCAACGGGTAAAACAGGCTCAGGTAAGTGTAGCGGGTCAAGTGGTTTCTAAAATTGATTCAGGGTTACTTATTTTGTTAGGTGTAGCTCCAGGCGATACTCAAGAAGATATTGAATGGTTGTCGGGTAAAATTGCACGCTTGCGTATTTTTTCTGACCAAGATGGGAATATGAACAATTCCATAGTAGACGAATCGGGCGAAGCCATTGTGGTTAGTCAGTTTACCTTGCATGCATCTACTAAAAAAGGCAATAGGCCTTCTTTTTTAAACGCGGCAAAGCCCGAGTTTGCCCAACAGATGTACAAACAATTTATTAGCAGCTTTCAAGCCCATCTTAACACACAAGTAGGGACTGGAGTTTTTGGAGCGATGATGGACGTTCAACTGGTAAACGATGGTCCAGTAACTATAATAATAGATACTAAAAATAAAGAGTAATATGTTAAAAATAGCCACATTACAGGTTAGAACTATGCAATGTTTTATTGCTATAATTACCTTGTTTTTAGGGGGGTTATGTACTATTAACGCTCAAGAGATTAGCTATACCGTGCAAGATATACCTGCTGCACTTCGTGAGAATGCAAATGCTGTAATCCGCAAAGAGGTAAAGGAAATTGAAATTCTTGGAGTCGAGAGACAACGCATTAATTATGAGTTGGCAGTTACTGTGTTTAACGATATTGGCGATAAGTTGGCCAATGCTTTAGAGTTTTACGACGGCACTAACAAAATTAAAAATCAAGAAGTACTTATTTTAAATGCTTATGGAAAGCAAATAGCTAAATTTAGAAAGGGTGAGTTTAGCGATATTAGCGCCGTAAGCTCTAACGATTTATATACAGATAACCGCTATAGTTATTTGGACTATACCCCAACCGAGTATCCTTACACCATGATTTATAAAAGTCAGGTGGAATCAAGTGAGACTGCTTTTGTAAGGCCTTGGTACCCAATTCCAGGAACCTATGTAAGTGTTATGGAAAGTCGTTATGTTTTAAAAAATAGCAAGCAAATCCCAATGCGCTTTAAAAGTTCCAATTTTGAAGGTTTTACTATTAATCAAAATAATTCTGAATTCGACCTGGATTTAACGCTTGTAAATGCCCCGGCGATTGTAAGCGAAGCTTTGGCGGTGTCTTTTAGATCTTATGTCCCTGAAGTGTTGGTGGCATTGAACGATTTTACGCTAGTAGGAGTGCGAGGACACGCTTCGGATTGGAAGTCTTTTGGAGGTTGGCAATACCTGAATTTAATTAAGGGATTAGACAATTTACCTGCTTCTACAGTGGCCGAAGTTCAATCCCTTTTACAAGGAGTGAGTGATCGCAAAGAGCAAATACGCCTTATTTATGAATATGTTCAGAATAAAACCCGCTACATATCGGTACAGTTGGGAATAGGCGGTTGGAAGCCTTACGATGCTGCTAGCGTAAACAAATTAGGCTATGGCGACTGTAAAGGACTAACCAATTATACCAAAGCCATTTTAAAGAGTCAAGGCATAGATGCCTATTATACGGTGGTTTGGGCCGGACAAAATAAGCGGAATATTGACTCAGAATTTGCCTCCATGCAAGGAAATCATGTTATTTTGAATGTCCCTTTAGATAACGAAGATGTTTGGTTAGAATGCACCAGTCAGACACTTCCATTTAATTATTTAGGGAGTTTTACCGACGACAGAAACGTCTTGGTAATTACCCCACAAGGAGGGTTAATTAAGCGAACACCTGCTTATAATAATAACGCGAATTTACAGCAAAGTATAGGTTCGTTTTCTTTAACGGCCAACGGCGATTTTAAGGGCGAAGTAACAATCGAATCTTTAGGTAGTAGATATTATAACAGCTACGATCTAGAGCAATACAATCAAGCCGAATTAAAAGAACACTATCTGGATTATTGGGACGCCTTTACCAATTTGAATTTAGAAAATATAGACTTAGAGAACAATAAAGACGAAGTTATTTTTACAGAAAGTGTTGCCTTTAGCGCAAATAAATATGCTCAAATTATTAATAACAAATTTATATTTAAACCCAACGCGTTTAATGTAAATAACTATGTGCCCAGGCAGTATAGAAATAGAAAACACGATTTTGTAATCGCGCGGGGCTATAACGAAATAGACACCTACGCATTTACATCTCCAAAGGGAATGGATGTTGATTATTTACCAGAACCTATTATATTAGAAAGTGAATTTGGCAAATACACCTTGACAATTACCAATAATCCAGACAAAAGTTTTACGTATACTAGAACTTTCAATCTAAATCAGGGTACGTATAAAGCCAATAAGTATAAGGCCTATCGAGATTTTAGGAAAAAAATTAAAAAATATGACAACACTAAAGTGGTTTTTAAAATCGAGTAAGCGTAAACTAACCGCCTTGGCATTAATTGCCCTTATTATTGGTCAATTAACAATGGCACAAGATTACGAGTTTAGAGAAGTATCCGATTCTGAAGTACAAATGACCCAGTACGCGAAGGACAGTCTAGCAGATGCAGTTTATTTACACAATTCACGTAATACCTATTTTAGTTACGAAAGTAACAAAGGATGGTTGCTGACCACCGAAATACATAAGCGTATTAAAATTCTAACCAAAGAAGGTTTGGATTACGGGACATTAAAAATTCGTGCTTATGAATCGGGTTCAGATAAGGAACGAATTTCGGACATTAAAGGCTATACGTATAATATGGTTGGAGGCAAAGTGCAAGAAGAAAAGCTTAAAAAGTCAGGAATCTTTAAAACTGAATTAAGCGAATATTGGCAAGAAACCTCTATTACTATGCCTGCGGTAAAAGAAGGGTCGGTAGTAGAAATTAAGTACAAACTTTCCTCTCCGTTCTGGAAGATAGACGATGTAGTCATTCAGTCTAATATCCCGACAGATCACTACTTTACTAAAATTCAAATTCCAGATTATTTTAGATACAATCGTTTGGTAAAAGGTGAGTTTGCAGCGAACCCTAAAGATTATACCGAAGGGCGTAATATGCAAGTGTCTTACGAACAAAGTACCAGCGGTGCATTAACTCAGGCTACAAAAACGGGAACTTTAAATGTTTTAGAGTTTGTAAGTGAATACGAATACGATTATGTAGAACCATTAGTAGAAGAACCTTATGTAGATAATATTGATAATTACAGATATACCATTACCTATGAATTGGCCTCTGTCGATTTTCCTAATTCACCCCTAAAGAAGTTTTCTACTTCTTGGGAGGAGGTTATAAAGACCATTAACGATTCTGATTATTTTGGCGAGGAAATTGCGAAAACAAGATATTTTAGAGACGATCTTGAAGTCCTTCGTGCAGAAAGTAGCGGGAGCTTAGATAAAATGGCTCGCATTTACAATTTTGTAAAGCAGCGTATGGCATGGAACGGGCGTTATAGCAAATATTCACGAGATGGTTTGTCTAATGCCTATAAAGCAAAAACTGGAAATTCGGGAGATATTAACTTGATGCTAATAGCCATGTTAAAAGCTGGTGGTTTAAACGTGCGCCCTGTGCTAATTAGTACACGTGAAAACGGAATTCCTTTGTTCCCAACGCTAGAAGGATTTAATTATGTTATTGCTGCAGTAGATATAAACGACAAACGCTATCTGTTAGACGCTACAGAAAAATTAGGGGCTCCAAATGTTTTACCTACTCGCGATTTAAACTGGTACGGAACCTTAATTAACGACAATGGCCTAACCGAGAAAATTAATCTATACCCCGATGTTTTAAGTCAGCGTAGCACTTTAATGAGCGTTACACTAGATGAAGATGGAATGGCAGTTGGAACTGTTAAAACTAATTTTACTCAACTAGAAGCACTTAATTTTAGAATAGCAAATAAAGATATTCCATCAGAAAAAAAGATCGAAAGTTTATTAAATGCTAATGGTTTAACCGACGTGACAGCGCTCGAGATTAACAACTTTGACGACCTGAGTAAGCCGGTAATGCGTGGTTATAGCTTTGAATTGGAAGATGCGGCCGAATTAATTGGGAACGATATTTACTTAAGTCCTTTGTTATTTTTAAAAATGGACACCAATCCATTTACTTTAGAGGCCAGAAATTACCCGATTGATTATTCGTTTCCGTTTTCCCATAGAAAAATTGTAAACATAGTAATACCAGAAGGTTATCAAGTATCGTCATTACCTAAGGCAATTAGCTTAACTTTACCTGATAATATGGGCTCGTTTAAGTACAATATTACCCAGGCAGAAGGACGTTTAAATATAATGTGTACTATTGTTATGAATAATTCGGTAATACCGGCCTTCAAGTACCCACTAATTAAAGAGTTCTATAATCAGCGCATTGCAAAAGAGAACGATAAAGTAGTGCTTTCAAAAATATAACACATGAATTTAGCAAACGCCCAGCAGGCCGTAGACGATTGGATTTCCCAGCATGGGGTTCGATATTTTAACGAATTAACCAATATGGCTCAGCTTACCGAAGAAGTAGGGGAAGTGGCTCGAATTATTGCTCGACGTTATGGCGAGCAAAGCGAAAAACCGTCCGATGCCGACAAGGATTTAGGCGAAGAATTAGCCGATGTTGTCTTTGTGGTCTTGTGCTTGGCAAATCAAACGGGAATAGATCTAGAGCAAGCATTTAATAAAAAGTTGGACTTAAAAACCCAGCGAGATCACGATCGTCATCACAGCAATAAAAAGCTAAAATAATATGTTTAATAAAATTATATCGAATCCAAAATTCTGGAAGTCGGTCGCCTCTTTAGGAACGGCTTTTATCTTTGTTTTTGTGCTGCTTTTTTGGGGTGTAAATGGTTTTAAAACACAATTTTTCGAAGACCGAGACCCTGTTGTGTTTATAGGAGGTGCCATAGTTAGTGGCTTTGTTTATGGCTTTTTTGTTACCTACGGAAAATTTTGGGGCCGTTATAAAAAAGACAATTTATGAGCATTTCCCTTGCTGCGGACCCAACTTCAGGGAAGGCCCTTACCTTTAATATTACAGGATCTAAAAGCGAATCCAATAGGCTATTAATTTTACAGGCCTTGTTTCCGCAAATTCAAATAGAGAACCTATCCAATAGCGACGATTCCAAAGTAATGCAGGACGCACTAGCGAGTACTGCTGCAGTTGTCGATATACATCACGCAGGAACTTCCATGCGTTTTTTAACCAGTTATTTTGCTTCTAGAGCAGGTCGCGAAGTAGTATTAACAGGCAGTGAGCGCATGCAGGAGCGCCCTATTGCCGTTTTGGTAGATGCCCTAAAGCAATTAGATGCGCAAATTACTTATGTAAGCAAAACGGGTTATCCACCGCTTAAAATTCAAGGTAAAAAACTAATAAAAAACAGGGTGTTAATATCGGCTCAGGTAAGCAGCCAGTATATTTCATCCCTTATATTAATTGGCGCAACCTTACCTAAAGGATTAGAAATTAACTTAGAAGGTACAATTACATCGGTACCTTATATAAATATGACTTTGTCGCTGTTAAGTGAGCTTGGAATTCAAACAGAATTTAAAGGGCAGCAAATACGGGTGCTTCCTGCTACTGTAATTCCCAAAACTACATTTACTGTGGAATCCGATTGGAGTTCGGCGTCCTATTTTTACAGTGCGATGGCATTGGGTGAATTTAGCAGTATTACCCTAAAAAGTTACAAGCCCAAAAGCCTTCAAGGCGATGCGGCAGTTGCACAAATATTTAAAGTTTTAGGTGTATTCTCTAAGTTTAATACACAGGATCATTCGGTATTACTAACAAAAACAGCTGTCGATTTACCAAAAAATCTAGAACTGGATTTAAAAAACACTCCTGATTTGGCTCAAACCATTGCTTGTTGTTGTTTTGGCTTAGGAATAAGTTGCGATTTAACCGGTTTACACACCTTAAAAATTAAAGAAACAGATAGGTTAGTGGCTTTAAAAGTCGAACTAGAAAAACTAGGAGCAACTGTTGCCATTACGAACAACAGTTTGCGTTTAAACCCAAGAGTGAATTTTAGGCCCGGGCAGCACATTGCAACCTATCAGGATCACAGAATGGCCATGGCATTTGCACCTTTAGCTTTGGTTGGCCCAATACATATTCAAGAGCATGAGGTGGTTTCTAAGTCGTATCCAGATTTTTGGAATGACATGGCGAGGTTGGGAATCCAGGGGGCATAGCAAGATAATTGCCTAAATACTTGACAACCCCTATGTTCAGATTGTATATTTGCAGCCTTTGTAACGAATAAAACCCTGGTAACGCATGAAGCTTTCACACTTTAATTTTGATCTTCCTAACGAATTATTAGCCGAATATCCGGCACCATCTCGAGATGAATCTCGACTTATGGTACTCAACAGAAAAGATCAAACAATAGAACATAAAATGTTCAAAGATTTAATCGATTATTTTAACGAAGACGATGTCTTGGTTTTAAATAATACTAAAGTGTTTCCAGCGCGTCTTTTTGGTAACAAAGAAAAAACTGGAGCGCGCATCGAAGTGTTTTTATTGCGTGAATTAAATGCCGAAACGCGCCTATGGGATGTGCTAGTAGATCCTGCAAGAAAAATTAGAATTGGGAACAAACTTTATTTTGGCGAAGACGAAAGCTTGGTTGCCGAAGTTATAGATAATACCACGTCAAGAGGTAGAACCCTACGTTTTCTTTACGACGGTTCTTACGAAGAGTTTAGAAGTAAATTAAACGAACTTGGTCAGACCCCTTTACCTAAATACATTCAGCGTGAAGTGGAACCAGAAGATGCCGAACGTTACCAAACTATATACGCTAAAAAAGAAGGAGCTGTTGCAGCGCCAACTGCTGGATTGCATTTTTCTAAACATTTAATGAAACGTCTAGAAATTAAAGGTGTTAAGTTTAGCGAGGTAACCTTGCATGTTGGTTTAGGAACTTTTAGCCCTGTAGAGGTAGAAGATTTGTCTAAGCATAAAATGGATTCCGAAGAAATTGCGATCTCTGAAGAAGCGGCGCGTCTAATTAACGAGGGTAATGCCAACAAAAAGCGTATTTGTGCTGTAGGAACAACGGCCATGCGTGCTTTAGAGAGTTCGGTTTCGTCTAATCACACCCTTAACCCGTACGAAGGTTGGACCAACAAGTTTGTTTTTCCTCCTTACGAATTTAGCATTGCCAATGCAATGGTTACTAACTTACACACGCCAAAATCGACCTTATTAATGATGGTTTCTGCATTTGCAGGTCACGACTTTATTAAGGAAGCTTATCAAGAAGCTATAAAAGAAAAGTACCGTTTTTATACTTATGGCGACGCGATGTTAATAATATAATTAGTAAAATATTTACTGCTAAAGCCCCATTTATTGGGGCTTTTTTTATGCTTAGAATCAAGGGTTTTGCCTTGTTTTCTTTTACAAAATTTTAACGTACATTAGTGTCCTTAAACCTTTTAATGCTTAGAACATGGAGTATCTGGCGTTAATAAATCAACTAAAAACGAATTCGCATGAAAAAAATTACGTTGTTAATCGCCGTATTCTTGGCTTTTAATTTTTCGCAAGCACAGGTAACTAACGAAGGCGAACCCGCGAGCTGGTCTATGGATGCTAGATCTACAACGGCCCCGGTAATTATGCCAGCTATTAATTTAGAATCGGTTACTGCAGAAGATGCTGTGAACGATTTAAGAATGGATCGACCTTGGCGTTTTGGAATAGAACTGGAGGTAAATCTGGGAATTGCTAATGCAGGTGTTTGGGATGTATTGCCCAATGGTGATGGTGTGTGGCGCTTAAATATTGTTTCTCAAGGTGCCAAAACCATGAACTTTGTTTTTGATCAGTTTAAATTACCAACGGGTGCATCTGTGTATTTATATAGTGATGATCGCTCGTCTTTATTGGGTGCTTATACAAACATAATGAATAACGAAGAGCAACTACTTGGTACCTGGATGATTGAAGGTGAATCTATTTGGATTGAATATCACGAGCCTAAAGCCGTTCGAGGTCAAGGGCGATTAAATGTGAACAAAGTAGTACACGGATATCGTTCAAAGTCAGAAACCGACTTGTTGGCAAAAGGACTTAACGATTCAGGAAATTGTAACCACGATGTAGATTGTACAGTTGGGTCGGACTTTGACCCTTTAAAAGAAGATTTAAAGCGAGGCGTTGCTTTGCAAATTATGGGTGGATTTGTGTGTTCGGGTTCGTTAATTAATAATGTTAATAACGATCGCGCTCCATATTTTTTAACAGCGAACCACTGCGATACAGGTACTAGTCCAGCCACTTGGTCTTGGAGGTTTAACTGGAGAAGTCCATCTCCTTCTTGCGGAACAACCGCAGCAAGTACTACGAGCGCCTTTAATACTACCAGTGGTGCATTAAAAAGAGCAACCAATTCTGAGTCCGATGTAATGTTGTTAGAGCTTACAGGTTCGTTACCAGATTCTTGGAACTTAGTTTGGGCAGGATGGAATAGAAGCGCAACAGCAATTCCAAATTTTACAGTTGGTATTCATCATCCTAACGGAGACATTATGAAGGTTTGTCGTGACGACGAATCTCCTTTTAAAGGTACAATTAGTTTTAACGGAAACCCTTCGACCGAAATGTGGGCTATTAGTGGCTCTGGTTTTGGAGGTGGTGACGGTTGGGATATAGGTGTTACCGAAGGTGGGTCTTCTGGTTCGCCATTATTCGACCAAGACGGTTTAATTGTAGGGCAACTTGCAGGAGGCGCTGCAGCTTGTGCAGGAACTAACGACAATGGTGCATTCGATGTATATGGACGTTTTGATAAGTCCTGGGACTTTGGTTCTTCTCCTACAAATAGCTTACAACCTTGGTTAGACCCAGCGGGAACGGCAGGGGATACACTAGAAACATTATCTACTGCTGAATTTCAGTTTGAAGTTAATCTAGAAATTTTTCCAAATCCAGCCTCTACCTTGCTGAATGTGGTAAATTTTGGAGGAACAGATTTAGAATATTCAATGCATAATATTTTAGGACAAGCGGTAAAAGCAGGAACCTTTAATGCGGTAAATAACGTAGTGGACGTTATGGATCTTGAAAACGGAGTTTACTTTTTAAAGATTGTAGATAACGAAAACAATTCAAGTTTGACCAAGAAGATAGTGGTAAGACACTAGACAGAAAAACATAAAAATTAAAAACCCTTCTAGAAATAGAGGGGTTTTTTAATTGTACTAGTTAATTGTAGTATTTTTGTGCTATGAGTGATGCCAAAGTAGATATTAGATCCCTTTCAAAACAAGAGTTAAGAGACTTTTTTGAATCTCAAGGCGATCAAGCCTTTCGCGGGAATCAGGTTTACGAATGGCTATGGGCTAAAGGTGCGCATAGTTTTGATAGTATGACTAATATTTCTAAGCAAACTCGTGCTGCTTTAGAAGCGAATTTTGTTATTAATCATATTGCAGTAGATCAAGTGCAACGCAGTAACGACGGCACCATAAAGAATGCCGTGAAGTTACACGATGGCCTCGTTGTAGAGTCGGTATTAATTCCAACAAATAATAGAACGACTGCCTGTGTTTCTTCTCAGGTTGGTTGTAGTTTAGACTGTGCCTTTTGCGCAACGGCAAAGCTAAAGCGCATGCGCAATCTTAATCCAGACGAAATCTACGATCAGGTTGTGGCAATTCATCAGGAAAGTGAGTTGTACTTTAATAAACCATTGTCTAATATAGTTTTTATGGGAATGGGCGAACCGCTTATGAATTATAAAAACGTGTTGGCTTCTATAGAAAAAATAACTGCAGACGACGGCCTAGGAATGTCACCCAAACGAATCACAGTTTCTACCTCTGGAGTTCCAAAAATGATTAAAAAAATGGCCGATGACGAGGTAAAATTTAATCTGGCGGTTTCGCTTCACAGCGCAATTCAACACAAAAGGGAACAAATAATGCCCTTCGCAAAGAGCTTTACACTAGAAGCGTTGTTGGAGTCTTTAGAATATTGGTACGCCAAAACAAAAAAACGCATTACCTACGAATACGTAGTTTGGAAAGATATAAACGATTCGCCCGAAGATATAGACGCCTTAGTTTTGTTTTGCAAAAAGGTTCCTTGTAAGGTGAATATTATAGAATATAACCCTATTGGCGAAGATGCTTTTAAACAGGCCAACGACAAATCGCTGGACCAATATATTACTGCTTTAGAATCGCATAGAATTCCGGTAACGGTAAGGCGCAGCCGCGGGAAAGATATAGATGCAGCCTGTGGTCAATTAGCCAATAAACAAGAAGTATAAAGCGGCTTTTTGCGTATCTTTACAGCGGTGAAAGCTGTAGCACAAATAAAACTTCCCATTGAACACGAAATGGAGCTTTTCGAAAAAAAGTTCCTAAATTCCATGTCTTCTCGTGTTGCCTTATTTAATAAAATAACCCATTATGTAGTAAACAGAAAAGGCAAACAAATGCGGCCCATGTTTGTTTTTTTAATCGCCAAAATGATTAACGAAGGTCAAGTAAACGACCGCACCTATCGTGGCGCTAGTGTTATTGAATTAATTCATACTGCTACTTTAGTACACGACGATGTTGTAGACGATAGTAATAAACGTCGTGGTTTCTTTTCTATTAATGCCTTATGGAAGAATAAGATTGCAGTGCTAGTAGGTGATTTTCTATTGTCTAAAGGCATGCTTATGTGTATAGATAATAACGATTTTGATTTGCTTAAAATAATATCGAAGGCAGTTCGCGAAATGGCAGAAGGCGAATTGTTGCAAATAGAAAAAGCAAGACACTTAGATATTACAGAAGAGGTATACTACGAAATTATCCGCCAAAAAACAGCAACCCTAATTGCCTCTTGTTGTGCAATGGGAGCGCAGTCGGTTCATGCATCAAAAGAAGAAGTGGCGAGTATGGCCAACTTTGGAACCTTAATTGGAATGGCTTTTCAGATAAAAGATGATTTATTCGATTACGGCAATACAAAAATTGGTAAGCCTACCGGAATAGATATAAAAGAGCAAAAAATGACCCTGCCGTTAATTTATGCTCTTAATAATGCGTCGGCTAAAGATAAACGTTGGCTTATTAATTCTATTAAAAATCACAACCTAGATAAAAAAAGGGTAAAACAAGTAATCGCATTTGTAAAGGAGGCTGGAGGCCTAGACTATGCGGTTGTAAAAATGAAGGAGTATCAAAAACAAGCCATGCAAATTTTAGACGGATATCCGGAATCCCCTTATAAAGCTTCGCTTTTTAAAATGGTGGATTACGTAATCGATAGAAAAAAATAAATTTTTTACCCCTCAGGCAACCTTTGGTATTTTCTTTGCGTCTATTGCATGTAACCCAAAACTAATTGGAGTGAAAGTTATTAGTTTACATAATAATCTTGATCGATTAATTGCTAAAGCAAAGCAACATAATCGAAAGGCTCAAGAACAGTTATATAAACAATACGCGCCCACCATGCTGGGGAGTTGCAGACAGTATATAAAAGACATTTCGCAAGCAGAAGAGGTAATGATTGGCGGTTTTTTTAAGGCCTTTACCAAATTAGATTCTTTTAGAGGCGAGGGAAGTTTTGAAGGCTGGTTGCGCCGAATCATGATTCGGGAATCTATTTCGTTTTTACGTAAAGAAAAGAAGCTATTTTTTGACTCAGAAGACGCGATAATTAATAATCAAGAGCACGCCACTTATCTAGAAACACAAATGGATGTGGAGCACTTACAACAGATTATAGATGCACTCCCAGAAGGTTATAAACTGGTTTTTAATATGTACGCCATAGAAGGCTACAAGCACAGCGAAATTGCCCGTGAATTGGGCATAAGTGAAAGCACTTCTAAATCTCAATTGTTTAAGGCCAGAAAGCTATTACAGCGTAAGTTAAATCAGCAAAACAACACTCATTATGGCACCAATTAAGCTAGAAGATAATATAAAAGAGCAATTTAAAAATCACACCATCGAGCCCAGTTCTAAGTCATGGGATGCGTTAGCCTCTAAATTAGATAAGGAGCAAATAGCCAAGGAAAGTTCAACATTATGGTGGAAAATAGCAGCGAGTATAGTTGGTTTGGTACTGGTAGGGTCGTTGTTGTTTATGAATAGCAATAAAACTGTAGAAGATAGTTTGGTAACCGTTCCGAAAACAACGAATCAGCAAGAATTAAATACTCCACTATTAGAAGAAATTAGTCCTGCACAAATAGAAAATAATACCGTTGTATCGCAAGAAAGCAAGACAGAAGATGCAGTGCCAAGTATTGAGCTACAACCGAATATTGAGAAAGCAATACCTCAAGATGCTATTGCAAAAGAAGAAGTAGTTGCTGTTCAAACACCTAACAGTGTTTTAGCCTTGCAAAGCACCATAACCGAAGATAGTATCGCCCAAAGTCGTATTGCTTTAAATCAAGAAGTGCCTGTTAACACGATAACAGCCGACCCAATAGATACAAAAGTATTAGAGGTTGTTGCCACCATTACTGCAATGGAACAAAACAACCAAACCTTGACAGAATCCGAAATTAATGCCTTGCTTTTAGCCGCCCAGAAAGACTTAAAAGTAAACCAAATAGTAGATCCGGTCACCAATACAGTAGACGCGAATGACTTGTTGCTAGACGTGGAATTCGAACTAGAACGCTCGTTTAGAGATAAGGTTTTTGATGCTTTAGGCGACGGCTATAAAAAGATTCGTACTGCTGTAGCAGAACGCAATAATTAAAAATCATTCATTCATCAATCAGTATGAGTTTTAGCCTGCCAGTTGGTTTGGTGGGCTAGAGTTCGACTTTAACAATCAGAACTATGAAAATTATTACTTACAGTCTTGCATTTACCATGTTTCTCTTAGCATTTACAATAGGACATGCTCAGGACAATGACTCTAGCAGCCAGCAACAACAATTAGAAGAACAACTAGAGGCTATTGCAGATCAGGAAAAAAACGCCCTAAAAGAAGAAGTAAAACTTATAAATGAGCAATTAGAGAATAAAGATATTACTGAGGCCCAAGCCGAGGTATTAAAAAAAGAGGCTGCAGAAAAGCGAGCTCGTAACATAGAAGATCGTCGCGCTATTGTGCAAAAACAATTGGATATTTTAGAGCGCAATGGGACGTTATCAACTACCAGTTCTAAATTCGATGTTGTAATTTTTACCGACGGCGAGGTGCTGGATTTTAATTTTGAACCTAGACATCGTAAATACGATCGCCGAACTACCAGTGATCTAGTGCTTGCCTTTGGTCTAAACAATGTAGTTACAGAGGGAGAATCGTTTAACGACAGTGATTACAAAGTAGGAGGGAGTCGCTTTTTTGAATTGGGTATTGCTTGGAAAACACGAGTTTTTAAAAACTCAAATTGGCTGCGTTTTAAATATGGTTTTTCGTTCCAATGGAATGGTTTAAAAGCTACCGACGACAGATTACAAGTAGACACAGGAACAGAAACTGAACTTCAGGATTTTGGTAGCTCTTTAGACAAGTCAAAGTTTAGATTAGATAATCTGGTATTTCCAATGCATTTTGAATTTGGGCCTTCTAAAAAAATCGAAGGAGATAATTATTTTAGATATTCCACACGTAAAAAATTAAAAGTAGGATTAGGTGGATATTTTGGGTTTAATTTGGGAACCATGCAAAAATTAAAATACCGAGACGCTAATGGCATAGATGTAAAAGAAAAGCAAAAGGCCAGTTTTAACACTAATAATTTTATTTATGGTTTAAGTGCATATATAGGTTGGACAGGAACAGCGCTATATGTTAAATACGACCTTAACCCTATTTTTAAAGACAATCCCGTTGAACAGCGTAATATTAGTTTAGGGCTTCGATTCGATATGGACTAGGCTTTTAGCACCCCATAAAAAAAGACGCGGTTTACGCGTCTTTTTTTATGGGAATAGCCCGAGAATTTTGTGTATTTTTAAGCATCCATTTTCTATATTGTGATTAGTAAAAATACCATAGACAAAGTGTTCGAAACCGCTCGCCTAGAAGAGGTGATTGGCGATTTTGTACAATTAAAAAAGTCGGGTTCCAATTTTAAGGGATTAAGCCCTTTTACAGAAGAGCGCACTCCCAGTTTTATGGTATCTCCAGTAAAACAAATTTGGAAGGATTTCTCCAGTGGTAAGGGCGGTAATGTAATTGCCTTTTTAATGGAGCATGAGCATTATACGTATCCAGAGGCCATTAAGTTTTTGGCTAAAAAATATGCCATAGAAATAGAAGAAACCGAGCAAACCGATGAGCAAAAACAATTGGCTGGCGAACGGGAAAGCTTGTATTTGGTAACCGAATTTGCTAAAGATTACTTTAACAAAACACTAAAGCATTCAGAAGAAGGTAAAGCCATAGGCGGCACCTATTTTAAGGAGCGTGGTTTTACGCCAGAAACTATAGATAAATTTTCCCTAGGTTACAGTCCCGACCAATGGGATGCGTTTACAAGCGAGGCCTTAGGCAAGGGTTATAAGCTAGATTATCTGGAAAAATCGGGACTCACCATTGTAAAAGAACAAAAGCAGTTCGACCGTTTTAAAGGACGCGTAATATTCCCTATTCAGAGTATGAGTGGGCGCGTACTGGGCTTTGGTGGACGTATTTTAAACAGCGAAAAGAAGGCTGCAAAATATTTAAATTCTCCCGAGAGCGATATTTACCACAAGAGTAAAGTCTTGTATGGTATTTATCACGCCAAGCAAAGTATTGCTAAAGAAGACCGCTGTTATTTAGTAGAAGGTTATACCGACGTTATTCAAATGTATCAGCGCGGTATTCACAATGTGGTTGCTTCTTCGGGGACTGCATTAACGCCAGACCAAATTCGATTAATTAGGCGTCTAACAACAAATATAACAGTGCTATTTGATGGGGACGCTGCAGGACTTAGAGCTTCTCTTCGCGGGATAGATTTAATTCTAGAACAAGGAATGAATGTTCGCGTTGCTGCATTTCCAGAAGGGGAAGATCCCGACAGTTTTGCAAGATCGCATACCTTGGACCAGGTGACTCAGTTTTTAGAGACGCAGTCCAAAGACTTTATAAATTTTAAAGCATCGTTGCTGGCTGCCGAATCGGCTAGTGATCCTGTAAAAAAGGCTGCAACCATTCGAGAAATGGTGCAGAGTATTTCTAAAATTCCAGATGTAATTCAGCGGGAAGTGTATTTACAAGAATGTTCTAGAATAATGGATATTTCTGAAGAGGTACTCTTTAATGCGTTGGCTCAGTTATTAAGTAAAGAACGTAAAGAGCAGCAAAAGCAAGTTTCCAAACAGCAGCAACCACCATTCGAAGTAATTGCAAACGAGCAGGCAACGGTAAAAAAAGTAGATCCAATTTATGAGTACGAAAAAAAATTGATCGAACTATTGTTGTTATACGGTACGCGAGAAGAAGATTTTGAAGATTTAATATTCCATCTTAACGAAGCTGGCGAAACAGAATTGCGCCCAGAAATTAGTAAGTCGAAGGTGTTCGAGAAAGTGTATTTAGACTTGCAAGAGGACGAAATTGAATTTGCAAACGAGCCTTTTAAAAATCTGTATTATAAAATTGTAGATAGTTTGCATCAAGAGCAAGACTTACAATTAGAAAGTTTTGTGCATACCTTAGAGCCAGAAATGGCATCTTTAGCTACGGGTATTTTAATGGACGACGAGCGGTATCAATTAGACGATTGGGAGCGCAAAGAAATTTACGTAAAAGAGAAATCAATTACTGTAGGTCAGGTGGTTAGCGAAACTATTTTAAACTTGCGCAGGCACTTAATTGCCAAGAAAATAGAAGAATTATCGCAAGGGATAAAACAGCAAGAGGCAGAAGATACAACAGAGTCTATGCAAACCATTGTGGATTACATAAATCTTAAAAAGATACTTTCCAATAAGTTAAATCGGGTCTTGTAACTACCTAAATTGAAACATTCTAGACTGATGAATCAAGTCGGCTAGGTTGTCCACCTTAAGTTTTTTAAGCAGCCTTGTTTTGTAGGTACTCACAGTTTTTTCGTTAATGTCTAAGGCGTTTGCTATGTCTTTGTTACGCTTGCCACTAGAAAGTAAATTTAACACCTCGATTTCTCTAGAAGACAATTTTTTATAGCGACTAATTGCACTAGATTCTCCAACATTTCTAGAAGTAAAGGTAGAAGTTAGCTCTTCGTTTAAGAAAATACCTCCTTTTGCAACCAGTTCTAGTGCATCAAGGAAAACTTTTGTCGATGCCGTTTTTGGAACATAACCAGCAGCACCTGACTTAATTGAACGCAACGCGTAAATTTCTTCTGGATTTGTAGAATAAATTAAAACTCTCACATCTGGAAATTCTGCCTTAATGGTACGCAATGCGGTAATTCCATTAATTTGCGGAATGTCTATTTCCATAATTAAAACATCTGGCTTTTGTTCGCGTAATGCTTTGTATAATTCGGTTCCGTTATGAACCTTATTAAGTATCTCTAAGGACGGGTGTCCATCTAGTAAACATTCTATTCCCTTTCGAACAATAGGATGGTGATCTGCTATTAAAACTTTTATCATAATGTGAGGTTTTTATAGTATAACAATACACCGGCTTTTTGCAAGGCCTAAATGTAGTAGAAATACTACAATACCAAATGTAAGAAAAAGGAAATGGGATACCCCGTAATTTCGTTTAAAAGTCCAAATTTTCGTTAAAAAACGGCTAACCCTTGTAAGCTAAGGGGATTTCGCATACTGGAATGGGATTCATCTTATGTTGATTAGCTCGATTCAGTTTTAAATAAAGCTCAAAAACCTCTAGTTTTCGACCACTAAAATGGGCATTTGTCTTGCCTTGATCTTGCATTTTCATGGCCCATTCTAATTCGTCGTAAGAGGCTCCAATTTGGTCTTCGTCGGTTCGGTCGTCGCCCCATAAACCATCGGTGGGAGCGGCATCTATTATTTCTTGGTTTACGCCTAAATAGCGTGCGATTGCATATACTTCACTTTTCATTAAATCGGCAATTGGGCTTAAGTCTACTCCGCCATCGCCATATTTGGTGTAAAAACCAACGCCAAAGTCTTCTACCTTATTACCTGTGCCAGCTACAAGGTATTTATTAAGCGCTGCAAAATAATATAGACTCGTCATACGCAAACGAGCTCGTGTATTGGCTAACGACATAAAACGAGATTCTTCGTTTTCTACTGGAGGTAATGCAGCTATAAGGCCATCGAATACCGGGGTAAGATTTACCTGAATTGTGGATACTTTAGGGTAGTGTTGTTGTAACCAATTAATATGGTTTACAGCTCTGCTTACCTGCGAAGCTGCTTGATGGATGGGCATTTCTAAGCACAATAACTGTAGGTCAGTTTTCGCGCACAAGGCAGAAGTAACCGCAGAGTCTATTCCCCCGCTAACCCCAATCACAAAACCGTTCATATGGGCATTGGTGGCGTATTGTTTTAACCATTCGACTATGTGCTGGGTTACTTTTTCGACCTGCATTTTTTAATGTTCTTTAGTATGATTTAATGTACCTTTGCAAACAAAATTACGGAAATTAAAATTTAAATTCTGTCTTGGCGTTATGGAAAGCATATGCAGCGTATTATGAATAAATTAGCCTTCTTCTTTGTAGTGATTGTTAGTCTTTTGGCATGTAATTCGGACTCTAAAATAGAATCTAAAATTGCCGAGATTAATGTAGATTTAGAAGTTACACGCTTTGATCTTGAATTTGCCAAAACAACCCCAGAGAGTTTGCAAGCAATTAAGGGTAAATATCCAGCTTTGTTTGCTCAACAATATCACGATAGCATTTGGTTAAACACTTTAAGAGATACCTTGCAAATCGCCTTAAATAATGAAGTGGCCAAGAACTTTGCAAGTTTTGACGCTCAAGAAATTCAACTAGAATTACTATTTAAACATTTTAAATATTATTTCCCAGAATTCGAAACACCAACGGCCTATACTGTGGTTTCTTATGTAGATTATCAGAATCGAGTTTTGGCACGGGAGAACGATTTAATTATTGCATTGGACACTTATTTAGGGTCCAATCATCCTTTTTATCAAGATATACCCGTTTATATTGCTCAAAATTTAAATCCAGAACAATTGGTGCAAGATGTTGCGGACTTATACGCTAGACGATTTGTTCCACCGCCAGCAGATCGTACCTTTTTAGCGCAAATGGTGTATTACGGGAAACTCTTGTATTTAAAAGATATGTTGCTTCCTGATTCAGATGAACACGAGCGTATTGGATATAGTCAAGAACATTACAACTGGGCCCAAGAGAACGAGCAGGATATTTGGCGCTACTTTATAGAGAAAGAAGCATTGTTTAAAACCGACCCTAAGTTACTAACTCAGTTTATAAAACCAGCACCCTTTTCTAAGTTTTATTTAGAAATAGATAACGAATCGCCTGGGCGCATTGGTCGCTTTATTGGTTGGCAAATGGTTCGCCAATTTATGGAAAAAAACAACATTCCATTACGCACAATGTTAACTACGCCTGCCGCAAATATTTACAAACAATCCAATTACAAACCCAATAAATAATGGCTACTAAACACAAGTCCGACATAAAATTTACCATTGAACTAGACGAAAACAGAGTGCCCGAAAAAATAGTTTGGTCTGCCGCAGATGGGGGAATAGAAAAGTCGCCAACTAAAGCTGCACTTATATCTGTTTGGGATGCAACATCTAAAGAAGCCTTGCGTATAGATTTATGGACAAAAGATATGCCTGTTGACGAAATGAAGGTGTTTTTTCATCAGACATTAACAGCAATGGCAGCAACGTTTAAACGCGCCACTAACGACGAGAAAATGGCTGCAACCATGATGGATTTTGTAGATTATTTTGCAGAAAAACTGGAACTTAAATAGGGTTTAATTTATCTTTTTCATGCAAGAAACTCCTGTATTAATATTTGTTTATAACGCCGACTCAGGAGCACTTAATGCGGTAAAAGATAGTTTGCATAAATGGCTAAGCCCCGATACTTACGAATGTAATTTATGCGCCTTAACCCATGGGACGTTGGGCGAAAAACAAGATTGGATTGCATTTAAAAATGAATTTCCGACGGCGATGGAGTTTTATCACAAAGACCAATTCACTCGAAAATTTAAATCGAAATGGCTACCTAAATACGATTTCCCATTAGTTTTATTGGCCAGGGGATCGGCCTTAGATCCTTTTATAACGGCAGAGACCTTAAATGCGATAACAACTTTGAATCTTCTTAAGCAAGAACTTCTTACTGCCGCAAAAGTCTTTGAATTAAACTAACCCGCGTTTATTTGTTGGTTAATTTGATCTATATAGTCCAGTAGTTCGTCACGACCTATTGCTTTGCTGCTTGAGGTGATAAAATGCGGTGGTAGTTCTTCCCAATCGGCCAGTAGCGTGTCTAAATAGTGTTCGATATTTCTAGTCAGCGCAGCAGGTTTAAGTTTGTCGGCTTTTGTAAAAACAATACCAAAGGCCAATTGTTGCTCACCAAGCCAGCGCATAAATTCAACATCTATGGGTTGAGGTTCGTGTCTGCAATCGACCAAAACAAAAGCCATGACCAGTTGTTTGCGTTTTTCGAAATATTGAGTAATAAATTTTTGAAATGTTTTTTTACTGCTTTTAGAAACGCGAGCGTAACCGTATCCTGGCAGGTCAACTAAATGCCACGACTTATTAACAAGAAAATGATTAATTAGCTGCGTTTTACCCGGTCTTCCTGAGGTTTTAGCCAGGCTTTTTCGCTGCATAAGCATATTAATTAGCGATGACTTTCCAATATTAGAACGTCCAATAAAGGCGTATTCCGGAATCCTAGTATTCGGGCATTTGGCAACATCGCTGTTGCTTATTACAAACTCTGCCGATTTAATTTTCATGATGTAATCTTAAAAGTTGCGTTTTTGCAACCACGCATATAGCAGATCATTAAATGTGTCTGGATGTTCCATCATGGCCGCGTGTCCGCATTTTGGAATCCAATACAGGTCGGAATCGGGTAGTAATTCGTGAAATTCACGCGCAACATTTGGAGGTGTTACACCATCGTCTTCTCCCCAAATTATGCAGGTTGGATTGCGCATATTTGGAAGATCTTTGGACATATTATGCCGAATTGCACTTTTAGCAATAGCCAAGGTTCTAATTAGTTTATTGCGATCGTTTACCGTTGCATAAACCTCGTCTACTATTTCTTTGGTGGCTACTTTTGGGTCGTAAAATACGTTTTCGGCCTTTTGACGAATATATTCGTAATCCCCGCGTTTGGGGTAGCTTTCGCCCATGGCGCTTTCATAAAGTCCTGAACTACCAGTAATTACTAAGGCCTTAATTTTTTCTGGATATAATTTAGTGCACAATAAGCCAATGTGTCCCCCAAGAGAGTTTCCTAACAAAATAACATTTTCGAAACCCTTGTGATCTATAAAATCGGCAACATATTTGGCAAAAGTCTTTACGTTAGTTTTAAGTAAAGACATAGTATAGATTGGCAATTCTGGGATAAGAACCTTGTATCCTTTCTCAGGAAAAAATTGAGTTACAGAATCGAAGTTACTCAAGCCGCCCATTAAGCCGTGCAGAATGATAATGGGTGTGCCTTCTCCTTGCTCTAAGTAGCTGAATTTCCCCTCTTTTTTTAAATCTTTAATCATTCAGGTTGGTGCTATTCTAAGTCGCAAATATAGGCAATTCCAATATAATAAAATTCAATATATAGCTTCTTGTGCGTATTGTTAAACTCTGTTGCATTATGGGGTTAACAATGTAAAAGCTGAGGCTGTAATTAAGGTTCAAATAATTATATATCAATAGGTTATGCCTTAGTTGTTTAGCGGGTGGTAAAACTTATTAACAATGTGGTAAATTGTGGTAAATTGTGGTAAAAGTTTGATATATTTGAACAACTAAACAAATTTTCCGGAAGTTCCGTGCTACAACTTATAGGTACATACCAGTGTAAAGCAGATGTGAAAGGTCGCGTAATGGTGCCCG
Organism: Gilvibacter sp.; assembly: GCA_965277295.1. Lineage (GTDB taxonomy): Bacteria > Bacteroidota > Bacteroidia > Flavobacteriales > Flavobacteriaceae > Gilvibacter. Next base: position 2,202,186 of record OZ255720.1, read on the forward strand.
CACCGCTTAAAAAGCAATTAGCGCCTGCTATGGCAGGCGGCTTTGTTATAAAGCGTGCTGTTTTTCAGCCTTGCCTAGAATTGTATCCTATGGCACAGTGGAACTCACTCATGGAGAAAATGTCGGGCTTAAACAGGTTTAATCGCAAGAACAACGACTTTATTCGTCGTTTTACAGCAGGGGTAAAAACTGTCGAACTCGATGCTACTGGGAGGTTGCTTATACCAAAAGACCTTATGAGTTTTGCGGGATTATCTAAAGAAATTGTAATCTCTTCGGCAATAGATATAGTCGAAATATGGGATAAAGCAAAATACGAATCGGCCATAGAAGATGCGGCTAGCGATTTTGCAGACCTAGCCGAAGAAGTAATGGGCGATGCAACAAATGGCAGTGATGGAATATCATAAACCAGTGCTACTAGAAGAAAGCGTTAGTGGCTTAAGCATTAAGCCAGCAGGAACTTATGTGGATGTAACTTTTGGCGGGGGTGGCCACTCCAAAGCAATTTTACAGCAGTTAGGTCCTCAAGGAAAATTGGTGGCCTTCGATCAAGATCCAGACGCTTTAGCCAATGTAATAGACGATCCTCGCTTAATTTTTATTCCAGAGAATTTTAGATTTATGCAGCGCTTTTTGCGTTTTCACGGAATTAAAAAAGTGGATGGAATATTGGCAGATTTTGGCGTTTCTTCCCATCAGTTTGATCAAGCCGAGCGCGGTTTTTCGACTCGTTTTAATGCCCAATTAGATATGCGCATGAATCAGAAAGAAGCCGTGTCTGCGCAAGATATTGTAAACACCTATCCAGTAGAAGAGTTAAGGCGCATATTTAGAGAATACGGCGAATTAAGAGCCGCAGCTGGAATGGCGCGTATAATAGTAGAACGTCGTGAGCATTCAAAAATTACCGACACCCAACAGCTAAAACAAGTGCTGGGCCGCTTTTTGCCAAAGGCGCGCGAAAATAAAATAATGGCGCAAGTTTTTCAGGCCTTGCGAATAGAGGTAAACGACGAACTGGAAGCGCTTAAAGAATTTTTAATCCAAACGAATCAAGTGCTTGCTCCTGGTGGTCGCTTGTCTGTGATTTCGTATCACTCGTTAGAAGACAGGCTGGTTAAACGTTATATGCGTAGCGGAATGTTTGAAGGGGAGCCAGAAAAAGATGTCTTTGGACGTGTAGAAGTTCCTTTTAAAAAAATAGGGAAGTTTATAATTCCAAATCAAGAGGAGCTCGAGGCAAACAATCGCTCCAGAAGTGCCAAACTAAGAATAGCAGAAAAATTATAACCCATCGCAGTGAAGGACAATATTTATCACATATTAAAAGGGAAGTTTTTAGTAAGTGAAGATGCGCTTAAAAATTGGAAGTTTATAATCTTTCTATCGTTGCTGGCCTTAGTTATGATTGCTAGTTCTCACAGCGCCGACAAAAAGGTGCACAAGATTGCAGCTTTAAACAATCAGGTAAAAGAACTAAAAAGTGAGTATGTAGATGTTCGCATGAAGCTTGCAAAAGCAAAAATGGAAAGCCGTGTAATTCGTGCTATGGCCTCCAGAGGATTAGCGCCCAGTGAAACACCCCCAGTAAAAATTCAAATTACTACTAATGGCCGTTAACGAAAAGCACATATTAGGGCGTTTGTACTTTATTGCTGGAGGCTTGTTTGTGTTTGCCATTCTTATTAGTATTCAATTGGTAAAAATTCAATTTGTAGAAGGGGAAGACTACCGTGCCTTAGCACAAGAAAACACCTTAAAGAATTTTGTAATAGAAGCCAATCGCGGTAATGTCTATGCAGACGATGGCAGTTTGTTGGCGACTTCTGTTCCTAAATACGACATTCGTTTTGATGCTGTAACAGTTAGTTCAGAAAATTTTGAATCGCAAATTGCAGCCTTAGCCAAAGCTTTAAGCGGGATGCTGGACAATTCGGCCGACTATTACGAGCAGCGACTGCGAAAGGCGCGTTTAAATAAAAATCGCTACTTACTTATTGCTAAAAACTTGGGTTATTCCGATTATGTCGCCTTAAAAAAATTCCCACTATTTAAACTAGGGCCTAATAAAGGAGGTTTAATTGTCGATCAGAAAACAGTACGCGAGTATCCTATTGGGCAAATTGGTCGCAGAACAGTTGGTTACGAGCGTCAAGACGAAAAAGGATTCTATACCCGTGTTGGTCTTGAAGGTGCCTTTGGAAGTTATTTACGCGGAAAACAAGGCCGTCGCATGAAGCAAAAGATTGCAAAAGGGCAATGGAAACCTTTAAGTGATGACAACGAAATTGAGCCCCAAGATGGTTACGATGTAATTACTACAATAAATGTGAATATCCAGGATATTGCGCATCATGCCTTGTTAAAGCAGTTAGAAATTTACGAAGCTGACCACGGCTGTGTAATAGTAATGGATGTAAAAACTGGCGATATTAAGGCAGTTTCTAACCTAAAACGCGTTGGAGATGGGAAATATTCCGAGCAGTACAATTATGCCATTGGAGAATCGCACGAGCCAGGTTCGACATTTAAGCTTATGGCTTTTGCGGCAGCCCTAGAAGATAAAGTAATAGATACCTCGACAGTAGTCGAAACTGGAAACGGAGTCTATACTTTTTATGGGAAGCGCATTCGTGATTCTAAAACTGGAGGTTATGGTACCATTAGTGCTGCGCGCGCCTTCGAGGTGTCTTCAAACATTGGTCTAGCGCGATTAATAGACGAGAATTATGCAGATAATCCCGAACGTTTTATAAACATATTAGAAGGGTGGAAGCTCGATCAGAAAGTTGGTATTAGTATTATTGGAGAAGGGAATCCTTCTATGCCTAAACCCGGAGGGGATAAGTGGAGTAAAAATGCATTACCATCTATGGCTTATGGCTACGGGCTTACCCTTACACCTTTACAAACGCTTACCTATTATAATACCATTGCCAATAACGGTACTATGGTTAGACCAAAATTTATAAAAGAGGTTCGTACTTGGAATAAGGCTATAGAAACCTACGATACGCAGGTAATAAATGAATCTATTTGTTCGAGCGAAACCATAAAGAAATTACAAGCAGTTTTAAAAAATACCGTGCGCAGAGGAACTGGGGAGCGCTTGTATTCGGAAAACTTTTCGATGGCTGGTAAAACGGGCACCGCGCAAACCGAATACTGGATGAAGGATTGGCCTGAAAATCCAAGGTATGTATCGTCTTTCGCTGGATATTTCCCTGCAGAAAATCCCAAATATTCCTGCATCGTTATAATTCATAAGCCAAGTATAAAAAAAGGGTACTACGGCGCCGATGTTTCTGGACCCGTATTTAAGAGAATTGCCCAAAAAATATATACCGACGTTCCAGTTTTAGATACCGTAAATACATTAAATAGCGAAAGTCAAGAAGTAGCAGACGACTTCGAGAATTACTATACCATGGCGCAAGAAACATATAAAACCATGCCTAATGTGGTTGGAATGGCTGGTATGGATGCAGTTTCCTTGTTAGAAAATATGGGTTTAAGTGTGGTTATGGTCGGCAACGGAAAAGTTACAAATCAGTCGTTGAATACGGGTTCGGCATTTAAAAAAGGACAGCAAATAACATTAAAACTATCGTGATACAGTTAAAAGACGTTTTGTATAAAGTTTCCCTCAATTCTGTTGTTGGGAGTACTGCTGTGGCGATAAATAATATCGAGTTTGATTCTAGGAAGATTGGTTTAAACGATGTTTTTGTGGCTATTAATGGCGTGCAATCCAATGGTCATGATTTTATTCAAAAAGCAGCAGATAAAGGAGCCTTAGCGATTATTTGCGAAGTAATTCCAGAACAAATAGTTAATGGAATTACCTATGTAGAAGTAGAAGATACTAGTCAGGCGCTAGCGCAAATGGCCGCTAACTTTTATGCAAATCCTTCGGCAAATTTAAAATTAATAGGAGTAACCGGAACTAACGGTAAAACTACAATAGCGTCATTGCTTTACAACTTATTTACCAATGCTGGGTATAAAGTAGGATTGCTCTCTACCGTGGTTGTAAAAATAGCTGATCAGGATTTTCCCGCAACCCATACTACGCCAGATTCCTTAACTATTAACAAGTATTTAGAGCAAATGAATCAGGCTGGAGTAGCGTATTGTTTTATGGAAGTTTCTAGCCATGGAATTCATCAAAAACGAACTCATGGCTTACAGTTTGCGGGCGGAATATTTACAAACTTAAGTCACGATCATTTAGATTATCACAACAGTTTTGCCGAGTATCGCGATGTAAAAAAACGTTTCTTTGACGAGCTGCCTAAGTCGGCATTCGCGCTTACAAATTTAGACGACAAGAATGGGCGATACATGCTTCAAAATACCAAGGCAAAAGCAGCGTCTTATGCCTTAAAATCTATCGCCGATTATAAAGCTCAAATTCTAGAAAATCAATTTAGTGGCTTATTATTAAAAATTAATAATAATGAACTTTGGATCAAACTAATAGGTCAATTTAACGCATACAATGCCTTGGCTATTTATGCGACCGCAGATTTACTTGGCCTTGAAAATTTAGAAGTGCTAAGATTACTTAGCGAATTAGAAAGTGTCTCGGGAAGGTTTCAGTACTTTATTACTAATAATAATATAACTGCTATAGTGGATTATGCGCACACTCCGGATGCTTTAAAGAATGTATTAGAAACCATTAATAGCATTCGCACGGGCAACGAATCTTTATTTACAGTAGTGGGCTGTGGTGGTGATCGGGACAAAAATAAGCGCCCAAAAATGGGCAAAATTGCCGCACAATTAAGTACTACGGCAATTTTTACAAGCGATAATCCGCGTAGCGAAAATCCAGAAACAATAATTGAAGATATAGAAGCTGGAGTAGCCCCCGTTGACTTTAAAAAGACCCTGTCTATTACCGACCGCAAACAAGCCATAAAAACGGCCTGCAAAATGGCCAATTCTGGGGATATAATTCTTATAGCTGGCAAAGGACACGAGACGTATCAAGAAATTAACGGTGAGCGATTTGACTTCGACGATTATAAGATTACTAACCAACTACTAAACCAACTAAAACACTAACCCCATGCTGTATTATTTGTTTGAATACTTAGAAGAAGCTTATAAACTGCCGGGTGCAGGTTTGTTTCAGTATTTGAGTTTTAGGTCGGCTTTATCTGTAATTGTGTCGTTAGTGATTGCAACAGTTTTTGGTAAAAGAATTATAAGCTATTTACGCAGAAAACAGGTTGGCGAGACGGTTCGAGACTTGGGTTTAGAAGGTCAAAGCGAAAAGGCAGGAACTCCTACTATGGGCGGATTAATTATAATCTTAGCCACTTTGGTTCCTGTGCTTTTGTTTACAAAACTGGAAAATATATATGTAATCCTACTAATTATTACCATGCTTTGGATGGGAGCTATTGGGTTTATAGACGATTACATAAAAATATTTAAAAAAGACAAGCAAGGACTTCCTGGAAAATTTAAGGTGTTTGGACAGTTGGTTTTGGGAATTGTAGTGGGTTGCACCTTGTATTTTCACGATGGCGTAACCATTAAAGAGAACGCAGCACTCGATCAAGCCGACCAGACTGCTATGGTGACTACTATAGATCAAGAAATTAAATCTACTAAGACTACAATTCCATTTATAAAAGACAACGAATTTGAATACGCAGATTTGGTTTCTTGGATAGGTCCAGGAGCCGAAAAGTACGCCTGGATTCCCTTTATATTTATTGTTATTGTTATTATAACAGCCGTTTCTAACGGAGCCAATCTAACCGATGGGATAGACGGCTTGGCGGCTGGGACATCTGCAATCGCCGTACTCACCTTAGGCGTTTTTGCCTGGATTTCTGGTAACATTATTTTTTCTGACTATTTAAACATTATGTACATACCTCGAACAGGCGAAATAGCTGTGTTTATTAGTGCTTTCGTGGGTGCTTTAATTGGGTTTTTGTGGTACAACACCTATCCGGCTCAAGTTTTTATGGGCGATACAGGAAGTTTAACAATAGGTGGAGTAATTGCCGTAATCGCAATTACCATTAGAAAAGAATGGTTGATTCCAATTTTGTGCGGAATCTTTTTAATAGAAAATCTTTCGGTAATAATGCAAGTAGGCTGGTTTAAATACACCAAGAAAAAGTTTGGTGAAGGCAGGCGCATTTTTAGAATGTCGCCCTTGCATCATCATTATCAAGTAAAGGGTTTTCACGAAAGTAAAATTGTAACCCGCTTCTGGATTGTTGGAATATTTCTAGCAATTCTAGCGGTAGTAACATTAAAAATACGCTAATGAAGTTAGTTGTACTTGGTGCCGGAGAAAGCGGAGTAGGTGCAGCCTTGTTGGCAAAATTAAAGGGATGGGATGTATTTGTTTCTGATTTTGGAAGCATAGCTCAAAACTTTAAAAACGTTCTTTTAAATAATCGTATTGAATGGGAAGAAAAAGTCCATTCAAAGGATCGTATTCTAAGCGCCGATTTGGTAGTTAAGAGTCCTGGAATTCCGAGTACAGTACCTATAGTAAAATTGGTATTGGAACAAGGAATTAACGTGGAATCAGAAATTGAATTTGCTCATAGATACAACCATGCAACCTTAATTGGAATAACCGGGAGCAACGGTAAAACTACTACGGCAACACTTACACACTTTCTGCTAAAGCAAGGTGGTTTGGACGTGAGCCTAGGCGGTAACATAGGAACCAGTTTTGCTGGACAATTGTTGGATAATCTGGCCCAATATTACGTGTTGGAGTTAAGCAGTTTTCAGTTGGACGATATTCACATGTTCAAACCAAATATTGCAGTAATTACCAATATTACTCCAGATCATTTAGACCGATACAATTACGACTTCGAAGCCTATAAAGCGGCAAAGTTTAAAATTGCTATGAACCAGTCTAAAGCCGATTATTTAATATACGATGCAGACGATCCAGAGCTAATTGATGGCTTAAAAAAGTACCCAGTTAAAAGCTGTTTACTGCCATTTTCTCTAGAAAAAAAATTAAAACAAGGTGCTTGGTTACAAGACCAGCACATTTACATAACAATAGATAACAAACATACAACCATGCCAATAGCCTCATTAGGATTACAAGGACAACACAACATTAAAAATGCCATGGCGGCTGCTACTGTTGCGACCTTGCTTGACATTAGAAAAGAAACTATTCGGGAGTCGCTTATGCACTTCCAAGGGGTAGAGCACCGTTTAGAACGTGTCTTAAAGATTAATAAGGTCATGTATATAAACGACTCAAAGGCAACCAACGTTAATGCCACGTTTTATGCTTTAGACAGTATGGAAACACCTACTGTTTGGATTGTAGGAGGCGTAGATAAAGGCAACGACTATCACGAACTTTTACCCTTGGTAAACGAAAAGGTAAAGGCTATTGTATGTCTTGGAGTAGATAACCAAAAATTAATAGAGACCTTTGGTAACATAGTAGATTTGGTAGTAGAAACAAACAGTATGAAAGATGCTGTTGATGTTTCTTACCATATTGCCGAAGCCGGCGAAACGGTTCTGCTATCGCCAGCATGCGCTAGCTTCGATTTGTTTGATAATTACGAAGATCGCGGAAGACAATTTAAAAACGCAGTTCGAAACTTATAAGCATTGGCAACGTTTTTTAAAAATATTAAAGGAGATCGAGCCATTTGGGCTCTGGCTGGCCTATTGGCTTTGTTTTCGTTCCTGCCTGTTTATAGTGCCAGTAGTAATTTGGCGTATTTATATGGAGACGGAAACACCTTTAAGTTTTTAGTAAAACACTTTGCGCATTTGGTGCTTGGGTTTGCCATTTTATACGGGGTGCATCGAATTCCATATCGCTACTTTAGAGGACTTTCTATAATTGCACTTCCTGTTGTTTTGTTATTGCTGCTAATTACCTTAACCGAAGGCGAGACTATTGCGGGAGCGAATGCGAGTCGTTGGATACGTATTCCTTTTGTCGGGGTGACTTTTCAGACTTCAACCTTGGCCTCTGTAGTACTACTAACCTACGTAGCGCGTTATTTGTCTAAAATAAAAGACAAGGTGATTACTTTTAAAGAATCTCTATTGCCATTGTGGTTGCCTGTATTTTTAGTACTAGGATTAATTCTTCCAGCTAACTTTTCTACCACGGCGATTATATTTTCTATGGTAATGATCGTGGTGTTTTTAGGTGGATATCCGATTAGGTATATTGGAATTATTCTAGCAGCTGGAGCGTTGTTTTTAACCTTGTTTGTGGTTTCGGCTAAAGCTTTTCCAGATTTATTTTCGAATCGGGTTGATACCTGGATGAATAGAATAGATAACTTTTTAGATGGGGAAGATACAGAAGCAGATTACCAGATAGAACGGGCCAAGATGGGTATAGCTGCTGGGGGACTTATGGGCGTTGGCCCAGGAAAAAGTGTTCAGAAAAACTTCTTACCACAATCATCTTCAGATTTTATATACGCCATTATTGTGGAAGAATGGGGCCTTTTTGGCGGCTTATTTTTAATGCTGCTGTATATGCTTTTACTTTTTAGATTGGTAATTGTAGCCTATAAATGTGAATCAATATTTGGAAAACTATTAGTGATCGGGGTAGGTCTGCCTATTGTTTTTCAGGCCTTCATAAATATGGCAGTTGCCGTCGAATTATTTCCTGTAACGGGTCAAACCTTGCCATTAATTAGTAGTGGAGGTACCTCTATTTGGATGACTTGCTTGGCACTGGGTATGGTGCTTAGCGTTAGCGCAAAGCGCGAAGAATTATTAGTAAACGAAACACATAACCAAAGTGATAACCCTTTAGATATATTAAGTGAAGCCATATAAATTTATAGTATCAGGAGGAGGAACTGGGGGGCATATTTACCCAGCAATTGCCATTGCTAATGGACTAAAGCAAAGGTATCCCGATGCCGAATTTTTATTTGTAGGTGCTAAAGATCGTATGGAGATGCAGAAAGTTCCCAAAGCGGGTTACGACATTAAGGGACTTTGGATTTCTGGGATTCAAAGGTCTTTATCGCTTAAGAATTTAATGTTCCCTTTTAAGCTAATCTCTAGTTTAATTAATTCAAGGCGCATTTTAAAACAATTTAAACCCGACGTTGCCATTGGTACAGGTGGTTTTGCGAGTGCACCACTCTTGCGCGTTGCTAGTAACAAAGGCATTCCATGTTTAATTCAGGAGCAAAATTCACATGCTGGAATTACCAATAAATGGTTGGCTAAAAAGGTAAAAACTATTTGTGTTGCTTATCCTAGAATGGATGCATTTTTTCCAGCTAGTAAATTAGTAGAAACTGGTAACCCGGTGCGACAAGATTTAATTAATCTTAGCATCGATAAAACAACAGCTTTGTCCCATTTTGGATTAGATCCCAACAAAAAAACATTACTTGTTTTGGGGGGAAGTTTAGGGGCCGGAAAAATAAACACCCTTATAAAAAGCCATTTAGAGTTTATCGCAGATTCTAACTTGCAGCTTCTTTGGCAATGTGGGGCGTATTATTTTGAACAGTATAAAGACTTGAATGCCCCCGGAGTGCTAGTTACCGATTTTATTTACAAAATGGATGCTGCATATACTGTTGCCGACTTTATTATTTCTAGAGCAGGGGCACTTTCGGTTTCTGAATTATGTTTAATAGGAAAACCAGTAATCTTTATCCCTTCGCCCAATGTTGCCGAAGATCATCAAACTAAAAATGCCCAGGCAATAGCTGCTCACAATGCCTGTATTCATTTGCCCGAAAAAGATGCTCCGTCGCAATTTAAAACGGTCTTTTTAGATGTATTGAATTCACCAGAACAACAAACTGAATTGGGAGCGCATATAAAGCAATTGGCCAAGCCAGATGCAACACAAAAAATAGTAGAAGAAGTAGTAAAATTATTAAACCATAAGGCTTAAAAATGAAGTCGTTAAAAGACATACAAGCAGTTTACTTTGTTGGCATAGGAGGCATAGGCATGAGTGCCTTGGCTCGCTATTGTAAAGCATTGGGTAAGCAGGTCTCTGGGTACGACAAAACGCAAACAAAACTAACAGCCGAACTAGAGTCAGAAGGGATTGCTATTAATTATTTAGATCAGCTAAGTTCAATTCCTGCCCATATATTACAAAGTATTAACGCGTTAATAGTTTATACGCCAGCCGTTGCCGTTACAAACAAACAATTAACTTTTTTTAATAACAAGGGGTATAGCGTGGTAAAACGTGCTGAATTGTTGGGAATGATTACCCAAGACACTGTGTGCTTAGCAGTAGCGGGAACACACGGAAAAACCACGACCTCTGCTATACTCGGACATTTATTGGCGTCTTGCGGCCAACCAGTAACCGCATTTTTGGGAGGAATTGCAGAAAATTACAATTCTAATTTAATTCAAAAAGGAAGCACAGTAACCGTGGTAGAAGCAGACGAATTTGATAGATCGTTTATGCAGTTAAGTCCCAATATTGCCTGTGTAACCTCTATGGATGCCGACCACCTTGATATTTACGGCAGCGAGCAGGAATTGACCAAAGCATTTAAAGACTTTACCAAATTATTGCCGCAAGATGGTGTTTTACTGCATCCAAAAGGCTTGCCACTTACCGGAATCACCGTTGGAATAGAAGATCAGTCCGATTTTGAAGCCAAAAACATTCGTATTGAAAATGGAGCTTATTTATTCGACTTAAAAGCGCCCCATTTTGAATTGCGTGATCTGCGTTTCGCATTACCAGGTCATCATAATTTACTAAATGCGATTACCGCTTTGGGTATGGCAATAAAACTAGGTACCCCAACCGATTGCTTGCCCAAAGCGTTATTTAATTTTAAAGGAGTACGACGCAGATTTTCGTATAGAATTAAGCGGGAAGATTATGTTTTAATAGATGACTACGCGCATCATCCTAGCGAAATAAATGCGGTTTATCAAGCCGTTAATGAATTTTATCCGAAGCGGCGAAAGTTGGTTGTTTTTCAGCCTCATTTATTTAGCCGAACCCAAGATTTTGCAAACGAATTTGCAACGAGTCTGTCGCAATTCGACGAAGTCTTGCTTTTAGATATTTATCCGGCGCGAGAATTGCCAATTACGGGGGTAAATTCCACTTGGCTATTGGGAAAAATAACTCAGGAAAAAAAGGCGCTTGTTGCCAAAGTTGACCTCTGCGAGGCCATTAAAAAAAGCGATTGCAATGTAGTCTTAGTATTGGGTGCAGGAGATATTGGAGAAATGATGTCTAATTTAACACGCGAACTCGATGCCTAGAAAAGGATTAATAATATTAAAGTATAGCCTGTTAATAGCAGTAATAATCTTTGTTTACAGCTTTTCCAACAATAGAAATTCAAAGCGAAATTTACAAAAAATAGAGGTTAATTTTCAAGATGAAAGCACAGCATTAATTACACGTGCCATGGTTAATAAATTGTTAATACAAAATGAAGACAGTATTCAGTATGTAGATAAAGAAATTTTAGATTTGAATGAGTTAGAAGGTCGATTAAACAAACACCCAATGATTAACAGTGCTAATGTTTTTCTTTCTGTTGATGGGGTTTTAGGAGCTCGAATCGAACAGCGCAGGCCAATTGCCCGAGTGGCAGCCAGCCCGTCTTATTACATTGATCAGCGAGGCACTAAAATGCCACTGTCTAGTGTGCATACGTTGCGAGTCCCTTTGGTAACTGGTGTTACCGACGAAAATATAGCGTCAGTTACACGAGTTGTAAATCACTTAATAAACGATCCATTTATGCTAAAACATGTGGTTGGAATAGACGTTAAACGCGACCAGAGCATGATTTTGCTAATAAGGAGTTACGATTTCAGGATTTTGTTGGGACAGGCTCAGCACCTGGAACGCAAGTTTCAAAACTTTAAAGCGTTTTATCAGAAAACAATAAAAGATAAGACCTTGGAAAATTACAGTCTAATTAATCTACAGGTGAACGGACAGGTAGTTGCCACAAAAAAGTAAACTATGGAACAGCAAACAATTGCAGTAGGATTAGACATAGGGACAACAAAGATTGTTGCCATGATTGGTCGTAAAAATGAGTATGGAAAGATGGAAATTCTAGGCATTGGTAAATCCAAGAGCTTAGGGGTTCATCGCGGGGTTGTAAATAATATTACACAAACCATTCAGTCTATTCAGCAAGCCGTTCAAGACGCAGAAACGAGCTCGGGGATGAAGATTTCCGAAGTGGTCGTTGGAATTGCTGGTCAGCACATACGCAGCTTACAGCACAGTGATTACATTACACGACAAGATGGAGAGCAGGTTATAAACGAAGACGATATAGATATTTTGTGCAATCAAGTGCACAAATTAGTTATGCTTCCTGGGGAAGAAATAATTCATGTGCTGCCACAAGATTTTAAAGTTGATGGTCAGGCCGAAATTAAAGAACCTATTGGCATGTATGGTGCCCGTTTAGAAGCCAATTTTCATGTAGTGGTTGGACAAGTTTCTTCTATAAGAAACATAGGGCGATGTGTAAAAAGCGCGGGCTTATCTCTTTCTGGAATAACCCTTGAACCGCTAGCTTCGGCCAATGCAGTGTTAAGTTTAGAAGAAAAAGAGGCTGGAGTAGCCTTAATCGATATTGGTGGTGGAACTACAGATTTAGCCATTTTTAAAGATGGAATTATACGGCATACCGCAGTAATTCCTTTTGGTGGAAACGTTATTACAGAAGACATAAAAGAAGGCTGTAGTATAATCGAAAAGCAGGCTGAATTATTAAAAATAAAATTTGGATCGGCTTGGCCAGGAGAAAACAAAGACAACGAAATTGTCTCTATTCCTGGGCTTCGAGGACGTGAACCTAAAGAAATCACGCTAAAAAACTTGTCAAAAATAATTCATGCCCGTGTGGTAGAAATTGTTGAGCAGGTGTATTTGGAGATTAAAAATTACGGTCACGAAGAACAAAAAAAGAAACTAATTGCAGGAATTGTATTAACTGGGGGAGGTTCCCAATTAAAGCACCTCAAGCAATTGGTTGAATATATTACGGGAATGGATACCAGAATTGGGTATCCAAACGAACATTTGGCTGGAGACAGCGATAGCGAAACTACAAGCCCTATGTATGCTACGGCGGTTGGCTTGGTGTTAAGCAGTTTAGAAACCCGAGGTAGGTCGGAAGATGTTGCAGCAGAGTTGGAAGACACTGTTGTGCAAGAAACCAATCAATCGCCAGAACAAACAAACGAAACAGAACAAGTGCCCAAAGAGCGCAAGCGCTTTTTTGACAAATGGGCCGAAAAGTTTAAAGACTTTTTAGATAATGCCGAATAGGCTATAAATCTCACAACCAGCGAACTATGAGCAGTAATAGTGATTTTGAAAACATTGCATTCGATCTCCCAAAGAACCAATCGAATGTTATTAAAGTAATTGGAGTTGGCGGCGGCGGAAGCAACGCCATAAACCACATGTTCCAGCAGGGCATAAAGGGAGTTGATTTTGTAATTTGTAATACAGATTCGCAAGCTCTTGAAAACAGTCCTGTCCCAATTAAGATTCAATTGGGAATGGCCTTAACCGAAGGTTTGGGTGCGGGGGCAAACCCTTTAGTTGGAGAGCAAAGTGCCGTGGAAAGCATGACCGAAATTCAGAACATGCTTACCACCAATACCAAAATGGTATTTATTACCGCCGGAATGGGAGGTGGTACGGGTACTGGTGCTGCGCCAATAATTGCCAAAATGGCAAAAGAAATGGATATCTTAACTGTGGGTATTGTTACCATTCCTTTTCAGTTTGAAGGTAAAATGCGAAACGATCAAGCCCATATTGGGGTAGAGAATTTGCGTAATAATGTAGATTCGTTAATTGTAATAAATAACAATAAGTTACGTGAGGTTTACGGAAACCTTGGCTTTAAGGCTGGATTCTCTAAGGCCGATGAGGTTTTAGCAACTGCGGCGCGTGGGATTGCCGAAGTTATAACACATCACTACACACAAAATATTGACCTTCGTGATGCCAAAACAGTGCTTTCTAACAGTGGTACTGCCATTATGGGAAGTGCTTCTGCAACGGGAGCAAACCGAGCGCATGAAGCCATTACTAAGGCTTTAGATTCTCCATTGCTTAACGATAACAAAATAACGGGAGCCAAGAATGTGCTTTTACTAATTGTTTCTGGACAAGAAGAAATTACCATAGACGAAATTGGTGAGATTAGTGATTATATTCAAACCGAAGCAGGACATAGCGCCAATATTATTATGGGTGTTGGGGAAGATTCATCGCTAGAGGGTGCAGTTTCTATTACTGTTATAGCCACTGGCTTTAATGCCGAACAGCAGAACGAAATTGTAAATACAGAATCTAAGAAGATTATACATACCCTAGAAGAAGAACAGGCTGCTCAGCAAGTTTTGTCTTCTACCAAACAAATGCCAACAGCTACGGTAAACCCTGTAGTTAAAAAGGAGACGACACCAGAAGTAATTCGTCATACCTTATTCGAAGAAGATTCTGTTGCTGAACCTTTTGAAGGATATATTCCAACTACACAGTTATTAAAAGAATTGCCGGTAGTTTATCAAGAGGTGGACATACATCATATTGCTGAATTTGAACAAGTAATTATTAACGAGATGCAGGTAAGTGACTTCGAAATTGTCGAGGCCGATACCCCTGTAGTAATGCCCGATGTAGCCGAAGAAGAAATGTTCGATGTAGTGGTAGAGAAACCAGAAGCTGAAGCTCCAGTTGCTGCGATTCCAGAAGCAGATGCAGAAGAAGAGCAAATGCTTATGTTCGATTTACCGCTAAGTCAAGAGGAAGATATAGTAGCCGAAGAGCCGGTAGTAGATGAACTTACTCCACAAATGTCGACCAAATCGATTCGCGATATAGAGGTTAACGATTCTGTCGAAGTGGTTCCTGTTACCGAAGTTACTCAGGAAGGAGTTAAACGCTACAGTTTAGATGATTATCAAGAAATGGAAACTGCTTTAACTCAGGCCCAGCCCGAACCTGAAGTGTTGGATAAAGAATTGGTTATGGAGAAAAAGGTGTTATCTCCAGAAGTAGATCCGCTTCCAGGTTCGCAAGAAGAGGAAGATCCAATTAACAGCCCAATTTCTAAAGTTTTACAGGATCGCACCGAAGAACGCAAGCGCAAGCTTAAAGAGTTTAATTATAAATTTAGAAATAGCGCTTCTAAAATTGACGATATAGAAAAGCAACCGGCCTATAAACGTATGGGTATAGAATTAGACGAAGATGCTAAAGACGAAGGCGATTTATCTAGAACCACGGTAAACTTAGACGACGACGATGTTCAGTTAAGAAGTAATAATTCATTTTTACACGACAATGTAGATTAAGAGTTTTTGTTTAGTGTTACATTTCCCTTTAAACCCGAAGACAGTCCTTTGTTTTCGGGTTTATTTTTTATCTTCGCATTCTATTTTAAACACGCACGATTATGAGTTTACAGAGTGAAATTATGGAGGCCATGAAAACGGCCATGAAAGCCAAAGACAGTAAGTCGTTAGAGGCATTACGTGCAGTAAAATCGGCATTATTGTTGGCTCAAACCGAAGGTGGCGCCAAGGCAGAAATTAGCGAAGATCAAGAGCTTAAAATTTTACAAAAATTAGTAAAACAACGCAAAGACAGCGCTGTAATTTTTTCACAGCAAGGGCGCGAAGATCTCGCTGGTCCCGAATTAGAACAAGCGGCGGTAATTGCCAAGTTTTTACCTGCCCAATTAAGCGAAGAAGAAATTACCAAAGTTGTCGATGCTATTATTGCTCAAACAGGAGCATCTAGCATGAAGGATATGGGAAAAGTAATGGGAATGGCCAACGGTCAATTGGCTGGAAAAGCCGATGGAAAAACCATTTCGAATATTGTAAAAAGCAGATTGGCGTAACACATTTACTGGCCGCGTCCTTCTTCGCTAAAGCTTCGAAGGACAAGGTAAATAGAAAGAACAATATTGGCCGCGTCCTTTTTCGCTAAAGCTTCGAAGGACAAGGTAAATAGAAAGAACAATATTGGCCGCGTCCTTTTTCGCTAAAGCTTCGAAGGACAAGGTAAATAGAAAGAACAATATTGGCCGCGTAGTTCAACTGAATAGAATATCAGATTTCGGCTCTGAGGGTTGGGGGTTTGAATCCCTCCGCGGTCACTATAAGCGCAAAACCAGCAACAAATGTTGCTGGTTTTGTCTTTTACGAAAGTGTCAAAAGCTCGCTTTTGTAAGCTGAAGTAAAAAGACAAAACAGGACTCACGAAGTGAGGCTAGTTTTGCATTTGCAAAGGGGAAGGTAAAGGGAACTTCTCGAAGAGAAGAATCCCTTTTTTACTCGTGCAGCGCGGAGTTTTGTAAGCTGAAGTAAAAAGACAAAACAGGACTCACGAAGTGAGGCTAGTTTTGCATTTGCAAAGGGGAAGGTCAAGGGATGTTTGCGAAGCAAACAATCCCGCGTTCCAGCATCTCGATAAAGCGCTCACGTTGTTCGCGCCACTCGATGACCGGTTTTTGCTTGGGTCGGTAGCATTTTGTTTTTGTTCAGCGAAGCTTTAGCGAAGGTGGAAGCAAAGAATCCCGCGTTCCAGCATCTCGATACATTGGTGAACGGTATTTTGAGAATCAAAATCAAATATCTGGTAGACATTTGAGTGAAGCACCTGCGGAGCAGCAGCCATAATTCAGTCTGCTAGCATCTCGATACAACCCTCACGTTGTTCGCGCCACGACCGGTCAGAGCTTAAGAAAATGACTGATGCGCATTAAGCCCAACCCCCGCGTTAGGGATAGCAGCGTAAATCCCGCAGCGCTGCGACCAATATAGCCTTGGCGAAGTTGGTAAGCTAGCGAGGAATTGAAGCGAATAGCCCGACCCAAAACTAAGCGCAGCGCTAGTTTTTGGGAACGCCATTAAATTTAAACGAACAAGCACCTTTATAATTACACAGATAAAAACTTTTTAAAATTACCTTCGAATAGCGTTGGTGGCACCTTGCTATTAATCTTTTTTTGTAGGTCTGTATCTTCCCTAATAATATGTAAACCAATTTGTTTATTTATATCTAGACCATCTTCACGGGAGGTATAAGTTGCATACAAGTATTCTGGGTTTAAATCTTTAAAAAAGTGAAGAATAACTGCAGCTATATAATATAAATTCTCGTTACAATCTGCGTTTAAATCGTAGGCATAAAAAACACAGTCGGTCTCTGTTTTATGGTCTATAATGTCTTCTGGGCTAATGTCTTTTTCTTTTAGCGTTCCATTTTTAATGTTAGTATAACAGTGTTTTGAAATAGGAAAAACAACAGTGTGTCCAGCATAATAACCGGAAGAGTCAAAAAGGATGGTGTTTAGTTCGGGTAATAACTTGGTTGCTTTTAAGATTATATCGCTGCGCATTGGTTTTGGAATATGCTTCTGAACCATGGTGCATCTTATTATTACTTCTATATCTGATTCATGCGATATTGTTCTTAAACGATCTGTAGTAGTATTAATTTTTGATCGCATCCAAGTTGCATCGGGAATATCTATAGAAACAGAATTAAGTGAATACTTCCGGATATCGAAGTCGTAGTAGGTTGGAATAGAAACGGGCGCATTAAGATTTCGGATTACTTGATACGGTATAAATGTAATGTCTACCATTTCTTCTTCCTTATTAGACTTTAATAAGGTTTCGTTTTTCTCCCATCTAATTATAGTGCGAATATCAACATTAAAAGCTGCGGCTAAGTCTCCTTGCGAGATATTGTTTCTGCTTCGATAATCCGTCATTAATTGACCAATAGAAACGAATTTTTTCATAAACGATAACACATTATTAGCGCGAAAGTTAATCATTTTTTGGGGTATGACATTTCATGTCATACCCTGTTTCTATTTATCAAAATACTTTTGTTAAAAATTTGGAGGGATGATTAAAACCAAACTCATGATTTTGGAGTATAATGCTACAAGAGACCCTATGGGCAATAAGAATGAACTAGAGGCAATTTATAGCGTTAACAAGATACTGTCTAAAATTGATTTTAATGTAGAAATTGTTCCCATGGACAATATGCAAAGGATGCTTGATTTACTCGTGTCTTTAAAACAAAAGCCACTTACAGCCGATGAAGTAAAATTGGTCGAAAAAATTGTTATGGAATAAATGCTATTTAAAAACCATGAAGTGATTAATCCGCTATAAAACAGGAATTAATTTAATTTTTATTAATGTTTCGGAATCTCCCCCCGCGCTAGCCACAGAAGTGTAAGTGAATGCGCTCCAGAAGTAGCCCTGTGCTCACTAATAGGAGCGAATTAAGGCTGGCGCGGTCCGAAACTATAGTAACACTTAGTTTAGCAGATGGTCAAAAATAGAAAGTTCTAGCTGTAAACCCTCCCCATAGCACTTTGGCGTACGATGTTTGGAAAAACCAAACCTCCAGTGGACGTTTGAGTAAGACACCCGTTTACGCGGCAAGCCTTATGTATAGTACATTGAATCTCTTGTTAATTTTAATTACTCATCTTGCCCATAGCACAACTAAGCATAGACTGTGCTTTTTTACCTATAGTATTCGTGGCTGGATCTATTGGATATCCAAGCTTGTTTAGTTTTAATAGGGCAGCGTTAAGTGCTGATTCGGTTTGGTGATCTATAGTTACTTCCCCGGTTTCGGGAAGCACTTGAGTTTGTTTTACACCGTGAAGTCTCTCTAATCTGTTACTTATAGTGTTGGCACAACCGCCACATTTTATGTTTTGTACTTGAACCGTTGTTTTCATGGTTTCCAGGATTTTGAGCAAAAATAAGGTAGTGCGATTCTCTAAACAATGAGCAATGTCAATATTACTTGGTTTTTGTTTTTTTGGAAGTTGTATAAATAGCCGGTTGATTAATAATAAATATGTTGCATTTGCAGAAGTTTAATTACTTTTAATATCTTGTTTAACAATACTAGGCATTGCTTTGTTAGCGATGTGTTGCAAGAATAATATTAAGTAAATACATAAAGACAATGGAAGAATTACAACCACAACAACAAGCTGTTACTATCGGGGATTTAACTCAAGACGAACAGGTTGCTTTTTATAAAAAAACCTATGCACACGTTGCTGGCGCTGTGTTATTATTTATAGCAGTAGAGGCTATCTTTTTTCAGATTCCAGTAATTTTAAAGTTTGCACTTTCTTTAACGCAGGGTTGGACTTGGTTACTCTTACTGGGTGGATTTATGTTTATTACAAATAAAGCCGAAGCTATGGCTTTAAAAAGTACCGATATTAAACAACAATATTTGGCCTTAGTACTATTTGTAATTGCCGAAGCCTTTATATTTATTCCGCTTATTTTTATTGCGTTAATGGTTGCCGAAGAAGGAGGCGCAAACATGCTAAATCAAGCAGCAATAGTAACATTGTCACTATTTTCTGGCCTTTCTGCGGCGGTTTTATTAACTAAAAAAGACTTTTCTTTTTTACGTACAGGCTTAGCAATAGGCTTCTTTATTGCCTTGGGTTTTATAGTAGCTGGTGTTTTATTTGGTTTTAATCTGGGCTTGTGGTTTAGTATAGGCATGGTTGTGCTAGCTTCTGGAGCTATTTTGTATCAAACTTCGCAGATGGTACACAAGTACAATAGCGAGCAGTATGTTGCTGCATCTCTAGGCTTATTTGGGTCATTAATGCTTTTATTCTGGTATGTACTTAGTATATTTTCAAGAAATTAAGATGGTTTAAACACCACAGTATGCAAAGCGGTTCTTTTGTTGGGCCGCTTTCTATTTGCTTTATTTTTAACGAATTAGAGCGATTTTTGTTTATTTAGCTATCTTAGAAGCTCCAAATTCATTCCCATGCCCCTATTTCAACTTGAAGATAATGCAGATTGGCTAGCTCCTTATGCCTACGGAATTGTATTTGCTGGGTTCTTATTTTTTTTATTTCGAGTTTTCGAGAGCTTTTACGCGGCGCGATTTAATAAACCGCTAGTAAGACATTATTACACCTTTAGAAAACTTAATGCTAAACAACTACAAATTCTTAATGCTGAATTTGCCTTTTATAGAAAATTAAACCGCAAACATAAACGACAGTTTCAGCATCGGGTAGCAACCTTTATTCGCGATAAAGAATTTATTGGAAGGGACGAATTGGAAGTTACAGAGCGAATGCAGGTATTAATTGCCGCAGTGGGTTGCATGTTAAGTTTTGGACGTAAAAATTATATCTACAGTGTTATTCATTTTATTTTAGTCTATCCAGAAGAGTTTTTTAGCAATATAAATCAGGCGTATCATAAGGGCGAGATTAACCCTGGTGGAAGGGCCTTAGTACTATCGTGGAAAGATTTCGAAGCCGGCCTTGCCGATGGGCACGACAATATTAATTTAGGAATTCACGAGTTTATGCATGCCATGCAATTAGAGGCAAAACGCGGGAGTGATACCGATTCTGCTCGTTTTCAGATTCAATTTCAGAATATATTAAAACGCCTTACGCAGCAAGAAGTAAAAGATAATTTAGATAAAACTCAATTTTTTAGAGCTTACGCGTTTACAAATCAATACGAGTTTATGGCTGTACTAGCCGAATATTTTATGGAGTCGCCGCACGCTTTTAAAGCTACCTTTCCAGAATTATATACCCACACTAAAAAACTATTGAATTTTAAGTTCACGGGGTATTAAATTAAAGTGAATAATAGCTGCTTATTGGGTAAGTTCTTTTAATTCAGCTATGGTTTCCTGAGGGTTGTCCGATCTAAAAACAAAACTTCCAGCCACTAGCACATCGGCGCCAGCATCAACCAATTCCTTTGCATTTTTACTGGTAACACCACCATCAATCTCTATTATGGTATTGGCATTATGATCTGTAATAATTTGCTTAAGTGCCTTTACTTTATTGTAGGTGTTTTCTATAAAAGATTGTCCTCCAAAGCCAGGGTTTACGCTCATAATACAAACTAGGTCTATGTCTTTAATTACATCGGCTAATAAAGAAACATTGGTGTGTGGGTTTAAAGCCACTCCAGCTTGCATTCCAGCTGCCTTTATAGCTTGTAATGTTCGGTGTAAATGTGTACAAGCCTCGTAGTGTACAGTAAGCACATTGGCTCCCAATTCTGCAAATGTTTGAATGTAACGATCGGGATCAACAATCATTAAATGCACATCTAAGGTTTTTGTAGCATGTTTGGCAATTGCCTTAATTACTGGCATTCCAAACGAAATATTTGGCACGAAAACTCCATCCATTACATCTAAGTGAAACCAGTCTGCCTGACTTTGGTTAACCATTAAAACGTCTTGTTGTAAGTTGCCAAAATCTGCGGCAAGAATAGAAGGTGCAATTTTAGTGCTCATAAAGTAATATTTTATACAAAAATAGACTAAAAAATTAAGCTAGCTATCTTGCTTGAATATAACTTTATCTGGATTACTCTTGAATACTATCTTTAGAAACTGTTCTGCCTTCGTTTAAAATTAAACTGTCAATTTGGGCCTTATTTTGAGTCACAATTTGAGTATTATCTAGGTCGTTGTAATAATAGTAGGTTGTTTTAACTTGCGATCCTTGTATAAAATCTGCACTGTCTAAAGTTCCTGTTCTTACATTTTGTAAAGTAGAATTATTAAGACTGACCCCGGTGTTGGCTTCTCGCTTTGGAGTTTGCTTGTTGTTTTCTAAAGCTAGGGAATCTGTGCCTGAAAGTGTTTGATTGGTTACTGAATCTGGCTCAACATTAGTAGGGGTAATATTTAATTCATCTTTATTAGTTGTCACTATGGTTCTAGATTTTTGAGACTCCTGCTGAATGGGTGTAGCTAGAGAATCTGCACTTCCAGTCTCACACTGATTTAAAAACAGTAGTAAAACCGTAAGGGTGCCTAAAGAAGAAATTATCCATGTTGCATAACGTCTGCGCCTGTTTTTATTTAATGTTATTAAAACGCTTTCCCAGTTAGGCTTAGCGGTAGTTTTATCTAGCGTTTCTAGCTGCGTTTTTAGCTGATCAATAAAGGAGTTGGGATCTTTCATATGCCTTATTATTTTGTGGAATGTTCCACGAATTTTGTCAATTTTGCCTTAAGCAATTGCTTGGCGCGATGCAAATTGGACTTAGAGGTTCCCACCGAAATTTGTAACATTTTGGCGATTTGTTTATGTGAATAATTATCTAAAGTGTAAAGGTTAAAAACCAATCTATATTGATTAGGTAATTCTTGAATAGCTGTTAAGATGGTGTCTAACTGTACCGGTTTTGTTAGGGGTGAATCATCTTCTATTGGCGTCGATGTTCGTGGCTGGTCTGTGAGTATTTCTTTGGTTTTGTTTCGGTACTTTTTTACTGCTTGATTAATTGTGATGCGTTGCATCCAGCCCTGAAACGATCCCTTTCCGCTGTATTTTTTAATGGTTTCGAATATAATTACAAATGCGTCGTGCACATTGTCTTGCGCCTCGGTAGTATTGCGACAATACTTAAGTGAAGTATTGTATAAGGCGTCCCTATACTCGAGAAATAATGCTTCCTGGGCCTTTGGGTTTTGCTTTTTACACTGCGCTATTAAGAGGTCTAAATCCAATTATCGAACACGGATTACACGGTTGTTTCTCTAATGTAGCAAGAAATATTTAAGGTTGCGTATAACGGGGACGGAATTTGCAAAAACTAATATAAAGTAAAACCCCGGTAATCAGCCGGGGTTTCATTCATCAATCAAAAAACGAACAGTTAGTTTTAACTGTTAGTTGCCGTAACTTAGGGTTTAGCCTAAGTAAGTCTTTAATATTTTGCTTCGCGAGGTATGCTTTAACCTGCGAATTGCTTTCTCTTTAATTTGACGCACACGCTCACGAGTTAAGTCGAATGTTTCGCCAATTTCTTCTAGCGTCATCGGGTGCTGATCGCCTAAGCCAAAATACAAACGAATTACATCTGCTTCTCTTGGTGTTAAGGTTTCTAGCGCGCGCTCAATTTCTGTGCGCAACGACTCGTGCAATAATGTTCTGTCTGGATTTGGAGATTCCCCACTACGCAATACATCGTAAAGGTTAGAATCTTCACCTTCAACTAAAGGTGCATCCATCGAGACATGACGTCCAGAATTCTTCATAGATTCTTTAACGTCGTTAATGGTCATGTCTAATTCTTTTGCAATTTCTTCTGCACTTGGCGGACGCTCATGTGCTTGTTCTAAAAATGCAAAAGTCTTATTTATCTTATTAATGGATCCAATCTTGTTTAGCGGTAAACGAACAATACGAGATTGTTCTGCTAATGCTTGCAAGATAGACTGACGAATCCACCAAACTGCATACGAAATAAACTTAAACCCTCGAGTTTCGTCAAATCGTTGAGCAGCCTTAATTAGTCCAAGGTTTCCTTCATTAATTAAATCTGGAAGCGTTAATCCTTGGTTTTGATATTGTTTTGCAACAGATACCACGAAACGTAAGTTGGCCTTTGTTAATTTTTCTAGAGCGCGTTGATCGCCAGCTTTAATTCGCTGTGCCAATTCAACTTCTTCGTCTGCCGTAATTAGGTCAACTTTTCCTATTTCTTGTAGGTACTTGTCTAAGGATGCGGTTTCTCTGTTAGTAACCTGCTTGGTAATTTTAAGTTGTCTCATCTAAATTTCCTCGTTCTTAAACTTGCGCTTAATTGCGCTCACTACCTAGTTATACGTAAATATACCCAAAAATGTTACAAAAATGTTACGCGAATTTAGCTATTATTCTAAGAATTTAAAAATCAGTGATTTAAAGGGTGTTAAAATGCTACTATTTGTAAATGCGTACTCACAAATTATTGTTTGTTGGGCTGCAATGTAAACTTAATATTAAATATATTTTAATCTTTTTGTAATGTGATTTACTATTCAGAGTACTAAAAAGGAGACCAATTGGCCTCCTTTTTTTAGCTAAATTCAATTAAATATTACCGTTTAATAAACTTACGTGTAACAACTTGATCTCCCGAAATAAACCTTATAAAGTAGGTTCCAACGGCCAAATCGAGCACGTTAATTGTGTTTCCAGGCTCCAATTGGTCAAGTTGTTTAACTTGTATGCCAAAGACCGAAAACAGGTACACTTGGTCAACGGTTTCACCAAAGGTTTCTACGCTTAGCACAGATTCTACTGGATTTGGGTAGAGGGTAAATAGACTACTTTCGTCGTTGTTTAAAGTATAAGTTTCGAGTGGCGCGGTCTCACTTGCTCCTAAAAGTACGGGAGTTCTATTGGCGTCTGTTCTAACTGGTAGATCGTTTCCGGTAATGGTTACTGCGTCTATATATACAAAATCGCCATTACCGCTCGCATCACAACGAAATCTAAAGGCTCCGGTTGCAGTTAAATTATATAGTAGTCCAGAGATGTTTACATTCGCACTGTAGTTTTGATTGTTATCGAAATCTACACCACTAGCGTAGGTCTGAACCGTTTGCCATCCGGAACCGTCGTTGTATTGCAGCCAAAAATCTTCCCCATTCTCCATGCTTCTGGGCACAAAGGAAAATGCTACATCAACACTAGTATATGCAGACAAATCGAAGGTAGGAGAGGTCATTGTAGAAGTACTGGTATTATCGCGCAAACGAATAGACCAAGTACCTTCCGAGGCATAAGCTGCAGTACCATCTCTTGCACTGTCACTTCCGCCATCTATCCAACCATCCCAACCGGATTCAAAGAATCCTTGATTTAGTTCTGTTGTTCCAGTGCTATCTAAAATAAATACGGTGTAGTAATTACTAGGTAACGATTCGTTTCCAGCAGCATCTAAAGCTGTAACACTAAAGTCGTATGAATTATTTTCCATAAGCCCTGTTGCAGTAAACGAATTTGTATCACTGTTGCCGAATAAAATATCGTCTAGATAGATATTGTATCCAGTAACGCCAACATTATCTGTAGAAGCGTTCCAAATTAAGTCCGCAGTGGTCGAAGTAATAGTACCTGCCTCTAATTGTGTTGGAGCAGTTGGCGCCTCGGTATCTGGTGGTCCACTAGTAATGTTTACATTAAAAGCATCTATGGCAATATCGGCTTGCCAAGTTGCCCCAGTGACTCTATTAAATCTAAATTGAGCTGGATTACCTATATAGTCGGCTAAATCTAAATTTACACTATTCCACGCATTACCTTGGTTACCTGTTTGACTCCAAATGGAATTCCAAGAAATACCGTTATCAAAAGAGCCTTCTAAGGCAATACTACCCATATCTGCTGCTCCCCACATATGCAGGTCAAATGTTATGGTTGCCGAACTCGCACCACGCAGATCAAAACAAGGCGAATTTATTATGGCTCGTTTATTTGGATAGCCAGTTCCATTGCCCGAAGCTTCTACATAAATATAGTATGTCCCTGCATTTGCAGCATTTGGTCCTGTGTTACCCGAAGGTGTGCTTCCAGACAAGACCGTCCAATCTAGATCGTCTGTGACGTCTTGCGTCCATCCACCCAAAGTATTTTCGAAGCTTTGGTTGTAAGGGAAAGCGGCAATCCCTCCAACACAGCCTGTAGCTTCTATAGTTGTTGCATTTACGGTATTACTTTGGGGCGATTCATTCCCTGCCGAATCTTTAGCAATTACATAAAAAGTATAGCTGGTATCTGGGGTTAAATCAGTCGCGGTATATCCTGGGGTTCCTGTAGTTCCAACATTCACGCCATCTTGAAATATATTGTAACCTACAACTGCAACGTTATCTGTAGAAGCAGTCCAGTCTAAGTCGACACTAATTGCAGTTATGTTAGATGCTACTAAAGAAGCAGGCGCAATTGGTGCTTCGGTGTCTGGTGGACCCGAAGCAATTTTAAATGCGGCCACGTGACTTTTTCTAGTGTTGGTGGGGCCTTTCATATATTCGCCAATATGCCAGAAGGTCATATCGTCTAAAGGGTCTACCGTAAGATGTGCATAATCTCCGTATCGTCCATCTGGTCTGAAGGCTGTTGGCCTATCGCCATTTACTATAGTTTGTTCTGCAACAGTCATGGTACCAAGGGGGTCTGTTGCCTGACGCCCGGTGTATCGTAGCGATGTATAAACGCTTGGCCCTACAATGGTATATCCTAAACCAATATTTCCGGCCGAATCCATTCCAATACTACCGCAAAAAGCACTGTTTCCGTCGGGTTGCACAAAAGTACCTTCTTGATATACCGTCCAAGGTGCACTGTCGTTGGCCTGTCTTAATTCAAACCATCTAATTCCGGCTTGACTGTCGGTGCCAGTAACATCGACTACAAAGTTCATTACTGCCGAATTATGGGTGCCAAAACGACGATAATTGGTCATATACATCATGGTACTTTGAATTGCATCTATATCTGGACCTGAACCCGGTTCTTCTAAGTTGTTAAACGAGCCGCCGTCAAAAACACTATCAAAAGGGGCCGTAATTAACTCTTGAGGTGCCGAAATCGAGGAATTTGTTGGTACATTCCAATCAACACTAATATTCCAAATTTTAAGATGGTCTGTGCTAATTCCACTCCAAGAGTCATCCTGCATGTACACAATAGGTTGTGGAACCCCAACTGGCGGTAAATTGGTTCCAATAGCATTAAAGCCTCCTGGACTATAGAATCCATTATCTTCTACACTGGGCAGCGGAAAACCAATCATTTGAGCTCCAGGATTACCCAATAACATTTCGTCTCGTTCTAGCGCATAAACCACGTCGTTTGTGGCTTGAGCTCCTTGATTTTTGTTTGCGGTAATGTAATATCCATCGCTCCAAACGCTCATTTTTTCGTAATCAGGAAAGGTGCCGGTGTTAAATCTATAGGTGTACCAGCCATCATTAACCGGATCTGGACCTTGACCTACTGCAATTAAAAATCCGTTAGGAGAATTACTAAATTCCATGATTATAAACCGATCTGCAAACCGGTCGTAAACAACCACAGGATCGCCCAAGGTTTCGCCAGGAAATAGTGTACCTAAAGAAGCCTCTGGAACCAAAACATTTCCTGCTCTATCCCGGATTCCAAATCCTGAATTAAAAGCATAGACATAGTGATTAGGACCAATGGCACCAGTTGGATCGTTTAAAACGGTTCCAATATGTGCATCGAAAGAGGTTAGGGGTGTACGTCCAGCAGTTTTAGTAACTGTAGTCTGATTGCGTACTAAGGGGTCTACGCCCGCGGGGATTCCTTTTCCTGGTACAAAGGTATTACTACCTCGGCGTTTTGGCGGCGCTATATCTTCAAATCCGGCAGCAGCAATAATATTATCCATACTAGATAAGGCTGGGATTTGGTAAACATAGGTTGCCGTTGTAACAGAAGATGCTTGCATAGCACCTTCTTGGGCAGTTATACTAAAGCCAAAAAGTAGCAAGAGTACAACTAAGTAATTTTTGTTCATATCGAATTGATTAAGTAGTTAGACTACTAATATCGATAAAATGTAAGAAATTACCTACAAAATACAAGAATTGTTAACAGTTGTAGGCTTAAATGTTAAAATTTAAAGCTCAATCCGCTGTAGATACCAAAGTAATAGGGCTTAAAGTTATTTATGGAATTGTTTTCTGGAGTATTCATTTGAATCTTAAAAATTGGATCCACGTTAAACTGCAAGTGCTTAGAGATTTCGTAGTTCAAGCCCATTCCAAAGTTTAAAGTAAATCCAAAATTAGAAAGGTTATTGGACTGTCCTACATTAACACTTTCGCCATTATTAGAAACTGCTGCAATGCGATTGTCGTCTAAAACAATAAGACTCGTTCCCCCTATCAAATTGGCTCCTAATCTGGTATTTAGCAGTGCATATTCGTATTCAACAGGAAATTCTAAATACGAAATGTCTTGGTCTAAGGCAACCACATCGTTTTCTTGAAAGAATGCAGTGGCTTGTGGGTCTAAAGAAACGCCACCATTCTGTATTTCGTTACCGGGGTCAATTCCAGTTAGCTGATACACATTTACTATATCGTCTATAATATTTACCTGAAAGTTTTGTGTGTTGTAGCCTAAATTAATTCGGTTTACTCCAAAGCGCAGCGAAGAACGTTTGGCAAATTTATTTTTTACTCGAAGTCCATAACTTAAATTGGTCTCGCCTTCCCTAGGGTTACCTTCAAGTCGTGCATCTAACATAGAACCTTTTGTTAGCGAACCATAAGAAGTGGGAGCGACCATTGGTCCAATAGTCCACTTATAATCGTTAAGTTCTTCTTTGCGCAATTCACGCTCTAAACGTCGCGCTTCTTTAGATTTTTTATAAGAGACATTGGCGTTATATGCAATTACTGGAAGCGCAGTCGCCTTTTCTAAAGATTGATTCTCCAATAGGACTAGGGGTTGTATTTCTGGACTTTTATATTCTTGTTTTTGAATCGAATTTTTACTCCATACATAAAAACCACTTGGTGTTCCCGTGGTATTCGTATTAACACTATTGGAATAGGGAACATTATAGCTCGTGCTTGAAGTCGTAGTCGCTGTTGTGCTGGCATCTTGTTTAGCCGCAGGCGTATTACCGCTAGTAGTGCTTGTGTTAGATGTGTTAGCGCTAGTATTGCCACTTGTATTTGCACTTACAATAGCGTTTGTATTAGTAACAGAATTTTGCCCAGTGGAAGTAGCTGTTGTGGTTGTGCCTACTGAATTTGCACTATTGGCAACTCCTTCGGTATTGTCTGGGTTGGTTTCTGATGCTATACTGCTTTTACTTTCGCTGGATACCACTTCCTGTTGGTCGGTAGTTGTTACTTCTAATTGATTGGCATTGGTTGTTGCCGAATTTGTGCTTTCAGTAACGTTAGATTCGTTTGTATTGTCAACAACTTGCTGCTTGTTGAAATTGTCTGCATCACTATTTTTATCCTGACCAGCTTCTATAATATCTGTCTGAGTAACTTGAATTGGATTATCTGTATCTGAACTGCCTGAATCTGTAGCGATATACCAGATAGAAATCAAGGCAATCGCACCGACTAAAACAGCAGAGCCAGTCCTAAGCCAAAAGGGCAGGACTCTACCACCGCTGGATTCATCGTCCAGTTGGGACGCAATATTATCCCAAAGAACATCTGCATTGGCAGGAGCCTGAGAGTAATTCTCGAGCTTGTTTTTTATGGCCGCGCCTATGTCCTGTTTTTTATCCATGTTTCAAATTGCGTTTGTTGCGGTCAGCTTCGTTTAAAGAAAAAATTTTCTCTTTTAAAATTTGCTTGGCGCGATGCAAATTCGATTTTGATGTTCCCACAGAAATAGACAACATATCTGCAATTTCTTTATGGGAATACCCATCCATTTGATATAAATTAAAAATCATACGATATCTACTGGGCAACTCCTGTATAAAACTTAACAGGGTTTTTAAGGGAATGTCGAGTTCAGATTGCGCTACAGTGGTATCTTCTATTTGTGTACGCTCCTCGTCTATGGGATGCATATACATGTCCTTTTTGTAGCGATCTATCGCACTGTTTATAACAATGCGTTTCATCCAACCTTCAAAGCTGCCTTTGTGGCGATATCGATCTATGTTTTGGAAAATCTTGATAAAGGCATCCTGAAG
This sequence comes from Gilvibacter sp., assembly GCA_965277295.1. Taxonomy (GTDB): domain Bacteria; phylum Bacteroidota; class Bacteroidia; order Flavobacteriales; family Flavobacteriaceae; genus Gilvibacter. Next base: position 2,231,739 of record OZ255720.1, read on the forward strand.
ATGATCTTCTGCTTCTGGACGATTTTTACAATACTTTAAGCACAACGTGAATAACATATCCTTGTATCGGATAAACAATTCACTTTGTGCTTTTCTATGTTTCTGACTACATAATTGTATTAATTCATCAAGTTCCAAAAAAACAACAATTTCATTTTGAGGATTTTTTACTCGTATTGAGTATAATTTACTGCTTTGTAAATTTATAGGTCGTGTCCTCTGGTGCTACACAATCCGATTGCAGGTCGTTTCCAAAAGTTAAAAAGAAAACAGAATCGTCTGCTAAATCGTAGGTAGCTCCATCTCCAAGTGGAGGTCCAAAGTAATTCGCACCATCTCCGCATGCACAGTTACTTTCTTGTAACGGGACTAAAATGTTCCCACAAACTAGCGTAAACTTAAAGTCGTTTGGTGTTGTACAATAATCTGGATAGTTAAAGGTAAAGAACACACGTTCTGTACTAAACTCCCCAACAGCAACTTCTACAACTGCTCCGTCTTCAAAGGTAGGTCCGTCTACATAATCTGTAATTTCTTCTATTAAATAGTTTCCTACTAAAAACGTATCGGGTACTGGGCAAATTACAGTTGGAGCATATTGGAACGGAGAATTAAAAAATCCACCGGTAATAATACCCCCTGCATTGTCCACAGAAAATACACGTCCGTCAGATAAATTCATAGATAAACGCACGTTAAATACGTCGCCACCAAATAATTCATCTTCGTTTACATTTAGTGCGCTTAGCATTTCTTCTAGCGAAACACTAATGGTTCCCCGTGGTAATCCGAAGGGACCTGGGCTAAATTCACTTTTATTTACCGTTCCAATCTGAACTTCGTCGGCCGAAGAGTCACCATTGTCTGGATAATTATCGGTAAGCGAAACAAATACGTCTATAGATTCCATTAGGTCTCCATTCATATTGTCTTGAGCTTCTACCTCTACCGCAAATCCAGCGCCTTCTACCCCAATGGGTAATTCACCAGAAATTACGTTAATCGTTCTAAGTATAGCTCCGCTGTCAACTCCGTCTACTACCTGATCGATAACGTTATTAGCATCTTTTTCACAGGAAGTAAAAACAAGTGTTGCTGCAAGGCAGCAAATTAATAAGTAAAATTTCTTCATTTTAAAATGTGTTGTTTAGTTAATAGACTATGCTTTAATTAAAGGTTGCGTATAAAGTTACCTTAATTTAACAAATAAATAAAAAAAGCCACTCATTGAGTTGCCTTTCTTTTAATATTTAGATGGATTAATAACGATACAGTGTTGGAAACTGCATGTGCATAATTGTTTTAAGCGTTGGGAGCAATGAAGGTAAATTTTTGTAAATTCAGGAATAATTTTAAATTTAAAACATTGATTTCATGTCGTTTAAAGGATTTAAGTGCTCTCAATGTGGCGCTAAGGACTTTGTCCAAGAGGGAAAAGATAAATTAAGATGTAGCTATTGCACGAGCCTTTATTTTATCGAAAACAACAAATCGGATTTTGCTGTAACTATAGAAAAAGGGGCAGAGGTGGTATTCGAACCTACTGCAGATGTAACCATACTTGGTAAATTAAAAATTGAAGATGGGGCAGATGTAGCATTTAATGGAAAAATTACCCTAATCGAAAAAAGCCCCGATGATAAAATTATAAAAGCAAAACTCCGGCTAAAAAAATAACGAAAGTATTAATCTTAAAACGACTTATAAAAAAAACGCCTCCATTCTTGGAGGCGTTTTTATATATGAGAGAGAAAATAATTAATCTCTTCTTCGGTTGTCTCTACCTCTATTGTCTCTTCCCTTTCTGTCGTCACGAGATCTAGGTGGACGCTCTACATAACCTTCCGGTTTTGGCAAGAGTGCTTTTCTAGATACTTTTTCTTTACGTGTGCGTTTGTCAAGGCCAAAGTATTTTACATCGAATACATCGCCCATATTAACAACATCGGAAACATTTTCTGTACGTTCCCATGCCAATTCAGAAACGTGTAATAATACCTCGTTTCCAGGAGCTTCCATATATTCTACAACGGCTCCAAAGTCAAGCATTTTAATTACTTTAACTTCGTAAACGCTACCTACTTCTGGTTTGAATGTAATAGAATCAATCTTGGCCAATACCATGTCGATTCCCTCTTGACCTGTTCCAAGTATTTCTACAATACCTTCTTCGGTAACAGGGTCTTCGTTAATTACGATAGTACAACCTGTTTCTTTTTGAAGCTCTTGAATTACTTTTCCGCCAGGTCCAATTAAGGCGCCAATATATTCATTAGGAATACGTGCCGTAACCATTTTAGGAGCGTAAGATTTTACATCGGCATTTGGTGCTTCGATTGTATCAGTTAACTTCTCTAAAATATGTAAACGACCATCACGAGCCTGCTTCAAGGCGTTAACCAAGATTTCGTAGCTCAATCCTTTAACTTTAATATCCATCTGGCAAGCGGTAATCCCGTCTGCAGTTCCGGTTACTTTAAAGTCCATATCTCCTAAGTGATCTTCGTCACCTAGAATATCGCTTAATACAGCATATTTTCCAGAATCTGCATCAGAAATTAATCCCATTGCGATTCCAGAAACTGGTTTTTTCATTTGAACTCCAGCATCCATTAGCGCCATTGTTCCAGAACAAACAGTTGCCATAGAAGAAGAACCGTTAGATTCTAAAACTTCCGATACAATACGTACTGTGTAAGGACAATCTTCTGGGATCATTCCTTTAAGCGCTCGCTGTGCCAAGTTTCCGTGTCCTACTTCTCTTCTTGAAGTTCCACGTATAGGTCGTGCTTCTCCAGTACAAAAAGGAGGGAAGTTGTAGTGTAAGTAAAACGTCTCTTCACCTTCGTAAGACGGCATATCAATTTTATTTGCTTCTCTAGAAGTTCCCAATGTAACGGTAGCTAGTGCTTGCGTTTCTCCACGTGTAAAAATTGAAGAACCGTGAACCGATGGTAAGTAGTCAACTTCACACCAAATAGGACGAATATCTACCGTTTTACGCCCGTCAAGACGTAAACCTTCGTTAAGGGTTAAATCGCGAATAGCCGCTTTCTGAGCTTTTGCAAAATACTTGTGAATTAATTTTCCAAGCTCGTCTTGCTCTTCTTCGCTAAAAGAAGCAAATACTTCTTCTTTTATATCGCTAAAGGCTTGTCCGCGTTCTTGTTTTCCCGAGCCCGCCTTTGCAATTGCATAGACTTTGTCGTAAACCATATCGTGAATTCGCTTGGCTAAATCTTCGTCTGTAGCTTCTGGATCGTACTCGCGTACTTCTTTTCGGCCAACTGCTTCTGCTAATCGCATTTGAGCAGCACACTGTACTTTAATATGTTCGTGAGCAAACTTAATAGCGTCTGCCATTTCTTCTTCAGAAATTTCGTCCATTTCGCCTTCTACCATCATTACGCTGTCTGCAGAAGCACCAATCATCATATCAATGTCTGATTCTTCTAACTGCGCACGAGTTGGGTTAATTACGAATTGTCCATCTACACGTCCAACTCTAGCTTCCGAAATAGCACATTCAAATGGAAAGTCAGACAATTGAATAGCTGCCGAAGCTGCTAATCCAGCCATAGCATCTGGCATAACGTCTTCGTCATGAGACATTAGCTGAATCATTACCTGAGTTTCTGAATGGTAGTCTTTTGGGAATAGCGGACGCAATACACGGTCTACTAAACGCATGGTTAAAACTTCTCCGTCGCTTGGGCGAGCTTCTCTTTTAAAGAATCCACCTGGATAACGACCAGCAGCTGCAAATTTTTCGCGATAATCTACTGTTAATGGAAGAAAGTCCACATCTGCTTGATGATAATTAGAAACTACAGTACACAATAGCATACATTTTCCAGATTGAATCACAACAGACCCGTGGGCTTGTTTTGCTAATTTTCCGGTTTCGATAGAAATTTCTCTACCGTCACCAAGGTCAATGACCTCTCTAAATACCTTTGGTATCATAATACTTGTTTTTCATTTCGCACCTTGGCTAGGTGCTCTTAATTTGGTCAACTATCGGTTTTCGATTGTTGTTGTTGTGTTGTGTGGTGACCAATGAAAAACTAAAAAAGTAGCTTTTTCTCTGCCCTTGTAAACTACAAGGAATATAAAAGGGGCTAAAAAGCCCCTTTAAAATTATTTACGTAAACCTAGTTCTTTAACTATCGCACGATATCTTAAAATATCTTTCTTCATTAAGTAATCTAATAAAGAGCGACGCTTTCCTACTAGTTTCACCAAAGATCGTTCTGTATTGTAATCTTTGTGATTGTTCTTTAGGTGCTCAGTTAAGTGCGTAATACGATGCGTAAACAACGCGATTTGACCTTCGGCCGATCCGGTGTCCTGTGCAGACTTTCCGTGCTTTGAAAAAATTTCTTCTTTTACTTTTGGTGTTAAATACATGCCAACATTATTTTAATAATTATTATGTACGGGTTACTAACGTGAGTAACAGGGCGCAAATATACGTTTTATTTAGTAATCCAACACAGCAAGGTCTAACAAGTTTTTTTGAGCCGATTTTAAACCTTTTTTAACAATTCAGGTCATAGCATCACAAACTTAAAAAAATAACAATATGAAAACCCAAAGAAGATTTTTAAACATAGGCTTGCTTTTGTTTTGTTCAGCGCTTGTCTTGGTAAGTTGCTCTAGCGACGATTCATCTGCAGAACCAGATGCCCAAGAGGCCGATGCTCAAATTGCTATAGAAACCATAAGTAAATCCGACGAAGTAGACCTAGTCGAAGAAGAAATTTCGAATATTGCCTTAGATATTCTTGCCGTAGACGAAGCCGAGGCTAATGGCTTTGCAAGTCCATCGGACTTTTTACCATCTTGTGTTACTGTAACCACGATAATAGGCGAGGGCAGTAGAACCAAGACCGTCGATTTTGGTGCCGGTTGTGAGTTGCCAAACGGTAATATTTTATCTGGAAGTTTTACCATTACCTATACCAATAATATGGAGGCTCCATCTAAAACACTCGAAGTTGTTTTAAACGATTTTACCTTTAACACCGTTGCTGTAGCAGGCTCCAAGACTATTGTTAGAACATTTAATAGCGACGGAAACCCCAATGCCAGTAAAGTTGCAAACTTTGTAGCGACCTGGCCCGATGGAGAATCTATTACCTATACCGCAAACAAAAATAGAGAGTGGGTAGCAGGCTTCGCTACTGGATTTTGGGGAGACAATGTGTTTTTGCTTACTGGTAATGTTACGTTTAATAATCTGGCTGGAGTTCAGTTTAGCAAAGAGGTTATAGAACCCTTGCGCAGAGAATGGGCGTGTAGATTTATTGTAAGTGGTATTTTAGATATTTCTCGAGAAAGCACTACGGTGAGTTTAGATTTTGGCGATGGAAGTTGCAATGCCTTTGGAACACTTACCCTGCCAGATGGCAGCGAACAAGAAATTAGATTGCGCAGATTTTTTAACTAGGTGTGATTACTTAGCGATTATTTTGGTTGAAAAAAGAGAGGCGTTTGCCTCTCTTTTTTTTTAGTTTTTATTAGGTTTACTGCTTTGCTGTTGCGCAGCAGTAACGGGCTTTCGGCTTTATCTTTGCACAGCAAAGTATACCGCCTCAATCCCTAACCCATAATTATGCCGTCTTCTCGCGTAGTGGCCTGTTCGCAATTAAATCTAAGTATAGATTAATCTTTCGCTTTAGGTTTTTGCGATGACTAATAAAATCTAAGAATCCATGATCCAATACAAATTCTGCAGATTGGAATCCATCAGGTAAGTCTTTTCCTGTAGTATCTCTAACAACGCGCGGGCCAGCAAAGCCAATTAACGCTCCTGGTTCGCTAATGTTAATGTCACCTAACATGGCAAAAGAGGCTGTTGTACCCCCCGTTGTCGGGTCGGTACACAAAGAAATATAAGGAATCTTGGCATCTGCTAATTGCGCTAATTTAGCCGAAGTTTTGGCTAATTGCATTAGCGATAATGCGGCTTCCATCATACGAGCACCTCCAGATTTAGAGATAATCATAAACGGAATTTTATGCTTTAAACTATAGTCTGCTGCACGAGCTATTTTTTCACCCACTACAGACCCCATAGAACCTCCAATAAATCTAAAATCCATACAGGCGATGACTAAATCTTCACCCATAGATTTTCCAACCGCGGTTCGCACTGCGTCTTTTAAACCTGTTTTATCTTGGGCGTCTTTAAGTCGATCTACGTACTTTTTATTGTCTTCGAACTTTAGCGGGTCTTTAGAGGTTAAATTTTTATCGAGCTCTTTATACTTGTTATCATCAAAAAGAATTTCGAAATACTCTTTACTTCCAACACGCACGTGGTAGCCGTCTTCTGGACTTACATAAAAATTGCTTTCTAGCTGTTCGGCATCTACAATTTTACCAGTGGGAGACTTGTACCATAATCCTTTAGGTACGTCTTTTTTCTCTTCGGTAGGCGTGTGAATACCTTTTTTTGTACGTTTAAACCAAGCCATAGTGTTTTGTTTTTCCTTGAATTACAAGGTATTAATATTGTTTAGGTCTGCAAAAGCTTTTTCTAAACGGGCTTTAAAGGTAAGCTCGCCTTCTCGCAACCATTTTCTTGGATCGTAATATTTTTTATTTGGAACTTCGCTTCCGTCTGGATTTCCAATTTGAGTGCGTAAATAGTCAATATTACCAGTCATATAATCGCGAATACCTTCGGCAAAGGCAAACTGCAAGTCGGTATCAATATTCATTTTTACCACTCCGTATCCAATGGCTTCGCGAATTTCTTCTACTGTCGAACCACTTCCGCCATGGAATACAAAATCTACCGGATTATGTCCGGTTCCAAACTTTTGCATTACATACTCTTGCGAATTCTTTAAAATTTTTGGTGTCAACTTTACATTACCAGGTTTATATACACCGTGTACATTTCCAAAGGCAGCAGCCACAGTAAATTGATCACTTACTTGCAAAAGCTGCTCGTATGCATACGATACTTCTTCGGGTTGTGTGTATAGTTTAGAGGCATCGACGTCCGAATTATCCACACCGTCTTCTTCGCCTCCGGTAATACCTAATTCAATTTCTAATGTCATTCCCATTTTGCTCATGCGCTCAAGGTATCGCTTAGAAATTTCTATGTTCTCTTCTATAGGTTCTTCAGATAAATCCAACATATGACTGCTGTAAAGCGGAATACCAAATTGCTTAAAATGAGCTTCACTGGCATCTAATAAACCATCTACCCAAGGCAATAGTTTTTTGGCGCAGTGATCGGTGTGCATAATCACAGTTGCGCCATAGGCCTTGGCCAATTCGTGAACGTGCTTCGCTCCAGCAACGCCTCCAGCAATAGCGGCTCGTTGTCCGTCGTTACTTAAGCCTTTACCAGCGTTAAACTGAGCCCCTCCATTAGAAAATTGAATAATAACAGGAGCATTAAGCGCGGCGGCTGTTTCTAAAACTGTATTTACCGAATTAGATCCTATAACATTTACAGCTGGCATAGCAAAGCCCTTTTGTTTGGCTAGCTTATGAATTTCCTGAACTGCTCTTCCCGTGGCAACTCCTGGTACAATTGAATGACTCATAAAGTAATTTATTAATTAATATTATAAGGAGACAAAAATAGCAAAAATGTGGTTAAAACGGATAGTTAATTCCAATGTTAAACACCGCATTGGCAAAGTTGTAATCTTTAAACCATCGTTCACCTTCTGGACGCGCAGGGTTGTGGGTTTTAAATCCAGTATCTACTCGAAACACAAAAAAGCCAAAGTCGTAGCGAATTCCAAAACCACTAGCAACTGCAAGTTCCTTTAAATCGCTAAAGCCATCGAAGGTAAATGCTTCGTTTTCTGCATTATCCAGTAAGTTCCAAATGTTTCCTGCATCTATAAAAAATGCACCTTTTAAGGCCCCTAAGAGTGTAAATCTATATTCGGCATTAAAGGCAAGTTTAAAGTTGGCTTCGTTAAAGTCTAGGGTACTTCCACTACTACCAGGCCCAAGGTCGTAAGGTCTCCAACCTCTGTTGTCGTTTGCACCACCTCCAAAATAACTACGAACAAAGGGAATGTTGTCACTATTGCCATATGGAATGGCTGCCCCAGTAAATGCGCGAATGGCAAACACTGCATTCTGGTTTATCTCCCAGTGCCTTATGTAATCTAAATCGAGCTTAGCATATTGAGAGAATACAACACCTACAACTTCGTTATTGCCATTGGCATTTTTTTCTGCTCCAATTATTTGTGTGATTCCCGCCAATAAATTCCCGGCAGTCTCTAAACGCCATCTAAACCTGGAAAAACTGCGATCGTAAATATCCTCTCTTGAATCTCGAATCCACGCAACGCTCGAGCTAAAAATTAGATTGTCTTCGCTTAACCGGTCCTGACGTTCGTCTACACTAGATATTTCGTCCAAATCGGTGTCGGTAAAAGGCAGTTCGTCTGGATTGTCGCCTAGGGCATCGTCAATAAATTGATCGATTTCTTCTGGGATTCCTAACTCCAAAGGGTCCTCGGGATCCAAAAAATCGTAACCAACATCGCGGGCAATATCGTTTACAACTGCGTAAGAACTGCGATAAACATTAAAGTAGTTGTCGGTATTTAAGTTGCGTACATATTGAATATTTGCAAGGCTTACTATCCAGGTTTTAGTTTTGGTAGGTTTCCACTGATAGTTTAAATCTAAGTTCAGACTTTGCCTATCCAGACCAATATTTTTTTGATACCCAAAACCGGCACTGACTCGAGTTTTAGGGGCCATATATTTAGGAATAAACCTACTTGTATTCCCAAAAAATAAGATTCTTGGAAAAGATAATCCTATATCTGCACCTACGTCTGCGATATTAAAAAACGACGAATCAGATACGGCATTATCTTTTGAAGAACCAAGGCTACCACGAGCAGACAATTCTAAGGTTTCTGCCCCTCGAAACACATTCCTAATCGAAAATGTGGTACTAAATCCAACACCAAATTCTTGTACGGTTGAGGTAGAGGCATCAAAATTTAAGTCTAGATTGTACTTTTTTAGTGGAGTTAGTAAAATGTTGGCTATTAATCCAGTTTCGCTCGGGTCGTCAGGATCTTCAGTATAGCTAATGTTTGGGTATCTAAATACGTTTAGATTATTCAACTGGTTATAGGTGAGCGATCTATCTACGTCTCTAAATATTTTACCTGGAGTAATTGCAATAGCATTGGTAATCGCTTTGGCGCGATATTTTAATGGATTGTAGGCGTATAAATTAAACTCATTAAAGTTAACCGAATCTTTAAAGGCCTGTTCCCGTAAATCGTAGCGATAGTCGGTTACAATATTTACTTTATTTACGGTATAAATCTTAAAAGGTTTTGTATAGGTACTATCGGGAATAGTAATCGTGCGATCTGGAATTATATATTCTACTAACGCTCTATGTCCTGTTTTTACAGTATCGGCGTCGAAAGTTACATATTCGGTATCGAAATGATATAACCCTGAGTTTCTAAACTGCAGAGTAAGTCTATCTATTTCGTTTTCAAAATTTTCGGCGTCATATTGTTCTCCTTCTTTTAAAAAACTAAAGTTTTCTGTGCTTTTAAATAAAGAATCTACCACGGGAGAACTTATGGTCTTTGTTATCGAATCTAATATATAAGGTTGTTCTCTATTAACGGTATAAGTTACAGTTGCTCGCTTATTGGTATCTGGAAATACCTTAAAATTAGTTTGGGTATTAAACCAACCTTTGCGTGCATAATATCGTTCAATGCGTTTTCTGGATTTCTCCATTTTAGCAGTGTCAATAACTACTGGAGCTTCTCCTGTTTTTTTAATCCAATTATTAATACCAACGTACGAATTCTTTAGTTCTTCTACCTGTTTTGCCGAAAGTGATTTGGTTAATCTAGGTTTGCGATTTTCTTTGCGCTCTAGCCAAGCCATGTAGGTTGAATCTGGATATTCTTTGGCAAAGTTATAAATGTGCAAACTAAAAGGAACCCCAAACACCTTTGTATTAGTTCTTTGCGCTAATTGACTATAAATTTGGTCGTCATTAATTTCTTCCCCATCTACAATAATTGTATTTTTTGTAAGTAGATAATCCCCAGGTTTTACTCGCTTTACAGCATTACACGATACGGCTATTGCTGCGATAATAAGAATTAATACTATTTTTGAGCAGGGTTGTTTCAAATGCGAGTTCAATTAAAACCAAAAATACATTTTTTCTCTAAGAGTTAATGTGCAATTTTGTGTTCGTTGTAAATGGAAGTTGGCTTTAAGTTTTATCTAGATAATACTCCTATTTTAAAATTATATCTAAACTTATGTTGAGCAAAAATGACATAAAATATATAACGTCGCTGCAACGTAAAAAGTACCGAGATAAATTGGGGCTTTTTATTGCAGAAGGACCCAAATTAATTCAAGATTTATTAGATTCCAATACCAAACTTGAAGCCCTGTATTACACCACGGACTTATTTAAAGACCATAATGCCGCTTTGGGTATCTCTGCCAGTGAGCTAAAAAAAATTAGCTCTCAAAAAACACCCAATCAAGCGTTGGCTATTTTTAAGCAAAAATGTCCAGTAAGTATTCTTAATAGCGGCTTAAGAGTTGCATTAGACGGCATTCAAGACCCAGGCAATTTGGGGACAATTATTAGATTGTGTGACTGGTTTGGAGTAACACAGCTGTGGTGTTCTAATAATACAGTAGATTGCTACAATCCTAAAGTAGTACAGGCTAGTATGGGTTCTTTGGCCAGATTAGATATAATCTATGGCGACTTGCCCGAATTAATAAATACACATAGTGCCATAACTTTTGGCGGGTTTATGGATGGTGAGTCCATTTATAAAACCACGTTCCCTAAAGATGCGGTTTTAATTATGGGGAACGAAGGCCAGGGAATTTCTACTGAACTATCGGCTCAAATAAAAAACAGAGTTGCTATTCCAAAAGCCACAAGTAGTGCAATGGAAAGTTTAAATGTAGCCACAGCTACGGCTGTATTGTTAAGCGAATTTAGTCGGGCTACTGGAAGGTAAAATTAACAAAGATGCCCCTGGTGCTCATAGCGCTAATGTTACTGGTCCATGGACTGTTTGGGTCGTTGTCACGAATTAATTCGTCGTTCATGGCAAATACGCCGCGTATTGAAGGAGTAAACTTAAAGTAGAACAGGTAAAAGTCGATTCCAAAACCTAATTCGTAGTAATTTGTGCCTTTGACCATTCTAAATTCCCCCGCCGAATTATCCTGCGGATTGTCACTGTTACTCGATAAGTTAAAAGAAGTAGAAACTCCTCCAACTATAAAGGGTTTAAAATTATTTACGCGTTTGGTAGAAACTTTTAGTAATAATGGAATATGAATATAAGTAGATTTTACTTCACGCAAAATGTCACGCTCTTCTGTAAAACCTGGAAAACGCAAATTGCGCTGGCTGTAATATAAACCCGGCTCCAATCGTAAATTTAAATGATCGGTGAGTCGTAAATCCCCAACAAGTCCAACGTTAAAACCTCCTTCGCGTTCTACAATAATGTCTGTGGTTTGGTCTTCGTATTCAAATTTAAAGTCGTATGAATTAAAACCTAAAAAATACCCCCAAGTTAAAACTCTTTCGTCGAAGGTTTCTAGGTTTGCTAAACGTTCTTTACTAAACAGCTGTGCCTTAGCGGATTGCGCTCCTAGGCATACAATTAATATTAAAATTACCTTTTTAATCATGCTTTTGTTGCTGAATAAATGGTGGCAACACCAAAGGTTTGTGGTCTATTTTCAATACCTATAAACCCAATATTTTTAAAAATATTGTTAAGGCGTTCTCCATGTGGAAAAGCAGCCGCACTTTTTGACAAATAACTGTAGGCAACTTTGTCTTTAGAAAACAGCTTGCCAATAATAGGCAATACCGCATTGGTGTGCAACCAATAGCCTTGTTTATATGGAAATTTTGTAGGAACAGAAGTTTCTAAAACTATAAAAAGTCCACCGGGCTTTAGTACCCGCAGTATTTCGCTTAATCCTTTTTCTAAGGTTTCAAAATTGCGAATCCCAAAAGAAACCGTAATGGCATCAAAATGATCGTCTTTAAAAGGCATGGCTTCTGAATCGGCTTGAATAAAATCCAAGTTTTTTGCAAAGTCTTGATCGACAACCTTTTTTCTGGCAACAGACAACATGCCGTCCGATATATCTAAACCTGTAACCTTAGTATCGGGCATAAGTTTGGCAAAGGCAATGGCTAAATCTCCGGTACCTGTGGCAATATCGAGCACGGTTTCTGGTTTGTGGTCAACAATACGTTGAACCACTTTTTTACGCCATTTTTGATCAATTCCTAAAGAAATTACCCGATTTAGGCCGTCGTAATTAGAAGAAATAGTATCGAACATCTGTTCAATCTGCTCTTTTTTCTTTAAATCCGAGTCTTTGTACGGGGTTATTTTCTTGGTCATATGTGCAATTTGGCTGCAAAAATAAGCAATTTTAATAGCTTGACAATTCAGCCTTAACAAGAAACTGTAGCTCAACTGCTAGATTTTCTATAAATTTGCAAGGTATTTCCTTTTCAACTATATGAAGATAATTATTGCCGGTGCTGGCGAAGTTGGATTTCATCTTGCAAAACTCCTTTCTTTTGAGTCTCAAGATATTACCCTAATAGACACCAATAGAGATAGTTTGCTTTATGCAGACACCCATTTAGATATTCGTGTAATACGTGGCGATGCTACCTCTGTGCAGGTACTAAAAGATGCCAACGTGGCGCAAACCGAATTGGTAATTGGCGTTACCTCTAGCGAGGCTACAAATATTACTGCCTGTGTGTTGGCTAAACAATTGGGTGCCAAGCGTACCATAGCCAGAATTTCTAACACAGAATTTATAGAAAACAAAGACGAAATTGGATTTACTAAACTAGGGATAGACGAACTTATTTCGCCTGAATCGCTTGCAGCTAGCGAAATAGAATTGCTACTAAACCAAAGTGGTTTTAACGATACCTACGAATTCGAAGACGGCGCTTTAACCATGATTGGGATGGTATTGCCTAGAACGTCTACTTTTGTTGGTAAATCGGTTAAAGAAATAGGAGATATTTTCCCGGATTTTAAATACATACCAATTGCTATTCAACGCTTTGGAACGCAGTACACGATAATTCCACGTGGTGATACGCAATTTAAAGAAGGTGATCAGGTTTATTTTATTACAACCGAAGAAGGCTTAGAACAAATGTACACCCTAGCAGGGAAAGTAAAAGAAGTCCTAAAAAATATAATGATTCTTGGTGGGAGTAAAATTGGCTATAAAACAGCTCGTGGCTTATGCGAACATAATTTTAAAGTAAAACTTATAGAGAACGACAAAGATAAAGCCTTCGAACTAGCCGACGACATTCCAAGTTGCTTAGTAATTAATGGCGATGGTCGTAATGTGGAATTGCTAGAAGAAGAATCTATAGAAGATATGGATGCTTTTATATCGGTTACTGGGAATTCCGAAACCAATATTATGAGTTGTCTTGTAGCAAAATCTCGCGGGGTTAAAAAAACTATTGCCTTGGTAGAAAACATGGACTACTTTCAGTTGTCGCATTCTATTGGAATAGATACCCTAATTAATAAAAAACTGTTAGCGGCCAACAATATTTTTAGGTATATACGCAAAGGCGAGGTAGTTGCAATTACCAAGCTAAACAATATGAATGCCGAACTTCTAGAATTTATTGTTACTGCCTCCAGTAACGTATGTGGCACTTATATACGAGATATTGAATTCCCGCGTTCGGCAATTATTGGTGGTGTAATTCGTAACGGCGAAGGGGTAATTGCCTTAGGAGACTTTAAAATACAAGACGGCGACCGTGTTGTTGTATGTTGCTTGCCTCAATCTATTGGCAAGGTAGAAAAGCTCTTCGTGTAATGTTTTCTTTTAACAGACTCAATTTTAAATTAATATTTCACTTAATGGGACTGCTATTGCTATGCAATGGTTGTTTTATGTGGATTTCGGCCTTGGTTAGCTTTGGCTATAACGATGGGGCGACAGAGGGCATATTACTGGCGGGTTTAATTACCATTTTATTAGGCGCACTTTTAATGTATGCCACTAATAAGCATCGCAAAGAATTACAAAAACGCGAGGGTTATTTAATAGTAACCTTTGGTTGGGTTTTTATGTCGCTCACTGGAAGTTTACCCTATATATTAACCGACTCCATTCCAGTATTTACGAATGCTTTTTTCGAAACTATTAGTGGCTATACCACTACGGGAGCCACTATAATGGAAGATATAGAGGTTATGCCCGAAGGTATTTTAATCTGGCGAAGCATTACGCATTGGATTGGTGGGATGGGGATTATTGTACTGGCCATTGCAATTTTGCCGCTTTTAGGCATTGGTGGTATGCAGCTTTTTGCTGCCGAGGCCCCAGGACCAGCAGGGGATAAGTTGCATCCAAGAATTACCGATACGGCAAAGCGATTGTGGTTAATTTACGTAGGCTACACCATAGCAGAAACCGTGCTATTAAGCGTAGCGGGTATGTCTGTTTTTGACGCCGTTAACCATTCGCTAAGTACCTTGAGTACGGGAGGATTCTCTACTAAAAATGCTAGTGTTGCCTATTGGAATGACACTCCATTAATACAGTATATAATAATTGTGTTTATGTTTTTGGCAGGAACCAATTTTGTATTAAGTTACTTCGCGTTTAAGCGAAAATTTAGTCGCATTTTTAGGGACAACGAATTTAAAACCTATTTGTTAGCCATTTTTGGATTGACCTTGGTTGTAGCTCTTATAATTTATTTTCAGGCCGATGTAGAGGCTTCTACTATAGCACATCCACAAGTGTTAGGACAAGCCGAATCGTCTGCGAGACATGCATTATTCCAAGTGTTGGCGGTGGTAACTACTACCGGATTTGTAACGGCCGACTTTACCGCTTGGACTCCCTTTTTAACCCTGTTCTTTTTTGGACTTATGTTTTTAGGGGGTAGTGCGGGATCTACTTCTGGGGGAATAAAAATTGTACGTCATTTAATTCTTATTAAAAATGGAATCTTAGAGTTTAAGCGCACCTTGCACCCCAATGCCATATTGCCGGTTAGATATAATAAAAAGGCCGTACAACAGCCAATTGTATTTAACGTCTTGGCATTTTTTATACTCTATATGCTATCGTTTATTGTAGGGGTTTTAGTCTTTGCATGGCTTGGGCTCGACTTTAAAACAGCTTTGGGTGGCGCGGCCTCTAGTTTGGGGAACGTAGGACCAGCCTTGGGCGACTTGGGCCCAGTAGAAAACTATGCCAGTTTGCCGTATGTAGCTAAATGGTGGGCGTCGTTTTTAATGCTTATAGGCCGTTTAGAGCTCTTTACTGTGCTTATTTTGTTTACGCCTAGTTTTTGGAAGAATAGATAAGGTTTTTTTGTCTTTTTAAACATTCACGGGACTATTTTTTTGGTTCGCTGAGGTCATTGAGTGATTTATCGAAGGGTCTTCTCATGATTCAGTTTTCCGATTCGCGGGTACTTCTCTCAAAACATCTACAAGATGTTTTTCGTTCAGCAATATCAACTTTTCTTTGATGGCCCAAAGAAAAGTTGCAAAAGAAAGGGCCTCTTTTTTAGTCGCCTTTCGTCTTCACCGTATAAAAATTACGGTGTCGCAAAAACCCCTCGCCATTTCTGAGTCGCGCGATCTGTGCGCACTTGTTCCTTACTTCACGACGTTCGTAAGTCACAATTGCAAACACAGTTGACAACGCACGACATCCAACCAAACAGGGCTCAGATGGCGACGAACGTGTGCTTGTAAATACAAATTTATTCCCTTAAATATGCTACGTTTAAAATAATGGCTTGTTCAAATCAGTTCTTGAGTTTCTTGCTTCCTTGTCCATCAAAGCAGCTGCGCAGGTGGGAGATACATCGTATCGAAATGACATACCAATAAACCAGATTTTTCTTGCCGTTCTTTTTTTGACTGCGCATTCGCGTATCCGCTAAGGTAGAGCGGGATTGCCCTAAAAAGCATGATAAAGAAAAAAATAAAAAATTGTTCCAGTAATTTAACGCACAGCCGCAGCTATACGCTTCATTGCTTCTTTAATATTCTCTTCGCTGGCAGCGTAACTAATACGAATACAATTAGGGTCGCCAAAGGCGGCTCCAGTAACAGTTGCTACATTGGCATGCTGTAATAAATACATGGCAAAGTCAGAGGAATCGTTTATTAATGTTCCTTGTAATGTCTTACCAAAAAAGGCAGAGATGTCTGGGAAAACATAAAACGCTCCTTCGGGCTCGTTAGCTTTAAATCCAGGGATTGCGTTTATTAAATCTAAGATTAGTGCGCGTCGAGATTTAAATGCATTTATCATGTATTGTATACGCGACGGGTCGTTGTTTAGCGCATCTATAGTAGCGCGCTGTGCTATACAATTGGCACCACTGGTAACTTGACCTTGCATTTTATTACAAGCTCGTGCAATCCACGATGGTCCACCAATATACCCAATACGCCATCCAGTCATAGAAAACGCTTTAGAGACTCCGTTTACTACAACAGTGCGGTCGTACATATCTGGAAAGCCAGCCATGGTTGCATGCGGTCCTATAAAATTAATATGCTCGTAAATTTCGTCGCTAATTACAATAATGTCTGGATATTTTACCAAAACATCTGCAATGGCACGTAACTCCTCTTTAGAATACACAGAACCACTTGGATTACAAGGGCTGCTGTAAATCATCATTTTGGTCTTAGGGGTAATTGCCGCTTCTAAGGCCTCTGGGGTTACTTTAAAGTCGTTTGCAATAGAAGTAGGAATAACAACGGGAACCCCACCTGCAACTTTACTTATGTCGCTATAACTTACCCAATAGGGTGCGGGAAGTAAAACCTCGTCTCCGGGGTTTAACAACACCATGGCTAAATTAGATAAGGACTGCTTGGCACCTGTAGAAACTACAATCTGATCCGGTGCATATGTTAAGTTGTTATCTCGCTTAAACTTGGTAATTATAGCGGCTTTTAGATCGCCATAACCATCTACAGGAGTGTACGAATGGTAGTCGTCTTTTACCGCTTGTATAGCAGATTCTTTTACAAATTCTGGCACGGTAAAGTCGGGCTCTCCCAAACTTAGTCCAATAATGTCTTTGCCTGCTTCTTTTAGTTCTCTGGCTTTTGCAGCCATTGCCAAAGTAGCCGAAGTGGCCATTTGGTTTACCCGGTTAGATAAGTGCTTGTTCATACTTGTATTAGGCAGATAATTCAGGATTCATGCCCATTTGCTTTAAATGTTTAAAGTGAGCAATCACAGCCTTGCGTGTGGTTTTATATTCAAAATAGGGCAAGTTAAATTCTTGCGCCGTTTGCTTTACAATTTTAGAAATCTTAGTGTAGTGAACATGACTAATGTTAGGGAATATGTGGTGTTCAACCTGGTGATTTAATCCACCGCTAAACCAGTTCATTACTTTATTCTTAGTTGCAAAATTCACTGTAGTAAACAATTGGTGAATTGCCCAAGTGTTTTTCATGTTTCCAGTTTCGTCTGGCAATGGCATGTGCGCTTCTTGAACCATATGTGCCAACTGGAAAATTACACTTAAAATAACTCCTGCAACATAATGCATTATAAAGAATCCAATTAAGATTTTCCACCAAGCAATATTCATAAAAATAATAGGGAGAACAATCCAGATAGACACGTAAATAATTTTAGTAATCACTAAAATACTCCATTGCTTAGATGGCTTTGGGAATTTACCGTAAGATAATTTTCTAGCTAAATAACGTTTGGTTTGTAATAGATCAGAAGTTAGCATCCAGTTAAAAGTTAGCAAACCATATAAGAAGATGCTATAATAATGCTGAAAACGATGTGCCTTATGCCATTTTGCATGCTTAGAAAAGCGAATTATACGCCCGGCATCCATGTCTTCGTCATGCCCGTGAATGTTGGTATAGGTGTGGTGCAGCACATTGTGTTGTACTTGCCAGTTGTATACATTACCAGCCAATATATAAATGCTACTTCCCATGAGTTTGTTTACCCACTTTTTAGACGAATACGACCCGTGGTTGGCATCGTGCATAACGTTCATTCCAACGCCAGCCATACCTACGCCCATAATTATTGTAAAAAGTAGTAGGACCCAAGTAGGAAGGTCTAGGGTTAACATTAAAAAGTAAGGGGTTAAATACAAGGAAAACATGATAACTGTTTTTAAATGCAGTTTCCAGTTTCCAGTACGTGCAATGTCGTTTTCCTTAAAATATTCGTTAACGCGCTTGTTTAGGGTTCTAAAAAATTTTGCGGAATCAACTCGGGAGAATTTAATTTGTTGCTTACTCAAAGTGCTAAATTTTTAATTCGGTAATTTAATAATTAGCAAATATACGCATCTTACAAGTATTACTTTAAAGCGAAATGCTAAAAAAATCGATATATCAACTACCTTTGCCTTTTAAAACACAAAATGCATAGTATCTCTACTTATTTTAATGACCTTTCCCCCCAGCAATTGGAGCAGTTTGCGGCGCTCGAAAAGCTTTACAGTCATTGGAATCAGCAAATTAACGTGATCTCGAGAAAAGACATAGATTCGCTCACAACGAGGCATGTTTTGCATTCGCTAGCCATTGCAAAAGTGCAAACCTTTAAGCCTGGAGCCCAAATTTTAGACGTGGGTACCGGCGGCGGATTTCCTGGAATTCCGTTGGCGATACTGTTTCCGGACACCCAATTTACGTTAGTCGATAGTATTGCTAAAAAAATTAAAGTGGTTAACGAAGTTGTGGCAGCTTTAGAACTTATCAATGTAACGGCCCACGCTGAGCGCGCCGAACAACTAAACGGACGTTTCGATTTTGTGGTAAGCAGAGCAGTAACTAAAATGGAACGCTTTGTTCCTTGGGTAAAAAATAAAATTGCAAAACCTCAAAATCACGAGCTTCCCAACGGAATTTTATACCTAAAAGGGGGAGATTTAACCCAAGAATTGGCAGTATATCGCAATGCGACTGTGCATCCAATTACTTCCTTTTTTAAAGATCCCTTCTTCGAAACTAAGGCCGTTGTACATTTACCCTTAAAGTATAAACCATAAAAAAAGCCACGCTATTTAACGTGGCTTTGTTGTGTTCATTTATTTAGAGTTATTCACCTAAAAACGGATATCTATAATTGGTTGGAGAAACAAATGTTTCTTTAACCATACGTGGAGAAATCCAACGATACAGGTTAAGTTTACTACCTGCTTTATCGTTTGTTCCACTGGCTCGTGCACCACCAAAAGGTTGTTGTCCTACAACGGCTCCTGTTGGTTTGTCGTTAATATAGAAGTTACCCGCGGCATCTTCTAAAATTCTAACTGCAATTTCTAGGGCGTATCGATCTTCGCTAAATACCGCTCCAGTTAAGGCGTATTCACTGGTTTGGTCTACTAAATGCAAGGTTTCTTCCCATTTAGCATCGTCGTAAACATAAATAGTAATTACAGGCCCAAAAAGTTCGGTACACATGGTTGTGTATTTTGGATCTTCGGTTACAATTACAGTTGGCTCGATAAAATATCCTTTAGACTTATCGTATCCACCACCTACAACAACGGTTGCATTCGAATCGGATTTAGCGGCATCTATATAACTGGTAAGCTTGTCGAAAGAACCTTCGTGAATTACGGCAGTAATAAAGTTACTCATGTCTTCTGGGCTCCCCATTTTAAAGCTATTCACATCTTCTATAACCATTTCTTTTACAGCTGGCCAAAGACTTTTTGGTACATAGCAACGGCTTGCTGCACTACATTTTTGTCCTTGAAACTCAAATGCTCCACGACTAATTGCAGTAGCTATTTGTTTTGGATTGGAACTACTGTGAGCAACAATAAAGTCTTTACCACCAGTTTCACCTACAATACGTGGGTAGGTTTTATAGTTGTGAATGTTAGTTCCTATTTGCTTCCAAAGTTCTTTAAATACATGGGTCGAACCTGTAAAGTGAAGCCCGCTAAAGTCGGGACTTGCCAATACGGTATTGGTAATCATAACAGGATCGCCAAATACTACATTAATAACTCCAGCTGGCACCCCAGCTTCTTTAAACACGTCCATAATTACTTTGGCCGAAAACACTTGGCTATCGCTTGGCTTCCATACCACGACGTTCCCCATAAGGGCCGCACTGGCTGGTAAGTTGGCCGCAATGGCGGTAAAGTTAAATGGAGTAATGGCATAAATAAAGCCTTCTAGTGGTCGGTATTCTAGGCGGTTCCATGCTCCAGAGGTAGATTCTGGCTGTTCTGCGTAGATTTCGGTCATGTATTGTACGTTAAAACGCAAAAAGTCAATCAATTCGCAAGCTGCATCAATTTCGGCTTGATATATAGTTTTAGACTGCGCCAACATAGTTGCGGCGTTAATTTTAGCGCGGTATGGTCCTGCAATTAATTCGGCAGCACGTAAAAAGATACCTGCACGTTGTTCCCAAGGCATATTGGCCCATTGTTTTCTAGCGGCTAAAGCGGTATCAATAGCTGCTTGAGCATCTTGCTTTCTGGCCTTGTGGTATGTACCTAAATTGTGTTTGTGATCATGAGGAGGCGACATGGTTCCTAAATCGTTAGTGTGCACGTCTTGCCCGTTAATGTACATGGGTACATCTATAGGACTGTTATACATTGTTGTATAAGCGGCCAATACAGCTTCGCGTTCCGCAGAACCTGGAGCATAGTCCATTATTGGTTCGTTTACGGCTACTGGAACTTCAAAAAATCCTTTTCCCATAATTGTAAATGTTCAGTTTTGTAAATTTTGGCAAAGTTACGAATTTAGTAAGCGTTTTTTCTTAAGTTCGCCTTAATACTTATGGGAAAATAATTTATGCCTTGTTGTAATTTTTTATCCCAAAAACGGACTGGTTCTATATGTGTACAGTAAGCTTTGTGCCAAATGCTAACAACGACTTTTATTTAGTCTCCAATAGGGACGAAGCTCCTGCACGCGAAACTTTTGCTCCAAAAATATTTAGACAAGGCCAAGTAGAGACTCTGTTTCCGCAAGATGCCGTTGCCGGCGGAAGCTGGATTGGCTTGAGTAGTTTAAGTCGCGTTGTTTGCTTGTTGAACGGCGGTTTTAAGCCCCACGACCCCTTTGCTAATTGGGGGAAAAGTCGCGGGTTAATAGTGCGTGATTTGCTCAATGCTAAAGACGCTCTTGGGTATATTAACAATACTTCTTTTAACGCTGTAGAGCCTTTTACTATCGTCTTAATAACTTGGCACGATTCCTTAAAGGTTCACGAATTTGTGTGGGACGGAAATCAAAAGCATTTAATGCATGTAGCGAATAAGCCAACAATTTGGTCTTCTAGACAGCTCTATACGCCAACTATTATAAAAAAACGCGAACAATGGTTTCGGGATTTTTTAAAACAGCAAGAAGCCGTAAATTTAGATGCGCTTTTAAAATTTCATAACACAGCCGGAGAAGGCGATCCTTTAAGTAATTTAATTATGGACAAGGGATTTGTAAAAACTAAAAGTATTAGCGCTGTCAATAAAGAGCTGTCCAAACTGGAATTTTTGTATCAAGAAGTACCGGAGGGTATGCTAACGCGAACTCAATTATAATGCAAGACGGAAAACTTATTGTACTAGCCTTTCCCGACACTTTTGTAAAAATGAGTGACGAATTGCTATGCAAATTCTTGCCGTTAGTTGGTTTGGGAACGCGTCATTATATAAAAGCTGGACATGCAGCTTTAGTACTAATAAATAACGCTTCCGGGATTGCTCAATATTATGATTTTGGCAGGTATGTAACCCCAGATGGTTTAGGACGAGTGCGCTCCGCAATTACCGATACCGAATTAGAAATTCCGTTTAAGGCAGAAATAAGTGCCGCAGGGGTGCTCGAAAACACCAATCAGTTTTTATTGTGGTTAGATGCTAACCCAGATAAAACCCATGGTTCGGGGCGATTATTGGCATCGGTTTGCGACAAGATCGATTATAATAAATCTTTGAATTATATTCTTGAATTGCAAAATAGGGGAAGTATTCCTTATGGTGCTTTTGCAAAAACAGGCAGTAACTGTTCGCGTTTTGTGACAGAAACACTGTTAGCGGGAACCAGCGATTCCAAAATAATTAAGCGTTTAAAGTGGAACAAGAAATTTACCCCGAGTACAGTGGGTAATGTAGAGAAGGCGGCGACAGAATCGGCAATTGTTCAGGTTTATAATGGCGTAGTTAGTCCCTTTAACGGGTCAGCATTAAAAGAAAATCTAAAAAATTACTTCGACAAAAAGCACGGCAAAACCAAAGTAGAGCCAGAGTTAAATAAACCTTCTAAAAATGCGCAATTATTAACAGGTATTGGCAGTAGCGCTTGGTTTGAATTACACAAAAACGGGCATAAAGATGCGCATTTCGAAGTAAGACGATACAATCAAGACTTGGTGCTCGATTTTAAAGGCGAGTTTAAAGCAATCGGAAATCTTAACCACAAAGAGCCATATCGCTTTGTTTACGATTCGCATTGTGCATTTTGCCATATCGAGCAAGATAATCGTATAATTCGCTTAGAAAAAGTTTAGCTGTTTGGTTTAATTAATTGCAAACGGAGCGCTTAGTTTAAAGGTTGGAATTCGCACCTTAAATTTTGCAGTAGTCGCTAAATTAACCATTTGATAGTGACCCTTCATAGCGCCAATAGGTCCTGCGAGTAAGCAACCCGAAGAATAGGTGTGCGAATTACCTGGTTGCAACACGGGCTTTTGCCCAATAACACCCTCGCCGTTTACCTCTTCGATTTTATTTAAGGCATCGTAAATATCCCAATGTCTATGGGTAAGTTGTACGGCATCTTTGCCTTGATTTTCTATGGTAACTAAATAGGCAAAGGCAAAGTGAAGTTTGGCGTTCCTCAAGAAGGCGCCTTCGAATTTACTCTTTACAGAAACTTTTATTCCTTTTGTTACTTGTTGAACCATACTCTAATAGGTCGCAAAAGAGATGGCAAAAGCCACAACCGCGCCGAATATAGCTAAGATAAAGAATACGAAGTTTAGAATAAGAAATTTAACAATAGTTTTAAATCTACGCTGTTTGTAAAAATTACGCATGGCTTTGTACAAGTAGAATAAAAATAACAGCGAAATAAAGTTAGTTACATGGTCAATGCCAAAAATAAGATCGATTATCATGGCCACTCCATAGAGCACAAAAAACATGGTTTGTGTGTGGAATAGAAAGATCATGTGATCTGTATAGGTATATGCTTTGCGTCTTATGTATAACAGCGACACAAACAAGGCGAAAATTGGAATAAAAAAGAAGATAACAAAAGGTAACTGGCGTGTAAAATAATCTAATAATTGCCCAGGTTCTTCGCCAATTCGCTCCGAATCAACAGCTTTTTTATAAACCCAGCGGTGAAACGCATTGTTAACGTGTCCTAAACTATCTAAGCCCTGTCCACTTCTGGATATTTGGGTCTCTTTGCTAAAAGCGCCGTAGAGTTCAAAGCGCTTCCAATTACCGTTAAAGAAGCCCATGGTATCTAATTGGGCTTCGTTATAGAATTTGTCTACATAGGTGTTGGTAGTATCTTTAGTTTTGCCATTATTGACCTGTAAATTTAGAATCGACTCCAAAGAGGCCTCGCTGTTATCAGGATTTTTAGCCTTGATTATGGAATCTAATTGCCTTACGTTTTGTATCGCTACTCCATCTATTACAATATCGTTTAGACCATTTTCTAATTCTTCCTTAACGGTATCGGCTGGATTGTTAAACTCAAGCTGATCAAAATTTTGAATTAATCCAAAGACGACAAAAAACAGAATAGAAATACTTAAATAGAACCTAAATGGGTTCACATATTTCATGCGTTTGCCATTTACAAACTCGCGGGACATTACTCCAGGTCTAAAAATCAGGGTTTTTAACGATTGTCTAAATCGGGAATCGTAACTAATAATGCTAGAGAATAACTCCTCGAAAAAGTCGCCAACGGTAAGTTTTTTGGTGCTGTTTAGCTGCGAACAGTACGCGCAGTAAACATCGCTTAAGTCTAAAGGATGCTGACAATTAAGACAGGTGTTAGCACGATATTTTTGGGCTTTGCGCCCGCCAACTTTTACAGGAGTTGTGCTTTTTTTTATCGAGTCTTCACCATTTTCAACAGGTGTGTCGCTTTGCTGCATGCCATAAATATACTACTTTGAAGTATAAAATTTAACTCAAAGTTGGGCTTTTAAGTAAGGCCTTGTTTTTAGCGGTATACGCCTCTAGGGTTTTAAAGAAATTTAAAATATCCTGAGCCGAATTATTAGCGTTAATAGTTACCATGCGTACAAAGGTGTCGTCTTCGAATGCACCAAAGCCAACAAGTAGTTCACTGGCTTGGTATAATCCTGTGCAAAGTGCTTTTGCGGGAATATCTTGATAGTTAAAACAAATCGAAATAGAATCTGGAAAACTGTAAACCGTATAATCGGGATGATTCGTAATATATTCGCGAGCAACATTTGCCAATTCAAACTGTTTTTCGACCATATTAGCTAACCCTGTAGTTCCCACAGACTTCCATAAGGACCAAAATTTTAAGGCATCGTTGCGGCGGCCGCATTGCAGTGAGGTCTTTCCTAAATTAAATTCGTCGTGATCTGTCTGATACAGATATTCGGCTTCGTTAGAAAGACTGTCGTGTAAATAACGTTTGTCTTTTACCACAATAATAGAGCAGGTTAACGGCGTCCCCATCATTTTATGGGCATTTAGATTAAAAGAATCTGCCTCCGAGACCCCTTCCACCAGATGTTTGTATTTAGGACTAAAAATAACAGATCCGCAATACGCTCCGTCCACGTGCAGCCACATTTGGAATTGCGCACTTAATGCTGCTAATTCTTTAATTGGGTCAAAAGCACCCAAAACGGTTGTTCCTGCAGTGGCGTTTATAAAAAATGGCGTGAAGCCATTGGTAATGTCTTGCTCTATTTGCGTTTTTAGAGCACTAACGCTCATTTCGCCTTGGGCGTTGGTTGGAATTTTAGTTACCTGAGCGCGTCCCAAGCCAATAAACGAGGCGTTTTTTGCTATCGAATAATGTGAAGCCTGCGAGGTGTAGGCCATTAATTTTTTAGTAATTCCGTGTTGTCTTGCTTCTGGATCGGCTTTGTCTCTCGCCATAAGCATGGCAATTAAATTACTCATAGATCCGCCAGAGGCGATTGTTCCATCGGCTTGCTGGGGATAGTCAATTAAGCGCACTATTTCTTTTATAATTGCTTTTTCTACTCCTACTTGTGGACCAGCAACTTTGTAGGTGTACATAGAATTGTTAAGCATTACGGCTAGTAAATCTCCTAAGGTTGCTTTTGGGCTTCTTCCTCCAAACAATTGATTAAAAAACTTACGCGTGCTCGTTCTTGGCGTGCTAAGTACAATTTGTTTTAATATTTGCTCAAACTGAGCGTCGTCTATAGGTGAATCGGTGAGCTTTAAATCTAAGGTATCCCAAAGGGCATTAGCCGGAATAGGCGTGACTACGGGTTCACTTTGCTCTTTATCTAATAGGGAACGCGTAATGCGTTCAAAAATTTGCAATTCGTTTTGCATTCGTGGGTTTTTGTAGGTATTAATTGTTGGTAATGTTTTCGGAATTGGCCTTACCATAGCCAATAATGCGGTCGTAGCGGCCACCCAACTCTCTAAAATAAACTAAGACTGCATACTCGTTTTCGGTTTGCCAGAAGTTGCCTCCAATAGCACCTTCGTCTATGTTGCCGTCGCGATCTAGCAAGACGTATTTGTAGTTGTAAAAACCTTGTTTGAACTTGCGCACACCATAGTATGTATCGCTAGCTTGGTCGTAACGCATGCGTGTAGTTTCGTCTAAATTATAATTATTAAAGTTTCCAAAAAGATGAACCTCTTTCCCGTCTAAGTCATCAAAATATTGCAATCTAAAATGCATCCAAACATATTCGGCTTCTATAGCCGGATTATCTACGCGTAAATTGCGTATTACATAGTTTCCGTTAATATCGGGATTGTAAGTGTAGGGCAGATCTTTACGGGTAGGGTTGGTGAATAAAAAATGATTGTACAAGTCGGTAACTTCTATTCTGCGTATTCCAGCATTTGCCCCTCTAAGGTCTTTACTGTCAAAATTAAAATATTCGTTTCCACCCCAAAACGCGGTTTCTTGATCGTATCGGTAATACAATTCTTGCCCAATAGAATATTGGGACTTAATATTGCCAATAGCAGTTTTTAAATTGTTGTTTTGAACAATCAATGTTTTAATGGTCTGGTCTGGATTCGCCAATTGTAAGCCAGCGAAATTTATTTTAAACTGAACAACTTGTTTTTGATTTATATAGGTAAAATCGCGCGAACGTTTAATGTCCACTTGAACGCTGGAAATTTGTTCAATTGCCAAAAATTTTCTCGAGAAAATAAGCTCTCCAGTATCTTTATAAATACTAATTAAATAATTACCACTCTTTGTAAGTCGGCGTGTTTCTCTATTTGGAATTGTAAGTTTGTAATGTGCAAACAACTGCAAGGTATTCAGGGAATTGTCGTAATCCCGAATGCGAACGTCGTCGTAGCCTTCTAAGAATTCACCTTTTGCTAAATTAGATTCAGTCCAATCGTAATTATGATGCGTTATGCGATAGTAGTAATCCTCTTCGTCGGCATTTAAATCATCAAAAGTCAATTCTAAGCGATCGCCAAGGCGTAGTATAGGGAGCTGACTTTGCTGGGTATCTCCATTAAAATTTATAGTACGTATATAATCCGGAGGTGGTACTTCAAGAATCTGTGCCGCAGTAGTGGCTACAATCAATATGGCAATAAAAAAAGATAAATAAGTCTTCATTCAGCAGGTTTAACGGGTCAAAGGTAAACAAATTTTGTGCCTTCTTTTTTTAACAGCTTTTTGATTAAAAATTTAAAAGAATTAAATAGAAAATGTTGTAACTTTGCACTCCGAAAGAAAGACGTAACGACTTAAGTCAACATACCATTATCCTATGTCAAAAGACATTCGAATTAAAAAAGGTCTAAATATTCGATTACAAGGGGCGGCAGAAAAGCACATTGCTAATGCTCCTAGATCCAGAACTTACAATATTAGACCCGCTGACTTCCACCTAACAACCCCTAAAATGGCTGTTAAGGAAGGCACCAAGCTTCAAGCCGGAGATGACATTTTTTATAACAAATCTAACGATGCTATGCGATTTTTATCGCCAGTAAGTGGAACGTTAAAAGAAATTCGCCGCGGCGCAAAACGAGTTATAACCGACATTATTATCGAAGCCGACACCGAAGATTCCTACAGGGATTTAGGTGGTTTAGCCACAGCTGCAATGACTGCAGATTCGGTGAAGGAAAAGTTACTTACTGGAGGCTGCTGGCCTTTTATTAAGCAGCGTCCTTACGATATTATAGCCAATCCAGAAGTGCGCCCAAAAGCAATCTTTATCTCTGGGCTAAATACTGCGCCTTTGGCTGCAGATTTAGATTTTATCTTAGCGGGTAAACAGGAGTATATTCAGGCGGCTATTAATGGATTAAAGCACCTTACCGATGGTGAAATTCACGTTGGAGTGGGGAAAGCTGCCGATTCGGTGTTTAAGCAAATCGAAGGAATTCAAGTTCACACAGTTACAGGACCACATCCCGCCGGGAATGTTGGAACGCAAATAGCCAAAATTGATCCAATAAACAAAGGCGAAGTGGTTTGGACCATGCACGCCGAAGATTTAGTGGTAATAGGCGAATTGTTTGTTACTGGTAAATTTAATGCCGAACGCATTATCGCCTTGGCTGGTTCTTCGGTTAATGCGCCAAAATACTATCGCACAATTATAGGAGCCGAGGTTTCTACATTTGTATACGATTCTGGTATAAACGAAGAAAACGTTCGCGCTATCTCTGGAGATGTTTTAACAGGTACTGCAATATCGTTAGAAGGTCATTTAGGTTACTACGACAACGTGGTAAGTGTAATACCAGAAGGAGACGATTACGAATTTTTTGGTTGGAATAAACCAATTTTTAATAAAATCTCGATTTCGAGAGCCCTTACATTCTCTTGGATGTTCCCTAAAAAAGAGTATGCACTTAATACCAATACCAATGGTGAGCATCGTGCTTTTGTAGTGACAGGCCAATTAGAACAGGTGTTTCCTTTAGATATGTTTCCTATGCAAACCCTAAAGGCTTGTATGGTGCAAGACTTAGACGCTATGGAACAATTGGGTATGTACGAAGTAGCTCCGGAAGATTTTTCTGTTACCGAATTTGTATGTGTGTCTAAGCAGCCGCATCAGCAAATTATTCGAGACGGATTAGATTTAATGTATAAAGAAATAGGGTAATGCTATGGGATTAAAACAAAATTTACATACGCTAAAAGAAAAGTACAAGGGCAAGAAAATGGCGCCAGCTTTTAACGCCATTCACACCTTTTTGTATTTGCCTAACGAAACCACCCACGGTGGAACCCACGTTAAGGCAGCAGACGATTTAAAACGTACCATGAATATTGTTATCATGGCGTTAGTTCCTTGTTTAATCTTTGGAATTTTTAATGCAGGATACCAACATTATGCGGCCATAGACGCTGCAGCCGGTATAGTGCGTGAAGCTTCTTGGTTTGGAAACTTTTTTAACTGGGAAAACTTTATTCTAGGAGCCTGGCAAGTTTTACCACTTGTTATTGTTTCTTATGGAGTTGGTCTTGCTGTTGAATTTGTATTCGCAGTAATTAAAGGTCACGAAGTAGAAGAAGGATACTTAGTAACAGGAATGCTTGTTCCACTTATTGTACCTGTAGACATTCCATTATGGATGCTTGCGGTGGCAGTTATTTTTGGAGTTGTAATTGGTAAAGAAGTATTTGGAGGAACAGGAATGAACATTCTAAACCCAGCCTTAACCATTCGCGCCTTTTTATTCTTTGCTTATCCTACTTGGATGAGTGGCGATAAAGTATGGGTTCACGGTGCTGTTGAGCGCGCGGGTACTGCCGATGCAATTTCTGGAGAAACTATATTGGGTAGTTATGCTCAAAATCAAGATATAGTCTATAGCCTACAGGATATGTTCTACGGATTTATACCTGGATCTGTTGGCGAAACTTCCAAACTTTTAATAATTGTTGGCGCGTTAATATTAATACTAACAAAAATTGGAAGTTGGAGAATTATTGTGAGTACCTTAATTGGAGCGCTCGCAATGGGACTTATTTTTAACGGCGTTGTAGATGCAGGTTGGATAGACCAGACAAGTAAATTCTATGGTCTTATGAATGTAGAATTCTGGCAACACTTATTTATAGGAAGTATTCTTTTTGGAGCTGTTTATATGGCTACCGACCCCGTTACGGCGTCGCAAACCAACAAAGGAAAATGGATTTATGGGTTTTTAATTGGGTTTATATCTATTATGATTAGAGTCTTTAACCCAGCGTATCCGGAGGGTGTATTTTTAGCAATCTTGCTAATGAATGTATTTGCTCCAACTATAGATCACTATGTAGTTCAAGGAAATGTAAAACGACGCTTAAAACGTCTTAAAGTTAAAACTGCGTAATCATGGCTATCAATACAGATAAGAATTCTTACACGGTAGTGTTCTCCATAATCATGGTGGTTGTGGTAGGAACCCTTTTAGCTGGAGTTTCCCAGGTGTTAAAAGAGCGTATTAACGCAAACAAACGTGCCGAGAAACAAAAGAACATATTGTACGCAATGGGCGTAAACGACAACCAAGAAAAGAACGATGTTGTTTTTATTTCTGACGATCGCTTACAGGCTGCATTCGACGAGTACATTACAGAACAGTACGTTATTCAAGGCGGCGATGTAGTTGCAGATAGCGAAGCCTATTTAATAGACATTAAAAAAGAAAAGAACTTAGCAAAAGATCCAGATTATCAACAACGTCTTCCGTTGTTTAAAGGCGAAAAAGACGGAAAAACAGTTTATGTTATGCCGGTTCGAGGTAAAGGGCTTTGGGATGCTATTTGGGGTTTTGTAGCTGTAGATCAGTCCATGACAATTCAAGGAGTTTACTTTGATCACAAAGGGGAAACACCAGGTCTTGGAGCAGAAATTAAGCAACGCTATTTTATGGATGACTTTGCCGGGGAATCGTTCTTAGATGGAGATACCTTTAAAGGAATTGCTGTTGCTAAAGGGAATAACGATCCTAAAAACGAAGATAAATCAGATTACGAAGTGGACGCACTAGCAGGAGCAACTATTACTGGAGACGGTTTAGCTTCTATGCTTAAAAAAGATGTGCAATTGTACGTGCCTTACTTTGAATGGTTAAAAAATAATTAGACTATGGGACTTTTATCTAAAAAAGATGCTAAACTTATCTTAGACCCGCTTGCGGACGATAACCCAATTACGATTCAGGTATTGGGTATTTGTTCGGCCTTAGCCATTACCGCCAAATTAAAGCCGTCTTTAGTAATGGCAATTTCGGTAATATTTGTATTGGGAGCCGGAAACGTAATTATTTCGCTTATGCGAAACGTAATTCCTTCTAAAATTCGAATTATTGTACAGTTAATTGTTGTAGCAACCTTGGTTATTATTGTTGACCAAGTCCTTAAAGCGTTCTCTTACGAATTAAGTAAAGAGCTATCTGTATTTATTGGACTGATTATTACCAACTGTATTATTATGGGTCGTTTTGAAGCTTTTGCTTTGGGTAATGGGCCGTGGAAGTCGTTTTTAGACGGAGTAGGAAATGCTTTGGGATATGGACTAATTTTAATTATTGTTGGATTCTTTAGAGAGCTGTTTGGTTCTGGAACCTTATTTGGAGTTCAAATTTTTGGAGACCCTGTAGAAAAAACAAAACTTTATGCCTTGGGTTACGAAAACAATGGTTTTATGGTACTGCCTCCAATGGCACTTATAGTAGTAGGTTTAATTATCTGGGTACAACGTTCCAGAAATAAAAACTTAATAGAAGAAAACTAGAGCTAACCTTTAGCGAAAAAAATTATGGAACATATAGAATTATTTTTTAAATCCATTTTTGTAGACAACATGGTCTTCGCCTACTTTTTAGGAATGTGTTCCTATTTGGCGGTATCTAAAAAAGTGTCTACTGCGGTTGGACTTGGAGCGGCAGTAATATTTGTACTTACTGTTACTGTGCCTATTAACTGGTTGTTGGATACCTATATCCTGCAAGAAGGAGCTTTAAGTTGGTTAGGCGAGGAATACGCAAGCTACGACTTGAGTTTCTTGTCTTTTATTCTGTTTATTGCAACCATAGCAACTATGGTTCAATTGGTAGAAATTGTAGTAGAGAAATTTTCACCATCGCTGTATAACTCTTTGGGTATTTTCTTACCCTTGATTGCTGTAAACTGTGCCATTCTAGGAGGGTCTTTATTTATGCAGTCTAGAGAAATAGAAACGTTTTCGCTAGCACTTAACTACGGATTTAGTTCTGGAATAGGCTGGTTTTTAGCCATTGTTGCAATTGCAGCTATTCGTGAGAAGATTCGCTATTCCAATGTGCCAGCACCTTTACGCGGTTTAGGAATCACTTTTATTATTACAGGATTAATGGCTATTGGCTTTATGAGCTTTGGCGGAATGTTGCCAGAAAGCGAAGAGGCTCCAAAAGAAGGAATCCCAATCCAATCTACCACGAGCGTAGAAAATCAAGAAGAAGAGAAAGAAGAATCTGCTAAAGTTGTTGCAACTTTAGACGCAATGAATTAGAACCTATGTTATTAGCAATCGAAGTAGGAGTTATTGGTGCAACTATAGTTGCCTTTTTAGTGTTGATTTTACTTTTAGTGAGTCTGTTGTTATTTACTAAAGAAAAGCTGTCTCCATCTGGACCAGTAACAATTACTATAAATGGAGAAAAAGAAATAGAAGTTGCTTCGGGTAGTTCGTTATTAACTACGCTGGGGAATCAAAAAATATTTTTACCATCGGCTTGTGGAGGTGGTGGAACATGTATTCAATGTGAATGTCATGTCTTAGAAGGTGGAGGTGAAGCCTTACCAACAGAAACTCCACATTTTACGCGTAAAGAATTAAAGCACGGAGCACGTTTGTCTTGTCAAGTAAAAGTAAAGCAAGACATGGTTATTACCATTCCAGAAGAAGTATTTGGGATTAAAAAATGGGAAGGAACTGTTGTTCGTAATTACAATGTGGCCTCTTTTATTAAGGAGTTTGTAGTAGAAATTCCAGAAGATATGAACTACAAGGCTGGTGGATATATTCAAATAGAGATTCCTCCTTGCGAGATTAATTATAAAGACTTCGATATTACTGCGCATCCAGAAGAACACGAAACTCCAGATAAGTTTCAAGTTGAATGGGATAAATTTGGTTTATGGCCATTGGTAATGAAGAATACAGAAGTCGTAGAGCGTGCATATTCTATGGCCTCTTATCCTGCAGAAGGACGTGAGATTATGCTAAACGTACGTATTGCAACTCCGCCATGGGATCGTGCTAAGAATCAGTGGATGAGTGTTAACCCTGGGATTGCATCTTCGTATATCTTTGCACAAAAGCCGGGCGATAAAGTAACTATTTCTGGACCTTATGGTGAATTCTTTATAAACCACAGTGAATCAGAAATGCTTTATGTAGGTGGTGGTGCTGGAATGGCTCCAATGCGCTCGCATTTGTACCATTTATTCAGAACCCTTAAGACAGGTAGAAAAGTAACCTATTGGTACGGTGGACGTTCTAAGCGTGAGTTGTTCTACTTAGATCATTTTTATAAATTAGAAAAAGACTTTCCAAACTTTAAGTTCTATTTAGCACTCTCTGAACCTTTGCCAGAAGACAACTGGACGGAGCGTAAAACCTTAGATGGTGAAGGCGATGGTTTTGTTGGCTTTGTTCACCAGTGTGTAATAGATAACTATCTAAACGATCACGAATCTCCAGAAGATATAGAGCTTTACTTTTGTGGACCTCCACTAATGAATAAAGCGGTGCAAAAAATGGGAGAAGATTTTGGAATCCCAGACGAGAGTATTCGTTTTGATGACTTTGGTGGATAGTAAAATCAACCTTAAAAACTTAAATCCCATTCTTTTAGAGTGGGATTTTTTTATGGAATAATGTTGCAATCTAGCCCCGGTCTATGGTCGCTTATATATTGGGTGCTTATGGCGTTAAATCGAATCATAGAATCGGCAAAACTAATTATATTAAGCATATTGGTTATTCCAGACTGGTCCGATTCCAATTTAATATCTTTAAAAACTGTAATGTCTGTTTTTAATTGAATAGCATCAAAGTGTCTATTAGCCCCCTTAGGAATTGGTATGATTTGTTCAGGAAAGGCTACATTGGGATATTCTTTTTTAAACAATGTTCCATGTTTGGCAATATGTTTTTTATCTAAAGTAAAAACAACTCCTAAATCTTTTATGGCCTCATTTAGATCTCCCTTGCTAAGTTTATAATCGTAAAATTTGTCTGCGTTTACCAGACACATACTCAGTTGGATTTGTTCTGGAACTAATATGGTCTTTTCTGGTAATTGATCCATTAATGCATAACTAATTGCAACTTGTGGTTCGTTTTTTAAACCCGCCGTCATGGTTTCCGATAGCACAATATCTATAGTTTGTGATTTATCTATTTTATACGTAGCTGCATCTGTTAGCTCAGTAGCAATAATATAGTCTTCTAGTTTAAATTGTTTAATAACAATATCTAACCAGGCCATAGACTCTGGGTTAACCTCTAACAGCGTAAACTGTAATTGTTGAGGTGTAAAGCGAGTTGTTAACGGCAAAACAAGACTAGCAAAGGGTCCAGTGCCAGCATATAGAATATGCACAGGCGTGTTGGGGTCTTTTTTTAAGGACTCGTTTACTGCTTTAAAAAGGCCTAGGGTATACTGTTTAGTTCGTTGTAAATCTTTTATACATTGTATGGCCCAGCGAGGGGCTAGTGCACTACCGGAGGTAGTATGCACATCTAGTTCAGAGCTTTCTTGAGCAACAAAACTAGAGGCTTTAATAAGTACCTTTAAATAGTCATCGCAGGTGTCAAATAAGGCTTTACCTTTAATTTCAGGATCAAAAAGAGCTTCTGCAATAGCGCTTAATTTTGCTGTATATAGAGCCATAGGGTAAAAGTAAATAGTTTATTGATTAAAAAACGGGTGTTTCTACTCTTATTTAATTTAGGAGCAAAAATTACATTTATCCTTGTATTGAATTTAATATTGTTCTCTTAAATAATGTTAAGTCAAGCACAACATACTAATTTTAATTAAACATTTTTATTATGGATCCATTTTTAGGAGAAATTATTATGTTCGGAGGTAATTTTGCACCACGTGGGTGGGCATATTGCGACGGACAGTTATTGGCCATAAGCCAATACACAGCATTATTTTCGATTATCGGTACCACCTATGGCGGCGACGGCAGAACTACTTTTGCACTACCTGACTTAAGAGGTCGGGCGCCATTGCATGCAGGACAGGGACCTGGTTTAACTTCAAGAAATCTTGGTCAAAGAGGTGGATCGGAGACGACTACTTTGACGGCAAATAATCTGCCGCCACATAACCACCCTGGAGCCCTTAATGTAAGCTCTGCAAACGCAAGTCAAGCTGCAGCTACAGCTGGTTCTAGTATTGGAACTCCTGGAGTGCCAAGCGGAAGGGATTTTAATGCAACCTTCGGGTTTAACACGGGAACACCAGATGTAACATTAAATTCTGGGTCTGTTACTACGGGTAATACAGGAAGCGGAACTCCCGCAAATAATATGGAGCCTTTCTTAGCGGTTCATTATATTATATGTTTGCAGGGAACTTTTCCATCAAGAAATTAATTAACTTTTAAATACTTTAAATTATGGATCCATTTATAGGAGAAATTATTATGTTCGGTGGTAATTTTGCACCACGTGGTTGGGCATTATGTGACGGACAATTGTTACCAATTTCAAGCAATTCAGCGTTATTTTCAATTTTAGGTACTACCTATGGTGGCGACGGTAGAACTACCTTCGCTTTACCAGATTTAAGAGGGCGTGCTGCAGTTCATGCAGGATCTGCTCCAGGGTTAAGTTCTAGACCATTAGGTCAAAAAGGAGGAGCAGAAACTACGCAACTTCAGGCAAATAATTTACCACCGCACAATCACCCAGCGGCTCTTAATGTAAGCTCTGCAAACGCTAGTCAAGCTGCAGCTACTGCTGGTGCTAGTATTGGAACTCCTGGAGTGCCAAGCGGAAGAGATTTTAACGAAACTTTTGGTTTTAACACAGGAACGCCAAATGTAGCTTTAAATGGTGCATCTGTAGCCACAGGTAATACTGGAGCTGGAATTCCAGCTAATAATATGCAGCCGTTTGGAGTTGTAAATTATATAATTGCCTTACAAGGAGTATATCCTTCTAGAAACTAAAAT
The DNA here is from genome assembly GCA_965277295.1 of Gilvibacter sp. Lineage (GTDB taxonomy): Bacteria > Bacteroidota > Bacteroidia > Flavobacteriales > Flavobacteriaceae > Gilvibacter. Next base: position 2,267,225 of record OZ255720.1, read on the forward strand.
CTAGCAACATAATCTTAAAATGCTGGCTTTAATTTTGGCCAGCATTTTTTATTTAAAATAGTTGTTTCATTATTAGCAGGCTATGCTGGCGAAGTAATTAGAACAAACAATACATTAAGTTTTTAACAAAATGCTTTGATAACTAATTTACTCAGTATCAGGTTAATTTGTTAATTTTAAGAATAATCAAACCATCTAACTAATGAAATCTACACCATCCAATCGCAGGTCCTTTTTACAAAAGGCGGCCTTAGTCACCGCAGGTATTACGGTATTGTCTAGTACTCAATCGGTAGCGAATGTTTTTAAATCACAATCGCCAATTGCGGGCTATAATCCGTACACGGCCAACACCACTAACCTTAGGACTAGTTTTTCTAGTGCAGAAGCGCTCAAGGTTAACGGAACCTTACTAGATAAGTATACAAATCTTCCTATAAGCAACGCTAAAATAGAGATTTGGCATGTTTCGCCTGGTTCTAGTAAAGTTCGCCATAGAGCACATTTTTACACCAATGCCAACGGTAATTATTCGTTTATAACAGATATGCCTAATAGAAGTCAAGAGGGTAGCCCAAGAGTGAATTTTAAAATTACTTCTGGCGATAAAGTAATATACACACAATTATTAATAGGTTCGTGTAATGCATATATAGGTCATACTCATTGGGAGCAACAACACAAACATAATCCTGCTGTACTACCCAGGTTTAAGAAAAAATCGGGAACAAGCCAAATAAGCTTTGTAAACGTAGTTTAATTATAAAAAAACCCACCTTCCTGGTGGGTTTTTTATTGTTAACAATATTAATTGACTTAACTTAGGGTTATTAATTAATTACAATGGACCAAATTTCCCCCTCAAGAAGGTTGTTTTTAAAAAGAACAGCCTTAGCAACAGCTGGTGTAGTCTTACTTTCGGGAGACGCATTTGCATCTGTTTTAAATAATCCAAATGCTCCTTCTAGCTACAATCCATATTCCGACCGAACAACAGATTTGCGCAAGTCGGGTTCGACCGAGTCGCCTGTAACTGTGCAGGGTGTAATTTATAATAAGCAAACTCAATTGCCTATTGTAAATGCTAAAATAGAAGTTTGGCATGTTTCTCCTAATTCTAAAAACGTAAATCATCGGGCTCATTTTTTTACAGATGATTTGGGGCGATATAACTTTATTACAGACTTCCCCGGCCGTGAGGTTAGAAAGAAACCACGCATACAGTTTAAAATAACCAAGGACGATTTCTTCAGGTTTAATACCCTAATTTTCGACACGAAAATGGCTTATGTAGATCAGGATCAATGGAAGGAAGTAAATGCTTTAGGAGATTTATTTCACCCCAAGTTACAATACAAATTAGACTCTTATAACATTCAATTTAATCAAGTATTATAAATAAAAATCTACTATTATGGAACCATTTTTAGGACAACTTATGCTAGTTCCTTATAATTTCGCACCCAGGTTTTGGGCAAATTGTGATGGGCAATTACTAGCCATTTCTTCTAACTCCGCACTATTTTCTTTAATAGGAACCATTTACGGCGGCGATGGTGAGACTACTTTTGCTTTGCCTGACTTACGCGGGCGTATACCAATGCATCTAGGGAACGGTCCTGGTTTACCTAGTTATGGTTTAGGGCAACGCTCTGGGAATTATCAAACATTACTTAGTGTTAACAATTTACCTGCACACAATCATACTGCAGGATTAAATGTAAATTCTACAAATGCAAGTCAATCTGCACCTACAGCAGGTTCTAGTATAGCTACTCCCGGCGTTCCAGAAGGACGTGATTTTAGAAGCACTTACGGCTTTAATGCTAGTACTCCAGATATAGCTCTAAATTCGCAGTCGATTGCTGTAGGTAATACTGGGGCTAATATACCTTTTAACAATTTGCAGCCATATTTAACCATGCGATGGGTTATTGCCTTAGTAGGGATTTATCCTTCCATGGATTAATATTAGTGCCCTTTTTATTAAATAATTACTTCCCAGTCGGGTATGCCAAGGGTGCTATATTTTAAGTAGTATTGCGTCCCTTGCATATTATAAAGCGAATCAACGCAGACTGAATTGCTAATTAACGACCTTGCCTTTGTTAAGATATGTTGCTTGTAAATGCAGATTTCTGCATAAACTGCAATGTCTGGTACTTCGCTAAAATCTTCTGGAATGTTTATGGGTTGTGATTCGAATTCAAATGGAGCATTCGTTGTCATATCTTTGGTAATGGAAAACAAATGTTGGGTGCCTTGTGTAGGGTATGTTTGCGGTAATGTGTTTACTTCTTTGGCATAAAATGTATGTTCGCAAAACAAATTAATTTGTTCTGGTATAAAAATCCCATCCCGATGTAATTGCGGCACTAAGTTCTGAGTTATTCGAACTTGTGGTTCTTTGGTTAAGCCTTTATCCATGGTTTCACTCACAATTAAATGCAGTGAGAACTCTTTAGGGTGTTTATAGGTAATGGCGTCTTGTAGTTCGTAGCTGCGAATATAGCTTGTAAGTCCTAAGTGATCTATTAACTTTTTAGCCGATTGAAGCGACGTTGCTGTTAAATCCAATAAGGTAACTTGCACATCTTCTGGATCGAATTCGTGTAAATAAGGCAGCACTAACGGGGCACCCGGACCACAACCTGCATAAAGCAATTCGATTGGCCTTTCTGGAATAACGTTTAATATATCTTTTAATGCTTGATATGTACCCGTAATAAAGCGAACCGTTCTTAGTGGATCGCTTAAACAATCTAGGGCATGTTGGGAAGAAAGCGCGATGCCTCCTTCGACAGTTGTCGGGACGCTATTCTTATATATTTGATTGTCTATTATTTGACTTAATACCGTATCGTAGTGTTTAGCTAGTTTTGTAGCTGCTGCAACTTCGGTAGGCTCGTTATAAGCGGTTAAAAGTGATTCAAAACTGGAATCGAAGGACATTAGATCGGGCTCCATAAAAGGTAAATTGTTACGAATAAAAATACATATTTAAAACGTAAACTTGACGCTTATGCCTCTAGATATTATATACTTAGAGGCTAATTTTTTTTTAAGATATACTTAACATTTTAGGTTATAATCTTGCATTTTGACCCGTTAAATGTTAATTTTAACCAATTCAATATTAGAATAACCTCCCTTTAATAATTAATCAATATTTATCCCATGGAATTTAATCGATTAAATACCTACAAATCAACAGTTTATAAATCATTTTTAGCTGTTTTTATTTTTACAATCGGCTTTGCTAATACCGTTTTTGCACAAGAGCGCAATGGTAAACTGGATCAGATTCTTCGTGACTTAGTCACCAAAGAAGCACTATTTGCGGAAGATGCGAGTTATGTAATTACATCACAACACACCTCCAAAAAAAGCGGTGTTGTACATATTTATTACGTGCAAACCATAGACGGAATTCCTGTTCTTGGAACGGAGTCTAGTTTGCATATAGGTGCAGACAGTAAGATTGTAAAGCACAATTTTGGTCTAGTTAAAAACTTATCTAACGAGGTTATAAATGGCCGTTCTGCAAGTTTGTCTGCCTTAGCTGCTATTCAAAGCGTAGCTCAAAAAATGAGCTACCAAACATTGTCAACACTTAATCAAATAGAAACTAAGGCCAATGCGCCTCAGTCATATGTCTTTAGTAATGGAGGTTTTTCAAAAAGAGACATTCCTGTACGTTTGGTTTACGAATACTTACCTAAAGAAGGTGTTAAACTTGCTTGGGAATTATCTGTAGAAGATTTTAATAACCACGAAGACTGGTACACTTTTAAAGTTGACGCAACCTCGGGCGATATAATAAGCAAGTACAATTTAATAGCACAGTGTAATTTGCCGCATAATCATGGCGACGAAGGTTTTATTGGGCCTTTAGAGGAGCCAATAAAGACAGACTATGATGTATTGCGTACTAATAATAAAACAGCAACTACTACTACGGCTTTAGCGCCAAACCAGTACAATGTATATGCCTTTCCAGTGGAAAGTCCTAATTACGGTACGCGCTCTGTGGTAACAGCGCCTTGGACCTCTGGTTCGGGTAATGCTTCTCCCTTTGGATGGCACGATACTAATGGTGTGGCTGGTGCAGAATTTACAGTAACCGAAGGAAACAATATAGACGCCTTCGACTTTAATACAGGAGATCAGCCAGATGGTGGGGCAACCTTAGATTTTAATTTTCCATTAAATATAGCTGCCGACCCAGAAACTTACGAAGACGCTGCAATTACCAACATGTTTTATTGGGCAAATATAATTCACGACATTACTTACGAATACGGCTTCGACGAAGCCTCTGGTAATTTTCAAGAATTAAACTATACCGGTGCCCCAGGAGCTAGTGATTCTGTAATTGGGGAAGGTCAGAAAACGGGAGTTTGTAATGCGTTTTTTGGAACTCCAACAGATGGATCCAATCCAACTATGCAAATGTTTATTTGTGATTATGCTTTAGACCGCGATGGCGATTTAGACAATGGAGTAATCGCTCATGAATATGGGCATGGTGTATCTAACCGTTTGGTTGGAGGACGATTAAACACAAGTTGCTTAAATAATAGTGAGCAAATGGGTGAAGGTTGGAGTGACTACTTGGGTTACTGGACTACAATAGAACCTGGCGATGCTGGAGACGATGCTCGTGGAATTGGTACTTGGTTGGTGAATCAAGGGCCTACTGGAGGAGGTATACGCCAATACCCATATACAACAAGTACTTCGGTTAATTTGCATTCTTATGCAGATGCTGCAAGCGTAGCAGTTCCTCACGGAGTTGGTTCAATTTGGGCAGAAATGTTATGGGAAATGACTTGGGCGTTAATAGACGAATACGGTTATGATCAGGACTTATATAATTTCACAGGAACTGCCGCAGATGCGGGGAATATACGTTCTTTTGCGTTAGTAATAGAAGGTTTAAAACTAACCCCATGTAGTCCAGGGATGGAAGATGGTCGCGATGCTATTTTAGCGGCAGATCAGGCACTTTATGGTGGTCAGCATCAATGTCTTATTTGGACTGCTTTTGCAAAAAGAGGACTTGGTATAAATGCCAGTCAAGGATCTAGCTCCCGTGGAGACGAAGTAGAAGACTTTACAGGACCCACTCCCGATTTTAATGCATCTGCAGATTCTTTTTGTTCAACAGAAGGTGTACAGGTATTGGATGGTGGTTTTGCGTTAAACCCAGGCTTTTATTCAGGCCCAGGAGTAACCGATAACGGCGACGGAACTTTTAATTTTGATCCTGCCGCCGCTGGATTAGGGGTACACATTATAACCTTTAACACCACGGGTTGTGACGGTACGCCAGCTGCACCAACCGATACGATAGAGGTTACCGATGGAGACCCAGAAGTTGTGGGTAATAATGTTACGTTAACATTAGATGGAGCTGGAGAGGCTACCTTAGAAAATCCCGATGTAGTTGGTAATTTAACCGCAGGTACAGGATATACTGTTGTTGAATCAGGGACTTTTGCACCACTAGATATCTCGTCAGGTGCAACGGCCGTTAATCTTGGTGATGATGCAGGAACCCCAGCAATTCCCCTAGGATTTACATTTACATTTTTTCAAGTGGACTATACGAACGTTTATATAACATCTAATGGTTATTTAGCTTTCGATGCGACAGACCTTACCGATTTTAGTAACGATCCTATGCCTTCGGCGACTTTACCCGATAATATAATTGCTGCCGTTTGGGATGATTACTTACCCGATGGGTCAGAAACTATTCGTTATAAAATAGAAGGGACAGCGCCTAATCGCGTTTTTGTCGTAGATTATATAGCAATGCCACACTGGGTTTCTGGTGGAGGTGGAGCGCCAAATACATTCCAAGTTCAATTGTTCGAAAATGGAAGTAAAATAGAAATACACAGTACTTCGATTACATCAGATGGTGGAACACGTACTCAAGGAATCGAAAATGTAGGTGCTACCGAATCTTATGTAGTTTCGGGAAGAAATGCTACTAGTTGGACAGCGACAAACGATTATGTTGCTTTTATTCCGAATACCGGAGGTTTGGCCGAAAATTGTGGTAACGCTGTAACACTTTCGTTAAGTCAGAGTTTATTTACTTGCGAAGATTTAGGCGATAATGTTGTTACTATTACTGCAGACGATGGCGCTGGAGGAGTAACCACAGTAGATGTAATTGTTACCATAGAAGGTACCGGCTCTGTGTTCTCTGGTGGTTCTTGGGATGTTACTCCAACTGCTGGTTCTATAGCTTCTTTTCAAGATAGTTACGACACCTTAACCGATGGTGGCGATGTAACGGCTTGTTCTTGCGAAATTGACGCATTAGCGACGGTCACTATTAACGCAGGCGGAACCTTAAATATTACAGGTAATATTAATGTTGACGGTACACTAGATGTATTACACGAAGGAAGTGTTTACCAGTTTAACGACGATGCTGCTGTTAATAATAACGGAAGTATTATTGTAAGAAAAACTTCGCCTACCTTAAATAACAGAGACTTTATGATTGTAGGTAACCCAATGACTGGAAGCACTCGTGCAAACACCTTTGGGACTGCTATTCAATTTAGAGAACACATTACAGGAAACTTTATTCCAAACAACGATGTAGCTACTTCCGACCCAGGTATGGAAAACTGGGCCGACGATAATGGCGACAACTGGATAAATTATACTGGTGCTATTAATGCAGGTCAAGGATACTTGTTAATGCCTCAAGCATCGACAACAGTGCCAGACGCAGCTACGTATTTCTTTAATTACACCAACGGAACATTAAACAATGGTGTTGTTGAATTCGATGCCGAATTTAATGGTACTCAAAACGGAAGCCCAAACATAGTGGCCAATCCATATCCATCGGCTATTAATGCAAACACTTTTGTGGGCAACAATAACAGTGTTGTTGGGACCTTGTATTTCTGGGAGCATGTAAATGGGCCATCTGCAAGTTATGATGGTTACAATCCAGCTAATTACGACATGGGAGACATTTCTATGTATTTAGCAGGTTCGGGAGGAACTGCCGCTGCCAATGGTGGAACTGCGCCAACTGGCTTTATTGCTTCGGGTCAAGGATTTGGCTTTAAAGCGCTATCTGCTGGTACGGTTACCTTTAACAATGGACAACGTGTAATTGGAAATAACGACGACTACAGAAGCGCCGAAGCGCCTAAAGATAGAATTTGGTTAAATGTGCGTAACGCATCTAACCAATTGGGTAGCCAAATGCTTGTAGCGTTTGTCGAGGGTGCGACTCAGGATTTTGAGCCGTATTACGATGCGCAACGTCTTGCTACCCCTGTTTCTTTATTCTCCAGCTTAGCTACAGGCGAACAACTAACTATTCAAGGACGTGAAGCCTTCAATATAGAATCGCAAGTAGTTATTGGTTTTAGAACCCAGGTAACTACCAACGAGTTATATACTATATCGCTAGATAATGTTGAACGTGCTCTAATGAGTGAAGATGTAAATGTGTATTTGGAAGATACTGTTACTGGAATAATCACAAATCTAAGTGAGACTAATTACAGCTTTAATGCTGCCGCTGGTTTAAACGAATCTAGATTTAATATGTTCTTCCAAGAACGTGTGCTTGGCACAGAAGACAATGGACTTTCTACCTTGAGTGTGGTACCTAATCCAACTACTGGAATAGTAACGGTATATGCGCCACAAACTGTGGTAGACTTAATAGAAGTTATTGATGTTCGTGGACGTGTAATTTTACAAAAACGTTTTACTGCTGCCGATGGGTACCAGTTAGACTTAACACAAGCAGAATCTGCTATGTACTTTGTTAAGATTCACACCGCCGAAGGGATTGCAACTAAACGACTCTTAAAGCAGTAATTAATTGCTAAATAAATAAAAAAACCGGTACAAGTGTACCGGTTTTTTTATTTACAAATACTACGGTTTAAAAACAGTTTCTTGATTTTTAAGATAAGCTTGGCGAAATTTTAAACTAAGGCCAATAGAAATTAATTATTTTTGTAAAGTTTTATAGGTTACGGACTTAAAGGCAGTATAACATGACCCCACTTACCGAACAAGAATTGCATAATCTAGCCATGAATATTGTTGGTAAAGATTTGGAAGACCAAGGCTATGAATTCCTCGGGGTTAATTCTAAGCTTAAAAAAGATCCACAATTTGTAGCTCTTAAAGACAAAGGCTTAAGTTTTGTAATAGTGCGAGCAATAACCTATCCTGCAGACGCCAACGTGTACGACCCAGTTTTTATGCAAACTATTAAGCAACACGCTTTAAAATTCGAAGCCCGATGTTATTACGCTGGTGTAGGGTTGGGGCACGGCACCGATTATGCAAAACAAGTTATAAAAGATCAAGATTATACAATGGTTTACAATGGACTACAAGAAATTAAATAACAGCCTTACCATAGTCGCAATCTTGTTGTCACTGTTGGTTTTATCCTGTCAAGATAAACCCCAAGTACAACAATTAAACTCAGCCTCAGGCCCAGCTTTTGGAACCACTTTTTCTATAAAATTTTACACGGCTACGCCATTAGATATTAGCAAAGGCTTAGATTCTATTTTTAATAGGGTAAATAATTCGGTAAGCACCTATGTTCCTAATAGCGACATAAGTAGAATAAATAATGGAGACCGAACCGTAATAGTTGATTCCATATTTAGAAACGTCTTCGAACTCTCCGAACGCATAAATAAAGAATCTAAGGGTTATTTTGATCCTACCGTGGGCGTGCTCAGAAATGCATATGGTTTTGGCGATACTAAACCGCTACAAATTATAGACCAGCGGGTATTAGATTCACTAATGCAGTATGTTGGTTTTAACAAAGTCAAATTAACCCAAGCGGGAACAATTCAAAAGCAAAACCCAAATATTTATTTTGACTTTAATGCTGTGGCAAAAGGGTATGGTATAGATTGTATTGCTAAATATTTGCGCGATTTGGGCCTTACAAATTTTTTAATCGAATTAGGCGGCGAAGTTGTGGCCCAAGGAATTAATTTAAACAATAATGGTCCTTGGATTGGAGGTATAGAGGCGACCTCTTCTTCTTTAGAAGATAGAAGCCTGCAAGCAAAATTAAAGCTCGAAAATATTGCTATGGCGTCTTCTGGGAACTATCGCAAATTTAGAATCGATTCGGTTACAGGAAAGCGTTATGTGCACACCTTGAATCCACTAACGGGTTCTGCTCAAATGAGCGATTTAACAAGCGCGACGGTATTGGCAAAAACCTGTGCAGAAGCAGATGCTTATGCCACTGCATTTATGGCCCTTGGCTTAGCGCAGTCTAAAGACTTATTAAATAACGTATCTGGAGTTGAGGTATATTTTACCTATCTGGAGGGTCAAGAAACTAAAACGTTTATTAGTCCAGGTTTTAGCGCAGTTTTAGTCGACTAAGCCTCTGGCTTATAACAAACCGGAATTAATTCACCCTTAGCTAATCTGAACTTGTCAATGTCTGCTGCGGTTAAGCTGGCAGTGTAATCTACGGCATCTACTTTAAATCCTGCTTCGCGAAGTTTATCAAAATAATCCATGCCGTAAATCCGAACATGGTCGTACTGTCCAAAAATACGTGTACGCTCTTTTTTATTGGTAATTGTATCGTCTTCGAACGTGTTTTTTCTCGATATATCTTGCGGAATCTGGAAGATTCCCCATCCTCCAGGACGCATCACTCTAAATAATTCTTGTATGGCCTTAGTATCGTTTGGAATATGTTCTAGCACATGATTACACAAAATAATGTCGTAGCTATTGTCTTTAAATGGAAGCTCGCAAATATCTGCTTTTACGTCTGCAATGGGCGAGTTTAAATCTGTTGTTGTGTATTCTAAGTGATTTAATTTTTTAAACCGTTTGTAAAAGGCTTGTTCGGGAGCAAAGTGAAGTACTTGCTGTGGTTGGGTAAAAAAGTTGGTTTCCTGCTTTAAATATAGCCATAACAAGCGATGCCGCTCTAAAGAGAGCGTAGAAGGTGATAACACATTTTCTCTTGGGTTAGCGTAACCATAAGCAAAAAAACTTTTAAACGACTTACCATCTATGGGGTCGGTATAGCGATTGCCTTTCATAAAAAAAGCGAATACAGGTCGCACCACATAGCTTAAGCGTATAAGTAGCGGTCTTGGTAGTAGGTTTAAAAAAAATTTAAAAATGGCCTTCATAACCAATTAAAGCACCAAAGCTTCTTGTCTAAATTCGTCTTCCTCTATACTTTCTATTCCCAAAGCTTGATAAATATAACCAAAGGTAGAAAGCAATTCTGGTTTACCATTTACAAGGGCAATATTGTGCTCAAAATGCGCACTGGGTTTGCGGTCCTTGGTTAAAATGGTCCAGCCGTCTTTTAATTGTTCTATACGTTGAGTGCCTAAGTTAATCATGGGTTCGATAGCTACAGTCATTCCTTCTACAAACTTTTTGCCGCGACCTCTGCGTCCGTAGTTAGGCATTTCGGGGTCTTCGTGCATGGTACGGCCTAAACCATGTCCTACTAATTCTCTAACGACACCATAACCGTGCGCCTCACAATGCTGCTGAATTGCATAACCAACATCTCCTGTGCGATTACCCTTTTTAAAGGCCCGTATTCCAACATACAACGATTCTTTAGTTACTTCTAGCAATTTACTGACTTCTGGAGCTATTTCACCGACGGCAAAAGTGTAGGCATGATCTCCGTAAAACCCGTTTTTTACAGCGCCGCAATCTATAGAAATAATATCGCCTTCTTGGTAAGGCGTGCTATTTGGTATTCCGTGTACTACTTGCGCGTTCGGACTCATACAAAGCGTATTCGGAAAATCGTATAATCCTAAAAAGCCAGGAACAGCACCGTGATCGCGAATAAAGGTTTCGGCCATAGCATCTAAATGTAAGCTAGTAACGCCAGGCTTAACTTCGCTAGCAAGCATGCCTAATGTTTTAGATACAATTAGTGCACTTTCGCGCATTAATTCAATTTCTTCGGCTGTTTTTGGAATAATCATCTTACCCTTTTAAGAACGAGAATAAGCCTCGTTTTGTTTTTTTGGTTTGAACCGCAGGCGGTTCTCCTATTAATTCGTGATAAATTGTTCCCCAAGCCACTAATCCTCCAATGTTTCGGTCGTCGATAAAAATGTCTGCATTTATTTTGCGGCTTACTTTTGGATCGAACTGTTCTTCGGGAAAACTATTGTTTATAGCATAAAATACAAGGCCATTTTCTTTGCAAAAGGCCACAGCATTTTGCAAGGATTCGCCGCTGCGATAGGTCCAAAGAATTAACCTAAAGCCATTGGCTTGTAGCTTTTTTAAAGTTTCGAAAGCAAAAAGCATGGGTTTACCAATACGCGGATAATCGTTTTCTACTATGGTGCCGTCAAAGTCTACGGCTATGGTTCTTGTTTCGCCTATCATATTCAATGCAAAATTACAAAATCCCCTTATACTAAAACGGTTCCTGTCATCTCTTTTGGCACATCAATATCCATAAGCTTTAGAATAGTGGGTGCAACGTCTGCTAAAATACCGTTTTTTATAGCGTGCGAATCGTTACTAACTAAATACAAGGGTACTGGATTTGTTGTATGGGCAGTATGTGGACTACCGTCTGGATTAATCATGGTTTCGCTATTGCCGTGGTCGGCAATAATAAGAGTAGTGTATCCGTGAGCTAAGGCTGCATCAACAACACTTTTTGCGCAGGAATCTACAACTTCGCAGGCCTTGGCAGCGGCTTCTAGCACTCCAGTATGGCCAACCATGTCTGGGTTAGCAAAATTTAAACAAATAAAGTCAGCCGATTCTTGATTAATCTGTGCAACAATTTTATCGCGAACCTGATAGGCACTCATTTCGGGCTTTAGATCGTAGGTGGCCACTTTAGGTGACGGGCACATTATACGTTGTTCTCCTGTAAAGGGTTTTTCCCGCCCGCCAGAAAAAAAGAAAGTTACGTGCGGGTACTTTTCGGTTTCGGCAATTCTAATTTGTTTTTTACCCGCTTTTTCTAATACTTCCCCCAAGGTCATTTTTAAATTATCCTTGTCGTAAATTACTTTAATTCCTTTAAAAGAATCGTCGTAATTGGTCATGGTAATGTAATCCAAGTTAATGGGCTCCATATTATACTCGGGCTTTGCATGTTGGGTAAGTACATCTGTTAATTGACGCCCTCGGTCTGTTCTAAAATTGCAAAAAATAACCACATCGTCGGGTTCAATACAGGCTACGGCTTTGCCGTTTTCCTGCATGACTATGGGTTTAATAAATTCGTCGGTAACGCCTTCTTTATAACTTGCAGCGACGCTTTGTGCTGCATTAGTACTTGGAGTTCCTTTGCCATAACGCAATAGGTCGTAGGCCAGTTTTACCCGTTCCCAACGCGTATCTCTATCCATCGCATAATATCTACCAATAACAGAGGCTAACACTCCAGTAGTGTTTTGCATATGGTCTTGCAATTGGGTAATAAACCCCTGCCCAGAATTTGGATCAACATCGCGACCATCGGTAAATGCATGCACAAAAACTTGGTCCAAATTAGATTCGTTCGCGGCGCTTAACAAGGCTTTAAAATGATCTATATGAGAATGCACACCACCATTAGAGAGTAAACCCAAAAGGTGTACTTTTTTGTTGTGTTGCTTAGCATGCGCAAAAGCAGCCTTTAAAACGGGTTCTTCTTTAAGTGATTGATTGGCAATTGCGTTGTTAATTTTAGCCAAGTCTTGGTAAACAATACGTCCAGCTCCAAGATTCATATGCCCAACCTCACTATTTCCCATCTGTCCTTCTGGAAGTCCAACGTGGGTACCATCGGTGCGCAATTGGGCCGTTGGAACGGCAGTTTCTAAACTATCTATAAATGGAGTATTCGCATGAGCAATTGCCGAAACTTTTGGATCTTGGGTAATACCCCATCCGTCCAAAATCATTAATATTACCTTCTTGTCCATAGGTTGAATTTAAGGCGAAATTACGGCATTAATTACTTGGATAAAAGTGTTGCGAAAATTAACCGCAAGAATCGTTAATTATTGATTCTCGTATTTTTCAATTGCTTCTCGAATTTTTTCTATTCGATTATCGGGGTCGGGATGTGTACTTTGGAATTCAGGAGCGCGGTTAGGCCCTGCCGCTTGCTTTAATACTTGCATAACAGTAATCATTCCTTCTGGGTCGTAGCCCGCATTAATCATAAAAAGTACGCCCAATTCGTCACTTTCTAATTCGTCGTCCCGACCGTTGCCTAATAGTACATTTTGTCCAATTCCGGCAACCAAGCCACCTGCATCTGCACCTACAGAGGCACCTTGCGAAACTTGTTGCCAAAACTTAGTTTCGGCTATGCGTTCTGCCGAATGACGCCCTAATACATGTCCAATTTCGTGGCCTAGCACCCCAGCAATCTCGTCTTCTGTTGTTAGTTTGGAAAGTAAGGCATAGGTAATAAAAATTTGACCTCCTGGTAAGGCAAACGCGTTTATAGTTTGGTCGTCTGCTAATAAATGAAACTCGTACTTATAAGGCGTTTCTTGGGCAACACTACTGCTAACCAATTTATAACCAATTCGGTCAACTAGATTTTGTAATTCTTGATCTGGAAAATCGCCCCCATGCTGTTGCTTAATTTGCGGCATGGCTTGCAGGCCAATAGCAATTTCTTGTTCAGAATTCATATCTACAACTTGTTCTCTTCCTGTATATGGATTGGTTTCTGTATTACTACAGCGCTGAAAATAAGCAAAGGCTACAATGGCCAAACCTATCGCAATTCTTATCTTCCAGTTTCCCCTCATGGTTAAATATTAATAGTAAAAGGTACAAAAATTGGCGTGTTGTTCTAGTGTTTAAGCTCAGGATTTATGTCTAATATGTTGTTTTGTATATAATTATCTATAAAAGACTCTGTAAAAAATGGGGTGCCTGCAAAGGCATCGTTTTGTAATTCGAACTTAATGTCTAATTTTTTATACGCATTTAAATAAGGCAAAGAAGTTGGTTTATAGCTAAAATGCCAGGGTTCGTATTTAAACCCTTTGCGGTTAGCATTGTTGGTGTAAACTTCGTAAAACCCAAACGAATTGGCATGTATATTCATCCAATCTTTAAATTTACAGAAGGGACCTTTGCCGTGAAAATTATTTGGTTCAAGCACGCTATCCGGTCTAGGCGCATTGGCGTCTATTAAATCTATATCTGTTCCCCAATGATGCCTAGAAGTTCCAGGAATAGTCGAGTATTCGATTATTTTGTTCATGGCATCTTGCGGGGTCATACCTTCACTAGTGAATCTATTGTATTTATTTGTCCAGATTTGTAATTGCCTATTGTAGCTGCGATAGGCAGAAACAACTTCTATAGCTATTCCTTCTTTTAAGGCAGCTGCTCGTAGTTGTTTAAAAGCATTAAAAGTATCTTTTTCGAGCTTAAAACTTGTCCCTAAAAATTGCGGAGACCCTTTGCCCATTAAAAGTTCTTTTGTAAGCTCTTGCATATTGCTAAATGTTGTAAAAGACGATAAAAAAGGAAGGCCAACAGCCAAAAGGGCGCTTTGCTTTACAAATGTTCTTCTATGTATGGGTTTTGGCATCTAAGCAGTATAAATTGGCAGGATTGCCGTCGTAAGTTATGTTTTTTATTTTTTTTAACCCTATTTTCTCTAGCACTCTGGCCGATGCTAAATTGTCTACATGCGCGTGGGCATAAATTTGTTCTAGCCCCAACTCTTTAAAGCCATAGGTAAGACATGCTATGGCGCTTTCGGTGGCATACCCTAGGTTCCAGTAGCTTTTTATAATTCTAAAACCAACTTCTGTTATGGCTTCTTTGGGATGGTATTTTAGTCCGCAGAAACCAATAAATTCGTGAGTGTCTTTTAAACAAACCGCCCAGCGGCCGTATCCGTGGGTTTTGTATTCGTTGTAATTCTCTAAAAATTCTTTGGCTTGTGCCACATTTTTAAAGGGTTCGTCGCCAGTATAACGAATAACCTCGGGGTCTAAATTCATTGTGTAAAACGCCTGAGCATCTGTGGGTAGAAACTCACGTAAATACAAGCGTTCAGTTTTAAATATAGGATGCATTGCTTACTTTTACCATTGTACTTTTGTAGCGCTTTGCTTCAGTTAAAAGTAATTATTTTATTTATGCAGACCCAATTTAGAATACTCACAACCGCCGAACTGCCAATTATTATTCCTCTGTTACAAGATCTTGGCGAATATAAAGTAGCGCCCGAACTGCTTAAAAGTCGTTTAGAAGAAATGGCTCAGCAGCATTATAAGTGTATTGGTGTGTTTAATAATAATGATTTAATTGGGATGTCTGGCATGTGGTTTCAGACACGACATTACGCAGGAAAGTCCGTAGAAATAGATCATGTTTATTTAGCTCCAGAACACAGAAACAAGGGTTTAGGCTCTAAGTTCATGGAGTTTATAGAGACTTATGTAAAATCGGAAGGTTGTCAAGCCATCGAATTAAATTCGTATGTAGAAAACTTTCCGTCTCACAAGTTTTACTACAATCGTGGGTTTATTGCACGCGGCTTTCATTACATAAAATGGTTTAATTAAGTTGCTCAAAGTCAAAGGAATTGTCGGCTTCTATTGCTGGTAAATTTGCCTTAAACACACGGGCTGTTAGTGTTCCCTTAAGACTAATAGTGTGGTCATGTACTTCCAACCAACTGCCTTCACGAAGCCCCACAACAGGTACATTATTAAACGCGTGATACTCTTTAATGCGAGTCTGACGCGTCTCGCCCATGTGCGTGCCGTCTGGATTAGGATCTAGATAGTGCGGATTTATATTAAACGGAATTACTCCTAAGGTCTTAAAGCTAGATGGATAAACAATAGGCATGTCGTTGGTAGTCTGCATGCTAATACCGCAAATATTACTGCCAGCGCTGGTTCCCAAATAAGGTGTTCCGGCTAAAACGGCTTGCCTTAAGGGTTGCATAAGGCCTAAATCATGCAAGGTTTTAACCAAGACAAAAGTGTTACCGCCGCCTACAAAAATCGCTTCTGCTTGGTCAATAGCATTCAATTTATCGCTAAATTCATGTAAGCCGTTTACTTTTTTATGGAGGGTATTAAAATAGGTTTTTGCTATGTTGGTGTAAGTTTCGTGGGTAATTCCTCCCGGGCGAGCAAAGGGCACAAAGAGGATAGACTTGGCGGCCTTAAAATGTGTTTTTAAGGTCGGAGTTAAATAGGCTAAATAATCTTGCCCATGCAAACTAGAGGTGCTCGCGATAATAATTTGTTTCATTTTTTAAGTAGATTTAACAAAAGATACAAATCTATTTAAGACTTTTATAAGAATTTACACAGTACCTTTAACTATGCTAAAATCCAACCTCTTAATTCTAGCTTTATTATTTTGCTTTACAGTTAGTGCGCAAACAATGGACCGCGTTAAGGTAAACGGAAAAGTGACTGCGCCAATTGGCGAAGATGTAGAAGGTATTTCCTTGTATAATGTTTCGGCTCAAGATGGAGTAATTACTAAAGTTGACGGTAGTTTTACCCTAGAAGTTGGGGTTAACGATCGCGTGCTAGTTACTGCCTTACAGTTTCAAAAGTTTACAGTAATAATCGACCAAGGGATAGTAGATTCTAAAAACTTGTCTATTTATTTAAACCCAAGTGTAACCCAATTGGACGAAGTAATTGTGCGCCCCTACGATTTAACTGGAAACGTAAAAGCCGATATAAATCGCGTAAATGTATTAGATGCCGATTTGAGCCTGAATTTAGAATACGGTACTATGGAATTCGATTACGATTTTAGAGACGACGAACAATCTAGTGCTCGTGCTAATGCAGCTGCAGCTGCATTAGCAGGAGGAGAGGGCATGCAATATGGCTTTAATCCATTAGGGTTTTTAGGATTGCTTTTTAATAAAGACAAGTCTAAAGGAGTTCGAGATGAGCGAACCAATATAGAAAAGAGTGAATCTATTGCTGTTGCCTTACGACAGCGGTATAATGTTTATTTTTTCGAAGAGGCTTTTTCAATTCCGCAGCAAAAGGTGGACGATTTTATATATTTTGTTCAGGACAGTGGAATTAACCCGAGTTTGCTTAAGGCAGAAAACGAATTAGAATTATTGGCACTGCTAAAGGAACAAAGCAAAGTCTATCTGTCCCGCGTAGATGATTAAATACTTTCTATTTTTAGTAGTTGTTTTTTCTTCACATCTGGCGCTGAGTCAGCAAATTACCTTATCGGGTAAGGTACTTAATAAGGCAGATAATTCGGGAATTCATGTGCTAAACAGGACTACCAATTACAGTACCATTACAAACCAAAATGGGGCATTCGTGATTGATGTGAGCCTGCAGGATACCTTGTATTTTTCTTCTTTGCGCTACAGTTTAAAAGAAGTAATTGTGGATTCAGATATTTACAATTCAAAAGTACTTAATGTTGAATTGTTAGACCGCGTAAACGAATTGGACGAAGTTGTGGTAGGAAACCAGTTAAGTGGAGATTTATTAAACGATTTAAAAGGTATAGACGTAAAAAAAGATCTTAATTTTTACGATGTTGGAATCCCAGGTTTTAGAGGAGTTCGCGAAGAAAAAATTGCCCCCGTGGTGCCCGGTTTAGGGACCTTTACCAGTGTAGATGTAGAGGCCATTTACAAGCATTTAAGCGGGTATTACAAAAAGCTGCGGATAAAGAGAAAATGGGAAGCTCAAAACATTGCAGCAACGCAGTTAATCGCGTATTACACCGCCGACTTTTACGTTGAGGCCTTTAATATCCCAAAGAACAGATTGTACGATTTTATGCTCTACTGCATGGAAACGACTCAAATTCAATCCAATTTTTTAAATAAAAATTACGCTGGAGTTTTAAACAATCTAGAAGAATCGGCCGTCGTTTATTTAAAACGATTACAAAATACCGAAGACTAATTGTAACAGCCATTGTATCTTTACGTCCAATGTAAAAGTAAATTTGGCTTGAAATTTGAAAGTCAACAGTAAAAAAACACCGTATGCGAAAGCTCGTACTACTATTATTGCTAAGTTTTCCTTTAATTTCTTTTGCTCCAAGCGCGCATAAATTTTATGTTAGTGTTACCAAAATAGAGCACAATGTAGCGGCGCAAAGTCTACAAATTATTAGTAAGATTTTTATAGACGATTTAGAAGACGTCTTGCAGGCTCGTTATAGCGAAACCTTAAGTTTGGATAGCACTAGCAAGGACGAAAATTTAGATGCCTTGCTACAAGGCTATTTAAGTAAAAAGCTTACAATAAAGGTAAATGGTAAGGATTTGCCTTTTGAATACATTGGAAAACGATACGATGTAGATGCCTTAGATTTCTTTTTGGAAATTCCAAATATTTCTAACATCGAAAGTCTAGAAGTTACCAATAAAATACTATTTGAATTATTCCCGGAACAACAGAACATTATCCATATTAAAACAGACGCAGGCAGGCGAAGTATGATTCTAGAAAAAGACAATCCTACCGACATGTTAAAATTTAATTAATCCTATGTTAATCCGCACATAAAAAGCTACTTTTAACGCTGTTAAAAAATAAGGCAAAATTTGGTGCAACTTACGCTCATTATCAAGCACGTACCACAAAAATAAATCACCAATTAACTACTAATTTATTGCTCATGAAATTTACAAAGTTTGTTTCCTTATTGTCTGTTTTATTAATCGCTAGTGCAGGTTTTGCACAAGACGATACAGACAACGAAGAACGCGAAGGAGGTCATATAAACAATAACCGTTTTAGACAAATGTATCAAGAGTTTTCTACTCCTAATATGTTTAGAAGCGCTAGCGGTGCTCCAGGTCCAGCATATTATCAGCAACAGGCCGATTATGTAATGGATTTAGAACTTGACGATAAAAATACAAAGCTTTACGGCTTCGAAACCATTACATATACCAATAACTCTCCAGACGATTTGGATTATTTGTGGGTGCAACTGGACCAGAATGTTCGTGCAAAAGATGCCAAGACTTCGTTAATTGAAGGCGATGGTATCCCTCCGGCCGAACAGCCGGGTGGATTTGCTTCTAAATTTATGGATGGCGGCTTTGACGGTGGATTCAATATTCAAGAAGTTAAAAATGCAAAAGGTGGAAATTTACCGTACATGATTAACCAGACCATGATGCGTGTTGATATGCCAAAAACATTAAAAACTGGCGAAAAATTTACCTTCTCAATAAAGTGGTGGTATAACGTAAACAATCACGTTACCGATCGTGCACGTTCAGGTTACGAAGAATTTGCAGATGGAAACAGAGCTTATGTAATTGCTCAGTTTTATCCTCGTATGGCGGTGTACAGCGATGTAGAAGGTTGGCAAAATTCACAATTTTGGGGCCGCGACGAATTCGCGCTTCCTTTTGGAGACTTCGAAGTAAACCTTACCGTACCAGCAGATCACATTGTAGATGGTACAGGAGTGCTAACTAACAGAAAAGATGTCTTTACTAAAGACATGCTAAAGCGTTATGAGCAAGCCAAAAAGAGCTACGACAAGCCTGTAGTTATTGTAACTCAAGACGAAGCAGACGCAAAGTCTACTGGCTTTGCAACTGCTAAAAAGACTTGGAAATTTAAAGCAGAAATGGTGCGCGACTTTGGTTTCGCTACCTCAAGACGCTTTATTTGGGATATGATGGCCGTTAAAATTGGCGATCGCGATGTAATGGCGGTTTCACTTTACCCGAGAGAAGGAAACCCACTATGGGAAGAATATTCTACGCTAGCGGTTGCCAGTACATTAAAGAGTTATTCAAGAATGACTTTTGACTATCCGTATCACAAAGCGATTTCGGTTCACGCGAGAAATCAAGGGATGGAATATCCAATGATTTGCTGGAACTACGGTCGCCCTAACGAAGATGGTACTTACAGTGATCGTACTAAATACGGTATGATTTCGGTAATAATTCACGAAGTAGGACACAATTACTTTCCAATGATTGTAAATAGTGATGAGCGCCAATGGACGTGGATGGACGAAGGTTTAAATACCTTTTTACAATATGTAGCCGAACAAGATTTTGGTGAATGGTATCCAGAAGCAATTGCTCCAGACCAAGCATATCCTTCCAGAAGAGGACCAGCTAAGAATATTGTAAACTATATGGGCGGAGACCAAGACTATATTGCTCCAATTATGAGTAAAGGTCTAAACACATATCAGTTTGGTAATAACGCTTATGGAAAGCCAGCAACAGCTTTAAATATTCTAAGAGAAACTGTAATGGGACGAGAATTGTTCGATTATGCGTTTAAAACGTATGCGAATCGTTGGATGTTTAAGCACCCTACTCCAGAAGATTTCTTTAGATCTATGGAAGATGCATCTGCTTTTGACTTAGACTGGTACTGGAGATCTTGGTTCTATTCTACCGACTATGTAGATATTGGGGTACAAGATGTCAAAAAGTTCTACGTTACCAACAAGGTAAATGCAGAAGTTCGTGAAATTATGGAACAACGTGGTATGACAGAAGCAGATCTTCCGCCGTTAGTATATTATGTATCAGAAGACAGCGAAGACTTCGAAGAAAGCATGAAGTCTACTAGTTTAGACGATATTCCATCTATCAATTCGTATATGATGGATAACATGACGCCAGACGAACGTGCTAGCGTAACTAAGCCAAAATATTTTTACGAAGTGACTTTCGAAAAGCCAGGTGGGATTCCAATGCCAATTATTGTTGAATACACATATGCCGACGGAACAACCAAAACAGAGACCTATCCAGCCGAAATCTGGAGAAAAAACGACTTAATGGTTGGAAAGGTAGTAGCTTCCGAACAAGAAATTACAAAAATAACGGTAGACCCGAACGAAGAAACCGCAGATATTGACACGACTAACAATGCCTGGCCACAGCGCAAAAAGTTGGGCGAGTTCGACCAATTTAAGGACGGAATTAAAAACTAAACACCTCGTGTTTGTTAAAGCCCCGTTTTTTTAAGCGGGGCTTTTTTTTGCCCGTATATTCTTCCCTATATTTGTATTATGACAGTAGTTGGATTACCCTTATTTATAAGCACCGTAGAGATCGCCTTTATTCTCTTTATTGTGTTGTTGGTCTTTGGGGCCGATAAAATTCCTTCCATCGCTCGTGGTTTGGGTAAGGGTATGCGTCAAATAAAAGATGCCACCAACGAAATCAAATCAGAAATCTCTAAAACAGCAGATAAACAAGGCTTAGATATGGATATTGCCAAAGATGTTCAGAAGCAGTTCGAAGGCGTTAAAAAAGAAGTGCAAGACTTGGGCGGTAGTATAAAACGCAATTTATAAATCCTATTATTTAACTCTAGAAATTGTTAACCCGTCCCGTATGGGCAGTATTACTGTTTCTAATTGTGGATGCTGGTTTATTGCCTTATTATAGTCAAGCAAGCTTATAGTGTCTTTATCGTTTGGGTCCAATTGTTCTATTACCTTTCCACTCCAAAGTACATTATCGCTTAAAATTACGGCTCCAGGATTTAATTTAGGCATCACTAATTCTAAATACGCTGGGTAATTACTTTTATCGGCATCTATAAATACTAAGTCAAAATTTAAATTTAGTTTGGGGATAATAGCTAAGGCATTCCCTATATGTTGGTGAATTTGACTGCCTAGTCCCGATTTATTAAAATACTTGCGTTGTAAACTTTCAAGTTCTTCGTTAACATCTATGGTGTGTAATTGGCCACTAGGATGCATTCCTTCTAATAAACACAAGGCCGAATACCCTGTATAAGTTCCAATTTCTAGAATGTTTTTTGGGCGAATCAATTTAGCAAGCATGCTTAAAACCCGTCCCTGATAATGCCCACTTAGCATACGTGGGTTTAGTACTTTTTGCCAGGTTTCTTTGTTTAAGGCAGCTAGCAGTTCTGGCTCCTCTTGGGAATGATTAACAATATAATCGTCTAAATTTTTAGGAATAAAATCCATTAGCCAAGTATGCGTTTTACAAGAGCCTCTTTGGCTTGTGGATTATCGCCACAAAGCCATTGAATAACATTGTCTTCCCAAATTGCATCGCATTCCACTTGATTTAAAATCCCTTGGTCTCGGGCCAAGTCGAGTATTTTTCCAGGGTAAGAGGATTGTTTTTCGCTTTCCATTTCGCCTAACGGATACGGGTCGTCTAAGCCCATTAGCACCTGTTTTGAGCCTTGATTTTTAATAAGTAATTCTAAGCCACCAGTGTCGTGAACAAGGGTATCGAAAAATATATTTTTATGACCCACAGCCTTTCTGGGGTGTGATTTTCCTTCGAACAAATCAGGACGTCCATCGAATCCCTGAATACGCCTTCCCAAGTTTATTTGTGCCAACTGTCCGCCGTGGGCAAAGCAAGTTCGCATGCCTGGATATTTGTCGGCATAGCCATTTAGGGTTAAAAAATGATAAGCATCGGCACATTGGGCAAGCATCCATATTAAATGAAATCGCCATGAAGTATTTTCTAAAAGTATAAACTTCTCGCCATCGTAAGGATGAATCTCTACAGCCAGATTGTATTTACTAGCCAATTCAAAAATGGGTTCGTTTTCTTCGTCAAAAATACAGCGCCAAGTACCTATAGTGTCCATATAATGGGTTGGTAAGCACATTAATTGCAAGCCTAAATCTTCTACGCAGCGTTCAATTTCCCAAAGTGCCCCATTAACAAAACCGGGATGCACTACAAAACCACAGGTAAATTTAGATGGGTTTTCCTGTTGGATTCTCGCATTAAAATCGTTCTGAAACCGCAACGCTTTCTTCATTTCTTCTAAGCGCAAGCCGTTGCCGTATAATTGCGACAAATTAAGAACTACCGCATGATCTAGCTTAAAACGCTCCATCCATGCTAGTTTTTCGTCAAGAAAGAAGCTGGAATCTGTTACTGGTCTGCTCCAGTTTTTTTGCAGCATAAACTTTCTGTCCTTATCTACCCAAAAAATGCCCTTCTCCTTCATAAAGTCGGGAATTTCCTCCGGGTAAGGAAGTAAATGGGAGTGACCGTTTATTCTTAGTTTTCGCTGCATATAGGCTAAGTTACAAACTTTTTGTGCGTCCGCCGTCTACGGGTAGATTAATTCCGTTAATATAACTAGCCGCTGGACTAGACAAAAATGCCACAGCATTTGCTATTTCTTCGGGGGCTGCAAATCGTTTGGCGGGTACCAATTGCTTCATAAAAGCTTGCGCCTCTTCTTGGGTTTTATTTAATTTTTTTGCTGCATTGGCAACAATGTCGTCTAAACGTCCGGTGGCCGTAAATCCGGGTAATACGTTGTTAACTGTTATTCCATAAGGGCCTAATTCGTTAGCAAGGGTTTTACTCCAATTCGCAACAGCACCGCGAATGGTATTACTAACTCCCAAACCGTCTATAGGTTGTTTAACCGATGTAGAGATAATATTTATAATTCGTCCGTAATTACTGGCTTTCATACCTGGTGCAACGGCTTGGACTAAAAGCTGATTACACACTAAATGTTGTTTAAAAGCTTGGGTGAATTCAGAAACATCTGCAGAATAAATAGGTCCGCCTTTAGGTCCTCCTGTATTGTTTATTAATACGTGAAAGGTTTGCTGTGCAGCGGCTTCTACAATAGCCATTTTTAAAACCGTAGGGTCGCTAAAGTCGGCGACTAATATATTGTGCCCCAATTGTTTGTTTGGCAGTTCGGCAACCACGGCTTCTAGTTTTTCTTTATTTCTTGCTGCAACAGTTACGCGAGCACCCAAAGCTGCTAAGGCATGTGCGGTAGCGCGTCCAATTCCGGCTGAACCACCACAAACTAGAGCATTTTTATTTGTTAGATCTAAATTCATTTATTCTGATTGGTTAGTATATTGAATACAAATGTTTTTTGGTTCGGTAAAAAATCGCAAGGCTTCAAAACCACCTTCACGACCAACGCCACTGGCTTTTACACCTCCAAAGGGTGTTCTTAAGTCACGGTTTAGCCACGTATTTACCCAGACAATACCCGCTTCTATAGCTTTAGATACGCGCATGGTGCGGTCAATATCTGTTGTCCATAAAGTGGCCGACAAGCCATAAGGAACATCGTTTGCCATGGTAATGGCTTGGGCTTCTGTTTTAAAAGGCATAATAGTTACCACGGGCCCAAAAATTTCTTCTTGATTTAGGCGACACTCCGTGCTGTTTACTTCTATAACTGTGGGTTCTAAATAAAAACCATCTTCGTGGTCTTTAATAGTCAGCTTTTTACCCCCACATAATAAGGTGCCTTCTTGATCTGCTAAAGCAATATATGCCTGTATTTTTTCTAAATGCGCTTTGCTTACTATCGCACCCAAATTATGTCCTGGTTCTAAGGCTGGGCCAACACTTAATTTATTTACTTCGGCAATAAAGCGACTTTTAAAAGCAGGGTATAGTGACTGCTCTACAAAAATTCGACTTCCACAAAGACAAATTTGCCCCTGATTGGCAAAAGAAGAACGCAGCGTAGTTTGCATCATTTTCTCAAAATCACAATCGGCAAAAATTATATTTGGATTTTTACCACCCAATTCTAAAGACATCTTTTTAAACATGGGGCCAGCAGTTCTGGCAATATGAGCTCCAGTCGCCGTACCTCCAGTAAAAGAAATTGCTTTTATATCTGGGTGTTCGACAATAGCCTGTCCTGTTTTTGGACCAAGACCCTGTACAATGTTTAAAACCCCTGCTGGTAGGCCCGCTTCACTACACAATTCGCCTAGTAAATAGGCTGTCATTGGCGTAATTTCGCTGGGTTTTGCAACCACCGTATTTCCAGCAGCAATAGCTGGAGCGACCTTCCAAGTAAATAAATAAAGGGGTAGGTTCCAGGGCGAAATACAACCCACAACTCCTATGGGTTGTCTAAGGGTAAAATTTATCGAATTACTCGCTAGGTTTTCGTGGGATTCACTCGCAAATTGTGTGATGGCATTGGCAAAGAATCTAAAATTACTCGCCGCACGTGGAATATCTACCTTAGTAGCTAGCGCTAGCGGTTTACCATTGTCTATGGCTTCGGCTTTGGCAAGGCGGTCAATGTTTGCTGTAATAAGATTAGATAACTTTAAGAGTATGCGACTTCGCTCTTCTATACCAGTAGTAGACCAAGCTGGAAAAGCTGCTTTGGCAGCTGCATAGGCTTGCGCTACATCTTTGGCATCTGAATCGGCAATAGAGGCAAATACTTTACCGTTGCTGGGATTAACATTATCTAGCCATTGCCCAGAAATTGGATCGCAGTATTTACCATTAATATAATTATTTATCGCAATCATTTTTAAACTGGTTTATAGGCCATGGCCTTTATTTCGACAACCAAATTAGGATGCGGTAATTGATGAACGGCTACCGTTGTTCTAGCCGGACCAGTTTCTTTGTCAAAGTACTCTCCGTAAACTTGATTGTAGCCTGCAAAATCGTTCATATTTACTAGAAAACTAGTCACATCTACTACGTCTTTTAAGGTAGCACCTTCGGTAGCTAAATAATCTTTAATATTTTCTAAAACTGCTCGGGTTTGTTCTTTTATGTCTAGGTGCATGGTGCCCATTTGGTCTATGGTATTTACACCTGCAATACTGTTGTCTGGTAAGCGAGAACTGGTTCCGCTAATAAAAATAAAGTCTCCAACACGTTTAACATGTGGGTAAGCACCTCTGGGGGTTGCTTTTCCTGCTACAAGTTTACTTTTCATATTCGTTTAGTTTAGCTACAATAAATTGTCTTGATGTAAAACTTCTTGCGTGTGTTTTAAAACAATTTCCAGTTTTTCGCCCAACGAAAGGGCATCTGGAAGTAATTTATCGTCTAATAAGTTTAAAATTGCTTTATCCTGGGCTCTACCTAAGCGCATGGCATGGTGGTAACTAATATCTTCGTTAAAAGTTACCAATGAATATTTTGAAGAATAAGAATCTGGAAAATTAGTTTCTAAGGCAGTTTCTAGTTTTCTCTTGGCCTGAAAAAGTGGATTCGCCGTGTGCTCTTTCATTTCGTGAAAGTTATCTAGGGCCAAGTCCGCTATTGCATCGGTATCTTTTTTACGCGTTGCTTGATAGGTTTTAAACACTGCGTCCCAACTGTCTAAATTTTGATCTAAAACTGCATCGAATTCAACAACATCTTCGAAAGATGCATTCATACCTTGCCCATAAAACGGAACGATAGCGTGAGCCGCATCGCCCATTAATAAGCACTTACCATAGGCATTCCATGGCGAACATTTTATGGTGCCTAAAGGAGCTGTAGGATTTTCAAAAAATTCGTCCAACAAGCTTGGCATTACTGGAATAGTGTCTGGAAACTCGTTGGTAAAATAGTTAGCTACGGCTTCTTTAGTAGTTAAGTTGTCAAAACAATAATCACTATTGCTATATGGCAAAAACAAGGTCACTGTAAAACTTCCATCCAGATTTGGGAGAGCAATTAGCATATCTTCCCCACGAGGCCAAATGTGTAGTGCCCCTTTGTGAATTTTATATTCGCCATTTGGATCGGCTGGAATAGTAAGTTCTTTGTATCCATGAGTAAGCCATTGCTGTGAAAAGCTAAATAGAAAGTGTTTGTGATTAAACATGGCTTTTCTAACTACACTTCCAGCAC
This sequence comes from Gilvibacter sp., assembly GCA_965277295.1. Classification (GTDB taxonomy): domain Bacteria; phylum Bacteroidota; class Bacteroidia; order Flavobacteriales; family Flavobacteriaceae; genus Gilvibacter. The sequence continues at coordinate 2,293,872 of OZ255720.1, forward strand.
CATCGGTTCCAATTAAAACATCGCCTTGTAAGGTCGATTCTTCTTTAGAATTATAGTCTATAAAAGTAGCGCTGGCAGCCTCTAAATCTACGCTCGTACAGGATTGATTAAAAATTAAATTAACTCCTTCTTGAGCCTCTGCAGCGTCAAGCAACAAACTATTTAAACCCGGTCTTGAAATTGAATTTATAAATTCCCCACTTCTGCCGCTGTAAGGGCTTAAAAAAGTATTGCCCTTTGGGTCGTGAATCATGCGCCCCAACATAGGAATACATAATTGGGTAACTTCTTTTTCTAAGCCAACTAGTTTTAGACCTTTCATTCCGCGGTCCGAAAAGGCTAAGTTTATAGAACGGCCAGCATCTTGTTCTACTTTGCGCAAGTCTGGTCTTCGTTCTACAAGGGTTACTTGGTGTCCTCGTTGTCCCATACGTAAAGCCAAAAGACTACCGCAAAGTCCTGCGCCCACTATTAAGATATGTTGCTTTTTTTGCATAATTATTTACGAATTAACCGTTTTTAATGCCGATTTAAGGCGCTCAACAAATTCAAATACGTCGGTAAAACTATTGTAAAGGGCAGCCGGAGCAACGCGAATAACATCGGGTTCTCTCCAGTCACTAATTACTCCTAAAGCGGTTAATCTATCGTGCAAATCACGATTCGCACTTTTTACCTGAATAGAAAGCTGACTTCCCCGATCTTCTGGATTAGTCGGCGTTATAATTCCAATATTGGGATTGCCAATTTGAATTAATAGGTATTCTAAAAAGCCGGTGAGTTTTATAGATTTAGCTCTAATATTGTTAAATCCGGCTTGGTTAAAAATTGCTAATGACGCTCTTATCGCTGCCATAGATAAAATAGGGGGGTTGCTTAATTGCCAGCCTTCTGCTCCAGGCAGTACATCGAACTCTTTACGCATATTAAAACGCGAAGCTTTGTTATGTCCCCACCAACCTGTAAAACGTTTAAGTGTTGGGTTATTTGCGTGCCGCTCGTGCACAAAACACCCGCCTAAACTTCCGGGTCCACTATTTAAGTATTTGTAGGTGCACCAAATAGCAAAGTCGGCATTGCTATCGTGTAAATTGGGTTGAATATTACCCGCCCCATGTGCTAAATCGAAGCCAACTTTTGCCCCGTGATTATGTCCTAGTGTTGTAATTTCTTTAATTGGAAACGATTGCCCAGTGTAATAATTGGTTGTTCCAATTAAGATTAAAGCTACTTGATCTTTATTTTGGTTTAGCAGTGTTTCTAAATCTTCTAATCTACACGTATGTTCTCCCCGGCGAGGCTCCCAAAGTAATAAGCCATCTGTTTTATCGAACCCGTGAAAGTCCAATTGACTTTCTACTCCATATTTATCAGAAGGAAAAGCGTCGCTCTCTATAATTACCTTATATCGTGTTGGTGTTGGGTTATAAAAAGACACCATCATAAAATGTAAATTGGCAGTTAAGGTGTTCATTATTACTACCTCTTGTGGTTTGGCACCAACAATTTTTGCCATGTTTTCGCTTAGAAATTCATGATAAGGCAACCAGGGGTTTTTTGCTTCTGTGTGCCCTTCTACGCCCATATTTGCCCAGTCTGTAAGCTCTTGTTGAATAAATTGGGCTGTGTTTTTGGGTTGCAACCCTAAAGAATTTCCACAAAGATAGACCAGTTCATTATTGTTTTTGTCTGTGGGAATATGGAATTGATTTCTAAACTCCCTAAGTGGGTCGTTTAGGTCGCATTTTGCTGCGTATTCCCTTGAGTTTTCGTACATAATAAGACAGTTAGTAGCGCCTCTTACAAAAATAGGAATTAATTTTGGTTATCTATTTAGCAACCCAGCATAGTTAAAAGTTACTCGTGGAATTATGTATGTAACTTTTGGATTTCTTCCGTACTTTTGCAGTCCTAGCTTTTAGTATGAAACAATTAATACTTCTGGTTTTATTAAGTCTAATTGTCGTTCCAGCTGCGCAGAGTCAAACAATAGCGCGGGAGTGGAACGAAGAAGTCCTTAATGGGGTTAGAAACGATTTTGCAAGACCTACTGTACACGCTCGTAATTTGTGGCATACCTCTATGGCGATGTACGATGTTTGGGCCATTTTTAATCCCCCAGCAACACCTTACTTTTTAGGGAATACCCATCAAGGTTTTACTGCAGAATTCGACGGATTTACAACTTCTGAACCGCCTATGGAGGCTATGGAAGAGGCTATTAGCTTTGCGGTTTTTAGAATTATGCAAACTCGGTTTTCTACCTCTCCAGGGCAAGCAATAATATTTGAACGCATTAACGCTTTAATGCAAAGTAATGGCTACGACATTACCCAAGGTAGCACCGATTACAGTACAGGAGACCCAGCAGCGTTGGGAAACTATTTAGCGCAACAGATTATTGAATTTGGACTACAGGACGGATCAAATCAGGCTAACGATTATGTAAACAGATTTTACGAGCCTGTAAATGACCCATTAGATACAGATTCTTTTGGAAACCCAGATATGGAATTTCCAAATAGATGGCAACCCTTGTTTATAGAAGGATTTATAGACCAAAGCGGAAACAAATTTCCGGAAACTACTTTAGAATTTTTAAGTCCAGAATGGGGGCAGGTTGTTCCCTTTGCTTTAAAAGAAGAAGATCTAACTATCTATAATAGAGATGACTTTGATTATTATGTGTATCACGATCCGGAAGACCCAAGCTATATTCAAGATGGACTGGGCTTGGAAGATCCCTATAAATGGGGATTTGCGTTGGTGAGTATTTGGGGCTCTCATTTAGGTACAGACGACGATGTATTAATAGACATCTCTCCGGCTGGTTTAGGTAATATGTCTTCTTTTCCCGAAACCTTTAGTGAGTATCAAGAGTATTATAATTTATTTGAAGGCGGTGACCCGAGCCAAGGTCGAGATTTAAATCCAAGAACGGGAGAAACGTATCAAGAGCAATTAGTTCCGCGAGGTGATTATGCTCGTGTGCTTGCCGAATTTTGGGCAGATGGCCCAGATAGTGAAACGCCACCTGGACACTGGTATACCATTTTAAATTATGTAAACGATAACCCACTTCTGGAAAAACGATTTAAGGGCGAAGGCCCTATTTTGTCCGATTTAGAATGGGATATAAAGTCGTATTTTGTTTTAGGCGGCGCTATGCACGATTCGGCTATTGCTGCTTGGGGAGTTAAGGGTTATTACGACTATGTTAGGCCCATGAGTGCGATTCGTTATATGGCCGACCAAGGGCAAAGCACCAATATAGATTTACCTAATTACAATCCACACGGGATACCACTTGTAGCAGGTTATATAGAAATTGTTGAGCCTGGCGATCCGCTTCAAGGGGCTTCCGGCGAAAATATAGGACTAATTAAACTCTATACATGGCTGGGACATGAGTTTATAATAGATCCTGAACTCGATGTTGCAGGGGTCGGTTGGATTTTAGCTAGAGATTGGTTTCCATACCAGCGCATTAGCTTTATTACCCCACCTTTTGCAGGTTATGTTTCTGGGCATTCTACTTTTTCTAGAGCCGCGGCCGAAGTACTAACTATGTTTACGGGCGATGAATATTTTCCTGGCGGAATGGGTGTTTTCGATATAGAAGCCAACGACTTTTTGGTGTTCGAACGAGGACCTACTGTAGATATGCAACTGCAATGGGCAACCTACAGAGATGCTTCCGATCAAACCAGTTTATCAAGAATTTGGGGTGGAATTCATCCACCCATAGACGATATTCGAGGAAGAAAAATAGGTATCGAAGTTGCCAGCGATGCTTTCGAACTTGCAAGTTCGTATTTTAATGTTGCTACCAATCCTGATCCAATTGAAGCGGTTTCGGCTATTTACCCCAACCCAGCAAGCGACATGCTATTTGTTCAGCATACCAATACCAATGCTTCAAGCATAGCTGTTTTTGATATGCAGGGTCGCAAAGTATTGCAAACCCCAGCCGTGTTTAACGACAATAACACAGCAACTATAAATGTGGCTGGTCTTACTAATGGAATATACTTTGTTTATCTTCTAGAGGACGAAGATTCCCAAGTCTTGGTAAAACGCTTTATTAAAAACTAAAGCAGGTTTTACTGTACTTTAACGTCCGAAATAAAAATATTTAAGGTTTGTAGACTGTCTTTGTGGTTTACCGCATAATTAATGGGTCCAGCCTTTTTGTAATCCTGCCAAGTGGTTGTCATACTTGGATTTTTAGCGTTCCCTTTTCTATATACCCAAGAACTTAATGTGTAGTCTTTGTTGTAATAAAAATCGTAGGCATCACCTGGAGTATAACCACCTTCGTTTTTGTAGGTTAATGTAATTACCTTCAAACTATCACCGCTAATTGGGTCAACGCTCTTTGTTGCTTCGCTAACCGCTGCGTAATTAGCATCCCAAATTAAATTATAGGGTGCTAAAAACCAGTATTTGTCGTTAATAAAAGCTGCATCTGTTTTAATGCTCATGCTATCTACTTGCTTGTGATTGTAACTAACGGTGTCTGTTGCAGTAATTAGCGTAACTTCTCCTGTTTTTGGCTTCCATTGCCAACTGCGTTTACTGTTGTAATCTCCGCGGGCTACATTAAAGGCAAAATTTAGTTGATTTACTTGGTCCCAGTTTTCGAATCCATGTGCATTTGCAATTAATTGCGCTTCGCTAAGGGTAGGTTGTTCTTGAGTAGTTACAGTTTTGTCTGTTGTTTCTTGACAACTAATAAAACTAAATACAACCAGTAAACTGGTAAAAATGTTGATTTTCATGATGGTTGGTTTTTTAAGATCCTCTAGTGGTTCTCTTTTAAAAGTTCAGGAAATTTAAATTGAAAACGTTTTAACCTTGGTATCGATACATTTTGAATATAAGGGTGATACGGATTAAGGCGTTCAAAGTTTTGATGGTAATCTTCGCCCATCCAAAACTTTTGGAAAGGCAATACTTGAGCGGCTACTTTGTTTTCGCCTAAAGCTGCGTTTAATTCAGCAATTTTAGCGTCTATAATACTTTTTTGCGAATCGTTCTGATAAAATATAATCGACCTATATTGTGAACCTCTGTCCGGGCCTTGACCATTAACTTGTTTAATATTTTGTGAGCCAAAATAAACATCGACTAAACTTTTAAATGAAATTACATTAGGATCGTACAACACTTCTATGGACTCGGCATGTCCTGTTAAGCCCGTATTACTGCTATCGTAAGTTGGGTTTTCTGTGTGTCCACCAGAATACCCATTGTAAACCTCGCTAACACCTTTTAAACTCTCATAGATCGCTTCTACACACCAAAAACAGCCACTGGCAAAATAGGCTTTACTTAAGCCATTTACTGGGGTAGTTTGCACAGGCTTTACGGACTGTTGCGCAGCAGCCTCCTGCTTTTTGTTGGAGTCGTTATTCGATTGGCATGACATGGTCATACTAACAAGTCCAAAAACTAAGGTAATAAGTCGGTATTTAAACATAATTCAAGTGTTTTAATAAGAAGTCGTTTTGAATTCCTAAGCTTTACAGTGAGGTGGAACAAAATTATAAAAAAAGCCCTCGGGAATTTCCGAAGGCTTTGTTAATGTTTATGGACTGTATATTTACAGTTTGGCGAAAAATTTCTCCATTTTTTCCTTTTCTTCGGTAGCCAATTGAGGGTCTACCAAAATACGTCCACTGTGTTCGTCTGTAATAATTTTTTTGCGTGCTGCAATTTCCATTTGAACCTGTGGTGGAATAGTAAAGAACGATCCTCCAGAAGCACCTCTTTCGATGGGTACAACCGCAAGTCCATTTTTTGCATTAGAACGAATACGCTTGTAGGCGCCTACTAAACGTTCCTCTATTTTTTGTTCGAAAGATTCAGATTCCTTTAATAAGGCTTTTTCTTCTTTTTCGGTTTCGGCAAGAATTTCGTCTAATTCTCCCGTTTTATGCTTTAAATGCTCTTGACGCTCGGTTAATCTTTCTTTGGTTTGGTCTATAACCTCTTTCTTCTGATCGATTTGCGCTTTAAATTCTTTAATGTGCTTGTCTGCCAATTGAATTTCTAATTCTTGAAATTCAATTTCTTTACTCAAAGAATTGTACTCTCTATTGTTACGAACATTGTTTTGTTGCTCGGTGTATTTTTTAATTAAAGATTTAGCCTCTTCAATTAAATTCTTTTTGTCTTTTATAGACTCATCGGTAAGTTCCAGGTCGGCTTTTAATTTTTCCAATCTGGTGTTCATTCCGGCAACTTCATCTTCTAAATCTTCTACTTCTAAAGGTAGTTCCCCACGAATGTTTCTTATTTCGTCTACGCGAGAATCAATAAGTTGTAAATCGTAAAGGGCTCTTAGTTTTTCTTCTACAGTAGTTTCTTTCTTGGCCATATGCTAAAAATAAATAATGGGATTGGTGTTAATCTCCGATAAAATGACTGCAAAATTAGTGATTTTTTTGCTAAGATGTGATACTATTAAATTTTTTGTGTACTGTTCGCTTTCGTAATGACCAATATCTGCTAAAAGTAGCGCGCCTTCGGCCTTGTAAAAATCGTGATATTTAAAATCGGCGCTTACAAAGGCATCTACTTGTGCGGCTTTTGCAGCTGCAATAGCAAAGGCCCCGCTGCCGCCTAAGACTGCGATGCGCTTTATTGTCTTTCCAGTTAAGGCACTATGGCGAATACCGTTGGCATTCATATTGGTTTTTAGATGTTTTAAAAAATCTGCCTCGCTCATGGGTATTTCTAAATTCCCGATCATACCCATGCCTATGTGTTTATGTGGAATTTCTAAGGTAGTTAGTTCGTAGGCAACTTCTTGGTAACTGTGGGTTGTAAACAAGGCTTTAAGCACGGCAGCTTGTTTAGCAGATTCAAAAATAACCTGAATTTTAGCTTCGGTCTCTAAATGCCGTTTACCTAACTCGCCAACACTTGGGTTTGCACTAATATTGGGCTTAAAGCTTCCTGTACCCGTAACACTAAAACTACATTCGCTATAATCTCCCATGGCTCCAGCTCCAGCTTCGAACAGCGCATCTAATAGCGCATCTGCTTCTGCTTTTGGAACAAAGGTGCTCAACCTTTTAATGGCGCCCTGTTTTGGTATTAATATGGCTTCTTGTGTGGCTCCTATGGCATTTAGAAAGGCGCTGTTTACTCCATTCCACGAATTATCTAGAGCGGTGTGTATGGCAATTATTGCAATATTATTTTTAATTGCCTTTGTCACTACCCGTTCTACATAGGTTTTACCGGTAATTTTTTTAAGACCAGAAAATACAATAGGATGAAAGCTTACAATTAAATTGCAATCCTTCTCTATAGCCTCGTCTATAACCGATTCTAGACAATCTAAGCAAACTAAAATATTGGACACCGTTGCCTGCGGATCGCCAATTAAAAGTCCAGTATTATCAAAATCTTCTGAATAACTAAGTGGACTCCATTGGTCTATAATGTCAAGAACTTGATTAACGCGCATGCTTCTAATTTTACAGTAAAGATAAAAAAGTATATTTTCGCTGAATGACCTTGTTGCGTAAAATGTTGTTTCCCTTGTCTGCCGTGTATTACGGAGTGACTCAGGTTCGTAATTCTTTGTACGATAAGGGTGTTTTTAATAGTAAGGCATACCAGCTACCCGTAATTTGCGTGGGAAACCTATCTGTTGGAGGTACTGGAAAATCTCCAATGATTGAATATCTTATTGAACTGCTAGCGCCTAATTTTAAAGTTGCTGTGCTTAGTCGCGGTTATAAGCGCAATACCAATGGCTATTTAGAAGTAAACCTAGATCACAGTGCAGATCAAGTAGGGGACGAACCCTTGCAGTTTAAAACTAAGTTCCCAAAGCTTACTGTTGCGGTTTGCGCCGATAGGCAAGAGGGTATTGCCCAATTAAAAGACAAAGCCGAAGTTATTTTACTAGACGATGCCTTTCAGCATAGAAAAGTAAAAGCAGGCTTTAATATCTTGCTAACTACCTTTAAAAAGCCATTTTACTCCGATTTTTTACTTCCAGTAGGAGATTTACGCGAATCTAGAGCTGGAGCCAAAAGGGCCGATGTAATAATTATTACTAAAGTTCCAGATCGTGTGCCATACGCAACATTACAAGAAATGCAGTTTAGAGCAAGGCAGTTCGAAGATCAGCAAGTGTTTACCAGTCAAATTACGTATTCGGATACGGTAGTTTCTAAAACTCATAACTTGGAGCTGGATTTTTTTAGATCCAAGCCCTTTACCTTGGTTACCGGCATTGCCAAACCACGACCTTTGCTCGCTTTTTTAAAGGAGCAAAAAATGCAATTTGAGCATTTGCAATTTCCTGACCATCACAAGTTTTCTGAATCAGAATTAAAAACGATTCAAAGTAAAGAATTAGTACTCACAACAGAAAAAGACTATATGCGTCTAAAAGATGGTATAGATAAAAAAGCCTTGTATTATTTACCCATTAAAACCAAAATCATGGAACGTGAGGGTAGTTTAGAAGATATGCTGCTAGATTTTATTCACACCTACTGGAATAAAATAGTTTAAACGCTGGCCTTGTTCATAAACAAGGTTCGGTGAATTTTTTCGAAAAACTCTTCGGTTTTAAACGGTTTTGGAATTATTTCGTTAAATCCTGCCCTGTAAAAGTCATCCAGATTTTCGTCTATAGTAACAGCCGTTAGCGCAATAATTGGAATGTCTTTATTAAACTCGCGAATTTTTTGGGTAGCTTCTATTCCACTAATGCCTGGCATGTGAATATCCATAAGGACAATGTGATAGCTATTTTGCTTTACTAAATCCACAGCAGTTTCGCCATTGTCGGCCACATCGCACTTCATTTTGTTTTTCTCGAGGATTTTTTTGGTAATCATCTGGTTAATCTTGTTGTCCTCCACAACAAGTACCGTAAGATTTTCTAACGCAACATAGTCTACATCGTAAATTATATTGTGCGGGTTGGTATCTTCTTTAAACTGATCTGAAATTGCAAATTTAATATCGAAGGTAAACTTAGAACCTTTTCCCAGTTGACTTTCTAAATGAATTTTTGAATTCATTAATTGTAATAAATTCTTTACAATAGAGAGCCCTAATCCGGTACCGCCAAACTTCCTGTTAATTTGCAACGAACCTTGAGAGAAGGTTTCGAAGATACTTTTTTGCTTCTTTTTAGAGATTCCTACCCCATTATCTTCTATTTCGAAGCGCAGGTTTACGGTGCTGTCTGTTTCGTCGGCTTTAATAACTCGTAATACAACGGTACCGTTTTCGGTGAATTTTACAGAGTTCCCAATTAAGTTTATAAGTATCTGCGAAATTTTTAACGGATCCCCTAATAGTTTAGGAGGAATTGATTCATCGAACTCTAAAAGCAATTTGTTGTTGCGATCGTCTGCCTGCTTTTTTAAGGCAATTAATACATCGTTAATGCGTTTTTGCAAGTTGAATGTAGTACGTTCAATTTCTACCTTATTTGCCTCTAATTTATTTAAATCTAATATGTTATTTATTAATGACAATAAATAATCTCCCGAAAATTTAAGTGAATTTAAATGTTCTTTTTGGTGCTCTAACGGATTCTCTTCTAATAATAAATGAGTAAGTCCGGTAACCGCATACAATGGTGTTCTTAATTCGTGGGTAATGGTAGATAAAAACTGAGCTTTGGCTAGCGATGCCTTCTCTGCTTTTTCTTTGGCCAACTGTAGTTCGCTGTTTTTGTCTTGTAATAAGTCGTTTGCCTTTGCCCGCAGGTTATTATTCTTGTAGAGTGAAAGTGTTAGTAAAGACAGTATTGTAATTAGCGCAATACTCAGGGTAGAGGTAATATTGTTCATTTTAATCGAACTGTCTTTCTGGGCAATATTGGCTTCTAATTCTGCAATAATTGCATCGTAATCCCCACGCTTAAAGCGCAATTGCACTTCGTTATCTAATAATTCTCTACTTAATTGGTTAAGCGAATCGTTCTTTTTATGGAAGGCTGATAAATAGTAATAGGCCTGTTCAAAATCGCCGCTTACATGCGCCAATTGGCTTTGTACTAAGATACTTTCGGTTAATAGTTGTGCATAGTTATTGCGCTCACTAATAGCTATTGCAGCATCTAAATTACTTCCCGTCTGATTTAACACCCCAGCTGTTGTAGCATTGGGTAATTGCATAAGCGCTTTGGACTTATTAAGTTATGTTTTGGCCTGAAAATATTCTAAATTTAATTCTTGAAACGTGCTTAAAGCAGCGTCCAAATAGTTTACAGCGCTAGTTGGGTTTCTGCGTTCTAAGGCGAGCATTCCTTTATTTAGATTAATACGTGCCATGGCGCTGTCGTCCTGCTTGGATTCGTAAATACTAAATGCTGCGTCTAAAGATCCCGTCGCTTTTGTAAAATTGCCTTCTTTAATTAATAGTTGTGCTTCTAAAACATAGGCTTCGGCCAGGTCGTCGGCCTCGGAATCGTCTTTTAATAAATTAATAGCCTTTGCAACTTCTATTCTTGCCTTTTCGTAATCCTGAACACTAAAATAAAATTTAGCGATATCGTTAAAAATAGCAGCCTGTAGTTTGGTATCGCCAATAGACTGAGCTAATTCGTTGGCTCTATTTAAATCTGGTAAAATAGTAGTGAGCTCTTGCCGTATAATTGCTTCGCCTGCCTTTTTTTGCAAATTGCTTATTAAATCTACAGTATCTTGCTTGGTCTGAAGGTTTTGTGCATCATCCTGCGCCATACTCAGGCTAAAGCAAAGCAAGGCGATAACCAGCATATATCGGTTAAATAAGCGTTTCATGGGATAAATCACTGGCTAAATATAGCTATTTCTTACAAATATGTAAGATTAAGTCCATAAGTCTGTTAGAATATCCTACTTCGTTATCGTACCATCCAATAATTTTTACAAGCCTTCCAATCACCGAAGTCATCTGCGAATCAAACACACAAGAGTGTGGATTTCCTATAATATCGACAGACACTATGGGTTCGTCTGTATAAGATAAGATTCCTTTTAAATGGCCTTGGGACGCGGCTTTAAACGCATTATTTATTTGCTCGATAGTTACGTCGCGTTTTACATTAAAAGTTATGTCGGTTAACGAACCATTAGGAACCGGAACACGAATTCCACAACCTCCAATTGCATTGGCTAAGTCGGGAAATATTTTGGTTAGTGCTTTTGCTGCGCCAGTCGTAGTGGGCACAATAGACTGGCCTGCTGCTCTTGCACGGCGTAGGTCGCGATGCGGTTGATCATGAAGGCTCTGGTCCGTCGTATACGAATGAATAGTAGTTATATAGGCTTGGTCAATGCCGCAAAGCTCATCTATAAGTTGTACCATGGGCGCCGCATTATTGGTGGTACAAGATGCGTTAGAAACAATTAGGTCCTGTGGACTTATTTGATCTTGATTTACCCCTAAGACCACCATAGGTATGGCGTCATCTTGTGGGGGAACACTTAAAATTACCCGACCAGCTCCAGCTTTTAAATGTTTGTTTAAATGGTTTTTGGTTCTAAACTTTCCCGTAGATTCCAGAACTAAGTCTACATTAGGCCAAGAGAGCGCGTCTAAGTCACCTTGCGACTGAACGCCTATGGTTTTATTGTTTACCGTTATACTGTTTGAATCATGACTTATTTGAGTCTTAAAAATTCCATGAATACTGTCGTATTTAAGCAAATGTGCCAAAGTTTTGGCATCTGCCAGATCGTTTATGGCAACAACCTCGATTTCTGGATGCTCCCAAACTGTTTTAAAGAAGGTTCGACCTATACGTCCAAATCCGTTAATAGCAACTTTAATTTTTGCCATAGGATTTAAATTTAAGTAAGGTGTTTTTGTGCCTTGTATGACGATCTAACTAAGGGCCCACTTTCCACATGTCGAAAGCCCATTTCTAGGCCAATCTCTTCGTATTTTTTGAACTGCTCTGGTGTAATAAACTCTTTAACGGGTAAATGTTTTTTAGACGGCTGTAGATATTGCCCAATGGTTACAATGTCTAAGCCAACTGCGCGCAAGTCGCGAAGGGTTTCTATAACTTCCGGCTCGGTTTCGCCCAGACCTAGCATAATTCCGCTTTTGGTTCTGTTAATACCCTCTTGCTTTAAATAGCGCAATACTTCTAAGCTGCGTTCGTATTTGGCTTGAATGCGCACTTCTCGTGTTAGGCGTTTAACCGTTTCCATATTATGAGAAACAACTTCCGGTTTTACGGCGATAATGCGATCAATATTTCTAGTTACCCCTTGAAAATCTGGAATTAAAGTTTCTAAGGTGGTAGTTGGATTCATGCGTCTTATGGCAAGCACAGTTTCTGCCCAGATAATGGATCCCATGTCTTTTAAATCGTCACGATCTACAGATGTAATTACCGCATGCTTAATGTTCATTAGCTTAATAGAACGGGCTACTTTTTCGGGTTCATCCCAAGCAACATCTTCTGGACGTCCTGTTTTTACACCACAAAACCCACAAGAACGGGTACAAATGTTTCCAAGAATCATAAAGGTGGCTGTACCTTCGCTCCAGCATTCTCCCATATTGGGACAGCTCCCCGAGGTACAAATGGTATGTAAGTCGTATTTGTCTACTAAACCTCTAAGTTCGGTATACTTTTTACCGGTAGGTAACTTTACTCGCAACCATTTTGGTTTTGGAGCAATTTTAGGTGTGTTTAAAATTTCTGTTTCCATAACAATACAATGCTACGCAAAGGTACAAAGAATCGAATAATTCTTACACAATAGGGTGGTTAAGTACCAAATACTAAATCCAATTAAAATAACAATGCCTACAATGCTTAATATTCGTAATGACAGTCTGGGTTGATGCGCTTTAGGCATGTGTTTACTGGTCACTATTTTATAGTTCATAATGGCATAAAACGGAGCAGTTAAAAACGAGAGCACGGTAGCTATAGTTATTAAAAAGCCCATGACTCCTTCTTTTTCTAAAAGCAATAAAAAGATTCCCATAGTGCCAATAGCCAAGACTACAATCCAGACTAAGTAACCGTTATCAAACGTTTTGTTGGTGAGTAGTTCGGAACTTCTGGCCATTACTCTAGGAGACCCGTCTAAACAAGTCAGCGTTGTGCTAAACATGGTGGTAAAGGCTGCAACACCAATTAGATATTTGGCTCCTTGACCTAAACTATTTGTGTACATATCTATAAGCTGGTTGGCAAAAACTCCTCCGTTGGCAGAAAAACTGTTACCCGAATTAAACATTACAAAAGCGCCTAGTGCAACAAAGCAAATTGCCAGAAAAGTGGTCACTAAATAGCCTATATTAAAATCGAAACGTGACTGTTTTGGGGTTATTTGGGTAGCAATTTTCTTTTTTTCTAAGGTCCACATAGAATGCCAGATAGAGATATCTAATGGGGCAGGCATCCAACCCATAAAAGCAATTAAAAACCCAAGGCTAAGGGCATTGTCGGGGAGTATTTGGTCAAAAGAAATAACAGCTGTTTTTTGACTCGCTAGAATTACTGCGGTAACCGTACTTAAGGTTAACGCAATAATTATAATCTTCATTAAATTATCTAAAATTTTATAACGCCCTAACAGCAAAATAGTTAAGCAAACTCCTGTAATTATAGCGCTCCAAACCGATACATTGGCTTCCCAACCAAATAAGCTACTCGCAATCCCCGCAGTAACTACAGTTACTGCAGTTTGAATGGTAAACATGGTTGCTAGCGTAATTATAAAGTAAGCTACTAAAGCGCCCTTACCTAATTTTTTATAGCCTTCTAAAAGACTTTCGCCAGTAGCCATAGCATAGCGCGGGCCAAATTCAAAAAAAGGATATTTAATTAAATTAATTAGCAGTAAAGCCCAAAGAAAGCCTAAGCCAAAGTCGGCGCCAGCACGCGTTGATTGCACTAAATGTGAAACCCCAATAGCAGCGCCTGCAAAAATAAATCCCGGCCCTAACTTTCTAAAAATCCGAAGTATTGCCATGCTACTTTGCCTTATTTTGAATAATCTGCGCTAAGAGATTTTTTGCACGCAAAAGCTTAACTTTTACATTGTTAAGGGATTCACCTATTTGTTCTGAAATTTCGTTATAACTTTTTTCTTGAAAATAACGCAGGTTAATTACCTCTTGGTAATGAGGCTTAAGCTGTTTAATAAAGCGCAAAAGTTCAGCTAAATTTTGTTCGGTAATTAACTTGTCTTCTGGAGTTGGGTTGGGGTCGGCAATGTAACTTAAATCTTGACTTTCTTCTTCGGAATGTTTAAAATTAAGGGTATTCTTTTTTTTGCGAACCTTATCTATATGCACATTTTTAGAAATTGTAATTAGCCAGGTTTTAAACACGTAATTTGGCTTGTAGGTGTCTAGTTTGTCGAAGGCTTTAGAAAAAGCTTCAATAGTAATTTCTTCTGCCTCGTATTCGTTCTTTACTCGTTTAAGCTGAAAACCGTAAACGTCGTTCCAATATTGATTCAATAAAAAATTGAACGAAATTTGGTCGCCTGCAAGTGCTTTCTTTATTTCTTGCTGAATTTTTTCTGGACTTATTTCCAAGAGGTCTGCTTACTTGATAGATTTAGGCTAAATATAACCAATTGCATACAGATTAAAAATACTTCTAACAGCGGAGCAAAGAATATTAAGCCTCCTGTTTTAAGTTTTTTAGCCGCTGGAAAAAAACAAAGTAGTTGCAATAGGGTTCTTCCAATTAGAATATAGAGCGCTGCCATTGGGTTAATAAACAGATAAATTCCCCATAGTACCCAAAATCCAAAATTAGCTAGGTAATAAAGTCCTAGCAATAATTTATGCTCGGGTTTATAATACGATGCAGTAGAAACATGACGCCTTTTTTGAGTTACCCAGTCGCTAAATTTGGTTTTAGGTTTAGAGTAGGTAAAGGCTTCTTGCTGTAAACAAAGTGCCGTATTTGTTGACGTAGCAGCGGCATTTACAAATAAATCGTCGTCTCCAGATTTAACCGCCATATGACTTGAAAACCCTTTTTGCTGATCGTATAAAATTCGTGTATATCCTAAATTTCTACCCACACCCATGTAGGGAATTTTAGCAAAGGCATAGCTAAAATATTGTAAGGCGGTGATAAAAGTTTCGAATCGAATTAAGGCGTTTAACAAGCCAAATTTTTTAACATACCCTCCATAGCCCAAAACCAAGTGTGAAGTCGCGCTAAAATTGGCAGCCATAATACGCAGCCATTTATAGCTAGCTGGCAGGCAATCGGCATCTGTAAAGACCAATCGCATATGTCGGGCTTTTTTAATCCCTAAGGTTAAGGCATACTTTTTACTAGAAGCAAAACGGTCGTTGGCCGACACAAAAACAGGAACTATTCTACTGTCCTGAGCTGCAAAATGTTCTATTACTGCTCGGGTTTGGTCTGTAGAATGATCGTCTATTAAAATGAGTTCAAAATCTGGATGATCTTGTTTAAGCCAATGTGGAATATGCTGTTTTAGATTTTCTGCCTCGTTCTTACAGCAAATTAACAAGGAAACCGGAAAATCTTTGCCTAGTGTTTGCTTTACTTTAAAAAATAAACCAAAGCGTAAAAATATAATATAGTAACATGCATTAATTAAAACAGCACTTAGTAATATGTACAGCAGTAGTGACAAAAGCTAGAGGTAAATTAAGCCTTAGCCTCTTGGTTGCAATCTCCAAACTGGTCTGGAAGCTTGCCACACATGCCACAGGCTTCGCCGTCTTTATTTAAAAAAGGACTTTGACTAGCACAGGTTCCGGCAAACTTGCCGTCTTTTTTAGCCCAAATTTTTATGGCTATACCAGCCACTGCTAAAAGTAATAGTACAAGAGTTAGCAACAATAATTTCATGGGTTCTAGTTTATTATATTACAAAAAAACAATAGTGTAAAGTCGTGGTGCAAAAATACAATCTTTTGGTATCTTTAAGTCAACTATGACATTAAAAACTTACAGGTTTCCGTTCGCTATAGCGCTATCCTTATTAGTCGTATTGCTTTGTAATGTTGCTTGTAAGCAACAAGTCGATGCAGTTCCCGAGCAACGGGCTATGGCTAAAGATACCATTATAGAGCAAGCCATTGCCGTTCCCAAAGAGAAGACTCCCATTAAAAATGGCTTGTTATCTAGGTTAGCGATTCGGCCCGATTGTTCTTATTTTTTAAAAGCTGTAGAAAACGCTCCCTATTTTGAAACCTTGAACATGGAACAAGGACCATTTTCGCTGTTTGTTCCCGGCGCCCAGTTAATTAAAAAACTAAACCAAAAAGATAGCTCGAATTGGGTGGGAGATTATATAATTGCCGGCGATTATAGCTCTCCGGTCTTACACCAATTGCTTTCTGAATTTGTTCCTAAAGTATCGCTTAAAACACTTTCTGGTAATACATTAACTTTTAGTAAGGCAGAAGATACGTTGCTGGTAATAGACAAAAGTCGCACAATTAGTCGCTTGTTATTTACAGATATACTTGGGCAAAACGGCGTAATACATATATTAAAACTTAGCGAACCGCTCCAATAATATTCACTTCTGGACTTAAAGTAATACTAAAATCTTTCGCCACTTTTTCTTGAATAGCAAGAGCTAAATTCCAAATTTCTAAACCCGTAGCATTGTCGAAATTAACAAGCACCAAGGCCTGATTTTTATGTACACCAGCGTCGCCAATGCGACACCCTTTAAAGCCTGCTTGTTCTATAAGCCAGCCGGCTGGCACTTTGTATTCGGCCTCGTTTACTTTGTAAAATGGAGCTTTAGGAAACCGCTCATGAAATTTATTAAACTGTTTGACTGGGAGTACTGGGTTTTTAAAAAAGCTGCCGCTGTTGCCAATTTTGGCTGGGTCGGGCAACTTGGCTTGTCTAATTGCGATTACCGCTTGCGAGACATCTTTAATTGTAGGGTGGTCTATATTTTGAGCTTCTAGTTGGGACTGAATTGCCCCGTATTCTGTTTTTAGCTTGTGGTTGTTTAACGTTAACCGCAAACGAACTTTAGTAATTATAAATTTATCTTTGCCTTGGTTTTTAAAAAACGAATCGCGATACCCAAAATTACAGTCGTCATGGCTAAAAGTATGTGTTGTTAAGGTTTTGCGATTTATGGCATCACAACTAATAAAAACATCTTTTAATTCTACGCCGTATGCTCCAATATTCTGTATAGGTGCTGCCCCAATATTACCGGGAATTAACGATAAGTTTTCTATCCCTCCATAATTATTAGCAACACAGAATAGCACTGTTTCATGCCAGTTTTCTCCAGCCATTATGTCCAGTTCTACATGGGAATTATTGCGCTTGTGCTCTTGAATCCCTTTAAGGTTAATTTGTAGTACCGTTTTGCTTAAATCTTCTAACAGCAGCATATTACTGCCTCCGCCCAATACAAAAACGTCTTGAGCAGGTATTTTTTTTAATGCTTCGATTAAATCTAATTCTGAATTTACCGCTAAAAAGCTTTTAGCTGTGGCATTAATGCCAAAGGTGTTGTATGCTTTTAGAGATATATTGGGAGTAAATTCCATTAGTCGTTATAGGCCTCGAGTGCTGCTTTTAGAATTTCAACGGCTCGAATTAAGCTTTCTTGATTTAACACATAAGCAATACGCACTTGGTTTTTTCCTTCACCGGGAGTAGAATAGAATCCAGCTGCCGGAGCGACCATTATTGTTTCGTTGTCAAGGCTAAAGTCTTCTAGCAGCCATTGAGCAAACTTGTCGCTGTCCTTTACAGGTAATTGCGCGATGCAATAAAATGCACCTTTGGGATTGCCTACAACTACACCAGGGATCTCTTCTAGTTTTTCTACCAGTATGTTTCTGCGTTGTGTGTATTCTTCTAAAACATCGTCAAAATAACGCTGTGGTGTTTTTAAAGCAGCTTCGCTAGCAATTTGGGCAAAAGTTGGTGGGCTTAATCGGGCCTGTGCAAACTTCAACGCGGTTGCCATTACTTGCTTATTTTTTGAAACTAAACATCCAATTCTTGCACCGCACATACTATAGCGCTTAGAGACAGAATCAATCATAATAGCGTGCTCTGCCAATTCGGGTTCTTGCAAAATGGAATAGTGATAAGCACCGTCGTAGGTAAATTCCCGATAAACCTCGTCGGCAACTAAAAATAAATCGTGTTTTAGGGCAATTTTTGCAAGCTTTTTTATTTCTTCTTTGGAATACAAATAGCCCGTAGGATTCCCTGGGTTACAAATTAAGATTGCTTTGGTTTTTGAAGTAATTAGATTTTCGAAATCTTCTATTGGTGGTAAGGCAAAATTGGTATCAATTTTAGAAATAACAGGAACCACTGTAACTCCAGAGGCGGTTGCAAAACCATTATAATTGGCATAAAATGGTTCTGGAATAATAATTTCGTCGCCCGTATCGGCTATACAGCCCATGGCGAATAAAAGTGCTTCGCTCCCTCCCGTGGTAACTATTATTTGACTAGAATCTACTTGAATATCTTTGGTTGCATAATAATCTGCAATTTTGGATCGGTACTCTTCACTGCCTTCACTGCGCGTGTAAGCCAGCACTTCTAGCGAATGCACAGTAACGGCATCCATGGCTACCTGAGGTGATTTTATATCGGGTTGTCCAATGTTTAAATGATACACTTTTTTTTTGTCTCGGTACGCCTGTTCTGCGAATGGAGCTAGTTTACGAATAGGCGATTCTGGCATGGCCACTCCTTTTTTAGAAATTACAGGCATAGCGTACTAATTAAAAGTTAAAATTGATATCGTAAAAGCAAAGATACTGTAACAACTAAATATATTTCGTAACTTATTTAGAAAAAAGGACCGAATCCTTGAAACAAATAGTAGTACGTGCATTATTGTTTATTCCTTTCTTGGCTTTTAGTCAAGGGCATTTTGAATTCCCAAAGGGTATAACCCAAGAAAAAATAGATTTCCAGTTATTGAGTAATTTGGTAATTGTACCCGTAGAGATTAATGGGGTATCGCTTAATTTTTTATTAGATACAGGGGTGAATGCCACCATACTATTCAGTATAGAAAATAAAGATTCTATTCAGCTTAACAGCGCAATGCCCGTGAAACTTCGGGGTCTAGGTGACGGTAAAGCAATAGAGGCGGTAAAATCTAGTCACAATGTATTTAAGGTGGGTAGCGCTATTAATAATAATCAGAGTATATATATAATTTTCGAAGAAGATTTGAACTTTTCTCCTCGATTAGGAGAAACCGTCCACGGTATAATTGGCTACGATTTTTTTAAAGATTTTATTGTCGAAACTAATTATGTAAAGGAATACATTGTACTACATAAACCAGAAGATTACAATTATTCTAAATGCAATAGGTGCTTTAACGGCGATCTGCGTTTTTATAATAACAAGCCCTATATAGATTTAAATGTTACGCTAAATAAACAAACAGGTCCAGTTACTTTATTATTAGATTCTGGCTCGGGGGATGCTTTGTGGTTATTTAAAGAAAGACACGATTTTGTGCAAGTTCCAGAGAAATCGTTCGACGATTTTTTGGGTTTAGGCTTAAGCGGAAACATTTATGGAGATCGCTCTCGCATTGCGGCGGTCGAATTTGGAAATTACAAATTACCAAAAGTCAATACAGCGTTTCCTAACAAAGAAGCCTTTACTAATATTCAATTGTTCGAAGATCGTGATGGTAGTTTAGGGGGTGAGGTCTTAAAACGATTTACGACCATTATAGATTATCCCAATAAAAAATTGCGCCTTAGACGTAACCGGTATTTTACGCAACCGTTTTATTATAATATGAGCGGACTTACCCTACAACACGATGGTTTTGAATATGTAAAGGAACTTCTTAAGAACCAAAATACTTCAAAATATGGGTCGGACCCAAACAATGTAAAAAACGAGGTTTCTGTGTATCAAGCCAAGAATTTTTATGCCATAACTTTGGCTCCGGTTTATAAGGTTTCCGAAATTCGTGAAGGTTCTCCTAGTTATTTAGCTGGTATGCGCAAAGACGACATTGTTTTAAGTTTAAACGGACAACCTGCGCACAAATATAGTTTGCAAGAAATAAACACCATGTTTCATTCCAAAGAAGGGCGTACTATGCGCTTTGTTATTAGAAGGAATGGCTTGGAGTACAATATGGTATTTAAACTAAAACGCGTTATTTAATTAATCAATGGGTATAAAAAAAGCCCTGCTGTTTAGCAGGACTTTTAATTTTTTAAAAAAGGCTTATTTAGTCTTTTCCAGTACACTTTTTGTACTGTCCGGATCTAAAACAGTTCCTTTAATTTTTATGGCTTTTACAGGCTCATCGGCGTTAGAATATACCGTAATGGTTTTACGAATTGGTCCCTTACGATTGGTATCGTATTTTACCTTAATTTCTCCAGTTGCTCCTGGCATAATTGGGTCTTTAGGCTTTTCAGGAACTGTACAACCACAGCTCGATTTAACGTCAGAAATTACCAAAGGTGCGTTACCAGTGTTCGTGAATTCAAAAACACGAATGCCGTCGGCTCCTTTTTGAATTTCTCCATAATCAATTGTTTCCGATTTAAATACAATCTTCGCTTTTTGGTCTTGCGCTTGCAGAGCAAAACCCATTAAGCCAATGACTGCAATAAGAATAATCCTTTTCATTGTGTTACATTTTTGGGTTACCAAAGTAGGTTATTTGGGTTAATTACTTTGTTAAAACCGATTAAAATTCGTTAAAAAGCAGCTAAAATTAGCTTTTCTAAACTTAAATCAGTTTTAAAATTTGTTTGTTTAGTCTAGCTAATGTAGGCACTTTTTGCGGGTCATCCAAAATTACGTCTTCTCTTTTATAATCCTATGGATATACCTACTTTTGCATCTTATATTGTTCAAAAATCAGACCAAAATGGCATTGGCAGCAAAATATAGTGCAAAAGAGGTGGAATCCAAATGGTATTCCTATTGGATGGAGCAGGGTTACTTTAATTCTCAAGTCAACGATAAAGAGCCCTACACCATTGTTATTCCCCCGCCAAACGTAACCGGGGTATTGCATATGGGACATATGCTTAACAATACCATACAGGACGTACTTATTCGCAGAGCGCGTCTTAAAGGGTTTAATGCCTGTTGGGTGCCTGGCACCGATCACGCTTCTATTGCCACCGAAGCCAAAGTTGTTGCTAAATTAGAGTCAGAAGGAATTAGTAAGAACGATTTAAGTCGCGAAGAATTTTTAACCCATGCCTGGGATTGGACTCATAAACACGGTGGGATTATTCTAGAACAGCTAAAAAAGTTAGGGGCTTCCTGCGATTGGGATCGCACTAAGTTTACTATGGACGACGACATGTCGGAACAAGTAATTCAGGTGTTTGTAGATTTGTATAACAAAGGCATGATCTATCGTGGGTACCGTATGGTAAACTGGGATCCTCAGGCTAAAACAACCCTATCTGACGAAGAAGTAAATTACCAAGAAAAACAAGGGAATTTATATTATGTAACCTATCAGGTTGCAGATAGCGACCAAACCTTAACTATTGCAACAACGCGCCCCGAGACTATTTTGGGCGATACAGCTATTTGTATTAATCCCAACGATCCTCGTTTTGCTCACTTAAAGGGTAAACAAGCTATTGTACCTATTTGCAATCGTGTTATTCCAATAATCGAAGACGAATATGTAGATATTGAATTTGGAACCGGTTGTTTAAAAGTGACTCCAGCTCACGACGAAAACGACAAAATGTTAGGGGATAAACACGGATTAGAAATAATTGACACCCTAAACGACGACGGAACCTTAAACGAATATGGACTTCACTACAACGGGAAAGACCGTTTTGTTGTGCGTAAAGAAATTGTTGCCGAATTAGATGGGCTAGGACTATTACTTAAAACCGAGACTCATACCAATAAAATTGGAACTAGTGAACGCACAGGGGCTATTATAGAGCCTAAATTGAGCGATCAGTGGTTTTTAAAAATGAAGGATATTTCTAAGCCTGCCTTAGATGCTGTAAACAGCGGCGATGTGGCTTTGGTTCCTAATAAGTTTATTAGTACCTATCGCCATTGGATGGAAAACGTTCGCGATTGGAATATTTCGCGCCAATTGTGGTGGGGACACCAAATTCCTGCGTACTATTACGGGAACGGAAAAGAAGATTTTGTAGTGGCTAAAACGGCTGCAGAAGCTGTTGAATTGGCTAAAAAACGAACAGGAAACTCTAATTTAACTGCATCCGATTTAAGACAAGACGCAGATGTATTAGATACTTGGTTTTCTTCTTGGCTATGGCCAATTGCCGTATTTAATGGAATTCTAGAGCCAGAGAACAAAGAGATTGCTTATTACTATCCAACCAACGATTTAGTAACGGCTCCAGAAATTCTATTCTTTTGGGTTGCCAGAATGATTATTGCTGGGTACGAGTATCGTGGGGCCAAGCCCTTTAACAATGTTTATTTAACGGGAATTGTACGTGATAAACAACGCCGTAAAATGAGTAAGTCTCTTGGAAACTCGCCAGATCCAATAGATTTAATGAATATTTATGGAGCCGATGGAGTTCGAGTTGGCATGTTATTAAGTTCACCCGCAGGAAACGATTTAATGTTCGACGAAGACCTGTGTAAGCAAGGACATGGTTTACTAAAGAAAATTTGGAACTCATACCGACTTATTCAAGGTTGGACTGTAGATAACGACTTGCAAGCTAGCGACGCAGACAAGGTAGCTATGCAATGGTATACCAACAAATTTAATTTGGTGCTTCAAGAAATGGAAGACCATTACAGCAATTACCGTATAAGTCATGCGTTAATGGCAACTTATAAGCTAATTAACGACGATTTTTCGTCTTGGTTTTTAGAGGCTGTTAAGCCAGGTTATCAAGAACCAATTTCGGGAGAAACCTACCGCGCAGTGATTGCCATTTTAGAAAACAACCTTAAGGTATTACATCCTTTTGTTCCTTTTATATCTGAAGAAATTTGGCAAGATATTGCAAAGCGCGAGGCTAGCGAAGCCTTGGTGGTTTCGTCTTGGCCAGAGCTACAAGAGTTCGATTTAGCAAATATAAAGGCCTTTGAATTTGCTCAGGAAGTAATCTCTGGAATTAGAACGATTAGAAAAGAGCATAATATTTCGTTTAAAGAGACCATAGGGCTTATGGTACAGGATAACGAAGGCTTTGGCGAGCACTTAAATTCAGTAATTATAAAAATGGGTAATGTGGCTCAACTTGAAGCTACAAATGACGCTATAGAAGGAGCCTTAAGCTTTCGTGTAAAATCTAACGAGTATTTTATTCCTGTTACTGGAACGGTAAACGTAGAAGAGCAAAAAGCAAAACTCACCGAAGAATTACAATACACTCAAGGCTTTTTAAACAGTGTGCAAAAAAAATTGAGTAACGATCGCTTTGTAAATAATGCGCCAGAGCAAGTTGTGGCTGTAGAGCGTAAAAAAGAAGCAGACGCGATTGCCAAAATTGACACCCTTAAAGCGAGTTTGGCCGGTTTAGAATAGGGCTTATTTGCGGTACAATAAATAATACTTTACGGCTTCAATGTATTTTTCCTTGGCCTGATCTGTGGTCATATCTCTGTTCTGAAACAGCGCATTGGTTTTAAAGGCACTAATAAGAGGATTGGTACTATTTGGAGAATCGTGATTGTTGGTTGCAATTTTATAATAAGCGTACAATCGCAGCAAGAAATCGGCAGGAAATGGCTGCTCGTGCTGGTTTATAGTTTCTACAGCATCTAAAAAGGCTTTATCTAATTCTTTGGAAGTCATTGTGTTGCTAATACGGAAAGCCCTCCTTTTACTTTTTGATTTAAGCTAACTTGTATTTTTGAATCCAAGGGTAAAAACACATCTACTCGAGATCCAAATTTAATAAAACCACTATCGTCTGTTTGTTGGGCGGCTTCGCCTTCTACAGCATAATTAACTATGCGTTTAGCCAGGGCTCCTGCAATTTGTCTGTAAAGCACCTTGCCAAAACTAGGGGAGTCTACCACCACGGTAGTGCGTTCGTTTTCTTCGGATGCTTTAGGGTGCCAAGCTACCAAATATTTGCCAGGATGGTATTTGCTGTAAGCAATGTTTCCGCCAACAGGATAACGGGTAACATGTACATTTAACGGCGACATAAATACCGACACCTGTATGCGTTTGTCTTTAAAGAATTCGTTTTCTTCTACTTCTTCTATTACAACCACCTTGCCGTCTACAGGAGCTAGAACTTGATCTGTATTGGGTGTAAAGCTGCGTTTGGGGTTTCTAAAAAATTGTAAGATTAAAACAAGGAGCACCAAAAGCGTTAATAATATTCCAATGCGCAACCATTCCAATTCAACTAAATTATTAACCAGTAATACCCCCACGGTAGTAATGGCAAACGCAATAAGAATAATCGTATTTCCTTCTTTATGAAACATAACACACTAAAATTAAGTATAAATACACAAACGGGGCTGCAAAAATTAAACTGTCTAAACGGTCGTACATTCCGCCATGTCCAGGCATAATTACGCCGCTATCTTTTACCCCAGCAATACGTTTAAATCGAGACTGAACCAAATCACCTAATGTGCCAAAAACCACTACAATTAAAGCCAGGGTAAGCCACATTATAAGACTAAAACTCGGGTAGTAAAAAGAAATTATAAGCCCAACAACAATAGCGCCTACAGCACCACCTAAAAACCCCTCTATGGTCTTTTTAGGAGATACACTAGGCATAAGCTTGTTCTTGCCAATTGTTCTGCCAACAAGATAGGCAAAGGTGTCGTTAGCCCAAAGCATAAGCAAAACGCCAATCATCACCTCTTTTCTAAAATTAGCAGCTTCCATGGGGATAAGCGAAATAGCAGTAAACCCAAAAACGACGTTTGCAATTAGAATTAGGCGTCCAAATAAATTAGAAACAAAAGGCGGCTTTTTGAAAAGCCAATAAATTAAAACCAGATTCATTAATAATCCTAAGCCAACAATTAATGTTGGCAGCTGAGCCCATAGGTCAGTAATGTGAATGGCAATAAAAATAGCAAGCAATAATGGCGCTCCAATCCACCAATTAAGCTTTCTTAAGCGGCTGTATTCGGCGCATGCCAAAACACCAAGAATAAAAATTACACTTACAAAGGCGAGTTTAGAAATAAATAGGGAACCTAAAAGAATAGTTATATAAAGCGCGCCAGATCCAGCGCGTATTAAAATGTCCTTCATATTATAAGTCTTCCAGAAGCAACAAATATAAGTTTTTTGTTGTACTTCCATAACTCATAAAATCCTTTTCTTTTTGAGTTTCAAAATCCTGAATCGTAGTAATGTTAGTAGGAATTTTGTTTTTGTAGCCGTTCTTAATATTGCGCAAACCTTCACCAATATTATCTACTAATTGGCTGGTGGTACTAAACACGATAAAGTTACTAGGTAGTTCGTTTAGCTTTTTTTCTTTAATCTGGTTAGAACTAATAAGCACCGAGCCGTTGTCTGCAATAAGGGCTTCGCAACGCGTTAAAAAGAATGCAGCACTGCCTTTGTGTCCAAAGTCAAGATTGTAGCCCTTAAATCGCTCTTTAAGCATATCGTCTATGCAAAAAACTTCTTTTTCGTACCAGTCGTTTTCTAATAGAATACTATCGAAGGCTTGTAAGACTTCTTCTAAATTCTCGCAATACAAGAATTTACCACCGTTACGTCTAAAGTTGTAGGTGAATTTTTCGTCTATCGGGAGTTTTTTTTCGGGATAGTATTTACTTTGATTTGACTTCAAAGATGCATCCCCGGGTTTTTCCGGTTTGTTAGATTTTGGATTCAAAAGTCTTTTAAATAGACTCATCTAGCTCTTGTCTGGGGATTAGTGGTTGTAGCGTAAATATAAAAAAAAGTTAGGGCAATAGCCCTAACTTTAAGTTAATATCGTATTAATACGCCTTGGTGTGCTTAATTATTCAGATTTTACGGGAATCACTTCTGGTTTCTCGAAAGGTCGTTCCCCAAAAATAACTTCTAAATTATCTTTAAAAATAACTTCTTTTTCTAACAATACGTTAGCCAATTCGGTTAATTTATCTTTGTGCTTTTTAAGCAAAGCAACGGCTCTTTCGTACTGAGATTCAATAATATTAGAGATCTCTTTGTCAATCATTTCGGCTGTTTTCTCGCTGTACGGTTTCGAAAAATTATAATCGGTTTGTCCAGAAGAATCGTAATAGGTTAGGTTTCCAATTTTGTCGTTTAAGCCATAAATGGTTACCATAGCCCGCGCTTGCTTAGTTACTTTTTCTAAGTCACTTAAGGCTCCAGTAGATATTTTTCCAAATATTACTTGTTCTGCCGCTCTTCCGCCCATGGTAGCGCACATTTCGTCTAACATTTGCTCTGGACGCACGATAAGGCGTTCTTCCGGCAAATACCAAGCAGCACCCAACGATTGTCCTCGTGGTACAATAGTTACTTTTACTAGTGGCGCCGCATGCTCAAGCATCCAACTTACTGTAGCATGACCTGCTTCGTGAAAGGCAATTGCCTTTTTTTCGTCCGGGGTAATAATTTTATTTTTCTTTTCTAAACCACCTACTATTCGATCTACGGCGTCTAAAAAGTCTTGTTTGCCAACTGCTTTTTTAGCTTTTCTTGCAGCAATTAGTGCAGCTTCGTTACATACATTAGCAATATCTGCACCCGAAAACCCTGGAGTTTGTTTTGCCAAAAATTCGGTATCTAATTCTTCCAGCTTCTTTATAGGACGTAAATGAACTTCGAATATTTCTCTACGTTCACGTACATCGGGCAAGTCAACATAAATTTGTCTGTCGAATCGTCCCGCACGCATTAAAGCTTTGTCTAATACATCGGCACGGTTTGTAGCAGCCAAAACAATAACATTCGTGTTGGTTCCAAAACCATCCATTTCTGTTAGTAATTGGTTTAACGTATTCTCGCGCTCATCGTTCGAACCCGAAAAATTACTCTTACCACGTGCACGCCCAATGGCGTCAATCTCGTCTATAAAAATAATAGAAGGTGACTTTTCTTTGGCTTGTTTAAACAAATCGCGAACCCTAGAAGCTCCAACTCCAACAAACATTTCTACAAAATCTGATCCCGAAAGCGAAAAGAAAGGAACTTTTGCTTCGCCGGCAACAGCTTTTGCTAATAAGGTTTTACCTGTTCCCGGAGGGCCAACTAAAAGCGCACCCTTGGGTATTTTACCACCTAACGAGGTATATTTTTCTGGATATTTTAAAAAGTCAACAATCTCTTGAATTTCTTCTTTAGCACCTTCTAGGCCAGCCACATCTTTAAAAGACGTTTTAACTTCGGTGTTTTGGTCAAAGAGTTTTGCTTTAGACTTTCCAATATTAAAAATTTGTCCTCCAGCTCCACCTGCGCCACCGGCAGACATTCTTCGCATTATTAAAATCCAAATTCCAATAATTATGGCAAAGGGAAGTAGCGAAACTAATATGTCGCTAAACATACTTTCTTCGGTGTCGTTAAACACTTGGGTGTTAAAATCGGGATTGCTATTGCGAACTTCGTTTATTTGCTCTTCGAACACGGTAGGGTCACCAAACTGGAATTCGTAATCGGGACCCGTGGTCGATCCAAAAGAAAATGTATTATCGTTAGGTCGCTGGTGTACCTGCTTGCTTTCTGCATCTTGAGTTAAAAATACCTTTGCTTTGCGGGTATTTGCTATTATATAAACTTCGTCTATGTCTCCAGCTTTTAAATAATCCAAAAACTCAACTTGAGTAATAGATGGCGCCTTTGACAAGCTGTTACCTCCAAAAAACTGAATACTTAATAGAATCACGATAATAATTCCATAAATCCAATATGGGCTAAATTTAGGTTTTTTACTTTCTGTATTTTTCTTTTCCTGGGCCATGTGCTTCTTAGCTTTTTTTAATATGTGGATTCAATTTTTATGGTTTGGGCATCTCCCCAAAGTCCTTCAATATCATAGAATTCTCTAATGTGTTTTTGAAAGACATGAACCACCACGTGTACATAATCTATTAGTACCCATTCTGCATTATCTGTTCCTTCCGTATGCCAAGGTTTTTCTTGCAAAGCTTTGCTAACCGATTTTTGAACCGAATTTACAATGGCATTCACTTGGGTATTGGAAGTACCATTGCAAATAATAAAATAGTCACAAACCATGTTTTCAATTTCCCGTAGGTCTAAGATTTGTATATCCTGACCCTTTACTTCTTCGATTCCGCGTATTATTTGAGTTATAAGCTGATCTGTGGCAACTTCTTTTTTTGACATTAAATCTCTTTATTTTCGCAAAGTTATTACTTTTTTTGTTCCTTAGACCTTATACAGTTTAAGATTAACAGAATATTTAATTATTGAATTTGGATATAATCAAACTTAATGCCATTCCCTCTACAAATACCTACGTAAAAGACTTAATAAAAGAAGGTGTTGTAAAAACAGATACTGTAGTGTGGACCACGCACCAAACATCGGGGAGAGGACAGCGCGATAATACGTGGTTTAGCGAGCCTAATAATAGCCTAGCTTGCAGTATTTACAGAGGGTTTTCTCAACATCCAGACTGTTGGCCTTTTATGCCGTCTATTTTAGTAGCTCTGGCTATAAAAAAAGTACTTGATTCGCACTTAGTTCCTGCTGTCAGTATAAAATGGCCTAACGACATTATGTCATATAACAAAAAGGTTGGAGGGATCTTATTAGAAAATATATGGACTCGTGGAACTCCAACGCACCGCGTTATTGGAATTGGTATTAATGTAAATAATACCCAATTGCCAGATTTACCTAAGGCAAATTCATTAATTAATACCGTAGGAAAACCCTTTAATATTGAACAATTAGTGCACGAAATTGCGACTAAGGTAATTCAATTATACGCTAATTTTAGGGTAGCCGATCAGCACGAATACTATGCCGAATTTTTAAACAGTCTGTTTAGAAAAAACACGGTTTCTACTTTTAGTGATAGCAAAAACCAACAATTTATGGGCATAATACGCGGAGTAACTCCCGCAGGATTATTACAAGTAGAATTAAAAGACAACTCGCTTCAAGAGTTTGACCTTAAGGCCGTAAAATTACACTACTAAATAGTTTTAAGATTGTCGCTTAAGGTTCCTAAAAATGACGTAATAGGTCCTTTAATCATCATGGCCATCATGGCGTTAAAATCGCCCTGAAAATCTAATGTTGTAGACGAACCTGACTGGTTTTCACTCACAATATTTGCGGTTAAGGTAAACGGTAGTTTATCGCTTTTTGCTCCTAAAATCACTTGATTTGGTGCATTAATTTCTTTTAATTCTAAAGCAATTTCTGGCATACCTTTAAGAGCAAAAACAAAGGCGTTGTCCCCAATTTTTTCGAACTTGGTAATGTTGTCGGGCATTAACTGTTCGAAGTTGTCTACGTTACTTAAAAATTCGCAAACTTCTTGAGGTGATTTATCTAATACAACAGTTTTACTAGAAAGATTCATATTATGGTTTCCATTTGGACGGGTCTTCCCGCCAGGTTGATAAAGTTTCTAATTGTTGGGCCGTGATGTATTTTGAACGCTCGGCCTGTTCTAAAACGTGCGCATAATCACTTAGGGTGTGCAAAGTGATTCCCGCGTCTTTAAAGTTTTTTGCGGCAGTATCGAATCCGTAGGTGAATAAAGCGAGCATTCCTTTTACATTCGCTTTTTCTTGCGCTAATGCTTTTACGGCATTCAAACTACTTTTTCCGGTACTTATAAGGTCTTCTACCACAACAACCGACTGGTTTTCGTTAAGAATCCCCTCAATTTGATTTTGGCGACCGTGTTTTTTAGGTTCGGGTCGTACATATATAAACGGTAGATTCATATAGTCAGCAACCAGCATTCCAATGCCTATCGCGCCAGTGGCAACACCTGCAATTACATCTGGCTTCCCGTATAGTTCTTCTATCTGGTTTGCTAAATGCTCACGCAAAAAATTACGAATCTGCGGGTACGACAGGGTTATTCTGTTGTCGCAGTATATTGGAGACTTCCATCCAGAAGCCCACGTAAAAGGTTTTTGTGGTTGTAATTTTATTGCATTAATTTGCAATAGGAGTTCGGCGGTTTTTTGGGCTGTTCCAGTATTCAATATCATTCTGCAAATGTATTACAAAGTTTTTATAAATGAGATACCGGTAATATTATCTACCGAGAAAAATATTGGAAAGGATTATGTATCCATTCCAATCGAATTGGTTCGCTTTAAAAAGCTAATAAAAATGATACAAAAAGGTAAAATGCCTTTTGTGAATCTATATCATGCAAATGCAGACAAACTAGAAAAAGAGTTGCGAAAAAAACTACCTGTGGTCGAAGCTGGAGGTGGATTGGTTTACAATTCAAGAAAAGAAATACTTTTTATTCACCGCAACAATAAATGGGACTTACCTAAAGGCAAGGTCGAGAAAGGAGAAACTCCAGAAGAAGCTGCACTAAGAGAAGTTAAAGAAGAAACAGGGGTTAAAAAGCTGGAAATTAAACAGTTTATACGTAAAACATACCATGTTTTTAAACGCAATGGAGAATATCGTTTAAAAATTACCTATTGGTACGAAATGTACACCGAATACGAAGGCGCCTTAAAACCTGAAGGTAAAGAAGGTATAGAAAAAGCTAAATGGCGCAATTTTGCTCAAGCACAAAAAGCGCTTCGAGGTTCTTACGAAAACATTAAATTATTATTCCCTAAAGAATATTTAACCACCCACCCTGTAAATAGGATAGCGTAGATGCGCTTGCTCGTAATAAGGAGATTGCTTGTGAATCCAATCTAGTTGTGCATACCAGTTTGCAGCAAAGTCCGGTTCGTTAAGTTTTTTAGACTCAAATTGTGCCTTTATCTCTGGGTTTTGGTTTAAAAACTCCAGGGCTAAATCTTCCCAGACATATGGCGAGAACCCTTCTTTTTGTTGTAAAATAGTATCAAAGAAGTTCCAATTAAAAAACGAATCGACCGCGGTGGGTTCCAGTGTTTCTAGTAAATAACGAACCCCAGGTTGGTTAGTCGCAATAAAATAAGACCCGCCTTGCAAGTTAATTTGGGTTGTTGTGCTTGTAACTTTGGTATTGTAATGCGGGTAATGGCCTTCGTAAGCACGGCGACGTGTTTGATATTCCGCAATGGTGTAAACCTGAGCAGTAACATTAGTATCTTTTGCAATAAGCTTCATGTTAATGCCATTAAGTTTTAAGCGTTCAACAACTGGCCAAAGCCCTTGGGGTACAATATAATACTCTGGAATAGTTACGGTTTGAGTCTGTTTAAAGTAGTTGTAATACGTTGTGGGTTTGGTAAATGGGGCCTTAGTGTTATAAGCTAATCTATTAGCCCCTGTAATTGTGCTAGGTTGGTAACTGGCTTCAAAACCTTTAAAATCTAAGGTAGTGGTCTTACTACTATCTATGGTCCATGCTATTGGGTATTGACTTCCAGAGGAATACGCGTTTTGTGCTCGGGCACGTAAATCTTTAATAACAGCGGCTTGGTCATCGACAATGGCTAGCATACTTTGCATTAGTTGGTAGGTGCCTAGAACCCGATCTTTATAAGGTTTAAGCATATGGGTTTCTACCATCATTCCCAAGACATTGTGCAGGGTAGTGTAACCCGTAGAATATCTGGGATTATCCATAAACTGCGAAAATCCACTCTCAGGTGTTCTGTTAAACACATTTACGTAGGGTGTAATATCCCAGTTTTTTGCAACAAGGGAATCTTCTAATCGCGGCATAAGTGTTTTATGCAAGTAATTTCCTAAATCTCCACCTAATTTATTATGCTGCGTGAATAAATGCGTTAACGTATATTGGTAATCGGCACCGTTACTAACATGATTGTCTATAAATACGTCGGGTTTTAGCCGAGCAATTAGACTGTTAAAAGCTTGAGCGTTTTTGGTGTCGGCTTTAATAAAGTCTCGGTTTAAGTCAAAATTTCTTGCATTTCCCTAAAACCATATGTTTCGGGCCCGTTCTGATTTGTTCTAGAGTGTGAGTTGCGTTGCAAAGCCCCTCCAATATTATATATAGGTATAACAGCCACAATTACGTTTTTGGGGACGTTAATATTCCCTTGGGCTAAATCACGCATAAGCATCATACTTGCATCTATGCCATCGCTCTCTCCTGGGTGGATGCCGTTATTAACAAGCACAACTACTTGGTTGCTATGTCTGTCAAAAACAGAGTTAGTTCTTGGGTTAGGATTAAAGGTTACCAACTGCAAGGGTTTGCCACTGTCGGTTTGGTCAAGAGCGACTAGTTTTATACTAGGATAGGCTTCACTTAGTACTTCGTAATACGACAATACATCCTTGTATTCAGGTGTTTGCGTTCCATTCGTGTTTTCGAAAATTGTTGTAAAGTCGGTAATTTCTTGAGGATTTTGCGCGCAACTCATTAGGCAGAGAAGGGCTAATAATACCAAATTTTTAATCATTTTTGCTTGATTTTGGAGCTTAAAAGTATAACAAAATAAGTGCGATCGTTGTCATTTTAAAATTTAATCTCTACTTTAGCCAGATAGAACTAATCTTTTAAACAAATTGACATGAAGAAAATTACTTTTTTATTAGCCTCTATCTTAGTAGCAGGTGTTGGGTTTGCCCAAGTTAATGTTGATATGGCAAATGCCACTCAAATTCAAGTATTACCATATGCCGAAGCAGACATTAATCCTCCAGCTGGAACTCAAGAAGAAGGTTCAGCAGGATGTAACTTTAATGTACCATCTTTAGATTATAAATTTGAAGTTGTTACTGGAGGTACTGTTGTTGCAGATCTTTCTAACCCTGTAGGTGTATCTGATCCTGTATTCTATTTTGCCACTACGATTGACGAAACTGATCCAACTGGATTAACGGTTACCGATAACTTAGGTGGAATTGGTGCTGGATGTTTTGACAACGATGGTGGTCTAGACGGAACACGTACTGCTATTTTTAACGATGGAGATATCGTGTTTATGTTAGTAGCTAACGAGGCTATTACAAATTTAGATGTATCTGGTACTGCTGTTTTAGCAACACTTTCTGTAGAGGATAATAACTTACAAGGTGTATCTGTTTACCCTAACCCGGTAAAAGACATACTTAACGTTACTATTCCTGTAGGAGCTGAAGTAACTAACGCGAAATTATTCGACGTTTTAGGTAGAGACACTGGTCTTACAATGTCTAACGGAACAATTAATACTGCTGGTCTTTCTAACGGTATCTACATGTTCTCTTTAGAGACTTCAGAAGGTAACTTTACAACTAAAATTGTTAAGCAATAAGTTGTAACTCTTACAAACAAAACTTAACCCCATGCTTTAAGCGTGGGGTTTTTTTATGCCGTATAATTAAATTCGGGGAAAGTTAAAATAGAAACCTTTTTGGGTCCTAAGTTAACTTCTTACACTGTAGGGAACCAAGTGCTTATAACTACCGTTATGTCTTATAATATCACGTACTATAGAAGACGAAATATGTGACACCTCTGGTGCGCACATTAAAAAAACACTTTCTATATGCCCTTCCATTACGCGATTGGTTTGCGCGATGGCCTGCTCGTAATTAAAGTCCGTGGTATTTCTAAGACCTCGTAAAATAAAGCTGGCGTCTATAGATTTACAAAAAGAAACGGTGAGTTCTTGATAGGTTGCTACGCGAATCTTTGGGTTATCCTTAAAGGTGCTTTCTAAAAACGATTTGCGCTGCTGTAGCGAAAACATATATTTTTTATCGGCATTAATGCCAATTGCCAGAACAACTTCGTCGAACATAGCAAGGCCGCGTTCAATAATGTCTATATGCCCTAAGGTTACGGGGTCAAAAGATCCAGGAAATACTGCTCTGCGCATAATACGTTTTACTTAATACAACTAAGATACTATTTTACCGGTAATACTTCGCGAATCAACCCAGTGAATAATTTAGACAAGGGAACATCTAAATGCCCTAACTGTCTTGGAATAATACTTTCTTTGGACAGACCAGGATTAGTGTTGATTTCTAGAAAATAAGGCATGCCATCTTGAAGAATAAAGTCGCAACGTGCTAGACCGCGCATTTCTAAAAGACTATAAATTCGCCGAGTCTCTTCTTGTACACGTTTTGTTTCTAAATCAGATATACGTGCTGGGGTTATTTCTTCTGATTGCCCCAAATATTTAGCCTCGTAATCAAAAAAGTCATTTTCGGGTACAATTTCGGTTGGGGTATACACCTGGACTTCACCATTTATAAGCGCGACTCCTACAGAAACCTCGGGGCCAACTAATGCAGTTTCTATAAGCACTTGATTGTCTTCTATAAAGGCCTTTTCTAGGGCTTCGGGCATTTGTTCTAAGCTGTTAACCTTAGAAATACCATAACTAGAGCCGGCTCGGTTGGGTTTTACAAAACATGGAAAACCAACTGTTTTTACAATTTCATGAAGTTCGGGTACCTGATTTTTATTTACATAATACGAGGTTGCACATTGTACTCCAAATGTTTTTAAAACCGATAAACAATCCCGCTTATTAAAAGTTAACGCAGCTTGATAAAAATCGCAGGAAGTTTGCGGAATGCCTAATAACTCAAAATAGGCTTGCATATATCCATCTTCGCCCGGAGTTCCATGAATAACATTAAAGACGGCATCGGGGACTAAGCTCCCTGTAGCAGTAGAAAAACTAAAATCGGCTTTATTTATTGGGTGTTCTGCTCCCGAGGGATCTACATATACCCAACCAGATTTTAAAATGTGAACGCGATAGACATTAAAAATATCTTTAGGGATGGTATTAAAAACCACCGAGCCACTTTCCATAGAAATATCTTTTTCGCTGGAATAGCCACCCATAATTACTGCTATGTTGGGTTTGTTCATAAGAAATACAGAATAATAGCGTTACAACTAAGAAATAGAAATGGATTTTATTCGCACAGCTAATTCAATTCGTGTTGTAATATCTTCTCAAATATATGTATTTTCGCCTTTCAATTAACCATGGTTTAGTATGACTTTTCTTCAATTTTTATTTACTAAAACCTTTGCAAAGCAACTAGGATTGGCTGTTTTAGCCCTTATAGGATTTGCATTGCTTATTTTATTGTACCTAAGACTGACTACAAATCACGAACAAAAAATACCAGTTCCAGATCTAGCTACCATGTCGCTAGACGAGGCAGACGCTGCATTAAAAGAACTCGATTTGCGCTGGAAAATTATAGATACCACAAATTATAATCCAGAGTTTCCTAAGAAATCGGTTATCGAGCAATTGCCTAAAGCAGGAAGTTTTGTAAAAGAAAACAGAACAATTTATTTAACCGTAAATAGATCTGACTTTAAAAATTTATTAGTGCCTAATGTTGTTGGCCGAACAAGACGTCAGGCAGAGCCTACTTTAATTTCGTTGGGTTTTGTGATTGGTAAAATTACCTACAAAACTTACATAGCCAAAGATGAGGTCTTGGAATTGCGTCACAATGGAAAATTATTAGAACCAGGTAGTGAGTTGCAAAAAACTTCGGTGATAGATTTAGTACTTGGTGATGGAGAAGGGAGCCTACGTGTAGGTGGAGCTAGTAGTGGTGGCAAATCCAGTTTAAATGATTCCGACTCCGATGGATAAGCAAGTCGACTTACCCCAGAATAACGATTCAAACGACTCTAACGACGACTTATACGAACATTTTAGATTTGTAGCAGAAAAGGGTCAACAACCTTTGCGCGTAGACAAATTTTTAATGAATTATATAGAAAAGGCCACACGCAATAAAATTCAAAAGGCGGCAACGGCAGGTAATATTCTAGTAAACGACACCCCGGTAAAATCGAATTACAAAGTGAAACCTCACGATGTAGTTACGGTAATGTTTGCACATCCTCCTTACGAATTTTTATTAGTCCCAGAAGACATTCCCTTAGATATTGTCTTTGAAGACGATCAGGTTTTGGTCGTTAATAAGCCCCCTGGCATGGTGGTGCATCCTGGGCACGGAAACTACAGTGGAACTTTGCTAAACGCGCTTACTTTTCATTTTGATAATCTGCCAACCAATAGTAGTGATCGTCCGGGATTGGTTCACAGAATCGACAAAGACACTAGTGGTTTATTGGTTGTAGCAAAAACCGAAGAAGCCATGACTTTTCTGGCCAAGCAGTTTTTTAAAAAAACGACCCAAAGAGAATATGTAGCTTTGGTATGGGGCAATGTTAGCGAAGATCAAGGAACTGTAGTAGGTCATATTGGGCGACATCCTAAAAACAGACTGCAAAATACGGTTTATTTAGGCGAAGACGCCGACGAAAAAGGAAAACCAGCCATTACACATTATAAAGTTTTAGAGCGTTTAGGTTACGTTACCTTGTTGCAATGTACCTTAGAAACAGGCAGAACGCATCAGATTCGTGTTCATATGAAGCATATCGGGCACACCCTTTTTAACGACGCACGTTATGGCGGCGATAAAATTTTAAAAGGAACCACGTTTACTAAATACAAGCAATTTGTAGATAATTGTTTTAAGGTGTTACCAAGACAGGCGCTACATGCGCGTACTTTAGGCTTTGTTCATCCTACCACAAAGGAGCATATGGCTTTTGAATCTCCAATACCTGAAGATATGTCTGAATGCATAGAAAAATGGAAACATTACGCTAAACATGTCTAACTAAGTACTTAGTATCAAGTTTTTTGATATCTCTATTTAAAAGATTGAATTTCTTTTAACATCTAAAAAATTGGCATTACCTATCTTTACATAGTTTAAAAAACTAGAACATGAAGATTGTAATTTCTCCTGCAAAATCGCTAGATTTCGAAGCAAAAATACCTACTACTAGATATACAGAAGGCCAGTTTTTGCCGCAAGCCGAGCGCCTTAATAAACTGCTTAAAAAGAAGTCGGCACGCGGATTGTCTAAACTTATGAGTATTTCTGATGCCTTGGGTCAGCTAAACTACGAGCGTAATCAAGAGTGGGAATTACCTTTTACTAAAGCAAATTCAAGACAGGCGCTTTATGCCTTTTCGGGTAGTGTTTACCAAGGAATAGATGCCTACACGCTTCCCGAAGAAGCACTTGATTATACACAAGATTCGTTGCGAATAA
Organism: Gilvibacter sp.; assembly: GCA_965277295.1. Lineage (GTDB taxonomy): Bacteria > Bacteroidota > Bacteroidia > Flavobacteriales > Flavobacteriaceae > Gilvibacter. The sequence goes on from OZ255720.1 coordinate 2,330,978, forward strand.
TCTCTGGACTTTACGGTATCCTAAAACCACTAGATTTAATGCAGCCTTACCGTTTAGAAATGGGCACTAGAATGGCAGTGGGTGTAAATAAAAATCTATATGATTTTTGGAAAAAGAAAATAACTACAGCATTAAATAACGAACTGGAAGCTGGCGAGTTGTTTGTAAACCTAGCCAGTAACGAATATTTTAAAGCCATAGATAGCAAAACGCTAAAGGCTAATGTTATAACTCCTGTTTTTAAGGATTTTAAAAATGGAGAATATAAAACTATAATGACTTACGCAAAACTAGCACGCGGTTATATGACGCGTCATTTAATTAACGTGCAGGCACAAACTCTAGACGATGTAAAAAGTTTTACCATGGAAGGTTATGGGTTTAGTCAGGAATTATCTACAGAATCGGAATTGGTATTCACCCGTTAAAAGGCAGTGTAATCTTAATTATTCTTTATAAATTGAACCGATGTATTATTTCTTAATCATTGCGCTTCAGGGGTATTGCTTGTATCATATTTGGAAGACAGGCAGGCCATTTTTCTGGATTTTCGTAATTATTTTTTTACCTGTTGTTGGCTGCGCGGTTTACCTTATAACACAAGCAGTGCAAAAGAATCAGGTAGAAAAAATTCAACAAGAATTAACTGCCGTAATAAATCCGACAAAAAAAATAACCGATTTAGAAGCCGCACTAGCGTTTTCGGACACGTTTCAGAATCGAATAAATTTGGCCGATGCTTTACTTGAAAATAAACAATACGATGCTGCAATAGGTCACTATAAAAGTGCTTTAGTTGGAAATTTTAAAAACGATGTTTACACCCACATGCAACTTATGCGTTGCTATCAAGGTTTAGATAATAAAATTGAGCTTTTGGCCGTAGGCGAAACCATTAAAACACAGCAAGATTTTATAAAAAGTCCAGTTGCTTTTTATTATGCAATGGCTTTAGATCAGCAGGGAAGAACCGAAGAGGCTCAGCCCTTTTTTGATCAAATAGACACACGGTATTCTAACTACCCTGAGCGCGTTGCACTAGCACGACATTACAGCGATTCTAATCGTTTGAATGCCGCGAAAGAAATTGTTTCGGAAATTTTAACCGAAGCGGACACTATGGGAAAAGACAGTAAACGCAATCATAAAACTGCAATAGACGAAGCTAAAAAGTTAATGCAACAATTCTAAATGTTTTTACATACGCATCCGTATCCACCATTTTTCCCAGAAGGCGCGACCAAGATGATAGTTGGCACCCTGCCGCCGCCTCGCTTTACTACTGGGGACTTAAAACCAAAAGATGTTAACTTTTGCTACGGGAGCTGCGATGGTCAATTATGGCCTATTTTAGATCGTATTTTTAATTTAAACTTATCCTATGCAACTACCCAAAAGGCCATTGCAGAGCGCAAATCTTTTCTAAAAGAAAGAGGAATCGCAATTTGCGATATCGTCGCCAGTGCCGAGCGCATTAAAGTTGATGCGTCAGATTTAGGAATGAACAATGCAAAACTTCGTGACATTTTAGGTTTTTTAGCGCAGTACAAAAAAATAGATACCTTGTTATTTACCGGTGGAAATAGTAAAAATGGGCCTGAATATTTTTTTAGAAAGCTAATTAAACAAGCCGGGATTGTTTTGGATACAGTGCAAGATACAGTCCCCAGAATTTACAGTTTCAACTACGCTGGAAGAACTATAAAAACAGTTTCGCTAACAGCACCTTCAGGAGCAGCAAATCGCGCAGTTGGGAGCTTAGATACTTATAAAAAATTAAAGGCTGCCAATCCTAAGTTTAATACCTTAGATTTTAGAGTGCTACAGTACCAGCCGTTCTTTTAATATTTAGACTACTAGGTTAGGTTTTTCTGTAATTTGACATACTAATTTCCTTTTTAACACGTAACTTTAAATAAAAAATTAGCGATCGATTAGCTCGGGTTTTATTACCGTAAAGCATACTGCGAGCTAACCTTCTAATTAAGAGTCTTTTAAATTTATGAAAGCAGCGTGCGAGGTAGTAATTATTGGGGGTGGACTGGCTGGTCTTTGTGCTGCAATTCATCTTAGGAAGCTAAAACACGAGGTTGTTCTAATAGAAAAGAATAGCTATCCGCATCATAAAGTTTGTGGCGAATATATATCGAACGAAGTCCTGCCGTATTTAAAATGGTTAGGACTTAATCCATTCGATTTTGGCGCCACAACAATAACACGTTTAATTGTTTCTAAAAACAATGGACGCAGCATAGAGACTAATTTGCCATTAGGTGGATTTGGGATAAGCAGATATACGTTAGACAATCAACTTAAGGCGTTGGCCGTGCAACAAGGGGTAGAGATTATTAAAGATACAGTCACGATAATAAATGGCGATGGCGACAAGCGTGTTGTCCAAACAAAAGGTAAAGCTTTAGTAACAGCCCGTGTAGTGTTGGTAGCAAGTGGAAAACGATCTAATTTAGACAAGTCCTTAAATCGGGAATTTATTCAAGAAAATGCTCCGTTTTTGGCTGTAAAATGGCATGCACAGGGAGATTTTCCCGAAGATTTAGTCGCCTTACACAATTTTAACGGAGGCTACTGTGGCGTGTCTAAGGTAGAAGATCAGCGTATTAATTTGTGTTTTATTAGCACGTACAAATCGTTTAAAAAACATAAGGATATTCCCGCTTTTATAAAAAATGAACTGTGTAAAAACCCAGAGCTCAACACTATTATTACAAACACAAAACCGCTAATAAATCCGCCGTTAAGTATTAGTCAAATATCGTTTAATTCTAAACCTACAATAGAACAGCACAATTTAATGTGTGGCGATGCTGCGGGACTTATTCATCCTTTATGTGGCAATGGAATGGGTATGGCAATTCATGGAGCAAAAATAGCTTCTCAAGCCATTCATGATTTTTTAATAGGTGCGTGTTCACAAGCACAGATGGAACAGCAATACACGAAAGCTTGGAAGCGAGAGTTCTCAAGTCGATTACAAACCGGCCGTGCTGCAGCGACTATTTTTAAAAATCAAACCACAATGCACGCGGCCTACAGTCTTATGCACCTGGTGCCTAAAGTTCTGCCTTGGCTAATAAAACGAACTCACGGAAACCCTATAAATGTTGACTAAATGATTAACACCACCTTTCGCAGTGATAAAACTGAATGGATGGACGATATGTCTATACAAGGCGAAGAGTTACAGCGCACATTAATAACTTTGGGGCATATTAATAACAGATTGGGTGGCAATAGAGCACTATTTAAAGGGTTGCACAAGCTTCTAGAAAATCATGATAAAAACAAACCACTTAGCGTATTGGATATTGGCTGTGGTGACGGCGACCAATTAAGGCGCATTGCTAAATGGGCAAAAAAGCATGATTATAAAATGGAACTTACCGGTCTTGATGGTAATCCAGAATGTATAAATTTTGCTAGAACTCGTTCGTTAGCCTATCCCGAAATTACGTATCTTGTAGATAACGTTTTTAATCCCCCTAAACAGACCTATCACATTATTACAGCTACCTTGTTTTTGCATCATTTTAAAACGAATCAAATTGTAGAAATAATAGAAAATTATAACAAACCTGGGGTTTTAGGATTTGTAGTAAACGATTTACATCGCAGTAAGCTGGCCTATTTATTGTTTTGGTTGGTGTGCATATTTATTAAAAACCCAATGATAAAGAACGATGGTTTAGTCTCTATTTTACGTGGATTTAAGCGTAAAGATTTAACCCAAATTTCGAAAATACTTAATAAAAAAACGAGCATTCGTTGGCGCTGGGCATTTCGCTTTGAATGGATTATATATAATTAATGGGAGTAAAAATAACAACGGTAGCCAAAGCGCTTCCACCATATTCTAAAGAGACCGCAGCTATTTTACCCTTAGTTTCGCATTGGTTGTCTGGACAGGAAGATAGATTTAGACGTAAAGTCCTTAAAATATTTGAAGGTGCTGGCGTGTCTAAACGCTACTCCATAATGGATCCGGTAGCTGTTTTTACAAAAACATCTTTCGAACAAAAAAACGACCATTATGCTAAAGCGGCAATCGATTTGGGGAAACAAGCGCTGCAAAAATCATTAGAACAAAGCAGTTGGAAGGCTACAGATTTGGATTATATAATTACCGTTAGTTGTACCGGGATTATGATTCCGAGTTTAGATGCGTATTTAATAAACGAACTCGACTTACGTCAAGATATTACTAGATTGCCCGTAACTGAAATGGGTTGTGCAGCTGGAATTTCAGGAATTATTTATGCGTATAATTTTTTAAAAGCTAATCCTGGTAAACGAGCCGCAGTAGTGGCTGTAGAAGCCCCAACGGCTACCTTCCAATTAGAAGATTTTTCTATGGTTAATATGGTTAGTGCCGCAATTTTTGGTGATGGGGCAGCCTGTGTATTGTTATCTTCTAATGCTGAAGATGCTGGGCCAGAAATTTTAGGGGAAGGCATGTATCATTTTTACAATGCTACGCACTTAATGGGTTTTGCCCTAAAAAATACAGGTTTACAAATGATTTTAGACAAAGCTGTTCCAGAAATGATTGCCTCGCATTTTCCAGAAATCGTGCATCCGTTTTTAGCGCAATACAATACCCAAATAAAAGATATTGACCACTTAATTTTTCATCCAGGAGGTAAAAAGATTGTACAAACTATAGAAGGACTTTTTGGAGCATTAGGCAAGAATATAGATACTACAAAGGCGGTTTTAGATGCTTATGGCAATATGTCTAGTGTTACTGTATTATATGTGCTAGAAGAATTCTTAGCACAACAAAATAAAGTCGGATCTAAGGGCCTAATGCTTAGTTTTGGTCCTGGGTTTTCGGCACAACGCGTTTTATTATCATGGTAAAGTCATTTAAAGATACGGGCTATTGGGCAGTTATTCTTGGAGGTTCAAGTGGACTGGGCTTGGCTACGGCAAAAAAATTGGCAAGTCAAGGAATGAATCTCTGCCTAGTGCACAGAGATCGCAAGTCAGATTTAGAAACTATACAAGCTACATTTAATCAATTTAAGAAAGAATCGGTAGCGGTTATTAGTTATAATTTAGACGCTTTAAACCCCGAAAATATCGCTCTGGTATTAGATCAGCTAAATCAAGAAATAGGCCCCAACGGAAAGGTTAGAGTGTTAATTCACAGTATAGCCAAAGGCCATGTTAAGCCCTTGGTTGGTGGTGACAACGGCAATCTTACCGCTCAAGATTATGCAATTACTGTAAATGCCATGGCGCTAAGCTTGGTGGAATGGGTGAGTGCCATTTATAGTAACGGTTTATTTGCCCCGGATTCAAGAGTAATAAGTTTTACTAGTGAAGGCAATACCAAGGCCTGGAAACATTATGCAGCGGTATCGGCCGCTAAGGTTGCTTTAGAAGCCATTACTAGAAGTATTGCAATGGAATATGCACCTTATGGGATACGTGCCAACTGTATTCAAGCTGGCGTCACCGACACAGCTTCGCTTCGTATTATTCCAGATGCCGATAAACTACTGGCAATGGCTAGTCGCAGAAACCCCTATAAAAGAACCACCACACCAGAAGATGTTGCCAATGCCGTTTATTTGCTATGCACCGACGAATCGGCTTGGATTAATGGTGCTGTAATTCCCGTAGATGGCGGGGAACATTTGTTGTAGTATGGACAGAGAAAAGCGTATTGTAATAACAGGTATGGGGGTTGTTGCTCCTAACGGGATTGGATTGCAAGAATTTTCTAATGCGCTTTACAACGGAACCTCTGGAATACGTTTTATCCCTAAACTAGCCGAATTAGAATTTAGTTGTCAGGTAGGCGGAATTCCGCAGTTAAACGACCAACAAATTGCAAATTATTTTACGCCATTACAACTAAGAAATTTTAATAGTGATGGTATTATTTATGGTTGTATTGCTGGAAAAGACGCTTGGTTAGATGCGGGTTTACCTGCTTATCAAACGCAAGTGGATTACGACTCGGGATGTGTTTTTGGAACCGGTACCTCTGGGCTCGAAAAATTGGCCCAAGCCATTGCCTTAATAGATGCTAAAAAAGTAAAACGATTAGGGAGCACTGCTGTGGTGCAAACCATGGCAAGTGGAGTAAGTGCTTATTTAAGTGGTATGTTGGGACTGGGCAATCAAGTGACTACCAATTCGTCTGCTTGCACTACAGGTGCCGAAGCTATTTTATTGGGCTACGAACGTCTTAAAACGGGACAGGCAAAGCGTATGCTTGTAGGCAGTACCTGCGAACATGGAGCGTATTTATGGGGTGGATTCGATGCTATGCGCGTAACCAATTATAAGCATAACGATAGTCCAGAAGCGGCTTCACGACCAATGAGCGAAAGTGCAGGAGGATTGGTTCCAGGAAGCGGGGCGGGCGCTTTTGTACTAGAAACGCTAAGTTCTGCCTTAGAACGCGGCGCTAAAATTTATGCCGAAGTTCTTGGAGGAGCTGTAAATTCTGGAGGACAGCGTAATGGAGGGTCGCTTACCGCTCCAAATAGTGAAGCCGTTCAGCGTTGCATTTTAAGGGCCATAGCAAATGCCAATATTAAAGCCTCGCAAATCGATTTAATAAATGGGCATCTTACCGCAACTCAAAAAGATGTGGTAGAAGTTGCTAATTGGTCAGCGGCGCTAAATCTAGCACCTGCCGACTTTCCATTAATACAGGCCACTAAGAGTTTAATTGGCCATTGTTTTTCGGCTTCTGGGGCGATAGAAAGCGTGGCAACGGTGATTCAATTAAACGAGGGTAAAATTCACCCTTCTATTAATTGTAACGATACCCAACAAGGTATTTTAGACTTAGTAGGTGCAAATTCGATTCCGCAGGAATGTATGACAAAAAATATAGATGTTGCAGTCAAGGCCAGTTTTGGTTTTGGAGATGTTAATGCCTGTGTCGTGTTTAAAAAATATACTTAATTACTTATGCAAGAAGACAAAATTATAGATCAATTAAAAGAAATTGTAAAACCTTATGTTCAAGATCAGCAGGCATTTGAAGTGTTATCGCTAGAGACAGATTTTATAAACGATTTAAAGATTAATTCTGCCAATTTAGTAGATGTTGTTTTAGACCTAGAAGATGCTTTCGACATAGAAATAGATAACGATTCTATGGAGAAAATGCTAAATGTAAAAGCTTCTTTAGAAATAATAAAAGATAAGTTGAACTCCAAATGATTGGGAGCGATATAATAGACTTAAAGCAAGCGGTGTTTAGCTCTAATACCCGTTTATTGCGGTATTGGAATAAAATAACGACAAGCCAAGAACAACGTAATTACAAACCGTCGGATGCCATTTTATGGCAACTTTGGGGTTTAAAAGAATGTGTATATAAGGCCGAATCAAGACGAATTGGCGCGCACGTATTTAGTCCTACAAACATTAATTGTACCCGATTAAATAATCACGAAGCTATTGCGCAATGTGGGAATCAGCGTTATTTGGCGACTGTAAAAAAAGAGGATTCCAAAGTGGTTGTAAATGCTTTAAATTCAGCTTTAAATTGGACTAATTTTAGAATATTTAGGTCAAGTTTACCAAAAACAAAAACAGCACTTTTAACCGAATTTTCTAGTGAAACAAATCAGAATTTAAAAGAATTGACTATTTATAAAACAGCTGGCATTCCTTGGATAGTAAATATTAAAAGTAATGCTAAGTATGCTGTGAGTTACTCGCATCACGGTCAGTTTTTTAGCGCAGTTTATAGTGTTTTACCTACTAGCGAATCGAGTTTACAAAATTGGCTACCCCAGCAACGCCGTTCTGGGTTATATGCTTAATAAATGCCGATCCAATTATGGCGCCTTTGGCATGTTTTGTTGCAGCATTAAAGGTTTCTGAGTTACTAATACCAAAACCAACTACCTGCGGGTTTTTTAATTGCATAGCCGCTATCCGTTCAAAATAATCTTTCGTGCTATTTGCAAAACCACTTTGAGCTCCAGTAGTACTAGCGCTGCTCACCATATAAATAAATCCATCTGATGCCTTGTCTATTTCTAGAATACGTTGTTTGGAAGTTTGCGGTGTAATTAAAAACACATTTAATAACCCGTGCTTTGTAAATAATTCTTGATAGTGCTCTTGGTATTCTAAAAGCGGTAAATCGGGAATAATTAATCCGTCAATTCCCACTGCTTCACACTTTTTACAAAACGCTTCCATTCCATACTGAAACATAGGGTTAAAATAGCCCATTATAATTAGTGGAATAGAAACCTCTTTACGAATGTCTTTTAACTGGTCAAACAGTAATTGGGTGTTCATTCCATTGTGTAATGCAGCCTGAGAGCTGGCTTGTATAGTAGGTCCGTCGGCTAAAGGGTCACTAAAAGGCAACCCAATTTCTACCATGTCTACCCCAGAGGCCTCTAAGGCTTTTAGCGTTGGGACCGTATCCTCTAAATTTGGATATCCAGCGGTAAAATATATAGAGAGCAAGGTATTATTAGCTTGCATTTTTTGTTTAATTCTGTTCATAATTACCACTTAGAGGTTAAAATAATCTATATAGGTGTTCAGGTCTTTGTCACCACGTCCAGATAGGTTTACAACAACAATATCTGTATGTTTAAATTTTCGTTCCTTAAAAATTGCAAAGGCATGAGAGGTTTCTATGGCTGGTATTATACCTTCTAATTTGGATAATTCCAATCCGGCTTCCATAGCTTGGGCATCTGTTACCGAAATAAATTCGGCGCGACCACTTGCATATAAATGCGCATGCATTGGTCCAATACCTGGATAATCCAAGCCCGCCGAAATAGAGTAAGGTTCGGTAATTTGACCGTCCATTGTTTGCATAAGTAAGGTCTTACTGCCGTGAATAATTCCGGCATGTCCTAAAATAGAGGTTGCAGCACTCTGGCCAGAATGCACGCCTTTACCCGCAGCCTCTACGGCGATAAGTCCAACTTCTTGAGTGTTTAAAAAATCGTAATAAGCACCCGCTGCATTGGATCCGCCGCCTACACAAGCAACTACATAGTCTGGATTTTCGCGGCCTTCTTTTTGTTTTAATTGCGATTTAATTTCGGTAGAAATAACACGCTGAAACCGTGCAACCATGTCGGGATAGGGATGAGGTCCAACTACACTGCCAATAATATAATGGGTGTCTGTTGGGTTGTTAATCCAATCGCGTATAGCTTCGTTGGTGGCGTCTTTAAGGGTTTTACTGCCCGAACGTGCTGGTACAACTTTTGCTCCTAGCATTTTCATGCGAGCAACATTGGGAGCCTGTCTGGCAATGTCTACTTCGCCCATATAAACAATACATTCCAAGCCCATTAATGCACAAACAGTGGCTGTCGCTACTCCGTGCTGACCGGCGCCAGTTTCGGCAATAATTCGTTTTTTACCAAGGCGTTTTGCCAATAGTATTTGCCCAATGGTATTGTTTACTTTATGTGCGCCCGTATGGCATAAATCTTCACGTTTTAGATAGACTTTTGTATTGTATTTTTTAGAAAATCGTTCGGCAAAATATAAGGGAGTAGGGCGGCCAACGTAGTCTTTTAAGAGCGCATTAAATTCCACTTTAAAAGCAGGGTCATCCATAATCTCGATATAACAACTGCGTAATTCTTCTACGTTAGGATACAACATCTCTGGAATAAAGGCCCCGCCAAATTCTCCGTAATATCCTTTTTGGTCTACATTATAGTTCATAGGTAACTAATTTTTTTAGGTCTTCTATATTTTTTAAGCCGGGTATAATTTCGAATTTGCTATTTACATCTACAGCCAAAACTGGGAGTTTAGTAGCATTTAGCGCTTTGAGTTGTTGTAGTTCATTTAATCCAATTCCACCGCTAATAACAAAGGGAGTTTTCGAGTTGTAATGGCCTAGCACATTCCAATTAAAGGCAAAGCCGTTGCCACCAGGTGCAGGCCCTTTTGTATCGAATAAAAAGGCGTCTACCTTCCCTTCAAATTCTTTGAGTAATTCAAAATTAAAATGGTCGCTAACTGCAAAAACCTTCCAAATATGTACGGTTTTAGGTAGTTCTTGCTTTAATTTGGTTATGTATTCGGCCGATTCTTCCCCATGTAATTGGACTACATTTAGCTTATGAGTTTTTACAATCTCTATTAATTTGGGTATTGGACTCGCTACAAAAACACCTACGCGTTTAATGTTTTTGGGTAGTTGTGGTATCTGGCCATTAAAAAAGCGGGGCGATTTATTGTAAAAAATAAACCCTAAGTAGTCAGGAGCTAAACCAGCAACTTCTTGCATGTTTTTGGGATCCTTCATTCCACATACCTTTATTCGCATGATTTTATTGGTTTAGGATGTTAATAAAATCTGCAGCACTTTGCCCGGGATTTGTTGTCTTCATGAAGTTTTCGCCCATTAAAAATCCTTTAAATCCGCATGCTTGTAATTCTTTAACAGTAGCCACATTACTTATTCCACTCTCACTAATGGGAACGAATTCTTCTGGGATTTCTTTAATTAAATCTTTACTGGTCTGAATCGAGACCTCGAAGGTTTTTAAATTGCGATTATTTACCCCAATTAGATCGAGTTCTGGCATTATAGCTTTTTCTAGTTCTTTAAGATTATGAACCTCTAAAAGCACTTCTAATTCCAGTTGTTTTGCCGTGGTGGCTAATTGCTTTATTTGTGCTCGGGTGAGCGAAGCTGCAATAAGTAAAATAAGGTCGGCGCCCTGAGCTTTGGCCTCTATTAACTGGTATTGGTCAATAATAAAATCTTTGCGCAGCAATGGCATGGTTGTGCTTGCTCTAGCTTGATTTAAATCGTCTAAGCTTCCGCCAAAAAATGGCCCATTTGTTAGCACAGACATAGCGCTAATTCCAGCCTCTTGATAGCCTTTTGCCACATCTGCTACCTGTGCTTGTTGATTTATAACTTGTTTGCTTGGCGATCTTCGTTTAAACTCTGCTATTATACCAGAAGAGCTATTTAGAATTGCACTTTTTGCAGAAATTGTCTTGCGTTCAAAAAGTGGAGAAGCCTCTAAATACTGTGTAGAAAAAAGACTTTTTCTACGCTTTAGGTCTTGCATTTGTTGGGCTATTATTCGCTCTAAAATATCCATACTACGCTTTTTGGGATAAGTTAATTAGTGTGTCTAGTGCCTCCAGACCTTTTCCTGTTAATAATGCTTCTTTTGCCTTGTTGAATCCAGTTTTTGGACTACAACCCGTCACAGTAGCTATAGCCATGCCTGCGTTTGCACAGACAACATTATTTTGAGCCTCTTGTCCCTTGCCAGAAAGCACTGTTTTAAAAATTTTAGCGGCGCTCGCAACAGTGTCGCCACCATAAATTTCTGATTCTAATATGGCTTGCGCCCCAAAATCGCTTGGCTGTAGCAGTAGTTCGGACTTATTAGAGATTGCCTTTGTAGGACCAGTAAGCGAGATTTCGTCGTAACCATCTAAAGCGTGCAGAATGGTATAATTTTTAGACGTCTTTTGGTATAAGTAACCATAAACACGGGCCAATTCTAAATTAAATACCCCGACCAATTGATTTTTAGGAAAGGCTGGATTAACCATTGGCCCCAGCATATTAAAGAAAGTCTTTACTCCCAAATCTCTTCTAATACCACCAACGTTTTTCATTGCTGGATGAAACAATGGAGCGTGCAAAACACAAATTCCAGCCTGGTCTAAACAGCGTTTTAAAAAGTCGGAATTATTACTAAACTTTACTCCAAAATGTTCCATTACATTACTGCTGCCACTAACCGAGCTTACCCCATAATTACCGTGTTTAGTAACATGTATTCCAGCGCCAGCCACTAAAAATGAAGATAAAGTAGATATATTAAAGGTGTTTTTTCCGTCACCTCCAGTGCCACATAAATCTATGGTGTTGTAATCACTTACATTAAAAGGAATACATAGTTCTAAGAGTGCATCGCGAAAGCCTTCCAATTCGTTTACTGTAATGCTACGCATCATGTAGACGGTTAAAAAAGCTGCAATTTGTGATTCGTTAAATTCGCTATTAGATATGCGCACCAAAACATCTTTAGCCTCTGCTTTTGTGAGCACTTCGTGATTTATAAGTCTATTAAGTACTTGTTTCATGATATCGATTTATAAATTCACCCAGTTTTTAATCATTGTTTTACCCGTTGGAGTTAACACCGATTCTGGATGAAACTGCACCCCACGAACATCCAAATTTTTATGTTTTAACGCCATAATTTGCCCTGTTTGGTCAACAGCAGTCACCTCTAAATCTTGTGGAAAGTTAGCATTGGCTACTACCCAAGAGTGGTATCGGCCTACTTCCAGAGTTTTAGGTAAATCCTTAAATAGCGGTTCGTTGTCTACAATCACATCAATTTTAGTTCCAATTCCGTGAAAAACTTCCTCTAAATTAATAATGCTTCCTCCATATACTTCGCCAATGGCCTGTTGTCCTAAACAAACTCCCAATATGGATTTAGTAGCGCCGTAAGTGCTAATAATCTCTTTTAAAAGCCCGGCTTCGTCAGGAATTCCAGGACCTGGAGAAAGTAAAATTTTGTCAAAATTAGATACTTCTTCTATAGTTAGTTTGTCGTTGCGTTTTACAGTGACGTTGCAATTAAGTTCTTCTAAATAATGAACCAAATTGTAAACAAAGCTGTCGTAATTATCTATAACTAAAATATGTTTCATGTTATAATTTTTCGGCTAAATCTAAGGCCTTGGTTAAAGCCCCTAATTTGTTATACACTTCGTTTAGTTCACTTTTGGGATTACTATTATTTACTATTCCGGCTCCAGCCTGATAATGCAACTCGTGATTTTTACTTAAAAATGAACGTATAATTATCGCGTGATTAAAGTTGCCTTTAAAGTCCATAAATCCAATAGCTCCGCCGTAGAATTCTCTGTTAACGTTTTCGTATTGTTCTAAAAGTTGCAAGGCACGGTGCTTTGGAGCTCCGCTTAAAGTTCCCGCTGGAAAGGTGTCGGCCACAATTTGCATGGTGCTAGTTTCTTTGTGTTTTGTACCAACTACCTTACTTACCAAGTGAATTACATGCGAAAAAAATTGCACCTCTTTATAAGTCGCTACCCGTACATTATAACCGTGACGACTCAAGTCATTGCGCGCTAAATCTACGAGCATAACATGTTCACTGTTTTCTTTTGCGTCTGCTGCGAGTTCTAATGCTAGTGCTGCGTCTTTTTCGTCGTTTCCGGTGCGTTTAAAGGTGCCTGCAATTGGGTGAATTTCTGTATGGTCGTCTTGTACCACTAAATGCGCTTCTGGTGAACTCCCAAATATTTTAAAATTCCCATAATCAAAGTAGAACAGATATGGCGATGGATTTACACTTCTTAGGGCTCGATATACGTTAAAATCGTCGCCTTTAAAGGGTTGGGTAAAGCGCTTAGACGGCACAATTTGGAATACGTCCCCGCGCTGGCAATGTGCTTTACATTTTATAACTAAATCTTTAAATGCTGTATCCGAAAGGTTAGAATCTGCTTCGCCAGAACGCGAAAAAGGATAAGCTTTTACTCCAGCGGTGGTAATTAATTGTTCGATTAATTCCAGATTGTTACCTGAATTGTAGCAATGGGCAAAAATAAAGGCCTGATTATTAAAGTGATTAATTGCAATAATGTTTTGATAGACTGCATAATAGACTTCGGGAATATCTAAGTTGCCTTCTTTTTTTTGAATCTCGACATCTTCGAAGTATTGCACAGCGTCGTAACCTAGATATCCAAATAACCCATTGTTTATAAACTTATGTTCTTGCTCTTGTGTGTCGAACACCCTCGCAAAATCTTGAATTATTTGCGGCACATTGGTGGTTTTAGTAATTGCCGTTTGGGTTTGTGTACCATCGGGAAAATGCTGACTAACTACTCCATTTTTAATTTCTATATGTGCAATTGGATTGCAACATATATAACTAAAACTATTGTCGTTTGCATGGTAGTCACTACTCTCTAAAAGCAAGGTATTAGGGAACTTATCGCGCAAATTAAGATAAACCGAAACCGGTGTTAAGGTATCTGCAAGCAATTGTTTACTATGTGTCTTTAATGTATAATGGGTCATGTTATGCAATAAAAAAAGACCTGTCGTGAAGGACAAGTCTTGGTATCAATTAAATTGTACTACTAGGGACTGGTTCACGACGTTGTGCGTAAGCTAGACCACCACCAAGTATGTACTGTATTTTGTATCATTTAGATTCCAAAGATAGCCAATGCGATTTAAAATTCAAACCAAATAAAATAAAAAATGCGCTTTTTTAAAAAGCGCATTTTTTATTAAAGTGTTACGGTAATTTATAGTGTCAAATTTACAGTAAGGTTAAAGTCGTCGTAAATTGTTTTGTCACCTAAGTTGTCAAAAAAGCTTCCTGATCCGTAACGTACATCGAACTTAGAACGGTCAATAACAACCTCTGCAGTTGCCTTGTTTCCATTTTTGTTAAGTTCAAACGTAATTGGATTTGTAATGTTTTTGATAGTCAAATTGCCCATTACAGTATAGGTGTCGCCGTTTTTGGTCGCCTTAGTAACTTCTAACTTAGCTGTTGGATGGTTGGCTACTCCAAAAAAGTCGTCCGACTTTAAATGTCCCTCTAATTTTTCTTTTCCTTTTCCTGCTTGCAAGTCAACTACAGTTATGGAAGTCATATCTATTACAAATTCTCCACCTACTATTTGGTCGCCATTCATATTAAAATAACCGCTTTCAAGGTTAATGGTACCATTGTGCTTTCCGGTAACTTTTTTACCTACCCATGTAATCGAGCTGTCTTTAACCATTACTTTTTCTACTTCGTTAATGGTAAATGCGCTTAGCATAAATACTAAGGTTGCAACTGTTCCTACTTTAATTAAATTTTTCATTGTGCTTGTTTCTGTTTATTATGTGAATTATACTCTTATTTTATCTAAAAGTGTGTTTAACTGATGTAATTCGGAATCGTTTAAGCCACTTAAAACTGCCATATTATTTGCCTCGGTAACGGGATCGAGTTCTGCTAGCAGACGCAATCCTTCCTGAGTAATAAAGAGTTCTATTTTTCGTCGGTTTTCTTTACAGACCTGACGTTTTACTAATTTTTTTAATATTAGTTTGTCGATTAGACGCGTAGTATTACTGTTTTTATCTACCATACGTTCTTGTACTGTAGATAAATTTGCAGCACAACCATCTTGCCCTCTTAGTATTCTTAATACATTGTATTGCTGCATACTTAAATCGTAAGGCTTTAGCGCGTTGGTTACAGATTCTTCTACCAGACGGGACGAATACAGCAAATTAATTACCGACTTGGTAAATAATCCTAATGGCTTTGCCGCTTTTATTACGTCTTCGATTTTCATTATTGTATCAACAACATTTGTAGGTACAAATATACGTCAATAATTGATTTCAACTATTTTTTAACAGAATTTTATCGTTCTAGCATTAAGCCTTTTGTTGCTTTATTAATCTATTGTTAAAAGCCTTTTGTAACTAGTTAGATATGAATACTTTTAGCTTAAATTTTATAGAAAACAATTATGCTTTTTAGCAAATCCAGTTTTATAGTATCCCTTGTAATTGCCATAGCCTTAGTGGGTTGTAAAGATCAAAAGCAGGAGCAATCCTTGCCGAAGGCAGAAAACCTAAGCGATAGCGCAGCACAAAAAGTGGAGATTCAAGTTAATCAAGAAACTAGTATTCCTATTTATCAATACGATGAATTTGCACCGTTTTTAAATAAAGAAGATGGTAAAACTTATGTGGTGAATTTCTGGGCGACTTGGTGTAAACCGTGCATTAAAGAGATGCCGTATTTTGAACAACTGGCAGAAAAATACAAAGATCAGCAGGTAGAAGTGCTTTTTGTGAGTTTAGATTTCCCCGATTTGTTAGAAAAGCAAGTGATTCCATTTGTAAAAAGAAAACAAATTAAGTCTCGCGTGGTTTTGCTGGACGATACGGGCGCAAACGAGTGGATTCCTAAAGTTGACCCAAGTTGGAGCGGGGCAATACCAGCAACTGTAATATACAATAGTAATGGGCGTAAATTTTTCGAAAAATCCTTTACATATCAAGAATTAGAAAACGAATTAAAGTCACTCTTATAAAATTTAGAATTATGAAAACAATAAAAAACATTGCCGTAATTAGTGTCTATGCATTTATGGCATTTATTGGTTTAAGTAGTTTTATTACTGCGACCAATACCGAATCAGGATACGTAATTGGTGATACCGTAACCGATGTCACACTTAAAAATGTTGACGGTAAAATGGTCTCTATGGCCGATTATCCAGATGCAAAAGGATTTATAGTCATCTTTACCTGTAATACCTGCCCGTACGCAGTTGCTAGTGAAGATCGTATTATTGCTTTAGACAAAAAATATAAAACAAAAGGTTATCCAGTAATTGCTATTAATCCAAACAATCCAGAAATTCAACCAGACGACACCTTCGAACTCATGCAGGCAAAAGCAAAAGAAAAGGCCTTTTCTTTTCCGTATTTGTTCGACCAAAGTAGCACAGTGTATGCGCAATACGGAGCCAAGAAAACCCCACATACCTATATATTAAGCAAAGAAGATGGTAAATTGGTTGTAAAATATATTGGTGCTATAGACGACAGCGTTAGAAAAGCTTCGGGTGTTACCAAAACTTTTGTAGCAGATGCCGTAGACGCTTTACTTGCAGGTAAAGAAGTACCAGTAAAAGAAACACGAGCTATTGGCTGTAGTGTAAAAGTCTAATATTTATTTTTACAAATAACCAAGCCGAATGTTTAACGTTCGGCTTTTTTATTTAGACACGTTTAAAAACGTATAAATTCAGCATTTAGATTTAATCAATTTTTACGGTTAAACCTCGTATTTTACCTGTTTACGGTAAGTTTTATTAAAAAAATGATAAAAAAGTGAAACGTTTTTTGCTGTTTTGAGTCTATTAATTGCGCGAATACTTAACTTTGACAAAATAAAAAACGTTAAACAAAGTTTTATTTAAATGACCGATTTGACAAGCGCAGCCTGGCAAGACCAAATTGCAACAGATTCAGAGGCCGTAATAATAGATGTACGCACCGATGACGAAGTAAGTGAAGGGATTATTCCAAACGCTTTACATATAGATATTTATAAAGGTGCAGGCTTTTTAGAAGAGGTCCAAAAGTTAGATTCAAGCAAAAACTATTACGTGTATTGTAGATCGGGAGGTCGAAGTGCTCAAGCTTGCGCCGTTATGGAGTCTGTGGGAATTGCATCCACATTTAATTTAATTGGCGGAATTACAGCATGGGATGGTGAAGTAACAAGCTAGTCCTATATTATTAAAAATTAAAAATTACAGCCATGAAGAAACTCTTTATTTTAAGTCTATTAGTCTTAAGTGTAATCGGACTAGAGTCTTGTGCGGAATCTCAAGCTAGTGAAGTAGAAAAAATTACGGTGGAGCAAATGAGCGAAGCTATTAAAACTAGCGATATTCAATTATTAGATGTTCGCACTAGCGACGAATATTTTGAAAGTCATTTAGAAAACGCACACAATATTTGTGTAACTGATAGTGACTTTAAAGAAAAGGCAGCTGGTTTAGATAAAGAGAAGCCTGTTTATGTTTATTGTAAAAAGGGTGGGCGCAGCGCAAAAGCAGCTCAAATTTTAAAAGAAATGGGCTTTAAAAAGATATACGATATGGATGGTGGTATTCTACTTTGGGAAGAAGCCGGACTAGAAACCGAAAAGGAACAGTCTTAAATTCCAAATCCAGGATATAAAAAAAGCCGCTTATTTAAGCGGCTTTTTTTATATTGCGAGTTATGCAAAACATTGCGACCATCACACTTACAAATGCGTTAGGAACTCAACTTTCCTTAACAAATTTGGGGGCTACCATAATGTCTCTTATATTAAAAGACCGCAGCCAAAATCCTGTAAACGTAGTTGCAGGTTTTAAAAATGCCCAAAACTATGGCGACCCAGTTTATATAAAAGACAACAAATGCTTAGGGGCAAGTATTGGTAGATTTGCCGGTCGTATTTCTGGTGGAGGCTTCTATTTAAATAAAGCGTTTTATTCCATAGAACATAAAGATGGCGTGCAGCTGCACGGTGGAACCCATGGCTTACAGTATCGTATTTGGGAATTAGAACATAAATCTTCTGGCCCTAACCCCAAAGCCGTATTTAAAATAGTAGATAAAGAAGGGGTTCATGGTTTTCCTGGTACCCTAGAAGTGCGAGCGACTTATATGCTGACCGAAGAAAATCAATTAGAAGTTACCTATACTGCGACTACCACAAAAACTACAGTTCTTAATTTAACCAATCACAGCTATTTTAATTTAAATGGTGGTGGTTCAATTTTAGACCACCGTTTACATCTTGATGCTAAAAACGTATTAGATACAAATGCCGCACTAATTCCTACTGGAACAATGCGTCCCGTTGCCAATACTGCATATAATTTTAATTGGAATACTCCTTTGGGAAATACGGTGTTTAATGGCTTAGACACGCCTTTTGTTTGTGGAGATGCCCAAGTTCAGGCTCGATTATACGCTCCTGGAACAGGAATTCAAATGGAGGTACAGACCAATCAACCTGGCTTAGTAATTTATACTCCAGATTCGTTTAATAATTTAGCATTGTCTAATGTATATTACAGTAATTTTCCTGCAATTTGTTTTGAGGCTCAAGGCTTTCCCGATGCGCCAAATAGGCCAGAATTTCCTTCAACTACGCTAGAGCCAAATAGCACGTATTTAAATAAGACAATCTTTAGTTTTTCTATTCAAGATTTAGATTAAGCGCTTAAACTGTTCCAATTGATTTTTTAGGTGAAAATTGCTTAGAATTATTAAAAATGCAACTAAAATTAACCACCAATTTTGAGTGTAGTTTAAGCTATAGGCAATAAATAAAATTGCAATGCCACTTAGGTAGATGGTTATATTTAGCCATGCTTTGTTTAGATAATGTTTGTAGAGTAAATACAGGCTCCCACTCACAAATAGGGCTAAGACTACATAACGCCAAACCGGATTGTATTCTAAATTTTCGAAGCCTATTAAACTAAAAAAAGAGCCGTAAGCAGCCCAACACAAAGGACATTTAGGAAATAAAAAGAACACCACTGCCGTAAGTATGTTTAACGCACTGGTTTTTTTAGGAGCCGATTCCTTTTTGGGCTTCGATCCACAACCACAACTAGGTGCCAAGGTGTTCTTTTTAATTTGCATCTTAAATTAGTTTTTAATTGTTTTAATTACCACTGGGCGCCGATGGTTTGGCGGTAGAACTGTCCCATTGAGCTTTCCCTAATAACCAGCTAAAATCCCCAGATAATTGCCCGCTATTTTTGGTTGCATTGCCATCTATCCAAGTGTACATGCCTGCACTAGAATGACACCCCATACAGCTTTCGGATCCAAAAATTTGAGTCCCATTTGGTGGGTTACCTTCCATTAAATTTGATCCACTTTGGTTCCCCAACTGAAAAAATGTTTCCATGGTTATGTTGGTAAGTAGGGCAAGATTAGGATTACCGCCTGGTTTATTGACTACAGATTCTGGCACCGTATTATCGTCTTTACCATGTGGCCCAGGTAGGGCATTTTGGTCTAACGGATATTGGGTATCTATTAATCTGTAATATTGCCAAACGCTTCCTTCTTGAGCAAAATAAGCTTGCATGGTGGTGTTTATGTTCTCTACGCGAACTGGAATGTCAACCACTCTAAATGCCTGCGTTTTCATAGTTTGTTCAGAAGCCCAAGTATGAGGCCCTTCTATATTTGTTCCTGTACTATCTTTTAGTTGCCAATAGTTTCCTTTTGTATCTGTTTTATATTCGAATGTAGTAGCATTCGTAGCATCAAAATTTACAGGGCATATCTCGCATTGTGGATCTCTTAATGTTGGATGAATTACTTTGCGCTTTCCATCTATTTCTACCACATTTTCTTCTAGATTGTCTATATGTTCGAAGGTTGACCACACCCATTGTTTTCCTGTAGGTGTCTTTTGACTAATATGCATTCCAATAAGTCCAATAGGTTTTTTAACTAGCTTGCCGGCAGCGTTATACACCCAACCTTCGTCGGTAAAGTATCTGGATTTAATATCGGTGTCTTCTAGAATTTTCCAAGCAAATTTTATCTCTACAGCTCCCAAAAAGCCCTGCGCATAATCTCCTGCAGGGAAATCTGCAATAGCTCCAGTACTGGTGTAGTTTAATTGTCCGTTTTTATTGTAAAGTGCATTTTCCATTACGTAGTCAAACTCGGTTTCGTTCATAAGCACTTCGTAAACAACTACGTTTCCATTTTGGTCGAACAACTTACCAGCAAAAGCTTGATCAACTTCGTCGGCAATATTAAAATTGTCAGGATGTGTTGGGGTACTAGAAGATAGAACTAAGCGTGAATCGTAGTCTTCTAGTGCCTCGTTAGGTAAATTTAAGCCACTGGCCGTTCTTTTAGCACCCCACGGAGCTGGTTTAAGGCCATCGGCTCTATACACTTGAAATGCCTCTTTCCAACCTAGCCAAGAAGGATCACCAGCGTCGGTAAACTTAGGAAGGGGCGTCCCGTCTTTTTTTACGGGCCATTGAATCGCCATAAAGGCTTGCCAACTATAACGGTTAAAGGCCTCGTTTAGTTCGTAGATTTTGTTTTCCTGTTTTAATTTAGCCTGAATAGCAGGATCTACATCTACAGGAATATCTGGGCTGAATGCCACAGGTGGTTCAATTGCCGAATAATCGCTTTCACTGTTTGTAGTTTGGTTGCAAGAACTAAGTGCAGCAAATACAAATAGCAGCGCAGCCACCGATTGTAAACTCGAAAGTATACTTTGTTTTAGTGATTTGTGTGCGTTGTTTTTCATGGTATTGTTATTTAGTTAATTATGCTGTCAATCTTCGTTGCCAAAAAGGGTTATCTGCAAAGCGCACTTCTTTGGCGTAGTAATTTGCTTTTTTTTGCATATAGTTGCTATACGTGCTTTGCATTATTGCTTCGTACTTTTTTACTCCTAAGGGGTTTCCTTGGTTATAATCGTAAATCGCATAACTGGCATATAATCCAGATTGCAACGATTTAAACATCCCTAAAGCAGATAAAGGATCGTAACAACTAGCAGCGTCTCCAACGGCAAGCCAAGCATCACCCGAGCAATTCGACATAATTTGTGAATGCGCGGCAGTAATTTTTGGGATGCTACGTGGCTCTAGACCAGCCAGGCTAGCTTTGGTATATTGTGTTGCGTCTAAAAGTAAATTAAATGCACTTTGGTCTTTAAGGTTTAAGGTTTTACCAATGTCTGAATCGGTCATATACGCTACAAGTCGATCGCCATTATTTAACGTATTACTGTACCACCAACCATGCGCTGTACTTTCTATAAGAGTTCCTTGCTGTTTTCTTACGGTACTATTAAAATTGGGTGTATAACAACTGTAATAACTTACTAGTTTATCGTCCTTTTTCTTAAGCGCTCCTGTTAAGGTTGCAAATGCGGCTTTTCTGCCCGAAGCGTCAACTACAAAATTTGCTTGAATAAGTTCGTGTTTAAGCGAATCGGTTTGCAAACATTGCAGTTTCCAAACTTGTCGGTCTTTGTTTGCTTTATAAATACTAGTCTGTGGAATAATGGCAACCCCTAAGTTGCGCACTTGCTCTAGTAGTAGCGCATCAAAATCCAAGCGGTCAACTACATAACCGTAACCAGATGTGCCAAATATATATTCGTTTTGGTGTATTGTGTTAGTTCCCCATTGCGAAGAAGTACCATAAGAACGAGTATAGTTTTTTGCTGTAAAGGCTTCTAAAATTTTTAGTTGTGCTAATAAGGCCTCTATTTGTGGAGGAACCGTTTCTCCAATTCGTGGATATACAGCGCCATCACTAGTATCAGCAGGTTTAAGTTTAGAACGATCAATAATCGCAATATTTAAATTTGGATTCATATTAAACAGACCTATAGCCGTAGCACAACCCGCAAGGCCGGCACCAATTATAGCTACGTCGTATGTGCTGTTTAAATTGGTCATTTAATCGGCTTGTTTTACGGCAATCCATTGGGCAACTTCTCCCGCGGGTGCGGTAGACTTATTATTAGGACCTGTTGGATGAGGAATTACCCGAACAATCGAGCCTACTAGGGCTGGCACTTGTGCATCGCCGTTACTCCAATCTGGAATGTAATACCCTAAATAGTTATACACCCATTGAGCTCCCCCAACAATTCCTTTACCTTGAAAACTCACACAAAATGGATTCCCATAAGTAATAGAACCTGCAAGGTTAAGGGACCAACCTGTGCCATATATTAAACCATCAAATTCTTGCATAGGGGCGGCATTAATCTGAATATTGCCACGACCAAATTCCAAACTATCAAAGTCTGCGTTTAAATCTGGATTGCTTTTAAAGCTGCGATAGGTCCAAGTGCCTACCAATATATCGGGTACTAAATTTGCCATCTTTGTTCTGTTTTTTATTGTTTTTTACTGGTTACGCCTTCCGATTGACCTAATATTCTGTCTCCTGGAGCAATGGGTTCACCCAAGGCAGCGTCGTTGCGTTCTTGCTGATAAAAAGCCCGCGTGTTTCCTGTTCCTTCGGCCAATAAAAACCCAAGGTCTTTCCAAGCCTGTACCATTTGTAAATCGCCGGCCATATTATTTGGTATGCCCGAAGTCCAATAGACTTGTCCAGGATTTCCCTGAGCATCTTTTTGAAACACAACCATAGGTCGATGTGCGGGCCACCAGGGTATATCAACCTGTTGATCTTGTACGGGGTCGCCGGTAGAATCGGTGTAAATTTTATTCCAACCATCGTAGGTTATATCTATAGTCTGGGTAGTGCACTCATGAAAGTCAGCTTGCCATGGAATGCCTATATATTTAGTTAAATCTCCAGGCTCTAATCCCTTAGCCAAGTTAGGTGCTTGACTGCCGTCTATTGCTGCAATGGGTGCCGGTAAACTTAGTCCTCCTGCTTGATACGTGGCATGTTTTATTCTAAAGGGTTCGGAGTAAATAGCAATATTATTTACAATCCAAGAAAGTTCACCACCAGGGCAAAATGCACCCCCTAATAAATTAGATAGTACACCTCGGTCTATATCTTGACCTCTTGTTGGTGGTTCTGACCATGGCATTTCACAGTTGGCATTATCTTCTCCCCATTCGGCACATTCGTTTACAAATTTTCCTTTTGCCCATTGTTTAATAAAGAACAACTGCGTTTTGCTCATGCTTAAAAACTTCTCTGGCGAGGTGTTAGAAATTGGATTATTCCCGCAAAGCATAGGCATTAAGCGCATTTTCGAAGACGTAGGATTGTAATCTCCATCTATGGTGTATTTGTTTAATTCGTCAGGTTCGCGCATTATCATTTCTATAAACATACGATTGCGTTTATAGGGGTCCCCGTCGGCTGTGGGTACTTGCGAAAGCGCTTTTTGGTCTAAATTCCCACCAGTCCCGCGATTATGTGGGTCTCCACCATCGTTAGGGTCAAAAGTTAGCGAATACACATATTCGTTTGGACGCTTAAATATTGGCCAAAGTTGTTCGTAAAATTTAGGGTAATAATCGGGGTTGTAATTCGCCGAATTACGCCAAAGTTCAAGTTCTTCTTCGGTTTGTGGATTATTGCTTTCGCGGTCGTAAGGAGCAACTCCAAATATTTCTGGTCGGTAAGCACTTTTACGAACATATAAATCAAACATTTTTTCTTCTAGCGTAATCATATCCATCATTTGCGGTGCAAATCGTGGATAACCAACTACTACCCAAGCGGGAACTTGAACATCCATACTCCCAGTCTTTTGGGTAACTACAGGAGTATCGCCATTGTATGTAGTTTGCTCATAAGAATAACTAATGCTTGCCGTAACGGGGCCATCAGAAATATCGTCGAACCAGCCATCGTTATTCACAAAACTTGTAATCACTGGGGTTTTAGACGAACCAGAATTACCATTGCCGCCCAATACAACTAAGCGAATGTTCTTGTTTTGCTTATTTACCTTTAAAGTACCTAAGGTATCTATACTATTGGGCTTTATGTCTGCTGGCGGAAAAGTTTGTGGATAACTTACTTTGCGGTTTTTGCTATTATCTGCGGCTTTAACGTCGGTCCCAAATTTTGCGCAATACCCAACGTTGTTTTTTAAATTCACAACAATAGGTCCCGGGTCAATAATTAGTTGTCTTCTTAAATCTGGCTGAGTTACTGTAGGATTCCGTAACGGATGATCGGGTCCGTAGCCTTCGCTTCCGTCGTTTTCTTGAAAGTTGTACCAAGAAGCTTTTTTATTGGCAAGATGAACTGTCCAATCAATGTCTGTAACGGTGCCCTGAACAATAGTCGGAGCAGTAGCCCCAGTTTCTTTTATAAAGTTATAGGTGCCACCAACTTCTATTTCTTGACCAGAATCGTCGTCTGGACCTTGATAAGCAAATATTTTAAAGCGGGCTGCCTGTTTTTTAACTAAAGACAAATCGCCGCTGTCTTTAAAGTTTTTTACACGCTTTGGCTTCCCATTTTTATCTTGTTTTTCTGCACCCATGTCGTCGCATTCTATTGGTAATGCGCCTGGTTGCTCAGGACTTAGATAAAAATTATCGTCTGTGTTTCCCAATCGGGCTATTCCTATGCTAGGATGAATTTTAAAAGTGGTTTGTGAATCGCTCATGATTGAATTGTTTAGTCCAAAAAGTTTAATGAAACCCCGTCTAGGTACAAGGCATTGTTAATAGGTTTACCGTCTAATCCCACGACGACCATTTGAATGCTAATGTCTTTAGCCCCGCATGCTAATAGTCGCTTAACCGTTGCGGTGGCGTCTATTTTGTAATTGCGAGGTTCGTGGTGGTGTAGGGAGCGTAAATCGAAGGCTCTTGTTTTGTCTAACGGCAAATCGCAGTGTCCTGGTCCGCCATAACAACTCCCGTGAAAGGTGGTAATTTGTTCAACAAAATTGTCGTTACCAACCGTCGGGGTATTTGCATCGGCTTCGGGCGAATTTAAAAATATGCGAATATGTGCATTGGGTAAATTACCACGCCGTACTCTGTGAATCTGAATTTCTGCTTTTTTATGGTTGTCTAGCGTATTGGCCGAAACCTGAGTTTCTGCACTTCTAAAAGTTTGCATTCCAATACTACTGTCTACGTGATAGTGCGCCGAATCTTTTACATATTGATAGCCTAGGGTTTTAATACTCATCCCGTCGGCAACGGTTAAAGACCAAGGTGCCATGGCTTGATTCATACCTTCTGGGGTTCCCGAATGTAGGGTTTGCCAATTGGCCCAAATTCTATCAACATTAGAATGATGTGACCAAAATAGTGGGTCGAAAGCAGTGATTCTGTTGTCGGTCATCCAGCCGTAAATTGGATTTTCGTAGGCCTGCGGATCTGGCGGATTAAGTTCCAATTCCTTGTAAATAGCTTGCCATGTAGGATTGTTATCGCTTGGATACGTTGGGTTTGTTCCTCCAGAAAAATTGTGCATGCCATTGTGAACTTTTTCTAGTGATCCGTAGTGGTGGTCATTAGCTGGGCCACCTCCAAAATCGCTAAAATTGGTTAAGGCCAATAAATTATTTATATCCTGCTGATTGGGATAGGTGGTTGGGCCTCCCATGGCGCCTGGCCAACGGTTTGGAAGCCAAAGTGGATTTTCTTTTTTAAGTTCGTTGTAAATGGCAGTAACCTTTTCGTCCCAAGTAGCGGCACCTTTTTGGTTAATAAGGCCAAAAGAAATCTTGGCTTGGTTTAGAAAGCGCAGGCCGGATTGTGAGGGATCTTTGCCCACCATTTTTTTAAGTCCGCTCAATTCGGCATTGGTAAACAAGGCTTTACCTTTTGCATTTTTAGCTTTGCTTAAGGCTTCGTATCCCTGCTTATTTAAACTGCAACCAAAGTTTGGTGGCAGATACCCTAAATCTGGAACTGTATTTAAAAAGGTGGTTTTGTTTTTGTCGTAATACGCGGCCCAATCCCAATAAGGAATGGTAATTGAAGCATCAAAATCTTGCAATTTTTGTTCAAAAAAGTATAAATACAAGCGATGCCAGGGCAAAAATTGTTCCCACCCATGCTGGCAGGAATTGGTGTGTATTCGTGCCCACCAATCGTAACTGCGTTCGTCTTGTAAATAGTCATTATAAGTGGACATGCATCGCAGCGCATCTCTATAAACTTCTAATTCTTTTGGTTTTAACGATTGAATCTCCCTTCTGTTCATTACGCCTTTATTGGCTTGGCGGTCAACATTTATTTTTTTGGTAGAGACCTGATGCAGTAGATCGCCACTGGCTAGTGCAATGGACTTGTTTCTAGATTCTATTTTGGCCTGCCCTTGACTGCTTATTTGTTTTTCTGCTTCTAAGTCTAATGGGCAGTCAGCGTCTATCCAATTGGCTATGTATTGTATGTCTTCTTGCGTAGCGGGGTATTTGGCATCCCAAAGTAAAGGTGGAAAGGTGGTCCCATCAAAAGGTGCTTCTGCGCGCAGACCTTTAATTATTCCAGACTCGTCGCTGCGAGTCGTACCTGGGTCTGTACCACCGCCACTGCCGCCAGAGGGCCAACAGTTTCCAACAGTTGTACTTATAGGAGGTTCTTGAACTGCAGTCTGGGCCGCTCCCAAATCTGGGCTGGTCTTGGATCCGCAGCAGCTACCTCCAGTGCCTGTCACGCTAGCATGTCCGTTTCTATTTTCTTTTGGATTGGGAGCTATTAAACGTTGACCGTAAAGCGAAGCGTTTAAAAACACATCGGGATCTAACCAAAAGGCATGTAAACCTTGGTAGGAAGGCACGTTTTTGCCCTGTAGTTTGTTAAGTATATTCTTGACTTGATCGTATGTAGAAGCTGTTTTTTTCTTGCCTGCCATAACCTTAAGAGTTTCAGTTAATTTGTGATACTCGTAAAGTTAACTGCACCTTAGCGCTTGTCTATAGGTGATTACCCCCGATTTTAAAAACAGGTATAACTACTTGGAACGCAGTAAGCGTTCTTATAAAAAAGAATAAAAAATTAGTAAGAAAAGAGTCCTAAACTAGTATCGCTCTTGTAGTTCTATAATTAATCCAAGAACTAAACAAAGTGCTGCCGATGCTAATACCATTCCGCCTACGCCCATAATCGTGGTTTTTTTTAGGTTGAGGTTTAAAGGTAGTGAAAATTTAGAGTCAATTAAAATATACCCAATATTGGGGATGTTTTGGCCTATTCATTTAATGCAAGTTTGTATCATAACAAAATACTAATTATTATGAAGGCTAAAACTTTAATATTACTATTGACAATACCACTTTTTATTTGCTCTTGTGGTACGACAAAACTGTCTAAAGGAACTACAGCTCTTAACCAAAAAACATCTGCTGGGTATATTCCCAATCGCCTAGCTGGTGATAATGTTTCTTCTTATGGAACCGTTTTTTTTGATGCTACAAAAAGAAGTGCAGTTACAACTATTTTTGACCCATCTAAGGTTACACCAAGATATTTGGCAGAAGAGCAACCAGACGCGGCAATTACTTTTATCGAAAAAATTACCGCCAAGCTAGAGGGCGACCTAAAAGCGGCAGAAATAGACGCAATGGGTGAATTTGCAAAAGATGTACAAACTAGTTTTGAAGGATTAACTCACAAATCTAATGCGTTAAATTACTTGCGATCATCACTGTACAGATTAAATGAAGGATACTATAATAACAATATTGATTCTACCTATATAGTGCTTTATTCAAAAGCTTTAGATAATGCCAAAGAGATTCAATTGTTAGAATTAAAATTGAGTCGAATAGAGGTGCAGACGGATACTATAGCGGAATAGGTGTATCCTATTTCTTTATTATACTTCAATAAATTCATATACAATATCTCACTCAACTTTTCTTTACTGGCATAAAGAAAAGTAGCAAAAGAAAGTGCCTCTTTTTTAATCGACTTTTGCCGGCGCTTAAAAAAATATAAGGCGCAGCCAAAACCCCGCGCCATTTCTGAACCTCATGTCCTGATGGTGTTTGCTCATTTCACAGAAATCGCAAACACTCCACAGCATCCGACATGAGGCATCGAACCGAACATGGCGCGGATGTCGATGGGCGCTTGGGCGATATTAAAATTGGTTCTACAGAAAACCATATTTGTCATTGTGCTAATTAATTGTACATTTAAGGAACATACTCCCCCATTGCTCGCGCTGTCTAGATTTGGATAGGGTGAGGGTGGGGTAAAATTTATTATGAATAATTCATGGACAATTACTTCTCTTTTAGCGAGCACAGTGGCTGGCATTATCGCCTACTTGTTATTCAGTAGTTGGAGGTTTTCATTGGTTTGCGCATTGATTGTCTTTGTCGTCGTAGTCATTTACAACCCAAAGTTCTTCTTTTTTCGAGCATTTAAAATTCTTGCTTCTCTATTGATTGTTTTTAATAAGATCAGTTATGAGATAATTGGTGAATTTCTTGATGTAGAATTTAATTTCAAAAGCATAGAGAATAGTAAAACTTTGACTTGGGTTTTGGCACTTTTGATGGGTTTATGTCTGATTCTACTATTTCTAGAGAGAAATGGAAAGTTCAAGGGGACTTGGATTGACATAAACCAAAATAAATCAATAGTTAAGGGTAGCGGTAATTATATTAAACAGGAAATCAATAAGGGTAACAAGAAAGAAGAATGATTAGTCAGAATATTAATAAAATCACTATTAAAGGAAATGATAATTTGGTTTTCCAAATTACGGATAGTGATGGTAATTTTTCTGAAGTAAAAAAAACGATAGAAGAGTTTTTGTCACCGCATACGTCTAGTTTACAGCAACAAATTGAATTGCTTGAAAAACGTCTTGATGATAAGCAAAAAATCGAAGGATTTCTTTCAAAAGAAAATCTAAAACTATCCGAAGAATTAAATTCTTTGAAAGAAGATAAGGCACAAAAAGAAGAGCAAGTTAAAAATATTCTAAAAGAGCTAGACAATGTAAACCTAAATGAAACCAGTATATTATATAATAACGCGGTTAAAGAATTTCTTAATGGCAACATTGATAAATCTTTGGAGATATTGGATGATTCCAAGCTTCTTGAAGCAGAGAATAATGCAAAAAAGGAAATTGAAAAGCTGTCAGATACTCGGTTGTTAAAAGCACAAATGTTAAGATTAGATGGGAGATTTGAGGAGGCGGAGGTGCATTATATTAGGTCAATCGAATTATCTGAAAACTGGCATAATACAGATGAAGCTGCAGTGTTTTATCATAACTTAAAAAAGTTTGAAATGGCTGAATATTATTACAAAAAAAGTACATTATTATGTGATAATGTTTACAATAAATCTCTTGTACTTAATAATTATGCCGTTTTAAAACGGGATCAAGGAGAACTTTCCTTAGCTGAGGACTTAGTAAAGTCTTCAATCAAATCTTTTGAAAACTTTAAACTCAATAATAATATACCCTATCAGATACAATTGGCTAGGTTAATGGTTAATTTATCGGTATTTCAAAGGGATAAGGGAAAGTTGAAGGAGGCTCTAAATACAGCGATAAGTGGTTTGGAATTATTGAAGACCGTTAACTTATCAACTACGGAAACAATGAATTACACTGCCTCATTATATTTGCAATTGGGTAATCTTTACAGTGATTTTAATAATTACGATTCTTCCTTGGAATTTTATAAACAAGCTAAAATCACATTTGCTCAACTATTATCGTATGATAAGAGTAATTACAATTATGATATTGCTCGAGTTTATGGAAATATTGCATTGGTAAGTGAAAGAATTGGAAATTTCAATTCTGCTTTAGACTATACTTTAAAGGCTGAATCAATTTTTAGAAAAATATTTAAGACAAATCCGACCGGAATTGGAAGTGAGTTATCACAGTTATTGCTAAATAAAGGTAGTCTAAATCAAATACTAAATGATTTAGATTCATCTGCAAAAAATTATAAAGAGGCTCTTGAATTGATTAAGGGATTACATGCAGTTTACCCCAAAGAGTATGCCCCAAAGTTGGCAAAGATATTAGGAGGTTTCGCTACAACACAAAGAGATCAAAATAAATTAAAGATTGCAGAAAAAAACTATATAGACGCTATAGAAATATTCAAAGATATTCTTGTTGACAATGAATATGCCTATGGCAAGGAGCTTGCAAGAAATTTGATCGGTTTGGCAAATATAAAGTTGGATATGAGGTTATATGATGATTCTATCAAATTTAACTTAGAAGCTTTAAATATTTTGAGAAGATTAGAAGTAAAAAATCAGAATAAATATGAGTTAGGTAAAACATTAAATAACTTGGGTTCAGCATATTGGTATAAGAAAGATGAGAGAAACGCCTTGAAATATCTGAACGAATCTCTTTCAATTCGCAAAGAATTATTGAATGCTGATGAGCGCGCTTTTATTTTTGACTATTCAGAGACGCTGTTACGTTTATCTGCAATTCATATAGCGAAAAAGGAAACCAAGAAGGGAGAGTCATTGCTGCAGGAAGTTCTTAAGATTCGCTCGGAATTGTATGAATTGAACTCTGATAGGTATTTTTATTTTTTTAGCGAAATCCTACTAAGCCTTGGACTTTTTCATTATCAAGACGAACCAAATAGAGCACTTTCAATAAACTATTTGACCAGAGCAATTACGGTTTTAATGCCTCACAGGTCTATTACATATGTTGAACAACAACTATCTACAGCTGTATTAATACTTAAAGAGTGGAATAAATGAATTAGAAAAAGAAAACAGTAATGTATTCAGTAGAGAGTGCGTCACTCACTTCGCTCGTTCTGTGCTCACCCCTAACCAATGTTGCAAATAAAATCCATCCCGACAGGCTAAGCGGGAGAGAGTACGTCGCTCATTGCATTCACTCCGTGCTCACCCCTAACCAATGTTGCCATCTCGATACTAATTTTGCTTCTCAAAATTCACTCGATGACCGTTTTTAAACTAAGCGTTTATACATAAATGCCTTTCCGGATCCGGATTTTAAATATTTTTCGAATTCAAACGCCTTGTATTTGTTATGAAACATTATTGACGTTACTAAATAAAACGGTAGTCTTTCGGTAGTAGATTTTACTTTTCCAGAATAATGTTCTATTAATCTGCGTTTAAGATTCGAAGTGCAACCCGTGTAATATTTTCCATCTTGGCATTTTAAAATATAAACTGTCCACGTATTATTCAGAGTTTTCAATTTTCAAAATTTGTCTAAAAGTTTCAAAAATCTCGAAAGATAGAGGTAAGGGATTAGCACGAATTATAATAGATTGATAAATGTGGACTTTGTACCCCGACTTTGCACACCGCAGTTTTAACGAAGGTGTGAGTCCGAAAGACGAGTATTTATAGAATAGGTGAGAAATAAAAAACCCTCCTTCGCTAACGCAAATGCGCTAAAGCTTGCACCATCGCTAAAGCTTAGGTGGCACGCGGTCGGAGGGCGAAGCCCTAACTTTTATTTTAATGTTTGCTGTGTGGACTGCGTCCACCGTAGCCCGAAAGACGAGTATTTATGGAATAGATGAGAAATAAAAAACCCTCCTTCGCTAACGCAAATGCGCTAAAGCTTGCACCATCGCTAAAGCTTAGGTGGCACGTGGTCGGAGGGCGAAGCCCTAACTTTTATTTTAATGTTTGCTGTGTGGACTGCGTCCACCGTAGCCCGAAAGACGAGTATTTATGGAATAGATGAGAAATAAAAAACCCTCCTTCGCTAACGCAAATGCGCTAAAGCTTGCACCATCGCTAAAGCTTAGGTGGCACGCGGTCGGAGGGCGAAGCCCTAACTTTTATTTTAATGTTTGCTGTGTGGACTGCGTCCACCGTAGCCCGAAAGACGAGTATTTATGGAATAGATGAGAAATAAAAAACCCTCCTTCGCTAACGCAAATGCGCTAGCTTCGGAGGGCGAAGGTGGAGCCGGAGGGAGTCGAACCCTCGTCCAAACAGGTAATAAAAATGCTTTCTACATATTTAGTCTTTAATTAATTTTAGTCGTAATGCCGGTCAAAGACTACCAACAATACGCTTAGCTTCAATTTGAGTTTCGCTGCAGTATCAAAGCCCTACCGCGGCTAGGTTTATATTTACGAATGCTCTAAATCGAATGCCATAAACCAAGGCCTTCGAGAGCATTCCTGCTTGTCCGCCTTGCGGACCGAGGCATTATCCTACTATAATTCGGATTATGCAGCTAGGGCGTAGTTATTCTCGCCGTTTAAAAGTGTGAATCATGATATTTACGAGCTGTGTTCCAGCGCTCGATATGCTTACATTCCAATTAGTCCCGCTGTCAAAACCAGTCGGCCCCATGGTGTTTCAATGAACATGGTCCCCGAGTGATTTACCCATGGTAAATTGTATCGAGGGGGCGTTCCCTAAAGTTATTCCTAACGGCATAATTTAGGTCGGGCTTTACGCAGTACACGGTACTTTGCTCCAATCCCTAACGCGCACTACTACGCTAAAGCTTCGTAGTGTTAAAACTGGCAGCGTGCCCCATAGCTTATCAGCGAAGGGGTACAAAGATACACTAAAATGGCTATCTTTACGCTCTTTACCTTCTTCCCCTTAATCAGGCTTCGAAGGTCGATGTAAACTAAGCAAAAAGTATTCCAAATGCCAATATCCTTCGCAATTATTAAAGAACGCAAGAATCCACCAGACCGGCGGGTAGTTTTTTCGCCTAAAAAGTGTCAAGAAGTCATGCAGGTCTTTCCAGAGGCAGAATTAATAGCAGAAGCTAGCGATATTCGTATTTTTCCAGACAGCCAGTACGTGGCCGCTGGAGTTGCAGTACAAGAAGACGTTTCTAATTGCGACGTAATGCTCGGGGTTAAAGAAGTCCCTTTAGCGGCTTTAATCCCAAATAAAAAGTATTTCTTTTTTAGTCATACTATAAAAAAGCAACCCTATAATCGCAAGCTTCTAAAAGCGGTTTTGGACAAAAAAATAGAGCTCTACGATCACGAAACCATTGTTCGTGAAAATGGAGCGCGTTTAATTGGTTTTGGTCGTTATGCGGGCTTGGTTGGAGCCTACAACGGCTTTAGAATGCTAGGACTTCGCGATGGCTTGTTTGCTTTACCCAAAGTAGAAACCTTAGCCGATTTAGACGAAGTAAAAGCTCAATTAGACAAAATTACCTTGCCTAATGTTCGTATTATTTTAAGTGGTACAGGGAAGGTAGCCCAAGGTGCCAAAGAGATTTTAGACCACTTGCAAATTCAGGAAGTTACAGACGCAGACTATTTGTCTAAGCGTTATAATCATCCCGTCTATTGCTTAATAGATGTTACCGAATACAACAAACGCATAGATGGCACTCCTATGGATAAATTTGCGTTTTATAAAGATCCATCGGGTTACGAAAGTAATTTTATGCAATACGCCCAAGTAAGCGATGTATTTTTTACCGGGCATTTTTACGGCGATGGCGCGCCCTATTTGTTTACGCGAGAAGATGCAGCGCATCCCGATTTTAAAATCAGCTTAATTGCAGACATTTCTTGCGATATTGATGGTCCTATTGCATCTACAATTAGGTCTTCTACTATTGCAGATCCATTTTATGGATACGACCCAAAAACACAACAAGAAGTTGCTTATAATGCTCCAGGTGCTATTGCGGTAATGGCAGTAGATAATTTACCCTGTGAACTTCCAAAAGATGCAAGCGAAGGCTTTGGAGATATGTTTTTAGAAAACGTAATACCAGCGTTTTTTAATCAAGACAAAGACGGAATTTTACATCGCGCTAGGATGACCACACAAGAAGGGACGTTAACAGCACGCTTTGCGTATTTACAAGAATACGTAGACGGCAATTAGTCCTCCTGATTAATTAGTCTATAAATTAAAATTGCAGCGCGAGCAGTGAGCGCCTCTATGGTGTTTAAATTTACTGTTTCTTCTGGAGTATGTGCTCCAGTCCCCATGGTTCCAAGACCGTCTAGACCGTCTACATATTCGGCTACAAAAGAAACATCGGCTGCACCACGCTTACTCGGATCGTAGCCAGTAACACCGCCTTGTCCCATAGCTAAACTTACTTTATTAAGTTCTTCTAAAAGGGCTTTGTTTCCATTGGTTGGACCCATGGCAGGGTAACTGTCAATAAACGAAATTTTCGCCGTGGTATTGGGCAAATTATTGGCTACTATGTCTCGCATTTTAGCGCGAGCGCTTTGCAGTTGTGCATCGCTAATAAAACGTAAACCACCTTTAACAACAGCTGTTTGGGCTACAACATTCGATTTTCCAAATGCATCGCCTTTGCTATTTTGTTCGTCGTAGTTTACAAAGGTGCCGCCAAGAATCATACCGGGGTTAAAGGTTAAATATTCTTCGCCTTTAACTTCTGTATAGAATTCATTTAAAATTCGAGACATTTCAAAAATAGCGCCTGCACCAGTTCGCGGGCTAAATATTCCAGAAGAATGTGCGCGTTTACCGGTAACTTCAACCTTCCAACCTGAAGCTCCTCTGCGAGCAATAGTTGCATTGTTAAACCCCGTTGCCGTTTCGAAACCGAGGGCAATATCGCTGCGTTTTGCTGCATTTATTAATTCTAATCGACTAATTGCGAGTGGTTTTCCAGTCGATTCTTCGTCTCCTGTAAACGCTGCAATTATTTGAGCATCGTCTAACAAGTCGTTTTCGTAAAGGGCTTTTAAGGCATACAAAATAATTACGTTCCCACCCTTCATGTCGTTTCCGCCAGGAGCATGCGCGATGCTATCGTTTACCAATTTAAATTCTTGAAACGGACTATCGGCTTCAAAAACCGTGTCTAAATGGCCAATTAGAAGTAGTTTTTTACCTTGATCGCCCGAAGTTTCGGCAAACAAATGTCCGGCGCGATTCATCTCTTGTGGCATATCGTACCAAGTAGTATTAAAACCAATTTGTTTAAATGCACTCGCAAATAATTGACCAACCTCTTGAACTCCAGCTAGGTTTAGGGTTCCCGAATTAATATTTACCGCTTCTTTTAAAAAGTCTATAGCCTGATCGTTGTTTTGTTTAACTGTGGCAATTATCTTTTTTTCTACACGTGAAAGCTTTTGGCCATAGCACATAGTGACTATTGTAAATGCAATTACAAAGAAGCGGTAATTCATAACGGTTTAGTTTTTATATAATTCTTTAGAAGCTGCCTCGTATTTGTCTCCTGCAGTCCATTTTGGAGTTACTGGGTCGTTTCCTATTAGTCTTCCAGCCATTACATAGGCCTTAAAGAACTTGGTTAAGTATTCGAAATCTAAAGACTCTACTTCGTCTCCTGGACGGTGATAATATTCGGTAACCGTGCCGTTAAAAGCAGTAAAGCCCAAAGAGAATGTTGGTGCAGGAATACCTTTTGCCGCAAAATTTACATTATCGGAACGGTCAAATAATCCTTGTTCTGGTGCTGGATCGTCCACAGCAGTTAATCCAAATTGCTCACAAGCATCTTTAATATGTTGTGCGGCGGTAGTTCTTGGTAAGCCAATAATTGTCGCTAAAGAAGTGTCGTTATAACCAGCATTATCACTGTTAAAGCAATACACCATTTTATTTAACGGAAGCACAGGATTTTCTGTGTAGTATCTACTTCCTAAAAGTCCTTTTTCTTCTCCCGTAAATAGAATAAACAAGGCAGAACGCTTGGTAGGATATTTAGCCAAGTTTTCGGCCATACTTAATACTGTAGTAGTTCCTACAGCATTGTCGCGTGCTCCATTGTAAATAGTATCTCCTGTTGCATCTGGAGTTCCTATGCCAACGTGATCGTAATGTCCAGAGTAAATTATAAATTCCTCTTTTAGTTTTGGGTCGGTACCGGGAATCATTCCAACAACATTATACGATACTATAGGTTCGCGTTGCATATCGCCCATTTTCATTTCTACTTTTAAAGCTCGCGTATTTGCATATGCTGTTGCAAGGTCTCCATTTTTATCTAGGGCCCAGATGTATGGCATTTCTTCGTCTTCTGCCTCACCACTAGCAATGCCCACAGAAGGATCGTTAAAATTGTGCTCAATAAAGCCCCACATTTGGTCTTCGGCTTGTAGTAATTCAATAATAGCATCAGCTCCATTTGCTTTGGCCAATGCTACTTTTTGTGCTCTTAGTCCAAAGGCGGCTCGTGCGTCGTTAGCAGTTTCGCTCCCCGCTTTTATTACTACAACCAGTCCTTTTACATTTTTACCTTGATAATCGGCTTCTAAACCATAATTAAGGTAAACGGCTTCGCCTTTGCTAGAAAATTTCTTGGCTTGTAATACAGCATAATCGCTAATTAGACTTCCGTTTACTAGCATTTGTACATCTTGCGGCGGCGTAGTACGTTCTAATTTTACTTCTTGAAAGTAGCTGCCATTATCTAAAGCTGGCGTAACCCCATAAGATTGCAAGGTTTGAGCTAAATAAAGTGCGGCTATTTTATTTTCGGGGGTTCCGGTTTCTCTTCCTTTTAAGGCATCGTCTGCCAAAAACCCAATATGTCCTTTTATAGTATTTACATTGACCGTTTCTAAGACTAAATCGGCGTCACTTTGTGCGTAAACACCCGCGAACATTAAAAACAGTAAAAACGAAGTAATTTTTTTTATCATGATAAGCTATCTAATTAGTTAAGAGGTTAAAAATAGGGAATTAATAACAAAAGGAATATGGTTTAGTTAACGCTTGTTAGTATTAACAAAATTGTAAGACTATTTTGTTTAAGATATAGTAAATTTGCTTAAACAAAATTAATAGCATGCATACATATTTAATCGTTGGAGGCTCAAGTGGAATAGGAGAAGCGTTAGTAAAACAGCTAGCAGCGTCGGGGAACAAGGTTATTGCAACCTATAATAGTACTACCCCGGAGCCTATCAATAATGTAACGTATATTCAGCACGATGTAACCAACCCAGACCACATATTGGATAATTTGCCAGAGGAATTACATGGATTGGCTTATTGTCCTGGAGCAATTAATTTGTTGCCTTTTAAACGTGTAAAAAAGGAGAATATGTTGGCAGATTTTGATTTGCAAGTTGGTGGGGCAGTTCGTTCTATTCAACAAGCATTACCAGCATTAAAACAAGGGAACGGATCAGTAGTGTTATTTTCTACAGTGGCTGTTCAAACAGGCTTTAATTTTCATACCCAAGTGGCCATGTCTAAGGGTGCTATCGAAGGATTAACAAGATCTTTAGCAGCCGAACTTGCACCGACAATTCGCGTAAATGCAATAGCACCTTCTATAACCGATACACCCTTGGCAGGACGTTTATTAAACAGTCCAGAAAAGAAGGAGGCCAATGCGCAGCGTCATCCATTACAAAAAATTGGTACCGCTCAAGACATCGCAAATGCTGCCAACTTTTTATTACAAGACAAGGCCGCTTGGATGAGCGGTCAAATACTAACAATAGACGGTGGAATTTCCACGCTAAAACCTTAATCATGTTTGGATTATTTAAAAAGAAATCAGAAGTAGAAAAGTTAAGCAAGCAGTATGCAAAATACATGAACGATGCACGCGCAATGTCTACTTCTAATAGAAAAGCCAGCGACGAACTGTACGCTAAGGCAGAAGAGATTAATCAACGAATTATTGAATTACAACAACAATAGCAATGGGTTTTTACCAATTTAAGCGAGAACAAAAAATTCCAGCTTCTATGGATCAGGTGTGGGACTTTATTAGTTCTCCTGCCAACCTAAAAGAAATTACACCGGACCATATGGGATTCGAAGTAACTTCTGGCGGTTTGCCCGAAAAAATGTACCAAGGCATGATTATTAGTTATGTTGTAAAACCATTACTTGGAATCCCCATGACTTGGGTAACCGAAATCTCACAAGTTGAGGATGGAAAATACTTTGTTGACGAGCAACGTGTTGGGCCCTACGCACTATGGCATCACCAACACTTTATTGAGCCTATAGAAGGCGGCGTTTTAATGCGAGATATTGTTTCGTATAAGCCGCCTATGGGTTTTTTAGGAGCGATAATGAATACCTTAGTAATAAAGAAAAAACTAGGTCAAATATTTGATTATAGAATAGGTGCAGTAGAACGTAAATTTGGCAAATTTTAATGGAATTAACCGACCGACAATTAGATCGTGTTATAGAAATGGCCTGGGAAGACAGAACTCCTTTCGAGGCGATAAAAGTGCAATTTGAACTGGCCGAAAAAGACGTAATAAAAATTATGCGCAGAGAATTAAAGCGGTCTAGTTTTAATTTATGGCGCAAACGGGTCAACAGTGGTGTAAGTAAAAAGCATTTAAAAAAACGCAATCCAGATATAGAGCGCTTTAAATGTAGCAGACAACGACAAATAACACACAATAAAATAAGCAAACGGTGAATTTTCCAACCCACTTAGACCAAATTTTATCTAGAGTGGACGCAATTAAACCAGTGCGTTATGGAAGAACTCGCAATTTTATTACTGGAGACGTAACCTATTTGTCCCCTTATATTTCGCGTGGGGTTATTTCTACAAAATTTGTTTTAGATCGCGTTTTGCAGCGAGGAATTAACCCAAACGAAATTACAAAGTTTATACAGGAATTGGCGTGGCGCGAT
Source organism: Gilvibacter sp. (assembly GCA_965277295.1). GTDB lineage: Bacteria > Bacteroidota > Bacteroidia > Flavobacteriales > Flavobacteriaceae > Gilvibacter. Next base: position 2,369,615 of record OZ255720.1, read on the forward strand.
TACTGGCAGCAACTTTGGATTGCCCATGGTGAAGGCATAAATAAAGATTTAAAGCACGAACAAACCAACGTAACAAACCACGGTATTCCAAGTGCCTTGGTAAATGCAACTACTGGAATTAACGCCATAGATACTGCCATTCAGAAGTTATACGTAAGCGGATATCTTCATAATCACGTAAGAATGTATACAGCCGCGATTGCGTGTAATATGGGTGGCAGTCATTGGCATTATCCAGCCCAGTGGATGTACTATCATTTGCTGGATGCCGACTGGGCCAGTAATGCGTTAAGCTGGCAATGGGTTGCAGGGGCGAATAGCAATAAAAAGTATGTGGCCAATCAGGAAAACATAAATAAATACTGTAATACTAGCCAGCAACAGACTTTTGTAGATGTTCCTTATGCTGCTTTTAGCAATTGGGAGATTCCAACTGAATTAGAAGCTACTCAAAAGCAGGAATTCACCACGTTGCTTCCAGAAACGGCTAACCCTAAATTAGATCAAAGTAAGCCGACACTGGTTTATAATTTTTACAATTTAGATCCTTATTGGCATAACAATTTAGATGCAAATCGTTTGTTGTTGTTAGAACCGTCGGTGTTTAAAAGATATCCCATAAGTAGTAAAACTTTAGACTGGACTTTAGAATTGGCCAAGAATATTCCAAATATTCAAGTATTTACTGCCGAATTTACTGCCTTAAAAGCGCTCGTTGGAACTGGGGCTATTCATTATAAAGAGCATCCGTTAAACCAAGAATATACAGGAATTGAAGAGTCTCGCGATTGGATGTTTAGCGTAACAGGAGCCTATAGGTCGTTTTTTGCATTCTGGAAGAAAGCGCAAAAAGAGCTTAAAGGATGAATAAGCAACCACTTAATATTGTTTGGTTAAAGCGAGATTTACGGACTCAAGATCACGAAGCCTTCTATGCTGCAAACCAAGCCGGTGTACCCTTTATTGCTTTGTATTTATTTGAACCAGAATTACTAAAGCATCCTGATACTTCCTTAAGACATTTGCAATTTATTTATGGTTCTATATTGGCCATGGAGCAGGAATTACTCCATAATTCCGTGTCGCTTTTCTGTTGTTATGGAGAGGCTTTAACTGTTTTTAAAAGTTTGACTAATACCTTTACTATAAACCAAGTTTTTAGTTATAACGAAAGTGGAATAGCCCTAACCTGGAAGCGAGATAAAGCGGTTGCACAATTTTTTAAGGAGCACGATATTAGCTGGCATCAATTCCAGCGGGAAGGTGTAATTAGGGGCATTACTAACAGAAAAGGATGGGACAAAAGCTGGTACGCTACTATGAGTTCACCTTTAATAAAAAACAGCTTTAGTAACGCTCAAGAAGTCAAGTGGAATCACGAGTTTAATATTCCTCAGGCACTAAAAACAACATGGAGTAAGTACCCTGAAGATATGCAGCCACCAGGAGAACAAGCCGCATGGAAGTACCTAAAGTCTTTTGCTACAAGTCGTGGGGTTAATTATATGCGACATATTTCTAAGCCTGGTAGGAGTAGAAAATCCTGTGCGAGAATCTCCCCCTATTTAGCTTGGGGAAATTTGTCTGTAAAGCAGGCGTATTCCCATGTAAAATCGCATCCGAATAAGAAAAACAACAAACGCGCTTACAACGGATTTTTAACGCGTCTTAAATGGCGGAGTCATTTTATTCAAAAGTTCGAAGTGGAATGCCAATACGAATATCGCTGTTTAAATAAAGGCTACGAGTATTTAGAATTAGAGGAGAATCTACAATTTATTGAGGCTTGGAAACAAGGTAAAACAGGTTTCCCTATGGTAGATGCTAATATGCGTTGTTTGCAACAAACAGGTTGGATAAACTTTAGAATGCGTGCCATGTTGGTTTCTTTTTTTTGTCATCATTTGGGGCAAGATTGGAAGCAGGGAGTTTACCATTTGGCTCGATTGTTTTTAGATTATGAACCCGGAATTCATTATCCGCAATTCCAAATGCAGGCGGGTACTACTGGAATAAATACGGTGCGCATGTACAACCCAGTAAAGCAAGGCTTAGATCACGATTCGCAGGGCGAATTTGTAAAACAATGGGTTCCAGAACTTGCTAATGTGCCTAATCATGCAATTCATCAGCCTTGGCAATTAACTGCAATGGAAGGGATGCTACTTAATTTTGAATTGGGTGTGGATTATCCAAAACCCATAGTCAATTTAGAATCGGCAGGTAGAATAGCCAGACAGCGTATTTATGGACACAGAAAGCATCCAAAAGTAAAAGAAGAAAAACAGCGAATTTTAAAAACGCATACACGAGCGACCAATGAGTTTAGTAATAAATAATACCGATATAAAACGCATGGATAAAACCATGCGCTTGCACTTAATAAATTCGATTACGGGGGTAAAACCAGCTAATTTAATTGGAACTCAAGATGATCAAGGGAATCAAAACCTTGCTATTTTTAGTTCGGTGGTGCATTTGGGTAGTAATCCGCCGTTAATAGGGTTTATTCTAAGACCCCATACCGATTTTAGAAGAGACACCCATAGAAATATTGTGAATACGGGGTTTTATACCATTAACCATGTGCCTGTCGATTTAGTAAAAAATGCCCATTATACGTCGGCTAAGTTCGACAGCCACGTAAACGAGTTTGAACGTTGTGGATTGGCATCTGAATATATTGGCGATTTTCCAGCACCTTTTGTAGCCGAGGCTCAAATAAAAATGGGTTTAAAGTTGGTCAATCAAATTCCAATTCCAGATAATCTTACCACCTTAGTCGTTGGACAAATAGAGCTTTTAATTGTTCCGGAAGCTACAAAAGACTTGAACGGAAAAATAAACTTAGAGGAGGTACAAACGGCTGGAATATCGGGTTTAAACACCTATTATGCTATGCAGCGTATCGCGGAATTTCCGTATGTGCGAGTAGATGAAGTTCCAACGTTTAAAGAAGTGTAAAACACGTGAAAAAGCCATTGCCCACTAAGATTTGCCCAGTTTGCGAGCGCCCCTTTACTTGGCGTAAAAAATGGGAACTTAATTGGGAGCACGTTATCTATTGTGGGGAACGTTGTAGACGTAATAAAAATTTAAAATAGTGCAAGCAGTAACTCTAGTATTTCCACATCAGTTATTTAAAGACAATCCTGCCATAGATACCAATAGGCCTGTGTATTTAATAGAGGAGCAGCTGTTTTTTGAGTATCAGAATTTTCATAAACAAAAATTGGTTTTGCATCGTGCAAGTATGCAGTGTTATGCCCAATTTTTAAAAGAGCAAAACGTAGATGTACATTATGTAGAAGCCAAATCACCGCAAGCAGATACGCGAGTTTTGCTTTCCGACCTGCTAGAAAATGGCCTAGAAGCGTTGCATTTTTGCGATCCGTGCGATAATTATTTAGAACAGCGCATAGCGAATTCGGTGAATAATAAGGTTCAAATACACAATTACGATTCGCCACTATTTTTAAACACCAAACAAGATTTAGAGCGGTTTTTTAGACCCGATAAAAAGTTGTTTAGAATGGCTACGTATTACAAACAAGAGCGCATTAAGCGGGGTATTTTGTTAGATGGAAAAGACACGCCAGTAGGAGGAAAGTGGAGTTTCGATAAAGAAAATCGTAAAAAGTATCCAAAGGGTAAAACACCTCCCGCGGTTCAATTTCCAGATGCAACTAAGCAGTTTAACGATGCAGTAACTTATGTGGAAGATAATTACGCAAATAATTATGGAGAATTAGGGCAGTCACCTTTGTATCCAATAAATTTTGATCAAGCTACGCGATGGTATAATCAGTTTTTAGAACAGCGTTTTTCTGGTTTTGGCCCTTACGAAGACGCTATGGTTCGCGGGAATTCCATTTTGCATCACAGCGTACTTACACCCTTATTAAATATAGGTTTATTAACGCCAGAATACGTGATTACTACTGCCTTAGCGTATGCCAAAGAGCACCAAATAGCCCTTAACACCATAGAAGGATTTACCCGTCAGATTATTGGTTGGAGAGCCTTTATGCGTGGCATGTACGTAGTTAAGGGAACTAAAATGCGAACCACTAATTATTGGGGTTTTAATCGTAGTATTCCTAAAAGTTTTTACAATGGAACCACCAGTATTTTGCCTGTCGATTCCACCATTAAGCAAGTTTTACAAACAGGGTATTGTCATCATATAGAACGCCTTATGGTCTTAGGTAATTTTATGTTGCTTTGCGAGTTTAATCCCGACGAGGTTTACCGCTGGTTTATGGAACTCTTTATAGATAGTTACGACTGGGTAATGGTGCCCAATGTTTACGGAATGAGTCAGTTTGCAGATGGCGGACTATTTGCTACCAAGCCTTATATAAGTTCTAGTAATTACATTAAAAAAATGAGCGACTTTCCTGGGGGAGAGTGGGAAGCTATTTGGGATGGTTTGTTTTGGAATTTTATGAATACCCAGCGTGACTTTTTTAGCGGTAACCCCAGGTTAGCTATGCTGCTAAGCAATTTCGATAAAATGGACGTTATTAAAAAACAAACCTTATTGAACACTGCCACTAATTTTTTGAACACCTTGGATTCTTAGCAATGGACAGGTACTCGACCACCAAAACAAATCCAATCCCAAGGCTATAAGCCAAAATATCACCCCAACTAAAACTGGTTCCAAAAACCAATCTGGCCCAAAGTTTATCTTCCCAATTAATCCAAGATAAAAAAGATACTGCTTGCAGGAATTCTACAAAAAATGCAATGGCAAGGGCAATACTGGCCATTTTAAAAACGGGTTCCAGTGCGATTACTTGAAGAAAACAATACATTAAAATAACCACTAAAAAATCTCCAAAAAGATGGCGAATAAAGCCTGTTTTTAAAAAATAGGCAATAGCAAATTCGGCGATTAATAATAAAGCGGCAATTATTAAATACTTAGTCCTTTTGGGCATTTTTGGGTAATTTTTGCATGAAAAAACGTTCGAAAATATAATAATTAGTCATTAAAAAACCACCCATAATTAGGGTAATCCCCCAGGTTCGAATAAAGCGCAATGGATGCATTATTCGATTAAATATATCCTGAATTAAGCCCAATGGGTTGCTTACTATATCCCAGCTGTTCCAGCGTAATTCTCGTCCGAAGTATATGCTAAACCCGCAAAGTAAAAATAGTAGTATTGTAACCCATTGTACAGGAAAATTGGCATAGCATATTTGAATCGATTTGATCATATAAAACATGGCAGAAAACCCCAGTAGAAGGCCATTTACAGCAAACGAAAATATGAGTAAGGCGTCGAGCATTATAAGTTGGTTGCTGGAATGTACTAGATGTTTTAAGTCGGTAATAATATAAAAGGCATTGGGTAAAAATAGTAGCCAGGGAATTCCAAATAGCCAAAGACTTAATTTACTTGGGAGCATCCGGGTGAATTCATAAAGTGGCGCGGCAATTAATAAAGGAATAGTTGCTAAGAATAAATTCCAAATTAAAAACAAAAACAACAACTCATGAGCAATGCTTATTCTGAGGATTAAAAGCCCCAAATTTAGGGCAGTAATGGCACTAATTACATGCAGAATTTTGGTATTAAATGGTGGATTCATGCGCTTAGTTTATTTGAATTTGTGGCCCTAAATATTTGGGTTGGGTATTAAATACAATATCTAGCATTGCTTTAGGCCGTGCCAAGTATTCTCTGAGTTTAGTATTGCGGCCGTAGCTCCCCCCAACGTCTTTGGCGTTATAACCAATGGTAGAAAGATTGTGCGCATCTGCTAATAATATGGCCCGTTCGTTATGAAACTGCTGCGAAATAAAAGTAAACCGATTTAGGCCAAAAATCTTGTGAGCTCGCACCGTAGAATCTAAGGTTCTAAGCCCGGCGTAATCCAGTACAATTCTATCCTCTGGAATTCCATTTAGAATTAAATCATTTTTAAAAGACAAGGGCTCGTTATAGGTGGGGCTACTGTGATCGCCACTTACCAAAATGTACTCTATTTTATTGGCTTGAAAGAGCTCAACGGCGGCTTCTAATCGGTAACTATAATATTGATTTATAAGCCCGTTTTGGGTGTATTTTCCAACACCAAGTACAAGACCAACTTTGTTTTTAGGAATGTTGTAAACGGTATTGTAGGTTCGGTTTTTGGCATTGTAACTTATGGCAAAGTCGCAGATTAATATAGCAATAAATCCCAGTGCCAGTAGCATAAGTGTTTTTCGAATTAATATCTTTTTTTTCATCATTTTACATTGTAATTAAATAGAATTAAGCACGGTATAGGCATAGCAATATGCTATTGGTAGGTTCATTAAAAGAATTCCGATGGCCTTAAGACTTGCTTTGCGATTGTCGTTAATTATTACACAAACTAGATAGACTATTAGTACAAAGCTGTTCACAACAATGGCAAATAGTAAGTAGTAAAACCCCAATATGGTAATCAACATCGCCCAGGGCCATATAAATTGTAGTATTAACAGCAGGGTTCCAACGGCAAACGAACTCAAGGCTAGATATTGGGCAGGTTTTATTTTATCCATGGTATAAATTCTTTAGCTCCTCTAGTTGAGTTTGGTTACAAATGCTGCCTCTTAGGGTGTCTAAATCTGCATAAAGCAGTGGAAAAAATTCTAAATTGTAAAAGGTGTTTAGTTGTTTGCCAAGCCGGTAACTCTTGTAGTAATAAGGCAGGTATTCTGGAAGAATAAGTGTGCCCACGGTAATAACAGCCCATAAATAAGCGCTGCGTTTACCATTGCCAAAGCACAAATATTGCAAGGCGATTTCGTCTTCTTCTTGAGTTCCAAAATCTAACAAAACATGGTAGGCGTCATGGCGCTCAACTTTTGGGATTAAATCAAACCCGTAATTGGTTAAAAAGTTACCCAATGCTTTTCCTAGACTTCCGCACGGATACCCCAGTAACTCCTTTTTAGTAATGTCCCATGGCGTTTTGTGCGATTTAAAATAACGTGTATAAAACCGTTGGCTATATTCAAATAGTTTGGCGATAATTTGTTTTCTGCATTTCATATTTTAAAAGTACTTTGAATTACAAAGTAAAATAATAAAAAAATTTAGTCTTTATTATTGTTTATTATTTTTTCTAAGGCTTCAATATGCTGCCTAAACGCCTTTTTTCCTGCTGCCGTTGCAATGTATTTTGTGTTTGGTTTTCGACCAATAAAAGATTTCTCTACCCGAATATATTCCGACTTTTCTAGAGCCTTGATATGACTTGCCAGATTGCCATCGGTAACCTCTAAAAGTTCTTTTAGCCGATTAAAATTTACATCTGGATTCACCATAAGAATAGACATGATTCCCAAGCGAATTCGATGATCAAATAATTTATTTATGTTGTCTATTAATCCCAAATGCTAGCGTTTATCTTGCACGTACATAAGTGCCCCGTAAATTATATGAAATACACCAAATCCCAAAACCCAGAACCAAAAACCGTATCCAGGATAGGCAGCACAAAATAATCCTAAGATTAATTGTGCATAGCCAAGGTAGCGTACGTTGCCAACGGTATATTTAGAAGCATTAACGAGTGCTAAGCCGTAAAAAATAAGCATTAAAGAGGCCGTTAGCCCGTAATGTTGGCTTTGTAGTTTTATTAAAATATAGATTCCGCCAACTACTAGAGGTATTATAAAGTTTACCAATAGGCGTAGGGCCGTTGAGTCCCAAACTTTTTCGTTATTATTTTTTGCCTTCTTTTGAGTGAGTAGGTAAGCGGTTCCCACGCTGGCAATTACTACAACCGCTAGAATAATAAGCATGAGTTGAAAATTCCAGCTACTTAAGTTAATATAATTGTCATGAGGTGGAAACACGTATCTAAATACCAATGCCGCCCCAATTAATGCATAAATCCCAGCTAGAATCCCCGACAGACCACTTAGAGAAAGGAATCTGGAGGAGCGGTTCATAAGATCCTTGATTTGGGAGATGTCGTCTAAATATTCTTTTTCACTCATAATAAAAGTACTTTGAATTACAAAGTTAATTAATATTTTAAACTATTCCATAAAAAAGTTATAAAATTAAAAAGCTCAGGTGTTACGGCTTACACGTAACCTTAAATAGGAAAAACCCTGTGCTAAAAAAAGGGTTTTTCCCCTTGTTGAATCTCCCGTGAATGACCACCTTTACTAAACAGATTTTTTCGATTGGGGAGTTGATAAAATCAGGATTCTAATAAAAGGTTGTCATGAAAATGGCAACCTTTTTTCTGGTTATATTTCTAAGCTGAATTTTATATAATATAATTATTCGCTTACATTTATATTACAATTTAAGCTTCTAATACATGAATCCCGCACAAGACTATATGCTGACTAAACCAGAGCCTTATAAATCTATATTGCTAGAGTTAAGCGCGGTAATAGAAGCCAGGGTAGCAGGAGTGGAGCTTAAATACAAATGGCGATTGCCAGCCTATTATATTGACAATAAACCCTTTTGTTATTTAAATCAGACCAAAGACTACGTAGATCTTGGGTTTTGGCATGCAGTGCATTTAAGCGTGCATTTAGACAAACTGGTATCTAAAAACAGAACGGTAATAAAGTCACTGCGCTATTTTTCTTTACAAGAAATTAATCACAAGGTATTAACAGATGTGCTCGCAGATGCCTATGCCAATAAGCATAAGGGTCTTTATAACTGATTCACGGTTTTTCTAATGGCCGTTAAATCGCTCAATAATTTTTCTAGATATTGAATGTCCAGCATGTTTGCGCCATCGCTTTTTGCATTGGCCGGATTGTAATGTGTTTCTATAAATAGGCCATCTACTCCTGCTGCAATTCCTGCTCGGGCAATAGTGCCAATCATATCTGGACGTCCGCCAGTAACACCGCTATTTTGATTGGGCTGTTGCAGGCTGTGGGTTACATCTAATACCGTTGTGGCAAAGTTTTTCATGGTTGGAATTCCACGAAAGTCAACAACCATATCTTGGTACCCAAACATGGTTCCGCGGTCGGTTACCATAACTTTCTGGTTACCACTTTCTAAAACCTTAGTCACTGCGTGTTGCATGCTTTCGGGACTCATAAATTGTCCTTTTTTAAGGTTAACTACTTTTCCAGTATTTGCAGCAGCCACAACTAAGTCGGTTTGGCGTACTAAAAAAGCAGGGATTTGTAAAACATCTACATACTGCGCGGCAAGATTAGCGTCGCTTACCTCGTGAATATCGGTGACTGTAGGTACATTAAACTTTTCGCCTACTTTAGCTAAGATTTCGAGAGCCTTTTGGTCTCCTATTCCAGTAAAACTATCTAACCTGCTACGATTTGCCTTTTTAAAACTGCCTTTAAATACAAACGGAATTTCTAGTTTATTGGTAATTTCGACTACCTTTTGGGCAATGTGCATGGCCATTTCTTCGCTTTCTATGGCACAAGGCCCAGCAAGCAAAAAGAAGTTATCGCTACCAGTGTGTTTTAAATTGGGAATACTACTTAAATCCATTACAGGTTGTTTAGAACTGCAAAGATAATTAATTGCTCGCTAGTACAATTTTAATTAATTACGATTCTTTTGGTGGTTTAGAGCAAAGACAATTCTTATAAAAAGCAAGCTTACCAAAACTTAAAATGATTTGTATATAAACGACCTTTATAAATTAATAAACACTACTTTTGCACCGCGAAATACGTAGCTCTACCTAAAAGTTTGAGTGCGAAGTATTTCCGCCTTAAAAGCGACTAGTATCATGCAAATCAAAAATATAGCGATTATCGCTCACGTAGACCACGGTAAAACTACCTTGGTAGATAAGATAATGTATCACTGTCAGTTATTTAGAGAAAACCAGAATACCGGCGATCTAATTCTAGATAACAACGACTTGGAACGCGAACGCGGAATTACCATTACTTCTAAGAACGTTTCTGTAGTTTATAAAGACACCAAGATTAACATTATTGACACTCCTGGTCACGCCGATTTTGGTGGGGAAGTAGAACGTGTTTTAAACATGGCCGATGGTGTACTATTATTAGTAGATGCCTTTGAAGGTCCTATGCCACAAACGCGTTTTGTATTACAAAAGGCTATCGATCTAGGTTTAAAGCCTTGCGTTGTAATTAACAAGGTTGACAAAGAAAACTGTACTCCAGATTTAGTGCATGAAGCCGTTTTTGATTTAATGTTTGAATTAGGTGCCGAAGAATGGCAGCTTGACTTCCCAACCGTATATGGTTCTGCCAAAAACAATTGGATGAGCGACGATTGGCAAGACGAAACAGATAATATTGAACCCTTACTAGAAATGGTGTTGGAGCATGTGCCTTCGCCAAAAATAGAAGAGGGGCCTTTACAAATGCTTATTACTTCTTTAGATTATTCTTCTTTTACTGGTAGAATTGCTATTGGCCGTGTACAACGTGGTGCAATTAAAGAAGGTATGCAAGTTGCTTTAATTAAGCGTGATGGAAAGATTACAAAATCCAAGATTAAAGAAGTTCATGTTTTTGAAGGCCTTGGGCGTAAAAAAGTGGACGAAGTTGGTGCAGGCGATATTTGTGCTTTAGTAGGATTAGAAGGATTCGAAATTGGAGACACTATTGCCGATGTAAATCAGCCGGAAGCCTTAAAGACGATTGCCATAGACGAGCCTACCATGAGTATGCTGTTTACCATTAACGATTCTCCATTTTTTGGAAAAGACGGGAAATTTGTAACCTCAAGACATATTAAAGATCGTTTAGAGCGCGAACTAGAAAAGAACTTGGCTATGCGTCTAAAAGAGACCGATAGTGCCGATAAATTTATTGTTTTTGGTCGTGGGGTACTGCATTTGTCTGTACTTATAGAAACAATGCGTCGCGAAGGTTACGAACTACAAATTGGGCAGCCTCAAGTAATAATTAAAGAAATTGATGGGGTTAAATGCGAACCTTTCGAAGAACTTACCATTGACTTACCTGAAGCCGTAAGTGGTCGAGCTGTAGATATGGTTACCATGCGTAAAGGAGACATTGTAAGTATGGAAGCCAAGGGCGACCGTATGTTATGTCAGTTTTTAATTCCTTCTAGAGGAATTATTGGAATGCGTAATCAGCTGCTAACTGCTACAGCGGGAGAAGCTATAATGACGCATCGCTTTTTAGAGTACAAACCACTTAAAGGCGGAATTCCAGAGCGCCAAAATGGATCTATGGTTTCTATGGAAAACGGTACTGCAATTCCTTATTCTATTGATAAGTTACAAGATCGTGGACGCTTTTTTGTAAACCCAGGAGAAGATATTTACGAAGGACAAGTTATTGGCGAAAACTCGCGTCAAGACGATATGACCATTAACGTAACCAAGACTAAAAAAATGTCTAACGTACGTTCTTCTGGTGCCGACGATAAAGCTAAGATTGTTCCTGCTATTAAGTTTTCTTTAGAAGAAGCCTTAGAGTATATTCAAAAAGACGAATACGTTGAAGTTACTCCTAATCACTTGCGTTTACGCAAGGTATTGTTAAAAGAAGTAGACCGTAAACGTTCTAAAGCAATTTAAATACCAAAACAAGGTTTTGTGCGTTTGCAATAGTGAAGTCCATAATTAGGACTACGCCGTCAATTTTTATACCTTCACCCAAGCAAACCGTCTATTGTTGGAAGCATACCGAATAGAGACATACCAACCCGCATTGGCCAGTGCCTGGAACCAGTTTTTAGCGCGCGCCAAAAACGGGACTTTCCTGTTCAATAGGCAGTTTATGGATTATCATTCCAGCCTATTCCAGGACGCTTCGCTTGTAGTATATCAAGGGGCAAAAATTCAGGCCATCTTACCAGCAAATAGTAAAGACGGGGTGTTGTACTCGCACCAGGGTCTCTCTTATGGAGGTTTAGTTGTAGCAAAAGATTTAAAATTCACGGCTGTAATTGCCATGTTTAAAGCGGTATTAGTGCATTTAGATGCTAACGGTATCACAAAGTTGGTTTTAAAAATTATGCCAGAAATTTATGCGACTACCCCTGCCCAAGAGGCTGTGTATATAATGCATTTATGTAAGGCCCAATTAATTAAAGCGGAACTTGCCAGCACCATAGACTTAAGAGGCAGTTTTAAAATTCAAGCGAACCGAAAAGAAGGGGTCAAAAAAGCTCAGAAAGCGGGCTTAGTTGTAAAAAAGGACACCAATTATACTGGATTTTGGCAGGAAATATTAATTCCTAATTTACAGGATAAACACCAGGCTTCGCCAGTGCATAGTTTAGAAGAAATTCAGCTCTTGGCGAATCGTTTTCCAAAACATATTCATTTGTACAATGTATATCATGATAATAAATTAGTTGGAGGAACTTGTCTGTTCGAAACAGCCACCACGGTTCATTGTCAGTATATTTCGGCCAACGGGGATAAACAACAATTGGGCACCTTAGACTTTTTGTTTTGGCAATTAATACAAGAAGAATTTGCTCATAAAGCTTATTTTGATTTTGGAATTTCTACCGAAGATGGTGGGCGTGAACTAAACCAGGGCTTACTGTATTGGAAGGAGTGTTTTGGGGCAAGAAGCACTGTTAATTTAACCTACAACTTAGAAACAGCTAATGGTGGGTTATTAAATTCGTTTCTAGCATGATTCCATTTTTAGATCTAAACAGAGTAAACGCACCCTACGAACAAGCCCTTAAGCAAGGTTTTTGCAATTTTTTGGATAGTGGTTATTATGTTTTAGGAAAACAAGTAACTGCCTTCGAACAAGAATTTGCTGACTATTGCGGCACCCAACATTGTGTAGGAGTTGGGAATGGTTTAGATGCCTTAAGACTTATTTTGGAAGGCTATAAACAGTTGGGTAAACTACAAGAAGGTGATCAGGTTTTAATAGCATCTAATACCTTTATAGCAACTATTTTGGCCGTTTTACAGGCTGGATTAGTTCCAGTACTTGTAGAGGCAGAAGATAAAAGTTATTCGTTTAATTTAGAGCAGCTAGCTTTGGCTATTACTCCTAAAACCAAAGCGATAATGCCGGTTCATTTATATGGACAAATCGCCAATATGGATGGCCTTTTGGAACTTGCAAACACGCATAATTTATTAGTAATTGAAGACGCGGCTCAAGCACATGGTGCAATAGCGGCAAATGGAAAACGCGCCGGGAACTTAGGTGATGCTGCAGGCTTTAGTTTTTACCCAACTAAAAATTTAGGCGCTTTAGGCGATGGGGGGGCAGTTACCACAAACAATCCAGATTTAGCCAAGGCCATTCGCACAATTGCTAATTATGGGACTCAGTCTAAGTATGTAAATATAGTTAAGGGTTATAATTCCCGATTAGACGAACTGCAAGCGGCGTTTTTAAGAATCAAGCTTAATAGTTTAGAACAAATAAATGCTGCGCGCCGCACTATGGCTCGCTATTATTTGGAAAATATTAAAAACCCAAAAATTGGATTGCCACACTATAACGGTAGCAAGAATCATGTGTTTCATTTATTTGTAGTTCGAGTTGCAGATCGTGATGGTTTTCTAACTCATGTAGGTAAGCAAGGCATAGGTACGTTAATTCACTATCCAATTCCACCACATAAACAAGAGGCCCTAAAAGAGTTTAATAAGCTGTCTTTTGCCGTTACCGAGCAAATTCATAATGAAGTGGTTAGTATTCCACTATATCCGGGTTTAACAGATTCTGAATTGTCTAAAATTGTAAATGTATTAAACACCTATTAATTGAAGATACCCAATTTTATTAAGAATAACATGCTTTTAAAAATGACGTCGCTAAATGCGGGGGTTATTGTTATTCGTTTGGGGATTTCACTGGTAATTCAGCGCATAATTGCGCAGCTTTTGGGGGAAGCTGGAATTGCTGCCATTGGACAATTGCGCAATGTAATGGCCATGCTTATGTCTGTTTCTACCATGGGGGTTTTTAATGGTATTGTAAAGTATGTCGCAGAATTTAAAGAAGACAACGAACAGTTGAATAAGGTGTTTTCTACTGTTTTTGTTTTTACCGCCTTTGGAACAGTTTTAGCAGCTACGGTTTTATTTTTTGGAGCAGACTACTGGAGCGATGTAATATTTACCAATCCCAACTATGGATTTGTGTTTAAAGTGTTAGCCTTAATGGTTCCTGCCATTGCAATGCAGCGCGTATTTAATGGTATAGTAAATGGCTTGTCGGCCTACAAAAAATTTGCGAAAATTGAACTGTTCGCCTACCTATTGGCAACAGCTTTGGTTATTATTTGTTTATACACCTACAAAATAGATGGGGTTTTAATCGCGATTGCCGTAACGCCTTTAATTCAGTTAGCCATGCTGTTATACCTTTTTGGAATGGTTATAAAAAAGCACGTTGCCCCAAAAAAGCTGTCTTTTAAAATACCCTTTGGAAAAGAGTTATTGGCCTTTACCGCCATGTCTTTTGTATCTACCCTGTTACTAAACTATATAGAGATAGATATTCGATTAATGATTAAAGAAAACATTACGGTAGAGGATGCCGGGTATTGGACTGCCATGACCTTTATTTCTAAAAATTACATGGTGTTTTCTACGGCCATTTTTACGTTGTATATAATTCCAAAGTTCGCTACAATTACAACGGAGCAAGCCTTTAAAAAAGAAGTTTTGCATATTTATAAAACCCTATTGCCGCTCTTCGGGGTAGGCATGTTATTGGTCTTTATTTTTAGAGACTTTGTAATTGATTTGGTTTACCCTGGGTTCGATGGGATGGAACCCTTGTTTAAATGGCAATTAATAGGTGACTTTATTCGCTTTGCTTCGATAATTTTAGCGTACCAGTTCTTGGCAAAAAAACGCGTTATTCCATTTGTAACTACCGAATTACTCTCGCTTGGGTTGTTTTATGGCTTTTCTAAATTGTTTATTACTACCTATGGAGCCGAAGGGGTCGTAATGGCACATGTACTTAGATATGCGGTTTATTTTGTGGTGGTGTTAATAATTGCCTTTACCTACTTTAAAAAACCCGAGATGGATATTTAAGAGCTCCAAATTGCTAAGTAATTTTTAGCAATTGTATTGGCGTTGTGATGCGCTTCTACAAAAGCTCTGGCTGCTTTACCAATAGCCAAAATACGTTCGGGATTATCTATTAGTGCGATTAATGCTGCCGCAATTTGTTCGGGGTTTGGAAGCGCGTTAATTGCAACGCTGTTTGGCTCTAGCTTGTAATATTCTAAAAACTCCGATTCGGCGCCAGTAAAAACCACTTTTCCTTTGGCCATGGCCTCTAAGGCATTAAAGCCTTGGTCGTAACTATACACTTGGTCCAAGACTATATGGGCGCTATCGTATTTAGTAATGTACTCTTTATACGGTAAGTTTTCCACAGTAATTAGTTCGAATTGCTGACCGTGGGTTTGTGTTACAAGGGTAAGGGCTTGTTCAAAAATATCGTTGCCTTTTTTAT
Source organism: Gilvibacter sp. (assembly GCA_965277295.1). Taxonomy (GTDB): domain Bacteria; phylum Bacteroidota; class Bacteroidia; order Flavobacteriales; family Flavobacteriaceae; genus Gilvibacter. Next base: position 2,385,036 of record OZ255720.1, read on the forward strand.
AATAAGCTTCGCGATTTATTCCGTGAAACACAATTATTTTATCTTTTACAGGCACAGGACTATAGATAAAATCGTCCAATACAATGGGGTTGGACACTAAACCTTTGTATTTAGAATTTCCCTGCATGGGTAAATGGTAATCTAGGTCCGAAGCAATAAAACCATCGCATATATTATCAACAAACTCGTGTAGCGCTATATACGGTTTAGTTAAGTATTTTAATAAAGGACTCGCCTGTTGCTTGCCTATTTTTCCTAAAAAGTAAGGAGATAAAATACTGTAGCGTAATTTTTTATTGTGCGCATATTTTATACTGGTGTAGTCGGCGCCGCAAGACAGTACAAACAAGGTATTGTTTTTGTTTTTTAACAACTGAATAACTTCGCGTTCGTATTTGGGTTGAATAGTAAGCGGACTCTCGTTTATAAGCTGCACTACGTCAAATCCACTTAACGCTTTTTTTCTTGCAACTACCTCTTTAGCCAAGGCAACCGATGTTAAATCTTGCCCAAATAGCGTATGCCAAAGCACTTTCCATTTTTTGGCAAGTCCTTTGGTGAAAAAACGTTTTAAAGTAATATCGGCTGGATATTGTTTAAAACCATCTCCCGAACTAATAAGCGTTACCTCATGGCCCAAGTGTTCCAATCCTTTTTTTAATGAATTATGCAGTCTGCTGTACTCGCCGACTAATAATATCTTCATATTTGCGCTATATTTACTGCCACCCCATAAAGGTAGCATAATGTTAGAAACCTTGCCACATAAAAAATATTCCATTTGCATTGTTAGTATTTCACTAGCCGATGGAGGCGCAGAACGCTCTACGGCGCTCTTGTCTAAAATGTTAGTTGCCAAAGGCCATAGGGTGTATATTGCTGTTGTAAAAGATGCTGTGGAGTACGACTATGCTGGGCAGTTGTACAGGTTGGCAAAAGGGCCAAAACGATTTGGGATCTTTACTACCATAAATAGATTATTAAAGTTTAGATCGTTTTTAAGTGAGCAAAAATTCGATCTTATAATAGACAACCGCTCTCGTCCAAATACTATAAAAGAAAGTATTTATAGTGGGTTTTTGTACAAAGGAATTAAGGTGCTCTATGTAGTTAGAAGTTATAAACTTACAAAGTACTTTCCAAGCAGTCTAAAAATGGTTAAAAAACAGGCCAATAGAGCGCTGGGTTATGTTGGAGTATCTAAAGCAATTGCCAGTCATATAAAAGAAACTTATGGTATTCAGGGGGTTTATAGCGTTTATAATCCAGTTCAGTTAGACGATTTTGCTTCTTTAGGGACCGCTTATTCGGTGCCGGGCGATTATATACTAGCTGTTGGGCGTTTGGTAGAATCTGTAAAGAATTTCGAATTGCTTATAACAGCATATGCCCAATCGGAATTACCAAGTAAGGGTATTGCATTAAAAATTTTAGGCGAGGGTCCGGACAAGGCCTTAATTTTAGATTTAATAGAAAAGGCGAATATGGAAGCTCATATTCGTATAGATCCTTTTAATAACAACCCTTTTCCGTTTTATAAAAATGCGCGGTGTACCTGCCTAACTAGTCATTTTGAAGGCTTTCCTAGAGTCTTAATAGAATCGCTTGCCATGAGTACTCCGGTAGTCGCTGTGGACTGTAAGAGCGGTCCTTCCGAAATAATAATTCAGGGTGAAAACGGATTATTGGTTCCTAATTACAACAGTCAGGCTTTTAGCGAAGCTTTAAATAATCTTATATTTGATACCACCCTGTATGCTAAGTGCAAAGCAAATGCAGCAAATTCGGTAACACATTTAGATGTTAGTCAAATTGCAAATACATGGGACCAATTATTGCAAAAATTACTATGAGTTTAGATTCTATAAAGCGTATTAATATTCCTAAAATTGCCGACCCAGACGGGCGCGGAAATCTTTCGGTTTTAGAAAAAGATATCTTACCCTTTAGTATTAAACGGGTGTATTATTTGTACGATGTACCTAGTGGTTCCACTCGCGGGGGTCATGCTCATAAAGAATTACAGCAATTTTTAATTGCCTTAAGCGGTAGTTTTGACGTGGTCTTAGACGATGGAAAAACACGTCGAGTAGAAACTTTAAATAGACCAGACCAAGGGCTTTTAATTCCAACAGGTATTTGGCGGGAATTAGAAAATTTTTCGTCAGGAACAGTTTGTCTTTCTTTAGTTAGCGATGTTTTTAAAGAGACCGATTACATCCGCAATTACGACGATTTTAAATTATTTGTAGGCGCTTAGGCCAAGCCCCATTTTGTTGGTCCAAGCTTTAAAACGCAGTAAGATTTTTATAACACTTGGTGTTTGTTTAAGTAAAAACCGTTGTTTAGTATTTAAATTTTCTTTGTCGATTTGACTCAGTAAGTCTTTAAAACCGGATAAATTACCTTGTTGTTTCTCCAGAATAGCAAAAGAGAAACGATTTAAATCACAGAACTTTTTTGCTCCGGAATTTGTTGCCTCCAGGGCCTTATAGGCGCTAAAATCTAATTTACTATTAAGGGGTACATGCTGTTTAGAAAGACCTTGAGGCGTACTAACTATACAGGCCGAAACTTTGGCAATAAACACAATTTTATACTTAGCGCCAATGCGAATCCAGAGGTCGGTGTCTTCTGAATTTATAAGTTGCAGATTAAAGTCACCCACGTTATTAAACACTTCGCGCTTAATAACCGCCGTCGAACTATTTATTATGGAGTCGATATAACTCGCTTTAAAAAAATCGACCACTTGCACTTTGTTTTCTATAGCTACTGAATAGGTTCGTTGCCTTTTATTACCGTTAATAATAAGGTTACTATTGGTAGCAAAAACGGCCTGCTCTGGGTATGTTTTTATAGCTTCTGCGAGCTGCTCTAAATGGAAAGGCAGCCAATAATCGTCGGCGTCAAGCAAGGCGATGTAATTCTTACTAGCTTTTGCAATACCCTTGTTTCTAGCGGTAGAAGCTCCTTGATTGGTTTGGTTAATTATTTGAAGTCGCTCGTCTTTAGCATACGACGCTAATAGCGTTTTGCTTCCATCTGTGGATCCGTCGTTCACTACAATAAGTTCAAAGGTGGAATGCGTCTGATTTAACACACTATCCAAACAAGTGGCTAAGTACTGTTCTTTATTATATACCGCTATAACTACAGAAAATTCAATCATTTTTATGTGCTTGAATTAAGTGAGCCAGTCTATAGCAGTCAAACATGCGCATACTGGGTTTTGTAGAATTTAAGTTCTTTAGTATTACAGACTTAAACAGCTTGCTTAGGGCTAAAAACAGGCCAGTAAGCCTTAATTTTTTAAGCCGTAAATACACCCGTTGAATGGGTCTTAAGTCCGATGCTAAAAGTCCTTGTTTTTCTAGTTGTACCGTGGTATTAATTCCTTGTAAAGTTTTTTTAATAAAGGCTTGTGAAGTCTCTAAACCCAAATGAATTACGGGGTTGTTTATATGCAGCACTTTCGCCTTGTTTTGTTTTAGATTGTTAGAAAACAAAATATCTAATCCATAAGCGTTTTGGGTGTAGGTATTACAACTTAAAAACATAGATTTTGTAATACATAAATTCTGCGAAATTATAAAGTAAGCATGCTTATTACGCTGGTCCACAGATTTGCTTTCACGGGTTTTACCATACACCCACCTTAAGAGTTCCTCTTTTTTTGGGCGATCACCGTAAGTTATTCCTCCAAAAACGGCATCGTATTGTTGTTTAATTGCGTCTATATAATTAACCAAAAACGTTGACTGCTCAGGTAAAATGTCGGCATCTAAAAAAAGTAACCAGTCTGTTGTAGCGCTATTGGCTAAAAAGTTGCGGGTAGCTGTTCGGCCTAGATTTGTATTATTTGCTAAATAGGTAAACCCCAATTGTTGAGCATGTATTTTATTTTGATTGGCAATACTTATTTGCGTAGAAGCGTCGTCACATATAACTACTGTTACTGGCTGCTGGAGCTGTGTAATTTGCGCCTGCAGCGCATCAAGTAATTCCGTAATGGAATAATTATATGTTGGAATTAAAACAGACAGCATAGTATACTTGGGTAAAAATACATTTTTTAAAAACAAACTTGCTTAAAGCATAAGCAAGCTTAGAAAGCTAACTATGTTTAGCGGTAATAAAATGTGATTCCAAAATCCCTAAATAGGTATCTCCTATCGCGGGCTGAACATTCACATGGCTAAAACCGTTGTTTTTTAAACGTTCTAGCAAGTTAGCAACACTATAAATGCGTAGGTGATCTTCTTGGCCAAAATGCTCCAAACGATCTTCTGGGGTAATAATTCTTGGGTCTTCGTACGTCGATCCTGATTTAAATGGTGTTTGAATTAGGCATATTCCATTGGGTTTTAAAACTCTGGAAAGTTCCTGCATGGCTTTTAAGTCGTCGGGAATATGTTCTAAAATGTGATAACAAATAATAAGATCGAAACTAGCATCTGGTTGCGGAATATTACAAATATCGTATTTGTGTTGTGCTATAAATTCATCTTCAAAATCGGTAGTTATATAATTTAAATTCGGCATGGCTTTTATTGCGCTATAAATGCTTCGCGAGGGCGAAAAGTGCAATATATTACCGTGTAACAATCCATTCGATTTTAAGTAAGTAAACAAGTGTCTTGTTCTAGATCTACTCCCGCAATAGGGGCAAAGCAAATCGCCTGTGTCTAAACTAATAAAGCGTCCATTGGATTTTGTACACACACTACATTTGTGCTTGGTTCCCCTGTATTTTAATGCAAATAAGGAGCGAAAAAACCGCTCGTTCTTAAACAAAAACCGCTTGGGAATTAGTGTTTTTGCAACTTGTTTTACAGTGGCGTACATAGGGCTAAAATATTAAAAAGGGCTGGTTTAAAAGCCTCTTAAATTAATTATTAGTGAAAAGATATAATTTACCACGGCACAACTTTTGTATCTTTAGGGAGCATCTAATTTTTTGTGTTATGAATGTATTTAAAATATTTTTATTGATTGGCTTATGCAGCGCAGGTTCGGTAGTTGCTCAAAACGGGCTCTACCTTAGTCCAGCAGCAAGTAAAACGGCAGAAAATTCAATCGTGATCTTAGACAATGGCAACGTTGGCCTAGGAAAGGCGAACCCAGAAACTAAGTTGGAAGTTAATGGTCGGGTGCATGCAAAATCGGTTAAAGTGGATTTAGAAGGTTGGGCAGATTTTGTTTTTTTAAGTGATTATAACTTGCCTTCGCTTTCGCAAATCGAAGCGCATATTAAACAATACGGCCATTTAGAAGGGGTTCCCTCTACCGCGCAAGTACTTAGTCAAGGAATAGATTTGGGGCAAATGAGCACGGTGTTACTGCAAAAAGTAGAGGAACTTACGTTGCATTTAATTCAAAAGGATAAACAAATTGCAGATCTAGAGGCCAGATTAGCCAAAATAGAAGCCATAGTATTAGCACAAAACAACGACTAAATATGCGCTGTTTATTTACGCTTCTTTTTTTAGTTAGTACGAGCATGGTTAGCCAGGATTTAACCTGGTCTTATGTGCGGGTAAAGCCAGGAGTAGAATTACTTTCAAATGGCGAATGTTCTGTAAAAAACGGCTATAATACAAACAATTCAAGCGTGTCGGCACTGCTTAAAAGTGAGGGGGTTACCATGCTTAGGAAGGCTTTTGTCTATTCAAAAAACAACAAACTAAAGCGTACTTATCTATTAATAGATAACAACCCAGAGCTTGGGCAAGAACTGGTTAATAAGTTCCCCGAAGTATTTGAATTTAGCGAAGTGTTAAGTCCAGAAGATGCAAAGGTGTTTTACCCTAACGATTACGGCGATTCGAATGCTTTAGGTTCAACTACAACTCAGGGTTTTACTTTGGACTACTTAGATTATTTAGATGCGCCTAAGGCTTGGTATTATACCACAGGCTCTCGAGATATTATTATTGGTATTTCCGATGGAAATTTAGATACCACCAATGTAGATTTTAAAGGGAAAAGCAAGCAATTGCGAAGTTCTTCGCTATCTAATGGGCATGGCTATAGTATTTCTGCCAATGCCGCTGCTCAGGGAAATAACGGTTATGGAATTCCCGGTATCTGTTATGATTGTAGTATCTACGGAACCTATTACGGCAGTTTTAAGACTTTAGAGCAACTGGTTGAACTCTCTTATGCGGGAGCACAAGTAATTAATTGTAGCTGGGGAAGTCCTGTTTATTACGAAACCGCTCAGGAGGCTATTTACGAAATCTACAATAACGGAACCATAGTTGTCGCTGCAGCTCACAATAAAGATTGGAAGGTTACCAAAGGTGTTAAGCCGTACTATCCAGCCTCTTACGATAAAGTTATTTCGGTGTCGGCGGTCATGCATAGATATGATTCGGTATCCGATCAAATTTTAGTTAGTAAAAGAGGAAACCCTTATGCAGCAAACATTAAAGATTATGTGGGACGTTCCTTGGGTTTCCCAGATAACGATACCACAAAAACTCCCTTTATTTGGCCAGTTTCTACAGCAAATCTTAATAAAGAAGTAGATATATTGGCACCAAGTGTAGGCTTGTTTAGTTACTCTAAGTTTATTTTAAAAGATACCATTAGTTACAGTATAAGCGAAACCACCTCGGGTGCCGCGCCTTTAGTTTCTGGAACCATTGGTTTAATGTTGTCTTTAAATTATTGCTTAACCTTCGAAGAGGTGGAATCTATTTTAAAAATGAGTTCTAGAAATATAGATTACCTACCCGCCAATCAAGAATTTAAAGGTTTTTATGGCTCAGGTGCTTTAAATACTGGTAATGCAGTGCGTCTGACTAATAATTTAATGAACCCAGAAGAGGTCGCTATTATAGAGAATCAAAATTTTAGGCGATGGGAATTTAAGGTTAGATCTCTGGCCAAAAGTACTCTGGTTAGAAATCAAGTGTTTAGTAATTCAGCCACCTTAAATATTACCGCAAAGCAAGCAATAGAATTAGGTGATGAGGTGCTTTTAGAACCAGGAAGCGATGGATTTATGCTCTTAGAAATAGATCCGGATTTGGCCTTTACTTGCCCAGATCGGGACCCGAAAACTCGTAAAATAATTATGCCTGACTCGAATAAGAAAGCGCCTAAACGTTTTGGTCAAAGTAACAAAGGCGAGTAAAAGAATTTAGTCTGGCTTGTGAATTTTACGCACCTTATAGGGCTTTTGTTTTTGCGATTCAAAGTAGGTTCGCATTTGCAAGTCAATAATAAGTCCGGAAGTGAACAGTTGAATTCCAACCACAATAAATAATACCCCTAAAAAGACCAACGGTCTGTGGCCAATTTCGTTTCCTATAATTTTTTCGTACAGTAAATAACCGTTAATTATTGCCCCTAATGCAAAAAAGAACAAGCCCATATTTCCAAAAAGGTACATGGGTTTTTGCAAGTAATTGCGCTGAAACAAAATAAGCAGGATGTCGTTAACTACTTTTATGGTTCGGCCTAAACCGTATTTTGATTTCCCAAACTTTCTAGGATGATGCTTTACAGGTACCTGTGCTATTCTGGCTCCGTTTAAAAATGCTAACAGGCTTATAAATCTGTGCATTTCGCCATACATATTAATCTCTTTCGCGGTTTCTGACGTGAATACTTTTAGCGCACAACCTTGGTCTTTAATATTAAATTTTGTGGCTTTACGGATTATAAAATTGGCAATTTTTGAAGGTATTTTCTTTAAGAATGAATCTTTTCTGTTCTTTCTAAAACCAATTATTAAATCGAAATCTTCTTGCTCTAATTTTTCTAACATTGCAGGAATGTCAGTCGGGTCGTTTTGCATATCGCCGTCTAAGGTCACAATATATGGTGCGCTCGCATAGGCAATACCAGCAGCTAGCGCCAAGCTTTGTCCGTAGTTTTTCTTTAATTCTATTAGACTTACTTTAGGATGCTTTAAACCCAAAATTTCTTGTCTAGTAGTATCTGTAGAACAGTCGTCTATGTAAATAAGTTCGTAACTGTAATTGGCTAAGGCTTTATCTATTTGTGCCGTTAATAGCGCCACGTTTTCGGCCTCGTTATACAAGGGAATTACTAGAGAAAGTTGTGGATTTTGTGCCATGAATCGCTGCTAAAGCACGCAAGATAATATTTTAAGGGGAACTTGGTTTTTTGTACACTCTAAAATATGGGGTTTGATCTACCAATTGCCAATGCTCTTTAATATATACCGTTAGCAGTGAAGAGGATTCATAATCGTTTTTATGGTTCTCGAATGGTTCCAGGAACACAGTAACATTTTTGTCTTCTAGCATCTTAATATGGGCCTCAATATCGTCGGCTAAATGGTGATTAAAAACCCAGTCTACCCCAATTGGATTTTTTGTATTGGTTACATAATGGCCCAAGGTCATTGAAGGCAGGATGGTAAAATTGGAATATTTAGTGCTTAATGTTTTTAGTTCGTTATACTGATTGTAGGTAGCCAAGTCGCTTTTTATTCCTTTTAATCGCTTAAACGAATCGCCCATGGCATAGTTTAGTTCGCTGCGATTGGAGTCGTTGTAAATTGTTTGGTAGCCGTAGTAGAAGGTACCCAAAAACAGGGCAAGAATACCATACCCAATACTACGATTAAAGCCGCCTTTATGAGTTTCCATAAAAAACACAAATAGACTAATTACCAGAGCCACAGCATAAGATATTGGCGTTTTAAAACCGTTACTAATAGAAGCACACCAGCTTAGACTTAATAACAGAAGCAGCAGAACAAAGCCCTGTTTTTTGGTTTTAAATAATTTAAACAGTACCAATAAAACAGCAAGTAAAAACCAAACCTGAAACACCCAGGCTTTAACCGTATGATAACTGTCTTCGCCCATAAATAATAATAGCAAATACCCAGCGAGTAACCCACCCGCCAGCAACAATCCTAGAGATGCGCTCAGGTATCTTTTAAAGACTAAAAACAAACCAATTATTAGTAAAACAAATGGCAAATGTTGCCAAAAGGCCCTCAAATAGTTTTTAAATCCAGCTTCCAAAAAGGAGCCGCCACTGGTAAAGCTAAACGTCTGCGCGATAAAAGATTCCCAGGCTCCTAGACTAAAAAGTATGCCAATAAAAGCTAGAGCAAAACCAAGTCCAAAGGCAATAAAAAGGGTTAGTTTTTTAAACTTTTTTATCCAAATTAAATAGCTTGTAATAAAAATGGGCATAAAATAAAAAGACTGTTTGCTTAACACGCCAAGCGAGATGCACAAGGCGGCTATTGCAATCCAGTACCAGGATTCCTTTTTAAGTAATATGTACAATCCAATCACTGTAAAAAATACGCCGTCTATGGTATTCCAAGGCATTGGAGGGTAATTATGAATGGTAATAATTGCAGCCAAGGCCGCCAAAAAGTAAGATGTTTTGGCATTAATACTCGAAAAATAAGGTCTTATTATTGCCACACTTAACCAAGCAAAACTAAATACTTGCACATAATAAAAGCCGCGATTAAGCAGGTAGGCATAGTCTTCGGTTAGATATAAAAATAGCGAGTGAAAATACGGCGGAAACGCAGGTTTAATGTAATAAAAGTCGACATGTGGAATATAACCATTATACATGCTCCAAGAAATGCCAAAAATGGAGCCCATATCTCCGTTTTCTAGGCCATAAGGCGTGTATAGCATTATATACCCAAGACAAATAATAAAAAATAACGGCTTAAATGGGTTATTAAACCCTTTTGTTGTCCAAGATAAAATGCTGTTTTGGCTCACCTTAAACCGTTTTTTGAACTACTTCGAACAATTGTTGTTCGTCGCATTTTATAGTCTTGGAAGGGTATTTTAAAATTAGCGCGTAATCGTGGGTTGCCATTAAAATGGTGTTGCCGTTTTTGTTTATTTCTTGTAAAACCTCCATTACTTCTACAGAGGTTTGTGGGTCAAGATTCCCTGTGGGTTCGTCGGCCAGAATTAGTTCGGGATCGTTTAACAAGGCACGTGCAATGGCAATACGCTGTTGCTCGCCGCCAGAGAGTTCGTAAGGGTACTTAAAGCTCTTGGTTTCCATTGCTACTTTGGTAAGTACTTCTTCTATTTTGGCTTTCATTTTTTGTTTGTCCTTCCAGCCAGTAGCATGCAATACAAACATTAGATTATCTTGCACTGTACGGTCGTTAAGCAACTTAAAATCTTGAAAAACCACGCCTAGTTTTCTGCGTAAAAAGGGAATGTCTTTTTCTTTTAATGTAGCTAGGTCAAAATCCACAACAAAACCTTCGCCCTCTTGCAAGGGGATATCGCCATAAAGCGTCTTCATAAAACTACTTTTACCAGAGCCTGTTTTACCTATTAAATACACAAATTCCCCCTTATTAATGGCAATGTTAACATTAGAAAGAATTAAATTCTGCTTTTGGTAAATAGCTGCGTTAGCAAGTTTAAGAACCGCTTGGGACATACTGTTTAAGTTTTAACGAAAATAGGGATTTTTGGATAAAATGCGATTTTTGAAGGCGCAATTTTTTAATAACAAATTAGTTAAGTTGTTGTTTGTAAGGGTAACGCAAATTACTAAGTTGAATTGTTTATAACCGCTGAATAATTAACTGCGAATTGTAACGTTATTAGGGTATAGAACTCGCTATATTTGATAGTGATTATAACCCAAAGAGCATGAATAAGTACCTCAACTTGTTCCTTGTATTTACCATCTTTACATGGAATTTAAGCGCCCAACAATCGGCCGTTTACACCAACAATTTAGCCAGCTTTAACAAAGCGATGGAACTGTACAATAATGGACAGTTTTTGGCAGCACAACCCTTGTTTCAGAAAATAGAGCGCCAAACAACCGAAGACGGTCTAAAGGGCGATTGCGCCTATTACGCGGCCAATTGTGCTGTTAGACTTAATCAGCAAGGCGCAGATGCCATGATGGAGGGCTTTGTAACCAATTACCCAACTAGTTTAAAACGCAACAATGCCTATATAGAAGTTGCCAATTTTTATTTTGAAAACGGACGTTATTCTTACGCAAGAAAATGGTACGATAAAGTAGAGGAGGCCAATTTAAGTCGCGGGGATGCAGAACGTTTTTACTTTAATAATGGCTATGCTTATTTTAAAAATAAACGTTTTAACGAGGCCAAAAAATACTTTAATTTGGTATCGGATAGCAATAAATATGGGTCTCAGGCTAAATATTACTTAGGCTTTATTGCCTACGAAAACGACGAGTACGATCAGGCCAACGACTATTTTGAAGATGTAAAAGACCAAGAGCAATACATTCAGGATTTGTCTTATTATCAGGCAGATATGAACTTTAAATTGGGGAAATTCCAAAAAGCAATCGATTTAGGCCTAGAACAATACGATTCTTCCAGTCCAAAAGAAAAATCAGAATTAAGCAAAATTATAGGCGAGAGCTATTTTAACCAAGAAAAGTATGCCCAAGCCATTCCTTATTTAAAGGAATATAAGGGATTACGCGGACGCTGGAACAATACCGATTATTATCAGCTAGGATATGCCTACTACAAGCAAGAAGCTTACGCCGAAGCTATTGCCGAATTCAATAAAATAGTAGATGGACGCAATGCGGTGGCACAGAATGCATTTTATCATTTAGCCGAATCTTATCTAAAGTTAGATCAAAAACAGCAGGCATTAAACGCTTTTAAAAATGCTTCCGAAATGAACTTTAGTGCTCAAATTCAAGAAGATGCACTATTAAATTATGCCAAGCTTAGTTATCAAATTGGAAACCCCTACCAGAGCACACCTCAGGTTTTGTCGAGTTATATGGAAACCTATCCAAAATCTAAAAATAATCAAGAAATTGGGGCCTTGCTTATAGATTCATACATAACTTCTAAGAATTACGAAGAGGCGCTTAATTTATTAGAACGCGAGAACGATTTAGAGAGTAGACTGGCGTATCAGAAAGTTGCTTTTTTTCGCGCCGTAGAGGTATATATAGAAAACGATTTTCAATTGGCTAAAGCGTATTTAGACAAATCGCTAACTCAACCACGCGATCCAGTTTATACTGCCAAGGCGACCTATTGGAAGGCCCAAGCCGATTTTGAGCTAAGTAATTTTGCAGAAGCCCTTATTGGGTACAGACAGTTTATTCAATTGCCACAAAGCAATACGTTGCCGGAATGGGAAGACTTTAAATATCATAAGGGATACACACATTTTAAGTTAAAAGAATATTCAGAAGCGATTGCAGATTTTACCGATTTTGCGGCCCAGACTCAAGATTTAAATAAAAGAAACGACGCGCATTTGCGTTTGGGAGACTGTTATTTTGTAACCAGTAAATACTGGCCGGCTATGGAGCAGTATAATCTAGCCATAACAGGCGGTGTTCCTGCTACAGATTATGCCGAATTCCAGAAAGCGATTAGTTATGGATTTGTAGATAGGAGTCAGCAAAAAATAGATGGGCTTAAAAACTTTGCTGCAAAATATCCAAAATCTGCCTACAAAGACGATGCCCTTTACGAATTAGGAAATACTCATGTAAGCATGAATGCCATTCCCGATGCCATGCGTGCTTATGACCAATTAATAACGAACATTCCCAATAGTACCTTAGTGGCTAGAGCCATGCTAAAAAAGGCCTTGCTATTGGATAACGACCAACAATCTAACGAAGCCTTAGCTATTTTTAGAGATGTAGTAGCAAAATACCCTTCGACTCCGGAGGCATTGCAAGCGGTTTCGTCGGCCAAGCTTATTTATATAGATCAAGGAAGGGTGGACGAATACGGGAGCTGGGTTTCTGGATTAGACTTTGTAAATGTAGAAGATTCCGAACTGGACGATGCAAGCTATAAGGCTGCAGAACAGGTGTATTTGGCCAATAATACAGAAGATGCATTAGCCCGATTTAGGTCTTATATTTTGTCTTACCCTAATGGGCGACACGCGTTACAAGCTAATTTTTACGCCGGGCAGTTGGCCTATGGTATGGATCAGTTTCAAGAGGCAATTCCAAACTATAAATTTGTTGCTGGGTTAGAACGCAACGAATTTACCGAACAAGCCTTAGCGCGTTTGTCACAGATTTTATTAGAAAATTTAGATTATCAAGCAGCCCTAGGTTATTTAGAACAACTAGAATTAAATGCAGACTTTCCTGAGAATATAGTTTTTGCGCAGTCTAATATTATGAAGTCCAGTTACGAACTGGAGCAATACGATCAGGCGGTAATTTATGCACAAAAGGTGCTGGACAATCCAAATATAGAAACCAAGGTTAAAAGCGACGCTCAAGTAATTATAGCAAGGTCGGCTTGGCAAACCGGAGACGAAGATAAAGCCGAAGCCGCCTATAACGAAGTAGTAAAAATTGCCACAGGTTCAATTAAGGCAGAGGCGTTGTATTATCAGGCCTATTTTAAAAATAAGGCAGGAGAATTCCAAGCTTCTAACGATTTGGTGCAACAATTGGCTAAAGATTATTCTGGGTATAAAGAATATGGCGCCAAGGGGCTTATAATTATGGCTAATAACTTCTACCAGTTAGAAGACGCCTATCAAGCCACCTATATTTTAGAAAGTGTGATTCAAAATTTTTCGGAATTCCCAGAAATTGTAGAACAGGCCAATCAAGCCTTGGCCCTAATAAAAGAAGCACAGGCTAAAACTAACGCTTCGGTAACTACCGACGACGGAAACTAACAGACATTCATCAATCTTATTTATACGCTATGCGCATATTAAAAATAGTTGTTTTACTTCTTGCTTTTAGCTTTGGTTTTCAGGCTCAAGCACAAGACCCCGACAACGACAATCAATTAGACACCGAAGTAGTTAACGTTGTAAAGCCTTACACGCCAACCATTTCGGATGCCTTTAAAATTAAAGAAACTCCAAGTATTAACGATTCGGTTACTACCCAGAAAAAAGACGTCAAGTACAGTATATTTTCTGTCCCTGTAGCTTCTACTTTTACTCCTGCAAAGGGTACTGCAGCCGATGTAGAACGGGCTAAAAAAATTACACTTTACGACAATTATGTCACCCTAGGTTTTGGTAATTACACTACGGGTTTAGGCGAGCTTTATTCCAATTGGCAGCTTAATAGAACAGACAATTTTGGAATATTTTTAAGACACAATTCCGCCCAGGGCGATATAAACGATGTTCCTTTAGATGCAGGCTATTCAGATACAACTTTGGACTTGTCTTTTAGTTCTTTTCAGAAGGATATGTCTTACGACTTAAATCTTGAGGTTGGGCATCAGTTGTTTAATTGGTATGGAATTAATACCGATTTAAGTATTCCAGACGATGTTTTGAATGCGATAGATCCTACACAGACTTATTTTAGCGCAAAAGTTGGCGGAGGAATAGCAGTGGAAGATTCTTTTTTTAATCAAGGTCGCGGGTCAATTCGATTTACTTCGGATGCGTTTAGTTCGTCCGAAATTCACGCCGTATTTAATCCACAGTTGGTACTTCCAATTACAGAATATGAATTTTTACTTGACTTGGATTTAGATTTTCTTTCGGGTAAGTTCGAACGTGGTTATTTTGATTTTAATACCATAGACTACGGATTTTTAAACCTTGGAGCCAGCCCAGCATTGGTTATTTTAAAGGACGATTTGACCCTAAATTTAGGGGTTGCAGTATACTACAGTCAAGATTTAGAAAACAGCAATGGTGATGTTAATTTTTATCCAAGGGTTCGGGCTTCGTACCGCGTAGTGGACGAATTGCTTATAGCCTACGGGGGAATAGAAGGGGATTTAAAACAGAATACCTATTTTAATTTTAAAGAAGACAATCCCTTTGTTTCTCCTACATTAATGATTGCGCCAACAGACCAGCTTTACGATGCCTATGTGGGTCTAAAAGGAAAGCTGGCTTCTAATATTAGCTATAATGTTCGTGGGGGATATGTTAGCGAAAATAACCGAGCGCTTTTTGTTTCTAATTCCTTTAAAGGAGCTAGCGCCGAATTTGAAGGTTACGAATTTGGTAACTCTTTTCAAGTTGTTTACGACGATTTAAAAACACTAAACCTTTTCGGGGAATTAAAAGTTGCCATTAGTCCTAAAGCATCTTTGGGTATAAATGCCACG
Organism: Gilvibacter sp.; assembly: GCA_965277295.1. Taxonomy (GTDB): domain Bacteria; phylum Bacteroidota; class Bacteroidia; order Flavobacteriales; family Flavobacteriaceae; genus Gilvibacter. Next base: position 2,400,109 of record OZ255720.1, read on the forward strand.
TATTATAACTACGATGGCGAAGTCTACGGGTCAAATCCTTTTAATTTACCAGAATTTAAAGCTGCCGCAACGGTAGATGTGGCCTTTACAGATAAATTGTCGGCGGGTTTAAGTTTGTTTTACGTAGGCGAACGTAGTGCATTATTTTCTGACACTTCTCCAGTAACAATACCAGTTATTACTACGCTAGACAGTTATTTTGACGCCAATATTTACGGCGCATACCGAATTAACGATCGTGTCTCTATTTTTGTAAAAGGCAGTAATTTAACCGGTGTAAACTACCAAAAATGGTTAAATACTCCTGTACAAGGCTTTCAGGTTTTAGCAGGTGCAACCTATAAATTTAATTGGTAATCTAGCACATAAAAAAAGGCACCTACCTGGTGCCTTTTTTAATAAACTCTATTTTTTCTAGTCTTGTTTAAAGTCTCCGGCATTAACCACCGTCCACATTTTAAAAGGCTTAAAGTAGGCTTTTATAGCAGCGTTTACATCGGCAACGGTTAATTTAGCTACACGAGCTTCCATGTCTTTCCAAAAATCCATATCGCGATAATAATAAACGTTGTTATTAACCAAACTAGACAATTCGTTGTCTTTGGCTCTAGAAACACTTTGTCCTTGAATCCATCCGTTTACGGCATTATCCAGTTCTTCTTGTGTTATACCATCTGCAATTAAACGGTCAATTTCTTCTTTAAATCCTAAACTTACTTTGTCCAGATTTTGCGGAGCGTAAATTGCGTAAACAAATAAAGAGGAATTCTGATCTTCCTTATCGCCATCGCCATTTAAGCTTCCTCCTGCTCCGTAACTCACTCCATCTTTTTGACGCAGTCTATCTGCAATTCTAGAATTTAAAAAGCCACCTCCCATAATATTCGCTGCAACTAACAAGGCAGGGTAATCTTGGCTGTAGGTACTTATTTTTACACCAAGGGTTCCGTAGGTGGTTGCATTTTTCTTGTCCGGGGTAATAATATTTTCCATTGCGGCTTTATTGGCAAGAAATGGATTTTTAATCTCGGCATACGAGGTTTTGTCCTCGAAATCTGCAAATTCTGAACTAATAAATGTTTTAATCTCATTAAAATCGAAGGTTCCAATTCCCACTAAAGTAGCTCGTCCAAGGCCGTAAAATTCGTTATAGAATTGCTTTAAATCGGCTACGGTTATTGCCTTAATAGCGGCTATGTTTTCTTCCATAGACATTACGTAATTTGGATGACCTTTGGGATAGGTATTGTTTATTTCGCCTAACTTCATAGAGGCTAAAAATCCAGGCTCAGACTTATTTTGCTCGTAAAATGCCAACTGCTGCGTTTTTAATTTTTCTAATTCAGCAGCGTCAAAGCTCGGGTTTTTTAGAATTTTAGAAGCCAACTTAACAGCGTCTAAAATATATTCTTTTGTAGAAGAAATACTGGTGTAAATATTACCCCCGCGGCCAGCAAAATTAATAGAGGACTTAATTCTACTTAATTCGTCTTCTATTTGTTGTCTGCTCATAGTCGTGGTTCCTTTATTTAGCATGCTGGCTGTAAAACTGGGAATAAGTCCTTTATTCATTAAAGAATTTACATCGCCATTACGCATGTTAAAGCTAAGGGTAACGGTTTCTCCTCTGTTGTCTTTTTCTATTACGGCATATTCAATTTTACCCAAAAGAGTTCCAGATTCTATTCTGGCTTGAATGGCATCGTAGTCAACGTCGAAGGCTTCTCCAGTGCTTTTTGCAGCTTTTCCTTTATAATTACCCACAAGCGCATCTAAATCAGAAACAGGTTCAATGCTAACGCGAACCGGATTTTGTACCGGTTCAAAACGACCTATGGTTCTATTGGTTGGAATAAAATATTTGGCTGCTGCAGCGTTTACTTGGTCCAACGTCATTTGCTCGATACGATCTCGGTGAATAAATGCCAAGCGCCAATCTCCAGCTCCAATAAACTCGCTCATATAAGTAGCAAGAAATGCCGAATTTCTATTCATCTGATCCATTTGTTTAGTCAAGTTTGCCTTGGCACGAGTAAGTTCCTCTTGTGTTATTGGCGTGTTGGCCAAATCGTCAAGAATGCTTGTTAAAGTAGCTTCGGCTTGAGCAGCATCGCTGGTAGAAGGTACATCTACATTAAAGTACATAAACCCAGGTTCTTTGGTAAATGGCGAAAACGAATACAGCGAAGACGCTTTTTTTGTATCTATTAATGCTTTGTATAATCTTCCAGAAGGAGCATCTGTTAGTACATTTTCTATAAGCGCTAAAGCCGAATAGTCTAAGTCTGAACCTGCCGGTGTATGATACAACGCCGATCTAATTTGCAGGTCACCAACACGACTTACTGCAACAATTTTTTCTCCATCTTGTGGAGGTTCAACGGTGTAAGAGTCTCTAATTGGCGTGTCTGGCTTTACTAAAACGCCAAATTTTTCTTCTATTAGGGCAATTACTTGCTCGGTATCGAACTTACCAGTTACCATAAGTACGGCATTATCTGGTCGGTAAAAATTCTTGTAAAATGCTTTTAGGTTGTCAATAGGAACACGCTCTATATCTGATCTATTCCCAATGGTCGAGTTACCGTAGTTGTGCCATAAATAAGCTGCGTCTATTACTTTTTGGCGCAGTACGCCTCCCGGATTGTTTTCGCCACTTTCAAATTCGTTGCGCACAACAGTAAATTCAGATTCTAAATCTTCTTTGGCAATGTAAGAGTTTACCATTCTATCAGCTTCCAAATCTAGAGCCCATTCTAGGTTTTCGGTGGTCGCGTTAAATGTTTCGAAGTAATTGGTTCGGTCGTACCAAGTTGTACCATTAGGACGAGCCCCGTGCGAACTAAGTTCTTTAGGAATATCTGGATGATTAGGAGTTCCTTTAAATACCATGTGCTCTAAAAGATGGGCCATGCCTTTTTCGCCATAACCTTCGTGACGGGATCCAACCAGGTAGGTAATATTTACAGTTATTGTTTGAGAACTGTTATCTGGAAAGAGCAGGACCTTAAGGCCATTGCTTTCCATATTATATTGGGTAATTCCTTCTACCGAAGTTACTTTTTTTAACTTCCCTTGTCCAAAACTAACGCCCGAAATAAGGCAGACAAGGACTAAGAGTAATAGATTCTTTTTCATTGTGTTACAATTTAATGGTTAAAAAATAATCGTTGTATGCTACTAATTTACGTCGCAAATTGTTTGTAATGCAATTTTTTTGCAAAACTTTATTAGTGATGAATATCGTATTTTAGTAAAAAATAATAACCATGCGTATACTTTCCCTAATCCTTGTTTTAGGATTATTTTCTTGCAACTCAGAACCTAAACCTACTGCCGATTTAATTGTAACTAATGCAAATATCTATACAGTAGATGCCAATTTTAGCACTGCTCAAGCTATGGCAGTTAAAGACGGTCTTATTTTGGCCATTGGTACTAGCGAAGATATTGCTAATACCTACACCAGCGAAAACACGATAGATGCTTCGGGTAAATCCATTTATCCGGGCTTAATAGATGCACACGCTCATTTACGCAATCTTGGCGTTTCCTTGCAACAAGCCAATTTGGTAGGAACTAGTAGCAAGGAAGATGTAATCTCGCGTGTAAAAGCATTTCAGGAAGAAAATAATGTTAGTTTTATTCTAGGCCGAGGTTGGGATCAAAACGATTGGGATGTCAAGGAGTTTCCTGCAAAAGAAGATTTAGATGCCTTGTTTCCGGATACTCCGGTGGCACTAACAAGAATAGACGGCCATGCCCTTTGGGTAAATACCAAGGCACTGGAACTCGCGGGAATAACAGCTGCAACAACAATGGACGGAGGAGAAGTAATTCTTAACGACGGACAGCCAAGCGGCATTTTAGTTGACACTCCAATGCAATTGGTGTGGGAAGTAGTTCCCAAGCCGGACAATGCCTTTTTTATTAAATCCTTATTAGATGCCCAAGAAGCCTGTGTCACCTTAGGCCTCACCACAGTAAACGATGCAGGACTAGACCGTTACGATATTGAATTAATAGATTCGCTACAGCAGGCGGGCGATTTAAGTTTGCGATTGTACGCTATGGTCTCTAATACACCAGAAAATCTAGATTACTTTTTAGACAAAGGAATAATAAAAACAGATCGTTTGAATGTGCGCTCGGTAAAGGTTTATGGAGATGGAGCCTTAGGCTCAAGAGGCGCAGCTATGCGTGCTCCATACAGCGATCAAGATGGTCATTACGGGGCCATGATTACTACACAAGAAGATTTAATGGCTTTGGCTAAACGCATTGCAGCAGCTGGATACCAGATGAATACGCATGCTATAGGAGATTCGGCAAATATTGCAGTATTGCGTGCATACAAAGAAGCTTTGGCGGGTCAAACAGATGCGCGCTGGAAAGTAGAACACGCCCAAATAGTGAGCGTGGCAGATTTTGAATATTTCTCTAAAAATATTATTCCGTCGGTACAACCCACTCATGCAACTAGCGATATGTATTGGGCCGAGGACCGTATTGGAGCTCAAAGAATTCAAGGTGCCTACTCTTTTAAGACCTTGTTAGATAAGGCTGGAATTGTAGCCTTAGGAACTGATTTTCCTGTAGAAGAGGTTAGTCCAATGCTAACGTTTTACGCTGCAGTTGCCCGTAAAGATGTATCGGGTTATCCCGATGGTGGATTTCGAGCAGATCAGGCTTTAAGCAGAGAAGAAACCCTTAAAGGAATGACTATATGGGCGGCTTATTCGAACTTCGAGGAAAACGAAAAAGGAAGTATTGAAGTTGGTAAAATGGCCGATTTTGTAATGTTATCTCAAGATATCATGCAAGTAGACGAAGCCGATATTGTAAAAACAGAAGTTTTACAAACCGTAATTGGTGGAGAAACCGTGTACGCTAAAAATTAATTATTTACCGCCGTTGGCTTGCAAGTCAGCAATACATAACGGGTCTAAAGGTGTTGTTTGACTCGCAGTCATAGCACTCGACATTTTTGGAGCCAAGCCACCTTGTACCTCGGTTTGGAAATACATTAAACATTCTTCTACCACACAATGTCTACCATTTAACGGGTCTTCGTGGTCCGAGGTTAATTCGGTACCCAAGTTAACCAACCCCAACAAATGTGTAATTTCGTGAGTAAGTGTAGTAGTTTCTAGTCCAACACGAGAAGGTTCTGTCGGGTCGTTACTAAACTCTTGAATAGTTGGATGGTAAATTACAACCGATGTGTTTCTGTAGGCTGTACCTAACGTTTTGTTGAATTGCGTATCGTTTACGTTGGCGCCATTTGCAAAAAATACAAACACCGATATGGTGGTATCGGTATTGTACGAATTTCGCACCTGATCTTCTATCTCTATTATTTCGGCCGTGCTGTATGGAGCGTCACCAATGGGATCAATAAATCGCTGATTTATAGTAATTCCTCCTGGCTTATTTAAACGTTCCTCTAAAAAAGTTTGCAAGTTAGCAACGGTTTCTGCTCTCGGGCTAAAACCTTCTATTAAAACCATTTCTACCTCAAGACTGGTAAAGGTTTCACTTGCTAATAAATCTCTTGCAGATTCACCTAAAGGCAATTTATTATCTGCTCCTATAATTGGCCCATCGTCTGTGGGATCATCGGAATTGTCGTCACTTTTACAAGAAGAAACAACAATTAATAGTATAAGGGCAAAATACCTGAAATAAGAAGATACTTTCATAGCAGTACTAATTTTTTAACAAAATAACGCAATTTTTTTATTCTGCGTTTTGTTTATAATTGTTTTAACTCTGTTTTATTATTTATGTTGTTGTTCTAAGCACAAAATCAACTCATTGTCTACTAGATTTAACTACAATAAAACTTTAGACTATTGTTATACAGCTTACAAAGTAAGTCTGGCCAAATAGTCGTGATTTTCTCCCGTGGCTATTACTTTAAAATTAAAACCAGCAGTTACAGCACAATCTTTAAAAGTTTTCTGGTCTAGATAGAGCCAATAATACGGCTCACTTTCTAGTTCTTTGTAGCACAAGGTGCATGCTAATTCTCCGTAATAATTAAGTGCCGCTGGAACCATAATGGCTCCGTTTTCTAGCCGATCGTACATATAAACTAAGTCGCTTGAGTCTATTAAAATTTGCCCCCCTGGATTAAGCAGACTTTTTAAATGCTTTAAATACACGGGCACATTGGCAAGTTGTTCAAATATTCCCGTACCGTTCATTAGTAATAAAATAGTATCGAACTGTTGGGTATTATAATCGAGTAAATTGCTAATTACAGTTCGCTTAATTCCTCTTGCTTTACATGCGGCTATGCAATCGTTGTTTGTATCTAAAGCAGTAACATTAAACCCTTTTTCTTGTAAAAATAAGCTATGACTTCCCGCTCCAGCACCTACATCTAAAACCTGACCTTTTGCCTTTTCTAAAGCAATTTGTTCTAAATCGGGCATTTGGTTATAACTTCTAAATAAATAGGGCAGGGGAAGCTCGTCTTTTTCGCTTATGGCAGTTTCTTGGAATAAATCATGGGTATACGCGCCATTCTGATAATCTTTTATTGCCAATCCTATTAATGTGCTCGCCTTCACCAAAAAATGTATTTTTACGTTATGGAAGATCAATTACGCGATCTGCCCGAACGGGCCAAAGATATGCATAAAGCCAACAGTAAATTTTTTGCAAAGCTTAAAAAAAAGCCGCCAAAGCGATTAGATGGCCTAATGCAAGAATTACACACCGAAGAGTTTTCACGAACCGAATGTTTAGATTGTGCAAATTGTTGCAAAACAACTGGACCCTTATTTACAGATAAAGATGTAGTTAGAATTGCCAAACATTTACGCCAAAAACCGCAACAATTTATTGCCAATTACTTAAGGGTCGACGAAGAAAACGACTATGTACTAAAGCGTGTCCCTTGCACTTTTTTAGGTGCCGACAATTATTGCAGTATTTATAGTGTTCGCCCTAAAGCTTGCAGCGAGTTCCCACATACAGATCGTAAAAAATTTCAGCAAATTAGCCCGTTAACCCTTAAAAATGTGGCAATATGTCCAGCAGCTTTTAATATTGTAGAAGCCATGAAAAAGCGACTGCCCAACTATTCGGAGTAAATTAAATACTTGGCACGTATTTTTTTAAACCCTTCTATTTCTAATTGCCAAGTAGCTCGAATATCTTGAGCGCTCATGCCAGATTCAATTTGCTGCTGTAATATTGGCGTTCCTGCATGTGTTGTAAAGTTTTGAGTATTAAAAAAAGCGGCTTTATTGCTATGTGAATTATACGCTTTTATAATCCATTGCAAATCTACCTGGTTTAATTTGGGCGTCTTTGCTAGGTACAGTCCGTTGCAAACCACTCCTTGATGTTTTGGATATTTAGAACCAAAATTTGGCTGTGGTCTATAGGGTGTTGGGAAGTCTTTAGGGCTTAAATTTGGATCACCTAAAATCTGAAATTGCATTTCGGTTCCACGACCCGCATTTAACGTAGTTCCCTCTAAAAGCCCTAAACTTGGATACAAATTTATTGCGGCGTCGTTTGGCAAATTAGGTGAAGGTCTTACTGGAATCGAGTATGGGGTACTGTGCGTGTAATTTAAAACTGGAATAACAGTTATATTACAGCGAATGCTATTTGCCAGCCAACCCTGTCCATTAATCATTTGGGCGTATTCTCCTATGGTCATCCCATGAACAAGCGGAACAGGATGTTTGCCTAAAAAACTGGTGTGCTCAGCCAGCATGGTTGGCCCATCAACATAATGCCCGTTAGGATTAGGTCGGTCTAGAATTAGCACTGGTACGTTGTTTTCTGCAGCAGCTTCCATAACCAAATGCATGGTCGATATATAGGTGTAAAATCGCACTCCAACATCTTGAATATCAAAAACAAGAATATCTATGTCTTGGAGTTGCTGGGCCGTTGGTTTCTTGTTTTTACCATGAAGCGAAATAATGGGCAGGCCAGTCTGAATATCTGTACCGTCTTTTACAAGTTCGCCGGCATCTGCTTTTCCTCTAAACCCATGTTCGGGTGCAAATACGCTAACAATGTTAATGTCTAAACTAATAAGCGAGTCTATTAGATGGGTTTGTTGTGTTCTGGCTTGAACAATAGAATCCTCTTCTGGAGTAATACTATAGGTTATATTTAATGGTTTTTCGTTAGGAATTCCACTGGTTTGATTCGCTACCACACCAACACGCTTATTTTGCAATAATGGCAGGTATTTTTGCGTTTGACTAGCTCCAATTATGGGCAGTTGATTGTCTTGTGTTGGTACACTTTTTGAATCGGTTTTATACCCACAGGATAAAATCAAAACAAGAAATAATAAAACCGTATTTTTGAACGAAAGTAGACGCATACACTAGGAGTGAATTTTGAATATTTTATAGCAAAGCGCATAGCGCGATCCAAGGATTATAAAAGTAGCATTTCGGGTCCAATAATAAAAATTGCAATTGCCGCAATTGCCATTGGAACCATTGTCATGTTAATTACTATAGCTACAGGGGTTGGTCTGCAACGTAAAATTAAAGAAAAGGTTTCGGCCTTTCACGGCGATATTACTATTAGCAATTACGATACCAACTTTTCTTGGGATTCGCAAGTTGCGGTAAGTACCGACCAAACATTTTATCCAGAGTTTAATTTGGTACCGGGTATTAAGCACATTCAGGTAACGGCCTTAAAAGGAGGCATTATTCGAACTCCAGATACTTTCGAGGGAGTTGTAGTAAAGGGAGTTGGAACCGACTATAATTGGGAGCATTTTAAATCGTATTTAACAGCCGGTAGGCTGCCCGATTACACCCAAAATCTAAATAGTGAAATTATACTCTCTGAATATTTAGCCGAGCGACTTAACTTTAAAGTAGGCGATAAAGTTCCTACACATTTTATAGATACAAATAGCGATAGGCCAACTCGTAGCTTGGGTTTTGATTTGGTTGGAATTTACAACAGTGGCTTTCAAGAGTTCGACAAACAGTTTATTGTCGCAGACATTCGCCATGTGCAACGTTTAAATAAGTGGGATTCCGATCAGATAGGTAATTTTGAATTATTTGTAACAGATTTTAACGAATTAGAAGCCATTGGGGAGTCTGTCTACCAAGCGATAGATTCTAACTTAGACGCCCGAACCATTCGCGAGAAATACGGCTCTACTTTTGAGTGGTTGGATTTATTCGATTTTAATATTTATCTAATTATTGGAATAATGATTCTAGTAGCTGGAATAAATATGATTACCGCGCTTTGGGTGTTAATTTTAGAGCGAACCCAAATGATTGGGGTACTAAAATCACTAGGGACAACCGATTGGAGTGTGCAAAAAGTATTTTTATACAACGCAATGTACCTGATTGGATTAGGCCTGTTTTGGGGCAATTTAATTGGTTTAGGGCTAATTTATTTGCAACATACTTTTGGGTTTTTTGAATATCCAGATCCCGAAATTTACTATATGAAGATTGCGCCCGTCTATCTAAATCCCGCCTATGTGATAGGATTAAACTTGGGAACTTTCTTGCTGTGTTTATTTATGCTATGGATTAGTTCGTTTACCGTAACCAAAATTACTCCTATCAAAGCGATTCGATTTGAATAATGCCTTACTTTTAGCGCCTTTTGATGTATTTTTTGGACTGGCTTTTGTAACTTTGCGCTGCATTAAATAACAGCATGGAATACGCAAAAAATATACTCGAAACTATAGGGAATACTCCTTTAGTAAAGCTTAACGAATTAACTAAAGAAGTACCGGCCTTAGTTTTGGCAAAATACGAAACCTTTAATCCCGGTAATTCCACTAAAGATCGTATGGCGCTAAAAATGATCGAAGATGCCGAAGCCGACGGTCGCTTGCAACCAGGAGGAACAATTATAGAAGGAACTTCTGGAAATACTGGAATGGGCTTGGCCCTTGCCGCAATTGTTAAGGGGTATAAAATGGTTTGCGTTTTAAGCGACAAACAAAGCAAAGAGAAAATGGACATTCTTCGCGCTGTAGGTAGCGAAGTTGTGGTCTGCCCAACAGATGTTGAACCTGAAGATCCGCGTTCTTATTATTCAACTTCAAAACGTTTAGCGCAAGAAACTCCTAATAGCTGGTATGTTAATCAGTACGACAATCCCAGTAACGCAATAGCACATTACGAATCTACGGGACCAGAAATCTGGAAACAAACCGACGGAAAAGTAACGCACTTTATTGTTGGAGTAGGTACCGGAGGTACTATTTCTGGTGTTGGAAAATATTTAAAAGAACAAAACCCAGATGTTAAGATTTGGGGGATAGATACCTATGGGAGTGTATTTAAAAAATACCACGAAACTGGAATATTCGACGAAAACGAGATATATCCTTATGTTACCGAAGGTATTGGCGAAGATATTTTACCCAAAAATGTAGACTTTAGTATTATAGATGGGTTTACTAAAGTAACCGATAAAGACGCAGCAGTGTATACCCAATTGTTGGCAAAAAAGGAGGGTATGTTTTTAGGAAACTCTGCTGGGGCCGCCATAAAGGGCTTATTGCAGCTTAAGGAGCATTTTACAAAAGACGATGTAGTTGTAATCTTGTTTCACGATCATGGGAGTCGTTATGTAGGGAAAATGTTTAACGACGATTGGATGCGAAAAATGGGTTATATAGATTAAGAGTAATACAATATCGCGAGCAAAACTCGGGTTTTTTTATATTGTGTGGCAAAATAAAAGTAAACTGTGAATTGGTTATATAGGTTTAGACATTATATGGAACGCCGCGGTTTTTATGTGTGTTCCAGACTGGCAGAGCGCCTAGGAATGCGTGCCAAAAGTGTTCGACTATTCTTTATTTACGTATCGTTTGCTACCTTAGGAGCTGGTTTTGCCATTTATCTAACTTTTGCTTTTTGGCTCAGGTTAAAAGATTTGGTGTATACTAAACGAAGCTCGGTTTTTGATTTATAATCCATGTACAAATTTTTTCGTTCTAAAATAGTAATTGCGTTTTCACTGCTCTTTGTGGTGTTTTTAATTGGGGTATTTGGTTTTAGGTTATTTGCAGATTACTCGTGGATCGATGCAGTTTACATGACAGTCATTACTATTACTACCGTAGGGTACGGCGAAGTAAATCCTCTAAGTCCAGAACAGAAAATATTCACTTCTATTTTAATTGTTTCCAGTATCTTTATTGTAGGTTACGCCATTACGGTAATTACCGAATATTTGTTAAGCAGGGGCAACATTGGAAACTTAAGACAAAAACGCGTGAGAAAGCAAGTAGAATCTTTAAATAATCACATTATTGTGTGTGGTTTTGGACGTAACGGACAACAAGCCGTTCAAAAATTATTGGCGTACAACAAACCCTTTGTTGTAATAGAAATAGACGAAGAAATTGTGGCTAGAAATGCTAACGATACCATGCTCATGATTCACGGTAATGCAGACGAAGACGAAGTACTTTTGCAAGCTGGAGTAAATCGGGCGTCTACCTTAATTTGTGCCTTGCCTAGCGATGCAGATAACTTGTTTATTGTGTTATCGGCTAGACAGATTAACCCTAAACTGCACATTATAAGTCGTGCCACCGAAGAAACTACCTATCAAAAATTAAAACTTGCGGGGGCCAACAATGTAATTATGCCAGACAAAATTGGGGGGGATCATATGGCTGCGCTTGTAGTAGTGCCAGATTTGGTTGAATTTCTTGACAATCTTACCGTTTCTGGAGAAGAGGACAGCATAAATGTAGAACAAATTGCCTTCGAAAATGTTTGTTCCGATGGACGAGAGCAAGCCATTAAGGACCTAGATTTGCGCAAAAAAACAGGTTGTTCAATAATTGGTTATAAAGGCCCCTCGGGGGATTATATTGTTAACCCAGAACCCAGTCTTGTCCTACAAACAGGTTCAAAATTAATTCTTATTGGTAGGCCTCATCAAATCGAGCAATTAAAGCAAGTTTACGGGGTTTAGTTCGGGACTTTTTAACTCCTAAAAATTTGAATTAGCTAATTTTTTTAGCATCTTGGTCGTCTGAAAACATTACGAACTAAAAAACATACTATGTCCAAGAGACTACTCTTATTTGTATTTACTGTATTAACACCCTTGCTGACTTTCGCTCAAGAAGCGCAAGAGGCTGGTTTAGACCAGAAAATTGACGAAGCATTTGGCGATGCGACAGGCTGGTTTGTTAGCTTTATCTTCTACCAGATTCCTTTTGGGGACGAAATAAGTGTTTTTTGGGTATTATTTCCATTAATTATTGGTGCTACTTATTTTACAATTTACTTTAAGGGAATAAACTTTAGAGGCTTTTGGACATCCATAAATATTGTTCGCGGGAAATACGACGAATTAGAAGGTAGAGAAGATCATAATGTAGAGGTTTCGGATGCTGTGTTTACAGACGACGGTGATAATCCAGATACCATACGTGTAGAGGGGCATACTGGAGAGGTTTCGCATTTTCAAGCGCTTACTGCGGCACTTTCTGCAACAGTTGGTTTGGGTAATATTGCCGGGGTGGCGATTGCAGTTTCCATTGGAGGCGCAGGGGCGACCTTTTGGATGATAGTTGCTGGACTTTTGGGAATGGCTTCTAAATTTGTGGAATGTACCTTGGGGGTAAAATATAGAGATATAGCAGAGGACGGAACCGTTTATGGTGGCCCAATGTATTACTTAAGAAAAGGATTAAAAAGTAAAGGCTTAGACAAATTAGGAAAGGTCTTGGCGGCCTTATTTGCAGTTTTTGTAATTGGTGGTTCTTTTGGAGGTGGAAACATGTTCCAAGTAAATCAAGCCTTCCAATTGGTAGAAAATATTACTGGTGGAACCGAATCCGTGCTATACGGTAAAGGTTGGTTGTTTGGAATTATAATGGCCGTTTTAGTGGGGATTGTAATTATTGGAGGAATTAAGAAAATTGCCAAGGTGACCGACAAGATTGTTCCACTAATGGTTGTAATTTATGTTGGAGCCTCCTTATTTGTATTGGTTGCAAAATACGACATGATAGGCGATGCTTTTGCTCAAATTTTTAATGGGGCCTTTAGTCCAGAAGGAATTGCTGGTGGTGCCATTGGAGTATTAGTTCAAGGGTTTAGACGTGCAGCGTTTTCTAACGAAGCCGGTGTTGGGTCTGCATCTATTGCGCATTCAGCAGTAAAAACAAAATATGCCGCTAGTGAAGGTATGGTTGCTTTATTGGAGCCTTTTATAGATACTGTGGTGGTTTGTACTATGACCGCGCTAGTACTTATTATTACCGGCTCACTTACAGGTACCGGACCTGCTAATGATGCAGAAGCAATATTAATGACTTCTGGTGCTTTTGAAAGTGTGATATCTTGGTTCCCATATGTACTTACAGTGGCTGTGGTATTGTTCGCATTTAGTACCATGATTTCTTGGTCGTATTACGGATTCCAGGGTTGGGCTTATTTATTTGGGCGTACCAAGAAAATGGAATACACGTATAAAATTATATTCTGCCTATTTGTAGTGGTTGGAGCCGCTGCTAGTTTAGGTAGTGTGATTGGTTTTTCGGATGCCATGATTTTTGCTATGATGGTACCAAACATGATTGGATTGGTAATCTTAGCGCCTAAAGTAAAAGAAGAATTTAATAAATACATGGGCGCAATTAAGTCCATGAAAAAATAGCGCTAACCAGCGCGTAAAAATTTAATACCCCTATGCAAATTATAATGTATGGGGGTATTTTTATTTCTACAAAAAGCCATTGGCTTTGCAAAACAAGATAGAATAGGGTTGTTGTGGTTGGTCCTTTTAATAAGTGGATTGTTTTTTATCGCTCAGTTACGCAAAACAAAGACCAATCAAGCGTTGGAATTTAACCTTCAGGACCCGCAGTGGGTGGCGGTAAATAACTACTTGGATTCCCTTAGTCAAGCGGCGAATCAGTCTAAATGGGAACCTTATAAATTTAACCCCAATTACTTGACAGATTACAATGCTTACCTCTGGGGTATGTCGGCACAAGAATTAGCACGTTTACAGCGTTTTAGGGCGAATAAACAATGGGTAAATTCGGCTAAAGATTTTCAAAGAATCACACAAGTTTCCGATTCACTGTTAACAGTAATGAAACCTTTTTTTAAATTTCCTGAGTGGGTAAATAAGGCCAAGTCAAATCAACTTAAAACAAAAAAACAGAGTTACCCAGAAGTACTGGCTAACTTAAATAAAGTAACATTAAACGACTTGCAAGCTGTTCGTGGGATTGGTCCAGTTCTTGCAAAAAGAATTGTTGATTTTAGAGAACGCTATGGAGACTTTGCAGATACTTTGCAATTACAATTAATTTATGGTCTATCAAGTTCGGTGCGAAACGAACTTTGGAAGCACTTTAGAATACAAAATCCAAAGACAATCTTAAAGATCAATTTTAATTCAGCATCGGCTTCAGATCTTGCGACAATTCCCGGAATTTCTTTCGATTTGGCGGTTGAAATGGTCAGTTTTAGAAGGCTAAGAGAACAAATTTTAGACGCACAGGAATTACTAAAAATAGATGGTATTACACCGCAAAAATTAGCTGGAATTCAGTTATATTTGCAGTTCGAATAAACCGCGTAAATTGCCTAGCCAGAACGGTCTATAGTAACTAAGGGCAATTATATAAAATGGTGACGAGTTTGCACTTATGAGCACAGCATATTTTACAGAGGAACACGATTTATTTAGGGCGAGCCTAAAAGAATTTTTGCAAAAAGAAGTTGTACCGCATTTAGATGAGTGGGAAAACACGGGGACGATAGATCGGGCCATTTGGACCAAAATGGGCGATATGGGATTTTTTGGCATTGCGGCTCCCGAAGCCTATGGTGGAATGGATTTAGACTATTTCTACACGGTTATTTTTCTAGAAGAATTACAACGTATTAATTCGGGTGGATTTGCGGCGGCCATGTGGGCACATGCCTATTTAGCCATGACACATTTAAAATACGAAGCTAACAATGCCCAAAAAGAGCGCTATTTAACTCCAAGTATTACGGGAGAAGCTATAGGTTGTTTATGTGTTACCGAACCTTTTGGTGGTTCGGACGTCTCTGGAATGCGTTCTACTGCAGTTTTAGCAGGAGACCACTATATTCTAAACGGGTCAAAGACTTTTATTACCAATGGCGTGTATAGTGATTACTTGATAGTAGCTGCAAAGACTACTCCTGAATTGGGCAATAAAGGAATTTCTATGTTTATTGTAGACCGCGATGCAAGCGGTCTTGCTGCGACCAAACTCGATAAATTGGGGTGGCGTGCTAGCGATACTGGTGAAATTTCTTTTACCGACGTAAAAATACCAGCTGGTAACTTATTAGGGGAAGAAAATAAAGGCTTTCAGTATATTATGCAGCATTTTGCTAGTGAACGTTTAATAATGGGAATTAATGCCCACGCTAGAAGTGAATACGCTCTGGAGTATACCATTCAATACATGAAAGACCGAATGGCATTTGGTCAATCTATTTCTAAGTTTCAAGCCTTGCGTCATAAGGTAGCACAACTAAGCAGTGAAGTTGAGGTTTGTAAAACATTTAATTACAATGTAGCCAAACGTTTAGGAGACGGAGAATACGTTGTAAAAGAGGCTAGTATGTCTAAATTAATTTCTACTAAAATAGCCGACGAAGTAATGTACGATTGCTTGCAACTTTTAGGGGGATATGGTTATATGGAAGAATATCCATTGGCACGTATGCTTCGTGATAGTCGCTTAGGTCCAATTGGAGGAGGAACTTCAGAGATTTTACGCGAAATAATAGCTAAGATGGTTATCGACGGGAAAGAATACAAACCGGCTACTTAACATCTTATTAGCAACTTTGTGTGCGTAATTTGTTACCTTGAACTTCCAAAATCTAACTTAAGCAATTTAGTATGCTAGAACTACGCCACAAAACGTTGCGAATTATTCTTGGCTTTTCCATTTTTTTAATTGGCTTTGGGGCTTTTGCTCAATCCGAAGTTGAACTTTCTGGAAAGGTTGTAGACTTTGCAACTTTTATGCCCGTCTCTAATGCCAATATTTACGTAAATAATACCACAATTGGTACCGTTAGTAATATAGATGGTAAATTTCTATTGGTTGTACCTGAACGCTATAAGAGCGACACCCTGGTTATTTCTTCTATCGGGTATAGAAGTTTTAAGACGACCATTGCCGATTACGATCCTACTATGGATATTTTTCTTGAAGAAGACATTGCATCTTTAGACGAAGTTGTTGTAGTAGCAGATCCAAGACCTACAACAGGTAACGAAATTGTTTTAAAAGCTGTAGAACGCTTGCCAAGAAACTTACCGGATAGTTCGTATATGCAAAAAGGATTTTTACGGCATAAAGAACGAAACCAAATAGAGTACAAATGGCTTATAGAAAGTGCGATTACCGTATACGATTCTAGTTATGCGGCAAATTCCGCAGAGAACTTATTAATTAACGTTGACGAAAACAGAAAGAGCTACGACCTTCGGGATGTGGATAGTTTGTTTACCTATTATTCGTATTTAAAAGATGCCAAAGGACTTAATGTAAAGGCCGATAATTTACGTCGAGACACCATTAAGAAGGAATCGTTAATAGAAGCGATAAAGTGGAATGACAATCGTGTGAATGGCTTAGGTAATCTTTTTAAAGGCAAGCTAAATATGGCGCGTAACGCCAACCTAAGATTTGCTTTGCTTGGCGATAAAATGTTAGAACGGCATCAGTTTAGTTTAGATACCGTGCTAGTGGACGATGGGCGTAAAGTGTATAAAATTAGAATTTCTAAGAGCAGTGATTTTGTAGGTCTAAATACTCCGGGGATTTACAACGAAGGCTTTGAGCCTCGTGGTTGGATTTATATTGACTGGAAAACCTATGCTATAAAGCGAATAGAATACGAATTAGTCGCTGGTTCTGCTGCACAAAAAAGTAGAAGCAAAAGCTTATTTGGCACCGAACTGAATCATAAGTTGGTTATTACTTACAAGGAATTCGAAGAAAAGTGGTACCCTAATTATGTGTATTACGAAACTCCTAAATTGGTTAATGTAGGGGATCGTTCTTCTGACCAAGACGAAAAGACAGCCGAACAGATTCGCAAAGAACGTGAAGAGCAGTTTTACTTTACGGTTCAGGAGATTGTTTTTACTCAAATAATTCAAGATCCTGAGCAAATTAAGCAGGCACTTGAAAAAGAATGGTCCGACGATATTTTTTCTCCACGTCCATACAATCAAGCCTTCTGGAAAAAATACAACGTACTGCTAGAAAGTGACGAAGAAGAAAAGCTTATTCAAGATTTAAGCAAGAGAGCTTCGTTGTTTAAGCAATAAGCAATCATTGTTTGGCTCAGGGTAAGCCCACGTATTAATTGGGTTTACAATGCGTTCTTACAATTTATTAGTGCTGCCATTAATAAAGTGTAATTATTATTCTAAATTCCGAATTTGTTTTATATTTGCAACCGCAAAAGAGAGGAGGTGATGACACTATGTTAATTATACCAGTTAAAGACGGAGAAAATATCGATAGAGCCCTAAAGCGTTTCAAAAGAAAATTTGATCGTACAGGAACTATGCGTTCACTAAGAGCAAGACAAGCATTTAGCAAGCCTTCTGTTAAGCGTAGAGCTCAGATTCAAAAAGCACAGTACATTCAGCGTCTAAGAGATCAAGAAGATATCTAGCCCCTGAATTAATAAATATAAATCCGCTGGAAAATGTACCTTTACATATTCAGTGGATTTTTTTATGCCTTTTACTTCCTTTTCTGATTACCTAGCTCTGGAAAAAAATTATTCCAAGCATACCGTTACGGCCTATTTAAACGACCTTAATAGTTTCGCTGAATTTGTATTGGCAGAATACGAATTAAAGGATATTAATCAAGTGAGTTATCCCTTAATCAGGTCTTGGATTGTAACCTTGGTAAATAGCGGAATATCCAATAGGTCTGTAAACAGAAAGGTATCGTCGCTAAAAACATACTATAAGTTCTTATTAAAAACCGAGCAAATAGACGTAAGTCCTTTAGCTAAGCACAAAGCCTTAAAAGCAGCCACGACGCTTCAAGTTCCGTTTTCGCAGCAAGAAATAGAAGAAGTAATTGCGCTTTTAAAACAGGAGCAAGCGCATGATAGTTTGCGGGATCGCTTAATTGTAGAGCTCTTGTATTCCACAGGAATGCGACGCAGTGAGCTTATCCATTTAAAAGTAAGTGACGTCGATTTGCAACAAGGGATAATTCGCGTACTGGGAAAAAGAAACAAGGAGCGTAATTTGCCTTTATTGCCCACGGTGCTAAAAGATTTGGCTGCATATATGGACCAGCAGAATACTTTAAATGAGCCTAAAATAGAGCCTTGGTTATTTACTACAAGCAAAGGGTTAAAATTATATGAAACGCTTGTCTACCGAATTATTAATTCGTATTTTAGTAAGACGTCCTCTAAAGTAAAAAAGAGTCCGCATATATTACGACACAGCTTTGCGACTCATTTGTTAAACGAAGGAGCCGACTTGAACGCAGTAAAAGAGTTGTTAGGGCATGCTAGTCTTGCATCAACACAAGTTTATACACATAATAGTATTGCCGAATTAAAGAAAATTCACGCTCAAGCGCATCCCAGAAATAAAAAATAGAAGGACGTTCTTATATTGTTTAACCCAAAAAATACCCGCGTATGAAAGTAAATGTGCAGACACCAAACTTTGACGCCGATGCTAAGCTTATCGATTTTATTGAACGCCGTTTAGCAAAACTAGAGCAGTTTTACGATCGAATTATTTTTGCAGATGTTTTTTTAAAGCTGCAAAATACCAGTCAAAAAGAGAATAAAATTGTCGAGGTACTCCTAAGCATTCCCGGCGGCGATATTATAGTAAAAAAAGAATGTAGAAAGTTCGAAGAAGGCACAGATGAATGTGCGAATTCGTTAGAGCGTCAATTAAAAAAACGCAAGGAAAAACAACGAGCGCATTTATGAATTAAAAAATTGAAAAAAGTTTTTTAGAAAAGAAAATTATTATACATTTGCAGTCCGTTAGAAATAGCGGACTTTTTTTTGATTAAAAAAGAGTCAAAAGAGGCCGATGTAGCTCAGCTGGCTAGAGCAGCTGATTTGTAATCAGCAGGTCGTGGGTTCGAGTCCCTCCATCGGCTCTTAAGTTCTTTAAAATTGATGTTTTTAAAGCTTTGGGGAGATACTCAAGCGGCCAACGAGGACGGACTGTAACTCCGTTGTTTTTAACTTCGCAGGTTCGAATCCTGCTCTCCCCACATATTTTTTGGGAGAAGGCGTAGAAAGTTTACTTTCTTAAGGCTTCGAAGAAAAAATATGTAAGGTTCACCCACCGAGGATCACGAGGCGTTAGCCGAGTAATCCGAATGGTGAAGCTTGGAAAAGTCACTTCGATACGATTTTTATTTTTGTAAAAATCACTCAGTGACCGTTCTGTGAGGATCACGAGGCGTTAGCCGAGTAATCCGAATGGTGAAGCTTGGAAAAGTCACTTCGATACGATTTTTATTTTTGTAAAAATCACTCAGTGACCGTTCTGTGAGGATCACGAGGCGTTAGCCTAGTAATCCGAATGGTGAAGCTTGGAAAAGTCACTTCGATACGATTTTTAGTTTTAAAAATCACTCAGTGACCAACCTGTCAGAATAGCGAACAATAGTTAGCTAATCCGAATGGTGAAGCTTAGCAAAGGGAAACATCAACTTATTGTAACCATTTAGTTCTAATTGTAGAACTAATAAATGCGAGAGTAGCTCAGTTGGTAGAGCGTCAGCCTTCCAAGCTGAATGTCGCCGGTTCGAACCCGGTCTCTCGCTCTAGAAACCTGCGAAAGCAGGGATCTAAAAAGTGAGTCGCTTTTTCGATCCAAGACTTTACGCCGACGTAGCTCAGGGGTAGAGCGTTTCCTTGGTAAGGAAGAGGTCACGGGTTCAATTCCCGTCGTTGGCTCAAAGAAGAATTTAATTGAACACTAATATAATTAAGATTTAAAATCAATAAACATGGCAAAGGAAACTTTTGATCGTTCCAAACCGCACTTAAACATCGGTACTATTGGACACGTTGACCACGGTAAAACTACCCTTACAGCCGCTATTACTACTGTACTAGCAAACGCTGGTTTATCAGAAAAGAGAGATTTCGATTCTATCGATAACGCTCCTGAAGAAAAAGAAAGAGGTATTACTATTAACACTTCTCACGTAGAGTATTCGACGGCTAACCGTCATTACGCACACGTTGACTGTCCAGGTCACGCGGATTACGTTAAGAACATGGTAACTGGTGCTGCACAAATGGATGGTGCTATCTTAGTAGTAGCTGCTACAGATGGTCCTATGCCACAAACACGTGAGCACATCCTTTTAGGACGTCAGGTAGGAATTCCAAGTATGGTTGTATTCATGAACAAAGTGGATATGGTAGATGACGAGGAATTACTAGAATTAGTAGAGATGGAAATTAGAGATCTTCTTTCTTTCTACGAATATGACGGTGACAATGGTCCTGTAATTGCTGGTTCTGCACTTGGAGCACTAAACGGTGAGCAAAAGTGGGTTGATTCAGTAATGGAGCTTATGGCTGCTGTTGATGAGTGGATTGTATTACCTAAGCGTGATGTAGATAAGGATTTCTTAATGCCAATCGAAGATGTATTTTCAATTACTGGTCGTGGAACTGTAGCTACAGGTCGTATCGAAACTGGTGTTGCAAACACAGGAGATCCTGTTGACATTATTGGAATGGGAGCAGAAAAATTAACTTCTACAATTACTGGAGTAGAGATGTTCCGTAAGATTCTTGATAGAGGTGAAGCTGGAGATAACGTTGGTATCCTATTAAGAGGTATCGAAAAAACTGACATTAAAAGAGGTATGGTAATCTGTAAAACAGGTTCTGTAACTCCTCACGCTAAATTTAAAGCGGAAGTTTACGTTCTTAAAAAAGAAGAAGGTGGACGTCATACTCCATTCCATAACAACTACCGTCCGCAGTTCTACGTTCGTACAACTGACGTAACAGGAAACATTAATCTTCCTGATGGTGTAGAAATGGTAATGCCAGGAGATAACCTAACTATTACTGTTGATCTTATTCAGCCAATTGCATTGAATGTAGGTCTTCGTTTTGCAATCCGTGAGGGTGGTAGAACTGTTGGTGCAGGTCAGGTTACTGAGATCCTAGACTAACAAGTAGATATAAAAATAGAGTTAAAGGTGTCCCGATATTTCGGGATACCTTGACTTTTATCTACGGGTTTAGCTCAGTTGGTAGAGCACTGGTCTCCAAAACCAGGTGTCGGGAGTTCGAGTCTCTCAACCCGTGCAAAGTATAACCAATGATTAACTTTTCAAGGATTGAGAAGTATATCTAGAGCGGTTTAAAGGGATTCCTCTAAACCCGTGCAAAACACAAAACAATGATAAAATATATAAAAGAGTCTTACAACGAACTAAGGAATCATGTTACGTGGACCCCTTGGGCCGAAGGACAACGTCTTACGGTTATCGTTGCTGTATTTTCTGTTGTATTGGCTTTGGCTGTATGGGGAGTAGATACAGTGTTCTCTGGTGTTATAGAACAATATTTTAAATTGATTCAAGGATAAACCCACAGCATGGCCGAAACAAAAAATACTAAAAAATGGTATGTTGTTCGCTCTGTAAGCGGGCAGGAAAATAAGATTAAAGCGTATATCGAATCAGAGATAACACGTCTTAATTTAGAAGATTATATAGAACAGATCTTAGTTCCTACCGAAAAGGTTATTCAAATCCGTGACGGCAAAAAAATAAGTAAAGAGCGTGTTTACTTTCCGGGCTACATTATTGTTAATGCAAATTTGGCAGGGGAAGTACCACACATTATAAAATCGATAAACGGAGTGATTGGCTTTTTAGGCGAGACAAAGGGTGGAGACCCTGTGCCGCTTCGTCAATCTGAAGTAAATAGAATGTTAGGTAAGGTAGACGAATTAGCTATCGAAGATGATAACCTAAACATTCCATTTGTAATTGGAGAAACTATTAAAGTTATCGATGGACCGTTCAACGGATTTAATGGAACGGTAGAAAAAATAAACGAAGAAAAGCGTAAGCTAGAAGTAATGGTAAAGATTTTCGGAAGAAAAACGCCATTAGAATTAAGCTATATGCAAGTAGAAAAAGTATAAACAAACTGTTACGAACACAAGAACTGATTGAACTCTAGCTTCCACAAGAGAACGATCTTACTAAATTGTAAAAAATGGCAAAAGAAGTAGATAAAGTCGTAAAGTTACAGGTTCGCGGTGGTGCTGCTAATCCATCACCTCCAGTGGGACCCGCTTTAGGTGCCGCAGGTGTTAACATCATGGAGTTCTGTAAGCAATTCAACGGAAGAACTCAAGATAAGCAAGGAAAAGTATTGCCAGTTGTGATAACAGTCTTTAAAGACAAGTCATTTGACTTTGTAATTAAGACTCCTCCAGCTGCTGTACAGATTCTTGAGGCCGCCAAAGCTAAAAAAGGCTCTGGTGAACCACACGTGCGAAAAGTAGCCACAATTTCCTGGGATCAGGTGAAAACTATTGCAGAAGATAAAATGCCTGATTTAAATGCATTTACTATCGAATCTGCCATGAAAATGGTAGCCGGAACTGCAAGATCCATGGGAGTTAAAATTAAAGGGTCAGCCCCTTTTTAATTTTTTAAAGAAACAGTAAAATGGCAAAATTAACCAAAAAGCAAAAGGAAGCACACAGCAAAGTAGATGCAAATAAAGCATACTCTTTAGCCGAAGCTTCTGCTTTAATAAAAGAAATAACCAGCGTAAATTTTGACGCCTCTGTTGATTTAGCTGTTCGTTTAAATGTAGATCCTCGCAAAGCCAATCAAATGGTTCGCGGAGTTGTAACATTACCACACGGAACAGGTAAAGATGTAAAAGTGTTGGCCTTGGTAACTCCAGATAAGGAAGCCGAAGCTACTGCTGCAGGAGCAGATTACGTAGGTTTAGAAGAGTACCTCACTAAGATAAAGGGAGGATGGACAGATGTTGACGTAATTGTTACCATGCCAAGTGTTATGGGTAAGTTAGGTCCTCTAGGTCGTGTTTTAGGACCTCGTGGATTAATGCCAAACCCAAAGACTGGTACAGTAACAATGGATGTTGCTAAAGCCGTTTCGGATGTAAAAGCTGGTAAAATCGACTTTAAAGTTGAGAAATCAGGTATTGTACATGCTGCTATTGGAAAGTCATCTTTCGATGCCGAAAAGATAGCTGGAAACGCAAGAGAATTATTAACCACTTTAGTAAAGTTGAAGCCGCAAACGTCTAAAGGCGTTTATATAAAAAGCATTTATATGTCTAGCACAATGAGTCCTGGATTGAATGTTGACGCTAAACGTTTTACTGAGCAGTAAGCCTTAGAAATTATGACAAGAGAAGAAAAATCACAAGTTATACAAGATTTGACTGCACAGTTAGCCGATAACTCTATCATTTATTTGGCAGATATATCGAACCTAGATGCAGGGACAACTTCTAATTTACGTCGTGCTTGTTTTAAAGCCGGAGTTAAATTAGCAGTGGTTAAAAATACATTGCTTGAAAAAGCAATGGAGAGCAGCGACAAAGATTTTGGTGATCTTAAAGATGTTTTAAAAGGAAACACTTCTTTAATGTTATCAGAAACAGGAAATGCACCGGCAAAAGTAATCAAGGAATTCCGTAAAAAATCGGAACGTCCTTTACTTAAAGGAGCATTTATAGAAGAGGCAGTTTATATTGGCGATGACCAATTAGACACCTTGGTTGACATTAAGAGTAAAGAAGAACTTATTGGAGACATTATTGGATTGTTACAATCTCCTGCTAAGAATGTTATTTCTGCCCTTAAATCGGGTGGTGGTACAATTGCAGGTATTGTTAAAACATTATCTGAACGTCCAGAATAAGCATAAACAGAATATTACAAACAAGAATACAATTTTTTTAAAACGATAGAAAATGGCAGATTTAAAAGATTTTGCAGAACAATTAGTTAACCTTACTGTTAAAGAAGTAAACGAGTTAGCTACTATTTTAAAAGACGAATATGGTATCGAGCCTGCTGCTGCTGCAGTAGCTGTTGCCGCTGGCGGTGCTGGTGGTGGTGAAGCTGCCGAAGAACAGTCTGAATTTGACGTAATCCTTACTGCTGCTGGTGGTTCTAAACTAGCGGTTGTAAAACTAGTTAAGGAATTAACTGGTGCTGGTCTTAAAGACGCTAAGGCATTAGTAGACAATGCTCCTTCTCCAATAAAAGAAGGTGTAGCAAAAGACGAAGCTGAAGCTTTAAAAGCTCAGTTAGAAGAAGCTGGCGCTGAGGTTGAGCTTAAGTAAGCTCGCGAGGTAGCCAAACCTTAAGGTTTAGGCCTTCCCACTGTTGGGATGGGCCTAAACCATTTTGCGTATATAATGGTCAAGTCCATTTTATTGCGCTTTTGTTGTTTTTATTTTAACTAAAATTCCATCCGTAGATGTCCGCAATGCAAACCGAAAGATTGAATTTCTCTTCTGTGCAAAACAAGCCAGATTACCCAGATTTTCTGGATATTCAGGTAAAGTCGTTTCAGGACTTTTTCCAGTTAGAGACTAAATCAGAAGAAAGAGGAAACGAAGGGTTATATAACACCTTCATGGAAAACTTTCCAATTACAGATACCCGAAATCAATTTGTACTGGAATTCCTGGACTACTTTGTAGATCCACCACGCTATTCTATTTTAGAGTGTATAGAACGTGGTTTAACGTATAGCGTGCCTTTAAAAGCTCGTTTAAAATTATACTGTACCGACCCTGAGCACGAAGATTTTGAAACCATCGTGCAAGATGTGTATTTAGGTACTATCCCTTATATGACTCCAAGTGGTACATTTTGTATTAACGGAGCAGAGCGTGTTGTAGTTTCTCAATTACACCGTTCTCCTGGGGTTTTCTTTGGACAATCATTCCACGCAAATGGAACCAAATTATACTCTGCCCGAGTAATTCCTTTTAAAGGTTCTTGGATAGAATTCGCGACCGATATTAACAGCGTGATGTACGCTTATATTGACCGTAAAAAGAAATTACCTGTAACTACATTATTTAGAGCAATAGGTTTTGAACGCGATAAGGATATTTTAGAGATATTCGACCTAGCCGAAGAAATTAAAGCGACTAAAACAGGTATTAAAAAATACATGGGCCGCAAGTTAGCAGCACGTGTGCTTAAAACTTGGCACGAAGATTTTGTAGACGAAGATACTGGAGAAGTAGTATCTATTGAACGTAACGAAATTGTACTTGATCGTGACACCGTTCTAGAAAAAGAGCATATAGAAGTAATCTTAGAATCGGGTAGTAAAACCATTTTACTACACAAAGAAGATAATCTTTTAGCGGACTATGCTATTATTCACAACACGCTTCAGAAGGATCCTACAAACTCCGAAAAAGAAGCTGTAGAGCACATTTACAGACAATTACGTAATGCCGAGCCGCCCGATGAAGAGACTGCTCGTGGTATTATAAATAAATTGTTCTTTTCGGATCAACGTTACAACTTAGGTGAAGTTGGTCGTTACAGAATGAACAAAAAATTAGGTCTTGATATCGAAATGGACAAGCAAGTGCTTACCAAAGAAGATATTATTACCATTGTAAAATACTTAATAGAATTAATTAATTCTAAGGCAGAGATTGACGATATTGATCACTTATCTAACCGTCGTGTTAGAACTGTAGGAGAACAATTATCGGCTCAGTTTGGTGTTGGTTTAGCTCGTATGGCTCGTACTATTCGCGAACGTATGAATGTTCGTGATAACGAAGTATTTACACCTATCGATTTGATTAATGCGAAGACTTTGTCTTCCGTAATCAATTCGTTCTTTGGAACCAATCAATTGTCTCAGTTTATGGATCAAACCAATCCATTAGCCGAGATTACGCACAAACGTAGACTTTCGGCTCTTGGGCCTGGTGGTCTGTCAAGAGAGCGTGCAGGTTTTGAAGTACGTGATGTTCACTATACACACTACGGACGTTTATGCCCGATTGAAACTCCTGAAGGACCAAACATTGGACTTATATCTTCTTTAAGTGTATACGCCAAAGTAAATAACTTAGGATTTATAGAAACTCCATACAGAAAGGTAGATAATGCTAAGGTTGATTTAAAATCTGAGCCAATTTACTTATCTGCAGAAGAGGAAGAAGAAAAGCTAATTGCACAGGCTAACATTCCATTAAAGAAAGATGGAACTATAGATAGTGATCGTGTAATTGCACGTATGGAAGGAGACTTTCCTGTAGTCGATCCAAAAGAGGTTCACTATACAGATGTTGCTCCTAATCAGATTTCGTCAATATCGGCTTCACTTATTCCATTCTTGGAACATGATGATGCAAACCGTGCCTTGATGGGATCTAACATGATGCGTCAAGCGGTACCTTTATTAATTGCCGATTCTCCTATTGTTGGAACAGGATTAGAACGTCAAGTGGCTTCTGATTCTCGTGTTCTTATAAACGCAGAAGGAAACGGAGTTGTAGAATATGTAGATTCTCGTATAATTACTATCAAATACGACCGTACAGACGAAGATCGTTTAGTTAGTTTTGACGGAGATTCTAAAACATATCAGTTAATTAAGTTTAGAAAAACCAACCAAAGTACTAGTATTAACCTAAAACCGATTGTACGTAAAGGAGATCGTGTAAATAAAGGTCAGGTTTTATGCCAAGGGTATGCAACCGAAGCTGGAGAACTAGCGTTGGGTAGAAATATGAAAGTGGCCTTTATGCCATGGAAAGGATATAACTTTGAGGATGCGATTGTAATTTCTGAAAAAGTTGTTCGTGAAGATATTTTTACTTCGATACATATAGATGAGTACGCACTTGAAGTTCGTGATACCAAATTAGGTAACGAAGAACTTACAAGCGATATTCCAAACGTTTCTGAAGAGGCTACTAAAGACTTAGACGAAAACGGAATGATTCGCGTGGGTGCAGAAGTTAAGCCTGGAGATATTTTAATTGGAAAAATTACTCCAAAAGGAGAAAGCGATCCAACTCCAGAAGAAAAACTGTTACGTGCTATTTTTGGAGATAAAGCAGGAGATGTAAAAGATGCATCTTTAAAAGCCTCTCCATCTTTAAAAGGTGTGGTAATAGATAAGAAATTGTTTGCTCGTGCCATTAAGGACAAAAGAAAAAGAGCGAAAGACAAAGAAGATATTAACGAACTAGAAATTATCTACGAAGCAAAATTCGTAGCGTTAAAAGATGTTCTTGTAGAGAAGCTTTTCGAAATAGTTGGTGGTAAAACTGCGCAAGGTGTTATGAACGACCTTGGCGAAGAAGTATTCCCAAAAGGTAAAAAATTCACCTTAAAAATGTTAAATGCTGTAGATGACTATACGCACTTAACACTGGGAACTTGGACTACCGATAAGGCAACCAACAAGTTGATTGCCGAATTGATGCACAATTACAAGATTAAAGAAAACGACTTGCAAGGTAACTTGCGTCGCGAGAAGTTTACCATTTCTGTGGGAGACGAATTGCCATCTGGTATTTTAAAACTTGCTAAAGTTTACATCGCTAAAAAGCGTAAACTAAAAGTAGGGGACAAGATGGCGGGACGTCACGGAAACAAAGGTATTGTTGCTCGTATTGTTCGTGAAGAAGATATGCCGTTCTTAGAAGACGGAACTCCAGTAGATATTGTACTTAATCCACTAGGGGTACCATCGCGTATGAACATTGGTCAGATTTACGAAACTGTTCTTGGATGGGCTGGTCAGAAGTTAGGTCGCAAATTTGCTACTCCAATTTTTGACGGTGCTACTCTAGATCAAATTAATGAATTAACAGAAGAAGCTGGAATTCCATTATTTGGTCACACCTATCTATACGATGGTGGAACAGGACAACGTTTTGATCAACCCGCAACCGTTGGTGTGATTTACATGCTTAAACTGGGTCACATGGTTGACGATAAGATGCACGCACGTTCTATTGGACCATACTCACTTATTACACAACAACCATTGGGTGGTAAAGCTCAATTTGGAGGTCAGCGTTTTGGAGAGATGGAAGTTTGGGCGCTAGAGGCTTATGGAGCTTCTAGTACACTGCGTGAAATCTTAACGGTTAAGTCAGATGATGTAATCGGTAGAGCTAAAACATACGAAGCCATTGTAAAAGGTGAGAGTATGCCAGAGCCAGGTCTACCTGAATCGTTCAATGTATTAATGCATGAACTTAAAGGTTTAGGATTAGACATTCGATTAGAAGAGTAATTGTCCCTAAAGGGAAGACGTAAAGTGTAGCTCACTTTACAGTATTATTAAAAGCATAGGATTAGCATTATGGCAAGAAATAAAGATGTAAATACGGTTAAGAAATTTAATAAAATTTCTATTGGTTTGGCTTCGCCGGAATCTATTTTGGCAGAATCCAGAGGAGAGGTATTAAAGCCTGAAACCATTAACTACCGTACGCACAAACCGGAACGTGATGGTTTGTTCTGCGAGCGAATTTTTGGTCCTGTTAAGGATTACGAATGTGCTTGTGGTAAATATAAGCGTATACGCTACAAGGGTATTGTTTGTGACCGTTGTGGAGTAGAGGTAACCGAAAAGAAAGTAAGACGCGATCGCGTTGGACATATTAATTTAGTAGTGCCTGTAGCACATATTTGGTATTTTAGAAGTTTACCTAACAAGATTGGATACTTATTAGGTTTGCCATCTAAGAAATTAGATATGATTATTTACTACGAACGTTATGTAGTAATTCAACCAGGTATCGCTAAAAACGAAGAAGGAGAGCCATTGCAAAAAATGGACTTCTTAACAGAAGAAGAATACCTGAATGTACTCGATAGCGTACCTCAGGAAAATTTATATTTAGAAGATAGCGACCCTAACAAGTTTATCGCTAAAATGGGTGCGGAATGTTTAATTGAATTGTTGCAGCGTATTAATTTAGACGAATTGTCGTTTGAATTACGTCACAAGGCAAATAACGAAACTTCTAAGCAACGTAAAACTGAGGCCTTAAAAAGACTACAAGTTGTAGAGGCTTTACGTGAAGCAAATAACAATCGTGAGAACAATCCGGAGTGGATGATCATGAAGGTAGTACCAGTAATTCCTCCAGAATTACGTCCGTTAGTGCCTTTAGATGGTGGTCGTTTTGCTACTTCTGACTTAAACGATTTGTATCGTCGTGTAATTATTCGTAACAACCGTTTAAAGCGATTGGTAGAGATAAAGGCACCAGAAGTAATTTTGCGTAACGAAAAGCGTATGCTACAAGAATCTGTAGATTCACTTTTTGATAACACAAGAAAATCATCTGCGGTAAAAACTGACTCTAACCGTCCTTTAAAATCATTATCCGATTCGTTAAAAGGTAAGCAGGGGCGTTTTCGCCAGAACTTACTTGGTAAGCGTGTAGATTATTCAGCACGTTCGGTAATTGTTGTTGGACCGGAGTTAAAATTATACGAATGTGGTCTTCCTAAAAATATGGCCGCAGAACTTTACAAGCCTTTTGTAATTCGCAAGCTTATTGAGCGTGGAATTGTAAAAACTGTAAAATCGGCTAAAAAGATTATAGACAAGAAGGAACCTGTGGTATGGGATATCTTGGAAAATGTTCTTAAAGGACATCCAGTATTACTAAACCGTGCTCCTACGCTTCACCGTTTAGGAATCCAGGCTTTCCAACCTAAATTAATAGAAGGAAAAGCAATTCAGTTGCACCCATTAGTATGTACAGCATTTAACGCCGATTTTGATGGGGATCAAATGGCAGTACACTTACCACTTGGGCCAGAAGCAATTTTGGAATCACAGCTGTTAATGTTGGCTTCTCATAATATTTTGAATCCAGCAAATGGTTCACCAGTGGCTGTACCTTCACAAGATATGGTACTTGGTCTTTATTATATGACTAAGTCAAGAAAATCTACTAAAGATCACAAAGTTTTAGGCGAAGGATTAACCTTTTACTCTCCGGAGGAGGTTATTATTGCCTACAACGAAAAGCAAGTAGACTTAAACGCTAATATTAAAATTAGAACTAAAGACTTTAACGACGAAGGCGAACTGGTATTTCAGATTATCGAAACTACAGTCGGTCGTGTAATCTTTAACGAAGAAGTTCCAGAAACTGCTGGTTATATTAACGAAGTACTTACAAAAAAATCGTTACGCGATATTATTGGAGGTATTTTAAAAGTAACCGATGTGCCTGCAACGGCAGCATTCTTGGACGCGATAAAATCTTTAGGATATAAATTTGCATTCGAAGGTGGATTGTCATTCTCTTTAGGGGACATTATTATTCCTCAAGAAAAGCAATCTATGATTGACGATGCCAACGGGCAGGTAGATGGTATTATTGCCAACTACAACATGGGACTTATTACCAATAATGAGCGTTACAATCAAGTAATTGATATTTGGACTGCGACTAACGCAAACCTTACAGAATTATCTATGAAGCGTATCCGCGAGGATCAGCAAGGATTTAATTCGGTATATATGATGCTTGATTCTGGTGCACGTGGTTCTAAAGAGCAAATTCGCCAGCTTACTGGAATGCGTGGATTAATGGCTAAGCCTAAAAAGTCTAACTCTGGTGGAGGTGAAATTATCGAAAACCCGATTCTTTCGAACTTTAAAGAAGGACTTTCTATTTTAGAATACTTTATCTCTACACACGGAGCGCGTAAAGGACTTGCAGATACGGCATTAAAAACGGCCGATGCAGGATACCTAACACGTAGACTTGTAGATGTTTCTCAAGATGTGATTATTAATATTCACGATTGTGGAACCCTGCGTGGTGTAGAAGTTAAGCCATTAAAGAAGAACGAAGAGGTTGTAGAAACCCTTTACGAACGTATTGTTGGTAGAACTTCGTTAAACGATGTATACAATCCGTTGACTAACGAATTGTTAGCGACCTCAGGAGAACATATTTCTGAAGAAGTTGCCGCTAAAATTCAAGCCTCTCCTGTAGAGAGTGTAGAAGTGCGTTCGGCCTTAACTTGCGAAGCCAAGAAGGGTATTTGTGCACAGTGTTACGGTAGAAACCTAGCCACTGGAAAAATGGTTCAGATAGGCGAAGCTGTTGGTGTTGTTGCTGCTCAATCAATTGGGGAGCCTGGAACACAGCTTACTTTGCGTACCTTCCACGTGGGTGGTATTGCTGGAAACATTTCAGAGGAGAACAAGTTAATCGCTAAATTCGACGGTAAGGCAGAAATAGAAGATCTTAAAACTGTAAAAGGAGAAGATAACGATGGTAAGAAAATCGACATTGTTATTTCTAGAACTTCCGAAATTAAAGTGATAGACGAAAAAACAGGAATTGTGTTGAGTACCAACAACGTTCCTTATGGTTCTAGCATTTCTGTAAAAGACGGAGATACTATTAAAAGTGGAGACGTTGTTTGTCAATGGGATCCATATAATGGGGTTATTATTTCTGAATTTGCAGGTAAGATTAAATACGAAAATATCGAGCAAGGAGTTACTTACCAAGTAGAAATCGATGAACAAACCGGTTTCCAAGAAAAGGTAATTTCTGAATCAAGAAATAAAAAACTTATTCCAACCTTACATATTTTAGGTGCAAAAGGCGATGTAATTCGCTCTTACAACTTGCCAGTGGGTGCACACCTTATGGTAGACGATGCCGAAAAAATTAAAGTTGGTAAGATTTTAGTTAAGATTCCAAGAAAATCTGCTAAAGCAGGTGATATTACTGGAGGTCTTCCACGAGTAACTGAATTATTCGAAGCGCGTAATCCTTCAAATCCTGCTGTAGTAAGCGAGATTGATGGTGTTGTTTCTTTTGGTAAGATTAAACGTGGTAACCGCGAGATTATAGTAGAATCTAAGTTAGGTGACATCAAGAAATACTTGGTTAAATTATCTAACCAGATATTGGTACAGGAGAACGATTATGTTCGTGCTGGTATGCCATTATCCGATGGATCAATTACTCCAGAAGACATTCTTAAAATTAAGGGGCCTTCTGCTGTACAGCAATACTTGGTAAACGAAGTACAAGAAGTATATCGCTTACAAGGTGTAAAAATTAACGATAAGCATTTCGAGGTGGTAGTTCGCCAGATGATGCGTAAAGTTAGAATTAACGATCCAGGAGATACTATTTTCTTAGAAAATCAGCTTTCACATAAATATGACTTTATCGAAGAAAACGACAAGATCTTTGGTATGAAAGTAGTTACTACGGCTGGTGAATCTGAAACTTTAAAAGAAGGTCAAATTGTTACTGCACGTGATTTAAGAGACGAAAACTCAATTTTACGTCGTAGCGATAAAGCCTTAGTAGAAGCAAGAGATGCTGTTCCAGCAACAGCAACACCAATACTTCAAGGTATTACAAGAGCTTCTTTACAGACTAAGTCGTTTATTTCGGCTGCTTCCTTCCAGGAAACAACTAAAGTATTAAACGAGGCTGCTGTAAGTGGTAAAATTGATACCCTAGAAGGATTAAAAGAGAATGTAATTGTAGGTCATAGAATTCCTGCAGGTACTGGTATGCGTAAGTACGATACCATTATTGTGGGCTCTAAAGAAGAACTAGAGCAAATGACCGAAGAACGTCAAGAAGTTAATTATAACTAAGATGCTTCTTACATAAATAAATATTCAGAATCCCGTTAAAACGGGATTCTGTTTTTAACACCTATTTCTATGAGTGACAAAAAAGAACAAAAAAAAGGACAAATTAATATTGAATTAGATGAAGCAATAGCGCAAGGAACCTATAGTAACTTGGCTATAATTAATCATTCGGTTTCTGAATTTGTAGTCGATTTTATTGCCATTATGCCCGGTACGCCAAAAAGCAAAGTAAAATCAAGAATTATATTAACGCCTCAGCACGCCAAGCGATTTTTAAAAGCGTTAGGCGACAATGTGCATCGTTTTGAACAAGCCAACGGCGAAATAAAAGATTTTGAACAGCCCAATATTCCTTTAAACTTTGGACCAGCGGGAGAAGCTTAATACAATGTTATTAAGTTTTTAAAAGAATAAATCCCCAGCTTGGTTTAACACGCTGGGGATTTTTTTATCGTCACCTTACAAGGTTGGCTCAAATTCACTAACAAAGTGCAAGGTTACATTTGGATACTTTTGCTGGGTCATTTGTAAGGTAAAAGAAGAGTCAGCAAAAAACACCAGTTGCCCGCGTTTATCTTTGGCCAGAAACTTAGACTTTACCCTTTTAAATTCTGCAAATTCTTCGCTTTTATCGTCTTTTGGGTCTACCCAGCAGGCCTTGTGTACATTTAAGCTCTCGTACCTACATTTAGCGCTGTATTCGTGTTCTAGTCGGTATTGAATTACTTCAAACTGCAATGCACCTACAGTTCCAATTACTTTACGTCCGTTTAATTCTAAAGTAAATAATTGAGCAACGCCTTCGTCCATTAATTGGTCAATTCCTTTTTCCAATTGCTTAGACTTCATGGGGTCGGCATTATTGATATATTTAAAATGCTCTGGCGAAAAGCTTGGAATACCTTTGTAACGCATAACTTCACCTTCTGTCAAGGTATCTCCAATTTTAAAATTTCCAGTGTCGTGTAAGCCTACAATATCTCCAGGATATGATTTGTCTACAATTTCTTTCTTTTCGGCGAAAAACGCATTAGGACTGGAGAATTTAAATCTTTTTTCTTGACGCACATGTAAATAAGGTTTGTTGCGTTCAAAAATTCCAGATACAATTTTTACAAAAGCTAAACGGTCCCTATGCTTAGGATCCATATTAGCATGAATTTTAAAAACGAACCCACTAAATTCATTTTCGTCTGGTTCTACCACGCGCGTATCGCTGCTTTTTGGGCGAGGGGTGGGTGCGATAGAAACAAAACAGTCTAAGAGTTCACGTACACCAAAGTTGTTTAGCGCAGAACCAAAAAATACCGGTTGTAATTGGCCGTCTAAATAGGCTTTTCGGTCAAACTCTGGGTAAATTCCAGTAACCAATTCTAGCTCTTCTCTTAGTGTTAAAGCAGTTTCGGGGGTAATTAATTCATCTAATGCCGAATCTTCTAAATCCTTAATTTCCACAGTGTCTTCTATATTCTTTCTCGAGTCGCCACTAAATAGATTTACATTGTGCTCCCATAAATTATAGATTCCCTTAAAGTCATAACCCATGCCTATAGGAAAGCTTAACGGAGCAACTTTTAGCTTTAATTTTTGTTCAATCTCGTCTAAAAGTTCAAAAGCATCTTTCCCTTCACGATCCAGTTTATTAATAAAAACTATCATTGGGATTGATCGCATTCTACAAACTTCTACTAACTTTTCGGTTTGCTCTTCTACTCCTTTTGCCACGTCTATTACAACAATTACGCTATCTACAGCTGTGAGTGTTCTAAAGGTGTCTTCTGCAAAATCTTTATGTCCCGGAGTATCTAATATGTTTATTTTTATGTCTTTATATTCGAAAGCTAAAACAGAGGTAGCAACAGAAATTCCACGTTGGCGTTCTATCTCCATAAAGTCACTTGTAGCTCCTTTTTTTATTTTATTCGACTTAACGGCACCGGCTTCTTGAATTGCTCCACCAAAAAGCAATAACTTTTCTGTTAGGGTAGTTTTACCAGCATCTGGATGTGATATTATTCCAAAGGTTCTGCGGCGTGCGATTTCTTTAGTAAGAGACATTTAGGTGGGTTAAAATTAAGTAGCGGCAAAGATACATTATTAGGATTCTTTCCCATAATTATATTTAAATGACCGTAATTTTGAATTTAGACGATTCTCACAATTTATTTTGTGATTTTCTAAGCCATACGTATAAATACGTACTAAAAATCAATTCGTTTCTTACAAAAAATTAATTCAAAATTACGGTTTTTGCGTAATTCAACGATATAATTACTCCGTTGGGCTAAAAGTTTATTTAATATAATTTTGGTAGCCCATTTCCTACGTACATTTACACATCAGCTAACACAAATTATACAAACAAATTGCTCGATTCTAAATGTAACTAAACAAAAAAATACAGATTTTAATCTGTATCTACAGTCAGAAAAGAGCTAAATAATAGCTTAGACATGTTAACCTCACAATTCTCTCTTACGGGCAAACTCCGTTTGCTCACTTTATTGACGACTTTTTTTATTGCTTCCACCGGGTATTCCCAATCTTGTGCCGCTGCATTTTCGGTTGAAAACGACCGTAATGTCGATTCGGCCGATGAAGATGGGGCTCAATTTGTAGTTAACATAAAGAATAACGGAAGTCAAACCACAACTTACGAATTGCGCTCTGTGTTTCAGGATACTTCTTGCTCAACCCAGAATAGATCCAGTCAAACTAGTAATGTGCGATTAAACGTTGCCTTTTTTAGTTCGGTTAGCGGTTCGCAGCAAATAAATCGAATTAAGGTTTCACCTGGACAATCTGTTCAGATGAAGGTTAACATAACGGTTCCAGCCGGGACTCTATTTAATAGATGGAGCTGTATTCAATTAGAGGCATTCGACCCCAATTGTAGTAGCGTTGCTGGGTCACAATTACTTCGTGTTTTTGTACCGGACCCATCAGAAGAATAATAAAAGAATACTATTATCATAAGTTTATTTTAAATAAATCTTTATGCATTTAAAAATACCTCACAACATTATAAAGAAAACAGCCGCTAGTATTGTACTGGCCGCAGGTTTTCTAATGCTTAGCACAACGAGTGCTCAAGCTCAAGAGATTATAATTAATAAAGTTGCCGTCGAGAATGGTACAATTTGTAATCAGTTCGATGTAACCCTCGAGATTATTGGAGATCCACCTCCAAGGCCTCAAGAAGTTGTCTTGATTATTGACCGTTCCGGTAGTATGGATGACGGACCTGTTCCAGAACCAATCGATTTTGCTCAGGAAGCAGCAATAGATTTTATTGGAAACTTTTTTGATCCAGCTAATAACCCTACGGGCTTAAATAAGATTGCCATAGTTAGTTATGCGGCTAGTGCAACTTTAGATCAAGGTCTAACAGATAGTAGCGGAGAAGCTTCGTTAATTGCGACGGTAAACGCTATTGCAACTGGTGGGCCAACCAACATAGCTCAGGCAATTCAAGCTGCAGATAACGAGTTAATTAATAATGGCTCTTTTGATTGTGCTACTTCTCGTAGCATTATTTTGTTAACAGATGGTGTGCCTACGCGTAACGCAGGTGGAGGAAGTTGTAACGATACAACCGACCCAACAACAAGCTGTATAGACGATGCAATAGATGCTGGTGTCGCTGCACAAACTACAACTGTAGGTGGAGAAGTTTACGATACAAGTGTGTTTACAATTGGTTTAGTTGGGGCAATATCTGGCGCAACACAAACCATTGCACTTTCTACCTTAGACGCTATTCAGGATAGTGGAGCATTCTTTACAGAAGATAATGCCGATTTAACAGCCATTTATGATGTTATTTTAGGTCAATTGGTAGCGGCCGCGACACAATTGCCAGGCCAAAGTTTGGTAACCGACGAAATTGGCGGGTCTTTTTCTTTTGTTCCAGGCTCATTTGTTGCCTCTAAAGGTACTGCAGAAATTGCAGGGCAGACCGTTTCTTGGTTTGTCGATTCGGTTACTGACGAAACAATAACCTTGTCCTATTCGATGATTGCAAACCCCGATGTTTGCGGAGATAATACTGCTGGAGTTGCTGTTATTAATTACGAAAACTCCAGTTGTGCAGTAGATGAGGACATATTTAACAACCCAACAGTATGTGTTCCTTGTCCGGAAGTAACTGCGACAATCGAAAGAGATGGATGTACTAATACTATACTATTTACAGGAACATTGTCGCAAGGTGATTGCGATTCTTTAGACGATGACTTTGAATGGGAATTCTTTTTAAATGGAGTCTCTGTTGGATTTGCAAACACATTAAGCGGAAGCTTTGAATATACTGGAACGGATCCATTTGAGGGTGATTTTAGTGCTGAATTAACATATAATGGAACTTATGGTTCTGGTTGTGTTTTACCCGCTATTGTAGCCGATGATAGTCTTGTAATCCCATCGCCGCCAACTGTGTCTACTGTTATTACAGATGTAGCATGTTTTGGTGCCGCAACTGGAGCTATAGATGTGACTGTTTCTGGAGGAACCCCTCCCTACACTTATGTATGGAATACTGGAGAGATAACTGAAGATTTAAGCGGGCTTACCGCTGGTACTTACGAAGTAACCGTTACAGATGCAGATGGGTGTATTCCAATTACAACGACTGCTGTTGTGGTACAACAGCCCGACATGGATATCGAAATAACGGGTGTTGTAACAGACGTACTTTGTTTTGGGGACGATACTGGTGCAATAGACGTTACAGTAACTGGAGGAACTCCTCCATATACGTATTCGTGGTCACCAGGTGGTGCAAGTACGGAAGATATTGATACACTTGTTGCGGGTACATACGAACTAACAGTAACCGACGATAATGGATGTGCTTCTGGAGTTGAAAGCTTTACTGTTGACCAACCATTAGCAGCCTTAGAAGCTAACATATCTGCACAGACCGACATTGTTTGTAATACTACTTTAGGTTCAGTTACGGTTGTGGCAACCGAAGGTACTGGGCCTTACAGATATAGTTTAGATGGAGGAGCATTTGTGAGCTCAGGTGTATTTACAGACTTAGCAGCTGGAGATTATATAGTTGATGTTGAAGATTCAAACGGATGTACAACTTCGGTTCCCGTTTCTATACTAAACAGCTGTATCGCAATTGTAAAAACTGGAAATGTAGTAGATCTTGATGGCGATAATTGCGCCGATGACGGTGAAACAATTAATTATACTTTTATTGTAACCAATCAAGGGAATACTCCTATTTCTGGAGTAACTGTTACCGACCTGTTAGTTGGAACAATTACATTTAATAGCGGAGACACTAATGGAAATAATATTCTTGATGTTTCTGAAGCTTGGGATTATCAAGCGGTTTACACTATTACCCAAGACGATATTGACGCTGGGCAAGTAATCAATCAAGCAACGGCGAGTGGAACGACTTCTGTCGATGCTGTAACTGATTTATCTGATGATACGAGCGAATTGGAAGATGATCCAACAGTAACAGAACTCTGCCAAGGTGCTGAAATAGCTATAGTAAAAACAGGAGTATTTGTAGATGGTAATGGTGATAACTGCGCCGATGATGGCGAGTCTATTGACTATACCTTTACGGTAACTAACCAAGGGAATGTATCGTTAGCCTCTATTAGCGTAACCGATCCATTAGTAACCCCAATTACTTATGTAAGTGGAGATACCGATGTAGATGGGGAGTTGGATGTTGATGAGTCTTGGACTTATACTGGTAGTTATATTATTACACAAGACGATATAGATGCCGGAGAGGTAACTAATCAAGCTGTTGCCCAGGGTACTGCGCCAGATGCAAGTGTTGTCGATGATTTATCTGATGATACCAGTGTATTAGAGAATGATCCTACCGACACCATTTTATGTCAAGACCCAGCGATTGCCATAGTTAAAACCGGAGTATTTGTAGATGGTAATGGCGATAACTGTGCCGATGATGGCGAGTCTATTGACTATACCTTTACGGTAACTAACCAAGGGAATGTATCGTTAGCCTCTATTAGCGTAACCGATCCATTAGTAGCACCAATTACTTATGTAAGTGGAGATACCGATTTAGACGGAGAGCTGGATGTAACCGAGACTTGGATTTACACGGGAAGCTATACCATTACACAAGACGATATAGATGCTGGACAGGTAACTAACCAGGCTACTGCCGAGGGTACTGCGCCAGATGCAAGTGTTGTCGATGATTTATCTGATGATACGAGTGTATTAGAAAACGATCCAACGGTAACTCCATTATGTAATGATGCTGCAATAGCGATTGTTAAAACCGGAGTATTTGTAGATGGTAATGGCGATGACTGCGCCGATGATGGCGAGTCTATTGACTATACCTTTACGGTAACTAACCAAGGGAACGTATCGTTAGCCTCTATTAGCGTAACCGATCCATTAGTAGCACCAATTACTTATGTAAGTGGAGATACCGATGTAGACGGGGAGTTGGATGTAACCGAGACTTGGATTTACACTGGAAGCTATACCATTACACAAGACGATATTGATGCTGGACAGGTAACTAACCAGGCTACTGCCGAGGGTACTGCGCCAGATGCAAGTGTTGTCGATGATTTATCTGATGATACCAGTGTATTAGAAAACGATCCAACAGTAACTCCATTATGTAATGATGCTGCAATAGCGATTGTTAAGACTGGAGTATTTGTAGATGGTAATGGCGATAACTGCGCCGATGATGGCGAGTCTATTGACTATACCTTTACGGTAACTAACCAAGGGAATGTATCGTTAGCCTCTATTAGCGTAACCGATCCATTAGTAACCCCAATTACTTATGTAAGTGGAGATACCGATGTAGACGGAGAGTTGGATGTAACCGAGACTTGGATTTACACAGGAAGCTATACCATTACTCAAGACGATATAGATGCTGGGCAGGTAACTAACCAGGCTACTGCCGAGGGTACTGCGCCAGATGCAAGTGTTGTCGATGATTTATCTGATGATGCTTCCGCATTAGAAAACGATCCAACAGTAACTCCATTATGTAATGATGCTGCAATAGCGATTGTTAAAACAGGAGTATTTCTTGATCTTAACGGCGACAATTGCGCCAATGAAGGCGAGGGAATTGAATATACCTTTACGGTAACTAACCAAGGGAACGTATCGTTAGCATCGATTATTGTAACGGATCCATTAGTTGGGATTGTTACTTATGTAAGTGGAGACACCGATGTAGACGGAGAGCTGGATGTAACCGAGACCTGGATTTATAATGGTTCATACGCGCTTACACAAGACGATATTGATGCTGGGCAGGTAACTAACCAGGCTACTGCCGAGGGTACTGCGCCAGATGCAAGTGTTGTCGATGATTTATCTGATGATACCAGTGTATTAGAAAACGATCCAACGGTGACTGACCTTTGTCAAGACCCAGCGATTGCAATAGTTAAGACTGGGGTATTTGTAGATGGTAATGGTGATGACTGCGCCGATGATGGCGAGTCTATTGACTATACTTTTACAGTATTTAACCAAGGGAATGTATCGTTAGCCTCTATTAGCGTAACCGATCCATTAGTAGCACCAATTACTTATGTAAGTGGAGATACCGATGTAGACGGAGAGTTGGATGTAACCGAGACTTGGATTTACACGGGAAGCTATACCATTACTCAAGACGATATAGATGCTGGACAGGTAACTAACCAGGCTACTGCCGAGGGTACTGCGCCAGATGCAAGTGTTGTCGATGATTTATCTGATGATGCTTCCGTACTAGAGAATGATCCTACAGTAACTCCATTATGTAATGGCGCTGCAATAGCGATTGTTAAAACCGGAGTATTTGTAGATGGAAATGGCGATAACTGCGCCGATGATGGCGAGTCTATTGACTATACCTTTACGGTAACTAACCAAGGGAATGTATCGTTAGCCTCTATTAGCGTAACCGATCCATTAGTAACCCCAATTACTTATGTAAGTGGAGATACCGATGTAGACGGAGAGCTGGATGTAACCGAGACTTGGATTTACACGGGAAGCTATACCATTACACAAGACGATATAGATGCTGGGCAGGTAACTAACCAGGCTACTGCCGAGGGTACTGCGCCAGATGCAAGTGTTGTCGATGATTTATCTGATGATACTTCGGTAATAGAAGATGACCCCACTGTTACACCTCTATGCCAGCAGGCTTCTATTGCCATATTAAAAGTTGGGGTATTCAACGATATTAATAACAACATCTGTGCCGACGATGGTGACGCTATCAATTATACATTTACCGTAATTAATACAGGTAATGTTTCTTTAGACAATATTACAGTAACTGATCCACTAGTGGCGGCCATCGTTTTTGATGGTGTTGATATAGGCTTAGCAGGGGTTCTTGATGTAGGAGAAAGCTGGACTTATACTGCAGAATATGCTATTTCAGCAACCGATATCACCGCTGAATCCGTAAGCAATCAAGCTCGCGTTTCTGGAGAGACATTGGGTACAGATTTGCCACTTTTCGATGACTCTCACCCAACAGGTATCTTATTAGACGCACCGACAGTTACCACTTTTAACGCTTGCCCGGTAATTATTGCCGTAGACGATAGTGCGGGTCCAATAGCTGGAGTAAATGTGGTTGTGCCGAATGTACTTAACGTATTTGACAATGACACCTTTAATGGCGTTCTGCTAAACCCTACCGATGTTATCCTGTCTGAGACTATACCGGAGCCTGATGGATACCTTATTTTAAACTCAGACGGCAGTGTAGATGTTGCTGCAGATACTCCTCCTGGGGTATATCAACTCACGTACCAAATCTGTTCTGTAGTTTATCCTGCAGTTTGTGATACGGCAGTAGTAACAGTAACTGTTGTTGAACCAGAGATTGTTTTGATAGCTGAAGGAATATGTATAAATGATGCAGCTTATCTGGATTACGAGATAACTTTACTTAACTTTAATCTGGACCCAGATGAAGTTACTATAGAATGGAGTGATAGCAGTGGAACTGTTATCCAAATCGATCTTGACAACGCTACCAGTTCAATAAATGGTCTTGGTCAGGAAGTACTTACTGGTCAGGTTCTTTGGCCTGGTATGGTGCTTGATGGTTCAGGTATTGCGATTGACTGGCCAGGATGGATCTATGATGGATTCCAATGGGTAGAAGGTATTGACGGCTTTGAAACGCTCAGACCAAATGCGACAGTTGCTTTAACTGTAAATCCAACGGCCACAACCGTAGTGACTTATCCTCCTGCAGACCCTTTCTGTGTACCTAGACCACCAGGGATAGCAGTCATTAAAAGCACTACCTTTAGCAGTACTGATACTGCTGGTAACTGTATCGTTCAAGAAGGTGACGTTATCAACTATACTTTCAGCGTGCAGAATATTGGTAGTGGTGATTTAACTAATGTTATTGTTACCGATCCTGGGGCCACAGTCGTTGGAGGTCCAATTATACTTGCTGTGGGTGAAACTAATAATACGGCTTTCACGGCTACATATACTGTTACTCAAGATGATATTGATGCTGGATTCTTTTCTAATCAAGCTACAGTTACTGGTACACCGGTATCCGGTCCAAATGTAAGTGACCTTTCGGACGATGATAGTTTCCTTGAGAATGACCCTACCGTTACTTCTTTGTGTAAAGATTCTGTTATTGCAATTGTTAAGACCGGTGTATTTGTAGATGGTAATGGCGATAACTGCGCCGATGATGGCGAGTCTATCGACTATACTTTTGTTGTTACCAACGAGGGTAATGAAAGTCTTTCAACTATTAGTGTTACCGATCCACTGGTTGGAACCATCACCTTTGTAGATGGTGATACAGATGGTGACACAGAACTGGATCCAGATGAGACTTGGATTTACACGGGAAGCTATACTATTACACAAGATGATATAGATGCTGGGCAGGTAACTAACCAGGCTACAGCTACAGCACTAGATACAAATGACAATGCAGTAAGTGACTTATCTGATGATACGAGCGTATTAGAAAACGATCCAACGGTGACTGACCTTTGTCAAGACCCAGCGATTGCAATTATCAAAACCGGAGTATTTGTAGATGGTAATGGTGATGACTGCGCCGATGATGGCGAGTCTATTGACTATACCTTTACGGTAACTAACCAAGGGAACGTATCGTTAGCCTCTATTAGCGTAACCGATCCATTAGTAGCACCAATTACTTATGTAAGTGGAGATACCGATTTAGACGGAGAGCTGGATGTAACCGAGACTTGGATTTACACGGGAAGCTATACCATTACACAAGACGATATAGATGCTGGACAGGTAACTAACCAGGCTACTGCCGAGGGTACTGCGCCAGATGCAAGTGTTGTCGATGATTTATCTGATGATACGAGTGTATTAGAAAACGATCCAACGGTGACTCCATTATGTAATGATGCTGCAATAGCGATTGTTAAAACCGGAGTATTTGTAGATGGTAATGGCGATGACTGCGCCGATGATGGCGAGTCTATTGACTATACCTTTACGGTAACTAACCAAGGGAACGTATCGTTAGCCTCTATTAGCGTAACCGATCCATTAGTAGCACCAATTACTTATGTAAGTGGAGATACCGATGTAGACGGGGAGTTGGATGTAACCGAGACTTGGATTTACACTGGAAGCTATACCATTACACAAGACGATATTGATGCTGGACAGGTAACTAACCAGGCTACTGCCGAGGGTACTGCACCAGATGCAAGTGTTGTCGATGATTTATCTGATGATACCAGTGTATTAGAAAACGATCCAACGGTGACTGACCTTTGTCAAGACCCAGCGATTGCAATTATCAAAACAGGATTATTTGTAGATGGTAATGGCGATAACTGCGCCGATGATGGCGAGTCTATTGACTATACCTTTACGGTAACTAACCAAGGGAATGTATCGTTAGCCTCTATTAGCGTAACCGATCCATTAGTAGCACCAATTACTTATGTAAGTGGAGATACCGATTTAGACGGAGAGCTGGATGTAACCGAGACTTGGATTTACACAGGAAGCTATACCATTACACAAGACGATATAGATGCTGGACAGGTAACTAACCAGGCTACTGCCGAGGGTACTGCGCCAGATGCAAGTGTTGTCGATGATTTATCTGATGATGCTTCCGTACTAGAGAATGATCCTACAGTAACTCCATTATGTAATGGCGCTGCTATAGCGATTGTTAAAACCGGAGTATTTGTAGATGGTAATGGCGATAACTGCGCCGATGATGGCGAGTCTATCGACTATACCTTTACGGTAACTAACCAAGGGAATGTATCGTTAGCCTCTATTAGCGTAACCGATCCATTAGTAGCACCAATTACTTATGTAAGTGGAGATACCGATTTAGACGGAGAGCTGGATGTAACCGAGACTTGGATTTACACGGGAAGCTATACCATTACACAAGACGATATAGATGCTGGACAGGTAACTAACCAGGCTACTGCCGAGGGTACTGCGCCAGATGCAAGTGTTGTCGATGATTTATCTGATGATACCAGTGTATTAGAAAACGATCCAACAGTAACTCCATTATGTAATGATGCTGCAATAGCGATTGTTAAGACTGGAGTATTTGTAGATGGTAATGGTGATAACTGCGCCGATGATGGCGAGTCTATTGACTATACCTTTACGGTAACTAACCAAGGGAATGTATCGTTAGCCTCTATTAGCGTAACCGATCCATTAGTAACCCCAATTACTTATGTAAGTGGAGATACCGATGTAGACGGAGAGTTGGATGTAACCGAGACTTGGATTTACACAGGAAGCTATACCATTACTCAAGACGATATAGATGCTGGGCAGGTAACTAACCAGGCTACTGCCGAGGGTACTGCGCCAGATGCAAGTGTTGTCGATGATTTATCTGATGATGCTTCCGCATTAGAAAACGATCCAACAGTAACTCCATTATGTAATGATGCTGCAATAGCGATTGTTAAAACAGGAGTATTTCTTGATCTTAA
This sequence comes from Gilvibacter sp., assembly GCA_965277295.1. GTDB lineage: Bacteria > Bacteroidota > Bacteroidia > Flavobacteriales > Flavobacteriaceae > Gilvibacter. The sequence goes on from OZ255720.1 coordinate 2,444,839, forward strand.
CGGCGACAATTGCGCCAATGAAGGCGAGGGAATTGAATATACCTTTACGGTAACTAACCAAGGGAACGTATCGTTAGCATCGATTATTGTAACCGATCCATTAGTAGCGCCAATTACTTATGTAAGTGGAGATACCGATGTAGACGGAGAGCTGGATGTAACCGAGACTTGGATTTACACAGGAAGCTATACCATTACACAAGACGATATAGATGCTGGGCAGGTAACTAACCAGGCTACTGCCGAGGGTACTGCGCCAGATGCAAGTGTTGTCGATGATTTATCTGATGATACGAGCGTATTAGAAAACGATCCAACGGTAACTCCATTATGTAATGATGCTGCAATAGCGATTGTTAAAACTGGAGTATTTGTAGATGGTAATGGCGATAACTGCGCCGATGATGGCGAGTCTATCGACTATACCTTTACGGTAACTAACCAAGGGAATGTATCGTTAGCCTCTATTAGCGTAACCGATCCATTAGTAGCACCAATTACTTATGTAAGTGGAGATACCGATGTAGACGGAGAGCTGGATGTAACCGAGACTTGGATTTACACGGGAAGCTATACCATTACTCAAGACGATATAGATGCTGGGCAGGTAACTAACCAGGCTACTGCCGAGGGTACTGCGCCAGATGCAAGTGTTGTCGATGATTTATCTGATGATACGAGCGTATTAGAAAACGATCCAACAGTAACTCCATTATGTAATGATGCTGCAATAGCGATTGTTAAAACTGGAGTATTTGTAGATGGTAATGGTGATAACTGCGCCGATGATGGCGAGTCTATTGACTATACCTTTACGGTAACTAACCAAGGGAATGTATCGTTAGCCTCTATTAGCGTAACCGATCCATTAGTAGCACCAATTACTTATGTAAGTGGAGATACTGATGTAGACGGAGAGCTGGATGTAACCGAGACTTGGATTTACACGGGAAGCTATACCATTACTCAAGACGATATAGATGCTGGACAGGTAACTAACCAGGCTACTGCCGAGGGTACTGCGCCAGATGCAAGTGTTGTCGATGATTTATCTGATGATACGAGCGTATTAGAAAACGATCCAACAGTAACTCCATTATGTAATGATGCTGCAATAGCGATTGTTAAAACTGGAGTATTTGTAGATGGTAATGGTGATAACTGCGCCGATGATGGCGAGTCTATTGACTATACCTTTACGGTAACTAACCAAGGGAATGTATCGTTAGCCTCTATTAGCGTAACCGATCCATTAGTAGCACCAATTACTTATGTAAGTGGAGATACTGATGTAGACGGAGAGCTGGATGTAACCGAGACTTGGATTTACACGGGAAGCTATACCATTACTCAAGACGATATAGATGCTGGACAGGTAACTAACCAGGCTACTGCCGAGGGTACTGCGCCAGATGCAAGTGTTGTCGATGATTTATCTGATGATACGAGCGTATTAGAAAACGATCCAACGGTAACTCCATTATGTAATGATGCTGCAATAGCGATTGTTAAAACCGGAGTATTTGTAGATGGTAATGGCGATGACTGTGCCGATGATGGCGAGTCTATCGACTATACCTTTACGGTAACTAACCAAGGGAATGTATCGTTAGCCTCTATTAGCGTAACCGATCCATTAGTAGCACCAATTACTTATGTAAGTGGAGATACCGATTTAGACGGAGAGCTGGATGTAACCGAGACTTGGATTTACACGGGAAGCTATACCATTACTCAAGACGATATAGATGCTGGGCAGGTAACTAACCAGGCTACTGCCGAGGGTACTGCGCCAGATGCAAGTGTTGTCGATGATTTATCTGATGATACGAGTGTATTAGAAAACGATCCAACGGTGACTGACCTTTGTCAAGACCCAGCGATTGCGATTGTTAAAACCGGAGTATTTGTAGATGGTAATGGCGATGACTGTGCGGATGATGGTGAGACTATAGAATATACCTTTACGGTAACCAACGAGGGTAACGTAAGCTTATCTGGAGTTGTAGTCACTGACCCCTTAGTAGGAACAATCACCTTTGTAGGTGGAGATACCGATTTAGACGGAGAGCTGGATGTTGATGAGACATGGACTTATACTGCAACGTATACGATCACACAAGACGATATAGATGCTGGGCAGGTAACTAACCAGGCTACTGCCGAGGGTACTGCGCCAGATGCAAGTGTTGTCGATGATTTATCTGATGATACGAGTGTATTAGAAAACGATCCAACGATTACTGAGCTTTGTCAAGATCCAGCGATTGCGATTATCAAAACAGGATTATTTGTAGATGGTAATGGCGATGACTGTGCGGATGATGGTGAGACTATAGAATATACCTTTACGGTAACCAACGAGGGTAACGTAAGCTTATCTGGAGTTGTAGTCACTGACCCCTTAGTAGGAACAATCACCTTTGTAGGTGGAGACACCGATGGTGATGGCGAGTTGGATGTTGATGAGACATGGACTTATACTGCAACGTATACGATCACACAAGACGATATAGATGCCGGTGAAGTTGTAAATCAAGCTACGGCTGATGGTACTGCACCAGATGGAACGGTAGTAAGTGATCTTTCTGATAACGATACTGTTGTAGAGGACGATCCAACGATTACTGAGCTTTGTCAAGACCCAGCGATTGCAATTATCAAAACAGGATTATTTGTAGATGGTAATGGCGATGACTGTGCTGACGATGGTGAGACTATAGAATATACCTTTACGGTAACCAACGAGGGTAACGTAAGCTTATCTGGAGTTGTAGTCACTGACCCATTAGTAGGAACAATCACCTTTGTAGGTGGAGACACCGATGGTGATGGCGAGTTGGATGTTGATGAGACATGGACTTATACTGCAACGTATACAATCACACAAGACGATATAGATGCCGGTGAAGTTGTAAATCAAGCTACGGCTGATGGTACTGCACCAGATGGAACGGTAGTAAGTGATCTTTCTGATAACGATACTGTTGTAGAGGACGATCCAACGATTACTGAGCTTTGTCAAGACCCAGCGATTGCAATTATCAAAACAGGATTATTTGTAGATGGTAATGGCGATGACTGTGCTGACGATGGTGAGACTATAGAATATACCTTTACGGTAACCAACGAGGGTAACGTAAGCTTATCTGGAGTTGTAGTCACTGACCCATTAGTAGGAACAATCACCTTTGTAGGTGGAGACACCGATGGTGATGGCGAGTTGGATGTTGATGAGACATGGACTTATACTGCAACGTATACGATCACACAAGACGATATAGATGCCGGTGAAGTTGTAAATCAAGCTACGGCTGATGGTACTGCACCAGATGGAACGGTAGTAAGTGATCTTTCTGATAACGATACAGTTGTAGAGGACGATCCAACGATTACTGAGCTTTGTCAAGATCCAGCGATTGCAATTATCAAAACCGGATTATTTGTAGATGGTAATGGCGATGACTGTGCTGACGATGGTGAGACTATAGAATATACCTTTACGGTAACCAACGAGGGTAACGTAAGCTTATCTGGAGTTGTAGTCACTGACCCCTTAGTAGGAACAATCACCTTTGTAGGTGGAGACACCGATGGTGATGGCGAGTTGGATGTTGATGAGACATGGACTTATACTGCAACGTATACGATCACACAAGACGATATAGATGCCGGTGAAGTTGTAAATCAAGCTACGGCTGATGGTACTGCACCAGATGGAACGGTAGTAAGTGATCTTTCTGATAACGATACTGTTGTAGAGGACGATCCAACGATTACTGAGCTTTGTCAAGACCCAGCGATTGCAATTATCAAAACAGGATTATTTGTAGATGGTAATGGCGATGACTGTGCTGACGATGGTGAGACTATAGAATATACCTTTACGGTAACCAACGAGGGTAACGTAAGCTTATCTGGAGTTGTAGTCACTGACCCCTTAGTAGGAACAATCACCTTTGTAGGTGGAGACACCGATGGTGATGGCGAGTTGGATGTTGATGAGACATGGACTTATACTGCAACGTATACGATCACACAAGACGATATAGATGCCGGTGAAGTTGTAAATCAAGCTACAGCCGATGGTACTGCACCAGATGGAACGGTAGTAAGTGATCTTTCTGATAACGATACTGTTGTAGAGGACGATCCAACGATTACTGAGCTTTGTCAAGACCCAGCGATTGCAATTATCAAAACAGGATTATTTGTAGATGGTAATGGCGATGACTGTGCTGACGATGGTGAGACTATAGAATATACCTTTACGGTAACCAACGAGGGTAACGTAAGCTTATCTGGAGTTGTAGTCACTGACCCCTTAGTAGGAACAATCACCTTTGTAGGTGGAGACACCGATGGTGATGGCGAGTTGGATGTTGATGAGACATGGACTTATACTGCAACGTATACGATCACACAAGACGATATAGATGCCGGTGAAGTTGTAAATCAAGCTACAGCCGATGGTACTGCACCAGATGGAACGGTAGTAAGTGATCTTTCTGATAACGATACTGTTGTAGAGGACGATCCAACGATTACTGAGCTTTGTCAAGACCCAGCGATTGCAATTATCAAAACAGGATTATTTGTAGATGGTAATGGCGATGACTGTGCTGACGATGGTGAGACTATAGAATATACCTTTACGGTAACCAACGAGGGTAACGTAAGCTTATCTGGAGTTGTAGTCACTGACCCCTTAGTAGGAACAATCACCTTTGTAGGTGGAGACACCGATGGTGATGGCGAGTTGGATGTTGATGAGACATGGACTTATACTGCAACGTATACAATCACACAAGACGATATAGATGCCGGTGAAGTTGTAAATCAAGCTACGGCTGATGGTACTGCACCAGATGGAACGGTAGTAAGTGATCTTTCTGATAACGATACTGTTGTAGAGGACGATCCAACGATTACTGAGCTTTGTCAAGACCCAGCGATTGCAATTATCAAAACAGGATTATTTGTAGATGGTAATGGCGATGACTGTGCTGACGATGGTGAGACTATAGAATATACCTTTACGGTAACCAACGAGGGTAACGTAAGCTTATCTGGAGTTGTAGTCACTGACCCATTAGTAGGAACAATCACCTTTGTAGGTGGAGACACCGATGGTGATGGCGAGTTGGATGTTGATGAGACATGGACTTATACTGCAACGTATACGATCACACAAGACGATATAGATGCCGGTGAAGTTGTAAATCAAGCTACGGCTGATGGTACTGCACCAGATGGAACGGTAGTAAGTGATCTTTCTGATAACGATACAGTTGTAGAGGACGATCCAACGATTACTGAGCTTTGTCAAGATCCAGCGATTGCAATTATCAAAACCGGATTATTTGTAGATGGTAATGGCGATGACTGTGCTGACGATGGTGAGACTATAGAATATACCTTTACGGTAACCAACGAGGGTAACGTAAGCTTATCTGGAGTTGTAGTCACTGACCCCTTAGTAGGAACAATCACCTTTGTAGGTGGAGACACCGATGGTGATGGCGAGTTGGATGTTGATGAGACATGGACTTATACTGCAACCTATACGATCACACAAGACGATATAGATGCCGGTGAAGTTGTAAATCAAGCTACAGCTGATGGTACTGCACCAGATGGAACGGTAGTAAGTGATCTTTCTGATAACGATACTGTTGTAGAGGACGATCCAACGATTACTGAGCTTTGTCAAGACCCAGCGATTGCAATCCTTAAAACAGGAGTATTTGTAGATGGTGATGGCAGTGGATGTACAGAAGAAGGAGAATCGATTGACTATACCTTTACTGTAGTTAATACAGGAAATGTATCTCTAGCGGATGTTGTTGTAATGGATCCATTACTTGGTGGTGTTATTGCTGGCCCAGATTCAGGAGATACTGATGGTGATGGTGAATTAGATGTTGATGAGACTTGGATTTACTCTGCAAGTTATATGGTAACATTGGATGACGTTAATAATGGTTTCGTTATTAATCAGGCTGAAGTAATGGCTGTGGCACCAGATGGAACTGATGTAAGTGACTTGTCCGATGAGTCTAGTTTATTAGAAGATGACCCTACCGAAACTGAATTGTGTCAGAGTGGCTCAATTTCTGTAGAGAAGACAGGCATATTCAATGACATTAATAATGATGGTGAACCACAAGTTGGAGAAACAATTACATATGCCTTTACGGTTTATAATACTGGAAATGTAACTGTGTTTGATATTGTTATTACCGACCCACTTGTTGAAGTAAGTGGTGGACCAATAACTCTTGCTCCTGGTGAGTTTGATGACAGTAGCTTTACCGCGGTATATGTCCTTACAGAGGCCGATATTGAAGCTGGTGAAGTTGTTAATCAAGCAATTGGACTAGGTATGGATATTAATGGAAACGACATTGAAGATGAATCAGATGATCCTAACGATCCAACAGATGTAGATAACAACGGTGATGGTGAACCAGATGATCCAACAGTAGTTATTTTACCGGAGGTAGAAGCTGCAGAATTCGAAATCTTTAATGGAATTACTCCAGATGGAGACGGCCGCAATGATTTCTTTAGAATTCAAGGAATAGAAAATTTCCAAGATAACAATATGCAAATCTTTAACCGTTGGGGTGTACTTGTGTACGAAACCGATGGATACGGAGGCGCCGATGGTTTAACTAATGTATTTACTGGACTTTCTGAAGGTCGTGTTACGATTCGCGAGAGTAAACTCTTACCAACAGGGACGTATTATTATGTATTACGTCGCTTTACAGGCGGAGAGACCTTAGAGAATGCAGGTTACTTATATATCAATAGAAAATAAAGCAATACCCAGAGCAGTTAGTGCTGCTCTGGGATAAAAATTCATAGAAGATGATCAAACAATATTCCATAGTCCTACTTCTGGTACTCGCATTGGGTTTTAGTTTTGATGCTCACGCACAGCAAGATCCCCAGTATACGCAGTATATGTATAATACTCAGGTGGTAAACCCTGCTTATGCAGGTTCGCGGGGTAGCTTAGATTTTGCAGCCTTGTACCGCACACAATGGGTTGGTTTAGACGGAGCTCCTAAAACAGGAACCTTTACTGTTAACAGTCCAATTGGAGCTGGCGAAAACATGGGCTTAGGCCTCTCGATTGTTAGTGAAGAATTAGGCCCGGCAACGGAATCTAACATTAACATAGATTATTCTTATGCCATAAATGTAGGGGAAGAGTATAAGTTAGCCTTTGGTTTAAAAGCAGGAATAGATGTTCTAGATGTTGATTTTACAAAACTCAACATCTTTGATGGTGGTGATGTTTTTGAAAATAACATCGACAATAAAATTCAGCCGCAAATTGGTGCTGGAGTTTATTACTACTCTAATAAGTTTTATGCTGGACTTTCTGTTCCTAACTTCTTAAATACAAAACATTTTGACGAGAACGATATAGCTTCTACCAATCCAGATGTTATTGCGGCAGAACGTTTGCACTACTTTTTTATAACAGGATATGTATTTGATTTAAGTGACAATGTAAAATTCAAACCTGCATTATTAACCAAATTAGTTAGTGGTGCGCCATTACAGGCAGATTTATCGGCTAACTTTTTGTTTAACGAAAAATTCACTTTGGGAGCCTCGTATAGATGGAGTGCAGCCTTTAGTGCCATGGTTGGCTTTCAAGCGACACCTGGCCTATATTTAGGAATGGCCTACGATCGTGAAACAACAGATTTACAGCAGTTTAATGACGGATCCTACGAATTTTTTGTTCGTTTCGAGATATTTAACAAACCCGAGCGTATTCTTACGCCTCGATTCTTTTAAAGATAATAACTATGACAACAACCTCACCTAAGTTTGTCTACCTAATGCTCTTAACATTATTGTTTAGTAGTATAGGAGTTGCACAGAATAAAACAGCAAAGTTAACCAAAGCAGATAAGGAGTACGATAAATATTCTTATATAGATGCCCAACAGGTTTACTTGCAAGTAGTGGAAGAAGGCTTTAAATCGGCTCAGATTTATCAAAAGCTTGGAAACACCTATTATTTTAACAGCGATTATAAAGATGCTGCAAAATGGTATCAACTATTAATCAATGAGTTTGAAGAAGAGACTCCTGTAGCATATTATTATCGTTATGCTCAAAGTTTAAAATCGATGGGTAATTACGACAAATCTGACACTATAATGGCGTTGTATGTCGAAAAAGGAGGCGATACAAAAATTGCTAAAAACTTTAACGACCCTAATTATCTAGAACGTATTTCTGAAGGAGCTATTGATTACGAATTGGCTACTACCTCAATAAATACCGATAATTCAGATTTTGGACCAACGTATTTTGGAGATAAAGTGGTGTTCGCATCGGCGTCCGATACAATTATCGATAAAAAATTGGCGGTTCACGAATGGAACAATCAGCCATTTTTAGATTTGTATATGGCCGATGTAACCGAGGAAGGTGATCTAGTTAATATGCAGCGCTTAGAAGGCGATGTAAATTCTAAATATCACGAATCTAGCTCGACATTTTCTAAAGATGGTCGTACCATGTATTTTACCCGAAACAACTATATAGACGGAAAAAAGGGTAGAGATAAAGACAAAACAATTTTATTAAAAATTTATAAAGCCACTTTAAGTGGGGATAATTATTGGACTAATATCAAGGAATTACCTTTTAATAGTGATGAATATTCGACAGCGCACCCCGCACTTAGTCTTGATGGAAAGCGTTTGTATTTTGCTTCCGATATGCCTGAAGGTGTAGGACAAAGCGATATTTGGTATGTGAATATTTTGGACGATAATATGTATTCTAATCCAGTAAATCTTAAATCTATTAATACAGAAGCGAGAGAATCGTTTCCATTTATTAGTCAAGGGAACAATATGTACTTTTCGAGCGATGGTCGTGCAGGTTTAGGTGGACTTGATGTATATATGACACCACTTGATGCTAAGGGAATGCCTACCGATATTAAAAATTTGGGAGCGCCTACCAATAGCGAAAAAGATGATTTTGGTTTTATCTATAACGAAGAAAAGAAGATAGGTTATGTATCGTCTAATCGCGGGGGTGAAGCCGGATTTGTTAACGACGATATTTATGTAGTAAAAGAGTGTGAAATTATACTTACTGGCGCTGTAACCGACAGAAAAACTGGAGAATTACTTCCTGGTGCTCGAGTGCAATTGTTAGATGCTGACAACAATCCTATAGGTGATGCCATAATAGTAGGAGATAATGCAGTGTATAGTTTTATTGTGCCCTGTAAAGAACGTTTTATTTTAAGAGCAGACAAAAAGGACTACGAAACCGAAGAGGTTTTTGTTGATACCCCGGGTGTAACGGGAGAACTTGTTGTTCCTATTTCGCTAGTAGGTGTTCCTTGTCCTAGTTACGATTTGGGCTGTAAAGTAAATTTACAACCAATATATTTTGATTTAGACAGATATAATATTAGAGAAGACGCAGCTAATGAATTGGCTAAGATTTTAATAGCCATGCGTCAATATCCAGAACTAATAATTCATATTGAATCGCATACCGATAGTCGTGCTACGAAAAGATATAACGAAATATTATCTGAGCGTCGTGCCCAATCTACAATGGATTGGCTAATTGAACGCGGAATAGATAAATCTAGATTATCTGCTAAAGGATACGGAGAAACACAATTGGTTAATGGTTGTGAAGATAATGTTGATTGCACCGAAGAACTGCATCAACAAAACAGACGTTCTATGTTTATTATTAAAAATTAAACTAGAACAATTATTAGATTCAAAAAAAGCACCCATTAGGGTGCTTTTTGCATTACAAGTGTGTCTTACAAATTCGATCTTGTAAAATCAATAATAAGTTAAGTTTTGGCCTATTTTTAAAAATTGTTCCTACAAAATGTATTTCAAAGTTTCTTATGTTGGTTTCTTAACGAGAATATATAGCACTTAAACTAATACATGAAAAAAAATAATTCTAGATTAAAACACCTGTGTATATTTGAACAGATTAAAACGATAAAATAGTTGGGGCAACGTTTTATTTTATCAACGAACAGCATAAATTAAAGTGACTTATTAGTACACAGCTAGGAAGATTCTCTGGCAGTTTTCGCAAAAAGTAAATTATGCTATTTTGCGAAATTACTTTTAAAAAAAAGCTTTAATAACACAGTTTTGGTATTTTAAATGTTGATTAATGCAATTTGCACAGATTAAGAGCAGTAATAAATTTGGGGCTCTTTATTCATTATTCAACATAAGTCCCCGCCCAACCTCATAAGAAAGACGCTCCAAAGAGCGTCTTTCTTGCTTTTTGAACATTCAATTTTGTATTTTTGTAGAAAACAAATTGCATGCAAGAAGAAATGGTAATTCTGGTTGACCAAAACGACCAACAAATTGGGTTAATGCCAAAAATGGAGGCTCACGAAAAAGCAGTACTTCACCGTGCTTTTTCTGTTTTTGTGTTTAATAACAAAAAAGAATTATTGTTGCAACAACGAGCGCATTCAAAGTATCATTCACCGGGTCTTTGGACCAATACCTGTTGTAGTCATCAGCGAGATGGAGAAACCAATTTAGAAGCGGGTAAACGCAGACTCCAAGAAGAGATGGGTTTTGTAACTCCCTTAGAAGAGACCACTTGGTTTATATACAAAGCGCCATTCGATAATGGACTTACAGAACACGAACTGGATCATATTTTAGTGGGAAACTACGATGGTGTTCCCAAATTAAATTCAGATGAAGTCGCGAGTTATAAGTGGATGCCCTTGAATGATATTAAAATAGATATTCAAGTAAACCCAGAGCAATACACAGCTTGGTTTAAAATAATTTTTAACAAGTATTATAATCATATAAGACAGTGAGTGTAACGGTTTACAGACGCGCACATTTTAACGCAGCCCATAGGTTGCATAATTCTATGTGGAGTGAAGCCAAAAACAAGGAAGTTTTTGGAAAGTGTAGTAATCCGCATTATCACGGTCATAATTACGAATTAGAGGTGGGCGTAACTGGTCCAGTTAATAAAGAGACCGGTTTTGTGGTAAGTTTAGATTTATTAAAATCATTAATAAAGAAAGAGGTAGAAACGCCCTTAGATCATAAAAATTTAAATATAGAAGTGGCAGAATTCGCTAATTTAATCCCAACGGCCGAAAATATTGCCATTGTAATTTGGAATCGATTAAGACCGCATATCGAAGCGCATTTATCCCTGGAAGTAAAATTGTACGAAACCCCACGTAATTTTGTAGTATATAAAGGTTAATCCTATGACTGGAATCCAAAGTCTCCCAAATTTTGAACTAAAAGACCAAAATGGACAAGTTTTTAATAGTAGCATCGCACTAAAGGATAAAGCCTGTGTAATCTACTTTTACCCAAAAAACTTTACTCCTGGTTGTAATGCAGAGGCCTGTTCGTTTAGAGATGCGTATCAAGATTTTACAGATGCTGGTGTGCAAGTGGTGGGAATTAGTAACGATTCCGAGGAGTCGCATCAAAAATTTGCCAAGCGGTTTAATTTACCGTTCACCTTGTTGTCTGATTCCAAAGGAAAAGTGGCCCGCGCATTTGGAGTAAAATCTACCATGTTTGGTTTATTGCCTGGTCGTGAGACCTTTGTTTTTGACAAATCGGGTGCCTTTGTTTCGGGTTTTAGAGGTGTTGCCGCCGATCCGCATATTAGAAAATCCTTAAAAATTATTAGTACCTTATAGGTTATGACTGCATTGCGCTTATATCCTATTAAATTCATTCCGATTCTAAAAGAGAAAGTTTGGGGAGGGAATAAACTAAATCAATTATTTAATAAACACGGCGATTCTAATACTATAGGAGAAAGCTGGGAATTATCTGGAGTTGTGGGTAATGTTTCGTTTGTGGCCAACGGAGTTTATGCCAATAAAAATTTAAACGAATTAGTAGCCGAATTTCCAATTGAACTGCTAGGAAATCACGTTTTTAATGCACATGGACCTGTTTTTCCGCTGTTGTTTAAATTTATAGATGCCAAATTGGATTTGTCTGTACAAGTGCATCCAAACGACAATCTCGCCAAAAAGCACCACGACTCCTTTGGTAAAACAGAAATGTGGTATATCATGCAGGCAGATCCAAAAGCACAACTTATAGTTGACTTTAACCAGCCCATATCTAAGCAGGAATTTTTAAAACATTTAGAAGATAACTCAGTAGCATCTGTACTTAATTATAATCAAGTTAAAAAAGGGGATAGTTACTTTATTGCGCCGGGTGTTATTCATGCTATTTGTGGGGGTGTATTGCTAGCGGAAATTCAGCAAACTAGCGATATTACCTATCGTGTTTACGATTGGGATCGTCCCGATATAGATGGAAATCACAGAGAATTACATATCGATTTAGCAGTAAAAGCATTAAATTTTAAAGCAGATAAAAATCAGCAAATAAGGTATCAAAAAACTCAAAATACGGCTAACGATTTATGTACATCGAGCTTCTTTAGAACTAACTATCTGCCATTAACGACCAATCTTGAACGCAGTTTGGCGCAAATAGATTCGTTTGTGGTATATATGTGTGTTGCCGGTAAATGTGCTATCACATTACAAAATAATAGTGTAGATTTAGTTACAGGAGAAACTGTTTTAATTCCGGCGGCAGCAACAGAAGTGGTTATTCACACCCATGGTGCAGAACTTTTAGAAGTGAGCGTTCCATAAGTGTCGTAAAAAGACTTAAATTTACACCCAATAAAATTACAACTATGGCAAGTGTTAGAGATTTAAAAAAGGACTTGAATTTTGTTCTTGGAGATATTATAGAAGCTGTTTATTCTTGGGAGTTAGAGAACCCAAAAAAAGACGATAAAAAAGCCGAAAAAATAATAGACGAGGCCATTAGCACCTTCGACGAATTGACTGCGAAAATCAACCAAAAGGACGTTGAAAATAAGAAGCAGCACTTTAAAGCAATTTCTGCTGAATTAGAATCTAAAGGTAATGCGTTAATAGAAAAACTAACGAAGCTTTAAAACCGCTACCGTTTAGTTTTCTTTTTTACGATCGGCGATTAAGGCTGCAAGTTGTTTTCCGTAATGGGAAGTTTTAATGCTGTCTTCAAGAACGCCGTAGACCGTATCCATATAACGTACACTCATGTCTTGCACTTCGGTAAGTATTAAATATGGCGCGACGGAATAATTACCGTTGTTTCGGGCAAAATTGGCCGTTGCCAAGTATTTACTTCGTATTAAAATATCTTGTTGTTTGTTTATCTGAACAACTAAAGAATCATTTCCTTTTTGTGAAGCTTCAAGACTAGACTTAATAAGGTCCAAATTTCTATTCGTATAACGCTCCATAGCGCGCGTATATTCCATGAATTTATCGTGATTTGCTGAACCTGTAATAACTGCGTCTGCTTGAAAATTATTCAAGGTGGTATTAACGTTAATTGTTCCGGGTTCTAAAAAGACGGCTAATCGCGTATCTGGAATTTCGCTAACATCTATTTTTACATAGATATAGAATACCTCTGGACTATCTAAAAAAGTCTGCATGGTAAAATTGGGATCGCCATCTATTTTTACCGAATCGACGGGTTTAATTATAGAGTCTTCCAATCGCTCTAAATAGAGCATACCTTTACTTAGGCCTTTAATTTGCCCAGTAATAATAACATTGGCATCGGATTTATTCGAACAACTTGCAAGCACAATAACAACCGCGCAAAGAATAAGAATTCTAACTTTCACAGAGAATAATTTATAGCGCAAATATGCGGAATTTTTAAATTAGAACCTACCCAGCCGCCGCCAATTGCATTAAAAAAGTACAGGCTACGGCACCTAAAGTACCAATGGCATAACCAAATACGGCTAATAATACACCAACAGTGGCAAGCGATGGATGAAAAGCAGCCGCGACAATTGGAGCAGATGCGGCACCACCAACGTTGGCTTGACTTCCTACTGCTAAGAAAAAATAAGGAGCTTTAATTAATTTGGCCATTCCAATCATTAATCCAGCGTGAATAAGCATCCATACAAAACCAACTACTATAAGCCCGGGATTGTTAAAAATTAGTCGCAGGTCCATTTTCATTCCTATGGTCGCGACCAGAATATATATAAATGCGCTACCTAATTTGCTGGCTCCTGCACCTTCGTAATTTCGAGCTTTGGTGTAGCTAAGCACAACGCCAATTAATGTTGTTAAACTTACCATCCAAAAGAATTTACTCGATAAAAAGGTAAATACATTTTTTGTTAGCCCTGTCAGGTTGTTTACCCAAGATTCAAAGAGTTGCGCAATTATATCGCCTGCAAAGTGAGCAAAACCAACTGTTCCAAAAGCTATAGCGCCTAGTATCATAAGTTCGGATAGGGTAGGGTTACGGCTTACTTTTTTAGAAAAGCCAGTCATTTTTTCTTTTAGAGCTTCTATGGCACTTGTATCTGCTTTTAGCCAACGATCTATTTTTGCCGATTTACCTATTCCTATTAACACAATAGCCATCCACACATTAGCTACCAAAATATCTACAAAGACCATTTGTCCATAAAGCTTTTGGTTGTATCCGTAAATTTCGAGCATGGCACTTTGATTTGCTCCCCCACCAATCCAACTTCCAGCCAAGGTAGAAAGGCCTCTCCAAACAGCGTCGGCTCCTTCGCCGCCAACAGTTTCGGGCGAAATACTTCCAACAATAAGTACGGCTATTGGTCCGCCTACAACAATTCCCACTGTTCCAGCTAAGAACATCCATAACGCCTTTGGACCTAGATTAAATACAGATTTTAAATCTAAACTTAAGGTCATAAGTACCAAGGCAGCGGGTAACAAATACCTACTGGCCATATGGTAAACTTGGGTTGCACCTTCGGTCACCGAGCCATCTTGGGCAACAGTTTTCCAATCGGGAGCAATTATTCCGGCCGTAGTTAAAATAGCAGGAACAAAATAAGCCACAAATAAAGCAGGAACATATTTATAAAACTGTTGCCAAAATCCGGTTTTTCGGCTGGAAGTAAAAAATACAAACCCCAAACAAATCATAAGTAAACCAAAGACTATTTTGTCGTTGGTAATAAGCGGAGTTGTGTCCTTTATTACCTGTGTAACTGTTTCTTGTAATGCCAAAATCATAGGTTGCAGTTTGTTGCAAAGTACAATTTATTGAGCAAAATCAACGCAACCAATTTGGATTCTCTGGACTATTAGACATAACCAAAATTCTTTATTATGAAAGTCCAACTACGATTCCTGAGTGTTTTTATTACGTTGCTGGTAAATGTTCAATTACAAGCTCAAGAACCTGCTATTTCTTGGCAGAATAACCTGGGAGGTAATGGGTTTGACGATGCTTGGGAATTAACCCAAACAACAGATGGAGGTTACGTTGCTGTTGGGTACTCCAGTTCAGATATCTCTGGAGATAAGACCGAAGCTCCAATTGCAAATTTTGAATATTGGGTTGTAAAGGTAGATGCAAGTGGTATAAAACAATGGGATAGAACACTAGGTGGTGACGGACTTGATAATGCCGCTACGGTTGTTGCTACGCAAGATGGCGGTGTTCTTGTAGGGGGGATTTCTACTTCGAATGCAAGCGCTACTAAATCCGAAGGTAATATTGGTTTTAGAGATTACTGGGTAGTAAAATTAGATACTAATGGAGTCATTGTTTGGGACAACACTATTGGAGCCACACAAAATGATTTTTTATGGTCTATAGTGAGCACCGCAGATGGTGGGGCACTATTAGCAGGATCTTCTAGGTCTCCAGCCGATAACGATAAGTCCGACCCACAAATTGGAGAATACGACTATTGGATTGTAAAAATAAATGCAGCGGGTGCTGTAGTCTGGGATAATACCATTGGGGGAGCTAGTTTTGATGAATTGCGAGCTGTCAAACAAACTTCAGATGGTGGATTTATTTTAGGTGGTTTTTCACAATCAAATATTTCCGGAGACAAAACCGAAAATTCTCGTGGCGGTAACGATTATTGGGTCGTAAAAACAGATGCTACTGGGGAAGTAGAATGGGATAAAACTTTAGGCGGGTCTAGTCGAGATGAAGCATATACCGTAGTGCAGACTTTAGATGGTGGGTACGTGGTTGGTGGTTTTTCTAATTCCAATTCCAGCATAGATAAAACCGAAGACAATTTAGGGCAATTTGATAGTTGGTTGGTAAAATTAAGTGATAAAGGAGCAATTGTTTGGGATAACACCTACGGTGGAACTTTTGACGACGGTGTTTCTTCTTTAATAATAGAAAGCAATGGAAACCTTATAGCAGGTAATTTTTCGGAGTCTAATATTTCTGGGGACAAAAACGAAAATTCAAATGGCGGCTTAGATTATTGGTTGGTTACCTTAGATTCAAATAACGGAACTATAATTAATCAAAGCACCATAGGTGGAGCGGTTATCGACAGACTAGTAGATGTAGTTAGAGATGGCGAATCAGGATACGCCATGTTGGGAAGTTCGTTTTCAAATATTTCTGGAGATAAAAACGAAGATAGTCAAGGATCTTCTGACTATTGGATTGTAAAATTAGACTCGTTTTTAAACACCCAAGAATTTGAATTTGGTGGTTTAAGCTTATATCCTAATCCAGTGCATCATGTACTTAACATAAACCTGCCGCAAATTGAGTCAAGCAGCTACATAATTTACAATATATTAGGACAGACTGTGTTGCAGGGAGATTTGGCCTTAAATAATATGATAAATGTAACGGGTCTAGAATCAGGATTGTATGTTATTCAAATTAATACAAACGGTAATACCGTTGCTAAACGTTTTATAAAGGATTAGTTAATCTTTCTTTTTAGGCTCCCGCTTTGCGGACTTAAGGGATTCGTTTAACATCCACTCAATTTGGCCATTGGTACTGCGGAATTCATCGGCAGCCCATTTTTCGATAGCCTTAAGCATGTCTTCGTTAACTCTAAGTGCAAATGCTTTCTTCTTCGCCATAATTATTGATTAATAAATTGAACAATTACGGTCACTAAATCGGGATGAATTGGCAAATTTGGTTCGTTATACGATTTGCTATTTTCCATATTGTCGCCTTCGATTTGTTTTAAAACGTGATTCATATTACTAATAATGGCTAATTGGGCATCTGGTTTAGCTTGTTTTAATAATTGTGCCTCGTCTGTATTTACTTGCAAATCTTTGTCGCCATTTATAATTAATACAGGTGCATTTAATTTTGCCAGTTCTTCTTGTGGATTGTATTGCATCCAGGATCGAATAAAAGGTTGTACGGAAGGTCTAAAAATAGTCGCCAAAGCAGGATTATAATTATTGGCCACCCCATTTTCCCTTAAATCTTTAAAGGCTTCTTGAGTATTTTCGACTAAAGCAGGTGCTTGCTGTTCTATTTGATTAACGATTACCTTATCTATAGCTTGTCCAGCTCCGGCAATAGAAATAAATCCTGCTGCGCCTTCTTGTGCGATAAGCATTCCAATTAAGGAACCTTGACTATGCCCTGCGATAAAATAGCTACTGTAATTATTCGTGTTTTTAAAATACGCCAAGACATCGCTGGCATCGTTTACAAAATCGTCAAAAGAGAGTGAATCTTCTTTAAAAGTGTTGTTTTTTATTAAGGCAACAATGCGTTTGTCGTATCTAAAACTAGCAATGCCATTGTTTTTCATCGCTTCTGCTAAGTATTTAAGCGAATTATTATTCATTACGGATTGATTCCCATCTCGATCGGTTGGACCGGAACCTTGAATTATAATAACTAATGGCACTTGATCACCGCTGTCGGGTCTAATTAAAGTGCCATTTATTAAGGGGTTAATGTTCACTTCTTCGCTCTTGAAGTTTAGTTGTTGCGCAAGGGCTTGAAAAGACATTCCAAGAGCAACAATAAATATAGGTATCCACTTCATATTTCTTTTTTAATACGATTCTTTTTTAGCCGTATAATGGGCAATTACAGCTTCTGCTTCTGCCTGTTTTTGTGTCCCAATTAGTATGCGTTTGCTATTGGTAAGCTCTAGTTGTATGCCTATGTTTCCACTAACGTTAAAGGCTTTTCCGCGGTCTCCAAACCAAGTAACACGTATTCCCCAGCCTCCATATTCTCCAATTGGATTATATGTTCTAACTGCTATAGTTTGAATATCTCGCCATGGAATTATTCTAGGATTTTGCTTAAAAGGATAGAATCCATAATGAACACCTTTTTCGTCTATTCGTGTCTTTAGTTTTAAGGTAAAGAGAATAAAAAATACAGCACTCACTAGAATAAGAACGGCAATTAGGGTGATAATAAGGGTAGCGTTATCGCTATGTGTCTCTTGATTAAAGGCTATTATTAATGGGACAATCCCGCTCATTAGTACAAAGACCATGAGCAGGCGCATCCACCACATATTAAATTTTTGATTTTCTATAAATACGCGCATATTAGGTATTTAGCGTTCCTGTATTAAGCACTGGCGACGCATCTTTGTCACCACATAATACTACCATTAGGTTACTTACCATTGCTGCTTTGCGTTCGTCGTCAAGATCGACAACGTTGTTCTCGCTAAGCTTGTCTAATGCCATTTCTACCATACTTACCGCACCCTCTACAATTTTATGTCTAGCTGCTACTATTGCCGTGGCTTGCTGACGCTTAAGCATGGCGCTAGCAATTTCGTTGGAATAAGCCAAGTAACCAATACGTGATTCTAAAACTTCTATTCCAGCAATAGCAAGACGTTCGGTAAGGGCTTGTTCAAGAGCTTTATTTACCTCGTCGGTGCTAGAGCGTAATGTAATGTCTTCGTCTAAGCCTTCGTCGGCAAAGTTGTCGTAAGGGTACATAGTTGCTAATTCTCGCACTGCAGCATCTGTTTGTACGCGTACAAAGTGTTCGTAATTATCTACATCGAATGCGGCCTTATGGGTGTCTTCTACACGCCATACCAAAATGGTACTAATAATTACTGGGTTCCCTAGTTTGTCGTTTACTTTTAAGCGCTCGCTGTCAAAATTGCGCGCTCGAAGCGAAATTTTCTTTTTGCTATAAAACGGATTCACCCAAAATAGCCCGTTCTGTTTTATTGTTCCAATGTATTTTCCAAAAAGCAGTAGAACACGAGAGCCATTAGGATTAACCATTACAAATCCAGGAATTAGAAATATATTAAGAATAATCAATAATGCGAATTCACCATTTCTAAATACAAAAGTGGCGATTAAACTTCCAATAAGTATGGTTAAAACAGCAAACAGCATTAAATAACCGTTTAAGGGTACTACTATTTTTTCTTTTGTCATTATGTTAGATTTAAAGTGATATCAATATGATATTATAAAAGTATCAAAAAATACAATAATGTTACAGTTTATTTAATCTTTTTTTTACTTGAAAAGGTTATCTTTACAAAAATTACCTTATGAAACCCCTGTATTTACTAGTATTAAGCTTGTTTTTGTTAGTTTCGACCTCTTTGCATGCTGACTGGGGTAAAAACGGACATAGAGCCACCGGAGAAATCGCATCTAAGTATTTATCTACCGAAGCCAAGGCTAGAATTGCCCAAATTTTAGACGGGGTTTCGCTAGCCATGGTATCTACTTTTGCCGACGAAATTAAAAGCGACACCCTTTATAGAAAATACAGCCCATGGCATTATGTAAACTATCCGTTTGGAGGTAGTTATGCCAGCAGCCAAAAGAGTAACCGTGGAGATTTAATGGCAGGTATAGACGCCTGTATTGCTGTTTTAAAGGATAAAAGTAGTACTAAGAAGCAACAAGCGTTTTATTTAAAATTGCTGGTACATTTTATTGGCGATTTGCATCAGCCAATGCATGTGGGTATAGCCAAAGATCTAGGCGGGAATCGCTTTCAGGTACAATGGTTTGATGAAGGTACAAACCTGCACAGGGTTTGGGATGAGCATCTTATAGATTTCTATAAAATGAGCTATTCCGAATTGGCAGATAATACTCCTTATGTATCGCCAGAAGAATTAACAAGAATTCAAGGCGGAACACATTACGATTGGATGGTTGAATCTAAAGAACTATGCCAAGAAGTTTATGCCAAAACAAAGGTAGGGGCAAACTTAAAATACGATTATGCATATTTGTTTATGGATAAGCTGCGCATGCAATTATTTAAGGGTGGAGTACGCTTAGCCGTGATTTTAAATGAGGTTTATGCGTAACAAAGTGTGAATAATTATAGGTAATTTGCCGGAGTATTTATGCTCCAATCTACAAATCTCATATCGGTCCTGCGTTATATTGCAGGTAGCTATATAGCCGTCCATGGCTTATATAGAATTTTTATACTCAACCAGTATGCTGAATTCGTAAGTGAGACTTACGACTACTTGTTTCCGTTCGAGTCACTTTTTCAAGCCTTAATAGTAATATTTCCCTTTATAGAGTTCTTCGTAGGGAGTTTACTTTTTTTAAAAATTGCCACTCGCGAGGCGGTTAGAATGAGTATT
The DNA here is from genome assembly GCA_965277295.1 of Gilvibacter sp. Classification (GTDB taxonomy): domain Bacteria; phylum Bacteroidota; class Bacteroidia; order Flavobacteriales; family Flavobacteriaceae; genus Gilvibacter. The sequence continues at coordinate 2,465,332 of OZ255720.1, forward strand.
TGGATTACTTTAATTATTCTATTCTTTCTGGTGCAACAAGGATTTAACTCTCATATAATTTATCACCTAATAACTTTAGCAATATTATACGGTCTGGCCAAATCTCAAAAAACAACCTTAGTGGCTAGACCAGAACTCTAAAAGTTAGGTTTATTCTTGCCTGAACTATTTTTTTTGTCTTAGGAATTTGATGCTGCCATACATGTTGGGTTGCGCCTTCCATTAAAAGTAAACTTCCTGGTTCTAAGTCTATGGAAAAGGTGTTTTTTCTGTTCGAATTTTCTCTAAATCTAAATCTGCGCACGGCGCCTAGACTTACACTTGCTATTACTGGATTAATGCCCAGTTCTTTTTCGTTATCGCTATGCCATCCATTACTATCGGTGCCATCGCGATATAAATTTAGCAGCACTGTAGTAAATTGTACCTGCGAGACTGCTTCTACCTGTTGCTTTATTGCTAATAAATCGGGGGTAAAGGGTAGGGGTGTCATTCGAATTCCAGAATAAGTGTAGGTTTTATTGGCTTCGCCATAAAGGGCCGTTAATCTGGGTTGTTTATGCACTTTGCCAAATACCTTAATGTCGTCCTGTTGCCATGGTGTGGCTTGCAAGAGTGTGTTAAAATAATTCTCGGCAGTATTGGCGTCAAATAAATTACGATAATAGGTCACCTTAGCTCCGTCCAAGGGGAGCGCTGTACCTTCCTTATTATGCAAAAACAAATCCAACTAGATATATTGATAGGCCCAATACATTAAACCCAATTGTAATGGTAATCGCAAGACTAAAAACCAAACAGGAAGTTTTAAGCGCGCTTTAGGCTCCTGCAACATATAAATATGCACTGGAATAAAAAGCAGCAATAAAACCAAAATTCCCCAAGCTCCAATAGCTTGACTACCTGCAGTTATTAGCATTAACCCACATACCATTTCTAAAATCCCACTTACCAAGACCAGCGTACTGTGTTCTGGTAAATACGGCGGCATTACTTTTTTATACAAATCAGGTGTTCTTAAATGATTCGCGCCGCCAGCTATAAAAATTACCGCCAATAAATACTGATGCCAAGGAAACGTCATTATGGTTTTAAGGAATTAATCCAACGGTCTACTTTTTCTTCTAAAAGCGCCAAAGGCATGCAACCACTGTCTAAAATTTCGTTGTGGAAGGCTTTAATATCGAACGAATCGCCTAATTCACTTTCTGCTTTTGCTCGCAACTCGCGTATTTTTAATTGTCCAATTTTATATGACAAGGCTTGTCCTGGAATCGCCATATAGCGTTCAATTTCGGCTGTAATGCTAGCTTCGCTTTCGGCTTCGTTATCTAACGAATACTGAATTGCTTTTTCTCTGCTCCAATCTTTGGTGTGAATTCCAGTATCTACCACCAAACGAATAGCTCTGTGCATTTCGGCACTTAGCATTCCAAAGTATTGGTAAGGGTCGTCGTATAGCCCTAATTCTTTACCTAAAGATTCGGTATATAGTGCCCAGCCTTCGCCATAGGCAGAATACCAAAGTGTTTTTCTAAACGCAGGTAAATCTTGATTTTCTTGAGTTAAAGATACTTGAAAGTGATGTCCAGGAATGGCTTCGTGTAAAAACAAATCTTCGTCAGAAAATATATTATACGAAGTTACATCTGGGATGGGTACATAAAAAATACCGGGACGTGTTCCATCTAAAGATCCAGGGTTGTATTGAGCACTAGCAGATGCTTCTCTAAAAGCTTCGGTTCTGCGCACTTCGAAAGCCGTTTTTGGCATATTCCCAAATAACTTCTCGATTTGCGGCTTCATTTTATCGTGAATCGCATTAAAATTGGCAATTACTTCTTCTGGGTCGGTAAAGGGCATAAGTTCTTTCTTAGCTCTTACGTGATCAAAAAATTCTTTTAGCGTCCCAGTAAATCCAACTTGCTTTTTAATTTGTTCCATTTCCGAACGAATTCTGGCAACTTCAGATAAACCAAGCTCATGAATTTGATTGGCTGTCATGTCTGTAGTGGTATACAATTTTATTAAATGATTGTAGTACGCTGCTCCATCTGGCAGGTCAGAGACTCCAGATGAGCTTCTAGAACTGGCTAAATAAGTATCTTCAACATAGGTTTTAAGTTCCTGTAATTTTGGAGATAACTGGCTGTTAATAACCGTAGTATATGCAGTAGTTAACGAATCTTTTTGGGCATCGGTAAAAGATTCTGGAAAGTTCGCCACCGGTCCGTAAAAAATACTCTGTTCGGCAGATTCCGTAATTAAATTATTTAACTGCGGAATTACTTTTTTTGTTAAGGCTGCAGGAATAACATAACCTTTTGTAACTCCTTCTTTCATATTTTCGATAGCCGAATCGATAATTGGCAGCATAGCATCTAAGCGTTCCAACCAGTTTTTGTAATCCTGAACGGTATTAAATGGCTGGGCGCTTTGTCCACTTCCTAATTGGGCGAACAATAAGATTGGAGAATTAAACTGCTCTATTGGCATAAGTTCGCTGGGGAACTCTTGTCCTTCTAAATTAATATTACATTCCCACAATAAAATTTGCTTGCTCAGTTTCTGATTGTCATCTAAAGATGCATCGTCCAACTGGCTTAATTCGCCCTTTACTTTAGTGTAAAAGGCTATAGCCTCGTTTTTAAATTCTTCTGAATAAAAATTAGGAAGTAAGTTATTAAAGCGATTATCGCCAGCAAAGGTAGCTTCCCACGGATACATTTGGTATCGCCCTTCTTGGTAATCTTCAAGAATTTGATCTAAAGTTTTTACCTCGGTTTGTGCGATGGTTGGGGTTGTCGATTCTTCTTTACAGCCAACAAAAGTTGCACATAAAGCCAGTAGAATAATAATATTTTTCATGTTTAGTTAGGATTTAATAATGCTAAATATACAACAAAAAAAAGGCTGCATAACGTTTAAACGCTAGGCAGCCTTTTGCTTTTTTACGGCACAATTATTTAATCATGTCGTAACTGCGTTTTATAAATTCAGTTAATTCTTCGCCCTTTAATAGGTTCTGTGACAAGCGAGCTAAATCGAGCGCTTGATTAACCAAGCGTTCTTTTTTCTTTTGGGTTTTAGTATCCATTATTTGCCCAATTAGCTCATGGTTGGTGTTTACAACCAGATTGTACATTTCTGGTAGATTACCCATACCAAACATACCGCCACCGCCGCCAGATTGTTGCATCTCTTTCATGCGACGCATAAATTCTGGCTGGGTAATTACAAACGGATTCGCATCGCTATCCATCGCTTCTAATTGAACGGTAAATTTGTCTTGAGGAATTATTCCAGTTAACAAACCGTTTAATTCTTCTTTTTGTTCGTCCGACAACTTACTAATTGTTGTGTCTTCCTTTTTAATAAGGTTATCTATATGATCTCCGTCTACGCGAACAAACGATGTGTTTTCGTGCTTAGATTCTAATTTTTGAATTAAATGCGCTACAATTGGCGAATCTAACAGCAATACTTGATACCCTTTAGCCTTTGCGGTTTCTATATAAGCGTGCTGCTCGTCTTTATTAGAAGCGTATAACACAACCAATTTGTCGTCTTTGTCTGTTTGGTTGTCTTTAATTTGCTCTTTTAGTTCGTCAAAAGTATAATAAGTGCCATCTACTGTTGGGTACAAGGCAAATGCTCCAGCTTTATCGTAAAACTTGTCTTCGCTAAGCATACCGTATTCGATAACAATTTTAATATCGTCCCACTTTTGCTCGAATGCCTCACGGTCGGTATTAAATAGTGACTTTAACTTATCGGCAACTTTGCGTGTTATGTAACTTGAAATCTTTTTTACTGCTCCATCGGCCTGTAGGTAACTTCTCGAAACGTTTAACGGGATATCCGGAGAATCAATAACTCCGCGCAACATGGTTAAGAATTCAGGAACTATACCTTCTACGTTATCGGTTACAAAAACCTGATTTTGGTACAATTGAATTCTATCTTTTTGAACGTTTAAGTCGTTAGACAATTTTGGAAAGAACAGTACCCCAGTCAAGTTAAACGGGTAATCCACATTTAAGTGAATGTGAAATAGCGGCTCTTCGAATTGCATCGGGTACAATTCCTTGTAAAAAGCGGCATAATCTTTTTCTTCTAAATCTGCTGGCGCTTTGGTCCAAGCTGGGTTGGGGTTATTAATTATGTTGTCTACCTGGATAGTTTCTGGCGTAGCATCTTCTGCCGCGTCTTCTGCCAAAGGCAAAGTTTCTGTTTTGGTTCCAAATTTAATTGGAATAGGCATAAACTTATTGTACTTGCTAAGTAAGCTAGTAATTCGTGCGTCTTCTAAAAACTCGGTACTGTCGTTAGCAATATGTAGAATAATTTCGGTTCCTCGGTCAGTTTTGTCGGCCTCTTCTATAGTGTATTGAGGTGAACCATCGCAGGTCCAATGTGCTGCTGGGGCGTCCGTATGGCTTTTGGTTATAATTTCGACCTTATTGGCCACCATAAAGGCAGAATAAAACCCAAGTCCAAAGTGACCAATAATTCCGGCATCTTCGCCGTCTTTATCTTTGTATTTTTCTATAAATTCTTCGGCTCCAGAAAAGGCGATTTGGTTAATGTACTTTTCTACCTCGTCGGCAGTCATTCCTATTCCTTGGTCAATAATGCGTAACTGATTATTGTCTTTATCTACAACAATTTGAATCATGGGGTTGCCATATTCAACTTTGGCCTCGCCAATGCTGGTAAGGTGCTTAAGTTTTAAAGTTGCGTCTGTTGCGTTCGAAATTAATTCACGCAAAAAGATTTCGTGATCAGAGTATAAAAACTTCTTGATTAATGGGAATATATTTTCTACTGAAACGTTAATATTTCCGGTACTCATAATGTAGCGTTTTAATGTTTTTTACGACATATGACTAAGCAAAATAGATACCATTATTACCAAGGCTGACAGCTTGTCATTTAAATAAGTGAGCGGCCTGAAATCTTAACACAACTTTTTGTTTAAGTCTAACTTTAAAAGGTTAAACATTTTGTATTTTTGTTCAACAATTCAGTTAATCATTTGCCTTATGACAGCTAAAAAGAAAGTAAACACCCCAGACCAAATTATTAGTCTATACATGGATTATGTATTGGAGCATGATCGCGAACCAGCTTCGGTGTATAAATTTTGTAAAGAGTGTAAAATAACCGAACAAGAATTTTATGCGGTATCGGGGTCTTTTCCTGGAATGCGTAAAGAAATTTGGAATCGCTTATTTGCCAATGCACACGATGTTGCATCTAAAAGTGATGGTTTTGTAGATTTTACGGCCAAAGATAAAATGCTAACGTTGTTGTATACGTTCTTTGAAGTGCTCACCGCAAATCGCAGCTACGTGTTATTTACCTTAGATAAAAAGCAAGAGCCGTTAAAATCTCTAGAAGAATTATCGGGGTTACGTAAGCACGTTAAGGCCTTTGCCAAAGATCTTATAAACGAAACCAACGACGAAAAGACGCTAAAAATATTAAAACATCCTGTAGTAATATTTAGCGAAGGAGCTTGGGTTCAGACCTTGTTTATTTTAAAGTATTGGATGGACGACAACTCGCCAAACTTCGAAAAGACCGACGTAATGATAGAAAAAACCGTACGCGTAATCTTCGATGTTTTTGAAACAACGCCGCTAGAAAGCATTGTGGATTTTGGAAAATTCCTTTGGAAGGAAAAAATGAACTAACCCTATATGAAAACGATAGACAAAATACCTACAAATAAAATTCAGAGGGCTTCTAAATTGGTTACCACTGGAGTAAAAGTGGGGACCAATTATATAAAATACTACGGCGAAAAAATGATTAATCCTGAGCTTACTAAAGACAAGCTTAACGAAAACAACGCCGAAGATATTTACGACGGATTAAAACAACTAAAAGGAAGCGCGTTAAAGGTTGCTCAAATGTTGAGCATGGAAAAGAATATTTTGCCTAAGGCATACACAGATAAGTTTTCTTTAGCGCAGTTTTCTGTACCGCCGTTATCTGCACCTTTAGTGCGTAAAACATTTAAACGCTATTTTGGGGCAAACCCAGAAGATTTGTTCGATACTTTTCAGGCCGATTCGGTTGCTGCTGCTAGTATTGGACAAGTTCACAAAGCTACAAAAGATGGTAAAGACTTAGCAGTTAAAATTCAATATCCAGGAGTGGCAGACAGTATTAGTAGCGATTTGGCATTAGTTAAGCCAGTTGCCACAAAGATGTTTAATTTAAAAGGTAAAGATTCCGAAAAGTTCTTTAAAGAGATAGAAGATAAACTCCTTGAAGAAACCGACTATAACCTAGAAGTGGAGCAAAGTATTGCCATTACCAAGGCTTGTAGTCATATTCCTAATTTAAAGTTTCCAAAATACTACCCAGAATTGTCTTGCGATCGAATAATTGCAATGGACTGGATGCAGGGCGATCATTTATCTGAATTTACGGCAACCAATCAAGATAAAGATTTAGCAAATACCATTGGGCAAACCCTATGGGATTTTTATATGTTCCAAATGCACGAATTGCGACAAGTGCATGCCGATCCGCATCCTGGAAACTTTTTAGTGAATAACGAAGGGGAATTAATCGCGATCGATTTTGGGTGCATTAAAAAAGTGCCAGAAGAGTTTTACAAACCATATTTTGAACTCGCCACTGTCGAGGTACTAAGCAACGACGAACTGTTTAATGCTAAAATGGTAGAACTTGAAATACTAAAAGAAACCGATAGTCCTAAAGAAATTGAATTCTTTTCTGCACTCTTTAAAGAAATGTTGACCTTATTTACTCAACCTTTTCACAGCGAAATATTTGACTTTTCAGACCCTGTATTCTTTGGAAAAATTGCTGAATTAAGCGATAAATATTCCAACGACAAGGAGCTTAGAAAAATGAATGGCAATAGAGGATCTAAGCATTTTTTGTATATAAACAGAACCTTTTTTGGTCTGTATAATTTACTAAACGATATAGGTGCTACCGTAAAAATAAACAACTACAGGGCTTTTGCGTAACTTATAAAATATACGCAAAAGCCCTGCAAGTTTTAGGTTCTATTAACCTTTAGAACTTCTTAATTTTTAACACCCTGGTCTTGTACATCTAGGGTGTTTTTTTTGTTTTTAACATAGGTTTCTAACCAAGTATCTTGTTCCCAAAGTAAGTGCATAATACTTTCTTTTGCTCGGTACCCGTGACTTTCTTTTGGTAACATAACTAAGCGCGCCGTAGCTCCTAATCCTTTTAATGCATTAAAATAGCGTTCACTTTGTAAAGGATACGTTCCTGAATTGTTGTCTGCCTCGCCATGCACTAAAAGTAAAGGTGTTTTCATTTTGTCGGCATGCATAAATGGCGACATGGTATAATAGGTTTCTGGAGAATCCCAATACGAACGCTGTTCACTTTGGAACCCAAATGGTGTGAGCGTTCTATTATAAGCTCCGCTTCGCGCAATACCTGCAGCAAATAAATTAGAATGACTTAGTAAGTTGGCAACCATAAAGGCGCCATAGCTGTGACCACCAACGGCAACCCGGTCTCTGTCTACATAGCCTAAAGCATCTACAGCATCTATCGCTGCTTTTGCGTTGCCAACCAGTTGTGATCTAAAGGTATCGTTAGGCTCTTGGTCCCCTTCGCCTACAATAGGAAAGGCAGCATCGTCTAAAACTACATAACCTCGAGTCACCCAATAAATTGGCGAACCGTAATACGGATAAATAAATTCGTTCGGGTTGGTCGTGCTTTGCGCGGCACTACTTTTGTCTTTGTATTCTCTTGGGTAGGCCCAAAGAATCATAGGCATTTTTTCTTTTGCATCTTTGTTATAACCAATAGGTAAGTACAAGGTGCCTTCTAGATCTAGACCGTCATCACGTTTATAGGTAATTACTTCTTTATGAACCCCTTGAATACTTTTAAACGGATTTGCAAAAGCTGTAATTGGCGTTAAATTGTCTTTTTTGCGAATGTCTCTAAAGTAATAGTTAGGATACTCGGTCTGCGATTCAATACGCACTAAAATTTTACCTTGTTTAATATCGATCGCACTATAAAGACGTTCCATTTTGTCGGTATAGGTAGATTCATATAAGCGTTTAAGATTTTTGGTTTTTAAGTCCATTTGGTCCACAAACGGAAACTGTCCTTTGGCTGTATAACCAGCGCCCATTAAATATACTTTTCCTTTGTTAATCTCTAAAACAGAACGATTAAACTCATTGCGTGTAGTTACAAAATCTCCTGGGTCTGAGTATTGATCTTGGTAACTTCTGTCCCATAAAATTGCAGGTTCCTGATCTGGATTCGACGGGTTAAACAAATAGGTTTTGGTATTGCGTGTATTCCACCAATAGTCAAAAGCGATTGCAGTTTGGTTGTCCCCCCACTGAATGCCAGAAAATCGATTTATGGTTTTAGTAACCAATTGTTTTGTGCCGTTAAAAGGTGCGTCCATTTGGTAAACGGCGTCTCTATGGGTTACCTGAATTTCTGGATCCCCTTTATCTTGAGCTTCTGCCCAATACAAGGTGGCGGCTTTGTCGGCCCGCCAGCTCATGTTTCTTTTTCCCATGCGGGTTGCCATAAATCCTTTAGGTTGTACTTCGTTTAATGGGACATCGTTTACAGTAGCGACTAAATTACCATCTGTGGTATACACAGTTTCGTCGTATGGAAATCTAGAATAAGGCACGATATAAGAAAACGGCTTTTTAATTTTAGTAATAAGCACATATTTTCCATCTGGAGAAAACCCCATGCCTCTGTACATAGCGGCTGGTAAAAAGTTCGAGACTTGGCCACTTAGGCTTACTTTTTTAATTTCGGAAATTGCTAGTTGTTCAAAGTTATGCTCGTCGTTCGGGTTTTTAAGTAAATCCTGATAGGTTCTGTTTTGTGCTTTTGCTCCATCACTTACAGAAATTGTAGGTCCTTCTGGTACGGCCTCGGCAACATTAATTAAACCCTTTCTATTTTTTGGAAGCATTTTTACTAATAAAGCTGAATTGTCTTTAAACCAACGAATAGCTCCACCCATATTGGCGTTAACTTGAGCTGGAGTGAGTTTAGATACGCTAGCCTTTTCTATATCGAGTACCCAGACTTCTACACCCGTTGCAGTTGTATTTAAACAGGCAATCATTTTTTGGTTTGGTGACCAACTAAACCCGGACAGCCTAGGATTATCTGGCAATCCAGTAACTTGTTTTGCATCGGAGTCGGTGGCTTTTTTTACTTTTAAATTATTATAAAAAGTTGTTCGGCTTCCAATATTGGTTTTAGGGTTAATTCTTAAGCCGCCTAAACGCATTTCTTGTTCGGATAGTTCGGCTATAGACTTAAACGCATTTCTATACAGTAAGACAACGTTGTCACCTTTACTATCTATTTGAACAGCGGGTGCTAAAGGTGCGTCTACGAGTTCTAAAATTTGGTTTGGTGGTTGCTGGTAAGTCAGCTTTTCTTGAGCCTGAAGTGTTGCGCTACTGGCGACTAAAAAAAGGAGTACAAGTAATTTTTGCATGGTTAAAAATTTTGAATAAAAGATACTTAAAATCACAGAGATTTACATGTTAAAACTTATTATGCATGCATAACAGAAGTGCTTAGTTTAGGCCTTGTCTTAGGTAAGAATATGTATCTTGCTCAGCTAAAATAGCATATATGTACAGTTCGAAAATTTCTGGATTAGGGTATTATGTTCCCGAAAATGTTGTAACCAATAGCGATCTCTCTAAGCTTATGGAAACAAACGATGCTTGGATTCAAGAGCGAACAGGAATTAAGGAGCGCCGTCATATTAAACCCGGCGATGGTAATACTACCAGTGTTATGGGAACCAAAGCGGCAAAAATCGCTATTGAAAGAGCGGGAATTGAACCCGACCAAATAGAACTCATAATTTTTGCCACCCTTAGCCCAGATATGTACTTTCCGGGTGGTGGAGTGCAAGTACAGGACCAATTGGGAATTGGTACCGTTCCAGCATTAGATGTGCGTAACCAATGCAGCGGATTCGTGTACGCAATTGCTACTGCAGATCAGTTTGTAAAAACCGGAATGTATAAACACGTATTGGTAATAGGAAGCGAAAATCACAGTGGAGGTTTAGACATGACAACCCGCGGGAGATCGGTTTCTGTTATTTTTGGAGATGGGGCAGGAGCTGCAGTTGTATCTAGAAATCAAGCTAAAGAAGGTGGAATTCTCTCGACGCATTTACATTCAGAAGGAAAACACAAAGATGAATTGGCACTTCAGGGACCAAGTACTGGAAATTGGGTACCAGAAATAATTGCAGCAAATCCTCAAGAAGATATTCCGTACTATCCTTATATGAACGGGCAATTTGTATTTAAAAACGCTGTAGTTCGGTTTTCAGAAGTTATTAAAGAGGGATTAGACGCCAATGGACTTAGCGTGTCCGATATAGATATGCTAATTCCACATCAAGCAAATCTGCGCATTTCGCAATTTATTCAACGCAAATTTGGTCTTAGTGACGATAAGGTTTTTAATAATATCCAAAAATATGGAAATACTACCGCCGCTTCTATTCCAATTGCCTTAACCGAAGCTTGGGAAGCTGGTAAAATAAAAGAAGGCGATATTGTAGTGTTGGCTGCTTTTGGTAGTGGATTTACTTGGGGAAGCACAATAATTCGCTGGGTATAGCATAAATTCTTAAAAGAGAACGCGCCGTTTTTTAAAACGGCGCGTTTTTTTATGTGTTGTTTTCAATTACTGAATGGGAGCTGAGTAAACGCTTACAGTGTCGCCATCATCTACTGTATTGCCATAAATGACATAAAGCCTACCATTAAAGATGGTAATGGCGTGGATGGTACTGGGCTCGTCTGCGTCGTCCAGGTTGTCGCTTACTACAGTAAAGCTGTTATCCAGGGTATTGTAAACCCCAAAGTTTATACCGCGATCGTCGTCAAAAGCTCCTGGTTCTCCAGCTTCTGTTCGGGTCTCATAGGCCACGTAGATCAGGTTTTCTACTCGGGCAGCAAAGGTATTGTATGCAGCTTCTGGTAAGTTAAAGTTGCTTGTAGAACCGCTGGACAGATCGTAAATATAGCAGGTAGACTCTGCGTCGTCGCTGGAAAATGCCTGTCTTCCACCAAAAATATAGAGCTTGTCATTTAATATTTCTGCCGCGGCATGATATAAAGGAACAGGCAGACTGGCCAGTACTTCAAGTTCATTGGTTAAATAGTTGTAACGTCTAATATCTGCATTCGGGGGGGGAGTTGTGAAAAGATCTCCACCAACTACAAATGCCTCATCGTCTTGAACCGCGAACCCAAATCTTGTTAAACCAATTTCATGGCTAAAAGTACTTTGTGAACCCCCGCCTAGACTCAAGTCGTAAGTGTTGACAAATTGACCACCAAAAGCGACGATCTGGTTATCGATAATGTTAAGTCGTTTGGTAACAAAATCGCTTTGATAGAATAAGCTCTCGGTCTGCGTGCCATCGGTTAGATTGTATTTAAGAATACGTTCAGGATTTCCTTCACTGGTGCCCTGAGTGTCATCTCTGTGCGCAATAAACAGACTATTGTTGCTGTACGAGCCTATCAAACCTCCATTAGTATCGCCCATATAGCCTGGAGCCAGCAGATTGGTTTCGAATTCGAACACCAAGCCCGATGCCGGCGCAGAGGCGTAGTCATCTGCGGTTTTAGGTGACAGTTCCAAAATAAGGTCTCCCGAAGCTTTGGCTTCTGGGCGTAATACAGCACCCACAGCGCCATCTTCTTCGATGGTTACAGTAAAACGTCCGCCAAGGGCAGTAAGTATTGTACCGCTATTTTCTTCGAAAGCTACCTCAGAGGTTTGTGGCCCGCGATAATAATCTGCTTGAGTCTGGGCGGCCGAAGCGGCATCTGTGTTAACATCGTTACCAGGCCTCCATTCAAGATCGCTACCCGAGAAGGTAAATTCGTCGTCGCGAATATTGAAATTGTCACTAATGTCTATTTGCTCGCCGGCGGCAGTCTCGAATATGGCAGTGGCTATTTTCCAGGTGATAAGATCACCCCCAGTTAAAATGTCCAAACTGGTCTGCCTATCGGCCGCCAGTATCTCTTCTGCCGTGGGTCCATCGTCGCTATCGTCGCCAGCCTGATCATCCATGGGATCATCGTTGGTATTGTCGTCATCGGAAGAACAATAGATTAATAAAGTGCTCATAAATAGCAAGCCCAACATGCGTATTGAAAAGTTTCTAATTGTCATAATAAAAGTTGTTTAAATTCTTCCCAAATGAATGCATTAATGCAGCGGGGAACAATAACCAATAGGGGGTATAAAAAAACGCCCTTTTTGGAGGGCGTTTTCTATTTTTGCTTCAACGTGTATCTTTACTTTAAATGGCTAATTCAAATAAATTACATTTTTGTTAGTGAATACATTATAATAGACTCTTCTAATTTAAAAACGTTTCACTGGAAACCTAAGTTTAACGTTTTGCTAACATTGTCAAGCGGTTAGAAGATGCCACCACCGCCATCTTTTTCGTCGTTGTCTCGCCTTTTTCGTGATTTGGCTCGGTATTTTCCACCACCAAATCGGTACGATAAACCTGCAAATATGGTATTGCTTTCCCAGTTAAACTCTCCAATTTGCGTGTAAGGTCGTTCTCCGTTAAACTGAAAACGCATCGAGTCAAAAATATCGTTATAATTTAAACTAAAGGTCCCTTGGCCATCCCATAGACTATAACGCATTCCAACATTTACCATTACCATAGGTTCTACCTCGAATTGAATGTTCTTGTTTTTTCCTCTGTACATTCCAAAGGCAGTAAAGGTGAGTTTAGGCGTTACTTTAAAATTATTTATCATTCTTAAGTTCCAAGCTGTATTTGTTACTTCTATGGTATTGGTCACTATGTCTGCCGCTGTTGGATTGTCTGTTGAACTATTAAGTTCTTCAGAAATTCCTTTTTGCTTTTGCGAAAACAAATCAAAACTAGCATTAAAGTTCCACCATTTAAACGGGCGGTAATTACTCGAAATTTCGATACCGTACGCACTGGTATTGCTAAAGTTGTCGTGGGTTAGAATTACTTTGTTTACGTCGGTTCTATCGATAAACAAAGCGCGATTAATTTCGTCTTCGATAATTCTGTAGAATACGCCACCAGTAATACTACCTTTTTCTAAAGAACGCGTATAATTTGCTTCGATCGAATTGGTGAATTGCGGCTCTAAATTTGGATTTCCAAAAGAAGATATAAGCGGGGTGCTCCATTCGCGAATCGGGTTTACTTGTCCAATCCCAGGACGGTCCACTCTGCGACTATAGCTCATTTGGTATTGGTTCTTTTCGGTTGGAGTATAGTTTAAAAATGCAGATGGATACACCTGAACATAGTCGTTTGTAAAAGCACGCACCGAATTGGTATCTGCTCTAACTTCTACTGTTTCTAAACGAGCGCCTAGCTGAATACTAAACTTATCGAATGTCTTTCCATAACTTACATAGGCCGAATAGATATCTCTAGAATATTCAAATTCGGTACTTGGCGTAGGGATAATATCTCCGTTTGCATTTAACGATTGCCCGGTCGAATTATAGTCTATAGTAGTTTCGAAAATACGCGCCTGAGCTCCAACCTCTAGTTTGGTGGTTTCGTTTAAGGGGTTAACGTAATCTAGATTAATAGTAGTACGCGTCCTATCGGTATCTACAAAGTCTAAATAATTAGGAAAAAACGAATTTCCGTTAAATTCAAAAGTTGCATCTTCTTCGCTATTAAAGCGGTTATAATCCACTTCTAATTCTATATTATGACCTTCCGTAGCAAAGTCTAGTTTGTAGTCTAAATTGTATTGCCCAGAGCTATTTTCGATCATATTACCAAACATTTGGCCTTGGTTCAATGTAGGGTCGTCGTAATATTGAATATCCACAACTCCATCTGTTTGACCATCAAAAATATTCTGATTAGTAAAAAAGCTAATGGTGTTTTTGTCGTTTAAATAATAATCTACTCCTACTTTAAATAAATTGGAATTGCTATCGTCTAGAAATTCAAAAAACTGCTCTGAATTGTCGTCAGGTCTATAAATGTTACCAAAGTTTTCGTTTTTGGCATAGTTACCACCATAACTCCCGTATAAATTAAATTTCCCGTTGCGGTAGTTTAAGTTTAGCCCAGCGTTAAATTTGGCCTGTTCTTCATACGTTAAGCCGGTATTTATGTCTCCATTAAAACCAATATTGGCATTTTTATGTAACACAATATTAATAATACCGCTCATTCCTTCGGGATTGTATTTGGCAGAAGGATTGGTAATTAGTTCTATCTTTTTTATAGATGTAGATGGAATTTGTCGCAGTAACTGAGCCGTTGGTACATTGGTTAACTTCCCGTCTACCATAACTTGAACATTCTGGTTTCCTCTAAGGGCGATTGCCCCAGTTTGCTGGTCCACACTTACCGATGGAATATTATTCATAATATCGGACGCAGTAGGTCCGGCAGTGGTTAAATCTTTACCAACATTAATTACTTTTCTATCAAGCTTTTGCTCTATGGTGGTACGCTCTGCTATTACAGTGACTTCGTCTAAAGCAGCAATATCTTCTTCTAAGTCTATTCTGCCTAAATCATGAACGCGATTACCTCGAGTAATCTCTATTTCTTTACTAAAGGTTTTATAACCAATGTATTGGATATTAACGGTAACCTTTCCTGCTGGAATCTCTTTTACCTTAAAAACTCCGTTGTCGTCTGTAATTCCTCCTGTAAGAACATTACCTGCGGCATCGTTAATAACAACGGTAACGTAAGGGATAGGTTCTTGTAAGACATTGTCGTAAACAACGCCCGTTACTTCTCCTATGTTTTCTGTTGTGGAATTGGGGTTGGTATAGCCAAATAGGGGTATACACAACACTAGTAATACTACTAACTGTTTCATTTTTCGATTGTTTGATTGATGATGAATAACACGATTATTTAGAGCACGCTCTCTAAAAAATCATATGCAAATAAGACTGCTAGAAAAGAATCTTGTTACAACAAAAGTAGATTTTAACATTTCTATTTTAAAATAACAAGCCCGAACTTTTAAGGGTCCGGGCTTGAAGTCTTACTGCAATAATTAACACTAACCATCAACGTAAAAAATTGTAGCAGTAAGAAAGAAATATTTCTACTCTATAGACGGACTACTTTACAACATGTTACACATATTTTTGATTTTAACGTAGATTTATGTTAAATAACAACTGTTATCTAAATACTTATATACACCTTTATAATGCATACATTTAGCTAACAATATGAAAAAGAAGACCTTAGTTTTTGGGGCGAGTTTAAAATCACATCGGTATTCGAATATTGCTATTAATAGGTTAGTTTATTTTAAACATGAGGTGCTGGCCTTTGGACTTCGTGGTGGTGAAGTAGCAGGTGTAACCATAGACACTAATTTAGTCGAATACAAACATATTGACACGCTAACCTTATATATGAATCCAAAACGGCAAGAAGAATTTTACACTTATTTTCTGGCGTTAAAACCAAAACGAGTACTCTTCAATCCAGGCACAGAAAATCCCCAATTAGTTGCTCTTTTAAAGCAAAACAATATCGCTTACGAATATGCCTGTACGTTAGTTTTGTTGGGTACGAATCAATACTAGGCCTAAAAAGGTAAGTGCTCCGTTAAGAATAAGAATAAAGAAACCCCAGTCAAAACTTAAAAATTCACTCGAAACATAACTAATTGCATAGCCTACAAAAGGAGTTGCTATTGCAATTATAGGAACAAGTTTGTCTTTTATTTGCCAACTTGAAAAAAGACCAAAGGCGTAAAGGCCTAGTAAAGGGCCGTAGGTATAACCTGCGTAAATAAGTAGTTCTTTAATAACACTTTCGTTAGCAATTACGTATTTAAATATAATAATTACTAAAAATAGCACCACAGACATTCCAATATGGACGCGTTTTCTAATGCGTTTTGCCTCCGCTTCCGATTTATTTTTTTCTATATCGAGTATGTCGATACTAAAACTAGTGGTAAGCGAAGTTAATGCGCTATCTGCACTAGAATATGCCGCTGCAATAAGGCCAAGCATAAACATGGCAGCTAAACCTATGCCTAAGCCAGAGTTTACCGCGATATCTGGAAACAAAAGGTCTTTACTAGCGGTTATTCCGTTGTTACTGGCATATACGGTTAGTAAAAGTCCTAGCGCTAAAAAAACAAAATTAACCACGGTAAGTACCAGGGTAAACCAAAACATGTTTTTTTGCGCATCCTTTATGTTTTTGCAGCTCAAGTTTTTTTGCATCATGTCTTGATCCAATCCTGTCATTACTATGGCAATAAAGGCCCCACTAATAAACTGCTTTATAAAATGCGAACCGGATTGCCAATCTTCAAAAAAGAACATTTTAGATAAATCACTTTCTACTAAAAGATTGGTAATACCGCCCAAAGACAAGCCCATGTCTTTAGAAATTATATAAATACCAACGCCCAAAGCTACCAACATAAACAGCGTTTGCAGGGTGTCGGTCCAAACAATTGTTTTAAGTCCGCTTTTAAAAGTATAGAGCCAAATAAGTAAAATAGTAATACTTACAGTTATTGCAAAAGGAACTCCAGTTTGGCCAAAAAATGGCATTTTATCGAAAACTAAATACTGTAAGACATTGGCGACCAAATACAATCTAAAACTGGCACCAACAATACGCGAAATCAAGAAGAAAGAAGCTCCCGTCTTATAGGATTTTTCCCCAAATCTAACCTTTAAATACCCGTATATAGATGTTAAATTTAACCGGTAATATAGCGGCATTAATACCAAACCAATTACGGCATAACCCACGGTGTAACCCAACACAACTTGAAAATAACTAAACTGCGAAGCCGCTACTTGGCCGGGAACAGAAATAAACGTAACCCCGCTTAAACTGGCGCCTATCATGCCAAATGCAACAATGTACCACGGGCTTTTATTACTGGCTTTAAAGAAGTCGGCGTTGCTTCCGCCTTTATTGGTTAAATACGATATGAATAACAAGATTCCAAAGTATCCTGCAATTAACAAGAGAATATAGGTAGGGTTCATAGACGTTAGCTGGTTATAAATGTACAACATTTGCCAAATAACTTTATTATATTTGGGGAACGCTTAAAAACTATTAACTATGAAAAAACTTAACCTTTTGTTTTTCGCAGTGCTTCTAGCTGCGGGAATAACTTCTAATTCGCATGCCCAGGAATATCTGGAAATGATAGAAGCCGGTACTTTTACAGTTACCGAAATTCAAGAAAGTGCCAAAGCGCATTTCGAAATTGTTGGAACCGATCGTGGATCTGGGTACAAACAATTTAAAAGATGGGAATACAACGCAGAACGTATGCAAGGTGACGACGGGCGTTTAAAGCCTGAGTCTTTTTATGTAGAAGAATTGCAACGTTTTGATGCTTACTTAAACGAATCTACAGAAGCTCGTGCTGGTGGTTCTACAGGAAACTGGGAAGAACTTGGCCCACAAAGTTGGAACGACTATCAAGGTTGGAATCCAGGGATTGGTCGAGTAACTGGTTTTGCAGTAGATCCAGTAGATACAGATCATATAGTAATTGGAGCACAAACTGGTGGTGTATGGAAAACTACCGATGGAGGGGCTAATTGGACGCCACTTACCGATTACTTTAGTAATATGACTGTGTATTCCATAGCTATGGATCCAGCAGATAGCGATACTTACTTTTTTGGTTCGTCTTCGGGACGAGTTTATAAGTCTACAGACGCTGGAGGAACTTGGAATCAAATAGGTTCGGCTGGTTCTTCTTTTGTAAATAAAATATTAATTCATCCTTCGGATTCCGATATTATGTTTGCTTCTTCCCAGAATGCAGGTATTTATCGTTCAACCAATGGAGGAGATACTTGGACCGATGTAATTCCAGCGGCATCTCGTGGGTACGATATTGAATTTAAGCCCGGCGATCCTTCTGTAGTATATGCTGCAGGAAACCGTTTTTACAGATCGACAAATGGCGGAGTAAGTTTTAGCACAATTTCTAGTTCGTTTGCTTTTCAGCCTAAAATGATTGGTGTTTCTCCAGACAATGCAAATCGCGTTTATGTAGTAGAGGCTAATAATAATATTTTTGGAGGGTTCTTTATGTCGGACGACAGTGGAGCTAGCTTTATAGAAAGAAACCACGCGGGTCAGAATTACTTTGGATACAGTACTTCTGCATCTGACAGTAGTGGACAAGCACCACGTGATATGGATATTACCGTAAATCCAACAGATGCCGATGAGGTTTATATTGCTGGAATTTTAGCTTGGCGTTCTTTTGATGCTGGTGTAAATTTTGAATGTACTTCTGGATGGGCCTTATTTGAATCTACAGGAAACAATGTAGGGTATTGTCATGCAGATATAGACATTATGGAATATATAGACGGAAAAGTTTATGTAGGATCCGATGGTGGTTTATTTGTTGCCAACGATCCACAGGCAACAATGTCGACTACTTTTTACGAGGACCTTTCTTTTGGTTTGGGTATTCGTCAGTTCTATAAAATTGGAATTTCTCAAAGCGATCCAGTAATTATTACTGGAGGTTCGCAAGATAATGGTACTTCTGTGTATACAACTGCGGGAGAATGGAGAGATTGGCTTGGTGCCGATGGTATGGAGTCTTTTGTAGATAAAGACAACAACAATTTTCTTTATGGAACTACACAAGGTGGACAATTATACAGATCGACCAATGGTGGCGTTACTTATTTTAACTTAAACGAGCCAAGTCCAGGAGGAGGAAACTGGGTAAGTCCATTCGAGCAGGATCCTAATGTTACCAATACAGTTTATGTGGGTTATAACCGCGTAAACAAGTCAGTTAATAGTGGAGGAACATGGTCTGCTATTTCGCAAACATTCCCGACCAACTTAGATGTAGTGCGTGTATCTCCTTCTAATAGTGACATTATTTGGGCATCTTGGGATGCTGCATTATATAAAACTACAGATGGCGGAGCTACCACAACGTGGCCGTCTGTTTCAGGTACGGCAGGAAACATTAACGATATTGCGATTCACCCGAACGATCCGAACAAAGTAGCTATAGCAACTTCGTTTAGTAGTGCTCGTGTTTATGTGACCTTAGATGGCGGAGCAACTTGGTTAAACTATAAAAAGAACCTTCCTGCTTTTACGGCACTTTCTGTTGTATGGGACGATACATCAGTAAATGGTTTATATGTTGGAATGAACTACGGTTTATTCTACATAGACGATACCCTTACAGATTGGCAAGTGTTTAACACCAATTTGCCTAATGTGATTGTAAACGAAATGGAGATTAACAACGTAAACGATAGACTTTATATTGGAACTTATGGTCGTGGAGCATGGTCTTCGCCAGTATATGATAATCCACTTAGTGTTGCAGATAATGCGTTTGAATCTTTAGTGCGTTTATATCCTAACCCGGCTAACGATCAAGTTACTATAGCTTGGCCAACTTCTGGGGAGGTAGATATTCAAGTGTTCGATATAAACGGAAGACTGCTTATAAACTTAAAAGATCAGAATGTTTTAAATAGTTATTCTTTAGATATTGCAAGATTGAGTGCAGGGGTACACTTTGTGCGAATGGCAAGCGAGGGATCTACTATTGTTAAAAAATTAATTGTAGAATAAAACACAATCTAATTTAAGAGTAAAGCTTCTGGCGATTCTACTGAATTTCCAGAAGCTTTTTTTTATATTTAACCCATGGAGTTTTCGTCCAAATTATTGTCAGAAGCTGTCGACGAAGTTTCTATGCTTCCAGGCATAGGAAAACGCACCGCATTGCGGCTTGTATTGCATTTGTTAAAGCAACCTGCAGGACAAACAAACAGTCTTGCACAAAGTTTAAAATCGCTAAGAGAGACCGTTAGGTTTTGTAATAATTGCCATAATATTTCGGATACCCAAGAATGCGAAATATGCGCAAATCCAAATCGTGACCAATCGTTAGTATGTGTGGTAGAGGATATTCGCGATGTAATGGCTATAGAAAGCACCAGTCAGTTTAGAGGGCAATACCATGTTTTGGGGGGTAAGATATCGCCTATGGACGGTATAGGACCTGCAGATCTGCATATAGACTCTTTGGTGCAAAAAGTGGCTAATGGTGTAGTAAAAGAGGTGATTTTTGCTATGAGTTCGACTATGGAAGGCGATACTACCAACTTTTTTATCTTCAAACAATTAGAACCCTATACGGTGGCAACCACCACAATTGCCAGAGGAATTGCTGTTGGTGATGAACTAGAATACGCCGACCAAGTTACTTTGGGAAGAAGTATTTTGCATAGAATTCCTTTCGAATCTTCATTAAAAAATAGCTAGTCTTGAAGC
Source organism: Gilvibacter sp. (assembly GCA_965277295.1). Classification (GTDB taxonomy): domain Bacteria; phylum Bacteroidota; class Bacteroidia; order Flavobacteriales; family Flavobacteriaceae; genus Gilvibacter. Next base: position 2,485,736 of record OZ255720.1, read on the forward strand.
TTTCTGTAATAATTTTGAACTACAATGTTCAGTACTTTTTACAGCACTGTCTGCTTAGTGTTAGGCAAGCGGTTTCTGGAATAGATGCCGAAGTAATAGTTGTGGATAATGCCTCGTCAGACGAAAGCTTAGCCATGGTTAAGGCTAATTTTCCTGAGGTTAATTTAATTGTAAATACCACTAACGGCGGGTTTAGTCAGGGAAATAATATAGGAGTTGCCCAGGCGAAAGGTGAGTATATTTGCCTTCTTAATCCAGATACCTTTGTTAGCGAACAAACCTTTAAAAACGCCTTAAATAAGGCAGAGACCTTAGCTAATCTTGGTGCGCTAGGTGTTAAAATGATAGATGGAACTGGTAATTTTTTACCAGAATCTAAACGCAACGTACCTACTTTAGGAAGAGCTATAAAAAAACTTTTAGGTAATTCCCAGCGTTCCGGATATTATGCCACTGGTATAGAGGCTTCAGAAGACGGCGATGTAGATATACTTGTTGGTGCATTTATGTTATGTAAAAAGCAACGATATTTAGAAGTAGGCGGATTAGATGAAGATTACTTTATGTACGGCGAAGACATCGATTTGTCTTATAAATTTATAAATGCAGGTTATAAAAACTATTATTTAGGGAGTCAGACCATAGTGCACTATAAAGGCGAGAGTACGGTGCGTAATAGAGCCTATTACGATAGATTTTACAATGCCATGCTTATTTTTTATAAGAAACATTTTCCAGAAAAAAAGCTTGCGACTCCAATAATTGCAATTGCCACTTTCTTTTTAAAACGAATAGCTGTTTTTAAGGCCCCAAAAAATACAATTACAACAAATCCAAAGCAAGATATACTTATGTTGAGCGAGAACATGCAATTGCTGCAACAATTAACTCCTTTGCTCGAGGGGTCAATAAAATCGATATCTAAAAACCGTGCAATGGATGGCGGAATTCGAGACAAAAAAATAATTTTAGATGCCCAATATGTTGGGTATAGCGGCATTATTTCGCTTATGGAATTGCTTAAAAATCAGCAGAACAAGTTTAGAATTTACCCCGAAAACTGTCAATTTATTGTAGGTAGCGACTATAGCGATCAAAAAGGGGAAGTAATTCATTGGTAATATTATTGAACACTATTCAGTGATAGCACGTTTTTTTGATTAATTTTGCAATCTATTATACTTTAAAAACCTTTTTTTTAAGAATATGGCAAAGTTTGAACTAAAGCTTCCTAAAATGGGAGAGAGTGTGGCAGAAGCTACCTTGACCAGCTGGCTAAAAGAAGTTGGAGATACCATAGAGGCAGATGAGCCGGTTTTAGAAATTGCTACCGATAAGGTAGATTCAGAAGTTCCTAGCGAAGTAGACGGAGTTTTATTAGAAAAACTCTTTAATGTGGACGACGTAATTCAGGTAGGACAAACCATTGCTGTAATAGAAGTTACAGGTAATCTCCCTGCGGGTGCAACTCCAGTAGCTCAAGAAGATGCTGCACCGGCAGCAGAAGCTGATGTCGAAGCTGTGGCAGAAACTATAGTCGTTGCAAAAGAAGCAGTAGCTCCCGTGGTATCAACCTCGATTCAAAACGATGGAGAACGTTTTTATTCTCCTTTGGTAAAAAATATAGCGCAAACAGAAGGTGTTTCACAAGGCGAGCTCGATGCTATTATAGGAACAGGCCTTGAGGGTAGAGTAACCAAAAACGATATTTTGGCTTACCTTAAAAGTCGAGGTGCTGGGTCGGAGCAGTCTGCTGCACCTGCCAAAGCAGAGTCAGCGCCAAAAGCCGCTCCAAAGGCAGCCCCTGTTGCTGTAAGCGGTGAAGATGAGGTTATAGAAATGACGCGTATGGGTAAATTAATTGCCCACCATATGGTAGACAGTATTAGTACTTCTGCGCACGTACAGTCCTTTGTAGAGGTAGATGTAACCAATGTATGGAACTGGCGAAACAAAGTTAAAAACGACTTCCAAAAACAGGAAGGCGAAAAAATTACTTTTACCCCCATTTTTATGGAGGCCGTTGCCAAAGCTTTACGTGATTTTCCAATGATGAATATCGCGGTTTCTGGAGATACCATTATAAAGAAAAAGAATATTAACTTGGGGATGGCTGCCGCGTTAGCCGATGGGAACTTAATTGTTCCTGTTATAAAAAATGCCGATCAGTTAAATTTGGTTGGAATGACAAAGGCTGTAAACGATTTGGCTTCTCGAGCCCGCAACAATCAGTTAAAGCCTGACGATATTCAAGGTGGAACCTACACCGTGACCAACGTTGGAACTTTTGGTAGCATTATGGGAACGCCTATAATTAATCAACCGCAGGTAGGAATTCTTGCTTTAGGTGCTATAAGAAAGGTACCTGCTGTAATAGAAACCCCAGATGGTGACTTTATAGGGATACGGTATAAAATGTTCTTATCCCACTCTTACGATCACCGTGTGGTTAATGGAGCGCTAGGCGGTCAATTTGTAAAGCAAGTTGCCGATTATCTTGAAGCTTGGGATATGAATCGCGAGATTTAGCAGTAAAATAGCTTAATTTTTAAAGATAATGCATCTAATTGGGGCTATAAATAGACCCAAATAATAAGTACCTTTACCGTACAATTTTTCTTTATGCAATTACAACTTACTAGACCCATTTGTTTTTTCGATTTGGAAACTACGGGAACTAACGTCGCGACCGACAGAATCGTAGAAATTTCTATTTTAAAAGTATTTCCTAATGGGAACAAAGAGAGTCATACTTGGCGTGTAAATCCAGAAATGGAGATTCCTTTTGTAGTAACACAAATACATGGAATTAGCAACGAAATGGTAGTAAACGAACCGACCTTTAAAGAACTAGCACCAAAAGTACAAGCCTTAATTAAAGATGCTGATTTGGGTGGATTTAATTCTAACCGATTCGATATTCCTTTGCTTGCAGAAGAATTATTGCGTGCAGAAATAGATTTAGACTTAAAGAAGTCACTTTCTGTAGATGTTCAAACAATTTTTCATAAAATGGAAAAGCGAACATTAACTGCGGCGTATAAATTTTATTGTGATAAAAATTTAGATGATGCGCATTCTGCAGAAGCCGACACTAATGCTACTTACGAAGTATTATTAGCGCAATTAGATAAATACCAAGAACTAGAAAACGATGTAAAAGAACTTGCCGCGTTTAGTTCGCATAAAACCTTTGCCGATTTTGCAGGCTATATTGGGTTCGACAAAGAAGGTAACGAAGTATTTATGTTTGGAAAGCACAAGGGTGCATTAGTTACCGAAGTACTAGATAAGGAACCAGGTTATTTTGGATGGCTGTTAAATGCGGATTTTCCTTTGTACACAAAAAAGGTGCTAACACGAATAAAACTCAATAGATTTAACAACAAGCTTTTATAAATTTTTTAGAGCCATGAAAATAATCTGTATAGGGCGTAATTACACCGACCATATTGCCGAACTAAGCAATGAGCGACCAAGCAATCCAGTGGTATTTATCAAGCCGGACACGGCTATCTTACTTAAAAAGAATCCATTTATTATTCCAGAATTTACCCAAGATGTGCACCATGAAGTAGAGATTTTGGTTAAAATAAACCGAATAGGAAAACATATAGACAAGCAATTTGCACCTAAGTATTACAACGAAATTGGCCTGGGTATTGATTTTACTGCACGTGATATGCAATCACAATTAAAACAGAAAGGCTTACCGTGGGAGAAAGCTAAGGCCTTTGACGGTTCTGCGGTTATAGGAAAATGGTTTGACAAGGAAGGACTTGGTGATTTAGCTAGTTTAGCATTCCGATTAGAGAAAAATGGATCTCTCGTTCAAGAGGGAAACACGGCATTTATGTTGTGGAAAATAGATGAGTTAATCGAATATGTGTCTAAATATTTTACATTAAAGATTGGAGACATTATATTTACCGGTACTCCTGCTGGCGTAGGTCCAGTAGCCCCAAACGATCGACTGACTGGGTTTGTTAAAGACCAAATGGCTTTCGACATTAAAGTAAAATAAATGAGCAAACATTATTCTAAAGATAGCTTAAGTCAGATGGCAGACGGAGATGCCGAATTTATGCAAGTTATTGCCAAGACATTCTTGGAAGAAATTCCGGCTGATTTAGAAGCACTCGAAGAGGCTGTTTCTGTTAATAATAAAGAACTGGCTTACCAGTTTGCACATAAAATGAAACCCAACCTAGAGATGTTTGGGATAGCAGTAGCAGATGCAATAAAAGAGATCGAATCTTGGACTAAATCGTCTACCACTCCCGAAATTGTTAAAGAACCGTTACATAAAATTGTGATTACCCTGAATGTGGTTTTTACAGAATTAAAAGAAGATTTTAAGCTGTAATGCAGGCCGAAATAATCACCATTGGAGACGAAATTTTAATAGGACAAATTGTAGATACTAATTCGGCCTATATTTCTAAATCGCTTAACAATATTGGAATTAAAGTGTTCCAAATTACTTCTATTCAAGACGAAAAGAATCATATTTTAAAGGCATTAGAAGACGCTAAAGCACGAGTTGATATTGTGCTCATTACCGGCGGTTTGGGCCCTACCAAAGACGATATTACCAAACAAACACTTTGTGAATTTTTTGATGATTCTTTAGTAGAAAATCAAGAAGTTGTGGCTCAAATTCACGATTTGTTTAGCACGTATATAAAGCGCAAACCTTTGCCTTCAAATTTAACTCAGGCTTACGTACCGTCTAAAGCCTTGGTTTTACCCAATAGTTTTGGCACAGCACCTGGAATGTGGTTTAATCAGGATAATACGGTTTTTGTTTCCATGCCTGGCGTTCCTTACGAAATGAAGGCCCTAATGCAAGAACACGTATTACCAAAGTTGCGCGAAACCTTCGATAGACCATATATCTATCACAAAACCTTACTAACTTACGGGGAAGGAGAAAGTAGTATTTCAGATAGAATTGCTACCTGGGAATCCAACTTGCCAAGTCATATAAAATTAGCGTACTTGCCTTCATTAGGACGTGTACGTTTACGATTATCTTCCAGTGGAAAAGATAAAAATGCAGTAATTCAGGGTGTAGAAGCTCAAATTGAACTGCTTTTACCTATGGTAGAAGAAATTTTTGTGGGTTACGAAGAAGAGGGTGCTTTAGAAGAGACCATTGGTAAATTGCTTACACAACGCGGCCAAACCTTGAGCATAGCCGAAAGCTGTACTGGAGGCAGAATTGCACAAACTTTTATAGCCAATTCTGGAGCCTCAAGTTACTTTAAGGGCGGTGTGACACCTTATGCTACCCCAATGAAAGTCTCGCTTTTGGGCGTTCCGCAAGAAATAATAGATACCCATTCGGTCGTTAGCGCTCAGGTCGCAGCATCTATGGCACTTAAAGTTCAGCAATTATTTAATACCGACTTTGCTATTAGTACAACGGGTAATGCTGGTCCCTCGCTTGGTGATAGTGCGGCTGCCGTTGGTACGGTTTATATTGGAATAGCAACTCCCAAAGGGGTTATCACAGAAGAGCATCGCTTTGGTAAGAGTCGGGAAAAGGTAATTCAGCGAGCTACAAATAAGGCCTTAGAAATACTTAGAAAAGAAATTTTGAAAAACTAAGGATCTATCTTGCGCAGGATGTAATATTTATTTAAATTTGCAGCCTGTTTAAAAATAACTAATAAAGTATTGCGTAATGTCAAGAGTTTGTGAGCTTACTGGGAAAAGAGCAATGGTAGGAAACAATGTTTCCCATGCCTTGAACAGAACCAAACGCAAGTTTGATGTAAATCTAATCAAAAAGCGTTTTTATATTCCAGAAGAGGATAAGTGGATTACACTTAAAATCTCTACTTCTGCGTTAAAAGATATTAATAAAAGAGGAATTACTGCAGTGCTTAAAGAAGCGCGTGCAAAAGGATTCTTAAACAAATAAACCTTCTAAGTAATAGAAAATGGCTAAGAAAGGAAACAGAGTACAAGTTATTCTAGAATGTACAGAACACAAAGAATCTGGAAAACCAGGAACTTCGCGTTACATTACTACTAAGAACAAAAAGAACACGCCAGACAGAATTGAGCTAAAAAAGTTCAATCCTATCCTAAAGCGTATGACCGTTCATAAAGAAATTAAATAATAAAGCACATACGTTATGGCAAAGAAATCTGTAGCATCCTTACAAACTGGATCTAAGCGTTTAACCAAGGCGGTAAAAATGGTAAAGTCTCCTAAAACAGGAGCGTATACATTTGTTGAGTCTATTATGGCTCCAGATGCCGTTAACGACTGGTTGAATAAATAATTGGTATCTTTTTAGATACGTTAATAGCCGTCTTTATTAAGTAAAGACGGCTTTTTGTTTTTTGTATCTTTACACTTCTTAACTAACTACTTAATTAAAAGCAAGCATGGGCCTGTTTAATAAGATATTTAACAAAGAAAAAAAGGAAACTTTAGATAAAGGCCTCGAAAAGTCTAAGGCCAGCTTTTTTGATAAGTTTAGCAAGGCTGTTGCTGGCAAATCTAAAGTAGACGACGATGTATTGGATAACCTCGAAGAGGTTTTGGTGCGTTCCGACGTTGGGGTAGATACCACCTTAAAAATTATAGAGCGCATAGAGGCTCGTGTGGCTAAAGATAAGTACTTAGGCACCGACGAGCTTAATAAAATTCTTCGCGAAGAAATTGCCGGGTTACTATCGGAGACTCATTCCGACGAGCAAGTCGATTTTGAACTACCTGAAGACAAGAAGCCTTATGTAATAATGGTTGTAGGTGTAAACGGGGTTGGTAAAACTACTACTATTGGAAAACTCGCGAGTCAGTATAAGCAAGCTGGAAAATCTGTTGTCTTAGGCGCTGCCGATACCTTTAGAGCTGCTGCCATCGAGCAATTACAAATTTGGGCAAATCGCGTAGATGTCCCTATTGTGCATCAAAAAATGGGAAGTGACCCTGCTTCTGTAGCCTTCGATACCGTTCAAAATGGGCAGGCGTCAAACGCAGATGTTGTAATTATAGATACTGCAGGACGATTACATAATAAAGTCAATTTAATGAACGAATTAACCAAAATTAAACGTGTTATGCAAAAGGTAATTCCCGATGCACCGCACGAAGTACTTTTGGTATTAGATGGCTCTACCGGACAAAATGCATTTGAACAAGCCAAACAGTTTACTGCTGCCACAGAAGTTACAGCCTTGGCAGTTACCAAGCTAGATGGAACTGCAAAGGGAGGCGTTGTAATTGGAATTTCGGATCAGCTGCAAGTGCCTGTTAAGTATATAGGAGTAGGCGAGGGTATAGACGATCTGCAAGTGTTTAACGGCCCCGAATTTGTCGATTCCTTCTTTAGTTATTAAAATACATTACTACGCTGGTTGCCTTAAATGCTAGTATATTAAGGTGTACCTTTGCAAAAAAAATTATTCAATGCGAACCAAATCCACCAAAAAGAATACCATTAATGTGGTGACTTTAGGCTGTTCTAAGAATGTTTACGATTCTGAAGTGCTTATGGGGCAATTACGCGCCAATAACAAAGAAGTAGTTCATGAAGAGGAAGGGAATATTGTGGTTATTAATACCTGCGGATTTATTGCGAATGCCAAAGAAGAAAGCGTAAATACCATTTTGGAATACGTGCAGCAAAAAGAAGAAGGAGTAATAGATAAAGTATTCGTTACGGGTTGTTTGTCCGAACGTTACAAGCCAGATTTACAGCAAGAAATTCCAGATGTTGATCAGTATTTTGGAACTACAGAACTTCCTGGTTTGCTCAAAGCATTGGGCGCAGATTACAAGCATGAATTAATTGGGGAGCGCCTTACTACAACCCCTAAAAATTACGCCTATTTAAAAATTGCCGAAGGCTGCGACCGTCCTTGTTCGTTTTGTGCCATTCCACTAATGCGCGGAAAGCATAAGTCCACTCCCATAGAAAACTTAGTAGTGGAAGCAGAAAAACTGGCAGCTAATGGAGTAAAAGAGCTTATTTTAATCGCACAAGATTTAACCTATTACGGCCTAGATATTTATAAAAAACGCCGTCTTGCCGATTTACTATTAGCGCTAGTCGAAGTAGACGGAATAGCATGGATTAGATTGCATTATGCTTTTCCAACAGGATTCCCACTAGATGTTTTGGAAGTAATTAAAACCCAGCCTAAGGTTTGTAATTATATAGACATTCCACTGCAACATATCGCTACAGATATTTTAAAGTCCATGCGCCGTGGAACGACTTTCGAAAAAACCAATGCCTTACTAAAAGAATTTCGTACAAAAGTGCCGAATATGGCAATTAGAACGACTCTTATTGTGGGATACCCTGGCGAGACAGAGGCTCATTTTAACCAGCTAAAACAATGGGTTGCAGACATGCGTTTTGAACGTTTGGGCTGTTTTACCTATTCACACGAAGAAAATACGCATGCCTATAATTTAGAGGACGATGTGCCCGAAGAGGTAAAGCAAGACAGAGCGAACCAAATTATGGAATTGCAATCGCAAATTTCTTGGGAATTGAATCAGGAAAAAATTGGACAGGAGTTTCGTGTACTTATAGATAGAAAAGAAGGCAATCATTATATAGGAAGAACCGAATTTGATTCGCCAGATGTAGATAACGAAGTCCTATTAGATGCTACCAATCAGTATCTAAAAACTGGCGAATTTGTAAATGTTACCATAACAGAAGCTGCCGATTTTGATTTGTATGCCAAACTGGTTTAAACAAAATAGCAATGTTTTTATTTGGGGCTTAATTACAGTCCTTATTTGTTTAGGGTGTAACGAGCAAAAACCTACCCAGCAAGAATTCAGTCCAATTGCCTTTAATAATCCCGTGCGAGATTATGGTGGGATGTCCAGGTTATTTGTTGCCAAAGATGGCTTATATATGAGCTGGATAGAGCAATTAGACTCTCTTTCGACCCTTAAGTATGCCAAGTATAATGGTGCCAATTGGTCGGCTCCTGCTACAATTGCATCGGGAACCGATTGGTTTGTTAATTGGGCAGATTTTCCCGCCATAGCAGTAAATAAAGGAAATATTTTTGCGCATTACTTACAAAAATCGGCGCCAGGCACCTATACTTACGATATTAAATACACGGTTTATAATACTGCAACTAAAGCGTGGAGTCAGCCTAAAAAATTGCATTCAGATACCACTAAAAGTGAACATGGGTTTGTGTCGGTTATTCCGTATAAAGATGGCTTTATGGCCAGTTGGTTAGATGGTAGAACTACAGTTAATGTTCCCGACTCATTAAAGCAAATGACATTAAGAGCGGGAATTGTTAATCCAGATGCCAGTTTAGGCGATCAGTGGGAGCTCGACAAGCGTGTATGTGATTGTTGCGCGACCGCTATTACAAGCTCTCCAGAAGGTCCTATAGTTGTATATAGAGATAGATCGGCTAGCGAAATACGCGATATTTACCAAGTTCAATTAAGGGATACAGTTTGGACCGCGCCCAAGATGGTTTATAACGATAATTGGCAAATTAACGGCTGTCCAGTAAACGGTCCCGCTATAGTTAGCAACTATTTACAAACAGGGATTGCATGGTTTACTGCTGCAAAGGACAGCGCTAAGGTAAAGCTGCAAATTAACCCGCAGCAAGGTGCAAATGTAAGCGAGACTATACTTGTTGCTCAGGATGAGGTTATGGGCCGAGTAGATTTAGCCATAAATAAAACTGGAGATTATTATATTACTTGGATGAGCAGCTTGGGCGATGTTGCTTTAATTAATTTGGGTGTTTATAGTAAGCATGGGCAAGAGAATAATCGTTTTATTTTAGCCGAAACTTCTATTGAGCGTTCAAGTGGTTTTCCTAAAATTGCTATTTACAAAGACAATTTATATGTTTCTTATACCGAATCGTTAAATAACAACTCCCAGATTAAAACCATTAAAATTCCAACAAATCAGATTCAATTTTTAAATTAATGGAAGACATTTCCATACTTGTAATCGGCCACGGAATACCGCAACCCAATGCAACAGGGGCTGGAGTTCGTATGGTGCAATTATTGGAATTATGCAGGGACTTAGGGAGTGTGCATTTTTGTAGTACCGAATCGGAAGATCGGGCTGGATTGTTAACCCAAATGAACATTCAGTACACCCAGATAACACTAAATAGCGATAGTTTTAACGACTTTGTTAGAGAATTAAATCCAACCGTAGTGATTTTTGACCGATTCATGACCGAAGAACAATACAGTTGGCGGGTGCGTGAGCAATGTCCCAATGCGATTCGTATTCTAGATACAGAAGACTTGCATTTTCTGCGCGAGGAGCGTTCTAAAACTGGAAATATTAAACCGAGTGGTAAATTATCGGACACTGCCAAAAGAGAGTTAGCAGCTATTTTTAGAAGCGATATTAGCTTAATGATTTCGGAAGTCGAAACAAAGTATTTAGAAACCTTGTACGCAGTGCCTAGTTCACAGCTGTTGTACTTGCCATTTTTAATAAAAAACCTTCCTGATTTTAAGGCCTTACCTGAATTCGATAAAAGAGCAGATTTTTGCTTTATAGGTAACGGGATGCACAAACCTAATGTTGCGGCTATACAAAAACTAAAAACGCTTTGGCCTGACTTAAAAAAGGCGGTGCCTAATGCCAAACTGCATATCTATGGAGCGTATCTACCTGAGTTTGTTATGCAAATGCACGCTCCCAAAAATGACTTTTTAGTACATGGTTTTGTAAAAGAAATTAATCATACCTTAATACAACACCGTGTTCTTTTGGCTCCTCTAGATTTTGGAGCAGGGCAAAAGCGCAAAGTTTTAGACGCTTGGTTATCTGGCTGCGTTGTGGTTACATCGGTAATTGGGGCAGAAGGAATTGCAAATAGTAAAATATTTGGCGAAGGAATTTATAAAGACGATAAGCATTTTATAACCTTAGCCGAGCAGTTTTACAACGATCAAGGCCGTTGGCAAGAGGCTCAAAAGATATCACAACAATTTTTACAAAATACTTTTAGTTGGAAAGATTATGCCGCACTTTTTAACCAATGTGTTACTTCAAGAATTAAAAGTCCAGAGAATTATAGAGCGCATCAGACGGTAAGTCAACTATTATGGCATCACAGTCAACAAAGCACCAAGTATTTGAGTAAATGGATTCAAGAAAAAAATAAATAAGAATCCTATTGTTCCAATCTAGCAGCATCTGCTTCGGCGGCAATAAACCCAAAACTCGCCCAATCGGTGCCAGATAAGATATCCCGATAAATAGTTTGCGCTATGGTATTATCTCCATTTAATGCGCTAAAGCGTGCAATCCCATATTTTAAAGCGCTATTACTGGAATTCGCTTGATTATCTGGATTGTAAACTTGATCAAGCGTTTTTATCCCCTTATAAAACAAGCAAGCATCTAAATAGGCTTGGTTTTCTACAACAACAAGGTTTTTATTGACAGGTTCTAAATAGCTAGCAATTTTATCTTCTTGCCCCAAGGCTTTTAAGTTTAGTATTATCCAATGAGTAGCAGAGACCAAGCCATCTGTGTTTTGTGAAAGCGCTAAACACTGATTATAAGCTACTAACGATCGTTCGTAATCTCCTTTTAAATAATAAGCCAATCCTAAATGATAATAAATGTTGCCGTGTTTTGTAGTTAGTGGAATGTTTTGCGCATTAGGCATACCGTCTTCTTCCAACGAATTGGCCTGTCCATTAATTTGATTAACAGCTGCTGTAAAATCTGTAATGGCTTTGTCAAATTCCCGAATACTAATGTAACGGTGGCCGCGATGCCTTAATAAGCGTGAATTATTTGGATACCTGTTTAGCCCTAAAGTATAAAGAGCAATAGCTCCTGTATAATCGCCGGTATAACCAGTAAAGCGTCCATACCAAATTAGCTTATCTATATTAGTAGAATCGACCAAATAATCTTGTTGCTTAGTAATCCATTGATCCAATAATTTCTGATTAGGAACTGCCGCATAAAGCGTATCGCCCAGTAAAGAAATGGCTTGATAGTATTGTTGATTGGGTTCGGTTGGAATCGCTTTCTTTTTTTTCTCTTGGTCGTTACAACCAACTAGGCTGAATAATATTAAAACCAAAAAAAAGATTGTAACCCTCATAATTATAAGCTTAAAACAGGTCAATTAATGCCTAATTAATTACTATTTACAAAGAAAATACTGTTTACAAAGAGTAATTTTCCATTTTCCCAGAACGATCTAAACAAAGGATTATCAATCATATAGACAATACTTCCACGACCCATTCTGGCCTGTCCAAATACCAAAGAATTCTTTAAAGATGCTTTAGCTTTTTCGCCAGAGAATCCAGCAACGCTAACTGCATCGCCGTCTATATAGCCAACATTGTAACCGTTATCCAAAAATTTAAAAGAACTACTGCCCAATTTTAAACTAAAGTAAGTATCGTCGTATCCAAAGGCCATTGGATGCGTTTTGTCTATGGCTACTTTGTAGATTGCTCCGGTAATAAAATAATCTAAGTTTGCTCGTTCACGATCGCCGTAAGGAGTCATATTACCAGCATCCTCTTCATCTTCGTTGCTATCGTCGTTCGCTTTTAAACCAAAGCCATCTTTCCCAGAAAAGGAGTTTACGGCCCGGCCTATGGCTATTAGTTTTCCACCCGAACGAATCCAAGCTTTTATGTCGTCAAGTGAATCGCCGTTTGTTATTCCACTATACCAGCCTTCTGGCATAATTAGCACGTCAAAATCTTTAAGTGAATTCGTGCTAAAACCATCGGTATTGATAGAAGTTACAGGGTAATGCAATTGTTGTTCAAAAAAGTGCCAGATTGCACCATAGCTTAAAGAACTCGTTCCGTCTCCTCTTAGTAAGGCAACACGTTGTTTTTTTATTAGCTTAACGTCAGGAGATCCAAAATCGGTTATTATATCGGCAAAACTAGTACTTGAAGCATAGAGTTCACGTTCCATTGTATTGGCAATACCAACCAAGGTTTTTGCGTAATCTGGATTATTTTTATTATCACTTTTAGTAATAATTAAACTACCTGGATTAAAGGTTGTGCCGTTAAAGCTTAACGATTTTTCACTAAATCGAACACGAATATCTGCTTGTAATAGTGCGGCTAAAAATTTGCCATCGGTTAAACTATTCCAAGGCGCAATATAGCCAGGTACCCCAGCGACTACAGTATTAGTTACCGCACTTGTTTTTGCCGAACCATTCGCACTAACATTGGTCGTACTTGCAACAGCATCTAGTCCGTAAGCATGCACCAAATTCCATGCAGTAATATCGTAAGTTAGCGGTTCTTCTAAGGCCGCATCTGGTTCAAATAAAGCTTTTACCATTTTACCTTTTGGCTGATTGGTACTAATAACCATGGCGCCATCACCGTCTATACTGCCTTTTGCATTGGTGCTGTATTTAAACCCACTTACGCTTCCGGCGTTTGTATAACCATACTGGATTTCGTGTTGGTCTAACAAACTAGAGAGACTTTTTAACTTATCTGGATGGCCGTTTAGCACAAAGCTTTTATAGGTTTGATTGTTGTTATTATTAAAAAACGAACGGAACTCACTGTTAAGCTTAGCGGCGTTTTTAGAGGCCATTTCTACGGTAGATAAACCTGTTGTTGTGTGGTGATTAATACGATCCACGAGCGTTAGTTCGAAGCCTTCGTCGGTATTTATTCCTAGTCCGGCCCGCCCATGCCCGGCTTGTTCGTAGGTCATTCCAATGGCGCCCATAAATGTTGGGTAAGTATCCCCGTAGCTCGGATAGAGCAAGTCAAAGCGCTCACGAGTAAAATAGAGCCATCCTTCTGCATCAAAATATTTTGCGTGGTTCTTACCAATTTGTACTTGAAAATCGCGCTGCCAATCAGAAATAACTTCGTGATAGGGTTTTGCTGCAGGAGCAAAATAATATGGATTGTTTATGCCTTGTTCGTGAAAATCTACATGAATATGTGGCATCCAGGTATTGTATAATTTAATGCGTTGTTGTGATTCAATTTGCGATAACCAAGCCCAATCTCTGTTTAAGTCAAATAAATAATGATTTGGGCGACCACCGGGCCAAGGTTCGTCGTGCTCTGCCGCAACCTGAAGTGGATCGTAAGGAGAAGCCCCAACTTGATTATACCAGTTTGCATAACGATCGCGCCCATCTGGATTAATACAAGGATCCATTATTACCACCGTGTTTTCTAGCCATGCTTGTTTTTCGGTAATTAGCTTGTAGAGGGTTCCCATAGCGGCTTCTGTACTCGAAGCTTCGTTCCCATGAACATTATAGCTTAACCAGATAATTGCAACATCTGGCATGGCCTCGCCAGCTGCAAGCCCAATACTTTTAAGGTTGTCTGTTCTAATGGCGTCTATTTTGGCCAAATTTGCAGGGCTTGAAACTATAGCATAGGTTAATGGGCGCCTTTCGTAGGTTTTACCATAGGTGTCGTAAGTAACCATGGGACTGTTACTAGCCACATGATTAAAATAGGCAACCACGTCTGAATGTCTCGAGAATTGTGACCCAAGGGAATAACCTAAAAAAGCTTCTGGGGTCTTAACTTGTGCCGAAACACCTAAACTAATAATTAAAAATCCTATTAACAGGGAACGCATATTGGTGATTTTTTGGTTTGGACGCTAAAGCTACAAAAATTGATGCTTTGACTAATCATTACCACAGAACATTAACTAATCTTTTAGAACCGATTTACTTTAAGTTTGTATTTTTACCAACTAACTGTGCCAACCACTATGCCAACGCAATCCATTCCTTATTCGGAAACCGGATATTTTTCTAAAACTATTTGTGATTATTTGCAAGCACATCCGGCTTTGGAGCCTTTTTACCATCGTTTTCCAAATGTCGATGCCTTTAAAGACCAAATCCAAGAAAAGCAAGGGCAGCAAAATTTAACTCCCAAATGGCGAACGGTTTTAAAGAAGACTTTGGGTGAGGCTTATTCGGGATTCAAAATAACCAAGTCCACGCAGCACAATATTAATTTGCTGGAAGATGCTAAAACATTTACCATAACCACAGGGCACCAGTTAAATTTGTTTACTGGTCCGCTTTACTTTTTATATAAAATTGTGTCGGTAATTAATTTAGCCAAACAATTAAAAGAGGCATATCCTGAGTATAATTTTGTTCCTGTATACTGGATGGCTACCGAAGATCACGATTTTGACGAGATAAACTACTTTAATTATAAAGGCAAAAAATTACAATGGAATCGCGAGGCAAGCGGCGCCGTTGGGGAATTAAACAATAACGGTCTCGAATATATTCATAAGGCGTTTAGCGAAATATTGGGACCAGGTAAAGTTGCAGCAGAACTGGCTACTTTGTTTAAAAATGCATATTTAAAGCACGATAACTTAGCCAATGCCACCCGATATATTGGTAATACTTTATTTGGTAATGAAGGCCTTGTAGTGGTCGATGGTAATTCCGGCAGTTTAAAACGCGCTTTTATACCCTATGCCAAATTGGAATTAACCAAACAACAAGGGCATGACCAAATAACTAAGACTACAGCGAAGCTTGTAGATGCGGGTTATAGCGAACAAGTGCATCCTAGAGAAATTAATTTATTTTATATTATTTCTGGTATACGTGAACGCATTGTTGCCAAAGAAGGTGGTTTTGTTGTAAATAATACACAACTACAATTTTCTAAGGGAGAAATGCTGGAAGAACTGGAGAACTTCCCAGAGCGTTTTTCGCCCAATGCCTTATTACGCCCTTTGTTTCAGGAAGTTATTTTACCCAATTTATGTTACGTTGGTGGAGGCGGTGAATTAGCTTATTGGTTGCAGCTTAAAGATTATTTTAATTCTGTTCAAGTTGTATTTCCAATGCTTTTATTGCGCAATTCAGCATTATTAGTTAATAAACAGCAAGAGGCTAAAATTCAAAAATTAGGGCTTCAGACTCAGGATTTGTTTTTAAAACAACCAGAAATGCAAAAGTTGCTGGTTAAGAGTCATTCTAAACTCACCATCGATTTTTCTAATCAAAAACAGTTTTTAAAAGAGCAGTTTAAGGCCTTGTACGATGTGGCAAAAGCAACCGATGCGTCTTTTATAGGTGCCGTAGCGGCTCAAGAAAAAAAACAACTAAACGGTTTAGCGCATTTAGAAAAACGATTATTAAAAGCAGAAAAAAGAAAACTTACAGATTTAGTTAGCCGTGCAACACGTTTACAAGACCAAATGTTTCCTAAACAATCGTTACAGGAACGCAATTGTAATTTTTCTGAATTCTATCTAGAACAAGGCGCAAGTTTAATTACAATCTTACTGGAGCAATTGGATCCACTTTCTGGCGAATTCACAGTAATTACTATTTAACAATTTACTGTATATACTGTTAATTATTTTTTTGCGATTCTGTTTAGTCTGTCTAGAATTTTGCTTTACTTTTGCACATGCAAAACAACGTACTAATTCTTGACTTTGGATCGCAGTATACACAGCTAATCGCTCGCCGTGTAAGAGAACTAAATATTTACTGCGAAATTCATCCTTTTCATTCTGTTCCTGAAGATTTATCTTCTTTTAAAGCTGTAATTCTTTCGGGTAGCCCGCTTTCTGTGCGTGGCGAAGATGCAGCGCATCCCGATTTGAGCAATATTCGCGGTAAAAAACCATTGTTAGGGGTTTGTTATGGAGCACAGTATTTAGCACATTTTGGCGGTGGAAACGTAGCGCCTTCAGAAACTAGAGAATACGGTCGTGCACGTTTGTCGAGCATTAAAGAAAACGAAACATTATTTGAGCATATAGAAACTGGCACACAAGTTTGGATGAGTCATTCCGACACCATTGCCGAACTACCAACAAATGGGGTGCGTTTAGCCAGTACGCACGATGTGGCTAATGCTGCATATAAAATAGAAGGTGAAGCTACTTACGCGATTCAATTTCATCCAGAGGTATATCACACAAAAGATGGGAAGCAATTACTCGAGAATTTTTTAATCCATATTGGAGGAGTGAATCCCGATTGGACTCCCGCACATTTTGTGGAACAAACCGTTGCCGATTTAAAGTCGCAATTGGGGAACGATAAAGTTGTATTAGGTTTAAGTGGAGGTGTAGATTCTACTGTAGCTGCTGTTTTGCTTAATAGAGCGATTGGTAAAAACTTATATTGCATTTTTGTAAATAACGGTTTACTGCGTAAAAATGAGTTCGATAGTGTATTAGAACAATACAAAGGCATGGGCCTTAATGTAAAAGGCGTAGATGCTTCGGCACGTTTTTTGGATGCCTTGGAAGGTGTGAGTGATCCCGAGAAAAAACGCAAAGCTATAGGAGCTGCTTTTATAGAAGTATTTGACGACGAGGCACATCTTGTAGAAGATGTGGATTGGTTGGCACAGGGTACCATTTATCCTGACGTTATAGAAAGTGTTTCGGTAAATGGACCGTCGGTTACTATAAAATCGCATCATAATGTGGGTGGATTACCCGATTTTATGAAGCTAAAGGTTGTAGAGCCCTTGCGTATGTTGTTTAAAGACGAAGTGCGACGTGTTGGAGCACAAATGGACATTAACCCAGATATTTTGGGCAGGCATCCTTTTCCGGGACCAGGCTTAGCCATACGTATATTGGGAGATATAACTCGTGAAAAAGTACGTATCTTACAAGAAGTAGATCATATTTTTATAGATGGCCTTAAAAAGTGGGAATTGTACGATAAGGTTTGGCAAGCTGGAGCCATGTTGCTTCCAGTAAACTCTGTAGGGGTAATGGGTGACGAACGCACATACGAAAAGGTTGTGGCACTGCGTGCTGTTGAATCTACAGATGGAATGACGGCAGATTGGGTAGACTTGCCCTATGCTTTTTTACAAGAGACATCGAATCGTATAATAAATAAAGTAAAAGGCGTTAATAGAGTAGTGTACGACATTAGTTCAAAACCACCAGCGACTATAGAATGGGAATAAAAAACCACATAAAAGCAATACTTTTTATCCTGACTTTGTTTTTTTACTGCAATGTTCAGGGGCAGAATAATTACAAAAGTCACACTGTAAAAAAAGGAGAAACTGTTTTTAGCATAGCCAAACAGTACAAGGTAACAGAGGCTGCTCTTTACAATTTAAATCCGGATGCGCGTAAAGGCATTCAAGAGAATAATATTCTTATTATTCCTTTAAGTGATACCAATACAGTCCTAAATCAAGAGGTTATTGATTTTGAACAACATCGCGTTCGCCGTAAAGAAACGCTATTTAGCATTTCTAAAAAATATGGAGTCACTATAGAGGATATTAAAAAATATAATAAACGACTCTATTCAGAAGCCCTTAAAAAAGGGGATCGCATTATGATTCCTATTGGCTTAAAAACAACCGTAGTGTCTAACGATCAAAATGGAGGAAGTGCAGATACTTCTCAAACTACCGTTAATGATAGCACAAAAACACATACGGTCTTACCCAAAGAAACCAAATACGGTATTGCTAGAAAATACGGCATTACAATTCTCGAACTTGAGACATTAAATCCGCAAATCAACGATACTTTGGCTATAGGAGACCAAATTCGCGTTCCTGAGAAGGAAGTTGTGGATAATACTGTGCTTTTAGAGCCCGGTTTTGAATTCTACGAAGTGCAACCTAAAGAAGGTTTTTTTAGACTTAAAGTAAAGTTTGGAGTAACCCAAGATCAAGTTATAAATTGGAACCCATATGCAGCCGATGGCTTAAAGGAAGGCATGATTTTAAAATTGCCTATTGCTAAAGACACCGCAACAGAAAACGCTAGTAATATTGTGGATTTGTCGTATTTAATTACCGATCCTTCTGCTAAAGACTTGGTTGTAATGCTTCCGTTTAATTTGTCAAAAGTTAATCGTGATTCTATTGGAGCCAAAGAAGAATTACTGCAAAATACGCGCACTTTAGGAATTGCTTTAGATTTTTATAGCGGGGTATTAATGGCTGCGGACTTTGCAAAAGACAAGGGTATTTCGGTAAATATTAAGACCTTAGACACAGAAGGTAGCGATGCTAAAGTTCGACAATTAGTAAGAGACAATAATTTCGAAGATGTAGATGCCGTTATTGGGCCTTTGTTTCAGAAGAATGCTGCTCAAGCCAGTAGTTCTTTAAACAGTTTAGATACTCCAGTTTTCTCTCCTTTAAGTAATCAGTCCGGTAATGGTGGGAGCAATTTTTTTCAAACTATTCCTAGCGAAGGGTTTTTGGAAGATAGAATGATTGAATATTTAAAAGCAGAAGCTTTAGATCGCAATATTATTGTAATTACAGACGCTAAACATGCGGCTCAAAAGAATAAATTGTTAGCCACCTTTCCTAACGCAAAACATTTAAGCCCAAGAGAAGAAGGCTTTTTGTATGTTGTAGATATACAAGAACAGTTGGACCCAATTAGGGAGAACTGGTTTATTTTAGAGGCGAGTAACCCAGTATTGGTTAGTAACGTAATAGGTTTGTTAAATGGTTTGCCACCCCAGAACATAGTTCGACTTTTTACTTTAGACAAGTCAGAGGCTTACGATTTTGAAGACATTCAAAATGTAACCTTGGCTAATTTAAAATTCACATACCCTTCAGTAAACAAAAGTTACAATTACAAAGAGCCTAATGCCTTTGTTACCAGTTATAAAAATAAATACGGCGTTTTGCCTAACAGATTTGCTGTTCGTGGATTTGACGTTACGCTAGATATTATTTATCGCTTGGCTATGGCCGAATCTCTTTACGATGCTTTAGAAGTCGATGGAGAGACAGAATATATAGAAAACAAGTTTTTTTATGTGCGCAATGGGCGCGGGTATGGTAATAATGCTGGCTATATAATGATGTATGGCGAAGATTTAAATCTAATAGTTCTAGAATGAGTACAAGTAAAGTAGTTTATACTGGGAATCTTAGAACAAACAATACCCATTTAAAGTCGGGAGGCGAATATATAACAGATGCTCCCTTAGATAATAATGGTAAAGGAGAGGCTTTCTCTCCCACAGATACTGTGGCTACAGGCCTAGCAAATTGTATGCTAACGGTAATGGGAATTAAAGCCAATCAAATGGAAGTTGTTTTAGACGGAAGCTATGGCAATGTTACCAAAATAATGGAAAGCACTCCAAGACGAATTAGTCAAATTACTGTTGACTTGTTTTTACCAAAAAATACAACAACCAAAGCTCGGACCATTCTTGAGCATACTGCAAATACTTGCCCGGTGCATTACAGTCTGCATCCAGACATAAAAAAGCACATTACTTTTAATTGGGAGCTGTAAGTCTAAGCGATTCAATAATTTTCTTTTAAGTTTTTCGTTTACACTGTATGAAGCATTTTTTTGCAGCACTTGCACTATTATTTTTAGCATTTAGTCCAATTCAAGAGGAAGAACGTATTGCTTGGAGTAAGGACTACAAACTAACTTGGAACGACTTTAAAGCCAAGGCAGGTAGTGGCACCACCTATGTTGCATCTACTAATTCTGGTTTATCTTTTAAGTATGGTTACCAAGTTACGGATAGTCAAAATGCGCCAGATTTCACCTTCGAAGTAAACAGTTACTTTTACCCAGCATTATCTTGGTTTAAACCAAAGCATGTTAATCGCCGAGTATTAAGTCACGAGCAAACACATTTCGATATTACCGAATTACACGCACGAATCTTGCGCAAACGCATTGCTGAATTCAATTTTTCTAGTAATATAAAAAACGAGTTGGATTCGCTTTACGAAGCTATAGAAGTTGAGCGTCGAGCCATGCAGTCACAATTCGATCTGGAAACGGATCATTCAACAATTGTAGATAAAGAAGCCGCTTGGGAACAAAAAATTGCCGACCTTTTGACAAAATATGAACCGTGGCAATAATGCAGCTCAAGCCAGAAAAGTTAATAGAACTCGCCCATTATAAAATGCCGTTTGGCAAATACAAAGACCAGTATCTTGTAAATATTCCCGAACCCTACTACGTTTGGTTTAAACAAAAAGGATTTCCCGAAGGTAAACTTGGACGTTTAATGCAAGAAATGTTCGAAATTAAGCGTAACGGTTTAGAAGATTTGGTTCGTAAAATAAAACACTTTTAACGGTAGTCACTGTTATATCTATACACTTAATTAATTTTTAGTAGTTGTTTTTATTGTGATTTTCTTTTGGTAAAACACTAGAAAAGGTCCTTAAATATGGAATAAAATAGTACCTTTACGCCCCGTATAGTAACACATCACGACCACAAAAAATGGATTCTACAAAGTACATCTTCGTTACGGGCGGGGTTTCATCTTCTTTAGGAAAAGGAATTATAGCAGCTTCACTAGCCAAGCTATTGCAATCGCGCGGATTTAGGGTAACCATCCAAAAGTTGGATCCCTATATTAACGTAGATCCAGGCACCTTAAATCCATACGAACACGGCGAATGTTATGTTACAGACGATGGCGCCGAAACCGACTTAGATTTAGGTCATTACGAACGTTTTTTAAATGTTCCAACCTCGCAAGATAATAACGTAACCACAGGCAGAATTTACCAAAGCGTAATAGAAAAGGAGCGTCGTGGCGAATTTTTGGGAAAAACGGTTCAAGTAATTCCGCATATTACTAACGAAATTAAGGAGCGTGTTCAAATGCTCGGGCAAAGTGGGGAATTCGATTTTGTTATTACAGAAATTGGAGGAACTGTAGGAGATATAGAGTCCTTACCTTATATAGAATCTGTGCGCCAGTTAAAGTGGGAATTAGGGAGCGAAAATGCATTGGTTATTCACCTTACTTTAGTGCCGTATTTGTCGGCAGCAGGCGAATTAAAAACTAAGCCAACGCAACATTCGGTAAAAACCCTCATGGAAAGTGGAATTCAAGCCGATATTTTAGTGTGTAGAACAGAACACGAGCTGTCGCAAGAGCTAAAAAATAAGCTGGCCTTGTTTTGCAATGTAAAGCCAGAAGCCGTAATCCAATCGATAGATGCCTCTACTATTTACGATGTGCCTAACATGATGCTAGACGAAGGATTAGACGTTGTCGCACTAAATAAATTAGGAATTCAAGAATTTAACGAGCCCGATTTATCCAATTGGAATAAATTCTTAACACGACATAAAAACCCAAAAGACACTGTAAAAATTGGCCTAATTGGTAAGTATGTAGAGCTACAAGATTCGTACAAATCTATTTTGGAATCCTTTATTCATGCGGGAGCTGCCAACGAAGTAAAAGTACAGGTGGTTTCTATTCATTCCGAGCATATAGATGCTAAGACCATTAAAAACGAAATTGCACATTTAGATGGTGTATTAGTCGCTCCTGGATTTGGAGAGCGTGGCATAGAAGGAAAAATCCAAGCTGTGCGTTACGCCCGCGAAAATGGGATTCCATTTTTAGGAATTTGTCTAGGAATGCAAATGGCCGTAATAGAATACGCCCGAAACGTATTGGGATTAAAAGACGCGAATTCTACCGAAATGAACAGCCAAACCCCGCATCCAGTAATTAATTTAATGGAAGCGCAAAAAAACGTTACCAATAAAGGCGGAACAATGCGTTTAGGAGCGTGGGATTGTGATTTATTAAAAGATAGTATTGTTGGTACTGTTTATAATTCACAGCACATTGTAGAGCGTCATAGACATCGTTACGAATATAACGACAGCTATAGAACTCAATTAGAAGAAGCTGGATTAAAGGCTACTGGAATTAATCCAGAAACAGGTTTGGTAGAAATTATTGAATTACCAGATCATCCATGGTTTGTTGGGGTACAATATCACCCTGAATATAAAAGTACGGTTGCCAACCCGCATCCCTTATTTGTAGCATTTGTAAACGCTTGCTATACCTTTGCGAGCCAGAAGAAGGGTGTCAGTATGGCATAAACTAGCATAACGGCTAGATAATTGTAACACGAGCAGCATGACTACAGGGGTAGTTAGCAATTTAAAAGCATTCCCTCAGGTGGGGTTATTATAAAAGATGGAAGAAAAAAAGTTTGACATAAATTCAACAATTGGATTTGTTTTAATTGGAATTATTCTGGTTTGGTTATTGTATCAGAATCAGCCTACACCCGAAGAGGTTGAGCAGCGTGCTGCGCAAGAGCAAATAGATGCCAAAGAGGCCGAAGATGCTAAGAACGAACCCGCAATTACTTTAGACGAAGCTACCGAAGCGATCGTGGCAAATCCACAAGATTCCCTTGCACTGGTTAATGCTCAAGGAAAGTTAGGCGCCTTTGCATATTCAGCCAGTCTGTCGAGTGCGACCAATAACGAAACGCTCTTCGAGAACGACGTGCTTGAGTTAAAGATTAGTAATCGTGGAGGTTATATAACGCATGCTCGGTTAAAGCAATTTGTTACTTACGATTCGATTCCATTAGTCTTAATTAAAGACGGCAATGCCGCTTTAGATCTAGAATTTAATTCAGAAAATAGAACCTTGCATACCAAGGATTTATTCTTTGAACCTACCCTGTCTAAAAATGGCGACAATAATGTATTGTCCATGAAGTTAAAGATTTCCGAAACTCAGTTTTTGGAATATCGTTACGAGCTTATTCCAGGGGAATACATGATGAATTTTTCTGTGCGAACTCAAGGTTTGGAAGATGTGTTAGACACTTCTAACCCAGCACAGTTAAAGTGGGAATTATTGGGTTACAGACATGCTAAGAGTATTTCTTATGAAAACCGTTATACAGAACTAATTTGGGAGTACGAAGGGGGTAAAGACGACTATCTTGGACAGTCACAAAACACCAACGACGAAGGCATAGACGTATCTTACGTGGCCTACAAACAACACTTCTTTACGTCGATTTTACTAACCGACACTCCTTTTAAAAGCGGTAAATTTTACAGCGAGAATTTAGTACAAGACGAAGATATAGATACCTTATATACCAAAAAGTTTAGGGCCGAACTACCTTTAGCATTCGAAGGTGGAGAACTGGCCTACAACATGAACTGGTACTACGGTCCTGCAGATTACAAAATTTTAAATGCCTACGACCGCAATTTGGACGAGGTAATTCCACTAGGTTGGGGAATTTTTGGTTGGATAAACCGCTATTTATTTATCCCCATATTTGGATTCTTATCTAGCTTTTTACCCTATGGTTTTGCGATTATTGTGATGACCATTTTAGTGCGAATCGCACTTTCACCGGTCACTTATAAATCGTATTTGTCTCAGGCAAAAATGAAGGTATTACGACCAGAAATCACCGAAATAAACGAAAAGCACAAAGATAACGCCATGAAAAAGCAACAGGAGACCATGGCGCTTTATAGAAAAGCAGGAGCCAGTCCCATGGCAGGATGTATCCCAGCTTTATTGCAGCTTCCTGTCTTTTATGCCTTGTTTCAATTTTTTCCATCGGCTTTCCAATTGCGTCAAAAAGGATTTTTATGGGCAGAAGATTTATCTAGTTACGATACCATAGCAGAACTACCCTTTAGAATTCCACTTTACGGGGATCACGTTAGTTTGTTTCCAATATTAGCATCTGTTGCTATTTTCTTTTATATGACCATGACTACGGGTCAGAATATGCAAATGCAGCAGCAATCGGGAATGCCTAACATGAAGGTGATTATGTATATTTCGCCGCTGTTTATGCTTATTTTCTTTAATAATTATGCTAGTGGACTGTCGCTTTATTACTTTATTTCTAACTTAATTACCATTGGAATTATGTTAGTGATTAAAAACTACATTATTGACGACGACAAAATTCACGCGAAAATTCAAGAGAATAAAAAGAAGCCTAAAAAGCAGAATCGTTTCCAAAAGAAAATGGCCGATATGATGGAACAGGCAGAACAACAAAAGAAAGCCAAAGGACGCTAATATTTAGTTTGGTATACCATTTGCTTTTTACAATCGTTATTCATTAAAACTATACCTATGAGTAGAGGATTGCTTATCTTTTTTATAATGTTGTTTCTGGGCACCACAAGTTGGGCGCAAGAAGTTGTAAATCAGTTAGATACTGCCGGAAAGCGTCATGGCGTTTGGAAAAAGTACTATCCCAATACTCAGCAACTAAGATATCAAGGACAGTTCGATCACGGGAAAGAAATAGGTACTTTTTACTTTTATTGCGAAGATTGTGAAGAACAACCCGCTTTTTCCAAAGAATTCTCGACCCAAGATAATAGTGCCATAGTAACTTATTTTGACACTAAAGGAAACGTTGTTTCTAAAGGCAAGATGATTGGTAAGCTATACGAAGGCAACTGGGTGTATTACCACAAAGGTTCCACAGAAATAATGCTAGAAGAGCGTTACGTTAACGGGAAGTTAGATGGCTTAAAAACCACTTATTACGCGAACGGAAACAAGACAGAAGAATTAAACTATAAAGCTGGCCTTCGCGATGGTGAGAACTTGTATTATTCCCCCAAGGGTATACTTATTAAAAAGTTGAATTACAGCAACGATTTACTGCAAGGTCCAGCCGAATATTACGACGGAACAGGTCAACTAATAATAAAAGGGCAATATAAAGCCGATGCTAAAGATGGTTTGTGGCAATATTATTCCAATGGGAAGCTTTCCCGAGAAGAACGCTTTCCAAAACAAAACAAAAAGCAATAAGCCAGAGCTTTTTTGTACTTTTACAATCTCTAATTTTCTATAATGAAACGCGTAGTTGTTGGTCTTAGTGGAGGAGTGGACTCTAGTGTTGCCGCATATTTGTTGCAGCAGCAAGGGTACGAAGTTATAGGCATTTTTATGAAGAACTGGCACGACGATTCGGTTACCATTTCGAATGAATGCCCTTGGCTTGACGATGCTAACGATGCGATGATAGTTGCCAATAAATTAGGCATTCCTTTTCAGACCATAGATTTAAGCGAGCAGTACAAAGAACGTATCGTGGATTATATGTTTAGAGAGTACAAAATGGGTCGAACGCCCAATCCCGATGTACTTTGTAATCGTGAAATTAAGTTCGATGTATTTTTAAAAATAGCAATGGACTTGGGTGCCGATTATGTGGCTACAGGGCATTATTGCAGAAAGGGCGAGCAAGAAATTAACGGCAGCAAAGTGTATTCACTTTTAGCTGGTGCCGATAACAACAAAGATCAATCGTATTTTTTGTGTCAGCTCTCTCAAGAGCAATTGGCTAAAACCTTATTTCCTGTTGGCGAATTGCAAAAATCAGAAGTACGCGAAATTGCTACAAAATTAGATTTAATTACTGCAGACAAGCGAGATTCGCAAGGACTTTGTTTTATTGGGAAAGTAAGATTGCCAGACTTTTTACAACAGCAATTAGCTCCTAAAGAAGGGGTAATTGTGGAAGTTCCCGCAACTTTTGACGATTATAAAAGTACGCCTAGTGGTACTTCCCTAGAGGCTTTGTCGGCCAAATACAATTACCATGTAGAAGATGGAGATGTAGTTGGCACCCATCAAGGTGCGCATTATTTTACAAAAGGGCAACGTAAAGGGTTGGCCGTAGGAGGTACCCCAGAACCGCTATTTGTAATCGATACAGATGTTAAACAAAACGTTATTTATACCGGTCAAGGGAAAGATCATCCTGGATTATTTAGACGTGGTTTGTTTGTACAACAACAGGAAGTGCATTGGGTGCGAACCGATTTACAATTAAAAGCCAACGAAACCTTAGCAGTTTTGGCAAGAATTAGATACAGGCAAGATTTGCAAGAAGCCGTTTTGCACCAAACAGAACATGGCCTTTATGTAATTTTTAATGAGCCACAATCTGCAATAGCAGAAGGGCAGTTTGTAGCCTGGTACCACGACGATGAACTCCTAGGTAGTGGAGTTATTTCTTAATTTTAAACGACTCAAAAGACGCCTTTAAACGCTCCCAAACATTCATGGTCGGATCGAATTCCGGCGACCAATGCATACTGGTTAGGTATACGTGTTTGTTCCCATTATGCAGCTGATACCATCTGGAGATAGAAAACGTTTCTTGCCTTTTCTCTTTAATTATTACATGTTTAAGTTTGGTCGAAGTGGTCCATAGTATATAGTCATCTTTAGCAATTAGCGTCTCGATGGGTTCTGCTCCTATGGCAATAAAAGTTTGAAAAAATTTAGGCAAATTTAACTGCGTATCGCCATAGTCGTAATCTTCTTTTTTAAAAGTCATTACTTCTATTTTAGAATTAAACGCAATCTGTTTAATTGTTTCTGTTTGATTTAGTTGCTGACGCATAGCAACAACTTCTTCAGGACTCATTGGGTCTTCTGCTGCTATAGCCTTTTGCTGCAATTTATCTAGAAAAATCTCTACATCGGGTGTGGTCGTTTCTTGGTCCAATTGTATGGTAACCATCTCGCCATGTGTAATTTTTAAAACATTAGAGTTTACAAAAGAGGGTCCCAAAATACTTTTATTACGAACATTAGTGTTAAAGACCGCTTCGTCTTCTATATCTATAAGCATTATGTCTTCTATATACTCTTTATAGCTTAACGATTGGGGTTCGTTCCAACCATTACCGGACGGCAACTCGAATTCGTACTTTAATAGACTGTTGGTATACTTGTTTACTCCTTCTTGTAAAGTGGCCGAATTCATGGACGCCAAATCTATTGTTAAGGCCTGATTATTCGCAGAAATAGAAAGCTGATTGGATTTGCGTTCCCCTGAACGATCGTATATAATCGCGATTATTACTACCAGTAAAAGAACAAACATCATTATGGGGTATACCACGTATAATTTGCTGTCTACTGGCGTTTGGGTCATTGCCAAAAGAATAATTACTTCGGCGACTAAGACCACAAGCCCTAAAAGCTTAATCCAATTGCTAAGGGCATTTAAAATTCCACTGCGTTTTTCTTTTTGACTCATAATACATAAGATTTAGGGTTTGACGGCAAAATTGTCAAGTATTTGAAAATCAGATAGCAGCATAAAAATATTAATTAAAAGTGGCTTTTATCGACAGGAAAAACCCCCAATAATTTGTAATTTTCGAGCTATGCAAAACAGAATAACTTCGCTTTTTAATATAGAACATCCAATTATTCAAGCTGGAATGATTTGGAATAGCGGTTGGCGTTTAGCCAGTGCCGCCAGTAATGCAGGGGCTTTGGGCTTACTAGGAGCTGGGAGTATGTACCCAGAGGTGTTGCGCGAGCACATTCAAAAATGTAAGGCCGCTACTACAAAACCCTTTGGAGTTAATGTTCCTATGTTGTATCCTAACATAGAAGAAATAATTAACATTATAATAGAAGAAAAAGTCCCCATTGTGTTTACGTCCGCTGGTAACCCTAAAACCCATACGGCAAGGCTTAAGGCGGCAGGCATTATTGTGGTTCATGTAGTTAGCAGTGTTAAATTTGCACTTAAAGCTCAGGACGCTGGAGTAGATGCTGTGGTTGCCGAAGGCTTCGAGGCAGGAGGACATAACGGTAGGGAAGAAACAACCACCCTAACGTTAATTCCTATGGTGAAAGCACAACTGGAAGTTCCACTAATTGCCGCTGGCGGAATTGCAACAGGACAGGCTATGCTTGCAGCCATGGTACTTGGTGCCGATGGTGTCCAAGTAGGTAGCCGATTTGTAGCCAGCGAAGAATCTAGTGCTCATGTAGCCTTTAAAAAAGTAGTTGTTGCTGCCAAAGAAGGCGATACCGAACTCACTTTAAAAGAACTTGCACCTGTACGTTTAATAAAAAATGAATTCTACCAGGAGCTTAAAGAACTATACAAAACTAACCCTACTGTCGAGCAGCTTAAAACGCTTTTAGGCCGGGCTCGTGCCAAAAAAGGAATGTTCGAAGGCGATTTGGTTGCTGGCGAATTAGAGATTGGGCAAATTGCCGGATTAATTAACGATATCAAACCAGCCGCACAAATAGTAGAAGACATGCTCGAAGAATACAAAACAGCCAAGGCGGCTGTTAATACCTTGTTTTAGTGCAAAAAACCTATCATATTTTAAATGGTGATGCGTTGCTAAGTCATCTTCCAGATGGAATTGATGGCGAACTATTGGTCGCGCGATTCTGTATGGTAGACGGGCCCGTTTTAGGAGACACAGTTACTGCTATTATTAAAACCCGCGCAGATTTTATGCAGTTGGCCTACAAAGTCAACCCGCAAGTTTATGCCGATTATGCCATTGCATTGTGTTCAAAAATAGAACATATGCCTTCAGAGAGCAAGGTTTATTTATGGTTCGAAGAAGATTTATTTTGTCAAGTAAATTGGTGGTATTGCATGTTTTTATTGGAACAATATACAAGCCATTTAAACTTATTTTTTGTCCTACCTATGCCTGAATATCGCTATAGTTTTGGAGCCATGTCTAAACAGCAATTATTGGATGCATATAAGGCTGCTAAGCCAATAACAAACAAAGACACTTTTATAATAAATGCGTTATGGCGAGCGTATCAGCACAATAATTTTACAAAGTTGCAAGAACTTGGAGCGCAATTAGAAGTTAATTATCCATTTGTTATAAAGGCAGTTCAAGCTCATTTAGAACGACAAGAACGGCCCAATTATTTGGGTAAGCCCAAAGAGACCTTAGTCTCCATAATTCAAGATTTAAATACCGAGCAGTTTGGGCCAATATTTTATGAGTTTTGTAAACGCCTGCCTTATTATGGGTTTGGAGATTTACAGGTAAAACGTTTATATAATCAGCTTTTGGATGCTAAGGCTTAAGAGTTTTCCTTCATAGGGTTAAGAATATTAAAGGCTGGTTTTCGTTATAAGGGTAACTGCACAACAATTTACCATGAGACGTTCAACTATTTTTATGCTACTTCTTGCCCTATGTATTACCTTCAATAGCCTAAACGCGCAGGAGGTTCGCGAGTTTACTCATACTATAAATTCAAGTGTTTACAATTCGCAGCGCACCGTAAAAGTGTATTTACCAGAGCGGTATTTCGAGAACCCAGAGCAACAATTTGCAACCACCTATATATTGGATTCGCAACTGGACCAGTTTTGGAATATGGCAAAGGATAATATTGACTATTTAGTGTATCAGTCTCAGATTATGCCAATGATCACCGTGGGAATCGTTTCGGAAGATCGCGGGTTCGACTTTAATCCCAACAATAATGAACTCTCCGAACATTTTTTAAAAGAGGTGTTTCCATTTATAGAAGGGGAGTACCGCGTAAACCAATTTAGAATAGTAGTGGGTCATTCTTGGGGTGGCGCCTATATTGGGAATACCATTTTTGGGGATTATTCCAATTTATTTAATGCATATATAGGTATAAGTCCTTCTTTTGATGCTATTGGCGGGGTAATTTTTGATCAGGCTCAAGAATTGCTAAGCAAGGACGCTGTCCTTAAAAAATACCTCTACGCATCTAGTGGAGATTTTGGATATCGCGAAGACGAATCCTATCAAGGCTTACTCCAAATGGATTCTATAATTAAAAAATACCCCAACAAAACACTGGGATGGAGTTATCAGGTAATAGAAAACACTGGGCATTGGACTTGTGTAATTCCATCGTTAAACAATGGACTAGTTGCCGTAAGCCGAAATTATATGGCCGATAAAAAAGTAATGGAAAATATGGCGGCCAATACCAATCAATCTTTGGTTAATCAGTTGGATGTATTTTTGGAGAACCAGCAGCTAAACTTTGGATATTCGCAAGCCGCGAGCCCCCGATACCTGCGTCATGTGGCAGACGATTTTAGAGAACAGGGAAATATTAAAGCTGCAAACGAATTGTATCAGTATTCCATAGCACAAGGAAACGACGATGTGGTTTGCTTTTTTAATTTGGCCGACACCTATGCTCAATTAGGCAATAAAGTAAAAGCAAAAGATGCGTTTGAACTGTCTTTAGAAAAGTTAGAGCAACAAAAAGATGACCGCAGTGAGCGTTTTTACAGTTCGTTAAAAGAAGCCATTTTGGAAGGAATTAAGGCAAACAATTAAAATTCAGAGGACCGCAGCCTTCAGATGAATAATTCGCAAACGTTTTCGTTAACTTTTTAACTGTATTTGTTGTAAAATTTAATACTCCACAGGATTATTAAGTATCTTTAAAAGAGCCAAATTACAATTATGCAGTATACCAAAACAGAGCGTTTTAACAGCCAAGTTTTATCCAGATATCAGATATACAACAGTATATTTATTACCCTGCCATTTCAAGCGATTTCCAATACAGGGGTGCTTTTGCCTTTGTTTCAAACTATTTGTGAGCAAGGTTTTAAAGATCAAAAAAATCCTACGCAAATTGTAGCTCAGTTTTTCGATAAATATCATCCAGAATTAGACGAAAAACAACGGATTAATTTACTCTTTAGATTTATTCAGTTTATAGAACGTCAAGTAGTATTGTTCGATGCTGTGGAAGACGCTGCCTTTCCCGTTATTAATAATTTAGATGGACGAGGAACCTTGCGCAATGTAAAAGAAGAAGCCCAAGACAAACACAAAATGGAAGCGCTAAAAGGGTATTTAGAACGTTTTAAAATCCGCCCTGTGCTTACTGCACACCCTACACAGTTTTATCCTGGGGCTGTATTAGGAATTATAACCGATTTAGCCGAAGCAATTCGGAATAACAATCTAGAATTAATAAAAAACTTACTCGCGCAACTGGGTAAAACGCCATTTTTTAAAAAACAAAAACCTACCCCTTATAACGAAGCAGTAAGTCTAATCTGGTATTTGGAAAATGTATTTTACCAATCGGCTACAAAAATATTTAGATACATAGACAATCATATTTTTAAAGACGAACCGTTAAACAATCAAGTTATTAATTTGGGATTTTGGCCAGGAGGAGACAGAGATGGTAATCCTTTTGTGACCCAGCAAATTACCCTAGATGTTGCGCAGCGTTTGCGAGCTACGGTTCTTAAAAATTACTATAGAGATCTGCGCCAACTGCGGCGTAGAATTACTTTTAAGGGCATCGAAGAGCTCTCCGCAAGTTTAGAGAAAGACATTTACGACCATATATTTTTATCACATCAAGAGATAACCCTTACGTCCGGCCAAATTATTGACCGATTAAACGACATTAGAACCATTTTAGTTCGTGACCATCAGGGCTTGTTTTTGGATCAGTTGGACGACCTTATTTGTAAGGTTCGACTATTTGGGATGTACTTTGCTACTTTAGATATTCGTCAAGATTCTAGAGTCCATAGCACGGTAATGGACGCCATAGCAAAAGAAACTCGAGGTGTTTTGCCAGCAGATTATACTTCGCTGCCAGAACCTAAAAAAATAGAGGTACTATCTAAACCCATGCAACCGGTAACACCAGACCAGGTAAAAACCGAGATTGCAAATAAAACCTTGGCCTCTATCTATGCCATGAAAACTATTCAAGCGAGCAATGGGGAATTAGGCTGTAACAGATACATTATTAGCAATAACGGCAGTGTTCTTAATGTTTTAGAGGCTTTTGCCATGTTGCGTATGTGCGATTGGAACCAACCTACGGTAGATGTGGTACCACTTTTTGAAACTGTAGAAGACTTAATTATGGCTCATAAGGTCATGGAAGTACTTTACAAAAATCCCTTGTATTCCAAGCATTTGGCTATGCGCGAAAATAGACAGTCTATTATGCTTGGTTTTTCTGACGGTACCAAAGACGGCGGGTATTTAATGGCAAACTGGGGGATTTTTACTGCAAAAGAACGTATTACCGCAATGTCTAGAGCAATGGGAATAACGGTAATCTTTTTTGATGGTCGTGGAGGTCCGCCTGCACGAGGTGGTGGTAAAACGCATCAGTTTTACTCATCGCTAGGTAATTCAATCGAACACGATGAAGTACAACTTACAATTCAAGGGCAAACCATTAGTTCGAACTTTGGTACTCCAGAATCTTGTCAATTTAACCTAGAACAGCTCATTAGCTCTGGTATAGCAAACGAGGTTTTTTCTAATCAACAGGAACAATTTAGTGCAGCACATAGAAAGACAATGGAAGAATTGGCCAAAGCGAGCTACAAAGCCTACCAAGAGTTTAAGGCGCACCCAAAATTTCTACCTTATTTAGAACAAATGAGCACGCTAAAGTATTACGGCATGGCCAATATTGGGAGTAGGCCTTCTAAACGAGGCAAGAGTACAACGCTAGAATTTGCAGACCTACGTGCAATCCCGTTTGTTGGAAGTTGGAGTCAACTTAAGCAAAATGTTCCAGGGTTTTATGGCTTAGGATCCGCCATTCAGCAATTTAAAGATGCCGGGCGCATGGACGAAGTTACCGCCCTTTACAAGGGGTCGGCCTTTTTTAGAACCCTGCTAGAAAATTCTATGATGAGCCTTACAAAATCGTTTTTTCCGCTTACCGCTTATATGAAAGACGATCCCGAATACGGGGCATTTTGGAATATAATTCACGAAGAATTTACACGCACTAAATCGCTTTTATTAACGGTCAGTGGCTTTGATTCTTTAATGCAGGATTCCCCTGCCATGCTAGCTTCTATAAATGTACGTGAAAACATTGTGTTGCCGTTACTTACTATTCAGCAGTACGCCTTACGTGAAATTCAAAAATTAAAACAAGAGGGTGCCACCCCAGAACAATTGGCGGTTTGGGAAAGTATGGTTACCAGGTCGTTGTTTGGCAATATTAATGCCGCAAGAAATTCGGCTTAGAAAAGTAATGTTTAACGTAACGCTTAATTCAACAATTATGAAGCCGCATCCGGAGCTCTCAAACTTTATGCAACCTTATTCGATAGAAATTCAGCAACTAGCCATGCAACTGCGCGGTTTTATTGTTGATTTGGTGCCAGAGGCCAACGAATTAATTTGGGATAATTACAACGCGGTGGCCCTTGCATATTCAAAGTCTGAGCAACTAAAAGATGCTTTTTGCCATATTGCGATGTACA
The DNA here is from genome assembly GCA_965277295.1 of Gilvibacter sp. Classification (GTDB taxonomy): domain Bacteria; phylum Bacteroidota; class Bacteroidia; order Flavobacteriales; family Flavobacteriaceae; genus Gilvibacter. The sequence goes on from OZ255720.1 coordinate 2,519,604, forward strand.
CAAATCATATAAATTTTGGCTTTAACCGCGGTGCCCAATTAACTGGTCATGATGTAAAGCTTTTGGGTACTGGAAAACTAATAAGGCACATTAAAGTAAAACGTTTTAAGGAGTTTAAAACACAAGAGATAGCCCAGCTAATTAAGCAAGCCGTGATAATTAGTGAAACAAGAAATAAAGGCTTAGAAAAAGCTACTAATACTCCAAGAAGTATCGTAATGTCTGTTTCTGCTAAGAAGATAAGACCGGAATAGTGTTTTTTTAAGTATTGCGTGCGAGTAAAATAATATATTTAGGTACATCTTAATGTTTTTTGTAATTTTCTGTAATGCAAACAAAAACCACTCATTTAAAACTTCCGTTTAATTTTAATGAATCGAGTTTATTGACCGATTTAGCTAAAATTACAGCTTCCAATTGGGTTCCGCATTTTAATACTCAGGGTTATAGTGGTGCTTGGAATGCTATCGCGTTATATGCTCCTGGTGGCGATGCGTCTAATATTTTTGCTCATAATACCAATCAAGAAGCTTTAACCGAAACATCTGCACTCAAGGCGTGTGCCTATTTTAAGCAGGTAATTAATACCTTTAAGTGTCCAGTTCTAAATGCACGAATATTAAAGCTCGATGTTGGCGCGATAATTAAGCCGCATACAGATTATAAATTAGGTTACGAAGACAACAACTTTAGAGTGCATATACCTATTGTGACCAACAAAGACGTTGCCTTTATATTAGCAGGCGAGCGTTTAACTATGTTGCCAGGTGAATGTTGGTATACCAATGTGAATCATGTTCATGAAGTTACTAATGCAGGACAAGAAGATCGAGTTCATATGGTCTTAGATTTAGAGCGAAACTCGTGGAGCGATGCCTTGTTTTTTGGCTTGGCGCCCGAGGCTAGTTTTCAATTAGAGACACAAGAGCATTACGATTCAGAAACTATGATTCAAATTATTGCGGCTTTAGAACAGCGCAACGAACCTCGTGATTTAGAATTAATAGAAGAACTTAAAAGTAAACAAAGTAACCTTGGTTAGAGCTGTACCTAGTCATATACACATCGTATTATTGATAGTTGCCTTAATTGGTTTATCTACCGCTTATGGGCAGCGTGGTCGCGAAATAGATACGACTGTAATTAAATCGTACGTAGATAAAATTATTATTAAAGCCAATATTTCTACCGAACTGGATTCTTATACCTTAAAAAGCCAGGTTGACAATGACTTTAAGTTAATAACGAATAATCAAGTAAGACTGTTTTTATCTTTAGATTACGAATTTATTGGGGTGAGTCTTGGTTTTGCTCCCGAGTTTATTCCTAGTAATGCCGACGACGATCTAAAAGGAGAGTCTTCTTTTAACGACTTTACGTTTCGGTTTTTTCTAGGAAACTGGACCCAGGAAATTAGATACAGTCAAGTGGAGGGCTATTATGTTGAGAATACCGGTGATTTTTTACCCGATTGGACGGAAGGGGAAGACCCATTTATTCAGTTTCCCAATGTTAAAACTACATATTGGGGCGGTTCTACTTCTTATGTTTTCAATCCTAATTTTTCGCTGCGGAATGTAGTTTACAACACCGAATGGCAATTAAAAAGTGCTGGGAGTTTTGTGCCAACCTTTCGTTACGGCCTAGTGCGCCTATCTGCTACCATAGACGATTCAAAAATATTCGAAGACAATTACGACTTTATACTTTCACCGTCTTATTATTATACTTGGGTGATTCAAAAAAATTGGTTTATTTCTCCGTTTTTGTCCCCCTCAATTGGGGTACGGTTTTCTAAAGATGTCGATGAAGCTACCAACACTACCGAAACTAATACCTTTTGGCCTATGGCTTTAGAAGGTGGCTTGCAACTGGGCTATAGTTCTCCCAAAATTATTTTTGGTGGAAATCTTAATTTAAGTACTTCGTTTTACAGCGAAGACAGTCAGACCAATGTAAATAACGATACGGTATTTGTAAAGGTTTATTTTGGCTATCGATTTGGTGCGCCCAAGTTTGTTAAAAAAACCTTCGATTGGGCCTATAGGCAGGTCGGTATGTAAATCCTAATATTTTATTAAGGCTTTATCGTACTATGTTATATTGCGTTAAAAGTCCAATAGATTTGCCTAGCAAAAGGTATATTTAGGTATTAAAACATTCTATTTTATTGCTATGAAAAATTTACTACTAATAGTTTGCTTTATGTTTTTTGCGTCTTCAACGGCATTTAGTCAAGATATAATCGAAATCCAAGCATCGCAAAGTATGTCTATAAGTGGTAAAGGTCCTGGTCAGGATGCCGCTTTAAATCCGTATTACCCTGAAGATAGTATAGGTGTGGTACAAAATGTTGGTGGTAATAGCTTTTCTGTTCGCATTCAAAAAAATGGTGAAATTCTGCGCACCATAGAAATAAAACCTAGACAAACCAAAGAAATAAAATTACTTAAAGGTCAAGAGCTTTACTTCGACGCCGATTTACCGGCAAAGGCTAAAGTCAACTTTAAGGAAGCAAAATAATTTATTCCCACATGTTCTGTTCTAAGAAATATAGTCCCTTTGGGTTAATGGGATCTCCTTTTATTAAATAAACTATCTTTAAGATTCTTAATATAGAATTTCGAGGTATGTGGTTACAAAAAACAGTTGTTTTATGGGTGGTGCTTTCTTTTGCATCCTGTAACGAGTATAAATCCACAGGAGGAATCCATTTAAAAATAGAAAACTCAGCGAGCTATCCTTTAAGTAATGTATTGTTTTATACTTCCGAAAAGCTCGATACGGTAAAAATAGCGACCTTAAGGCAAGGTGAATCCATAGAAGCCTTTCTAGACATGAAGAAAAATCAAATCGACGGTCATTATATTCTCGAGTATAATGGGGCAGGAGGGCACTTACAAAAGTCAGAAGATGGTTATTATTCCAATGGGTTTGATTCTAATGAGTTTGTTCGAATAACAGTTAATAACGACACCACCACGTTTAAATTCACAAGAACAGATTAATTGTTTGCACTATCTTAAAAAATAGCGCTTAGTTTTTTATACCTTTATAGAACATCAGAATGCCCAAGTATGAAGCGATTTCTTGCTGTTTTAGTAGTAATTATTGGATTAACACTTGATAAAACTATAGCCCAGGTTGATTTAGGGCTAACCTTTAATCATGTAGCTTTAAGTGTAAAAGATGTCAATGCGGCTGCTGACTTTTATAAAACAGTATTGCAATTGCAAGAAATTACTAACCGAACCAAAAACCCAGACATTCGTTGGTTGTCGTTAGGGCAGGGCAAAGAATTACATTTGGTTTCTGCATTACAAAGCGAAATAAAAATTAATAAGGCCGTCCATTTTGCGGTGAGTACCCCAAATTTTGAGGCCTTTGTAGCACGATTAAAAGCACAAAACATTACCTATTCCAGTTGGCTTGGAGCAAAAAATACAATTACAACAAGGCCCGATGGGGTGCTGCAGGTTTATATTCAAGATCCAGATGGTTATTGGATAGAAATTAACAGCGTTTCTAACTAATTACAATACAAACCGATTAAATAATATTAACTCATGAAAACATTGCTTACACTATTACTACTAACTTTTTCGATTAGCGTTACCGCTCAACAAGAAAAACTTATAGGAAGTTGGACAGGAGAAGACCAAGGAGAAGTAGGCTCGGTAATTTTTGAAGCCGATGGTTATTGCGCCTTTGTAATTGGAGGACAAAAACTTGGCGGTAAAGAATTCGATATGGATGGCGTAAAAGGTTCGATGACCTACACCTTAGATGATTCTAGTAAGCCACTTAAAATTACAATGACCATGACAGAAATAGTCTCCGGAGACTCAAGTAATATATATGGATTAATTCGATTTTTAGACAACGAAACCATCGAATTTGCATTAGGATCACCGGGTGTTCCTATATATGAATTTACCAAAGAGAATAGTATTAAACTAACCAAAGACTAATAAAACCGGCATTATGGCAGACTTAAAAAAAGAAGATATCCCTCAAGAGGTATTCGACCTTTACGATGACTACGCACATAATAAAATAGACCGTCGCGGTTTTGTAGAACGCTTAGGGTTATATGCAGTAGGAAGTGTAACAGTAGCTTCGTTGCTTGGTTTTATGAAGCCAAATTACAGAGACACCTTAATGGTTTCGCCACAGGATCCTGAATTGGACTCGGACTTTATTATGTACGATTCTCCAAAAGGTGGCGGTGAAATTCGCGGGTTGCTTTCTATGCCCAAAGATACTACTACAAAACTCCCTGGAATTGTTGTTGTGCACGAAAACAGAGGTTTAAATCCATATATAGAAGATGTTGGACGCCGTGCTGCTAAAGAAAACTTTATTAGTTTAGCCCCAGACGCATTGTGGCCCTTAGGCGGTTATCCTGGTAACGACGACGACGGACGTGCCATGCAACGCAAGCGCGATCGTGCAGAAATGCTCGAAGACTTTATTGCCGCTTTTAATTATCTAAAGAATCATCCTAATTGTTCGGGTAAAATTGGCGTAGTTGGATTTTGTTTTGGTGGATACATTGCTAATATGATGGCTGTGCGTGTTCCAGAATTGGGAGCAGCGGTTCCTTATTATGGACGTCAGCCGGAAGCCGAAGACGCTGCTAAAGTTAAAGCACCTTTATTGCTTCAATACGCTGGATTAGACGATCGAGTTAATGCGGGTTGGGAAGCATACCAGCAAATTCTAAAGGCAAACAACATACCCTATACGGCACATTTTTATCCCAATGTTAATCATGGGTTTCATAACAATACAACACCGCGCTATGATGAGCCGGCGGCCATGTTATCCTGGGATCGTACTTTAGCATTCTTTAAAGAACACTTGAGTTAATCTATAAGCACTTGATTGGCTAACAAATCTTGAAATCCTTCTTGCTTGCGGATTAAATGGGCTTTCCCATCTTTAATTAAAACTTCTGCAGGTCGGTAACGACTGTTGTAATTACTGGCCATGGTAAAACAATAGGCTCCTGCGTTGCTAAAAGCAAGTACATCTCCTTCGCGTATTTCGGAAATCCTGCGATTGTTGGCAAAGGTGTCTGTTTCGCAAATGTAACCTACCACCGAATAAAAGCGAGCTTTCCCATCTGGATTAGAAATGTTTCTAATTTCGTGTTGTGAGCCGTAAAGCATGGGACGAATAAAATGATTAAATCCACTATCAACTTGGGCAAAAACAGTAGAAGTAGTTTGTTTTATCGCGTTTACTTGTACTAAGAATTCTCCGGCTTGACTTACTAAAAATTTTCCCGGTTCGAAGGCTAGGGTTAAATCTCTACCGTATTCGGCCTGAAATTCATTAAAACGCTGGCTTAATTTTGCGCCAAATTCTTCTACATTGGTTTCTATATCGCCCTCTTTGTAAGGGACTTTAAAACCGCTTCCAAAGTCAATAAAATCGAGCGTTTTAAAATGCTTGGCTGTTTCAAAAAGAATTTCGGAGGCGTACAAAAACACCTCGACGTCTAAGATATCGCTTCCGGTATGCATGTGAATACCATTAATATGCATGCCTGTGTTTTCTACAATTCTAAGTATATGTGGTAGCTGATGAATAGATATTCCAAATTTACTATCTATATGCCCCACAGAAATATTGGTGTTTCCTCCAGCCATTACATGCGGATTAATTCGAATACAAACCGCTGTATTAGGATGAGCTGCACCAAACTGCTCTAAAATGGCTAGGTTGTCTATATTAATTTGCACCCCAAGTTTGGCCACTTGTTCGATTTCTGTAAATGAAACTCCGTTAGGAGTATAGATAATATCTTCTGGCAGCACTCCAGCTTCTAAGCCTAATTGAACTTCCTGAATAGATACCGTGTCCAGCCCTGCACCTAATTGATTAATAAATTTAAGTACCGAAATATTATTTAGCGCTTTTACAGCATAGTGAATCTTAAGTCGTTTTACATCTTTAAAAGACTGCGTTAACCGTTTGTATTGTTTGGCAATACGTTGGGCATTATAAACGTAAATAGGACTGCCAAATTGGGCGGCGATTGCACTTAACTGTGAATTACTCATAACAAAAAATTAAGCGTACTAAATTAATACGTAATTGTATTGATTCGACATGTTAGTGCAAAAATATTTAGTTTTCTTACAACCTAGTCTGAACTCAATTTATGCCATAAAAAATATTAGCGGATTCTTGATTCATTTGTTACCTTTGCAAAGCAAAAAATACACGATTCTAATATGAATTTACACGAATATCAAGGAAAGCAAATTTTAAATAGTTTTGGAGTACAAATTCAACGCGGTTATGTAGCCGAAACCCCAGATCAAGCGGTAGCTGTTGCCAAACAACTTACCGAAGAAACTGGAACAGGATGGCACGTAGTTAAAGCACAAATTCACGCTGGTGGACGTGGTAAAGGTGGAGGTGTTAAGCTGGCAAAGAGCTTAGACCAAGTTAAACAGCTGGCCGACGATATTATCGGGATGCAGTTAGTAACGCCGCAAACTTCTGCCGAAGGAAAAACGGTGAATCAAGTTCTAATTACCGAAGATGTATATTATCCTGGAGATTCAGAGCCCGAAGAGTACTATATGAGTGTACTTTTAGATCGTGCAAAGGGAGTTAATATGATTATGTATTCTCCTGAAGGAGGAATGGATATAGAAAAGGTAGCAGAAGAAACTCCACATTTAATTTTTACCGAAGAGATCGATCCAGCGACTGGTTTATTGCCTTTTCAGGCTAGGCGTGTTGCTTTTAACTTAGGTTTAAGCGGCAAAGCGTTTAAAGAAATGACCAAGTTTGTATATGCGCTATATACGGCATATACTAAATCTGATTCTTCGCTATTCGAAATTAACCCAGTGTTAAAGACAAGCGACGATCGTGTAATTGCTGTTGACGCCAAAGTAACTATAGACGATAATGCATTATATCGTCATAAAGATTACGAAGCCATGCGCGATTTACGCGAAGAAAACCCAATAGAGGTAGAGGCAAAGGCAGTTGGTTTAAACTATGTAGACTTAGACGGAAATGTTGGCTGTATGGTAAACGGAGCTGGCTTAGCCATGGCAACTATGGACTTAATTAAGCAAGCCGGCGGAGATCCTGCTAACTTTCTAGATGTTGGAGGAACAGCAGATGCAGAACGTGTTGAAACTGCTTTTAAATTAATATTAAGAGACCCTAACGTTAAAGCCATATTGGTTAATATATTTGGTGGAATTGTACGTTGTGACCGTGTAGCACAAGGTATCGTGGATGCTTACAAAAACATGGGTAATATTACTGTCCCAATTATTGTTCGTCTGCAAGGAACCAATGCAGATATAGCTAAAGAATTAATAGATAACAGTGGATTAGATGTACAATCTGCAATTGAATTCCAAGAAGCTGCAGACAAAGTACAGGCAGTTTTAGCCTAATTCAAGCTGTGATTTAATTTTTTTTAAAATTTTATAAATAACGGTTGTAACACGACCAAAAGCCCTGAATTCATTGATTTTCAGGGCTTTTTTATGATTAAATTTTAATGTTAAGAAGGTTTAATATTCGTTAAACTGCCGTTAAATCGAACAAATACACGTAACATTTCTTGTACTACTGCCGTCTATTAAGCGTACATCAATTAAATCGAACAGTAATGAGAAAATTAAGTTTATTAGTAGTAGCCCTAGCAGTTCTAGTTGGCACTACTGCAAATGCGGCCACCGAGCCAACAACAGAAATAGTTCCAACTACCATTTCGCAAGAGATTGGTAAATTCCTGGCAAATCCAGATTTTGATTTTGGAGCTGAGCAAATAGCCAAAGTGGCTTTTATGCTAAACAAAGATCACGAAGTAGTGGTGTTATCTGTGGAGGCAGAAAACGAAGAAATCGAGTCTTATATTAAGGCCAGATTAAACTACAAAAAATTAAGTGCAGATGCGCTAGAAGGTACCCAATACGTGGTTCCAGTGCGTCTAAAAACTGTAGTGTAATTAACACTTAAATTAACTTGAAAATCCCAGGCTGTGTCTGGGATTTTTTTTTACCGATATATTCGACTAATTTTGTGCTTTACTTTAGGCTATGAGCACCCAACAGGATAATTTAGGACTACTTAGTGATCTAATCGCTATCGCGCAGGCCGACCATCATGTGTCGGACGAGGAATACAATTTTATTATGCGTCTAGCAGAGCGAGTTGGTGTAGATAAAGAAACCGTACACGATTTGTTTCACAACCCGGTTGCTTCTAAACCAATTACATCGGAATTAGGAAGAATCACACACTTTCATAAATTGGTTTTAATGATGAACGTAGACATGAAGACCAAAGATGCCGAAGTCGCAGCTCTTAGAAACTTTGGTTTAAAAATGGGAATTCGTATGGAAATTATCGATCAGGTAATGCTGCGCATGGATAAATACGAAAACAAACTTATTCCAGCCGACGAATTAGTGAAGATCTTTCAGGCCTACTACAACTAAAAACCGCCAATAAGGCAGGAAATTCTTTAATTTTACGACAAAATGACGCAAATTCTGTAATGGAATCCATTTTGCTATACCCTTAGTGTATCAATTTAAAAACAAAAGCATTATGAATACAGTTAAAAAAAATAACCGTTTTGTGTTTCCTTCTTTAATAAATGACCTTTTTATGGACGAACGTTTAGATGTGTTCAATAACCTAAGAACCAACGTTCCGCAGGTAAATATTAAAGAGTCCAACAAAGATTTTACCGTGCAATTGGCCGCGCCAGGGTTAAAAAAAGAAGACTTTTCTATTAATTTAGAAGACAGTGTTTTAACCATTGCATCGCAACAAACAGAACATAAAGAAACCACAAACGAATCCGAAAAATTTACAAGACGTGAGTTTGCCTTTAACAGCTTTACACGCTCTTTCACTTTGCCAGAAGAGGTAAAGTACGACGAAATAGCTGCAACGTATACCGATGGGATTCTTGAGGTAAAAGTTCCTAAAGATGTTAACGCAAAATTAGAGCAAAAAAGAACGATTGCAATTTCATAGTACGTTCCTATCGACTTTTATAGGAAATTTGGTTAGTTAGTTGAAGCAAACCGCACCCCTTGCAATCTGGGTGCGGTTTTTTTTATGGGCGTCTTCGACGTTTTCTTTGCGTCACCTGCGCTGCCGACACTTTTGAACTGCCGCTAACGGCGGTCTCTATTTCTTGTAATTCTTTTGGTGTTAAATCTCGCCAAGTCCCTGTCTGAATTCCATCTAGAGTTATGTTCATAATTCGGACGCGCTTAAGGGAAGTAACATTGTAGCCTAAATATTCGCACATACGTCTAATTTGCCTATTAAGACCTTGTACTAGAATAATTTTAAATACATACCTGCTAATTTGTTCTACATGGCATTTTTTGGTGACCGTATTTAATATAGGTAACCCTCCAGCCATTCGTTTTATAAAATCGGGGGTAATTAAACGGTCAACAGTAACAATGTATTCTTTCTCGTGACTGTTACCAGCTCGTAAAATCTTGTTTACTATATCGCCGTTATTGGTCAAAAATATAAGGCCTTCCGACGGTTTGTCTAAACGTCCAACATGAAAAACACGTTCTGGATGATTTATAAAACTTATAATATTTCCAGCTATACTCTTGTCTGTAGTACAGGTAATTCCAACAGGCTTATTAAAAGCAATGAACACATCTGCCGATTTTTTTTGAGAAGATTCCCCATCAACAAGTACAGTATCTGCGGGCATTACGCGATCACCTAATGTCGCGACTTGGCCGTTAATAGTAACGCGACCTTGTTCTATAAGTTTGTCTGCTTGACGGCGAGAACAAAAACCTTGTTCGCTTAGTGCTTTATTTAATCGTATGGAATCCGGATGATTTGCCACCTTATAAAAGTTCTAGTTCTTTTTGTAATTTTTTTATTTTATCCCGTAGCTTGGCAGCCATCATAAAGTCTAGCTCTTTCGCCGCCTTTTCCATTGCTTTTCTAGAATCGCGAATTCGTTTTTCTACCTGAGCCTTGGTTAAATATTCCTCTGGGTTTTCCTTTATTAAATCTTCTGCCTCGTCAAAAGTAAACGCTTTAGATTTATCTTTTGTAAGTGCATTTTCTAACGATTTTTTAATCGCTTTAGGCGTAATATTATTGGCTTTATTGTAAGCTTCTTGTTTGCTACGCCTGTAATTGGTACCGTCTATGGTTAACTGCATACTACGCGTAATCTTATCGGCATACATAATTGCACGACCATTTATATGACGCGCGGCACGCCCAATGGTCTGGGTAAGCGATCGCTGAGACCTTAAAAACCCTTCTTTGTCGGCATCTAAAATTGCAACTAAAGACACTTCGGGTAAATCTAAACCTTCTCGCAACAAGTTAACACCAATAAGCACATCAAAAAGCCCTAACCGTAAATCTTGCATAATCTCTACCCGTTCTAAAGTGTCAACATCGGAATGAATATATCTACAACGAATCTGAATACGCGTTAAGTACTTAGTTAACTCTTCCGCCATACGCTTGGTAAGGGTGGTAACCAAAATACGCTCGTCTTTTTCTATTCTAACTTGAATTTCTTCTATTAAATCGTCAATTTGATGCAAACTCGGTCTAATTTCTATCTGCGGATCTAACAGTCCTGTAGGTCGAATTATTTGTTCCACATAAACTCCTTCTGTCTTGCCTAATTCATAGTCTGCTGGAGTTGCACTTACATAAATGACTTGATTTTGTAAAACCTCAAACTCTTCGAATTTTAAAGGCCTGTTGTCCATCGCGGCAGGTAATCTAAAGCCGTACTCTACCAAATTTTCTTTTCTAGAGCGGTCACCACCGTACATAGCGCTTACCTGAGGAATAGATACATGACTCTCGTCAACAATCATTAAAAAGTCATCAGGAAAATAATCTAATAAACAGAATGGACGCGTTCCGGGTTCTCTGCCATCTAAGTATCGAGAATAGTTTTCTATTCCCGAACAGTAGCCCAATTCACGAATCATTTCTAAATCAAAATTGGTTCGCTCTTCCAAACGTTTTGCTTCTAGATGTTTACCAATTTCTTTAAAGTAATCGATTTGCTTCATTAAATCGTCTTGAATCATACGAATTGCACCTTGTAAGATATCAGGTGAGGTTACAAACATATTTGCTGGGTAGATGTTCAGCTGTTCGTATTGCTCAATACGTTCGTTGGTAAGTGGGTCAAAAGCTTCTATTTCTTCAATTTCGTCGCCAAAAAAGTGAATTCTAAATGCATCGTCCGCATAACTAGGGAACACATCTAAAGTATCGCCCTTAATTCTAAAGTTCCCGTGATTAAAATCTGCTTCGGTGCGGGAGTACAAGCTTTGTACTAATTTATGTAAAAGCGCAGTCCTAGAAATTTGTTGTCCTGCTTTAATTCCGATAACGTTTTTCTGAAATTCTACTGGATTTCCAATTCCATATAAACAAGAAACCGAGGCAACCACAATAACATCGCGTCTTCCAGAAAGTAAAGACGATGTGGCACTTAGTCGTAACTTCTCAATTTCTTCGTTAATGGAAAGATCTTTTTCTATATAGGTTCCACTTGTTGGAATGTATGCTTCGGGTTGGTAGTAATCGTAATACGAGACAAAATATTCAACAGCGTTGTTTGGGAAAAACTGTTTGAATTCCGAAAACAATTGCGCGGCTAAGGTTTTGTTATGCGCCAATACTAAAGTGGGCCGCTGGGTCTGCTCTATTACATTGGCAACCGTGAAGGTTTTTCCACTTCCGGTTACCCCTAGAAGTGTTTGATATTTTTCACCACTATCTAGGCCGGATTTTAAGCTTTTTATAGCCTCTGGCTGATCTCCAGTGGGTTTAAAATCAGATACAATAGTAAATTTCATGGGTTGCAAATAGAAGGCAAAATTACGGAATATTTTGACCAATAAACCCCTTAAAATACAAAAGCCCGTAATAAAATTACAGGCTTTTTAGTATGGGTATTATTGTGTTTTAATAGTTTAAATAAATCCAGCCAGAATATAACTGCTCCATAGAATTAAAGGTTGGACTGCTCGGGTCATCGTTTAATTGCAGGGTATAAAAATAAGTCCCCACCGGCAGCAATTCTCCGCTTTGCTCTATGGCGCGACCGTCCCAATTTTGAGTACTTCCGTTACCTTGATACACTAAGATTCCGCGTCGGTCAAATATCTTCAATTCAAAGTTAGGATGTAGTTCTAAACCACCAATTACCAGCGTTTCGTTAAAAGAATCTCCGTTTGGTGAGATACCCTCTGGAATTTCAATTTCGCATTCCACTACAGCAATACCGAGCTCAGCAATATCGAAACATCCAATATTGGTTTCTACACGAATATAAATGGTCTCCTGGTCCAAACTATTCATATAACTGGATGGATTTGGAATTGCATTTACCCCATCTTCCGCATCGCTGCTAGAGGTAAAATATAAGAAGCTGTAGTCTCCATCTTCTAAACCAAACTGATCTTCGTAAATAGTCAAATCAAAAGTAGCTGTTAGTCCAAGTGCGCCCATGTCAGGACAAACTGGATCCGTATCTATGGTAATTAAATTAGGTACAAATTCTACATTCAATGCTAAGGTAGTAGTGGCAAAACAAGCTGCGGCGGCACTAGTCGCACGAATATAAATTAACTGTGGATTAGAAATGTTAGTATATGGCGATACAAGTGCATTAACATTGGCATCGGCATCTTCCTGACTTTCGTGAAAACTTATAACAATCCCCGTCGCTCCGCCTAAAATTTCTGGAATTAGGCTGTCTAGATCGAATTGAGCTTCACCATTACTATCTCCACAAAGCGTAATTGGCGCTGGAGTGATGGGCGAAGGTGTTTCTAAAACTATTAAGTCTAAAGTCGTTGTAGCATAACAACCAGTAGCTGTTTCTACCACTCGCACAAAAATTGTTTGTGGGTTACTGGTATTGGCATACGGAATTGCTAGTGCGTCAGTTCCTGTCTCTGCGTTGGCTAACGATAGATGATAGCTTACCACTAAACCAGAATCCCCACCGGTAATTTCGTTATCCTTTTGGGTCAAATCGAATTCCTCTACCTGATCGCCTGGATTATTGTCGTCACACAATTCAAATGGAGTAGGGTTAACTATTATTGGAATTGAATTTACAATAAGTTCCAAGGTAGTGCTGCTTGTACATCCTGTAACAGTATTGGTTACTAAAACATATATTAACTGTGGATTCGATAGATTTACATAATTCGTGGGATCTGCAATTAGAATTGTAAAGTCTGGATCTTCGTAATATGTAATCGTATAGTCGGTGGCTGGTAAACCATCAAGTATTTGAGCTTCTCTAATTGTTACATCGAACACAGCAAGGCCGTCGGCATCGTCGTCACAAACACCAATAGGGTCTGGCACAGTAATTACAGGTGACTCTAATACAACTAATGCTACTTCTACCACGCTAAAACATTCACCAGCCGATGGATTAGAAACTCTAGCATAAATGGTTTGTGCATTTGCAACTGTATTTGTATACGGCGATACAAGGGCATTAATATTGGCCTCTGCGTCACTTAAGATTTCGTGAAAACTTACAACTAAACCTGCAATTCCACCAGTAATTTCGTTTTCAAGACTTATTAGGTCAAATTCGGTAAAACCATCGTTGTCTTCGTCACAGACCTCTAGAGGTGCTGGAATAAAAGCCTCGGGGGTATCTACCGCTTCCAGTTCCAATTCGGCTATACTAAAACACCCCGTTGTATTATTTTCCACCCTAGCATAAACCGTTTGTGGATTGGTAATGTTGGTGTATAATGTTGGCAAAGCCGCGGTTGCTGTTGTAGCATCTGCTTCTGTTTCGTAGTACTGTACGGTAACACCGGCAGCACCTGCAGAAATTTCGGCATCCCGTGTGCTTAAGTCAAATTCAGTAAACCCGTCAAAAGGAATCTCGTCACATAAAATATAGGGAGCAGGAGTGACCGCTTCCGGATTAGCATCTACTACTAAAAGGAATTGTCCAACCGCAAAACAGCCAGCATCGTTATCTGTTCTTACCCAGATTACCTGCGGATTAGAAGTATTGGTATACGAATCTGGCGTTGCAATGGCACCAACGCCGCTATTTGCATCGGCTTCGGATAAATAATAAGAATAGGTTAATCCTAATTCTGTACTTATTTGTGTTTCCCATGAGGTTAAATCAAACAGCGTAAAACCATCCGCGGTTTCGTCGTCACATAACTCGAAATCGGGTATCGGGTCGTTTAAAACAGGCGAATTTAGTACCGTAAGCGTTAAGCTAATGGTGTCAAAGCATCCACCTAAGTTTTCTATTCTTGCATAGACAACCTGTGGATTCATTGTATTGGTATAAGGACTTACCAAGGCAACAGAAGTGTCTCCAGCTTCTGCTTCGGCCAATGTTAAATAATAATTTACAAAGGTGTCGGGCTGTCCCGCAATAATTTCTGCATCTGCCAAGGTTAAATCAAATTCAGCGAATCCGTCGTTGTCGTCGTCACAAATTGTTAAATCTGTGGGTTCGTTGGCAATGGGTTGATCAAAGAATGTAACTTCTATCGTATCGGTTACAAAGCAAGTTCCATCGTTTGCTTCGCAGGAATAGGTTCCTGAAGTCGTTGCGTCGAAAGTATCACCGGTAGCACCAGCGATAGGAGTGCCGTCCAAAAACCATTGATAGCTCACTCCAGTGGCTCCAGTATCTGCATCAAGGGTTATTGGATCAGTGTCACAAGTATTAATGTCTGGACCCAAATCAAAACTAAAAGAAGCGTTCGAACTTACCGTTACCGTATCTTCTACACGAACCACCTCTCCATTACAATTTAAATAGTCAACGCGTGCGGTGTAGGTTTGTGTACCCGATGGGCATACGTTAATTGTTGGGGTAGTTCCAACTACAGTTCCGGCTTCGTCTAACCAGGTAATGGTAGTTACGCTGGGTCCACGAGGAATAAAACGCCAAGCTTCTAATTCGGCCGTCCAAGGCGAATTAGAGGTGTTTCTTCCCGGAGGAACAAAAGCCTCTGTTCCAGCATCGTTTTGAATACCTATAACAGCGTTTCCACTATTCCAAGTTGGGCAACTAGGTTTGTTTAAAATATAAATATCTATAATGTTGGTGGTTTCGTATAAAACTGCCATTTGCGTAGCAATTAAATCGTTACAGGTAGCAGAGAACATAGGCACTTCAAAATAAGATACCACTAATACTCTATTTGGAGCAGTACCTAAAACCTCGTATCCAATTTCTTCGAAATCTCCAACAGAAGGATCAATATCGTGACCAGGTGTAAAAATATTAGCCTCGCCTAGCGTTGGGTTGGTATTATTGGGTAGGTCTTCAGAAAACGACCAGCCATTAGAGGTGTCAGAGGCATCTACGTCAAAACGAATTACCCCGTTAGATCCCACTTGAAACTGGGTTTCGGGTTGCGTAAAGAAGCAAAAATCGAATGGTAGGGGTTCAACTACAGACCAGGCATCGTCAATATCTGGGTTTAATGAATTCGCCAATCCATCAAAAGGAAAGGGTGGATCAAATGGAATCGGAATAACTTCGTACGTATTGGTTTCTCCAATTTCTAAAAAGTCAGCAGTTAAATCGGTGCAAACTTCTCCTAAAGCACAATCCAAAGTTACGTCGGGACCTGCGTCTACAAATGGATTCCCTATTGCGGTATCGAATTCAATATCGGCAATTAATTCAACTCTATTTTGACTACCACAACCAACTGCATCTGTTGCTACAAAAGAAACATCGTAGGTGCCAGGTGAAGTATAGGCGTGCATTGCTGTTGTTCCCATGGCGGTGGTTCCGTCGCCAAAGTCCCATTCATAAGTAGCACCAGCATCGGAGGTAGCAAAAACAGCGCTGGCGTTAAAGGTAATTACCTCGTCTACATCGGCCTCTATTATTCCGCCTACAGCGGCAGGTGAGGAACCATCAAATGTAGAGGTTATATCCTGACAGCAGGTAATAGTGGCTTCCCATCCTGTAGAACTAAAGAATTCATTAGAAACCCACTCAAAAGTTAAACAGCCAGAGGTATTAGCAGGCGAAGGACGTACTATTCCTGGGCTATTTGTCCCAGAAAAATCCCCAATAACGGGAGCAGAAGTGTCCGGGCCATCGTAAATAGTTAATACATCGTTTGGTGTTTCTGTGGTAAACGATAAAAAATCTAATTGCAGCGTACCGCCAGAGCCGTCATCGCAAATAGTAAGTGTAAAATTTTCGTTATTAGCATAAGGCCCACCCGGTCCACCTGAGTCGTAAAAAGTTCCGGTACATTGATTCACTGTACCATCTTGCATTAAAATATCTTGAGCTTGTGTCCATTGACTTGCAACAATAAGCACAATAAAAAGTAGATTTTTTTTCATGATTAAATTGCTTAGTTACGGACTTGAATCTGCGGATTAATAATAATTACATAATCTGTTCTGTCTACTCTAAAAACCTGCTTGTTTGGACTGTAAAAGTCGAAGCTATATTTAAACGGATTAAAGGTTTTTGGGTTAAAGGAAGCGTCGCGCGACAATCCTTTTTGGTACACCGTGTAAAGCGGTATACTAGAGAGCAGGGGTAGACTGCTGTCTAAATCTAATTTACCCTCGGCATATTTTACATATTTTATACGCGTTGTAAAAAGCTCTTTCATATACGCGTAGCGTCGTGTGTCTGGTTTTATATAATCTCTACCCGTATTTACATATACTTGAGCAATAAATCGATTAAAGTTTGCGGGATCTGGTTGGATAGTTTGTGCAGTACTATTTAGGCCAAATAGCAAACAAGCTATTAGCGTAAAAAAACGCAGGGTGGTGAGTTGCATAGTCGTTGATTTTTTTTCTAAAGTACTAAAATTTCACATGCCAATTTTTACTTTTTATCGATAAAAAAAGCCACCAAATCTAAATTTGGTGGCTTTTAAAGCAATAGGGAATGAATTTAGTAATTCAAATATACCCAACCGCTTCTAAGTTGTTCGTCGCTTGCAAATGGATTGTCTGGTGAATCGTTTAATTGCAGGGTGTAGAAGTACGTTCCAACCGGAAGTAATTCTCCGTTTTGTTCGGCTGCTTTACCATCCCATTCGTTCGAGCTTGCGTTACCGGAATACACTAGTAATCCACGTCTATCGAATATTTTAAGTTCAAAATTAGGGTGTAATTCTAATCCAGGAATATTAAAGGTATCGTTAAAGGAATCTGCATTTGGTGAAATACCTTCTGGAATTTCTATTTCGCAAACAATAACTGTTAGTTCAAAAGAGGTTACTTGGAAACATCCAAAAGAAGAAGTAACTCGAACATAAATTGTTTGATTCACATTGTCGTTTTGATAATTTTCTGGATTTGCAATTGGGTTGCTGTTGTCTTCTGCATCGGTGCTAGAAGTGTGATAACTAACTGTTAATCCTGATAAATCAGAAAGCAACTCTTCTTCTACTACTGTCAAATCGAAAGATGTAGTAAGACCATTACCAGAAGTACCTGCACATCCCTCTAAGTTTGTTGGAGCTGTTAATGCTGGTACAAACTGAACACTTAACTCTAGCGCTGTAGTACTAAAGCATCCAGTAACTTGGTCTAATACACGTACATAAACCAATTGTGGGTTAGTGGTATTAGTGTAAGGCGATGCAATTGGATTATCTCCAGTTTCGGCATCGGCTAAAGTTTCGTGATAGCTAACATCTACGCCAGATACGCCTCCTGTGATTTCATCATTTCGGGTTGTTAAGTCAAAACTAGCTGTTCCATCTATATCACCACATAATTCGTAGGTTTCTGGAACATTAACTAATGGCGCATCGGGATAAACAATCTCGAAAGGTCCAGCATCGCTGGTAACACAAGCACCAAGATCTAAAATAATATCGGTATAGGTTCCTTCGTCTAATCCAGTAATAATAATATTTCCTGATCCATCTGCAGTATACGTAACAGGGCCAACTACAGTGCCGTTGTATGTATAAGTTACATCGTAATCAATTCCTGGGCTTAAACCAGAAAGTAAAATTGAACCATCTGCCGTACAGGTCGCAGGGTCAGAAACAGTAACTGTTAATACCGGGTTTGCTGGGTAATTAATCTGATACGGTCCTGGATCTACAGTAACACATTCCACGATATCCACTGTAATATCTGTATAGGTACCCTGATCTAAAGAGCCAATTAATATTTCTCCAGCAGCGTCAGAAGTTAGCGCCAACGGGCCAACAACTACACCATCTACGGTATAAGTAACATTGTATGTTGTAGAAGCATCTAGTCCTGAAATTAGTAACGAACCATTAGGTCCACAAACGTCCGAATCGGTCGCAGTTACTGTAAAGCTTGGAGATGCTGGATTAACTAAGGTAACTGCTCCTGGTTGAGTCCAGATACAATCGTTAAACACTAATAAACCATTATCGTAAACACCAGCAACTAATCCTGTAATAACAATTGTTCCTGCAGCATCTGATGTTACTGTTATTGGACCAACTGGAACCCCATCAACGGTGTAGGTTAGCGTAAAAGTGGTATTCGGAAAAACGCCAGTAATTATAACTTCACCTGTAGGTCCACAAGTGACTGGGTCAACGCCAGTAACAACTACCCCGCCTAAAGAAGGCCGATTTAATTCGATAGGACCTGGTATTATATAGGTACACTCATTAAGTACAATAGTAATATCGGTATATACACCTTCGTCTAAGTCTGTTATAACAAACCCACCAGTACCGTCAGTGGTAACTGTAATAGGTCCAACTAAGATTCCGTCTAAAAGGTAAGTTACTTGATATTCTGTTGCAGCTGCTAAACCGCTAACGGTAATCGAACCATCTGAATCACACATTAATGGGTCTGCGCCAACCGCTGTTGGAGTAAATACAGGATAGGTCAGCGTATATGGGCCTGGATCTGTAAATTCACAAGTACCTAACGCTACTGTAATATCTGTTATGGTAACTTCGCCAAGTCCCGTAATAAATAAACTTCCTGTCGCGTCAGATAACACAGTGGTTGGTCCAATTACTGTTCCGTCTTGGGTATATGTAAGTTCGTAGCTCGTTGCTGGCAAAAGCCCTGCTAATTCAAGACTCCCATCGCTGTCGCAAGTTGTAGAATCTGTTTGAATTACTGTAAATACTGGGGCTCCTGGATCTTCTATTACAATAGGACCGTCGTTCGTAAAGAAACAACCGGAATCATTTGTTAGTACAAAATCGGTATAGGTGCCAGCGTCTAAGCCTGTAATAAATAATTCACCGGCAGCATCTGCTGGAATTATTATTGGGCCAACGGGTACTCCATCGTCTACATAAGATATTGTATAATCAATGCTAGGTAAAAGTCCGGTAATAAAAATTGCTCCATCGTCTAAGCCACAGGCAGATGGGCTTATAGGATTAAGCGATATAAATGAAGGATCTACTCCGCCACCGGTAAAATCTCTAAACACGTAAAAATACGTAAAGGTTACTGACTCTCCAGGAGCAAGATCGCCTAGAAAATAAGCAATAGAAATGGCTTCATCGGCAGTGTTGGTAGCACCTTCGGTTTGTTCAAAACCAATTCCATTCCAAATGTCTGAAGGATCACGGTTAGAGAAACCTCCGTAAGCCACACGTGCTCGTTCATCTTGAACATAGTAACAAACACTTGATCCGTTAGCATCGGTACCACCTAATGGTCCTTGTGATGCACAAACGAATCCTAATATATCTAAGCCTGTAGTTGGCTGCGCTATTAATTCTTGATCTGTTGTAAAACTACCGTTAATGGTCTGGTTGTTATCTGGATCTACATTGTTCATCCAATACAAATCTGTTTTAACATCGGTACCAAGATTATTTAACTGTTGTTCCATTCTAATAAACAAGCCATCTCTAGACACCGAAAAA
The DNA here is from genome assembly GCA_965277295.1 of Gilvibacter sp. Lineage (GTDB taxonomy): Bacteria > Bacteroidota > Bacteroidia > Flavobacteriales > Flavobacteriaceae > Gilvibacter. The sequence goes on from OZ255720.1 coordinate 2,539,520, forward strand.
TTTCGAACAATTTCTATTCCATCCACAAAACCATTCCAAGAAATCTGGGCAAAATCACCAAAACAAGGATCACTTAATATATTCGCTGCACTAATCGCACCGGGAATATCGTTGGGATTGGCAAGGTTGTTATTAAAGACAAGGCCGTTAAATTCAATCCCAAATCCTTCTTCAGGAGAACCAGGAGTAAAAAAGTCACCATCGTAATCTACCCAACCATCCATGGTTGGATTCGCAATAAATCCAAACAGGTCGTTTAGTGTTTCGCGACTATCGTGATATGGAGGTCCAGGATTTTGATCGTTTGGAACTCCAAATGTCCCTGATTGATTAATTCCAATTTCTATAAAGTTTCCTCGAGCGAAAGCATCATCTAACGATAATTGTGCGTCTAATTGCGCATTCATGTTTTGCGCACTCAAAACTACCGCAAGCAATAGAATAAAAGATTTAAAAAATCTTAGCGTATTAATTTTCATATAAGGTGGCTATTAATTTTTACTACACTTTCTTTAAAAGATAAATGTAAGTTATTATTTTAAGTATATAAAAGAAATGCTCATTTCTTAGACGTAATTTTTAATTTCATAGATAAGGGGTTCTAAAGCCTGTATTTTTAAGCCATAAATGTTAAAAAGCGAATATATTTAAAGCCAGTTTTTAACGACTTTCCCAGCTATTTATTTAAGTATAACCAGCCTAAAAATTGCGAGTAATTGGAGTCGTTTAAATTTAAGACGTAATAGTAAACACCAGAGGGAACTTCTGCTTCGTTTTTTGGAATCCCAGTATTTGGAATTCCATTCCAGTGCCCTGTACTGTTATTTCCTTGAAAAATTAGTGTTCCAAGCCTTGAATAAATTTGAATATTATGTTCTGGAAATATATCTAAAAGCCCTTGTATTTCGAACAAGTCATTTATACCATCACCGTTAGGCGAAAATCCTTCGGGAATAGTAGGAGGACAATTTTCTGTAGTAATAAAAAACGATGCAACGGTAAAACAAACCGGAGTATCTAGGCGCACATATATTTGCTCAGGATTGCTAGTATTGTTATAAAGCTGGGGAGCTATAATTGCATTTGTTTGATTTTCAGCATCTTCTACAGAATTATAAAAACGAATTAAATCTTCTGAATTCTCACTAATTAAACTGTTTTGAACCGTAAGGTCAAAAGTTGCAATATCGAAGCCTTCGTCACATAGCACCAATTCGGGTAAATCACCTATTGGGCTAATAGAATTAAAGTTCACGTTACTCTTAAAAAGATTGTTGGTTTCGTCTAATTCCTCGATTACTCCAATGGAGTTACCATCGTCGTCCGCGATTGCAAGTAAGCTAAAATTATCAGGTAAATCAGCAGGAAAATTCAGGAAGATTGTAGCGATTTCTAATCCTCCACTTGGAATATCATTGGGTGTAAAATAAACGGCGATTAAGGTGTCATTGGCGTAAAAGGCAATTGGAGTTCCGCTGGGTAAAAAATTAGTTCCTAATAGATTTTGAACGGTAAATTCCAGGACAAAATCCCTATTGCGACAGGCTTCCACGGTTATTGGTAAAACCACTGTTGCGTCTGGTAAAGGGCAGATTATAACAGCTATTGTAAAAGTAGAAATAGCAGAACAATCGGCATTTGCAACGCGAACAAAAATGGTTTCAGGATTTGTAGTATTAATATAATTCTCTGGCGTATCGATTGCATTGGTATTGGCCAAGGCATCGGCTTCGGTTAAGTGAAAACTAACCGTTAAATCGGCATCTAATGCGGCAGTAACTTGGGTTAGGTCAAAACTTTCTATTCCAACGGCATCGCATACTTCAAGATTTTCTAAAACAGGTATTTCTGGGACTTTAAGCAGACGTACTTGGGTAGTGTCGTCGTTGTTCGATTCATTGGTTTCTGGAACAATTCCAACATTAGCACCTGTGTTGTCGGCCGATACGCGCAAGGTAAATTCGTTCGCAACAGACGCCGGAATATTAAGGGTAATCGTCTGACTTTCTGACCCATCTATTGGGATATCGTTTAGTGTAGCCGTTGTTGTAATTAAGGTTGAATCTCCAAAAAATGAAACAGGTGTTCCTTGTGGAAGTACATCGGTGCTATTTATATTGTAAATGGTAAAATCGACTACTATAGTGCGGTCGCCGCAAACAGGGCTGCTTACAGAGTCGATGCTCGATGTCGCATCTGGAAGCTGGCTATTTAATACAGTGACAATGTTGTTAATCATTACAAAGTCCTGACCCGAAGTAAGTTCAATTAGGGCAGAGGTATCGCCGGGTTCTATATTGTCTTCTATATTATAAAAGTCAATATCCATGTTAAAAAGATCTGTAGCTTCTGTAAACGAATTGGTTCCATTAAATGCATTGTCGGCAGGGTTTAGCGGTGGGTTGCTAATTATATCACCATTAATGCTAAGGGTTTCTTCAACACTAATGTTTTGATCTCCTTCCCAAGCTAAAAATCCAATTTTTGCGCCAACGTCGTCTAGTACATTTAGACTTTCTAATTCTATAGCAATGCTAGTTGGTACGCGCTCTAAACCTTCGTATAGATTGACTTGATTAAGGGGTAAATCATTATCCCGATAAATTATAATTATCGACCAGCCAGCAAAATTTGTTCCAGTAGGACAGTATGCGTCTATAATACCACTCAAGTCAAGTTCAGAAACTGTGTAATCTATGTTTCCATTATCACGCACAAAACTTGTTACCTCTGTTACCGCGGCAAAAAAACTACGCTCTTCGTCTAGATTAATGTTAAAGGTTCGCTGGGGAATAACATCTAAGTCGTTCAGCTTAATTTTAAAATCACCAGTACCAGAACCTGCCCAATAAAGAAATGCTGCAACTACTTCTTGGTCTGGCTCTAATGCCAGTATTGCCGCAGATTCTGTAAGAATTTCGCAGGGACCAGTAGACCCATTTTCTACGGTATTTAGGGTATTTCCTATTGCGGTATAGTCAAAACGACCATTAAATTGTTGGAAAAGACTAACCTCTTGGGCAAACGTAAGTCCACACAACATCAAAAACGCAAAGGTTAAGCGAATCCTTCTCTTCATAGCAAAGGTGTTAACTTTAAAGATACAACTTAAGGTTTAATCAATTACCTAATTAGACTAAAGTGAGAACGGACCTCTCTTCCATCTTCTAAAACAGCAAAAAACCAATAGTCGCTCGAAGGCATAGGATTCCCATTGTAAATACCATCCCAACCGGCTCCTAAGGGATCTATCACCGCTAGCATTTTTCCGTATCGGTCGTAAATATAAATTTTTGTGCCCGCTTGAAAATCGTTACGCACGCCTAAAACTTGCCAGGTATCGTGATATCCATCACCATTGGGCGTAAAAAAGTTTGGAAAGCCAATAATAGAAACAATTTGCTGGCTAATACCACAATCATTTAAATCTTTTACATAAATAGTATGCACACCCGGGTCTACACCGTTAAAAACATTCGAGCTTTGGTACGGGCCTAAAATATTGTCTATGGCAAAAACATAATCTCCAGGACCACTCACTATAACCGTAATGGTGTTGTCTTCGACTAAATCTGTTGTAACAATACTGTCTATATTCGCAGGAGCAGAAGGATTAACTACAATGCTCCTCGTTTTTGAGCAACCTTCTGGATTAGTAATATTAACGGTATATAATCCGGGCTCATTAATAGCTATACTTGGAGTAATTTCGCCTGTGGACCATAAAAATGTATAAGCACTTATAGGGCTATCTGTATCTATTATTTCGCCAACGTTTAATTGAATTGTTTCTGGAAAACTGTTTAAACAATATATTATTTCTTGATTGGTGCTAATTTGCGGCAAGCCATAAACTATTAATTCTATTTGGCTTACTCCAAAACACGCGTTGTTGTCTTCCAAGCGAGCAAATACAGTTTGATTGTAGGCCACTGTATTTCTAAAACTTGGACCAATGGGATTGGTTTCAGTTAAGACATCTTCTAGGCTTGCATAAAAATCTATGGATAAACCAGTAGGTAAACCGGCGAGTATTGTGGGGAGGGCGTCGTTTAAGTTAAAATCTATAAATCCATCTTCTTCGCTGTCGTCACAAAATGCTAAAACGGCATCTTGAATTGGTTGTCCACCTACCACTAAAGTAAGTTCAGAAATACTTGAACAATTATTCTGATCTGTTACTCGGGCAAATACAACTTGAGGATTACTAATGTTAGCATAGGCAGTTGCATTTAAAGGACTGCTACCTGCCGCTGCACTCGCTGCACTTAAATGATAGGTTACTGTAAGATCTACGTCACCGCCCGTAATGTCGTTGTTGGCTTGCGTTAGATTAAATTGGGTGATTCCATCCGCAGAACCATCTAAATCACATTGCACTAATCTGGCATCGAAGGCAGTAGGTAAGGGGTTAACTATAACAGTGGCTTGACCAATTAAAGGGCATTCCCCGTTCATAGGATCTACTTCTACGCGATATAAACCTGCGCTGGTGACAACAAGGTCAAAATCGGTGTCAGCTAGTAAAACACCGTCTTGTGTCCAGGTATAACTTGCGCCTGGAATATCTATAGCAACTAGCGTGTAAGAATCTCCTTCACAAATCTCTAAATTGGTTGCTGATTCCCCATTTTGAATAATATCTATAGTATTTAAAAACAACGATTGAATAAATGGTGGCAGGCCAAAATTTCCCGATCGACCCCCTAAAGACACTGCGTTAAATTGGTAATCGGCTCCGGGTCCAGGTATGTCAGGGTTGTTAATCGCGTCTAAACTCGTTTGATTAATCACCACTCTGTAAATTCGTCCATCTATTCCCAATTGTAGCGCCCCGGTAGAAGCATCGTTTGTAGTTAAGGCCGTGAGTGTACTGGATGGGTCTGGGTCGCTAAGGTCATATTGATAGACCTGCGCACGGTCAAATTCGGTGTCGGTGTAAAGTCCAACACAGCTGTAAAGCACTTGAGAGTTTGGCGAAAATTCAACGCCATAAGGAGAGCCATTGTTTACTTCTAAATCTAATTCGCCAGAAACTAGCCCAGTAGCCGTGTCAAAATCGTATACCAAAAGCTTCCCTGGAGAACTCGCATCGCTTGCAGGATTTTCGTTTAAGGTTGCATGGGCAATAGCGAGTTTGGTGCCATCTGGACTGGATTTTAAATATCCTAACGCATTATCTCTGTATCCAATAATGGGTACAATTGGGTCAACAACAGATTCTATTGGAACCAAATTCACCCCGGTCGAACTAACATCGTAGGCATAAAATCGATCTACAAAATGTGTAATAACCCAGATAGATTCGCAATCGGCATTGCGAACTGCGGTAATTTTTTCTGAATTGGTAGGTAATAAGTTTATGTTTTTTTGACTGTCAACAATATCCCCAAGACCACCGTCTAGATTCATGTCTACTTCTGAAAAGTTAAGTCCTCTTAAGTTAGCTGGATTGTTTTCGCCCGGGAATAGGCCATCTACAGTAAATATATAATAGATATTTGCTTGTTGCGGATTAGGAACAATTATTGCCGATTGGGTCGAGGTGTCTTCTCCAAGAAGTCCAAAGCCATTAGGCATTACCTGATGGTCTCGATTCCAAACTAAAGTTCCGTTGGTATAGAAAAGTAGATTTCCTGCACTATCACTTATTGTGGCACAACCTTCTAATGTTTGTAAGGCTCCGTCTGTTAATGCGGTAGGCGGGGAGGTATTAAAATTAAGGCCGGCGTTATTCCCAAAATACCAGTTTGCAGCTTCGCCTTGACCAAATACGGGTACGGCAAAAATGGAACAAAAAAAAAGTATGCAGGCTATCTTCTTCATAACGATGACAGCCTACAAGATACTATAAATCTCTCTTTTTAAGAATAAGGTAAGACCAATAATTAAAGAGCGTAGCCCATACTGCAACAATAATTACCTTGAGTAAAGTTACGCCGTATTCTCTATTTAATTCTGCTCCTATTTGGGTAGCTGCAGATTGTACTGCACCAAACCTTGTAATGGGCTCGATAATTAAGTTTTGCATAGACATAAGCGGTAAAAACTGGACTATCTGATCTGGCAAATTAGAGCCGTCAGGTAACTTAGATACGAGAACTCCGTACATTATCCATTCTACGGCAAACCAGATTAATAAAAATCCTAAGGCAAAGGCCGATCGTTTTACCCAGACTCCCAAAAATAAACAGAAAGAGAAGAACGCGACGAGCTTTAAAAAGTAGGCGAAAACATACTCTAAGTCGCGAATTATAATGCCAAATTCGTTGTAATCAGAAAAAACAAGTCCTAAAATAAGGGATAGTAAAAACACAAATACCGTAGAAATTGCAGCAAAGCAGACAACAGTTAAAAACTTAGAAAGTACAAATTCTTTCTTGCTTAAGCCATCTATTAAATTTTGCTTTAGCGTTCGGTGGGTGTATTCGTTTGCCATCATCGAAACAATAACAATAGCTAAGAACATTTTAAGCCAAGCTGCTACCCAAGTATTAAAATGCCAGATAAAAGGAAAGTTAAAAATTCCTTGGTCGGCCATTCTAAAACTAAAGTCTCCAAAATTAAATTTAATAGAGGCAATTAGGGCTATAAATGTTATAAGAATAAAATAAACAGCGGTGATTACTCGCGCCGATTTATTGTATCGTAATTTCTGAAATTCAATAGTTATTAATCTAAGCATTATCGGCGGTTTTATTGGTTAATTCTAAGAATTGTTCTTCTAGACTTTCTTTGCGTTGCGCAAGTCTAGAAAGCACTATTCCGTTTTCGAATAAGGCTTTGTTTAGTGCTGCCGATTGCATAGGCTCGTTTAAATAAGCAATAATTTCGTCGTTTTCTTCCTTTAGGGTTCCAAAAGCGCTATTTCCTTCTAAATACGCCTTTAACTTAACCATATCTTCACTTTGCAGAATAAAGAATCCGTGACTGGCATTCATACCTTCTACACTCCCAGAATACAGGCTTTTTCCTTTTCTAAGAATAACTACGTGCGAACATACTTTTTCTACCTCGTCCAGTAAATGCGATGCTAATAGTATGGTAGTGCCGCTAGTGGCAATTTTTTTTATGATCTCACGAATTTGATGAATTCCCTGCGGGTCTAACCCGTTGGTGGGTTCGTCTAGAATTAATATTTCTGGATCGTTAAGTAAAGCAGATGCTATTGCCAGACGCTGTTTCATACCTAAAGAATAGGTTTTAAACTTGGTGTCTTTACGCTCGTGCAAACCTACTACCTCTAGTTTTTCTTCTATTTTGGCTAGATCTACACCTTTAATTTTTGCGACTAAAGCCAAATTTTGAACCGCGGTCATATATGGATAGAAGTTGGGATGCTCGATAATGGCTCCAACTTTTTTAAGGGCATCGTGGGTCGAAGTTTCACCGTCGAACCAGTGAAAGTTCCCCGAAGATTTATTTACTACATTTAAAACAATACCTAGCGTGGTAGATTTTCCGCTGCCGTTAGGTCCTAGAATACCATAAACATTACCCTTTTCGATAGTAAAAGAGAGATTATTTACAGCAACTAGAGGTCCAAAATTTTTAGTTAAATTGGAAATGGTTAGTATGGGTTGCATAGATTGCTTTTAGTTAATCTGATGCAAATAGGACGAGCCAGCTAAAAAATTGTTACAACAACTTTAAATATTGTGTAGATTTTGTTACGATTTTTGTTCCTGATTAAAATAGACCAGATAGTAATACATTTGGCGCTCTTCGTCCCATCCCTTTTCCACAAATTTTTCGGCACTTTCGGGATTAATAAAATCCATTTTAATTTGAATGTTGGTGTCCAGCTGAATTACATTTTTTATTTTTTTGCGAGCAGCTGTCACCGCCGTGTTGGCAATAGGAAAGTCCGATAGGTCTTCTATGCTGTATTTAGGACCGCGCTCTGCCTTGTAATGTTTGAATTCTGGAATTAACTCTGGGTTATCCATTACTTCGTTTAAAAAAGAAGATTCTTCGAAGTTGTCGTTTTTGGCAAAGTGGTTTACTGCACGATTCATAAATAATACCTCTTCGCGCTTGTCTTCGGCTGGTAAAACAACATCTTTAGCAAAGTCCTGGCAGAATTTTAAGTACTTTTTGGTGTAAAAGTTGTCGTCGGCAAGCGCATCTACACCTAGAAAGCTTTCTAGCCAATAGCGGGCGTCGTAGCGGTTACTGTCTACCGATAAAATTTTATAACCCGCCTCTTGTTCTGTATTAAAGATAATACAGCCTTTATCTAATTTGTTTAAGTTAATTCCTTGTTCCAAGAGCATTTCTAATTGCTCGTTCGATTCAGAAAACTGCAAGAAATCTTGCTTTATTTCTGACTTAAATATGCCAATGCCATCTACTTTTTGATTGTCAATTTGCAAGTTTTCCAAATAGGCAACATAGACTTCTCCATTTTTTATATGTGGGTGCTCCGATTGGTCGTATAGGTGTTTAGTAATTTTTTTACTTACCTCGTGTGCCTGCTCCGGATTGGCAAGCAGTTGGTTTACCAGGCCAAATAGTTCATTAAATTCTAGATCTACATCGTGCGAAAAGTTAAAATAGTTCTCTTCTTTCTCTCTAAATGGCTTAAAAAAGAATTCTCGAATTAAGGGATTTAGTTCGTCGCTAATTTTACAAGACGTCTGAGACATAAATACACCTTCTGCTCTGGATTTATTACCTACGCGATGTATAGAAAGCGAACCAATTTGGGCACTGTATAAATTAATCATAAATAAGTTGAGGTGTTAATTCCAGTTTTCATCAAAATCCAGATCGGAATAATCTTCAGGATCTTCTGTATAGTCATCTAATGTTTCTTCGCTTGTGTTTTCTGCTACAAACTCTTTATCTGGTGCTTCTTCTGGCAATTCGCCATGGGCAAACATTAAATTGGGGTATTGTCTCCCGGTTTCGGGTTCGGCAACCTCTGCCAATTCAACAAGAAAAGTCCACATTGCCAAAAAGTCGTAAACATAAATAAGCTTGGTCTGGTCTTTATCTACCACATCTTTTAGCGTGGTATTTCCCATAGTTCGCACTGGCGATTCAGGGTCACCCATATCGAAAAGTGAAATCTCTTCGCCTTGCTGCCAGTTTTCGTCGCTTATATAAAAACAGGCCATTTCTTGCCCGCCAAAGCCAAAAGACTGCGTAATACTGTTGTGCAGATCTTCTACGGTAGCATCTCTGTAGATTTCTATATCTCTAAAGACATCTTCCTGGGCATCTAAAATCACTCTAAAACGGTAAACCATGACTATAAAATTAAGGGCGTAAAATTACAATATTTTGGCTATTCTACGGGTAGTAAACACCTGTAAAAATAAATAGCTTTGAACCCCAAACAAGATGGACGCAATTACCAAGTGAATTGGCTGGGTTAAAAACGGAAAGTCAACATAATACATTAAAATTCCAGTAAGAGCTTCTATCCCAATAAGACCAATAATACTATTAAATCCTTTTAAATTATAACTCAATTTTGTGTTTAACCTCCAAAGCGCGAGATTAATTAGCACAACCAATACCGAAAACGATCGATGTATGTAAAAACTAAGCGTAGGGTCGTTTAACCAAGCCGCTTTATTGTTGTATCCCACTAGCATTACTTGATCGTCTACATATTGACGCACTTGAGTGCCTAAAACAATTTGAATTAAAGTAAAAACTAAACTTACAACTAACAATAGTTTAAAGTGTTTACTAAAACTTAAGATTTTAACGGGCACTTGTTTAGATATATGTAGCAGATATAATAAGACACCAACAATAATTAGTGCCATTACCATATGAATGGTTATTCTAACTGGTGCTAGTACAGAATATACAACGGTGGCACCCAGCCAGCCTTGAAACCCAATTAAAAATAACGATAGCCAAGACACTAAGGTTATACGTTTGTTTTGCTTCCATTTCCAAATAGAAAGTATGGCCATTATTAACATGGCTAGTCCCGCTAGCGCTCCCAAAAGCCTGTTAATGTATTCTATCCAAGTATGCCAAACATTAAAGGTGGCATAATCGTGTTCTGTGTAAGGTTCCCAGTTACTTGCATGGTATTGATTCGCTGTAGTAAAGTCCAATTTTGCCACCTGTAGCGCCTTATCTACAATAATAACTTGTCCTTTTTTAAACTCGCGATTTGCATCCCATATTAAAGTAGCTTCTTGGGTTGGAGGAATATAGTACCCAAAACATTTTGGCCAATCTGGACACCCCATGCCGCTGCCAGTCATTCGCACAACGGCCCCAGCAACAATTACCAGATATACAATAATCAAAGAAATTTTTAAGAACTTTCTGTACATCTTAACCTTTGGGTTTTAGATTTAACGCAATTCCTTTTTCAAGCATAAAAGCTTTGGCGGCTTCGTGTTCGTTAGGGATAATGCCATCTAAAATGGCTTCTTTTATTGCCTCTTTTATTACCCCGATTTCTCGTGATGGTGGCAGACCAAAGGTTTCCATAATTTCCTGGCCAGTAACTGGTGGCTGAAAATTCCTAACGCGATCTTGTTCTTCTACCTGAATTATTTTTTCACGAACCTTTTTAAAGTTATTCTTGTATCGCTTTATTTTTTTAGGGTTCTTGGTCGTAATATCTGCTTCGCAAAGCGTCATAAGGTCGTCCACATGATCTCCAGCATCGAACACCAATCTGCGCACTGCGGCGTCGGTTACATCGGTTGCCAAAACTATTGGTCGCGAACTCATGAGTACCATTTTTTGGACAAACTTCATTTTGTCGTTTAGCGGCATACGCAAACGTTTAAAAAGTTTGAACACCATTTTTGCCCCTACAAACTCATGATTGTGAAACGTCCAGCCTTGTTTTTTGTTGAATTTTTTTGTGGGTGATTTACCAATATCGTGCAGTAAGGCAGCCCATCGCAACCAGATATTATTTGTAGTTTTTGCAATATTGTCTACAACCTCTAGGGTATGCCAAAAATTGTCTTTATGGGTTTGTCCTTCTACCTCGTCTATGCCTTCCAGGGCAGTTAATTCGGGAAGAACAAGGTGTAACAATCCAGTCTTGTGTAAAAGGCTAAAACCAATAGAAGGCCTTGCTGCGCCTAATATTTTATTTAGTTCATCTACAATACGTTCCTTAGAAATAATAGTAATACGCGACGCATTTCGAGTAATTGCTTCTAGAGCTTCTGGAACAATTGTAAAGTCTAGTTGTGTTGCAAACCTAATTGCTCTTAGCATACGCAAGGGATCGTCTGTAAATGTAATGTCTGGATCTAAGGGGGTTCTAATTAAGCCAGATTCTAGATCGTTTAACCCGTTAAAGGGATCCAACAACTGTCCAAAATTCGCCTTGTTTAAACCAATGGCTAATGCATTTATGGTAAAATCCCTTCGGTTTTGGTCGTCTTCTAAAGAGCCATTTTCTACAGCGGGATTTCTACTGTCTGGCGAATACGATTCCTTTCGAGCCCCAACAAATTCTATTTCTAAATCGCCGTGATTTATCATTGCGGTTCCGTAGGTTTTAAAAACAGAAACCTTAGGATTACCAGCTAGAGCGTTAGAGACTGCTTTTGCTAAATCAATTCCACTACCCACAGCAACAAGATCTATATCTTTGGGAGTACCACGTTTTAATAAAAAATCACGCACAAAACCACCAATAACATAAGTTTCCATTTTCAAGTTGTCTGCGACTTCTTGAATGGTTGTAAAAATGGCGTTTGATAGTGCCTCGTTAAGGTTATTTTTTGCGTGCATTTTAATGGCGAATCACCTTGACGGTGCCATTGCTGCTTAGCTTAATAATGCTAGAAGCTTGCCCCGTTTTCTTAGTGCGATGCAAATTTACAACATAGTCTACGCCCTCCAAAATTCGGGGACTTATTTCTGAATAACTTTTTGGTGATGGTGCTCCGCTAATATTAGCCGAAGTAGAGACCAAGGGCTTTTTTAGGCCATCTATTACTTTTTGACAAAAGGAATCATGCACTAGGCGAATAGCCAAAGTATTGTCTGCTGCAACTATATTATTTGCAACACGTATGGGCTTGTCGTAAATAATTGTGGTTGGTTTATTGGCATATTTTAAAATATCGTAGGCGATTTCTGGCACATCTTCTACATACTGTTTTAGCATATTAAAATTAGAGACAAGGCAAATCATACTTTTAGATTCTTCCCGCTGTTTTAAGGTGTATATTTTTTGAATCGCATCGTAATTTGTGGCATCGCAGCCAATACCCCAGATGGTATCGGTTGGATAGACTACTAGGCCTCCTTTACGTAAAACTCGTAAAGTATTATCGACTTCGGCTTTATGATTGCTCATTTAATGTTTATTTTAAAAATAAGATATTACTTGCTCGGTTTTTTGATTGTAGCTCCTTTAAATGCACTAGTAAAGCATTAGCGCCATCAGTTAAGCCAATAGTTATATTTTTATCTAAAAATGCTGCACTTTTAAAATAAGGTACAATAAGATCTACGAATTCTGTTATGCTAACATTAGATACATTTTCTAAATGGTGAGGTACATATTCAACATATAAAAAACGAACAGCTTGAAGCGTTTGCTGCATTCCTTTTAGCGCAAAATACTCAGATCCTTCAATGTCCATAATAATGCCCTGAGGTTGAGGTAAATTTTCTTGGGTGCGATGGGCGTCTAAAGTAATCATATCTACCATGGTTTCGGAAGGATTATCGTAATTGTATATTATAGAATCCTTAATAGGTTTTATTTTGCTTCCCCCTGTGTTTACGGTATTTTGATAAAAAGTCACAGATTTTTTTTTGTCCCCAACGGCATTGTTAAATACGGTTGCATTACGAACATCGTTAAGGTGTAGATTTATATTTAAATACCAATATGTCTGTTCGTTAGCTTCGTAACCAATTATGCGGTCCACCTTTTTTGATACGGGTATTAAGAGTGTCCCAACATGTGTCCCAATAAAATAAATAGTATCGTCTTGGCGCACATTTTTTAAAAGCATATTGATTTCATCGGTATCCCACTTACCCTTAAAACCCAATTCTTTGCCTATACTAAAATCTTCTACTGGCATTGATATAATCCCATTTTCCGATTCATAAATAATTCCTTTGGCATACGGCCCTAGAAGCTTTTTTCTTCGCGAAGATTTTCTATTTCTAAAGAAATATTTTATTTTTTTCATAGACGTTTTAGTTTTAAACGTTAAACCAATTGATTATCTTTTCTATAAAACAAAGTGAAATTCAGCCATTAGTTTGTGCGCAGTGAACAGCTTATTAATAGTATTGGTTTAGCGTCCACAACAATTACTTGTTAAATCTATTTTTTAGTATTTAAAACTTGTTTATAAACTTCAATATAACTTTTACACGCATTATTCCAATTAAATGTTTTCGCTCGATCTACATACCATTTCTGGTAAAAGGCTTGATTTGAACTAAATTTTTCCATACCAGCAAGAAATTTGTCAGCCATATATTTTGGGTCAAATTCATCCCAATAGAAGGAATGTTCACCACCTATTTCGGGCAGGGAAGTACTGTTTGAAAGGAATACGGGTTTGCCAAAACTCATAGCTTCTAATGGAGGCAGGCCAAAACCTTCCCGTAATGAAGCAAATAAAAAGGCATCACAATGTTGCAGATGGTGCTGTTTTTCTTCTTCAGAAATTCGTCCCGCGAGTACCACACGATCTTGCAGTCCTAATTGCTGTATAGTTTGTCTTACGCTCTCACCATAAGGCCTTTCGCTATTACCTGCAATTATTAGTTTATAATCTGGTAAATGTTGCAACATTTCTACTAGTACATGGAAATTTTTACGCGGCCAGAAGTCACCTAAACTAAACAAATACGGCCCTTCCAGTGTTGTAACGGGTTTATAATTGGACAAGTCTAGTATATGTATTGCAGGGTTCCCATTATGAATTACGTATTCTGGGACATTGGGAACTTTAAAATGTTGATGGGTAGATGCTTTAGCAGATTCCGAAATATAGGTAATGGCGTTGGCCCGGTTCAATTTTTCAATAAATCGAAGGTTACGATGGTGATTTAAGTCCCCGGAAATTTCGTCAATAAAATTTACATCGTGAATTGTTAGGACATATGGAATGTTGCTATATGGTTCGATCTGAGTATTTTGGTTAACCGAATGCCAAACAGCGTATTTATTACGAATTTGAGCCCATTTATAGCGCCGTAAGCCCAGATAGTATTTGTATTCAAAAAAGCTGCCAAATTCTTTTTTAAGCAGGGCTTTATCTTTAGTGTGTACTACAAATTTTAAATTATCGGGTGCGCAGTTTTTAAGTCCACGTAGCAAATGCAAATTAAATTGCCCAAAACCCGTGTAAGGATTTTTTAAATTGTGAGTCTCTAAAAATACACGTTTCAACAGCTGTAGTGTTCTGGTTTGGTATAAAGGTATTTGTTTTGGGGTTTACAAACGAATTATTAACTGTATTTTTGCCTAGCAATAGCCTTGTATATGGAATTAATTTTACGCCAGGATTACGCTCAGGATTATGAACACTTTGTAGCGATGATTCTCCATTTTGACTCGAAAGGAGAATTATTTGGCGACGGGGATCGTAATGTAATTCGTCTTTTTAAATACAAAGACCGGATATTGAATATTAAAAAATTTAAAAATCCGAACCTTGTTAATTCGGTGGTGTATAATTACTTTAGACCCTCTAAGGCAAAGCGCTCTTACAATTATGCCATAAAACTTTTAGATTTAGGTATTGGCACGCCAGAACCCATTGGTTATGCGTATAACGCCAATGTTTTAGGCTTTAAAGACAGCTATTATATTAGCGAGCATTTAGCGTGTGATCTAACCTACAGAGAATTAGTGCATGACCCAGCATATCCAGAGCACGAGATTATTTTAAGGGCTTTTACAGATTTCACTTTTAAACTGCACGAATCTGGTGTGTTGTTTAAAGATCATTCTCCAGGGAACACCTTAATTAAAAAGACAGATTCGGGCTATAAATTTTATTTAGTGGACTTAAATAGAATGAACTTTAAATCGCTTACAAAACAGGAGCGCATTGCCAATTTTGCGCGTCTTAGTCCAAAAAAAGAAATGGTTGCGGTAATGAGCGACCAGTATGCCAAGCTTAGTGGGTTGGATCCAGATTGGGTATTTAATACCATGTGGGGTCTAGTATCTACATTTCAAGAAAAATACCACCGTAAAGTGCGTTTAAAAAAGAAGTTTTTATTTTGGCGCAACTAAATGCAGTCGCTTGAGTTCTTTATAGCGCTCTGTTACACTTAAAGCATTTAGTTTACTAATAATGTATCCTTTTTTACCATCTAATATTCCAAGTCGAATTATATAATGAGTAATAAATTTATACCAAGGTTTAAATAACGCCTTAACCCAATAATAATGGGCTCCCTTATTAAATAATTCTTGTCCTTTTAGCTTGCCGTAAGCAATCATTTTAGCCTTGTAAACACCGTAATCATTAAAAAAATAATGGTCTAACTTTTGGGTTAAGGAACCACTTTCGCCTTGTACCTCTAAGTTTTCGTGCACTATTTTATTGGTTATGTATTTTGCTTTTGACTTTTGGAACAATCTATAAATCTTATCGGTTTGCAAGCCACTAAAACGCAATTTCTGGTTGTAGTAATAACATTGGCGGTAAAAGTAATAGGCCGCTTTTGGTTTTTCCAGCCCTATAGTTTCCTGAATTTCGGCTTTTAGCGCTTCGGCAATACGTTCGTCGGCATCGATAAATAAAACCCAATCGTTACTTGCCAAGGATAACGCATAATTCCGCTGATCGGCATAATTAATAAACTCTTTTTGAACTACAGTAACTCGAGGGTCTTGTTGTAGCTTTTTATACGTCCCATCTGTACTAAACGAATCGACAACAATTATTTGGTCCGCAAAAGCAACGGTATCAATTGCAGCAGGTAGTTGCTTAGATTCGTTGTAAACAATAAGTAAGGCGGTGAGTTTTGGCATTGGGTGGCTAAAATAGTTATTTTTGCAGTATGTCGCAGCCTGCAATATCGGTAATTATTAGTACCTATAATCATCCTGAGTGGTTAGAGAAGGTGCTCTGGGGTTTTAGTTGCCAGAGTTTTAAAGATTTCGAAGTCGTTATTGCAGACGATGGTTCTGACCAACAAACCGAGCAGCTTATAATTGGTATTAGAAAGCATCTAGACTTCCCAATTCAGCATATATGGCATACAGACAATGGGTTCCAAAAAACCATTATTTTAAATAAGGCCATAAAGGCGAGCTTGTCTAATTACTTGCTTTTTACGGACGGTGATTGTATTCCGCGAGCCGATTTTGTTGAGCGACACATACATAATCGTCAAGAGGGTTATTTTCTTTCTGGGGGGTATTTTAAACTTCCCATGAATATCTCTAAGAAAATTACCAAAGACGATATTTTGCAACAGCGTTGTTTTAATTTAAAATGGCTTAAAGCGCTGGGTTTAAAGTCGTCTTTTAAAAATAACAAACTCGCTACATCCAAAGCTAAGCAGCAATTTTTAAATTGGATTACCCCAACAGAAGCCACTTGGAATGGTCACAATAGTTCTGGATGGAAGGCCAATATAGTTACCGCGAATGGTTTTGACCAGCGCATGCAATACGGTGGCGAAGATCGCGAACTTGGCGAACGCTTGTTTAATGCGGGTTTAAAAGCAAAGCAGTTGCGTTATACTGCCATTTGCGTGCATTTGGATCATGCGCGAGGTTATGTTAAACCAGAAATGTTAGAGAAAAATGCTGCAATTAGAAAAACTACCAAACAAGAAAAGCGCACCAAAACTGCCTTTGGTTTAGTTAGTCAATAAATTTATGATGCCTTAAAAAGCCAGCTAAAACGGTATTTACCGCTTTAGGGGTAAACTTCTTATACATACTTGGAGCCTGTTTTTTGTACTTTTTTGGGTGTTTATTATATAATTCGGGCTGCACATCTATAAGGTGTACAGATTTATTAAATCCGTCCTGTTCGTAGCTGTTCCAAGCTTGTTTTAAAATCCAAGGCGAATAAATAGCAAAGGTTGGAATCCCTAGCGCTTTGGCCATATTAACCGCTCCGCCTTCATTGCCTATTAGCGCATCGCAATGGGTGGTAATTGCCAAAAATTCACGCAAATTGGCACCATAAATACCAGCGTGTATATGGTTTATAGTGTTTGCGTTACAATACCCCATTAGCGCTTCTATTAAAGCTAATTGATTTGGAATATAATTGAGTAAAATATTGGCCTGAGTAGTAGTTACTAATTCGTCTAAAACTTGTGCCAAATAGGGTAGTGGGTACGTTTTGCTTTGACTGCTGCCCAGCACGCCTATCATAAATAGGGGTTTGCTTTTATCTAAATTGTGCGAAGCTAACATTGCTTTCGCAGTCGCTAATTCTTGTGATGACAAATAAATTTTGGGCTTGGGAATTATAGGAACTTCAATTCCCAACGTCTCTAGTAATAATACGCGATTAACAATTGCTAAACCCTCGTCTTTATTGCTTTCCTTTAATGGCTTAACGGTTTTAGTATACAATGGAAATGTATACCATTTATAGTAAGATATACTCTGTTTTGGTCTTAATTTTAATGTTATTCCTGCCGACCGAAACTTACTGTATACATCTATAATTAGGTTGTAATTTTGACTTTGTAAGTTTTTAAAAAATGCTTGTTTATACCCGTTGTTTTGTTCTTTTTTAGGAAAATAAGCCCAAATATTATTAATAAAAGGATTGCCTTTTACAACTGCTAAGGTGTTGCTATTTACTAAATAATCCAGTTGTGCCTCGGGATATTCAGCGCGCAGTAATTCAAACAAGAGCGACGTGGTTAACACATCTCCTATCATTTTATGTTGAATTACTAAGACCTTCATGGTTATATAGGTTTAATTACACCGCTACGTTATATTCCCTTAAGGCATCGTTTAAACTTGTTTTTTTATTGGTGCTTTCTTTGCGCTTACCAATAATTAAGGCGCAGGAAACTCCATAATCACCAGCAGGGAAGCTTTTGGTGTAACTACCTGGAATCACTACCGAACGCGCTGGAACCAAGCCTTTGTATTCTTTAGGCGAATCGCCAGTAACATCTATAATTTTAGTCGATCCAGTTAACACGACATTGGCTCCTAAAACAGCCTCCTGTTCTACACGAACACCTTCTACAACTATACTTCTGGAACCTATAAATGCGTTGTCTTCAATTATTACGGGAGCAGATTGTAAAGGTTCTAAAACGCCGCCTATACCAACCCCACCACTTAAGTGCACATTCTTGCCAATTTGGGCACAACTACCTACAGTCGCCCAAGTATCTACCATGGTGCCCTGGTCTACATAGGCACCAATATTTACATAACTGGGCATTAAAATAACCCCACTAGAAATATAGGCTCCATGTCTGGCTACAGCATTGGGAACAACTCGAATCCCTTTTTTTGCATAGTCGCGCTTTAAAGGCATTTTATCGTGGTATTCAAAAATACCAGCTTCTAAAGTTTCCATTTTCTGAATTGGAAAATACAAAACCACAGCTTTTTTAACCCACTCGTTTACTTGCCAAGTGTTATTAATAGGTTCTGCACAGCGCAGTTTACCTGCATCTAATAGGTCTATAACCTGTCTTATAGCATCTTGAACCTTGGGCGTGGTTAAAAGATCGCGATTGTCCCAAGCTTGAGCTATGGTCTGCTGTAAATGTTCCATTTTTAATTTTTTGTAAATATAGCAAGCTATACAATAATAAAGGGGCTTTGTTGGTCTACTATTTTCTAAAGCATTATTTTTGCATCCAGTATGGCACGAGTTATAGCAATAGATTATGGGACCAAGCGCTGCGGTATTGCAGTTACAGATCCTATGCAACTTATTGCCTCGGGTTTAACCACCGTCGATGCAGATAAACTTCTTGTTTTTTTAGAAGATTATTTTAAATTAGAAGCAGTCGAACTTGTTTTGGTTGGAGAACCTAAACAAAAAGATGGAACTCCTTCTGGAGTAGAAATACATATTCAGGAGTTTATTACTAAGTTTAAGGCTACTTTTAAAGATTTGGAAGTTGCGCGTCACGACGAACGATACACCAGTAAAATGGCGTTTCAGACAATGATCGATAGTGGAATTAGCAAGAAAAAAAGGCGTAATAAAGCGTTGGTTGACCAAATAAGCGCCACACTTATTTTACAAGATTACTTACAGTACAAGACATGATTTTACCAATTGTCGCATATGGCGACCCTATTTTAAGAAAAAAAGCGACCAATATTGCTCCAAATCATCCAGATTTGAATGATTTACTAGAGAATATGTTCGAAACCATGTACGCAGCAAATGGAATTGGTTTAGCTGCTCCGCAAATTGGACATTCCATACGCTTATTTATGGTAGATGCGACTCCTTTCGAGGAGGACGAAGATTTAGACCAAGAAGAGCGTGATTTTTTATCGAAGTTTAAAGTAGTGTTTATAAACGCTCAAATTGTCGAAGAAACCGGAGATGAGTGGGCCTTTAACGAAGGTTGTTTAAGTATTCCTGATGTTCGTGAAGATGTGTTTAGACAAGATACCGTTACCCTGCGCTATTTAGACGAATCGTTTACAGAGCAAACCAAAACCTTTACGGGAATAGCGGCCAGAATTATTCAGCATGAGTACGATCATATAGAAGGAGTGCTCTTTACCGACAAGCTTTCGCCACTTAAAAAAAGATTAATTAAAGGAAAGCTAACTAATATCTCTAAGGGGAAAGTCAAAATAGATTATAAAATGCGCTTCCCAAATCTAAAAAAGAAACGTTAAGATTGTTGTCTTTTTACAACAAAGCCCGCATATTTGCACCCAAATTGGATAATTGATTTTTATGAGTTTAGAAAAAATTCTTTCTATCGCCGGAAAACCTGGCCTTTACGAGCTTAAGACCCAAACACGTTCTGGGTTTTTAGCTGCTTCTTTAGTAGACGGAAAAACCGTTAGCGTGAGCGCGAGACACAATGTTAGCTTACTTTCTGAAATTGCTATTTACACCCTTACAGAAGAGGTGCCTTTGGCCGATGTGTTCGATAAAATTAGGGATAAAGAAGATGGGGGTGCAGCCATTACTCATAAAAGTAGTAAAGATGATTTGGAAGCTTACTTTTTTGAAGTGTTGCCAGATTACGATGAAGATCGCGTTTACCCAAGCGATATAAAGAAAGTTGTTCAGTGGTATAATTTGCTTCAAAAAAACGGAATTACCACCTTTAATGCAGCAGACGAAGAAGAATAGCCTGCCGTAGTTAATACTTTTTAATAAGAACTTTTAATAGCCATTCCTGTAATGGCTATTTTTATACCATAAATTCAGATTTTATGAATTCACGCAAAGAGCAATTAACCGCACTAGATAGATTACTAACCATAATGGACGAACTTCGTGAGCAGTGTCCGTGGGATAAAAAACAAACCATGGAAACTTTACGACACTTAACCATAGAAGAAACCTACGAACTAGGTGACGCTATTTTAGAGGCCAATATGGACGACATAAAAGGCGAATTAGGTGATTTACTGCTACATATATTGTTCTACGCTAAAATTGGGAGCGAAACCAAGCATTTTGATATTGCCGATGTAGCTCATGGAATTAGCGAAAAATTAATTTCCAGACATCCACATATTTATGGCGATGTAGAAGTAACCGACGAAGAAGATGTAAAGCGTAATTGGGAGAATTTAAAACTAAAAGAAGGTAAAAAGAGCGTTTTGTCTGGAGTACCTAAGTCGCTTCCAGCTATGGTAAAAGCCAATAGAATTCAGGATAAAGTTGCTGGCGTTGGCTTTGACTGGGAAGAACCACATCAGGTTTTCGAAAAACTACAAGAAGAATTGGCCGAATTTCAGGTTGAGGTTGCTGCAAAGAATCAAGAGAAAATGGAAGCCGAATTTGGCGATGTGTTGTTTTCTATGATTAACTACGCCAGATTTTTAAAAATCGATCCTGAAAGCGCGCTAGAGCGCACCAATAAAAAATTTAGCAAGCGCTTTACCTATTTAGAAGAGCAGGCAAAAACCAAGGGCAAAAGTTTAGCGAATATGTCTTTAGAAGAAATGGATTTAATTTGGGAGGAAGCAAAAAAAGTCTAAAGCCCAAAAATAATTGTTCTGTTTTCTACCCTTAAAGTATTAAAATTTAGTTTGTTTTTAATCCATGCTAAGGTCTTATGGTGATAGATAAACACATGACTTGGGTCGTTTTTATAATACCAGAGATTAAAGTCTAAGTCTTCTGTAAATAAATCGGTCTTACAAATAAGCAGCCCACCGGGTTTTAGTAGTTTTTTTAAGCCCTTAAATTCGGTATAGGGGTCGTAAAAGTGCTCCATAACTTCACAACAAACTATATAATTATACGTGGTGCTTAACACGTTCTGGTCAGGATAAAAAAATGGGTCGTATAACTTTAGGCTATAGCCGCTGTCGGTGAGTAACTTGGTTATTACCGGGCCAGTACCAGCGCCAAAGTCAAGGCCTATACTGGTTTTTGGGTTAAAGTTTTGTTTAACAGCTGCGACAAGCGGAGCCACAAATTTCTGGTAGCCCAAATCGTTTACGTTGTTATTATGCGTTAAATAACGTGCCTTTTCTTGGGCAGGGCTTAAAAATGTAGCTGTATTTCGCGATAGTCCAAAACACTTTGGGCAGCGGTAAAAGTCGTGCGCGGCGACCTTATAAAAAGATGGAATATTTGGCGATTTGCAAAGCAGGCAATCCACTTATTGCATAGCTTTAAGTTTCTTCATTTTAGCGCGCCAAACTTCTAAAGATGCCTTGTGCTTATTAATGTTTTTATGCACTTCTTGTACCATAGGATTCTTGTCGTCCACATGTTGGAAGAACCCTAGGTTGTTTTCTAGCTGATTAATTTCTTGTACAATATCGTTTATCTTTTTACTAAGATATGCACGCTCATTTTGTAGTTTGTGATTGTCCTTCTGGCTTATTAGGCCGCTAATTTTATTTTCGAATTTAATAAGCTCAGCTTGGCTTTTGTCTATGTCCATAGTCGCGAAAACTTGGTCCAGGGCTTTGTAGAATTTACCTTCTATGCTGCGTTTGTTAAAGGGTACGCGACCTACCTCTTTCCACGATGCTATAAGCGCTTTTACACCGTCCATGGTCGCCGCTTTTTTGTCTCCCGCTAAAGCTTTTAGTTTGTCAAGTAGCTCCTTCTTTTGTCCATAAGAAACCATCTCTTCTTGATTCGATTCATTGCGTTGGGCGTGCAATCTATCGAAGTAATGATTACAGGCACTTTTAAACTGTTTCCAAATTTTATCGCTGTCCTTTCTAGGAACATGACCAATCTTTTTCCAATCCCCTTGAATTTTCTTCATTATTGGGGTAACCATTTTAAAATCGTCCGAATCCTTGTGCGATTCAGCAACTTTTATAAGTTCAAGTTTTTGTTCGAGATTGGTGTATTGTTCCTTTTTCTGGGCTTTATAGAATTCGTTTTTTTTCTTATTAAAGTTGCGAGTCGCCGCTTTAAAAGCATCCCAGATTTCTTGATTTTTATTGCGCGGAACTTTGCCAATTTCGAAAAACAAATTGCGCATTTCTTGAATGGTTTTAATGGCATTTTGCCAACCTTGATGCGAGGGCTTAACCTTGTCTGTAAGTTCGTTTATACTGGCAATGACTTCTTGCTTTTGCAGTAAATTCCCTTCGTATGATTTCTCTAAATCTTTTTGACTCGCTAAGCGCTTGTCGTGAATAACCTTAGTTGCGGCGCTAAATTTATCCCAGACTTCGTCTCGGTATTGTTTGGCAACAGGTCCTACCTCTTCTTTCCAAACCTTATGCAACATTTGCAGCTCTCTAAAGGCTTTATTAATATTTGCCTCTAGGCCTAATTCTTCGGCACGGGTAATTAATTTTAATTTTTGATCCAGATTGTGTTTAAAATCTAAATCTCTAAACTCGCGATTTAAGTGTAGAAAATCGTAAAAGTTTTCTACATGATGGTGATAGGTATTCCAGACCGTATTGTATTTATCACGCTGAATAGGACCAGCTTCTTTCCAACGTTCTTGAATATCTTTAAAATGCTTAAAGGTGGTATTTATATTTTCGTCTACCGCTAATAATCCTTTAAGCTCTTCTATAAGCTCTAATCGCTTGTTTAAATTGGATTGAAGGTCTTTTTTTAGGTTTTTATAGTGATGATTTAGCTTTTCTTTAAAATTAAAATAGAGCTCACTAAAACTCTTTTTATGCGCAGTAGAGTAGTGGAAGTCGATAACATTACCACCTTCTGCTACAAATTTTTCTTTTTGAGCTTCGAATTCTTCTTGAAATTTAGCATTGAATTCAGTACGAATTGCATCTACAGCATTTTTAATCTGTGCAACTTTTCCTTGTTGCATTAATTCTTTAAAAGCACTAATTAAGTCAGGGATTTCCAGACTGGCGTAATCCACTTCGTCCTCTTGATCAATATCTTCAGTGGGGTCTTCGTCCGATCCTTCTACCGGCTCTTCGTCTTCTTGGCTTGTTGTAGCTTGTTGTTTTGCGGTAGCTTCAGGTTCTTCTGCCATTGCTGCTACTTCTTTCGCTTCTGTCAATTCTACTTTAGGCTCCTTAGTTTCGACCTTTTTATTTTTTTTCGCCGCTGCGGATTTTAACTCTTTAGTCGAGTTTGTCGCTGCCTTGTCTTTGGGTGCTGTTTCCTCTTTGGGTGCTGTTTCCGCTACCGATGCTGCCACTTCTGGAGTATCGGTATTGGAAGTTGAATCTTCTGCGGTTGCTTCTAATTCGTTATTTGCTTGCGTGGGCGCAGTATTTTTTGCGGCCTCCGAAGCGTCGGGATTGGTGGTATTTTCTTTCTGGTCAGACATTTGTTTCAATGTTAGGGTTCATGCTAAATATAGCGTTAAGATAGCAACAACGGGGTCAAAATACAAGGTATATCGCTTTAAATGGCATAGATTTAACAGCGAGTTGTTAACTATTCCAGATTTCCCATGATTTCTCTGCCTGATAAACCAGCATCTTACGACCATTTGTAGTTCTTGCACCTTGTGCTTTACCCAATTGTAAAAATCGAGTCTCTTCTGGATTGTATACTAGGTCGAACAAGACATGTTCGGGCCCTAAGTGTTGGTAAGGAATATCGGGACAAGAATTTATATTTGGGTAGGTGCCCAGTGGAGTACAATTTATTATTAAGCTGTAATCGGACAAGGTGTTTTTATCTACTTGTTTAAACGAAAGTCCGTTATTTTTACCACTACGCGAAACGTATTCGATAGTGTAATCTAACCTAGATAAGGCATAAGCTACGGCCTTAGACGCCCCGCCAGTTCCCAAAATTAAGGCGCGCTTATTTGCTGTAGGTAAAAACTCTTGTAAGGCCTTGCTAAAGCCATAACAGTCGGTATTGTAGCCAATAAGATCTAGGTTAGGCATGAGCTTTACCGTGTTTACTGCGCCAATTTCGTGGGCTTCCAGGTCAACATCATCTAAAAATATTTGGATCTCTTCTTTATACGGTATGGTAACATTAAAGCCTTTTAAGTTGGGCGTGTTTAGCAGGTTTTTTGGCATTAGACTTAAATCTGCTAGATCGAAGTTTACATAGTTATGGTCGAGCCCTTCTTTTTTAAATTTATTGGTAAAAAAAGCCCTAGAAAAAGAGTATTCAATATTGCGTCCTAAAAGTCCAAAAGTGCTCATTTTCGTTTTCTAAAATGATCGTACCAGCCCAAGGCTAGGATTATCAAAATTCCTATAACAATCCAAAAGATTGCCCATATGGTTTCGCTATTTAGTTCAGCAGGAAAATAGCGTACATAATTACTTATAACAGGATTATTGTTTGCATCTAAAACAACTTGTCCTATGGCATCGACTTCAAAAACTTTAGTCTTCCAAGGCCAAACTACACCTAACGAGCCGGCAATAAAGCCAATAATCCCTGCATAAGTTTCGCTTTTAAAGCGTTTTAAAACATAGCCAAGTGCGTGCGAAAGTGTTACTAGCCCTGTTAAAGATCCTAAGGCGAAGACTACCAATACAAGTAAAAGTCGCATATGAATAGGGTCATCAGTAAAACTAAAATCCCAGCTTAACAAATAGGTAATAGTGTCGTAAAGGGCATTTACAGAATCTACTAAAAGCAGCACATAATTGCCAAATAGAATTAAAATAAACGAACCTGAAAGACCAGGTAAGGTCATTCCAGAAACCCCAATTATACCACAAAAGAAGACGAATATTAGATTGTCGTTCTCTTTGGCGGGTTCTAAAAAACTAATACTAATTCCCGCTATAATTCCACAAAGTAATATTAATACAGTGCGTTTATTCCATTTTTTAAAGTCTTTGCCAATGTAATAAATAGAGCCTATAATCATTCCAAAAAAGGCACTCCAAACCAAGAGTTCATGGCGTTCTAAATAATAGTCTAGAATTTTAGAAACACTAAAATAACTTATAAGCATTCCTAAAATAAGCAGGCCTAAAAATCCACCATT
The DNA here is from genome assembly GCA_965277295.1 of Gilvibacter sp. Taxonomy (GTDB): domain Bacteria; phylum Bacteroidota; class Bacteroidia; order Flavobacteriales; family Flavobacteriaceae; genus Gilvibacter. The sequence goes on from OZ255720.1 coordinate 2,565,032, forward strand.
TATATACTTAAAAAAGCTCTTAAACCTACCGTTTATAAGTAATTTAAAAGCCTTACTATTTATTTTTTGTAAGGAATAAATAAACTCTTCGTAAAAGCCAGCTACAAAGGCTACAACACCTCCAGAAACGCCGGGCACTTTATTGGCCGCGCCCATGGCAAGACCTTTAACAACAAGCCAAAATCCATCCCATATAGATCTGGTGCTATTCATGTTTTGTGGCAGATTTTTTATTAGCCAACCATTCAAACCCTAAAATTAAAGCACATCCAAAGACTGCCGCTAGTGCCGCATAAAGTAATTTTGGGTCGCCATTATAGTCTTGTGGTAGTATGCTGCGTTCTAAAAATGCAACTTCTTCTCCTTTGTGGTTTAATCGTGTTTTTAGCACCTCTTTGTACGGCCAAACTTTGTTTAAAGCCCCGAGCATAAACCCAGTTAAAACTGCTAAAGTCATGTTCTTGTGCTTGTCGAACATCCAATTTAATATTTTCGAGAAGGCTTTTATGCCAACTATAGCGCCTAGTCCCAAGATGGATAACTGCAAAGCCGAGTTTCCAAAAAGCGACATATCGCCATCAAGCAATCCATCTAAAGCCCCACTAATGGCCCCAATAACTATTTGATAAGCTCCCAAGAGCAATAAAATAAAGGCCCCAGATAGACCGGGTAGAATCATTGCTATTATGGCTATAAACCCAGCAATAAATAAAAACCAAAGGCTATCAGGACTACTAATAGGTTCTGCAATTGTAATGTAATAAGATACAAGCGTTCCTAAAATAATGGCCACGACGGCCCATATATTCCAGCGGGTTATTTGTTTTGCTATATAAATAATGCTGGCCACAATTAATCCAAAAAAGAAGGACCAAACTAGTATTGGGTGGGCGTCTAAAAGGTAAGTCACCAATTTGGCTAGAGAAACTAAACTAGTCGCAATTCCTAAAAATAGCACAAAGAGAAACCGCAAATTGTAGTGGTTCCACATGCTTTTAAAACCTTGCTTTTTCCAAAGCGTAATTACCCCAAAATCTAAGTTGTGTATGGTGGTAATTAGTTCTTCGTAAATTCCTGTAATAAAGGCAATTGTTCCTCCAGAAACACCTGGAACAACATCGGCGCCGCCCATTGCCATTCCTTTTAGATAAAGGGTAGCTAAAGATTTAAAAGATTTTGATGACATATAAAATGGAACTCGTAGTTACCACCAAAAATAGCGATAATTAGCGAGACGCATTTTCGTATTGACGAATTAATTTTTGAACTATCGAATTTTGAAAAACCTTTGGAAACAGTTCTTCTAAAATTATCGCGTACTCACTATCGCTTCGCAGGCCATTGTTTAAATGAAACTGCCCTTTGCGTTCTTCGCCAAGCAAAAAGTGTAACCCGGCCAAACGGAATTCGATTTCGACTGCATCTGGGTAAAATTCGGCCGCCTGATACATATTATTTACCGCAGCTTCAAATTCGCCTAATTTAATTAATATGTCGGTGCGATTGGTCCAAGAATCTATTTCGTAATTGCCCAATTCTATGGTTCGTCTATAGCCGTGCTCGGCTTCTTCAAACAAATTTAAATTACGATTAATTGTAGCATAACGCTTCCAATACAGCACGTTTTCACTATCTATATTTAAGGCTTTATCTATATAATAAAGTGCTTTTTGATAGTTTTTTCTCTTGTTGTAAAAGTCTGTAATAGCAATCCAGCCTTTGTCTAATAAACCATCTTCTTCTATACATTTAGTGTAGAATTGTAAGGCCAGTTCACTATTTTTTAGTTTTTCATGACATTTCCCTATGCGCAATAATGCAAAAGATGTTGGGTCGTCTAATTCTAAAGTCATGGCATAACTTGCAATGGCCTCGTTGTAACGTCCAAGTTTTTCTAAAACTTTCCCTTTTTCTAAATACGCACCAATAAAGGTATCGTCACTTATAATAGCAAAATCGTAAGCGGCAAGCGCTTTTTTGTATTGTTTTAGCGAATAATATTGTTTACCCACTTGGTGCCAGCCAACTTCGGAATACGGATTTAAATTTAAAAAGTCGTTTAAATAAGAAATCGCTTCTTTGTGTTGTTCTTGATAATCAAAACAATAAATTACGTTGTACAGGGCAGAATAATCCTGATTATCTATCTCTAGACAGCGCATAAAATTAATACGGGCGTTGTCAAAATCTTCTAAAAATAAGTACTCCATCCCAATAAGGGCTAGTATATCGCTTGCGTCGTTGGTAATTTCTAAGGCTTTGCCCAAAAGTGAAATTGCCTGACTGTGCTTATCACGTCTGGAGAGTACATTGGCTTTTTGAATAAGAATTTCTTCGTTAGATTGCTCTAGAGAATACAATTCGTCTAACATGGCATCTGCAATGTCCAATTTGTTTTCGAAAATGAACATTTCTATTCTATACAATTTTAGACTGGTAGAACTTGGATGTTGTTCTAATCCTAATTTAGTAGCCTTCCGTGCCAGAGCAATCTTCCCATTATCTAAATAATGCTGAATAATCTCTTCGAACTCTTCTGCGTCAAAGAAGAGCACATTGTTAGTTTTGAGCATAGATTCAAAGCGGGCAAGTGAGAAGTTGTTATTTTCGTTTTCGCTAAATTGCATAAGCGGGGTTTTAACAGGTTCTTCTATATTAAAGGTACTAATGTATATACCTATTCAATTCTTATGCCGATTATGTTGTTAACAAAATAATTAACACGAAATGTGGTTTTAGCCCTTGGATAACAAGGGTTTAGCTGTAAACTTTAAGATTGCAATTCATTCAGTGTCGCTAAGACGACTTGGCAGCCTTGACGTATTTCTGTTTCTGAAATGGTAAGTGGTGGGGTAATTCTTACGGCTTTGGGCTCGAATAGTAACCAAAAAAGAATGAGTCCTTTGTCCTGGCATTGCAGAACCAATTGGTTGGCCATTTTGTCCGATTCCATAATTAACGCAAGCATTAATCCCCTTCCCCTAATTTCTTTTATTAGTGGATGAACTAACAAGCTTCTAATTAATTTTTCTTTGCTTAAGGTGTCTTTAATTATGGTTGACTCTAATAAGGTTTTTAGCGTTGCGAGGGCTGCCGCAGCAATTACCGGATGGCCTCCAAAAGTAGTAATATGACCTAACTTCGGATTGTGTTGCAAGGTTTCCATATGTTCTTTTGCTGCCATAAAACCACCTATGGGCATGCCACCGCCCATACCTTTGCCCATAACCAATATGTCTGGAACAATATTGTAATGTTGAAAGCCAAAAAGAGCTCCTGTCCTTCCAAATCCAGGCTGTATTTCGTCTAAAATAAGTAAGGCTCCAACCTCTTTACACCGCTTGGCAACCGCTTCTAGATATCCTGATTTAGGTACAATAAAGCCCGCACCACCCTGAATAGTTTCTAAAACAACAGCGGCTGTTTTGGAGCTGATTTGTTCAAGATTTGCCATAGTATTAAAGCCTATAAAACTACAGTCTGGAATAAGGGGTTTAAAAGCATTAATGCGAGATTCTACGCCCAATAAGCTAAGTGCACCCATGGTACTTCCGTGATACGCCTTGTTGGCTGCAATTATTCCTGTCCTTCCAGTAACTCGTCTGGCTAACTTTATCGCGCCTTCTATGGCTTCGGTTCCAGAATTGGTTAAATAGAGTGTGTCTAAAGGTGCCGGAACATGGGCTGCCAATAACTTGGCAAGAGCGACTGCTGGTTGTTGGGCGTATTCCCCATAAACCATTACATGCATATAGGCGTCCAATTGTTTTTTAATGGCTGTGACAACGGCTGGATGTCTGTGGCCCAAACTACATGCAGAGACTCCAGCAACAAAGTCAAGATAGGCCTTGTCCTTGTTGTCGTATATATAGCTTCCCTGGGCCTTAGTTATGGTTAACCCAAGTGGATTTGGAGTAGTCTGTGCCTGATATGCCAAAAAATCATGCAGCATATTAATTGTCTTTCTTGTTGTCCCCGTCTTTTTTAGCCCCCGGTAAAAACTTGGCTTTTTGTTCTAAAGCCTTTGTTTGTAAACTGTCTTTTACCATTGGTTTTGGACCTTCTGGGTCGTTTTGCAAGTCTTTGGGTTTAAGCTTGGAATATTCCGGTATTTCGATTTCATCTTCGGGAAGATCGTCAAAAAACTCTTCCTCTTGGTCGGGTAAAGGGATTCCTCTAATTTTAGGTAAGACTGGTGCTGGTTTTCCCTGAAACAAATCTTCGACGCGCGTTAAGCGTTCGTCCCCACGCCAAATAAAGCCTGGTAGTAATTCTTTTTCTTTGGGAAATTTAGAAACAGGCCATAGTTTGCCCGTTCCGCGATTAATAAATCGAATTCCATTAATTTCTTGTGCTACTAAATCAATTTGAATAGAACTGGAAATGGTGTTGTCTATCCCCATTAGTTCGTCTTCGCTATCTCGGGAATAAAAAACAACTTCGGCATTTTGATTAATATTTACCGTATCGAGTTCATTCTCTGTAAATAATCCTATTAAACGCATTCCCTTAACTTGATTATAGCCAGCGCTGTCTTTTTGAACCAAAAAAGCATTTTCGAACACTTTTAAAGTATCTAATTGTTCGGTAACCGTATTGGAAAGAATATGAATGGTATCGCCAGTCATCTGATTTAAACCACTCCAAAGCACAGGAGAGGTAAGCATTTTGGTTAGCCCAATACGTTCGTTTACATAAATAGAATCGCATTTACCGCTCATATCGCTTTTGTAAATACGGGCTCTGCGAAATCCTTTTAAAATTCTGTTGTCTTCCGGACCCGTAACCCGCAAGGTGTCTGCATGCACATAAACAGAATCGTTATCGCGCACGGTAATAGCCACAGCGCGTTTGGTAATAAATAAGGAATCCTTTTTGCGGTAAACTTCGGCATAATGCCCCCGTATTACCGAATTATTTACCGTGTCAAGCACGCGTATATTATTGGTTGCACTGGCAAAACCTTGAGTTCGGTCAAAATAAATACTATCCCCATAAAGAGTTCGGGTTTCGTAGTCTATTTGCGATTTTTTTACAAAGTACCCTGTGTCTTCGCGGGTATCGTAATAACCGCGTTCGCAATAAACGGTGCTGGTTTCGCTCACAATGGTAGAGGGGCCGTATAAATAGGCGCCGCCAGTTTCGGAATAAAAATCAAGCTGGGCCGAATTAACGGTGTATTCCGGATTCACAATTTTTACATTAGACAAAAACTGATACTTCTTGGTTTCTGCAAAATAGCGCCCAACTCGGCTAGTCAAGGTACTTGCGGTATCTATTACTGTGCCACCGCTTCTGTAAAATGCCTGTTGTTTTATTCGGTCAAAATATAGGGTGTCTGTTTTTAAGGTAGTTTTTGGTTCTTTTAAAACTACATCGCCTGTGGCAAAGGCAAATTGCGTGTTCCCATTGTATTCGGCGTATTTAGAATTCATAACTACCGTATCACCCTGAGAAATTCTCACCTTTCCAAAGGCACGAACAAAGTTGTCGTTTAAATAAACAAAGGCTTGGTCGCACCACATTTCTACACCTTCGTGTACAATATAAACCTGCCCCGCATTATCTCTGGTATAAATTACGGCATCTGGAAAATCAGGGCGCTTTTCTAAATAGCCAGATTTAATATCTACTTTTTGCGGAGGTCCATCTTCTTGAGCGAGCGCGGTTGGCGAAATACAAAGTATGGCCAACACAAATAATAGTAAGAAGTGGGTATTGCGATTCATTGGGCTAAAAATACGTAAATCGGTGGGAATCGACTATGCTTTAACATTAAAGTAACGTCGCTTTTGCGCAGTAATTTTGTTTTAGTTCCAAACGAACTTTAAAAACTTGGCATAAAAAAAGTGTCGAAAAATACCATAAGTGATCCTTCGACACTTAGTATATATTATTCACCGTATGTGGGTACCACTTTAACTAAAGGCACCAGGCGATAATCTTCTACTTTTACCTTGTCTGATGGCTGATAGTGACGAATACCTTGGTTAAACATAGCTGTTGGATAGCTTTCTGGAGAAACAGTTTGTCCAGCTTTATTAAAAAATGAGTCATTGGTAGTTGCTTTTTTGACAGTCTTCGCAGCCGTTTTGGAATTTGCATTAGTATCTGCGTTAGCATCTTCCTTCTTGTTAGATTAACAACTAGCTACTTAAATTATTAAGCTAATTGCTAAAAATGTATGTTTTATAATATTGGAGTATTTAATAATCTTAATAGACGGTTTAAAGTTAGTTAAACGCTATTAATCTATTACGGTTAATTAAAAACTTATAACGGTAAATATAAAATAGAATAAAACCTTACCTATGAATCGTTTGTGTTCTATCTGGTCCTACAGAGACTATTTTAATAGGCACTTCGAGCTCTTTTTCTAAAAATTCAATATAGTCGTTTAGTGCTTTTGGGAAATCACTGGTAGCCCGCATTGTTGTTAAATCTTCCTGCCATCCGTCCATTTCGGTATAAATAGGGGTTACATTGTGCGCTTCTATATTGTAGGGTAAATGCTCGATAACTTCACCCTTATAATTGTAGGCGGTGCATATTTTAAGTTTACTAAAACCGCTTAAAACATCCCCTTTCATCATCATGAGTTGGGTAACTCCATTAACTTGTACCGCGTATTTTAAGGCAACCAAGTCTAACCAACCACAGCGTCTTGGACGTCCTGTTGTTGCGCCAAATTCGTTCCCAACACGACCCATAGTTTCGCCATCTTGGTCAAAGAGTTCGGTAGGGAAGGGGCCAGAACCTACACGGGTTGCATAGGCTTTAAAAATACCATATACCTCGCCAATATTATTTGGTGCTACACCTAAACCAGTACATGCTCCAGCGGCAGTCGTGTTAGAAGATGTAACGTAAGGGTAAGTTCCAAAGTCAATATCTAAAAGCGATCCTTGAGCGCCTTCTGCCAATATCTTTTTTCCAGCTTTTTGAGCTTGATGCAGATATTCTTCACTGTCAATAAATGTTAATGACTTTAAAACCTCTACTGCGGCAAAAAAGTTAGCTTCTAATTCTTTTAAATCGTATTGAATGTCAACATCGTAAAACGCAATCATGGCCTCGTGCTTGTTAGCCAAAGCTCTATATTTTTCGCGCCAATCTTCCATTTCGGTATCACCTACACGAATTCCATTACGCCCGGTTTTATCCATATAGGTTGGGCCAATACCTTTTAACGTAGAACCAATTTTGGCCTTGCCTTTTGCGGCTTCGCTGGCTGCATCGAGTAGACGATGCGTAGGTAAAATTAAATGCGCCTTTCTAGAAATAAGTAATGTCTTTTTTATATCGAGATTAAATTGGGCCAATTCGTCCAGTTCTCGTTTAAAAATTACAGGATCTATTACCACGCCGTTTCCAACAACGTTGGTCGCATCTTTATGAAAAATACCACTTGGAATGGTATGTAAAACGTGTTTTATTCCATCGAATTCTAAGGTATGACCCGCATTAGGTCCACCCTGAAAACGCGCAATAATGTTATAGTTATTTGTAAGTACATCAACAATTTTACCTTTTCCTTCGTCACCCCATTGGAGTCCTAGTAGCAAGTCTACCGCCATGTGTTGTTTTTTAGTCAGTTGTTTTTCGGTTACCGTAAAAGTAGAGTGAATGCTTAGTTATTTCAATATCAAAAATCTCTTCTATAGTTTTCTTAATGGATTGAATCCGCGGGTCGCAGAATTCAATTACTTCGCCATCTTCTAGGATTACATGATCGTGCTGATGGTCAAAATAAGATTTTTCGTAATGTGCCTGATTTTGCCCAAACTGATGTTTGCGCACCAGACCACATTCTAGTAGGAGTTCAATTGTATTGTAAAGGGTAGCACGGCTAACACGATACTTTTTATTCTTCATTTTTATGTACAATGATTCGATATCGAAATGTTCGTCGCTATTGTATATTTCTTGAAGTATAGCGAAACGTTCGGGTGTTTTTCTATGGCCTTTCTTTTCTAGAAAGCCTGTAAAAACGTTCTTTACGATCGCTTGATTATTGTTTGCCGTTTTCGCACTCATATTCCAGCTGTAAATTTAGTGTTTTTAGACTCTTGACACTTTATCTATTCCGTTTATTTTCTTAATGTTATTCACTAAGTTATTCAGAATAGTTTTGTTTTTAACAACAACACTAATGTTGCCTTTAAAGATACCGTCATTACTACTAAAATTAATGTTGCGCATGTTTATGTGCATATTGCTTGAAATGACTTTGGTAACTTCGTTTACAAGCCCAATATTGTCTATACCTGTTATTTCCAAATCGACAGTAAAATCTTGCTGACTTGAATCTATCCATTTGGCTTGCAAAATTCGGTAGTTGTAATTGCTCTGCATTTGAATAGCATTAGGGCAATTCTTTTTGTGAACTTTAATACCGTCGTTTACCGTAGTAAATCCAAATACTTTGTCTCCAGGAATGGGGTTGCAGCAATTGGCCATAGAAAAGTCTAATTTTTGTTCGTCCTTACCAAAAACAAGTTGATCGTAATTAACACTAATTTCTTCCTTATTAATGGCTTCGGAATCGGTGTTAGGCCTTCTAATACGGTTCTTCCAAAAACTAATTAATGCATTAGATCTATTGGCTGCAAAATCCTTGAGCATTTTGTTGTCGATTATTCCCGATCCTACACGATAAAATAAGTCTAAACTGGTTTTTAGCTTAAAGTAAACCACCAATTGATTTACTGTTTTTTCGTCCAGTGGAATTTTAAGCGACTTTAATTTTCTAGTTAAAACAACTTTCCCTTCTGCGGCTATTTCTTTGACTTCGTCTTTTAAAGAAGATTTTATTTTTGACCTAGCGCGTCCAGTCACAACATAATCTAACCAGTTGGCTGAAGGTTTGGCTTTATCTGAAGTTAGAATTTCTACTTGATCGCCACTATTTAACACGTGACTTAGGGGAACAAGCTTGCCGTTAACCTTGGCGCCGCGTGTTCGCATGCCTACTTCTGTATGAATGCTAAAAGAAAAATCTAAAGGTGTTGACCCTTTGGGCAACGATTTTAAATCTCCTTGCGGGGTAAACACAAAAATTTCTTTGGCGTATAGGTTTAGTTTAAAGTCTTCTACAAAATCGACTGCGTTAATTTCTGAGGATTCGAAAGATTCTTGTAATTTATTTAACCAATCATCTAGGCCTTGATCTTCCTTTTCGGCGTTTTTGTATTTATAATGTGCGGCGTAGCCTTTTTCGGCTATTTCGTTCATGCGTTGCGAACGAATTTGAACCTCTACCCAGCGTCCTTTGGGCCCCATAACGGTAATGTGTAATGCCTCGTAACCTGTAGATTTAGGCGAACTAATCCAGTCTCGTAATCTAATGGGATTGGGTCTAAAATGATCGGTAACAATAGAATAAATTTTCCAAGCCACAAATTTTTCGTTTTCGGGATCGCTTTTGTAAATAATACGAACCGCAAACTTGTCGTAAACTTCGTCGAAGGCTACTTTTTGTTTGACCATTTTTCTGCGAATCGAGAAAATAGATTTTGGCCTCCCCTTAATGTCGTATTCTAGTTTTTCTTCGTCTAAAGACGTTTTTAAAATATTAGCAAAGGCTTTAATATATTTGGCTTGGTCTTCTTTGCTGTCTTCAATTTTTTCGAAGATATCGTTATAAACCTCAGGCTCTGTGTATTTAAGGCCTAAATCTTCTAATTCGGTTTTAATGTTGTACAATCCAATTCTATGGGCTAATGGAGCGTAGATATAGAGTGTTTCCGATGCAATTTTTAGTTGTTTGTGCGATGGCATGCTGTCCATCGTCTGCATATTGTGCAGACGGTCAGCAATTTTTATTATAATAACCCGAACGTCTTCGTTTAGGGTAAGCAGCATTTTTCTAAAGTTTTCTGCTTGTAACGATACGTCTTTGTCTGATTTTAAATTCGATATTTTAGTAAGTCCGTCCACAATTCGTGCTACGGTTTCGCCAAACATGCGTTCAATGTCGGCCAAGGTGTATTCGGTATCTTCTAATACATCGTGGAGTAATGCAGCTGCAATAGAGGTAGCATCTAGGCCAATTTCGGAAGCGACAATTTTAGCAACTGCAATGGGGTGAAAAATGTAGGCTTCGCCCGATTTTCTACGCTGATCTTTATGCGCATCTACGGCGATATCGAATGCATCTCGAATTAGCTTTTTGTCTTCTTTAGACAGGGTCTGATAGCTAATTCGCAGCAGTTCTTTATACGCTTTCGCAATTTGTTTGTTTTCTTCCTCTATATACTGCTCTGTCATAAAATAAATGTACAATTTCGCTTTTTAACAACCAACAAAATCTATGCCCATTTAACTTTTAAAATACAGTCATTAATGCTTTTGTGAAGCGTTTTATTTGGCCAAAGCGCGTAGTCGCTTTATTAAAGGTGGATGCGAGTAATGCATAAATACATAAGCAGGGTGAGGAGTTAGGTTACTCATGTTGTTCTTTGCCAATTTTTTTAGTGCTGACTGTAAAGGTGGCGCTTTATAAGTCATTTTGGCATAGTTATCTGCTTGATATTCAAATACTCTAGAAACATAATTAAGAACTAATCCCGTGAGTTCAGAAATTGGCGAATACAAAAGCCCAAAAGTAATTAACCCAATATGAAAGCTAGGTGTTGCAACACCTAATGCTTGAGAAAGCAAGGCATTATCTACAAATAACGAAAACAGCCAAAAGGTAAATCCGGTTAGGGCTAAGCTAAATACTAAATTAAAAACTATGTGTTTGCGTTTGTAGTGCCCTACTTCGTGCGCTAAAACAGCAACAACTTCCTCTGTGTTTAAATCGTTTAATAAGGTATCAAATAAAGTCACTTGCTTTTGACTCCCAAACCCCGAGAAATAGGCATTTGCCCGCGTGGAACGCTTGGAGCCATCTATAATCATTATTTTCGATAGACTAAACCCTACTTTGTTAGCATACTCCTTAAGTTCAGACTTTAAAGCACCTTCTTCTAAAGGAGTCTGTTTGTTAAATATGGGGACAATAAGCTTGGTGTAGAATAAATTCATAAAAAGACTGAATACTGCAACGACAGCCCATGCATATAACCAAAAATTTGTCCCGGCCCAGTTGTAAAACCAAAGTATTAAAACTAATATTCCACCGCCTAAAATAGCCCCGAGAAGTGCGCCTTTTACTTTGTCTAATACATAGGTTTTGACGGTGGTTTTATTAAAACCAAATCGCTCTTCTATTACAAAAGTACTGTAGTATTCAAACGGGAGATTAAGAATTCCAACAGCAGTCATTAATATTCCAAAAAACACGAGCGCTACTATGGTGTTGTTCTCGCTAAATTGCCTTGCCACACCATCTACATATGCAAATCCGTCTAAAAAAATAAACACCAAAGTGGCAACAAAAAATAACGAGCTACTAAACAAGCCAAATCTAAAACGTTCTTGCTTATACGCCTGCGATTTATTGTATTCTTCTGCGTTGTAGAGATCTTTTAATTCTTTGGGAACAGCTGTTTTATATCGCGATGCGTTTAAATTATCGAGTACGCGATCTAAAATGAAACTAACGGTAATTATTCCAATAATTATATAAAAAAGCGTGCTTGCGGTCATATAGTTTTTAAGAATTACGTTGGCGAATGGCTTCGAAAGTTAAAATTCCAGCAGCTACAGATACATTCATAGAATCAATGGTTCCAGCCATAGGTATTTTTATACAAGCTTTAGATTGTTCTCGCCATGCTGTACTAAGACCCTGGTCTTCGGTGCCAACTACTATGGCAGTCGCTCCCGTGTAATTTTGCGATGTATATGGGGTAGCTTCTTGCAGGATTGCGGCGTAAATGGCAATCTGCTCTTCTTTTAAAAAGTCAAGAATTTGCAATGTGCTTCCCATGGCAATTGTATTGGTAAAAATACAACCAACACTGGATCGAATAATATTAGGATTGTATAAATCGGTTTTTGGGTTGGCAATAATTACTGCATCTACTCCAGCTGCGTCGGCGGTGCGAAGTATTGCACCAATATTACCTGGTTTTTCTGGAGCTTCGGCTATTAATACCAGTGGAGTATTGTTTTTAAATATTAAACTACATAAATCGTGTGTTTTTGTCTGCGCAACGGCTATAATCCCCTCGGTTGAGGCTCTTAGCGCTAGTTTTTTAAATACAGCACTAGAAATAATTATGTGTTGGGTAGCTATTATTTTTTCTAAACTAGCTTGTTGCTCACTAGTTAACAGATCGGTGCAAATAAGCAGACTGTCTATTTTGTAACCTGCACGTATGGCCAAATCCAGTTCCCGCAAACCTTCTATTAAAAACTGGTTTGTTTTGCGGCGCTGTTTACTTTTATCTCTTAGTACAATAAGAGATTTTATAAATGAATTGCTTGAACTTGTAATTTCTTTCATGGAATGTTGACCAAGTCACAAAATTAATATCTTTAAGGCAAAACTAACCACCATGAGACTTTTATTCCTAATTTGTTTATCTGCAATGCTATTTAGTTGTAATGATTCAACTACATCTAAACCAACTAACAGTGAATCCGAAGAAGTGTCATCCGAGGTATCGACCGCAGCTGTAACCCGCATGTTTCCTAAAGGAGTCGGACCAATTTTTGAAGCCCATGGCGGAATAGCCAACTGGGACCGAATGAACAATCTGTGTTTTCAAATAGAAAAAGCCAGTGGCGTGGAAACTCATTCCACCGATTTAAAATCTAGAAAAACACGTATTGAACACGAAAACTGGACTATAGGCTATAATGGGCAAGATGTTTGGTTAGATCAAGAAACCGAAGCCTACAAGGGAAATGCGCGATTTTATCATAATTTATACTTTTATTTTTACGCCATGCCGTTTATTGTTTCGGACCCTGGAATTACGTATGCCCAATTAAATGATCCTCTTGTGGTAGCGGGTAAATCGTATAATGGTACTTTAATTTCTTACAACGACGGAGTAGGGGATTCACCCAAAGATCAATACATTGTTTACACGGACCCAGATACTGGTAAGATGGCTTGGTTGGGATATACTGTTACCTATATGGATGGTGAGGCAAAAGATAATTTTAACTATATAAAGTACAACACCTGGCAAGAGGTAAACGGCCTTATGTTGCCCGAAGAGCTGGTATGGTATACTGTAGAGAATGGCGTTCCAGTGGCTCCTAGAAATTCGGTTAAGTTTTCTAAAGTAAGTGTTACCGAAACCATTTTAGACGAGGCCCTTTTTGTTAAACCAGAGACAGCAACAATAGTTCCTAGGTAGATTTATTGCCAAGATTAAAGGCCTTGTGTAGCTCAACATGTTATGGACTTTCCTGTTCTTTGTCGTTTTAAGAACGGATTTTATATGTTATTTTACTACCTTTAGTTTTATGACACGGATTGCACTAATATGTTTTCTAGTTGTTTTAGTTTCATGTGAATCCGATAATGTTACAGAGACACTTGACAATTCGAACGAGGTAATTACAACGACCACCGACGATGCGGTGATAGATACTGTGGAGCAGGAGGAAGAAGATATTGAGTTGCCCGAGGCCAATTCAGGAGAGCTTGCAATGTATATAAACGAAGATTTTTTAACGTTTAATTCTACAGAGATTCTCGCTCAAAACCTTCCACAATGTGGGATGCCTTTAATGCTTCAAATAGAAGGGACCAAGGTTAATCCAGATGGATCTTCTTTAACTTTTAATATGTTAGTAGTAGATGCCATTGCTGGTAATTTTGACATAGCCGAATTCCCATGGTCTAGCTGTATACTTGGCTCTGTAAGGACCTCTGGAGTTAGGTTGTCTGTGTTTTACAAATCACCTACTGGAGCGTATCAAGAGATTTATTTGTCCAACCCAGAACATGGTGGGAGCGGTTTTATTAATATCTTAGAATTCGAATATATTGTCCAGTGGGCAGCCATGGAAGATGGCTATGTTTCTGCAAACTTTAATGTGCTATTAAACAAAACAACACCCGCTACTGGGGGCACAGAATCCATGCGATTAATAGGTGCAATTAATAATATACCCGTTGCTTTTCCTGGTTGTATGGGTGGATTTTGTTAAACCTAGTCAGCAAAATTAGGCCTATTTTTTTTAAGAATAAGATGTTAGCGAGCCTTTAAAAATTGTGAAAAACCCCAAATTGTAATTGAACTTTATCAAAATTGTTAGTCGTTTGGCGCATGGCACCTACTTGAACTCTTAAGTTGTTTTTAAGGGCATAACCCAAGGAACCAAACAAGCGATTCCTATCAAAAATACTTACACTGCGACCATCGCCTATATTGCGTTCTCCGTTTATAAATAGTTCGTTGTAAAGTCCAATATACCAGGTTTTAGCTACCAGTTCCTTGTTGTTTAAAGGAATGTTTAAAAATAGTCCATACCTAAATCGGGTTCTAAAATCCTGATTTTCCACAAAGCGCTGTTCGTATCTAAAACGATGATTAAAATACAAGCGCCCTCCTACTTTTTGTGGCAAATTAGCTTCCTGATAGATTCTGCTTTCATTTACGGTCGCATTACTGTCGCCAAATGCGCCTGTAGTAATATTTGCATAACCAAGTGCCAGTTTTACATTGGTGGCCTTTGGGACATAGGTTACTGCTCCACGTAAAAGTAATTGTTCTAAATCGCCAATTATATCCCAATTACGGTATTGAATATCCCCTTGAAACCCAAACTTGGAATCTTTAATGTTGGCACTCCAAAAGTACATATACCAGGCCCCTAGTTGGTCGTCGTCAACTTGGGAGTAGGTTGTTGTGGTAAACAATCCACAAAGCAATAAACATAAAACTAAAACTATTTTATTCATAGGTATATCATAAAAAAGCAGCAGAACTTTCATCCTGCTGCTTAAAATTATTTTATGGTTTTATTCTCTGCTATATTTTTCCATATAGCGCTTCCATAATTCAGTTTGATGTGTTTCTAGAGATAACTCACGGCCATCTATAAAAGCATGTGTTAACTGGTTGGTACGCATGTCTAAGGCATCGCCTTTGGACACAAACAAGGTAGCGCTTTTACCTACGGCTAAAGTTCCGTAAGAATCGCTAATACCTAGAATCTTAGCATTGTTCCCAGTAATTAACTGTAAGGCACGTTCTTTGTCCATGCCTTGGCCAGCAACTTGTCCAGCATAGAATGGCATATTACGAGTCTGAAAGTTAGACATGCCAGAATTTTGGAGTCCTACTAGTAAACCAGCGTCGTCAAGCAACTTTGGCAATTTGTATGGAAGATCGTAGTCGTCGTCTTCAAAATTAGGAAGACCATGTGGTTCGCCAACTAATACAGGAATGTTGTTTTCCTTTAAAAAATCAGTGATTTTATAGGCGTGATATCCACCCACAAGTACCATTTTTTGAACACCCATTTGTTTTGCAAAAGTTACGGCGTCTATAATTTCCTTTTCTCCATCGGCATATACAAAGAGTTGCTTAGTGCCGTCAAAAAGACCTAAACTTGCCTCGAAAGCTGAATTGCGTTCGCTAGCTGTTGCCATACCATAGGCTTTAGCATTTTGCATAAAGGTGCGAAGCTCCTCTATTTGTTTTGTATAATTGTCATTAGGTCTAAAACCTCTAGGTTCTCCGGCCCACCATCTACCGCGTCTAAAGCTGCGTGGCCAGTTCATATGTACAGCGTCATCTACTTTTACAGCTGCATCTTCCCAGTTCCAGGCATCTAATTGTACAACAGATGAGGTTCCAGAAATACGTCCTCCTTGAGGCGTAGTCTGAGCCAATAACACCCCGTTAGGCCGCATTGATTCTACAACTTTAGATTCGGAGTTATAAGCAATTAAACTTCTAATATGGGGAATAACATCGCCAATTTCGTCTTGATCGTCACTGGCTCGCACGGCGTTCACTTCTACAAGTCCTAACGATTTAGCAGGGGCAATAATTCCAGGATATATATGCATGCCAGTGGCATTAATTACAGTGCCTTGAGTAGCTGTACTCGCATCGCCAAGAGCAGTAATAATTCCATTGTCAAAAACAATAGTTGCATTATTAATAACGGTTCCATCGCCAATATGAGCAGTAACTCCAGTTATAGAAATTGCTCCATTTTGATCTGGTGCGGGTGTTTGTTGTGCAAAAGAAGTAACTCCAACAAACAAAATAAATACGTAAAATATGTTTTTAATAGTTTTCATAGTGTTTGTTTTATATGGTGTCACAAGTAAAAAGTTCTTTTGGTCTGCGGCTTGGCATTTGTTTGCTGCCACCAGCGCCTCCTTTATCGTCAAGCATCATTTTAACCAACGTATTGCGTTCGGTTTTTATAGCTTCACGCATTTGTGCGTCTTTAGCCAGATCAAAAAATAATGCGCCATCTATATAGGTTTGTTCTGCTTTGGCGTAAATAGAAAGTGGACTGTCGTTCCAGAGCACTAAATCGGCATCTTTACCTACTTTAATACTTCCTACTCGGTCGTCTATATGTAATAGTTTTGCCGGATTAATGGTAACCATTTTCCAAGCTTCTTCTTCGCTCATTCCACCGTACTTAACAGACTTGGCAGCTTCTTGATTTAGTCTTCTAGACATTTCGGCATCGTCGCTATTAATTGCTACTATAACGCCTTGACTAGCCATAATCGCTGCGTTATAAGGAATTGCGTCGTTTACTTCGTACTTGTATGCCCACCAGTCACTAAAAGTAGATGCGCCAACTCCGTGTTCGAACATTTTGTCGGCTACTTTATATCCTTCTAATATATGCGTAAAGGTATTTACCTTAAAGTTGAACTTTTCGGTCACCTTCATAAGCATATTAATCTCGCTTTGCACGTAAGAGTGACAGCTAATAAAGCGTTCTTCGTTTAGAATTTCTGCCAATACTTCAAGCTCTTCGTCGTATCGAGGGTTAGCGCCACTTTTTTTCTTGGCGTCGTATTCTTTGGCACGACTAAAATAATTCATGTACAATTGTTCCACTCCCATTCTTGTTTGTGGGAATCTATTAAAGCTTTGCCAGTTGGACTGCTTTACGTTTTCCCCTAGAGCAAACTTGATAAACTTGGGAGAATTATTGTAAATCATATTATTGGCAGTTTCTCCCCATTTAAGTTTAATTATTGCCGAACGTCCACCAATTGGGTTGGCTGACCCATGCAATATTTGAATAGACGTAACACCTCCCGCTAAATTGCGGTATATGTTTATGTCTTCAGGATCTATTACATCTTCTATAGTTACTTCGGCAGACGAATTATGTCCCGCTTCGTTTATTGCGAGTGCGGCAATATGCGAATGCTCATCGATTACTCCAGCAGTCAAGTATTTTCCAGTTGCATCTATTACGGTCGCACCTCGTGCACTTAGATTGGTCCCTATTTGTGCAATTTTCCCGTCTTTTACCAGCACGTCGGTATTTAATAAAACTCCGTCTTCTTCGCTGGTCCAAACCGTCGCATTTTTAAATAAAATATCCTGAGATTCAGGAACTGCACTATAGCCATAACCTACATTAGGATAAGTAACCGCCATTAGTTGCGGCGCGTCCTTGGCACTGTCTTTTTTCTTCTTGTCGGCTTTGTTATCACCTGTCTTGTTGGCAGTAAATCTAGATTCGTCGCCATTTGGCATCACTAAGCGTCCGCTTAGATTATCACTATTTGTAGTTGCATTCGCTGTCATTCTATAGACCGATTTATCTGCACTATTGGTCATAGAAAGAATAATCCAGTCGTCTTTATAAGAGAGCTTAGCAGGAAACGCAGTATCGCCAGATTTAATTTCGGCTTTTGGTTTTGCAAGATCTCCGGTAATCGCCAAGTCGTAATTGCTTCCGCCAACATTCAAGGTATACGTACCGCGAATATCTTTTATAGACATATCGTTAATTACGTTTTTGGTTCCTTGAACCCAGTTTTCGTAAAGCGTGGTGCCTGCGTCAAAAATATCTCCAGAGGCAATTAAAAAATTAGCCTGCGCTCCTGTGTTTAGGTTTCCAATATCGTTAGACATGCCTAAAATTCCCGCAGGAATTGTGGTAAGCGCTTCTAAGGCTTTAGTTTTGTCTAGTCCATACTTTATAGCCTTCATTAGTTTGGCTTTAAAGGCCGATGGACTTTTAAGATCGTGAGTTGTAAAAGCAAATTGGATTCCATTGTCTGCCATTACTTTTGGATTAGACGGAGCCTGGTTCCAATTACGCATATCTGCCAAAGAGACATAATCTGCTTGATATGGATTAGATACGTCGTAGGCATCTGGAAAGTTTATAGGTAAAATATAAGTTGCGTTTGTTGCTTTAATAGCCCCAATACTTTCGTATTCGTCTCCACCGCCTACAAGTACATACTGTACTCCAAACATATCGCCAATGTTGTCGGCGCGCACATCGTTTCCTTTGTCTCCAGCATCAAAAATGGCGACCATTCCTTTATTAGCAATTAGCGCTTCTAAAGTCCTGTCCTTGGTGGTAGCACCTCCATCTTGGTACCATTGCATATCGTAGTGTAATTGTCTTAAAAGCGCCATAGCTCCCATTAAGGACGTTGGATAAGATTGTCTTGAAGCGACACTTTTAGAAAAAGAAAAGTACTGTCCAGAAGAAGCATTTAAAATACGGTCTGCATCGTCACCTTGACTGTTTAAAGCTACTAATAGGCCAGTTCCTTGAGCAATACCGTCTTTGCGATTGGCATTTACAACACCAAATCCGGCTTTGCGGTAATCACCTGCGCTTTTGGAGTCAAAACTAAAGTCGTTAATGGCATTGTATTCTGCCATTATATGATCGTTCCAATAGAATCCCTCTCTAGAAGGACCATACTGTGGAGATCTACCTTGACCCGGGGCTCTTTTTGCTTTTTTTACCCCAAAATCCGAATACGGATCTATAAAAGATGGGTAAATTGTTTTTCCTTCTAAATCTATAACCACCGAATTGGCTGGAATAGTAACATTTTTACCACTTGCCACTACTTTGCCATTCTGAATTAATAGCGTACCCTTGTTTATTACGTTGGTGGGAGTAATGTAAATT
This sequence comes from Gilvibacter sp., assembly GCA_965277295.1. Lineage (GTDB taxonomy): Bacteria > Bacteroidota > Bacteroidia > Flavobacteriales > Flavobacteriaceae > Gilvibacter. The sequence continues at coordinate 2,584,040 of OZ255720.1, forward strand.
TTGGCATTGGTAAATGCGGTGTAGTTAGTATTTTCCTCTTTAACACTATCGTTATCGGGAAAATAGTCTTGAGCTTGCAGATTCCAGCCTAGGGCCAAACACAAGCACAACATTAAGTATTTCCTCATTGTATATATTTTGTATTTCTAATACCAAAGGTCTTTTGGGTATACGTACTAGGGCTTTAAAATGGTTAGCAAAGTACTGTCTGTACCATAAAATAGTACAATATTTATGCCTTGTATTAAAAATGGTTGGTTTACTTTCTAAAGATACTAAAGCGCAGGCGAAGCCTAAGTATTCTAACAAAGTTTTAACAGCATATACGTTAGAATTTAGAACGGTTCTTTTTCGAAATAATTAACTACAAGTGCTACCATATAGCTGTAACTCATTATTCCCTTGGATTGATTATTTGCCTTTAAAAAGTTATCCCAGAAGGCTTTGGACAAATCTTCGAATGGATTATTATAACTGGCCCAAAAATCACGCATTTCTTTGTATCCTTTTAAAATTCCAGGATTAATTTGCCCGAGCATTTGGCGATATTTGCCCTCGTCTCTTCGCGCCACTTCGTTAATGCAATAACGGAGCATAAAAATATAACCGCTGTATTTAATAAATTCGTCTGGGTTATTAATTGTGGCTAAAGCGGCAATAAAATTGGCTTCGTTTTCTGCGGCATAACCCATTTGATGGGCTTGTTCGTGGCAACTAACAACTGGAAATTTATACGATTTTATTAAACTATTAACTTGTGCTTCTCCGGTAAAAGGATTGTAATAGCCACTATATCCCATATAAGTTAACCCTAAACTAATCCCCGATTTTTTAATACTCTTTGGGTTGTAAGTTAACGCTGGGTATTTATCGCTTAAAATGGCGTATCCAGCTGTCGATTTTTTAAATATTTCGCGCTGTGAGTATGGCAGGTCAATTTTTACAGTATCGTTAAAACCAAGTGAGCGATGTACTTGATTTGATTTTTGAATTAACCTATTAGTTACCTCGAACAACTCTTGATTTGTATAAGCCTTGTCTATGTTTAAGGTTTGGTACAAAGGCATTCGGTAATAATTTAATCCCCAAGCTAAATTAAACACTAAATAGGCTAAGGACACCGCTGCTGTTATATCTAGAAAGAATCCAGCTGGCTTTGTTCGCAGTCGCTTTACATTTAAATACAACCACCTAATTGCATATATAATTAGTCCAACGTAAATAACATCGCCTACAGAAAATGGTATCCAACCAAAAATATAGCGTCCGGCTTTCGAAAATATTGGAAAAACACCAAGACTGTAAAAACGTTCTACGGTTTCTGGAAAATAGCGCAGTAGGCGCAGCCCAAATATTTGAACTAGTAACAAAATTGCAAGAAGCAGCTTGATTTTAAGACGCATTAGGTAAACATACAAACTAATTCTTATAGATGGAAATTTTTAACCTCAAGGATATCTAACTATTTTTGCAATACAAACTAAATAATATGAACCAAGATATTCGAGAATTAGAACCACGAGATTTATGGAATTGTTTTGCTGATTTAAACGCTGTTCCAAGACCTTCTAAAAAAGAGGAACGTGTAATTGCTTTTATGGTAGCTTTTGGCAAAAACTTAGGCTTAGAAACTATTGTGGACAAGGTGGGAAACGTAATAATAACAAAACCTGCAACGCCTGGAATGGAAGATTGTACTCCAATAGTTATGCAATCGCATTTAGATATGGTTCATCAGAAGAATAACGATACCAATTTTAATTTTGACACCCAAGGAATAGCGATGTGTATTGAAGGTGATTGGGTAAAAGCCAAGGGAACCACTTTAGGTGCCGATAATGGATTAGGAGTGGCTACAATAATGGCAATCTTACAGAGTAAAACTATTGAGCATCCGGCTTTAGAGGCTTTGTTTACTATAGACGAAGAAACGGGCATGACAGGCGCGATGGGATTAGAAGGAGGCCTATTAAATGGTAAAATTTTATTGAACTTAGACACCGAAGAAGACGACGAAATTGGCGTAGGTTGTGCAGGTGGTGTAGATGTAACGGCAACCCGAAGTTATAATCCAGAAAAGGCTCAGGAAAATTTACAAGCGGTTACCGTTCATGTTAAAGGGTTACAAGGTGGGCATAGCGGAATGGATATCCACAAAGGTTTTGGAAACGCGAATAAATTAATGAATAGAGTATTGTTTGCGGTTCAGGATTTAGTTGCCATTCACAGTATAGATGGAGGTAGCTTGCGCAATGCAATTCCAAGAGAAAGTGTTGCTACAATTGGAGTAAGCCCGCAAAATATGGAGGCATTTAATGCTGGTTTTGAGCATGTGGTTAAAGCGATTTGGGCCGAATATAAAACTTTAGAAGCCGCGTTAGAAATAACTGTTGCTTTAGCAGATATCAAACTAGAAACAGTGTTAGAGCCTCAAGTTCAAAAACAGTTATTGGCCAGTATTTATGCCACTCATAACGGGGTGTATAGAATGAGTCCTGCCATTGCTGACTTGGTAGAAACGTCTAATAATATTGCACGTGTACTAGTTAAAGACGGCAATATTCACATTGGATGCTTAACAAGATCTTCGGTTGAATCTTCTAAAATAGATTTAGCCAATGCATTAACTGCTAGTTTTGAACTTATGGGTTGCAAAGTAACCTTGAGTGGTGATTATCCAGGTTGGGCGCCTAATATGGATAGCGCAATTTTAAAGGTCATGGAAGGGCTATATAAAGAATTAAATGGAGAACCTGCTCATGTAGCAGCTTGCCATGCAGGATTAGAGTGCGGAATTTTGGGTCAGAATTATCCAGATATGGACATGATTTCTTTTGGGCCAACAATTAAAGGCGCACATTCACCTGACGAACGTGCGAGTATATCGTCGGTCGCAAAATATTGGGATTTTGTCTTGGCAATTTTAAAGCGGATACCAAAGGCAGCATAAAAAAAGCCCTTACAGTTTGTAAGGGCTTTTTGTTATCTACTTGTCCGAGTTTTATTCAGCACTTAACATTTTTAACCTGAATACTAAGGTTGTATTTGGTGGAATTGGTCCACTACCGCGATCTTCGTAGCCTAAGTGTGGAGGTATGCGTACTACAATTTCGTCGCCAACAGACATATTAAACATCGCTTCTTTAAAGCCAGCTACTATTTGCATGTCCTTTGTTAAAGCAGTTTTAATAGGCTTATATGCATCTGCAGCTTTACGGGCAGGATTGGTTACATTAAATTTATCTGTTAAGGTAACGTCGCTAGAATCGAATAATAATCCTTCGGTAAAATAGCCCTCGTAAGCAACTTCTACCGTTTGTCCTTCTGTTGGTTTTGGTCCATCTCCACGTGTTACGTAAGCGATTTCTAAACCAGAAGGAAGCGTTTCTGCATTAGCAAGAGCAGCATCTAGCTCTTTTTTAGCTTCGGCTGCATATTCCTGAATTTTATTGGCGCGTTCGGTATCTGCAAGTGATTTTGCTTCGAGCGCTTCTTTTAAATTAGGAATCTCAATATTTTGAGGATTAATAATATTTACCTCTTGCATTATTACGTCTTCTACAGGTTTATTACTTCCTGGAGTAACTTGAACAAGACCAATACTATCTACAACGTCTTGACCCATTACTATTTCACCAAAAATTGAATGCTTGTAATCTAGCCAAGGGGTTGGTACCAAAGTCACAAAAAATTGACTCCCATTAGAGTCTGGACCACCGTTAGCCATAGATAAAAGTCCTTTTCTATCGTGAATAAGTCCTTCTACAAATTCATCTGGAAATCTATATCCTGGAGTTCCCATTCCAGTTGCCAATGGATCTCCTCCTTGAATCATAAAATCTTTCATTACACGGTGGAATGTAAGACCGTTGTAAAAAGGTTTACCCTTATAAAGCGTATCTACCATAACACCTGTTCCTTGGGCTAAGGTTACAAAGTTAGCTACCGTTGTTGGAACTTTTTCGTGATATAATTTTGCCACAAAGGTCCCTTTGTTTGTAATAAATTCGGCGTAAATACCTTCTGTTAATTCTGGGTATTTAGGAGGGTTCTGACAAGATGCCGTTACAAGGGCAGTAATACAGAGTAATAGGCTTAATTGTTTCATTTTATTTTTAAAATTATTGTTGTTTTTGAGCAATCAAAAATAAAAACTCTTTAACGCTCGGTTTATTGCTATTTATTATAATTCGTGTTCAGTTTTACTTATTCCTTTACACTTATGGAGGTTAAATTCACCAAAAGCTTTAAAGGTACGTTAGTTCCTATTCTATTTTCGTCGCCATAATATCCATAGGCTTTATACGATGGTAAATACAATATAATTGATTCGCCAACGGTCATTAGTTTTAGGCCTTCTCGCAAACCACTAATTAGTTCTTGTTGATCGACCAAATAGCTACGCGGACTTAAGTCTGCCATGGGATAAATAACATTGCCGTTAATATCTTCTATTTGATAATTAAAAGTAACCTGGTCTCCAAAAGCCGGAAATTTCTTATTGGTAATAGTATCCTGAACCGTTTTAGCGTACCAAAACCCGTTGGCACTGGCGGTAAAATTATTAATAGTGTCTTGGGCAATTAAAGCTTTTATAGTTTCTTCTTCTTTTGCTATTAGTGCTTTATTGCGTGTAACAGATTCTTGAATAAAACTGCCAGAGCTGCTACTCACAGCCTCTCGGGGCTCTGGGGTTTTACAGCTAAAGGCAATAGCCAAAAGGCATAAAAGGGTTACTATTTTATTCATGAAGAAGGGCCTCTTTATTGGACGGCAAGATACTAATAAATTCGCGAATTGTATCTTGCATGCTATGGTCGCTTTTTCCGCCCGCAGCATTAATATGACCGCCACCATTAAAATGATTTCTGGCCATAAGGTTTACCGAAAACGCTCCTTTACTTCTAAGCGAAATTTTAATTATTCCGTCTTTGGCGCTTTCAATAAATATTGCCGCAAGGACAATATTTTCTATAGACAAGGCATAGTTTACAAAACCTTCTGTATCTCCTTTTTTGAATTTACAACTATCTAATTCTTGTTGTGTTAAGGTAATATAGGCCGTACGATATTCTGGCAAAACTACCAGGTTGTTTAAAGCAATTCCTAGAAGTTGTAAACGTTCTGGGGTGTTGGTATCGTAAACTTGCTGGTGAATTCTAGAATTATTTGCACCTTTTTCTATTAATTGTGCTACCACCTGATGTGTTTGACTACTGGTCGCTGGAAACCTAAACGAGCCCGTGTCGGTCATAATTCCAACGTAAAGATTGGTAGCAATTGCCGCATCAATTAAACTAGTTTTATTTAAAAATTCAATAAAATGATACACCATTTGCGCTGTAGATCCCATAGTCGGGTCGCTGTAGGTAAAACGGGCGTAGTCGTCTGGTTCTTGGTGGTGATCTATCATTACCATAGGAACATCTAACTGCTCCATAAGGGGAGTCATTGTGCCAATTCTAGAAAGCGAATTAAAGTCTAAAGTAAATATTAAATCGGCCTTGTTTAACAGTTTTGTGCATACATCTTTATGGGAATCGAAAGTTAAAATGGATTCGCAATTTGGCATCCATTTTAAAAATTTAGGAAAATCGTTAGGCATTATTACTTGTGCAGTATGTCCTAACTTTTCTAAAAATAAAGCCAAAGCCAAAGTCGATCCAACAGCATCTCCATCTGGGTTTTTATGCCCAACAATAACAAGGTGTTTAGGCGCTTCTAATAAGGCTGCGAGTGCTTTAAGCTGTTTGGTTTCCATTGGCGGCGAAGATACAATTTAATAATCAATAGAAAACCAATTTCCCGTTTGCTTTGCTTATTTTTAGAGGTCTAAATAGTCCTTTGTTATGAATAATTTACAAATAGTTTATTGTTTAGTTTTAATATTTTTAGTTGGCTGTAAGTCGAATACTAAAGAAGATGCAGTCTTGCAAAAAGTTAGCCAAGAAGAAACTGTTAATACTTCTTTTACTTTTGTTTTTGCTAGTTGTAACGATCAGGAGCGAGAACAACCGCTTTGGCAGCCCATAATGGACAATGCACCAGAATTATTTGTCTGGGGAGGCGATAATATTTATTCCGACACGGCCGATATGCAAAAAATGCAAGCCGATTATAACACCCAGTTAAATCAGCCCGACTACAAACGTTTGCAAGAATCGGTTCCTATAATAGGAACTTGGGATGACCACGATTATGGCATAAACGACGGGGGAGTAGAATGGCCTAAAAAACAAGAAGCACAACAGCTTTTTTTGGACTTTATAAAGGTTGCTAAAGCTCATCCGCTGCGAAAACAGGAAGGTGTTTATTACAAGCACGAAGTTGTAACCGAGCAAGGAAGTATTCAGTTTTTAATGTTAGACACCCGCTATTTTAGAAGCCCACTTTTAGCTAGCAAAGATCCCGATAAGCGCTACGATTCTTGGCCAGAAGATTACGACGGCACAATTTTAGGAGCGCAACAATGGCGATGGTTGGCCAAACAATTGCATAACGATTCTTATGACTTTACATTTATTTTAACTAGCATACAATTTTTAAACGACTTTCATGGTTGGGAGCGTTGGGGAACATTCCCCGGACAAGTAAATAAGTTCAATGCAATTTTACAGCAGGCTACGGCTAAGAATATTATTTTGTTGTCTGGAGATCGCCATCAAGGAGAAATATCTGTGAACAGGAATACAGATTTAGCTTATCCGTTGGTCGATTTTACTTCAAGTGGATTAACCCATACTTTTCCTGGAACTCCCTTCGAGGAAAATCCTTTTCGCGTAGGGCAAGGCACTAAAGCCTTAAATTTTGGCGTAATCAAGGTGGATTTTAAGAATAGTAAAGTAGATTTTGAGTTACGAGGGCTTAATAATGCACTAATTGAGTCATATTCACAGCAATATTAAACTATCGTTAATTGCTTGTAAGCTGGTTTTAAATGGCTATTTTTGCAGCAAATTTTTTGAAATTACTCATGAGAACAGACAGAACATTTACAATGTTAAAGCCCGATAGTGTAGAAAAAGGACACATTGGTGCTATTTTAGAAAAAATTTCTTCGGCCGGTTTTAGAATCGTTGCCATGAAGTTAACACAAATGACTACAACCGACGCTAAGGCATTCTATGCCGTACACAGCGAACGTCCATTTTATGGAGAGTTGGTTGAATATATGACTCGTGGTCCTATAGTTGCTGCAATCTTAGAAAAAGACAATGCAGTAGAAGACTTTAGAACCCTAATTGGAGCAACAAATCCTGAAGAAGCTGCGGCTGGAACCATTCGTAAGTTATATGCTGCCTCTATTGGAGAAAACGCAGTTCACGGAAGTGATAGCGACGAAAACGCTGCGATAGAAGGTGCTTTTCATTTTTCTGGAAGAGAGCAATTCTAAATAAATAATGTTAACTAAACGTGGTCTGCGGGCCACGTTTGGTTTATTGCAGCACTACTTTTTGGACTAATTCTTGTCCTAGCTCTTCGTTGAGCATCACTATTATTTTTTGCTTGCCATAGCTTAATTCTTCACGAAGTACAGAAGAAGTTAATCGCACATAAAGCGTACCGTTTTGCAATTGAATATCTTTTGTATATCCCGCAATGGCAGTCCCCATCATATTATTCCAGGCATCCCTAACGGCCATTTTATCCATGCCTTTTTCGAGTCTGCTTCCTTTAAAAAAAGATTTTAAAGCATCGCCTAAAGATTGTTCTTCCCGGTTGCGTTTACTCATCGAGTTCTAAATTATCTGGAACAAATTTTTTATACACATATACTTGCCCTTGCTTGTTTTGAGTAGTGAGCGAATTTTCGCTGGCACTTACAATCCATTCTCGCCAAGTCGCATAAGGTGTGCGGTATTGTAAAATTAAACTGTCCGATTTTTTAATTATGGTAAACTCCTGAGCCGATTTAGTTTGAATAAAACTACCGTCTAGTTTAGGGGCTAGTTTTTTTCTAATGCCCGTTGAATCACTGTTAAAACTAATAAAGTCAATATTGGAATTCACAGTGTATTGCTTTTTTGTTCCATCAGGAAAAACTACATGGTCTATTTCCCAATAGCCTGGCAGTAATACCATATTAGATTCTGGAGTCGAAGTGTTGCAGCTTATTAAAAGTGCCAAGAATATGGTGTAAATTAACTTCATAGCGTAAACATTTTATAGGTTTGGTGCACGCGCTTTATTACATTTTCTGTACGCTCAGGGTGTGTGTCACTTAAAAATATTTGCCCAAAATCTTGCTGTTCAACCAAAGATAATAATTGTTCTACCCGTTGTTCGTCTAGTTTGTCAAAAATGTCGTCTAACAACAAAATTGGGTTTTGTTTGCTCAAGGCTTTTACAAAATCAAATTGGGCTAGTTTAAGCGCAATTAAAAACGACTTTTGTTGCCCTTGTGATCCATATTTTTTAATGGGATGATTGTCTATGGTGAATACAAGATCGTCTTTGTGGGTGCCTTGCGATGTATATTGTAAAACCTTGTCTTTGTTAATGGCGCTCTCCAGTAAAGCTAACATGTCTTGCCCATCTAATTGACTTTTGTAATGCAGCCCTACCACTTCGTTATTGTTACTAATTGTCTTGTATCGTTCCAGAAAAATAGGCTTGAATTCTTGAATAAAAGCGTGTCGTTTTAGGTAAATGTCTTGTCCTAATGCCGCGAGTTGTTGGTTGTAAATTGCAAGCGTATCTGCATTGTAGGTGTTATTTAAAGCAAAATACTTTAATAACGAATTGCGCTGACTAAGTACGCCGTTATAGTCTATAAGTAACTTTAAATAGCCCGAATCGTTTATAGACAACACCCCATCCATAAACTTTCTACGAACCTCACTGCCTTCTACAATTAGGTCTCGATCTGCAGGAGAAATAATAACCAAGGGAATTAAACCAATGTGTTCAGAGAAGCGATCGTAGGCTTTGCCGTTGCGTTTTATTACTTTTTTTTGACCTTTTTTTGCACTGACTAGTATTTTCTCTTCTCGTGTTTTGGTACTGAATTTACCGTCTATTACAAAGAAGTCTTTTTCGTGCTGTATATTCTGACTAGTTATAGGATTAAAGTAGCTTTTTCCGAAGGCTAAATGGTAAACAGCGTCTAATACTGTTGTTTTTCCAACGCCATTATTGCCAACAAAACAGTTTATTTTGTTGTCTAATTCTAGTTGAATTCCTTCAAAGTTTTTGTAATTAACTAAAGATAAACTAGTTAGAATCATTGTAAAAAAATCCAGTGTCTTGAAATTAAACTCAGGAATGCTACCCAAAGAGTAGGTAAAAATGCCTTGCAAATTATTGAAAAATAACGAATAAATTGTCTTTTAAATTCTAATAAAAATTTTATTTTTGCGGCTCATTAACTCAATACTATGGCAACATATAAGAAAAGAGGCGGTAAACCTAAAACTAAGGTCGACAAACGCGCTAAGATTGAAGAGAATAGCGCAACAGCCGAAGTATTTAATACTTTGGACGAAGGAGCGAATAAGACCGAAGCATGGGTTGCTAAAAACCAGAAGGCAATTATTGTAGGAGTAGCGGTTGTAGTATTAGCTATTTTAGGCTTACTTGGATATAACCAATATATTCAAAAGCCAAAAGAAGAAAAGGCCATGAACCAAATGTACCAAGCACAGGAATATTGGGAGCAGGCAATAGCAACTGTAGATAAAGATTCTTTGTTTACCTTATCGCTTAACGGCGGCGGAGGACAATATGGTTTTAACGAAATCATGGATAAATACAGCGGTACAAATGCGGCAAACCTTGCACATTACTATGCAGGAATTGCTAACCTAAACTTAGGGGAGTACCAAAAAGCGATAGAATTATTAGACAAATTTAGTTCGGATAGCGAAGTTATAAATGCAAATGCACAGGGCGGAATTGCCGATGCCTTTGTAATGTTAAATAACAACGAAGACGCCTTAGCATATTACAAAAAAGCTGCGGCTGCCGGAAATAACGAATTTACAACACCAAAATATTTGCTTAAAGCAGGAATTGCAGCGGTAAATATTGGAAAGCACAGCGAAGCACTAACAATTTTAGAAGACCTAAAGAACCGTTTTCCAAAAGTGCCAGAAGCTATTCAAGCAGATGTGTTTATTGGTAAAGCACAAGCAATGCAAGAGTAATGGCTACTGCAAATAAAAATCTATCGGTTTACGATAAATCTACAATCCCAAACGCGAAAGACTTTCGGTTTGGGATTGTTGTTTCTAAATGGAATGACAACATTACCGAACCTCTTTTTCAAGGTACGTTCGATGCCTTAAAAGATTGCGGTGCGATTAACGATAACATCGTGCGATGGAATGTGCCTGGTAGCTTTGAATTGGTTTACGGCAGTAAACGCATGTTGGAAACCTACCCGATGCTCGATGCAGTTATAGTAATTGGAAGCGTAATTCAAGGGGAAACCAAGCATTTTGATTTTGTTTGCCAGGGCGTTACTCAAGGCATAAAAGATTTAAATCTTCAAGGAGATATTCCTGTAATTTTTTGTGTCCTTACAGACAACACCCTACAACAAGCTGTAGATCGTTCAGGCGGTAAACACGGAAACAAAGGCACCGAAGCCGCTATAGCGGCCATAGAAATGGCCCAGTTGCGCAAAGAAAGTAAGATCTAGCTTCACCTAATTTAGATCAAAAACACTCTTGGCATTATATTTGTTTTGTAAAAGCTGGAAATATCTTCCAAAACTCTTCTATTTTGAGTAAATTTGATAGTAATTAGTTCGTTATGAAGATTGGTTTTACAAAACGTGTTAAGCAAAACAACAGATACAATTATACCCCTAGATACTATAAGGGTAAAGAGGAATCTAACATCTATGATTTTGGTAGCAAGTTCGAAAAAAGCCGAGACACCTATAATGGCGTAAATTTTGGAAACCATTGGCGCGATGCCAGAATGGCTAGTAGAACACGGTCTAATCGTGGATTTAATAGAACCATAATTTACATTATTGTAGCCTTAGTCTTTATCTTCTTATGGCTAATTGATTTTGATCTATCTATCTTTACTCAAGTCCCTTAAATGGCCGACATTATTGCCTTATTGCCAGATCACGTCGCTAATCAGATTGCGGCGGGAGAAGTAGTCCAACGCCCAGCTTCTGTGGTTAAGGAGCTATTAGAGAATGCAATAGACGCAGGGGCTAATCATATTAAATTGGTGGTTAAAGATGCCGGAAAAACACTTATTCAAGTTATAGACAACGGTAAGGGAATGTCTACAAAAGATGCTGTAGCCTGCTTTTCTAGACATGCAACTTCCAAGATAAAACAGGCCGACGATTTATTTGCTTTAAACACCAAAGGGTTTCGCGGTGAAGCACTAGCTTCTATTGCGGCAATTGCACAAGTAGATTTAAAAACAAGACAAGCAAGTCAAGATTTAGGTACCCAAGTACAAATTGCCGGCAGTGAGATTAACAGTCAAAATCCCAGTGTTACGCCAGTTGGAACCGTTGTTTCGGTTAAAAACTTGTTTTATAACATTCCCGCTAGACGCAATTTTTTAAAAAGTAATCCTGTTGAATCACGCCACATTATAGACGAATTCCAGCGCGTGGCTTTGGCCCATCCAGATATTGCATTCGATTTTACAAATAATAATGCCATGCTTTTTACGCTTCCAAAAGCAAATTTAAAGCAGCGCATTGTAGCCGTTTTTGGCGCCAAGACTAAAGAGCGACTGGTACCGGTTAAAGAAGAAACAGATGTAGTTAAAGTAAATGGATTTGTTATTAAACCCCAGTTTGCAAAAAAGAGTAGAGGCGAACAATTCTTTTTTGTAAACAACAGATTTATAAAATCAAGCTATTTAAATCACGCTGTAGGCGCTGCCTTCGAAGGCTTACTTAAGCCCAACGCGAATGCAGGTTATTTTTTGTTTTTAGAGGTAGACCCAAACAGCATAGATATTAATATCCATCCCACTAAAACCGAAATTAAGTTCGACAACGACCATGCTATTTATGCCATGTTAAGGGCTACCATAAAACATGCCTTAGGGCAATTTAGTGTTGCTCCGGTCTTGGACTTTAATAGGGATGCGAGTTTAGATACGCCTTATAATTATTCGCAAAAATCACCCAAAGCACCTGTTGTAGAAGTAGATCCAAATTTTAACCCTTTTGCAAAAGAGTCCAAAGGGAATTCGTATGGTTCGTCTTTTACAAAACCGCAACCTGCCAAATGGGAAAGCCTGTATTCGGGATTAAAAGATACTCAAGAGTCAGATGCCGCTGTACATAGTTTCGAAACTTTTGAATCAGAAGAAAACACGGGACTTTTTAAGCAAGAGGACTCCTATGCTGATTGTTTTCAGATTCAGGCAAAGTTTATTGCCAGTCCAATTAAAAGTGGACTCTTGTTATTACATCAACAACGGGCGCATGAGCGTATTTTATACGAATCGTTTTTAGCCAAAATGACTTTAGAACAAGGCATTAGTCAACAATTATTATTTCCTGTTACTTTAAAACCAACTCCTAACGAAGTCGCCGTACTTACCGAAGTAAGAGATGCTCTGGAACAATTGGGATTTGTGTTCGACAGCTTTGACACAAACGGAATATCCTGTATTGGGGTTCCAGTTCAGACTTCGGCAGATCAGGTTAGTACACTTTTTGAGCAAATTTTGACAGACTTAATTAATCAAGTGCCAGACGCTAGCTTTAGTCAAAATGACGTTTTGGCAAAATCGATGGCAAAAAGTCTTGCAATAAAAACAGGCACACAACTTGATGTGCAAGAACAAAAACATATTATTCATCAGCTTTTTGGTTGTAAAGAGCCAACGGTTTCGCCGTTTAATAAAACGACTTTTAAGACCTTAGCGGTGAATCAACTTGAAAAAGGATTTTAAATGCTTAGAGTTAGCGATACAGTCAAGGCCCTAATAATTATAAACGTAATTGTTTTTGTTGGCGCCATGAGCATGCAAGAAACAGCCATACGGTTGTTTGCATTGTTTTATTACGAAAACCCCTCGTTTGAATTTTGGCAGCCGCTTACCCATATGTTTATGCATGGGGGCTTAACGCACTTGGCATTTAACATGATTGGCCTTTGGATGTTTGGGACCCCATTAGAGCAGCGATGGGGCGTTAAAAAGTTCTTGTTCTTTTATTTTTCGGCAGGTTTAGGGGCGGCTTTAGTGCAGACAGGTGCAAATTACATCGAACTGCAACTGGGAATACAAGAATTACTGGGCTATGGTTTTACGCAAGAGAATATTCAACAAGCTTTAGCTACAGGGCAATATTTTCCAGACTATCCCGGCACCTTAGAGTCGTATTACAGTGCAGCAGTGGGGGCTTCGGGAGCTATCTATGGAATTATGGTCGCTTTTGCCGTTTACCATCCTAATGCTAAGCTTATGCTTATATTTTTACCGGTACCTATTGCCGCTAAATATTTTATTCCGCTAGTACTAATTGCAGCAATAATTTTTGGTTCAACTGGAACTCTCGGGGGAATTGGGCATTGGGCTCACATTGGTGGAGCTTTATTTGGCTTTATTATGGCATGGAGTTGGCGTAAAACTGGGTATCATTCAAACCGCATGAACTAATGGCAAACGATTTATTATATAAATACAAAACCTCGAATATTTTGGTAAAACTTATTGCCATAAATGTGCTTGTGTTTATTGTTTTTGCCTTCGGCGAGTTTATTTTTGGTGTGCGCGGAACTACGGGCACAGTGCGCTCTTGGTTTATGTTGCCTACAGAACTAGGAAGTTTTATATTACAACCTTGGAGCATAATTAGTTATGCATTTTTACATAATGGCTTTTGGCATTTACTGTGGAACATGCTCTTTTTACATTGGTTTGGTAATTATGTACTCAATTTATTTACTCCAAAACGCGTTTTAACCCTATATTTTCTAGGAGCTATTTTTGGAGGATTACTCTACATTATAGCCTATAATTTATTTCCAGTTTTTGACCAAAACAGAGGTTTAATGCAGGGTGCTTCGGCGGCGGTTTACGCAGTAATGATTTTTATTGCTACCTATACCCCTAATGCGCAAATGCGCATATTTACCTTTAATATAAAGCTTTGGTATATCGCCGTGTTTTTTGTGCTTAAAGATTTTGTAATGCTCACTACGGGTAATCCAGAACAGAATAATGCTGGTGGGTTAATAGCGCACTTAGGTGGTGCTATTTTTGGTTACGTTTATGCTACGCAATTGTTAAAAGGGAAAGATATTGGTATTTGGTTCGAAACTATAATGGATCAAGTAGTAAGCTGGTTTACACCGCGTAAAAAGAAGCCTTTTAAAAAAGTACACAGAAGTGCTAAGCCATATACCAAACCTGCCAATTCTAGCGTTGATAAAGATAGTAAGCAACAGAAGATAGATGCTATTTTAGACAAAATTGGTAAAAGTGGTTACGACAGCCTATCTAAAGCCGAAAAAGATTTTTTATTTAAAGCAGGAAACGACAATAACACCTAAATATGTCTAAACCATTGGGGCGATTAGATAAAGTAATTTTTGCGGTAAATACTGTTACTGCAGCCCTTTTGCTAGTTTCTTATATTACTCCTTATATTCCTCCAGTAAAATTGGCTTGGTTGTCGGTTTTAAGTCTAACTGTATCTCCGTTAATCCTTATAAACACCCTTTTTGCTCTTTATTGGTTAGTAAAATTGAATCGCAGAATATGGTTGCCGGTTGTAATATTGGTTATTGGTTATTTTCATTTTGATGCCTTTATAAAATGGTCTTCTCAGGACCAGGACCAAGCTGCCAATACCTTGCGAGTAATGAGCTTTAACGTTCAGCTATTCGAGGCCTATAAGGATAATTCAGACGGACAGGCGGTTGCGAAATTTAAAAAACTATTGGCAGCAGAACAGCCCGATGTAATTTGCATTCAGGAATATTATAAAGTAGATAGTTTAAATTTTAAAGGTTACCCATATCGCTTTGTGCATTTTAAAACCGGTTACAGGATGGGGCATGCCATTTATTCTAAATTTCCGCTGTTAAACAAAGGAGCTTTCGATTTTAAAGAAACTAGTAATAATGTGCTGTACACCGATGTTGCCTTACCTAACGACACGATAAGACTTTACAATGCGCACTTACAGTCGTTTAAGATTATTCCCAGTATGTCCACCTTGCAAACACGAACTACGGACCAATTAACCAAGCGCCTTAAAGTTGCATTTAGAATGCAACAACAGCAAATGGAAACAATCTTAAAGGATAAAGAGCAAACATCTTTACCCGTGGTTATTGCGGGAGATTTAAACAATACCGCATTTAGTTATGTCTATAGGCAATTAAGTAAAGAATATAACGATGCCTATGTGCAAAAAGGGACTGGCTTGGGAACAACCTTCACGGTAGATTTTTATCCTGTGCGAATTGATTATATTTTTGCCGACCCCAGCTTAAAAGCGCTGGATTACAAGACACTTGATGCCGAATTTTCGTATCATCGTCCAATTATTTCTACTTTGGGCTGGGAATAAAATCTAAATTTTGCCGCTCTAAATACGAGCTACTCGCAGGACCTTCGTTAAATAATAAATCCATTACACTAAGATTATTTAAAAATCCATGTGATGCCTCCAATACCTGCGTATAGGGTTCAAATGGAGTTAATTTTGTTTTTTTAAAATCCACCAAGTTGCGTAAATCTGTACCTAAGGCAAAATCTTTAAAATACGCCGAGGTATAACGTATTTCTGGGGTTAGCCCCAGTAACTCGCAAACAAGTAAAAAACTAGCGGTGTTTAATTCAATTAGGTTTTCGGGTGGCGTAGTAAAAATTGGAGCGAGTTCGTCTTCGTAATACTCAAAAAAAGGAGACGTTCTATAGGCATTTTGAATGCTTCGCCAGTGATCCCTTTGCCAAGGGAAAGCCGGCTCCGTTTTTACAGTGGCAGATTGTTGTCGCTCACCATTTTTATTATGCTTAACGGGAATGTTTAAGGTAAGTACACCGTTACTGTGTGCAATGTACATTCTATTTCTATACGACTGTTTTTGGTAATTATCGCAACGTTCTAAATGAACAGTTTTTGCCTTGGCCACAGCAACCATATGCGCTATGCTAGGAAAATAGGTGGGATGTATTAATATATGCTCCATCCCTTAGTATTAGCTTTTACTGCCTTGTTGTTTTTTACGTCTTTTTCTAAAAAAGTCAAATCCAAACCAGCCTACTAATGCAACTAAAAACCATTTAAAATAAGAAACAGGTTCGCCGTTTCCACCAACGGTAGTAAACACACGATCCCAACGAATTTTATTGCTAATACCTTGCGCATTCGAGTCCCAACTCATCCAGACAAAAACAGGTTTCCCAATTACATGATTATACGGTACAAAACCCCAGGTTCGCGCATCTTCGCTATTGTTTCGGTTGTCTCCCATCATCCAGTAATAATCCTGCTTAAAGGTATATTGAGTAATGGGTTCTCCATTTAATAGTACTTGATTTCTACTTTCGCTAATGGTCATGTCCAAGCCCATTTCTGAACCTTCGTAGACTTCAATAATTCGTTTGTAAAACGCAATTGTGTTTGGAGCAATATCGACAGTTGTTCCGGCTTTTGGAATATAAATAGGACCAAAATGAGTCGTATTCCAAGGGTAACGTGCATCGTAAGGAAACACACTTGGGTCCCAGGCATCTGGATCTTCCACATAGCGCTGAATATTTGCAGTTTTTGCAAAGTTCTTCATGCCTTCCATGGCTTGCTGAGTCATGTGCATAATATAAGCGTTATTGCCAGCTGTGCCTATATCTGTTATGTCGAATCGTTTTTTTAGATAAACTAAGTCCGATTGCGCTAAAGCACTATTGGTATATACTATATATGCAAATTGAATTTTTGCGCGATCCGGCAACACATTTGCTTCTCCGTTTATATAAACTAATCCAGCTTGAACCGATAAAGAATCACCTGGCAATCCAACACAGCGTTTTACGTAGTTGGTTTTTTTATCTATGGGTTTATAGTGATAAAGCCCATCTTCTAAACGGGGTGCGCTCACTACGTTTACCGTATCTACTGGCCAGTTAAAAACAACAATATCGTTGCGTTTAATGCTCTGGAATCCAGGAATGCGCATGGATGGTGCTTTTAAGTCTGCTCGATACGACTTAACCTTAGCTATTGGCAAGGTATCATGGACCATGGGCAGCGCTAAGGGAGTCATAGGTGTACGAGCCCCAAAATGGAATTTACTAACAAATAAAAAATCCCCAACCAATAAGGTTTTCTCTAACGATGAAGACGGTATTGTAAAGGGTTGCATTACATAGGTATGAACCACCGTTGCCGCTACTACGGCAAATAAAATAGAGCTTATCCATTCTCCGCCATTTGTTCTTGGGTGTAAACTTCGCTCGGGTAAGTGCTTTACATCTACTGTATAATTAATTAGGCCAATATACAAACCAAAAGTTACTAGCCCTAAAATGGTGTCTGTAGTAGAATTACGACCAAAACTACGCAAGGTTTCGACCCAAACCACCGGAAACATAATTAGATTAACTATAGGAACAAATAACAAGATAGTATACCACCATGGGCGGTTTATTATCTTCATAAGTATAACCGCATTGTAAACTGGAACTGCTGCTTCCCAAGCTTTTCGCCCAGCTTTTATATATAACTTCCAGGTACATGCAAAATGCACCAGCTGAACAATAAGTATAAATATTAATAATCCTTGTAAGGTCATTGTTTTAGTTGTTGTGGTTTGGTCTGCCCAATATTTTAGTACTCTTTTACTTCTTTAATTTATTCCTAGCACGTTGTTCATGCCAAAGATACCTTGTTTTCCCTGAATCCAATTTGCAGCTAACAGTGCACCCAAGGCAAAGCCTTCTCTAGAATGTGCCTCATGCGAAATTGTAATAGTATCTACAGCCGATTTATATTGCACATAATGTGTGCCCTTAATATCGCCCTCGCGTTTTGCATCTATGCATAAGTCTTTATTATTTTTATTATGTAACGCCCATTGTTTTTTTTGTGAATACTTTAATATTTGATTGGCTAGCGTAATGGCTGTTCCACTGGGTGCATCTAACTTTTGAGTATGATGAATCTCTGTAATACTGGGCTCGTATTCTGGATGATCTTCCATTAGTTTTGCCAAAGACTTGTTTAAAGCAAAAAACAAATTAACTCCTACACTAAAGTTCGACGCGTAGAGCATTGCGCCTTGATTTGCATTACAATAGTCAACAACAGAGTCGTAATTGTCTAGCCAACCTGTGGTTCCAGAGATTACAGGAATATTATGGTCTATGGCTAGTTTTATATTTGCAACTGCAGCGCTTGGAACAGAAAAATCTATGGCAACATTGGCATTATTAAAACTTGTAATTTGGCCTGCATTAGACGTAGTAAGTACTATTTCATGCCCAGCATCTGTAGCAAGCGAAGCAATAGTTTTACCCATTTTACCGTAACCTAGTAATGCTATTTTCATTGCCCCGCTTTGTTACCAATGTTTAAACGTAAACTTAAGCCATAATTTGCCTGTGTACTCACCGGATCTATGTCAAAATTAGGTATAAGAGACAAGTCGTCGTTCACATTGAATTGCCTTAAATGCGCATCTACGTTAGCATCTATAATATTAATTAAGTAAAATGCAATGGTCACAATAATACTAATGTCTTTATTCTTCTGGGCGCTTCGTTGTGCATCGATTAATCGATCGTTAGAGACCAACGGGGTATCGCTGGTTGGATCACCGTAAAATTCGTCATCGGTAAAACCAGCCAAGCGTCGTTTATATGCATTTCTGAATCGATCGTATTCTTGGTCTTCTTGTAAATAAAAATAGATTCCAGCGCCAATACCTGCATAGATTACAGGAATTTTCCAATACTTTTTATTGTATGCCTGCCCTAATCCCGGTAAGACTGCCGAATAAAAAGCAGCTTTAGAGGGAGCAAGTGGATCGTATTCAAAGGTTGGATTATCTAAAGACTTTGTAGCATCTTCTGTAGTTACAGACAACGAGTCTTGCGCAGAGATCGCAGCCGACCAAAACAAAGCGCATACAATAAACAAGAATTTAAGCTTCACCTTGAATTCGTTTTACAATGCGTTCTAATTCTTCCTGGCTTGCAAAGGCTATAGAAAGTTTGCCTTTGCCATTGGCACTAACTGCAATAGCCGTTTTAGCGCCTAGATGCTTTGTTAGTGTCTCTTTGTGTTTAACTGCAAATTCGGGTAATGATTTTTGTTTTGGTTTGCTAGAGCCTCCTTTGGCCTGACGCACCAATGCCTCTGTGCCGCGTACCGAAAGGTTTTTATCTATAACGCGTTCGTAAATATCTAATTGGTGTTGTGGATCCTCTATATTTATTAGCGCCCGGCCATGCCCCATGGATATAAATCCATCTCGCATTCCTGTTTGAATAATCGGGTCTAATTTTAACAAGCGCAGATAGTTTGCAATGGTAGATCGTTTTTTACCAACACGGTCGCTTAATTCTACTTGCGTAAGGTCTATTTCTTCTATTAAACGCTGATACGATAACGCAATTTCTATAGGATCTAAATCTTGTCGTTGAATATTTTCGACCAAGGCCATCTCTAGCGATTCTTGATCGTTTGCAATTCTTATGTAAGCAGGAATATGGGTAAGGCCAATAAGCTTGGACGCTCTGTATCTGCGTTCTCCAGAAACCAATTGATATTGGTTAAAAGCAATTTTTCTAACCGTTATTGGCTGAATAACCCCTAATTCTTTTATCGACGAAGCGAGTTCGTTAAGATTTTCTTCGTTAAAGCTGGTACGTGGCTGGAATGGGTTAACATCTATAGTATTTAAATCCAGTTCTACTATATTCCCAACAACTTTATCGGCGTTTGTATCGGATGCCGATTTTATATCGTTCTGTGGGTCTTGCAGCAGGGCCGAAAGCCCTCTTCCCAAGGCCTGTTTTTTTGTTGCTTTGGCCATTTATGCACGGTTTTTTTGAATCAATTCTTCTGCCAAACTTAAGTAATTATTAGCACCTTTACTACTGGCGTCGTAACTAATAATACTTTCGCCATAACTAGGCGCTTCACTTAAACGCACGTTACGCTGAATAATTGTTTTAAAAACCATTTCGGTAAAGTGTTTTCTAACCTCTTCGACTACCTGATTGCTTAGGCGTAAACGCTGGTCGTACATAGTTAGCAATAAGCCTTCTATATCTAAATTTGCATTGTGAATGCGTTGCACACTTTTAATGGTATTTAATAATTTTCCTAAACCTTCTAGGGCAAAGTATTCACATTGAATAGGAATAATAACCGAATCGGCAGCAGTTAACGCATTTAAGGTAAGTAAGCCAAGAGAAGGAGCACAGTCTATAATAATGTAATCGTATTGTTCTTTTAATGGCGTAATGGCCTTTTTAAGCATAGATTCCCGCTCGTCTTTATCTACTAATTCAATTTCTATTGCCACTAAGTCAATATGGGCAGGAATTAAATCAAGATTTGGCGAATTGGTTGGAATAATTACTTGCTCAGAAGTTTTGGTGTGTTCTAAAAGCTGATATGTCCCAAATTGAACCTGCGCTACATCTATGCCTAGCCCAGAGGTACTATTAGCCTGCGGATCGGCATCGATTAAGAGTACTTTTTGCTCTAAAACCCCAAGACAGGCGGCTAGATTAACAGAAGTTGTGGTCTTACCAACCCCTCCTTTCTGATTTGCAACAGCAATTATTTTACCCATAAGTAGCATTAGATTGAGAATCTAAAAATACAACATCTAACTGGCATACAAAAGCCAATTTGTTAACAGGAAGTGAACAAAAAAACACGGGTTTAAGGCGCTAATACTTAGGTTTAAACGGTGGGTTTTTATTTAAAATTAAAAGATTTTAGGCGTATTCGATTTCTAGCTACAATTCAAAATTGGAAGCGTCTTGCTCCACAATTTATTTATTTTAGGTACAAGGGCTTCTATTTTTTCTTCTTGCTTCTATTCGAAGTTAATTGGGTCGCCGCCAACTACTTTAAAATCACTGTTGCACAGTGTTGCTTTGCATTTTGCTACCTCCAATTGGTCCAAGTTAAATGTGATGCTGTCTTATCATCATAATTAGGGTTGCCGCCAACTACTTTAAAATCACTGTTGCACAGTGTTGCTTTGCACTTTGCTACCTCCAATTGGTCCAAGTTAAATGTGATGCTGTCTTATCATCATAATTAGGGTTGCCGCCAACTACTTTAAAATCACTGTTGCACAGTGTTGCTTTGCAATTTGCTACCTCCAATTGGTCCAAGTTAAATGTGTTGCTGTCTAATCATCATAATTAGGGTTGCCGCCAACTACTTTAAAATCACTGTTGCACAGTGTTGCTTTGCGCTTTGCTACCTCCAATTGGTCCAAGTTAAATGTGATGCTGTCTTATCATCATAATTAGGGTTGCCGCCAACTACTTTAAAATCACTGTTGCACAGTGTTGCTTTGCATTTTGCTACCTCCAAATGGTCCAAGTTAAATGTGAAGCTGTCTTATCATCATAATTAGGGTTGCCGCCAACTACTTTAAAATCACTGTTGCACAGTGTTGCTTTGTATTTTGCTACCTCCAAATGGTCCAAGATGAATGTGTTGCTTTCTAATCATCATAATTAGGGTTGCCGCCAACTACTTTAAAATCACTGTTGCACAGTGTATTGATTTTAAACTAGTTGTCACCCACAAGGGCTTTTATTTTTTCTTCTTGCTTCTTATCATCATCTCGAGCATATCCCACATTTCTTCGGGGATTTCTTCTAAAAGATTAAATTGCCCTGCGCCTTTAAGCCATTCTCCGCCGTCTATAGTTACTACTTCGCCATTAAGATAATGCGAGAAGTCAGATACTAAATAGGCAGCTAAATTTGCCAATTCTTGGTGATCGCCAACGCGTTTAAGCGGTACTTTTTTAGCTAAATCAAATTTTTCTTTTAAGTCACCTGGCATAAGTCTGTCCCATGCTCCTTTGGTCGGAAAGGGTCCTGGTGCAATGGCATTAAAACGAATCCCATATTTAGCCCATTCTACTGCGAGAGATCTTGTCATGGCTAAAACTCCTGCCTTAGCCGAAGCACTAGGCACTACATAAGCCGAACCCGTCCATGCATAGGTTGTTACAATATTTAATACTGTTTTATTGGTCTCTTTTTTGTCTATCCAATATTTACCAAAAGCTAGCGTACAGTTTTTAGTACCTTTTAAAACAATATCTATAATGGTGTCAAAAGCATTTGCAGATAGTCGCTCTGTTGGCGAAATAAAATTTCCTGCCGCGTTGTTTAAGAGAATATCTACCGTGCCAAATGCTGCAACCGATTTTTCAAGAACCGTTTCTACTTCTTCGTAATTGCGCACATCGCAGGCCACAGGAAGTACTTTTCCTCCAGTAGCAGCCTCGAGCTCTATTTTGGCCGCTTCCAGTTTTTCCATGTTTCTGGAGGTAATCACCACATTGGCGCCCAGTTCCAAAAAATATTTAGTCATTGACTTTCCAAGACCGCTTCCGCCACCCGTAACTACAACTGTTTTACCTTGTAATGCGTCGTCGCGCATCATTTTTGCTGAATAATTCATGCTTTTTATTTAAGTATTTTTATAAACCACACATTCTCGTAACAAAGGGTAGTCAATTATTTTTGGATGAACAAAAGTACCTACTTGAGTCATTCCAATTTTTTCCATCACTCGAATAGAGCCCTGGTTTGACAGAGAAGCAAAAGAATATACCGTATTAATGTTCCATTTAGAAGCCGCCGCATTTAGACATGCTTGTGCTCCTTCCGTGGCTAAGCCTTTATTCCAATATTTTTTATTAAGGCGCCAACCAATATCAGGATTGGGGGTGTATTCGCTTTCAAAATCTTGGAACGCCATTCCTATCATCCCAATACATGCTCCAGTTTCTAGCAAGTCGGCTGCAAAATAACAATAACCATCTTTTTTATAATGTGTTTGCATACGAACAATAAAATCGTCTACTTGTTCCATTGTTAAGGTATATGGAAAATAACGCATTACTTCTTGATCGTTGCATATTTCGTGGAACGCCGTTGCATCTTCTTTAGTCCAGTTGCGCAATCCTAGCCGTGGTGTTACTATATCGTATTGGGTCATTTATGCTACAGAATCTATAAGAATTTGCAACATTTCTATAGCCGCTTCGCTTATCCGGGTTCCAGGACCATAAACTGCTACCGCTCCGGCATCGAACAAAAACTGATAATCTTGAACTGGGATAACTCCCCCAACAATTACCATAATATCTTCGCGCCCATATTGTTTTAAGGCCTCAATTACCTGTGGTACCAAGGTTTTGTGTCCCGCTGCAAGACTAGAAACTCCTAGAATGTGCACATCATTTTCTACAGCCTGTTTGGCTGCTTCGGCAGGAGTTTGGAATAGAGGACCAATATCTACATCAAAACCAACATCGGCATAACCAGTGGCAACTACTTTTGCGCCTCGATCGTGACCGTCTTGCCCCATTTTGGCAATCATAATGCGGGGTCGTCTTCCTTCTAAATTAGCAAACTGATTGGCTAAATCTTTAGCCTTTTCGAATGTTGGATCCTTTTTTATTTCTTTGCTATACACGCCGCTAAAAGATTTAATTTGTGCTTTATATCTGCCATAACTGCTTTCTAAGGCATCGCTAATTTCGCCAAGGGTAGCTCTTGCTTTTGCCGCTTGTATTGCTAAAGCTAGTAAATTTTCTTTACCCGATTTGGCGGCTTGCGTTAATGCGTCCAAGGTTTTGTTTACAGCCGGTGTGTCTCGATTAGCTTTTAAAGCTTTAAGACGCTCAATTTGGGCCTTTCTAACCATTTGATTGTCGACATCTAATATATGTAGCGGGTCTTCCTTTTCTAAGGTATATTTATTTACTCCTACAATAATATCTTGACCACTATCTATTCTGGCTTGCTTTCTTGCAGCAGCTTCTTCTATGCGCAGTTTTGGTATTCCCGCTTCTATGGCCTTGGTCATTCCGCCTAAAGATTCCACTTCTTGCATAAGCTCCCAAGCTTTTGTTGCAATTTGGTCGGTAAGGGATTCCACATAATAACTACCAGCCCAAGGATCGACAGTTTTTGTAATACCTGTTTCTTGCTGCAAATAAATTTGCGTGTTTCGTGCTATTCGCGCCGAAAAATCTGTGGGAAGGGCAATAGCTTCGTCCAAGGCGTTGGTGTGTAAGGATTGTGTTCCGCCAAAGGCAGCGGCAGCTCCTTCTATACAAGTTCTTGCTACATTATTAAATGGGTCTTGCTGTGTTAAGCTCCATCCAGAAGTCTGACAATGGGTTCGCAAAGCAAGCGATTTTGGATTTTTAGGATTGAATTGTTTAATAAGCTTTGCCCATAACATGCGCCCTGCTCGCATCTTGGCAATTTCCATAAAGTGATTCATGCCTATCGCCCAAAAGAAAGAAAGTCTAGGAGCAAAGGTATCTATATCCAGACCAGCGGCGATACCTGTTTTTATATATTCTAGGCCGTCTGCAAGGGTGTAAGCCAATTCAATATCGCAGGTAGCTCCAGCTTCTTGCATATGGTATCCCGAGATACTAATTGAATTAAACTTAGGCATGTTTTGCGAAGTATATTCAAAAATATCCGAGATAATTTTCATCGAGGGTGCTGGTGGGTAGATATAGGTATTACGCACCATAAATTCTTTTAAAATATCGTTTTGAATAGTCCCAGCAAGTTGTTCTAAAGCGACTCCTTGTTCTTGTGCAGCAACTATATAAAACGCCATTATTGGCAATACTGCACCGTTCATAGTCATAGATACGCTCATTTGGTCTAAGGGAATACTGTCGAATAAGACTTTCATGTCTTCTACCGTATCTATAGCTACCCCAGCTTTGCCAACATCTCCAACTACTCGCGGGTGATCGCTGTCGTAACCACGGTGGGTAGGCAAGTCAAAAGCAACCGATAAGCCTTTTTGGCCCGCAGCAAGGTTTCGCCTATAAAATGCATTACTTTCTTGAGCTGTAGAAAACCCAGCGTATTGCCTAATGGTCCAAGGGCGGCGCACATACATAGTGGAGTAGGGGCCTCGTAGGTTAGGTGCAAGACCGGCAACAAAATCTAAATGTTTAAGCGACGCAATGTCTTTAGGGGCATAGTTCTTTTTTACCGTTATACCTTCGGCGGTCTTTACAGTTTGAGTATGCGCAGTTTTACTCGCTTTAGGCGTGTTAGCAATAGCCATATTTTGCACATTTTTTCTATTCATTGGACGGGATATTATGCACATTACGATTAAGCAAGTTGTTGTAATATGTCGCTAAGCCCATAAACATCGCTAAGTTTTTGTCTTTGGCGTTCTGAACCGCTTTTTTTCTAAATGGACTCGCCATTAAGTCGGTCGAGAAAGAACCTGCTGCTAGTAGTTCGTTTATAGAAACTCTTAAATCGTCGTCTTGAATGTTATTAATTAAGCATACAACATAAGGATGCTTGTAGTTAAGTTTATAAAGCTCTCCGTCCTTTAGAAATAAATCGTCTATAGATAACAAGGCTTTAAGCACAGTTTTTGAATGCTCACTATAGATGTCTAAAAAGGGTGCTGAATTAGTCACTCCACCCCAAACGTAATTAGAATAGCCATTGTGAATATACATAGGCGAAGCAGGGTCGTAACCTCTAAAGTTGTAATGTGCGGCTATATCTTGTTCAAAACTATACATGGCCTCGTGCATTAAATCACGATCCAGTTCGGTACATGCTACTGGTTGTAGCTTATCTGCGTATTTGTAAGTAATATCGGGCTTGCAACTGGCTAGTACTACTATCATGAGAACAGCCGTAAAAAAGCAATAAAATTTATTCATTGTCGAGTCGTTTTTTTTCGTGTTCTTGAGCAATTCGTTTTCTAATTATGGGTTCTATTTGTGTTTTTCTGGCTTGCTTTACATTAAACGGATGAACATTTATAGTCTCTTTAATTTTTTCTTGAGTATTGGCAAAAAGATTGGTTCCTAAGAGGGGTAACTCTGCTTTGTTAAAGCGCTGCTGTTCAGCATTGGCATTTTCTTTTATTTTACGTTGAATCGTTCCTGCTTTTAAGGTGTACATAAATCCGCCTTTAGCCTCTATTTCTTTAAATAATTCTAATGCATTCTGGGCTAATTCTACCGTTAACTCTTCTATGTAATAACTTCCGTCTGCCGCATTGGAGACTAGGTCAAAATAACTTTCGTGTTTAAGAATTAACAACTGATTTCTAGAGATTCGCTCTCCAAAATCGTTGGGTTTATGGTAAACCGAATCGTAAGGTAAATTGCATATGGCATTTGCTCCACCAAGTACGGCGCTCATACATTCCGTGGTCGTGCGCAGCATATTTACATTCGGGTCGTATATGGTTTTGTTCCGCAGGGCAGGAGTGCTTAAAAGCTCTAATTCGGGAGTACAATCATATTCTTTCCCTAAACTATTAACCAGTACTCTTAACGCGCGTAACTTGGCAATTTCCATAAAGTAATTGCTATTACAAGCCACAGTAATACATACTTTTGGATTTGCAGTTATGGTTCCTTGGTCGTTTTTTAGAAAGTTAAAATATTCGTTTAGATGCGATACGCCGTAGGCCAATTGTTGCACCGCATTGGCTCCTGCATTAGCGTAGAGTTCCATATTTACCCCCAACACCGACCCAGAATTGGATGCTAAAATATGTGCTAGTTTGGCGTGATCTTCTTTGTTGTTTGCAAACCAATTTCCAGTTTCGGCATAATTTCCTACAATGTCTAATCGCAGAGATAGTTTACCTTGAGCTTTTGCAATTGCTGCTGCAAATTCTAAGTAAAAGCTAACGTCTAAAAACTTAAAATCTGTGTAAAAAACAATCGTTTTTAAATCGAGTTCGCTAAATAAATCGGCAATACTAAAGGGTTGCTCTGCAGCTAACCAAATAGCTTGTGCTCCTTTGGATAAAGCCTCTTTAATTAAAGCCCGAGCGCTTGTAACTTCTCCTACCACAACATGTTGCACAACCAACCATGAATTTGGATGTCCAGGTATGGATGCTACCGATTTAAACTCGTCTTTATGGTAAAACGGCTTTATATTTATGCCTTCGGGTGTAGCATGCACCAAAGTTTTATTGTAATCGGCGCCCTTTAAATCCATTTGGATTTTTTGCTTCCATTGCTTGGAAGAAACAGGGTCAAATTGGTTATATAAATTACTGCTCATTGGAATCGTCTATGCTATCTTGATGCGTTATTATATAAATATCTTCGTCACTTTTTTTAAGGTAATACTGTTCGCGCGCAAATTTTTCTAGTTCCGAACTGTCCTGCAATTTTTGATATTGTTCTTTGTCTAGTTCTATGTCGCCTTTGTAATTTTCTACCGTGCCTTCAAGCTCGTTAATTTCGTTGTTTAATTCTTCGTGAATAAAAAAATTGTTCGAGTCAAAAAATAGCATCCATCCAACAAAAACCACGGTAATAAGCACATACTTATTCCCCAATATTTTAACCCATTTACGCTGACGTATATTTTTTAAAAACTTAAACAATTAGCTCAATTTTTGATTAATTATGGTTCGTACTATATCTACTGCAACCGTATTGTAGCGGTTTGTTGGAATAATAATATCTGCAAACTCCTTACTGGGTTCGATAAACTGCTGGTGCATTGGTTTTAGGGTAGTTTGATACCTGTTAAGCACCTCTTCTAAATCTCTGCCACGTTCTGTTATGTCTCGTCTTAGACGCCGTATTAAACGTTCGTCACTATCTGTATGCACATATATTTTGATATCGAATAGATCGCGAATTTCGGGCTGAGTAAGCACCAAAATTCCTTCTACAATCATTACTCGTTTTGGTAATATTTGTACCGTTTCTCCAGTTCTATTATGCTCGACAAACGAGTAGGTGGGCTGCGCTATTGCCTCACCATTTTTTAAGGCTTTTATGTGTTTGGCCAATAATGTAAAGTCTATCGAACTGGGATGGTCAAAGTTAATATTAACCCGCTGATTATAACTTAAGTCACTGGTATCTTTATAATAGGAATCTTGGGTGATTATACCCACCTCGTCTTTTGGTAGTTCTTCAACTATCTGATTAACAACCGTAGTTTTTCCGCTTCCCGTGCCACCGGCAATACCAATTATGAGCATAATTTTGGTTTATTACAAAAGTAAATGGCCTAAGTCTTTTAAGCTAATAATTCGACTACTTTGTTACCGCTTTTACCTCTTGTTCGGTAACCATTTTATCTTGTGAGTTACTCCAAGAATTCATTACATAATTAAGAACATCTGCAACTTCTTTATCGCTTAGTCCGAGAGGCGCCATAACACCATTGTAGGTTTCTCCCAATACGGTAATTTCGCCTTGTTGGCCATATTTAACCGCATGAATACTTTCTGTTCTTTTATTTACCAACCAATCCGATCCATCTAAAGGTGGAAACGCTGCTGGAACTCCCTTGCCGTTAGTCATATGGCAGGCAATACACATACTAGAATATACCGCTTCGCCACGTTCTATACTGGCTTTTAAATCGGCTTTAGATGTAGAAGTTTTTTGCTGCCCAAGTTTTATTTCTCCACCTTGATCTTCGCTATCTGCTTTTTTGTCGGATCCGCAAGAAACAATAAGTAAAGAAAGGCTTAAAAGGAATATTAGATTTTTCATGAATGTTAGCTGTTAATTTGGAATTAATTTTACTATACCTTTACCCTCTAGGGCAATGTAAATATAACCATTTGGTCCTAATTTTACGTTCCGAACACGACCAATATCGGGAACAATTTTTTGAGTGCTTAGCACCTTATTACCATCTAGTTTAACCAACTCGACATAATTAAATTTTAACGAACCTACTAGCAAACTGCCTTCCCATTCAGGGTATTTATTGCCAGTTACAAAGGCCATTCCGCAGGGTGCAATAGAAGGGTCCCAATAATGTATGGGTTGTTCCATGCCTTCTTTTTGGGTTAAGTCGGTAAAAGAGGTACCGCTGTAATTTACTCCGTAAGAGATTACTGGCCATCCATAATTTACTCCTTTTTTAATTATGTTTATTTCGTCACCTCCTTTTGGACCGTGTTCGTGGGTCCAAATAGCTCCTGTTTTTGGGTGCACAGCCATGCCTTGTGGGTTTCTATGACCATAAGAATAAATGGCTTCTTTTGCGTTGTTTTGACCTACAAAAGGATTGTCTTGCGGTATGCGTCCGTCGTCGTGTAGACGATAAATTTTACCGTTATCGCGGGTAATATCTTGAGGATTCTGGTCGCGATTGCCGCGATCACCAATAGAAAAATAAACAAAACCCGCACTGTCGAACGCGATTCGAGAACCAAAGTGTTGCCCTTTCTTGGTATTGGGCATTGCCTTATATAAAACTTCTACATTCGTCAAGCTTTGTCCACTTAATTTAGCACGAATAAGTTGGGTGTTTCCGCCCTCGCCCCCGCCATCTTGCGAAGCATGCGTAAAATAGATCCAACCGTTTTCCTTATAATTTGGGTGAATGGCAACATCTAATAATCCACCTTGCCCTCGAGAATAAATTTCTGGCAAACCATTTATGGTAGACTTTTCTGAGTCTTTAAAAAGAATCAGTTCGCCGTCCTTTTCGGTAATTAGCATACTGCCATCGGGAAGCCAGGCCATTCCCCAAGGATTAGACAAGTTGTCAACAACAGTTTCTATTTTATTAACGTTGTCGCTAACCGCTAGCGCAGTATTGGGCGAATTACCGTCTTTACAGCTATAAAAGAATAGCACAAAGAGACTATAAATTACTAGGTTTTTCATTGCTTTTTAAATTGAATTAAAAGATACTAATTTTAAAAATAATAGGAAGTTGAACTTGTGTTTTAAAAAAAATATACATTAATAATATTTATACAAAATATAATAAATATAAATAAAAATATATGATAATTATAAACGATCTTTGTATTAATCTTTAAAAACAATGTTATGAATAACGTACAAATAACCTACACTGAAAATACACAGAACACTATTGTAAAACGGTTTCTATTTCAAACAAAAACCTTTATTACAAAAAATGCGATTGCCATGATGGCCATTTTGTTATACGCGGTCTTAATTCTAAGCTCTTTGCTGGCTGATGGACTGTTTTTGGCAGATTTAGTTTCGGTAGGATTTATAGTTTTTGCATTTGTTGTTCTTAAAAATACCAAACCAGTGATTTATTCTGGTAGAATACGAAGAAGTTTTAAAAAACGACTGCGTAGCAGTTAAATAATAAGTTTCACCTTTAAAATCGATTCATTATGATTTTTAATATGAATAATTCCTTAGTAGACGACATTAACAAGGCAAAAGCAACCGGTTATGCCGAAGAATTTATGTTTACCAATAATAGTTTATTTGCCAGAAATTCAAACCGTTGGTACGAACTAGAACAATGTTATTTAGTCGAGTACCAGCAACAAGATGGCATGAGTAGTCCAGAAGATACTTCCATTTTATTTTTAATTACAACAGATGATAATAATATGGGATGTTTATCTAGTAATTATGGAGTACATGCAGACCCAGAACTAATGGAGTTCATGCGAAAAATGAAACGATTTAAACAGGTTGACATTGCTTCATAAATTAAAGGAATAACTGCTTGTTTGCAATAAGAAATTCCATACATTTGCTCACTTGTTTTTTCGGGGTGTAGCGTAGCCCGGTTATCGCGCCACGTTTGGGACGTGGAGGCCGCAGGTTCGAATCCTGCCACCCCGACAATAAAACAAAAAATTAGCCACGTAGAAAGCTCGCTTTCTTAAGTGGCTTTTTTGTTTTATTAGCAACGAACAAAAATCAGGATCATTTGCAGTAACCGCAGCTTTAGCGAAGGTGCAAGCAAATGAATCCTTTTGTGCGTTGCTTTAAGGGTTTGTAGTATTTGCAGTAACCGTAGCTTTTGCGAAGGTGCAAGCAAATGAATCCTTTTGTGCGTTGCTTTAAGGATTTGTAGTATTTGCAGTAACCGCAGCTTTTGCGAAGGTGCAAGCAAATGAATCCTTTTGTGCGTTGCTTTAAGGGTTTGTAGTATTTGCAGTAACCGTAGCTTTTGCGAAGGTGCAAGCAAATGAATCCTTTTGTGCGTTGCTTTAAGGGTTTGTAGTATTTGCAGTAACCGTAGCTTTTGCGAAGGTGCAAGCAAATGAATCCTTTTGTGCGTTGCTTTAAGGGTTTGTAGTATTTGCAGTAACCGCAGCTTTAGCGAAGGTGCAAGCAAATGAATCCTTTTGTGCGTTGCTTTAAGGGTTTGTAGTATTTGCAGTAACCGTAGCTTTTGCGAAGGTGCAAGCAAATGAATCCTTTTGTGCGTTGCTTTTAAGGATTTGTAGTGTAAAGGCGATGTAATTTTTATGCTTCTTACTCCACCTTTTTTTGCTTAAAAATGTATATTTTCGCACTTCAATTAACCAAAGTACGGGATGTAGCTTAGTCCGGTTAAAGTGCTGGTCTGGGGGACCAGAGATCGGAGGTTCGAATCCTCTCATCCCGACATAAAAACAAAGCCCAAAAACCGTAGAAAGTTTACTTTCTTAAGGTTTGAGGGCTTTGTTTTTTTATAAAACGCAGTTTTATAAGTTGTCAAGGGGCCCACCCCAGGATCATTTGCAAAGCAAATGAATCCTGGGGATGTTGGTTGTTTTGAATCATGATTTTGGCAGCAAATTTACTTTCTTAAGGTTTGAGGGCTTTGTTTTTTTATAAAACGCAGTTTTATAAGTTGTCAAGGGGCCCACCCCAGGATCATTTGCATCCTTGACCACCGAAAATTTATTGCAGGTGGTAGCAAATGAATCCTGGGGATGTTGGTTGTTTTGAATCATGATTTTGGCAGCAAGTTTACTTTCTTAAGGTTTGAGGGCTTTGTTTTTTTATAAAACGTAGTTTTATAAGTTGTCAAGGGGCCCACCCCAGGATCATTTACATCCTTGACCACCGAAAATTTATTGCAGGTGGTCGCAAATGAATCCTAATAATATAGTTTGCTGGTCATTTCGATACAATTTGCTTTGCAAATCACTCAATGACCAAAGCTGCGGTTAGTTTTTGCTCCAGTACTGCTCCCCAACTAGGATCATTTGCGCTAGCCTTCTATGCCAATTTATTGGCTATGAAGGCCGAAGGGGATAGTAGCGTAAATCCCGGAGCACCCTAATTAACACTGCCTTAGCAAAGTAAGTTAGGGTGCGAGGAATTGTAGCGCATAGCCCGTCCCTGTATTGCTAAGCAATACATAAGGGAGCGCCCAAAAATTAAGGAATACCTTAAAAATTGAGCGCTTTTTGGTAAGATTTTATTGTTTTCTTAGATATACCGTACCGTATTCGGTTTCTGTAGTAATGGTTTTTCCACCCCCGTTTAGGTCTACCTGTAGGTTCTTTTTGTCTTGTAGAATATTTTCGGTTTTAATTGTAAAGTCCAGATTACTAAGGACTTCTTTACCTGTAATATTCATGCTAACCTTCGAATTGTTTGGTAGTGTAAGATCTATGTCGCCGTCGTTACTTATTAACGAAAACAGCTCCTTTGGGCGCTCTTTAGTAAAGACTACTTTAATGTCGCCACCAACGGTGTTAACCAATGCTGGCCCTGTAACATCTGTAAGTGAAACATTGCGGTACAAAGAAGTTATTTCTGTGCTCCCCGAGAAATTAGAAACTTCGCAATTGGTCGACGAAAACATAAAACTTTGCGCTTTACTCGTATTGCAATTATCTATATTCCAACGCAGTTTTACACTATTAGGAATAAGCACTTCGTAGGTGTTTCCCCCATAAAATATTAACCCATTTTGCGAGTCTAAGTTTTTATCTCGAATAATTAATTCTCCAGAAACGATATTAATGTCTAATGCCATATCTATAACGTTTTCTTCTTCTACCGACTTGCCTAAGGGTTTTAACCCTTTTGCCTTGGCTTCGCGCTCCTTGCTATTGCCTGTAAAGAAAATATAGCTTACCGAATCCCTGCGAGACGACATTGGAAAGGAGTCTTGAGTTGTTCTTATGTTGAAATACTGGCCGCCTTTCGAATTTAATTGATACCGTCGTGGATTGGTATTTTTAATTACAACCTGATCTCCATTGTAACCGCTTATTTTAATTTGAGCCGTGGTACAAATATTTACGGTTCCTTTATTAAAGTCGATCTCTTTTTCTTGTGCGAAGCCTGATATTGCTATTAGCAGGCTATATACGATTATACTAAACTTGTTCATTTTTTCTATTGATTTTTAAGATTCGTCATGGCCAACTGAGCACTGTTTCTAACTGCAGAAACATTTTCTCTATTGGCAATTATTTGTTCTAAAGGCTGCTGTGCACGCGCTTCCTTTAATATGGTTAGTGTTTTAATTAATTTTATTTGAACCAATGGTTCTGTTTCGTTCTCGAGCGCTTGTATAAGTCCTCGACGAACAAAATCTTTATCGCTGTAATTAGTAACCAAGGTATTTATGGCTGTAATCTTAACATTGGCGCTATTTTCTTCTTGAATAATAGCGACCAAGGCATGTACAAATCGACTATCGTCTTTTACA
The DNA here is from genome assembly GCA_965277295.1 of Gilvibacter sp. Classification (GTDB taxonomy): domain Bacteria; phylum Bacteroidota; class Bacteroidia; order Flavobacteriales; family Flavobacteriaceae; genus Gilvibacter. The sequence continues at coordinate 2,617,649 of OZ255720.1, forward strand.
TCGAAATTTGTATTTAAGGTATTTATGGTTTCTAATTGTTCGCTGGCTTGATTGGTTTGCGAAAGATTAGTAACCATGGCATCAAATTCCTTGTTTTGTCCATTATCGCCAAGATTAGTTACTTGAAAAACTACCATGAGTACTGCAGCAACACCAGCAATCCAATAAAATACCTTTTGGCCATTGGATCTGCCTTGTGCAGGAGTGTGAAGTTCTATTTGTAGCCTATTGGCAAACACCTTGTCTGCCTCTGGCGGCATACTTTGAGTGTCCAAGGTGTCTTTAAGCGCTTTTATTTTGTCTTCTAATTCCATGTTGCTGCTTGTTTAGAAAGTATCTTTTGTAGGGCCAATTTGGCTCGGCGATACTGGTTGCGAACTGTACTTTCTTTTATTGCTAATTGTTGGGCTATCTCTTTATGTGAATAATCCTCGATTAGATATAGGGTAATAATTAATTTATAATGGTCTTTAAGTTTATTTAGTGCTTTTTGAAGCATTTCCATACTAACATTGGCGTAATCTTCGGGTTCATCTTCTTGAGCTGTTAGGGTTTCTAATACTTGGGTGTCTTGCGCCCATCCTAACTTTTTTTGCGCTCTTAGTAGGTCTAAGGATCTGTTTATGGCTATTCGGCACAACCAACCCCCTAGATTGCTATTTTGGTCTAAAGTCGCTATACTTTTAAACCCTTTTATAAAGGCATCTTGCACAACATCTTGGGCATCTTCTGGGTTTTTTAGTACTCTTAAACTAGCGCTATACATAGCATCTTTATACCTATTATAGACCTGCATTTGTGCCTGATAGTTGTTTTGTTTACAAAGCTTTATTAAGGTCTTTACTTCCAACAATTTGGTTTTTTGGTTAGGTTGATTGTATCTATAACGCAAGAACGGTAAACTTGTCGCACTTTTATTTAAGAAATGTACAAGAAATGTTTTTAAAAAGTGAATTACCAAGCTATCCTACAAAGTCTTATTTTTGATTGACCTTAATAGTTTAAACTTCTAATCTTGAAGAAAGACCTACTTTTTGTTTTAGTACAGTTTCTACTCTTTGTGCTGTACTTCTTGCCTTGGGAGGTTATCCCAGTAGAATTTCCTGATGTATTAGATTATGTGGGAATTTTGGCTATTGCCGCAGGGATACTCACTGTAATTTTTGGCATTGTAAACTTGAGCGATAGTTTGTCGCCTTTTCCTTCGCCAAAGGCCGATTCGGTTTTAATTCAGCACGGTATTTACAAATACATTAGGCACCCTATTTATACAGGTATTTTATGTGCTTTTTTTGGTTATGGCTTGTTTGCTAGTGCTTTAACTAAGCTGCTTATTACCCTAGCCTTAGCGATTGTTTTTTATTTTAAATCGAGCTTTGAAGAACAACTTTTAGAAACTCGTTACCTGCAATACAAGCACTATAAAAAAACAACAGGCCGTTTTTTACCTAAGTGGTTCAATAAAAAGTCTGAATAACTCCATTATAATTCTTAATAACTTTTAATGTAAGGTTTAGTAAGAACTTACTACTTTTACTGTATAATTTAATTACAAGAAAATTATGGCCATAGAGCACGTAAAATGTTTAATAATAGGTTCCGGCCCTGCGGGATATACCGCTGCGATTTACGCGGCCAGAGCAAATATGTATCCTGTTTTATATCAAGGAATGCAACCAGGAGGACAATTAACGACTACCAACGACGTAGAGAACTTTCCTGGTTATCCAGAAGGCGTTACCGGTCCAGAAATGATGATTCAACTTATGGATCAGGCTAAGAGATTTGGTACCGATGTTCGTGACGGATGGGTGACTAAGGTCGATTTTACTGGGCCAGTACATAAAGTTTGGGTTAACCAGACCACAGAAGTTCATGCCGACACCATTATAATTAGTACCGGGGCAACGGCTAAATATCTAGGCTTAGAATCGGAACAAAAGTATTTAAACCTTGGGGGTGGAGTTTCGGCTTGCGCAGTCTGCGACGGATTCTTTTACAGAAACCAAGAAGTTGTATTAGTTGGAGCTGGTGATTCTGCGGCAGAAGAGGCGCATTACCTATCAAAATTATGTACAAAAGTAACCATGTTGGTTCGCCGTGATGCGTTTAGAGCCTCAAAAATTATGGAGGCTCGTGTTCGCAACACCGATAACATAGAAATTCTTTTTAACACCGAAACCAAAGAAGTGCTAGGGGATGGGCAAGTAGTAACTGGAGTGCGCGTTGTAAATAATATCACCCGCGAGGAGCACATAATTCCTGCGACAGGATTTTTTGTAGCTATTGGTCATAAACCCAATACAGATATTTTTAAAGATTGGTTAAATCTAGACGAAACAGGCTACATTATAAACGAGGTTCCTGGTACTTCTAAGACCAATGTTCCTGGAGTATTTGTATCTGGAGATGCTGCAGACCATGTTTACCGTCAGGCAATTACTGCCGCTGGTACGGGTTGTATGGCTGCTTTAGATGCCGAACGTTATTTAGCTGCTGTAGAGAGCGAGAAAGAAATGGCTTAAAGTCAAAAAATATAAATAATAAAAATGCCGCTTGTTTAAAGCGGCATTTTTTTTGGTAGAATAGCAAACTAAAGCATCTTCCTTACTCTTGTTTTATGGCTACTTCTACCTCTTTTTTGTTTTCTAACACCTTGAATTTGGTAACTTGCATTGAATCGTTTAGGACAAATTCAAATTCTAATGGGCTTCCCGGCACTTCAAACCGATTCCCTGTTACATGAGCAAGTGGAGCTTGCATTCCAGAGGCATTTAAAAACAAATTATTTTCTTTAATTGTAATATTCACCACGCCCGTATTTGGTGCAAGGTAATTCCCTACATATGGGCTTAAATCTATAGTGGAGGCCGCTACATTGGCGGTGGTATTAAATTGCTGTTGATGATCAAAACTTAAAACGCGTTGCAGACGCCAAACTCCATCATCTTCCAGAATCCATAAATGGGTAAACTTCGCAATACTTCCCGCAACTTCAGCTTTTCCTTTAAAGGTCTCGAAGAATTTATGCATGCCGCGCTGTATTAGTCCATAAACTTTGCCATTGTTCATTAAGGGGAAAACTTCTATAGATCCTTCGACCAGTTCACGTCGGCTTTTAAAATCGGGGTTTCCACAAATACCAGCTTTTAAGGTTGCAATATTATTTGCCTTGCTTTTTTCTAATCCGGCTTTGTCGTGATAAAATTCAAAGTCATCGCTTAGTAAGGTTTCAAACTGTGATAGGTCACAGTTATTAAAACCAAGATTAAAAAGTAAGCTATCGTTTTGGACTACAAGCTTGTATAGCTCGTGATTTTTAGGTAGTTGTGACCAACCTAATTGTACGGTAAAAATGCTAATAAGACATACATAGAAGTATCGCATTGTGGTTGTTTTTTAATTGATGAATGAAACTCGGTTTAGCGTCGATTAAACGCCCGATTACAATTTTGAATGTGACCACCCACCATAGGTAGGTGGTCTACTTCAACGTATGAACAAAAGGCAGTTACATCTTGCGAATTCCGCTAGATTTACCGTCTTTTTTGTTTACGGTTACTGGATCTCCATAATAACGAATATCCCCACCGCTGCTGGCCTTAGCATCTAAGCTAGAGGCAACATTTACTACAATGTCGGCACCGCTAGAAACATCTGCGCGACATTTATTTACTTCTAAATTTTTAGCGTTTAAATCGCTTCCACTGGAAGCATCGGCCGTAAGGTATTTGGCGCGCCCACTAACTTTTAGGTCTGCTCCACTACTGGTTTTGGCCGTAACTTCGCGAGCGTCAATTTCTAATTCAAGGTCGGCTCCACTGCTACTGCTTATTTCCAGTTGTTCTGCTCGAATTACATCGTTTGCAATTACATCTGCTCCAGAACTCGCCGAAACTACTTCTAAATTGCCAACATAGGTTACATATACCTTTTTGGCTTTTGCACGATTAATGTTTTTTGAAGTCTTTATTTTAAGCATGCCGTTAACTACTTCGGTTTCTATAAATTCGTGTAGGTTTTCGTCTGCTTCTACGACTATTTTAGCTTCGTTGCCTTCTTCTAAAAATACATCTAGGCCGCTAGACCCACGAATCCCGTTAAAGTCTTCGCTAATGTTTCTAGTTTTGGTAACAACATTACCGTTTCCGTTTTCTTGGTTAACTATTAGGTCGAAGTTACATGAACTTGCAACGACTGCTAGTAGTACAATTAAAGTTGATTTTAAAATTTTCATAATACGTTGATTTTTAATTATTGATTGGATGAATTACTATTAGGAATTGAATCCTGAGTGGTTTGCACTTGTTGCTGGGTATCTACAGCTGTAGAGTCCGAACTGCTGGTGCTATTGGTTTGATCTGAATTATTATTATTATTATTCCTGCTGTTATTGTTATTAGTATCGTCTTCTTCTATCCAGCCTTCGTCGTCCTTCCAGTTGTCGTCACTCCAGTCGTCGCTGTCGCTATAATAATAGGTGTTCGTTCTGGTTCCGTCTGAATAGTTGCTTTCTCTGCCGTCAGGACAGCTTAAGCAAACCGTTTTATTACGTTCAATTTTTAAGTATTCTTCTTCGTCCCCACGCATTAAAATATCGTCGTAATAGGTGCTATTAGAATGAAAACTACGCGTATTGTCGTCGGCATATAAAATACTTCCAACCGGCAAGTACACAATAACCTCTACTTCTTGATCGTGAAATTTATCGCTAAATTCACTGGTTAAGTAACCGTCTAAGTAAAGTGTATTGTTGCTAAAGTTAAAGCCATAACTTATCTTTTTAGCTAAGCGTCGCGCTCGTTGTAATTCCATAGCATTCGCGCTTTTTTCTATACTTATTTTACCAATCGAGTCAGAAGTGGAACGCACTATTAGGCGTACATCGTTACTGTAAATTACACGCTCGTCGTTTTCGTTATACATAATTTCGAATCCGCCATTGCGATACACTCGGTATTCGTACTGGTTATTAGAAACCATTTCCATATTCAGGGTGTCGCCTGCCATAATTGGCAATTCTTGAGTAACTGTAAAGCTGCCTTCGTTGCTTACTTCGGTGACTTGTCGTATGGCAAAAATTCCTAATACTATTAACGAACCTATCCAGAATACACCCAAAATTATTTTGGTGGGAGCACCTATAGACTTCAAGTTTGGAATAAGAATTTTTAATCCTAAAATAAACAAGACAAAGAATGGAATTCCAACGGCAAATAGCGTCATTAAAGAAATTAACCAAATAGGAGCTCCTGTGGTATTAACTACATGAGCATAATCTACCCAGTTGTTTTCCCACAATCCTAAGCTTCCAACCGAAAAGGTTCCAATTATTAACGAAACCAGCGTAGACAGTGCCGTTATAATTAAAATAATACCAATAAACTTAAATAGAATTTTAAAAAACACTACAAAAACACTACCAATGGCGTCAAAAAATCCATTACCCTTCGCCTTTGCTTTTTTGGTATATTCTTCGAAATCGACATCTTTTACCTTATCGGCGACGCGTTCGTACTCGTCCTTAATCTTTTTTTCAATATTCTCGATATTTATCGCATCGCCCTGCATTTTTAATTTATCTGCTGTAGATTCTGCGGCTGGAACTAATATCCAAAACAAGACATAAACTACTAAAAAGAATCCTGTAGAAAACACCGTTAAAATAATCCATAACAAGCGCACCCAAATAGTATCTATACCAAGGTAATGCCCTAAACCAGCGGCTACCCCAGATACAAATTTATTGTCTACATCTCTAAAAAGCTGCTTGTAATTTCCGGTACGTGTATTATACGATCTGGAACTTCTCGCTCTGTTTGGAGGAACATCGTCAAAGATTTCTTCGTCTACCATATAGTCCTCTGGCTGCCCCATAACCTCAATTACTTCGTCCAGTTCTTTCATGGTAATTACTTGCGTAGCCGACTTTACCTTTTCAGAAAAAAGTTCGGCGATACGCGCCTCTATGTCTCTAATAATTTCGTCTTGGCCCATTGGGTCAGAAAACGATTTTTTTATAGCGTCTAGATACCTATTTAGTTTGGCGAAGGCGTCTTCGTCTATATGGAAAAAGGTACCACCTAAATTTATATTGATTGTCTTCTTCATTTTGTTGATTTTTCGCTAATTACTAGATTAACAGCTGCTTGCAAATTATCCCAGGTTGTATTTAGTTCTTTAAGGAACAACTTCCCAGTTTCTGTGAGTTCATAATACTTTCTTGGAGGGCCGCCCGTAGACTCTTCCCAACGATAAGAAAGCAATCCGGCATTTTTTAAACGGGTAAGTAGTGGGTAAATGGTGCCCTCTACCACCAACATCTTCGCCTCTTTTAATGTATCAAGGATATCGGAAGTGTACGCCTCTCCATCTCTTAGAATGGAAAGAATACAAAACTCGAGTACTCCTTTTCTCATTTGTGCTTTTGTGTTCTCTATCTTCATTTGTTCTGTTTTATGATTGTAGGGCTTAACATTTCCCTGCTTCAAAGCGAATAGTTGGTACTACGGCCTCTGTTTTAAGATCTGTAGTCATAATCGCTTTTACGGTTTGAGTACTTGTTGTTTGTTCTTTTGCGGTGTCGTCCGCTGGGAAAAAACTTAGCACTGCTGCCATAATAAGATTAACTAGATTGCTCATTTTCTGATGAATTATTTGATTGTTCTTCTGATGAATCTGTGGTGTCTGTCTCTGGTTGCTGTGCAGCCTGAGTAGCTATTGGTTCTTCTAATTTTATAAAGCGTATACTAAATGGATACCTAAATTCCTGACCGTTAGAAGCCTTCATGGCAGCTGTAATTACTGCCCAAACTTCGAATATAAATATGCCTAGGGTTACTATAACTGCTATAAATATTACAATTAAATAACCAGATAAATTTTGAACACTTACCGACCTGCTGCGATCGAATGCATCGTCCAGGTGTTCTAAAACACTAATAAAATCTCCTGCATAGAAAAAGATAAATGGTAAACATATTACCCCTATAATTACTCCGTATAGTAAAAGGCTTAATTGAAAATTAAGTGCTTCACGCCCGTGATGATCTATATAGGCTTTTTCTTTATTGGTGGTCCACAGTATTAATGGACCAATAAAGTTTCCGAAAGGGAAAAAGTACTTTAAAAAGGTAGACAAGTGAATTGCCATTCCTAGTGATTTATCGTTCTTTGATAATACAGTATTATCCATTGCTTGTTATTTTCTTATGCAAATATATGTTTAAAAAACAGTACTTTGTTACGCATAGTACTGATAATTAACATAATTTTAACAATTAAGAATTCGCTTACAAAATTGTTCAAAATGCGTATATTCGTTGTAAATACTGCTATTATGAGCACTTCTTCCAGAAAAATTAACCTGTTTTTACTTTTTAAATTGCCGTCTGCTTTTTTTACTGGTGTTCGCGTAAAATCGATAAATCAAGATCAGTGTACAACAAAAGTTAGGCACAGATGGATAAATCAGAATCCATTTAACTCTATGTTTTGGGCCGTTCAAGGCATGGCTGCCGAACTTAGTACAGGTGCTCTGGTTATGCAAGAAATTAAAAGTGTAAATAGACCTATAAGTATGTTAGTAGCCAATAATAAGGCAAACTTTTCTAAAAAGGCTAGGGGGGTTATTACATTTACCTGTAAAGACGGCCATAAAATAAAACAAGCTATTGCCAATACCCTCGCCACAGGAGACGGTCAAACTTGCTGGATGACAGCTCAAGGAACTAATTTAGAAGGTGAAGTAGTTTCTGAATTCGAATTTGAATGGACCGTAAAATTAAAGCAAGCACGGTCTTAAACTTTTTTCGCGCTAGCTGTAACTTTATTTTTTATTTGGTTACCAATACTATAAACACTTTAAACTATGCAAGCACACGAAATAGATTACCACATTCACGGAGAAGAAATGCAATATGTAGAAATTGAATTAGATCCCAACGAAGGGGTAATTGCAGAAGCCGGTAGTCTAATGATGATGGACGGAGGAATGAAGATGGAAACCATTTTTGGTGACGGGTCCAAAAAGGACAGTAGCCTAATGGGTAAAATTTTTGGCGCCGGAAAACGATTACTCACTGGAGAAAGTTTATTTATGACTGCGTATTACAACCAAAACTTCGACAAACGTCGCGTTAGTTTTGCCTCACCCTATCCTGGAAAGATTATACCTGTAGACTTAGCAAACTTTGGAGGTAAATTTATTTGCCAAAAAGATGCCTTTTTATGCGCAGCTAAAGGCGTTTCTATTGGTATTGAATTTAGTAAAAAGCTAGGTCGAGGGTTATTTGGAGGCGAAGGCTTTATTATGCAAAAACTGGAAGGTGACGGAATGGCTTTTGTTCATGCCTGCGGAACCACAGCGGTAAAAGAATTACGTGCAGGAGAAAATTTAAAAGTAGATACGGGTTGTATTGTTGGGTTCGATCAAACCGTAGATTACGATATCGAATTTGTTGGCGGCATAAAGAATACCATTTTTGGCGGAGAAGGCTTGTTCTTTGCTAGTTTAACTGGCCCTGGAACAGTTTATATTCAGTCGTTACCATTTAGTAGATTAGCTAGTAGAGTACTGCAGGCAGCGCCACGAGGTGGAGGGAAAGATAAAGGTGAAGGTAGTATTTTAGGTGGGCTTGGCAACTTATTAGACGGCGATAACAGGTTTTAAAAGCATTAGTAATTATTTGTTATAATTCTCTTAATTTGACAGTTAAACGTGTTAAATGTGCTGTTAAAAGAAATAAATGCAAACTTTTTTGACTATATTTAGTAACATAAATAATAAAAATCTCGCTTATAAAACAACGTTACTTTTATCTTAATCTAATCTATACTAAACTATGGCAAGAGCAATGTTTGATTATACCAAAGCCGTGCTTTCAAAAGTGAGCTTTGATCCCCAGTTGTTTTGCAAAGAGTTAAATAAAGCGTTACAGCGATTGCTTCCTCACGAAATCGAGGAACTAAGGATTTGGATTAAATCTTTAATTCAGCAGAACCCAGATCTAAATCAGTGTCTGGTTTATTTAAACAATTAATATAATAACGGCCTCTCTAGAAGAGGCCTTTTTTATTTTTTGGCTAACGGGCTTATAATTTTTACATCTTGAAAAGCAATTGCGCCCCGAACTATGCCAGAAATTATATCGTATAAGGCCGTGATTATTTGAATTTTTAATTCACTTTTAGGATAAATTAAACTCACCTCGCGGGCAGGAGCAGGATCGTTAAAGTAATGCAAGTTTTCTTTTTGTTGCTGGGCAATATCTAAAGTGTGTAAATATGGTAAAAGTGTCATTCCCATACCATCGTTAGCTAATCTAATTAGTGTTTCGAAGCTGCCACTTTCTAATTGAAAACTATCGCCATAATTTGTTTTGCTCGACTTACACAGGTTAATTACACCATCTCTAAAGCAATGACCGTCCTCTAGAAGCAAAATATCGTCTATATCTAAATCGCTGACCGCAATTTTTTTGTTGGTCGCTAATCTGTGTGCTTTAGGAATATATCCCACAAAGGGTTCGTAGTAAATAACACGTTCCTTAATATTGTCTTGTAATAAAGGCGTAGCCGCAATACCCGCATCTAAATGACCATCGTTTAACTTTTGAATAAGATCGTCTGTATTGTGTTCTTCTATTTTAAGCTGAACTTTGGGGTATTTTTTGGTAAAATTCTTCAAGAACATGGGTAAAAGCGTAGGCATAATGGTAGGAATAATACCCACTTTAAATTCACCACCAATATATCCTTTTTGTTGGTCGACGATGTCTTTAATTCTGTCGGCTTCGTTTACAATATTGCGAGCCTGGGTCACAATTTTTTTGCCGACTTCTGTAAGCGCGATTGGTTTTTTACTTCGATCGAATATTAATACATCCAGTTGTTCCTCTAATTTTTGAATTTGCATACTCAAGGTAGGCTGAGTAACAAAGGTTTTTTTGGCAGCCTTGGTAAAGTTTTGATATTCGGCGACGGCCAAAACATATTTTAATTGTGTAATTGTCATTATAGCTGGTTGAGTATCAAAGATACAATTCTATAAATAATATTGATTATTAATTTTATTTAATTAGATATTAACTATATAGAAAAATCCCGCGTTAGGCGGGATTCATTATAAGTATTGGTCGCTCTTAGAAACGAATTTCTATGGCTACTGGCGTGTCTTTTACTTCGAATTTAGCATCGCTCCATTGTGGAGGTCCCATGCTCATTACATTATTAGAACAGCCATAATCTTCTAAAGGCATCCCGTTTGCTTGAAAGTTCATTCTGTTATCGCTGTTTTTGTCGTGATATGCAACAACGGCGTATTCACCAGGAGTAACATTTTCGAAAATTACTATGGCCTTTCCGTCTGCTGCTTTGGTTTCTTTTGCATCAAGAGGTTGTTGCATAAAGGTTGCTTTATTGTACAACGCAAATCCTACTTTTCCTTCTTGACTTTTAATTGGTACGGTAACCGTAAGGGTGTTTCCCGTGCTTGTAGCAGGAGATTGTGCAAAAATTGCGTTGGTAATTAATAAACTTAATGTAGTTAGTGCTATAATTAAGGTTTTCATGGTCTAAACGATTTAATTGTTATTACAGTACAAATATGTCGAGACCTGAGGGCTAAAGCCAATAATATAAACTCAACTGTAAAAATTCAAGACCGAACTGTTACAAAAGTCCTCTGGCTTTAATTTCTAAGTATTTATTTATGGTGTTTATGGTTAAGTTTTCGGGAGCAGTGAGTATGGATTGTATTCCGTATTTTCTTAATTCCGTGGCAATTAGCTTTTTTTCGTAAACAAATTTTTCGGCAATGGTTTTCTGGAATATCTCCCGGGTAGTACTGGCCGGCTGAGTGGTCATTTCTTTTAACTCTGTATTTTCAAAAAAGATAACTACCAGTAAATGGGTTTTAGCGATAGCTTGTAAATAGGGAAGTTGCCGGTGCAAGGCATCCATAGTTTCGAAGTTGGTATATAACAATAATAAACTTCGGTGATTAAGGCGTCTTTTAATATCTACATACAATCTAGAGAAATCACTTTCGGCAAAGTCGGTGTTTACATTGTACAGGTTTTCGAGAATTAAATTCATTTGCGACCTGCGTTGTTTTGCAACAATTTGATTGTCCACTGCCCTAGAAAAGGTAAACATACCCGCCTTATCCTGTTTTTTTAGAACAATGTTAGAAATTACCAAGGTGGAATTAATTGCGTAGTCCAAAAGGCTAAGGCCGTTAAAAGGCATTTTCATAACACGTCCTGTGTCTATTACCGAATATACAGGCTGCGATTTTTCGTCCTGATATTGGTTAACCATGAGCTCACTCTTTTTGGCCGTGGCTTTCCAGTTAATATTGCGTATGTCGTCGCCAGATACATAATCCTTAATTTGTTCGAATTCTAAAGTATTACCAATGCGTCTAATTTTTTTAAGGCCAAACAGTTTTAACTTATTGGTAAAGGCAACAAATTCGTATTTTTTTAATTGTAAAAAAGAGGGGTAATTAGGCACCATGGTATTGTAATCGTACTGCTGACGCCTAGCTACAAGTCCTAGAATACTTCGCGTAAACACATTTAAATTGCCAAAGTGATATTCTCCGCGCTCTGTGGGTCGTACTTGATAGGTAAGCTTCTTTTCTTGACCTGAACTTAGATTGGTGCTTATACTAAAATCACGAATTTGCCATTGTTTGGGTAATTCATCTATAATTTTTAGGCGTACGTTAAACAAATACCGGTTAATTAAAGTAATATCTATATTGTTCTTATCGCCATTAGATAGTTTTTCGGGCACCATACGTTTGGCCTGAATACCAGTTTTGTTTTTATATAACAAAATACAGTCAAACACAGTTAAACAAGTCAATACCACAACTAATAATTTAACTGCAGCAAATAATCCCGTGGCAAAAAAGGAAAGCACAAACAAAGTTGCTAGTCCAATTAAGACCAGAAAAAATAAGGGTTGTAGATATAAACTTTTAAAAAAACGTTTCACTTATCTAGGAATCTCAAGAGTTTCTATTATTTGACTAATTACGCGATCCGAAGTAAAACCTTCCATTTCGCGTTCCGGAGTAACAATTACGCGATGCCTAAGTACTGGTAAGGCCACTGTTTTAATATCGTCCGGAGTCACAAAATCACGGCCAGAAATTGCGGCCTTTGCTTTGGCGCTATTCATAATTGCGATAGATGCTCTAGGCGACGCCCCTAAGTATAAATTGGGGTTTGTTCGCGTACTGTGAACCATGCCCGCTATATATTGAATTAGGTTGTCTTCTATTATTATTTTTTTAATGGTACTCTGGAATTCACTTATTTGAGCCGCCGAAAGTACTGCAGTTACTTCGCCAAAAGGGTCGTGGTCTTCGCGTTTATGCTCGTTTTCTAGAATAATTATTTCTTCTGCCAAGGCAGGATAATCTACGTTTATTTTAAACAGAAAACGGTCTAATTGCGCCTCGGGCAATGCATAGGTGCCCTCTTGTTCTATAGGATTTTGCGTTGCAAATACTAAAAAGGGATCGGTCATGGTATTTTGAACACCATCTATGGTTATTTGTCGTTCGGCCATAACTTCAAACAACGCGGCCTGTGTTTTTGCAGGAGCACGATTTATTTCATCAATTAAAACAATATTCGAAAAAATGGGCCCCGCTTTAAATTCGAAATCTTGCTCTTTTACATTAAAAATAGAGGTTCCTAGAATGTCCGAAGGCATTAAATCTGGGGTAAATTGAATTCTACTAAAATCTACCGCTAGCGATTTAGCCAGCAATTTTGCTGTAACCGTCTTGGCAACACCGGGAACACCCTCTATTAAAGAATGTCCGTTGGCCAAAATAGAAATTATTAAAAGTTCAATCATGGCTTCTTGCCCGACAATAATCTTTCCTATTTCGCCTTTAATACTTGCTACTGCTGCTTTAAGCTCGCTTAAATCTATGCGCGATTTAAAGTCTATATTTTCTGACCCACCTTCGCCTTCAACAATATTATCAAAGTCTTCTAGTAACCCATCGCTGTTTGTATCTCCGGGAATTTGCGGCTGCTGTTCTGGGTTTTGATCGTTGGTATTTAAATCGTCCATAATGCTAATGTGTAAATTTTTCTAATGATTTGTTAAGCTTTATTAGGTCCTTCTCTGTATGTAGGGCCTTAGCTCTAAGATTGTTAATTAAATTAACCAAGGTTTGGGTATCTTCTAAATTCTGACTGCTTTTTTGAGCCAATTTTGTAGTAAACTCTTGGTTTAATTGGTTGGTATTTATATAATATTCTGACCGTACACGTTCTAAAAAATAGGTAATCCGCTTGGCAATAATGTTGCCGTAATCTTTGTACTGAAAGTGTAAATCGCCAATTGTGGCTGCAAAGTCTTTCGAATCGTTGGCCAATGGTTTTACAATGGCAATGGTGCGCTGTTCGCGCTTCCCTTTAAAGATTACAAATAACACTAGACCAATTAGGCTTAAATAATACGCCCATTTAAGGCTAGGTTGCATAAGTACAAAGCGCAAGGGGCTAGCAATAAAAACCTTTCCTGCTTTAATGTATTCATCCCAATAGACTTGGTCAGGATTAAAATAAGAGAGCAGGCGTTCTGCGTACTGCTGATTTGCGCCCAATAAATAATAGTTGGTAAATGCTTCGGGTAAGGTGTGTAAATAAAAATGACCTTGCCCGTGACTAATACGCACAAAATTTAATTGCCTTCCAATTAACACCTTGTCTTCGGTCTGAAAATTGAGCATGTCTACGGTAGCGCTTTCAAATTCTTCGCCTAAATAGTCGCCGTCTATATAACCCAATCCCACAGTGTTTAAAGTATCTATTTGGTTTATAACAGTTTTGTAAATTCCGCGATTAAACTTTGCCGTTTTATCAAGTTTTAGCTTAGGATTATAAAAATTAGCGGCCAATTCAGGTTCGCGAATTGCATAGTCAACATAGGTGCTAATTCCCAACGAATCTTCGATTGTACCGCCAAAATCGTTAGCCGACAACAACACATTGTTGCCCTTGGCTACAAATTCCGAAAGTTTCTCGTATTGACTCGGGTCCAAGTATAAATCGTTATTAATTAATACGTAGAGTTCGTTTGTGGTATATGGGTTATCCCGTAAAAACTCAAAAGGATCTTTGGTTATTCGTTTTACAGGAGCATCTAAAATTCCCGGGAGTTCCTCGTAAAAAACGTAGCTGCCTAAAGGTATTTTATCTGTCGAAGTATAACTTCGATTCCAGTCAACGGGTTTGGGGCGCACTGTTTCTATAACAACCAATACTAAAATTGCTACTCCAAAGGCCAATAAGATGCGTTTAGAACGTTTATCCATGGCGGTCAATTTTGGTGTTCATTGTATGGAACAAGGTTTGAGCGCGCTGAAACCCTTTAGCATCTAATGGAAATTCCCCATACCAAACGTATTCGTATAAATAAGATACATCTTCGAAGTTTTCTTTAAGTGCTTCCGATTCTATTTCGCGATAGTAGTCTGAATTAGTCTTTTCGAAATGCCAGTTTATTATTTCTTTAAAAGTGAGCTGCTTTAACACCTTTAAATACATAAATCTAACGGCTAATCGGTAGTCTTTTTGGCTTAACGCCTGATTTATAAGCGCATCTAAATCTATTTGAGTAATATCTTCTTCGCTTACATTAAGCGGTGCAATTGTTTTACTGTTACCACTAAAGAAAGCAGTGGCTTGCTGCCCCAATAATAACCGGACCATAAAATAAAGCCCTACAGCAATTAAAGAGATATACAGAATGGTTTCCATAAGGTCGTAGGTGTCTCTATCTATGTCGACCCCAAAAATGTCTCTAATAACATCTAAAAACCAATTAATAAAACGGCGCAATAGGTTTTCTGATTGTCCGCGACCTTCCTGATAGTTAAAATCGCCTGCGGTATAGCTCTCACTTAATTCTTTATTAAATTCTTTTACGCGTATTGAACTTGAATCTGTTTGAATTGTTTCTTGCACAGGAGTTACGCCTGAATTTGCAAAACCGCAGCACAGGCTAAAAATAAGTCCGAATACTAATAAAAACCGCTTACTGTTCACTGCCTATTTGGTCAATTCTACTGCGTAGAAAGTTATTTGTTTTTTGCTCATTTAAAGAAAAGTATAACACCCCGTTTACAAATTGTGTCAAGGCTTGACCATAGGCCATTAAAAATAATACTATGGCCAAAATTACCGTCCAGATTATTTTTAAAATGGTTTGATTCATCACTCCAGAAGAACTGTCTATATAATGGTAAGAGATAACCCCAAAAATTATTCCAGGCACAGAAAGAACAAACAAAACAAGTATGCCTAGTATTACTCCCATAATAAAATTTACGCCCACACACTTCCAAAAATTTGCAGTTAGTAAATTCCAGCCTGCTTGCATGGAATCGGTTACACCTTTATTTTGACTAAACATAATAAGTAGCGACATGCCCATCCATGCTCCCATGGCCATTTGAATTATATAGCGGCCAAAAAAGCCAACTAAAGGAATAAAACTAATTATTAACCCCAGTATGGCTACAACTGCATAAATTAAAATTAATAACAGCATAAATATCACGATATTTCCAAAACGCTTAGTAACCGTTCGCCAAACTTCCGGGCCATTAATGTCTTTGGGATGGTCATGTTCCAAAACGTATTTGTTCATATAAACAGAAGATAAACTGTAGTTAAGACCGCCAACAATTATTAAAAGCAATAAAAATGCGAGTGCTCCTAAGCCTAACATTGCCGTATAATATGCAGAATCGTTATTTGCTCCAAAAGGTCCAGACGATTGCGTTGCACCAAAAAAACCTGTGACCATTAGATAGCTTACGCCCAAAAAGCCCAACATAAATATGCCGTTATAGCGCAGAAAAATGTTAGTGAAAGGTTTTATGTTGTGCTTTAGAAAGTCAAAATAATACGAAATCATTTGACCAAAATCTAAGCGTTGTCTTAGTTCGACTTTATCCTGCGGCATAGGCTTTATTAATTTTTATAGGATAATAAACGTAATAATAAATAATAAGAGCAAAGGAGCCCATAATTATAGTTAAGGCCAACCATATTGGTATATTATTATAACGGGTAATAAAACCTTCTATAAAGCCGGCAATTATAAAAAACGGAATGGTGCTAACTACAATTTTTAGTCCTGCTTTTGCGGATTTCATAAAAGAAACACGTCTGCTATAGGTTTTGGGAAACAAAATTCCGTTCCCCATAACAATACCAGCACAACCAGCTACAACAATTACAGATAGCTCTATGCTACCGTGTAGCATAATGTTTTTAGAGGCTTCCCAAAACACATCACTATTGTAAAAAAGCATAAAAAATGCTCCAACCATAACACCATTACTAAAAAGTATATAGGCCGTACCTACAGATGTAATTACTCCAAAAGCAAAGGCAATCATGGCCACGCGAATATTATTAACTGTAATCGCAACAAAGGTTCCAAATTCGCTTCCTGAGCCATAAATAGCTGTGGGATTCCCGCTATCTATATTGTCTAAGGTTTGATTCACATAATAGTCCCCTAGAATTAATCTAACAAAACTGTCGTCAAACAAGGCACTAATAGCGCCAATAGCCACGGCAACTATAAAAATTAAAAAGGCGTAAAGCAGTTGTTTTTGGTAGGCAAAAAAGAACAATGGGAATTCGTATTTCCAAAAAGAGATAACCCTATTTTTACTTTCTTTTTTGTTCCTGTAAATCTTCTGATGCGCCTGTGTAGTGAGCGAATTTAAATACTGTAGCGTTTTAGATTCTGGGTAATAGGTTTGCGCAAACGCGAGGTCGTTTGTTAAGTGAATATAATGATCTGCCAGGGTATCTGGATTAATTTGTGATTTTAATGTAATAGCTTTTTCGAAAGCTATCCATTTTTCCTTATTTTGCTTCACAAATGCAGCTTCGCGCATCAATTAATTTTTTACTAAAGATAATCACTTGCACGTAAATGGCAAACTTACTTATTAGTACAACTCAAAATGTAAATTTAGGCTATACCATTGCCAGTATTGGCGAACGAATTTTAGCCGTCTTAATAGATGTGTTTATCTTCTTTTTGTACGCCTATTTAGTTAGTTTAGCTTCTTCCATTTTTGATGATATTTTTTCTGACCGGTACACCCTTTTTGGTATAGAAACCTTGTTATTTTTGCCGGTTATGTTTTATTCTTTGTACATGCACATTCTTTTTAATGGGCAAACTGTAGGTAAAATGATTTTAAAAACCCGGGTAGTAAAAGTAGATGGAACTCCAGTACATTGGTCCAATTACGGGATTAGATGGATGATGCGTTTGGTGGACCAGTGGTTTTTTCCAGCTGTTGGAATTTTGTCGTTAATTTTTACCGACAAAACACAGCGCATTGGTGATGCAGCGGCTGGCACCGTAGTTATAAGCACTAAACAGCGATTAAAAATTTCGAACACTATTTTAGAAGAAGTTACGGACCAATACACCCCGACGTTTAGTACCGTAATGCAACTTACAGATAAAGATGTTAGAATAATTAAAGACACTTTT
The DNA here is from genome assembly GCA_965277295.1 of Gilvibacter sp. GTDB lineage: Bacteria > Bacteroidota > Bacteroidia > Flavobacteriales > Flavobacteriaceae > Gilvibacter. Next base: position 2,635,214 of record OZ255720.1, read on the forward strand.
AGAATTGCCGTAAAATCTAACGATTACAAGACTTTAAATGCATTGCGAGTTAAAGTAGAAGGCATTCTGGGAACCACTTCTGAACTATACGACAAGCCCTTTATAGATGTAGTTTTAAAAGATTACAACTATTACACCCAGCAAATATGAGTCTAATTGTTTTAATAGATTTATTAGGAACCGTAAGTTTTTCTATTTCTGGTGTACTCACAGCGCTTAAAAAACGCATGGATCCATTTGGTATATTAATTATTGCCTTTGTAACCGCTGTTGGTGGTGGGACTGTTCGCGATTTATTAATAGATGCTCCAGTATTTTGGATGCACGATTTGCGTTATATATACATGATAGCCGCGGCTGCTGTTTTGGCGGTAATTTTTAGAAAAAAGCTAAGTTATGTTCGGCGGTCTTTGTTTTTGTTCGACACTATTGGAATTGCATTGTATACTATTATTGGAGTCGAAAAGGGAATAGATGCAGGCTATTCGGCGGTAATTTGTGTAGGATTAGGAACGCTATCGGCTTGTTTTGGTGGTGTTATTCGAGATATATTATGTAACGAAATCCCAATTATATTTAGAAAAGAAGTCTATGCAACCGCCTGTATTTTGGGAGGTAGCGCTTACTTTTTGCTGTTATATACTCCGTTGTCTACTAATCTTGTGGTGATAATATCTGGTACCATTATTATTGTTGCTCGTCTTTTCGCTGTACTCTTTAAAGTTTCTTTGCCTAGTATCTACTCTAAAGAAGAATTGGAACAATAATTAATCTAGAAGTTCTACACTTATATAGACATTTGTTAAGGGCCATTCGCCTTCGTCTGCGGGCAAATTAGCTATAGTATCTACTACATCCATACCTTTGGTTACTCGCCCAAAAATGGTGTATTTATTGTTTAAATGACTGGTGCTTTTTAGTGGACCTAGAAAGATAAAAAATTCGTAAGCTGCCGATTTATTGTCTGGATTTTCGCGATAATTTTTAGCTCCCGAAATGGTTCCACGCTGGTGAATTCTGCCATTGTCTAGTTCGGCTGGCAAGCGGTACTTACCTAAATTGGCTCGCTTTTTATTCGTGCTCGCGTTATCTGAACTTCCAGCTTGAATAATAAAGTTGGGTACCACTCTATGAAAAAACGTATTGTTAAAATAACCCTCCTTTACCAAATAGACAAAATTGGCTCTGTGCAGGGGGGTATCTTTATAAAGTTCTAGAAAAATATCACCGTGGGTGGTTGAAATTTTTGCCTTGGTTTCTAAATTGTTTTTCCCGTATTCCAAAAGCAGACCCTCCACATTGTCTTCGTTTAAAAAAGGGAGCTCGTGAGCCTTGACTGTGGTCTTTTGTTTTGAAACAGGAGTAATGCTGTCTTTAGCAATATCTTGCTCTATTTGCGTTGCTTTGGGAGTCGCTTTTTTAGTATCTTGACAACTAAGAGCAAATAGTCCCAAAACCAGTAGATAATAAATCGACTTCATTTATGTTATTTTCGAATTTTGAATCTAAGATTATAAAAGTAACAAATATGGAGCTTCCAGGGGAGGAGGCACAGTTAAAAATGGCTCCTATTGAGCGTCTTAAAGAACTCAAGGAGCAGGCACTTAAAATGCAAACAGCCAGAAGGGCTGGAGTTATGGTATTGTTTTATCCAGACAATCAAGGAGTTACTAATTTGGCTTTAATTTTAAGAAAAACCTATAAAGGTGTTCATTCGGCTCAAATAGGTTTTCCCGGTGGGAGCGAAGAACCGGAAGATTTAAACCTAGAACACACCGCCCTGCGAGAAACACACGAAGAGATTGGAGTTCCTAAAAGCAAAGTAAACGTGCTTAAAGAACTTACCCATATTTATATCCCGCCGAGTAACTTTTATGTGCATCCTTATTTAGGAATTGCACAAGATGTGCCACAATTTACACTTCAGGCTAGCGAAGTAGAAGACTTAATTCAGGTTCCCGTACCTCATTTTTTAGACGATACTATTTTAACCAAACGGGTATTAACCACTAGCTATGCAACACAAATAGAAGTGCCAGCTTACCTATTAAACGGGCATTTGGTTTGGGGTGCTACTGCCATGATGCTTAGCGAAGTTAGACATATGTTAAAAACGCTGCTCTAAACAGCATTTTTGTATATTTGCTTCCGCTAATTTGCAATCTTTATGGGGCTGTTTAAAAAAAACCCGTTCGGGCATATTTTATTTTTAAAACTGTGGTTAATTCGCATTTTAGGTGCAATGACTCATAGGCGCTTTAAGGGGTTTAACGAACTGCAAATCGAGGGGTCAGAAATTATTAAAGACCTGCCAGATACCAACGTGCTCTTTGTTTCTAATCATCAGACTTATTTTGCCGACGTTGTTTCTATGTTTCACGTTTTTAATGCCAGTCTTAGCGGTCGTGTAGATAGTATAAAGAATATTGGCTATTTATGGCGTCCTAAACTAAATGTCTATTTTGTTGCCGCTAAAGAAACCATGAAGTCTGGCTTACTTCCAAAAATATTGGCGTACGCAGGTTCGGTGAGTATTGAACGCACTTGGCGCGCTCAAGGCAAAGAAATTAACAGGCAGGTAAAGCTTAGCGATGTAAATAATATTTCGGTTGCTTTAAAAGATGGATGGGTAATTACTTTTCCGCAGGGAACAACAAAACCGTGGAAACCAATACGCAGAGGTACGGCTCATATTATTAAGCAAAACAAACCCATTGTAGTTCCTATTGTAATAGATGGTTTTAGACGCTCGTTCGACAAAAAAGGGCTCCGTATTAAAAAGCGTAATATTTTACAGTCTTTTGTTATTAAAGAACCTTTAGAAATCGATTACGAAAACGATTCGGTAGAACAAATAGTGGAACAATTACAATTTGCCATAGAGCAACATCCGTCCTTATTAAAGGTTATTCCAGAGTCTGAACTCCAAAAAGAAGAAGAGTTAAATAAATCTAGACGCTACAGCGCTAATTAGAGTTCCATTTTCTTGAGCTCTACATAATTGCGTTTTAATCTGCGCAACATAAGTCCGTAAACTAAGTAGTAGATAAGTGCAATTAGTCCAATAAATAGAATTCCTATTATTATTTGTGATATAAAGAATACCGTTGTAAAACTGTCTAGTGTTAAATCAGGGTTATTCGCAAAAATATTCGATTGCATGAGTTCAAAAAGATGCTCTTTATTGTTGTAATAATAAATATTTACCGCAATTAAAGAGAGCATGGATACGCCTATATTATAATACACAAAATAGCGTACCGTACGTCGCGTTTTAAGTATTTTTTGCATTAAATCTTTAATAGCATCTGTAGCCTGAATGGCTTGGTAATTTTTATAAAACAAGTAAACAAAACCCGCAAAAATTGTGTAGTGAATTATATTAGTAAGCATAAAAACTTTAGAAAGTCCCATGCCTTCGTTAATTTGTTTGCTAGATTCTGGAATTATAAAATTTAACCCTATCCAAAGTAAAATTTCTATAATGCTTATTATAAAAATCCATTTTACAATCGACGAAGATTTTTTTAACAACATGGTGTAGATGTCGGTATAACTCAACTTCGGGAGTTCTTGTTCCCGAGATTTCCACTCTTGTTTTAAAAGGTCTAATTGATCCATATAGGTTACGGATTTAATACTTTACGTAATTTCTCTTTAGTTCTGTTCATCTTTACCCTTGCGTTTACTTCAGATATACCCATGGTTTCAGATATTTCTCGATACGACTTGTCTTCTAGATATAAAAACACTAGTGCCTTATCTATATCGTTTAGATTTTTAACCGCCGCGTACATTAATTTTAATTGCTCCTCTATGGTATCGTCGTAATATTCCGATGCGATTTTAAAGCTAACTCCTTCGAATTCTTGAGTATTAATACTTCGTTTAGACTTTCTATATAGCGTAATTGCAGTGTTCAAAGCCACACGATACATCCAGGTACTAAACTTAGCGTCTCCTCTAAATTTAGGATAGGCTTTCCAGAGTTGGATGGTAATTTCCTGAAACAGGTCATTATGCGCATCTTGATTTCTGGTATAAAGCCTACATATTTTGTGGACAACGTTCTGGTTTTCTTCCAGCAGTTTTACAAAACTATGTTCGAGTTCTTTATTCAACGGTTAATGTTAGCTAGTAATAAGTACTTGCAAGCCTGTTTATGTTACAAGCCAGAACAAGTTTTTAAATTATTGGTAGTTAATCAATTCTGAATCTGCACTTTAACTGGCCCGCCGGCACTTATCCAACTACCGCCAATTTCGTCCAGATTTACATCTAGTTCGTCTTGAGTGTCGATTCCTTTTAAAGTAACGGGTACCTTTTCATAAGTATCTACACCCTTTAAATTTACGTTTAATTCGTCGTAGGTGCTAATATCTTTTATGTTTACATCTATTAGTCCATCTGCATTAAGAGGAACTAAACCATAACCTACAGGGATGGTATTGGTGTAACCATCGGGGCCATTTGCATATGCTTTAGGGAACACTTCTATAGACTGTAAGGTGTTAATTGCTAAGCAAACAGCAATAACAGTTAGCACGGCTTTGGTGTATTTGTCGGTTTTCATAATATTGAATATTTATATGTTGAATTAATCTAAGTATCAACTATTGTTCCTAAAAGTAACCAAGGCAATAGCTTCTGACTTGCCTTTTAAGGGTTGTTCCCCCATAGGTATAACTTCTAGGTTTTTTGGCATATGCACTATTAGGTTGTAAAATTCTTGAGAGGCGAGTATAGCTACACCAAGTTTGTTACAAGCGGCTTGAATTCTTGCAGTCGTGTTTAAAACATCTCCAGAAAATGCAATTTCGCGCTTAATTTGGCCTAATTCTCCACTCATTACGTTTCCACAATGATACCCTACTTTAAATTCGGGTTGCACGCCATATTTTGAAGCGTATTTGGCTTTTTTGTTCTCGAGTAAATTTAGCATCAAATAATAACAGCTAATGGCATTGGCATTGCGCAAGCCTTGCTTCATTTTCCACGACACGACTACTTCGTCCCCAACATACTGATACACCTCTCCATGAGTGTGCACTATTGCAGGAGCGATGTCTTTAAAGAAATCCTTTAAAAAATTAAAATACTTTTGTTCGCCAAGGTCTTCGGCTATTCCAGTTGCGTTGCGTATATCGGCAAACATAAATATGCGTCTTTCGTTTTTTGGTATAAAATATTTGCCCATTAGGTAGTCGGGAAATACACCTGGACCGTATTTATCGTTTACCATTAGAATAATTAAGGTGACCAAAACGATAAATAGCCAAATAAAATAGTTTTTAATAAACAGCCAACTTGTAAAAAAGAAGTAGGTTTCTTCTAATACATCGGGATGGAATAAGGGCAGGTTTAAATCTTCGCTTTTTAAATACTGGGCGCCAAAAGCACTAACCAAAACTGCCGTTGCCGTATAGATTATTAAAACAATAAATAGGGCTTTTAAAAAAGCATAGCGTCTAAGTACGATTTCCATTAAGTTAATGGTTACCGTTCCCCCTAATAGTCCAGCGCCAATTGCAATAATTAAATTGGCAATAAAATTAGATTTAAAGTCATAGGCAGACGAATAAACATCGTAACTGGCCAAGGTAGTATATTCATAGAAAAACAAAATATTACTAATTGCAACCCAAGCTAATAACACCCAAATAGCACGCCTTAAGTAAAAGTAAAACTGGCGCTTAGAATAGGTAAAACCTTTTTTAGCCATGGGCGTTAACAGTTTTTATATTTGTCGTAAAGGCCGCCGCCAGCAAGTATAAGAGGAATGCATTTGTCTAATCTGTTAAGACGAGTTGCTTCGCGTTTAGCGCCAGAAATATGATCGGCATATTCGCGTTGTTTGCCTGGCGTTAATGCATAAAAGGCAGTTTTTAATACTGAATTTTCGTTTAATAAATTGCTTAATTCGACTGGGATAATTAGCTTTTTTTTACTGGCCGGAGTTGGTTTTATTTCTTTACCTAACTTCTGATTTTCTATTGCTTCTAAGGCGTAATCAAATACAAGTTGAGCATCTATTTGGTCATGTGATTTAAAGTTTAACTGTCGCATGCCTCGCGTTGTTTCACTATTTGCATTGCGCAGCACACCTTGAGTGTCTTTTAAAAATACACCGTTAAAAAACCACAAGCCAAAATGATTTTTAAAAGCCCCAATGCCCATAACATTTTTACCATTTACGGTATAGGTAGGAATGCCCCATTTTACGGTTTCTACGGCTTCGGTTTTTAGCAGTATTTCCCGCAATTGTGTTAACGCATCACTCCATTTTTCGTGCTTCTTTATATAGGCTTCTATTTTTTTTGAATCGGACATGGTATGTGTTAATTCGCTTTTATAAAGGTTAAGGTTTTATTCCCTTGAGGACTTGCTAAGCGTATAAAATAAACTCCAGCTACCAAATTACTAACGCTAAATTGTTGTTTCCCCGGAGTCGTGTTATTAACCTCTAAAGTCGCAACTAATTTACCATGAATGTCGTATAAAGTAGCTTCTTGTAAGGTAAGCTGTGGATTGTAATTAAGTTGGATTCTATCTTGAGCCGGATTTGGATACAAAGAAAATCCAGGTTTAAGTTCAAGATCGTTAACCGTTAGGAATTGGTCGTATAATGTTTGCAAGGAATCTATGGGTTCTTCGCCAAAAGGCATTTCTTCTATGTTTAATCGCAAATAGGGGTTGTCTGGATCATCGGTTGGTTTATATACCTGTAAATAGGCTGTGGTAGAAGAAGTTCCTCGGTCTAGACATCGCATATCGGCACCTGCAAAATTTGCGCCTTGCATGGCTGCCATTAGCTTGTCGGCTAAAGTTCCTGTAGTACTATTAAAATTATTCTCCATGTTTTCAAGTACTGTAGCGTTTAAGAGAATGTTGCCTTGTACGCTATAATTTGCGCCTTGAATATCGTCTTTATAATCGTCTGTGTTTGCTCCAGTCCAACCCGCAGTTCTTGGATTCCCACTTGGGTCTAAATCTGCAATACCGTATTGTCTAAAAGACGGATCGCTAAACGAAGAAGAACATGGAAATTCGTCGTTTGCCAAAAGCCAATCAATAATTTCGGAAGGGGAGGAGCCTCCTTGCATTTGCGTTATCGCGTTTTGCAAGTTACCGTTGGGAATACAGACAAAGGCCTGAGAATTTACACCGCCGCGCCCAGGAATAATATCGCTTATAATATCTATTAATCCGCCAAAGGCAGCGGCGCCATCTACACAGCTCGCTCCAGCAGAACCTACTTCACCTGTGGCAGGGTCTACGGCAACAATAGAAAAAGTGTCTTGCGCATTGCTTATGTATGTAGTAAGGCAAAATGTAAAAAGTAGTAATAGTCGGTTCATAGCATTCAATATAAGTGAACCTAAAGATACCAATTTTTCGGTTGAGGCATTATAATTTACAGTTGAGTAGTATTTTTTATAAGGTCTGCAAATTTGATAGCACTTTTGAATCAAATTAAACAAGTACCCATGAAAATTAGCAGTTTACACATGAATTTAAAAGTACTAATTACCCTAATAGCTTTTACCAGCTTTTTTACAATTAACGCACAGCAAGCCATTACAGGAACCATTACAGATTCCAAAGGACTGCCAATTATGGGCGCAAATGTTTTTTTAGAAGGAACCTACGATGGCGCTAGTACAAGCGATCTAGGCGAATTTACATTTACTACAGAGGCAACTGGAATTAAAAACTTAACCGTGTCGTTTTTGTCTTACGAAACACTTAACTACCAGGCAGAAGTAAATACAATGCAAAACCTAAAGCTCACGTTAAAAGACGATGTAAACACCTTAGATGCTGTGGTTTTGTCTGCGGGAACTTTCGAAGCTGGCGATAACAGTAAAGTCTCGGTATTAAAACCCTTAGATGTAGTCACCACTGCAAGTGCCTTAGGCGATTTTGTTGGGGCGCTACAAACCTTACCGGGCACAACCACTGTTGCAGAAGACGGACGCTTGTTTGTACGTGGAGGTGATGCTGGGGAAACTCAAATTTTTATAGACGGTATTCGGGTATTCACACCCTACACGCCAACCACCAATAACATTCCTTCGCGAGGACGCTATTCGCCATTTTTATTCGACGGAATTACGTTTTCTACGGGTGGCTATTCGGCGGAATACGGGCAGGCCCTTTCCAGTGTTCTATTATTAAACACCATAGATAGACCAACACAAAACAAAACCGATGTCTCTATTATGAGCGTTGGCGCTGCTTTGGGGCATACAAAACTGTGGGAGAAGAGTTCGTTGAGTGTAAGCACAAGTTATATAAATTTAGCGCCATATTTGGCTATTTTTAAAGATAGAAACGACTGGGACAAACCCTTCGAAACCTTTGCAGGAGAGGCGGTTTTTAGACAAGAAATTGGCGAGGGTTTACTCAAGTTTTATACAGCAGTTGACGTCTCTGACTTTAGTCTAACTCAAGAAGATATAAATGTTCCACAAGGAGTCGATGTAAGTTTAAATAACAAAAACTTATACAGCAATGCCAGTTATGCTTCCCGTTTAGGAAATGGCTGGAGAATTGCTACTGGAGCTAGTTTTACGGTTGCCAATTCAGATGTGGGGATAGCAAATTCTTTGGTAAACGACCAAGAATATTCTCTACATGCCAAGTTAAAATTTAGAAAGCGCTTTAGCAGTCGTTTTAAATTGGCCTTTGGCGCAGAACAGTTTTTAACAGACTTTACCGAATCTTTCGAAAATCAGGATTTTAATGCTCGCTACGGCTTTAATAACAATATATCGTCGCTATTTAGTGAGGCCGATATTATTTTTTCTAAAAAGTTTGCCGTAAAAATAGGCCTGCGCGGAGAATACACCCAATTGGATAATAGCTTTAATGTTACTCCTAGAATTTCTACTGCTTATAAAACAGGAAAGAACAGTCAATTATCTGCGGCCTTTGGGAGTTTTTACCAGAATGCTGGAAACGATATTTTAAAGTTTACTCAAGAATTAAGTGCGCAGCAAACGCAACACTATATATTAAATTACCAGTATTCGGCCGATGGTAAAATTTTTAGAGCCGAAGCCTACCGTAAGGTTTATAACGACCTAGTAAAATACGACACAGAATTTACAGGGTTTGACAGTAACTATTCTAACGGAGGTTCGGGTTATGCTCAAGGTTTCGATTTGTTTTACAGAGATAATAGCGGAATTAAAAACCTAGATTATTGGGTGAGTTATTCGTATTTAGATACCCAACGTGAGTATTTAAACTATCCCGAACAAGCCACTCCTAATTTTGCTAATAAGCACAATCTTTCTGTGGTGGCTAAACTCTGGATAGAAGGAATAACTAGTCAGATGGGATTAAGCTACCAATACGGGAGTGGTAGAACCTATACCAATCCAAATATACCGGGATTTTTACAAGAGCAAACCAAGGCGTTTAATAGTCTAAGCTTTAATTGGGCGTACTTAATCGATCAGCAAAAAATAATTTATTTCTCGGTTAATAATTTATTGGGATTCAACAACGTAAACGGTTATCAGTATGCAAATCAACCAAATGCTAATGGGCAGTTCGATCGTAGAGCCTTGCTTCCTGCAGCAGATCAGTTCTTTTTTGTAGGCTTCTTTTGGACCATTAGCGATAACGGCACGGACAATCAACTTAATAATCTATAGCACTACAGTTCGGTAATTACTTTTTACAGTTCGGTCGTAAAGATTTATAAATCACCAGTAGAACAAGGACTTTTACACTAACAAATAAAAACACACATTATGCAAACCGTTTTAGTTACCGTATCACTTTTTATAGCCACGATTTTTTGCGGCTACGCACAAACACCTTACGAGCAGGGAATGCAAAAAGCACTTACCGCTTGGTCGGAGGGAAATCCAACCCAAGCCGCGCAAATTTTTGAGCGCATTGCTGCCGTAGAAAAAGACAATTGGTTGCCACCTTATTATGCGGCCATGATCACGACCATAAATAGCTATAGTCAAATGGATGCCCAAAAGCGCGATGCCGAGTTAGCTAGGGCCAAAGAATTTTTAGATTCGGCCAAGGGATTGTCTGCAAATAATCCCGAAATTTTATTAATAGAGGCCCAATGGTATACTTCGTGGATTGCTTTTGATGGGGAAAAATACGGCATGCAATATGCTCCTAAAGTTTCACAAATCTATGCAGAGGCTTTAGCCATTGCCCCTAACAACCCGCGCGTCGCCTTTGGTGCAGTAGAGTGGGAAATGGGTTCGGCGCGATATTTTGGTGCCGATGTTGCGCCATACTGCGAAAAACTACAAAAAGCCATACTTTTATATGATACTTACACCAACGAACAGCCTTTTTACCCAATGCACGGGAAAGAGTACTCTGAGCGTGTAATTAAGGAAAACTGTAATTAATAATTATGAGTAAATTATTTAAAGAAGTCGCAAAAGGATTCTTTTTTGGAATAATAATTTTTATTATTCTAACTGTTATAGCGTATTTAAACGGTCAGAGATTCGACACCTTTACACAGCTAGCAAGAGAATTTATTATTAATCAAATGTATTCGGTTTCGCTATTTGTCGGTAACGGATTCTTGATTGACTATTTTGTAAAAAAGTATCAAAGAGACTTTTTTAAATTTAACAACTTATTACGCTCGATTACTGCCTTGTTTGGTGCAACTTTTGTAATTATTGTTTGTATTCGATTTATAATTCATATTGCTATTTGGGGGCTGCCCTGGAACACTTTTATAGCAGAAGAAGAACCAAGCGGATACCTTGTTGCTTTTATAATAACAGCCATAATACTTACAATTTATTACAGCTTTTACTATTACAAGGCAACACGCGATAGACAAGTTAAAGAACAAAAGAAAATTGCCGGGTCGGCATCGGCTAGTTTTGACGCTTTAAAAAATCAGCTGGATCCACATTTTTTATTTAATAGTTTAAATGTGTTAACCAGTTTAATAGAAGAAAATCCAAAAGCGGCAACCAAGTTTACGACTTCGCTATCTAAGGTATATAGATATGTCTTAGAGCAAAAAAATAAAGACTTGGTAACCATAAGCGAAGAGTTACAATTTGCACAACTGTATATAACGCTTTTAAAAATGCGTTTTGAAGATGCTATTGTTTACAATCCGCCAACACAATTAGAGAATCCAGAAGCCAAGGTGGTGCCCCTTAGTTTACAGTTGTTACTCGAAAATGCAGTAAAACACAATATGGTTACTCCAAACAAAAGACTAACCATAACCATATACGAACAGGATGGTGCCCTGGTTGTAAAAAACAACATACAACCCAAGCAGGTAGTAAAAAAGAGCAGTGGAGTTGGCTTGCAGAATATACAGCAACGCTACCAATTGCTAACAGACAGACCTGTAATTATAGCCGAATTGAACAACGAATTTACGGTTGCAATTCCAATGTTAACAAAACAAAAAGCAAACACCATGTTTACACAAGACGAATTTATACAAGAGAAAAGATACTTGCGGGCTCAAGAACGCGTAGATAAATTAAAAGGATTTTACATACACTTTAGTATTTATCTAATTTTTATACCCGTTTTTGTATTTCTGAATTTAAAATCGACCAGTTTTCCTTGGGCATTGTTTCCAATTGGAGGATGGGGAATGGGTGTAATTGGACACGCCATGGAAACTTTTAATTACAATCCTTTATTAGGAAGAAACTGGGAAGAGCGCAAAATTCGCGAATTCATGAAAAAAGATGACTTTTAAAACAATTGGTCCCCTTTTTTTAACAAGTCGGTAATATGTAATTGCTAGAATACCAACACGGGTGTACATTTGAATATCAATACAACAACAATGAACAATTATAACAATCAGAATAAATACATACGCGCTAAAGAACGCGTAGCGGAGCTAAAAAAGTTCTACACCAGTTTAATTTGGTATGTAATTTTTATCCCCTTTTTGGCATGGATTAACTACGCGACAAATGGTTGGAGATACGCTTGGTTTTTATGGGCCGCTTTTGGATGGGGAATAGGATTAGTGTTTCACGCACTTAAAGCTTTCAGGGTTCATCCTATGTTTAATAAAGAATGGGAAGACCGTAAAATAAAAGAGTTTATGAAACGCGAAGATGAGCAGGAGCGATCGGGTCAGCGTTGGGATTAAATAAAGCAATAAAACGAGAGTTATGGAAGATTTAAAAAATTCAAAATACAATAGAGCCAAGAAAAAGGTAGACGATATAAAGGGCTTTTACAGTCACTTAACCGTTTATTTAATAGTAAATGTTGCAATAATTGCGGTTAGAATAGGCGTCTTTAGTGGCGATAATATTAGTTTTGAAATTCCGCACTGGACAATTTTCACTACTCCGTTTTTTTGGGGAATAGGGCTGTTTTTTCACGGTTTGTGGGTATTTAGTGATCAACTTTCCTTTTTAAAAAACTGGGAAGACCGGAAAATACAAGAGTTTATGAAGGAAGAAGAAGAGGAGCAACAAAACATTAATTTTTAAACAAATAGTTCTAAGCACATGCACGTACTTATTATAGAAGACGAAAAACCATCTGCCAGACGCCTAAAACGCATGGTAGAAGCCCAGGGAATAGCCGTAAGCACAATGCTCCATTCGGTAGAAGAATCTATAGCTTGGTTTAAAAAAAACGAGCACCCCGATTTAATCTTTTTAGATATACAATTAAGCGATGGACTCTCTTTCGAAATTTTTGACCAAATAGATGTAAAAAGCTCTATAATCTTTACCACAGCCTACGATGAATACGCCCTACAGGCTTTTAAATTAAACAGTATTGATTATTTATTAAAGCCAATAGACGAAGATGAATTGGCCGCTGCAATTCAGCAGTATAAATCTCAAAAACCCACTGCGCAAAACGTGCAACTTAATTTTAGTGATATTAAAAAATTGCTCACAAACCCTGTCGAAAGAGAGTTTAAAAAACGGTTTACCGTTAAAATAGGGCAACATATTCGCATGATACCCGTAGACGAAATTGAATGTTTTTATAGCGAAAACAAAGGTACGTATGCCTACACGGTAGAAGGCAGAAATTATTTACTTGATACTACCTTGGAGCAGTTAGAAAGTGAATTAGAACCCGCTGTGTTTTTTAGAATAAACCGTAAGTTCTTTATAAACATTAATGCTATTAAAGACATTATATCTTACACAAATTCACGCTTACAAATAAAATTAAACGGTTACAGTCAAGAAGATGTAATAGTTGCCCGCGAGCGAGTTAAGGACTTTAAGTTGTGGTTGGAGTAATTTAGCTAATAGCTTAATAAGTAGATTCTTAACTATTTGGTTCCTACAGATGTTAAATTAACTAACATTTGATAGTTTTGTTAAGGAATTGTTATTGTTTTAGGTGTTTTTTAATTATTTTAGGGGCGACTTAGAAAAACATATATTACCTAAATCAAAAATTCTATGAAAAAATGTACCCTGGTCATGTGCCTTGGTGTTGCCTTTTTGTTATCTAGTGTAACATGGGCCCAAGATGCGACCGCAACCATCACCAATTATTTTAATCAACAAAAAGAGAATCACGATCTGACTGCTCAAGACATTCAGTTCGAGATTACTAACCAGAACACTAGTAAAGTAAGTGGTATTACCCATACTTACTTTAGACAAACCGTAAATGGTATTCCTGTTTATGGATCGGAATCTTCGATTCACATAAATACAAGCGGTAAAATAATTCGCGTAAACAACAAATTTGTAGCAAGTGCACAGTCTAAAACGGCTGGAATGACTTCGGCTGGCTTAACCGCTAGTCAAGCTGTTCAAGCAGCTGCTTCCGAACTTGGCTATACCTTAAGTAAGTCGTTATCTACGGTAGAAGATTTAAGCCAAAACTCACCAAAATTCGTACTAAGTGACGGTGGAATCTCTATGAGCGATATTCCTGTGGCTTTGGTGTATCAAAAAACACAAGAAGGTGCATTAGTCCTTTCTTGGGACCTTTCTATAGAAGAAGTGGCTCAAGAAAACTGGTGGTCTGTTCGTGTAAATGCTTCGACTGGAGCAATTGTGGACCGAGTAAACTGGATGACCAGTTGTAACTTTGAACACGATCATAGTGATCATGAAGGTATTTTAAATTACAATTCAAACTTACAACCCCAGCCTAAAACAACTGCGGCAGGAGGATGTACAGAATGTTACGAAGTTTTTGCACTTCCCCTAGAGAGTCCATATTACGGACCACGTACTTTTGAAGATAGTGCAGCCGACCTTACTGCGTCTCCTTTTGGATGGCACGATACTAACGGAGCAGCAGGTGCTGAATTTACCGTTACACGAGGAAACAATACCAATACCTACGAAGACGGTGACAACCCCGGATTTCAACCCGATGGTGGCGCCGATCTAATTTTTGGTGGGGCCGGATTTGAATGGGACATTAATTATTCTGTAGCCAATCAATCAGAAGCTGCAGCAGTAACTAACCTATTCTACTGGAGTAATATAATACACGATGTGCTTTATCAGTATGGATTTGACGAAGCGAGTGGAAACTTTCAAGAAAATAACTACGGTAATGGTGGTCTAGGTTCTGACTCTGTTAATTCAGAAGCTCAAGACGGATCAGGTACTTGTAATGCAAATATGGGTACTCCAGCAGACGGAAGTAATCCTCGTATGCAAATGTATACTTGTGGTTCTAAAGATGGCGATTACGATAACTTAGTAATTGTTCACGAATACGGTCATGGAATTTCTAACCGTCTAACTGGTGGTCCTGGTGCTGCTGGTTGTTTAGGTAACACCGAACAAATGGGAGAAGGATGGTCTGACTGGTATGGAGCTGTTATGACTATAGAACCAGGAGATTCTGGTGCTGATGCTAGAGGTGTTGGAACTTATCTTTTTGATGCAGGCCCAACGGGAGGCGGAATTCGTCCATTCCCGTATAGTACAGACTTTAATATTAACCCACAGACTTACGACTATATTCAGTCTTCGTCTATACCACACGGTGTAGGTTCTGTATGGGCAACAATGCTTTGGGAAATGACCTGGAGCTTAATAGACACTTATGGCTGGTCTGCCGATATTTACACATTTACTGGAGATATTTCGACGGATGCGGGTAATGTTATGGCCTTAGCTTTAGTTACCGAGGGTATGAAGTTACAACCATGTAACCCAGGATTTGTAGATGGTCGCGATGCTATTTTAGCAGCAGATGCAGCAATTTACGGAGGAGCAAACGAATGTCTTATCTGGGATGCTTTTGCAATACGAGGTCTTGGTGTTAATGCAGTACAAGGTTCGTCTTTTAGTGTAACCGATGGAGTGGAAAACTTTGACACTCCTTCTGGAGCAGCATTATTTAGTGCTCCTGACGATGTTTGTGCAAGTGAAGCTGAATTCACTGGAGGTGGCGGAAGCCCATTCGGTGGAGTTTACAGTGGACCTGGAGTAACAGATAATGGCGATGGCGCGAGCTATACATTCGACCCAGCTTCTGCTGGTGTTGGTGTGCACGACATTACGTATACAGTTGACGATGGTGCTTGTTCTGTTTCCTCTAGTGCAACCGACAGTATAGAAGTACTTGCAGTTCCAAATTCACCACTAACTACAGGAGTTACAGATTTCTGTGTAGGTGATGAGGTTACAGTTACAGCAACTTTAGAAGATCCAGGAAACATTATTCGCTGGTTTGATGCCGCAACAGGAGGTTCGTTCTTGTTCGAGGGTACTGATTATACCTTTACACCAACAGGCTCTGTTGATGTTTGGGCGCAAGAATCTCCAAACACGTTATTAAATAAATTGGTTATTTCTGAAGTTACTTTAGAAACTCCAGATAGATTCGAAATCCAAAATGTTGGAGTAGAGACGGATTACACAGGCTACCGAGTGGTAGTGAGTGACGAACCGTTCGATAATATAAATACCGTAAACCCAGTTGTTCAGACCTTAGGAGTTATGGGCGAAAACGAAGCGATTGCTTGGAGCGACTCAGTTGGTGCAAGTGATTACTATGGATCTAACCTCTTCTGGGATAACGATCCAGTAGATACTGGATGGATATTAATTTTAGACGATTCTGGTAATGTAGTTGATTCGGTTTTTTGGAATCTTTCTGCTGCCGAAATTGCTACATTTAATATTACAGTAGACGGTGTAAATATTATTGCAGATGACCTAGATTGGACTGGTGCAGGAGCTAATTTAACTTCGGTTTGTGACGATTCGTTCCAACGTAGTGGAGATACAGACGTAGCAGCTGACTGGCCAAACGATTGTTTAACATCTAGTTATGGTGAGCCAAACGAAAACATTGGTATTGGATTTGCAGGATGTTTGGCGAGTAGAACGTTAACGCAAGTTATTGCAGAAGACGAAGCTCCTTCTATTACATGTCCAGCCGATCAGTTCTTTACTATTACAGATGGAGATCCATATTTAATTCCAGACTATGCAGCCTTAGCGACTATTACAGATAATTGTCCAGAGGCTCCAACGGTTACGCAATTACCAGCCATTGGTACTAGTGTAGGTCCTGGAACATATACTATAGAGCTTGTAGCCATAGATGCTGCTGGAAATGCAAATGATTGTTCGTTTACATTAACAGTAGATGGTGTGCTTGGTGTAGATGAATTTGGAATTGACAATGTGTTTTCACTATATCCAAACCCAACTCAAGGCAACTTAACATTGCGCAATAGAAGCGATGCTACTTTGCAAGACGTTGGATTGTACGATGTAAACGGTAGACTTATTAAGAAATACAATGTAACAAACGCAGCTCCAGAAATGCAATTATCGTTAAACGATGTTGCAAGTGGAATGTATTTTGTTCAGATTGTTACCGATTTAGGACAGACTGTAAAGCGTGTTGTAAAACAATAGCATACAGTTAAATTATTAGAAAAGGCTCGCATTCTGCGGGCCTTTTTTTTACCCATACTTTTATAGTTGTGGTTTTAGTTTGCGTACGTAAAGTTCTTGGCTAGTAAATGGCTAAAAGGCAAGCTAAAAATAGCTTACTGGTCTATTCTGTTTTCGTTAAAAGCAGAAGGTAATAACTTAGGAATAAACTTAATAAACAAGGGTAAGAGCAAACTCCCGCCAGGCAATAAGAAAATAGTTAAAGACGGAATAGACTTGAACATATCTATTAATTGATCTTTAACGCGTTCTTTTTCGTCGTCGTTTAAATCGCGTAAGGTTGACTGCCCAAGTAGTCTTAAAAGCTCTCCACTTTCGCTTAATTCGTTAACAATACGGGATTTGTTGCGTAAAATTAGGCGCTCAACAGTTTGGCTGGTTTGTTTGTAAAAATGTTGAACAGGATGTTCTTGATTAAAAATATTTACCGTGTTCTTATTAGCGATTAAAAATTCATCTAATAATTGTAAAGCCAAAGGACCTTGTTCGGGGGCTAAGCCTAATTGTTTAACTAAGGTGTTAATAAAATGAAGTTCGTTGGGCTCTACTTTAAAATCGTCTTTTACGGCCATACAACACAAGTCTAGTAAGTACTTCTGTATTACTTGATCGTTGCGTGAACTAATAAATGTAGACAGCGGTACCGAAGCTCTTTTAACGATTCCAGACGACTCAAATAAATCTATAAGTAAGGTGTCGTATTTGTCTTTATGTTTTTTTGTTTGTAAGGCGCTGTAACAGTATTTAATAATACCTTCTTCTAAAGCTTCCGAAAAGTTTTTGGCCTGCTGTGGATCCTCAACATAGATTAAATAAGTTAAAAAATCGGTTGCTAACAAAACATTAGAAAATTCGTATTCCCCCTCTTTTTTTAAGGTGGAATCGCTTTGTTGGATACGTGAAGAAATAATTTTTTCGAGGTTTTTACTTGCCGAGTTTCCCAACGAAAACCGCTGAAACAAGCTCATTTTACCACGTTCAATGGTACTGTAAAATTCAAGAACATGGCTGTAAAAAGAATCGGCCGTACTGCTACTAGGACCGTGGGTCATATAAATATAATACAACGCATGTAGTAAATTTACTTTACTGAACTCGTTTTTACTCAATTTTAAATCACTCAACTGCATATTAGACAAACCGCTTACGGCGTGGCCATAAATAAAACCAGACCGGCGCAAAGCGTGAAAAAAGCTATCAACACCAGAATAAGGTGCAAGCAATTCTTCTTTAGAAAAGCGGTGAAAAAATTTGTCGATCCAACCCGGAGCAGAAGGGTTCATATTTTAGTGCTTAGGATTCAAAAATAGCAATAAAAAACTCTTACAGGTGTTGTAAGAGTTCTTGAATATAATTTTTTTGTTGTTATTGAATTATTCCTCCACAACTCACTCGAGCCCCAGCGGCACCAGAAGGCTGCGATTTTAAATCGTCTTCGCCTTGATGCACGATAATTGCTTTCCCCATAATATCTTTATTTGGGTCGTCACAACCAATACACCACTGGTCTGTACTAAAGGTGACCGATGCGTTTCCGCTTGCGTCTGCAGTAAAGTTTCCAATATCACCCTTGTGATAGCCAGCTGCGTCGCCCCATGCTCCGTGATTTTGAAACGTTGGATTCCAATGACCACCTGACGATTTACCATCGGCAGAAGAACAATCGGCTTTTTCGTGTATATGAATGGCGTGAACGCCTTCGGTTAATCCCGAAAGCTTGGCTTCCATGCTTACTGTGCCATCGCGCTCGGTAAAACTTACATTACCAATAGCAGTAGATTCGCTTTTAGATTCTAAAGCAAACTCGATTTGAGTGACTTCTTGGGCAACCTCTTTCCCTGCTACAACTTCTTTTTTAAAGTTTTCGGTTTCGGTTTTTTCTTCTTTGGCATTGTCTTTACAGCTTGCTGCAGCAAACAAAACAACTGCCAGTAAAATCAATTTATTCAATTTCATAATTCGTAGTTTTCGGATACTTTAAAAATACAGCCTTTAAGGCACAAATTCAACCGAATACTAAAAAATTAAAGGAATAATAAATTTAAAAAACAGGAACAAAAGGAAAATCGAAATTACGTTTAGAAAAAATCCTGCCCTAACCATATCTTTTATTTTTATATAACCGCTCGCAAAAACGATTGCATTGGGCGGAGTTGCCATGGGCAACATAAATGCACAACTAGAGGCCATGGCTACCGGCACTAATAGCTCCATTTTATCAAGTCCAAGTCCAATGGCTATTCCCGCCACCACAGGCGCAAATATGGCAATTAGTGCTACGTTGCTCATAAGTTCGGTCATAAATAACATAAGGCCTATAATTAACACCGCAATAAGGGTTACACTAACCCCTTCCATGCTAGAAATATAATCTGCAATAGTGGTTATTACCCCAGCCTGAGATAATCCAGAGGCCAACGCGAGTCCGCCCCCAAAAAGAATAAGAATTCCCCAGGCCAACTTACTAGTATCGCTCCAGTTAAGCACAAATTCACCTTTTCTAAAATTATGAGGAATTGCAAACAGCGCTATCGCAGCATACATGCTAATTTCTGTATCCGATATGCTCAACCAAGAAATGTTCTCGTTTAAAACCCCTCTAAAAATCCATAAGAATATAGCAATCGCAAAAACACCAAGTACGCGTTTTTCTCTTCCTGAGAGTGGTCCCAGTTTTTTTAATTCTTCGTCTATTAACTCTTTAGAGGCCTTGAAACCACTTAATCTATTGGGAAATACAACATGAACAAGGATAAAGTAAACAATCGCAATTAGAAGTATGGAGAAGGGAAGTCCCATAGCCATCCAGTCTAGAAAGTATATGGTTTGATTGTATTCACTCTCTAAAAACCCAACCAACACCGAATTTGGCGGAGTACCAATAATGGTTGCAATACCCCCAGAATTGGCAGCATATGCGATACCTAACATAATGCTTAATGCAAAATTTCTATCGTTTTTGGTAAATCCGTCGGTGTCGTCTATTAATAATTGAATTACAGAAAGCCCAATAGGTAACATTACTAAGGTGCTGGCCGTATTGCTAATCCACATACTAAGTAGGGCAGTGGCGAGCATAAAACCCAAAATTATTTTATTGGGACTAGTTCCTGTAAGTTTAATTATACTTAATGCTATACGTTTATGTAGGTTTACTTTTTCTAGGGCCAAAGCCATTACAAACCCCCCAAAGAATAAAAATACAATGGAACTCCCATAGTTTTGAGAAACCTCCTTAATATCCATGACTCCAGTTATTGGGAACAAAATAAGTGGTAGTAAGGCAGTAACCGATATACTAACAGCTTCGGTAATCCACCAAACAATCATCCAAGATGCAACAGCAATAACTTTGTCTGCCAGAGGAGACATTATCTGGTAGGGACTAAGCAGAAGTATACAAAAAAGAACAGGTCCTAATATAAGACCTGCTCTTTTAGTAATTGAATATGTTTTGGTCATGGTTGTAAATTAGTTGCCTAAAGCTACTAAAAACCATTGGTATTTTAATTCTCTATTCGAATCACTTTGGTTTCTTTAAATGCACTTGTTTGTACAGCTTCCATTGCAGTGCGATATGTGCCCCATTGATCGTTAAAAAAGCCATTAATAGCATCTAGACCATCTTGCAATGCATTGCGCGCATTGGTCATTAATGTAGTCTCTGTACTTGTTGTTCCAGTAGGACGGCTTCCAGAATAACGACTTGCTACTCGAATACGTTGCATAATGTTTACATTAGGGTCGCTTGTTATTCCTTGGCGTCTATCTACTTTTCCAAAAAACAACTCCATAAGCTTGTCAATTTCTTTAACTACTGCCTTAGAACTATCGATTGCAGCTTTATGCATTTCTTTATCTAATTCGGTTAGTTTAGATTTAAAGTCGTTGGCTATTGTTTTACTTTCTACCAATTGCTTTACTGCGTCTGCTGCAGCTTGGGTCATTTTTTCTATGGCTTTAGCATTGTCGTAATTGTTATTAATAGCCTGAGTAGATACCTCTAATCTTGGATCGCTTGCAACCTGCACCATATTGGTACTTGTTTGATCTCCATAAGTTAATACCGCTTTGTAAGTTCCTGGTTTAACAGTAACTCCTCCTGGTTCGGAACGTCTTTTTCGAATTGTTCTAGAAGGTCTATCAACCCCGGCTTCTCTTAGAAACCAAGTAAAATTATGAACTCCGGATTCTTTTGGAGCCTTTCTTTTTAGCGTACGTATTAAACGATCCCCATCGTACATTTTTAAGGTTAGCGAATCCCAAGAAACCGCTGTTTCTTCCATTTGGTCGTCGCCTTCTTGGTTGTCTTTCGAACCTGAATCATCTTTACTTTTTACATTAATATAATAACGTAATTGTGCGCCATATCCTTTGTTTTCTCCATTGTACAAGGCATCACCGCCAAATCTACTCCCGGTAGCTTGTTGGTAAGCGGCTTGATAAGCTATTGGCGAATTGAATAAGGTAATATCGTTATCGAACACTGCAGTACTTGCTGCCATGGCGCGCAATGGACGAATATCGTCTAATACCCAAGCCGCGCGGCCAAAAGTTCCAATAACTAAATCGTGCTCACGCTCGTGAATTACAAGATCTTTTACCGGCACTGTTGGAAAACCATTGGTCCATTTTTGCCAGTTTACTCCGGCATCTATACTTACGTATAAACCGTCATCGGTACCTAAAAACAATAAATTTTCTTCCATTGGATCTTCAATTACACTCAAGGCATAGCTCACTACATCGTCGTCTTGTACAATTCGTGTCCAAGTTTTACCGTAGTTTTTAGTTCTGTATACATAGGCGGAATAGTTATAACGGCGATAGTCATTAGCAACCAAAAGTGCTTCGCCTTTACGTTTGTTAGACGCTTTAATTTGTACTATCCAACTTCCTGTAGGTAAGCCTTTTATATTACTAGAAACATCGGTCCAGTTGCTTCCGCCGTCGGTAGTATAATGTACACGGCCATCGTCTGTTCCAGCCCAAAGCATATTGCGCTCCAAGGGGGAAGGTTCAATTACCAATACTGTAGTGTGGTTTTCTGCTCCGGTAGCGTCCATAGTTAGTCCACCGCTCTCGCTTTGCTTTTGTTTTTCTGGGTCGTTGGTAGTTAAGTCGTCCGAAATAACTTCCCAGGTCAAGCCTTTATCTGTCGATTTATGTACAAATTGACTCCCAAAATAGACAGTATTGTTGCTAAAAGGGTCAATATTTATTGCTGAATTCCAATTGAATCGCAACTGAACGTTAGGATCCGGATGTGTGGGTCTAACAGTATAATTATTCCCTGTTTGCCAGTCGTAACGGCTAACGTTTCCTTCTTGGCTCATAGTCCATCCATAGCGCGAATCGTCACGGTCTGGTACCACATCGAATCCATCTCCAAAAGAGATTTCTTGCCAGTACGAATTACGAATTCCTTGTGCTCTCCAAACAAAGGCTGGGCCTCTCCAACTTCCGTTGTCCTGCATTCCTCCATAAACATTGTATGGAAATTCATTATCTACGGCTATATGGTAAAACTGAGCCACTGGAATATTACCTACAAAACGCCAAGTTTCGCCACCGTCACGAGTTATGTTTAATCCTCCATCGTTACCATCTATCATAAAGCTGCCGTCTTCTGGATGAATCCACCATGCGTGGTGATCGGGATGTACTCCGTTAGAAACACCGTAGGCTGGCATTAGTTCGTTAAAAGATTTTCCACCGTCTTCAGAGACATTTACATAGGTAAATACCGTAAATATTCTGTTTTCGTTTTGTGGATCAACATAAATTTCTGAATAATAAAAAGGACGGTTTCCTATTTCGTTGGTCTTAGAACTTACTAACTTCCAAGTATCTCCCCCATCTGTACTTTTGTAAAACCCATTCTTTTTTGCCTCTACTAAGGCATAAACCACATTGGGTTTGTTTCTTGCAATTGCAATACCAATTCGGCCTAAATCACCGGCCGGAAGCCCGTTTTCGTCTGTTTTTTCTTTCCAAGTGTCTCCACCGTCGTGCGTAATAAACAATCCTGAACCTTCACCACCTGATTTAAAAAACCAAGGATCCCGCTTGTGTTCCCACATGGCCACAATAAGCTTGTTCGGGTTTGATGGATCCATAACCATATCGGCTACCCCAGTTTTATTATTGGCAAATAAAATTTTGTTCCAAGTTTTACCACCATCCGTGGTTTTAAATACACCGCGCTCTGGGTGTTCTCCCCATGGAGACCCAATGGCACCCACATAAACTGTATTTGGGTCTGTAGGATGCACAATAATTCTATGAATATGTCTGGTTTCTTTTAAACCCATTGCTATCCAAGTTTTACCGCCGTCTAGAGATTTGTAAACACCAAATCCGCCATTTAAGCTGTTACGCGGATTTCCTTCTCCTGTTCCAACCCATATAACGCTTGGGTTAGACTGCTGAATTGCAACGGCTCCAATAGAGGCAGTCGCTTGGTCTTCGAAAATGGGATCCCATTTAACTCCGCCAGAGGTAGACTTCCATAGGCCACCCGATGCAGTTCCGGCATACATGGTGTCTGGATTATTGTGAACAACATCTATTGCGGTTACACGTCCACTCATTCCCCCAGGACCAATATTTCTGGGTTCCATGTTTTCTACTAAAGATAAATCGAGTTGTTGTGCCAAAAGTAAACTGGTAAAAACCAGGGCAATTAAAGTAAGATAGTACTTCATTTTGTCAGTTGATTGGTTATAGTGCATAAAGGTAACATATAGTTAATTGCAAACTCTTAAATAGGTGTTAATGCCTAACAATTTAGTGGTAAATGTCTTAATTTTACATGAATCAAATACGCCTAGGTAAATAGTAATGCGTAACGATGCTATCACTAGGTATAAAATCAATTTAAAGGAGTCTTGCTAACTCGCAATAACGATTTTTTTATTTATTTGATTTTCAAGGAATTAAAAATTTGTTCCACACATGAAAAAGAAAAATGGAAGGATTGGGTTTGTTTTTACCAAACACGAGGCGAAAGAAAAATCTCCGTTCGAACAACTTTTTGAAGTATTTCAGGAATTAATCACTCATACTTCGGGCGATTTTGACGAAGCCATAGATTGGTTGCGCCAATTAGACCAGGAGTACAAGTTGACGACGCCAGATTATACCATAGAAGATTTTATCGAAGAGTTAAAAGAAAAGGGTTACATACGCGAAGAAATTCGCCCAGATGGGTCAGGAAAGGGCACTACCATTACAGAAAAGACCGAGCGCGCCTTGCGTAAACGTGCCTTAGAACAAATTTTTGGAAAACTTAAACGCAGCGGATCAGGAAATCATAAAACAAAATATACAGGGCGCGGCGATGAACTGTCGGGCGAATTTAGAAACTATCAATTTGGCGATGCCTTAGATAGAATTTCTATGACCGAAAGTCTTAGAAACGCGCAAATTAACCATGGAATAGATGGTTTTAATCTTACCGAAAACGACCTTGTTGTAGAAGAGTCTATGTTTAAAGCTCAAATGAGTACGGTGTTAATGATAGACATTAGCCACAGTATGATTTTGTATGGAGAAGATAGAATTACGCCCGCCAAAAAGGTGGCCATGGCTTTATCTGAATTAATAACAACGCGTTACCCCAAAGACACCTTAGATATTTTGGTTTTTGGAAACGATGCTTGGCCAATAAAAATTAAAGACTTGCCCTATTTACAAGTTGGACCTTATCATACCAATACCGTAGCAGGCTTACAATTGGCTATGGATATGTTAAGACGCAAGCGCAATACCAACAAACAAATATTCATGATTACAGATGGGAAGCCCAGCTGTTTGCAATTGCCAGACGGCCGCTATTATAAAAACAGTAATGGTCTAGACCCACATATTGTTAGTAAATGCTATACTATGGCGTCTCAAGCAAGAAAATTACACATTCCTATTACCACTTTTATGATTGCCCAAGACCCGTATTTAATGCAGTTTGTAGATCATTTTACAGCGGCTAATCAGGGCAAAGCATTTTATACAGGCTTAAAAGGTTTGGGCGAAATGATTTTCACCGATTATGAATCTAACCGTAAAAAAAGAATTAAAGGATAACACATGTCAGTACCAAAAATTAACACCTTAGGAGCTTTAAAAAAAGCAGGATATACGTATACCACAATAAAAGACGAATTACGAAACAACTTAATCGCTAAATTAAAAGCTAAAGAGACTGTTTTTAAAGGAATTCACGGTTACGAGTTTTCTGTAATTCCGGAATTGGAACGTGCTATACTCTCTAAACACAACATAAACTTGCTGGGCCTACGCGGGCAAGCTAAGACACGCTTGGCCAGACAAATGGTAAGCTTATTAGACGAGTATATTCCGGTAGTATCGGGAAGCGAAATTATGGACGACCCTTTTAAGCCAGTTTCAAGATTTGCAAGTGAATTAATTGCAGAACAAGCAGATAAAACTCCAATTAGTTGGGTACATCGGGACGATCGTTTTGCAGAAAAACTAGCCACTCCAGACGTAACTGTGGCAGATCTTATTGGGGATGTTGATCCAATAAAGGCCGCCAATTTAAAGCTCACATACGCAGACGACCGCGTAATACACTTTGGTATGATTCCACGTGCTAATCGTTGTATTTTTGTTATTAACGAATTACCCGATTTACAAGCTAGAATTCAGGTTGCCCTGTTTAATATTTTGCAAGAAGGCGATATTCAAATTCGAGGATTTAAACTGCGCTTGCCGTTAGATATTCAATTTGTATTTACAGCTAACCCAGAAGACTACACGAATCGCGGGAGCATTGTAACTCCTTTAAAAGATAGAATTGGCTCGCAAATATTAACGCATTATCCAGACAGTTTAGAAATTGCCCGAACCATTACCGAGCAAGAAACCGCCGCCGCTAGCGCCGAAAAGTCGAATATTACGGTGCCAGATTTGGCAAAAGAAATTCTAGAACAGATAAGCTTCGAAGCTCGAGAAAGCGAGTTTATTGATGCGAAAAGTGGCGTTAGTGCACGACTAAGCATTACCGCATTCCAGAATTTATTAAGTACTGCCGAACGCAGGTTGTTATTAAATTCAGACGAGAACACGGTGGTTAGAATGGGTGACTTTATGGGGATAATTCCAGCAATTACTGGGAAAGTAGAATTAGTTTACGAAGGTGAACAGGAAGGCGCCTCGCAGGTCGCTCAGCAATTAGTATCGGACGCTGTTTTAACACTATTCGAAGATTCGTTTCCAAAAATAGAAAAGTTGCAACGTGATGGAGACCATGACCCTTACGCCGAAGTGATCGCTTGGTTTTTCGAAGAAAATGGTTTCGAACTCTTGGATTCCTTTAGCAATAAAGATTATGCTACGGCTTTAAATTCTGTAACTCCATTGGACGATTTAATTCGTGAGTACCAACCCGAAATACCCAAAGAAGAAACCTTATTTTACAAAGAGTTTGTGCTTTGGGCATTGGCCGAATATAAAAAGTTAAGTAAGCAAAACTTAGGGGATGGTCTACAGTTTAAAGATCTTTATGGGAGTTATATTAGTGGTTTATAAATCTATTTAGTTAATAGGTTCGAATACCCAATAGACTTTTCCCTTACTCGGGTTAAAGCTCACTTTGTGAATTCCTAACGAACTATAAATAAGGTATTTATTAGTGACTTCAAGTGGTTTCCCATTTAAGGTGGCTGTTGCTTTTTGGTCAACATAGGTAAATACAACGCCATTGCTAAAGGTGAGCTCTACATTTTTTAATCCGTAAAAATTTTGCGAATTCGTTAGTTTTTTCTCGACAGTTATTCCGTTAGAACTATAGCTTTTTGTTTTGGCATTTGCTTTCTTTTTATACACGGGAGCGGGAGCAAAAATTAATGCTCCTTCTTTTAAATAGTAAGTATCTGGAGTATCCTTCCAAGTTGGATTAAGGGTTAGGGTATAGGGCTGGTCAATTTTAAAGACGCCTTCTGCACTTTGCCAAGAGAATACAACTTGATTATCGCGATCGGTTAGTTGGAATGGAGTTCCCGGCGGATAACTCGCTTGGTCTTTCATTGTCGCACCTTGGTCAATGGTTAAAAAAAGGTTCTGGGCCATCATTAAATGGGCCGTTAATAAGAGTACTGTTGTGATTAATACTTTCATGATATTTTGTTTTGTCCAAAAGTCTAGGTTCTTTAAGTTTTGGGCAACAAGAACCCGACGAGTCGTACTATTATAAGACGAATGTACCCGGGCCGTTCAACGCGCTATAGGACAATTCATCGAATGCAACTTGTTAGCCCAATTGCTTTATTTTACTTTTGCTTTAAACAAAATCGAACATGAATTACAGATTACAATTTCTTTTAGTATTCTTTATTTTGACTTCTTCTGCCACAGTAGCCCAAGAGTTTAATCAAGAAGAGCTTAAATCGATAATAGAAAGCAAGATGAGACCCGGTGCACCAGGAATAGCTACGGGAATAGTATATAAAGGCGAAGTGGTCTTTGAACACTATACTGGACTCGCCAACTTGGAGCATAATATCGCTATAGATAATAAGTCACTTTTTAATATTGCTTCGGTGGCTAAGCAATTTACAGCTGCTATGGTGGTAGACCTTAGTTTACAAAGAAAGATTAGTCTAAAAGACGATCTGCGTAAATATTTACCAGAACTATATCCTGCAATAAAAGATCCTATAACTATAGAACAACTACTTACACATACTAGTGGGGTTCGCGATGTTTATGACCTTATGAGCATACAGAGAAACCCGTGGTGGCGACGCGAGGGCCTCGACAATAACGATGTTATAGAACTATTACAAAAGCAGGAAACACTCAACTTTACTCCAGGGAGTGATTATGAGTACAGCAACAGCGGTTATATACTGCTTACGGCAATAATTGCAAAGGTCACTGGTCAAGATTTTGTAGATTATTCGAGCAAGTGGTTCGAAGCATTAGGAATGAACAATACCCGGTTTTCTGACAACTATATGGCAGTACTTCCCAGTAAAGCCTTCCCTTATTCTGATTGGGGTAATGGTGTCTGGCAGGCCTATCCTATGATTACAGACCTGAACGGTGATGGGTTTTTATATACGACCCTTAACGATATGCTACTTTATGAAAATATGGTTCATCAGTCCGTTCAACGTTCAGAAAATTCTTGGTTGACTGCTTCACAGCAGGCTTTAGATTTATCGCCTACCGGCTATAGTTATGGCCTGGAGCATGCAGTATTTAGGCAGAATAATATGATCTATCATGCAGGCGGCACAGGATCTTATAGCGCACATATGCTTAGATTGCCCAAAGAGGAATTGTCTGTTTTTGTGATGTCCAATGGTATAGTAGATGCCAGTAGCTTGGCCAATCAACTGCTAGAACAGGTCTATGGCCCCGATCAAGACCAAACACCGCTAGCGTCAATGCCAGCTAATATTGGGCCTAAAATAAAGGAAACCGATTTATTAGGGAGTTATTTATTGGAATCCAATACCATTGTCGATATTGTTAAGAGAAACGATACTTTGTACCGTGAAATAAAAGGTGCTACGCCCGTAGCACTGGAAAATTTTAAAGGCAACATTTATAAATACACTAACGGTTCAAGCCTTGTTATGGCATTTGTCCCCAGTATGGTTAAAGAGGGTAAATACAATTTTGAACTCTATCACCCGGAGATTGCTGTTCGAGTGGCTAAATGGCAACCCCCGGTGGTGATTGATCCTTTAAAGCTAAAACAGTTTGAGGGCAATTATATAAACAATGAGCTCGATGCGCAATTTTTGTTAAGTTACCTGAGTGAAGACCGTTTTACAGTCAAGTTAAAAAACCGAGAGTTAGAAGCAAACTTAAGTGCAAAAAATACCATTCAAGTTAATGGCGGCTACATTATTAAGCCTCAGTTTAATAAGGATGGGGCGATTACTGGCTTTTTGCTATCTTACAATCGGGTTAAGAATATACTATTCAAAAAAGCACCTAAAAGCTAAAAATTATGAGTGCCTCCATTACCATTTGGTATGAGCGAAAGTTGTTTGGCGTTCGTTTAAAAGACATCTTTATTACCTATGGGTTGTATTTGTTGTTTGCCTTAATGTATCATGTGGTTTTATGGGTCAATAGGGCAGGATACAACGATCCGGACGACAAAATTTTCCAGTTAGGGCCTTTTATTTCTAGAGGCGGAATGCAGTATACTGTCTTCTTTTTGCTCACAATTCCCGTTTGGCTGTTAATTTTTAAGGCTATTAGAAGTTGGAGGTTGTATCAGCGATTGCTAATCCATCTAATAACCTTACCCATATTTGTGTTTTCTGCTCAATATATTTACTACGCGCTAAGTGAATCACTGGGTATGTGGCATCTAACAGGAGGAGCTCAGGTTTGGGATATTTATATACCAGCCTTGTTCTATATGGTACAATTTGGATTATTTCATGCCTACGAATATTTTTCAGAAAATCAACGTAAATTAAAATTAGAAGGTGAATTGCGACAAGCTGCTTTAAAGTCTGAGCTTTCGGCAATAAAAGCACAATTAAATCCTCATTTTTTGTACAACGTTTTTAATACCATAAATGCCTCTGTTCCACCTGAGCAGGAGGAAACTAGAAACATGATAGCCGAACTGTCCGATTTGTTTCGATACCAACTAAGAGCATCCCAAGAAGAATTAGTAACTCTTGGGGAAGAACTTGAGTTTGTAAGTAAATACTTGGATTTAGAAAAGGCTCGTTTTGGAGATCGATTAAAAGTTGTTTTAAATGTAAGTGAAGATATTAAAGACGAAAAAATTCCTCCAATGATCTTACAACCATTAGTAGAGAACTCCATTAAACACGGGCTTTCTTCTATAATTGAAGGGGGTACAATTGCTATTACAATTTATAAAAAGGACGACAAACTTAGGTTCGAAATTGCAGATACTGGAGTGGGTGTTAAAGACAAAGAGGCCTTGTTTAATAAAGGCATTGGACTAACCAATACGCGCTTTCGATTGCAAAAAATGTATGAATCTAGCTTGATAATCGAAGATAATTTACCCAAAGGACTCATAGTAAAATTTGCCATTTAATGCAGAAGGTAGTTATAGTAGACGACGAGGCCGCTGGTCGCAAGCTAATTAAAGAATACTTGGTAGACTACCCCGAATTAATTATTGTCGCCGAGGTTAATAATGGGGTAGATGCAGTAAAAGAGATTAATAGGTTTAAACCAGATTTGGTGTTTTTAGACATACAAATGCCTGGTTTAAGTGGATTCGAAGTTATTACTAGATTAGAAGAATTGCCTAACATTATTTTCTCTACGGCTTACGATAAATACGCCTTAGAGGCCTTCGAAGTGCATGCGGTAGATTATTTATTAAAACCCTACACAAAAGTTAGATTCGCCAAGGCTGTAAAGCGTTTAGAGCGCTCTAATCCGCAGGATGCATTAGCACCGCTTACCAATACACTTTTAATGGACTCCAACCGTTATCCTCGGCGTATCTTGGTATCTTCTAATAAAAAGTTAATTACAATAGATGTTTCTAGTATAATTTGGATTGAAGCATTTGGGGATTATTCTAAGCTCCATGCTGGCGAACAAAATTATGTGAGCAATTATGGTATTTCTGCCCTAGCAGAAAAGCTAGATCCAACTCAATTTTTACGCGTGCATAGATCTCATATAATTAATATTCAAGCCGTAAACGAGGTTGCTAAATACGGTAAAAGCTACGATGTTACCATGCAAAATGGGGATCGAGTACGTGTTAGTAGAGGATATGTAGATGTTGTAAAAAAACTAATTTTTTAAAAAGACTCGATTGCTTTAATAACAAGCAGCACGCCACTAATTACCATAACTACAATTACCCACTGTCTAAAGTTTTTGCTGCTCATGCGTTTTAAAAGCCGTTTGCCAATATAATTGCCTAGCGTAGCACCTAAACCTAAGGCAATGCCCAATAAGACCAATTCTTTATTAAGTAATCCAAAATAGGTGTAACCGGTTATTTGCGATAAGCCTAAGAAGAACGATTGCGCGGCTTTAGTGCCAACAAGGGCCTCTTTGTCTATTCCAGCGTTTAACAAAAATGGATTTAGCACAGGCCCCATTCCACCGGTAAATGTACCTACAATAGAAACGAATAATCCTAAGGGAATAAAATACCAGAGCCGCACTGCAAAGGAGTGTTTCTTTTTGCCAAAACGATATTGAAAAACTGTACTAATTAAAAATAACCCTACGAGTAATTGTACCCATCCAATAGTAACTTTACTAAACATCCAAGATGCAAATAGGGCCCCAATAATTGCCGATGGCACGAAATACCAAAATACTGGCCAGGCTATGTCTTTCCAGAACATAATTATTCGTGACGGTCGACTAATAAAAGCGCCTAGATTAATTACAGGCGCGGTTTGACTGGTACCAATTAAAGCGTTTAAAATAGGAATCTGCATTAAGGCGCCACCACCGCCGCTAATTGTAGAAAGTGAAAAGCTTACTGCTCCTAATACAAATAGCAGAATTAACAAGTAAATATCTAGATTGGCTAGCATAGTCAATATATAAATAAAAAAACCGCCAAACGGCGGTTTTTAAATCGGTTTAAATAAAACTATAGATTAGGAATCACTAGTTCTTGCCCTGGATGAATTACATCTGGATTTTTTAAAATATTGGTGTTTGCTTCAAAAATTTGGTGATACTTCATTGGATCTTTGTAGTAATGCTTAGCAATTTTACTTAATGATTCTCCGCTTGCCACGGTGTGTCTGTGGTAAACAGAATCGTCGGCAACTTGAATGTCGGCCATGATATCGGATGGATTTTCTCCACCAACTTTCTTAATTTCGTCCCACAATAAGTTTTTTTCGTATTGCGTGGCAGCGGTTCCCCAAACTTTTAGTTGCCCACCTTCTTCTTTTACGTTTCCGTTTTGAATGTTTAATTGTTCACCCAAATCTAAAACACTCTGATATTTTGATTTAACCATTTTTTTATTGTTTAATTGTTACTAGCTTAAAGATACAAATACGCGGCAATATGTTAATATTGATTTTAATAAAATCGTGATTCAAACAAATAAAGCGGTATAAATATCGAGTTTATCGGGTGTATTCTAGATCTGTTAGCATCGCACTGTCGTGGATTTCTGTTAATTCGCCTTCTTTTAATAAATAAACCGTATCGCTAATTTCCATTACATCGTGGTAATAATGGTCTGTAACAACCACAATTTTATTGGCTTTTGCACCCTCAAGTTCCTTTTTTATTAATGTTATGGTTAACGGATCGGCCATAGAAAAAGGTTCGTCCAGAAGCAATATTGGGTGTGGCAGGTTACAAATTAATAGTACGCCCAGGTATTTGCGTTGCCCATGGGATAATTCATGTATGTATTTATTGGTAAAATTAGCCACGCCTTCGCTGTAAAAAATACGGTCCTGCATCGTGCCATCTTCAAAAATCATGGGGATAATGTCTCGAACTTTAATGTTTCTGGGAAGCATATTTTCTTGCGGCAAATAGGCAATCTTATTCGATGCAAAATTCGAGTAAGGCTTATAAATGTCTTGATTAATAAAAAAAGAACCACTGGAAGCTTTTAAGGTGCCAAACACAATTTTTAGTAAGCTGGATTTCCCACAACCATTTAAGCCTAAAAGGCCATTAATTTGTCCTGTAACAAGGTCTAGATTAAGGTTCTCTATAACCTTTTTACTGCCATAACTTTTATAAATCCCTGTTAGTCTAAGATTCATTATTGAAGAAGATATAAAACAATCCCAAATAGCCCAAATGGAACTAATAATACCACATTTAAACAAGTAGCGATAAGTAATAACCTAAGTTTTGTAAAGCCTAAATTATAGTAAAAGTACAACCGGTTAGCGTACAATTGATTATAACCTATTAGACCAATAAGAGCGCCAAAAAGCACAAAAAATAGTACAGCCCAAATTAAACTAGAAAACACCCAAATGGTAAGCAAAAAGCCAAGACTAAATGCTAGCTGATCTTTGTAATAGTGTAAAATAGCGCGCCAATGCTTCATATACTATTGGTGTCCTATATGGCAACCACAACCTGCACGCATAAAGCTGTTACTAGATTCGTGCCAAGGAAAAGAGGCATTGTACCCCGGAACTTCCCAATAGAAAGGCAAACGTTCTTTTGTTTGGTTTCCAATTTGGTTCATGGTCGCAGTGTCATACATACGCCCATTTATCATAGTATATAACACCGAATTGGTATTCTGAATATCTTCTAAGGGATTATGCTCTAATACAATCAAATCGGCTAACTTACCAACTTTAAGCGATCCAATATCTTGCCCAGCCCCAATATAGTTCGCACCATTAATTGTAGCCGCTTCTAATGCTTGCATATTGGTCATTCCGCCTTGCGCGAGCATCCAGGTTTCCCAATGCGCACCTAATCCTTGTAATTGACCATGAGCTCCCATATTTACTTTAACACCTGCATTCGCAAGGGCTGTAGTGGTGGTAGAATTTAATATGTGTCCGTTGGTGTATTCTTCCATAGGAATCATAACGCGATGTCTTGAACGTGCATCAATTACACTTCTAGGGGTATAGTTTAATAACTTCTGGTTTTCCCAAACATTGGTGGTTTGATACCAGTAGTATTCACCACTCATTCCCGAATAGTTTACAATGTGAGTAGGAGTGTAGCCCGTTTGACTGGTTTTCCAAAGCTCTAAAACATCTTTATAAACCGGTGCCACTGGAATATTGTGTTCTACACCCGTATGTCCATCTATTATCATGGTTAAATTATGATAAAAGGTAGAACCACCTTCGGGTACAACATTAATTCCTAATTCCCGTGCTGCCTGCATTACTTGTTGACGTTGTTCTCTACGGGGCTGATTATAACTTTTTACCGATTTGGCACCAAAAGCTGCCGTTCTACGAATGGCACTTTTAGCATCATCCAAATTATTTATTACCGCTTTAAAATCGCCGTCGGCGCCATATAGTATAAATCCGGTTGAATAAATTCTTGGACCAACTACTGCCCCGCTTTTAACCATTTCGGAAAGTCCAAAAACAGTTTCGGTGTTGGCAGATGGATCGTGCGAAGTAGTTACACCAAAAGCTAGATTGGCAAATAGTTGCCAGTTTTGCTGCGTTGCTAAACCGTATCTAAATGCACCAATGTGGGCATGAGAATCTACAAGCCCCGGCATAATGGTCTTGCCGCTCATGTCGTATACTTTGGCGCTTGCTGGAGCGCTAAAAGATCCTGCAGCGCCCAAGGCAGCTATCTTATTATCTGTAATTAGAATGCTTCCGTTTTCTATAACTTGACCATCTTCCATGGTAATAATTCGAGCATTGGTTAGTAAGATACTACCGTTAGGGGTATCTACATTGCCCGTCATATTTATTGCAATGCCCTTTTCTGTAATTTTTGCAGCCTCTTCCGGTGAATTGGGTAAAAACGTAAACTTATCGGCCACATTATTAACAAAGTATTCGCCACCTGTAGTCCACATAATTTTAGAACTATTTCTAGACCAATGCAAATTAATACCAGCATCTTTAGAAATTTGAGTAACTGGAACGATTTTACTTCCCGGCGCAATTTCTACCGATTTTCCATTCATTACTAATGGCGCTATATATGCTTTATGCAGATTACTAAACGCAATCCATTTATTGTCTGGACTTGGAACCAATCTGTTACCGTATTTACTGGTAATGTGAATACGTTCATCTTGCCCATTAAGGTCGACCGTTAATAAGGTTTTGGTATTGTTGCCAAAATAAGTTCCACCAGTTTGTAAAAATATGCGCTTCCCGTCTGCGGTATATTGTGGGTATTCTCCTGAATCGGTTAAAAATTTACTGTTATCCCCGTTGGAATCCATACTGTAAATTCCTGGCTTTTTAGTAAACATAAAACCTTGATCTGAATTACCGCCTTCTTTTCTATACACAATACTGCGTCCATTAGGACTAAAAGAGGGAGTTCTATAAATTCCGGGCTCAGTTGTAATTTTTGTGGGAGTTCCTCCTGTCGCTGGAACAGTAAAAATGGCACCTTTTTCTACATCGTTCCAAGAAACGAAAACAATGTTGTTTCCGTTTGGGGAGAAATTTGGTTCGAATTCAAAATCGGTGCCTGTTGTTAACCTTGTTATATCGCCATCGGGCAAAGATTTGGTCCATAAGTAGCCTAGTGCATTAAACAAAAGGGTATTCCCATCTGGTGAAGTTTTGGCATGTCGTATAACTTTTACATTAAACGAATCGTTCTCTATTGGGGTATTAAAATGAACTGTACTTGCAATATCTATTTTAACATTTGCAGTAAAAGGTACATTTGTAATAGTACCAGATTGTGTGTCTAAGTTGTGAATTTTACCTCCTGCCCAAAGAATAATATGTTGGTTATCTGGCATCCAGCTAAAACTGGGGTACACCCCAAAAATAGCCCAAGCCTCTTGCTGATCTTTATTTAAATCTTGATACACTGGGTATTCTTTACCAGAATCCAGTTCGTGTATATACAATACTGTATTTGTACGAACTCGTTTTACAAAGGCTAATTTTTTTCCGTCCCTCGAAATTTGCGGACGTGCTGCTCCTCCAGGACCGCCTGTAATCGTGGTGGTTTTTCCTGTTTCGAACTCGTAGCGTTTAATAGCATAAATTTGCTTGTTTGGATCTTTATTATACTGAAAATAGCCGCCCGGATAAACATCTTCGCTATAGTATAAATACTTGCCATCTGGCGAAACAACAGGTTCGTTTACATCTTGTTGATCGTTTTTACGCTTGGTTAATTGTATTCCCGAACCACCGGTAATGTGGTATTGCCATATCTCTCCTGCTCCTAAAGAACGTCCCGATGTAAAATGTTTTCTGGCAACTATAGAAAACCCGTCGGGCATCCACGCGCCATTATTTAATAGTCTAAAGTTTTCTGTAGTTATTTGCTCCGCGTTTTTTCCAGTGGCATCCATGACCCACATATTATCGCCTCCTCCCGCATCGCTGGTAAAGAGTATTTTAGTACCATCGGGGCTAAACCTAGGCTGAACCTCGAATGGTATACCAGAACGTAATACCTTGGCTTTTCCACCAGCTATTGGAAGACTATAAATATCGCCTAGCATGTCAAAAATAATGGTTTTTCCATCTGGACTTACATCTAGGTTCATCCATGTTCCTTCGTCCGTTGTAAACTTATGCGTACTGTAATTAAAGTCATCGCCGGGATTAGTGACGTCCCATTGTTCTTCTTGGGCTTGTACACTAATACATAAACAAGCGAGTACTGCTATCAGGATGGATTTCATTTGATTTTGTTTAAAGGAATGCTAAATATACCAAATTATCGGCTTTTAATATTTGCCGCACATAGCCTGATAATTTCGGTGATACGTTTTAATCTAGTTTCCTCTCGTTTTGCTTGCTTTAACCAACTTAAATAGCTTTTTCTGTATCCTGGAGAGAACAATTTATAATTTTTATAGGCTTCGGGATGCGCTTTAAAAGCTCTAGCTAGGTCTTTAGGTACAATAACATTTTCTACGTCATCCATAAAAGTCCAAGTACCTGTTTTTTTAGCTATTTCTATTAATTTATAGCCAGCTTCGTGCATATAACCTTGTGCTTCTAATTGAGCAATATATTTTTTATTAAGCGCGCTCCAGTTGCTTTTTGGATTGCGCGGACAAAAATATTGAATGCGTTTACCGCCATTCAATGCCTTTACAGTGCTGTCTATCCAACCATAGCACAATGCTACTTTAACTGCTTCTTCCCATCTCATGGTTGGAATCTGGGATTCTAATTTGTAAAAAACAAGGTTTATGCCCTTTGGATACTGGTCGTAGTTTAACGCTAGCCACTCACGCCATTCCACATCGCGTGGAAAGTAAAATTCTGGTCGATCGTTAAAACCTACCATCTAATTAATTCGATTTCTCGACGTAAAAATCTTTTTTAATTTCGAATGAATTAATAGGTTCTTTGTAGGTGAACTCTTTTAAATCCTTACTTGGAAATATCCATTGTTCTGTCCCATTTACCAAGGCAATTATTGGCATATCAAAACCAGACACTATGTTTGTATACTTAAAGCTAACAGTTGCGTTATTTAGGCTGTACTCTAATTTTGGAATCTTCGCGGTTCGTAAGTACTGATTAAAAAAGGCACTTAAATCTTTATTTAATTCGGCGCTAAGAAAATCTTCAATTTGTTTGCTCGATACCGTTTGGTGTCTAAAATTTGAGTTCATTTTTCGTAGCGTGCTTCGCCATAGTTCGTCATCTTCTGCCAGCTGTCTTAGGGTGTGCAACAAATTTAAACCCTTAAAATACATATCGCTGCTACCTTCGTTATTCACTCGGTAATCACCAACAATGGGTCCGTCGTTTCTAATAAGTCTTCGAACCCCAACTACATATTCAGAGGCTGCATCCTTCCCAAAATGATAGTCAACATATAAACTTTCTGAATAGGTTGTAAAGCCTTCGTGAATCCACATATCGGCTACATCTTTATTGGTAATATTGTTAGCAAACCATTCGTGTCCCGCTTCGTGAATTATTATATAATCGAACTTGAGACCCCAACCTGATTGAGACATATCACCTCCTAAATAACCATTAGCATATTGGTTTCCATAAGTAACACTACTTTGGTGTTCCATACCTAAATAGGGAACTTCTACCAGTTTAAAACTGTCTTTGTAAAAAGGGTAGGGGCCAAACCAATGTTCAAAAGCATCCATCATTTTTGGAGCTTGTTTAAACTGTTTTTTAGCCTTTTCTAAATTGTAGCTTAACACATAATAATCCATATCTAAGGGACCCTCTTCGCCTTGATAAGTTTCTCCAAAATGTACGTAATCACCAATATTTATATTAACGCCATAGTTGTTTATTGGGTTTACTACTTCCCATTGCCAACTTTTTGAATTTGCGGTACTGTCCACTTTTACTAAGCGCCCATTAGAAACATTCATTAAGTTTATTGGCGTGGTTACCCGAATTAAAATTCCTTTGTCGGGTTCGTCGGCTGGGTGATCTTTATTGGGCCACCAAATACTAGATCCAATACCTTGATTGGCTGTCGCCACAAAAGGGTTGCCGTTTTGGTCGGTTTTCCAAGCTACTCCGCCATCCCAAGGTGGGTTTTTAGCCTCTTTTGGTTTTCCCTCAAATTGTACGGTAACACTGTAGGTTTTACCTTTTTTTTGTTTTTGATTTAATTGAACAAAATGAGCGATACCATCTTGCGTTACTTCTAATTCTTGTCCGTTTTGTGTAACCTTTGTTATACGCATTGGAGCTTGCATTTCTAGCTGCAAGGTGGAATTAGATTCTAAGACCGTATAGGTAATAATGTTTGTCCCAGTAAAAGACTTGTTGGGAATATCTACAGTAACATCTAAATTGTAATGCTGTAAATCCCACCAAGCGCGTTCGGGAGTGATAGTACCGCGCAAGGAATCTTGACGCGTGTAATTTTGTGCAATTAGGCCAGGGGCTATAATTAACATCACTAAAAAACAGAATTGGTAACGCATATTATCGTATAATTTTATTAGGAAAGACAACTATACTCTCGTGGCCATTAGCGCCAATGGCAGCAACTCCAAAGAAGAAATTGTCAATTACAATTCCGTCTAAAGTTGCACTAGTAACTTTGCCAACTGTCCGGCTATTGTCCCAGGTTGGAGATGTTGTATCTCGCCAATAAATTTTATAGCCTACTGCCCCGGGCACTGCTTCCCATTCTAGTCTTGCTGCGGGTTCTACAATTCCTCCAATGCCTACTACTTTTGGTGAAGGAGGCGCCCAGGCAATACTAGCTAAAGAAATTGCATTTACCGCCGTAAGTTTTGCGGCATACGGAAAGTTTACGTGTTCGAAGGTATCGCCATAAGCAATACCGTCTTCTACGCGAATATCTTGATGCTGCTGGGTGTAGTTTTCGTGAGCTTCCATAATACGTATTCCAGCAAAACCGGCGTCATTAAAGGGTTTATGATGACCACCACGACCAAATCTGTCTAAACGATAGATCATCATGGGATTCATTTCTGGCATATATGACCGTGTAGTTTTGTGTACATAACGGGCTAGTTGTCTAGAAATTCCGTCTACTTCACCACCATAACGCCTGCGAGCTAGGCGTTGTCTTTCGGTTTCTGTTGGTGGCACGGGTTCACTAAAAATTCTAAAGGTGCGGTTATCTATTACTCCATCAACACCTTGAATGTTTCCAATCATGTCGTTATTTAAAATTCCAATAATTTCCCAGCCTTGTTCTTTTGCATATGCAGCAAGTCCTTTCCCACCATATAACCCCTGTTCCTCGCCGCTTAAGCCTACATAAATTATACTGTTTTCGAATTTGTATTTTGATAAAACTCTGGCAGCCTCTAAGGTGCCTGCCATTCCGCTGGCATTGTCGTTAGCCCCTGGTGAATCCGAAGTAAAATCTACAGGGTCTGTTACTCTCGAATCTATATCACCGCTCATGATTATAAAACGATTCGGGTATTTGGTGCCGCGTTGCACAGCCACAACATTAACCACCATTACATCTTTAACAATGCGCGCGCCATCTCCTTTTTTTACTAAATCACTTTGGTAAAACACCTCTAAACAACCTTCACAACCAACCGAAGTCTTTTCGAATTCTTTTTTAATCCAACGGCGCGCTGCCCCAATTCCACGTGTATTAGAGAGTGTGTCGGACAGGGTGTGTCGCGTACCAAAATCTGCTAAAGTTTTTACATCTTGACGAATTCGGTCGTCAGAAACCGCGTTAATAATGTCGTAAATACGCACATCTTGCTGCGCAAAACTTAAGGTTGATAGACTTAAAACAAGCCCAAAAAGAAGATATTTCATAAGGAGAATTAAATTTCCTTAAAAATACTCAAAAATGTTCACAATATGGTTTGTTTTATCTGGTCAGCGAGCTAAAACGTAGAATATTTACATCGAATAAATTGGTTAAAATTATTTGGGAATTTCCCCGACCAATGCGATCCTTGAGCCCGTTGGGCTAACTGCTATACGGGTAATATTGGTAATTGTGTTAGCGTCTAAGTCTACTAATTTTTGCCATTGTTCGCCTCCAAAGGTGTCGTAAACAAAAAGACTACTATTACTGCCAATGATTATTTTAGAATCATTTAACCAAGCATAATCGCTAACTCCAATAGGTAGTTGCGTAACAAAAAAACTCTCCATAGTTTGCATGTCTAGTAAATACACATCCTGCCGCTCTTGGTCGTTAATTGTGGTGTAGCTCACGGCTTCTTGCCCTGGCACTTTATGAAAACTTCTCCCAACACCAGTAAGTAACGTATCGGTTTTATTCGTGTTTAAATTATGCACAAATAGATTCAAATTGTCGTTATCTATAAAACTACCTACTATACGGTCTTTATCGTAATACGTATAATACGCAACGACCAAGTCAGGAATAAGCACTTTCGAGTCATCGTCTGAATATAAATATAACCGCTGCAGTCCTGTAGTGTCTAACCTTACGGCAGATATGGATTTTTCGTCTGGGCTTAACATTGGGGAATATTCTCCGCCTCCAGGAGAACCTCCAACCAATAATTTTCTTCCCAATCGTGTGTGATACTGATAAATATCGGACTGTCCATTATTATTGCCCGAAAATAGGAGCATGTTGCCCGTTCCAAAACTAGGTTGATTGTCGTAGCCAGGATCTTTAGAGATGTTTTGCAAATTGCTTATTGTTGTTTCTTCGTCTTCCGAAGTTGACAAATCAGCCAAGAAAACATCGGGGTTATTTTGAGCAATAGCCCCTGTTATGCAAAGAACACTGGCTAAAGAAAGGAATGACTTAATCATAAAAAAAATATTTTTTTAAAGATAACAAAAACTTTGCCGAACTTGAATTGGGGCAAAAAACAAAGCCGTTCTATAGCGAACGGCTTTTAGTAATAGCTTGTAAAACGAGTATGGTTTTAAAACGTATAACCCTTGTTGGCCGCGACCGCATTCGCAATTGCTGTTCTAAGGGCTACCACATTGGGATTGTTTTGGTATTTGGTAAAACGTTTAAGTCCCATAAGCATCATGCGTTGTTCGTCGCCTTCTGCGAAAGAAATTATTCCTTCTTTTGCCTTGGTGTTTATTTTATCGACTGCGTTGTATAAATTTAACTGTGCCATCGCAATTTGAATTTGCTGCGACTGCTCTCCAAAGCGGCCTACATTCTTTTCGGTTCTTAATATTGCCGATTCGGCCATATATATTTCTATAAGAATATCTGCTGCTGCCAAAAGTAATTGTTGGTGTTGTTCTAAGTCTGGTCCAAATTTTTGAACCGCACTTCCAGCTACCATTAAAAACACTTTTTTAAGTTTTACAAGCATTGCTTTTTCTTCGCTCAATACTGCAGAATAATCTGGAGTTTCGAAAGATGGAATACCCGTTAGTTCATCGGCAACGGCCATAGCTGGCGCAAGCAGGTCAACATGACCTTTCATGGCCTTTTTAACCAACATTCCAACGGCTAACATGCGATTAATTTCGTTGGTTCCTTCGTAAATTCTAGCAATTCTTGCATCTCGCCACGC
Source organism: Gilvibacter sp. (assembly GCA_965277295.1). Taxonomy (GTDB): domain Bacteria; phylum Bacteroidota; class Bacteroidia; order Flavobacteriales; family Flavobacteriaceae; genus Gilvibacter. The sequence goes on from OZ255720.1 coordinate 2,676,725, forward strand.
TGCTTCCATTGGAGTGTCTGCGCTAAAGCCCATACCTCCAAATATTTGAATTCCTTCGTCTGTGCAGCTTTGTATGTGTTCGCTTACTGCTACTTTTAAAATAGAGCATTCTATTGCAAATTCTTCTACACCTTTTAGTTCGGATTCTGCATGAGAAGCTCCATCTTTTCTGCGTATTTCTATTCTGTTTTCTATGTCTTTTGCCGCTCTGTAACATGCAGCTTCGTCTACATAGCAAGCTGTTGCCATTTGTGCAATTTTAGCCTTTATTGCTCCAAACTCTATAATTGGCGTTTTAAACTGTATGCGCTCTATTGCGTAGTTAGTTGCACCATTAATAACGCGACGCTGCGCATCCAAACAAGCCGCTGCTAACTTTATTCGGCCAACGTTTAGGGCGTTCATAGCAATTTTAAATCCATTGCCACGTTCAGAAAGCATATTTTCTGCTGGCACTTTGGTTTCGCTAAAAAATACTTGACGGGTAGAAGAGGAGTGGATCCCTAATTTGTGTTCTTCTTCGCCTAAAGTAATCCCGTTTGGATTTTCGGGATCGTATTCAACAATAAACCCGGTAATATTTTTGTCGTCTTCTATTCTAGCAAAAACAATAAAAGTTGAGGCAAAACCAGCATTGCTAATCCACATTTTTTGTCCGCTTATTAAATAATGCGAACCATCTTTAGATAATACTGCTTTAGTTTTCCCAGAGTTTGCATCGCTACCTGCACCAGGTTCGGTCAAACAATATGCTCCAAAAACTTCTCCAGTCGCTAATTTAGGGACATATTTTTGCTTTTGAGCTTCGGTACCATAAAGTGTTATTGGCATCGTACCAATACCCGTATGTGCTCCAAAAGCTGTAGCAATAGAACCTGTAGCTCCAGAAATATAATCACAAACCAACATAGTCGATACAAAACCCATTCCCATACCATCGTACTGTTCTGGCACTGCAATTCCTAAAAACCCAAGTTCTCCAGCTTTACGCATAACATCTTCCGTTAAGGCGTAATCTTTTTTCTCGAAACGGTCTTTATGCGGCCAAATTTCGCGGTCTACAAATTCCTGCACAGATTCCTTCATCATTTGTTGTTCTTCTGTAAAATCCTCTGGGGTAAATACATCGTTACACGCAGTTTCTTTTACAACAAATTGTCCTCCTCGTATTATATTGTTTTCTATTGTTTGCATTTTAATTTTTAGTTTAAAAATTCATAAATCCCTGCTGCTCCTTGGCCTGTTCCAACGCACATGGTCACCATTCCATATTTGCCTTTCATGTCGCGCTTGCGCATTTCGTCAAAGAGTTGTACAGAAAGTTTCGCTCCAGTACAGCCTAATGGATGCCCTAAAGAAATAGCGCCGCCATTTACATTTATTATTTCTTGATTTAGTTCTAATTCTCTTATTACAGCCAAAGACTGCGAAGCAAAAGCTTCGTTCAGCTCTATTAATTCAATGTCTTCTTGCTTAAGTCCAGCTTGTTTTAATGCCTTAGGAATAGCCTTTACCGGCCCAATACCCATAATTCTGGGTGCTACTCCCGCAGCGGCAAAATTTACCATACGGGCAATAGGCTCTAAGTTTAATTCTTTAACCATTTCTTCGCTCATAACCAATACAAAGGCCGCTCCATCGCTCATTTGCGAAGAGTTTCCAGCGGTAACACTTCCACCGTCGGCGAATACTGGGCGAAGCTTACCTAATACTTCTAACGAAGTATCGGCACGTGGACCTTCGTCTTTATTTACCGTATAATTTTTAGTTTCTTTTTTTCCTTCGGAATTAATAAAGGTGTGTTCTATATTTATTGGAACAATTTGATCGTCAAATCGACCCTCTGCTTGTGCTTTTAACGATTTTTGATGTGAATTATAGGCAAATTCATCTTGATCTTCGCGCGAAACATTAAACTGATTCGCAACAGCCTCTGCGGTTAGGCCCATACCCCAATAATAATCTTCGTTTCCATTTTTAGCCAAGGCATAATCTGGAGTAGGCTTATAACCACCCATAGGAATATAACTCATGCTTTCGGCGCCTCCCGCGATAATGCAATTGGCCATGCCACTTTGAATCTTTGCTGTAGCCATGGCTATGGTTTCAATACCAGAGGCACAATAACGATTTACGGTTACTCCAGGAACATCTTCTATTTTTAAACCCATTAGTGAAATTAAACGGGCCATATTCAGGCCTTGTTCGGCCTCCGGCATTGCGTTCCCTACCATTACATCGTCTATCCTAGTTTTATCTAAACTGGGAACCTGCCCAATCATATGAGCGATGGTTTCGGCTGCCAGTTCGTCTGGTCTTTTAAATCTGAATAAGCCTCTAGGAGCTTTGCCCACGGCTGTTCGGTATGCTTGTACTATGTATGCTTGTTTCATTTTCTAATTCTTGAATTCTATTGTAGCCTTAAATTTTATTTTCTTATGAGAGCCATCTTTTGAGTCGAATAGCCAATGTTCTTCCAAAACAGATTTATATGCAATTCTCAACCTTACTTTCTCTAGATTGTCAAAAACAATTTTTGACTCTTCATTATGAGGCAGCCCAAATGCAGTTCGCTTCTCACCGGACATCATTACTTGGTTCCCAATGGTGCTATTAATAAGTAAATCATAACCAAAGGTTCTATTTGGGTTCAAGGAGTCCATAAGAACGTCTATGTTTTCAACGGCAGCACTATTATAATCAACCTGAACCGAGGTTATTATGGCCGGACCTGTCCCTTTATTAGATAGTTCTACTCTAAAACCATCGTTATCTCTTATTTGAGTCATATCTAAATACGGCCAAACCATAGAGGTTTGCTGAGACTTTTGAATATTGGCCTCGTATATAGAGATAAACATAGCCACCAGACTGATCAGCAATGCGATAGCCGTGCCATAACTTTGAAATCGTTCTCTTCCGGTCTTTCCCATGTCTAATTTCTAAGAGGTTTTCCTTTTTTAAGCATGTGCTCTATGCGCTCTAGGGTTTTCCGCTCCGTACATAAAGACAAGAATGCTTCGCGCTCTAAGTCTAATAGGTACTGTTCACTTACGCGTTGAGGTTCAGATAAATCCCCACCTGCCATCACATAAGCTAATTTGTTTGCAATTTTTTTATCGTGCTCGCTAATATATTTACCCGCTTCCATGGAATCGGTTCCAACTAAGAACATTCCTAAGGCTTGTTTACCTAGAACCTTAATATCGTTACGTTTTACAGGCATGGTATAACCCCGGTCTGCCATAATACGGGCGTAGGCTTTAGCCATAGCCAATTGACGGTCTTTATTAACTACTACAATGTCTTTGCCGTGCTGCAGAATCCCAGTGTCGTAAGCTTCGTATGCCGATGTAGCTACTTTGGCCATTCCTATGGTTAAAAAGTATTCTTGTAAGACGTTAAGCTCTACATCGTTTTTATGAAAAGTATCACTGGCACGTAAGGTCATTTCTTTGCTACCGCCGCCTCCTGGAATAACACCAACTCCAAATTCAACTAAACCAATATAGGTTTCGGCTGCAGCAACCACCATATCGGCATGCAGGGAAAGTTCGCAGCCACCCCCTAAGGTCATTCCGTGTGGTGCTGCAACTGTTGGAATACTCGAATAGCGCATGCGCATCATGGTATCTTGAAAATACTTAATGGCCATGTTTAGTTCGTCGTATTCTTGTTCTACGGCCATCATAAAGATCATTCCAATATTGGCACCTACCGAAAAATTAGCGGCTTGGTTGCCAACAACCAATCCGTCAAAGTCCTTTTCGGCAATATCTATGGCCTTATTAAGCCCAGCCAATACATCACCTCCAATGGTGTTCATTTTACTCTGGAATTCAACATTTAGAATCCCATCGCCTAAATCGGCCACAACAACCCCACTATTTTTAAATACTTGGTTAGATTCTCTAATATTATCTAGAATAATAAAGGCTTCTTGCCCTGGAATTTTAACCTGTTTCTTAATTTGAATATCGTAGCAATAACTCGCTCCGTCCTTTACAGTATAAAAAGAGTCACTTCCAGATTCCAACATTTCACCAACCCAAGTTGCGACTTCTAGGCCTTCTTGAGTTATTAAGTCCAATCCTTTTTGTACCCCTATGGCATCCCAAATTTGAAAAGGGCCGTGTTCCCAGCCAAAACCTGCCTTCATGGCATCGTCTATTTTGTAAATGTCGTCGGCAATTTCTGGGATTCTATGCGAAACATAGGCAAACAATGCCGCCGAGGTCTTTCTGTAAAATTCACCTGCTTTATCCTTACCATTAATTAGCACTGGCCAACGGTCTATAACTTTGTCTATAGATTTGGTTAGTTCTAAAGTCGCAAAAGAGGCTCTTTTTTTAGAACGATATGCTAGCGTGTCTAGATCTAGCGATAAAATCTCTCTTGATCCGTCTTCTTTTATATTCTTCTTGTAAAAACCTTGCCCAGATTTACTACCTAACCATTGATTTTCCATCATGGTGCTAATAAATTCTGGAAGTTCAAACAAAGCTTTGCGTTCGTCTTGATCGCAGTTTTTAGCAATACCATTTGCAACGTGTACCAAGGTGTCTAAACCAACAACATCTACGGTTCTAAAGGTTGCCGATTTTGGTCTACCTATTACAGGGCCGGTTAATTTATCTACCGCTTCTATGGTAAGTCCCATATCTTTTACCATATGGAACAAACTCATTATGCTAAAAATTCCTATTCGATTTCCAATAAACGCAGGAGTATCTTTTGCTACGACCGATGTTTTCCCTAAGTATTGTTCTCCATAGCCATTTAGAAAGTCCAATATATCTTGACTAGTTTCTGGACCAGGAATAATTTCGAACAGTTTTAAGTAACGTGCTGGGTTAAAGAAGTGTGTCCCGCAAAAATGTTTTTTAAAGTCTTCGCTGCGGCCTTCGCTCATAAATTTAATTGGAATCCCTGAGGTATTTGTTGTTATTAACGTACCGGGGGTTCTGTGGGCCTCAAGTTTTTCGAAAACCTGTTGCTTTATGTCTAAACGTTCAACAACAACTTCTATAATCCAATCTACATGTGCTACTTTGTGCAAGTCATCTTCTAAATTTCCTGTAGTAATACGGTCTGCAAATTTGCTGTGATAGAGTGGTGCTGGCTTAGATTTAATAGCCATCGCTAGGGCATCGTTAACAATGCGATTACGAACCGGTTTGTCTTCTAAAGTAAGGCCTTTGGCGGTTTCTTTAGCATTGAGCTCTCTTGGAACAATATCTAATAATAAAACGCTAACGCCTATATTGGCAAAGTGGCAAGCAATTCCACTTCCCATAATTCCTGAGCCAATAACCGCTACTTTATTTATAATTCTTTTTGCCATTTATTTAATAGTTTTTACTTCTTGGTATACTTTTTTTGATTGAATTAATTCTAACATGGTGTTGGCCACTTTCATAAATGTTTCCATTTCTTCAGGACTAATTGAATTGCGAACTGCTTCATCGAAGGTGATTACAACTTGTTTTGAGTATTCGCGCATTTCGCGGCCAAATTCTGTGAGGTGAATTAACACGCCACGGCCGTCCATTGGGTTGGGTTTTCGCTCGATTAAACCCTTTTCTTCCATGGTTTTTAGCGTACGAGAAAGGCTGGTAGCTTCCATGCCCATTTTTGGTCCTAAGGCGGTAGAAGGAGTGCCTTCGTCTGGGTCGATGCTAATTAAAGCAAACCCCGTTGCCATAGTAGATCCTTTTTTACTCGCTTCTTCGTTGTACATTTTAGCGACTGCCATCCAAGTGGCGCGCAAAATATAATCGATAGTTTTTTCCTTCATAGGGAGTTATTTACCCTCCAAAGATAAAAAAATATATTATGCATGCATAGTAAATTGTTAAAAAAAGTGCGCCATAGTAGTAGCGCACTTTAATAGCTACTAATGTTCGTAGATCTTGTTGTATAAATCTAGATATTTTTCTTTAATAACTTTGCGCTTCATTTTCATGGTAGGGGTGAGGTGACCCTCTTCTATACTCCATATATCTGGGGTGAGTTCAAAGCGTTTAATTTTTTCCCAATTTCCAAAACGTTCGTTAAACTTGTCTACTTCTTTTTGAATACGCTTAATAAGTGCTTCTTCTTTAATAAGTGCCGCTTGGTCGCTTGGTAGTCCTTTTTCTTTGCGCTCGTTCCAGTCAGCAATAAATTCAAAGTTTGGCTGAATAAGTGCAGCAGGCATTTTTTCGCCATCGCCTATTACCATAATTTGCTCTATAAAACGCGATTGCTTCATTACGTTTTCTATAAGCTGAGGTGCAATATATTTCCCTCCCGATGTTTTAAACATTTCTTTTTTACGGTCGGTGATTTTTAAGAAACCGTCTGCGTCTATTTCGCCTATGTCCCCCGTGTGGAAGTATCCGTCTTTTAAAACTTCGGCAGTTTTTTCGGGGTCTTTATAATACCCTTGCATTACTTGAGGACCTTTAACTAATATTTCGCCGTCATGCGCAATCTTAACCTCGGTATCGGCAAGCATTTTCCCTACCGTACCAATTCTAAATCCACCATTACGCATATCGTTAACAGATACTACCGGAGAAGTTTCTGTTAGTCCATATCCTTCAAAAACAGGACATCCGGCTGCATTAAAAACACGAGCAAGTCTGGGCTGAAGCGCAGCACTTCCAGAGGCAATTGCTATTAAATTACCACCAAGAGCTTCTTGCCATTTACTAAAGATTAATTTGCGAGCAATTTTTAATCGGAATTCATACCACCAACCATTTTCGCCATAGGGCTTGTATTCAAGGCCTAATTCTACAGCCCAAAAGAAAAGTTTCTTTTTTACTCCAGTTAGGTCGGCTCCTTTGGCAATAATTTTATCGTAAACTTTTTCTAAAAGTCGCGGCACAGCCGTCATTACTTCGGGATGTATCTCTTTTAAATTATCGCTAATGGTTTCTAAAGATTCTGCAAAATAAATGCTTGTACCAGTATATTGATACATATACATAAGCATGCGCTCGTAGATATGGCATACCGGTAAAAAACTTAAGGCCTTAGCTTGTCCATTTATTATTGGTAAACGATCGGCACTATTAACTGCATTGCTAACAATATTTTTATGACTTAACATAACTCCTTTGGGCCGTCCAGTTGTTCCGGAGGTATAGATTAAGGTGGCTAGGTCGTCTTCTTTAACAGCTTCCATTCTCGCTTCTACTTCGCTCTGATTACTGGCGTCTTCACCCAGTTCTAATACCTTAGTCCAGTTGTCGCAGTTGTCTATCGAGTCAAATGAATAAACTCCTTTTAATGTAGGAACCTGATCTTTTATCTGGTTTATTTTTTCTAGTACCTCTTGACAAGAAACAAAACAATAACTCGACTCACTATGATTTAACACATAGGCATAATCGTCTTGCGAAATGGTAGGGTAAATAGGTACATCCTGAGCTCCAACTTGCAAAATGCCGATATCACAAATATTCCATTCGCTACGGTTATTCATAGAGATTAATGCAATCTTGTCGTTAGCTTTCACTCCCAAACGCAACAGGCCACGGCTAAAAGCATTGGCTTTTTCTACGTACTCTTTAGAAGAAGTAGAAGTCCATGTTCCGTTGTATTTTGTTGTAAGGGCTTCGCTTAAATTATAATGTTTTAACTGATAATGTGGAAAGTCAAAAAGTCTTTTAATCTCTGTCATCTTGCAATGCTGTATAGTGTTTCTGCAAATTATGAAATTTTACTAGTGTTTCCATATCATATCATAAAAAAAGAGCCCAAATTAGGGCTCCCTTTTACGATTTTATAAAAAAAACGACTATTTAGTTGTTAGCTAACCATGCTCTTGCGTTTACAAATGCTTGAATCCATGGCGAAACTTCATCGTTGCGGTCGCTAGGATAATGTGCCCAATTCCACGGAAAGGTAGAACGTTCCAAGTGTGGCATCATTACCAAATGTCTTCCTGTATTATCACATAGCATAGCCGTATTAAAGTCGGACCCATTAGGGTTTGCTGGTAGGCCTTCGTGACCATATTTACCAACAATATTGTAGGCAGACTCTTGCATTGGGAAGCTAAATTTACCTTCTCCGTGCGCTGCCCAAATCCCCAAAGTACTTCCTTCTAAATTGTGTAACATCACCGAAGGATTCTTTTGAATAGCTACCGATGTAAAACTACACTCGAATTTTCCAGTATCGTTGTGCAACATTTTGGGCTTGTGCTCATGATCTGGATTAATTACACCTAATTCAATAAACAATTGGCATCCGTTACAAACCCCTAGAGAAAGGGTGTCATCACGTTCAAAAAATTGTTTTAGCGCCTTATTTGCCTTCTCGTTATATAAAAATGCACCTGCCCAACCTTTAGCAGACCCAAGTACATCACTGTTAGAAAAACCTCCAACAGCAGCAATAAAGCGAATATCTTCAAGAGTTTCGCGACCGCTAATAAGATCGGTCATATGCACATCTTTAACATCGAAACCGGCTAAATACATGGCATTGGCCATTTCGCGTTCACTATTCGATCCTTTTTCACGAATAATAGCGGCTTTAGGTCGTTCTGTACCAGTATTTATAATTGGTAAGGCTCCAGTAAAATTGGCGGGAAAGTTAAATTGTAAAGGCTGATTTTTATAATTGTTAAATCTCGCTGCAGCCAAGGCAGGAGTGCTTTGTTTTTGGTCTAACAAATACGATGTTTTATACCATTGATCTCTCAATTCAGAAACGCTAAAGGTTACCGTATCGTCTTTAAAACTAATGGATAAGTCGTTAGACGTACTTATGCTCCCCAAATGTGTGTACTGGACATTTTTTGCTGTGAGCATTCTTGCCAAATCACTATTAGCACTGGCCTGAATTACAATGCCACAGTTTTCTGCAAACAAGGCATCTATAATATCGTTTGCTGGCAATTTAGAAAGGTTTAAAGTCGCGCCTGTGTTTAGATTGGCAAAGCAAAGTTCGGCTAAGGTGGTTAACAAACCTCCTGAACCTATATCGTGTCCCGCTACAATATCGCCTTGACGAATTAATTGCTGCACAACATTAAATGCGTTAATAACTTGTGCTGGGTTTGTAACGTCGGGTACTGTGTTTCCTAATACATTAAGCGTTTGTGCAAAAGAAGATCCGCCTAATTCAAAATCACTGTTAGAAAAATTAATAAAGTAAAGGTCACCACCATTGGTTTGTAAAACAGGCTCAACTACTCGGCTAATGGCGTCACAATGTCCAGTGGCAGAAACAATTACGGTCCCAGGAGAAATAACTTCTTCTTTCGGGTATTTTTGTTTCATAGAAAGCGAATCCTTCCCCGTTGGAATATTAATACCTAAGGCAATAGCGAATTCAGATGCTGCTTCTACCGCACTGTAGAGTCTCGCGTCTTCGCCGGGGTTATTGCAAGGCCACATCCAGTTGGCCGAAAGCGAAACACTTTTAAGTCCCTTGGCCAAAGGAGCCCAAATAATATTTGTCAAAGACTCTGTAATGGCAATTCTACTGGCTGCTGCTGGGTTTATTAAACCTGCAATTGGCGCATGACCAATCGCTGTTGCAACACCATGAGTTCCTTTATAATCTAAGGCCATTACTCCGCAGTTGTTAAGCGGTAATTGTAGTTGGCCCGCACATTGCTGTTTGGCTACACGCCCAGTAACGCAGCGGTCTACTTTATTAGTTAACCAATCTTTACAGGCAACAGCTTCTAGTTGCAATACATTATTTGCGTATTGCTTTATCGCCGTTGTCGTATAGTTAAGGTCTTTGTACTTTCTTATTATGGTTTTGTCGTTCAATACTGTTTTTGGAGAACTACCAAACATGTCGCTCAATGCAAAATCCATTGGAACTTGCCCACTTTTAGAGCCTTTAAAGGTAAATCTATTGTTGTCTGTAACTTTACCCACAGTGTACATTGGCGAACGTTCACGCTCTGCAATGCGCTTTAGAGTTGCTAAGTGTTGGTTGCCAATTACCAAGCCCATGCGCTCTTGCGATTCGTTTCCGATAATTTCTTTAGCCGATAGGGTAGGATCGCCAACAGGTAGTGCGTCTAAGTCTATTAGTCCGCCTTTTTCTTCTACCAATTCAGATAGACAATTTAAGTGTCCACCAGCTCCGTGATCGTGAATAGAAACAATAGGATTGTCTTTGCTTTCTACCATTGCGCGTATTGCATTTGCTGCGCGTTTTTGCATTTCGGGGTTAGAACGCTGAATTGCATTTAATTCAATGCCGCTGCTAAACGCTCCTGTATTGGCCGAAGATACCGCAGCACCTCCCATTCCAATACGATAATTTTCTCCTCCAAGAATTACAATTTCGTCTCCAGCTTCTGGAACATCTTTTAAGGCTTGGGATTTTTTTCCGTAACCAATTCCGCCTGCAAGCATAATAACCTTATCGAAACCTAATTTTCTAGCCTCTTCCTGATGTTCAAAAGTTAAAACCGAACCTGCTATTAAGGGTTGTCCAAATTTGTTGCCAAAGTCAGAAGCTCCGTTAGATGCTTTAATTAAAATATCCATAGGAGTTTGGTATAGCCATTCCCGTTCTTGCATGGCCTGTTCCCAAGGTCTGTTGGCCTCTAGTCTGGAATACGAAGTCATGTAAACTGCCGTTCCAGCTAAGGGTAAAGATCCTTTTCCACCGGCTAGCCGATCGCGAATTTCGCCCCCGCTACCTGTCGCAGCGCCGTTAAAAGGTTCTACCGTTGTAGGAAAGTTATGCGTTTCGGCTTTTAAAGAAATTACAGAATCAAAATCTTCTTGCTTGTAAAAAGAAGGCTTATCGGCTTGCTCTGGTGCAAATTGTACCACCGTTGGGCCTGCTATAAATGCAACGTTATCACTATAGGCCGAAACAATACTGTTAGGATTTTCTTTAGATGTTTTTTTAATCATCTTAAACAAAGATGATTCCATGGGCTGGTCATCAATTATAAATTGGCCATTAAATATTTTATGTCGGCAATGTTCACTGTTTACTTGCGAAAAACCAAAAACTTCGCTGTCCGTTAGTTTTCTACCCAATTTTGTAGCTAATACCTCTAGGTATTCAACCTCTTCTTGGTTTAGCGCCAAGCCTTCTTCTTGATTATATGCAGCAATATTGTCTATATCTTTTATAGATTCTGGCGTAATATTTACCGTGTAAATGTCTTGGTTTAGGCCGTCAAATCGCTCGCTAAGCATAGGGTCAAAGTCGGTAAAGTTATCTGCAACAGCTTGATATTCCTCGATGCGAATAATTCCGGTAATACCCATATTCTGAGTAATCTCTACGGCATTCGTACTCCATGGACTAACCATAGCCGCTCGAGGCCCAACAAAACTGTTAGCAAGACTAGGCGAATCTATTTTGGGTTGCATGCCAAATAGCCATTCTAATTTGGGCAGATCTTTTGGTGCAAGAGGTTGAGGTGTTTCTACTGCAAAAACGTGGGAGGCTGGATTGCCAAAAAAATGGATCATAAGTGGCCTTTAATTGGTAAGTAAATACGGGGCAAAGGTAAGTCAATTCCAGTTAAATTCCGAAGCCATTAAACAATCTGATTCTTGTTTTATTAACTGTTTTATAATTGCTATTCAGCCAAGGTGTAGTTATGGAATTACTTGGGGGTTTTCGTAGCTAAAAACGGGCATAAGCACCCTAAAAATAGTCACTTTGATAAATTCAATAAAAACTATAACACGCATTAATACGAGTATATCTTGAATTTTGCTAGGTACATTATTAACACTTGCGATAACTGCAACAGGAAACGACAATCCTTTAATTGCACTTTAAAGGATTAAGTTGGTTTTTCGGTAGTTTCGGCTTTAGCCATAAGACACATATAAAAGCCGTCGAAGCCTGTTTTACTTGGGCGTAACACAAGTTCTTTTTCTTTGGTAAAATTAGCGCCGGCTTCCGACTGTAAAAACTTAGCAACTTGCTCTTGATTTTCGCTTGGCAGCACCGAACAAGTGGCATAAACCATTTTGCCATTATCCTTAACAAGCTTGGAGTATTGTTGTAGAATTTGTTGCTGCTTCTCGCGAATTTCGGTCATAAATTCTGGGCTTAGCTTCCATTTAGTGTCGGGATTACGTTTTAAAACACCCAATCCACTACAAGGAGCATCTATTAGTAATCGATCTGCTTTGCCATACATTTTTTTAATTACTTTGTTGTTCTCTATATGGCGAGTCTCTATATTGTGGGCGCCTGCACGCTTAGCTCTTCGTTTAAGTTCGGTAAGCTTGTTTGCAAAAATATCTGTTGCAATAATCTGGCCTTTGTTTTCCATTAAGCTTGCTAAGTGGAGTGTTTTCCCGCCAGCACCGGCGCAAACATCTACAACACGCATTCCTGGTTCGACTCCTAAAAATGGAGCCACTTGTTGTGAAGCACCATCTTGAACTTCGAACCATCCATTTTTAAAGGCTTCGGTGGTAAATACATTGGTGCGCTCGTCTAAAATTAGCGCATCAGGCAAATTTTTATGGGTATGGGTCGCAATGTCGCTATTAAGTAAGGCATCTTTTAGAGCGGCTGTTGTAGTTTTAAGCGTATTTACTCTAAGTACAACTGGAGCTTGTTGGTTAAGTGCCGCCAATTCGGTATCCCAATGTTTGCCTAATTCTTTTACCCCTAAGGCATCCATCCAGTCAGGAATAGATTCACGGTATACGCGTTCTTTAGATAAGGCATCGAATTGTCCGCGTATTCTTCTTGCCGGAGTTTCTTGAAACTGTGGCCAATCTGGTAATTTATGTCCTCTTAGGGTTGCCCATACGGCGAACATTCTAAATAAGTCCACTCTAGAAAATGGGGCCTTAACATCTGCAATTTTGGCATATAGGCGCTTCCATCGAACCATTTCGTAGGTAGTTTCGGCTATAAAACTACGATCCCGTGCACCCCAGCGCTTATCGCGTTTAAGGGTGTTTCTTAATACTTTGTCTGCCTGCTTATCTTCGTTGTAGATAAGATGCAAACTGTCTATGGTTGCGAATACTAAATTTCTGTGAAATTTCACCTAACTGCTTCTTTTTATGAATACTGCAAAAGTACTTTTATTTATTATTTTAAGGACACTTGAGCTACATTATTATTAATAGCTCTAGACTCACTATAAAGCATGTATATTTGCATTGTATTTTAAATTATTACCGTGAAAAACCTATTTCTTTTACTTTTAATTTTTAGTTTGTTTTCTTGTCAAGATGATCTATCAGGACCTACATTTACTAGGGTTGAATCCACCAATGTATATACAGACAGTGTGAGCATTCGAGCTATTTTAGCGGTAAACGATTCTACAGTATGGTTTGCGGGAAACAAGGGTAAAGTTGGGGTGATTGCTGGAAAAACTCCAAAATTGGCCACGATTAGATATCAAGATTCAATTTTAGCATTTAGGTCGATAGCTAGAACAAAAGAGGCAATTTTTGTACTATCTATAGACAATCCCGCGGTACTCTATAAAATTGGCGTTAATGGGAGCGAGGCTACCTATATTGAAGAAGTTTATTCAGAAAAAGGAACAGGTGTTTTTTACGATGCCATGCAATTCTGGAACGACAAAGAGGGCATTGCAATGGGCGACCCGGTTGGGAATTGCTTATCTATAATTATTACTAGAGATGGCGGTAATACTTGGAACAAGGTACCCTGTTCTAATCTACCCGAATCCGCAGCGGGAGAGGCTGCTTTTGCCGCGAGTAATACCAATATAGCGGTTCAAGGCAATTCGGCTTGGATAGTTACAGGAGGTAATAAAGCTCGAGTTTTTAAAACTACCGATAAAGGAGATTCTTGGACAGTATATGCAACGCCAATTAAACAAGGCGGAGCGATGACTGGAATCTATTCTGTTGACTTTTACAACGAAAACCTAGGAATTATATTTGGGGGCGATTGGGACGACAAAAATGCTAATCAAGGCAATAAAGCCATTACCACAGATGGGGGTGAAACCTGGGAACTATTAAGCGAAGGAGAAGGACCAGGATATAGATCTTGCGTAAAGTTTGTACCCGGTTCGGGAGGGCAAGGCATTGTTGCTGTAGGAATACCAGGGGTATCTTATTCTAGCGATGGAGGACAATCTTGGTTGCCTATGTCTAATTCCCCATATTATGCGATAGCGTTTGTAAACGACAGTATTGCCTTTGCTAGTGGGAGTAATCGTATAGATAAACTTACGTTTAAACAATAAAAAAAGACACCGTTACAGTGTCTTTTTTGGTAAATTAATTTTTTCTTCTTCGTTGAATTTCTTTTAGTAATCGGCGTTTAAATGTCTCTTCGGCTTGCTGTAGTTTAAGAATCTTTTGTGGCGAAATAATTCCATTTAAGTCATTTACTAACTGTTTGCGCTCGTCTAATTCTAACTGTCTAAAATTCATGAATTTGTCTATAAAGGCGCTCGCTTCGTTGTCGCTTAAATTATCTCCTTTAGCCAGTATTTGTCGCATTTCTTGACGTTGACTTTTTCTAACATCTTCCATGCGTTTTTCGTATTCATTATAAACGGGCCAAAATTGTTGAGCTTCTTTGGAGCTTAAATCTAAGGCATTGGTTATATGTGCTGTTTTTAAGGCTTGTATTTGCTCTGGACCAGGTCGACCACCACCTTGTGCCATTGCTGGCATAACTGTCAAAAGCAGTAATAAACTTAATATGTAGTATAGTTTTTTCATGGGCTTGCCACTTTTTTATTCTTCGTATTGATTTAATAAGTCATCTGAATCTAAATAGTCAATTAGATATTCCTCAAGGTCTTCGCTGGATATTTCTTCACTATTCGTGGTAGTATTAAATTCCAATTCAGAATCGGCATAAAAATTAATTAGTTCATAATTGGAATATGCAATTGCATCACTATTAATAAAGGATTCCAATGTTTCGGTTTCGACATCTGCCAGTGTTTGGTTGGTTGCTTTTGGATTGTTAAATATAGTAACAATTAATAACAGACAGGCCGCTACAGCCACTATACCGTAAACGGTTTTGCGTCTTACAATAGATATCACCTTTGTTTTTGATCCAGCATCTAGTTTTGACATCACTATATTTTCTAGCGTAGCCATATACTGCGGTGGAATAACAAAGCCGGAATTGGGCACCATGGCCTTTAGATCCTCTTCGGCAATTCTTGCCATAAGTGTGTCTTCAAAAGATTCAAAGTAATCTTTAGGCACTCCAAAGGGAAGGTCGTTAAGTGGGTTTAAATGTTCCATCTTAATATATAGACTTTAAAATAGCGTCAAGGTTTAATCGGTTTTAAGCATTAGGGTTATTTTTTTTACCGCAATATGATACGAACTTTTTAGTGCTCCAACAGATGTTCCGAGCACTTCGGACATTTGATCGTACTTCATATCGTCAAAATACTTCATATTAAAAACCAGTTGTTGTTTTTCGGGCAGGCTAGCAATTGCTCGCTGCAATTTTAGCTGAATTTCGCTACCCTCAAAATATACATCGGCCTCGAGGCGCGATATGGCAAGTTTTTGTACTTCGGCTCCAGTGGCCTCCATGCGTTTTGCTTTTTTATTTAAAAAGGTAATTGCTTCGTTAGTTGCAATTCTATACATCCACGTATACAACTTGCTGTCCCCTTTAAATTTATCTATGCCGCGATACACTTTAATAAAGGTGTTCTGTAAGACATCGTCGGCATCGTCGTGGGAGTACACCATTTTGCGAATATGCCAATACAAGCGCTCCTTATATTCTCCCATAAGAGTCCTAAAGGCTTGTTCTCTAGTATTCGGATTTTGTAATGCCAGAATAAACGTGTCTTCGATAATCAAAAAACTGGTTTTGAACTATGACTGAATTTACTAAAAAAGGTTTAATCAAGTAGGCAATTTATGTGTTTAACATAATAAATATCGATTAAATGTTAAAAACACGGGATAAAAAGCATATTTTATTTTTTTGTAGGAAAAATAATACTACATTAGCCCCTATGAACATTCTTCTGTTCACTAAATGTAGCCCCAACTACATTAGTTATTTTACGAAAACGGGCTTACCGCGGGGGTTGGCCCGTTTTTTTTATGCATAATTTTGATTACGCTTTGTTGATTCTGTAAGCAGATTAATTTGTAGGAAAAAATATAAAAATCACTTTAAATAATCGATGAAATGCATAATAAATCAGATAAAATGCAAATTTTGTTTGGTATTTCGATTTCAACCGTTTACATTTACACTGTTGTTAATTAAATCATACCGCTGTTGTGAGCCCCAAATACGGCAGCGGAATTAAAAGGAAGCGAATCTTAGGATTCGCTTTTTTTTTTTGACTAATGGTGTTTCTAATTAGGTTTAATTTGCAAACGATTGCATACCCACTAGTGAGTGGTAGATTCCCTTTTTGGCCAACAATTCTTCGTGTGTTCCCTGTTCTGCAATTTCGCCTTTCTGAAGCACAACAATTAAATCTGCAGATTGAATAGTAGATAATCTGTGGGCGATCACAATAGAAGTTCTGTTGTGCATCATATTTTCTAGGGCGTCTTGCACCAAACGTTCGCTTTCGGTATCTAAAGCAGAAGTCGCTTCGTCAAGAATCATAATAGGTGGATTCTTAAGCACTGCCCGCGCGATGCTTAAACGTTGTTTTTGACCTCCAGAGAGTTTGTTGCCTGAGTCTCCAATATTGGTATCTATTCCCTGAGGGAGATCCTTAACAAATTCCCAGGCATTGGCAACCTTAAGGGCGTCTTCAACTTCTTGATCTGTGGCATTAACCTGTCCAAGAAGTAGATTGTTTTTAATAGAATCGTTAAATAAAATGGAATCCTGAGTAACCAAGCCCATTAAGTCTCTAAGGGAATGTTTGGTAATATCTTTAATGTTTGTATCGTCTATAGTAATTGTGCCTTCGGTGACGTCGTAAAATCGGGTTACTAGGTTCGCAATGGTCGATTTTCCGCTCCCCGATTGTCCAACTAATGCTACGCTATGTCCTTTATTTACTTGTAACGAGAAGTTTTTTAATACCAGATCGTCTTCGTATTTAAAAGACAGGTTTTCTAATTTTATGGCTTTATTAAAGTCGGTTTTAACTAATGCGTTTGGAGCGTCTTCTAATGGCGACTTGGTGTTTAATATTTCTAACACACGTTCGGCAGCCGCATTACCCTTCTTTACACTATAACTGGCTTTGCTAATGGCCTTAGCTGGCGTAAGTATATTATACGCTAATCCCATATAGGCTATAAACGAACTCCCGTCTAACGTGCCATCTATTAGCACCATGCGTCCTCCGTACCACAACAAAATGGCAATTACAAAAATTCCTAAGAATTCACTGGTTGGAGAGGCAAAATTCTGTCGGTTTAATAGTTTGTTAGAAAATTTGTAAAAACGATTCGTAGAGTCGGCAAACTTGTTGTTAAATACCTTTTCGCCATTAAAACCTTTAATCACTTTTAAACCTCCAAGGGTTTCTTCTATAATCGACAAAAAATGTCCTTGCTCTTGTTGTACTCGGTCCGATTTCTTTTTTAATGATTTACCAATTCTAGAGATAATAAACCCAGAAATTGGAATAAAAATAAATACAAACACCGTTAGGTTGGCGCTTATTAAAAGCATCATGGCAATGGTAAAGATAATAGTAAGTGGCTCTCTAACAATAAGTTCCAGGATAGATAAAAACGAACCTTGAATTTCTTGAACATCGTTAGAAATTCTAGCCATAGTGTCGCCTTTTCGCTTTTCTGAATAGTAAGCAATTGGTAATTCAGTAATTTTTTTAAACAGGGCGTTGCGCAAGTCCTTTAGAACACCATTGCGCAAAAACGTAATAAAGTACATGGCCAAATAATTAAAAATGTTCTTTAAAAAAAACAGTACAATAACCAGTGCAATAACCAACATAAGTGCTTTAGAGGCGTCGTTTTGCGCGTATTCGTTTACTTGGTAAGACAAGTAATCTTTATAAAAATCTTTTAAGGTCGATATACCTTGATACACCGGTTTAACAACTTGACCCGTCTTTTCTTTTTCGAACAGCACGTCGAGCATTGGAATTAATGCAATAAAAGAAAGTGCACTAAATAAAGCGTAAAAAATGTTACAGATAATATTAAATACCGCGTAACTTTTATACGGTCGGGCAAAAGAAATAATTTGTTTAAAGTAGTGCATACTATCTTAGGTTAAATGCTGTCGCAATTCGATCTATTTTTGCTAATAATGCTTGTTGCGTTGTGTTGTAATCCCCTTTAAACGGAGCGTTTACACTTATATAAAATTTAATTTTTGGTTCGGTGCCACTTGGTCTAGCCGCAATTTTAGAACCATCTTTTGTGTAAAAAATAAGCACATTCGATTTTGGTAAATCTAGTGTCGCTTTGGTGCCATCTGCAAAAGTAGTTTCGCTTAGTTGGTAATCTTCTATGCTAACTACTTGCGAATTGTCGATAGACTTTAGCGGGTTGGAACGCAGTTGTTTTAGCATCTGCTCGATTTCCTTAGCTCCCTCTTTTCCGGGTTTAACAAAAGAAATTAACTCCTCTTGATACACCCCATATTTTTTATACAATTCCATTAGATAATCCAGCAAGGTTTTTCCTTTCGCTTTTTGTTTGGCTGCAATTTCGCAGGCCAATAAGGTGGCCGTTACAGCATCTTTATCTCTAACAAAATCTCCTACCATATAGCCAAAACTTTCTTCGCCTCCACCAATTAGGTTTAGTTCAGGAAAGTCATTAATCATTTTTGCAATCCATTTAAAACCCGTTAGTCCTTCTTTGTATTCTAAGCCAAAATCTTTGGCTAGTACTGCCATCATTGGGGTAGATACTATGGTGGAAGCAATAAAATCGTTGGCTTGAATACCGGTAGATTGCGCTTTTTGTTGAAGTAAAAAATGCGTTTTTAATACCATGGCTTGATTGCCATTTAATATTTGCATTTCGCCTTGCGGGTTTCTAACTGCAATGCCTAGACGATCACAATCAGGATCTGTGCCTATTACTATATCGCCTTGAATTTCTTGTGCTTGGTTAATAGCCATCGATAATGCCTCTGGCTCTTCGGGATTAGGTGATTCTACTGTTGGAAAGTCGCCATCGGGTTTTGCTTGTTGCTCAACAATATGCAAATTAGTATAACCACTGCGTTTAAGTACAGGTGGAATCATGGTAATTGAAGTTCCATGCAGGGCAGTAAACACCACTTTTAAATTCTCTTTTTCTTTAGGCGTTGCTCCTTTACTACCATTGGTTATGGCGGCTTCTATAAAATCTTGGTCAACCTCTTTATCTATTATTGTAATTAATTCGGAATTGGGCTCACTTTTAATTTGATTGTATTGCAGTGCATTAATTTGTTTAATTATGTCTTTGTCTTGCGGCGGGACCAACTGCCCACCATCTTGCCAATACACTTTGTATCCATTGTATTGTGGCGGATTATGCGAAGCTGTAAGTACAATACCACAGTGACAATTTAAATGCCTTACTGCAAAAGACAATTCTGGAGTAGGGCGCAAGTCGCTAAATAAAAACACCTTGATTCCATTGGCAGCAAACACGGCTGCTACTTCTTTTGCCAGTGATTTGCTGTTGTGACGACAATCGTAGGCTATTGCAACTTGAAGTGCTTCTCCAGGAAATTCCTGAATCATATAATTAGCGAGACCTTGTGTGTTTTTACCTAAGGTGTATTTGTTTATTCTATTATCGCCAACACCCATTATACCGCGCATACCTCCTGTTCCAAAAGCGAGACTTTTATAAAAAGCATCTTCTAATCCTTTGGGGTCGGTAGTGATTAATTCCTTTACCGCCTCTTGCGTTCGCGAATCAAAATAAGGAGTCAACCATTTATTAACTCGATCTAAAATTTCTGGAGCAATGTAAATCATTAAAGAAAAAAAATTATTGGCAAAGGTACATAAATACCTAACAGGCCAAAGCCAGATTAATAAAACCTTAAGGGCTCAAGGGATGTCCTTAGGCAGGTAAAAAAATTAATTTGTAAAGGGTAAAACTCTATCGGAACTTACAAGATATTTAAGTAAACCGAATATATTAGATTAAACCAACGAATAAAAATGAAAAAGTTAATCTGCTATTGCGCCTTTTTTGCTGTTCTACTTTCTTGTTCAGACGACGAAAAGGCCATCGATTTTGTGGAGGAAAATATTACTTACGGCTCGGTAATTAGAACCCTAGGCTTTGCGCCAGCCGATTTAATTGCTGGAGACCCTAGTAGTAATTTTAAAGTCATGCTTGAGCAGCAGGATTTCGAAAACGGAGGACTATTAGCAGCCATGCGGGTGTATGTTAGTTTTGTAGATAATACGCCAGGCAATGGCTTAAATAGTACCCAAGAAACATTTTTAACCACCTATTTGGCTAGTGACTTTAGCCAAGGTGCTACGGGTTTACCTAGACTTGATTTAGAATATAGTTTTTTGGATTTATTAAATATTACTGGTTTAACGCTTAGTCAAACGGCATGTACCGATCAATTTTTAATTCGAGTAGAAGTCGAACTTACAGACGAGCGAACTTTTACCGTAGGCTCGGGAGCGTCTTGTATAATTGCTTACGAAACATTTTTTAGCTCTCCCTATAGGTATTTAGTGAATATTGTTGAACCACTGCCAGAAGATTTATTTACAGGAACCTATAGATACACCAGCGTATTAGACGGACCCTTTGGCGGGACATTTGGACCAACCCAGTTGGTAGAAATTACGGCCGGAGCTAATCGCAATGTTAGAGAGATACGATTTTTAGGAACGCCAGAATCACCTACAAATGGCAGACCAAGGCCGTTTTTCTTTTCTTTAGCTTGTAATCAGGCGGTCTTTTGGGAGAATCAGCTTAGAAAAAATAATGCGAATTGCAGAGAAGGAGCAAACGATATATTATTGGGCCCTGGCCCTGAAAATGCGCCAATTACCCCCTTAGAAGATTCGGTTTTTGAACTTTGGTTGGTCGAGGGTTATTTGGGCTTTGATGGCAGTCTTGGTTTTGGAACCCAACCATCGCGAGTTCGTTTTGACAAACAATAAGCTAATGCTTATATTTAAACAAAAATTGCTAGAACTTTAATGAAGCTATTACTAAGTATTTGTATTTGGTTAACGGTCTGTGTTAGTTATGGTCAACGTGAAGCTGCTAATTGGTATTTTGGAACCAACGCAGGTCTTGACTTTAATTCAGGATCGCCGGAACCCCTGCTAGATGGTGTATTAAACACCACAGAGGGTTGCGAAAGCATTTCTACCCCAGAGGGAAACTTGCTTTTTTATACCGAAGGACGTAATGTTTGGAATCGCAGTCATGTTTTAATGCCCAATGGAGAAGATTTAGCGGGTAGTTTTTCTTCGACCCAGTCGGCCTTAATTATTCCACAGCCGGGAAGCGGTACCATTTACTATATTTTTACTTCGGATTCTGTTCAAGCGTATCAAGCACAAGGCTCAGGTAACGGGTTTAACTATTCTATAGTTGACATGAGTCTAGCCGGGGGTTTAGGAGATGTTGTTGTAAAGAATCAAAATTTAATAGCCGAAGGCTCCGAAAAGGTGACTGGCGTATTAGCAGAAGATGGGGAGAATTATTGGGTAATTACACATAAAGGAGACAAGTTTTATGCTTATTTTATAGACGACACGGGGTTAAATCCTACTCCTGTAATATCAACAATTGGACCCAATATTAGCGATTTTAATAATATTCGCGGCGGTATAAAGTCGTCGCCTAAAGGAGATAAAATTGCTATTGCTCATGCAATTTTTCAACCATTTTTGACTGGAAGCTTGAGACTTTACGATTTTAACAATGCGACCGGAGTTATAAATAACGAAGTTGTTCTAGCTTCTGATTTGGTGTATTATGGAGTTGAATTTTCGTCGGATTCTTCTAAATTATATTCTTCTGGAAAAGAAATCGATCCGGTCTCGGGACTTTCTGGTGATATTAATATACACCAGTACGATTTAAATGCATCGGACGTTGTTGGTTCTCGCTTTTTAATAGCCGATTTAGTAAATCCGTTTATTAGCGATTTGGCTGGAACCTTACAAATTGGAATAGATAAAAAAATATATCATTCCATTCCTAACGCAAACCTATCGGTAATAAGAACGCCTAATTTTGATGGTCTAGATAGTGACTTTAGGCAGTATAGTGTTTCTTTAGGCGGACGAACTTCTACCTTTGGCTTACCGCCTTTTATTCAGTCTTTCTTTGAAAGTATTGTAAAAATAGAAAATTTCTGTTTTGGTGATGCTACGCAGTTTACCCTAGAAACAGACGATGTGGTGAATTCTATTTCTTGGAATTTTGGAGATCCAGGCAGTGGGGCAGCAAACACTTCGACTTTGCTTAATCCAACCCATGTTTTTAGTTCGACCGGTGTTTTTACTGTTACTATGGAGGTAGATTTTGCTACTAGAGCGAATCAAGAATTTATCGAGTTTGTAGAAATAGGGGATGTACCTATGGTGAATTCTGGAGTACAATTGGTACAGTGCGATATAGATGGAGTTAACGACGGTATCTCTAGATTTAACCTGCAAGAAGCTTTAAACGATTTGCTAGACGATCCCCGTGGATTTACCACGAATTTTTTTAGCACTTTAGCCGATGCCGAAAACAACGAAAACGCCTTAGAAGAAATAGGTTACGTAAACGAGTTTAATGGGCAAGTGGTTTACGCAAGGGTATTCGAAAACGCTTTGTGTTTTGCCATAGAACCCGTTACCTTAATTGTTCGACCAATGGCCTATGCTGGCGATGTTACCCTTGTGGCTTGTAACCGTAGCGATAATCCCGATTTTCAAGCGGTTATCGATTTGGTCGATTTTGAAGCCCAATTATTAGAGATTTACCCCGGAGCCAGTTTTAGTTTTTATAAACGCCTTGACGATGCCTTATTAGAATTGAATGCCTTGGTCGATACCGTAACTTTTACAGCCTTCGATACGGTAGTGGAGGTTTATTATCGTGTTGAATACGGCAACGATTGTGATGCAATTGGACGTATTATTCCAGATATAAGGCAGGTGCCTTTATTAGAAGATCAGCGTATAGATGTACGCTCATGTCCTGGCGATACAGCAATTGAACTAGACCCTGGGGACTACTTTGGCTATTTATGGGAAAATGGGGCAACCACCCGAATTATAACCGTGAGTGAACCTGGTACTTATATTGTCGATGTTTTTAATGGGGTTGGATGTAGTACAGAAATAACAATAAATGTTGTGCCTTACGACAGTCCAGAAGCGGTAAGCGTAGTAATTAACGATTTTCGAGACAGCAATAACGTAGTTGTTAATGTTGACCCAGAAGGAGATTGGGAATATTCAATAGATAGTGGCTCTAGACAGTCCAGCAATGTGTTTAGAGATGTATTGGCTGGACCGCATACAGTACAAGTATGGATAAGTGACTGTGTAGTTTATATAGAAGATATTTTTGTTGGAGGTGCCCCCAATTACTTTACCCCTAATGGAGATGGTTTTCACGATGTATGGCATATTTTTAATTCCACTGAATTTAGAGCCCTTAAGGTTTACATTTACGACCGATACGGTAAAATGCTTAAAACACTACAATACAACGACGCTGGTTGGGACGGAACCTACAGAGGAAATCCCATGCCGTCAAGTGATTATTGGTATTTAATAGAATTAGCAGATGGATCTTCTGCCCGAGGACACTTTTCTTTAATTAGGCGTTAAGGGTCTTATTAATGTGGTAGTTCGCCTTATTTTGTCTTGATCTTAATACCATTTCGCCAATAAAACCAGCCATAAAAAACTGCGTTCCCATGAGCATTGCGGTTAAGGCAATAAAAAATTGAGGACGGTCGGTTATAAGTCTACTTGTCTTGTGAATAAAAAGTTTATCGATTCCCAAGTATAAGCTAAACAAAAAGCCAATTAAAAACATAAGCGCGCCTAAGGCCCCAAAAAAGTGCATAGGGCGTTTGCCAAACCTAGATAAAAACCAGATGGTAATAAGGTCTAAAAACCCATTTACAAAGCGTTCCACACCAAATTTAGTCGTCCCGTATTTTCTAGCTTGATGCTTAACCACTTTCTCGCCAATATTTTTAAAACCAGCGTTTTTAGCCAAAACCGGGATGTATCTGTGCATTTCGCCAGTAACTTCTATGGTTTTTATTACTGACTTTTTATAGGCTTTTAATCCGCAGTTAAAATCGTGTAATTTAACTCCAGAAGTGCGTCTAGCGGCCCAATTAAATAATTTAGAAGGTAAGTTTTTGCTCAGGGTACTGTCGTATCTAACCTTTTTCCAACCAGAGACCAAGTCGTAATCCTGTTTGGTAATCATGGTGTATAATTCCGGAATTTCTTCGGGATTATCCTGCAGGTCGGCATCCATGGTTATAATTACCTCGCCTTGAGCAGCTTTAAATCCGGCATGCAAGGCTTGTGACTTCCCGTAATTTTGTAAAAACTGAATCCCTTTTACCTCGGGGTGTGCACTAGATAATGCCTCTATTTTGTTCCACGAAGAATCTGTACTGCCATCGTCAATAAAAAGGATTTCGTAAGAAAAACGATTGGACTGCATCACAGATGCAATCCAATCGTATAATTCCTGTAAAGATTCCTCTTCGTTTAGAAGTGGGATGACCACAGATATATTCATGCTAATGTTTTAAGCCATTGGGTTTGTACGCTTCATAATTAATCCAGAGATTAACGAAACAATAAAACCAAAGAACAAAGTTCCAATAACTGCAAAGGTAGACATTAACCAGGGCTGCATAAAGTTTTTACTCATTTCCATGGCTTGGTCTATTTGTTCCGAAGTCATATTATTTCCTTGTAGAACCATTTGTTCGCGCTGGTACTCTAACATTTTATCCATCATTCCCGGATCGATAAAACTTATAAAAATATAAAAGAACACAGCTCCAATAATTCCTGCAATCACAGAGATACCAAGGCCTGTTTTTAAGGCCTCTCCCAATGACATATACCCGCCGTTCTCTTTTTTAAAGGCTTTAAGGCCTAATACAATGGCGGCAATCATTACAAGGGTGTCTACAATAGACTTTACATAGTTTGTTCCTATGTGAGCGTCCATAGAGTAGGCTACAATTAAACTCGCTATTCCAGCAAGTCCCCAGAGCGCTCCATAATTAAGCGCAATTTTTTTAACAGATGCTTTTTCGGTTTCCATATTTAGAAGATGTTTAGTTTGGTTGGTTAGTACACAAAGATAGCAAATCGTTACATTTGTACGACGAATCTATTTTTTGTAAAAAATAATACAGAATCATTGTAGATTTACAGAATATGATTAAATTTGCAACCTCAAAATAGAGAAGTTTTAAATAAAGAAATCATGAAGAAAGGTATTCATCCAGAAAACTACAGATTTGTTGCTTTTAAAGACATGTCTAACGACGATGTTTTTTTAACCAAATCTACAGCCAATACAAAAGAAACCATAGAAGTGGATGGTAAAGAATATCCATTAGTAAAGTTGGAGATTTCTAGAACTTCACATCCATTCTACACTGGTAAGTCTAAATTAATCGATACTGCTGGTAGAATCGACAAGTTCAAAAACAAATACGCGAAATTCAAAAAGTAATTGCGCACTTATAATATTTAGAAAAGCCTTCGAGAAATCGAAGGCTTTTTTGTTAGCTTTGAATTCTTATTACCTTGTAGCATGAATTATATATTATTCGACGGCCCAAGCCGAGATCAGTTATTGCCATTTACCTATACACGTCCTGTAGCAGATATACGAATAGGGATATTAACCATTCGCGAAAAATGGGAGTTGGCTTTAGGCTCTACTACCACAACCGTTACAGAGGATTATTTGGCAACGCTTTTCCCTATGGTTGAATTGGAAGAAAACGTGCTTATTAATGGTTCGGTATTGCCTTCTAATAACCTGGTTGAACAAATTAAGGCTTTAAGCGAAGGACAAGCAATCTTTTTAGAAGATGAACCTTTAGCGTTTTATGCTAAAGAAGGTCAAGAGATAGATTTTGATTCCTGCGAAGTGATTCAGTATACCCACGACGATGTTCTTAAAGTAAATAACACCTGGGATATTTTTAGATTGAACGGTCAGGCTATCGAGCGCGATTTCGATGCGTTAACGGCAGGTAGGAGCTCACAACCTATACCAGATACAGTATTTTGTGTAAATAAAGAGCGCATTTTTTTAGAAGAAGGCGCCCAAGTGCTATTAGCTTCTTTAAATGCTAGCGATGGTCCTATTTATATAGGTCGCGATTCACAAATTATGGAGGCCAGTGCAATTCGCGGCCCATTTGCACTTTGCGAGCATGCTACCGTAAAAATGGGAGCAAAAATCTACGGTGGAACAACCGTTGGGCCCCATTGTAAAATAGGAGGTGAGGTAAATAATTCGGTCTTATTTGCCTATAGTAATAAAGGACACGATGGTTTTATTGGCAATACGGTATTAGGCGAATGGTGCAATCTAGGTGCCGATACCAATACTTCGAATTTAAAGAACAATTATGCCCAAGTTCGCTTATGGGACTACAATACCGAAGGATTTGCTAAAACAGGCTTACAATTTTGTGGATTAATAATGGGAGACCACAGCAAATGTGGCATAAACACCATGTTTAATACGGGAACCGTAGTTGGGGTTAGCGCCAATATTTACGGTAGCGGATTTCCAAGAAACTTTATTCCTAGCTTTAGTTGGGGCGGAAGCGCGGGGATGGTTACCTATAAAACCAACAAGGCATACGAAACGGCTAAAGCCATGATGGGACGGCGCAATGTAGAATTTACAAAGCAGGACCAGGACATTTTAGATCATGTTTTTGAGGCGACTAAAAAGTGGCGCAGGGATTAATATTAGAACATTAACCACCAGAATACCATAATAATAACAACCATTATTGACCCAAATACCAGAATCTGTTTTTTAAGGGTCTGTTTTTTTTCTTGAATTAACTTCTGGCGTAGTTTGGCCAGATCTTCTGTAGAGATTGTTTTGTGATCGGTAAATTCACCGTAACCACTTTCGGTTAAGGGCGTACCGTTTTTGTCGAACCTAGAAGTGCGGGTTCTTTTGTTGTGCTTCAAAGAAGCAATCATAGACATAGCTGATCCACCAAAACTCATACCGTATTAGTAGGAATTTTTAGTTTTTGTTACATGTTTTAACACCAAAAAGTTCTGCGGATTTATTCCTAAGCCACGTACTTCTTTACTTATAAAGCGCACGGCCATGTCGTAATACAGCGGGACTATTGGCGCTTCATTAATTACAATAGAATCCATTTTGGTGTATAGTTTTTCACGCTGGTCAATGTTAGAAACATGCAGTGCTGCAACATATAAGCTGTCAAAAACCGGATTTTTATAGTGGGTATAATTGGGTCCGTTAGGGGTAAAATTAGGGCTGTAAAATAACGAAAGATAGTTTTCGGCATCTGGATAATCTGCAATCCAGCTGGCTCTAAAAATATCTAATTCCCCGCTAGACTTCATTTGGCGTAGGGTAGAAGGAGGCATAACTTCTATAGAAACTGCAATTCCAATTTTTTCTAATTCGCGTTGTATGTATTCACACAAATCTAAATATTGACTGTTGGTGCCAATACTAATGGTAGGACTAAAATCGCCCGTAGTTTGCTTGTATTCTTCTACTAGCGCTAATGCTTGTGTTGGATTATAATTATATCCAGGAATCTCTGCATAACCACGTAAGCCCTTAGGAATAAAACCATGCACAGCCGGAAACCCAATACCATTGCGCAGGTAGGTAATCATTTTTTGCCTGTCAAAACCATAATTTACGGCTTTTCTAAGCAGCGGCGAGGCAATTGCTGTAGACTCCGATTCCATAAAAAAGCCCAAATATTCGGTATTTAAAAAGGGGCTTTTAAGCATATAAACCTGGTCTGCATAGGTGGTCCTTAATTTGCCATCTGCCGTAAGTATTTCGTCTTTATAGGAATTGTCTAAACTGTTTACCAAGTCCAATCTACCTTGTAAAAACTGTAAAAATTCACTTTGTTTATCGGGTAGAAAAGTAATGGCAACGGCCTCTAAATAAGGCAATTGCTCGCCTTGGGCGTCGCGTTCAAAATACAAGGGGTTTTTTCGCAATACTAATTTTACATTTTCTTCCCAAATCTTAAACCTAAAGGGGCCAGTTCCCACGGGATGCTTTCTAAAATCGCCTTGATAATACGTAATTGCTTCTTCTGGAATTACCGAAAAATAGCGCATTCCAAGCATGCCTAAAAAGGCTGGGAATGGGCGTTTAAGGACTATTTTTACTATGGAATCGTTAGGCGCAGCGACCTCTTCTACATTGGTCATAACCCAACTTCCGGGAGAAGCCACTTGCTTATCTATTAGCCTGTTAAAGCTATAGGTGAAATCTTGGGCAACCACTTTACGCGTTTTTGCTTTTCCAAAACAGGCATCTTCATGAAAATAAACATCGTCGCGCAGGGTAAAGTAAAAGGTTCTTGTGCTATCTATATATTGCCAAGATTTTGCAATATCTGGCTTAATGTTTAACGAATCGTCTAGTTGTATAAGTCCATTAAACAATTGGTTACTAGGCCAAATATTGGCAGGATTTCGTGCAAAAGCAGGGTCTAGGCTGGAAATATTGCTGTGTTCGTTATACCTAAAGACCAAGTGATCTTGATTGGTAGATTGGGTATTACTACAACTGCTGGCAATTATACCAAAAAACACACAGGCAACTGTTAAATAAAAGCCTGAAAATCGGGTTAATGGTAATTTTAAAGACTTGATTATTGTTTGTATTTTTGCGGGCTTATCTGGCATAACTAATATTAGCCTGAAAGATACTAAGTATTCTGTTTTTTGATAGTAGAAAAAGAACATATCGCACAAAAAAAAGTAGCATTTTACACTTTAGGCTGTAAACTAAACTTTTCCGAAACCTCGACAATTGCCCGAGGCTTTGGCGATAAGGGCTTCCAACGGGTCGAATTCGATACCCCGGCAGACATTTATGTTATAAACACCTGTTCGGTTACAGATAATGCAGATAAGCGTTTTAAAACTGTTGTAAAACAGGCTCAGAAGTCTAATCCAGATGCATTTATTGCTGCAATTGGGTGTTATGCACAATTAAAACCAGCCGAATTGGCTGCAATAGAAGGTGTAGATTTGGTTTTAGGAGCTACAGAAAAATTTAAGATTACCGATTATATAAACGACCTGTCCAAAAACGACTTTGGCGAAGTGCATTCTTGCGAAATTCAAGATGCCGATTTTTATGTAGGTTCGTATTCTATAGGCGACAGAACCCGAGCGTTTTTAAAAGTACAAGACGGTTGCGATTATAAATGTACGTATTGTACTATTCCGCTTGCACGTGGAATTTCAAGAAGCGACACCTTACCCAATGTATTAAAAAAGGCGGCTCAAATTGCTGCTCAGGATATTAAAGAAATTGTACTTACTGGGGTAAACGTTGGGGATTATGGCAAAGGTGAATTTGGCAACAAAAAACACGAGCACACCTTTTTAGACCTCGTAAAAGCCCTAGACCAAGTAGCGGGAATACACCGCTTGCGAATTTCTTCTATCGAGCCTAATTTGCTTAAAAACGAGACCATAGACTTTGTTGCAGCGTCTAATAGTTTTGTGCCGCATTTTCATATTCCGTTGCAAAGTGGAAGTAACACCTTACTTAAATTAATGAAACGTCGTTATATGCGCGAATTGTATACGGAGCGAGTAGCGCGTATTCGCAGTGTGATGCCCAATGCCTGTATTGGTGTAGACGTTATTGTTGGATTTCCTGGAGAAACGGACGAGTTATTTCTAGAAACCTACCAATATCTTACCGACTTAGATATATCTTATTTACATGTGTTTACGTACTCTGAAAGGGATAATACCGAAGCTGCGCAGATGGATTGTGTTGTTCCAAAGAATATAAGAAGCAAACGCTCTAAAATGCTACGAGGCTTGTCTGTAAAGAAAAGGCGCGCTTTTTACGAATCGCAATTAGGCTCCACACAGATGGTACTGTTTGAAGGCGAAAACAAATCGGGGTACATTCACGGGTTTACCCCAAATTATGTAAAAGTAAAAATGCCCTGGAATCCAGCTTATGTTAATACCCTACACCAAGTACAATTAACAACTATAGATGAAGATGGATTGGTACGGTTCGAGTTTACAACCGACTAGATAGAAATTCCTACTGGAAGTAAGTTTTTATAAATTCTGCGATTTTTACGCATAAAAGAAGCAATTTCCGGACTGGTAGGCACTAATCTTATATTTCTGTTTTCTACTTCTTGGAATACCGCTTTAATAAAAATGTCTCGAAAGCCTTGATCTTCCATCTCTTCTGACATAAAATATTTGGTAAGAAAGATTTTTCGTTCTTGCAGTGAGTATTCAATTCTGGCCATATTATCGCCAACTTCCAATTCGAATTGTCTTAAAAATTCGTTATCGTTAATTTCTACATCTTCGATCATCTTGTTCATCATTAAGCGTTCTTGTTATAAGTTACTGTTTGTGTTGTTAATAAATGGCAATTCATTTACATACAGCGCGTTACATAAGTTTTTTTTGGATGTTAAAGTGATATATAGTTAAATCGGTTACATTTAGCTCTAATAGATTCCCAAGATCGTAACTAAAATGGATTTACAAATCACATTAAGTAAATTCAACGGTAATTCCCATGAATTTATTGTTAATTTTACGTTGCGAATTTACGAATAAACTTTGGGTATCGCTAACACAGAGCGTTAAACATTTTATGAAACAAACCAAAACAGCCCTCTATTTTGTGCCCGGATTGGCAGCCGGTCCAGAAATATTTGAGCAAATTAAGCTCCCCGAAGACGATTTTATGGTTGTTATTCTGGAGTGGTTAATTCCTAATAAAAAAGAATCACTTAAGGCTTATGCAAAGCGCATGGCGGCTCGCGTTAATGCAGATAACGCGGTGTTAATTGGGGTCTCTTTTGGCGGAATAATGGTACAAGAAATGAAGGCGTTCTTGCCCAAGGCCAAGGTAATTATTGTTTCGAGTGTTAAATCTAAACACGAACTTCCAAAGCGATTTATACTCGCGAGAAAAAGCCTACTTTATAAATTGGTTCCTACCAGTTTGGTTTTAAGTGCCAAAGATTTAACGCGCTTTGCTATTGGCCCTAAAACAAAAAAGCGACTGGAATTGTACAATACCTATTTGTCGGTTCGCGATAAAACCTATTTAGATTGGGCTATTAAAGAAATGGTTTGTTGGGATAGAGAAGACCCAGATCCACAAATCCATCATATTCATGGGGATAAAGACATAGTTTTTCCCATAGAAAATATTAGCAAGTGTACCGTTATCCCGTCTGGCACGCATGTAATGATTTTATACAAGGCTAAAGCGGTATCACAAGCGTTAATAAGTCATTTAAAGGAATCCTAGATAAACTGGCATACGCGAGCTACTTTTAGTATATTTATTCCAGATTATAAAACCCCCGAACCTCAATTAAATTAGGAATTATGAAGATGAAGAACTATAAAATATTCGCGCTACTTGCCTTGATTCTAGTAAGTGGATTGCTAATTAATGCAGTACAAGATGCGCCAACAGACGAAAACCTTGAAGTAAAAATTGTAAACGATTATAACATTTATGCCCTGCCAATTCCGTCGCAAATGAGTTTTGCTGGAGAAGCAGTTCCCTTAAATAATCCTGACATTCGCGAGCGTATGGATAGAGAGCTTCTGGTAAACACTTATTGGCAATCTAACGGCCTATTAATACTAAAACGCGCCAATAAATATTTTCCAATTATCGAACCCTTATTAGAAAAGTATGGATTGCCAGACGATTTTAAATACTTAGCAGTTGCAGAAAGTGGCCTAATGAACAATCGATCTCCGGCAGGAGCAGCTGGATTTTGGCACTTTTTAAAAAGTACAGGACGCGAATATGGCTTAGAGGTTAACCCTTACGTAGATGAACGATACAATATTGAACTGGCCACTAAAGTTGCGGCAGATTATCTTAAAAACGCAAAAAAACGATTTGGTAGTTGGACCTTAGCGGCTGCTGCATATAATGCAGGAGTTGCCGGAGTGAGCAAACAACAAAAGCGTCAACAAGAATTTGATAGCTATTACGATTTACTGTTAAACGACGAGACAAGTCGTTATGTGTTTAGAATTCTTGCTTTTAAAGAAATAATGAGCGATCCTAAAAAATACGGTTTTAACTATCGCGATGTAGATTTATACGAGCCCTTACCAACTTACAAAGTAAAAGTAGATACTGCGGTGACAGATTTAGCTGCCTTTGCTAAAAAGTTTAATATAAACTACAAGATTTTAAAACTACATAATCCATGGCTTAGAGATACGTATATTAAAAATGCTTCTGGTAAGGAATATTATATAACCCTGCCAAAAGAAGGTGTATATACTATGGGCCACTAAGGCTTATTCTGACCAATTAAACCCGCTGGGTCCAATTCGCTCTGTTGTAAAATTAGAGAGATTCCATTAGCAAAAGCTTCATGATTTAGCTCGAACGAAATTTCGTATTCTTGATTGTAATGATGCAGAACGCCGCGTCTAACATCTAAAATCTTCTTGTCTTTATCTAAAAAAAAAGACGTAGGGAATCCTAAACTATGTTTCATGCTTTCTATTACATGATCGTGAATGTTTTCGGTTTCGTCTACGTATACAATATTAATCTTGGGGCTGTAATCGCTAGCAACTGCTCGAACCTGTTTTCGAGTATTCCAAAACAAAATTACAAAGTCAATTTCTTCGTGATAGGCTTCGGCAATTTTGTTTAACGCTGGAATTTCGCCAACACCAGGCGTGCACCAAGAGGCATAAGTCATTAAAAATACGGGCTTTTCAAATTCGTGAAACCCAATAGTGCGTCCAGACAGACGCTTAATTTTAAAGTTATCCATATAACTCCCATTAACCACATTTCTAACTAGGGAATCAAAAAGAAATTCACCGCGTTCAAAATCGGAATTCAGGTAGGCTGCATCTGCGTTATGGACGTATTGCTTTAAATGCTTACCTATCTTATAAGAGAATAGGTTATAGGGTGCAATTCGTTGAGAGAACACAGAAGAAGATACCAATAAAAATAGGAGGAGTAATGGTTTCACCATAGGCAAATCAGGCTATATATTTGGGGCAAGATATATAAAACCGACTGATTTACAAACTTTTAAGGCAAAAAAAGAAGTATTTTTCCTACAAATTATCTACGTCTAGCGCCACGCGTATATTGTTGTTTAGGCTGTCCTCCGCGCTTCATTTGTTGCTGCATCATCTTAATTTGATCCTGCATCATATTGTGCTTGTCCAGTTTTTTGGCTTCGGTAAGTAAAGTTTGCGCCTCACGCCTACGATTCTTAGAAAGCGCGATTCCGGCCAAATTCATTTTAGCTACAGCTAAATCTGTATTCATGGACAGTCCTAGCGAAATGGCCTTTTTAAAGAACTTTTCGGCTTCGTTCATATTGGTCTGAGAAACCATAAGACCACTTAGATAGTTATAATAACCTTGTTGTTTTTTAGTTAATGCGCCTTCTGGATTTTTAATGCGAGCTAGCCATTTTTGCGCCCCTGGAAAATCTTGCTTACGTAAGCGTAAAAACGCGAGTAAAATAAGCTCGTTTTTAAAATAGAGGAAGACAAAGATTGCCGCTAGAAAAATAAACATGATTCCATTGCCAGTATAGCCTTCGCTAAATTGCCAAACAACCACGGCCAAGATGGCCACTGCTAATACTAATTTTATATTTTTATTAAACATATTACTTAATCGAATATTCTGTTATTGTTACAATTTTTGTTGGGTAGGCTAAGTCTCCAGTATTTGTTAAATAGGAATCCCCAGTGCCAGTAGATTTGGAATTGAACTGTTTTATAAACCCGCTCTTTGCATCACACACTATTTGCGTAGTTTGCGTTCCAGTAAGGGTCATAGACATTGCTTCAGTTGCGGTACTTAATACAATATCGCTTAAACCACTAATGCTTCGTTCTTTATTTTTTGCTCCTACATAGGTCCACGTATTATCTGCAGTTAAATCTCCAGTATGTTTGTTTTGCCAATTATCCCCAACACGCACTTTGGTTTCCGGATAGATATAGGTAAACTGTTCAAAGGACGAGGCCAGAGTATTACTTCCAAATTCAGATTCCATAGCTTTATAAACCTGTTGCTTAGTGGCATCATCGGTTATTCCACTGTTAGCAACCATAGCGTTAATAAGGTTTTCGGTACCAGTAATTTGTACAATCTTACCCGTGTTTAGCATCTCCATTTCCATGGCTACCCCAATAAGCCCCTTAAAAATATTTGCTTGCATATCGCTTGGATCACTTTCCTTAGCAGTATCTATGTTCATTATCTCTCCAGCTAAGTTAGAGTTCGAAACCATTTTAAAATGCGTATAACTAAAGGCAATAATATAGCCAGTTTTGGTAATACTTTTAACCTGCATGGTGTAAGCACCTTGAATTTCGTTATTCATCGAGTGGGTCATACCTTCCATTTCTTGGGTAATTTCTTGACTCGTTTTCTGAACAAAAGTATATTGGTCGTCTACTTTTAAGTTGTAGCCTAATTTTTTTTGACCAAAGGCAGTAACCGATGAACAAATTAGCAATACCACAAGTAAATAATTGCTGCGCATATCCTGTGAATAATAGTCCTGCAAAGAAACTAATTTTTTGGCAAAAAAAGATTTTTAAATTATGGTTTGTGAAAGAAAAAAATGATTGTATATTTGCACCCGACTTTTAAGCGAGGTCTATTACTATATATAAGCAAGAAGAATACTAAGATAATTAGCAATGAAAAGAACATTTCAGCCATCTAAGAGAAAAAGAAGAAACAAGCACGGATTTAGAGAGCGCATGGCTTCTGTAAATGGCCGAAAGGTATTGGCTTCAAGAAGAGCCAAGGGACGTAAAAAATTATCTGTTTCTTCTGAAGCACGTCACAAAAAATAATGTTAACAATCTGTATATAAAAAGGTGTTGTTTTTATTAACAACACCTTTTTTTTGTACCCTACGATGAGTATTTTTATACGATTTTTTAAAAGCCAATAGCTACATGCCAAAAAACAAGAACATCTCCTCGATTTTAATAATAGGTTCTGGTCCAATTGTTATAGGACAAGCCTGTGAATTTGACTACTCTGGATCTCAAGCCTTACGCTCTTTGCGTGAAGATGGAATAGAAACCATTCTAATTAATTCCAATCCAGCGACTATTATGACCGACCCTTCTATGGCCGATCATGTGTATTTATTGCCTTTAAATACAAAGTCAATAGTCAAAATCTTAAAGGAACACCCTCAAATAGATGCAGTGCTTCCAACGATGGGGGGGCAAACTGCCTTGAATTTATGTATAGAAGCCGACGAAAAAGGTATTTGGGAAGACTTTAATGTTGCTATTATTGGAGTAGATATAGATGCTATTAATATTACCGAAGACCGCGAACAGTTT
The DNA here is from genome assembly GCA_965277295.1 of Gilvibacter sp. Classification (GTDB taxonomy): domain Bacteria; phylum Bacteroidota; class Bacteroidia; order Flavobacteriales; family Flavobacteriaceae; genus Gilvibacter. The sequence goes on from OZ255720.1 coordinate 2,712,237, forward strand.
AGAAATCTTATGGAAAAAATAGGAGTTGGAATGGCTCCTCAGGCAACGGCGTCATCGTATCTTAAGGGTAAAGAAATTGCACAGGAATTTGGATTTCCTTTATGTATAAGAGCATCTTATACCTTGGGTGGAGCTGGTGCGGCAATCGTTTACAACGAAGAAGAGTTCGACGTTAACCTAGAGCGTGGTCTAGAAATATCACCCATTCACGAGGTAATGATCGACAAAGCCATGATGGGCTGGAAGGAATACGAATTAGAGTTACTTCGCGACAACAACGACAACGTTGTAATTATTTGTGCCATAGAGAATATGGATCCAATGGGTATTCACACCGGAGATTCTATTACCGTGGCTCCAGCAATGACCCTTTCTGACAAAACTTACCAAAAAATGCGCGATATGGCCATCCATATGATGCGCAGCATTGGAGACTTTGCTGGAGGATGTAACGTGCAATTTGCTGTGAGTCCAGACGAAGAAGAAGATATTATTGCTATAGAAATTAATCCTAGAGTTTCACGCTCATCGGCTTTGGCATCTAAGGCCACGGGATATCCTATCGCCAAAATTGCGGCAAAATTGGCAATTGGGTATAATTTAAATGAATTAAGTAATCAGATTACCGGCTCAACTTCGGCCTTATTCGAACCTACTCTAGATTATGTAATTGTTAAGATTCCACGTTGGAACTTCGATAAATTCGAAGGCTCAGACCGCACTTTAGGGTTACAAATGAAGGCAGTGGGAGAAGTAATGGGAATTGGTAGATCATTCCAGGAAGCGCTTCATAAAGCGACGCAATCTTTAGAGATTAAGCGCAACGGGCTTGGCGCCGATGGAAAAGGCTATACCAATTACGATCAAATTATAGAAAAGCTTACCCATGCCAGTTGGGATCGTGTATTTGTAATTTACGATGCAATTCAAATGGGAATCACCTTGCAGCGCATACACGAAATTACAAAAATAGACATGTGGTTCTTAAAGCAATACGAAGAGCTGTATCATCTAGAAAAAGAAATCTCTACCTTTACTATAGACACACTTGAACGTGAGTTGCTTCTTGAAGCAAAACAAAAAGGCTACGGAGACCGACAAATAGCACATATGTTGGGTTGTTTAGAAAGTGAGGTTTATAACAAGCGAGAAGAATTAGATGTGCGTAGAGTGTATAAGTTAGTAGATACCTGTGCTGCTGAATTTAAGGCACAAACTCCATACTACTATTCTACCTTCGAAAACCGTATAGAAGCCACCGATGGAACCCTTACTACCCAAAACGATAGTGTTAAGACCGACAAAAAGAAGATTATTGTTCTAGGATCGGGTCCAAACCGAATTGGTCAAGGGATAGAATTTGATTATTGCTGTGTGCATGGTGTATTGGCTGCTGCAGAAGCAGGCTACGAAACCATAATGATTAATTGTAATCCGGAAACGGTATCTACAGATTTCGATGTGGCCGACAAATTGTATTTTGAACCTGTATTTTGGGAACATATTTACGATATAATTCGTCACGAAGACCCTGTTGGAGTAATTGTTCAATTGGGAGGGCAAACTGCGCTAAAATTGGCCGAAAAGCTGGATAGATACGGAATTAGAGTAATGGGTACTAGCTATCAGTCTTTAGATTTAGCCGAAGACCGAGGTAGCTTCTCTACCTTATTAAAGGACATTAATATTCCTTATCCTGAATTTGGAGTTGCCGAAACCGCCGAAGAGGCTCTAAAATTGGCCGACGAGTTGGATTTCCCTTTATTAGTTCGCCCATCTTATGTTCTTGGAGGACAAGGAATGAAGATTGTAATAAACAAGAAAGATTTAGAAGAACACGTAGTTGATTTATTGCGTAAAATACCAAACAATAAGCTGCTTTTAGATCATTATTTAGATGGCGCGATAGAAGCAGAAGCAGATGCAATTTGCGATGGGGAAGATGTTTACATAATTGGAATTATGGAGCATATAGAACCTTGTGGAATTCACTCGGGAGATTCTAACGCAACCTTACCGCCTTTTAACTTAGGCGAGTTTGTAATGCAACAAATTAAAGACCATACTCGTAATATTGCCTTGGCACTAAACACGGTCGGTCTAATTAACATTCAATTTGCGGTAAAGGACGATAAAGTATATATAATAGAAGCCAATCCGCGCGCATCTAGAACGGTACCATTTATTGCTAAGGCCTACGGGGAACCTTATGTAAATTATGCTACCAAAGTAATGATAGGCGATAAAAAGTTATCCGATTTTGACTTTAATCCAGAGCTAGAAGGTTATGCCATAAAACAGCCAGTCTTCTCTTTTAATAAGTTTCCGAATGTAAATAAGCAGCTAGGGCCAGAAATGAAGAGTACCGGAGAAAGCATCTTGTTTATAGACAGTTTAAAAGACGACCAATTCTACGAGTTATATTCTCGTCGTAAAATGTACTTGAGCAAATAAGCTTAATAAAAAAAACGCCCGGCATGCCGGGCGTTTTTTTATGCAGTTTAGTTAAACCTATTTTGCTTTGTTTTGGGCTCGCTCAATATGTTTTTTATTTACCTTTTGTTTAACGTTTGGAAGAATAAAATTTTAAAGATTCTTCGAAAATATTGTTAGACGTATTCGTTGAGCTTGTTTTTTATTATGTTTTATTAAATACTCATAATCAATTATTTGCGGGTCTAATTTTATAATTATTAATTAGTTTATTATTTGTTTTGGTAGGATTTTGACTGGTTAAGTTGTTTAATTTAAAACTAACAATAACTTAAACAAAAATCTATGAAAACTATTACTTTGGCAATTATTGCCTTAATTACCGTACATGTAACTGCACAAACAACGCACAATATTAATTGGTTTATTGGCGCCGACCCAGGCACCTTGGTTATAGAAGCAGGCGATACCGTTAATTGGTTTTGGACAGACGGTGCTTCACATTCGGTTACCTCTGCTGCGGGTAGCGATACTGCATTTGACAGTGGTATTTTAGGAAGTGGATCTGAATTTAGCTTTACTTTTAATGACGAAGGAATAAATCCATATGCATGCCAAGTGCATCCAGGAATGGTTGGTGTTATCGAGGTAGGCGCTCTTAGTGTTGATAATAACTCGACGGTCCAATTTAGTTTTTACCCAAATCCAGTTAAGGACTATTTATTTATAGATGCCCCTAAGGTTATCGATAATGTAAAACTATTCGACATCGCGGGAAAATTGTTAATGGATGCACCCATAGACAATAAAAAGACTTCGGTTTACATGGGCGTGTTTAAGAGTGGAGTCTATTTTGCAAAAGTTCAAATGGGCGGTACTACACAAACCATTCGCGTAGTTTTAGAATAACACTAGATTCTTACTTTTAGCAAAATCAATATTTATTAATGAAAAACTTCTTTAGCTCCGGTTTAAAGAAGTTTTTTATTCTTCTTCGTCTTGAGCCCGCTCAATAAGTTTTTCGTTTAGGGTTTTAGATTGTTTTATCCCTAACTTTTTTAGCTTCTCCACTTTACTAATAAGGTTACCTCTACCTGTTAGTTTTTTCATGGTCGATTCGTAAGTGCCACCAACAGTCTGGATTTGTTTTCCAACTTTAATTAGATCGTCTGTCAGGTTTACAAACTGATCGTATAATTTACCTGCTTGATTGGCAATTTCTAAGGCGTTACGCTGTTGTTTTTCGTTATTCCACATACTGTCAATTGTACGCAATGTGGCCAGCAACGTAGTAGGAGTAACAATAACAATGTTTTTTTCGAAGGCCCAATTGTATAGTGAAGATTCACTATTGGCAGCTAAGGCAAATGCAGGTTCTATAGGCACAAAAAGCAATACAAAATCCGGACTTTCAATTTGGTATAAATGCTGATAATTTTTAGCACTTAACTGATCAACATGTCGCTTTAAAGCCGCTATATGATCCTTTAAATGCGACGCTCTTAAACTGTCGTCTTCTTCGTTTACGTAACGCTCGTAGGCAGTTAAAGTCACCTTAGAGTCAATAACCATTTTTTTGTTATCGGGTAAATTAATAATAACATCGGGCAGCACGCGTTTTCCTTCGTCCGTGGTAAAACTAGATTGAACTTCGTACTCACGCCCTTTTTCTAATCCGGATTTTTCCAGAACGCGCTCTAAAACCAATTCGCCCCAGTTTCCTTGCATTTTACTATCGCCCTTTAAGGCTTTTGTAAGGTTTACCGTCTCTTTGCTCATTTGCTGGTTTAGCTCTTTTAAGCCAACTATTTGCTGGCGTAACATGGCATGACGGTCTATACTTTCTTTGTGAGTGTCTTCTACCTTTTTTTCGAAAGTTTTTATTTTTTCCTGAAGTGGATTCAGGATGTTTGCTATGTTTTCTTTATTGGTATGGGTTAGTTTTTTTGAATTTTCGTCAAAGATTTTATTCGCTAAGTTTTCAAATTCTTTACTGAATTTTTCTTGCAAGCGCTCCATATCTTCTTGCTGCTTTGCACTTTGTTGCTTTAGATGATTGTAGGCTGCGTGTTGTTTAGTGAGTTCGTTGCCTAAATGCTGGTTTTCTTGTCTTGTTGCTTCGTGTTGCTTGGCAAGACTTTGGTATTGTTCCTGCATTTTGTCTATCTGCATGTCTGCCTGATTTAGGCGCTCACTTAGGGCACTGCTTGCTACTTTAGATTTTAGCTTGGCAATTAAATTCCCTATAAATGCACCAAAAAACATGCAAAGGGCCGCTAAAAATATATACAGAAATACTTCACTCATTGTTACAAATTGTATATAAAGATACTTATTTATTTAGGGTAAAACGTTTGTTTTTTGCATCGAATTTAACCCTATTTTCAGGAAACAATTTTTGCATTACCCCATCTTGAATTAGTTGCTCTGGACTACCATTTAAGATTTGTTTGTCGTGTAAAACTAATAACTGGTCGCAAATGTCTAAGGCAAGTGCTATATCGTGAGTGGCAAATAAGATTGTTTTACCACTGGAAGATAATTGGTTAAGTAAGCTTAAAACCTGTGCCTTATGGTTTAAATCTAAATGGGTGGTAGGTTCGTCTAAAATTATTACTGGTGTATCTTGAGCAATGGCCCGTGCAATATAAACACGTTGCATTTGTCCATCGCTTAGGGTATAACATTTAGCGTCTTTTAAATGATCTGTTTGAGTAACTTCTAGCGCATTAGCTATAGTCTGGCGATCTACGTGGGTTAGATTTCCAATCCAGTCGGTGTATGGGTGTCGGCCAAGTGCAACTAGTTCGTATACAGATAAATTCTTAGAGGTAGTTGGTTTAGTTAGCACAACACTTAGTTGTTTTGCCCAATATTGTGGTGGGTGTAAACTAGCGTCGGTATTATTAATTAAAATAGTGCCGGCAAGGGGGGTGAGACTTTTTACTAGGGTTTTAATAAGCGTCGATTTACCCGCGCCATTTGCACCAACTAAGGCGACTAAGCTCCCTTTGGGCAGTGCAAAGTTTATTCCACTGGCCAATTCCAATTGGGTTTTCTTAGAGCGGTATCCAATAGATAAGTCTTTAACCTCCAGTTGTATATCTTGCTGCCGGTCCATTAAAAGAATAATTTACGTTTTCTAATTAACAACCAAATTACAATCGGGGCTCCAAATAAAGATGTGATTGCATTTATTGGGAGGGTATATTCTAAATAGGGGAGTTGTGCTATGGTATCGCATAGGAGCATAATTATGCTTCCCATTAAAAAAATTGCCGGTAATAGTATTTTATGATTTGCCGATTGTATCCATTGCCGAGCAATATGCGGTACTGCCAAGCCAACAAATGCAATTGGTCCAGCAAATGCGGTTATTGTTCCTGCAAAAATACAGGTGGTAATAATAATTAATAAAGTGCTCTTTTTTAAATGCACTCCAACACTAGCGGCATATTGATCCCCTAACAAGAGCGCGTTTAAGGGTTTAATTGCACGAATACTTAATACAAGGGCCAAAAGACAACTAACAGAGAGGATTATTACACTATTCCAGGATAAACTCCCCAAACTTCCAAAAGACCAAAAAACATAACGTTGTAACTGTTCGGCAGGGCTAAAATATGCAAGTACTGCAACCAAAGCGGCTGTTAGACTGCCAAACATAAGCCCAATTATTAATAAGGCCATAGTGTCTTTTATTTTACTGCTAATAGCTAAAACGGCCAATAATACTAGAAAACTACCCAAACTAGAGGCAATTACTAAGCTCCAAGAGTGCATGGCTAATCCAGCTAAAGTTCCGCCAAAAGCTCCGGCGCCTAATATTAAAAAGGCTACGCCAAGACTTGCACCGCTGCTTATACCTAAAACAAAAGGTCCTGCTAACGGGTTTCTAAATAAAGTTTGCATAAGGAGTCCAGAGACGGCCAAGCCCCCACCAACCCAAATGGCAGTAATTGCTTTTGGTAGACGAATATCTAAAACAATAAACTCCCAAGATTCTTTTGTGCCGTCCCCACCAAATAGTATGCTTAGCGTTTCTAAAAAAGGAATTCCAACAGAACCTAAACTTAAATTAATAACAAGTACTAAGACCAAAACGCCAACCAGAAGCGCAAAAAAGAGTTTGTATGATTTAGCAGCTTGCATTAATCTAATGGTGCAAAGAATGTTAGATTATAGGTGGATAATAATTCTGGATGCAGAATTTTAATCATGTCTTTTAGCACTAAATCAGGTCTATTCGGGGCCAATTCGTAATAAATAACCCCTCCTGTTGCTCCTTTTTTCGTGGTAAAACTATAAACTTGCTTATTTTTAAAAGCCAAAAATTGCGAGTAAACTGGATTAGTTTCTTGCATTTGCAGTAGCGAGGTAAATTGCCCAGGACCTATCCAAAAATCGGCATCTGCCGCATGTTCTAACACCGATTCAACATTTAAAGATAAACTTCCTGTGCCTTTGGTGTCCTTATACAAATAGCTGCCATTAGCATCTTCTATTAACTGTGCAGCCCAACTGTCACCCTTAGGCAAATACCAAACATCTTTATACATGGCTCCGCTAATAACCGTTTGTTTAGCCGTTTTTGACCCTGCAAGGGCTTTGGCTTTATTATAGTCAGCTGCAATGGAATTGTAATACCTTGTTGCTTCTTCGTTTTTGTCTAATAAGGCTCCAAAAAACTTAATCCATTCGGCTTTACCCAGTGGGTGTTGTTCTACCCAATCGCCATTAAATACTACAGGAATGCCTGCTTTCTCTACCAATTCCATAGATTTATCGGGCCCATCTACTCCAAATCCAACAACAACTTCGGGGTTTAAATCGATTAAGACCTCCATGTTCATATCTTGAGTTCCACTAAGTTCTTTTATTTGACCTGCATCTATAAGGGCTCTAGTTTTTTGACTCGAGATATAATTGGTGCTAGGAAATCCTACAAGCTTGCTTTCGCTTTGTAGTGCTTCTAGAGAAGGAATATGAGTTGTAGAGGTTACCACTAACGATTGTACTGGAATTTGAATGCGCGCATTAAAGTCTCCATCGGGTAAGTCACTTGCCTGATCACGATACAATAAATACGAGTAACTAATATCGGATTCGGGCCACGGGTTACTAACTTCTAAAATACTATAGTCGTCGTAGTGAGTTAAAGTAAACCCACTAGCCATCTGCACTTGATTTGCATTGGTGCTGCTAGCCTCTATAGTAGAAATAGCATCGTTTTTAGGGGCTTGTTTACAGGAAAACACAAGAAAAGCAACTACCGCGAAGGTCAAAAATTTTTGCATAGTCAAAAATAACATTATTTGTTCTTTGAAAGTACTGCTGTACATTATTTGTTTACTTTTACCGCCGATTCAGGTGAACAAAAGTCTTTACGTCCTTTGTTCTTAAAAGGGAATCTTGTTAAAATCAAGAACTGTTCCCGCAACTGTAAGCGATACACTTTATGTGTAACAGATTCATACCATGCCACTGTTAGTAATAATGGGAAGGCGAATCGAATCGCAAGTCAGGAGACCTGCCAGAATCAAAATACATTGTTTAACTCTCGGGATAAGAGTTTAAGTGCGTTACTTCATGGTATATAGGCCTTTTAGCCTAATGCTGTTTTTTAATTTTCACTTTTTCTTATTCCATTAACACATTTTATTATGAACCTAAAAAAGGTATTCATGTGCTTAGTTATGTGTGCCGGGATAGCACAGTTGACAGCACAACAAACAAGTAAGCAACAGTTAGATACTGTTGTAATTGATTCAAAAACACCTAAACCCATTAAAAATAGCGGGAAGGTAATTACAACAATTAATGCAGAACAATTAGCAAAAAGCCACGGGATGTCTGTGGCTCAGATTATTAATCGTGTAAGCGGAATTGAACTTAATGGTAGCCGTTCTAATGCCGGACAAAATCTAGGCTATTTTGTGCGCGGCGGCCGCAACAGACAAGTTGTAGTAATAATCGACGGGGTAGCAGTTACAGACCCCTCGCAGATTGCCAACGACTTCGATTTACGACTAATCCCTGCCAGCAGTCTAGAAGAAATACAAATATTAAAAGGTGCATCTAGTGTACTTTATGGTTCTGGAGCAGCAACTGCGGTAATTTCTTTAACTACAAAACAAGCTGCAAAAAAAGCGTTTCAAGGTAATTTTACCTCGAGTATTGGAACAAATAATCCGTCCGAAAACTCATCGAGCGACTTGAGCAATTTTTTTAATGCAGTACAGTTATCCGGAACCGCTAATAATTTGGAGTATTCAGGTAGTTTTGATCATCAGTATACTAATGGAATTTCTGCAGTTGCAGCACCAGAGGGCGAACCAGCGTTCGATTCAGATGCCTTTAATTCCTATTCGGCGACGGGAAGATTAGGTTATAGCTTTGGGAAGACCGCAAAAATTTCTCGTTTTTTTAATGTCTCGAATTTTAGTTCTGAATTCGACAATTTTGACTTTACAGATGCTAATAATCTATCCAAAACTAGACTATTAAGAACAGGAGGCTCCTTGTTGTGGAACTACAATAAGGGGTCGGTGACTGTAAACGATTCCTACAGCTGGACCGAGCGCGAAATTCAATCGAGTTTTCCAACAAAATTCGACAGTCGTTCTTTTGGAATCGATGCATTTGTTAGTCATAGCTTCTTAGACAACTTAAATGTTGTTGCAGGCGTTAACGCCAACTTTAGTGACTTAAATTCGTTTTCTGTTCCTTTTGGAGGTACAGATTTTAACCAGGATGTTTTTGACACTGTTGCCGATTTTGATATTATTGACCCTTATGTAAATGCAGTTTTTATAAGTGACTTTGGTCTTACACTTAATGCCGGATTGCGTTTAAATACACATTCTAATTATGACAATGCGCTCGTGTATCATGTTAACCCTTCTTTTGTTAAGGAGATTGGCAATTGGAATGTAAAAGGGCTTGCCTCGTATAGTACTGCTTATATTACGCCAAGTTTGTTCCAGTTATACGATCCGTTTTATGGCAATACTGACTTAATTCCAGAGGAGAACACCACGATAGAAGCTGGTGTTGTTTTAACTAATAATCAAGGTCTTAGTTTTAGTGCTGTCTATTTTAACAGAAACGAAAAAAACTTTGTTGATTTTGTGACCGTAGATCCAGATTTATTTGTGTTTGAGTATAGCAATATAGATCAGGAATTTAATGCCTCTGGGGTAGAGGTAGAAATTGCAGCTTCCTTTAGTAAAGTAAACCTTTCGGCAAATTATACTTTCACGAAGCCCGACGAGCGTTTTGAACTTAGAATTCCAGAGCACAAAATTAATGCGAGCTTTGGATATCAGGTAACAAAAGCTTTAAACTTAGGGATACAGTACCAGTACAATGCAGCGCGCAACGACGCCTTTTTTAATAATCTAACTTTCGAATCGGAAGCAGTGGTTCTAGATGCCTTTGGAATTTTAGATTTTAATGCAAATTACAAGGTAAATAATGCCTTGGCGGTATTTGCCAATGTAACTAATCTTTTAAACGAAGAATACCAAGAACTTTTTGGGTTTCAGACCTTAGGTAGAAATTTTAATCTAGGATTTTCTCTTAAGCTTTAATTAGTTATTGCTCTTTATTCCGCCCACGAAAGTGGGTAGGGGTAAATCGTAGATTAATTCATCGAAGTGCGGTAACAAGGCTTTTCTTGAAGATACTTCCCTAAATTGAATTGTACTTTTTGGTGCGGTAGGAAAACCGCCATCTCCCGTAATTTGGAATAAGGCCTCTGCTAATAAAGGCTCGGTTGGATCTCCAAGTATCCCTAAATTGGTAAAATCTTCGCTAAGTTCGGTGTCTGGTGCAAGGCCATCAAAATAATCGGTAACTCCATTGGCGTTAAGCGATTTTAAAATTAATGGTTGCATGGCATAGGTATGATCCGGATTTGCACCCGAACGACTAAAGTCAGAAGAATCGTAAAGGGTAGTCGATGCCGAAAATTTACCACGCGTTGTCGCTCCAATTTGAACCACATCTATATAAGGATCAAGCCCATTAATTACCAGTTCACTGGCAGATGCCGAACTTCGGGTTGTTAATACATAAACACGGTTTAAATTTAAACTGTTTAGGGCAGTACCACCTCGAGTTTCGTCTCTAAATCTATTAATTAAGCGCTCTGGATCGCTGGCTTCAAAAAAGGCCTGATTGTCGCTATTCCATTGTTCGGTGGTAAATACTTCGCCAGTAAATTGTCCAGTAATCATACTTGACAAACTTACAGCAGTAAGTACAGAACCACCGGGATTATAACGTAAATCTAAAACCAAGTCGGTTACGCCATTAGCAGCAAAGTCTGCAAACGCAGTATTTAACTGTTCGTCAAAATTTGCAGTAAAACCATTGTACATTAGGTACCCAATATTTTGTCCTGACACCGTTAAAGTTTGAGCAATAAAAATAGGATTCTCTGTGTATTCGGCTTTGGTTAGGGTAATTTGCTCTCCGGTACTTACAACGTTAGTTCCATCGAAGGTTGCCAAACCAATAGTATACGAGTCGGGTCTAAAAATACTGCTAAAGTTACTGTCTGTAATCTGAACGCCATCTACGGTGTTAAATATGATTCCGCGCGTTAAACCTTCCGATTGGGCACTTGTGCCAGGAAGCACATAACGAACATATCCAAAAATGTTAGTATCGCTATCTGGATAAAACACCAAACCGTATTCCATCCCGTTGTTTTTAGTAACTCCGGCAAACAATTGTTCTAATTCAATATAGTCGTCCACTAAAAAACTAAATCTATCCACAACACCAGGCTCAAACAATAAATCGTCGAATATCGCTTCGGGAGTAGGGTAAGCGTTTACAAAATCTAAGCGTTCTTGGTCACTTGCAAAACGATCGTTGGCCAAATCGGGTACATCGTCTTTATACAAGTAAAAAGCATTTAGTCCCTGCCAAATAAAATCGTTTATGGTAGTTCCAGCCGCTTGGGGATTGTCGTCTTGATCGTCAAAACAAGATACTAACACAAAAAAGGCAAGCAAGGCAGTGGTTAATAGGGACAATCTTTTCATATTTCTTTTTTTGTAAATAACACATTAATTGTGCCATAACGCACTGTTTTAAAGGGCTAGTGTTCTTTTTAAAACGAGTAACTTACAGGCGTTATTGCGAATTTAAACTTTTTTTGTAACAAAATATATAGTGGTTCGTCGTAATTACAGAACCGCCCATTACAGGCAAACATTAACCAAAATAATGAAAGAGCAAGAGTTTTTAGAAATAGTGCTTCCTTTTAAGGATAAGATGTTTCGCCTTGCACGCAGAATACTGGTGTCGACAGACGAAGCCAACGATGCGGTTCAAGAAGTATATTTGAAATTATGGAAGGGTAGAGAAAAAATGAGTACCTATAAAAACCCCGAAGCGTTTTCCATGACAATGACAAAAAATTATTGTCTAGATAGATTAAAATCTAAACAAGCGGGACATTTAAAAATAGTACACAGTAACTATACCCCATCTCACGAGCGATTGCAAGATCAGATAGAGGCCAACGACGAAGTAGCCATTGTATTCCAAATTATGGATACCCTACCTGAGCAACAAAAACTAGTAATACAACTAAGAGACGTTGAACAGTACGAGTTTAAAGAAATCGCCAAAATATTAACAATGAACGAAACTGCAATTCGAGTTACTTTAAGCAGAGCAAGAAAAGCAGTTAGAGAAGAATTAATAAAGCAATACAATTATGGAGTTAGCTAAAGTTGAAGCCCTCTTGGAGCGTTATTTTGAAGGACAAAGCAGCCTTAAAGAAGAACAAGTTTTACAAAACTATTTTTCTGGAGACCAAGTGGATCAAAAATTGGAACCATATACCGCACTATTTAAAGGTTTTGCGGGACTAAGAGCAGAAACAGGATCTAAAACAATAGCCTTAGAACCTGCTGCTCCAACAAAGACAAATATCTGGCGTTACGCTGTTGCAGCTCTAGTTGTTGTAGCCTTAAGCATAGGATACTTTCTAAATACAGGACAAGGACTTACACCTGAACAACAACAAGCCTTAGCGGCATTCGAAGAAACAAAAAAGGCCTTGCAAATGATTTCAGGAAACCTAAACACCGGCATTGAGGGAATGGCACACCTTAATGAATTAACAGAGGCCACCAATCAAATTTTTAAATAATAAAATTCATTAAATCAACACGTATGAAAAGGTTAGTTATATTTTTAATGGCGGTTGCCATTACAGGAACGAGTTTCGCTCAAGATGTATTCGATAAATTCGAATCGGACACCAAAGTGACTTCGTTTGTAGCAACGGCAAAAATGTTTAAGTTAATTAGAGACATTGACTTTGACACAGACGATCCAGATGCACAAGCATACAAGGACTTAATCGACAATATAGATTATATTCGAGTATTTGTAGCAGAAGACGCGACAGCTCGTGCAGACATGAATAGCACGGTATCGCAATATTTAAAGTCAAACACGAGTTTAGAAGAACTAATGCGTGTTAACAGCGAAGGTAAAAAAGTGCGTTTCTATTCCAAAGATGGAGAGAGCGAAGGTTTTGTAAAAGAACTTTTAATGCACGTTACCGGAGACATGGACGGAAAGCAAATGGCAGTAATTATGAGTTTAACAGGAGATTTAAATCTAGCACAGATTTCTAAATTGACTAAGGACTTGAATTTGCCAGGAAGCGACGAACTTAAAAACTTAAACAAAAACTAAACAATCTCGATGAGGTTACTTAAAACTATAATTGGATTTACATTCCTCGCTCTAGCTTTTACAAGCTGTAGCGAGGAAAAATCCCTTCAAGCCTATTTAGTAGACCGTCAGGAAGATTCGAATTTTGTAAAATTCGATGTTCCAGCAAGCTTAATTACCGAAGACAACAGCTTTTTAAATGCTGAACAAAAAGAGGTAATGGCGACGGTACGTAAACTAAATGTAATGGCTTATCCTATTAAAAAAGGGGCCGACTCTGCCCAAGCACAAGCAGATTATTTGGCTCAAAAAGAAATTATAAAGAGTATTATTGATCAGGAGAAATACCAAACGCTAATCAAATTTGGGTCTCCTACTCAAGGTGCTTCGTTAAAGTTTGTTGGTGAAACAGATGCTATAGATGAATTAATCATTTTCGCGAGCGACGAAGAACGCGGTTTTGCAATTTTTAGATTGACTGGAGACAAAATGGATCCAGAGAAAATGATTAACATGATGAAGGATATAGAAAATGGCGATCTTGATTTACAGCAAATGAACGGTTTTGGAAATATGTTTAACGATGGGGACGACAATTACGACGATTCTTGGGAAGACGACGAAGGCTGGCCAGATGACGAACAGCAAGTGCAGTCTAAAGTTGACTCTATAATTTCAGAGATAGAAGACTAAACTTTTAAAGAAATATTATATTCCTGTATAATTTGCTGGCGTAATTGCCAGCATTTCTTTTTTAATCGAATCAGAAACGTCTAAATCGTTTATAAATTCGGCAATCGAATCTTGTGTTATTGCTGTATTGGTCCGTGTTAAGCCTTTAAGGGCTTCGTATGGATTTGGATACGCTTCGCGACGCAAAATGGTTTGAATAGCTTCTGCAACAACGGCCCAGTTTTTCTCTAAATCTGCAGCAAAAGCAGCTTCGTTTAGCAACAATTTATTTAATCCTTTTACCGTGGCTTTAAATGCAATTAGACTATGCGCCACAGGCACACCTATATTTCTAAGCACTGTACTGTCTGTTAAATCTCGCTGCAATCTACTTACTGGTAACTTAGCCGATAAATGTTCAAATACGGCATTAGCAATCCCTAAGTTTCCTTCGGAATTTTCGAAATCAATTGGGTTTACTTTATGCGGCATAGCCGATGAACCCACTTCGCCTTTCTTAATTTTTTGTTTAAAATATTCCATAGATATATAGGTCCAGAAATCACGATCTAAATCTAATATTATGGTATTAATTCGCTTTAAACAATCGAACAACGCTGCCATATGGTCGTAATGCTCTATTTGTGTGGTAGGGAATGAGTGGTGTAAACCAAGCTTTTCTTGAACAAATTCTTGTGCAAAGTTACTCCAGTCAATATTTGGATAGGCAACATGATGGGCGTTAAAATTTCCCGTGGCACCGCCAAATTTTGCAGCGCTTTTTATGTCGTTTAATAAATCGAATTGCTCTTTTAAACGCACCACAAAAACCATAATTTCTTTGCCTAATCGTGTAGGTGAAGCTGGTTGTCCGTGCGTTCTGGCAAGCATAGGAACGCGAGCCCAAAGATTGGCCAGATTGGTCAAGGTATCTTGAAGTTCAAAGAAAGCCGGAACGTATACATTGTTCATGGCTTCTTTAAGCGATAACGGAATTGCAGTATTGTTAATGTCCTGCGAGGTCAATCCAAAGTGAATAAACTCTTTGTATTGCTCTAGTTTTAAACGATCAAAAGCTTCTTTAATAAAATATTCTACCGCTTTTACGTCGTGATTGGTAACACTTTCAATTTTTTTAATGCGCAAGGCATCTTTGGTACTAAAATCTGTATAAAGCGCTCTTAGTTTTGGGAACAATTGGCTGTTAAAATCGCTTAATTGAGGCAATGGAATTTCGCATAAGGCAATAAAGTATTCAACTTCTACCTGTACGCGGTATTTTATAAGTGCTTCTTCAGAAAAATAACTTGATAATGGAGCAGTTTTAGAGGCGTAACGGCCGTCGATAGGCGAAATTGCTTGAAGTGCGAAATTAGACATGCGCTTAGAATTTAAAAGCCCAAAGATACTCAGAAAATTAGAGAGTGCCCCCCCAGTTTTAAACAAAAACCTATGCCATTTTGGCTAAAAATTGTCTAGCTCTTGCCTTAAAGGCTGCCGTATGCCAACTGTAACCGGCTTCCAAAATAATTTTAAGTTCTGGATGAATCCAATCAAATTCGGTTCCTAGTAGGTATAAACTTTGAATTGAATAGGCTTTACAGGCTACTTTTTCGTTATTAATAAGCCAGTTAAAACAGGCCTCTGTGATTTTTTTTCTATGGGCTTTGGTAAGGGCTTTTTTTGTTTCTGGATTTTGTGCTTTGTAATATGCTAGGCAAAGGATTTCGCAAATTTTAGCAAAGGGTCGTTTGGCTTGGTCTTTAGTAATTTTAGCTAGGTTATTACAAAATCTATCGAGTTCGGGATAGAGTAACTCGAGTTTTTCTTTACAAACAAATTCTAGAATCCAAGTTGCTTTGTAACTCAGATCTGTTTCTTGAGCGTAACAGGCGTCTAATAGGTCTGGAAACAAGGCAGGGCGGGCTAAAACCCACTGTGCTACATCTAACCTAGTTTGTCGGTAAGCTTTGGTGTAATTTAACTTTAAGATTAATTCTTCGCGACTCAATTTTTATTAGTTTTGTATTCAAATCTACTAAACATGAAGCTAGTTAAAAAACTCCTTATATTTTTATTAATATCTTTTGTTGTTATGCAGTTTTTTAGAGTCGATAAAAATACTGCAGAAGGCGAATTTGTCGCTGCATTTATTCAAGAAACAAACCCTTCTGATGAGGTTATGGTCGTTTTAAAATCGGCCTGCTTTGATTGTCATTCAAACAGCACTAATTACCCATGGTACGCAGAAATTGCGCCCGTTTCTTACTGGATAGACGAACATATTGAGCACGGAAAAGAAGAACTTAATTTCTCTAATTGGGCTGAGTATAGTGTAAAGCGCAAGGACCATAAAATGGAAGAATTAATAGAAGAGGTTAAAAAAAAGCATATGCCGTTAGATTCGTATACTTGGATACATAGCGATGCTAATTTAACCGACGCTCAAATTACAGCGGTTACTTCTTGGGCTGCACAATACCGCAGTTTACTTAACCTATCTGGGAGACCACAATAGGAATACCCACCGTAGCCGATTCTGAAATTACTGTTAGGTTTTTTTGGGACGCAATATTAGGTTTTGGGTCTATAAAAAAGATTGGGGTATTTGGCGGGGCATAGTTTAACAGTCCAGCAGCAGGGTATACTTGCATAGAGGTGCCAACAATAATTAATACATTGGTGTTTGCCACAATATTGGCCGCGGGTTCTATTAGCGGTACTTCTTCGCCAAACCAAACAATATCTGGTCGTAATTGATGGCCAGCATCGCATAAATCGCCTAAATTTAAATTGGATTTCCAGGTTTTTATGTCTTTTGCGTTTTTAGTGGAACGCACTTTAAAGAGCTCTCCATGCAGGTGCATTACCTTTGTACTTCCAGCACGTTCGTGTAAATCATCTACATTTTGAGTAATAATTTGAACCGAATATTTTTGTTCTAATTGGGCCAAAGCAATGTGGCCAGAGTTGGGCTTAACATTAAGCAGTTGCTGTCTACGTTGGTTGTAAAACTCCAAGACGAGTTCGGGGTTATTTGCAAAACCTTGGGGCGAAGCTACCTGCATTACATCGTGACCTTCCCAGAGCCCATTGGCATCTCTAAAGGTTTTTAATCCACTTTCGGCACTCATTCCTGCACCACTTAGTACTGTTATTTGCACGGGTTTGTTATTTTTATACTTCCAACACCTTAAAAACAAAAGCTAAAATAATTGCATTGTTAGCTAGTTGCTAATTTATAACTATGGACGCAGAACTCTTTGCACATTTAGAAACTTATCTTACCCCAAGAAGGCGGGCTTTATTTTTAGAAGTATTAAAAAAGCGCACCAATCATTTTACGGTTGCAACCGAGGGAGTATATCAATTGCATAATACCAGCGCCGTAATTCGAAGTTGTGACATTTTTGGAGTTCAGAACATACACGTAGTCGAAGAGATTGAAGGCCCTAGAATAGATAAGGAAATTGCAATGGGAGCTCAAAAATGGGTCGATGTAACTAGATACGATTCGGTTAAAACCTGTATAAAAACATTGCGAGGCCAAGGGTACAGTATTGTAGCTACTACGCCACATGGAGATGCAGTAACGCCCAAAGAATTCGACATTCATAAAAAATCAGCATTTTTCTTTGGGAAAGAGGGTGATGGACTAAGTGATTACGTTATGCAAGAGGCTGACCAACATTTAGCCATTCCAATGTATGGCTTTACCGAAAGTTTGAATATATCTGTGGCCGCTGCCATTATTCTGCACGAACTTATTACACGACTTAAATTAAGTGACGTGCAATGGCAACTTACAGAGAATCAAATTCTTGCAAAGCGATTAGACTGGACTCGTAAAACAATAAAAAGTGCCGATCAAATTACAGAGCGATTTTTAGAAGCAAGAAAAAAATCTTAGCTTTAAGGTTCTAACTAAACAAATTCAAAATGATCTTTTTATATATATTTGGCGCCATTCTAGGCGTAATAGTAGTTCTCGCCTTAGCAGCTCCCAAAAATTACCATGTTTTTAGAACCATAGAAATTAACAAACCAAAGCAAGAAGTATTTAACTATTTAAAACTAGTTAAGAATCAGGATTATTGGTCACCTTGGAAAAGCCGAGACCCAGAGATGAAACAGGAGTTTGTAGGTCAAGACGGTACTGTAGGTTTTATAGCCAAATGGGAGAGCGACCACAAACAAGTCGGTGCTGGAGAACAGGAAATAAAGCGGATAACAGAAAATGAGTCTATAGAAACCGAAATTCGGTTTTTAAAACCATGGAAGTCCTTAAGCGATGCGTACATGAAAGTAGAAGATGGCGATAACCAGAGTACCAAGGTTATTTGGGGATTTTCGGGCACAAATAAGCCCCCCATGAATATTTTTATGCTGTTTTTTAATATGGATAAAGCCGTTGGAAAAGACTTCGACGAAGGCCTTGTAAACTTGAAATCAATTTTAGAAAATAATTAAATTATGCGAACAATAAAAGTAGGTTGGTTCGAAATTCCGGTTAGCAATATGGACCGGGCAAAGGCCTTTTACGAGCAGGTTTTTGACACCCAAATAGCAATCCATAATTTAGATGGAACCATTATGGGTTGGTTTCCGGGTCAAGATGCGAGTGCTGGTGCACCAGGGAGTTTAATGTTCCACGAGCAATACAAACCCAGTCACGATGGAACATTAGTTTATTTAATCTGTGAAGATTTGAGCGAAGAATTAGGCCGAGTAAAATTGGCAGGCGGAATCGTACTGCAAGAAAAAACCATGATCTCTCCAGAACATGGCTATATGGGATTGTTTCAAGACAGCGAAGGCAATAGAATTGCCGTGCATTCCAGTAATTAGCATCGAGTTCTTGTTTAAGGAGGCTAAAAAATTTTATCCGAGCGACTGGTACACTGCAAAAAAATGACAGGTGGTCCCAATTAGCACAAAAACGTGAAAAATTGCGTGGTTATAAGGTAGCCTAGACATGCTGTACAAGACTGCACCTACAGTATATGCAATACCTCCAGCCAATAAAAACCAAAGCGAAACCGAATTTAAATTATCAATCATGGGTTTAAATGCAAAGATTACCAACCAACCCATGGCGACATATAGAATTGTAGAAAGCAAGTCGTACTTACCGGTATAAAACAGTTTTAAAATAATTCCTCCTAAGGCCAATCCCCAAGTAACTCCAAAAAGGATCCATCCTAATGTTCCATTTAAAGTAACTAGTGTAAACGGGGTATAAGTACCCGCAATAAGTAAATAAATTGCGGCATGGTCGAATATTCTAAGACGTTTGCGAAGTTCGGGACGCTTTGCATAGTGATACAAGGTAGAGGCTGCATATAGCAGTACCATACTGGCTCCAAAAACACTAAAACTTACAATATGCCAAGCTGTTCCCTGCACACTCGCCTTTATAATAAGCAAGGGCAGGGCCGCTAAGGCTAATAAGAATCCTAAAAAGTGCGATAATATATTAAGTCGCTCTTCGGCTTTAGAGTAGGAGGCTTCTTGTTTTGTAGTGCTTGGGGCGGTCATTTATTTAATATTTGGCACTCTTGCCTTTGGCTTGGGTACGCAATATAAACTCTCGCAGGTCTTGATTTGCCGCTTCTAGGTCGTCACGACGTAGGTACATCATATGTCCACTTCTGTAGCCTTTAAAGTCTAAACGGTCCTTCATACGTCCACTTGGATCTATCTGCCACATGGTGTATTTAGCGTTAAAATAGGTAGTCGCTCCATCGTAGTATCCAGATTGAACAAGCACATTTAAGTAAGGGTTTTCGGCCATTGCCTGACGCAATTCGTCGCGAACATTGTTATTGCGATTGTCCCAAGGACGAACAGGCCCAAACATATTGTACTTTATATCTGTTTTAAAGTTAAGGTGTTCTCTTAGGTAATAATTAATTGCAGGGGTAAAAGAGTGCAACCAAGAAGTGATTTCTGAATTGTAATCTGGGCTAGACCCCGCAATAGTTTTGTCCATACCTAAGTAACGGGAATCTAGTCTTCCAACCGTGTAACCGCTTTTGTCGCGAAGTAAATCTTTCCAAAAATACCCTGTTGGCACGTCTAAATTTAAGTTTAAAATTGTCTGTTTTTTTAAACCAGAATAGTATGCCATTTTTGTGGCAATTTGGTCTTTTTCGGTATCCGAAATAAATCCACCTTTGGCCAATGCGGGCATAAGTTCGTTAATTGCAAAGCGCTCTGCATCTGGCAATACTTCTAGTAAATCTTTACTTTGCAAATCTGTTGGTAGTACTTTATGATGCCAAGCTGTGGCGGTATAATACGGTAAATTTAAAGCCGAACTAACCGGCACGTCACTCTCGAACACCAAATAGTCTGCAGGCGAAACCATAATTACACCATTCAAGTACATCCATTGTGCACCTTGTAATTCTTTAGCAAGTCCCATAACACGAGTACCGCCATAACTTTCACCAATTATATATTTTGGTGACTGCCATCTATTGTTACGCGTTACAAACGTATTTAACCAGCCAGCTAAATATTTTATGTCAGCATTTATACCAAAAAATTTAGATTTATCTACTTCTTTACCCATAGCCGGAATGGTACGGGAATATCCCGTATTGGCTGGGTTAACAAATACAATATCGGCGACATCTAAAATAGAAAATGGATTATCCTGAACCCCATAAGGCTGAACCGGATAGCCTTCTTCGTCTATTCTTAAAGACTTTGGTCCAGTATACGCTACATGCATCCAAACCGAAGCTGAACCTGGCCCACCGTTAAAACTCATTACCAAAGGTCTAGCCGCTTTATCTTGCACATCGGTCCGTTTGTAATACGTATAAAACAACGAGGCAATAGGGCTGCCGTTTTCGTCCCAAACAGGCTGTGTACCTGTAGTTGCTGTATAACTTACTGAAGATCCGTTAATAGTTGCTTTATGCGTTGTTACTACCATGGTGTCTATAGGAAGCACTACTTTTTGTGCGTAGCCCACCGTAGTGATAATTAAAAATACAAAGGCAGTTTTTAATAATAATAAAATCTTGTGTTGCATGGTTGGTTAATTTAGCGCCCTAATCTTGGGCATTATGTATTATTTCTTGAACCACTTCTGGGTTTAGTAAGGTCGAAATGTCCCCTAGATTGTTTAGATCTTTATGGGCAATTTTACGTAAAATACGACGCATAATTTTCCCCGATCTTGTTTTGGGTAAACCCGATGTAAACTGAAATTTATCCAGCTTGGCTATAGGTCCAATATGTTCGGTTATTATTTGATTAATCTCTTTAGCTAGGTTTTGGGTATTTCTAGATTCGCCCACTACTTTAAGGGTAATAAAGCCATAAAGCCCGTTTCCTTTTACATCGTGGGGGTAGCCAACTATTGCCGATTCGGCTACAGCTGGATGTTCGTTAATGGCGTCTTCTATTGGTGCAGTTCCTAAATTATGCCCAGAAACAATAATAACATCGTCTACACGTCCAGTAATTCTATAATATCCAACTTCGTCTCTAAGGGCGCCATCACCAGTAAAATAATTACCAGGAAAGGCGGTAAAATAAGTTTCTTTATAACGTTTATGATCTCCCCAAATAGTGCGTGCCATACTAGGCCAAGGCTTGGTAATACACAGTCGACCTTGCGCTGGATTTGTAGCTATGGCTTCTCCAGAGTCGTCCATTAATGCAGGCGCAATGCCAGGCATGGGTAGGGTAGCATAGGTGGGTTTGGTTGGCGTGGCAAATGGAATAGGCGAAATTAGAATACCCCCAGTTTCGGTTTGCCACCAGGTATCGACTATGGGGCATTGCTGTTTTCCAATATTGTCGTTATACCAGTGCCAGGCTTCTTCGTTAATGGGTTCGCCTACGGTTCCTAAAATTTTTAAAGACGATAAATCACAGTTTTGAGTTAGCGACAAGTCTTCTTTAGCCAATGCTCTAATTGCTGTAGGAGCGGTATAAAATTGAGTAACCTTATGCTTTTCTACAATTTGCCAAAACCTACTAAAGTCAGGATAACTTGGCACACCTTCGAACATAAGGGTGGTGGCGCCATTGGCCAAGGGTCCATATATAATATAACTATGCCCAGTAATCCAACCAATATCTGCCGTACACCAATAAACATCGTTTTCTTGATACTGAAAAACATTGGCAAAAGTATAGCCCGTATAAACCATATAGCCACCGCTGGTATGCATCATACCTTTTGGTTTTCCTGTTGATCCCGAAGTGTACAAAATAAATAACGGGTCTTCCGCATCGACCAATGTAGCCGGGCAGTTGGTGCTAGCATTATCTAATAATGGTTGTAACCAAAAATCGCGGCCCTCTTGCAGTTTAATGGAACTATTTATACGCTTTGCGACTAATACAGTTGCGACTATGGGACATTTGGTAACTGCTTCGTCGACTATAGACTTAAGATCGATTGTTTTATTGCCACGGTAACTTCCATCAGCAGTAATAACTAGTTTACAATCACAGTCGTTTATGCGCGTTGCAAGTGCCGTAGCAGAAAATCCTGCGAAAACTACTGAATGTACCGCACCAATTCGGGCACAGGCTAAAACTGCGTAGGCCAATTCGGGAATCATGGGTAGGTATATACAAACGCGATCTCCTTTTTTTACACCTTTGTCTTTTAAAACATTTGCAAAAGCAGCAACTTTATCGTGCAGGTCGTTATAGGTAATGTGCTGGGCTGGTTCATCCGGATTATTAGGTTCAAAGAGTATTGCAGTCTTATTACCTCGCGATTCTAGATGTCTGTCTATGCAATTTTTTGTAATGTTTAACTGGGCTCCACGAAACCAAGAAACTTCGGCCTTGTTAAAATCATAATTTAATACTTGAGACCAAGGCTTGTCCCAATCAAATTTATTGGCAGCTATATTGGCCCAAAAGTCTTCTGGATTCGCAAGAGAATCTTTATACTGGGAATAATAATCTTCTAAACTTTTAATTTGGTATGCACTCATGCGCTTAAATTACGTGTAGCGTTTCTTTACTGTTAATGGTCTTTAAAAATACTAAATAATAGGCAATTAATGTTGCTGAGCCTTGCCTGCTTTCGAAGGAATTCTAATATCCTCTACTATCTTAATAATTGCCTTTGGAGGTGCTGGCGTAAGTCTAGAAACTATAAGTGCAACTACTATGTTTACTGCCATTGCTATACTTCCAAAACCTTCGGGCGAAGTACCCCACCACCAGTCTTCTTCGGGTAAGGGGTCAAATATGCCAACCAATCCAGTTTTAAACCGAATCATATAAAATAACATAAGACAGATTCCTATTATCATACCGCTAACAGCGCCTTGTTTGTTCATCCGCCTATCGAATATTCCTAATACAATGGCTGGAAAAAAAGATGCAGCCGCAAGTCCAAAGGCCAAAGCGACTACTGCCGCTACAAACCCAGGGGGATAGATTCCAAACACTCCAGCAACAACTACAGCTACTAGAATACTAATTCTCGCAGCGCGAAGTTCGCCTTTATCCGAAATATTAGGACGCAATTGCTTTTTAATTAAATCGTGAGAAATCGAGGTACTTATTACCAATAATAACCCCGCTGCTGTGCTTAATGCTGCAGCTAAACCTCCTGCAGCCACTAAAGCGATTACCCAATTGGGAAGGTTAGCAATTTCAGGGTTTGCCAAAACCATTATATCTCGATCTACGTATAGTTCGTTTGGGGAATCGCTAGGATTGCTAATAAGTCGTTCTCCATAGCGACCGCGCTTCTCTATAAAGAGTGGTTTTTTATCGCTTATAGCGCTCCCAGATACATATTGAATTTTACCATCGTTGTTTTTATCGCTCCAAGCAATTAGGCCGGTATCTTCCCAGTTGGTAAACCATGCTGGCATACTTTGGTAAGGTTGTTCTTCTACGGTATTAATTAAATTGGTTCTAGCAAACACGGCTACCGCTGGTGCTGTTGTATATAAAATCGCAATAAAAAGTAAGGCTAAACCTGCCGATTTACGAGCGTCCTTAACACGGGGTACGGTAAAAAACCGAACAATTACGTGCGGCAAACCTGCCGTTCCAACCATTAGTGCTAAGGTAATAGCAAACACATCCCAAGTAGATTTAGAGCCGTCTGTATATTCTTTAAACCCTAATTTTGTGTGTAGTTCGTCTAATTGTTCGAGCAGATAGGTCCCGTCTTCGAGCTGTCCACCCATACCAATTTGCGGAATCGGGGACCCCGTCATATTAAAAGAGATAAAAAAAGCGGGCACCATAAAGGCAAAAATAAGCACACAATATTGCGCCACTTGGGTATAGGTTATGCCTTTCATCCCTCCTAAAAATGCAAAGACTAAAACCACTGCCATACCAATAATCACTCCAAGGGTAATATCGACTTGTAAAAATTGAGAAAACACAATTCCTACGCCGCGCATTTGTCCTGCTACGTAAGTAAAAGATACAATCAAGGCGCATATTACCGCGACTGTTCTGGCCGAATTAGAATAGTAACGATCTCCAATAAAGTCGGGAACCGTAAACTTGCCAAATTTGCGCAAATAGGGGGCTAGTAGCAATGCTAATAGTACGTAGCCACCGGTCCAGCCCATTAAATAAACCGAACCATCATAGCCACTAAACGATATTATTCCCGCCATAGAAATAAAACTCGCTGCGCTCATCCAGTCGGCCGCTGTGGCCATACCATTAGCAAGTGGAGAAACTCCACCACCAGCAACATAAAATTCTTTTGTAGAAGCTGCTCGCGCCCAAATTGCGATTCCAAAATAAAGGGAAAAAGTAATCCCAACTAATATCCAAGTCCAAGTTTGTACACTCATAGGGCGGGCTTATTCGTTATATCCGTATTTTTTGTCTAATCGGTTCATAAGCCAGACATAGACAAAAATTAATACTACAAATACATAAATGGACCCCTGTTGGGCAAACCAAAAACCTAACTTAAACCCACCTATATAAAATTGATCTAAGTAATCTTTAAACAATATTCCAGCTCCGTAAGAAACTATAAACCAAATAAATAATAAGATTGCGAGGTATTTTAAATTGGTGCGCCAATAGGCTCTAGCTCTAGATTTATTGCTCATAGTGTTTGGTTGGTGGACTACAAGTTACAATTTTGCTTTTAGTTATAAAGACTAATATTTTAATTCAAGGGCTTGCCTTATATGTGCAGTATGGTGACGACCATGCCATGAATAATCGCCAATTGTAAAGGCTAAATCTAAGCTTTGTTTGCGCTGGGGATGATAAAATGTTCGCTTTAAATCTAAAGGGCTTAAGCTTTTTAAAAATGTAGCCCAACGTCCATGTAGCCCACTAAGTAAGTCGCTACTGTCTTTTAATACGGCCGTTGTAGCGTCTATATGATTTGCCCAAAGTGCTTCTTGGTAAGGTCTTATGGTTGGATTGTCTTCTGTTATGGCTAACTTAAACCGGGTGTAAGCATTTAAGTGACTATCGCATAAATGATGCACAAGCTGCGCAATAGTCCAACCCCCTGGCCGGTACCGGTAATTTAGTTGAGCCTCGCTTAAATCTTTTACTAGCGTGTTAATATTGTTAGGAAGGTCGGCAATATCCTGAATCCATGCCTTAATGTGTTGTTCTGTTATATTCTCTGGCGCTTGATAAGTCCCTATAGGATAGCTTAAGTTGTTGCTTGAATTCATGAGTTTAATGCTGTTTTATAGGTCGATATTGCACGCTCACGTGCCATTTTGTGTTCTACCATTGGAGTAGGGTAGTCTAGGGTATTTAATTCTGGAACCCACGTATTAATATATTCACGTTGTTTATCGAATTTTTCTATTTGCGTTGTCGGATTAAAAACTCTAAAATAAGGAGCTGCGTCACATCCGGTTCCAGCCGCCCACTGCCAGTTTCCATTGTTTGCGGCTAGTTCGTAGTCTAAAAGCTTGTTGGCAAAATAAGCCTCGCCCCAACGCCAATCTATTAATAAATGTTTACACAAAAATCCCGCTGTAATCATGCGAACACGATTATGCATATATCCGGTGTTATTTAGTTCGCGCATCCCTGCGTCTACTATGGGGTAACCCGTTTTTCCTTCGCACCATTTTTTAAATTCATCGGGATTATTTCGCCAAGGAACTGCATCGTATTTTTGCCTAAAATTATGATCGACTACGCGCGGAAAGTGAAACAAAATCTGCATAAAAAACTCACGCCAAATTAATTCACTTAGATAGGTAACTTCTTGCTTTACAACTTTTTGAACTAGAGTTCTTATGCCAATGGTTCCAAAACGTAAATGAGGCCCTGTGCGACTTGTACCTTCTTGAGCGGGAAAGTTTCTGGTGTCTTTGTAAGTCGATACAACCCCTAAATCTATCGCTGGAACCTCTATAGTGGATTGTTTAATATCTAAACTCGATTTAGTCGGAAAATCGAGCGTATGCTTTAGTGTATTATTCAATTGAATAGTAACAGTTTCTATTGGATGAATTTGTTCTTTGTAGGTTGCTAACCATTTGTTTTTAAACGGAGTGTATACCGTATAAGGTGTACCATCTGCTTTTAAAACTTCGCCGGGTTCAAAAATTACCTGATCTTTAAAAGTGTTAAAGCTAATTCCTGCTGATTCGGTCCATTGCGCAACTGCTGTATCTCTTTTTTTTGCATAAGGTTCGTAATCCCGATTGGTGTAAATTGCGGCAATATTGTATTGCTGAGTTAGCTCCTTTAAGACCAAAGTAGGATCTCCTTTTTTTATTAGAAGCCCAGATTCCACAGTCTGTAATTGTTGTTGCATATTGGCCAACGAATCGTAAATAAAATTTACACGGGGATCGTCCGAGGCCAGTTCGTTTAAAATATTGGTGTCAAAAATAAATATAGGAAGCACGGGCAAATCACCACTAAGTGCGTGATAAAGTCCAGCATTATCTTCTAGTCTTAAATCGCGCCTAAACCAAAATAAAGCAATACTTTTTGTTTCTGTCATGTGCTTAAATTACTGTTTAAATAACCATTTAGACTTGGTTAAACATAACTATTGTCGATGCGGTAATAAAGGTGATTAATATTTACTTCGAATTAGTTAAAACACCGTGTATGGCGTACACCAAGGGTATTTTATTACCAAACTTTGTTATTCTAAATTCTTTCGGGCCGTCTTCTTGCATATGGGCCATACAGTCGTAAGGCGAGTAATCGAATTCTTTAAAGGCTTTTATTTGAATTCCTTGGTCTAGTAAGGCCGAAACTACTTCGCCTAAGCCATGATTCCAGGTTACGTATTCTCCTTGAATTTTTGATTCCGGATTGGTATAAGTACCTTCTAGTTGTTCAATAATAGGGGTGTCGTTAGCATAATTATAAGTAACTGCTGTAAAATCGTCGTCGTACATCCAAACCACAGGATGGAATTCTGCCATTACAAAACGACCTTCTGGTTTTAGAAAATGACTAACAACCGCTGCCCATCTATTTATATCTGGGAGCCAGCCTATGGTGCCGTAACTTGTAAAAACAAGATCGAATTTTTTGTCTAAGAAATTTGGCGCGTCATAAAGATCGCAACAAATAAAAGTAGTATTCGCGCTGGTATTTGTTGCAACAGCCAATTGGTTAGCTTTATCTATAGCTGCGTTAGATAAATCGATTCCAGTTACCTGAGCCCCTAAACGCGCTAAAGAAATAGAATCCTGTCCAAAATGGCATTGTAAATGCAAAATTTCTAAACCGCTAACATCGCCCAAAAGATCTAATTCGATTGTATTTAAAGACTGTGCTCCGGCAATAAAAGCTTTATTGTCGTAAAACTTAGAGGTATAGTGAACCTCGGTACGTTTGTTCCAAGATTCCTTATTTATTTTTTTATAATCCATACGTATAGTTTTAGGCCACTTCCTGGCCGCGACTTGCCTGTAAGATACTAAACCATTGCTGGCTTGTTAAGGTAATATCTAGTGCTTTTACCGCTGTTTCTAATCGATTTAATTTTCCACTACCAACAATAGGTATAATCCCAACAGGATGCATTAAAAGCCAAGCGTACATAATTGCCGAAAGATCTTGAACCTCCTGCTGCTTGGCTACTTGTTTAATTGTTTGAACAAGGGCTGTGTCTTTAGCAGTTTTAGGATTAAACAAACCACCTCCAGCCAAAGGCGACCAAGCCATTGGGTGCATTCGCTGCTGTAAAAAGTAATCTATATTACCATTGTCAAAATGTTCCAAACAGGCTACAGAAATCTCTACCTGGTTTGTTATTAATGGACTGTCTAAATACGAAGACAGCGTTGCACTTTGCTGAGGCGTAAAATTGGAAACTCCAAAATGCCTTACTTTTCCAGAGGCCTTTAAATGCGCAAATGCCTTGGCAACTTCTTCAGGATTATACAAGGGCGAAGGCCTGTGCAATAAAAGCACGTCTAGATATTCTGTGCGTAAATTTTTTAGCGAGTTTTCGGCGCTGGAAACTATATAGTCGTAAGAATAATCGTAATACTTTACAGATCGATCGGGAAATTTGTCACTAATTAATTTAATTCCACATTTAGAAACTAATTGAATTTGCTCCCGTAGCCGTGAATTGTGGTTTAATGCCTTACCAAAAAGGGCTTCACATTGGTAATCACCATAAATATCGGCGTGATCTAAGGTGGTTATCCCAAGGGCAATACTGTCGTAAATAAGGGATTCTATTTGTGTTGTACTTAAATTCCAATCTTGTAAGCGCCAGTACCCGTGAACAATTCTAGAAATGTTTAGTTGATTATTTAAGGTTATAGTTGCTGGAGTCATAAGTTATTTTTTAGCCATTATTTCGCGAGCATTTGTAATGCCATGTTTTAATTTCTCTGCAATAATAAGTGATTTTTCTATTTGTTTATTTTGATTTAGCTGTGAATTCACCACAGCCAAAATACTTCGCTGGTTTCCTTTGGTAAGTTGTTCAAAAATTGCAAAGGCTTCTTGGTCGGTGCGCATAACTTCTGCAAAGGTATCGGGATATTCAAATTGGTATTTAGACCTATCAACGCCAATTTTAAAAGTTACGGTATCGCCAAGTTGAACCTCCAACGCTTTTAAATGCTTATTGCTAAGCATTACAAAATTGCCAAATTCACTTCGAGATTGAAGAGCCAAATGAATTTTATAGCTGTCGCTAAAAACAACGAGTACTCGTTTATTACCGTCCTGTTTTAGTTGGTTAACTAATATATTGCCAAGAGGAAGAAAATGATGCCATCCTTTTCCCATTTTTTGTATAGTCGCCTGAACAGTCTTCATTTCAATCTATTTTAAGCCCAAGGAATCGCGTAAGACCATATCTGCATTAGCATTGCGTCGCCAATAGTCAGATCTAATAGTTTTAATTTTTGTCGCAGTTGTCTGAATTTGTTTAGCGTTTGCACCAAAACCACTCGAATAGCTTTCTGTCCAAGATTCGATGGTATGTGGGAAATCGGTCTTAAAAGTAACCGTAAATTTTCGACCTAGTTCTGGATACGTCAAGGTATACATACTGTTGCCGTCCTCTTGCTCGATTAGTTTTGCATTTGCTTTGTATGATTTTGTCTTCACATGCTTTAACCGCAAATAGAAAAACGACGGAATTATGGTTAATTCGCCTTGTTTGAGTAGTTCAGGTTGTAGGCGAATCTTGGAAAAAATATCGTCCTCTAAATCGACTTTATCTAGGGTTAAGTCGGCAATTGATTCTCCTTGAAAATACGAATCAATTCGAACATTAAACTGAGCTTTATTTTGTAATTCCATATAAACATGACCGCACCATTCTTGTACGCTGGTAGAAACTTTAAGTGATTGCTCACCATTTTCAACAGGAAAAAACGAACTATTCATTAACGAATAAGGATAAATTCCAGTGGTAAAATTTCTTGTTTGATTTAGCTTTAAAACAGAAGGGTCATCTGGAGTTGGTGAATCTGCTTTGGTGTTATACGTTGTAGAAAAGGGTTCTGTTACAAATACTAATACTGCCTCACCTTCACGAATTTCGCCATATCTGGCTTGCGACAACGCATAACTGGATATTTCGGCCGTACCGTTATACCAGTAATCTTTGTATTGTTTTGCGGGGCTATACGTAAAATTAGACGCTGTAGTGGTTTTAGCTTCTGGGGTAGCATCTGGAGCAGTAGTGTTTTTGCAAGCCCCTAAAAGTAAAAGGCAAATAGAGGTAAGTGTTGTTAATAGTGGTTTCATAATAATATTATTTTGCCATGGCATTAGCGGTAGCTTCAATAAATGGAACATAAACTTCGTGAATTCCATTAAACTTCTTGACAGTTAATCGGTCTCCAAAAAGGTTCTTGCCTAACAAGCTTTGTTCTGTTTTTCGGGCTTCGTTTATATATTGGTCGTCACTGCCATAAAGATAAGTAACTGGAACTTCTGGATTTAAATAGGCCAAGTCGTTGGCGGTTAGTTCAACTGGAATACCTCCGGAATGCAAAACAAGACACTTGGGTTGAATGTTATACTTAGCCATCCAGCGCATAGCAATACTTACGCCTTGAGAGTAACCCATAACAATTAATTGTGCATTACTGGGTAAGTTTTCTTGGGCAACCACGGCTTGAACATAATTTAAAATATTTTTAGTTTCTTCAACGGTGTCTTCTCGTGTTAGCCAAGATGCACCAACATGCTTAAAATCGGGGCCTTGATAATATTTGCTAGGTGCTTGAGGCGCAATTATATAATTTTCTTGGGGATTAAGACTTTTAAAATATCGCAGAAAATATTTACTCAAGTAACCCATTCCATGAAAGACAATCCAAATATTTTTGGTCGATTCTTGCAACGAATTAAGGGTATTATAAGTGTTAGAACTACTGTAAGATACCCGCTGTTGTTTGCTATTCATTTAAGCCTTGTTTTGTATATTTACAAAAGTAAACAATTACCATGCAGGATAGCAAGGATAAACTTTTAGAGAAACTAAATGCCATTTGTAAAAACACACTTATGGAAACCTTAGCTATTGAATTTACAGATGTTACAGAAGATACCGTAACAGCCAGAATGCCAGTTACACCAAGAGTGCATCAACCCGATGGGGTTTTACACGGAGGCGCTTCGGTGGCCTTAGCAGAAAGTGTAGGTAGTGCCGGAGCATTTTTATTTTTAGGAAGCCGTGATGTGCAAATTAGAGGAATCGAAATTGCAGCAAATCATGTAAAAGCAGTTCGTGATGGCTTTGTCTATGCAAAGGCAAATATTATTCATAAAGGCAGAACTACGCAACTATGGCAAATTAGAATTGTAGACCCGCAAGACAATTTAATATCACAAATAAAACTAACAACACTAACTATACATAAGGTTTAATATATGGAATTCAATGATTTCACTCCCCAAGTTGAAGCGCATTATAAAAAAAACCTCCCTTTTGTAGTATATAAAGAGCCTAATAGCAACCAATTAGAGGCTTTGTTTCAGCACACCGTAAAGCAGCATTTTATAAAAGGCTTACAACGTACAGGTTTTATTTTTATGCCTTACAACAAAAAAAATAGGGCCGTAATAATTCCGGACGAACACGCTACTTCTGCGAGTTGTACCTTAGGTGAAGATTTTTTTTGTACCGAACATATTAAGGGTCGAAGTGCCGATATTCCTCCCTTAGACCCAGTCTATGGAGCAATAGTGTCGCATGCCATAAAAACAATTCAAAAAGGAGGCATGCAAAAGGTGGTCTGCTCAAGAAAGGAGCATGTTGCAGGGGTCGCCGACCCTATTAAGCTTATGTTTAGCACTATAAAGGCCTATTCCGATGCTTTTGTATATGGGTTTTTTCATCCGAAGGTTGGATTTTGGATTGGTGCAACACCAGAAACATTTATTAAAGTAGATGGAACCACTTTTAAGACGATGGCTTTGGCCGGTACTCAGAAGGTTTATCCCGACATAAAGCCCAACTGGACTCCTAAAGAGATTAACGAACAAGATTTTGTTACTCAGGCGATAACCGAAAGCTTAGAATCTTTAGTAAAAGTTATGGTGATTTCTAAAACATACAATCACAAGGCGGGAACCTTATGGCATATTTGCAACGACATTTCGGGTACGCTAAAAAATAAAAAAGAAATGCTGCAACGGGTTTTAGATGCCTTACACCCAACGCCTGCCGTTTGTGGACTTCCTACCCAAAAGGCGCAAACTTTTATTAGTCGTCATGAAGGATACGATCGGGAATATTACTGCGGATTTTTAGGCCGTCTAACTTCTGGATTAAATGCCAAACTCTTTGTAAATTTGCGGTGTATGAAAATACAAGGCAATAATGCAGAAATCTTTGTGGGAGGAGGCATTACAGAAGATTCTATTGTTCTAGATGAATGGATAGAAACTGTGAATAAGGCAGAAACCATGAAGCGTATTTTAAAATCGGTGGCTCCCGTTAGCTAGTATATGCACAACAAGCAGGTAACAACAAGATATTCTAATAAGATACTATCACAGTTGGTTGTAGCCCAATGTAAGGCGTACCAAATTAAACATATTATTATTTCTCCCGGTTCCAGAAACGCGCCATTAACATTAGGGTTTACCGGAGATTCATTTTTTAACTGTTACAGTATTGTAGACGAACGTTGCGCTGCTTTTTTTGCTTTGGGAATTGCACAACAAACCGGAAGGCCAGCTGCTGTAGTTTGTACTTCGGGCTCGGCTTTATTAAATTATTATCCAGCAGTTGCAGAAGCTTTTTATAGCGATATTCCGCTGGTTGTGTTATCTGCCGACAGACCTCCTGAATTAATAGAAATAGGCGATGGACAAACCATACAACAAGAGCAGGTTTATGGAAAGCACGTATTGTTTTCTGGAAACTGTTCTGCCAACGACGATTCACTTTTAGAAAATAAAAATTGTATTGCTAAAGGCCTTCAAATTGCCACGTTGCAACATGGACCAGTTCATTTAAATTTACCCTTTGCCGAACCACTCTATATTACTCAAACTACTACAGATTTAGACATACCTAATATCCAGTTAGCTGTCCAGAATACTCAATTAAAACTCACCCAAACGCAACAAGAGATTTGGCAGCAAGCCCACCGTATAATGGTATTAGTTGGGGTGCTTCCTCCAGAAGAAGTCGCGCAACAAGAATTGGAGAATTTACTTAAAGACCCTCGTGTATTATTGCTTACAGAAACTACGAGTAATTTGCATAGCGCTAAGGCGATTAATAGTATTGATCAGTTAATCTTTAAACTTAGCGAAGATGAATTTAAGGCCTTACAGCCTGACTTGTTAGTTACGTTTGGCGGCATGATAGTGTCTAAAAAAATAAAAGCTTTTTTAAGAAATTATAAGCCAAAAACACATTGGCATATAGATGCCAAAAAGGCTTACGATACGTTTTTTTGTTTATCTGATCATTTTAAAGGAAGCGTAAGTTCTTTTTTAAGTCAGATAAATAGCAAGAAAACAAAAGGTGGTATTTATCAAGCACATTGGTTGGCCATTCGCGATAAGCGACGGCAAAAGCACAGTGCCTATTTGAGCGAGATTCCTTATAGTGACTTTCTGGTTTACAAACATGTTTTTAAGGCAATTCCAGCCCACAGTATGTTGCAGATAAGCAATAGTGCTGCTATTCGATATGCCCAACTGTTTAGTTTAGCGCCAACTAATACCGTATTTTGTAACCGAGGAACCAGTGGCATAGACGGATCTACTTCTACAGCTATTGGTGCTGCAGTGGGCGATAAGGCTCCAGTGGTTTTTATTACCGGCGATTTAGGTTTTTATTACGACAGTAATGCACTTTGGAATAACTATGTGCCCAGTAACTTTAAAGTAATTTTAATAAACAACACAGGAGGCGGGATTTTTAGAATCTTACCCGGCGATAAAACAGATAAACGTTTTGAAACTTATTTTGAAACTCCTCACAGTTTAAAGGCGGAGCAATTGTGTAAAATGCATAGTTGGAACTACAGTTATGCTGCGAATTTAGAGCAATTAAAAGAGCAACTAGAACAATTTTTCTTGCCAAGCGACGCCCCAGCAGTTTTAGAAATAGAAACCCCACGAGCAGTAAACGATACGGTTTTACTTAACTATTTTGATTACACCGAGTAGGACTTTATTAGGTTGTCCCCCCAGGCTTTAGCGGCATCTAGATTTTTGAATACTTCGAATTCTTTTTTGAAAAATTTGGCTTCTAATTTTGCGTTAGTGAGGCCAAAGTCGTCTAAGGTTACTATCGCTATTCCTTTAAGGTTAGGCACCTTTTCTAAATATTTGTAATCTGTGGGTTGTACGGCATACGAATTAACCCTGTTACTAATTAAGTAAAAGGGTTGAGCGCCTATATGCTTGAGACAATTTAGCAGTAAATTAAATCCAGTTTTATAAGAAACGGTGACACCTTCGTTAAATTCACCCACAATACAATTGTTATAAAAATAGATAGACCCAATGTCTGATTTCTGAACATGCCTTGGTTTTATTGCGTCGGCGAAATGGTGAGGATATTTTGCTTTCATTTGTCTGTCAAATAAAGTCAATAGCAGCTTAAAAAACAAGCTTGTTCTGAAAGAATAATAGTACCCTAATTTTGTACCTTTGCCACCATGATGCAATTAGGTGATTATAATACGCTTACCATTTTAAGAGAGACCGATCCGGGTTTATATTTAGGCGACGAAACAGAAGATGTAGTACTCCTACCGCATAAACACAAACCCGAGCAATACGCCGTAGGCGACAATATTGAAGTTTTTGTGTATCGCGATAACGAGGCCCGAATAATTGCAACTACCCTAAGACCAGAAATGACTGTTGGTCAATTTGGATATTTAAAGTGCAACGACGTGACCGACCATGGCGCATTTATGGAATGGGGTATAGAGAAAGATTTGTTTGTTCCTTTTAAAGAACAAGCTCGCCCAATGACCAAAGGCAACTGGTATATTGTTTATGTGTATGTTGACGAGAAAACCGAACGATTAGTAGGTTCTAGTAAGACCCAAAAATACTTAACGAACAAAGATTTAGAGATTAAAAAGTTTGACAAGGTTCAAATTTTAGTATCCCATATTACCGACAAAGGAGCAAACGTTATAATTAACGGAAAACACGA
Organism: Gilvibacter sp.; assembly: GCA_965277295.1. Classification (GTDB taxonomy): domain Bacteria; phylum Bacteroidota; class Bacteroidia; order Flavobacteriales; family Flavobacteriaceae; genus Gilvibacter. Next base: position 2,747,140 of record OZ255720.1, read on the forward strand.
AGGTCTTATTTATTTAGAAGATATTTTCGAAGATATTCGCACCGGCGATAAACTAGAGGCCTTTGTAAAAAAAGTTCGCGACGACAATAAAGTTGATATTGTATTGCAGGAAGAAGGCTATAGAAGTATAGAGCCTAATGCTAATTATGTGTTAGAAGAGTTAGTAGCCGCTGGTGGTTTTTTACCCTTACACGACAAAAGTAGTCCAGAAGACATAAAAGCGTATTTAGGGTTGAGTAAAAAGAGTTTTAAAAAGGCAATTGGAACCTTGTATAAAGACAAAAAAATTCTAATTCAGAACGATGGTATTACCACTGTCTAAATAAGCTAGAGCCTCGGTTGGGAGCACAGCGCCAGCAAGTCCCTATTGGAGGACATGCAGTAATAAACTGTACATTGCGCATATCTTGATAAACCGTATTAGTTACCTTGGATTGCCCGTCGGCTTGATAACTAGTAGCCGAACTAAAGCCAAAAGCCTTTACTTTTATGGGTCTTATGTTGGCCGTTCTATTATTAATAGCGTTTCTACTAGCGACCGCCTGACTCATATCAACAGGTTCCCAGAACACATCTTCTTTTTTGTCAAAGTCTAATGGTGTTAAGGGGTAATTCCCCGTATAAACAAAATTAAATTCGTCCGAAAAAATATCGGGCTCGTTGGCCAAATCCAGCGCTTTAATTTGTAAAACACGACTTTCTAAATCTTGTGCAGTGGCAATTGCACTGCTACCAAGCAGCATTAACGCAATTATTGACCTTAGAAAGTTTAACTTCATGGTTTAAAATTACTCAAAAATCGCTCCAATTGTAAGAATTCGGATAGAATTAGGTGTTAATTTTTATTTAAACGACTTTTTAGAACTAGCATATAAGGCTTCTAAAGCCAATACTAGATTTGGAAAAGCATTTACTGGGATTGGTGAGAACTGTGATTCAAGGGTGTAATTTGCCTTACTAGGGCTGTCATAATAAGCCACGCTATACGACCTGATATTATCGAGTAAGCTTAAAAACCAACGCAAATCGTTAGGATCTAGGCTAAAATCGTTAACGCGATTCGAAATAAAATCGAAAGGGGCATTATTTGGAAAGTGCTTAGTAATTGCACCAACCAATCTTATAGCATCGCTTTGTGTGTATTTATAACCTGCCTTAACTTGAGAGATTACAAATTCATCAAAAATATATAGATCTGTAAAAGGTAAATTGTATTCCGCTTCGCAGAACTTGTAAATGGCCGATCGTTCAACCCGCATATCGTAAAAATTTCGGGCAAAAGTAAGTCAAGTTGTTATGCTAGCATAATAAATTTTACCAACATGTTGTTAAAGTTTTAAAGGGGTCAAATTCCTCGTTTAAAGGCAATTAACTGTTATATTTTCAAGTTTTTTGCAATATTTTTTGGTATCGCATCTTTGTGAATTGTCACACTAATGGTTTTTAGTCTCATGTAAGATTCACTAAAGTATACATAGCCGTTGTTGGCATTACGGCTAGGATCTGTACCCCAGCTATTTTTCACCTTGTAATATCGTGTGCCATTTTGATCTTTTAATATCCCCGTAATATGCATTAGATGGTCGTCTGTAGTTGTGTAGTTTTCAAACTCCTCCTGTCGGAATTGTTGATCTACTTTGCGTTCTGGGTATACACTGGTCAATGCCTTAATGTTGTTTGCACTATCTAGAGGAATTACTGCGACCCCATTTTTAGAAGAAAAACTGCGTTCGCTAACATCGCAATCCAATTCGACCGTGTAGCCATTTTCCAGTGCAGTGTCTATTACCTCCATTAAGTTATCGAGCGTAACATTGTAAAATGAACCATTGCTCCAGTTGTCGGGAATGTTTAGAATAAATGATTGGTTAAAGGGCGCTTGAGTAAACGAGGTAATAGTTATATAATCCTGAGGGTTAATTTGAGTAAATGCTAAGAAGGTTTCGGGGGTGTAGTTGTTGCCCATATATTCAAAAGATTCGGGTTGCTTGCCCAAATACACATCTAACACTGCCGTGACAGCAGCTTGCCACTTTGGGCTTAATTTACGACCGGGATTGTCTATGTAGGTATCTAACATGGCTGTAAGAACCGCAACTAATTCAGCATGATTGTGTTTATCTGTTCCTACATCTAAGCCAGAATAAACGCTTTGTGGCACTAGTCCATAATCCTGAACCGAATTAATTACATCGTGGGCTAGCCCACCTTCTCCAAATTGTGCCCTGCCTTGACGCATTACATAATTCCAAGCCTTTTTAGGGTAGGTGTTTCTAACGGTATACATTTCGGAAAGGTCTATAAAATTGCCAGTAATACGTTTAATTTCGGATTCTAAAAAAGAAGAAGTAGAAAAAGACCAGCAGGTACCCGTCACGCCTTGACTTATAACATCTGTAGCTTCTAGGTCTACCAAGGTACTAAATTTGTAGGTATTTTGCGCATTTAGTGGCAAGAGGCTAACCAGTAAAAAATAAAATAAACATAAGGTGAACTGCTTCATGTTTGTATTGTTTAGGTTAAAATTGCTTGAAAAAGCTTTATTTTTACGTAAAAATAAGGAATATGCAACAAGCGCAGTGGGTTACCGCCAAAGAATACACAGATATTACCTATAAAAAGAGCCATGGAGTTGCTCGAATTGCTTTTAATCGCCCCGAGGTTAGAAATGCCTTTAGACCGCATACTACCAGTGAATTGTTAGACGCTTTTAAAGATGCTCAAGAAGATACAAGTATCGGGGTTGTTTTGTTAAGTGCAGAGGGCCCATCTTCTAAAGATGGTGTGTATAGTTTTTGTAGTGGTGGGGATCAGAAGGCTAGGGGACATCAGGGTTACGTTGGAACAGATGGCTATCACCGCTTAAATATTTTAGATGTTCAGCGCTTAATTCGTTTTATGCCTAAGGCCGTAATTGCTGTTGTGCCAGGCTGGGCCGTAGGGGGAGGCCATAGTTTACACGTTGTATGCGATATGACCTTGGCCAGTAAAGAACACGCAATTTTTAAACAAACCGATGCCGATGTTACCAGTTTTGACGGTGGATATGGCTCTGCTTATTTGGCCAAAATGGTCGGGCAAAAAAAGGCTAGAGAAATTTTCTTTTTAGGTCGTAATTATTCGGCTCAAGAAGCTTTCGATATGGGTATGGTAAACGCAGTTGTTCCGCATAGCGAATTGGAAGATACCGCGTATGCTTGGGCACAAGAAATTTTAGAAAAATCTCCTACTTCCATAAAAATGCTAAAATTTGCAATGAACCTCACAGACGATGGTATGGTTGGACAACAAGTATTTGCAGGAGAAGCTACACGCTTGGCCTATATGACTGACGAAGCTAAAGAAGGTCGCGATGCATTTTTAGAAAAACGCAAACCAAATTTCGATAAAAAGTGGTTGCCGTAAGGGTTAAATAAAGACCAATTCTTTTGGCACGGTTTCTAAAGGCACCACCTTTATTATTTCGGCTTCAAAATTGGTGTAAACAACACCTCCGCTTCCATCACCAAGGCCATATCCTATGGCAATTAAGCCAGTCGATAAGTTTAAGGTATAATTGGTAAAACCATCTACGTTACGTCCTAATTCTTCGGTTAATCCAATGCGAAGGTCAAATAGAAAATAGTCTTCGCCAGCAACTAATTGGTTGTTTTCTAAATTTATTAGTGCAGGGCCTGTATTAAATAGACTAGGTTGCGGGTAAGGCAAATCAACGAGCATAAGCTGGTCCTGAATTTGCGCTTTAAAAAAGCCTGTTTGTACGCTAGTTATCGAAAAATCAAACTCACCGGAACTTAGCTGCTCAAGCGTTGCAGCACTGTAGGTTTTGTAGGAGTCATCAATAAAAAATGCATGTATAATGCCGTTAGCCACAGTTACTCTAGCTTCCTGCACAAAGGTAATCTGATGGGTAATAAGCCCTGTCTCTAAAGAAACTCGACTTAATTCAATGGGGACGGTCGCCGCGTCTAAATACACGAGTGCATAATCGTCACCTAAGTAAAAAGAGTTAGAAGGCGAAAGTCCGCCAACGCCAAGAAATGTTTTCGTGCATTCGGTTGTTGTTTTGTCGTAGATGTAAATAAAGTTGTTTAGCTCTACTCCAATGCTTAGACGGCTAAATTGCAACAATTTATCTCTGGTATTAGAGGCTGCCAAAACGCCTTCAAAAGGTTCTAGATTGCATAAGTCACTTACGGAATACGTAGCTTCTGTTTGCAAGTCAATCTCCCAAAAGTCATAAATGTTATTACCGCGTTTATTAAAACCCAGAATTTCTTGTGCAGCGCTAAAATTGCTGTAATCGGTAGGAACCCCAAGGTCGTCGGTTAAATTTTGAGAATTTAAATTGGCAGCAGTCCCGGTTATATCTGTTCTAAAAACACTGTTGGTATTGGTACTAATTGCAATTACATCTTGAGGTACGTTCGCAACAACACTGTTGGACGCATCGTCGTCGTTAGTACAGGCAAAAAAAAGCATGCCTATGCATAGAGTCATTAAAAATTTCATAGCAAAAATTAAAAAATGGCAATTTTCTTTGACTTAAAGATACTTCTTTTTAAGCACTAGCATGATTCTTATTCTACATTATTATCCCTATTGGCAGTGAAATTGGGTCAATATGGAACAGATTTTAATTTCTAAAACGATTTCGTAAAAGACGATAAATTATCAAGTATGCAAAATGGACCATTGTTATGGTGGCTATTTTGCGGAATTTGTAGTATAAATGGATTTTATTGCACATATAATACTTATTGTCAAGTAATTGAACTAACCCCTTGTTAGCACCTATTTATTGCAGATTTTTACCTCTTATATTTTATAAATTATGAGAGCATTTATTCAAGGTACGGGTTCTTATGCCCCCGAAAAAGTTGTACCTAATTCGCACTTCGAAGCCGTAGGTTCTTCAGACGAGTGGATTTTTAATCGTTTAGGTATAAAGGAACGTAGAGTAGTTACCAATCAGACAACAAGTGATTTGGCTTATTTGGCTGCGCAAAAAGCGCTTGAAAGTGCAAATTTAGATGCAAATCAGATAGATTTAATAATTCTAGCCACCGCAACTCCAGATAGACCAGCACCGTCCTGCGCTTGTTTTGTACAAGAAAAACTAGGCGCGACAAAAGCAGTTGCATTCGACATTTCTGCAGTTTGTTCGGGTGCTTTGTTTGCCATGGCTACAGGAGTACAGTATATTCAATCGGGAATGTACAAGCACGTAATGGTTATTGGTGCCGATACCTTTTCTAATATTACCGATTGGGAACGTCGAGATTCTGTTTTTTTTGGAGATGGAGCGGGAGCTATTGTGCTGAGTGCAACCCAAGAAGATAAAGGATTTATAGATTTTTTATTACATACAGACGGAAGCGGAAAAGATCATTTTACAATTTACGCTGGCGGTTCAGAAAAACCAGCCTCGCAAGATACAGTAGCCAATGGGGATCATTATTTTACAATGAATGGACAAGAAGTGTACAATACGGCTACTCGAGTTGTTCCTAAATGTATAGAAGAATTGCTTTCCAGAAACAATACCAAGGTAGACCAAATTAAGTATATGTTACCACACCAACCCAGCATTGGAATTTTAAAATCGATAGCAGACCAAATTGGAATGCCATTCGACAAAGTAAAAACCAATATGGATCGCTACGCAAATACTTCCGGGGGGACTATTCCAATAGTTTTAGACGAAACCCTTAAAAACAATGCTATAAATAAAGACGATTTACTGCTTTTTGCAGCTGTTGGAGCTGGCTGGACTTGGGGCACGGCACTTTATAAATGGTAATCAACCTATAAACTATATATTATGTTAGCAGGAAAAACATTTTTAATTACTGGAATAGCAGACGCACAATCTTTGGCCATGTATACAGCTAAAGAAATAATTGCGCAAGGCGGAAAGGTTATTTGCACTGGTTTGGGAGTGAGTAAGTTTCATACGGATTTATCGCAACGAGCTCAGGATTTTTTAAATAAAAATTTTAACGACTTTAAGGCATCTATCTATAATGAATTGGGCGATTCTCAAGTAGAAATTTTAGATGTTACTTTAGAAGATAACGTCGCTGATTTTGCTAAAACTTTAAAAGAAAAAGGAATAAAATTAGACGGGTTTTTACATGCCATCGCTATGGATAAGACCATTCGTAATAAGCAGGTAAAACCGCTGTTAGAAGTTTCCAGAGACGAATTTTGCGATACCATGGATGTTTCGGCTTATTCTTTAATTAGATTGGCGTATTACTTAATAAGAGAGTCGGTTTTACAGCCAGGGAGCTCAATTTGCTCCATTAGTTATATCGCCGCGGCTAAGGTAACTTTTCATCCCTACAGGAATATGAGTATTGCAAAAGCTGCTCTAGAGCGAATCACGGTAGAATTAGCAGACGAACTAGGCAGAAGTAATCAAATTCGGGTTAATGCAGTGCGTTTTTCACCATATATGGGTAGCAAGGCAGGAACTGCTACTTTAAATACCGAGGACGTGGCTACATCGGATCGTTTAAGTCCATTAGGCAATGCGCTACCAGAAGATTTAGCCAAAGAAATTGTACACTTATTTAGACCCGACGTACGTATTACTGGGGAGATCCGCCATGTGGATGGCGGATACCACATTACTGGTTAATACGCCTGATCGTGAACATTTGCAACGGCCCTTCCACTAGGGTCGTTTTGGTTTTTAAAGCTTTCGTCCCATTCTAAAGCGATTGGCGAACTACATGCAACCGAAGGCACAGAAGGAACACTTAAGGCTGCTGCTTCGCTAGGGAAATGTTCTTCGAAAATACTACGGTAGTAAAATTCTTCTTTACTGGTTGGAGGTTGTGCTGGAAATCTAAAATGTGCATTGGCCATTTGCTCGTCGGTAACTTGGGTAGCTACCATTTCTTTTAAAGTATCTATCCAGCTATACCCAACACCATCACTAAACTGCTCTTTTTGTCTCCATGCCACCGATTCTGGTAAATAGTCCTCGAAGGCTTTACGCAGGATCCATTTTTCCATACGCTCCCCATTAATAAGTTTGTCTTCTGGGTTTAAACGCATGGCTACGTCCATAAACTCTTTGTCTAAAAAAGGAACGCGACCTTCAATACCCCATGCGGCCAGCGATTTGTTAGCACGTAGACAATCGTACTGGTGTAATTTGTCTAGTTTTCTAACCGTTTCTTTATGGAACTCTTCTGCATTGGGTGCCTTATGAAAGTAGAGATAGCCGCCAAAGATTTCGTCTGCGCCCTCTCCAGAAAGCACCATTTTTATACCCATTGCCTTAATAGCTCGTGCCATTAAGTACATAGGAGTTGACGCTCTAATGGTAGTAATGTCGTAGGTTTCTAAATGATAAATTACATCGCGTAGTGCGTCTATTCCTTCTTGAATGGTAAATTTTACTTCGTGATGCACCGTATCTAAATAATCTGCCACCTTTTGTGCTGCCGCTAAATCTGGTGAGCCTTCTAAGCCTATGGCAAAAGAATGTAATCTTGGCCACCACGCTTTTTTAGTATCGTTACTTTCTACACGTTTGTCTGCATATTTTTTGGCTAGGGCAGAAGTAATAGAAGAATCTAAACCACCCGATAACAGGACTCCATAAGGTACGTCGCTCATTAATTGTCTGTGCACAGCGGCGTCTAAAGCTTCCCGTAGTTCGGCAATACTGGATTCGTTGTCTTTAACGGCTTGGTAATCCATCCAATCGCGTTTATACCATTGTACTAATGCTCCAGTTTTACTAGATAAGTAATGGCCTGGTGGAAACAATTCAATTTTAGTACAAACGCCTTCTAAAGATTTAAGTTCGGAGGCTACGTAAAATGTTCCATGTTGGTCCCAGCCCATGTACAATGGGATAATTCCCATATGATCTCTGGCAATTAAATAGGAGTTGTCGCTAGCATCGTAAAGCGCAAAGCCAAAAATTCCGTTTAAATCGTCTAGAAAATCGGCGCCTTTATCTTTATATAAAGCCAGTATTACTTCGCAGTCCGATTTGGTTTTAAAATCGTAAGAATTTTGGTAATGTTTTCGCCAATGGTCGTGGTTATAAATTTCGCCATTGGCTGCAAGAACTAGTTGCTGGTCAGGACTTAAAATAGGTTGTTTTCCCGATGTTGGATCCACAATGGCTAAACGTTCGTGTGCAAGTATTGCGTTATTATTGGTGTAGATTCCGCTCCAATCGGGTCCGCGGTGACGGATAGTTTTGGCCATATTTAATAGCTGAGGTCTTAGCTTAGTTGTTGTTTGTTTAAGGTCGAAGGCACATACTATTCCACACATAATATTATTGTTTAATGATTTTACAAAAGTTTTTAAAATAAAAAACCCGTCAAGTTAAAAACCTGACGGGTGTATTATATCGACAAGGTTTTACTTACGGCTTCGCGTTATTATTATTATTATTAAAATTTGAATTGATAAGTAACATTCCTTGTTGTTGTTATTTTATAGGTTAAAGATCGAATTAATTTTGACTAGAACAAATTTTCGACCGCTTTTTTTATTAAAAAACTATCTAAGCACAGGGAAATCGGTTGGGTTTGCCTCGTGCATCATAGCGTATATACATTCGAATATATCTTCGGCCGAAGGCTTAGAAAAATAGTCCCCATCGGTTCCATAAGCCGGACGGTGTGGTTGTGCAGCTAAAGTTTGTGGTTTGCTGTCTAAGTGTTTCCAAGCGTCTTGCTGTTCTAGCACTTCTTGCAGAATATACGCCGAAGCACCGCCTGGCATATCTTCGTCAACCACAAGTAATCTATTGGTTTTGGCAACACTTTTTACCACATCGTGATTTAGATCAAAAGGCAACAACGATTGCGCGTCTATTACTTCTATATCTATACCTACTTGTTGCAATTCTATAGCAACCTGCTGTACAATGCGCAGGGTAGACCCATAAGAAACAATTGTAAGATCGGTTCCTTCTTTAACTGTTTCTACCACGCCTATGGGAGTGCAAAAATCACCCAGATTGGTTGGCATCTTTTCTTTTAATCGATACCCATTTAAACATTCAATAATTAACCCGGGCTCATCACCTTTTAGTAAGGTGTTGTAAAAACCGGCTGCTTTAGTCATATTTCTTGGTACGAGTACATACATGCCACGTAATAGGTGAATTATCGCTGCCATTTGCGATCCACTGTGCCAAATTCCTTCTAAGCGATGCCCACGCGTACGAACAATTAGCGGCGCCTTTTGCTTACCTCGTGTTCTGTACAAGACTGTCGCTAAATCGTCACTCATTATTTGAATGCAGTACAATAAATAATCTAAATATTGAATTTCGGCAATAGGACGTAGTCCGCGCATTGCCATGCCAATTCCTTGGCCTAAAATGGTAGCTTCGCGTATACCTGCATCGGCAACACGTAGTACGCCATACTTTTCCTGTAAACCTTCTAATCCTTGGTTTACATCGCCAATATTACCACTGTCTTCTCCAAAAATTAAAGTCTCTGGCTTGCTATTAAATATGCTGTCAAAATTGTCACGTAATACCACGCGCCCGTCAACTTCTTCTGATTGCTCTGAATAGTTAGGTAAAATTTCTGGAATATTAACCGCTGCATTTTCTAATTCACTGTACAAATGCGAACTATACATGGGCTGAATTCGGGCTGTGTACTGCGTAGTCCAAGCTTGCAGCTGGGTTTTTGCTTCTGAAGTTTCACCTAATGTAAAACGCAAAGCTTTTCTTGCTGTTTTTAAAATGGTACTTCTTAAAGGTTCTGAATCTGCAAGTAAATCTTGTGCTAGTTTGGTAATAAATGCACCATTACTGGAATGGCCAGCCACCATGTTAAGTAAGTTGCTAAGTTCTTGCTGTTCAGATTTTTGAGGCGCTAAATAGGCCTCCCAAGCTGCTTTTTTACCGTCGCGGACTTCTTTTTTGATTGTTTTTTCTATTGCTATTAAATCTTCGTTGGTAGCAATATTATTAGCAATCATCCATTCCCGCATTTTTACATTACAGTCAAATTCTTTTTCCCAAGTTAAACGGGCCTCGTCTTTATAGCGTTCGTGCGACCCACTTGTAGAATGACCTTGGGGTTGGGTTAACTGCTGTACGTGTATTAAAACGGGAACATGCTCTTCTCTGGCAATAGTTCCTGCGCGTTGGAAAGCGCTAATTAGTTCGGCATAATCCCAGCCGTTAACGCGAATAATTTCGTAGCCTGGTTCGGAATCGTTACGCTGAAACCCACTTAATATTTCGGATATGTTTTCTTTAGTAGTTTGATCTTTTGCATGTACCGAGATTCCGTATTCGTCGTCCCAAACACTTATTACCATAGGCACCTGCAATACGCCTGCGGCATTTACTGTTTCCCAAAAGTGACCTTCGCTGGTGGAGGCATTCCCTATGGTTCCCCAAGCAACTTCGTCTCCGTTTAACGAAAACTCGGTATGATGCGCCAATTCTGGTACATTTCTAAATATTTTAGAGGCTTGTGCTAATCCCAATAATCTTGGCATCTGGCTTGCCGTAGGCGAAACGTCTGGGCTACTGTTTTTTTGCTTGGTTAGATTTTTCCATCTCCCGTTATCTTTTAAACTATGGGTTCCAAAGTGTCCACCCATTTGCCGTCCTGCAGACATGGGGTCATGGTCTAGGTCGGTATGTGCATAAAGGCCAGCAAAAAATTGTGTAATGGTTAGCTCGCCAATAGCCATCATAAAAGTTTGGTCGCGGTAATACCCGCTGCGCCAATCTCCATTTTTAAAAGCCTTGGCCCAGGCCAATTGCGGTACTTCTTTTCCGTCTCCAAAAATGCCAAATTTGGCTTTTCCAGTTAATACTTCACGGCGCCCCAAAAGACTACATTCACGACTTGTAACCGCAATTTTGTAATCGTTAAGCACCTGAGCTTTAAAATCTTGAAAGCTAATATTTGAATCGGTGTGGGCTTGCGTTTGCATAAAATTAGTGGGAATTGTACCAATACAAAAGTAGCGAAAACCCTCGAATTACACAAGATGTAAAAATGGCTTTTTGTTATGAATAACGCAACAAAACAGTCTAATAAACTAGAATAATGTAAATTATTTAAATAATGGAACCTTCTGTTAGCATATCGTTAAAAATTAGAAGGCTAACTTAACACTGTTTTAAGGAGTTTAGTACCATTCCCTAGTAAATAAACTAAGTAAGGTTCTAGGGCTTAAGGTTACAATAAAACGAATACGCTGATCGTAATTTGGGAGACCAAATTCCCAGCCATTATTAGAATAAATAGGGAAGAAAAGTTCAAAATAATCAGCTACTAAGCTTAACCGAATTCCTGCATCGTAAACCCCTTTTGTGCCTTGGCCTTTGTTGTGAACCAAACCGGCGTCGCCATAAGCGTAAATCCAATTCCAAATATTAGTACTTGCATTTATGGTGGTAATCCAACTGTTAGCAAAAGCTGGCTCAAGCCTAGATTTAAAGCCACCTTCGGCAATAATTATCTGCTGACTAAATACTCCAGAATCTTCGCTTCTACCATAATAATTGTAATCAAATAAATAATCGGTTGGACGATCCAGCGCAAAACTAAAAAAGTCGTCGTTTGTATTGGTATCGTTAAACAAAAAGGCACCGGCAAAAAGGCGCACGTTTAACTGACGGTTATTTATAAAGAGCTTTCTGTATTCGAGTGTCGTGGCTATTTTACTAAACTTCTCCGAAATTTCGTAGCTCATAGAAGCTTTGTAGAAATCTATTAAATTGTTGTCGGAATAAGAATAACCCAAATTAAAAACACTGTAATTAGGCGTTTCTAGTGGAATATTTGGGTCTTCGTCTCGATCTACGTTTACGTTTCTAATACTAATACTTTGACGCATATTACTGCGTAAATCTTTAGGATCTCTAAAGGCAAAACTTATAAATGGGGTATATTTTCTAAAATTTAAGTCGGTATTATAAGAAGAGGTGCTCCCTGAAAACCCATACCGCATGCGATACAGTGATTCGTTTTCTATGTCCTCTGTATAAACAATAGAGGCGCTTCCTACAAGTTGCTTTGACCTTAAGGCGTAGCGCGGTTCAATTTTATAATTCCAGTTTTTTCTAAGTATGGTTTTGTTATATAGTTTGGGGCCTAGAGAAAATCCATCGTAAATATTATAACCAAACACTGGCATAAAAAATAACTGATTGTATTTTGGATCTTCTGCATCTAAAAATAATCGGAACTGAACAGGTTTATTAAAAAGTCCATTTAATTTTTTGTAGTTATTTCGGTTATTAAATTCAGGAATTTCGCCTTCGTAGTTTACCGACAGTCTATTTATTTGATCTGCAGGGATAGTAATTGTTTTGCTACTATCCACCCGAGTTACCCAGGTTTTATATACTATTGAATCTTTTTTAAGCCCATATAAAGAAACAGGCATACCGTTGTTGCGTTTGTTTTTAATAGTTACTTGCAACGAATCTCCTACGCGTCTAACGCGTCTTATTTTAAAGTCGATTTTTTTATTGGTCGCTACATATTCGTCAAAAAACCAATCGACAGGGAGGCTAGTCTTTTCTTTAAGAATGGTTTTAAAAGCCTTAGAATCCCCCATGGTAAGTTTATTCTGAGCGTAAAATTCTTTTATGGTTTTATCTATTATTCCTTCGCCTAGATAACTGTCTAAATAACGCAATCCTACTCCAGCCTTATAACTTGTGGCAATATTTTTATTGAACTTAACCAAGGAGTCCCTACTGGTGGTCATGGCTTGGTCTAAGTTATTCCGTGCCATATTCATGTATAAAAATGGATACTGATCGTTAAACTCGCGGGTGCTTATATGCGACCATTTAATTATCCATAGGTTGCTTAGGTTACCAATAAGCTTCATGTCTGGATAATACAAGTCGGTGTATTCCATCATTAAATACACCTGAATGGCTCCAATTAACCAATGATCTGTTCTCGGGTTTAGCCCTAGGGTAGTTTTTAGGTATTTGGCCGTAATGGTTTTTAATTGTTCAATATCGTACTGAAATCCATCAGGGAAAGGCCTTACAAAGGCAGGTAACTGGTTTAATCCATAAACAGGACTCTGTTTATAATCTTGGCGCGAAATCACCATTTTGTCAAACGGATACTTACCTAAATAATATTTTAAGAATTGAACAATTCTGTCAACATTTATAGCTTTTAAGGGCGGGCTAATGTTGTTGTCGTCTAAATTTGTAATTACTTCGAATTCGTCGGTTACCACCGATTCAAATTCGTATTGCTTAGTCACGTAAAGCGATACTTGATTGCGGGAATCCCCGGTAAGCAAGGTAGTACTGTTGGTTGCCGAATTACTAACAGAAACCTTAGATAAACTGGTAATTACATTATAATTTTTTGGAGCGGTAAGGCTAATTTTATAATGAGCAGGTTCGGAATAGAAGTCATCTAAATTTTTATTACTGTAGGCCTGCCAGCCTTCTTTGTAAACTGCTGGAGCTAAATACCAATAGCGCAAGCTAATGTTGTTCTGGTTGTTATAACCGTATCTTGTAAAACGATCGTCTGGAATAATTACCGTGTATTCGGCTACCAGTTCTATTTGCGCTCCAGGGGCGAGTTCGATAGGAAGTTCTACCGCGATTAAATCGTCTTTGGGTCTTCTATATCTAAGGGTACTACCACCCTTATCTGTTATAGAAATAATGTCTGTACGGCCCCGGTTTTCGTCTTTTTCGAAGTAAAAAGCGTTGTTAAAGTTTTCTGCAAAACGCAGCCCTAAATCGGTGGTTTTTTTAGAAAAACTATTGGCCCAATCTAAAAGAATAACTTGCTTTAGGGTAACTTGACTATTGTTGGTATAAACAATGTGCTGCTCAACTTGAATTGAATGATTCGCAGGGTCTAAATTGGCATTTATTATAAGCTGATTGGTTTGTGCCAATGCGCATTGCGCAAGCAGCAAAAATACAATGGTGATTTTATGTTGCAACCGGCTAAACACTTAATTCTGTAGTGCTTTTATTAAACAAATAGCTAAAGGGGTTAATACCATAGTTAGGGAGTGAAGTTCTTGCTTAACTTAGAAGTTAGGACTTAAATTGTATTTGGAATAGAACTTATTTAGTATTTCTAATACTTCGTTTTCTGTATCTACAATTTCTATAAGATTAATATCTCCTGGGCTAATATTGCCGTTGGTTTCTAACAAGGTAGCTTTAATCCAATCCATAAGACCAGACCAGAAACTACTACCCACGAGAATAATTGGGAAGCGTTCTATTTTATGCGTTTGAATTAATGTTATCGCTTCAAAGAGTTCGTCTAAGGTTCCAAATCCGCCTGGCATAACAACAAATCCTTGCGAATACTTTACGAACATAACTTTACGAACAAAAAAGTAGTCAAAATTTATGCTTTTATCACTGTCAATATATGGGTTGTCATGTTGCTCGAAGGGCAAATCTATGTTTAATCCTACCGATGTTCCTCCGGCCAAATGTGCACCTTTGTTTCCAGCTTCCATAATTCCAGGGCCACCGCCAGTAATTACTCCATAACCGTGTTCTGTAATTTTTTTTGCAATGCGCACAGCCAACTCGTAATAGGGATTATCTGGTTTGGTTCTGGCAGATCCAAAAATAGAAACACAGGGCCCAATTAAACCTAGTTTTTCGTAACCGTTTACGAACTCTCCCATAATTTTAAATATGGCCCAAGAATCGTTGGTTTTTACTTCGTTCCAGCCTTTTGGATTGTTGTTTGCTTTCATTTGCAATAAAGTTTTTTAAAGGTAATGGCACAATGTTCGTGCCATGCCCTAAATTAGTTCTTTTCTTAAGAATTCGGCAGTGAAACTCTTCTTGCTTTTTATAATTTCTTCTGGGGTTCCTTTTGCAATTATTTTTCCGCCGCCTTTTCCGCCCTCAGGCCCAACATCTATAATGTAATCTACCGTTTTTATTACATCTAGATTATGTTCAATAATAAGAACCGTATTGCCCTTTTCTACTAGCTTATTTAACACTAGCATAAGCACACGGATATCTTCAAAATGCAGTCCAGTGGTAGGTTCGTCTAGAATATAAAAGGTGTTTCCCGTATCGCGTTTAGAGAGTTCGGTCGCCAATTTTATACGCTGAGCTTCGCCACCAGATAAAGTCGTAGACTGCTGTCCAAGGGTAATGTAACCCAAACCAACATCGCGAATAGTTTTAAGTTTTCTATAGATTTTTGGAATGTGTTCAAAAAATTCGCAGGCCTCGTTTATGGTCATTTCTAAAACGTCGAAAATAGATTTTCCCTTATAGCGAATCTCTAAGGTTTCTCT
Organism: Gilvibacter sp.; assembly: GCA_965277295.1. Taxonomy (GTDB): domain Bacteria; phylum Bacteroidota; class Bacteroidia; order Flavobacteriales; family Flavobacteriaceae; genus Gilvibacter. The sequence goes on from OZ255720.1 coordinate 2,762,440, forward strand.
ATTAAAACGCTTGCCTTGACAGGTTTCGCATTCTACATAAACATCGGGTAGAAAGTTCATTTCTATAACTTTTAAGCCACCACCTTTACAGGTTTCGCAACGTCCGCCTTTTACATTAAAACTAAATCTACCGGGTTTATAACCGCGTATCATTGCTTCGGGAACCTTGGCAAATAAATTTCTGATTTCTGAAAATACACCCGTATACGTTGCCGGATTAGAACGCGGGGTTCTCCCAATTGGACTTTGGTTAATGTCTATAACCTTATCTATATGCTCTAAGCCTTTTATACTTTTGTACGGTAATGGTTTTTTTACGCCATTAAAAAAGTGCGCGTTTAGAATAGGGTAGAGGGTTTCGTTTATTAAGGTTGATTTTCCACTACCAGAGACCCCAGTTACGCCTATCATTTTACCAAGTGGCAAGCTTATACTTACGTTTTGTAAATTATGACCCGTTGCACCTTTAAGGATTAATTCTTTGCCATTTCCGGCTCTTCGTTGCTCTGGAATTGCAATTTCTCGGGTCCCTTTTAAATATTCTGCAGTAAGCGTAGGATGATTAATTATCTGATCCGGACTCCCTTTAGAAACTATTTCGCCTCCGTGTTTTCCTGCCGCCGGGCCAATATCTATCACATAGTCGGCGCTTTGGATCATGTCTTTGTCGTGTTCGACCACCAAGACAGAATTGCCTAATTCTTTAAGCTTTATAAGCGACTGAATAAGTTTTGCATTATCACGCTGATGCAATCCTATACTGGGTTCGTCTAAAATATAAAGCACACCAACTAATTGTGAACCAATTTGAGTAGCAAGTCGAATGCGCTGTGCTTCACCACCTGAAAGCGATTTAGAACTGCGATCTAATGACAGGTAGGTAAGTCCAACATCTAGTAAAAACTGTAATCGGCTTCTTATTTCTTTAAATACTTCTTGGCCAATAATAATTTGACTCTCGCTAATTCTAGATTCTAAATCGCTAAACCAATCTAGCAATTCGATAATATCCATTTGAGCGAGCTCTGCAATATTTTTATTGGCTACTTTAAAATATAATGACTCTTTTCGCAAACGAGAACCTTCGCAATCTGGACAGCTTATATGGTCCATATATTCTTTTGCCCAGCGCTGTAGCGATGCCGAATCGTTATTTTTGTATGTACTATTAATAAAGGTGGCTACGCCTTCAAAATCGATTTTATACGTTCGAGTAATTCCTAAAGTTTTAGATTCTACTTCGAATTTTTCGTTCCCACCGTTCATTATAATTTCTACAGCTTCTTGTGGAATATCTTTAAACGAATCGCTTAGCTTAAAACCATAGCGCTCGGCAATTAGTTCCAATTGCTTAAACACCCAATTCTGCTTTTGTGGTCCATGCGGTGCTAAAGCCCCTTGCTTAATAGACAGTGTTTTGTTTGGAACAATTTTATCTGGATTTACCTGATACAAATGACCAAGCCCTTTACAACCAGGGCACATGCCTTTGGGCGAATTAAAAGAAAAATTATTGGGTTCGGGATTCGGGTAGGAGATGCCACTTGTAGGGCACATAAGTGTACGGCTAAAGTAGCGTACTGCCTGGGTTTCGTGGTCGATAACCATTAATACATCGTCGCCGTGATACATGGCCGTTTTAATGGTTTCTTGTAAGCGGTTATCTTGACTTGCTTGCTCGTTAATTACCAAACGATCAATAACAATTTCTATGTCGTGGGTTTTGTAACGGTCTACCTTCATGCCTTTTTCAAGGTCTTGAATTTGACCATCTACTCGCACTTTTATAAATCCTTGTTTGGAAATTTGTTCAAAAAGTTCGCGATAATGTCCTTTTCTAGAACGAATTACAGGAGAAAGAACCGCTACTTTTTTACCATCGAATTCTTTTAAAATTAAGTCCTGAATTTGCTGGTCACTATAACTCACCATTTTTTCGCCCGTATTGTAACTGTAGGCGTCGCTTGCTCTGGAGAACATTAAGCGCAAAAAATCGTAGATTTCTGTAATGGTTCCAACGGTAGAACGCGGGCTTTTACTGGTAGTTTTTTGTTCAATAGCAATTACGGGAGATAAGCCGTCTATTTTATCGACATCGGGACGTTCTAATCCACCTAAAAATTGTCGAGCGTAAGCAGAAAAAGTTTCAATGTAGCGACGTTGCCCTTCGGCGTATATGGTATCGAAAGCTAAAGACGATTTTCCACTCCCGGAAAGCCCAGTAATAACAACTAAATTTTCGCGTGGAATCCGAACATCTATGTCCTTTAAATTATGAACACGAGCCCCTAAAACTTCAATAAAACCATTCTGATTTTCCATAATTTGCAAAGTTACTGATTTGGCTAGGAATTATAAACCCAAACCAGTAGAATTATTAACCTTACACTTTGGAAGATTCGGCTACAAGAAATTGATACAAGGAAGTGGCGATAAAAAACACCAAGGCAATGATTACAGCAACAGCGACCATGCTAAAAATTATAGATAGTTGCAGCAAGGATGCCACTAAAGGTAGCAGCACTCCAAAAATTATTAGCATGGTAAAAATTCCGTATAAGTAACGCACCATTCTTGGCAGTTTTTTATCGAATCCTTCCTGAAATTGATAAAGTTTTGGGATGACCTCGTTGGTCATGTATTCTCCCAATTTAGAGAGGAAAACTTCGTTAAAAGAAGAGTCCTCGAATGCTTCGTTGTCTATAGATAAAGCCAACTTCATTATTTTATCTTCGTGACGCTCGTAGACGTTATTTAAGTTTAGGGCTTCTTTGTATATAGAATATTTATAACCAAAGTAATACCAAAGCCCAGAGCCGCATTTGTGCTCTAACCATTTTTCTAACAGACGTTTATCGTAAATTTTAGGATTTTCAATATTCTCGCCTACGCGTTTGTCTCTATGATTTACGTACAACAACGACTTTAATTCTAAATATAGGTTTTCGGTATCTGCGTAGTTATGTGATTCTTGAAGAAATTCTATGGCCAGTTTTGATTTACCCTTGTAGAATTCTTTAACCTCAAAAAAGCTAAGCCCGTCGTATTCTTCGTCTATGTATTCTTTAAGTCCTGGAAGCCACATTTTAGAACGCAGTAGTAGTTCTACAATAGATCGAAAATTGTGCATTTTTTCGTTTACACGGCGCAATTCAGACAACAATTGACCTCTATTGGTTTTTACTGTTATTACTGTGGCGGCTAAATACACCATTATTAACCCGGCGAAGATGCTACTTATATAAATTATTGTGGTGAGTATTTTTTCTAAAATAAGGGCAAAATCTGGACTGGACTCACTTTTTTGCCAAAACACAAAAAAGAGGCCAATACAAAGCAGCCCACTTAAAACAAGTGGCAATACTCCAAGAATATCCTTAGAAATAGAATTCTTCATTCACTAATTGCTAAGCAGGTCTCTACAAAAATTGGCAGCAGGGATGTCCAAAAAAATGCGCATAACATGCTAGCATGATTGTCTTTAAATTTTACAATCAGCATTTCGCAATAGCAATACAACTGTTTAAGACGTAATTTTTACGCTATAACTAGTTTAATTTACTTAGTTAATAATATAGCCCCGGTGATAAAAATGAGTAGCTCCTGCTGCAACATAGAGATACCTATCTAGGGTCAAAAATAAAAAAATATCTTAAATATGTAGTAAAATACTTACTTTTTGTAAGAATTTACTTAACAAATATACACTAGTAACCATCCGCAGTGTCGTCTCCACGGCGGTCTGCGCCACCTTCAAGTTGTCCATCTGGTAGGACTAAAATTCCGTCAACTTTGCCAATTACAGGCGAATTATCCTGATTTGGGAGGTAACCTTTTGCTTTTAAATTGCTTAAAATGCCTTGATCGAAGGAATCAGGCTCAAAAAGCACCATATCGGGTAGCCATTGGTGGTGAAACCTAGGTGCGTCCACGGCTTCTTGCATGCTCATGTCGAATTCGTATACGTTTAGCAGGGTTTGTAAAACCGAAGTAATAATAGTCGAACCGCCTGGAGTTCCAACACTCATCCAAAATTCGCCATCTTTTTCTACTAAAGTCGGGGTCATTGAGCTTAACATACGTTTTTGTGGGGCAATCGCATTGGCGGCTGCTCCAATTAAACCAAACATATTTGGAACACCTGGTTTAGCACTAAAATCGTCCATCTCGTTATTTAAAAAGAATCCTAGCTCGTCTGCGTACAATTTAGATCCATAAGCGCCATTTAAGGTCGTAGTCACGGCAATTGCGTTTCCAAAGGCATCTACAATGGAATAATGCGTAGTTTCCATGCTTTCGTAACCTGGTAGTTCTCCATGACTTAAGCTAGACGAAGGCGTCGCCGCATCCCAATTAAAGGTATTCATTCGGTCACCTAAATACGATTCACTAATTAAGGTGTCCATTGGAATTTGAACAAAATCTGGATCACCTAAATAAAAACTTCGATCTGCATAAGCGCGGCGTTCAGCTTCTATAAGTAATTGAATTGCCTTTTCGCTATTGTGGCCATAGCTCGCGATATCGTAAGGTTCAATCATTTTTAAAATTTGAGCTAGACACACGCCACCGCTGGAAGGAGGTGCCATAGAAATAACTCGTAAATCTTTATAGTCAAATACAACGGGCTCCCGCCATTGCGCTTCGTAGGCATTAAGATCTTCTATTGTAATAATACCATCATGTCCTTGAATAAACGACACTAACTCTTGTCCTGTTTTGCCTCCGTAAAATTCGGAGCGTCCATTTTTTTGAATGGCAGTTAGGGTGTTGGCCAAGGCTATATTTTTAACCGTATCTCCAGCTTTAAAACCTCGAGAATATAGAATTTCTTTGTTGTTTTGGGCTTTAAATGTTTCGCTATAATTATCCAATCTAGCCTGCTGCTTTTGTGTAATTACATATCCTTGCATCGCTAAATCTATTACGGGTTGTAATAGTTGTTCCATAGGCATTGAACCCAGTTTTTCGTGCACCGCAAAAATTCCAGCAATGGTGCCTGGGACTCCTACGGCTAAGCCGCCTTCTTTACTTAAGGCAGATATTACGTCTCCGTTTTCGTCTAAATACATGTCTTTATGCGCAGCAAGTGGCGCTTTCTCACGATAGTCTAAAGAGCCAATTTCACCATACTGTGTGCGATAAACCATAAATCCACCACCACCTAAATTTCCAGCGAATGGATAACTAACTGCCAAAGCCATTTCTGTCGCAATCATAGCATCGAATGCGTTTCCGCCTTGCTGCAAGATGTCACGTCCAATTTTAGAAGCTTCGGCACGAGCAGAAACTACCATGGCATTTTTTACAATTAATCCTTCGACTTTATCGGGCTGCTGTACTACTGCTTCTTCGGGCTGGTTTTTACACGAAAACATGGTGAGTAATACCAAGAGCGAAATTATAATGGATTGCTTCATAAGGTGGCTAGTTTGTTGTTACTATATGCGATTAAATCGTTAAAAAATGTTGTGAATTCTGTTTCGAATTCTAGATAATACGTTTCAAGCTCTAAGATAGCAAAATTCATCTTTGAACGATTTTTGGTACGGGTATTCATCTGATCCAAAATTCTGCCAATTCCCGCCACAGAACTATAGCTAAGTAACCAATTGTCGGTTATCATATGTGGCATTATTTTTTGAATTCTAAGCGGAAGTGTCTCGTAATTTTCTTCTAGTAATGTATAAAAATTGTCTACAAATTTATCTAGGGGTTGATCGCTATAGTTTGCCCAGTTTTTTGCCAAAAAATGATCGTATAAAATATCTACTATAACTCCCGAATAGTGACTGTAATTGGCATGCAAGCGTTTTGTACTTTGTTTAACCACGGCATGGGAGTCGGTGTAACTATCTATGGCGCGATGCAATAATATTCCTTTTTGTATTCCCTCAGGGTAGTTTAGATACTTCTTACCCTTAATTCCATCGGCAATAAAATTACCAATTATTACCTCGGGTTGGGTTCCCGAAAGATAGATATGCGCCAAGTAGTTCATCGTGGTGAATTTACAAAATTCGAACTAGGTTAAGCGGCTATAATTGGTATCTTTGCGAAAAAGTAAAACACATATGACCCTAATAAAATCAATTTCTGGAATTCGAGGAACCATAGGCGGGATTGCTGGCGAAAATTTAACCCCAATAGATGCAGTCACTTACGCTGCTGCCTACGGCACTTGGGTTAAGCAACAACGCAACAAACAAAACTACAAAGTAGTTGTTGGCCGTGATGCTAGAATATCTGGTCACATGATTCAAGAATTGGTAATGCAAACCCTTGTTGGTATGGGTATTCATGTGGTTGACTTAGGACTTTCTACAACCCCAACGGTAGAAGTGGCTGTGCCAATGGAACACGCAGATGGTGGGATAATACTAACAGCGAGTCACAATCCAAAACAATGGAATGCATTAAAATTATTAAATGCCGACGGAGAGTTTTTAGATGGCAAGTCTGGCGAGCAAATTTTGGACATTGCCGCGGCTTCCGATTTTAATTTTGCCTTAGTAGACAATTTAGGAAAAGTGACCAAAAACGAAGCCTATATTGACCTGCATATAGACGAAATACTAGAGTTACAATTAGTAGATGTAGCGGCTATAAAGGAAGCTAAATTTAAAGTAGTTGTAGATGGTGTTAATTCAACCGGTGGAATTGCTATTCCTAGATTACTAGACCGCTTAGGGGTTCATACGGTAGAACTGTACTGTGAGCCCAATGGTGAGTTTCCCCATAATCCAGAGCCTTTAAAAGAACATTTAGGCGATTTAATGGAATTGGTGGTAAAAGAACGTGCTGACTTTGGAATCGTTGTAGATCCCGATGTAGATAGACTGGCTTTTATAAGCGAAGACGGATCAATGTTTGGTGAAGAATATACCTTGGTTGCCGTTGCCGACTACGTATTGCAACACAAAAAAGGGAACAGTGTTTCTAATTTATCTTCCTGTAGGGCGCTAAGCGATGTTACAAAAAAACACGGAGGGGAATATACTGCCAGTGCGGTTGGAGAAGTGAATGTAGTAACTGCTATGAAGCAAACTAACGCGGTTATTGGTGGCGAAGGTAACGGAGGCATAATATACCCAGAATTGCATTATGGCCGCGATAGTTTGGTTGGTGTTGCTCTGTTTTTAAGTTTGTTGGCCAATCAGAATAAAACAGTAAGCGAACTAAGAGCGAGTTACCCCAACTACTTTATGAGTAAAAAGAAGATTCAGCTTACTCCAGAATTAGATGTAGACGCCATATTAGTGACCATGGCAGATCGTTATAAAAACGAAGAGGTTAACACCATAGACGGGGTAAAGGTCGATTTTGACGAATCATGGGTACACTTGCGCAAATCGAATACCGAACCAATTATACGCATATACACAGAAGCAGGTTCTCAAGATGCTGCCGATCAATTAGCAGATAGCATAATTAAAGAAATAAAGACTATCGCAGGGATTTAATCTGTTTTGCGATACTTCCAGCGTCTATGTGACCACAAATAATATTCAGGTTGCTCTTTAATTTGTGATTCTAATTGGTCTAAAAACGCTCGTGTAATTGGAAACGGATTCTCCTTATCTGTGCTGGCCACTAAAGGGACAAAGCTCGCGGTATAATACCCGCGTTTAACCTTTTGCACTTTTAAATAAAGATGTGCTAAATCTAATTTATTAGCCAAGGTTTCACCTCCAGTAAAAACAGGAACATTAATTCCCATAAATTCATCCCAATGTTTTGTGGCATTTGGCCTAGGAGTTTGATCGCTAAGCATTAGGGTCATATTTTGAACCTGGTTTTGCTTGTCTTTAATTAAAGTCTTTACAATTTGTTTGTTAGAAACTATGGTAGCGCCAAAGCGACCGCGTATTTTACGCACCAGATTATCCATGTTTTTGTTATCCATGGGCTTGTAAACAGCGTATCCTTTAAATTCCATTTGATGATTTAAAATTCCACTCCATTCCCAAGTGGAATAATGACCACACCATAATAATACACTTTTACCAGCCTTGTGAATGGGGTCCAGAATTTCTAGATTGGTGTAGACAAAACGGCGCTCTGCTTCTTGTTTTTTAAGCGAATAACTTTTTATGGTTTCGAACATAAAGTCACATAAATGCTTATAAAACTGTTTGCGAATTTGCTTAATTTTAGCTTCGGAATAGTCTGGAAAAACTAATTTTAAATTACGTGAAACTACCTTTTTTCTGTAGCCAATAATGTAAAAAACTAAGATATAAGTTAATGTGGCAGCTGCGTAAAGTAACCTAAATGGCAGTTTAGACACTAACCATATAAAGGATTTTAAAACAAAAAAAACGACTTGCTGCATTCAAAAATTTTACACAAAACTAACTAAAATTAATTCATTAATTTAGGCTGTTAATTAAAACATATGCTGGGAATCGATCTTATTACAATAGCGATAATAGCTGCCAACGTAATACTCTCCTTAAAAGGCTTTGACGACTTTTATTTTAAGCAAAAATATTTGTTTAATATAGCAGCAATTCATCGCGGAGAATACGTACGGTTTTTAAGTTCGGGGTTTTTACACGCCAATACCACCCATTTGTTTTTTAATATGTTAACCCTTTATTTTTTTGCAGGTCCCGTTATCGCTTATTTGGGCGTACTGCCTTTTGTAATAATTTATTTGGGAAGCTTGTTGGGTGGCAATCTGCTCTCTTATGTGTTTCATAAAAATGAATATCACTATAGCGCCCTTGGAGCAAGTGGGGCAGTAACCGGCGTGCTGTTTTCTTTTATATTATTAGACCCTCAAGCCGACTTGTTTTTATTGTTTCTGCCCATTGCAATCCCAGCGTGGATATTTGGACTGTTGTATTTGGGTTTTTCTATTTATGGAATGAAGAAGCAATTGGGCAACATTGGCCACGATGCGCATTTTGGAGGCGCCGTTGTTGGATATGCTTTAACTATTTTATTTGTTCCGTCGTTGTTGCAAACCAGTCTGCAAACTATTTTATTATTAGGGGTGCCCATTGCGGCATTGTTTGTGCTTATGCAACAGAAGTTACTTTAAATCGCTTTATTAAACATATATTATGAAACCTACTCTTATAATTTGCCTAACCCTTTTAACCTCTTTTGCAATGCAGTCACAAAACAATCCGTATCCTTCTCAAGTACATGTTACTGGTAAAGGCGTAGTTAAAGTAGTACCCGATCAGGTAAGTATTACTGTAAGAATCGAACACAGTGGGACAAATGCGTTAAGTGTAAAACAAAGCAACGATGCTACTGTAAAAGAAGTTTTAGATTTTTTGAAGCGCACTAAGATAAAATCGAAGCATATCCAGACCGACTTTATTCGGCTAAGTAAAAACTACGAATACAATACCAAGACTTATAATTATGTTGCAAATCAGGCCATAACCATACTCTTGGACGATTTATCTATGTACGAACAAGTAATGAACGGTCTTCTTAGCAGCGGAGTAAATAGAATAGATCAGGTAAGTTTTGGATCGTCTAAACTAGAACAGCTCCAGGCCGAGGCAAGAACAAAGGCTATGCAAGATGCTAAGCAAAAAGCTACTGAATATGCAGCAGCGCTAAATCAAACCATTGGTAGCGCGGTAACCATTACCGAAAACAATGCGTATTCTGGGCCACAACCTTTAGGGCGTAAAATGGCGCTTGCTACCACGGCAGATTCCGGATCGGCTATGGCTCCCGGTGAACTGGAAGTTCAAGTAGAGGTTCAGGTAAGTTTTGTGTTGCAGTAATTTATTCCCCTAAAAGCGAAGCAATTTTTGCTTCTAACTGGGCTCCGCGTAAATCTTTGGCAATAATAACTCCATCTTTGTCTAATAAAAACGAAGCAGGAATGGCATGCACATTATACGCTCGGGCAATAGGGTCTTGCCAAAACTGTAAGTTAGAAATTTGAGGCCAAGGTAGACCATCATCTTCTATGGCTTTAATCCATCGGGATTTACCATTTGGCTGATCCAGCGAAACCCCTAGAATATTTAAACCTTTATCGTGATATTGATCGTATAACTTTACCAGATTCGGGTTTTCATAACGACAAGGCTTGCACCAAGATGCCCAGAAGTCGATAAGGGTGTATTCGCCTTTTACATCTGCTAAGGCCAATTCCTCCCCCGTAGGCGTAGGTGCTTTAAATCCAGGCGCTATCCCACCAACTTCTACAACCTTTAAGGCTTCTAAGTTTTTTTGCAGCGTTATTCCAATAGTACTATTTAAAATACTCGGGTTAGTTTTTGCAACAATTGCTTTGGCATCGGTAAGGGTTATTTCTTTTCTATCTATTAAGTCAGAAAGAACAATAAGGGTAAAAATAGAATTGGTGTTTTCTGCTACAAATTGCCGTTTATACGCACGTTCGCTAGCTGTAATGTCGTTAATTTCTTCGCGAATAATATTAACCATAATACCGTCTTGTTCGGCATTGGCTTGTTTATAGCGTTCGCTTTTAGCTTTCTTTAAATTACTGTACTCTAAAAGCGTGTTGTTGTATTCGTTATATAAAGCGTTAGAACGTCCACCTTGCACGCGAGATGCCTGCATACTGTCTTTATAGATACTTACTTTTAAATTTTCGTCTTCTGGGAACACAATTAAATTCTGTCCCGATCTAGCCGTAAGCAGGCGAAGTTTAAAAGCTTCGTTATTGTCTAAATTTTTACTAAACCGGCCACCTTGAATCTCTATAGTATCTAGAACTTGGGGTTGGTTATTGTCGTCTATACGCTGCCACAATAATTGATCTCCGTTTGCAAAACCAACAGCAGTTCCCGTTAAGGTCATGCTATCGTTGTTGGACTGGCAGGCACATAAAAAAAGCGTTAATACAGTAACGATTCCAATTCTCATTCGTCTAATGTTTTATTAGGAGCAAATTTATACAATCTGAACGTTAAAAATTGTTAATACCAGAATATTGTATCTTTGTATATGCAAATGTAGCTTTGCCTCTAAGTAACTGATAACTAGCAATGAGCCTTACAGACGAACAATTTCCGTTAGATATTAAAATTGGTTTTAAGAAACTCTTTAGTCATTATAAAGAGTTAAGTAAGAGCAAGGACGCGACTATTCAGGAGCGCGCGAGGCAGGTATTGGCAATAAAAAAGGAGTTTCCTATGTTAAATTCTGGCTTGGAAACACCAGAAGAGGTTAATAAATATAAAGCGCAAATCGACTTTTTATTGGCGGATTTATTCGCGCCTATTTTGCAGCAAAACGAAATTAAAATAGCCTCAATTCCTTTTAGAAACTATATTTTTAAATCTACAGAGCGCTTTGATAATATCTTAGCCGCTGCCGGAGAAGAATTCAACTTTGATTTTACCGATATAGACGAAGACGAATACTACATAATGAGCTGTAGTGTTATTCTTGGAATTCACTACGGGAAAAAGATAGATTTAAGACGCAGGTTTCATTTTAGCATTCCAGATGCGCAGCATATTATGCGTAAATACAGAGTGCTTTACAATGCTGACTTTATAGAGCTTACTAAGACAGAACGGGCCGTAGATATTACCGAAGAGGATATTGCCAACCTAATAGATAATTTTGACAATATTGAACTGTGGAAAGAAAAATTCCCACCAAGAAGCTGGGAGTTTAATGGTTTTGTTATTGGAAATATGTACGATGCCACAGCAGATGTAGCTATTTCTGATTTAAAAGCGACTTTACTTAAGCACGAGAATACCGAAGAAAACAGTATAAACGAGTTTCTGACCTATTTAAAGGCTATTTTTAATCTTCCAGAAATAAAAATGGGCTTTACCGTTTTTAACAGGGAAGACGATTTGTTAGAGTCGGTTCAGAAGCGCAAAGACATTGTTAGCTATTTATTAAACGGAAAAACAGAGCAGCATTGTGACCATTCGCTATGTAGTAATTCGTACGATTCCCTTTTTATTCGCAACGAATACTTTAGCGTGTCCGATGTAGAAAAATTCTACAAACTATACCCAAACAACAAACTCTATAAATCGTTGCATTCCCAAGGTATTAAGAGTGCTATTTTGGCTGCCGTTGTAGATAATGGTCGAGTTTTAGGGGTTTTAGAACTGGTTTCGCCTATTGTGCAGCAATTAAATTCGGTTAATGCCAATAAGCTAAACGATATAATGCCCTATATAGTCGATTCGGTTAGAAACTCAAAGCAACGAGAAGAAAATCAAATTGAGCTTTTAATTCAGAACGAATGTACTTCTATTCATCCTAGTGTACATTGGAAGTTTGCACGCGAATCTAGACGTGTATTGGCAAAGCGTTATATGGGCGAAGAGGCATCGTTTAACGAAATCGTGTTCGAAGATGTTTACCCGCTATTTGGTCAGATGGATATTAAAGGATCTTCTGTGGCAAGAAATAATGCCATTAAGGCCGATTTAAATTTACAGTTAAGCGCAATAAAAGATATTATAAAGAAAGGATACGCTAAAGAACAACTTCCTATTTACGAACAATACATTCATAGAATTGATAGTTTTTTAGGACAGATAGAGGATACTTTGCAAGTAGATAGCGAACAAAAAATTAGAACGTTTATTCGTTCCAATATTAAACCATTATTCGAACATTTTGAAACCCTAAGTTCTGGTTTAACTAAAGCTATTAAGGCCTACAAAGCATCTTTAGATCCCCATTTAAAACTTATATATAAGCACCGAAAAGACTACGACGATTCGATTATGCTTATTAATAAAAAAATGGCCGAGATGCTTGACAGAAAGCAGCTTGAGGCACAGCGAATGTATCCGCATTATTTTGAACGGTTTAAAACCGATGGGGTGGAGCACAATATGTACATAGGTGAATCTATCACTAAACAAAGCTCCTTTGGCAAAGTATATCTTTATAATTTAAGATTATGGCAGTTACAGGTAATGTGCGAAATGGAGAATGCCTATAATATGCTAAAGCAAAGTTTACCACTACAGTTAGATGTAGCTTCTATGGTTTTAGTATTTAATTCTGCCTTATCTGTGCGCTTTAGAATGGACGAAAAACGCTTTGATGTAGACGGAACGTATAATGCGCGTTACGAAGTTGTTAAAAAGCGAGTGGACAAAGCCTACATAAAAGGAACAACCCAGCGTATTACCGAAAAGGGTAAAATAGTAATTGTTTATTCTCAGAAAAGCGACGAGCAAGAATACATGCGCTATATTAACTTTTTACAAGCCAAAAACTACATTAGCAGTAAAGTAGAAATAGTGCATTTAGAAGACCTGCAAGGTGTAACTGGTTTAAAAGCTATTCGTGCAGATGTATTGTATCGTGATTCTAATAACGATAAAGAATTTTATACCTACGAAGATTTAATGGAGGAATTAGATAAATAAACTATCTATTTAGATTACTTCACGCAGCGATTCAGCCGATTGAAAAGCAATGGCAAAGGCGATAACAGAGAGAATTATTCCAACGATAAACACGGAATAGGTAATTCGCAGTATTTTGTATTTGCGATGCAGTACAATTCCCAGAAAATACAAATCCTTGGTCATTGCAGAATAGATATATTGCTTGTCGTTTAGCATTTCGTTCATTGCCCAATCGAATTCTGGGTAACTCATCTGATGAAAATTACCAAAAAACAATAGGTTTACCTTTTTGTTGGTTACGTCTTCTTTAGTAAACTTCCCGATGGTTACATTTGGTCTGGTTGCTAAAACTGACAATACCATGGCTACAACACTAAACACAACAAAAATTATAGTAGGATAGATAAGGTATGCATTGGTTGGGTTATCTAATTTTGGGATTAGATTAGACAAGGCTAAAGAAATAATAATTGCGTTTACCGATAACAAAATATTGGCCTTGGTATCTGCTATATCACTTAGTTTAATATGATTTTTTAAGGTAACGCGAAACATAGACTGCACTGCCTTTTCTGGGCTCTCGTCTTTAATTTTTACTTTGAGCTTGGCGAGCGCTTTTTTCTTTTTATTCTTTTTTAGGTTTTTGCGTTCGGCGTAAAGCGACTTTAGATTAGCTTCTTTTTTTGGATCCCAGTGCTCTTTAGCGTAATCGGTGTAAAATTTGTGTTTGTTTACAAACATATCGATGTTCACCTTGGTCCATTTATTCCAGGAATAATTGGCAATATCTAAATTAATTAATTCCTGCCTTAGATATTCACAAGCCTCTAAATAATAGTCTTTTGCAAAATGCGAGGCATCTGCATCGCGAATAATCATTTCTAATTTATTGGTAGGCTCGTGCTTCATTTTTGTGGCTAAAATGCAGCGTTTTACCGTTTCAATTTGTTTCGCTGGAGCATTTTGTTTAGTTAGAAATTCTTGAGCGAGCTCAGCACTTCGTGCTTCGTGATTATCGTGTCCATCTATATACCCTATATCGTGAAGCCATGCCGTTAGCAATATTGTTTCTTTTTCTTCTGGGTTTAGTCCTATGCCATCAGCAATTTCTTTTGTACTTTTATATACTCTTTTAGTATGTAACAAATTATGATAAACTATCTCTGGCGCAAGATTTTGTTCCAATAGTTTTGTTACGTAGGTTTCTGTAGAATTAAGTAGCTCAGTCATATTAAAAGCCAAATTAATAAATAATCGTCAATTACTTATGTCGAAGTTTAAAATAAGCCTTGCAATTCTTTCTGTATTAATTTTTGCTGGCTGTGCGAGTTACAAAACAAAAATTCAAGAAGATCTTGTTTTGACGAGTCCCGAACCCGATGCAGAAAAACTGTTATCTGTTTATTTAATGGGAGATGCTGGTTTAGCCAGTCAAGATGCGACTAAATATTCAATCGATTCGTTTAAAACATTAATTGCGAACCAAGGAACTAAAGACGATGTTGTAATTTATTTAGGCGATAATATTTATCCTAAAGGCATGCCTAAAAAAGGAGACACAAAACGACAGGCGGCTCAGGATTTTATAGATGTACAAGTAGATGCTGTTTCTGGGTTTGAAGGGACCACGTATTTTATTCCCGGCAATCACGATTGGTATAATAAAGGTCCATTAGGCCTAAAAAGACAAGAAGAATATGTAGAAACGGCCTTAAATAACAACGATGCATTTCAGCCAGAAAACGGCTGCCCAATAGAAACTATCGAGCTAGACGACGAGGTTGAACTTATAATTATCGATACCCAATGGTACTTGGCAGATTGGGATAAATACCCAACAATTAACGATGGTTGTGAATTTAAAACTCGGAATGAATTTTTCTTAGAATTAGAGAGTCAGTTAAAAAAGAAAAACGAAAAGACCATGTTAATTGCCATGCATCACCCTGCGTTAACTTTTGGTCCGCATGGGGGTTACTTTGGTGCAAAGAGTCATTTGTTTCCTACAGGAAGCGGAATTCCATTGCCTATTATAGGATCGATAGTCGCCCAAGTACGTTCTACAGGAGGTGTCTCTGCTCAAGATAGATACAACGAGCGTTACGACGAACTTATGGATCGTTTAACAACCTTAGTTATCGATTCAGACAGAGCAATTTTATTATCAGGACACGAACACACCTTACAGTATATCGAGGCTAACGGAGTAAAACAAATTGTTTCGGGGGCTGGGTCTAAATCTAATCCTGTGGCTTTAGGCCAAGGTGCACAATTTGTTACTGGACAGCGCGGTTATGCTGTATTAGATATTTATAAGGATAAATCGAGTCGCGTAAAATTTTATGGGATGGATCAAGATAATCAAGATCCTATTTTTTCTACTACGGTTTATCCGGCAGATACCACTTACGATACCAGCCAACTAAGTTCTAGCTTTCCTGCAACAACAACGGCTAAAGCTTACACCGCAAATACAGATAAATCAGCAGGTTATAAAAAGGCTTGGGGCGAGCATTACCGATATGTTTACGGCACCAATATAGAAGTTCCCGTTATGACTATAGACAAATATAGGGGAGGCTTTACTATAGAACGAAAAGGGGGTGGGCATCAAACGCGTTCGTTACGCTTAATAGATAATCAAGGTAGAAATTTTGCGCTACGTGCAGTAAAAAAGAGTGCCGTACAATTTTTACAATCTGTAGTTTTTAAAGATACCTATGTAACCAATGATTTTAGAAATACGTTAACCGAAGAGGCATTATTGGATTTTTATACAGCCAGCCATCCTTATGCGGGATTTGTTGTAGCCTCGTTGTCCGATGCGATAGGCCTATATCATACCAATCCAAGTTTGGTTTATATGCCAAAACACAAAGCTTTGGGTAAGTATAATGCCGAATATGGCGATGAACTGTATGTAATTGAAGAACGCCCGGACGATGGCTTTTTAGACGTAGCATCTTTTGGCAAACCAGACGATATTGAAAGTACTTCCGATGTGCTAGAAAATTTAAGGAAAGACGAAAAATATAAAATAGACGAGCAAGCATTTATAAAGGCGCGTTTGTTCGATATGTTAATTGGTGACTGGGATAGGCATCAGGATCAATGGCGTTGGTCGCGTTTTGATATTTCCGAAGATAAAAAATTGTACCGACCCATACCAAGGGATCGTGATCAGGCCTTTTCTAATTACGACGGCAACTTACTCGATTTGTTAAAGTTTATTATACCCAGTGTAAGACAATTCCAAGAATACGACCACGAGGCAGAAGACATAAAGTGGTTAAACGTCGCAGGAATAAAAATTGATCGGGCCTTTATTCAAAATGCGAGCAAAGAAGTGTGGTTAGAACAAGCTCGATTTATTCAGTCAGGATTATCGGACCAAGTAATAGATGCTGCCTTTAAAAAACTCCCTGTGGAGTTACAAGACGATACAGCTGCTAGTATTGTAGAAAAATTAAAGAGCCGTAGGGATCTTATGGTCGATATCGCGAGCAGGTATTACGATTATCTGGCAACATTGGTGGTAGTAACAGGGACCGATAAAGATGATTTTATACAAGTCATACGTTCCGATTATAAAACCACAATAAAAGTAAGCCGCATAAAAGATGGGGAGGTAATGCCGCCGTATAAAGAACGTATTGTTTATTCGGACCAAACCAAAGAGATTTGGCTTTATGGTTTAGACGATGACGATCAGATTGAAGTAATTGGCAAAGGAAAACGCCCAATTTTTACTCGTATTATTGGAGGTCAAAATAACGATGTTTACAATATCGAGAACGGTCGCGCTGTTAAAGTTTATGATCATGGTTCAAAACCCAATACGATAAAGAAAAATAAAGGGGCAGTATTAAAATTTAACGACATCTACACCAACAATTTATACGACGAAAACAAGTATATAGATAAAGTCAATATGATTATACCCTCTATTGGTTTTAATCCGGACGATGGCGTACTTGTTGGCATTAGCGACACCTATACCGTTAAAGGGTTTAAACAGGATCCATTTTATAAAAAACATTCGTTTAGAGCGGGTTATTATTTTGCTACTCAAGGTTTCGATTTTGCATATAGAGGCGAATTCGCGAATACCTTCGGAAATTGGAACTTAACAGCTGCGGCAGGTTTTGCAAGCGAAAATTTCACCCAGAATTTCTTTGGTTTTGGTAACGACACGGCGAACCCAGACGACGAACTAGGCTTGGATTATAACCGAGTTAAAACAGGAGCCGCAATAGCCACTGTTGGTGTTGTTAAAACAGGACATTTAGGAAGTACCTTTACTGGAGAATTGTCTTTTACGCGAATAGATGTACAAGACACCCAAGGTCGATTTATAACCGAAGTTGTTCCCGGCATGCCACAAGCATTGACAGGAACCAATAACTTTGGAACTGCCCGTATAATTTATGGTTACGAATCTTCAGATAATCCGGCGACTCCAACACGGGGCTTGTTTTTTAAAACTAAAGCAGCCGTAACCACCAATCTAGATAAAAGTGAACGTACTTTTGGTTCGATTTCTCCTTCTTTAGAGTTTTATAATGCACTAACCAATAACAGGAAATTGGTATTGCGTACCCAGGCGCAAGGTCAGTTTAATATTGGCGACGCTTTTGAGTTTTATCAGGCTGCAAATTTAGGAGCAGATAATGGGCTAAGAGGATACAGGACCGAACGTTTTAGTGGGGAAAGCGCTCTTGCATTTAGTGCCGACTTGCGTTGGGAGTTACTTAAATTTAGAACAGGTATAATCCCTTTAAAAATGAATATTTTTGGCGGCTACGACATTGGACGTGTCTGGGTAGATGGTGAAAATTCTAACACCTGGCACGATAGTGTTGGTGGTGGATTAATCTTTAATATTGTTGACAATGCTAATGCGCAATTTGCATTGTTTTCGAGTGACGACGGAATTCGCTTCTCTTTTGGATTTGGGTTTCAGTTTTAAGGCCTACTATTTCCAGCTAAACGAGTACAAGTAATTAGGGCCTTTGGTCTGCTCTTCGCTAATTAGCACTGTGGTTGCGTTTACAAAAGTAACAGCCTCTTTTTGGGTATCTTTTTTAAATTTAAATACTTGCTGATTGTCAAAATTTAGTGCAGCGTTAAAATTTTTAAAGAGAA
This sequence comes from Gilvibacter sp., assembly GCA_965277295.1. Classification (GTDB taxonomy): domain Bacteria; phylum Bacteroidota; class Bacteroidia; order Flavobacteriales; family Flavobacteriaceae; genus Gilvibacter. Next base: position 2,780,928 of record OZ255720.1, read on the forward strand.
ACAAGTTTTTATGACTAATTAATGCCAAAGTTCCAGTGTTATGATGCATGGCGGCGCCCGTTATTTTGCAGTCGCTCTTGTTATCACAAAGCGCTATATCTCCCAAATATTTGGCCTGCTGAACTCCTGACTTGGCTGCAACGCAATAAACACTTGTACAATCTTTATACTTGTTGTTGCGGGTTTTGGTAAACAAATAAAAGTCTCCATTCCAATAAATTAACCCTTCAACATCGAATCTAATTTTACCTTTCTTTTTTGCGTTATCTGGAAATTCTACGCGTGTTGCAACAGTTGGAGCAACAGATTTTGCTTTCCCTGCTAAAGGCTTTAAACCATAAATAGTAAAAAAACGCCTTTTAAATTTATTGTTGCCAAAATCCCCTATAAACAAGGTCTCTTTACCGTCCCAGGCAAGATCTTCCCAATCTATGTTTGGCGTGTCTTCAAAGTAAACTCGCCATTTAATATCGGCTGTTTCTGGATTTAAACCATAGACTATATTTTTATTACCAGCATCGTTAATAGCCCAAAGCGTTTGTTGTTTGGTATCTAGATGCATTCCACTTATCTCTTCTAATTCCGAACTAAAACTAGCCAACTTAGGCAATTTATGCTGCGCTAAGACAATAGTTTGCATAGCTAAAAAAAGTAGGGCGATAAAATTTCTTGTCATAGTTCAAAAATACAAGATTTATAGTAGTTTTTGTAATAAAATAATTGTTTGCCAAAAGCGCAATATCTCTTAAGTTACGGGAAGAAAAGTAATTGTTAATAATTTAACAACCTCACAAAGAATTATTATATTTGCCGCTATAAATTAGCCGTTGTACTGTGTTAAAGAACTACAAGTTTTTAACTGTATTGCGAATATGTAAAGCGTTTAAATGATTACGTACAAAAGAGTTTTTACAATACGAATTCTAACCTTAGTTTGGCTTGTTTTATTCCCACTATTTGTTAATTCTCAGGTGTTACCCGATCTGGGCGAAAACGGTATTGAACAATTAACCGACGAAGAAATAAAAGCCTATTGGAGTCAAGTTAGCTCGCAAGGCTATACGGTAGAACAACTTAAATCGGTCGCCTTGCTTAGAGGTTATTCACAAGCCGATATTTTAGCGCTGGAACAACGTATTCAGGGTTTAGGTTTAAATAACGATACAACACTAAACGACGAACAAGAATCAACCTTTGGACTTACAGATCAAGAGACATTTGGAATGGATGGCAGCGAATCTAAAGACGTATTAGAAGATAACCCGCTGTTTGGCTACGACTTTTTTAACAACGACAATATTACCTTTACACCAAATCTAAATTTGGCAACACCAGAGAGCTACCAACTAGGCCCTGGTGATGAGTTAATTATTAATCTTTGGGGAGCAGCCGAACAGTTATATCAAAAACAAATAGATAGAGAAGGAGCAATTCGTATTAATGGAGTTGGTCCAGTTTATCTAGGAGGACTTGACATAGCCGAAGCTAAAGGAGTTTTAAAGCAAAAACTACTTACTATTTATCAAGGCTTAAGTGCGCCTGCTGGGAGTTTATACAAAATAAACTTAGACATTTCTTTAGCAAATGTACGTTCAGTTCAGGTCGATATTATTGGAGAAGTAAAAGTCCCAGGGAGTTATACTCTAAATTCATTGTCTAACGTATTAAATGCACTTTATGCCTCTGGAGGTCCAACCATGTTTGGAACCTTTAGAAACGTAAAATTAGTGCGCAATGGAACTACTGTAGGTGTTTTCGATATATACGATTATATTATTAACGGATCTCAACAGGGCAATCTAAGCTTAAAAGATCGCGATGTAATTATTGTTTCTCCTTACTTATCCAGAGTGAGTATTACTGGAAATGTAAAAAGACCTGGTTTGTATGAATTAATGCCTGACGAAACCATTTTAGACTTGTTGGAATTCACCAGTGGATTTACTTCAAATGCATATCGTGATTTAATTGTTTTAGAACGAATAGAAGCAGACAGGAAAGTAATTAAAGAAATTGCATTTGGTACTGCTAGTTTGGTTCCTTTAAAAGATGGAGATGCAGTAATTGTTCGTGAGACCATAAATAAGTTTACCAATAAGGTGAGTATTGAAGGAGCGGTTTATCGCGATGGACAATACGAATTGACTCCGGGGTTAACGTTATCGGGTTTAATAGAGAAAGCGGCAGGAGTTAAGGCCGATGTGTTTTTAGAGCGCGGAATTGTAATTCGAACCAAGAATGGGGTTTCTAGAAGTATCGAATCATTTTCGGTTAAGGAGGTTCTTGATGGTACTTACGATTTAGCCTTGCAGCCAGACGATGTGGTTCGTATATACGATAACTTTAGCCTAACCGAAGAATATACCCTAACCATAGATGGTGCGGTTAATAATCCATCGGAGTTTACCTATATGGATAATATGACTGTGGAAGACCTTATTATTATGGCAGGAGGCTTTACAGACACAGCGAACCCAAACATTATCGATATCTTTAGACGCATTAGCGACGATAAATTTGAAACCCTAAGTGAGAGTTTTCAGATTACTGCAGATGGCAGCTTAAGAACTCAAAATAATGAACCTTTTTATTTATTACCGGACGATAAAGTTTCTGTACGTTTTTTAAAAGGAGCCAAAGAAAATATACGCGCGGCGATAATTGGTGAGGCTAATTACCCAGGGACTTATTCCATAGAAACAAAGGGAGAACGAATTTCTGACTTGTTAGAGCGTGCAGGGGGTCTATCGCCGTATGCTTACCCTGCTGGAGCTTCTTTAATTAGATTAAATCCATATTTTAAAGGAGCTGGTCAAGACCTTAGTATCGATGAATTGGCAAATAATATTCTAGATTCAGATTCTACCGATCTTAACAACAGAAGAGCCTTTAGAGTTGGTATAGACTTAGGTGCGATTTTAAGGGATAAAGAGAAAAATGCAAAGTTCGATCTTATTATACAAAATGGAGATCGATTAGTAATACCCTCTTTTAAACAAACCGTAAAAGTAGAAGGAGAAATATTATTACCCAGTTTAGTACGTTACGATGAAAATTATTCTCTAAAAGATTACATAGACAGATCTGGAGGGTTTTCTCAAAAAGCCAAAAAAGGAAAAACCTATGTAATTTATAGCAATGGCGATATTGCATCGACCAAACGATTTTTGTTCTTTAAAAGTTATCCTGAATTAAGGCCCGGGGCAATTATTTTAGTCCCTGAAAAAGAAAATGCAAGAAATAGGTTAAGTGCTCAAGAATTAGTGAGCATGACCACTGCGGTTGTAGCATTAAGTTTATTAGTTGAACGACTAATTAATTAGGTTATGGATAAAGACCACCAGCAAACAAAAGACAGTGTTCTACCAGCTTTTGATACTCTCGAGGTAGTACAGTTATTAGGATCGTACAAAAAAAGAATAATTCGCTGGACCGTAGCCTTTTTTCTAATAGGTATATTGCTAGCAGTTATTTCTCCTAAAGAATATACGAGCTCTGTAATTATGGTTCCACAGATGTCTTCTGGGAAAGGCTTGGGGAAAAAGTTTTCTAATATTGCGTCTTTGGTTGGACTAGATATAGAAAAAAACACAGGCGGAATTATCTTCCCCAATTTGTACCCATTAATTGCTAAAAGTTCACCGTTTAGAAAACGATTGGTTTACGCTCCAATCTATGTAAAATCCCTAGACAGTGCGGTGCCTGTAGAATACTATCTGTCACAAATAAGAAAGCCAAACAAAGTAGACATTCTTAAAAGTTATACCATTGGCCTTCCTGGTAGGTTAGCTAAGGCGCTACGTGGATCGAGCACAGAAGAAGGATCGCTTATTCATGATTCAATTGTAGACATTATATCTAAAGAGGAACGACTGGTTAACGAGTTTTTAGAAACTAACCTAGTAGTTAATTTTAACGAAAACGAAGGATTTATTAAAATTGAAGGAACATTGGATAGCCCCATTGGATCTGCACAATTGGTTACACTTTCACAAAAGTACTTGCAAGAAATTATTATTGAGCACAACATACAAAAGGCCAAAGATGAATTGGCTTATATAGAGGATCGTTATCTAGAGGCCGAAGATGATTTTTTTAAAAAAAGATCTGCAATTGGGAACTTTAAGGATTCTAATAAGAACTTAGTTACGAGTGCCTCCCTATGGAGATTGGATCAATTAAAGGCAGAATTCGATTTGGCGTTTACGCTATATACCCAGTTAGGAAGCCAATTAGAAACTACCAAATTACAAGTTAAAAAGGACACTCCTGTATTTACAATAATCAAACCAGCAACGGTCCCTATGGAGCCTTCCTCGCCTAGTCCAATAGTCATTATTATCCAGACGGTGTTTTTAGGCTTGTTCTTATATGTGTTCTTTATTATCGCTAGATTTTATGTTATAAAAATTAAGCATTCGTTATTAACGCATCAATAAATGTCGAATTCAAACTTATTCGTTGCAATTCAGGCCTGCTTACTTGCGGGACGTGAAATCATGTCGGTTTACAATTCTAAAATCGAGGTTTTTACCAAACAAGATGATTCTCCACTAACAAATGCCGATAGAAATGCAAATGCGGTAATTGTATCACTGTTAGAAAAAACGGGAATTCCAATAATAAGCGAAGAAAATAAACAAGACAGTTATAGTCAGCGCAAAAACTGGAATCAATGCTGGATTGTAGATCCTTTAGACGGAACTAAAGAATTTATTAAACGCAATGGAGAGTTTACTGTAAATATTGCTTTAGTCTTAAAAGGAGCACCCGTCTTGGGTGTTATTTATGTTCCAGTGACAAAGGAGCTTTATTATGCAAACGTTCAAGAGAATACAGCTATGAAGGCGACTCTAGAAAGTCATGAAGCTAACGTAGAGCAAGTTATTGAACTCGCTAACCCTATCGCGCCAAAGGACAGCCCAGACACCTTTAGGATTGTTGGAAGTAGATCGCACTTAAGTCAAGAAACTCAAGATTTTATAGATGCTATCGACACAAAAAAAAATAAAGAGATTGTAGCTAAAGGAAGTTCGCTAAAGTTCTGTTTGGTTGCCGAAGGCAAAGCAGATGTTTATCCACGCTATGCCCCAACAATGGAATGGGATACAGCAGCCGGCCAAGCCATTTGCGAGGCCGTAGGCGTTCAAGTATTGGCCTTACCAGATTACACTCCGTTACGCTATAATCGGGAGGACCTATTAAATCCCTGGTTTTTAGTAGCAAAAAAATAATTTATGACTACTTATAAAAAAGAGTCCCCATACCGTAGTTTATTAAAGGGAATTTCTTGGAGAGTCATTGCTACTACCGATACAATTTTTGTCGTTTTACTAGTTACCTGTTTTTACGACCAATGTAGTCTGGAAGATGGTTTTAAAATTGGATTCATAGAATTCTTTATTAAGTTGGCTATCTACTATGTTCACGATCGTATTTGGGCCAACAGACTCTCGGGCAAAGAAATCACGAAAAAAATTACTGTTTTTAAAAGTATTTCTTGGCGAATTTGGGCAACCACTACAACCTTTATAATAGCGGGCGCCGTTTTAAAAGATGGGTTCGACAAAATTGCGCTATTAATAGCCTTAACCGAACTTTTTACTAAGTTTATTTTATATTATTTTCATGAACGCCTTTGGTTAAAATTACCATTGGGTCGTGTGCGAAATTATTTGTTTAACAAAAATAAAAACAAGTAACATGCAAGAGAATGTTATTCCACATAGTTTTGGAGTTTCTGTAGCCGAGAGGCGAAAGCTTAAAAAACATAATTCATTTTTAATTTGGTTTACTGGCTTATCTGGGTCGGGAAAATCTACGGTAGCTAATGCTGTTGAATTGGCCTTGCACGAACGGGGAAAGCACACCTATATTTTAGATGGAGACAATGTGCGTCATGGACTTAATAAAGATTTGAGTTTTGCTCCAGAAGACCGCAGTGAAAATATTCGGCGCATTGCAGAGCTTGCCAATCTTTTTGTAGATGCTGGAGTCGTGGTTTTAGCGGCTTTTGTTTCGCCTTATAAAAAGGATAGAGAAATGATTAAAAATGTGGTTAAAGATGTTAACTTTGTCGAGGTTTTTGTAGATACACCTTTGGCCGAATGTGAACGCCGCGATGTAAAAGGATTATACGCAAAAGCTCGACAGGGTTTGATTAAAGATTTTACTGGAATTAATGCGCCTTACGAACCGCCTGAAAACCCAGATGTTAGAATCGATACCACCCAAGTAACGGTTGCAGAAGCGGCCAACATAGTAATTAACGCAATAGCAAATAAGCTCGAATTATAACTGGTTATGAGTAAGTATTATTTAAATTACCTAGATGAATTAGAGTCTGAAGCCATCTATATTTTAAGAGAGGTTTGGGCGCAGTTCGAGAATCCAGTAATCTTATTTTCCGGAGGAAAAGATTCAATTTTAGTTACCCATTTAGCCAAAAAGGCTTTTTACCCGAGTAAGATTCCTTTCCCTTTAATGCACGTAGATACTGGCCATAATTTCCCGGAAACAATTCAGTTTAGAGACGATTTAATAAAAGAATCGGGTGCTCAATTAATAGTTGGATCTGTTCAAGAGTCTATTAACGAAGGCCGTGTTCAGGAAGAAAAAGGAAAAAACGCAACGCGAAATGCGCTTCAGATTACAACACTTTTAGATGCAATAGAATCTAATAAAGTAGATTGCGCAATTGGAGGAGGTCGTCGTGACGAAGAAAAAGCTCGAGCCAAAGAACGTTTCTTTTCGCATCGTGATGATTTTGGACAATGGGATCCTAAAAATCAACGTCCAGAATTATGGAACTTGTTAAATGGAAATCATTTTGAAGGCGAGCATTTTAGAGCCTTCCCAATTAGTAATTGGACCGAAATGGACGTTTGGAGCTACATTCAAAGAGAAAATATCGAAATTCCTTCGCTTTACTACGCACACGAACGTGAAGTGGTTTGGAGAAGTGATTCATGGATTCCGGTTTCTGATTTTTTAAAGTTAGAAGAAGGCGAATCTATTGTTACCAAAAAAATTCGATTCAGAACCTTAGGTGATATTACAATTACTGGAGGAATTGAATCCGATGCCGATTCCCTAGAAAAAATTGTTCAAGAGGTAGCTGCAATGAAGCAAACCGAACGTGGGAACAGAAGCGACGATAAAAGAAGTGAAACTGCCATGGAAGACCGCAAGCGTCAAGGTTATTTTTAATATATAGTAAGCATTCAAATGGAATTAAATACGAATCAATTATTGCGATTTACTACTGCAGGAAGTGTGGACGATGGTAAAAGTACCTTAATCGGGCGTTTGCTTTACGACAGTAAATCTATTTTTGAAGATCAATTGGAAGCTGTCGAATCGACAAGTAAGCGCAAGGGTCACGAAGGTGTAGATTTGGCATTATTTACCGATGGATTGCGTGACGAGCGTGAGCAAGGAATTACTATAGATGTGGCTTACAGGTATTTTACAACACCTAAGCGTAAGTTTATTATTGCAGATACTCCAGGACATATACAATATACGCGTAACATGGTTACGGGAGCCTCTACGGCTAATGCGGCACTTATTTTAATAGATGCACGCCACGGAGTGATAGAACAAACTAAAAGACATTCTTTTATTGCTTCATTATTGCAAATTCCACATATTATTGTGTGTATTAACAAGATGGATTTGGTCGATTATTCAGAAGAGACTTACAACAACATAATTCGTCAGTTCGAAGAATTTTCTTCTAAATTATTAGTTAGAGATGTACGCTTTTTACCCATTAGTGCTTTAAATGGCGATAATGTGGTTAACCGTTCAGAAAATATGGATTGGTATCAAGGAGCTCCCTTGTTACACACATTAGAGAACATGCATATTTCTAGCGATTTAAATAAAATTGATGCGCGTTTTCCGGTACAAACTGTTATTCGTCCGCAACGCGAAGGCTTTATAGACTATCGTGGTTATGCAGGTAGAATGGCAAGTGGAATTTTAAGACCTGGAGACGATGTTACGGTATTACCTTCTGGGTTTACTTCTACAGTAAAGCAAATCGAAACCTTTGACGGCCCGCTAGAAGAACTTTTTGCGCCTATGTCTGCCACAATTACGCTAACCGACGATATAGACGTGAGCAGAGGCGATATGATTGTTAAAAACAACAATATGCCCGAAGTAACTCAAGAGTTTGATGCTATGCTTTGTTGGTTGCATAACAGTACTGCAAGACCTCGTGCAAAATACACCCTAATGCATACAAGCAATTCGCCTAGAGCGATGATTACTAATGTAATGTATAAGATCGATATTAATTCTTTTACAAGAAACGAAGAAGATAAAGATCTTAATATGAACGACATTGGAAGAATTTCGATTCGAACAACACGACCTGTTTTTGTAGACGAATATAGAGACAACCGCATTACCGGTAGTTTTGTATTGGTAGACGAAAACACCAACGAAACGGTTGCGGCTGGAATGATTTTATAAATTATTCTTGAAAAATATTAGTTGACAAACAACACTTTTTATGCCCTTTATAAAAAAATTGATTAAAAAGGGGTTAAAATATCCTTTTGTAAGGCAAGCTTCTTTAGGTATTGTCTTTAATTTTTTTAGCGTTCTTTTTTCTGTAATTACTGTCAGTTTTTTAATTAAATTTTTGGGTAAGAACGATTATGGAATATGGCTAACCATTTTTTCTATTTGTAATTGGATTAGTTTTTTAGATGGCGGTTTTGGTAATGGTTTGCGCAACGAACTCACAGGGCATCTAGTCAATAAAAATAAGGCCAATGCAAGAGCTGTTATTTCCACCGGTTATATTTCTATTTTTTTGTTTTTATGCTGCTTATACGCCTTACTAGTTGGTTCCCATTTGTTTATCGATTGGAACACAGTAGTTGGTAGTTCTGCAATAGATTTTAATTTGCTGGCACTGTTTGTTTTTGGGTTTTTTATTTTGCAAATGGTGTTGAAAATTATTGGTAAAATCTACTTTGCTTTTAATCGATCCTATTTAAGCTTTTTAATTCCTATGTTAAGTAATCTTGGAATTTTACTGCTAATTATGTGGAGTTATTATTCTAACGTTGACAACAAGTTTTGGAATATTGCTTATATCTACGCCCTTACACCACTTGTGGTATTGCTTATCATGTCGGCACATTTTTTTCTGGTTCTAAAACCTGAATATGCCCCAGCTTTTAAATTATTCAACAAAAAGTACGTAAGTTCCATTATTAAAAATGGGTCTCTATTTTTTTTAATACAGATGGGAACAGGGCTGTTACAAGCTATTACCCCATTATTTATTACACAATGGTTTTCTCCAGTTCTCACTGCCGAATATTTGGTGGCCGTAAAATATTATAGTTTTCTGCTTATCTTGCTTAATATTTTATTACAAACAATGTGGGATAGCATTGCTCAAGTATATTTAAAGCGTAATATGCAAGTATTAAAGCGTATTGTGAAGTACAAAGTACTTCTCACCATTAGCTTTTTAATTGTAATTGGCTTTATGTATCTAATTTCTTCTTGGGTATTTAAGGTGTGGTTGGGAGAAGATATTCTTGTTTCCAAAACAATTAATTTGGCCGCGTTTGCCTTTGTAGTTGTAGTTATAATCTCAAGAGTATTTACCAACTTTTTGAATGCAACCACTAACATTAAGCTTCAATCTTTAATATCGGTCATTATTCTAGTACTTTTTATACCAGTTGCTTATTTATTTGTAAAAGTATACGATCTTGGAATAGTGAGCCTTATTTTAACTCCAGCCTTGTTTTATCTTGTTCAAATGCTTTTTGCAGTGCATGAGACTCGAAAGATTTTAAAAAATAAAACTCCATTAAAAGCTTAGACAACCCTAGTATTTAAAGTGCAGTCCGTTATCTTTGTGAAGACTTAATTTAAATTTGTTTTAATTTTTACAATGCAATATTGCCTTAATTGGTATTGGTTTAAATGTAAATATACTTGAATGCACGCTTTGGTTAATTTAAACACATTATGCTAGGTTCTTTAAGGAATATAAGACCAGCCGATATTTTTATTCTGATTGTTTTGTTTTTGCCAAACAATGCGATTGGATCTCTTATTCAGATACTGCTAACTGGTTTTATTGTTATCTATTACAGAACACTTTTTACCGAACGTATTGCAGGAATTTCTCTACATAAACTCTTGTTTTTTAGTGCCTTGATTATTAGTTTATTCTATAGTTTGCTGAGTGGATATGAGTTTTATACTTCGGTAATTATTAAGTTAGTTTATTTGACTGTTTTAATACTTAGTTTCCCAATAATCAAACAGGGAGCTATTAATAATAAAACCATTTTTATTGCAATATCTATAATACTATTTACGCAACTATCATATGTCTTTGGCCTTGGTGCTATAGTGAGATTTATTGATACCTATTACACTTCTGAAGGGTATTTTAATAGTTACGAAGTAGTGGCTAACGAAACAGAAATTGTAGATATTCTAAGTTTACGATTCGGAGGAATTTACAGAAACTCTAATCAAGCTGGCCGAATTATTACTTTATTGTTAGGTATTTTACTTGTGAATTTTTCCAGAAAAAAGTTTACTACAATTTTTTATGTTAACGCAGCACTTTTGATTATTTCGGTTTTGCTTACTGGAAGTAGGACTTCATTTTTTGTAATGATGCTTTTTTTTATTAGCTATTATATTTTGTTTGGTGTCAAAAAGCATTATCATATCTTTTTAATAGGGTTATTGGGTATTTTTACTATTGCCATATTAGCCAAATCAGGAAGTCGACTTTTGGACCTCTCTGACTTTGCCTCAGGAGAAGCCAAAAAAGGGAGTTTTACATCAAAACGCGTATTCTTAGAAAATTATTTAGACCAAGCCTACATACACAACCCGGCCGATCTAATTTTTGGAAGGTTTAATCTAGACCAAGTTTATTATGATTATGGATTGCCAATTACAAAATTCGACGCTGAATTTGGATACATTATTCATGGAATCGGGTTATTCGGGTTATTTGCCCTTTTAATTTTTTTACTGCGTTTATTTATTGTTGGGGGACCAAGAACGCGGCTATTATTTATTTTGCTAATCTGGATGATAACCAGTACCGTTTTTACCAATCTAAGGTTTTCGCTACTATTTATGTTTATTGCTAGTCTCTATTTTACCGATCGCAGATTAAAAACCAATGTATCTATATTACCCGAGGGTAACCAGCTTAAAAATGCCACCCCAAATAATTAATTGTTATGACTACTAAAACGGTTCAAGGCGAAATCACCTATTTTATTTTCGATTTAGAAAAACACGCCAATTATATAGACGATTTTTTATTAAAGGCGAGTAAGGCACATGGACATGCTGTAAAATCGAAGGCTTGGTTTGAATGGAAGTTTTTTAAGAGCCCTTTTGGAAATACTATTTTGGCTTGCGCGGCTACGGCAGATGAGCTTGTAGGCTGTGTTGGATATGGTAGGCAGCCCTTTTTACACAACGGACAAGAGCACAGTGGTGTATTGTCTTTCGAAACTTTTGTCGATCCTAATTTTCAGGGGCAAGGTATATTTAGTAAACTACTAAAATACGCAGAGGAGCAAGTGCTTGCTAGCGATATTAAAATCATGCTTAATTTTCCAAATAGCAATAGTTTGCCAGGTTTTTTAAAGAAACAGTGGCAACAACTAGATATAAATTGTTATTACCTAAAACCAAAAATTAGTCTAAGTTTATTAAAAAACATAAAGGATATAAAAAAACCATTTATACCACTTGCTAATAATTTTGATACGCTAAAACACCAAGTGCCAAAAACATTTAAACAACATCCTAAAAACAAGCTAGAAGCCAAGATTACACTGGACTATATTAAGTATCGATTTTTTAGTCACCCTAATGGACACTACAAGGTCTATAACACAGCTGGTGATTTTGCAATAGCTAGATTAGGTAAAAGGGGTAATTTACTTGAACTCCAGATATTGTATGTAAACTTTAATACAATTAGCGGAGGTCGTTTTAAAAAGATAATTAAACAAATGTCTAGTGGTTTAGCAGTAAACCTAGTTAGTTATCCTACTTCATCACATAGTGTACTAACGACCATTTTAAAGAGTCAGTTTTTTATTAAGGTTCCTAGTAGTACGAATATTTGTTATAAATTTTTAACCCCTAATTCGAACATTAATATGAATACACTGGAATTATCGGCAATTAATTTTCATACCTACTAACACCAATACTTTAAGCGCTGTTATTCGGGTATGGTTAATTACGGCAGGTATTAAGTCTTCTAATATTATGCCTTAATCCAGAGGCGATTTAGCATAGAAGTAATATCTTTACACCACAAGTTTTAAGGCAATGCGCGCAGTAGTTAGAGACCTATATTTACAAATTTTTGGCAGTATTAAGCGGCCGGTAAAAGGAGTTCATATTATTAATAGTCATTATGTAATGACGGGAGCTCCAAGTAATAGCGACTCCAAGGTTTTTAGAGCTTTTTTAACGTATTTAAGCGGTTTCGCCGAATTTATTACCCTGCCCGAGGCCATTGCACGAATAGAAGCAGGAGAGGCAAATAAGTCTATTGCAATTGCCTTTACATGGGACGATGGTTATTTGGAATGTTTTAATACAATTGCTCCTATTTTAGAAGAATTTGAAACACGTGGAGCGTTTTTTATAAACGCAAATTATGTTGAGTCATCTCAAGATTACCAAAAGGAGTATCACAATCGTGTACTTGTCTACACGAAATCGCCTATGAATTGGAATCAAATTAATGAATTACACCAACGCGGGCACTTAATTGGTTCACATACTTTAGATCACTATAACCTTGCTACGTGTAATGCGACCCAACAAGAGGCACAGCTTGTAAAGAATAAAACCATTTTGGAACAAAAATTAGACTACAGCTGCGATCATTTTGCTTGGCCGTTTGGTGGGTTTCAACATTTTCCAGAAGCTGCTTTAAACATTGCTTTAAAGCACCATGATTATATCTATAGCGGAACAGATTTTAAAAACTATACAAGTTATAAGGGACGCGTTTATAATCGTCGTCATCTCGAGCCTTTCTGGAAAAAGTCACACATTGCTTACTTTTTATCTCACGCTAAACTATGATTTTACTCGACGCAGTTTACATTAATAAAAGTGGAGGAAAAGTACTTTTAGATTATCTAATTCGTGAGATTGAAGCAAAAAAATTACCCTGTTTTTATTTATTAGATGCGCGGATTGCTGGCTTGTATTCAGAAATTCCACAAGAGCGAAAGCTGTTTTTAAAATCAGGATTAACCAACCGATATAAATTTTATAAGCAAAATAAAGACGCGTACACCCACATACTTTGCTTTGGTAATATTCCGCCCATGGTGCGCTGTACGGCAGTAGTATATACTTATTTTCACCAGCGCTTATTTTTAGAAGTACCTAAAAATTTTAGTAGAAAAGGCCGTTTTGTTATCTCTTTAAAGGTGATGATTTTAAGTCTATTAAAACGCAATTCAAATTTCTTTATCGTGCAGTCTGTAAAAGTAAAAGATGCTCTTGCCAAGAAGTTTGATATCGCGCTAGACAAGATTTTAGTTTTACCGTTTTATCCTGAATTGCCAAAACTTAAGCAGGAAGTAGAAAAAGAAAAGAATTCGTTCTTGTACGTGAGCAGTGGTGCGGTGCATAAAAATCATAAATTGCTCTTTAGCGCTTTCCAAGATTTTTATAGTCAAAATAAGACTGGGAAGCTTAGTGTTACCTTAAGTAATTCCGATCTTGAATTAATTAATTTAGTCGAACAATACAATAATCAAGGCATTCCTATAGTCAACATTGGATATGTTCCGCAACAGGAATTAGCCCAACATTATGCCAAAAGTGAATTTTTTATTCATCCTTCGCTTTCAGAAAGTTTTGGACTAGGTCTTATAGAGGCAACACAGTTTAACTGCAAAGTGATAGGAGCAGATTTGGCATATACGTATCAGGTATGCGAACCCTCTTTGGCGTTTAACCCGACTTTAAAAGATGCTATGGTAAACGCATTTAGTGTTGCGGTTAATAGCGATTTAAAAGATACAAAGCCGTTAATTTCTAATAAAGTAGAGGCAATTCTTGAATTACTCAGCTAGCGATTTAGCTTTAGAAGTCTAGTATTGATTTAGTACTTTAGCCTGGCAACTGGATAAATTATGAATAAAGTTTTAATAACCTCGGCTGGAAGAACGGCTACGGTTAGTTTAAATAGACATATAAATAAGCTCGATAACGTAGTTAGTTTTCACGAACGTAATCGGCAGGATGTGCCTTTTTTGTTTTATTCTCAAATTCCAGAATACCAAGTGCTTACTAAACAACATATAGCGGCAGAAGACACTTTTGCAACTAAGCAAACTGCGCTAAATTACGTGGCTGTGAATCCATATTTTAGATTTGCTGGACCCATGTTGCAACAGGAATTTAACTGGAATGTGGCCCATATAGTTAGGCACCCAAGAACCTATTTGGAAAGTGTTTACAAAAGGAACACCTTTACCAATAACGATATTTTGCTCAATCAGTTACCAGTAGATAGCGACCCTTTTGCAAAACAATGGAACACGGCAACTCGGTTCGAAAAGTTATGCTGGTATTACGCAAATACGTTGACCTTCTTTATGCAGACTAACATATTATGGTACCCGTTTGAATCCTTAACTACAGACCCTAAAGCGTTGGCTAAAATGCTTACCAATTTGGAGTTACCGGTTAGCGACTCTAGCGTTGTATTAGAGGTAGCTAACGCTTCTAAAACGCTTAAAAATAAATTGGTAAGTTTAAAACAGTCTAGCGGTAATATTACACCTAAAAAGCTGAATTGGGAATTGTTAGAAGCACAGGAATTAGAGACTTATTACAGTATATTCCAGCCCGTGGCTAAACATTTTGGATATGTTTTATAGCAATTGGTGGCTATATCAGGAAGTTTATTTAGCCGTTGTTAGACGAGCACAACTTAACACCTATCTAACACAATTGCATGCGGGCGAAAAGCCCTTATTTATTCATATTAACCGTACCGCGGGGTCTTCAATCGCTGCGGGCCTAGGGGTGACAGAAATTCATAAAACATTAGAAGAGTACAATGCGCTTTACCTTAAAAAATATAAAGTGCAACTCCCACTAGAAATTCCGGTGATTACCTGTGTTCGTAATCCGTTTGATCGCGTTGCATCGGAATACTTTTACCGCATAAAAACAAATCAAAATATGTTGGCTACAAAACCAATAGCCTTCGAAGACTGGGTGGTAGAGGCCTATTGGCTAAAAAACAAAGCATATCGTGACCGCGAAATAATGTTTGGGCCCATGCAAGATTGGATACTAACAAACCGATTGCACGATTTGTTTATAATGCGCTTTGAATCCTTAGAAGAAGATTACAAAACCTTAGTAAATATTTATAATGCTGCTGCTTTACCTTGGAAGAAGCAAACCCAAAGGCCATGCTACAAAGAGGTTTTTACCGACGTTAGTAGAGAAGTAGTTGAGACTGTATTTAAAGAAGATTTAAACCGATTTAATTATTCGTACTAATGATTCTTCCAGAATACAAATCCATTTTTATACACATTCCAAAAACTGCTGGTCAAAGCATAGAAAATTTTCTATTGCAGTCGTTGGGTAAATCAAGACAAGAGCACGGCGCAGACTACTTATTAAAGAAGAATCCTACAAACATTGGTCCTGCGCGCTTGGCACATTTATCGGCCATAGAGTATACTGCTCTAGCGTATATAAGCGAACAAGATTTTAAAAAATATTACACGTTCACTTTTGTTAGAAACCCCTGGGCGCGGGCCGTTTCTTTTTACAAATACAGCGGGTTTGCAAATTTGGTATCTTTTAAACATTTTATTACTTATTATTTGCCTCGGTTAATAGAAGAACACGCTTGGTTTTACAAGCCTCAGGCAAAGTTTGTATTTAATGACTACAACAAGAACGAACTAGATTTTGTAGGTAAATTTGAACAATTAGAGACCGATTTTGCTCAGGTTGCTAAACAATTAAAGCTAAATTTTAACGGTTTACCAAAAGACAACCAGTCCAAAAACATTAACCGATATTCGCGTAAAAGTTTGGCTATAGTTTTAAAGTATCCCAGTGTATTGACCAGATTAGTCTTTAAAATAAATGCACACCCTAATTATAAAGAATATTATTGCGAATTTACTCAGCAAAAAATTGCTGAACTTTATGCAATAGATATTAAAAGCTTTAATTACCAATTTTAAAAGTTTGCCGCAGCAATTATGATAGTATCGCACTCCCATAAATTTATTTTTATAAAAACACGTAAAACAGCGAGTACCTCTATAGAAATTGCTTTAAGCGCTATTTGCGAACCCAACGACATTATTACTCCTTTGGCACCAAAAGACGAAAGATTAAGAAAAAAATTAACTGGTAAAACCCAGCAAAATTGTTTGGTGCCCTGGAAGTGCTATACCTTTTTAGATGTGCTACGTTTAATAAAATACAGAAAGCGTGTGGTTTATTCTAATCACATTACTGCCAGTAAATTAAAGCACTATTTGGGAGAAACAATTTGGAACGATTATTACGTATTTTGCTTCGAAAGAAACCCCATAGACAAGTGTTTGTCGCACTATAAGTGGCGTGGTAATAAGAAAAACTACCAAAACTTTAAGGCTTACTTAGACAGCAAAGATTATCAACGTATTCAAGGAAAGCGGTTTTATAAAGATAATAGCAACCACGTAATTGTAGATAAAATCTATAAAATGGAACAGCTAGAAGCGTCTTTTGCCCATTTAAGAGATCAACTTGGATTAACTGAATCCCAATTAAAAGTGCCACAGCTAATAACAAAAAAGTCCGCAGTACTAAGTGCGCAGGAACGCGAAGCAATTGTGGCTCCCTATCTTACTGAGTTAACCAGTATTTTTGCCACCGAATTTGAATTTTATTCTTGATTCTACTAAAACGTTTTAGGAATACTTTAAGGTATAAGAGATTGTATGCCAGCTAAAAGCGTATTATTGTAATTAGAAAAGATAAATTTAGTTAACTTACCACAGTAAATTGGCCTATTTAGCAGGCTCATAATTTAAAATCTCATTCTTGTTTGTGATAAACAGACTCTACAAATCATTTGGTTATAAAGCTGTTCAAATCGTGGGATTTACGCTCTATTCCATGCTTCTTATTCCGCTGCTGATTCGGTTTTGGGATAATAAGACCTACGGTGCTTGGATTGCCATTTACGCCATGTATAACTTGATACAAACTGTAGAATTTGGTCATAATACTTTTGCAGGAAATTCTTTTAATTCGTTAGTAAATACAGATGTAGAAAAGGCCAAAGAGGTAATTGGATCGGCCTTTAGGGTAAATATTGTGGCTGGCTTGCTGCAAATGTCCATAATTTTAATTGCGTATTTAATAGGTGCTTTTACGTTTTTTATTCAAACCGATTTAAGCGATGGCGAAATTGCGATGGTCTTATTTATTTTATTCTTGTACCGTTTTTTAATTGGATCATACAGAGGTTTACTTATTAAAATGCTGAATCCATTTGGATATATTTATAAATCCTATCAGTTTTCACTTATCGAGAGATCCATTGAATTTGCGGTTCTTGTTACGGCCGCGGTTACTGGGATTTCTTTGTTAGAAACTGCGATACTGTGGTTTGCAGTTAAAGGTGTTTTTTCTATTACAGTATTGCGCTACATTAAACAAATACTACCAGAATATTTTCCTTGGTGGCAAAAGGGAAGTTTTAGACTTGGAATTAGCAATTTTAAAAAATCTTTCGCCTACATAAGCAGTTCTTTTTTAGATCGGTCTGCTAGTGAAGGTCTTGTACTTTTAATATCGGTATTGCTAGGATCAACATTTTTACCTCTGTTTGTGGCAACGCGTACTTTAGTTAATTTTGGTGGTAAGGTTACCGACGTGTTTTTGGGTCCTTTAACGCCGGAGCTAATTAATTTATATGCCAGTAAACAAAAAGATAGGCTTATTTATATTATTAGTTCGTATTGGTTTTGCACGGGTTTAATTTTGACCCTTGGCTTTGTGAGTACGGTTTGGATTGTAGAACCAATTTTTGATTTCTGGACAAGCAATCGCCTAGACTTTAAACCATTGCTTTACCTAGGGCTAGCAACTATTTTAATTATTCAAAATTACGGAAGTATTCTTTATGCATTCCTAATGGGTATTAACAGGACTAAGGCGGTCTTTCAAGTCGCCTTAACACGGGCATTAATGCTCTTAATAGGCGTTTACTTTTTTTACCGAATGGGAATAAAGGGAATTTTGTTGGCGATGTTTTTAGCTGAATTTGTTCGCAGTATTATTTGGTTGCCCTATTACTATACCAAAGAACTTTCTATTAAATTTCTAAATAAAGGACCACTGTGGTTAAACTTATTGAATATTGGTAGTGTTGTTTTGTTTTTCTACCTTTATTTTAACGATTTTGATTGGTATTGGCTCACCTTACAAATGGCTTTAATTCTAGCCGTATTTCTGCTTTATTTTAAACATATTCCGCCAGAGGCAGTTCAAAAATTAAAATCTGTTATTAGTAATTTCTTTTTAAAACTAAAAAAGAATGGGTCGCAGTAAAAAACAGGTAAAACTTGTTTTTAGAAAGTCTAATCCGGGGAATTATAGTATAGAATCTATCTATAATACTTTGCTTACTTTCTGGGAGTCAGAACCCCAAGCCTTGGCTAATTATTCAAAAATCATATTAAAGCACAATTACGACTTATTCGCTCTTATAAAGTACTTTATATCAAGTTTATTTACCTCGAAGTACACGGTGCATATTACTGGCGGCTGTAATTATATGGTTATGGCTTTTCCTTTTAAAAAGCGAATCCTTACTGTTCATGATAGTTTTCAATTATCCAAAAAACGTAAAGGCAATTGGATTTATAAAATAGTCTACTACACACTACCTGTTTATTTTAGCAATCAAATAGTTGCAGTTTCTAAAGCAGCCAAGGCTCAACTAGTTGTTTATTATCCTAAGGCGGCTTCTAAAATTGTGGTAATACCAAACCCAATTACGTTACCAAAAAGCAAACATAAAAACCCGCAAAAAGCTTCTAATCCAGAGTGTCCAATAAATATTTTACAAATTGGAGCTAAGGCCTTAAAAAATTATGAACGCTTAATTGTTGCAACGCAGTCGATAGATGTTAGGTATTTATTTGTGCACGGAAACACAGAAACAATTAACAGTTTAATTAGCAAGTATAAAATTGAAGATCGATCAACGGTTTATTCTGGTATTTCTAACGCGCAGTTGGCCGCTTTATATATTAAGGCAGATATACTTTATTTTGTGTCTTTAGACGAGGGTTTTGGAATGCCGCTTTTGGAGGCTCAATCTTTGGGCTTACCTATTATTACATCGAATATAGAACCTATGGTAACTAATGCACCACATGCGGTACATGTGGATCCGCTAAAAACCGATGCAATTAAAAATGCCTTTTTAAGCTTTGTAAGCAATGGGGTTAGACCAGAAGATTTAATTGCAGGACGTGAATTTACTATGCGATTTAATTTACAGGATATTGCTTTAAAGTATCAACAAATTTACTTCTAGAATCTTTAGTTTTTTAACTCAGAGTTTCTTTGTTTCTTTGCGGTATTGTATAGAATACCATTAACTTCTTACAATAGCTATTAAATTGTTCGACTCTTGATAACTATACTAACGCCTCATTTTCCGCCGTTTTACGAATACGGAGGTCCCAATAAATCTTTAACCGGAGTTTGTACCTGGTTAACACAAGAGGGAATAGCTTATCAGGTGCTTTCCAAAATGCCTAAAGTCCCTAAGGAGCAACCCAAAGTAGAAGTCATAAACTCAAATATTTTTTTTAAAAAACGCATAGGTTTAAGCGAGTTAATTAAAAATTTTAAGCAAACCGACGTAATTTGGATTAACACCTTATACAGTTATTCATTTTCTGTATTGCCGTTAATTGCGTTATTAATGGTAAGAAATAAAACGGTTTTAATTAGCCCAAGAGGACAACTGTTAGCGGGTGCTTTAAATAGTAAAAAGAGACTTTATTTACGGGTGTTTAAACTACTACTAAAACGCTCTGGCCACAAGATCTGGGTGCATTATTCCAACAAAGACGAACAGAGAAAATCTCACTCTATCTTTAAATCGTATCGATCCATTTTATTTAACAACGCGATTTCTGGTAAAATTGCAGCGAAAGCAATTACTAAACCAGAATCTAATAACTTTGTTTTAGGCTATTTTGGTAGAATTTCGGCCATTAAGAATATTGAATTTATATTTACTTTATTAGGTGAACTTCCCAACAATGTAGTCTTAGAAATTCATGGGTCGATTCTTAATTCTAAATACCAAAACCATTTAGAACAACTTGTTGAAGAATTAAACATTAGCAGCCGTGTAACTTTCTGTGAGAGCTATAATACCAGTACCTTTGCTCAAAAATCTAAAGGGGTCGATTTAGTTTTAATTCCCTCGCTATCCGAAAGTTTTTGCCATGTGTTTTTTGAAGTCATTGAGGTTAAAAAACTGGTTTTAGGCAGCACTGGTTTACCATGGGAAGGCGTTAATGCTTTGGTTGAGAATACTATTTTACCATTAAAGTCCGAACTTTGGATAGCAAGAATTGAGCAAATAATTAACTTTACGCCTTCGCAATACAGTCAGGAACAAGATAAATTAGTAAGGTATTACAACCAGATCTATACCTCGGCAAAACAAGACACAATATTCGCAATTAAGCAGATTTTACAAGAATTATGAAGCTAACAAACAAGACATTATTAATTACAGGTGGGACAGGTTCTTTTGGGAACGCGGTATTAGAAAGATTCTTAGATACAGATCACTTTAAAGAGATTCGAATATTTTCCAGAGACGAAAAAAAGCAAGACGACCTTAGACGCAAGTTGGCAAGTCCTAAAGTAAAATTTTATATAGGCGATGTTCGCGATTATAGTTCGGTAGATGTGGCTATGCGTGGCGTAGACTATGTGTTTCATGCAGCGGCTTTAAAGCAGGTTCCTTCTTGTGAATTTTTTCCGGTAGAAGCTGTAAAAACCAATGTATTAGGTACAGAAAACGTGCTTGAGTCCGCCATAAAGAACAATGTAAAAAATGTAGTGGTATTATCCACGGACAAAGCAGTATACCCAATTAATGCTATGGGTATTTCTAAAGCGATGATGGAAAAGGTCTTGGTGGCAAAATCTAGAAATGCAGCCAATACCGTTATAAGCGGAACGCGCTACGGAAACGTAATGGCTTCGCGCGGGTCTGTAATTCCGTTGTTTGTAGAGCAAATGAAGGCTGGAAACGACCTTACCATTACCGACCCCAATATGACTCGTTTTATGATGACTCTAGAAGATGCGGTAGACCTAGTTTTATTTGCCTTTAACCATGCAAATCCGGGAGATATGTTTGTTCAAAAGGCACCAGCGGCGACTATAGAAACATTAGCGTTGGCACTTACTAGTTTATATAAAAGCGATTCAAAAGTAAAGGTAATTGGAACCCGTCATGGCGAAAAATTATACGAATCCTTATTAACTAGAGAAGAAGTAATAAAAGCCGAAGATTTAGGCGAATATTATAGAATTCCAGCAGATAACAGAGATTTAAACTATGCGAATTTCTTTTCTAAAGGAGAAGTAGACATGAGCACTATAGAAGATTATCACTCTCACAATACAGAGCGTCTAGATGTAGCAGGAATGAAGCAATTGTTGCTTAAGCTGGACTTTGTTAAGCAAGAGGTTAACCAATAAAAAATACAACATTGAGCGGGATCATTAAGGTTGGAATTACGGGACAAGCTGGTTTTATGGGGCAGCATTTGTTTAATTTTTTAGGTACAAAACTAGAAGAAATTAGCCTTATTCCTTTTAAAAGAAGCTTTTTTGATAATCCTGAGCTATTACAACAATGGGTTGCCAAATGCGATGTAATAGTCCATATAGCAGCCATGAACAGACACCAAGATCCGCAGGTAATTTACAATACCAATGTTGGTTTGGTCAATTCATTAATTAGCGCGTGTACAGCGGCGCAGGTCTGTCCAAAAATTATTTTTTCGTCTTCTACTCAAGAAGAAAAAGACAATCTATACGGACAATCAAAAAGGGATGGTCGCAAGTTTTTTCAAGAATGGGCTAAGCATAATAATGCTGCGTTTACAGCCCTTGTTATTCCTAATGTATTTGGTCCTTTTGGTAAGCCCTATTACAATTCGTTTATCGCAACCTTTTGCTATCAGTTAAACAATAACGAATCACCAGAAGTGCACCAGGATAGTGAGGTTTCTTTAATTTATATAAATGAATTATTGGAAGCGTTTTATGCAGAAATTAAAAACGCAACACCAGAAATAAAGACAATCGATGTGCCTGCAACTAGCACAAAAAGCGTCACCGAAATACTTGCTTTATTGAATCATTTTAAAGCTGTCTATTTGGTGCAAGGGCAGGTGCCGGATATAGATAATAGCTTTACATTAAACCTGTTTAATACCTTTACGTCTTTTATCCCGAAAGATTATTTTCCCAGACCTTACGTACAGCATACCGATAATCGCGGCGCTTTTGTAGAAATTATGCGTGCTGGATCTTCAGGGCAATCTAGTTACTCGACGACGGTTCCAGGCATTACACGAGGAAATCATTATCACACAAGAAAAGTAGAGCGTTTTGCAGTAATAAAAGGCAAAGCTTCTATTAAATGGCGCAAAGTAAATACAGAAAAAGTTTACGAATTTATTTTAGATGGAGCAACTCCGTCTTATGTAGATATGCCAATTTGGTACACCCATAATATTACCAATATTGGCGATACCGAATTAGTCACCTTATTTTGGATTAACGAACCATATAATCCAGATGATCCAGATACTTACTTCGAAACTGTAGATTAGTACCCAGTTTTAAAATATTAAGGTTATTTTTGCGCTAAATTAACCAACACTTGTTATGAAGCGACTTAAAGTGGTAACGGTAGTAGGGACTCGTCCAGAAATTATTCGCTTGGCTTGCGTGATGCAAGCTCTTGACGCGAATCCAGCCATAGAGCATGTTTTAGTACATACAGGACAAAACTACGACTACGAACTTAACGGAATATTTTTTGAAGATTTAGAAATTCGTAAACCCGATCATTTTTTAGAAGCCGCGGGAAAAAATGCCACAGAAACTGTAGGGAATATTTTAATTAAAATAGATCCAATTTTAGAGCAAGAAGCCCCCGATGCGTTTTTAGTTTTAGGTGACACCAATTCTTGTCTTTGTGCTATTCCGGCCAAAAAACGAAAGATACCGGTATTCCACATGGAAGCGGGTAATAGATGCTTTGATCAACGCGTACCAGAAGAAACAAATCGCAAAATAGTTGACCATGTATCGGACGTAAATTTAACCTATAGCGACATTGCCCGTGAATACTTGTTGCGGGAAGGCCTTCCGGCAGACCGGATTATTAAAACGGGAAGCCCAATGTTCGAGGTTTTAACCAAATTCTTACCCAAAATTAAGGGGTCGACAGTTTTAGAAGACGTAAAATTAACTAAGCACGAATACTTTGTGGTCTCTGCCCATCGCGAAGAAAACATAAGTAACCCCAGCAATTTTAATGGCTTAATAAGTTCTTTAAATAAAATTGCAGAAACCTATGGCAAACCCATTATAGTTTCTACGCATCCACGTACGCGTAACATGCTAAAAGAAAAGCAGGTTGAGACTCATGAGCTTATTCAGTTTTTAAAGCCCTTAGGTTTTAACGATTACAACGCGTTACAGATGAACGCATATGCCGTATTGTCGGATAGTGGAACAATCTCTGAAGAATCATCTATTTTAAACTTCTGGGCCTTAAACATTCGTCAAGCGCACGAGCGTCCAGAGGCTATGGAAGAGGCTTCGGTAATGATGGTCGGGCTTGAACCCGAGCGCATTATGCAAGGTCTGGCGGCACTTCAGGTTCAGGAGCGCAATCCTGAACGCAACTTTAGACAGGTTGCCGACTACAGCATGCCCAATGTTTCCGAAAAAATGGTGCGTATTATACTTTCTTATACAGATTATGTGAATCGTGTAGTTTGGTCAAAGTAGGTTATGAGGATACTTATAATTAAACAACTTTTTAATCCGGAGCCAACGGCCAAAAGCCTAGACTTTGCCAGGGAATTAATTGCCAGAGGGCACCAGGTGGAAGTTTTGACAGGTTTTCCATCGTATCCTTTAGGTAAAATTTATCCCGGGTATAAGCAAAAGTTTTATAAGCGAGAAGTTATGGAAGGGGTGCCGTTAATTCGGGTGCCAATTTTCCCGAGCCACAGCGCTTCTGGTTTTAAGCGATTTCTTAATTATTTGTCTTATGCAGTTAGCGCCACCTTTATTGGGCTGTTTTTAATAAAAAAGCCCCAAGTTTGTTTTGTTTACCAAGGAGCTATACCAGCCGCAATACCAGCAATAATTTTAAAGAAGTTTAGAGGTATTCCGTTTTTGTACGATATAAACGATCTATGGCCAGAAACCGTTGCAACATCGGGTATGTTAACCAACAAGTTTGCCTTAAAAATTATTAATTCCTGGTGTAACTTAAATTATAGAAATGCTGGATTTATTACCGTTTGCACTCCAGGTTTTAAAAAACGATTAATAGAAAAAGGAGTTTCCGAATCAAAATTAGAAGTTGTAAGCAATTGGTCTAGAGATAAAATAGACAATAGTACCCTTTCTAAAGATATTTTAGACTCTTATTTTCCAGAAGACAAGACAAATATTCTTTATGCAGGTAATTTGGGAATTGTACAAAACTTAACAACCGTATTAGAAGCTGCAAAACAGTTAATGCTACAAGAGAGTTCTAACATTCAATTTGTATTTTTAGGAGGAGGAGCAGACCAAGAAAATTTACAAAAGAATGCCGCAGCTTGGAACTTAAACAATGTTAAGTTTATTCCCCGAGTTGAATCCGATCAGGTCTCTAAATATTTAAATGCCGCCGATTATCTCTTGGTGCATCTAAAAAAGGATCCTCTTTTTGCCATTACCATACCTTCTAAAATACTGGCGTATTTAAAATCTGGCAAGCCCATACTTATGGGGTTAGAAGGGGATGCACGCACCATTTTGGAAGATGCCCAAGCAGGATTTGCATTCGAACCGGACAATGTTCCCGATTTATTAGCGCAAATAGCACAAATAGTCGCCCTAACACCAGCACAGCAAAAGCAATTGGGGCAAAATGCCAAGGACTATTACAAACGCGCGCTGTCTTTAGAATCGAGCGTAGACAAAATAGAACGCAACTTAGAAAACCTTTGCAAAAAATGAATTACACCCCAGTTATAATTATTGGTGCCGGCAGATCGGGGACAAATATGTTAAGAGATATTCTTAACCAGCTTCCTGGGTTTCATACTTGGGATTGTGACGAAATAAACCCGATTTGGCGATACGGAAACAAGGATTATCCTACAGATCAGTTACCATTGGAATGTCTAACTCCGGGGATTAAAAAATACATTCGTAAACGATTCGATAAACTTCACAAAGCCACGAATGCAACGCATGTTTTAGAAAAGACCTGTGCAAATTCACTTCGTTTTGATTACGTACATGCAATATTTCCAGAAGCCAAATATATTGTTATTAATAGAGATGGACGCGATGTTGCTCCAAGTGCCAAAAAGCGCTGGGGTGCAAAGTTTGAATTAAGTTATACTTTAAAAAAGCTTCGATATGTTCCTTTAATCGATTTGCCATATTACGTATGGAAATTTGGTTGGAATAGGGTTAAAAAGATATTTACCAATACCAGTCGATTAAGTTTTTGGGGTCCTGTTTATAAAGGCCTACAAGAAGATATAGATAATTATAACCTACTTAAGGTGAGTGCGATTCAGTGGAAAACATGTGCTTTGGCAACATTAAGACAAAGAAAACAGTTAGCCCAAAGCCATATTTTCGATGTAAACTACGAGTCTTTTGTAACTAATCCAGAACAAAATTTAGAGAACCTAATTTTGTTCTTAGGAATGGATACTACCAAGGTCGATATCAAGTCACTCACTGCAAAAGTTTCTAAAAAGAGCGTTGGTTCGCACAAAAAATTAAGCCAAGAAGAACAAGCCATGTTAAATTCGGTTTGTGGCGAGGCATTAACTCAATTAAATTATAAACTTGACTAAGTTTAATACCATAGTAAAACGCAGCTTAGATTTACTTTTGTCTGTATTCGGACTCTTAGCATTAGGTTGGCTAATTGTAATTTCTGCGATACTCGCAAGATTAGATACCGGTTTAAGTGGATTTTTTAGACAAACTCGCATTGGTAAGCATGGAACTCCGTTTAAAGTATATAAATTAAGAACTATGCGCAATATCGAGGGATTTACCACCACGGTATCTACAGACAAAGACCCTAGAATTACCAAACTTGGACGGTTTTGGCGTAAATCTAAAATTGACGAGTTACCCCAACTTATTAATGTGCTTTTAGGGCAAATGAGTTTTGTAGGACCACGTCCAGATGTACCTGGATTTGCCGATAAATTAACCGGAGAAGACAGAATTATTTTGAGTATTGCTCCAGGCATTACCGGTCCGGCCTCTATTTATTTTAAAAACGAAGAGGCATTGCTTGCTGCGCAAGAAGATCCTGAGGCATACAATAGAAATGTAATTTGGCCTAAAAAAGTCGAATTGAATAAAGACTATATTAAACAATACAGTGTACTTAAAGACATTGTCTATATTGTAAAAACAGTTATTTAGTATGGAAGAAAAAATATGGCTATCCTCACCACATATGGGAGGTACAGAACAAGATTATGTAGCAAGTGCTTTTGCTAATAACTGGATTGCACCTTTGGGGCCCAATGTAACTGGCTTCGAAAGTGATTTAGAAACATATCTAGGAGGCGAATCACACGTGGCTTGCTTGTCTTCAGGTACAGCAGCCATACACTTGGCCTTAATTCAGGCAGGTGTAGGGCATGGGGATGAGGTACTTTGTCAAACCTTTACATTTTGCGGATCCTCGCATCCAATTTTGTATCAGGGTGCTACACCTGTATTTGTAGATAGTGAAACAGACACTTGGAACATGAGTCCAGCGCACTTAGAAACTGCTATAAAACAGCGCATTGCTGCTGGGATTAAACCTAAAGCAGTAATAATGGTTCATTTATACGGAATGCCTGCCAAAATAGACCAGATAGAAGCAATTTGTAAAGCCCACGATATATTTTTAATCGAAGATGCCGCAGAAGCATTAGGTTCTAGTTATAAGGGCAGAAAATGTGGAACTTTTGGCGATATGTCTATTCTTTCTTTTAACGGTAACAAAATAATTACTACCTCTGGAGGAGGCGCTTTAGTTTGTAGAACAGCCAAGCAAAAAGAACGCACCGTGTTTTTAGCAACACAAGCTAGAGATAGTGCGCCACATTATCAGCATTCCGAACTAGGCTACAATTACCGAATGAGCAACATTGTTGCTGGTATTGGACGTGGCCAAATGGAAGTACTAGATAAGCACGTAGAATTACGCAGAAAAAATCAACAGTTTTATAGAGAAATTTTCGCCAATTCAAAGGGTATAGAGGTACTTACAGAGGGAAATAATAACAGTTTTAGCAACCATTGGTTATCGGCGATTACGTTTAATACGTCCAATCAAGAGTATAATAACGAAAAATTACGTATATTTTTGCATAAGTTTAACATAGAAAGCAGACCTTTGTGGAAGCCCATGCATCTTCAACCTATATATTCTGGTTCAAGCTTTGTGGGAAATGGCGAGGCCCAAGATTTGTTTAGTCGCGGTTTATGTTTACCATCAGGATCAAATATGACTGCAAATCAGCGTAGTAGAATTCTTGAAGCTCTCCAACAATTTATGGCCCAGTAAATAAATGGGTAGACGACAGTGCTTATGGCGAGGAAATTAAAACATGCATTACGAATAATATTCTCATCTAAGGATAATACCTTAGACGTGCGCAGTCTTAAATACCTGCCTAGATGGTGTGTACTATTAATAGATACGTTTTTATTAATTTGCTCAATAGTACTCACTGTAATTGTTCTTAACGATCTTCAAATAAGATATTTACAATTACTTTCTGCCACTCAACAGGTTATTTTAGTAGCTGGAGTTCATTTTTTATTCATGTTGGTTTTTAAAACCTATGCGGGTTTAATTCGACATAGCTCCTACATGGACGCCTTAAAACTACTTCTTGCTTCGGTAAGCACGTTTGCCGTCTTAATGGGATTAAACTATTCGATGCTAGCCGTTAAAGGAGAGAAAATATTCTTGAACTCTTCTTTGGTGTTGTATATGTTCTTTTCGTTCACCTTTTTATTCTTATTTAGGTTGGCTGTTAAACAGCTTTACGAATACTTTAAAATTGCGCAAAAAAGTGAAAAACTAGAAAAGGCAGTTATTATTGGAATCGACGAAAGTGCAATATCTGTTGGAGCAGCACTGGATATAGAGCATCCACAACGATTTAAAATTCAAGGTTTTGCTGCTCGTAAAAACTTTAACAAACGCTTGCAGATTCTTGGAAAGCCAGTTCTTAAAATAGAGAATAAGATTAGTGATCAGATTAAAAAATTGGATGCTACTGCAGTAATAATTTCGGGGAACGATTTGTCTGCCGAACATAAATACAGTATTGTAGAAGATTGCTTAGAAAACGACATTAAAGTATATAATTCTCCATTGGTTTTAGACTGGAGCGAAAATAAATCTGTTGCTAATCAAGTAAAGAATTTACAAATCGAAGATTTACTTGAACGCGAACCTATTGTTTTACACAACGAAAAGAAATTCAAACAACTTACCAATAAAACCGTATTGGTTACTGGTGGAGCAGGTTCGATTGGGAGTGAAATTGTGCGCCAGTTGGCTAGATTCGAACCAAAACTAATTTTGGTACTAGATCAGGCCGAAACACCTTTACACAATTTACAACTCGAATTAACAGCAAGCTTTCCAGACTTAAACTTTAAGTTTTTAATCTGCGATGTTGCCAACAGAAACAGATTGGGTGTATTTTTTCAAGAGTACAACATCGATGTTATTTATCATGCTGCTGCTTATAAACATGTGCCGTTAATGGAAGACAATTGCCCAGAGGCAGTTATCACCAATATTTATGGAACTAAAAACTTGGCAGACTTAGCCGTTGTAAACAAGGTTAAACGATTTGTTATGGTTTCGACCGACAAGGCTGTTAATCCAAGTAATGTAATGGGAGCCTCTAAAAGGTCGGCAGAGTTGTATGTACAATCTAGAAACTTTTACATAAACGGCAGCGGGAACTTACCCGAAACAAAGTTTATTACTACGCGATTCGGAAATGTGTTAGGGTCTAACGGATCTGTGGTTCCTTTGTTTAAAAAGCAAATAGAAAAGGGAGGCCCAATAACAATCACGCATCCAGATATTATACGCTATTTTATGACAATTCCCGAAGCCTGTCAATTGGTGTTAGAGGCAGGTGCTATGGGAAAAGGTGGCGAGATTTATATTTTTGATATGGGAGAGCCAGTCAAAATTATGGATTTAGCCATAAAAATGATAAAACTTGCAGGGTTCGAGCCCGACGAAGACATCGAAATAAAAATTACTGGATTACGTCCAGGAGAAAAGTTGTACGAAGAATTAATTAGTGATTCAAGTCGCGCAATGCCAACGCATCACGAAAAAATTTTAATAGCCAAAGATGTTATTCGCGATTTCGATTTTGTGAATACACAAGTAAATAAAATTTTAGAAGCTGCGCTAAGACACGACGATAATCGCGTAGTTACTATGATTAAGACTCTGGTTCCTGAATTTATTAGTAAAAATTCGGATTTCGAAAGCTTAGATTTAAACTGTGATTCTCCAGACCATATTAAAAAGCAAGAAGTAACTCAGCCAGAAATTTTACAGAACAAATAATTTTTGCTCCGTCCATTTTCATGAAACATGCCCCTTTTGTCTTACTAATACTGTTTACCACCTTTGGATTTGCTCAAAAGTTTAATTGGAATGGCAGTGTAGAAGCCTCGGGCTATTTAAGCTCCCAAGACAATTTACCCTTTTGGATGTATGCCAATACGAATGGTGCCATAGGTAGCGAAACAAATGGCCTTTTTGCTGGCCAACTCTCGGGAAGCTATTGGTTAACGGAATCGTCAAGTCTCGAGGCTAGAGCGAGCTTTTTTTTAAGAGACGAGGTGCGTAATGAATTCCAGAGAGACGAAATTTTTGTTCGGTTTAAAAATAGTTGGCTTAAAGCTACTTTGGGTTCCGAACGACCCGACGATAAGTTTGCTGGTTTAGGAACTGTCCAAGAAGATTTTCTATTATCTGGAAACGCAAGAGCATTGCCAGGTATAATTGTAGAAGCTTCTAATCCACTAAAAATTGCAAAAAACCTTAGCATGGACTGGGGTATTGCGCATTACGAACTTACAGAAGATCGTTACGTAGTAGGGGCAATGTTGCATTATAAGCGTTTAGGTTTGTTTTGGAAGGTAGCGCCGCGCTGGGAGTTTAGAGGTACCCTTACGCATTATGCACAATGGGGAGGAGTTTCTCCAGAACTTGGGCAGCAACCAGAGAGTTTTTCTGCTTTTATCGATGTGTTTTTTGCGCGACGCGGAGGTGACGACGCCAACGATAGTGATCAAGCTAATGCTGCGGGGAATCACTTAGGGCTTTACGAATTCGAGGTTATTCACGATTTGGATTATGGTTTGTTTAAGTTTTATCATCAGCATCCTTTCGAAGATGGCTCAGGAACCCGTTTAAAGAACTTTCCAGACGGTATATGGGGTTTTATGTACGAGGCCAATCAAACTAAGTTTTCTAGCGTTTTTAAGGCGTTTTTAATAGAGTATGTACAAACAACAAGTCAGAGTGGAAGCACTGGCGATTCTGGTCGAGACAATTACTTTAGGAGTGGAATTTACCGTTCCGGTTGGACCTTCGATGCCAATATTCTTGGATTACCTTTTATAACGGTCGACGAAACCGGCTTAGAAATTGCAAACAACAAATCTCAAGCAATTCATTTAGGTTTTAAAGTAGGAGAGAATCGTTGGGATTTTACAACAAGGCTAACATTTATAGAAAATAAAGGTTCTAATGTACTCCCACTAGATCCTACCGAAAAAGCCATCTATAGCTACTTTAAGTTTGGCTACGGACTTAAACAATACGGCAAGATAGAACTTATTACTGGTGCCGATTTTAGCGACTTAACCGACGATACTTACGGGGGAGCGCTGCGTTATGTTTATAGTTTCTAAAAAAACTGCGCCCTTTCGAACGCAGTTTACAAAACTCCCAGTATTATCTCTGGGGCAGAGAAGTAGCTTTAATACTGAAAAATCAAAATTTAGCAAGTAGGTTAATTTCTAGTTTTTCTCGAAGGTCAGATAATCCGTTCCACCGTTGCCACCACTTACATCTATTAATTCGATTTTAGTATCGGTATTAGAAATAATATCCCAATCATCAGATAATTCTTCAAAATCTGCTGGACTAATAAAAACAATATTAAAGTCTACGTCGTTATCGTCGTCAGAACTACTGCTATCGTCGTCCGAACTACTACTTGAACTGTCAACAGTAACAGACCAGCTTCCGTTTACAGTGTTCGTACCATCGGTGGCTACTAGAGAGCCATCGCTATTAAAGCTAAAACTATAATTGTTAAAGTGGTTAGTTTCGGTGTCGCCAGAATCAATAAATTTTGTAATTATCCAGCTACTACCCGTAACAGTGCTTTCTACTTGTTCTGCCAGTTGATTGGCCGCCTGATTATCGCTATTATTATTGGAATTATCATCGTCTTTAGAACATGAGGTTAGTCCAATGGAAAGAGCAATTAATAATATTGCAAATGGAGATTTCATATTTTTCATTGTTTATAGTTTAAAAATTGTGGGTTAAAGTTTTTCAAATACAAGGATGTCTAGTGTACCGTCGCCTCCGCTTACGTCGCGTAGTTCTACACGAGTAGGCTCTACCATAAACACATCCCAGTCATC
This sequence comes from Gilvibacter sp., assembly GCA_965277295.1. Lineage (GTDB taxonomy): Bacteria > Bacteroidota > Bacteroidia > Flavobacteriales > Flavobacteriaceae > Gilvibacter. The sequence continues at coordinate 2,813,049 of OZ255720.1, forward strand.
GTTGAATTCATCAAAAGGAATTACTGCACCAAAGTCAAGAACAACTTTGGTTCCACCAGAAATTACATCCCAAGTACCATTCACAGTATCAGAACCATTTGTTGCTACTACAGATCCATCGGCTGCAAAATTTAGCTCAAAGCCAGCATAATTAGCCGTATCGTTATCTACATCATCCATATAAAGAGCAACTATCCAAGCGCCATCTAATAGTGTAGCTTCAACATCGTCTCCAGGTGCGTCACAGCTTGTCGAATCTCTGCCAAAAACTAGTCGGTCATCTGTAGATGTGCTATCAAAATCTATTAATCTTATAAGGCTAGAACTAAATTCTACCACATTCCAATTGTCCAGAATTTCGTCGTAAGGCATATTATCTCCAAAATTAAGGTCTAATTCCAATTCTGTCTCACTACCAAAACCTATATCCCATGTTCCCGGAGTTGTCACACCATCGAATACAGCAACAGCGGTCCCGTCAGCGTTAAATTCAAAGGCATATTCGCAAAAATCTGAAGTTTCGTCAACATCGTCAAAGTATTCGGTAATATACCATACCCCATCGGTAAGGACTGCAGCTAGTTCTTCGGCCGTGGTATCATCACCGCCACCCGTGCCATCACATTGTGATTCAAACTCTAAACGGTCATCGCCTAAGCGTAATTCAACTTTGAATTCTCCGGGCTCTTCTTCAATTTCGTGTAGGTTCCAAGTATCATTAAAGTCGGGTAATCCAGAAATTTCGATCTCAACAGAGATACTGGTGCCTGTACCTGAGCTAGACCAGGTTCCGTTAAAAGTATCTGACCCAAATTCTACCAAGATTTCTCCCGATTCTGTGAAGGTGAATAAATAGTCATTATATAGATCTTCTAGATCGTTATCTTCACGTTCAAAATCATCTACATACCACGGAGAGCAACCAGTTAAAAGCGCTGTTAAGTCGCCTGTAGTACAGCTGTCACAGTCGTCGTCGTCGTAGTCGTAGTCATCGTCTTCGTCGCAAGTATCTTCCGCCTCGTCGATTACATTCTCTAGTTGGATTAAATCGTTTATTTCTACCGAGGTCCCATCTGCAAGAATTACATAAATAGGAAACTCAATGTTTACTACATCGTCGCTGTCAATTCCTTCTAAAAAGGCATAAAGTTGGGCATCGTTTTCGATTACAATAGTTTCTAACTCTTCGGTAACTGGGTTAAAAATTGTTGCGGTAATAGGATATTGGAAGTCCAGACACTCTATATCATCGTCTGATTCTCCTTCGTCATTACAAGTAAGTGCTAGCGCTATTAATTCTTCTATAGAATTTAAGGTTACCTCGCTGTAGTCCGAAAGTGTAACCGTAACGGGGAATATAATTTCTACCGTATCGGTATCGTCAGAGCTTTCGTCTAGAATGTCTTCTATTAGTTCATAATCATCAGGCGTGTTAACTACAACCTCAATACCGTTAACAATAACGGTAACCGGTAAATTAACTGCAAAACAGTTGGCCGAATCGATAATATTGTCAAAAGATCCATCAAATAAAGATACTCGTGACATTAATCCAGCAACCGATGAATTTCCCTCTAAAGTATCTTCGGTTGGAGCAGTAATAAGTTCATTTTCTTCAGTTCTACATGAGCTCAAAGCCAGAGTGGCTGTAAGAACAATCAATAGTAGATTTTTAAAAATTGATTTCATGGGGTTAAAATTTAGTTTAATTGAGTTCGTTTATTAGGGAAACAACTTTGATTCAAAAAATCCCGAAAAGAATTTAAAAAAAACATCTATTAATTTTTATATATTTACTAAAACCACCTAATTCCTTGAGTAAATCACTGCACAATAATGTTTGTGAAAAATCCATTTACGAGCGCTTATACACTAAGCTAAGTGGTGAAATTCACGATTTTTTATATTATAAATATGGGGCTGGGTCCAATCCGGAAGACAAAACTCAGGAAGCCTTTATAAAACTTTGGGAAAATTGTAAAAAAGTTGCTCCGGACCAAGCTCGAGCATTTTTATATCAAGTTGCCCGTAATATGTCTTTAAACGAACTTAAACATCAAAAAGTTGTATTAAAGCATAGGGAATCGGTTACTACTAAGGTAGAACACGATAGTCCCGAGGCGGTCTTGAGGACTAAGGAGTACTTTGAGCGCTATCAGGCGGTGTTGGAATCTATGAAGGAAGAACAGCGTGTTGCTTTTACCTTAAGTAAAATTGAAGGCTTAAAACAGGAAGAAATTGCCAGTAGGCTAGGAGTTACTAAAAAGGTTGTGGAATACCGAATTTACAGCGCTTTTGCAATTCTTAAAAAAGAATTAGAAAATTTTAAAACAAAATAATCAGGATTTTTTAGTCTTGAGTTGTTTACCATTTAGTAGCACAAAAAAGATGAATGACGAACTTTTACTTAAATGGCTTAATAATACCTTAACTCCCGAAGAACTCGAGACGTTTAAGAAGCGCGATGATTTTGCTTTTAATGAGCAGTTAATAAAAGACGCACAAGGTTTTAAAGCAGCCCATTTTAGCGAGCCAAAAACGTTTGACCAATTAAGCGATGCGTTGCCTTTGGGCTTGGCTACAAATCGCAATTCGTGGCTAAGGCCTTTAATGCGCTATGCGGCGGTTATGCTACTAGGATTTATGGTGTATTTTGGGTTTTTCTATAATCCAGATCAGGTAGTCCAAACTTCTATAGCGCAGCAAACTACCATTACATTGCCAGATGCCTCTACAGCAATGTTAAATGCAGAAAGCATGCTCGCTTACAATAATAAGAATTGGGATAAAAATAGAAGCTTAACGCTATCCGGGGAGGCGTTTTTTAAAGTAGCCAAAGGGAGCAAGTTTAGTGTTCAGACCACAGCAGGAACAGTTTCGGTATTAGGTACGCAATTTACTGTTAATCAGCGTGATGATTATTTTAGTGTAAGCTGTTACGAAGGAAAAGTTCAAGTAACACATAATAATGCACAAACGGTTCTTCTGCCTGGAGATTCTTACCGTATTATAGCAGGAGAAATAAAACAATACACTCAAAATGCATCGGCTCCAAGCTGGCTAGACGCGCGATCAACTTTTAATGGAGTTCCGCTTTGGGTGGTGCTTAAAGAGCTAGAACGACAGTATGATGTTACAATTTCTGCAGATCAGATCTCTAAAGAAGTATTATTTAACGGCGCTTTCACGCATACTAATATCGATCAGGCCTTAAAACAGATTACCCTGCCCCTTGAACTTACTTATAGTATTAATTCGAACACAATTACTATAAGTAGCCATGAACCTTAAACGACTTGTTTGTATAGCGTTGCTATTGTTTAGCGGGACACTTCTTGGACAGACCACTCAAGAGAATGTTCCTTTGGAGGAGCTTCTGGAACAACTAGAAAACAAGTATCAGGTTCAGTTTAACTATCGGCAGGAACTACTTGGTGATTTAACGGTATCTGGGTTTAATAATAATTTTAGCTTAGACGATGCATTGGAGTTTTTTAGGAACAATACCGACTTGGTTTTTACACTCCTAAGCGATAAAATTATTAGTGTGACACCAATTAATAATTCAAGTTCTTTAATGCTCTGCGGATATCTAAAAGACAAAGATACCCTAGAGCCATTAATTTTTGCCAATATCTTTGCAGATGGCAAGGGAACAACCACAAATTCCGAGGGTTATTTTGAAATCGATGTGCAAAATAAAAACAGCATTATTGCACTTGCTTATTTAGGTTATAAAACTATAAATCGCCCGTATAAGTTTTTTAAAACTAGTTGTGAAGCTATTTATTTGGTGCGAACTGCAGAGGCCTTACCAGAAATAATATTGCAGCAGTATTTAGTTACGGGTATAGACAAATTAAACAATGGTGCCTTACAATTCAATTTTGACCGATTTTCTATTTTGCCAGGCTTAATTGAAGCCGATGTGTTACAGGCAATTCAAAATTTGCCAGGTATTCAAAGTGTTAACGAAACTGTCTCAAACATTAGTATTCGGGGAAGTGCTCACGATCAGAATCTAATTTTGTGGGACGATATAAAGATGTATCAATCGGGCCATTTTTTTGGATTGATTTCGGTCTTTAACCCGCAAATGAATCAAGAAGTAACGCTCACAAAAAATGGAACCATAAGCCAATATTCCGATGGTATTGCGGGAACCATTGCCATGAAAACGGCTTCTAATATAACCTCGAAACTAAAGGTTAATGCAGGAGTTAATCTGGTTTATGGCGATGTGTTTGTCGATTTGCCTATTGGCACCAAAGCATCACTTCAAGTTGCTGGCCGGAAATCGATTAGTGATATTTTAAAAACTCCAACGTATGTAAATTATTACGATCGAATTTCACAAAATACCGAACTCACCTTGAGTCAAGACACAATTATTACTTCTAATCAGAATTTTGATTTTTACGATGTCTCTATGCGTTATAATCATCGCATTAGTGATAAGGACCAACTACGAGTAAACTTTTTGGCGATAAACAATGAGCTCGTTTTTTCGGAAAGTGCATCTTTAAACGATAGTTTGGTGTCTCGAGAAAGTAGTGTAGCTCAACGCAGTATTGCTGGCGGTATCTATTACGGTAGACAATGGCATAACAATTTAAAAACTGAATTACAGATATATAATACCGATTACACCTTAAAGGCTATTAACGCTAACATACTTTTGGATCAACGTTTTTTGCAAGAGAATTCTGTATCTGAAACGGGTATAAAACTAAGCACTAAATATACCTTGAATAATAATTTTGGATTTACGGGAGGGTATCAGTTTATAGAAACCAAGGTTACAAATTTAGACGATGTTGATAACCCAATTTTTAGATCTTTGAGCGGGCAGGTACTAAGAATCCACAATGGTTTTCTAAGTCTATCGTATAACAGTCGTAATAAGACAACAGTAGCTAGGTTTGGCGGTCGTATTAATTACTTTGAAAAATTTGATAGGGTACTCCTCGAACCTAGGTTAAGTGTTTTTCACGCAATTACTTCCGATTTATCGGTGGAGCTATTGGGAGAGTATAAAAACCAAGCTACATCGCAGATAATTAATTTTCAAAATGATTTTTTGGGCGTAGAAAAACGTCGCTGGCAGCTTGCAGATAATACTAATATTCCCTTGCTGGAAAGTAAACAAGCCTCTTTTGGAGTTAATTTTAATCCTTCCAGTTGGTTATTTAATGTAGACACTTATTATAAAGAAATTGACGGTATTACGGCGCAAAGCCAAGGGTTTTTAAATCAATTTGAATTTTCTCAGGCAGTAGGGACAAATATCATTAAGGGATTAGATGTGTTAGTCCGAAAAGATTTTGGTCCTTCGCAATTGTGGGCTAGTTATTCTTATATGCTTAACCAATACAACTTCGAATCCTTATACCCCGAGCCTTTTTTGTCTAATTATGATTTGACGCATACGGTAAGCGCGGGCGTAAATTTTGTATGGAAGAATCTAAAACTGGCTATAGGATCTAATTGGCACACAGGCGCTCCTTATACCCAAGCCCAGGAGGTGGTATTTGGACCAAATCCTTCTATTGGCTATCAAGAGCCAAATGCAGAAAGACTTCCAGATTATTTGCGATTCGACGTTTCTGGAGTATATAAATTTAATGTTAAGGAGTCTAGTTTGCAATTGGCAGTTTCTGTTTGGAATGTGCTCGATCAACGCAATGTGGTTCAACGCTATTTTATAATAGATTCAGAAAATCAATTACAAGAATTAGAACAACGCGCCTTGGGGCTTACTCCAAATGCTTCATTACGCTATTATTTCTAAGATTTTATTTAGTCTCTACTTTAAACAAAATTGGAAGAGAGTATAAAACACCTACAGGTTTTCCTCGTTGCATTCCGGGTATCATTTTGGGAAGACTTGCTATAACTCGAACAGCTTCGGCCTCGAGCATGGGATGTGGGGCACGAGCGCGAACATCGGCAACATTACCATTTTTATCTATTTTAAATTGCACCGCAATACGTTGTCTTCCTTCTAGTCCTAATTCGCTGGCGAGTTCGGTATTAAAACATTGTTGTAAATACTTCATAACGTTGTCCGAAAGGCATTTCTTTTTAGAAGCTTTGTCTTTTAGGTCTTCGCATCCTGGATAAATAGGAACCTCTTCGATTACGGCAAAAGGAATATTAACAACCTCTTCTTCTTCAATATCGACGTCTTCTACATCTGCTACATCTAAAATAGCTTCGTTTTGATCGGTTTCGGTAGATTCTATAACGGTCTCTTCTATTTCTAGATCGTCTTCTACAATTGTTATCTCTTGTTGAACAACGGCCGGTGGAGGCGGTGGCGGTGGTGGAGGCGTATTAAGCGCTTCGGTAATAGGAATCTCCTCCTCAAGTTCGCTTTCTATGGACAATAAGTCTGCACTTATTCCACTCTTATTACTTGATTCCAATTCCATGGCCTGCCACGAAATAAGTAGCATGAGTGCTAATCCAGCTTGAAAAAATATACCACTCCACTTATTTAAGTTTAGTTTGGGATTCTTTTTGACTTCCATAATTAATATCCATTTATTCATTAATTCGAATAAAAAGGTATTAATAGCGATTCTATAAAATTATGACCATTGTCAGTTAGCTAGTTGGTGGTAAGGCAATTATACTGTTATTACGGGCTTATGAGCGATTTTAAAATTACAAGAATTAGCAATAAAACACATTTTATTGGCTTCTTCGTGCAATGCTTTGGCCTTTTCTAGGTTGGCCGTGCTGGTAATAGTCACTTCTGGATAAAGCGTAACCAATGTAAATTTTCCGCTACCGTTATTTTGTTCTTCCATGACTCCTTGGGCCTTATCTGTATATTTTGTGACCACAATATTGTTTTGAGAACACAGATGCAAATACCAAAGCATATGGCAGCTCGCAAGAGCACTTAAAAATAGATCTTCGGGGTTGTATTTGGTTTTATCGCCTCTAAAAGCAGGATCGGAAGACCCGAGTATCGGGCTGGTTTTGCCGGCTGCAATTAGCTCGTGGTCCCTACTATAAGTAGTATATCCTTGAGTTCCTTTGCCTTGATTTCCAGTCCAATTTAAGGTGATATTATAGTGGTGACTTTTCATAATTTATTTTCCAATACAAAAATTAGCAAAAATATTCCCTAAAAGCTCGTCGTTTGTAATTTCGCCTGTAATTTCGCCTAAATGGTATAAAGCTTGTCGAATATCTATCGCAAGTAAATCTCCACTCAAATTTTCATCAACACCCTGTTTTACCTTAGTTACTTCTTCTAAGGCCTTTAACAGCGCATCGTAATGACGCGAATTGGTAACAATACTTTGGTCGTTTTTAAGCGCTCCTGAATCTACAAATTCTAATAAGGAAGCCTGTAATTCTTCTACCCCTTGTTTGGTTTTGGCAGATAATAGTACTGCCTTAGCCTTGGGTTGGTTAATGGTTATCTGGCTTAATTGCTGCTTGACTTGATGTTGTTGGTCAGTCGCTAATAAATCTACTTTGTTTGCAACAATTAACATAGGTTTTAAAGGATTTTTATGCACCAATTTTGCAAAATCACTTTTAAAAACTTCTAAATTATTTAGAATTTTTGTGGCCTCTTGCATAATCACAACCACTTGGGCTTGCGCAATTTTCTGATACGTTTTCTTTATACCAATAGACTCTACATGGTCTGTGGTTTCGCGAATTCCTGCGGTATCTATAAATCTAAAGTTTAGCCCGCCAATATTTATGTCGTCTTCTATAGTGTCTCGTGTGGTTCCAGCTACTTCCGACACTATGGCACGTTCTTCGTTTAATAAGGCATTAAGTAGGGTGGATTTGCCCACGTTGGGCTGTCCTATAATGGCTACAGGAATTCCGTGTTTTATTACATTGCCAATGGCAAAAGAATCTACCAATCGCTTTAGCACGTCTTGCAATTTATTTATTAGTGTTATAAACGCACTGCGGTCTGCAAATTCGACGTCTTCTTCGCTAAAATCTAATTCTAATTCTATTAATGAGGCAAAATTTAGCAGCTCCTGACGTAGTTCTTTTATTTCGTTAGAAAATCCTCCACGCATTTGCTGCATAGCGACTTGGTGAGAAGCTTCGCTGTCTGATGCGATTAAGTCGGCTACAGCTTCGGCCTGGCTTAAATCCATTTTACCGCTGGTAAAGGCTCTTAGGGTAAATTCCCCGGGCTTTGCCATTCGCGCTCCTTTGGCAATACACAATAGTATTATTTGTTGCTGAATAAACGGAGAGCCGTGACATGAAAACTCAATTACATCTTCGCCAGTGTACGATGTTGGATTTTTAAATACAGAGGCAAGTACTTCGTCTAATGCGCGACCAGCGTCCATTATATTACCTAAATGTATGGTATGCGTAGCTTGTTGTTTAAGTACTTTACCAGAAACCGACTTAAAAATCGAATCGGCAATTGTAATGGCAGCGGGCCCAGAAAGGCGAATAATAGCTACAGCTCCCGAACCGGAAGGTGTGGCTAAAGCTACAATGGTATCTAGATAATTCACAGGGCAAAAGTAATCAATTCTGTCTTAGAGTATTGTAACAAAATGCCCTGTATTAAGACTAATAGTGGTAAGAGCGTATGTTATTCTAATAGTAATTAAAAAACACACAACACAAACAATGGAAGTAATAGATCATTCAGACAAGCAATCCAATCAGCAGCTTTTGGTATTAATGCATTTGTCTCAGCTGCTTAATCTTGTAACCGGCTTAGGGGGCTTAATTGTACCCTTAGTAATCTGGCTAACACAAAAAGATAAAGTTACCCATATGGACCAGCAAGGAAAGTCTGTGGTAAACTTTCAGATAAGTATGATCTTATTCGCATTTATTGCTGTTCCTTGTATCTTGCTATTTGGATTGGGTATTTTAATGCTAATTGCAATTGGGATACTTAATTTAATCTTACCCATAGTAGGAGCTATAAAGGCTAGTAACGGCGAACATTACGAATACCCGTTTAGCATACAGTTTATAAAATAGATGGGTCTAGAATATTAAATCTAGAAGTCAACACGAGGCAGCACATCGCCAAAAATTGATACGAAACCAAATGCAAGCCCACCACCAGTACTCCACGCATTGGTGGTGTATTCTAATGGTCCAGGCCGTCCAGTACAAGTGGGCTGTGTATCTGTAGTATGAGATGCAACTACATCTATAAACAATTCTCTTTCGTCATCACAAAATAGTGCTACAAATTCAATAGAAGCGTCTAGGACATATTCGGTAATAATACCACCTCCGGCACCAGCTATACAATTGCGTTTGTAGGTAACATCAACAAGTGGATTGTCTGCGAGTAAAGTACCATGCTCACAACCCGAAGTAACCACTTCTATGGTTAGGGTAAAAATTTCGTAATAGGTACCATTAAAGGTCCATGTAACGTCCCAAAAGCCACCAACTGGAAGAGAACCAGTATCTCTGTCAAAATCCCCTGGAGTAGTTTCTAATAGTCTTGTGCTAAGCTCTTTATTAAAAAAACCTTTAAACGTGTGATCGCCAGCAACACCATAACTAATATAAGATTGTTCAGTGGTGCTTAGGGGTACCTTAAAAAATGTTGTGGCATTTTTAAACTCAAATTCTTTGGTGTCTTCGTTAAATCGTCCTTTTAAATATTCTGGCCCAGAGTCTCTATTTCTAATAATAGCAAAGATTCCTTTTTCTGAATTATTAATATTAAGAACAATACGATGGTGATAACCTTCGTCTATATTATTAATTATACCCTTGTAAATACCATTTATCGAAGTATCCCACTTATAATTTGCATCTTCCTCTACTATTGTATTTAAGAGCGAAAAGTTAGATGCAATAGCAAGCTCTTGGGGCTGTGATTCGTTAGAAATGGATTCCGGGGCACAAGAAGCTAGTATTAAACTAAACCCTATTACGTGTAGGTACAACGATTTAAACATAACTTATTTTTTAGTAAAAATAATAAAAAAGCCCCTTCGGTAGAAGGGGCTTTTGTAATTAACACAAAAATTGCCTAGTTATTTAGCATAACAGGCATTACGAGCATGGTAATATGCTCGCCTTGGTCCAAACCATCTACGGGAGTTAAAATTCCTGCTCGGTTTGGAAGTGACATTTCTAAAGAAACATCTGTACTATTTAGGTTACTTAGCATTTCTGTTAAAAACCTAGAATTAAAGCCAATTTGCATATCGTCCCCTTGATAATCGCAAGTAAGACGCTCTTCGGCCTTGTTACTATAATCTATGTCTTCGGCCGAAATATTAAGTTCAGCACCTGCAATTTTTAGACGAATTTGGTGTGTCGTTTTATTGCTAAAGATAGAAACACGTCGCACAGAGTTTAAAATTTGGTTTCTGTCTATGCTTAGTTTATTTGGATTCTCTTTTGGAATAACGGCTTCGTAATTTGGATACTTACCATCTATTAATCTAGAGACAAGGGTAATATTATCGAAGCTAAACTTGGCGTTAGCGTCGTTATATTCAACCGCTACGCTTTCTTCGCTTCCTGCTAATATTGACTTGAGTAAGTTTAGCGGCTTTTTAGGCATAATAAATTCTGCGCTGGTTTCTGCCTGCACATCTTCCCGTTGGTATTTTACCAATTTATGGGCATCTGTAGCAACAAAGGTTAGGCCGTCTTGGGAAAACTGAAAAAACACACCGCTCATAACCGGTCTCAGGTCGTCGTTTCCACTAGCGAATATGGTTTTGGCAATGGCAGTAGCCAAAATATCGCCAAGAATATTGGTAGTGCTTGGGTCGCTTAACTGAACCGCCGTAGGAAATTCGTTCCCGTCGGCATAGGCCAAGGCGTATTTCCCGTGATTAGAACTAATTTCTACAGTGTTGTTATCTTCTACGGTAAAGGTAAGTGGCTGCTCTGGAAAGGTTTTTAAGGTATCCAGTAATAACCTAGCTGGTATACACACTTTGCCTTCTTCACTACTTTCTACGTCTAAGGTAGCGGCAATAGTTGTTTCTAAATCAGAGGCAGTAACTGTTAAGGATTTCCCATTTAAGTCGAATAAAAAATTATCTAGAATAGGCAGGGTATTATTAGAATTAATTATTCCGCCTAAAACTTGAAGCTGCTTTAATAAATAAGTGCTTGATACTATAAATTTCATGAAGCTTTTTTGCAATGTTAGTAACGTGTGCGCCTAATATTAGTCGCTATTACAAATATATCGCAATACAAGAGATTTTGGAAACTAATTTATTAACAACTAGCCGGCGTAGCGCTTTTTGCGTATTAGGGTATAACCCAATCCAAAAATTCCCAATAAAGCCAGTGGGAATAAGAGGTTTATAGCTTGCCATTTGGTTCTTTGTTCCACCGATTTTTGCGGGTCTAAGAAGGCAACTGCAATTTCTTTAGAACGAATGTTTATAAGTCCAGTGTCGTCAAGCAAATAATTAACCGTATTCATTAAAAACTCTTTGTTTCCATAAAAATTACTTGTCCATTTATCGAACCCTAATTCTAAAGGCCTATTGCCTTGTACTTGGTTTTTAATTAAATCGCCGTCGCTTACCACGACAATCTTAGCTAATTCGCCCTCGTCCTTATGTCCGCTATAATTATATGGCTTTACTCGATTCTTGTAAACCGACGTAAATGCGCCTTCCATTAAAACCGCTAAAGGGATTTCTTTATCTGGAAATAGGGTTGGGGTTGGGCCTTTTTCTGTCACCTGAATAAAAAACTCAATCTCTTCTAGACTCACAATTTGTGGAACACCACGTAACTTAGTAATTGCCGAACTACTCAAAAGGACCTTTTTGTCTATCCCATTGTCTAAAGTATCTATGCCGCTGGCATATTCAAAGCGAACAGCTTCTATATTGGTCGTAATTGGATGTTCTAAACCACTCGCCGTTAGCGGGCTGTAAAACCAAGGGTAGCGCTCATATTGGGTATCGCGTTCTTGGCCACTAGCCAGTACAATAGGAGCCGAATAAACATCGGTCACTAAGTTCGAATTAATTCGTACGCCGTATTTAAAAAAGAAGTCGGTTAGGTTTAAATCTCTTGGATAAGCCAAGGTTTGGCCCGTAGCGAACAAACTATCGGTTTCCATGGTCACCGCATCTACAAGCCATAAACTGTTCCCTCCACTCATGTGGTATTGGTCCAACACGTATTTTTCTTGATCGCTAAAGGATTCGGTTGGTTTTGCCGCAATAACTAAGTCGTATTGCTTAAGTTCTTTAATGGTATTTAGCGGATTACTGCTCACAGAATCCAACGTAAATGGTGCAATAAAATAATAATCGCGCATGCTCTTTAGCAGGTCAGCAATATATAAATCGTCTAGCTCGCCATTGCCTTTAAGCACAGCTACTCGGTTTCTTTTTGGGTTTAATAATTTTCCAAAACCGTCCGAAAAGGCATATTCTAAATTCTGAATCGAGTTAAGTACACGCTGCTGGGTATCTGTGCCTAGCTGATTTTTTAACAGTGGAATTTTTACGGACTTGTCTTTGTAGTTAGCCAAAGCCCACGGGTAAACAAGGACTTGATTGGTTTGCCCACCATCACGTACTGTAGCTCGTGCAGGAAGAATACCTAGTTGGGCTAGTTGCTGTTGTACTTGGTCCGGATTGGGTTCGTCTTCTAAAGGATTAACAAATTCAAAAACAATGCGGCTATCCACTGCTTTAAACTCACGTAATAACTGCTTAGTTTCTGCTTGTAGCCGTTTAAATTCAGAAGGGAATTCGCCCTCTAAAAATACCGATATTACCAAAGGAGAATCCAATTTGCTTACAACTTCTTTAGAGGCTTCGCTTAGGGTGTATCGCTGGTCCTTAGTTAAATCTAGCCTAGCATAGTGCTGACTTGTAATGGCAAACACGGCAATTAATACAACAACAGGGGCCCAATGAAATGCTAAAGCTTTTAGCTTTCGGTTTTTGTTTTGGGTTAATACCCAGCGCGTTATTGTTGTAAACAGAAGTACAACAACTACAAAATAAACCACATGCCCTAAATCCAGTACACCTCTGCCCATATCTTCAAAACGAGCTTTCATGCCCAAGGCACTTATTAAGTCGTTAGCACTGGAAAATATACCGCTGTTTGCAAATCCTTCGAACCCAAAATAGCACAGAAAACAACCTAAAACCCCAGCAATAAAAGCAACAATCTGGTTATTCGTTAAAGCCGAACAACAGGTTCCTATACTGGCAAAACCAAGAATTAAACAAAATAAACCAATAAAGGAGCCCGCAATACTACCTAGATCGATTACACTTAAGTCCGTTTTTAAACTAGAAATAGTAAGTAAATAAAGTAGCGTTGGCAGCACAGCCAAAACAATAAGCCCAACAACCCCCAAAAATTTACCAAAAACAATACTGTTTAACGTAATGGGTTTTGTGAGTAGATGTTCTATTGTACCGGTGCGTTTTTCTTCGCTAAAACTACGCATGGTCACCGCAGGAATTAAAAAAGTTAACACCCAAGGGGCCAAGGTAAAGTAGGGAGAAAGGTCGGCAAAGCCAGCGTTTAGTATGTTAAACTCTCCTTCGAAAACCCATAAAAATAAGCCATTCAGCAATAAAAATACAGCAATTACCAGGTACCCAATTGGAGAAGAAAAGAAGGAACTAAATTCGCGTTTTGCTATTGTAAACATTAAGCTAATGTGTGTAATGTGTCAACACTCCATGCTTGTGGAGCGGCATTAAACATAATTTTTGTTTGGGTCCAAACACCATTAAATAATTCACTATGGCGATAAGCTTCCAAGCTTTCGGGACTATCCCAGCGGCTATATGTAAAAAATATATTAGCCTTTTGTTTATCTCTATACAATTCTAAAAAACTGCATCCAGAAAAGGCGCGAATTTGCGCTTTTACCTGTTCGAAATTAGCCAAAAATTCGGGTACTTTTTCGGGTTGGAACTCCATTTTTACAATTCTTGTAAACATAAGACTAAATAAATTTAACGGTAATGGTGTCGCGGTATTGTAAGCCAAACAGTGTAGCGGCACTCCCTACAGTACTCGGGTTACTTTTATAAATGGCAAGTTCCAGATAACCAGAGGAATTCCAAAGGGCTAGTTTTTTACCATCTTCTTCGCGTTTGTCAGGTTGTAATTCAAAATTAATGGCATCGCTGTAGCGATTAAAAACAGCAGTAAATCTAACTGTTCTGGCCGATATTGTAAAAGCACGTCCTTTTCCTACAGATTCAAACAAGGCCTTAGTAATATTACTAACAACATTACCGTAATTGTCTATATAAATAACATTGCCAATAATCTGATTTGCATCTGGATTTACAACCGGAGTTATTCCTTTTAGCTGTTTTACGTTAGTAATTTCCTTCCCAATAACATCTAGCGTACCACCACGAGAAATATGGCAAGCAACCTGTACAAATACATCTAAAACTGGGAAGTTTGTTTTTATTCTGTCGTGAATATTTATCTCTACCATTTTGGCCGGTTTAAATTCCGAAGTAATTAAAGAAATTATCCCGTTGTTGGCACAAACAAAGTAATGCCCGTCTAAAAGCACGGCAATATGCTTGTTTTCTTCGTGTAATTCTGAATCTATTCCTATAATATGAATGGTACCTTCTGGGAAGCTCTTATAGGCATTTTGTATAATATAAGCGGCCTCTGTAATATGAAAAGGAGAAATAGAATGCGAGATATCAACAATGCGAACTTGGTCTAATTCGCTGTATATGCCCCCTTTAACTGCGCCTGCAAAGTGATCTTTTTCTCCAAAATCGGTAGTTAAAGTAATTATTGGCATCTAGTAATTGTTGATATTTTGTTAATCAATGTACCATAAAATTACAGTACTTTTGTTTGTAACAAAACTACATATTTCTAAGTTTATTACAATCTTAAAACACCACTGCGTTTGAACGAACTTATAATAGAAATTACCGAAATGAATCCTCGGGAATTATTTGGACAGCACAATGCCAATATTGAACTCCTAAAAAAATATTTCCCCAAATTAAAAATTGTTGCTAGAGGCAGCAAAATGAAAATATATGGCGAACCCGATTTGTTAGAAGAATTCGACAAACGCTTTACCATGATTCTAGAACACTTTTCTAAATACAACAAGCTGGACGAAAATTCTATAGAACGAGTTCTTACCAGTAAGAGTAAGGAGGATTACGAAACTTCTAAAAAAAGTGGCGATGTATTGCTACATGGCGTTAACGGAAAGCATATAAAAGCACAAACGGTAAACCAACGCAAATTGGTGGAATCCATGCGTAAAAACGACATGGTTTTTGCAGTAGGCCCAGCGGGAACCGGAAAAACCTATACTGGAGTAGCTTTGGCCGTAAAAGCATTAAAAGATAAAGAGGTTAAACGAATAATTTTAACGCGTCCGGCGGTAGAAGCAGGCGAAAACTTAGGTTTTCTGCCAGGAGATTTAAAAGAAAAATTAGATCCCTATATGCAACCACTTTACGATGCACTTCGCGATATGATTCCGCACGAAAAACTAGAATCATATATAGAAAAGGGAGTTATTCAAATTGCTCCTATGGCCTTTATGCGCGGTAGAACTTTAGACAACGCATTTGTAATATTAGACGAAGCTCAAAATACGACGCATGCTCAAATGAAGATGTTTTTAACCCGAATGGGAAAACATGCTAAGTTTATGATTACTGGAGATCCAGGACAAATAGATTTGCCAAGACGTGTAATTTCTGGACTTAAAGAAGCACTATTGGTTTTAAAAAATGTAGAAGGAGTTGCTATTATTCATCTAGACGATAAAGATGTAATTAGACACCGCTTAGTTAAAAAAGTAATTGCTGCTTATAAAGCAATAGAAAACAGAAACTAAAATGAGTAACACACTTAATGCTACCGACTTTAATTTTCCAGGTCAAAAACAGGTGTATCGTGGCAAGGTTCGTGAAGTGTACACGCTAGAGAACGATTTGTTGCTTATGGTGGCAACAGATCGCTTAAGTGCTTTCGATGTAGTTATGCCAAAAGGAATTCCCTTTAAAGGGCAAATTCTAAATCAAATTGCCACAAAAATGATGGCAGAAACTCAAGATATTGTTCCCAATTGGTTGGTCGCGACTCCAGATCCAAATGTTGCTATTGGGCATGCCTGCGACCCTTTTAAAGTAGAAATGGTTATTCGGGGATATATGAGCGGACATGCGGCAAGAGAGTACAAGGCAGGTCGCCGTATGCTTTGCGGTGTACCAATGCCAGAAGGCATGCGCGAAAACGACGCGTTTCCAGAACCTATTATTACCCCCGCTACTAAAGCTCAAATGGGAGATCACGACGAAGATATCTCTAAAGAAGATATTCTTAAACGAGAAATTGTGAGTCCGGAAGATTACGCGGTTTTAGAAGATTACACTAAAAAGTTGTTCGAACGCGGAACAAAAATAGCAGCGCAGCGCGGTTTAATTTTAGTAGATACTAAATACGAATTTGGAAAAACTAAAGATGGGCGCATTGTGCTTATAGACGAAATTCACACCCCAGACTCCTCGCGCTATTTTTATGCCGATGGTTACCAGCAGCGGCAAGATAAAGGGGAAGCGCAAAAGCAATTGTCAAAAGAGTTTGTTAGACAATGGTTAATTCAGAATGGCTTTCAAGGCTTACCTGGTCAAACAGTGCCAGAAATGTCCGATGCTTATATAACCACTGTTTCTGAGCGTTATATTGAATTGTTCGAAAATATAACTGGAGATAAATTTGTAAAAGCAGACGTCTCCCAAATAGAGGCAAGAATAGAGCGGAACGTATTAGACTATTTAGCTAAGTAAAATAAGCACAATAGTTATTGCGGCAGGAATACCTTGTATTATAAAAATTTTCTTGCTAACGCTAATCGCGCCATAAATTCCCGCAACCAATACACAGCCTAAAAAAAAGAGTGCCACGTTGTTGTGCCAAAGTGCGTCTTCAATAAAATAGGTCCAAATTAATCCAGCGGCTAAAAATCCGTTGTACAAACCCTGGTTGGCGGCCATTGCTTTGGTGGGTTCAAAAAGATCTCTAGGAAACTTTCTAAATATTTTAGGGGCTTTTGTGGTCCAAGCAAACATTTCTAGGTACAAAAAGTATAGGTGTAACATTGCTATAATTCCTATTAATACTGCAATTATTGTATTCATAGCGTGTATATTATTTGGCGCGAGCCCATTGATAAACATATCCTATACTAAAGTCGGTAAAATCTGCCTGCCCAAGATTCGAATTAATATGAGCTCCTAAATATATATTGTGTTTAGGCGATTTATTGTTACCAATAAGATAGTATTTAAGCCCTAAACGCGTAGCAATTTGTTTTTTAAGTTCGTACTTAGAGTTGAATTCCCCTAGCATCCACCACTCTGGAACCTCTCGCGGGGTATTATCCCAACCTTCGTTTAAACGCCAATCAATCTGGTAACCCGGCTTATGAAAGTTATAGGCTATCTGAAAATCAAGCCCAACATGATTCAATAAAAATTCACCATTCACCGCTATGGCAAAGTTTGTAGCGTAACGCCAAGGATCTTCTTTAAAATATTCGAACTCCCGTCCGTCTTGCACGAGTGATTCATTGTCTACTATATAATCGTAATAATGATTGTAAACCCGGTAATTAAAACCAATACCAAGTTTAAAAGTTCTATTATAAATACGACCAACCTCTGCCGAAATAGTATGTACCGCTTTTTTGTTGTTAAATGCTAGCGCCAAAACATTTATACCATAACCATAACGAACGCTTAAATAATTAAAGGTGTTTTTATTAAAATCGCTTGGAAGATCTGCCTCTTGAGGCACCTTGTATTCTGGGTTATTTATTACAACAGAAACCCCCGCTAATACCGAATTATATCCCTGGTTAAGCAAACGTGTGTGCCCGTTAGAATGGTGTGCATAACCAATCCCTAATCGCCAATTTAAATGGTTTGTTTGTAGTAATTCATAATAAAATTGAGCGCGAAACGCCCAAGTAAAATCGGTGGTGACTGCTTGGTTATTTGGGTTCGTTATAGGGTCAAATTCTTCGGTAAAATAAGAAGCACCCATGCCAAGAATTGCCTTTAGCTTTTTACTTTTAAACATATTGAATTCAATGTAGGGCATTAGGGTGAAGGCAAGACCTAGACTGTCTAGGTTCCCAAAATTGGTAACACCCAAGCTTAAACCAGTAATTGGTCGCTTTAAACGGTAGGACCATTCCTGCGGATTCTTCTGATTATTTCGCGCAAAACTTACAATAAACTGCGATTGTAAACCGGTATCTGGAAAGCCGTCGTTAGATTCAAAAGTCTGTCCCAACAATACTTCGGGCATTATTATTCCACTATTTGCACGCCAAGTATTAGTGGACTCTTGAGCAAAAAGCGAAGTGGTCGCAGCACAGCATAGGAGCGCGCAAAAAATAAATCGCATTGATTAGTTATTTAACTGGCTCAAATTAGGGTATTCATAACTAAAATCAAAACCATTCAAAAAATAGAAAGGGCAAGATTCTTTAAAATAATAGTTATAAATTACGGCTTAAAATTTTTAGAATGCAGCAATTAGAATCTTTCTTCGAGTGGTCCTCGGGCTTTGTTTGGGGCTTACCTATGGTTTTACTTCTAATAGGTGGGGGAATGTATCTATTAGTGCTGTCAAAATTTTTACCGTTTAGATATTTACGTCATGCCGTTCAGGTACTTCGTGGTAAATACGACGACCCTAACGATCCGGGCCAGATTAACCATTTTGAAGCGCTAACAACCGCCTTGTCTGCCACTGTAGGAATGGGAAACATTGCAGGAGTTGCCGTGGCAATCTCCATTGGTGGTCCAGGAGCTGTTTTTTGGATGTGGGTTAGTGCTGTTGTTGGTATGTCCACCAAGTTTTTTACCGCTAGTCTTGCTATTATGTTTAGAGGAAAAGATTCCTCTGGTGAACTACAAGGTGGTCCTATGTATTTTATTATGGAAGGCATGGGTAAGAAGTTTAAATTTTTGGCCGTTTTTTTTAGTATTGCAGGACTAATTGGAGCGTTACCTATATTTAATGTAAACCAATTAACACAAGCTATTAACGATATTTTACTAGCCCCTAATGGGGTTCAAGTTGGGCTTACTTCTAATATAATCATTGGAATAATTTTAGTAGGTATTACCGCTTTTGTAATCTTAGGTAAATTGAGTCGTATAAGTAAAACCGCCTCTAAATTAGTGCCTACTATGGTTGTAATTTACTTTGGATCGGTACTCTATATTCTGGGGGCGCATTACCAGTTAGTTCCCGAGTATTTATCGTTAATTATTACCGATGCTTTTCAAGCTAATTTATACAAAGGAGACACCATGTTTGGTGGCGTCTTAGGAGCACTTATATTTTTAGGAATACGTCGTGGTGCTTTTTCTAACGAGGCTGGATTAGGTACAGCGCCTATGGCTCATGGAGCTGCAAAGACTAAAGAACCTATTCGGGAAGGATTGGTAGCTATGCTAGGACCAGCAATAGACACCTTGATAGTATGTACCCTTACCGCATTAGCCATTCTAGTTACTGGGGTTTGGCAAACAACGGGATCTGAAGGGGTGTCGCTAACGGCCGAAGCCTTTGGAAATACTATGCCAGGAATAGGGAAATATTTACTGCTCTTATGTATTGCAATTTTTAGTATTTCGTCTTTGTTTTCGTATTCCTACTACGGAACCAAGTGTATGTCTTTTTTATTTGGTGCAAAAAACAAACAATACTATAACTTTATCTATATAATTAGTATCATGCTAGGGGCAACAACCTCGTTGTCGCTAATGATAAATTTAATAGATACGGTCTTTGCGCTTATGGCTATTCCAACAATGATTTCTACTATTTATTTATCGCCAAAGGTGATTAAAGCGTCTAAAGAATATTTTCGAAAACTCAAGGCTAGCAAGACAAGCTAGTAGGTTAATCCATTTGTTCAAGTACAGCGTCTAGTTTTTTAGTGAAGACCTTTGCACCATCTGGATTCATATGATTTTCGTTCCTAAAATGCCTCACATTAAACTCGGTATCCGATTCAGAAATTAAAATGGAAACATCGGGGTAATCTCGCTTAATTACGCTTAATACACTATCGCGACGACGCAATATGTTGGTATTGCGTTGCGCTGTATAATTGGTGTAAGTTGGCGGGCTAATAATCACCACGTTTAAACCTTCCTTTTTACAGTACTCCATCATGTCCCTAAAATAGGCAGCATTATAGGCTAGTGTTTTAAGGTCTTCGCGCTTGTTTATTTTAACTGCAGAAGCCGCTACTTTTTTAACATCGTAATCTAGACGTTTAAATTTACCTTGATAATAGTTGTTATCGAATGCCCATTTGTTGTAAGCATAAGGCAAGCTGTCCCGCACATAATAATCTACAAACAATTCAGAAAAATACCCAGGGTGTGATACATATAAAAGCCGGTCCGAAAGGGTAGTAGCTCTTCCAAAGGTGTTTACATTATAATACTTTAAAAATAAGCTGTTCTTCCAATAATACTTAGAGTTATGCGGAATTTCGAAATGACTATAACTCACTTCAAAAACAACAGTTTCTAAATTTGAAAGCCGTTCGCGAAGTCCTTTTAAGATTTTAAAATCGGTGTTATGATGCTGCGCGCTAGAGCTCAAGTTAACAGCATTTTGGCCAATAAACTCGGGATTAACACTATTCTTTATTTGCGAACTCCCAAAAATAGCAACGTTTACATGTTGCTGTTCGGCTTCTAAATAATCGGCAGTTATTTTATAGGTGCTTGGAAGGTCTATGACCATACTTTCTAGAATAGCAGCAACCACAATAATAGGGGCAAAAAACAAAACGATGTACCCTAAAATATTGCGTTGCCCGCTACTAAAACTGAAAATAGATGAACTCTTCTTTTGGTCCAGCATATCTAAAAATAAAGAAAATTATTATATAATAGGCCGCCCATCTAAGGGGTCTGCCTATTTTAATTTGTAAATCTTGAAAGGGATGATTTTTAAAACGCGTACTGTATTCTAAAATAATTAATAAAGGGATAAACAAAACGCGATATCCTATTTCTAACGAAAACGATTCCGAAGGAACAAACGAAACAATTTTGTGAATTATATAAAATGCCATGTCTAAACTCTCCGATCTAAAGAAAATACACGAGGTCATAATTAAAGTAAAGCTATATACAACGGTAATGGCTAGCGGCATACGCACTAAATAGTAGTTTAGATTGTATTCTTTACCACGCACCGTAATCGGTATGCGTTCAATAGAAATAGTTAAAGCTTGAAACAAACCAAAAACAACAAAAGTCCAATTGGCGCCATGCCAAAGACCAATAAGCCCCATAGTTATAAATAGCCCTAGGGTTCTAACTACGTAGCTTTTCCTGCCTATGGTTATTGGACCATATACATAATCTGTAAACCAACGCGTTAAGGTAATGTGCCAGCGCTGCCAGAATTCTGCCACGGAGCGTGATAAATAAGGAATATTAAAGTTCTTACTTAGCTTAAAACCAAACAGTCTTGCGGTACCAATCGCAATGTCTGAATATCCAGAAAAATCACAATAAATCTGAAAGAAAAACAGGGCAGAAGCATAGAGTAAAGAAAGGCTTCCATGTTCGACAGGATTGGCATAAATTGCAGTAACAGCTATAGCCACGTTATCTGCAATGACAATCTTTTTAAAGAGTCCCCAAAGAATTTGTCTTAAGCCATCTACAAATTCTGAGCGATCAAAACTGCGATCTTTTTCGAATTGCGGCAATAAGTTTTTTGACCGTTCAATTGGGCCAGCCACCAGCTGTGGAAAAAAACTAACAAAGCACAAAAAATTAATAATATTAGAGGTTGGCTTAGAACGCTTTCTGTAAACGTCTATACTGTAACTTAAGGTTTGGAAGGTGTAAAAACTAAGACCAACGGGCAGAATAACTTGCAACGAACTAAACATATAGTCCTGACTGTTCAAATTAAACAGCTCTGTAAAACCGTTAATAAAGAAATTGTAATATTTAAAAACGAATAAAATCCCCAAGTTACACAACACGCTTAAGGACAACCACAACTTTCGCGTGCCAATATTAGATTGTATATTAAGGCTTCTACCCACCCAATAATCAACCATAGAACTTGCAAAAATTAAAAATAGAAATCGCCAATCCCAGAGCCCGTAGAATACATAACTCGCAATTAGAATTATAAGATTTTGCTGTTTTCTATTTGCAAAACCAACCACCCAATATACCAATAAGGTAATAGGGAGAAAGAGTCCAAAATTAAAGGAATTAAACAGCAAGTTTCATCAAAAATTTTGGCAAATATAGCAAAATTGCCGTGTTAAAAGGTATAAACTTTAGCGTCACATATACAATTACAAATGTCGTGCATAGTCTGTAAATTAAACTCGTAATTAGCTTCTAATTAACTTGGCTATAAATTAATATAAGGCGCGCAAAATAAAATTATCTACACCAAATTCGTCCGCTATTCCCGAGCTTACTGTATTTGTTACGGTAATTCGAATATAATAGTAGTCCCCAGGTGCAATATCACCAAAGCGTTGTATTTTAAAATCTTCCTGTAATTGCCACCCATCTGCATCCGCGGGACCAGTAACCCTAGCAGTTTCTAAAAAATAATAAGAAATACCGTCTTCAGATCCAGCAACCACAAAACCGTTAAGTCTATCGCCATTATTATTGTACCAGATATCGGTATTAAATTCTATAGCTTTTATGGTCTGGCCAGTATTATTTTGAATTCTATAAACAAGCTCCCCAGGAATAAAATCGCCTGGAGCTGGTTGTACAGCTAAGAACCTGTTACTTGGTGTAATTTGAACGGCATAAATACCATTAACACTAATTCCGCTACCATCGGTTATTCCGCGTGCAAAATCTCCAGTGAGCCCTGTTCCCCCAAAAGGAACGTCTCCATCTGACCAACCAGATGTTCTCCACAAATTAGAATCGAATCCTCCGCTAGGTTCAGGAGAATCAAATCCAGTAGCCGCGAATGTTTCAAAATCTAATGTATCCCAGTCGTTAAAACAATCGGAATCGCTAACCAGTTCGCCATTTATGGTTCCATACAGGTCGGTATCGAAAGACCAACCCCCTAAAACTCCAGAGCAATCAGCGGGAGTGGCAATCCCTGCTTTATAAATATGTTCTGCCCACCAATAAACGCCTTGACCGTTAATATAAAAACCATAACCGCCGCCGCCTCTAACAGTGCTTAACGAGGTTCCATAATTACTTTGCATTTGCGAACTAGCAAAGCTGTCGTAGGCAGTAGGAGCATATTGGTCTCCACCCCCTAAAAAAGTATTTCCTCCAGCAATAACTTGCGTATTTACTACGCCTTCTGCATCTGGGGAAGTAAATACCATGTTAAAGGTTTGTTCTAAGCCAGCTTCAAAAAAAGGATGCCCTCCACAGTCTATACATGAGTAGGTTCCAATTACAGGAGTAACAGGAGCTAGCGATGTTTCTTTAATTAGAAATACATGGGCAGGTTGTTCTAAATACGTCACATTAGTTACTTTAGGATTGCTACCATTAGCCCCTACGCTAAAATTAAAAGCCATAGAGTCGTCCTTAAATCTAACATTAGTGGCTGCTATTCCTTCTGTAAGTGGTTCTTCGGCCTTAATTACAATAGCAGTACCAGTATTAAAAATAATCGTAGCCATTACAATATTTTTATCTAAAATATTGATGTCCATAGTCGCCCTGTATTGGGAGTCCAGCGTAGTAAAAGTCCCTCGATATGTTCCAAAATTAGAAGTGTCAAAATTTTCTAGATTTATAGCTAAACTTGATTCTTCCGGGAAAATAGAGGACTCTTTGGTGCAACTAAATAACAGTACTAATGCAAATAAATAAAGAATACTTCTTTTCATAATGTAAACTTGAAAAGCGAATGTATAATAATTTGGACTATAAAAAAGCCTATTAAAAATGTTTAAAAGGCTTTCTGGTTTTAATTCCCTGTAAATTTTTAGTCAAAATAACTAAAGGTTTCACCATCTTTAATTTGTAATAAAGATTCGTAAATAAGCTTAATTACATTTTCTACGTCGTCCCGGTGAACCATTTCTACCGTCGTGTGCATATAACGCAGGGGTAAAGAAATAAGTGCACTAGCCACCCCGCTATTACTGTAAGCAAAAGCATCGGTATCTGTGCCCGTTGCTCGAGAGAGCGCCGCACGCTGAAAAGGAATTTTATTGGTTTGGGCTGCATCCAGAATTAGGTCTCTTAATTTTTGCTGTACAGCTGGTGCATAGGCAACAACTGGACCTGCACCAATTTTAGCTTCCCCTTGTTTTTTCATGTCAATCATGGGGGTAGTGGTGTCGTGCGTCACATCGGTAACAATAGCAGCGTTAGGTTTAATACGCTCCGCAATCATTTGGGCCCCTCTTAATCCAATTTCTTCTTGTACCG
>OZ255720.1:2845000-3494029 GCA_965277295.1 Gilvibacter sp.
CATACCGAACAGAGAAGTTAAGCCCATCTGCGCAGATGGTACTGCTATACCAAGTGGGAGAGTATGTCGTCGCCTTTTTTTAATTAAGTCCTTAATCGTAAGATTAAGGACTTTTTTTATGCGTTAAATCTAAATCCAAAAGCAGTTATTGTTAACCCAAAAGGCTCCGCATACTCTATTTCCAGCGCGGCAAGCTCGCCCCTCACTAGTGATGTCCACAGGACATCACCTTATTCGTTCGGGCGCCTTTTTTATATAAAGACCCGTTCTATTTTTAGGACGGGTCTTTTTTGTTTGTAGTCACTTATCAAACCGAATATGTTGCTTTAAAAAAGGCTCCGCATGGTCCCTGCGCCCGCTTTTTTATACCCGAATGCTAAATATTGTTTTAGCATAATAAAACAGATTATTTACACGATACGTAATGCTATTACAAGCACTAATTTAAGACAATACGCAAATAATGCCTATTTATTGAAAAACCAGGTATAAACCCCTAAAAAAATAATTAAGATTCTTTTAACAGTATAGATTTTATCGTAAATTGTCAACTTATTTAGGAAATAACTAGAACTTTAACTTAAAAATTATTACATGAAGAAATTAATTATGTTTTTGTTTGTCGGGGCCTTATTTACGGCCTGTTCGACAGATAAAGAATTAATCGAGAGCCAAGATGGCTCGGCAGATTACGCTTTGGATTTGAGCGCTTACGACAATTCAAATTTAGGGGTGTACAAAGGCGTGTTCTCTACTCTAGATAGTGAAGCAAGAGCAACATTCGAAATTGAAATTAAAAAAGGAACAGAATCTAGAGCATCATTAACCTTGGCAAGTGGGCAAGAAGTAAAGTTTAGCACGGCTGCTGCTATAGAGGAAGATGTAAATCTAGAGCATATTGTATTTACAAGTGGGGATTCTAGTTTTAAGTTTTCTGTAAACAGAGACGGAAGCAATCCTACCTTTAGCGAAGTATTTTATGTAGGTTCGGAAGGAGCTATGAAAGCCATAAAAGAAACTTCTCGCTTAGCTGTAACTACTCAGACAGGAACCTGGGGTTGTGATGTAGGTTGTTCCGGTTCTGGAACCTGGAACCTTGCTTTTACAACTGGTGATGGAACAGGCACTTATAGTTCACCAGATGGTAATGTTTTAACAATGATTATGTTTAATGGTACCGATATTGGTACTACGAACAACTCACAGCTTTTGTGTGCAGATGCCGGGAATGTTACTACCTGTGACATTCTTGGACTAACGACTACAGTTCCTGCAATTGGAGGAACAATATCCTGGTTTGGTTTTCACCGTTATACAAGTGCCGCTTCAAACTGTTCTGAAGCTAACGGAACCTGGCGAAATGCAACGGATACAGTAACAGGTACATGGACCAGCGATGCTGTATGTTTTGGTTTTGGAAACTTCGACTTTGACGCGATTCCATTTACGCCTAATGCAGAAGGTTCAGGATGTGCTACTTCCGATAACACATTTACTGTAGCTGACTTTACGGCTTCTGGTATTGCAGGTTCTTGTGGTAGCGGTAGTTCCGATGTATGGTTAAGCTTTAATGCAGCCGCAACTGGTTTAACAATAACTGTTAACGAAGGTGGTGGAATTAGCTCACCATGGTTTACTGTTTACGATGCAGCAACAGTAACAGAAGTAGATTGTATCGCTGGTGGAGGATTTGGAGCAGTTAGCTTATCTGGTTTAACTGTAGGTGTAGATTATCTATTGCAAGTTTCTTCTAGTGTTGATCTTGAATTTTGTGTAGAAGACTTCGATGTGCCTACTGGCCCTCCAGCAAACGATTTATGTGGCGATGCAGAAGCGATTGCTTGTGGAGATACAGTATCTGGTAATACAACAACTGCGACAGATTCAGATACTTCTAGAGGTAACGATGTATGGTATACCTTTGATGGTTCTTCTCAACCTGCTGGAACTGTTATAGATGTTTCTTTATGCGGGTCTGGTTACGATACTTGGTTAGGTGTGTATGACGATTGCGCGTTTACAACTACGGTTACATCTAACGATGATTTTTGTGGTGGTCAATCTGAAGTTTCTTTTATAAACGACGGTGCTACCAATTATGTAATTCGTGTGGATGGGTTTAATGCAGGAAGTTTTGGTGCTTATGACTTAAGCATTTCTTGTTCAGAACCACCATCAGTGCCAGATAACGATTTATGTGCCGATGCAGAAGCAATCGCTTGTGGAGATTCAGTATCTGGCGATACAACTGCGGCTACCGACGAAACAGGAACAAATGGGAACGATGTTTTCTATAGCTTTACGGGTACTGGTGCGGCAGAAAACGTAACAGTTTCACTTTGTGGTTCTTCTTTTGACACCTTCTTAAGAGTATTAGATTCTTGTGGTGGTGGATTAGTAGCAAGCAACGATGATTTCTGTGGTACACAGTCAGAATTAACTTTTGCATCTGACGGAACTTCTACCTATATTATTGTAGTAGAAGCATTCTCAACAGGATCTGGTCCTTATGACCTAGCTGTTTCTTGTGCACCTGCTTTTAGTGGAACTATCACAAATGTAGAAAATGCGCCTAAGGGTAAATTAACCGAGGAGCAACAATATGCAATTTGGAAGAACGAGCAGTAAGCGAATTTTTCTAAATTCAATAAAGTTAAATACCGCCATCAGTTGATGGCGGTATTTTTTGTTTGCAGCAACTTCTAAAATAATATCTAGACCCGGAAAAAAGACACCGACAACCAATGTGGTCTCTGGCCCTTTCGCTAAAACAGTCCATTAATATGAATAGTATTGCTCGGTGGTCGATGCGCTAAAAGCAAAGATTGGTTTTATATAAATTAGCCAAATAAATAAGTGTAAGTAAGAACGTAAATGTGAAATATTTAAAATTAAAATATTCATAAATCAAAACAACAACAATAAATATTCATTTAGCTGAGAATTCATTAAAAGTTAATAAAATCAACAGAAGTTAGCAGGTATAAATGCTTAATTTATAATATCTTGTACGCTTATATTAGGAATAACTAGAACTAAAAATTTATTACATGAAAAAATTAATTATGTTTTTGTTTGTCGGGGCCTTATTTACGGCCTGTTCGACAGATAAAGAATTAATCGAGAGCCAAGATGGCTCGGCAGATTACGCTTTGGATTTGAGCGCTTACGACAATTCAAATTTAGGGGTGTACAAAGGCGTGTTCTCTACTCTAGATAGTGAAGCAAGAGCAACATTCGAAATTGAAATTAAAAAAGGAACAGAATCTAGAGCATCATTAACCTTGGTAGGTGGGCAAGAAGTAAAGTTTAGCACGGCTGCTGCGATAGAGGAAGATGTAAATTTAGAGAACGTTGTATTTACAAGTGGAGATTCTAGTTTCAAGTTTTCTGTAAACAGAGACGGAAGCAATCCTACCTTTAGCGAAGTATTTTATGTAGGTTCGGAAGGAGCTATGAAGGCCATAAAAGAAACTTCCCGTTTAGCGGTTACCACGCAAACGGGTACCTGGGGATGTACTACTGGATGTAGTGGTTCTGGAACCTGGAATTTAATGTTTACCTCTGGAGATGGCACTGGTGCTTATGGAGCAGGAACTGGAATGGAATCAATGATTATGTTTAATGGTTCTGATATTGGTACTCCGGACGAAAACACTCAAAGTGATTGCGTTGATGCAGGTGATATTACAACCTGTGATCTACTAGGAGCCACACTAAATGTTCCAACCGCTGGTGGTCCTGTCTTTTTTGAAGGTACTCACAGTTACACTACGGCCGCCTCTTCAAACTGTTCTGAGGCTTCAGGTACATGGTCAGCTGGAGTACTTTCAGGTACATGGACGAGCGATGCTGTATGTTTTGGTTTTGGAAACTTCGACTTTGACGCGATTCCATTTACGCCTAATGCAGAAGGTTCAGGCTGTGCTACTTCCGATAACATATTTACTGTAGCTGACTTTACGGCTTCTGGTATTGCAGGTTCTTGTGGTAGCGGTAGTTCCGATGTATGGTTAAGCTTTAATGCAGCCGCAACTGGTTTAACAATAACTGTTAACGAAGGTGGTGGAATTAGCTCACCATGGTTTACTGTTTACGATGCAGCAACAGTAACAGAAGTAGATTGTATCGCTGGTGGAGGATTTGGAGCAGTTAGCTTATCTGGTTTAACTGTAGGTGTAGATTATCTATTGCAAGTTTCTTCTAGTGTTGATCTTGAATTTTGTGTAGAAGACTTCGATGTGCCTACTGGCCCTCCAGCAAACGATTTATGTGGCGATGCAGAAGCGATTGCTTGTGGAGATACCGTATCTGGTAATACAACAACTGCGACAGATTCTGATACTTCTAGAGGTAACGATGTATGGTATACCTTTGATGGTTCTTCTCAACCTGCTGGAACTGTTATAGATGTTTCTTTATGCGGGTCTGGTTACGATACTTGGTTAGGTGTGTATGACGATTGCGCGTTTACAACTACGGTTACATCTAACGATGATTTTTGTGGTGGTCAATCTGAAGTTTCTTTTATAAACGACGGTGCTACCAATTATGTAATTCGTGTGGATGGGTTTAATGCAGGAAGTTTTGGTGCTTATGACTTAAGCATTTCTTGTTCAGAACCACCATCAGTGCCAGATAACGATTTATGTGCCGATGCAGAAGCAATCGCTTGTGGGGATTCAGTATCCGGCGATACAACTGCGGCCACCGACGAAACAGGAACAAATGGGAACGATGTTTTCTATAGCTTTACAGGTACTGGTACGGCAGAAAACGTAACAGTTTCACTTTGTGGTTCTTCTTTTGACACCTTCTTAAGAGTATTAGATTCTTGTGGTGGTGGATTAGTAGCAAGCAACGATGATTTCTGTGGTACACAGTCAGAATTAACTTTTGCATCTGACGGAACTTCTACCTATATTATTGTAGTAGAAGCATTCTCAACAGGATCTGGTCCTTACGACCTAGCTGTTTCTTGTGCACCTGCTTTTAGTGGAACTATCACAAATGTAGAAAATGCGCCTAAGGGTAAATTAACCGAGGAGCAACAATATGCAATTTGGAAGAATAACCAATAATAGGCCTAACTACTAAAGGTAGTTAAACAATATAAAAAGACCCGCTCTAGCAATAGAGCGGGTCTTTTGTTTGGTATAAGTAAAAGCTAAACTGCCCTGAACGCCAAAAGAAATTAAAAGATTCGATAGGCTTTGTGTTAACAAACCTAATTATGGCAAGTTTAAATAAAGTACGCTAGTGCAATAGCAATAACCACGGTAATTAGTTTAATTAAATTAAAGCTGTGGTTTTTATTACTTTCAAAAAGAATAGTAGTAGAAACATGTAAAAAGATACCTACTACAATAGCATTTAAATAGGGTAAATAAGTATCAAGGTCGGTTAGATTATTACCCAAGTAGCTACCAATTGGAGTCATAATAGCAAAGCCACTTAAAAATAAAATACTAATCCACGGTTTAAACCCAGAGCGCAATAAAAAGATGGCCAAAATGGCGGCAATAGGCACTTTATGAATTAATACCCCATAAAATAAGTGATCGTTACCAGAGACGGGTATACCTTCTAAAAGTGCATGAATAGACAAACTAATAAATAGCGCAATAGGGAAAGCTTTATTGGTTGAATCTATATGAATATGGCCGTGTTCTGCTCCTTTAGAGAAAAAATCGAGCACCAATTGTAATAAAATTCCGCCCATTATATAGATGCCTAAAGGACCGTTAGAAGAACTATATAGTTCTGGCAAATATTCAAACAGTGTTACCGATAATAAAAAAGCACCACTAAAGGCCAGCAGTAAGTTAAACCTTGAAGTCTCTTTTGCTTTTAACAATACAGCAACCCCATAGCCCAAAACTACTGCTAATAAAAGCGCTAAATACTGCATTATTTAAAAATTAAGATTAGTCGTTCGGAAGTGTCAACATGGAAGGGGTTTAGCCTATAATCACCAAAGCTATGCAATAAAGTTACGTTTGCATGTTCAAAATAATGCAAGAAATGCTCTAAAGTAAACGCCTTTACTTTTTCGGTAAATGTATACGCCTTGTCGTCTGTGAACGAAATGTCTTTAACTATGTAACCGGCTTGGTATCTTCTGGTAATATTAAAAGTAATTCCATCTACAGTTTTTGATTCTTGTGGAACCATATTTTTTATAACACGGTCTACATTCATAAAATCTATTACCCCTACACCATTGGGTTTTAAGTTGGCTTTTATAGCTTTTATGGTTCGCAGATTATCTGCAGGTTCCTCAAAATATCCAAAACTGGTAAACAAATTAAACACCGCGTCGAACTTTTTATGGTAGGGCAAACTCATATCGTGAATCTGAAAATTGAGCCCTTCTTTTTCGTACCGCTTTGCATGGGCTATAGACTTAGCAGATAAATCGACACCAGTAACTGAATAGCCTATTTTATTTAAAAAAATAGAGTGACGCCCTTTACCACAAGCTAAATCCAGAATTTGGGCTCCATTTTTTAAATTTAAAAACGAAGTCAAGTTGGTCATAAATTCACCAGCTTCCGCATAATCTCGATCTTTGTATAGGGTGTGATAATACGGGGTGTCAAACCAAGAAGCAAACCAATTATCCAGTTCTTTAGGCATACTGTAATTTAAAGGACTAAAATACTGTATTTTTGCTGCACTGAATAGCAACTGCATGGGAAATAACTTTAAAATGTTGGCTAAGACTTTATACGGAATGGAGTCAATATTGGCTACAGAACTTAGAAATCTTGGGGCCTCTGGCGTAACTCCTGGTACACGTAGTGTTACATTTTATGGCGACTTAGGTTTTATGTACAAAGCAAATTTATGCTGTAGAACGGCTATAAAAATATTAAAACCCATTGCTACGTTTCCTGTTTTTTCTGAAGACGACTTATACAATAAAGTAAAACAATACGCATGGGAATCACACATGAGTGCAGACGGAAGGTTAGCCATAGACGCCACAGTTCATTCCCAGCAGTTTACACACTCCAAATACATTGCTTTAAAAACTAAAGACGCAATTGTCGATCGGTTTAGAGAAAACACTGGCCGCAGACCAGATGTAGATTTAAACCATCCTACACTTAGAATTAATGTACATATAGATAGAAACAGATGTACGTTATCTTTAGATAGTTCGGGTGAATCCTTGCATAAAAGAGGTTATAAAGTAGAAACAACTTTAGCACCTATAAACGAAGTACTCGCCGCCGGAATAATTATGCTTGCGGGTTGGAAAGGGCAATGCGATTTGCTAGACCCTATGTGCGGTAGTGGTACTATATTAACAGAAGCTGCTATGATTGCCTGCAATATTCCTCCAAACTTAAATAGAGATGAATTTGGTTTTGAACTTTGGCCCGATTTTGATGTCGATCTTTACGAAACCATAGAGGACGCTATGCTTAAGCGCATTACAGATTTTCATTATAAGATTGTAGGTTACGACACCGATCCAATTGCAATAAAAAAGGCAAAAGAAAACATTAAAAGCGCCAATCTTTCTGAATTTATTAGGGTAGCGCAAAACGACTTTTTTAAGACCGCTAAAACCAGCGAAGGTCCTAGTTTTATAATTTTCAATCCACCATACGACGAACGAATTGCGGTAAATACCACGGAATTTTACGGCAATATTGGAACTACGTTAAAACATGGTTATCCCGGTACGCAGGTATGGATGATTACCTCGAATATGGAAGCTTTAAAAAGTGTTGGCCTGCGACCATCCAGTCGCACCAAACTATTTAACGGAAAACTAGAAAGTAAATTGGTGAGCTACCAAATGTATGAAGGCAGTAAGAAGGCCAAAAAGCAGTAACT
Source organism: Gilvibacter sp. (assembly GCA_965277295.1). GTDB lineage: Bacteria > Bacteroidota > Bacteroidia > Flavobacteriales > Flavobacteriaceae > Gilvibacter. The sequence continues at coordinate 2,852,852 of OZ255720.1, forward strand.
ACTTTTTAAAGATTGGAATTAAGTAACTAATGGTGTATCCATAACCTACGCCAAAATCGCTATCGTCGTAGGTTCGGTTAAACCCAGGAATGTAAAGGTTGTCAAAGTTTTCAGGCTTGGTATCACTTAATCGACTCTTTAACTGTAAGTTAATGCTTAAGTATAAATTATTAAGAACCTCTGTTTTAATTCCAACAATAAATTCAATCCAAGAACCATTAAGACCTTCGAAGGTTTGACCGCTTTCTCTAAGTTGGTTTTCTGCAAAGCTTTGGTTTGTAGTATAAATACCATAACTATCCAGTTCTTGCTTAAAAGTAGAAAAGCCATAGCGCAATCCAGTGAAAATAGCATTGTTTAATCCTACCCAGTTATTATAGGCATTATAATCGGCACCAATTTTAAAATAACTTCCAGAAGTTGTCGAGTTTAGATTTTCCTCGAATCTGTCTTTTTCTTCGGTTCCTAATTCAACGGCAGCATAAAAGTTGTTGCTTATTCTAAAATCGGCCATAACTTCAAAACCAGTATAGCCATCTTCTAGCAAGGTGCGTAACGGTTTAGCCAAGTCCAATCCAACACGCAATCCATATTTTTGATCTTTAACCTTAACCGAATCAACAATTATTGCTGTTGAATCTTGCGCTAATAGATTTGCGCTGCCTAGTAGTAACCCACTAATGAAAAATAGTAATATGTGTCTCATCCTGGTTTTCTACGCTAGGGGTTAATACTTCAAAACTAATCATCCAATTGGTTCCGCCTTCGTTTACAATTTGAGCTGTTAAGTCGTCATAATTTGTAATAAAACCACAGGCTCGGTTTAAATATATATCTCTTGTGGTGTAATTTAAGTTGAATTCGTCGGCATTTATCTCGTCTTCGTCTTCGGACCCCGCATTGACTATAAAGTTAAAGGAAGTCCCATTGCTAAAGTTACGCAGGGGTATGGCAATTGAATCTGTAGTTGTAGTCGAAATTAATTCGATGGTGTTATCGGTAGCATCAACCACACGTAAACCAGTCACGCTTTTGGAAGCCTCTCCATCTGCAAAGTCCAAAAACTTAACAATTAGTAGGGGAGTTGTCGGGGTTTCGGCAGGACAAATATCGTCTCTGGTACAACCCAGTGTAAGTCCTACAAAAAATACAACAAGGGCAATTTTTTTAAGCATTAATCTCTTTTGGTTAAAAGTACAACATTTTCTACATGATGCGTTTGCGGGAACATATCTACTGGTTGAATTTTTGCTACTGTGTACATAGCATCTAACAAACTTAGGTCTCGTGCTTGAGTCGCACTATTACAACTTACGTACACTATTTTTGGCGCTTGTAAATTTAGTAATTGAGCAACAACGTCTTTGTGCATCCCATCTCTAGGAGGGTCTGTAATAACTACATCGGGCTTGCCGTGTTGGGCAATAAAAGATTCGTTAAATACTGCTTTCATGTCTCCTACATAGAACTCGCAATTAGTAATTCCATTGTGTTGGGCATTTAATTTAGCAGCTTTTATTGCATCTGGCACTGCTTCTACACCAATTACCTTGGCAGCTTTTTTTGCTACAAATTGCGCTATTGTTCCTGTGCCAGTATATAAATCGTAAACCAATTCGTCGCCCTGCAAATTTGCAAGGTCTCTGGTTACTTTGTACAATTCGTGCGCCTGTTTAGAATTTGTTTGGTAAAACGACTTGGCGGTAATTCTAAATTCTAAATCTTCCATGCGTTCCATTATATAATCTTGGCCTGCATAACAGATTACTTCTTGATCGTAGATGGTATCGTTGCCTTTACTATTTATTACATATTGCAGCGATGTTATATTTGGAAACTCACCTATTAGTGCATCTAACAAGGCTTCACGTGCAGTTTTGTCTTCTTGGTAAAACTGAATTAGCACCATGAGCTCTCCAATGGCCGTATTGCGAATCATTAAGGTGCGCAGTACCCCTTCTTGTTTTCTTGGGTCAAAGAATGCCAAATTATTTGCGTTGGCATGGTCTTTTATAAAATTGCGAATGGCATTACTCGGGTCGGCCTGTAAATGGCATTTGTCGATGTCTAAAATTTTATCCCACATGCCAGGTATATGAAACCCAAGAGCATTTTTATTCTCTACAGTTTCTCCGCTTTGTATTTGTGCCAAGGTTAGCCATTTGTTATTGCTAAAGCTAAATTCCATTTTATTGCGATAAAAATATTGCTCTTCACTGCCTATAATTGGACTCACCTCTGGCAATTCAATACCCCCTAAGCGCTGCAAGTTTTGGGTAACTTCTTTTTGTTTATAATACAACTGATGCTCGTAACCCATATGTTGCCATTTGCAGCCACCGCAGGTGCCAAAGTGCTCACAATGCGGCTCTGTACGCTTACTAGAAGCTTTACGAACCGCGATGGCAGTGCCTTGAAAGTAAGCTTTTCGTTTTTTGGTAGTCTGTACGTCTACTACATCTCCAGGAACGGCATTGTCTATAAACACAACACGTCCATCTGGAGCTTTGGCAACGGCTTTCCCTTTAGCTCCAGCGTCTATTACTTCTAGGTTTTCGAGTATTATTCGGTTATTTTTTCTGGCCATGGGGCAAAAGTAGTATAATTAAGTAATATTTATGGCTACTTTTGAATTCACATCCACACTTATTTTAGTAACTTGCTCCTGTTTTTGGATGATTTCTCTCCACCTTGTTTAGAGGATTGCAGGAATTGCTAAGTTTTACTTTAATTTTAGTTTAAATGTCGGTATTAGAAGGACTAACGTCACAAGAAGCGATTGCCTTAGAAGATAAATATGGTGCTCATAATTACCATCCGCTACCAGTAGTTTTATCCCGAGGTGAAGGAGTCTATGTTTGGGATGTTGAAGGAAAAAAGTATTATGATTTTTTATCGGCTTATTCGGCTGTAAATCAAGGTCATTGTCATCCAAAAATTGTAAATGCATTAAAAAGTCAAGCAGAGACCTTATGTCTAACTTCCAGAGCTTTTTATAATGACATGCTAGGTCGATACGAACAATTTGCAACGCAGTTGTTTGGGTTCGACAAAATGCTTCCAATGAACACTGGAGCCGAAGCTGTTGAAACTGCAGTAAAAATTTGCCGTAAATGGGCTTACGAAGTAAAAGGTATCCCAGAAAACGATGCAGAAATTATCGTCTGCGAAAACAACTTCCACGGACGTACCACTACAATAATTTCTTTTTCGAACGATCCAGTGGCTCGAGAGAATTTTGGTCCTTATACTAAAGGATTTATAAAAATTGAATACGATAACCTACAGGCCTTAGAAAACGCCTTAAAAAGCAGTACTAATATTGCTGGATTCTTGGTAGAACCTATTCAGGGTGAAGCCGGTGTTTATGTTCCTTCTAGCGATTATTTAGCCAAGGCTAAAGCACTTTGCCAGGCGCATAATGTATTATTTATTGCAGACGAGGTACAAACAGGTATTGCTAGAACGGGACGTTTATTAGCTACTTGTGGAGACTGCAGTTGCGCAGATAAAAATTGCAGTGCAACACCAGAAGTTAAACCCGATATGCTAATTTTAGGAAAGGCATTAAGCGGAGGAGCCTATCCCGTTTCGGCAGTATTGGCAAACGACAGTATAATGAAAGTTATTCGTCCAGGGAATCACGGGTCTACCTTTGGTGGAAACCCAATAGCTGCGGCCGTTGCGATTGCAGCTTTAGAAGTTATTCAAGAAGAAAATCTTGCTCAAAATGCATTCGATTTAGGTGAATTGTTTAGAGCCGAACTTAACAAATACATTGCGACTAGTAATATAGTGTCGTTAGTTCGCGGAAAAGGATTGTTGAACGCCATTGTTATAGACGATCACGAAGAAAGTGATACGGCTTGGAACATTTGCCTAAAATTAAGAGACAACGGTTTATTAGCAAAGCCAACACACGGAAACATTATTAGATTCGCACCGCCATTGGTAATGAACAAAGAACAGCTGCTAGATTGTGTTCAGATAATAACAAAGACTTTAAAGGAATTCGAAAAATAAAAACTAAAATTAACCTTACAACTATGAAAAATTTATTTTTACTATTGTTTACAGGAGCCATACTGGCTTCATGTTCTAAAGACACTACAGATGTGGCTCAAGAAAACAGCTTAGATATCGCAAAAATTGAGGCGCTAAGCACGATTGCTCCTGACGTTCAGTTAGACGGAACTTCTTTTGGCCTTTATCGCGGAATTTTTGCAAGCGCAGATACGCGCTATCACGGCGAAATTATAATTCAAATTAATTCAGATCAAGACGCAATAGCCTTGGTGGAATTAACTAATAATAAAAATCTTTACTTTAAAGGAAAATCTATTGGAGAAAATCAATATACCTTTAAATCTAAAGAGGCAGTTTTTACATTAGATGTTACAGATAGTAACAATGTTATGGTAACTGGAAGCGATTTAGGTAGCCGCCCAATTAACATGCGCATTATAAAAGATTTGGCTACTTCGCGTGCGGCAGTCTCTCTTGGAACGTTTGTAGATGGAGTAGATGCTGGCTTTGGTGGAACTTGGGACTTGTTAAGCACAAGTACCACTACCATTACCCTACCAATACCTATTCCTCCATTTACCTTTAGTTACGATGCATCTGCAATAAACGAAGTTGTTATTTGTTACGACGATGGCTCACCAAGCGGAAAAATGTTTAGCGATACCACTATGGAATCTTTTAACGGTGGGGCAGGATGTACAATCTTACCACCAACTCCACTGGTACCATTTTTTACTGGTGCGACTATTATAGACTTACCATTTGTAGGAGAAACTGCTGTAGATGAGCATGCTGCTTTTAACCAGACTAGTACTTTGGGTGCTTTTGATGCAACCTGGAATTTAGGCCGTAGCTTAGTTGTAGACCCTGGAGTGTTAACTTATGTAGATAGTGATTGTAATACAACTATTTCTGGCACTTGGTCTTGGAGAGGACGCAGTGGAACTTTATTGTTTAATTAAGAGAAACACTTTACCTTATATATTCTAAAAGCGACGGTTAATACTGTCGCTTTTTTTATGTTCAATGCTGAATATTTGGAGTTTTTAAGCTTAAAAACAGGTTGTTACATGGTTAAAGTCAGGATTAAAGGTGCTAAAAAAAGATGCCTTATCTAATTTTTGTAAGAATAAGATTACTTAATGTGTTTTAATTTCCGCTTTAATATTGGTTTAATCTTAAAAAGTTGCCGTTTATAGAATTGTTGTAATTTTCCTACATACCGCTTTAATTATTAGGATTTTACGTGTAAATTAACAGTCCTAAAAATTATTTAATAAAGTAAACCTCACAGGATATGAAAAAGTTATTTACAGTCTTACTGGTTTCTGCAGCATTATTTGCTTGTAGTGAAGATTCAGTAACAAACGACGAAAACCAAAGAGATCTTTTACCTCAGGTAGAAGCAGATTTAAGTAAAATGACTCCAAACCCGAGTTTTGATTCCAATTTTAAGGGAACTTACTCTGGAGTTGTTGTTGCCGACGACACAAACTTTCATGGGCGTCTGTATTTAAATATAGAAAATGCAGACAATCGAGCAGACGCAAATATTATTACAATCGAAGGCAAACGCCTTAGTTTTAAGGGAGAAAAAATAAGCGATAGTGCGTACTCGTTTGTAGGTGATCGAGGTAGTTTTGAAGTTGACCTAACCGATATTTCGATGGTTAATATTAACGACTTGACTATAGATGGAAGTTCAGGTAACGCAAGAGTGCGAAAGGAATTGGCTGGAACTAAAAACGCATTAGTATTGGGTACATTCGACGACATATTATCTGTTGATTTTAGTTTACCACAGTCTTTTACAGGTACTTGGGATTTTATTATTGACGCTGGAACTGCACCTTTCATATCAGAAGTTGTTTTTACTACGGCTGGTGGTAATATGGTTTCTGACTTTGCTATAGACATGGAAGCAGGTGATGGAGGTTGTGTTACTGGTGGAGTATTACCTCCAACGTTTGTAGAAGACGTTGACGCTGGTTTATGGGAATTGGTATCTGTTGGTCAAATTATACCACTTGCGGGAGGAAGAACCTTGGGTTATGACTATACGTTCTCTAAAGGATTATTAGATTTTAACGACATTCCCGATTACTCTACCGGTGGTGGGTTTATGCCACTTATGAACGGTTTAATATTTGGTGGAGGCTTAACTGGTTGCAACACTTTTGCCTATCACGGATTTTATTTATTGGACGACGGTGTAGCATTCATCGCCGGAGGTGGAATTACTTTTGATACCTCTATTGTGCCACCACCACCACCGCCAACATTTGGACCAGTCGATGGAATTCAAGCAACTCCAGCACCTGATTTTTCTTTGGTATTAGGTGATCTATAGTCTATATTATTAGCGTAAATTTTTAATACATTTAAATATAAAGCCACATTTTTTAATGTGGCTTTTTTTATGGAGCTAAATAACAAAAAGGCTGTACAGGAATATTTCTTAGCAACCAAAATAGAAGCACGATAATTAATACTACTTTAGGGAAGATGGGCTTGTAGATGTAGTTTAAAACTTGCCTACTACTAAAATGATTATAAACGTTTATGCCAAAATTGTACAGCACAACACCAAGGGCGGGTAAAAATAAAAAGTTATAAGAAGCCGTTTTCCCGAACTCTAAATGCAACAGGCTGTGCAAGGCTCGTTGACTTCCACAACCAGGGCAATACACACCAGTAATGCTTAAAAAAGGGCATTTGGGAAACCAGGCTGTAAGGGCCGGACTATAAAAAAAATATACCAGCAATAAAGCTATTACTGGTATACTAGATAAGAGTATGCGTTTTTTACTGTACTGCACCCATTCCGCCTAATAAAGCTATTCCTAGCACAAAATACAAGAAAGCAATAATTACATATCCAGCAAGGCCTAAAATAAAACCCCAAAGGGTCCATTGCTTAGCCTGTTTAGAAGCGGCAACTGCACCGTCGTAATTGCCAGCTTCGTATTCCGAATTTACCTTGGCAGCATTTACAATGCCAATAATGCCTAGAATAAGGCAGCAAAAAATAGTGACAAGTATAGATTCTACTAGGTAATTTTTGGGTTTAGGTTGTTGATTTTCCATTGTTTTTAGGTTGGTTATGCTAGAAAATTACAAAAATTAAAGGGAAATAAACAAAAAAGCCCGCAACTTGCGGGCTTTTTTATTTGTGTTATTAATGTTATTTGTTCGAAACAATAACTTTTTGTGTGGTAACAGCTCCGTCTTTCGCTTGTATTTGCAATACATAAACACCATCTGCTAGAATGCCTGTCCCGTATGTGTAACTAGACTGAGTACCAAGGTTGGTCTTAGTCCAAATTAGTTTACCGCTAACGTCGAACAAAGAAGCAGTATCTAAATCTAATTGCTCGTTATTTAGAATTTCTAATTGTTTAGCCGGATTGTTTTGGAACACATTTACTTGAGTTCCGAATTTGGCAGTGGCTTCTGTACTTGGATTTACTAATTCTCTAAAGGTAATATAGAATCTATTGGTATATAAACCAGCGTCTAATTGTTGTAGCGTATATTCTTCTTTAGATAGCAACTGATAGGTGTCTTCTAAAGCATCGTATAAGTACATATCTTGACTAAATTCTGAGCGCTCTTCTATATACAGTCTAAAATCGGAAGTTTCTGCTACTTTAAAAGTTAGTGGTAACATTAACTCTTCGCTATAAGGTACTGTTTGTATAATGTATTCTTCGTCTTCTGGATCTTCTATTAAAGACCAATAAATATCGTTAGGGATGTCTCTTGGGCTTTTAGCATCCATACCTCGGTCTTCGCCTATGGTAGCCTTATCGTAAAACAAAAGGGCTATCTGTGAAGCATAATCATTATTAATAAAGGCATTAATTCTAATTCGAGGGCGCTCTTTTAATCGATCAGCGTCTTCTGAAGCGTTCTCGTCGTTGGAATCCATTGCGGTGCTGTTGCCAAAACCTGCGCTTTTAAATTCCGAAAAATTAAGTGCCCCTTCTGGAACATATTCTCGGTATTCGTTACGCATGGTCACCGAACCATCTACGTCTCCGCGAACCATAAATCCTTGACCAATTGGGGCATATCTTCGCTGTATAAGCGGAGTTCCACCACCAGTTGGAGGGCCAGCAGATCCGTCTCCGCCATAACTTAAAAATAAGGCTGGTAAGTATTCCCCGTCTAGTGTCCCATCATCGGTCCATGTAGCGTAACCACCTTGGTAATCTTGTAAAAAGTGAGAATTTGTTGTGTGATCTTGTTCCCAATAAAATGCCGTTGCATCTACGTCAGGATTGCCAGCAAAAAAATCTACTAAATCCACCGCAGACGGGTAGGGGTTACCAATTAGAGTCAATTCGTCGTCTGCAACACTATTCGTGATATTACCACTGTTAGGTTTTCCTCTAAAATCGTATTCTTGACGCGGGGTCGAAGCTAAATCAGCTCCAACATCTACACCTTTCATAGTAAAACCTTGTCCTGGGGCTAAGGTAGTTGTGTTTCCTACAAATATCCACTCACCGTATGTGGTTCCTGTAATATACTTCCAAATCCAACGTCGTGAAATAGTTAATGGCGAAGAAACACCATTAAATCCTTCAATATTTAATGCTTGCGTGCTTTCTGTAACGTTTACGACATCGAAAATTCGAGTAATCCCAAAAGATTCATTTCCAATAGAAGCAGAAGCGTTACCTACTGGTGAGGTCCAATAATTGTATTCGTATCGGTCTGCAAAACCTTGCTGGTAAACGGAAAGTAGGCCATCACCTTGATTAGCAGCTGCGGCTGTGTTTCCTTGTAATAATTGTCCATCGCGTCGCAAATAAATACTTGCAACAGTGTCTGTTGTGTTTGTGTTTAATTCAAGATTAATGTCGTTTTCTACATACAGGAATGCATCACTAACATAAACATATGAATCGGTATTCGTTGTAGGATTAGGTCTAACAAACAATTGTGCAACGGCTTGATAGCTAAGTCCTGCGAATAAAACAGTGAGGAATATTTTTTTCATTTTAAATACGTCTTGAGCACTTTATCGGGCTTAGTACTATTTATATAATATAAAATTACGTAAAAACTAAACGCCAAACACGGTAAATTCGATAAATTGCCCGTTTAATCCGTGTAATTTCATAAAATTACTTACAAATCATGGCAAGCAGTTATAATATTGGTGATTCTGTCGCAGTTTTAGACGACAATATGGAAGGCGTTGTTGTGCAAGTGATTAACAATAAAGTCACAATAGAAACACTGGATGGCTTTAATTTGGAGTTCGAAAGTTCTGAACTAGTGCTTATAGATAAAGGCATAGATTACCATTTAAAGGGCGCTTATAAAAAGCAGGAAGAGTTTTCTTTAGAGCAAGCGCAAAAGACAAAGCGAAACAAACCAATTATAAAATCTAAGGTGCAACCGCCTATGGAGGTAGATTTGCATATAGAAAAACTAACAAAGAGTTATAAACGATTAAGCAACTACGAGATTCTGAATATTCAAATGGAACACGCCAAGCATAAAATTGAATTTGCGCTCTTAAAAAAGATTCAACGTGTTGTTTTTATTCATGGGGTAGGCCAAGGTGTTTTAAAAGAAGAGCTAAAATTTTTATTTAGAAATTATCAAGGAATAAAATACGGTCCAGCCGACTATCAAAAATATGGGCAAGGGGCAACAGAAGTCTATTTAACGCAAAAAGCTAGTCGGTTATAAACTCTGGCGTAACAGAAAAAGTAGCACTAAAAGCATCTAAAAGTTCACCAAAAAACAGAGTTTCGCGTATTAGCTCTTCGGTGCCGTTAGACAAAACCAAGTCAGTTATGGTAACGGTAACATCTGAAGTTAAAAAATAATTATGCTGACGGTATGCTAGAATCTCTACAGGATTAGCCACAGCAGGATTTAAGTAATCTGGTCCTACGGTAATGTCGGTAATATCGTCTAGTGGATTTAAATTCCCGTTAAGGTCTTCGTTAATAGTGAGTATGCCATCGCCGTCATCGTCGGGGTCCAAATAATCGGGAATCCCGTCGTTATCGGTGTCCTTGGGGTTTGTAAGCGGGTTGTCGTCTCCGTCTTCGTTTTGAGTGTCTAATTCGTTTTGAGTAGGCACATTATCGCCATCGTCATCAAAATCTATGTAGTCTAATAAGCCGTCTAAATCGCTATCGGTGTCTGCTTCAGGATCTTCAATTAGCCCGTCGTTATCGTCGAAGGTAGCCGTAACATCTAATATGGCGTCACCAGAGTTACCAAAAAAATCATCTGTAATTTCTGGTATCGAGGGTGGAATATTATTGCAAAAGAAATTGGCATCTACTTCGTCTGAATACGTTCTGTAATTTACAAAGTTAGTTGTTCCGTCCAGGGCGTAGGTTAGGGTTTCTGTTGCTAAATATATGTCGTCGTTGGTTCCCAAGCGCAATCCTAACGATTCTAAATTTTCGTTATTAATTTTATAAAAGACATAATCGCCATTGGTTCCACAGTTTTCTAAGGCTATATCGTCAAAATCGAAAGTGGTTACAATTATATCGCCATCGTCACAAGAAGTAACGATAAAAATTAAGCATAAGGCTAAAACGAACTGCTTCATAGAACAATAAATGATACGGACAAAAATAGGGGTTTTGTCAATTTATGTAGACTTGAAACTAAAATAATTTTTTTATGTTATTTTAGCCGTACTTTAACTAATTATAACATTAAACTATACTGTTCTGAAAAAGGTATATTTAGATAGCGCGGCAACGACACAGGTTCGTCCAGAGGTAATCGAAACCATGGCTGAAGTTTTAAAAAACGAATTCGGAAATCCCTCGTCTACACATTATTGTGGCAGGTCGTCTAAATCGTTACTTGAAGAGTCTAGAAAGGCAATAGCAAAGCAACTAAATGTTACAGCAGGCGAAATAATATTCACTTCGGGAGGAACCGAAGCCGATAATTTAATTATTAATAGTTGTGTTCGAGATTTGGGAGTTACTAGAATTATTTCTTCTCCAATAGAGCATCATGCTGTAATTCATACCATAGACGAATTAAAAAAAGATAGAGGTATTACGGTTGCCAACGTGAATATTAAGTCTTGTAGTAATATCGATTACGATCATTTACAAGAATTACTTAACGACACGTCCAATAAGACTTTGGTGAGTTTAATGCACGTAAATAACGAAATAGGTACTATTTTAGATATTGAGCGCGTTGCAAAGATGGCTAAGGCAGCAGGGGCTTATTTTCATTCCGATACGGTACAATCCATTGGTCATTTTAACATTGACTTGTCTACTATACAAATAGATTTTGCAGCAGTGGCAGCGCATAAATTTCATGGTCCTAAGGGAGCCGGTTTTGCTTTTATTAGGAAAAATACAGGTCTAAAGCCTCTTATTTTTGGAGGGTCGCAGGAGCGAGGTATGCGTGCTGGCACAGAAGCAACACATAATATTGTGGGAATGGCCAAAGCCTTGGCGTTAAGTTACGAGCATTTAGACCAGGAGCGCCAGTATATTCAAGGTCTTAAAGACTATTTTATTCAAGGTTTAAAAGAAGCCTTACCAGGAGTTAGCTTTAATGGGAGTTGTAGCGACGCTCATAAAAGTACATATACCTTGGTTAGTGTGTGCTTGCCATTACCGCCACAAAAAGCATTAATGTTATTGTTCCAAATGGATTTAAAGGGAATTGCTTGTTCTAAAGGGAGTGCCTGTCAGAGTGGAAGCTCTCAAGGATCGCATGTGCTTAATGCTATTTTAGACAGCGAAGACCTTAAAAAACCTTCTATTCGCTTTTCTTTTTCAAGTTTTAATACTAAAGAAGAACTTGATTACGTAGTTCAGGTTTTAAAAGAATTTGCCGAAGCCTAGAACTTCATAGTTACCCTTAAATTAAATACACGCGGCGTTAAGAAGTTTGGAACCGCATATTGAACCTTGGTGTTAACATCGCGAACAAAGGTGTTGGTAATCGAGTTTCTTACATCGAAGATGTTAAATATTTCTGCACCAAAGCTAAATTCTTTAAAAACGCTTAACCAGCCTTTATCTCTTAAGTTTTCTGCGTCCACTAACACATAACTTACACCAACATCTGCACGCTTATAATCACGCAAACGCGTCTGAAAATCGTACGGATCTGCATAACTTGGTGAACCACCAGGAAGACCGGTATTATACACTAAGTTCAAATACATTTTTAAATTAGGGATTACCGGTACATAATCCTGAAACAAAACCGCAAATTTTAGGCGCTGGTCTGTAGGCCTAAAAATATAGCCGCGATCGTCTATGTTTTCTTCGGTTTTTAAGAATCCAATACTAACCCAGCTTTCTGTACCGGGTACAAACTCTCCTGCCAAGCGCACGTCGGCGCCCACTGCGTATGCAACGGCGTTATTACGGGCTCTATAGCGAATTCGAACGTTTTCTAAGGTATACGGGTTTACATTAGTTAAATCTTTATAGTAGACTTCGGTATTTAAGGTAAAGTCATTATCTCCCCAAAGCTTAAAGCTGTAATCGTTACCCAAAACTATATGAATGGATTGTTGGGCTTTTACCCCAGGTCTAACCTGTCCTGTGGAATCACGCAGTTCTCTGTAAAATGGGGGTTGATGATAAAACCCTCCAGAAAGCCTAAAAAGCATGTCCATTTCCCATTTGGGTTTAAGAGCAACTTGCATTCTAGGACTAAATACAGTTTGGTTTACACTGTTTAAATTATCTCCTGCAACAGTCCAATTGTGCATACGAACTCCAGCATTAAGCCATAAGTCACTTGTCCCTAAAGTAGTACGGCGACTCCATTGCGCATATCCAGAAACCCTGGTGGTTTGTACATTGTTAACCGCTCTAATGGTATTAAATGGTACAATTGGGCTGGCAAATGGGCTATAAGGTTGATCGTTAGAAAACTCAACTAGGGGCGGGCGAATAGAAAACCCAGCCGAGTCTATAATTTCGTATTCTTCTACACGATCGCGAATGTCCTCGTGCGTAAACTTTATTCCGTATTCAAATTTATTATCTCCAACAGCAACATTTCCTTTGTGTTCAACATTAAATATTAAGGCGTCTAAGTCGTTACGGGCATGTGTTAATTGTGATCCAATCCCTTCACTAAATTCTACCTCTCCAAGGTCTTCGCTTCCAATATTGTTATTTACTTGCCCTAGGCGATAATTGGCCAAAATATCGAAATACTCTTGTTCCTGGGTTTGGTAAACCGAACCAATAAACTTTGCCGTGTAGTTAGGCGAAACCACGTAAGTTCCCTTTATAGCACCAAAGTAAGTGTTGTAACGGTCTTCTTCTTGTCCTTCGTAGAAAATAAGTAATGCAACTGGGTCTGCCAGGGTTCCAAAGTTAGTTTGGCGTGTTATAGGCTCGAAGGAATAATCGTTAATAGCGACATTCCCTAAAACATCGATTTCGAATTTGTTATTTACTTTGTACGAAAAATAAGCTTGTGCATCTGCAAATACGGGTCTAAAATTGGTTTCGGTTTGTTTTGCATCCACAAATAGACTGTTGTCGCGATAACGTAAACCAACCATTCCGGTAAGACGTCCATCTTTCGAAATCCCTCCTGCAGAAACACTGGCTCCAAGTAGGCTTAAATCGGCCGTAGCTTCGAACTGCGTTGGTCTTTTGTATGTAATATCTAATACCGACGAAAGTTTATCGCCATATTTAGCTTGAAACCCACCGGCCGAAAAATCTACCGCCGAGGTCAAGTCCGTATTAACAAAACTCAGTCCTTCTTGTTGTCCACTTCTAATTAAAAATGGGCGGTATACTTCAATTTCGTTTATGTATACTAGGTTTTCGTCGAAGTTTCCACCTCGCACGGTGTATTGTGTACTTAGTTCGTCGTTTCCGCCAACACCCGGAAGTGTTTTAAGCAAATTTTCTACTCCTGCGTTAGCTCCGGGAATTCTTCTAATTACCGCAGGGGAAATAGAGCTTACTCCTTGAACACGCTTGTTTTCACGTCCAGTTATTACAACTTCCGATATCTGTTCGACAGAAACATCCATTTGCGGATTAAACTCGTAATCTTCGTTATTATCTAAGTTTACCGTAATGGTTACATTTTGCTGCCCTATGTGCGAGAAAACGATCTGAACATCTTGGTTTGCCGGAATTTCAAGTAAATAAAATCCGTCAAAATCGGCCAGTGTACCACCGTCTTGATACGATACGTTTACGCTTGGAATGGCATCGTTATTTTTATCTAAAATAACGCCTCTTATGGTAGCCGTTTGCGCAAAAGCAAGACTGGTAATTAAAACAAAAAAGGCAAATAGCGGGAAAGTAAACTGTTTCAAACGTACTGTTTAAGGTTATTTTCTAAAAAACGTTGCTTCAAATGTAGCACTATTTCCTACATTATCGAGCACGATAAGCTTCAAATTATTCTCGGCTTCTGTAACGACTGCGTCGTCGAAATTATAAGTTAAAACGTTTTTTTTGTAATTATATTCCATAAGAATAAACTTACCGTTTATTGTGCCGCGATAAGATTTTATACCACTAAGGTCGTCTGTGATTTTAATTTTTAAAGTCTTATTGGCACTAATCCATTTTTGGTCTTTAAAATTATCTGCTTTAATTTTGGGAGGAGTATTATCCAATACCAGCGCGTAGGTTCCAAAACTTCGGGTTCTTATAGATAACTTATTTCCTTTTATGTACGTGGTATTGTAATACGGAGTGCCTTTGTAATTTAACTCTCCAATATATAGTTGGCTAAGTTCTTCGCTATTATAGGCCTGCGCATCGAAAGTTATGGTAACGTTTTTATGAATTGGTACTACATCTTTATGAAAGTGTAGCGTATCGCCACTCGATTCAATTTTTAAATAGGTGTCTTGGTAAAGGCTGTTACTAGGAATAAATACAGCATATTTTCCCTTTGTGATCGAAGTAGATTCGTTGGCAACTACAAAATCTAGCCCAGAAGTATTCCCCGATTTAACTGCTGTTTTAGGTTCGGCACCCGTTATAGGAATATGAATTTCGACCTGATTTTGTTTAAAATCGGATGCGTTTATAGTAAATACCGAATTTAACCCTGCTTGAATATTTACCAACCCATCTGCATCTTGATTTTTAAAAATACTTAGCGGATTGTTGGGCTCCACAAACAACTTTTGCACTCTGCTTTTATTGCGTTTCCAATACCCATAGTCTATGTATCTGTTTAAATAACGGGTTTCGGCAAAACTAAAGCGTTCAAAGGCCACTTCCAGCTTGGGCGATCCATTGTAAGTGGTTTTAATATTAAATACCCCGTTTTTGTTAGAAGCACCGTCTTGTTGGTCGTAAGCAGAAATTCCAAAGCCTATAGTCCCTATGGCTTTTATGTTTTCGGTTTTAAAACTTCCGTCTTTTTGCTTTATTAAACGCAGTTTTACAGGTTCGGTCGATTCGTTAATCCTTGAATCTGGTCCAACTGGATAGGCCAGTACGGTATTAATTAATGGCTTTTTGGAATCGGCAATATTAATACCAAACAGCATAGGGTTCATGGGACGCGAGTTGGCGTCTCTAATTTCGAAATGTAAATGCGGGCCGCCGCTGCTACCAGAATTTCCTGAATAACCAATTAAATCTCCTTTTTTAACCACGAGATCGGTATTTTCTGGAAACAATTCAATTTCGAAAGATTCTTTCTGATATTGTTTGTTTTTAACATATTGCTGAATGGGACCAGCGTACTTACTTAAATGTGCATAGACCGTAGCATACCCATTGGGGTGTGTCAAATAGAGGGCTTTTCCATAACCGTAATGAGCAACTTTTATTCGACTTACAATGCCGTCGGCTGGCGCATACACTGGAATGCCTTCGCGCTGCTGAGTTTTTATATCTAGTCCACTGTGAAAGTGATTACTGCGCAATTCACCAAAACTCCCAGACAATACCAAGGGAATATCCATAGGGTTATTAAAATAGTCGGTAGGCAATTCCTGAGATTGACTTGTAACAATAGGACAAAGGCCAATAAGAAGAAGAATTTTTAGTCTAACTAGAATCATAATAACTAAGGTTGTGAGGGGTCTTTACATGTGCTTTTCAATGATACAAAATTTTGCCTGTAAATAAAATGGGCATAGCATTGTTTTTATAAATTTAAATTCAACAAAATTGATGTAAAAACTAGCGAGATTTTGAGAAAAACAAAACCACTAATTAATCAAAACGAAAATAATTACCATAAAGTTGTCTTATTTAAAACGGTATGTTAACTTTGTGTAGTTAGCATTAAACATTTGGCTACATGAGTGATCTTTCTCAAATTGTTGATTCCCTTGAAAATAGGATTAGCAAGCTGCTTCATAAAAGTGAGCTATTGCGTAAAAATAATCAAGAACTTCAAGAAGAATTGACGGGAGTTAAAGAGCAACAAGCGATTATATTAGAAGACCTAAAAGGTTGGAGAGAAAAATACGATACGCTTAAAGTAGCAAATACAATGCTTGGCAGCAACCAATATAAACGAGAGACAAAGCTCAAAATAAATGCATTAATTCGGGAATTGGATCATTGTATCGCTCAAATTTCTGAATAAATATATGTCGAATCAGTTAAAAATAAAACTATCTGTTGCAGATCGGGTTTATCCCCTAACCATAAGTCCTGACAAGGAAGAAGGGTTACGAAAAGCCGCAAAGAAGATAGAAGAAATGATTAAACGATTCGAAAAAAATTACGCCGTTCGCGACAAACAAGATGTTTTGGCCATGTGTGCCTTGCAGTTTGCAGCGCAGGTGGAGCAACAATCTATAGATAAGGATACTGATCTGGAAGCAGTGGAACACAAGCTAGAATCATTAAACAAGCTACTTCAGGATCATTTAACTTAAACGTTCTTTAAATAAAAAATTAGGTTACTGCCTACATTAATACAAATTTGGTAAACTCAACAGGAATTCTTTAAAAAGGGTGAGTTGAAGTTGTAAAAGCGCGCCGGCTTAGACCGGATTCTTGATCAGCTTGTTAGCCCTAAACTTGATTTTAGGGAGTTTATTCAATTATACGTTATTAATGTAGGCTTTTTTATACATAAAAATTAAATTATGGACACTACTGTCATCTATATAGTAATAGGAATTGCGGGCCTTTTAGCAGGTTTTTTAGTGGCTAAACTCTTGGAGCGAAATAACGCTTCGCAGTTAATTGCCAACGCCAAAAAAAGCGCAAATTCTGTTTTAAAAGAGGCTAATTTAGAAGCCGAAAATGTAAAAAAGGATAAAATGCTTCAGGCCAAAGAAAAGTTTATTGAGCTTAAGGCCGAACACGAAAAGGTAATTTTAAATAGAGAGAAAAAAATGTCTGATGCAGAAAAACGCACTCGCGACAAGGAATCTCAAGTATCTGGAGAATTATCGAGAAATAAAAAATTAAACAGCGACCTAGAAAATAAGACTAAAGAATATCAGGATAGGCTTAACTTTTTGGACAAGCGTCAAGCCGAAGTAGAAAAAGTACACAAACGTCAGGTTGAACAATTGGAAGTTATTTCTAGTTTGTCGGCCGAAGACGCCAAAGAACAGTTGGTAGAAAGTTTAAAAGAAGAAGCCAAAACAGATGCCATGGCCTTTATTCAATCTTCTTTAGAAGAGGCCAAACTCACCGCACAAACAGAGGCAAAAAAGCTGGTTATAAGTACGATTCAGCGCATTGGTACAGAAGAGTCAATAGAAAATTGTGTATCTGTTTTTAATCTAGAAAGCGATGATGTTAAAGGGCGCATTATTGGTAGAGAAGGCCGTAATATTCGTGCAATTGAAGCCGCTACTGGTGTAGAAATTATCGTAGACGATACGCCAGAGGCAATAATACTGTCGTGTTTTGATTCGGTGCGTAGAGAAGTTGCTCGACTATCGTTACATAAGCTTGTTACCGATGGCCGTATTCATCCGGCTCGTATAGAAGAGGTGGTTAAAAAAACATCCAAACAAATAAACGAAGAGATTATAGAAGTTGGTAAACGCGCGGTTATCGATTTAGGAATCCACGGGTTACATCCAGAATTAATTAAAGCCGTTGGCCGTATGCGCTATCGCTCTTCTTATGGGCAAAATCTATTACAACACTCTAGAGAAGTCGCAAAGCTTTGCGGGGTTATGGCAGCCGAACTGGGTCTGAATGCAAAATTGGCCAAACGCGCTGGTTTATTACACGATATTGGTAAGGTACCTGAAAACGAAACCGAAGTACCTCATGCTATCTTAGGAATGCAATGGGCAGAGAAATATGGCGAAAAGCCAGATGTTTGTAATGCAATTGGCGCACATCACGACGAAATCGAGATGACTAATTTAATGTCTCCTATAGTACAAGTCTGCGATGCCATATCGGGAGCAAGGCCAGGAGCAAGGCGACAAGTCTTAGATTCTTATATTCAACGTTTAAAAGACTTAGAAGACATTGCTTTTGGTTTTAACGGAGTTACTAAGGCCTATGCGATACAAGCTGGACGAGAATTGCGCGTAATGGTAGAAAGCGAAAAGGTTAGCGACGATAAAGCCGCACAACTGTCTTTCGAAATATCGCAAAAAATTCAGACCGACATGACGTATCCAGGGCAGGTAAAGGTTACTGTAATTCGCGAAACACGAGCCGTGAATATTGCTAAATAGTATTGCGTATTGAGATTTGAGAAAATAGCAGTTTCTGGGTATTATAAACTCTTTTTTGCAAGAAACTACTCGTCATATACATTTGCATAACCTTTTTCTGGGCAATCAAAGAACTTCCCATTCACATATCTAAAATGGCGATCTAAACGCTTTAAGGTATCCATATCTTCTGAATCCAATTGTATATTGGCTGCTTCTAAATTTTGGGCAATACGGCCAGAATTTGTAGATTTTGGAATAACCGTGTTCCCGCGATGCACATGCCAACTAAGTAAAATTTGCGCTGGAGTTGCATTGTGTTTATTGGCTAGAATCTTTATGGCTTCCAGTTCGAGCATTTTAGGCTCGTTACTAGCCTTCATAGCATCGGAACGATCTCCTGATCCTAGTGGGGAATAGGCAGTAACCAATATCCCATTGGCATTGCAAAAATCCATTAACTCGTCTTGCTGTAACAAGGGGTGTAATTCAACCTGATTCATTTCGGGAACAATCCCAGTTGTCGCTATTAAATCTTTTAATTTTTTAACGCTAAAATTAGAAACACCAATGTGCTTTACCAGCCCAGCTTGTTTTAATTCTTCCATAGCCTTCCAGGTACTGCTAAGTGGAATTTCTTCTAGACTGGCGTATTCTTCAGGACTA
Source organism: Gilvibacter sp. (assembly GCA_965277295.1). Classification (GTDB taxonomy): domain Bacteria; phylum Bacteroidota; class Bacteroidia; order Flavobacteriales; family Flavobacteriaceae; genus Gilvibacter. Next base: position 2,872,170 of record OZ255720.1, read on the forward strand.
GAAGCAAAGGTCACTCCTGGTTTAAAGGCCACAGGCCAATGCATTAAATATAAATCTAAATAATCGAGATTTAGATCGTCTAAAGTCTTTTGAAGCGCGGGTAATACATCCTGTGGACGATGAGAGTCATTCCAAAGCTTAGAAGTAATAAATACCTCTTCGCGTTTAATTGCACCTTCTTTAAAAACAGTATTAAAAGCTTGCCCTAAAGCAGGTTCGTTTTGGTAAATAGCCGCGGCATCTATATGTCTATATCCAGTATTTAAGGCAGTAATTACTGCTTGTGTAACCGTTTCTGGCGCCGATTTCCATGTTCCTAATCCAATACAATCTATGTGGTCGTTATTACTAAAAGTAAGCTGCTTCATTGCTATTTTTATTTTACGGTTCTTCTAGGATGAAATTTACGTATAATTTCGCTTAAATGCGATCGGTCAACATGCATATAAATTTCGGTAGTAGTAATACTTTCGTGCCCTAACATTTGTTGAATCGCCCTTAAATCTGCTCCGTTTTCTAATAAATGTGTGGCAAAAGAATGCCTAAAGGTATGCGGACTAATATTTTTAGTATTCCCAACGGTAACAGCCAAATCTTTAATAATTGTAAAAATCATAGCGCGTGTTAGTCCACGGCCATTCCGGTTTAAAAAAAGCGTGTCTTCATGTCCCGCTGCAATTTTACCTAAATTCCTAACCTGTAATTTGTACAAATTAATAAATTTCGTGGTGTGATGACTAATGGGTACAAAGCGCTGTTTATCTCCCTTGCCAGTCACTTTAATAAATCCTTCGTCGAAGAATAAATCGGACAATTTTAAATTAACAAGTTCAGAAACCCGTAAGCCACAGCCGTATAATGTTTCTAACATTGCTCTGTTGCGCTCGCCCTGGGGTGAGCTTAAATCTATTGCTTGTATAAGCTCATCAATTTCCAGTTGTGATAAGGTATCTGGAAGCTTTCTACCAATTTTAGGTGCTTCTATTAAATCGGTTGGGTTAGTTGTTCTTAAGTCTTCGAAGATTAGATAATTAAAAAATCCTTTTAAGCCAGAAATAATACGACTTTGGGTTCTTGGGCTTACCGTCTTGGCCAATTCGTAAATAAAACGTCTAACAAGATCGTTGTCTATGGTTAAGGGGCTCGCAGTTAGATTATTAGCCTCTAGCCAATGCATTAGCTTTTTAATATCCAAGGTATAGTTACTAATGGTGTTATTGGACAAACCACGCTCTATTTTAAGATACGAGCTGTAATCGGTAAGTGCAGCGGACCATTTCATCGATCTATTTTTGAGTGTCAAAATTCAAGTTAAATATCAAAATAATCTGTGATTAAATCTAATATTTAAATAAAAGACTCGTTATCTTTAATGTACAATTCAAAAAACGTTAATAATGAAAAAAATTGCAGTATTTATAGTACTTGCTTTTGCTGGGTTTAATATGCAAGCTCAAGATATTGACTTGGGTGTAAAGGCCGGGGTTAACTTTGCAACATTAACCGATGCGACTAATTTAAAGAGCCAAACAGGTTTTGTGGCTGGAGTTTTTGCAGGATTTAAAGTGTCAGAAAAAGTAGGAGTTCAAGCTGAATTATTATACTCACAGCAAGGAGCCGACTTAGACTTAGGTGAATTCGATTTGGACTATGTAAATGTTCCATTAATACTTAAGTATTTTATTTCTGGAGGTTTAAACTTGCAAGTGGGCCCACAGTTTGGCTTTCTAGTAAATGACGATATTTCGGGCGTGTTTGGCGATATCGCCGACCAAATTAATGCCAACGAATTTGATGTAGCTGGGGTTGTTGGAGTAGGCTTTGATTTCCCTATGGGAATTCGTCTTGATGGCCGTTATAGCTTTGGTCTTACCGATGTTCCAAACATAGGATCGAGTAAAAACGCTGTATTTACCTTAGCATTAGGATATTCTTTTCTGTAAGAAATTATATACAAAATAGAGTTAAAAGCACCTTAAAGGGTGCTTTTTTACGTTAATTGTTAACTAAATTGATAATAAATAGGGATTTACCTTAGTGTTTTATTTCACATTTATTATAACTTTAATACCGTTAACCAATAATTTTTAATTATGAAAAAAGTATTATTCTTAGCAGCTTTCACATTGTTTAGCTTAAGCACAACTTTCGCCCAGGGCGAAAGTGCAAGCGGAGGCGTTACTAGCGAAGGCAATTGGGTAGTAGAAATCAACACGGGATTTGGTGAAGCCTCTACGGCGAACACCGGATTTGCATTACGTTCAGTGGACGGCAATACTGCCTACTCACTTGGAGGTGAAGCAGGTTATTTTGTAATTGATGACTTAGCTGTAAAGGCAGGTCTAGGTTATGGAGACGCCGGAATTGATGGGATTGACGGAATGTTTAACTGGAAATTTGGTGCCAAGTATTACATTAATGGCCAATTTCCTGTTGCAGCAGACATTAATGGATCTTCAGGGAACGATTTCTCCCCTTTATGGGTTGGAATTCAAGCTGGATATGCATGGTTTGTGGCCGACAATGTAAGTATCGAACCTGGACTGCGTTACGGTTTAGGAATGAACGATGATGCTGGTGACGGCGATTTCAACGTTTTTGGTGTGAACATTGGTTTTAATCTCTTTTTAAACTAATTTTTTACATTATTGAATTAATAGAGAGGCAGCAATGCCTCTCTTTTTTGGTCTAATAATTTTTATTACGTTAACAAAACACAGGGACATGAAGAAAATTATAATTATAACGACTGTACTTCTGGGTATTTACAGTGCTAAGGCGCAAGGAGAATTTAGAATTGGGCTTCATGGAGGCATACCGCTGGGAGATGCGGCTAATGTCGCAGATTTTGTAGTTGCCATAGATGCGGCCTATTTGTATAATATAAATCCAGCAATAGATGTAGGGTTTGCAACTGGTTTTTCTAATTCTTTTGTTGGAGATTCAACTATAGACATTGGTCCTATTGCTGTTAATGTAAAAGGGGAAGATTTTCAGTTTATTCCAGTTGCTGGTGCCTTTAGATATCGAATTGGAACTAAATTTTTTATTGGCGCAGATATAGGGTATGCAATCGGGGTTAATCCAGAAGGTAATAATGGAGGCTTTTATTATGCTCCTCGCGCTCAGTATGCAGTGAGCGATTTAATAGACCTTGTTGCCGCTTACCGCGGCATTAGCCTAACTAATGGAAGTTGGAATAGTATTAGTGCTGGAATCGAATTTAAATTGAATTAATTTACACTTTTTATTGAGCGATTGTCGTTTTATCAACTGCTTCTTGCTTATTCCTAGAGGTGGTGTTATCTTTAAAATAAAAAAAATGAAAACAGGCTATACAGTTCTTATCGCGATTCTTATTGGTTTTAGTTGTCTAGGTTTAAACGCGCAAGAGCGCAACTTTCAAGCAGCTTTTTCTTTGGGCTTGCCCGTTGGTGACAGCAGGAATGTCGTACAAACAAGTTTTATAATAGAGGCGGCCTATGTTTTTACTATAGCCGATAACATTACACTAGGTCCAAAGTTAGGGTATAACTATATGACCGGAGAAGAAGTTCTTTTTTCTGACTTTATAGACGACGCGCCAGATCAGAATTACATTTTAGCTGCGGTTACGGGAGAAATAATGGTCCTTGAACGCTTAGGACTTGGCGCAGATGTTGGTTATGGATTAGAAGTAAACAGCAAGGGCAACGATGCTCAATTTTTTGGAATACCTGTAGAAAACACGAGTGGGTTTTACTACAGCCCAAGAGTAACCTACCATTTTAACGATCGTGTTGGGCTTAATATGGCATACCGCAGTATTGTTCTCGAGAGTTTTAGTTGGGATTCAATATCGGCAGGTTTAATCTTTAACTTGTTTTAATCTACTTTATAAACGCTTATATTTACAGGGTGAATATTGTAATTCTTAACGGTCCAAACTTAAATTTACTTGGTAAGCGCGAAACTAACGTTTATGGCAGCCTTTCTTTTGAAGAATTTTACGATGCTTTAAAAGAAAAATATCCAGCAGTAAATTTTAGCTATTTTCAGTCAAATATAGAAGGAGAGTTAATCGACAAACTTCAAGAAGTTGGATTTACGTCCCACGGTATTTTATTAAACGCCGGAGCTTATACGCATACCTCTGTTGGTATTGGCGATGCGGTAAGGGCAATCACAACGCCGGTTGTAGAAGTTCATATTTCGAATACCTTTGCAAGAGAGGATTTTAGGCACGAATCCTTTGTGTCGGCTCATGCCAAAGGGGTTGTAATAGGTTTTGGACTGCAAAGTTACGAACTGGCACTTCACAGTTTTTTGTAAAATTTTAGTACTTAGATGTTAGATTTTAGAATTGAGAAAACAGCACGTGTTGTTTAATCTCACTTCTTACTGTACACTATTACAAATGAATTACCTCGTCGTAAGCAGCTGCTACGGCTTCCATAACGGCTTCGCTCATTGTTGGATGCGGATGAATTGCTTTTAATACCTCATGCCCAGTAGTTTCTAACTTTCGCCCTAGAACGGCTTCGGCAATCATGTCGGTAACACCGGCGCCTATCATATGGCAACCAAGCCATTCCCCGTATTTAGCGTCAAAAATTACTTTTACAAAACCATCTTTATGTCCAGAAGCACTTGCTTTTCCAGATGCAGAAAACGGAAACTTACCTACTTTAATTTCGAAACCAGCATCTTTGGCTTGCGCTTCGGTCATTCCAACCGATGCAATTTCTGGCGTCGCATAAGTACACCCAGGAATGTTGCCGTAATCGATAGCTTCTACATGCATTCCTTTAATTTTTTCTACACAAGTAATTCCTTCGGCCGAAGCAACGTGAGCTAGGGCTGGACCCGGCACTACATCGCCAATAGCATAATATCCAGGGATATTCGTTTGGTACCAATCGTTTACTAATATTTTGTCGCGATCGGTAACAATTCCAACATCTTCTAAACCTATGTTTTCTATATTCGATTTAATACCAACAGCAGATAAAACAATATCGGCCTCTAGTATTTCTTCTCCTTTTTTAGTTTTTACGGTAGCTTTAACTTTGGCTCCAGAAGTATCTACAGATTCCAAGGCGCTATTGGTCATTACTTTAATTCCCGCCTTTTTAAACGAGCGTTCAAATTGTTTAGAAACCTCCTGGTCTTCCAAAGGAACTAGCGTGGGTAAATATTCTATAATGGTAACTTTGGTTCCCATGGCATTATAAAAGTGTGCGAATTCAACACCAATAGCTCCCGAACCTACAACAATCATGCTTTCAGGTTGCTTTTTAAGGGTCATTGCTTCGCGATATCCAATTACCTTTTTACCATCTTGGGGCAAGTTTGGAAGTTCTCTAGAACGTGCTCCCGTTCCAATAATAATGTGGTCAGCTTTATATTCTGTACCGTCTACCTCTACCTTTTTACCTGGTTTTAACTTACCAAAACCGTTAATTACATCGATTTTATTCTTCTTCATTAAAAACTGAACCCCTTTGCTCATTCCGTCGGCAACATTACGACTACGATCAACCACTTTATTAAAGTCTTTGTCAAACTCTTTTATTGTTAATCCATAATCTTCGGCATGCTTTAAATAGTCAAAAACCTGAGCACTTTTTAGCAAAGCTTTTGTTGGAATACACCCCCAATTTAAGCAGACACCTCCTAGGCTTTCTTTTTCTATAATAGCAGTTTTAAACCCAAGTTGTGACGCGCGGATAGCTGTAACATAGCCTCCAGGGCCACTTCCAAGAACAATAATATCGTATGAATTCATTTCGCTTTTTTTAAAGGTAAAATAGAAGCTACGAATTTACAAAATGATGCGGTAATAAACTCGTTGCGCTCTTAGAATTTTATTTGGTTCACCATAGTATTCAATTAGGCACATAAAAAAAGGTCTTACTGCAAACATTTGTTGATTTGCAATAAGACCTATATGTTTTAAAAAGAACTTATTAATTGCCTTTGGTAGGAATAAATTCTAGTGCAGCTCCATTAATACAATGTCTTTTACCGGTTGTGTTGCGAGGACCATCGTTAAAAACATGACCTAAATGTCCACCACAAGAGGCACAGTGCTCTTCGGTTCTTGCATAACCAATATTATAATCTACACTGTAAGCCACATTTCCTTTAATCTCGCGATCAAAGCTAGGCCAGCCAGTACCACTATCGAATTTATTTTCACTCTTAAAAACCGGGGTTTGACATGCAGCACACACGTAAGTTCCAGCTTCTTTATTGTTGTTTAAAGGACTGGTAAAAGGACGTTCTGTTCCTTCTTGACGCAATACGTAGTATTGTAATTCAGACAGCTGCTGCTTCCATTGTTCATCTGTTTTTATAACAGCAAATGCTTCGGGTTCTTTTTCGGTTTGTGCGTTGCAACTTACGGTTGCAAACAAAACCAAGACAATTAATTTTCTATACATGGTTAATCTAATTCTAGACGTTCTACACTGTCTGTCGTGACTCCTATGGCAGACATTACAGCTTCCATGTTAAAAGTATCTAAATTTTCTGCAAAATCTGCAGGAATTATAGCAATTCTAAAAATTTGATTGTTGGTAAATTCAGGTCCTAAAAAATTTAAGTCAAAATCACCAAATAAATACACAGAGGCATCTACGGCAGTGTAGTCAAAATTGTAGATAAGGGTTCCTTCTGGTGTAAAGAAGGTTTGCGGTAATAAGCTCCATACATCTAATCCATCAGGTGTAGTTTCTTCAAGTAGGTACACTAAGACTACATCCGAATCGAATACTTCTACGTTATTCGGATAATTAAAAAAGTTTCTAAAGCCATTGTTTGAATCAAAGTTGGCGTTTACTTCGAAAACAGCTCCTAAAATATTTACGCCATCGAATCCTGGAGGTCCTGGAGGTCCTGGGTCACCTTCGCAGGCCGAAAATATGAATGCTGGTAAAACCAGTAATAGTAAGGCAAATTTCTTCATAATGTAGTTGTTTTGATTAACGATTGAAATTGTTTAGGCTGGTAAAATCAAAAGTCGTTCCATTTTTTAAGTAAGTAACAAAAAAAATCATTTTCATCCAGTATAAAGGCATATAGATTTCTTTTTTTTTTAACCGATTGGTTTGTTGGTATTAAATTTGAATCTAAGATATTTGTAGTATTAATTTTGTATTTTACTTTTTTTAAAACCCAATATTATGAGGCTTAAAAAAATAATTGCTTGTGCAGGCTTGGTATTCTTCATGTTAGCGTGCACAACAAATCCATTCACAGGAAAGAAGACTTTGGCCATAGTGCCAAATTCACAAATCCTACCAATGGCTTTTCAGCAATATGATCAGTTTTTATCAGAAAATAAAGTTGTAAACGGCACTGCCGATGCACTTATGGTAAAACGAGTTGGCCAAAAAATAGCTACGGCGGCAGAGCGCTGGCTTAATGCCAATGGTTTTGCGGGCTATTTAAAAGACTACGCTTGGGAATACAACTTAGTTCAGGACGAAACTGTAAATGCCTGGTGTATGCCAGGTGGTAAGATTGTGTTTTACACGGGAATTTTACCCATTGCTGCTGGAGAAAGTGGTGTTGCTGCAATTATGGGGCACGAGGTAGCACATGCATTGGCCAATCATGGTCAACAGCGTATGAGCGCGGGACAATTACAAGCCATTGGAGCTGTTGCAGGAAATGTAGCATTAAGTAACGATCCACAAAATCAAGAAATATTTAACAGTGCTTATGGTATTGGGTCTAGCGTTGGAGTAATGTTGCCCTTTAGCCGAAAACACGAAACCGAAGCCGATCGAATTGGGCTAACTATTATGGCAATCGCTGGCTACGAACCAGCCGAAGCTGTCGAACTATGGAAGCGTATGAAAGCTAATAGTGGGGGAGACGCACCGCCAGAATTTTTAAGCACACACCCTTCTAACGACTCTCGAATTGAAAATATTGGAACTTGGATAGCCGAAGCAAAAGCAGAGGCTAAAAAGTTTGGAGTGACAACATTTAATTAGCACTATCCCTTAAAAAAATAAGTATCTTAGAAGCTGTCAATTTTGGCAGCTTTTTTTATCTCTAACCTATGGCACGCATTCCACTAGAAAAAGGAAGTAAAAAATTATTAAACGCTTGGGCATTTTACGATTGGGCCAATTCAGTGTATAGTTTGGTAATTGCCTCGGCAATTTTTCCAATTTACTATTCGGCCCTGTTTGCCATGCAAGAAACAGATAGCGTTCAAATTTTTGGTGGTCTTATTCGCAGTACTCCATTAATTACTTATGTAACCGCTGCAGCCTTTTTAGTTGTCGCTATTATGTCACCACTGCTATCTGGAATTGCCGATTATCTAGGTAATAAAAAGAATTTCATGAAGTTCTTTTGCTACTTAGGCGCGCTTTCCTGCATGGGGCTTTACTTTTTTAGTTTGGAGCAAATATATTGGAGTGTTCTGTCTTATTTTCTAGCCTTGGTTGGCTTTTGGGGTAGTTTGGTTTTTTATAATTCGTATTTACCCGATGTGGCTCACCCCAATCAGCAAGACAAATTAAGCGCTAAAGGATTTTCTTTGGGCTATATAGGTAGTGTAATTCTCTTACTTGTAAATTTAGCAATGGTATTAGGTGCTCCAGAAGGAGAACCACAATTAATGGCCATGCGCTATTCATTTATACTCGTTGGAGTTTGGTGGATAGTATTTAGTCAGTATTCGTTTTATTATTTACCTAAGGGTAACTCTAACAGACAAAAAATGCACAAATCTGTGCTTTTAAATGGATTTAAAGAACTGCAGCAAGTACAACGTTCGCTGTCTAACACTCCAAGATTAAAACGTTATTTAATTGCGTTTTTTGTTTATAGCATGGCTGTGCAAACAGTTATGATGGTTGCCACGTATTTTGGCGAGCAAGAAATTGCTTGGGGAGGTGATACCGAAAAACGAACGGGGTTAATAGTAAGTATTTTACTAATTCAATTAGTAGCCGTTGTTGGTGCTACATTAACCGCAAGAGCATCGCAAAAATTTGGAAACATAAATACACTAATTGTAATTAATATAATTTGGGTTGGTATTTGCGTAGTAGCCTATTTTATTACCGATCCCATTGAATTTTATAGTGTTGCTGGTGTTGTTGGACTTGTTATGGGCGGAATTCAAGCCTTATCGCGTTCTACGTATTCTAAATTTTTACCCGAAACTAAAGACACCACATCGTATTTTAGTTTTTACGACGTGGCCGAAAAAATTGGTCTTGTAATTGGACTTGTGCTTTATGGTGTTATCGATCAAATTACAGAAAGTATGCGAAATTCCATATTATTTTTAGTGCTCTTCTTTGCTATTGGGGTAATACTATTAAGACGGGTTCCAAAATTAAAAGCATAAAAAAAGCCGCTCTAATTTAGAGCGACTTACTACTTTAATACATTATTTGTTAGTTACGAGATTCTACAGAACCCGAACCCGATACTTTTTTATCTACAGTTGGATTCCCACCATAGGTAATATCTCCAGATCCGTTAACACGCGCTTTTAGTGTATTGGTGGCATAAACTTTTACATCGCCAGAGCCAGAAATATAGGTTTCTGCATCTTTGGTTTTAAATTGTCTTCCATCAAAATCTCCACTTCCGCTAATTTTAATTTCTGCGCTATCGGAGCTTCCTTTTAGCATCATATCTCCAGAACCTGTAATTCTAAAGATTGCTTGGTTTGAGTTAACTTCCATCTTGATATCTCCAGATCCTGTAAGGTTGCCTTCAAAATTAGAGGCCTCTATTGCGTCTCTAGTTTCGACGTCTCCCGAACCCGTTAAATCTAACTTTTCGATATCTGTAAATGGCACTGTTACCTTAATAGGATTTCTTGAACTCAAGTTATAGCCTTTCTTTACTTTTAAAACCAATTTACTGCCTTCGGTTTTAATTTCTATATATTCGTGAAAATTGCTATCGGCCTCTACTGTAATGCTCCCCTCACTGCCTTTTTCTAGAAAGACGTCCATAGGGCCAACAGCAGCTATTCTGCTGTAATCTCCGGTTTGAGTTGTTTCTGTTGTAACATTACCATTACCTTTAATTTTTTTGCTTCCCCATTTTTGTGCGCTTAATTGTGCTGTCGTAATAAGTAATGCAAATAGCACAGATGCTTTAAGTAAGTTTTTCATGGTTTAAATTTTAAGTGGTTTTTTATTGTTTTGTTAAGCTAACGCCGCCATAACTAGAACGTACACTAATTGTATTTCCAGATGCCTTGCTACCATGGTAGCCAGTATAAGATTTGCGACTATTGTCTTTAGATTCAGTTTCTATGTTTAAAGCGTTATCGTCTTTAAAACTTGCGTAAGACAAGTTTACATTAAAGTCAAAGTTATATCCAGGGTCGAATCCTAATTTAATACCAGCATAACTGCTTTTTATACTCACGTTCTTGGCTGTAGCAGTAAACCTATCGACGGTTATAGAACCGTAATCTGAATTAATATTAAACCCGCCAGAAACATTGCCAAATTTGGTTGGAATATAATCTCCATTACCGGTTACATTGGTTACGTTATCTACGGTTAACTTGCCATAGTCGCAAGAGTAATCTAAGTCATTAACTTGATTAATGGTCGATTTAGTATAGTCGGCATTTAAATCTAGGTATTCCGACTTTCCAAGAGTGAACTGACTGTAGTCGGCATTTATCTTACCATTCTTCATGTATTCAATACTCGAACTATTAGTGTAATCAAAACTAAGCCTATTGTTGTCTGCTAGTAGCTCTCCAATATTAACTTGCCCGTAATCACAAGAAATTGTTGCACTTCCTTCTAAACGGTTTAGGTTTATGGCTCCGTAATCGTTACTAAGATCTACGGTATTTGTAGCTGGAACTTTAATTATGTAGTTTACTTCCATAGAAACTCCATTTTTCTTGTTGTTTCCCCAAATGTTCCAATTATTACTTCGCTTTTTAAACTTAGTCATTGCACTTACTAAAGAAGCATTAGCAGAAAATTCGACGTCTATTTCGGTTAAGCGCTTTAGCACTTTTTCTTCGTTATTACCATTGGTTCTAATAGTAACTTCTATTACTGTTTTATTCTGATTCCAAGACACTATATCTAGGTTTCCATACGAATTGTCTATGCGTAATTCGGCATCGGCATTTACAGTATACTCTTTGTTTATGGTCTTTTCTTTGGTGAACTTCCCTTTAAACTTACCGTCGGTCGCTAAAAGAAGCCCCGGAATTAGTAATAAGAAAATTAGTGTTTTATATTGTGGTTTCATCGGTATTGGTTTGATTAATTTGTTCTATTCCTTCTAGGGTAGATATCACTTGTTCTAACAAGTCTATTCTACTTTGAAAATTGGCAATCATCGCATAAATAACACGGTTGTCGTTGCCGCTTTCTATCAAGTCATTTTTAAGGCTTGCATATTCAGATTCTAAAGAAGATAACTGCACCATGGCGTCGTTTACCAGTTTGGATGCAATTTTAGATTCAAAAGCATCTAAACGAGCCAATTCGGTGTTAATTGCCGTAGTAAAAAAGGCTTCTGTTTCTGCCATTTCTGGCGAAACACTGGCTAATCCATCTTCTAATTGCTGATTGTTGTTAAAAACTCCTGCAACCATAAATGCAACTAGAATAATAGAGGCAATGGCTAAAAACGGTTTCCAATAATTTCTAGAATTATCTACAGTAGCGGGTTTTTGTGCATTTAACTTTTGCATAAACCGCGACTGATGTCCTTGCGGAGACGCTACCGCATCTAATTGCCCGTCTAGGCGCTCAAATAACTTATTTATAGGGTCTTGTTGCTTCATGATTCTAATTTTTTTCTTAAACTTTCTTTGGCTCTCGAAATTAAGGTTCTGCAATTACCATAACTAACCTTCATAATTTCGCAAATCTCTTCGTGATCGTATCCTTCTATTAAATGTAAGCTCAAAACTTGTTTGTAATTGTCTTTTAAAGCATTCATGGCAGTTATTACCTGACTGGCTTTAATCTTCGAATAATCGCTCTGGGTCATGGACTCTTGGGATTCTTCGAATGGCTCTTCAAATTTTTCCAGAGGTACGTCTTTAAAGCGTTGTTGCTTTTTATACTGAACAATGCTGTTGTTCACTACAATTCGTTTTAACCAAGAGCCAAATGTGGCTTCTCCTTTAAAACTATCCAACTTATTAAAGGCCGTAATAAATGATTCTTGCATTACATCTTCTGCGGTCATTGGGTCTTTTACAATACGTACTGCCGTGTTAAACATGGCTTTTTGGTATTTGTTGTAAACTTCCAGCTGCGCAAGCTGATTCCCTACTTTACACAGATTCAATAAAGAATCCATATTCTGGTCAATATGTGGTTGGGTTAGTGCCAAGAAAAACTACTGTTTACGCTATAGATGCTCGTTACATTAAAATGTTACAGTTTTAAATAAAAACTTTTTTCTAAATGGCATAAGAATTGACTAATAACAAGTGTAAACTACTATTAGTCGCTTGTATAAGCTGTTATACTAGTACTTTATAAAAATAAACAAATTAAATAGAACACAAGAGTTGCGCTTAGGCGTGACATATTGACTTATATACTATACATGTCTAAATCTAAGATTGTAAATATAGACAGTTTGTCACTGGCAGACTTTCAAGAAGACGCAGATTTAATCCCCTTAATGACACCGGAAGACGAAGAAGCTATGAATAAAGAAGCGCTTCCCGAAACGCTTCCAATTTTGCCATTGCGCAATACGGTGTTGTTTCCTGGTGTTGTAATTCCTATTACGGCTGGGCGGGATACCTCTATAAAACTAATAAATCAAGCCAATAAAGGCAGCAAAGTAATTGGGGTTGTCTCGCAAAAAGATGAGGCTATAGAATCACCAGCTCTAGAAGATATAAATACTATTGGTACCGTAGCTAGAATACTACGCGTTTTAAAAATGCCAGATGGTAATACAACCGTTATTATTCAAGGTAAAAAGCGCTTTGAAGTCGATACTATTCAGCAGGAAGATCCGTTTTTATTGGCCACAATTAAAGATGTTCAAGAAACACGCCCCGAGCCTAAAAATCAGGAGTTTAGAGCCATTATAGATTCCATTAAAGAATTGGCTTTAGAAATTATAAAAGACAGTCCTAACATTCCAAGTGAGGCTTCGTTTGCAATAAAAAACATAGAAAGCAGTTCGTTTTTAATCAATTTTGTAGGTTCTAATTTAAATATTCCTGTAGCACAAAAACAGCGTTTATTGGAACTAAACGGACTCAAAGAGCGGGCCTTGGAAACCCTGCGTTTTATGAACGAAGAACTGCAACGTTTAAATTTAAAAAACGACATTCAGTCTAAAGTTCAGAACGATTTAAACCAACAACAGCGCGAATATTTTTTACAACAACAAATAAAGACTATTCAAGAAGAATTGGGCGGAACCAATCACGAAGAAGAGTTTTTAGAAATGCGCAAGCGTGCAAAAGATAAAGCTTGGTCAGAAGCAGTGTCAACTCATTTTGACAAGGAGTTAGCCAAATTGCAGCGCATGAACCCGCAAGTTGCCGAATATTCTATTCAGCGTAACTATTTGGATTTGTTTTTGGACTTGCCTTGGGACGAATTCTCTAAAGATCAGTTCGATTTAAAACGGGCTCAGCGCATATTAGATCGCGATCATTATGGCTTAGACGATGTAAAAAAACGAATTATAGAATACTTAGCTGTTTTAAAATTGCGTAACGACATGAAATCGCCTATACTTTGTCTTTCTGGACCTCCAGGAGTTGGAAAAACTTCTTTAGGAAAGTCTGTAGCCGAGGCATTGGGACGCGAATACGTTAGAATTTCACTGGGTGGACTGCGTGACGAAGCAGAAATTCGCGGGCATAGAAAGACCTATATAGGAGCCATGCCAGGGCGTATTATTCAGAGTATTAAAAAAGCAGGTACGAGTAATCCCGTATTTGTATTAGACGAAATAGATAAATTGGCTTCAGGACATCAGGGAGATCCTTCTTCAGCCTTATTGGAAGTGCTAGATCCAGAACAAAATTCGGCATTTTACGATAACTTTTTAGAGCTAGGTTACGATTTGTCTAAGGTAATGTTTATCGCCACTGCAAATAGCTTAGGTCCCATTCAACCTGCACTGCGGGATCGTATGGAGATAATAAATGTTTCTGGATATACCATAGAAGAAAAAGTAGCCATAGCAAAAAGACACTTATTGCCTAAACAGCTAAAAGAACACGGATTAGACCGCACCCATTTAAAAATTGGAAAGCCCCAGTTAGAATTAATCGTAGAGGGCTATACGCGAGAATCTGGAGTTCGTGGTCTTGAAAAGCAAATTGCTAAAATGGTGCGATACGCTGCCATGCACATTGCTATGGAAGATAAATACAATATAAAAGTAACTACAGAAGACGTAACTCAAGTGCTTGGTATTCCGCGTATGCAGCGCGATAAATACGAAAACAACAAAGTAGCGGGAGTAGTTACAGGTTTAGCTTGGACTCGAGTAGGGGGCGATATTCTATTTATAGAATCGACCATTTCTAAAGGAAAGGGTGCTTTAAGTATTACCGGAAACTTAGGAAAGGTGATGAAGGAATCTGCCACTATCGCCATGGAATACATTAAATCTAACGCGAAGCTCTTTGGAATAAAAGACGATATTTTTGAAAAGTATAATGTTCATATTCACGTACCTGAAGGTGCTACACCAAAGGACGGGCCAAGTGCTGGAATTACTATGTTAACCTCTTTAGTTTCTTTGTTTACCCAACGCCGCGTAAAGCGAAGTCTAGCCATGACCGGCGAAATCACCCTGCGTGGTAAGGTGCTTCCCGTTGGTGGAATTAAAGAAAAAATACTAGCTGCTAAGCGTGCAAGAATTAAAGAAATTGTATTGTGTGAGGCTAATAAACGCGATGTAGAAGAAATAAATCAAGATTATTTAAAAGGAATTACCTTCCATTATGTTACCGAAATGAGCGATGTACTAGATATTGCTTTAATCGATCAGAAAGTGGTTCGCGCAAAACAGTTGTAAGTCCCTGTTGACCAGTTAGTAATAACTTAGTTTATATTTAAGGCAAATCGGGGGCTAGCAGTTTTTTATTGGTGCGAAAATAAATTATACTTGCAATCGTTTATTCTTTATCAGGTTTGTACCACTCATGCCAAAAAAAATTGCTTGTTTACTGTTACTAAGTTGTAGCTTATTTGCCACTGCGCAAATTGGTGGACGCTCAACATATCAGTTTTTAAATTTGGTGAACTCACCACGGCAAGCGGCTTTAGGGGGTAAGGTTATTACTAATTACGATTGGGATCCTACCCAAGGCCTTTACAATCCAGCATCTATTAATCCAGATATGGATAACCAACTGTCTTTAAATTACACCAACTATATTGGCGACGTTAACTACGGAACAGTGGCATATGCCTATTTATGGGACCGCAGGACACAAGTTTTGCATGCTGGGGCGACCTATGTTAATTACGGCGCATTCGATGGTTACGACGAACTAGGAAACCCAACCAGTAGCTTTAGCGGAGGCGAAGTCGCATTTTCTATGGGATATGCTAGAAATATTCCCTATTCTGACTTTCATGTAGGGGCTAATGTTAAGTTAATAAGCTCTAAATTAGAACAGTACAGTTCTTTTGGAGGCGCGATAGATTTAGCAGTTATGTATGTTTACGAACCTTGGGATTTAAACATTGCGGCGGTAGCTAGAAATATAGGAACCCAGTTTACGCCTTATAACGAAGTGTACGAACCGCTTCCGTTTGAAGTAAATTTTGGGATCTCACAAACCTTGCAAAATATACCAATTCGTTGGCATTTTACCTTAGAAAACTTACAGGTTTGGAATATCGCTTTTGCCAACCCAGCTCGGTCAGAGACCGATTTAGAAGGTAACACCATAGAAGAAGACATAAGCTTTATAGACAACGCCTTTAGGCATATGATTTTTGGCTTGGAATTGTTCCCCGAGGGTGCATTTAATATTCGTTTGGGGTACAATGTTAGACGAGCAGCAGAACTTCGTATCTTAGAGCAGCGCGCTTTTGCTGGTTTAAACGCGGGTTTTTCTATTAAGCTAAATAAAATTCGTTTAAGCTATACCTATTCTAAGTTTAGTACGGCTGCCAATTCAAGCTTCTTTGGAATTAATATTGATTTTAGTCGCTAATGCCAAAAATAACAATTGCAATAGACGGGTATTCTTCTACAGGTAAATCTACCGTGGCCAGGCAATTGGCAGATTATTTAAATTACATCTATGTTGATACCGGCGCCATGTATCGCGCAATTACATTATTTGCGTTACGCAATGGTTTAATAAAGAACGATTCTATAGATAAGAACGCGCTTATCCAGGCATTACCTAATATGCAAGTCGATTTTAAGTACGACAATAATTTAAATACTTCTAAAGTCCTGTTGAATGGGGAAGTAGTAGATAATTTTATTCGTACCCTAGAAGTTTCTGACCAGGTAAGCCCCGTTGCTGCAATTCCTGAGGTTCGTAAAAAATTGGTCGCTATTCAACACGACATGGGCAAGGAGGGAGGCTTAGTTATGGATGGCCGGGATATAGGAACCGTGGTATTTCCTAACGCTCAGCTTAAGATTTTTATGGACGCAGATCCGCAAGTACGCGCCCAACGTCGCTATAGTGAGCTCCAAGAGCGCGGCGACGATATTAGTTTTGATGAGGTTTTAGAAAATATATTAGAAAGAGACCGCATAGATACTACTCGTAAAGATTCTCCATTAATAAAGGCAGAAGACGCCATTGTAATTGACAATACCCAGACCAATCTAGAAGATCAGTTTCACATTATTTTGCAGTTGGCAAAAGATAGAATTGCGGGACGGGTGTAACAACTAAATTTACTGCTTAACAAACCAAACAGTGCTCACCGTTTGTTCATTCCTAGATCTTGCCAAATACATACCATTGGGTAAATTCCCTACAAATAATTGCTGCGTAAAAGGCCCAGAATATACCCGTTGCCCCAGCGCATTAAAAACCTCTAGTTGCTTAAAAATACGCCCTTTAGGCTCCAGATTTAACGTTTCTATTACTGGGTTGGGATAAAGTATTATAGTTTCTTGCTCGGCCTCGGTTTGTACTTGATCTGGAATGCTTAAATCTGGGCATAGAAGCTGTACTTCGTCAAAGGTAAGCGCCCTGTTATAATACCTAAAATCGTCTAATTGTCCTTTAAAATAAAGTGGTGGAACTCCTAAATCCCTGTCTCGACGTCCTAAATTACCGGGAGTGTCGGAATATACCAAATCCCCACCAGAGCCGCTGTAACTCCCGTTATAGGGGCTACAATCAATATAAATAGTCATATCGGTGGCAGAGGATACAACAGCAACAACATGCAGCCAAGTAAACGGTTCAATGCGACGGGTACTAACAAATGTGCGTCTTGCAGTTGGGTTAAAAAAATTGGATCCATCGCCATAATTTACCGCAAAATTACCTGTTGCCATTTGGGCATTAAAATAAACACCACTACTTCTATCATTTTCGAACGAGGTGTTAAACACGGCATTGTTAGAATAGTCATCTGTTTCATAACGAATCCAAAACGAAAAAGAAACAGGCAGTGGTGGTTTTAGGGCTGACTCGTTAGGTAAAATTACATAGTCGTTAATGCCATCAAAGAGAATCGCTCCGTTAGGGTTTCCAAAACGGTCTTCGACAAACGTTGGCCCCATTAAAGTTCCGTCATATTCGTTTCCAGAATCATCTAATACGCTATTATTGAATTGGTAATGTAAAATAAGTCCTTCGCTAGGATCTTGTCCAGAACAAATTCCAACAACCAATACAAATAATACCCACAGCCTATACTTCATAAAACATAGCTATTAAATTAGACTAATCTCTAAAACAAAAGGCGTCCTGTTACGCGACCAAATATTGTGATATTAAAACAGTCGATGCTTAATTCTTACCAACTGGTGGAGGACCATCTGGAATTAGCGCCTTGTATTCATAATCACCTTTACGTTCTTCAAACTCAGCTTTAACAGCAGCCACTTTATCCGGATCTTCGAATAAATCTACCATAGTCATCGCCATTGCATTGGTGGCGTAAATCATGCCTTTATGGCCAATACTCATTCCGCCGCAGGCTACTACAGCCCAAGAGTGCCAAGGAGTTCCGCTTGGAGCTACAGTCGCAGATAAATTAATATTAGCAACATTCCAACTTACATCGCCTACATCTGTAGATCCGCCTCCTGGATTTTCGCGAGTATCTTCTAACGGAGAAATATCGGTCTTCATTCCTATTTGAGGCTTACCAGTCATTTCTTGAATCTTTTTACCAAAAGCAGTTTCTTCGGCGGTATATTCAATAGGACCTAAATATTCTAAGTTTTTTTGCATAATTGCTCCCCCGGTACGATTCACCAATACTTCGTGAATCCCCGAAATAAGTGATACTTTGTAGTCTACATTTGCCAAAATTGCTGCTCCTTCGGCCATTTTTTTAACTTGTTCGTAAACGGGCATCATTCCCGCACGATCCGAATTACGAACGCGAACCCAAAGTCTGCTGTAATCTGGAACTACATTTACAACCTGTCCGCCATCTTGAATGTGATAGTGCATGCGAACTGTCGGCTTTACATGCTCGCGGTAATAGTTTATACCAGAAGTATATAATTCCAAGGCATCAGAAGCCGAGCGTCCATTCCAAGGGTCGGCAGCTGCATGGGCAGCTTGTCCATAAAATTCAACCATAAAGTCAACTAGAGCTAACGAACTTTGCACATCGGCCTTAGTTTGAGCCCCAGGGTGCCAGCTTACATTAACATCTACGCCATCCCAAGCGCCTGCTTCTATCATCCAAAGTTTACCAAAAAACTTCTCTTCGGCTGGAGTCCCCATAAACTTAATTGTTCCCGTAACTTTTCCAGCTTCCATAAGTTCTTTAATAGCTATTGCGGCCCCTAAGCTTGCTGTTCCAAACATATTGTGACCACAACCATGACCTCCTGCGCCTTCTTGAAGCGGGTCTTTGGTCGGTTTTGCTTTTTGCGACAGTCCTGGTAGGGCATCGAATTCCCCTAAAATGCTAATTACAGGTTCCCCGCTGCCATACGTAGCAATAAATGCGGTTGGCATGTTGCCAATGTTTTTTTCTACGTTAAAGCCATTGGCTTGGGCGTAATCTGCGAGTATCTTAGACGACTTCTCTTCTTGAAAAGCCAGTTCGGCGTTTGCCCATATGGCGTCGCTAATTTCTATTAGTTTGGTTTGATGTTTTTCTATAGATGCCAAGACTGCCTGTTTGTTGGCGCTTATTGCATCTTGGGCCATGGACCCTGCGCTTAATAAAAGTGCAAAAATAGAGAGTATTAGTTTCATATTTGTGGAATTAGTTTAGTGTTTGCTTAAGCCTGAATTGTGTATTAGAACGTTGTAATGAGGCTTGAAATGGCAATAAAATATGACGTTTTTTAAGTTTTGACATAGCCTTGCAATGGGTAAACTTAAAAATGTAACGAAGCAATATATTTTGCCGCTATTTCAAGAAGGAATAGATTTTCTAATACATAATTAAGCTTAAAGGTAAAAAATAATTTGATGATCCCTAGGTTTAATAGCTATTGACCACTTTAAAGCAATATTTTTTAATAGGATTTGTTTTTGGACGCTAAATAGACCATAAAAATCATTTAACTCTTTGATTTTTAAAGCATAAATGCTAATTTTGCACTCCTTTTTAGCGGATAGTGAGTAATGAAAAGGGATTTATTTTAAAATAAAAACAACGCTTCTGTGTTGTACCGCATTGATTACTAAAGCAATACAGAATACAAACCATTGTTTTCTTTATTAATTTACAGTAGAGAAAATAGTACATTTTTATGGCTAAAAAAGCTAAAGAAGAAGCGGTAGTAGCAGAAGCTACAGAAGCTACAACAGCCCAAACGGCTCCAGAGGTATCTGCTGCACAAGCAAACCCTGAAAAATTTCTAGAAGAATTTAACTGGCACAACTACGAAGAAGGAATCGATCCTATCTCTGACGGAAAGCTAGAAGAGTTCGAAAAATTAGTTACCGAAAACTTTGTTGACACTTTAGACGACGAAGTTGTAGACGGAACAGTAATTCACCTAACCGATCGTGATGCTATTATTGACATTAACGCGAAGAGTGAAGGTGTAATTTCTTTAAACGAATTTAGATACAATCCAGATCTTAAATTAGGAGACACGGTAGAAGTATTAATCGATGTGCGCGAAGACAGCACGGGCCAATTAATTTTGTCGCACCGTAAGGCTCGTACTATTAAGGCTTGGGAACGTGTTAACACGGCTCACGACGAGGGTACCATTGTAAACGGTTTTGTAAAATGCAGAACTAAAGGTGGTATGATTGTAGATGTATTTGGAATCGAGGCATTCTTGCCAGGATCACAGATAGATGTTAAGCCAATTCGCGATTACGACATGTATGTTGGAAAAACTATGGAATTCAAGGTTGTAAAAATTAACCACGAGTTTAAAAACGTAGTTGTTTCGCATAAAGCGCTTATCGAAGCCGATATCGAAGAACAAAAGAAAGAGATTATTGGTCAATTAGAAAAAGGACAAGTTTTAGAAGGTGTGGTTAAAAACATTACTTCTTACGGTGTCTTTGTTGACTTAGGTGGTGTAGACGGACTTGTTCACATTACAGATCTTTCTTGGTCTAGAATTAATCACCCAAGCGAGATCGTTGAATTAGATCAGAAGCTTAATGTGGTAATCTTAGACTTTGACGAAAACAAAACAAGAATCCAATTAGGTCTTAAGCAATTAAGCGCTCACCCATGGGATGCCCTAGGGGAAGAGGTTAAGATTGGTGACAGAGTAAAAGGTAAAGTAGTAGTTATTGCTGATTACGGAGCCTTTATAGAAGTTGCCGAAGGTGTAGAAGGACTTATTCACGTTAGTGAAATGTCTTGGTCTACGCACTTAAGAAGCGCTCAAGACTTTGTAAATGTTGGAGACGTTATTGAAGCACAGATTTTAACATTAGATCGTGACGAACGTAAAATGAGTCTTGGTATTAAGCAATTAACGCCAGACCCATGGACAGATATTACAACTAAATATCCTGTTGGTTCTAAGCATTCTGGAATTGTTCGAAACTTCACCAATTTTGGTGTGTTTGTAGAACTTGAAGAAGGAATTGACGGACTAATTTATATTTCTGACCTTTCTTGGACTAAGAAAGTTAAGCATCCTAGTGAATTTACTAACGTAGGGGATACCTTAGAAGTAATTGTACTAGAATTAGATGTAGAAGGACGCAAATTAAGCCTAGGTCACAAACAAACTACAGAAAATCCTTGGGATAAGTACGAAGCCGAGTTTGGAATGGGAACTAAGCACACTGCTGCCATTACAGAAATTGTAGACAAAGGAGCAACCATTGAATTTAACGAAGACATAGTTGCCTTTGTTCCTTCAAGACATTTAGAAAAAGAAGACGGGTCTAAGCTTAAAAAAGGCGAAGAGGCAGAATTCCAAATTATTGAATTCAGCAAAGACTTTAAGCGTGTAGTAGCTTCTCATATGGTAATTCACCGTGAAGAAGAGGCCAAAAACGTTAAGGCTGCTGTTCGTAAGCAACAATCAGATAATGTTGACAAGCCAACCCTTGGAGACGCGAATTCTAAGTTGCAAGAATTGAAAGACAAAATGGACGGGAAAAAATAATTCCAAGTCATTTTAACTATATAAAGCCTCCCATTTGGGGGGCTTTTTTTATTTTTAGGGGAATCAATAGTATAACATGACTGCAACAGAACGAACATCTTGGAGCTTTTTTAAAAGGCTAGGTTTTAGATTTTCTTTTTTGTATTTAATGTTATATACCTTCCCGTTCCCGTTAACTACAATCCCTGGTGTTAATTGGATCTTTGGTATTTACAATAAGGCCTATAGTGCGCTAGTACAGTGGTTTGGACAGGTAATTTTAAATGTTGGCCCAATATCTGAGCAAGCTACGGGTAGTGGAGACAAACTTTTTGATTGGGTGTTTGTTTTTACTTGTATTTTATTAGCAATTTGCGGATCCCTTATTTGGTCTGTAGTAGATAGAAAACGCGAGAATTACAATTGGCTTTGGAAGTTTTTCTTTGTTTGGTTGCGGTATTATCTAGCCTGTTTTTTGGTAATCTATGGACTCTCTAAAGTTTTTTTACTACAGTTTTCTGACCTTTCTCTCTTCGATTTGGTAAAAACCTATGGCGAATCTTCCCCCATGGCCTTAGTCTGGAATTTTATGGAATTTAGCGATAGTTATACCATTTTTAGTGGATTAGGAGAGTTAATTGCGGGGTTGCTGCTATTTTACAGACGCACTGTAATTCTTGGGTGTATAATTGCAATTGCTGTTATGGCAACTGTGGTAATGCTTAATTTTAGTTACGACGTCCCGGTAAAATTGTTTTCTTCGCACTTGTTATTTATTGCCTTCTTTTTATTAATACCAAGTTATGAACGCTTGTTTAATTTATTATTGTTTAATAGGCCAACAACTGCAGTAACTTACGTTGCCTATTTTAAAGATGATTCTTTAAGAATAACAGGCGTTATACTCAAGATATTGTTTCTTGCATTATTCTTTACCATGCAATTAAGCAGTAGCACCAGCCGTATGTCTACATATGGTAAAAAAGCACCTAAACCGTTACTTTACGGTATTTACTCCCCTGAATTATTTGTTAGAAATGGCGATAGCCTGCCCGCCAATTTAGAAAACACCTATAGATGGCGCTATTTGATTGTTGGAAAGCGATCTGTAGGTATAAAAACATTACAGGATAGTATGTATTACTACTCGAATTACACCGCTAACGACACCTTAAAACTTACTGGCGATAAAAATGGTAGCGGCAATTATGAATTCACTTTTAGACGCCTTGAAGACACCTTATGGCTAGAGGGCTTTATGCATAAAGACACTTTGCTAATTAGGTTAAAACGTATAGACCATGAGCAAATGCTATTAAAACGACGTGGTTTTAATTGGGTAAACGAAGTTCCGTATAACAGATAATAGTTTAAAAGTGTGCATTGTTCTATATATTAATCTGTCTTGGCAAATTATAGTTACTATCTTTACCACTGTTTTGCAAAATTTTATTGCAGCTTAATAGTTGAACAATGCGAGGAATTAGATTAAACCAAATTTCTATTTTAGTAAGTATCGTTGGTGTTATTTTTATAATGACCACAAATTTTGCAATGCATGAGGCTTATTTGGGTTCAACTGGCGAAACACAGGCCCTTTTTGGTGTTGGTTATTTGTATAAATCAAAGTATTATGCCTTTGGTTTATTTGCACTAATATTTCCTATAATTAACATGGCTTTAAAACGATTAGGTCGTTCTACATATACCGCCTTAATCCTGGCATTATTTACCTTAGCACTAAATGCAATTCCGCTTTGGAGGGTAGGTTTAAATTTAT
This sequence comes from Gilvibacter sp., assembly GCA_965277295.1. GTDB lineage: Bacteria > Bacteroidota > Bacteroidia > Flavobacteriales > Flavobacteriaceae > Gilvibacter. The sequence goes on from OZ255720.1 coordinate 2,895,643, forward strand.
AAATTACATGCTAACCTAAATAGCTAGTTTAAATAACAATTGTGATACGATTCGGAATTATTGGATTGGGCAAAATTGCCAATAAGTTTGCAAGCGATATTGCGCGGGTAGCAGGTGCTGAATTGCATGCTGTAGCTTCTCGGGACGGCTTTAAAGCTCAGCAATTTGCAGACACTCATTTTGCTAAGCGCCATTACGATTCTTATAAAAAATTAGTGAACGACCCTAAAGTGGATGTCGTCTACATTGCAACGCCAAACGCCATGCATTATACCCATGCGTTATTGTGTTTAAAGGCAGGAAAAGCAGTGATTTGCGAAAAACCATTTGCAATTAACGCCTGGCAGGCTGGTAACATGATTGCTTGCGCTAAAGAACATCAAGTTTTTTTAATGGAGGCCATGTGGACCCGCTTTATGCCGGCAACAGCCAAAGTGCTTGAATTAATTCAGGATGGGGTAATAGGTAAAGTTAAACGCATTACCGCCGACTTTGGATTTGCAGCGCTTATAGACCCGGAAAAACGGTTGTTTAATAACAAATTAGGTGGTGGTTCTTTGTTAGATATAGGAATATATCCCTTGTATTTGGCAACACTTATTTTAGGATATCCAAAGCGTTTAATGGCCAGTGCCAATATGCACTATACCCAAGTCGATACCGATTGTCGAATACAACTTGAATACGCCAATGGTGCAGAAGCGATTCTTGATTCCAGTTTTTTAGAGACTACACCAACAGAGGCAATAATACAAGGAGATAAAGGCGCTATTTATATGCATCCAAGGTTTCATCATTGTAAAAAAATTACAGTTACACAGGCTAATGCTCCCAATTTGGAGTTCGATCTGCCTTATATTGGACTAGGTTATGCCCACGAAATAAAAGAGGTGGTGCATTGTTTAGAGCAAGGGGCTATAGAAAGCCCATTAGTTAGCCATAAACACAGTTTAGAATTTATGGAATTATTGGACGAGGTTCGCAATCGAATTGGATTAGTTTTTCCAGAAGACTGCCCTTAAATTGCACAATCCTGCAAAAACGTCTATTTTTGCAGTCTGAGTAGCGTTTTTATGAGCCAAAAAGTCTTACTTAACAGCACCGAAGTTAACATCACGTTACATCGATTGGCTTGCCAGCTTTTAGAAAATCATTTAGATTTTGCAAGCACCGTGCTAATTGGAATGCAACCGCGCGGTATCTTTCTTGCTAATCGCCTAGCCGATTTATTAAAAACCGATTATCAAGTAACCGGCTTGCAGACTGGCCAACTAGACATTACTTTTTACAGAGACGATTTTAGAAGATCAGATAAGCCACTTGCGGCAAGTAAAACCCATATAGACTTTATTGTAGAGAACAAACGCGTTGTTTTAGTTGACGACGTGCTTTACACCGGGCGTAGTATTCGTGCGGCTTTAACGGCACTTCAAGCGTTTGGAAGACCAGAAAGTGTGGAATTATTAACCTTTATAGATCGTAGATTTAGTCGTCATTTACCTATTCAGCCAGATTATCGAGGCCGACAAGTAGACGCCTTTAATAACGAAAAGGTAAAAGTTTGTTGGGTAGAAAACGACGGGGAAGACACTGTATATTTAATAAATAAATAACCTATGAGCGAATTAAGTGTAGATCACTTACTCGGAATTAAGTATGTAACGGCAGAAGACATACAGCTCATTTTTGAGACTGCTGACCAATTTAAAGAGGTTATTAATCGTCCTATAAAAAAGGTACCGTCGCTTCGCGATATTACCATTGCCAATTTGTTTTTCGAAAACTCTACGCGTACCAGGCTCTCTTTTGAATTGGCCGAAAAGCGACTTTCTGCCGATGTTATAAACTTTGCAGCCAGTTCGAGTTCAGTAAAGAAAGGGGAGACCCTAATAGATACTGTAAATAATATTCTATCTATGAAAGTAGATATGGTTGTAATGCGACATCCAAATCCTGGAGCAGGTTTGTTTTTATCACGACACGTAAAGGCGAGTATTGTAAATGCAGGTGACGGTGCGCATGAGCATCCAACACAGGCTTTGCTGGACTGTTTTTCAATACGGGAGCGCCTTGGTGATGTGGCCGGAAAAAACGTCGTAATTGTAGGAGATATTCTTCATTCTCGGGTAGCTTTAAGTAATATTTACGCGCTGCAAAAGCTTGGAGCAAATGTTAAGGTGTGTGGCCCTAAAACTCTTATCCCTAAGTATATAGAAAAACTTGGAGTAACTGTAGAAAATAATTTATTGGCTGCACTTAATTGGTGCGATGTAGCCAATATGCTTCGGGTGCAAAACGAACGTATGGATATAAGTTATTTTCCATCTACAAGAGAATACGCCCAACAGTATGGACTTACTAAAAACATACTGGATAATCTGGATAAAGAGATTGTTGTAATGCATCCAGGGCCAATTAATCGCGGGGTAGAGATTACTAGCGATGTGGCAGATTCTAGTCAAGCCATAATTCTAGATCAGGTTCAAAATGGAGTTGCAATCCGGATGGCTGTAATTTATTTATTAGCCTCAAAAATTAAGAGAGATGGAGATCAATAAGCAAGCAAACTATATTGAACTGGTAGATAAATACAGCGACGCTAGGGCATTTGCCACATATTTAGAGCGTGTAGTTCCAGAACGTTTTGCGCAAGAGAATCTTGTGGTTCAACTTACAAAGTATGGCGAGATAACTTTAGATCACTTATTACATTTTTTAGCGGTCTCTAATACGCATCGTGGGGCAAAAAAATCGTTTGTTTTGGTTTGCGATACCATAGATATAGACGAAGTCCCTTTAGAGATGGTCGTTGTACCTACTTTACAAGAGGCTGGAGATATTATAGAAATGGAAGAAATTGAGCGCGATTTAGGCTTTTAAACACAACAGGTGAAACTACACATATTGGGTTGCTATTCGGCTACCCCAAAAACAAATACACACCCAACGGCGCAGGTTTTAGAAATGCGCAATCATCACTTTTTAATTGATTGTGGCGAAGGAACACAGGTGCAGCTTAGAAAGGCCAAGGTTAAGTTTTCTCGCATTCAGCACATCTTTATATCGCATCTGCACGGGGATCATTATTTTGGTTTAGTAGGTTTAATTTCTACGTTTCAGCTTTTAGGAAGAAAAACGCCTTTGCATATATTTGGACCAAAGGGAATTAAAGAAATTGTTTGTTTACAGTTGCGTTTAGGGCATTCTTGGACACAATTCGACTTACACTTTATCGAACTAGAAGCCAATACTCAGGAATGTATTTTAGAGACGAACACCTTTACGGTTCATACCATTCCATTAAAGCACCGAATTTACACCAATGGATTTTTATTTAAGGAAAAACCAGCGCCTAGAAAGCTAGATGCTCAGGCTGCGGTAAATGCTGGTATAGACAAAGCGTATTTTTTAAAATTAAAGCAAGGAGTAGATGTTCCTAATAAGGAAGGCCAGATGGTAGATCACTTAATGGTAACAAGCGCACCGGAAACACCTAAAAGTTATGCGTTTTGTAGTGATACTGCTTATTTTCCTGAGATAATTCCGTTTATAAAAGATGCAACTGTCTTGTATCATGAGGCTACATTTTTAAACGAACATGAGCATTTATGTAAGCCTACAGGGCATAGTTCGGCCCAACAAGCTGCTGCCATAGCTAAACAGGCCGGAGTAGGCGAACTTATTCTTGGGCATTATTCTACGCGCTACGATAATTTAAATCTTTTTTTAGAAGAAGCCTCTTCAGTATTTAAGCCTGTATCGCTCGCACAGGATTTAAAAATGTACACTTGGTAAAACTCGTTTAATTACTAAATATTAAGCCCGTTTTTTCTTTTTAAAAAATACGATTTCTTGTAACTTGCCAGTAAAGCAATTCGCATGGATCAAAACTTGCACGATTACAGAAAATCGTATAAAAAAGGAGCCTTAGACAAGGCTAGCGTGGATCCTAATCCCCTACAGCAGTTTCGCACATGGTTTTACGAAGTCAAAGATGCAGGTGGTATAGAAGAGGTTAATGCCATGACGCTTACTACCTTAAGCGAAGACGGATTTCCAAAAGGACGTATAGTATTACTTAAAAAATATAACGAAAACGGATTTTATTTTTATACCAACTACGACAGCGAAAAGGGCCTGGCTATTGCAAGACATCCTAAAGTTTCCTTAGCGTTTTACTGGCCTACCTTAGAGCGTCAGGTGCTAATTAAAGGAACGGCGAGTAAAACCTCACGTATTGATTCAGAAAATTACTTTGATTCTAGACCCTTAGGCAGTAGACTTGGGGCCATAGTTTCTAAACAAAGCAGCGAAATACCAGACCGAGAATATTTAGAACAGCGTTTGGCAAAATTAGAGGCTACGTTTACTAAAGACGATATTGTGCCATGTCCCGACCATTGGGGTGGCTTTTTGGTGTCTCCATTAACCATAGAGTTTTGGCAGGGCAGGCCAAACCGATTGCACGACAGAATAGTATACAATTTACAAAACGACCATAGCTGGAGTTTAAAACGACTTTCACCTTAAATAGCGATCCATGAAGACATTATATATGGTAAGACATGCCAAATCTTCCTGGGAGTTCGATGTGATCGATAGAGAACGACCACTTAATAAACGAGGTTTAAACGATGCAGAAGCCATGTCTTTTGCAATATCTGAGCAAATCGAGAGACCCGATTTAATGTTATCGAGCCCGGCAAATAGAGCACATACCACGGCTTTGTTTTTTAAAACGGCCTTTAATATGCCAGATAGTGGTTTTATAGAAACAGAGGCACTTTACGATTTTGGTGGAGATCAAGTTTTAGAAGTAATTAGCCAATGTGATAATTCGATAGATTCATTAATGATTTTTGGACACAATCATGCCTTTACAAGTATAGCGAATATGTTGGGGAGTGTTGCTATAGGCAATGTTCCTACTTGCGGATTTGTTCATATTGAATCGAATGTAAGTTCGTGGAAGGATTTTGCCAATGGTAAGACCAAACACACACTTTTTCCAAAACAAATACGTAAATGACAGACACACCCGTTAGATTTATTAATAGGGAAATTAGCTGGTTACAGTTTAATGAACGCGTACTACAAGAAGCGGCCGACCCAACGGTACCTTTGCTTGAGCGCATTCGGTTTTTGGGTATTTTTTCGAATAATTTAGACGAATTTTTTAAAGTACGTTACGCAACAATTAAACGTATAGTAGATGCTGGAAAGGGAGCGAAAAGTGCCTTAGGAGGCATAGCAGCGTCCGATTTGCTAGCTCAAATTACAGGAGTGGTAATTAAGCATCAGGCGAAGAGTTTAAGTATATTAAAAAAAATTAATAGTGAGCTCGAAAAGCACAATATATATGTAGTTAACGAAACCCAAGTAAGCGAAAGTCAGCATGAATTTATTGCCGATTACTTTTTGCAAAAGGTTTCTCCAGCGCTAGCAACTATAATGCTAAATCAGGAGGCAGCATTTCCTAAATTAAAAGATAGCGCGGCCTATTTGGTGGTTCGTTTAGAAATGAATCCAGACGAAAACAAACTGGAAGAACAAATTAATTATGCGCTTATAGAAATTCCAAGAGAGATAGACAGGTTTATAACCTTACCACAAGAAGGGGATAAGCAGTTTGTAATGATTTTAGACGATATGATTCGCTATTCTTTGGATTCTATTTTTGGCTTATTCAACTACAAAAGTATTACGGCACATATGATTAAAATTACCAGAGACGCCGGGCTGGATATGGACAGTGATTTAAGTAAAAGTTTTATAGATAAAATTTCTAAAAGTGTACAGGCAAGAAGTTCTGGAGATCCTGTGCGCTTTGTGTTCGATAAAAATATTGCCCCAGATACACTCTCGTATTTGTTGGCTAAAATGGACGTAGAAGAAACCGACAGTGTAATTCCAGGGGGTAGATACCACAATAGAAGGGATTATATGAAGTTTCCAAGCCTTGGGCATGACGAACTGCTCTATGACCGTATAAAACCCTTGCGCATTGCTGGTTTAAGCTTAGCAGGGAGTATTATCGAAGCAATAAGTAAAAAGGATTATTTGCTCTATGCGCCTTATCACGATTATGCCTACGTGGTTAAATTTTTACGTGAGGCCGCTTTGGATCCATGGGTGCAAAAAATAAAAATTACCATTTACAGGCTGGCCGAAGTCTCGCATATTGCTGGGTCGTTAATTAACGCGGCTAAAAATGGAAAACATGTAACGGTACAAATAGAATTACAAGCGCGTTTTGACGAGGCCGCCAATATTCGTTATGCCGAACAAATGCAAGAAGAAGGGGTGCATTTAATTTTTGGTGTTTCCGGCCTAAAAGTGCATTGTAAGGCTTGTGTTATTGAACGATTAAAAGGAAAAAAGATTAAACGTTACGGCTTTATAAGTACCGGTAATTTTAATGAATCTACAGCTAAGATTTATACCGACTACACCTTGTTTACGGCGAATCAAAAAATCTTGAAAGAAGTAAATAAAGTCTTCGATTTTCTAGAGGTTAATTATAAAATTAAAAAGTACCAGCATCTTATTGTTTCGCCACATTATACGCGCAATGCATTGTATTCGTTAATAGATAAAGAAGTCGAGAATCACTTGGCAGGCAAGCAAAGTGGCATCAAGTTAAAGCTAAATAATTTGTCGGATTATGCCATAATCGACAAGCTTTACGAGGCCAGCACAGCAGGGGTTAAGATTAAAATTATTGCTCGTGGAATTTGTTGTCTTATTCCCGGTATTCAAGGAATGAGCGAAAACATAGAAGTTATTAGTGTGGTCGATAAATTTTTAGAACATCCTAGACTATTTGTATTTGAAAACGCAGGAGATCCTAAGATTTATATTGCTTCTGCCGATTTTATGACTCGGAATTTAGATAAGCGTGTAGAAATTGCCTGTCCTATTTACGATCCAGAAATAAAACAAGAACTCCTTGATACCTTCCAGATTAGTTGGAACGATAACGTAAAGGCTAGAGTTATTTCGCAGCAGCAAGACAACGCTTATAAAAAACCAAATGGAGATGCCCCTTTGCGCTCGCAGTTTAAAATTTATGAGTATTATCTTAATAAGTTAAGTCAAGGCTAATGCAGATAGAAAAATATGCCGCAATAGATATTGGTTCGAACGCTATTCGTTTGTTAATAAGCACAGTGACCGTGGGAGAGGACCAAGTACCGTCGTTTAAAAAGACATCGTTGGTGCGGGTTCCTATTCGATTAGGCGCCGATGTATTTATAAATAATAAAATTACCCAGGCCAATGCCGACCGTATGTTGGATGCCATGAAGGCTTTTAAATTATTAATGGGAGTGCATCAAATAAAGGCCTATCGCGCCTGTGCAACTTCGGCAATGCGAGAAGCCCGAAACGGTAAAAGGGTTGCCCAGATAATCGAACAAGAAACTGGCATAAATATTCATATAATCGATGGAAAAGAAGAGGCTGCCATTATCGCTGCTACAGACTTAAAAGATCTTATAGACGCCGAAAACTACTTTTTATATGTGGATGTAGGTGGGGGAAGTACCGAATTCACCTTTTTTGCCGATGGCCAAGTAGTAAGTTCAAAGTCATTTAAATTAGGAACGGTAAGATTGCTTAACGATATGGTAAACCAGCCCTTATGGGACAGCGTTAAACTTTGGATAAAAAGGCAGACCAGAGACTTAGATAAAGAAGTGTTTTTAATTGGTACCGGGGGAAATATTAATAGTATTTACAAAGAATCGGGTATTAAAATGGGTAGGCCATTGTCTTATTGGTTTTTATCTAATCACTATAAATTTCTACAAAAATTTACCTACGAAGAACGCATATTACGTTTAGGCATGAATCAAGATCGTGCAGACGTAATTATTCCAGCGACAAAAATCTATTTATCGGCTATGAAGTGGGCTAAGGCAGATTATATTTATGTGCCTAAAATTGGACTATCCGATGGAATCGTTAAAACCTTATTCCAAGAACACACAGCCTTGAATTTAGAGGTAAATCTTTAGAGTTTAGTAGCAATTACGACACTTTGCTTGGTGCGGGTTATGCCTTGATGAACAAAATCACTTATAGTAAAGCCACGTTCGGTGAACATGTTTAAATAAAACGACTTTAGATAGCGCACACGAAATAAAGCGCCGTGGTTTTCGCTAATGTAATCTTCTGGATTTTCTTCCATTTCTGGAACGTTTTCTTCTACAAATCCTGTTACATATAATACGCCACCCGATTGCATTACCCGACTAAATTCATCTAGGTAAAATTCGATGTCCTTAGTGACCATATGCGAAAACACAGAATTTAAAAAAACCATATTAAACTGCTCTGGTTCGAAGGGTAATGTGGCAAGTGTTTTAGCGTTTTTATTATAGCGGGCATTGTAGGCCGCTAAATGCTTAAAGCTAAAGGGTTTCTTGTATTTGGTCAACCATTTATTACACCAATTAATAGAAAGTTCATGGGTATCTATACCCCAATATTGCTTAAGTGACAAATCTTTAAATTGAATTCCATTTACAATTCGGCCTTGCCCACAGCCAAAATCTAAAAACGAAGTTTCTTTACTAAAAGCACCAAATTTGGCTAAATGCTCTAATTGGTCTACAGCAGACTGCAAATATTCTTGATTATCACTCAAGCCTTGATTTTCTCTAAAGGGCGGCAAGTATAGCCCTTTATACAATTCCATTTTGTAATACGGATTTCCAAACAACTTGTATTTTACCTTTCTTAGGAATTTTTGCATTGGCTTAAAATTATCCGTGAATTGTTTCCTCTTTGCCCAGTTCTTTCATTAAATCGGCTTCGTAATTCAATAAATCTTGCCACTTTTTATCTACTTCTTTACGATCTCCATACATTCTAGCAAATTTTAAAAACATGGTGTAATGATTTGCTTCGCTTATCATAAGTTTTTTATAAAAATCCGCCAATTCTGGGTCTTGAAGTTCTTCGCTTAACAGTCTAAAGCGTTCACAACTTCGCGCTTCTATTAAGGCTGCATATAAGAGTCTATGGACCAGATTGGTGTTTCTGCTATTCCCTTTGTTAAAAAACTTCATGAGCTTATTTACATAGGCGTCTTTGCGCTCTCTTCCTAAGTGCCAACCGCGCTTTAATAAATGATCATGCACCATTTTAAAATGACTCATTTCTTCTTGGGCTAAAAGGGTCATTTCGCTAACAAGCTCGGAATATTCTGAATATCCAATAATTAGCGAAATTGCAGTACTAGCGGCTTTTTGCTCACAGTAGGCATGATCGGTAAGAATTTCTTCTATGTTCTTTTCTACTATATTGACCCATCGCGGATCTGTAGGTAATTTTAGTCCTAGCATAATTGTGTCTTAAATATCTAAATCAAATTCCTGACGCAAGGTCTCCATTAAGGGGTTTATCTCTTTTAGCTTTTCAAATTTTTCTTTTGGCGTATAGGCATATCGCTTCTGAATAGCTTCGTTTATGGTAATATCTAAATGAATTTTATAGTTGTTTAGTTTTGCACGCAAAAATTTAAGTAAATCGTACTGTGCAGCCTCTAATTCAACTTTAATGGTGCTATTTGGAAATTCTAGCGCTAACGAATTCCCTTTTTTAACCGGAATCGCCATAGACATATGCGACACTAAGTTATAGCGTCCTTGTTGCTCTACTTTTTTTCTGTATTTATTCCAGGCTTCGTTTAGCTGTTCTTGACTAAAATCGTCCTCTGGAAGTTCCTTTTCTGGAGTTTTTGCCTGTGCCAGTTGCCTTTTAAGATCTTGCTTTTTTTGAATACTTTTTATAGACAAGGCCGATACTTTTTGGGTATTGCGTTTTGCAATATCAATTTTTGGGGTAGCTTTTGTTACAGTGGGCTCTGGAGCGGCTATTTCTTGCACCGGCTTAGTAAGTGCAGGTTCCGTTGGTCTTTTAGACTCAACAGGGTGTGTTGGCGTATTATTTTCTGCTGGAATTTGAGCCGATTTAGCATCTACCGTTGGAGCATCTATGCGCTCTTGGGGTCTTATTGTACTAAAATGCGACGCTGGTATTAGGTAAGAATCACTCTTTTTTTTTTCTCCATCAAAAGTGATAGAGGCCAATTGCATTAAACATAGTTCCACCAGCAAACGCTGATTTCTACTGGTTTTAAATTGTAAATCACAGCTATTGGCTTTGGCGATTGCGGGTATTAGAAAATCTTTACTGGCTTTACTACATTGTTCTAAATAGGTTTGCTTAACCTCGGGACCAACTTCTAGCAGCGCAATAGTTTCTTGGTTTTGTGCAACCAATAAATCTCTAAAATGAGAAGCCAATCCAGCTATAAAGTGATGTCCGTCAAAACCTTGTGCTAATATGTCGTTATAGCTAAGTAACAGTTCGGGGATATTATTGTCAAGAATTAAGTCTGTAACCTTAAAATAGGTTGTGTAATCTAAAACATTTAGGTTTTCTGTTACCGCTTGTCGTGTAAGATTATTACCAGAAAAACTAACTACACGATCGAATATAGACAATGCGTCACGCAAGGCTCCATCAGCTTTTTGTGCAATAATTTGTAGCCCATCCATGTCGGCAGTTATGTTTTCTTGTTCTGCTACATAAGCCAAATGATCCCGAATATCCGAAACGGTAATGCGTCTAAAGTCAAAAATTTGACACCGCGACAGTATGGTTGGTATAATCTTGTGCTTTTCTGTAGTTGCAAGAATAAAAATAGCGTGTTTAGGCGGTTCTTCTAAAGTCTTTAAAAATGCATTAAAAGCAGCTGCCGAAAGCATATGAACTTCGTCTATAATGTAGACTTTAAACTTTCCTACCTGCGGTGGAATACGCACCTGATCTATTAAATTACGAATATCGTCCACAGAATTGTTAGACGCTGCATCTAATTCAAAAATATTGAATGCAAAATCTTCGTCTTCGTGGGTGTTTTCGTCCCAGTTAATGCGCTTCGCTAGAATACGTGCGCAAGTAGTTTTTCCAACTCCTCTAGGCCCAGTAAATAAAAGCGCTTGTGCCAAATGATTATTGGCAATAGCGTTTTCCAGCGTATTGGTAATCGCTTGTTGTCCTACTACATCTTTAAAGGTAGTTGGACGGTACTTTCTTGCCGATACGATAAATTGTTCCATAGGATTAAAACAAAGATAAAAAGCGAGCGCAATTTTATAAGGAATGGGTACAGTTAATTCCTTTTTTTTATTAACATTTTGACTAATAAGTTACATTTGCACTAGCAGACCGCCTTATCGCTGTTATGTTTACATAATGGAGGAAAGTCCGGACACCTAAGAGCAGTATAACGGTTAACGGCCGTCCTTGTGCCTTGTGCACAAGCGGACAAGTGCAACAGAAAGAATGTACAGGTAATGCTGTAGTGAAACCAGGTAAACTCTATACGGTGAAATGTCATGTAAACCTGCGTTTGAGCGCTGCTCGCGCGATGCAGGAGGGTAGGCAGCTAGAGCCTGTTGGTAACAACAGGTCCAGATAAATGATAAGGGCTTTGCCTTCGGGCGAAGAACAGAATCCGGCTTACAGGTCTGCTATTTTTTTATAAAGAAGCTAAAACAACTACTGCCATAGCGCCGCGAGTTGTCGAAGTCGTTAACATTGCTCAAGTCGGTGTGTTTGGAATGTTCTATTACAACGGTACCGTCTTCGGCCAGTAAATCTTGAGTAAATACTGCGTCAACTATACTTTTAAATTGCTCGTTGGTAAAATTGTATGGTGGGTCGGCAAAAACAATGTCGTACTTACCTTTATGGTTTTGAAGAAATTTAAAAACGTCGCTTTTAATGGTCTTAATAGAAAACTCCAATTGTTTTGCAATACCGTCAATGTATTTACAACATCCGTGATGCGCATCTACAGCTACAATGTTTTGAGCCCCTCTAGAGGCAAATTCAAAGCTTATGTTTCCAGTGCCCGCACAGAGATCTAATACTGTTAGATCTTCTAAATGGTACGAATTTCTTAGAATATTAAAAAGAGATTCCTTTGCGTAATCTGTTGTAGGTCTAACCGGTAAATTTTTAGGAGCCATTAAGCGCCTTCCTTTATGAGTTCCAGAAATAATGCGCATTACACAAAAGCATTTTTTAAAATAAAAGAACCAGAATCGGCCTTATGTGTTGTTATATTAACATTGCGAATATAGCGATAGGCCAATTCGTAAAAGGGGTCATTCTTTGCAACACCGTTTGTAAAAACTAGTTTTAAGGCTTCCGGGTCTAATTTTAATTGCTCGACTACAAACAGTAAAAAATATGCGAAGTCTTGAGCGCAAGTCACTGTAAAGGAATTGCATAATTGTAAGATTCCTGCTTTAAATACCGCTAAATCTAGGGTATTATCCACAATATTTGCGAACACATAGGTATGCGAATTTTGCCGGGCTAAGGGCAGCACGGCTTGAATAAAAACAGTATTACTATGCAAAAAAGTAAAATCTCCATAAGTCTCGAAAAAGAAATTATTAATGTTTGTAAAGGGAACATAAACATTAACCATACTGGCGTTTTCTATTTCGTCGTAATCTAGATAGTCGCTGGCGAGTAGTTTGGTGTTGTATTGTAAATAGCTAGAGAGCTTGTCTGGATTAAATAATGCTTTAGGTACAAGTGTAAATTCTTTATGATGATAAATAACACACACAGCACCTTTATGATTCACCAAGGCCGTATTTTGCTTATATAGCGCTACTATTTTATGTAATAATTCTCCAGGGTGTAATTTTTGATTGAAGGATTCTTGCCACAGTTGGTGATCTTCTGAATCAATTTGAAGTAAAAAAGAAAGTCCGGTCAAGCTAACTTGAACGGACAGTCTTGGATATGTTATTGCTGAATTCGTATTAGTTATTGTCAGCAGAAGGGGTGTCATAATTTTTTGGCCAGTTTCCATTGGTGTTTACTTCGTTCATGGAACCAACAATAATGTGTGTGCCATTTACACCGTCCACAGATACGACTTGATTTTCTTGTATTAGTAAATCTTTATCTTGGTCTGCTAGTAGCACATCTTTTGCCACTTTGGCTTCAAAAACAGCTAATTTTAAGTCGTTTTTCTCTATAGTTCCAGCCTGCATTTCGAATTCTGCATTAATGCCTTCACCAGGAACTTTCGCCATATTTTTGTAACGTTGGTCACCTTTAAATAAAGAATCTTTTACGCTCTCAAAACCAAGAGTATCTATTAAAGTTTCGTTTATAAAGTAACCGTCGGTAAGACCAAAAGCCTTGTTTTTCTCTACATCGGGATAACTTGTGTCGCGACGTTGCGTAATTGCAAATTGTGCAGTATCTACAAAGCTAACTAGACCAGGAAAATCATTGGCAAATTTACCAGTGATTTCTTGATGTGCCAATTGTGCAGCACGAATATCTTTTAGACTCTCAATTACCTGTGCATAACGAGCTTCTTTAACTTTGTTAAATTGAATAGGACCATAGATGGAGTTAAAAAGTAAATACCCTAACACACCAATTATTGCCCAAAGTACTAATTGAATAACGAGTTTCATTCTTAAAGATAGTTTTTAGTTAACACTAGGTATATCGCAAATCTACAATTTTTTTTGGTTCGTAAAAGTAATATACTATAAAAATCACGTAGTTTTGGCTTAAACGATTGGCGGCAATGCAGGACGATGAATTTTACCAGATTTTAAAGGAAAACTTCAAATTCCAACCCACAACAAAGCAGGACCTTGCTTTTAAAATGTTGTCGCGCTTTACTACGGACTCTTCTCCAGACGAATTATTTTTATTAAAAGGCTACGCAGGAACGGGTAAAACCTCGATTATGGCTGTTTTGGTTAGTCAACTTTGGAAAATAAAAAAGTCATCATATTTACTCGCACCTACGGGACGAGCAGCTAAGGTTTTGGGGAACTATTCGGGAAAACAAGCTCATACCATTCACCGTAAAATTTACTCACCTAGAAAAAAGAAGGGAGGAGGCATTACCTTTATTAAATTACCAAACAAACATCGCAACACCATTTTTATTGTAGACGAGGCCTCTATGATACCCGATTTACAATTAAACACGACTTCTAACGAATCCAGTTCGCTGTTAGACGATTTAATTCAATATGTGTACAGTGGGCATGGTTGCAGGTTAATTTTAATAGGAGACACGGCGCAATTACCACCCGTAAAATTGGCAATAAGCCCAGCATTAGATGGTAACTTATTGGCCAATCAATACTATAAAGAAATTCGTGAATTAGAATTAGACCAAGTGGTCCGCCAAGAACAGCAAAGCGGGATTTTAGTAAATGCTACCGAAATTCGCGAACGTATTGCCCAAGACTTTTTTAATGAATTTACCTTTAGTCATAGCACTTTTCCAGATGTTATAAGACCAAACGATGGCCAAGAAATTATGGATGCGTTAAACGATGCCTATAGCGAAGACGGTAACGAAGAAGCCATAATTATAGTTAGATCGAATAAACGAGCAAATTTGTTTAATCAGCAAATAAGACAGCGTATTTTGTTTCGAGAGGGCGAATTAGAGGCGGGCGATTTTTTAATGGTCGTTAAAAATAATTATTTCTGGCTTAAAACAGATAGCGAAGCTGGTTTTGTTGCCAACGGCGATATAATAGAGGTGCTGGAGATATTCGAAATTAAAGAGCTTTACGACTTTAGATTTGCCGTAGTTAAAATACGTATGGTGGATTACCCCAATATGGCTCCTTTCGAAACCGTGCTTATTTTAGACACCCTCACTTTAGAGACCCCTTCTTTACCGTATAAAGATTCTAATCGGCTTTACGAAGCTGTAATGGAAGACTACAAAGACGAAGTATCGCATTACAAGCGGTTTTTATCGGTTAAAAACAACCGCTACTTTAACGCCTTACAGGTTAAATTTGCTTATGCCATTACCTGTCATAAATCTCAGGGAGGGCAGTGGAAGACCGTATTTATAGAACAACCCTATTTGCCAGAAGGAGTAAATAAAGAGTATATGCGTTGGCTTTATACAGCCTTGACAAGAGCTACCGATAAAGTTTATTTAATGGGCTTTTCTTCCGAATTTTTTCTTTCGGAATAATTTATTTGAATCCATTACAATTATTGTATTTTTGAGCTGAAAAATCAATCCTTTGGAAACACCGTTAAATATTATTGCCATGATTCCTGCGCGCTATGGCGCATCTAGGTTTCCGGGCAAATTAATGCAAGACTTAGGCGGAAAAACGGTGATATTACGCACCTACGAAGCCGCAGTAGATACCGGCTTATTTAACGACGTATTTGTAGTTACCGATAGCGACATTATTTTTAATGAAATCCAACAGCACGGTGGCAAGGCCATTATGAGCAAGAAACAGCACGATTGTGGCAGTGATCGAATTGCAGAAGCTGTGGAGCACATGGACGTAGATATTGTTGTTAATGTTCAAGGCGACGAGCCTTTTACTACCAAAGATGGGCTAGAAGAAGTATTAGCTGCTTTTAGCGCTAAAGATGCAGAAAACATCGATTTAGCCTCGCTAATGACCGAAATCCAAGACTGGAAAGAAATTAGCGATCCTAATTGTGTAAAGGTAATTGTAAATAAAGATATGTATGCCTTGTATTTTTCGAGATCTCCAATCCCGTATCCGAGAGATAAAAATACTGCGGTAAAATACTATAAGCACAAAGGAATCTATGCCTTTAGAAAAAAGGCGTTAATGGATTTTTACCGTTTACCAATGCGCAAGTTAGAAGCTGCAGAAAAAATTGAATGTATTCGTTATTTGGAATACGGGCATAACATTAAAATGGCCATTAGTAATACCCAAGGAATAGAAATAGACACGCCAGAAGATTTGGCACGTGCAAAGCAACTTATGGAACGTACTCAAGAGGTGACAATTAATAATAAGTACCGTAATTTCCCAATGGTGCCTAAAGTTGTTTTTGGACAGGGAAGTTTTGATCAATTAGAACAGATTATTTCGCCCCAGCGCAAAGACAGAGCGCCATTTATCTTTTTAGTGGACCAGGTTTTCGAAGCCGACGCAGCTATTGCTAACCGAATTACACTCAAATTTAACGACAAATTGCTCTATGTTTCTACAGAGGAAGAACCAAAAACTTCTCAAGTAGACCATATTGTTGCTCAGATTAAGAACGAATACACACAAATTCCGTCTGGAATTATTGGCATAGGCGGAGGGAGTGTTTTAGACTTGGCAAAAGCCGTTTCTATTATGCTTACCAATGCAGGAAGTGCCTCCGAATATCAAGGCTGGGACTTGGTTAAAAATAAATCGGTTTACCATGTTGGTATTCCAACCATTTCGGGCACAGGAGCAGAAGTATCTAGAACCTGTGTGCTTACGGGTCCCGAGAAAAAACTTGGAATTAATAGTGATTTTACTCCGTTCGATCAGGTAATCTTAGATCCAGATTTATGCACGGGAGTACCAAAGAATCAATGGTTTTACACGGGAATGGATTGTTTTATTCATTGTGTAGAGTCTTTAGATGGGACTTTTTTAAATGCTTTTAGCCAAAGTTATGGCGAAAAGGCATACGATTTGTGTAAAGAAATATTTTTAGAAGATGGAATTGCAGAGGCCGATTCTCGAGCTAAACTAATGATGGCTTCTTGGCATGGAGGAATGAGCATTGCTTATTCCCAAGTAGGTGTTGCACATGCTATGAGTTATGGTTTGGGTTATGTGTTAGGAACCAAACACGGTATAGGAAATTGTATTGTTTTTGACCAAATAGCAGAATTCTATCCAGAAGGAGTAAAGCTTTTCAAGCAAATGGTTGCTAAGCACAATATTGACTTACCAAAGGGAATATGCGGCCAATTAACCAATCAGCAAATGGAAACCATGATCGATATCGCTTTAGGTTTAGAACCATTATGGGAAAATGCACTTGGCCCGAATTGGCGTGAGGTGGCAACACGCGAGAAACTTCGTGAATTATATCAAAAAATGTAATTCGTGGGTCTTACAAAATTCATTTGGACTAAATTAATGGGATGGAAGCTGGAAGGCACCATTAATCCCGAAGTAAAAAAAGCGGTCGTAATTGCAGCGCCACACACAAGTTGGCACGATTTTCACACTGGCGTTTTTACGCGTAGGATGCTTAATATCGATATAAATTTTGTTGGCAAAAAAGAGTTGTTTACTTGGCCTTTTGGTGCTTACTTTAGATGGATGGGCGGTACGCCTTTAGACCGAACACCTGGACAAAATAAGGTAGAGGCTATCGCTAAAATATTTAAAGAAAAAGAAGTCTTTAGATTGGCCCTTGCTCCAGAAGGTACTCGAAAAAAGGTAGCGACTTGGAAAACGGGCTTCTACTACATTGCTCAAGCTGCAAATGTTCCTATTATACCTGTTGCTTTCGATTACGGAACCAAAACCGTAAAAATTGGCGTTCCTTTTTATATTACCGACAATATAGAAGAAGACATGAAAGTTTTACGCGGTTTTTATAAAGGCGTAGTTGGCAAGAAGCCAGAATATACTTAGTAATTTTTTGGACCTGAGTATTTTACTCATGAATCTATTACATACACTTATGCTTAGCAAGAGCATTCCTAATTTTTATTGTATTTATTAGCTGGTTTAATTAAGACGAATTGCGTCTATAACAAGAGCTCCAGTACGACCATTCCAGGTCCATATACCAAAAGAGGCGCCTGGTTCACAAAGTACATTAGAGTAGGTACCGCGATTATCTTGAAACGAATAGGACATATTCCATTCGCAGCGCAGTCCATTAAAAGTGGCTGATTGATTTTTTCCTTCAACAACAAATATATCCTGACTTACTTGAGCCATGTAAGCACCGGTAACGTCAAAGCCAAAGCAACCGTTAAAGGCTTCCATTTGGTCGGCGTCTGTGTCTAAAAACACCTCGCCACCGTTAGAAAGAATGCTACTTTCTATGCGCTGGGCTCCAGGAAAATTAAACTCTGGAATACCAAAAGAAATTAAGTCCCAATTACCTTTAAAACTTGCGTCAGTTTTATCGTAATAATGCCCAAGGACTAGAGAAAGTCTTCTTGAGCTCGTTTCTTTAAATGTAATAACATAAGCCAATTTTTGATCGAGCGTTACCCGAGTAGCAACGGGGTTGTCAATATCAGAAACGTCAAATTTAAAGGAACCTCGAGTGCTTGAAAATTCTAATCCAGCTAAAATTCTATTATTAGCAATAAAGGCGTGTTTGGAACCATCAGTAAAATGTATTGCGGCGGTATAATCGCCGTCGTTCCCAACATTAATAACAATTTCGCCGTGCAGACTACCGTCGTAAGTGGCAAACACACCACGATATAAACCTTGATTACTATTATCTAAACTGGGTCTGGGATCTTGCGAGTCTAGTTCGTCAAAAACTTCTTCGTCTGTAGGGTCAACATCTACAGTTACATCGCCAGCATTAACTACCCCGCCTTCTTCTATAAAGGCCTCTTGTTGGCAGCTAATAAAGCTTGTAATTAATAAAATTATGGCAAAAGTTTTGCGCATGCTATCTGGTTAACCTTTAACGAATGTACAAAAAGGGGAGGCAATTTACAAAATGCCCTGAGCATTAGTTTGTTAGCAAGTTAACAAAATGCGGTTTAGGCGTAATAAATAGTGAAAAACAGCACGCGACTATTCCATTTCGTTCATATTGTGATACACATTTTGAACATCGTCGTCTTCTTCAAGCTTTTCAAGTAGTTTTTCTACATCTGCTTTTGCTTCTTCACTTATGGTTTTGGTTACCTGAGGGATACGTTCAAACCCAGAAGAAAGAATTTCTATATTTCGCTCCTCAAGCGCAGATTGAATGGCTCCAAAACTTTCGAAAGGGGCATAAATTACAACACCTTCGTCTTCTTGGAATATTTCTTCAACCCCGTAATCGATAAATTCTAGTTCCAATTCTTCTAAATCTAGTCCTTCGCCATTTACAGTAAAGTTACAGGTGTGATCGAACATAAAAACAACCGATCCCGAAGTGCCTAAGTTGCCGTCTGTTTTATTAAAATACGACCTAACATTAGCTACGGTTCTGGTATTGTTGTCGGTTGCGGTTTCTACTAATATGGCAATACCGTGGGCGGCATAACCTTCAAATAGAACTTCTTTAAAATCACCAAGAGATTTATCACTAGCGCGTTTAATAGCGCGCTCAATATTGTCTTTAGGCATATTAACTGCCTTGGCATTCTGAATTACTGCCCGTAACTTGGAATTGGTATCTGTATCTGGACCGCCTTCCTTAACGGCCATAACAATATCTTTCCCAATACGCGTAAAGGCCTTAGACATGGCCGACCAACGCTTCATTTTTCTGGCTTTTCTAAATTCAAAAGCTCTTCCCATAATCCCAGTAGTTTGCTACAAAAATAAACAAATGATTGATTAAAAAAAGCCTAATCTCTTAAGCTTTCTATTTGTCGTGCTAGCGCAAAATCGGCAGTAGTTATGCCGTTAGCATCGTGGGTACGTAACTTAATATTTATGGTATTGTACACGTTATCCCAGTTTGGATGATGCCCTAGTGCTTCAGCTTCGAAGGCAATTCGAGTCATTAAACCAAAAGCTTCTTTAAAATTTGAACATACAATTTGAGTGGATAAAAATCCGTCACTAAATGTCCAGTTTGGAATTTCTTTTAATTGTTCATTAATGGCTTTTGAATCTAATACGGTCATGGTAGTAAGTTTTCTTTTAAAGTTACAATTTCTTCTTTTAAAGTGATTTCGTTAATCAATTCACTTAATTTAAAGCTGAATTGCTTGGGAAGTGTATTTTCTTTGGGCAGAATTGCTAAATATTGATCGGTATTCGATTCGTAGTTTTGCTTAAAGATAATTTGCGAAAGTCCTAACTTATGGGCAATTTCGTTAAAGAAGTCGTTGTGGTGCATAAGATCTTGACTTGCAAGGTGGTAAACTCCGCTAAGGCGTTGATTTACCATATAATGCACTTGCTGTGCGACTCTGGAGGCGGTAGTTGCGCTAATTATTAAATTGGGGTAAACCTCGAAGGCAGCTTTGTTTTTATGTGCTTGCTTTAATTGCACAATTCTTGGAGCGTTTACGCCTACAACCAACGGTAATCTTAATATTCCTAAGTTTTTAGCGGGTAATGTTTGTAGACTTTTTTCTACCGTAAGTTTAAATCTGCCGTAGTCGGTCGCCGCCATAGGGGTGTCGTATTCGTAGCTTACAAATTGTTTTTTTGCATCGAATACATTTACCGTAGATAAATAATAAACCATACAATTCGTAATCGCCGAATATGCAATTAAGTCGTTATGAGCCTGAAGCTGCGCCTCGAAATCGCCGCGTAAACTAGAAATTACAACGGTAGGTTTAAGCGTATTTAAAAGCGTTCCCAAATTACCGTGGGTAACATCAAAATAATGCATCACCTGATTTTCCTTATAAAAATCTGTCGGAGTGCAATAGGTACCGTGTAAGTCAAAATAACCTGACAATTCTTTGTACAACCAGTTGCCAATAAATCCGCTCGCGCCTAAAATCAGGATTCTATTCACACTTAAACTTTATAAAATGGAAGTTTAATTACCGAAGCAGGCACCGCATTCTTTCTAATTTGAATGTTAATTTGACTCCCAACAGTGGCCATTATTGTGGGTACATAACCCATACCTATGCCTTTTTGTAAAGAAGGAGACATGGTTCCGCTAGTAACTTCGCCTACAGTTTTACCTTGTCCATCTACAATGTGGTAGCCCTGTCTTGGAATCCCGCGTTGGTTTAATTCAAAGGCTATTAATTTGCGTTCTGGCCCCTGCTCTTTTTGTTTTAAGAGTGCTTCGGAATTAATAAAGTCTTTAGTAAATTTTGTAATCCAACCCAGTCCAGCCTCTATGGGCGAGGTAGTGTCGTTAATATCGTTTCCGTATAAACAGTAGCCCATTTCTAATCGCAGGGTATCTCGAGCTGCAAGTCCAATAGGTTTAATGCCATAACTGGCTCCAGCCTCTAATACCTTGTCCCAGATTTGCTTTACTTGGTCGTTTTTACAATAAATCTCGAACCCACCGCTACCGGTATATCCTGTGGCCGAAATAATTGTGTGTTCTATTCCAGCAAAATCGCCTATTGCAAAGTTGTAAAAGCTAATACCTGCAAGATCTACACTGCTTAAAGACTGCATAGCTTGGACGGCTTTTGGACCTTGAATAGCTAACAAGGAATAGTCTTCGCTTAAGTCGCGAAGCTCGGCGCCCATGGTATTGTGCTTGTTAATCCAATCCCAATCTTTTTGTATGTTTGATGCGTTTACAACCAACAACCACTTTTCCTGTTCTAATCTATAAACAATTAGATCGTCTACAATTCCACCTTGATAGTTAGGAAAACAGCTGTATTGTGCCTTACCGTCGGTAAGTTTTGCGGCATCGTTAGAGCATACTTTTTGAATTAATGCTAAAGCATTTGGGCCAGTAATTAAAAATTCACCCATATGGGAAACGTCAAAAACCCCAACGGCGTTTCTAACGGTTTCGTGTTCGGCGTTAACACCTTCGTAAGAAACAGGCATATTATAGCCTGCAAATGGAACTATTTTAGCACCTAGAGCTTGATGGGTTTCTGTTAGCGCAGTATTCTTCATTAGTATTAATTTTAGTTTATACACAAATGTAAACATATACTTTTGGGTTTATTTGCACTGGTAAAACAATTTATTAAGAATTTAACGTCTGTAAATTTCTGTGTGAATACGTACCTTTAGCTCACTAAAAATTAACAATGAGAATTTACACTACCGACCAATTATACACTGGAGACCAAATTACCATAAAGAATCAGCAATTAGGTCCAACCGACCTAATGGAACGAGCTGGGGGCCAAGTGTTTGGTTGGTTGCATTCAAGAATGCAAGGCGCTCAAGTTCCAATTAGAATTTTTTGCGGTATTGGAAATAATGGAGGAGATGGGCTGGTTTTAGCTCGACAATTGCTCGAGCATGGCTATAATGTGCACACCTATGTTGTGAATTGCAGTGATAAGCGATCAAAAATCTTTTTAATTAATTACGACCGTGTTAAACAGGTAACTAAAAAATGGCCTGACCTAATTAAAGGTAAAGATGATTTTCCAGAAATTCATCGCGACGACGTTGTAGTTGACGCAATTTTTGGTATTGGTTTAAATCGCTGTCTTGGCGGTTGGGTTAAAGATTTAGTAATTCATATTAATAGGGCAGAGGCTTTTATTTTAGCCATCGATTTGCCAAGTGGTTTATACGCCAATGGCCCAATAGAAGATCCTGAGGCCGTAATTAAAGCCAATCATACCTTAACGTTTCAGTTTCCAAAGTTTACATTTTTTATGCCATCCACAGGAATTTATACCCAAACTTGGGAGGCTTTAGATATTGGAATCGACCCAGAATTTGTAATGAAGACCCCACCCATGGCGAGTTTAATTACCAAACAGCATTTATTGTCTTGGTATGTGCCAAGAGAAAAATACGCGCACAAAGGAACTTACGGACATACCTTGATTGTTGGTGGAAGTTACGGGAAAATTGGAGCTAGTGTTTTAGCTACACGCGCTGCAATGCGTATTGGAAGTGGGTTAGCAACGGCTTATGTTCCAAGCTGTGGAGTTTCTATATTGCAAACGGCGGTGGTAGAGGCGATGGTTATTGCAGACGCTAATCCCGAACATATTAGTAGTTCCCCGGAAAGTTTAAAAGACTACGCCGTAGCAGTAGGTATGGGAATGGGTACGCATACAGACAGTAAATTGGCCTTAGGAACCCTGCTAAAAAACGCAGATTCACCAGTAGTAATAGATGCCGATGCAATAAATTGTATTGCTGCAGATTCTAAATTATTAGCATTAATTCCAGAAGACAGTGTGCTAACACCACATCCGGGTGAATTAGAGCGCTTAATTGGCGCTTGGAATAACGACTTTGATAAGTTAGAAAAAGCAAAGGCTTTTGCTGCTAAACACAAGGTGGTTTTATTAATAAAAGGAGCACATACGCTGGTGATTTTTAAAGATACTGTGTTTATTAATACCACAGGCAACCCTGGTATGGCAACTGCTGGTAGTGGCGACGTTTTGGCAGGTGCTATAGCTGGGCTTTTGGCCCAGCAATACGAATCCTGGCAAGCTGCACTTATTGCAGTGTATTTGCATGGCAGTGCTGGCGATATAGCTGTTCAGAATTTAGGTTACCAAGCCTTAACAGCATCCGATTTAGTAGCGAACTTTGGTGCCGCTTTTATAAAGCTGTTTAAACCCGACACTCCAGAAAACATGCCAGAAGAACAGCAGCAACAAGGTCAGGAATAATAGAAGTATAAATTGCAGTCTTGGTCAAAAATATTTAAAATTATATGGACTAAAAACGTATTTTTGATGCAACTAGCTAATTAAACATGCAAAACGAATTTACAATTGGCCAAGCTCCATTAGACTTACCCAAATTGCAGGCATTATTGCACGGTGAGTATTTTTTGGTGCTCAGTAACGACAGCATTCGAAAAATCGCGGCTTCTTACACGTATTTACAAGAAAAAATTAAAGATTCAGACACTCCAATCTACGGAATTAACACGGGGTTTGGCAGTTTGTGTAACGTAAAAATTTCGAACGATAACATAACCCAGCTACAAGAAAATTTAGTTATGTCTCACGCATGTGGTGTGGGAGACGAAGTGCCTGAAGCTATTGTTAAGCTCATGCTGCTTTTAAAAATCCAATCGTTAAGTTATGGTCATAGCGGAGTAGCGATAGACACTGTAGCATTGTTAGTGGAGTTTTACAACAACAACGTACTGCCTGTAATTTATAATCAAGGAAGCTTAGGAGCATCTGGGGATTTAGCACCCTTGGCGCATCTGGCCTTGCCACTGTTAGGTTTGGGTGAGGTTAACTATAAAGGCAAAAAGCAGCCTGCAGCAAGTGTGTTAGATTTGCTTGGTTTAGCACCTATTAAGCTTCAAGCAAAGGAAGGGTTAGCCTTGCTAAACGGAACGCAGTTTATGAGTGCTTATGGTATATATTTACTCCTAACCAGTTATAAATTAAGTTATCAGGCCGATGTTATTGGTGCACTTTCTATAGATGCATTCGATTGTAATATGAGTCCTTTTAACGAACTGGTTCATCTGGTAAGACCCCATAATGGACAAGTTAAAACGGCCGCAAGAATAAATCAATTATTGGAGGGCAGCGAAATTGGTGCTTCCGAGAAATCGAACGTTCAGGATCCGTATTCTTTTAGATGTATTCCGCAAGTTCACGGGGCCACAAAAGACACTTTAGATTTTGTGCGTAAAACATTCATTACCGAGATTAATTCGGTAACCGATAATCCAAATATTTTTGTCGGGGAAGATAAAATTATATCGGGGGGTAATTTTCATGGACAACCATTAGCATTGGCCTTAGACTTTTTAGCCATAGCCATGGCCGAATTGGCAAACATATCAGAACGCAGAATTTATCAGTTGGTTTCTGGCTTGCGCGGCCTGCCTGACTTTTTAGTACAAACCCCAGGATTAAATTCTGGATTTATGATCCCGCAATACACTGCGGCGAGTATTGTAAGTCAGAATAAACAATTGGCAACACCAGCTTCTGTAGATTCAATAGTTTCTAGCAACGGGCAAGAAGATCATGTAAGTATGGGGGCCAATGCGGCAACCAAAGCCTATAGTGTTGTAAACAATGTTCAAAAAGTATTGGCTATAGAACTAATGAACGCGGCTCAGGCACTACATTTTAGAGCTCCGCACAGTACGTCACCTTTTTTAGAATCGTTGGTAAAAAGTTACCGAGCAGAAGTTCCCTTTGTAGCAAAAGACCGTGTATTGTCCATAGATATTGCAGCTAGTATTCACTTTCTAGACAATTTAACAATAGATGCTGACGAGCTTTTTAATTAGCGTGCGCAATTCACGCAACTAGTAGTATGCGGCATAAGTAATATTCTTCCTATAGGAATAGCTTTATTACATGTTCTACACAAACCAAAATCGGAATCGTTTACCTTGGCCAAGGCTACATGTAGGTTGTTTAATTTGGTTTCTGCCTTTCGCAAAGCGGCCTCGTTTACCGACTTATTATTTATGGCATCCATTCTGGAGACTCTTCCTATGGCATTTTCGGGAGCAATTGGCTTAGTAAGTTCGCGGTATTGTGCTACAGCGGCCTTTGTAGTTTTAATCTCTTGAGCTATTCGTTGCTCAATTTCCTCAAGACGATTCATCGGTATGAATGTTTAAACCCACAACCTTATTATTGGGATCTTCTAAGGGGACTATATTCATAAAGAAATAGACAATACTGCCAACCGTACTGGCAAAAATTAGCACGACAATCCATACAACGCGCTCGGTTTCGTTAAATTTCTTATTGCGTGAGGCATGAATTATATAATAAACCATTAGGCCAAAACCTAAAAGCACGGCCAGAATTATAAATACAAATACTCCTGCAATACTGCCAACTAGGGCCGATGGATTGTCCTCTATAGATTCAGGACCATTGGCCGCAATAGTCATAAAGGTCATAAAAAAGAAAACAAAATAGACAACTAAAAAAACTAGCGGTAAAAACGTAGCAATCCCCAGAAGTATTTTGTTTGTTTTAGTCATGACTTATAAAGCAAAAAGCCTACGATTTAGTAGGCTTTTTTTGTTTTTTAATTTTAATACTCAGTTCCTCTGTTTTAGCATCCAGATCCATTGTTATGGTGTCTCCTTCTTCTAAGGCCGACGAAATAATCTCTTCGGCTAAGGCATCTTCAACATATTTTTGAATTGCCCGCTTTAAAGGTCGAGCCCCGTAGTCTTTGTCAAAGCCTTTATTGGCTATATAATCTTTGGCTTTGCTCGATAACTTTAAGGTATAGCCTAAATCTGTAATGCGAGACAATAACTTGTCTAATTCAATGTCAATAATTTTATGAATATGTTCTTTTTCCAACACATTAAATACCATAACATCGTCCACACGATTTAAGAATTCCGGAGCAAACGTCTTCTTTAAGGCATTTTCTATAACGCCTTTTGCATGCGCATCTG
Organism: Gilvibacter sp.; assembly: GCA_965277295.1. Taxonomy (GTDB): domain Bacteria; phylum Bacteroidota; class Bacteroidia; order Flavobacteriales; family Flavobacteriaceae; genus Gilvibacter. Next base: position 2,921,698 of record OZ255720.1, read on the forward strand.
CCTGACTTGTTTTGGCAGCAGTTCCAAATCCTACACCTTGTCCAAAATCTTTTAGCTTTCTTGAACCAATATTGGAAGTCATTATAATAATGGTATTTCTAAAGTCAATTTTACGTCCCAGAGAATCTGTTAAGTAGCCGTCGTCTAATACTTGTAAAAGCATATTAAACACGTCTGGGTGTGCTTTCTCTATTTCGTCTAACAGGACAACTGCATAAGGCTTTCTGCGTATTTTTTCTGTTAATTGTCCGCCTTCTTCGTATCCCACGTATCCCGGAGGTGCTCCAATTAATCTAGACACAGCAAATTTTTCCATATACTCGCTCATGTCTATTCTTACCAAGGCATTGTCAGAGTCAAAAAGTTCTTGTGCCAAAACTTTGGCCAGTTGCGTTTTACCAACTCCAGTTTGTCCTAAAAAGATAAATGACCCTATTGGTTTATTTGGATCTTTTAATCCTGCACGGTTACGCTGAATAGCTTTAACCACTTTTTTAACTGCATCGTCTTGACCAATTACTTTACCCATAATTCGATCGGGTAGGGCGGCCAATTTGGTGCTCTCGGTCTGTGCAATTCTATTAACTGGAACTCCGGTCATCATAGATACGACTTCGGCCACATTGTCTTCTGACACTTCTTCGCGATGCATCTTAGATTCGTTTTCCCAAGTTTCTTGGGCTTTACTTAGTTCTCGCTCAAGGTTCTTTTCGTCGTCACGTAATTTTGCCGCTTCTTCGTATTTCTGCTTTTTTACCACCGTGTTTTTAAGTTCACGAACTTCTTCTAGACGAGTTTCTATATCTAGAATGGTTTCGGGAACGTTAATGTTGGTAATGTGAACACGTGATCCTGCTTCGTCTAAAGCATCTATTGCCTTGTCTGGAAGGAATCTGTCTGTCATATACCTGTTGGTAAGTTTTACACAGGCTTCTATGGCATCGTCTGTATAGGATACATTGTGATGCTCTTCGTATTTCTCTTTAATATTCTGAAGGATCTCTATGGTTTCTTCTACCGTAGTAGGTTCTACCAACACCTTTTGGAATCTACGTTCTAAAGCCCCGTCCTTTTCTATATACTGACGGTATTCATCTAGTGTAGTAGCTCCAACACATTGTATTTCACCTCGCGCTAATGCAGGTTTAAACATATTAGAGGCATCTAAAGATCCGGTGGCTCCTCCAGCACCAACTATGGTGTGAATTTCGTCTATAAATAGAATAATATCGTCGTTTTTCTCTAGCTCGTTCATTACCGCCTTCATGCGCTCTTCAAACTGCCCACGGTATTTAGTACCAGCAACTAGGCTAGCTAAATCTAGCGTAACAACTCGCTTGTCGTATAAAATTCGAGATACTTTGCGTTGTACAATACGCAGTGCTAAACCTTCGGCAATTGCAGATTTACCTACACCAGGTTCTCCAATTAACAACGGATTATTCTTTTTACGCCTACTTAATACCTGCGAAACACGCTGAATTTCGGCATCACGACCAACAACAGGGTCTAATTTACCTTCTTCGGCCTGTGCAGTTAAATCACGGCCAAAGTTGTCTAAAACAGGAGTTTTTGACTTTTTGTTGGTTTTTTGTGCACCACCAGCAAAAGGATTGTCCTTGCCAGACTCTTCGCTAGGTTGATCGTCTTCTTCTCCAGAGAATGACTCTGCAGAAGGGGTGTCTAAGTAATCGTCGTCGTTTGCAATCATATATTTAAACTGATCTTTTACTCCGTCGTAATCTATTTTAAGTTTATTTAGGAGCTTAGTAGTTGGGTCGTTTTCGTTTCGTAAAATGCACAGTAATAAATGTGCCGTGTTAATGGAAGAACTCTGAAACAATTTTGCTTCTAAAAACGTGGTTTTTAAAGCGCGTTCTGCTTGTCTTGTTAAATGCAGGTTCTTCTTGTCGTTTGTATTGGTTGTAACATTGGGGTTCGCTGGACTCAAAATCTCCACCTTCCTTCTCAAGTTATTCAAATCAATATCCAGGGCATTAAGTATGTTAATTGCTTTGCCGTTACCATCACGCAGTAAGCCAAGCATTAAGTGTTCGGTGCCAATAAAATCATGGCCCAAGCGCAGTGCTTCCTCTTTACTGTAAGCAATCACATCTTTTACTCTGGGAGAAAAATTATCATCCATAGGTCTCTTTCCTTTCTGTCTAAAAATAGTAAAACATCCTTGAAGGAACAAAAATTGTACCTCATTTAGGAGTTTAGAGGTAAAAGGACAAAAAAACTTACTTAAAACAAAGTTTATTGGTTTAGAGTTATTAACTAAAACACCCTTAAATATTGTTAATAAAATACCCTATAAACCCCGCTTAAACACCAATAAAAATAGGGGAAAAAATGTATCTTGTCCCTTTATAAATTTCAAGTAAAAAACTAAACAATTTTTATATGGCTGAAGGTGAAAAGTTAATACCTATCAACATTGAAGATGAAATGAAATCCGCCTACATTGATTATTCAATGTCGGTCATTGTGTCACGTGCTCTGCCAGATGTGCGCGACGGGATGAAACCAGTACACAGACGTGTGCTTTTTGGAATGCATGAATTGGGTATTCGAGCAAATTCTGCACACAAGAAATCTGCAAGAATTGTGGGTGAGGTACTAGGTAAGTATCACCCACATGGTGATACCTCTGTTTACGACGCAATGGTGCGTATGGCTCAAGAATGGAGTCTGCGTTATATGTTGGTAGATGGACAAGGTAACTTTGGGTCGATAGATGGCGATAGTCCAGCTGCAATGCGATATACAGAAGCGCGTATGCAGAAGATATCCGAAGACATGCTCGCAGATATCGACAAAGAGACTGTAGATCATCAGTTAAATTTCGACGACACTTTAAAAGAACCTACCGTACTTCCTACACGTGTTCCCGGTTTGCTTATTAATGGCGCCTCAGGTATTGCCGTTGGGATGGCCACGAATATGCCGCCGCATAACTTATCTGAAGTTATCGACGGAACAATGGCCTATATAGATAATAACGACATAGAAATTGACGAGCTCATGCAGCACGTTAAAGCACCCGATTTTCCAACGGGTGGTACTATTTACGGATACGAAGGCGTAAAAGATGCTTTTCATACCGGTCGTGGTCGTATTGTAATGCGAGGGAAAGCCAATTTTGAAGAAGTAAATGGTCGCGAAGCAATTGTGGTGAGCGAAATTCCATTCCAAGTGAATAAAGCCGACATGATTAAAAAGACGGCCGACTTGGTAAACGACAAAAAGATAGAAGGAATCTCTACCATTCGCGATGAGTCCGACAGAAAAGGGATGCGCATTGTGTACATTTTAAAAAGAGACGCGATTCCTAATATTGTTTTAAACATGTTGTATAAATACACGCAGCTGCAGTCTAGCTTTAGTGTAAACAACATTGCTTTGGTAAATGGGCGTCCAAGACTGCTTAATTTAAAAGAGCTTATTCATTATTTTGTAGAGCACAGACACGAAGTAGTTGTTCGCAGAACGGAATACTTATTGCGCAAAGCAGAAGAGCGCGCACATATTTTAGAAGGACTAATAATCGCTTCCGACAATATAGACGAAGTTATTCGTTTAATTCGAGCATCTTCTAATGCCGATGAGGCTCGTACTAAGCTAATCGAGGCTTTTGAATTATCGGAAATTCAGGCCAAGGCAATCGTAGAAATGCGACTACGTCAATTAACAGGGCTGGAGCAAGATAAATTGCGCACCGAGTACGACGAATTAATGAAGACCATTCAAGGCTATAAAGACATTCTTGCTAGCAAAGAGCGTAGAATGGAAATTATTAAAGAAGAACTTCAAGAAATTAAAGACAAGTACGGAGACGAGCGCAGGTCTAATATTGAATATGCCGGTGGCGATGTTAGTATTACCGACCTAATTGCAGACGAAAAGGTTGTTATTACAATTTCTCATGCAGGTTACATTAAGCGTACCTCGCTTACAGAATACAAACAACAAAATCGTGGGGGAGTAGGTCAGAAGGCTTCTGCCACTCGAAACGAAGATTTCTTAGAACATTTATTTGTAGGAACAAATCACCAATATATGTTGTTCTTTACCCAAAAAGGTAAATGTTTCTGGATGCGTGTGTTCGAAATCCCAGAAGGTTCTAAAACCTCTAAGGGAAGAGCGATTCAGAATTTAATAAATATAGAACCAGACGATAAAGTAAAAGCCTTTATATGTACTCAAGATTTAAAAGACGAAGAGTACATTAACGGACATTACGTTATTATGGCTACTAAAAAAGGACAGGTTAAAAAGACTTCCTTAGAGCAGTATTCTCGACCTCGAACCAATGGTATAAATGCTATTACCGTTCGCGAAGGCGACGAACTGTTAGAAGCTAAACTAACAACTGGAGATAGTCAGGTAATGTTGGCAGTACAGTCTGGTAAAGCAATTCGTTTTGAAGAAGAGAAAACCCGTCCAATGGGTAGAAACGCTTCTGGAGTTCGTGGAATTACCTTAGGAAGCGAAGACGACGAGGTTGTTGGGATGATTGCCGTTAACGATTTTACCACAGAGGTGCTGGTTGTATCTGAAAACGGATACGGAAAACGCTCTAGTTTAGAAGACTACAGAATAACCAATCGCGGTGGAAAAGGAGTTAAGACTATTAGTGTTACCGAAAAAACTGGTAAATTAGTCGCCATTAAGAACGTTAGTGATGAAGACGGGCTTATGATTATTAATAAATCGGGGATTGCCATACGGATGGCGGTAGAAGATTTACGGGTTATGGGACGAGCTACACAAGGGGTTCGTTTAATAAAGGTCCGTGAAGACGATTCTATTGCTGCGGTAGCTAAAGTTATGCATGACGAAGACGACGTGGAAGACCAGGAGTCTTTAGATCAAGATAACGATGGCACAGCGATTGATACTACTAACCCGAGCGGTGATGTTAGCGATGCTGACCAAGCCGATTCGACAAATGAATAATTACGCATAAAACCACAATAATGAAAAACAAGTTAGTATTAGTGGCTTTGTTAGCAGGAACTATGTTTTCTTTTGCGCAAAAAAAAGAATTACGCGCAGTAGCAAAAGCCCTCAAGAGTGATAATTTTACAGAAGCACAAAGTCTGCTAGGTGCAGCAGAAGCAGTTTTGGGTGCCGCAGATGACGACCAGAAAGCATTGTTTTATTTGTATAAAGCACAGTCCATGTTTCAGAATGGTGAAACCAACAATTCCGAAGACTTAATTGGTGCTGCAGCAGCAATTAAAATGTCTAACGAACTTGGCGAGTCTCCAGAATCGACAGAGCTTACCAATGCAATTAGAACGGCAATTGTTAATAGTGCTGTAGCAGATCAAAATGCTAAGAATTACGAAATGGCTGCCCAAAAATTAGAGGCCATGTATCGTGTAAACCCTACCGATACCTCGTTTTTATATTTTGCCGCCTCCAATTTAGTAACTGGTAATAAATACGATAAAGCCGTTGAGTACTACGAAGAATTACAAGCTTTAGGATATACAGGTATTACCCAGAAATATGCTGCTACCGATGCAGAAACTGGCGAAATTAAGGACGATTTTACTGGAGTACAGGAGCGCGATTTATTTGTAAAGAGTGGGGCTTATATAAACCCAACTATTATTAAATCGGATAGTAAAGCTCCAGAGATTGCCAAAAATATAGCACTTATCTATGTAAGTCAAGGTAAAAACGATGAAGCTATTGCCGCCATGAAAAAGGCTCGTGCATTAGCTCCAGACGATACTGGATTATTAATGTCAGAGGCCGATATTCAGTATAAGGCGGGTAACATTAAGCGTTTCGAAGAACTAATGAACGAAGCTTCGGCTAAGGACCCTAACAATCCTGAGTTAAAATATAACCTAGGTGTTGTTGCTGCTGGTGCTGGCGATATGGAGTCTGCAGTAAAATACTATAAAGAAGCTTTAGCTATTAAGCCTGATTATGCAAGAGCGAATATGAATATGGCTTCTATTATTTTAGGTAAAGAAGCTGCCATTGTAGAAGAGATGAATAGTCTTGGAACTTCTAATGCCGATTACAAAAAGTACGACGAGCTTAAGGAGTCTCGCTCACAGTTATACCGTGATGCTGTTCCTTATTTAGAAGCAGCGAGATCTTCTGAAGAAGATGTAGAGGTGGTAAGAACCCTAATGAACATTTATTCAGTGCTTGGGGAAACCGATAAGTTTAAAGCAATGAAGGCAAAACTAGAAGAGCTAGGAGGCTAGTCTCGATTGTCTTAATAATTTTAAAAAAAAGCTGCCTAAACGGTGGCTTTTTTTATACCATACGTTTTAAAACGCGAAGTTTATGAGTGTGTGTTCTTAGTTCGTGATTAAAAATCCCTGTATGATCCAATCGGTCTATTCTAACCTTCCCGTGCGCGTGGATTATGTAATTGTCTTCCATAACAATGCCTACGTGAGTAATTGCGCCTTCGGCATTGTCAAAAAATGCTAAATCCCCAGGTTCGCTTTCTTCTATAAAGCTAAAAGCATCGCCCTGTGTTGCTTGCTGACTGGCATCGCGAAGTAATTTATGACCGTTTAATTTATATACCATTTGGGTAAAACCACTGCAATCTATTCCAAAAGGAGTTTTTCCACCCCAAGCATAAGGTGCATTTAAATACAAAAATGCGGTGGTTATTAAATTCGATTTTGGCAATTTTCCCGAAATTCGATTACCCTCGTGTTTGTGGTTAAAATGAGCGCAGCTATGTACAGAAGAACCCAATGGAATTGGCACCAATTGTTCATCTTGGTTGGTTACAAAATCTACTAAATCTGCAGATAGAATTGCTTCTTGGGAATCTAATGTTTTGTAGCCGTCTTCCTTAATTTCTAATAGTTGCTTGTTGTCTATCCAGCCTTCGTATTTATCCCAGGCTAAACGTATTTTGCTCCACTTTTTTTGTTGCTCAATAATCTTAAAGTGTTCTCCGTATAGTATTTGCGTCACCAATTCGCTTGCATCGCTGGATTCAGCGCGAACAGGAACTATACTTAAAGGACAAAGGCCGTACTTCAAAAGGGAATTGTGTTAAACGCTAATTAATTTTTAGAAATTACCATAGCCGAAGCGCCACCGCCACCATTACAAATACCTGCGGCTCCAATTTTTGCATCGTTTTGGTCTAATATACCCAGTAAGGTAATTAAAATTCTAACGCCGCTGCACCCTAACGGATGCCCTAAACTAACAGCACCACCATTTACGTTCACATTAGTATCGTTTAACCCTAAGAGCTTCATATTGGCCAGCCCAACTACAGCAAAGGCTTCGTTTAGCTCGAAGTAATCTACATCTTCTATGCTTAAATTGGCTTTGGCCAATGCTTTTGGCAAGGCCTTCGCGGGAGCAGTAGTAAACCATTTTGGCTCTACAGCTGCGTCGGCGTAGCTTAAAATTGTTGCTAAAGGAGTAAGGCCTAATTGGTTGGCCTTGGCCTCGCTCATTAATACTACAGCACCAGCACCATCGTTTATGGTAGAGGCGTTGGCTGCGGTAACCGTACCCTCTTTAGTAAAAGCAGCTCGTAATGCTGGGATTTTATCCATACGAACATTGCTAAATTCTTCGTCTTTGGCAACCACTACAGGATCGCCCTTGCGCTGAGGTATAGTCACTGGCACAACTTCGTCGCTGAATTTTCCAGCTTCCCAAGCTGCCGCCGAACGTTGGTACGATTGAATAGCGTAGGCATCCTGATCTTCCCGGCTAAAGTTGTGTTCGGTTGCACAAAGATCTGCACAAACTCCCATTGCGTTTTGGTCGTATGCATCTACTAAACCATCTTTTTGCATACCATCTTCCATGGCTTTTGGGCCAAATTTGTGCGGGGTTCTTAAATGCATATAGTGTGGAATATTACTCATACTTTCCATACCCCCAGCAATAACCACTTGTGCATCGCCAAGTAAAATTGCTTGAGCACCTTGAGCTACAGCCTTCATTCCACTTGCACAAACTTTATTTATTGTGGTACAAGGCACTTGGTTGTCTAAGCCAGCACCTAACGCCGCTTGTCTTGCAGGGGCTTGACCAACTCCTGCTTGCACTACGTTCCCCATAATAACTTCGTCGACCATTTTTGGGTCGAGATTTATTTTATCCATTGCGCCTTTAATGGCAATACTGCCTAATTTCGAGGCCGAAACAGAAGATAAACTACCCATAAAACTCCCAATTGGAGTACGAGCCATAGAGACGATTACTACTTTAGAATTAGGCATAACTGCAAGCTGTATTTTTTAGATTATTGCTTCGCAAAATTACGGAAATTAATACGATCTTACAATCCATTATTTTCCCTATTGGTATGGGTGTAGAATAGATTTTATACCTTTACACGTGGCAGTAAAAACCTATGGCAGAATTTAAGCGTAATTTCTATAAAAATCAATCTTTGCTTTATAAGGCGGTACTCTTTGTAATTGCCACGTTATTAGTTATTTATTTTCTTCCTAAAGGAGGGAATTTTAAATACGATATTCAAAAAGGAAAACCCTGGCAGTACGAAAACTTGTACGCTCCTTTTGACTTTAGCATAAAAAAAGACGCCGAAGCTATTGCCCAAGAACAGGAAGAAATAAGAGCTAATATTACGCCTTATTTTGATCTTAATCCGCAAGCGGTTGTAGATGCTAGTAATTTATTTACAGCCAGTTTATCCCAGCAATTTGTAGACAGTATTGCGCGGTTTCCCAGAGATATTCTCGAGGAGTTTGGCCTTAATGTTCTCACGCAGGTGTATCAGAATGGAATTATACAAGAAGCCGCTCCTTATAGTCAAGATAAAATTGTGTTTTTAAGACAAGGGAATCAAGGTGTTCGCATTCCCTTTGGCAGTATTTTTAAGTATCAGGAGGTAAATTCCTTTTTAAACGATAAGGTTCGCGCTGGAGCGTTTGCTGCAGATGCCGAACTTTTGTTAAGCACATTAAATGGGGTAGTGCAGCCCAATGTAACCTACAACAAGCGTTTTACAGAAAGCACCTTAGAAGAATCGTTAGCAGCAATTGCAACTACTAATGGGATTATGGAAACCGGAGGCCGAATTATTGCCAAAGGCGAAGTAGTGGAAGGCGATAAGTATTTAATTTTAAATTCCTTAAAGCTCGAATATCAGAGTCAAGTTTGGAGCAAATCCAACTACAATTGGATTGTTTTTGGCTATGCTTTGTTGGTTTCGCTGGTATTTATGATGCTGTTGTTGTTTTTAAGAAAATACAGAGAAGATATTTATAACAACAATACCAAGGTCACTTTTATATTTTTTAATATCGTGCTCATGGTGCTACTTACCACCTTAATTGTTAAGTACGATGCCAAATATGTTTATGTAGTTCCCCTGTGTATTTTACCGCTAATTTTAAAAGCGTTTTTTGATCCGCGTTTAGGCTTGTTTGTACACGTGTTAACGGTGCTGCTATTAGGGTTTATTGTACCCAGTAGTTTCGAGTATATGTTTTTGCAAATTATCGCGGGAATAGTTACTATACTTACTGTTTCTGAACTATACAAACGCGCCAATTTGTTTATTTCGGTGGGGCAAATCACCTTAATTTATATGTTGGGTTATTTGGCGTTTTTTATAATTCACGAAGGGGGAATAGACGGCATAGATACCGAAGTTTTTGGATACTTTTTAATTGGCGGACTCGCTACCTTATTTGCACATCCTCTAATTTATTTTTACGAAAAGATTTTTGGTTTAGTGTCGGACGTATCGCTGTTAGAACTGTCCGACACCAATTCAAAACTGCTTAAAGAATTGTCTAATAAAGCGCCGGGAACGTTTCATCATTCTTTAAATGTTGCCAACCTAGCAGAAGCTGCCGCTAACGAAATTGGAGCCAACGCCATGTTAATTCGTGTTGGTGCTTTGTATCACGATATAGGGAAGATGCAAAACCCAACCTATTTTACAGAAAATCAAGCTACTGCGGTAAACTCACACGACGATTTAGCACCTAAAGAAAGCGCCAAAATAATTATCGATCACGTAATCCACGGAATAGAAATTGCCAAGAAAAATAACCTGCCAGACCGCGTAATTGACTTTATTAGAACCCACCACGGAACCAGTTTGGTGTATTATTTTTACAAAAAAGAGAAAGACAGTTTAGGGACAGCCATAGACGATGCGCCTTTTAGATACAAGGGGCCTATTCCATTTAGTAAAGAAACGGCCATACTCATGATGGCAGACAGTGTAGAAGCGGCAAGTAAGAGTCTTAAAGAACCAACGTATAGTAAACTGGAAGCATTTGTAGAGAATATTATAGACAAACAAATGGAACAGGGGCAGTTTTTAAATGCCAACATTACCTTTAAAGAGATTCAGACTATAAAAAAGGTGCTTAAAAAGAAGCTCTCGAACATTTACCACCTTCGCATAGAATACCCAGAATAATAGGGGAGTGCTGTTTATTTAGCTAAAACAATTTAATTTAAAATAATACTAACGCAGCAGTATTTTAAAACTAGTTTCGCCGTTTTGGGTACTTAGATTAACAATGTAAATTCCTGTTTTAAACGTTTCTAGATCCAGGATTAAACGGGTAGCATTTACATTGGCATTATACAATTCTTGACCCAAAAGATTGCTTATACGAACGTTTTGTAGGTTTATGTTTGCCGATTTTATATGCAATTGTTTATTCGCTGTAATAAAATGCTCGAATCCGGCAGCTACGTTAAATTCATCTGCACTTAAAAATTCTCTAGAAAAGAACAGCTCGACTTCCTTAGCACTTTCTCCACAATCGTTAAAAATATTGGTTTCGAAGATTAATGTAAATTCGGAATCGTCTGTGGGTGACCAACTACCGCCCGACGCAGGCCCAAAGCGTATACCAAAACTACAAGTAAGTCCAGAGTCATTTTCTATGGTTTTAATAGTATTAAAAGTTGCCTCGCAAAAATTATTTAGTTGCACTGCGAAAGTTCGTGCGGGTTGTCCAACTCCAGCGTCTGGTAAATAAACAGCATCGAAAGCTCTAAAATCAGGTAACAAGCCAACTCCTGGACTAGCTTGAGAAGCATCGGTAACTTCAGAAAATAGGGTAACTAAGGTAGGAACGCCTGCTGCATTAAAGGTGCCAAAGCCTAATACATCTGGAGTAATGTCGTAAACGTAATAATCGCCAACAAATAAATCGGGATCAAAAAAGGTTTCGCATTGAGCAAATGCATTACTAATAAAGCCTCCGCAAAAAAGAGCTATTAACGCGTATAGTTTTGACATATTTATCTAGTTAAAACACACAAAATGGTTCGCATGTTCCAACCAAGATAAAAAAACCTGCTTAATTGGCTGAAATTTCTTCCCAAATTTTATCGGAGCTAAATCGATAACTCCCAATATGGTCAAAATTGCATTCGTTAGGATTAATTATAGATAAAAAAGGCGCCATGTTTGCGTCGCGATACAAATGATAAACCTCCCCAACATTGGGTTTAAAGTTAAAGGCTGCACTGTACACCAGCTGGTTACGCTCGTATTCGGCAGATAACTCTAAATACTGTTTGTGTATTTCGGCAAAGCGGGCTTCAAAGCTCTTGTTTACCTTATAAATATTGGCCAGTTTCCAAGAGGAGGTATCGGTTGCCTTAATAGCAGGAGCCCCAACATTGGTCGCATAAGGCTTTAGGCCCGCGTCGTACTCTTGGGTGTCTGTATTATAGACTACTTGGTCCGGCTTTTTATCTTCCATAGCTTAAAGGTAATAAAAAACGCTACTTTTTTAATTATAGTCCTTGAATGTAGTTTTGTAATTCTGCAATTTTTTGTGGCGAATTAAACGCTCCTCCAAAGTACGAAGTTACTGTGCTAGAAGTATCGTCTTTAACCCCTCTAGAAGACACACATAAATGCTTGGCATCTATAATAACTGCAACGTCTTCGGTTTCTAAAGCAGCAACTAAATCTCGTGCTATCTGATTGGTTAAACGTTCTTGTACTTGTGGACGCTTCGCGTAATACTGAACTATTCTATTTAGTTTAGACAGCCCAATAACTTTTCCAGAAGAAATATAAGCCACGTGCGCTTTCCCAACTATAGGCACAAAGTGATGCTCGCAATTAGAATAAAAGCTAATGTTCTTTTCTACCAACATTTGGTTGTATTGGTATTTATTGTCGAACAAGGCAACGCGGGGTTTGTTTTTTGGGTTTAGACCAGAGAAAATTTCTTCGATGTACATTTTGGCTACGCGGTCAGGGGTTCCGCTAAGGGAATCGTCTGTTAAGTCTAAGCCCATTACATCCATAATCTCTCCAAAGAGTAAGGATATTTTTTCCTTTTTTTCTTCGTCAGAGATGGCAAAAGCGTTTTCTTTTAGTGGGGTTTCTATGCCTGTGTATAAGTGATCGTCACCAATTTCTTCGGCAGTAAAACCGTTTATTTTGTGTGCATTAATAAGGGTATTCAACATAGTTTCGAGGTGTTTCGTAAAGCTTAATTTTTAATTCTGTGTCTAAGGGAAGTTGCACTTTTAGCAGTTCGTAAATTACACGAGCAATATTCTCTGCTGTTGGGTTTAAGGTGCTAAATTCTGCAACTTCTAGGTTTAAATTTTTATGATCAAAACGATCCAGTACATTGTCTTTAATTAAATTAGAAAGTACTTTGGCATCCATGACATAACCCGTAGCGGGGTCGCAATAACCAATTACTTTTACTTCTAATTCGTAATTGTGACCGTGATAATGCGGGTTATTGCATTTGCCAAACACTTCTTTGTTTTTGGCTTCGCTCCAATTGTGGTTATGCAAACGGTGGGCAGCATTAAAATGTTCGCGACGTACAATTGCCGTTTTTAAGGCAGTTGGTTTGTCCAGTGCAGGAATATGTTCTAGTTGCGTAGTTTTCATTGTAATAATTTTAGTAAAGATAATTTTTTGTTTAATTAATAATGTTAAAGATTAAACAAAATTTTAAAAAGCTAAACAAAACACCTGACCATTGTCATAATTTCTGGAGGTATAAACCGCTAGTTTTAACCTATAATTAATAAACAAAGCAATCATGAAAAAAAGAGAACCTGTAGCACATATTATGACCCCAAACATTAAAACGGTAAATCATACACATACCTTGCACGATGTAAAGGCGTTAATTGACAACGAGAATATTCATCACGTACCCGTGGTAAGTGGTAGTAATATAGTTGGCATGCTTTCTAAAACAGACTTGCAAAAAATTAGTTTTGTAAACACCATGGACGGCGATAGCTTAACAACCGCTATGTACGATGCCTTGACAATAGAGCAGGTGATGACCAAAAACATAAAGACGGTGCAAAAAACCGATACCATTCACGATGTGGCGGTTACCCTCTCTAAAAACGAGTTTCACGCACTGCCAGTTATGGATGGCGAGCAACTTGCTGGAATAGTTACTACTACCGACTTAATTCAGTATTTAATCGAACAGTATAACTAAATTGTAGTATAAAGCAGAATAATCCCCAAGGCACAGTTATTGTCATGGGGATTTTTTTTGGCGCTGCCTTTACGTATTGTAAAGGCCCGGGCTGTTCGCTCTATCTGCTCGGTTTATAGCAGCATATAGGTTATAAAAGACCTCGCAGGATGCTGCTGCCATCCCTAGCGCGTATACTATTGGTTAAAATAAACAAGTAAAATAATTGCCGCAATAAAGGCTACTACAATAAAGTAACTCCAAAATATGGTGCGGCCGCTGTAGCCAATTTTAATTTTGTCTGCTAGGCGATCTCGATAACGTCCCATGGGTGTTGTTTTATGGCAAGTTATTTATTCGCACTAAGTATTTATAAAGGAAAAACCCTGGTATTTAGAGCGTTGTAATGTTGCTTCAAGCGGTTTGGACTTTTTCTATCTAAACAAAAACCGGGTCACTTAGTGATTTTTCGACTTCGTCCAAAGAAGCTCATTAACAATCGAAGATGGATAGCGAAGGTGGAAGAAAAATTGTATCTAAGTGCTGGAATTTTTGGGCGCAAGCAAATATCCTGTTATTGGTTTTGTGATAACAACGCACTTAAAAAGTTTCGCTATTACTTTCGCCAAGTTTACTTGGCAGCCTTTAGCTTTTTAAGACATCTTTTACAATTCCTTTTGCCCAAGAATTAAAATTCTGTTTGGTGTTTGTATTTGGAAAAGGCTCGGAAGGCACTGCTACGCTTAAAAACTCACAAAGTGGACCCCAACCATCTTTAGGGTGAAAAACCAGAAGTCTATCTTTTGGAATTGAATTTTTTACTTCTTCAATATGTCTTTCAAATTTTTGCATTGTGTATTCCTTGTCTTTAAATTTTCCTTCAAAATACTTTTTCCATAAAGACTTTTCGTTAAGCATTATAACTTTAAATAAATCTCTCGCTTTCGCAGAGAACGGCATAGCCAATAACATTTTTAGTTTTAACACAGGGCCTGGATCAAAGCTAAAAATGGTTGAATACGCACTTTCATACCATTTTTCTGCATCTCTTGTAGTTAATATAACCTTTGCCTTTGGGTAGCAATGGGCTAATTCTTTATAGTACATCGAACTGGGAAAATCGACTGCCGAACTATAGTTTTTAAATAGAGCGTTCCAATCTGTATTCTTTTCTAGATATGCATTTTGCCAATGTGTTACATCGCTCGGATTTCTTAAAAGAACTTCCATATGATAACACGGCCCAAAATCCAGTTTTTCTAAAGCCAATTGTAGCGATTTAGTCCCCGTTCTTCCGTAACCTGCTCCAATTATTTGTAATGCCATATTGTAGTTTTAAAGCTGCACAAGGTGTTTGTGGTTAGTTGCATGATTAAGTAAGTAAGTTAATAAACAAAAAACAGATAGAAAAATTTGGCGGAATTTTCCTTAATCTACAGTGATTCATCAACTAAACATGAAAGTTGTTGACTACAGGTTATTGGTTGGTGAAAATGCAAACCTATGCAAGCCTATGGATTCATTGGCTGTCGTGAATATTCCTACTAGATTCCAATTAATTGGATTACTCGCTGCCGCTTGTGTTCCTAGGCTCCTCATAGCTGAAAATGCAAACCTATGCAAGCCTTCTGATTCATTCGCTGCCGTGAATGTTCTTAGACAATCCTTTCAGAAAATGCCAGGATTCACTCGTTGTCACTCGTGTTTCTAGGCTCCTCACAGTTGAAAATGCAAACCTATGCAAGCCTTCTGATTCATTCGCTGCCGTGAATGTTCTTAGACAATCCTTTCAGAAAATGCCAGGATTCACTCGTTGTCACTCGTGTTCCTAGGCTCCTCACAGTTGAAAATGCAAACCTATGCAAGCCTTCTGATTCATTCGCTGCCGTGAATGTTCTTAGACAATCCTTTCAGAAAATGCCAGGATTCACTCGTTGTCACTCGTGTTCCTAGGCTCCTCACAGCTGAAAATGCAAACCTATGCAAGCCTTCGGCTCGCATGCTTTTGTTTTTTACGCCCCCTTACAAGCATAAATGCTTGACGTGTTCGTTAAAAAACAAAACCCTTGCATTTTCATGCAAGGGTTTGCGCATTAAGTGATGGCACTAGGATTCGAACCTAGGACCGCCTGCTTAGAAGGCAGGTGCTCTATCCAGCTGAGCTATGCCACCATTAATAGGGCGCAAATATACAATTTACGCTTTTTAAAATGCAAGTATTCCTATTGTTTTTTAATACCCTGCAGTAACAGTTTTGTAGTCTTTTAATGCAACAAGCATTAACCATATGTGCGAATTTTTTTGTAACTTAAAAAGGTCAATCGCTTAATTATCAACCTAAAACAAAAAAACATGAAAAAACTAAGCTTCGTCATCGCAGGGTTGGCAACAGCCATTTTTTTAATGGCCGGAACGTCAAATTCAGACAAACAATTAGAAATGCAATTACAAGGTGTTTGGGAATTGCAGCATCAAACCTTATACGAAAACAACCTAGTAACCGACACCATGTTTAATTTAAACGGCTACAGACAGGTTAAAATGTACAGTAAGGGTAAAGTAATGTGGACCCGTTACGACCCAGCAGACAACAACGACTGGTTTGGCTACGGCACCTATGCTATAAACAACGGGATACTTACCGAAAAGCTAGAATACGCATCGGTAGAAATGATGAAGATTTTAGACACCACCAACATTTTTGAATTTACCTTAGTTCTTGGGCAAAACACCTTTAGCCAAATAGATAACGACAGCGAGGGCAATCCAGAGCGTTCAGAAAACTATTTGCGCACCGAGTAATTCACTTCTTTAAATAATTGGTTACTTTTAGCTAATTAGAAAAGTGAACTCATGCATGTATTAAAACCAATTTTGCTGCTCTTATGTTTTATGGGCTACTCTGCTTTTGCACAAGTTAGCCCAGGAACGCCTAGTCAGCCCAATAAACCTGGGGCAACAACAAAACCTAAGCCAACAACAAATCCTAAATTACCCGGTAATACTAATCCAAAAGAAGAAGTGGATATATTGTCTTTTGTTGGGCCAAATTACACTTTAAATTACCCTAGCGATTGGGAACTAGATACCTCGGGTCAGAATAGTACTACCATGGTTCTTTTTTCGCCTGAACAACCAGCACAAGACGACTTTTTGCAGAATATTAGCTTAATTATTCAAGATTTAGCTGGCTTAGATATAGATATGGATCAGTACGTTGCCATTACTTTAGAACAAATCGAAACCGTTATGGAAGGTGCCACAGTCGTCGATAATACGCGTAAATCCGGCGTTAAACCAGAGTTCCACACCATGGCGTTTACAGGAAAGCAGTCTAATTTAAATATGTATTATAAACAATATTACTACTTACTTAACGAAACCGCTTATGTGTTGTCTTTTGCCTGCCTACAAGAAGGACTTTCGGCAATAGAAGAAACAGCAACGCAAATACTGGATAGTTTTAACCTAGAAACTAACTAATAACACGGTAATTCATCTATTTATAACATTAAAAAATTATGCAAAAACAACTACGCTTACTATGCCTTAGTTTACTGCTAACTGTTGCGGCTAAATCGCAGACTCAAACAGATACATACTTAGCCAAAGTCCAGACCCTAGACAGTACAATAGAAACCTTATACGGGGTTATTAGCGGCGAAAAGGGAGAAGCTCGCGATTGGGATTTGTTTAATTATTTGTTCCACCCTGATGCTAAATTAATTCCAACGCAAAAAAATTCCGATGGATATGTTTCGGCCACGTTTATGTCGCCTACGGGCTATATTAATAGAGCAGGCGATTATCTAGTTGAAAATGGGTTTTTCGAAAAAGAGATTCATAGAACCGTAGACACCTTTGGCAATATTACACAGGTATTTAGTTCGTACGAATCGTTTAGAAGCGAAGCAGATACTGCACCTTTTATGCGTGGCATAAATAGTATTCAATTAATGCACGACGGAAATCGGTTTTGGATAATTAATATTTACTGGATGCAAGAATCTAAGGAGAACCCAATCCCAGCACAATATTTGCCTAAAGGTTAGGGAGTGCCATAAAGAGTATGAGCAACTAATTTCACCAATTTTAATTTATGTTTACAGGTAAAGTATATTCTATAAAACAAATGGCGCTGTGGACGCGATTTGAATCGTTGTCTTTTATTTTAATAATTGGTATTTGGTGTACCGCGTATTACTTTTTAGACATACAGTGGTTTCGTATTCCTTGGACGCCAATGGCGCTAATTGGTACTGCTGTTGCCTTTGTAATTGGTTTCCAGAACAATGCGGTTTATGGAAGAATATGGGAAGCTAGAAAGATTTGGGGTGGAATTGTAAACACCTCGCGAACTCTGGGCATGTATGTGCAAGACATGTTAACCAACGAACATGCTAAAACTCCATTAAGTCAAGAGCAATTAGATCAAGAAATTAAAACAATTACTTACCGACATATCGCCTGGATGACGGCTTTGCGTTATGCCATGCGAGCAAAAAAGACTTGGGAAACTACTAGTAATCACAGAACCAATACAGAATGGGGGGTACGTATCCCCGAACAAGTTAAAACCTTGCAAGAAAGTTTAGCCCCGTATTTGTCTAAACAAGACTTAGACTACGTGCTTAATAAAGGTAATAAGCAAACTGCCATTTTGTATTTACAATCGCATCACTTAAAAAAACTAAAAGAGCAAGGGGTAATTTGGGAATTCTCTTTTTTAGAACTAGAAGGTGTGCTCGAAGAATTATTTACCCTACAAGGTAAATCCGAACGCATAAAAAACTTTCCGTATTCAAGACAATACGCCTCACTTAACCATTATTTTATGTGGTTATTACTGTTGTTATTGCCTATGGCCTTGGTGCCTCAGTTTATGGATATTGGGTTGCAGATATCTAAAGTGCATCCATTAATAGGTAGCTTATTTTTATGGGGAACCATCCCAATTTATACCGCAGTAGCCTGGATGTTTCACACCATGGAGCGCATAGGTAGAACGGGCGAAAACCCTTTTGAAGGCACCGCTAACGATGTTCCAATTTCTACGATTGCCCGCGGAATAGAAATCGACCTTCGTCAAAATTTAGGAGAAGACGCAGCAACAATTCCAGAGCAGTTCGAGCTGCAACACGGGGTGCAGTTTTAGGTGCAAACTTGTGGCTTAATATATTTGGGTTGTATACGTTTAAAAATCACGCAGTATTTTGTTGTAAAGTTTTGAATTCTCACAAAAAAGCATAACTTTAAAATTGACAGTTAAACACGGTTTTTCTAACCACCTAAAAACCAGTAGTAGCTTGAACAAAATAATAGATTTATTTTATAAAATCTACCAAAATCCAAAGGCCTTAGCGCTAACTATACTCGCATTTTTTTTTAGCGGGATTGGGGTAGGTTTATTAGCAGATTCGTACGCAGGCACCCAGCCCAAATGGATTCCTCAAGCGTTGCAAATTCTAAATTACGTTTTGGTATTTGGATCGTTTGGATGGTCTTTATTACACCCTTTTATTACCTATACCGAGCAAAAGACAACCTGGAAAAAATACATCTTTTGGATTGTAGTTGCGCTCATTCCAATTTACTATATAATTACAAGTATTGTCCTTTTGTATTTTGATTTTTGATAGCGCAAGGCCACCATATTAATGGGACGCAGTTTAAGTGTTTACTTCAAGCTTATATCCTACACCGTGAACGTTGGTGATTTTAATGTGCTTATCGTCCTTTAAAATTTTACGGAGCTTAGAAACATAGGTATCTAAACTGCGTCCAACATATACACCGTTGTCCTCCCAAACTTTTTTAGTGAGTTCGTCCCGTTTAATCACTTTATTAGGATTTGCAATAAAAATGGCCAGTAATTCACATTCTTTTTTAGAGAGGCTTATTTCGTGAGCCGCCTTAACCAATTTGTTTTCTGTCGGGTAAAATTTGTAGCTCCCTATGGTAGAAAAACCTTGACTTTTAGGCAATTCTTGGGCATTTTGTTCTTGCTTTTTTAACCTAAAGTCTAACAATAGAAATACCGCAAGTACTGCTAATAAAATTAACCATTTAGAATTAGGCATTTGCCTTGCAACACTGGGCATTGTAAAAGTAATGGTATAGCAACCGGCTGGTAAGGCTCTCCCGCTGCAAGGTACAATAGTAGTTTCTTCGGTATTAGTCATTTGATAACTATAGGAAACTTCGCCTTGGGTACATTCAATAACGGCTACTGTATAGTTTGTCGGAAAATTCGATTTGGCAAAACTCGCTGTGGTAGCATCCACTAAATGGTTGGGCTTAAACCCTAAAGTATCATTAAAGGATAATTGGAATATGCCTGTTTCTTTCTGAATAACTGGTAATATTAGCGAAGTACTATCATTATTTTTTAATAATAATTGATTCCCAACTTCACGAATTACAATTTTTGCCCGGGTACTAAAGTCATCTTGAGTTTTATTGCTAATTAAAAACGCAAATAACAATCCTGATAGCCCAAGACCAATTATTAAAACAAGCTTTCTTTTTCTACTCATAACGTCCACAAATAACATCTAATTTCACGAGAATTTATAGCGCTTGACACTTCTTTTACATTTTTTTGACACTTTTTTAGCCCTTAAAGCCTCATTTTGCCTCGATTAAAAAGGAATACGTTAAACGAAAATCGTCATTGTTGCACTAGTCTAAAAGGTGTTGTATTTTTCTAAATACAAACTAGTAAGTTTTAGAATGGACGAGCAACAAAGAAAAAACATCTGGAACACCTTGCTAAAACCCTTTATTGTTGGGTTAGTCATTTTAATAGTGGCCATACTTGTTCACCGTTTTGGAAGTAAAAAAGCTGGCATGCAAACCATTAGTTTATTTGCTGGAGTATTCGGTTTTGTATTTATGGCGGTTTCGGGCTTGCGATTATATAGATTCAAAATTTATTTAAAAAATAATAGCCAATGACCATACTATTTAAGAACAAAAAGCAACTAGGTGCGCTAGATGTTATGTTACGAGCGATACTCGTTGCGATGGGTATGGTTGCTTTTAATGTAGTTTTATTTAGAGATGCACAAATTGCTTGGGACGATTATAGATTATGGCTAGGCATTGGCTTAGTGTATGCACTAATACTAACAATACAAGTTTTACTGCTTTCTTCGCTTAAACAAATTAGCGTATCTACAAATAAGGACCAGGTTAGCTTTACAGAAAGTAGACTACTTTTTAAAGATAAAACAACTACCATAAAAACCAAGGGAATGCGAATTTGGACAGATTCATTTAAGTATAGACACAATTCTCGATTTTCCCTAATTGTAGCTGGTACAAATACAAAGTTCGTAGTCAAGGCTGGTCAAAAGGGGGTTACCAAAACGGCTCTATTAAAAGTAAAGGAGCATTTAGAAGCGCTTACCATATGACATTTATCATAAAACCATTCGTTTAAATTAAATTCTTTTGCTTAAACTGTTTACAGGTGTAGCTGCATAAGCTATTTCTATATTTTTAGGGGTAAATAAAATTAAAATGAGTACCGTAAAGGCATCAAAAATTAAGGATAAATCGTATTCCTTTTCTGGTTATATATTTAAACACAAACACCTAGTTCTTAGAATATCTATTGGATTGGTGTTTTTTTGGTTCGGATGTTTAAAGTTTTTTCCCGGCTTAAGTCCCGCAGAAGATTTAGCCATCCAAACCATTCAATCGTTAAGCTTTGGCCTTCTGCCTAACCTTGTTATTATAAATGGACTAGCACTTGTTGAGGTTATAATTGGCCTCGGGTTAATCTCGGGCAAGTTTAATCGCGTAGTATTAACCTTATTGTTTGTACATATGGCTGGTACCTTTGCTCCAGTTTTTTTATTCCCAGATCAAATTTTTACTCATATTCCTTACGGACTTACTCTTAAAGGGCAATACATAATAAAAAATGTGGTACTTGTAGCGGCTGCGATTGTGCTAAGCAGCAACTCTAGAGAAGATTAATTTTGGCACACTATTATAAATACAAGATATTTTTAATTAATAGGCAGTATGTATTGGGCGCTACCGCGAAAGCGGTCGGGCTATGCGCTTCAACTCCTCGCTGACTTACCAACTTCGCCAAGGCTATGTTGGTCAGAGCGCTGCGGGGTTTACACTACTATCCCTAGCGCGAATTAAGGCTTTAGTAAATAAATTAATTTGGATTCATTCACTTCGTGAATGTTCCTGAGTTGGGGTCGTTGCTAAAGCAAGCCCTAAAGTTCTTCGAATTTTCACCTGTCTTGGTCACTGAGTGATTCGCTTTGCGAATTGTATCGAAGTGACATTTAATAAATGGACTACTCGCAAGCTTCACGTGCTATCTTCGTCTCAAAATATATTTTGTTCCTCGGTAATGCTCGTGATCCTTTTTGAGTAGCGTTGCTAAACAAAGTTCTTCGAACTTTTGCATACTAGATTGGATTCATTCACTTCGTGAATGTTCCTGAGTTGGGGTCGTTGCTAAAGCAAGCCAGAACGCATTCGCGTTCTTTGACTTTTTTATTTTTCTTGCTTACACAAGACTGCGTCTTGCGACGTGCGTAAAATAAAAAAGCCCAAAATCATAGATTTCAGGCTTTCTTTGTCGGGGTGGCAGGATTCGAACCTGCGACCTCCTGCTCCCAAAGCAGGCGCGATGACCGGGCTACGCTACACCCCGAGGTGTAAATTTTGAATATGTTTATTAAAAGTTTTAAAGTAAATCTTCAATAAAGCGCTTGGCGCCTCTACTTTTAATTTTACGTTCCAATCGAACTGCATCCGTGCGATTTTCAACTTGTTTATTCCAAAGAAGTATCCATGGACACCCATTTTTGGTAAACTTTTCATATCCCTTGTTATGTCTGTACAAACGATTTTTTAAATCTTTTGTTTGGCCAACATAATGTTTTTTTAAAGAACTACTGTATAAAATGTATACAAACATAAGCGATTTAACTTACGACCTTCCCGCCTAAGGCGGGACGCGATGACCGGGCTACGCTACACCCCGAGGTGTAAATTTTGAATATGTTTATTAAAAGTTTTAAAGTAAATCTTCAATAAAGCGCTTGGCGCCTCTACTTTTAATTTTACGTTCCAATCGAACTGCATCCGTGCGATTTTCAACTTGTTTATTCCAAAGAAGTATCCATGGACACCCATTTTTGGTAAACTTTTCATATCCCTTGTTATGTCTGTACAAACGATTTTTTAAATCTTTTGTTTGGCCAACATAATGTTTTTTTAAAGAACTACTGTATAAAATGTATACAAACATAAGCGATTTAACTTACGACCTTCCCGCCTAAGGCGGGACGCGATGACCGGGCTACGCTAAACCCCGAGGTGTTTTACTTTGCGGAGAGACAGGGATTCGAACCCTGGGTACCCTTGTTAGGGTACGACGATTTAGCAAACCGCTCCTTTCGGCCACTCAGGCACCTCTCCTTGCAAAAACAAACTAATGTTTGAATTAGCGGATGCAAATTTAGGATTTCAGATTAGATATCGCAACTAAAAAAGCCAATTTTTTAGCTTAAACCATTTCGCACTTTAAAACGGCTTTATTGCCATTTGTTAGGGTGGTAAAAACTAAATAGTTGGAGCCTTTATCGTGAAGTTTCCAACGCTTGCGTAATTGAGCAACACTTTGTGGAAAGTTTCTTGCAATAACCAAATAATCTCCGCCTTGTATTGCTTTCATGCTATTTTTAGTATAGGGAAGTACTTCCAAAACTTTAAAAGTACGTCCAGGAAACGCGATTATTGTATTGTTTGTAAAAAAATGCGAGTGCTTATGCAGCTTGTGTAGCTTGTATTTAGCGCAAATGTTGCCAAAAAGCTGTAGTTTCATTATGGCTGCATTTGGAATATACAGGTATTTTTCTGGCATACTTAAGGTAACCTGAGCTTGCTCACCTAACTCCGAACTTACGGTCCATGTTTTATTAGCCGTGCAGTCTACAGCAAATAAGTCGATTGTAGTAGTAACTTGGTTGCTCACCACAAACAAGAGTTCCTTTAGCTCTCCTTTAACCGCTAGGGCATGTATGGCGGTTACTCCAGATAAAGTTTTAAGGGCTTGGGTTATATCTAATAAGGGCGAAGTTTTTACCAATAAGGAGTTGCAACGGGCCATAATTTTTTCTAAATCGGTACTTAGGTCTGGAGAACAATCCTCAAACCTAAAAGCTTTTTTGCCACTCGATCTGCGGTCCGGATCACAATAAATCCAGTCGTAATTTTTATTGGCAATCCCCGCTAAGCCGTCCATGTTAATAACATTTATAGCGCTTGCATTTAACTGATTAAAATTATGCTTCGCGATTTTACATAAATCGGGTTGATGTTCGTAATAATCAAAGCTTTTAAAACTTTTAGAAACAAAGTAACTATCTATTCCGTATCCGCCAGTAATATCTGCGGCGGTTGTGCCTTGAATTAGACTTGCCTTATATACTGCCGTAAGTTGTGACGAGCTTTGCTCTAAGTTTTTTTTAGGCGGATAAATAATGTTTTTAGTGTTAAAGTACTCGGGAAGTTTTTTTACAGCTATTTTTTTTGCCGCTATTTGGGCCACCAATTCTGGCATTGTAATTAACTTAAATGGACTGCTTTTAAAAACAAGGGTCTTTAAATTGGCTTCTAGATTTGCATCAATATATTCCTGCACTGCAGCATCTAGTATTGCAGGATTCATGGCTAAAGGTCTTTGGTAAGTCTTTGAACTACTTTGTTTTCGCTTAAAAACTCTTGAGCGATTACT
The DNA here is from genome assembly GCA_965277295.1 of Gilvibacter sp. Taxonomy (GTDB): domain Bacteria; phylum Bacteroidota; class Bacteroidia; order Flavobacteriales; family Flavobacteriaceae; genus Gilvibacter. The sequence goes on from OZ255720.1 coordinate 2,945,911, forward strand.
TTTATAGCAGTATATGCGGGAACAGCGACTATCATTCCAACCACTCCAAAAAGTAGTCCGCCAATAATAATAATTAAGAATATTTCTAAGGGGTGCGATTTTACACTTGAAGAAAATATTACCGGTTGACTCACAAAATTATCTATTAGTTGTGCAATAACAAAACCAATCATTACATATAGGGTAGTGGGTAAAATAACAGTTTGAAAGTCGGAGCCTAAATTGCTTGACATAGTAAGCACAAACATTAAAACAGCACTAATAATGGGACCTATGTAAGGAATTAGGTTTAATAAAGCACATAAAAAAGCAATTACCAACGCATTGTCTATTCCAAAAATTAACAGGGTAATGGTGTAAATTACAAATAGAATTAAAATCTGACAGACAAGCCCAATAAAATATCGAGTAAGCAGGTTTCTAATTTTATTAATCGACTTTTTTAAACGGGTTTCGTTCTCGTCTTTAACAAAAACCATAAGCCCTCGGTTAAGTAAATGACTGTCTTTTAGAAAGAAAAACGATATAAACAACACAGAAAACAAGCCAATACTAAAACTGCCCAAGGCGCCAAATACACTATTTAAAAACTCTGGAAGTAGTTCGTATTCTATTTTAGAAGTTAAATCCAGCTCTTCTAAACTGTCAAATAAGCTAATGCCTTTCTGGCCTAGATAATTATTAAATTCACTATATATGTTCTCGATATTACTTTTAAGGCCATCTATATCAAGTAACGATAAGTTTTTGCTTTGCTTTACGGCCAACGGAACAAATAATGACATAATCCCAAAAAATGTTCCGAACATAATTATGATGCTGGTAACAACGGCCAAAATATTACCAAACTTTAATCGCCGCTTTAAAAAAGATACTATGGGTCTTCCAATAAGTGCTACTACTGCAGCAATACATATATAAACAATTACACTTCTAATTAAATATAAAAACCATAGAAAAACTCCAATGGCAACTAAGGTTCCAACGGCGCGTAATATTCCACTAGCAATAGTTTTAGAAGTCATAAGTTGTTGTTTGTGCTCTTAAAAGTACTTTAAATTAACAGTATCACAAAAGTTTTTGTGTTATGGCATACAGGGCTATACTTGCAGCTTGAATAACATTCATGCTACTATTATGTCCATACATTGGAATATGATACGTCTGCTGGGCTTGCTCTAGACTGTATTTAGAAACTCCATACCGCTCGTTTCCAAGAATTATAGCTAACTTTTTACCGGCAGGCAATTCAAATTCGTTAATGGGCTTACTTTGTGTAGTGTAGTCTAATGTAACAATATAGAAGTCTGTTGAATTAAATTCAGCTAGGGCGGTTTCTACAGATTCATGAGTGTGAATTGTTAGATGCTGCTGTGTAGCTCTAGCAGTTCGTTTTAAGCGGGTAGAATTTAAATCTACCGCAGCATTGCACAACCATAAATGTTGCAATCCAAAACTATCCATAAGTCGGCACAGACTACCAATATTAGCCGGGCTATTTAGGCCATCTGCAATAATATGAATTGGAAACTGTTTGGCTTCGTTTTTTAAAGTATAATGGGTATGCTGCTGGTTCACTAGCTATTGTTCAAATGCGTATAGCATAATGTTAGCCCCCATTCTTAAAGCCTTGGTCCGAACTTCTGGTGGATCGTTATGAATCTCGGGATTTTCCCAACCATCGCCTAAATCACTTTCGAAAGTATACAATACTAAAAGGCGGTCATCCTGAAAAATTCCAAAAGCTTGCGGTCTTCCGCTGTCGTGTTCGTGAATTTTGGGAAGGCCTTGCGGAAAATCAAATTTATTAGAAAAAATAGGATGGGAGGCAGGCAGTTCCTGTAACGATTTATTCGGAAAAAGCTTCGCCAACTCTTTTCGTAAGTAGGTATCCATTCCGTAGTTATCGTCTATATGTAAGAAGCCTCCGCTTAATAGATGACTGCGCAAATTAGCGGCTTCTTCTTCTGTAAAGAACACGTTTCCGTGTCCGGTCATGTGTAAAAAGGGATAATTAAAAAGGTCTATACTTCCTGGTTTAACTGTTTTGGTACGTGCATCTATGGTCGTGCCAATTTCTTGATTACAAAACCGAACTAAATTTGGCAACGCCGTAGGATTACTATACCAATCACCACCACCACCGTATTGTAAAACGGCTACCTCTTGCGCGCTAGTTTGTAAAATACTTAAAGTAAGTATTGCTAAAACTGCAATTTGTTTTTGGAGACTTAACATGCTATAAAAATACAGTAAGTTTTTGTTAAAAAGCTCACAATGGTTATGTTAAATATTCATGTGGTCACAGGTTAAACACCTGTACTATGTGTGTTATTTTTTATTATTATTTGGCCATTTTTGGTTTGTTGATTTGTAAAAATAAAGGTGATCTATGCAGAATTTTACAAGTTTTGGGCACGATTTTTATATGTGAGGGACATTATTTTGACTATTTTCAAAATTGCTAATAATTATTGATAACTAATTAATATACAATATTTTATGTTAACTTCACGACAAAGGTTTACTAGTAAATATTTATCGGGGAGTACTGTTCCGCTTTTTATTTACTATCGTGAAGCATATCTTTAATAAAAAATTACCGCTATGCTGACCATCTTAGCTAACTATAAAAAAACGCTTATTGTGCTTGGGGTTTTCCTTGGCACTTGGATGGGTTACGGTCAAATTTCTTCTACGCATTTACAACAAGAGGTTCAAATAGATTCGGTATTAATGTTTCGGGAGCTCGCTTTTAAAGCGGCGCGTAAAAACGATGCTAAGACCGCTGCTGTTTACATAGAAAAGTATGTAAAACGAACCCTAGATTTAGAATTTATAGAGCATAGTTCGTTTAATTTTATAGAAAACCAGCCCGAATATCTCGCTTTAGAAGACCAGTATGTACCCCGATTAAAGTGGCCAGCTGTTTTTTATATGTATTGTGGGCTTATTGGTTTTTTTGTGATTCTAATCTTTGCTATTCGAAAACGCAAAGATCAGCTTGCTAATCTATTTTTGAGTTTGTTCGTGTTTATACATTCTATTTTTATAATTCACGTGGGCTTGTATGTAATGAACTACACCTATTACCTGCCGCACACGCATTCTATGTCTACCATTTTTTCTTTTTTATATGGTCCGTTGTTATATTTCTACTTTAAACGAATCAAAACAGGGAGTACCGTAAAGTGGATAGATGCGCTACACTTACTGCCAACAGTTGTTTTAATTATCTTATTCGTACCAATTTATGCCTTAAGTGAAAAACAAAAGCTACAAATCATGTTGGGGGTGAGCAGCTATAGTGCAAATCCGTATGGCAATATGGTAACCATTGGTAAAATGATTTCGCTTGCCATATATAGTTTCTTTACCTATCGCTTGTTTATTAAAACCCGAGAAAAGCGCACAGAGGTAAGGACACCGTTATATATCTGGCAGCGTAACGTTGTGGCCTTTCAAATTTTATATTGCCTAGTGTATTGTATTTATGGAATCGTGTTGTTAAACAATATGCGTTCAGGAGTTCTTTTTAACACCCAGTTAATTTTAATGTCTGCCATGGTGCTTTACGTAGCTTATGTGGCTTATGCAAACCCTAAGGTGTTAATGGGCTTTATGTTGGAGGCCAATTTCTTGAAATACAAAAACTCAGGCTTAACTTCTTCGTACTCTGTCGAACTAAAGTCCCAATTAATTGCTTTATTAGAAGAAGAGAAAGTATATCGAGAAAACGATATTAACCTAGATAACCTAGCGGAACGATTAGGTACTACAAGACATAGCGCATCGCAGATTATTAACGAACATTTTGAACAAAATTTCTTCGAATTAATTAATAGTTATCGCATTCACGAGGCTATGGAAATATTAAAACAAGATACTGCTCGCGAAAAAAACATTATAGATGTGGCTTATGAAGTTGGATTCAATAATAAAGTAACCTTTAATAAATCGTTTAAAAAGATTAATCAGGTTACCCCATCGCAGTATCTAAAAGCCCATTTTTCTTAATAAATAACCCGCTGTAGTTAGTTAACAGTTCAAAATAGAAGCCGTGGTACAAGCAACTACTGCCGCCGTTTCTGTGCGCAAACGTTGCTCCCCAAGACTTACCCCTGTAAAGCCTGCGTCTAAGGCACTACTTACCTCGTCATGGCTAAAATCGCCCTCTGGTCCAATAGCAATAACAATATCTTTTGAATTGGCAACCGTATTTTTAAGTTCAATTTTTGGGCTATCGTGGCAATGTGCGATAAATAGCTGGGCTGTTTTAGTTGCAGCTGCATTGGCGATAAACTCGGCATAATTTGTAGCCGGATTAAGAACGGGCATATAGGCTTTTAAAGACTGCTTTACAGCACTCACTATAATTTTGTTGTATCTATCCCAATTAATTTGCTTGCGTTCGCTATGATGGCTAATAATAGGTGTTATTTGGGTAATTCCTATTTCGGTTGCCTTTTCTAAAAACCATTCAAAACGATCGTTGTTCTTTGTGGGAGCAACGGCCATATGCAAAGCATAGGGTAAAGGGGGCTCTTTTTTTACTTCCAGTATAAAGGCTTCGCAATGTTTTGGACTTACCAAGCCCAATTCTGCAGAGGCCATTAAGCCAGCTCCATTTGTAATAGCTATACTGTCCCCCTCTTTTTTGCGCAGGACTTTGGTAATATGGCGACTTTCGTCTTTATTAAAAGCGACGCTGGTTTGGTTGGCTTTAAAGTCGGGTTGATAAAACAGTTGCATGGAAATCTTTTGTTCGAGCCAATATATTAATTATCGCTTAATTTAATGCCTGTATTTTTTATTGGGTTTTAATTTTTTACCCTTAAGGCCTTTAAAATAGATTGGTACCGATTCTTCGTTAGCGTTTCTAACCATGAAATGCAGGTGTGGAATATTAGTAAATCCAGTCATTCCAGAAAGACCAATAGGCGCTCCTTGTGCTACCATCTGACCAGGCTTTACAAATACACCTTGGTAATCTAAATGGATATAGTTGGCAAATGTTCCATCTGAATGCATGATAACAATTAGGTTAGCCTTACTAAAAAACTCTTGACCGCCGTGCTCTTTAAACTTGTCAATAGTTTTTACAACACGGCCTTCGCGAGCTGCATATATAGTATCGCCTATTTGTGTGCCAAAATCTATAGCATAATAGGATTGCGGTGTATTATGAGTGAATTTACCACCAAAACTTTGAATAATTTTTATGCGCTTGTTAGGCTCAAAAGGAAACCTATAAACAGCATTGTCGTCGTGAATAGTTTGTGTAGAATCGCCTAAAAATCCTTTAAAATCAAAATAATCAAGGGGATTAATGGTCGTTGTGTCTTGAACAGCAGAAAACGGGATAGCCATAACACGTTGCACCGTATCCAATGGTTGCATTATTAATCCCGACCCACGGGCCATATTTTGGGTTTCTTGTTTTGGGGTAAACCATATTGTTAATGGAGCGTGTAAATTATTGTGAACCCCAATTAAAATCGAATCTTGACCTATTTGCTTTAAAAACCCCAAATCTTGCGCGATGCAAGAACCGGCAAGAAAGAATAATGCTAAAAAAAGTTTTATAACAGGCATGGATTAAAATCTTTAATAAAAATTACCACGTTAGTCATTAAATTGGCATGCGTGCTTTTGCCACCACGCTGTAATCGGCGAATTCAAGGGCTTGGTATTTTAACTGGCCTACCATGGCAATCATAGCTGCATTATCTGTACAAAATTCAAAAGGCGGGATAAATGTTTTCCAACCAAGATTTTTCTGGGCTTCGTCCAGTGCCTTTCGAATCCCACTATTAGCCGATACTCCACCACCAATGGCAATTCGATTTACGCCAGTTGCTTTTACCGTATTTTTAAGTTTATCCATTAAATAAGAGACAATAGTGTACTGTATACTGGCGCAGATATCTTCTTTATTGTTATTTATAAAATCTGGGTCTTCTGCAGTGTGCTTCTGTGCAAAATAAAGCACTGCTGTTTTTAAACCACTAAAACTAAAATCCATGGGGCCAACTTTAGGTTTAGGAAAGGTGAATGCTTTAGGGTTACCCTGTTGAGCTAATTTGTCTAACAAGGGTCCACCAGGATAGGGTAGCCCTAATATTTTAGCACTCTTATCGAAGGCTTCGCCCACAGCATCGTCTATGGTTTGTCCTAGTAATTCCATGTCGAAATAACTTTTAACCAGCACAATTTGCGTGTGTCCGCCACTAATAGTTAATGCAATAAATGGGAATTCCGGTTTACTTGCTCCTGCAACATCAATAAAATGCGCTAAAATGTGTGCATGCATATGGTGCACATCTATAAGTGGAATATCTAGGCCCATGGCCAAACTTTTTGCAAAAGAGGTCCCAACTAAGAGCGAGCCCATAAGGCCGGGACCGCTTGTAAATGCTATGGCATTTAATTGTTTTTTGTCGATATTTGCCTTAGCCAAAGCTTGGTGTACTACGGGGACAATATTTTGTTGGTGAGCCCGCGAAGCTAGCTCGGGAACAACGCCTCCGTATTCTTCGTGAATTTTTTGTGTAGCTACAACATTAGATAGTATCTTTCCGTTGTGAATTACAGCAGCGGCTGTGTCGTCGCAGGAAGATTCAATTCCAAGAATGTAAGGGCTTTCGCTATGGTTCATCTATGGCATGTTATTTGGACGTAAAATTAAAACATATAGGACGTATCAAAAAATTTAGAAAAATATTTCTTCGCACTTTATTGGTGATATTCCTATTATTGGCGGGTCTTGTTATATTAATTTCTAATCCCGTAGTACAAACATACATTGCCAACCGCGTTACCAAAAACATAAACGAAAAATACGACACCAACATTTCGATTAATCGCATAGGTTTAGATTGGGATGGCGATATTTTATTAAAAGAGCTCTATGTTGCAGATCATTTTGGCGACACACTTATTTATACCAAAACACTCGAATCTTCGATTGCCAGTTTTAAGCAAGCATACAATGGCGACTTAGAGTTTAGCGAAGTTGAATTTACTCAGCTAAAATTCTTTTTAACCACCTATAGTAACGAAGTTGACGACAACCTTACCCAGTTTTTAGAAAAATTCGAAACCGACCAGCCCGCGTCTAGCGAACCGTTTTTATTACAAGCAGAAGGGGTTGTAATTAACGACGGTTATATTAGAATAAAAGACGAAAATCTAGAGACGCCATTAATGTTCGATTTACAGGATTTTGGACTAGAAACTTATGACTTTGTAATTCAAGAAGACGAAGTAAGCACAGTTATAGAATCACTTAGGTTTAACGAACGCAATAACTTATGTGTTAATCATTTAAGTGGAATATTTTCGTACACTAGTGATCGTATGGTGATAGCCGATTTAGAATTGCTTTCTGGCTTTTCAGAAGTGTATGCAGATGTCACCTTGGACTATCCCAATGGCTTAGGTAATTTTATAAACAACGTAATTATTACTGCTCAGTTTGATCCTTCTGTGATTAGTACCAACGACTTGCAAGCTTTTTATTCGGAATTTGGCGATAACGGGTCAATTAAGCTTACCGGGGAATTTAACGGCTCGTTAAACGATTTTAATTTTAATAAGACCAATTTACAATACTACAATACTCGAATTACTGGAAATTTTAAAGGGACCGACTTGTTAAACGACGAATCCGACTTTAAAATTGTAGGGGCTAATCATCGCATAGCCACCAGTTACTACGATTTAAAACGATTTTTACCTCGCGTATTAAAAGAATTGCCCGTAGAATTAACAACTCTTGGGGTGTTTAACGTTAATGGTAATTCCACAATTACGCCAAACACCTTAGCGGCAGATGTTATTATAGAAACTGGCCTAGGCGATGCCCAAACCCAATTAACTATGGGGAATATGACGCAAATTGAATTGGCTACCTATGTTGGCGATATTACTTTTTCTGACTTTGACTTAGGTACTTTTGTAGGTACTTCGGTTATTGGCAATCTAAATGGAGATTTAGTTTTTAATGGGAAGGGCTTTACTGTAGAAACTGTAAAATCTTCTGTGGCTGGCAAGTTAACTGCGTTAGAAGTGCAAGGCTATACCTACAAAGATGTTATGCTGTCCGGAAATCTGGAGCAGCCGCAATTTAATGGGAATTTTACAATAAACGACCCCAATTTAAAAATGGACTTTGACGGCCTTATAGATGTCTCGGAGGCCATTAATAGATACGATTTTGAAGCACGAGTAGATTATGCCGACCTGCACCGCTTGAATTTAATACAACGGGACAGTATAAGTATTTTTACAGGGTCTATTTTAATGGATATGACTGGAACTACAGTAGATAACGCTGTTGGATCCATTGAGTTTAAAGAGACCACCTATCAGAATTTAGAAGACGATTATTACTTTGACGATTTAATAGTAGAGGCCAATTTTATAGATTTAGAACGGGAGATTAAAATTATTAGCCCAGATGTAATTAATGGGCGATTAATTGGTCGTTTTAATATAATAGATTTACCCAATCTATTTAGAAATGGGGTCGGTAGTATCTATGCCAATTATATTCCAAAAGACGTTACAACCAATCAGTATTTAGACTACGAATTCGAGGTTTTTAATAAAATAGTCGATGTGTTTGTTCCCGAAATAAAATTAGGTGAGAACTCTCGTGTGGATGGCTCTGTATCTTCGGACGAGTCTGAATTTAAACTGAATTTTAAGTCGCCCGAACTTTTAATTTATGACAACTATTTAAGCAAAGTAAATTTAAAAGTGGATAACGATAATCCCTTGTTTAACACCTTTATCGATATTGATTCCTTAGATGCTGGCTTCTACGATTTTAACGACATTAATCTAATAAATGTAACGGTAAACGATACCCTGTTTATTAGGTCGCAGTTTGTTGGTGGAATAGATAATACAGACAAGTACAATTTAAGCTTGTATCATACCATTAACCAAGAAGGGAAGTCTGTAGTAGGGGTAAAAAAATCTACTATCGAGTTTAAAGAGAATGTGTGGTATGTAAACAAAGACAACAATCGATTAAATAATATAGTTTTTGACAACAACTTTAAAGATATTACGGTAAATGCCCTTACCATGAATCACAATAAAGAGTACATTCAATTGGCAGGGTTTTTACAAGGAGACAATTACAAAGACCTCGCGATTGAGTTTATAGATGTGGATATTGGCAAAATTACGCCCCCGGTAGAGAACTTAGAGTTAACGGGAACGGTAAATGGTAGGCTTAACTTTTTGCAAAAAGATGGTGCGTATTATCCCGATTCTAACGTGAGTATTGAAGGAATAACCATGAACAATACGCGCTATGGAGATTTACTGCTTTCGGTTGCAGGGAATGAAGATCTAACGCTGTATAACGTAAATACAACATTGACCAATAAAAACGTTGAATCAATTCGCGCTATAGGGACCATAGATCTGCGCCCTAACGAGCCTCAAATAGATTTAGATGTAGATCTTAATAGTTTAAATTTAGAAGCGTTAACGCCTTTTGGGACCGACGTAATAACTAACATTAGAGGATTTGTTTCTGGTAAAACCTCGGTGCGTGGAAACTATAAATCGCCTGATCTTTTTGGTAAAATTGCCCTAGATAAGTCAGGGTTAACTATTCCGTATTTAAATATTGATTACGCTTTTGCAGATAATGCCGAAGTGTTTATTGCAAAGAATAAATTTACCTTGAGTAATATTCCAATTACCGACACTAGATTCGAGTCTGGAGGGATTTTATCTGGCTTTGTAACCCATCAAGATTTTGCCCAGTGGGATTTAAATTTAAAAGTAGAATCAGACAACTTGTTGGTGCTAAACACTCCGCAGGAAGAAGAAGCCTTGTATTATGGAACCGCCTTTATAAGGGGAGAGGCAAGTATTTCTGGAAAAACAGAAGCCTTGGTTATTGACGTTTTAGCCACCACGCAACCAAATACAGTTTTTAAAATACCAATTAGCGATGTAGAAGCACTGGGCGAAGAAGGATATATTCATTTTTTATCGCCAGAAGAAAAAGAGGCTCGGCTAAATGGCGAAATTATTACCCAAGAAGCCCTAAGTGGATTAACTCTAAATTTCGAGCTCGATATTAATCAGAATGCCGAAGTAGAAGTTGTAGTAGATCAAAAAAGTGGTTCGACCCTTAACGGTCGGGGAGCAGGAACCCTACTTATAGAAATAAATACCCTAGGGAAGTTTAAAATGTGGGGTGACTTTATTGTAATAGACGGACTCTACGATTTTAAATTCCAGAGTTTAATTAATAGAACAATTGCGGTTGATCCCGGGGGAACAATTACTTGGGACGGCGATCCAACTCGTGCTAATTTAAATATTAAGGCGAGGTATAACACCAATGCTAATCCATCGGTTTTACTTGATAATCCGTCTGTTAATCAGGAAATCGAAGTAGATGCCGTTGTAGAATTAACAGGTGAGATTTTAAAACCAAACATTGACTTTTTTGTAGAGTTTCCCAATGCCAATAACAATGTATCTCGAGAGTTAACCGACAAACTTCGAACCAAAGAACAGCGCGAACAACAGGCCATATTTTTGTTAGCATTAGGCCAATTTCAAGGAAATGCTGGAGGAGGTATTGGAGCAGGAGCAGGAGCTAGCGTATTGTCTAGTTCGGTAGGAAATATTTTAAACGATTTATTAAGCGACGAAGATGGAAGGTTAAATGTATCTGTAATTTACGATGTATCGGAAAGGCGTCCAGATGTAGAGACAAGCGATCGCTTTATTACAACAATTTCTACCCAGGTATCTGACCGTATTTTAATTAATGGTAAAGTAGGAATACCTGTTGGCGGGGTAACCGATACTCAGGTAGCAGGAGATATAGAGATACAATGGCTTATAAACGAAGATGGAACCCTGCGCATGAACTTCTTTAACCGGCAGGCGCAAATTCAATTTATTGGTGAAGAATTAAACTTCGAACAGGGTGCTGGAATACAGTATTCTGTAGATTTCGATACTTTTCAAGAATTAGTAAGTAAGTTATTCAACAAGAAAATAGAATTAGAAGCAAACAGTAATGTAAATATTGTTCCAGACGATAGCGATATTGGTCCAGTTAACTTTAAAAGTAAAAAAGATGGAACCAAAAATTAAGCCTATCGGCCGGCAATCATAGTAATTTCTACGTTTACATATTTAGGCAAATTAGCCACTTCTACAGTTTCGCGTGCTGGCGCGTTATGATCAGAAAAGTAGGTGCCATATACTGCATTAATGGCTGCAAAATTTTCCATATCACTAATAAAAATAGAAGTCTTTATTACATGTTCAAAGCTTAACTGAGCAGCTTCTAACACGGCCTTAAGGTTTTCCATAACCTGTTTGGTTTCTGCGCTAATATTGCCTGTAATTAACGTTCCAGTTGCTGGATCCATGGCAATTTGCCCAGAAGTATATAACATGTCTCCATACATGACAGCCTGATTGTAAGGCCCAATGGGAGCAGGTGCATTGTCTGTTTGTATTATAGTTTTCATAAAAGAAGGGTGTTATAATTGCTGATCAGGTCGGCGTTGTTTATCGTATTTAATATCGCTAAGAACACTACTGGAAATACCTATATAGAAAAACCAAGAACTTCGGGTACTAAAGGGTACCCAGTTAAAGCTCATACTCCAACTTTCTAAATCGCGTTTAAATCGTAATTGAGTAAAAGTAAAACCTTGATTGGTAAAATCGTAACCCGAAGAAGCTCCTACAGACCATTTAGGTGACAATTCTACATTACCACTAAACATTAAAGAATGCGACGCAATTTCGTTTTGTCTTTGCCGGTTGGAGTAGGTAATGGTGTAGGCCAGTCGTAAATCCCAAGGAATTTTATAAGTATATCTTTTAAAGCCCTCGGCTTCTTCGTTATTTGTTTTCTGATTATTGCCTAATCTGGCGTCGTCTCTAAAGTCGTCCGAATTACCAAATAAATCGTCTGGGCGACCACCGTTTCTAAAGGTTTCGCTGTCCGGATCTTCAGTTTCTGACCCAAGGCCTTCAAAGTCGGTACTTCTAAAGCTATAGTTCATACTTAGATTAAAGTCGGTAAGTCTAAATAAACTTCCGCCATTGTCTATATTGAGCATATTTATACGCTGATTGTTATTGTTAAGCGCATAGGGGTCTAAGCTTCCTCCAAAGTTTAAATCTAATTTAGGAAGTACAGGCACGCTCCCCCTAAAACTTATGGGTTGGAATTTTAAAGAATCCGCCTGTAGGTTTATACTGGTGCTAAACGATAGGTTGTTTAGTAGCGTTATTTTTTTTGCCTCTAGAGCGGTCGAATCCTTATCTGTGACCTTAGCTTCTATAGTGTTACTAACACTTAAACCTATATTACTCGTGCTATTTTGGGTAGGAGCACCATAGAGTGTCCCTTCAAAACGAGAATATTCAATTACCTCTTCTTGGTCTGGTGTTCCTGCTACTTGCGCTGTATACTCGTCGTAAAACTGATCGAAGCTCGGGGTATTACTGTAGGATATATTAGGACGCACAACATGACGAATAGATTGTATTTTTCGATCTGTACTATCTGCCTTTTTGCCAAAATTAAAGGTCCCGTAAATAGTGGTTCCTAAACTGGTAGAAAATCCGTAGGTTCTGTAGGCATCAAAACCATTAATAGTGTCTATAACCTCGCCGCCTTGCCCTTCGTTTAGTTCGGGGTCAAAACTGCGTTCAAAGGTTTTAAAAACCCAGGTTTCTTGATAGTTTGCGCTTAACGAAGCACTTAAATACTTTGCAACTTTAAAGTTGGTCGTAATTGGAATGGTGTGCTGAGCGCCCAATCGGGCATCGTTAAACATGGCCGATGTAAAAAACTCTTCGTCGGTTGTGGTAAACTGGTTTTGCGCCTGCACATCGTATTGCAAGTTTATATTTTGAATAATTCCTTTTTTTGATCCCGATTTAGGTTCAAAAGGAAAAACACGCGAAACACTCCCAGTAAAGGTTGGCAAGGTCATATTTACAACTCCTGTTTGTGTGCTTTGACTATGGGTAGCGGTAACCGCAAGGTTTATTTGCGGATCCCCCTGTATTACTTTAGAATACGAAACCGAAGAATTTAACGAGTTATTTAAAAAATTCGAAGTGTTGTTTTGATTAATGGATTGCTGGTAATAACTGGAACTCCCTAAGTTTACAGAGGCCGAAAATCTAGAATTGGGATTGGCCTTTGCATCTTGGCTATGCGACCAACGAATATTATAAATATTGGTTTGACTAAAATCTGGAAACCCACGCTCGCTATTTATAAGACTTTCGAATCTAAAACTTAAATTTCCATTAAATTTATAGCGTAACCTATAATTAGATTCCACATTAATTCCATAACTCCCATTGGTCGAATAGGTTCCTAAGACTTCTAAATCGGCATAATCCCCAAAGGGAACATAATATCCACCACGCTCAAAAAAGAATCCCCGGTTAACATCGTCCCCAATACTGGGCAAAACAAAGCCTGCGGCACGATCTTCGGTCAACGGAAAAAACGCAAAGGGCAGTCCAATAGGCGTAGGGACGTCGGCTATATACATATTGGTAAGCCCAGTAACAATCTTCTTTTGGGGCACAAATTTAACCCTTCGGGCGTAAAAATAATATTCGGGATCGTCTAGGTTTTCGGATGTTGTAAAACGCACATTCTGCATGTATACTACAGAATCGTTAACCTTTTTTGCGACTTCTCCACGTACTTTAAATCCGCTTTGTTCGGTACGGGAATTGTAAATAAGTGCTTTTTCTGTGTCAAAATTAAACCGAATGGAATCGGGTTCAACTTCGTTTTGTCCTTGCGTAAAAACAGGAAGTTGGGTATACGTGCCCGAACTGTCGACTATACCTTTGGCGTAAACTTCGTTTTTACTGTAGTCTAAAATTATAACTCCGGCTTCTATGCGCATGTCCTGATACAGCACAAAAGACTCGTTATACAGGTAAATTTTGTTTTGTTTTTTATTAATGTATACATAATCCTTACCAAAATAATCGACTACATCTGTAATAACTTCTTGTTCTACCACTAGGGAGTCCCCAGTAATACTGTCGCGCTGTGCAATATTTATTGGTCTTGTAATTAAACTATCTATGCCTACGCTCACCGAATCGCGAACCCGCGGCATATCGACAACTGTAGAATCCTGAATGTCTTGTGCCCACAAACTATTGGAGCCAAAAAAGAGCATGCTCAAAAGGGTAACAAAAAAAAGATGTTTTGTTTGCAATATGATTCCTGCTATTTTTGTAAAAGAATGGCTTAATTTTTGACGCTCTAAAATTACATATATTTTTTGGGTAGCATTTTAAAAATAGCCTAAATTAAAGTCAAAAAACGTTAATGGTTGTAACTGTTTAGGTTACAAACGGTTTATTTAGGCAACTTTATATACCAAAACCCGTTATTAATTAAAATTTAAACAGATTTTGAAAAACCGTATTGTCGCCCCGTTATTGGCAATTTTTATATTAGGACTTTACGCCTTTAGTAGTAGTTTAAAACCTAAGGTAAAAGATTTTGTGGTTGTTTTAGATGCTGGACATGGAGGCCACGATAGCGGTAAATACTACAATGGTTTAAAAGAGAGTGATATTGCTTTGGCCATTACCTTAAAAGTGGGTAAAATTTTAGAGGCCAAACCCGGAATAAAAGTAATCTACACAAGAGACAACGACAGCTTTGTAAATCTATACGAGCGCGGGGCAATTGCTAATAGAGCAGATGCCGACTTATTTGTCTCTATTCACTGTAATGCTCACCATACACAGGCCTATGGAGCAGAAACTTATGTATTAGGATTGCATGCAAACAAACAAAACTTAGAAGTTGCAAAAAAAGAAAACGAAGTAATCTTTCTCGAAGAAAACTACCAAGAAAACTATGCGGGATACAATCCCAATGCCCCAGAATCTTTTATTGGTTTAACCCTAATGCAAGAGGAGTACTTGGACCAAAGTATTATGCTGGCCAGTTTGGTTCAGAATAACTTTGTAAATAAATTAAAACGCAAGGACCGCAGCGTTAAGCAGGCTGGATTTATAGTGCTTCACCAAAGCTATATGCCAAGTATTTTAATAGAAACAGGGTTTTTAACCAATAAAAAGGAGAGTAGCTATTTAAGTTCTAACAAAGGAAAGACAGAAATGGCTAATGCAATAGGGGAGGCAATTTTGACCTATAAAAAAAGTATTCAACTGGCTACGGTAGATACACAAAACCCAGTAATAACCGATTCAGAAATAGAAACTGCAATTGCTCAAGCCGAAGAAAACATTTACGAAGGAGTGACCTTTAAAGTACAATTGGCCGCTAGTAAAAAAGAGTTGGAATTAAAGCCATATAACTTTAAAGGGCTTAAAGAAGTAACTAAAAATAAAGAAGGTAATTTATTCAAGTACTATTACGGCGCTACCTCCGACTACAATAAGATTCAGCTAATGCGAACCTTTGCCCAAGAAAAAGGTTATAGTTCCTGTTATATTGTGGCATTTAAAGACGGAAAAAAGCAAAAATTGTCGTCTATTATAAAATAGTTTTAAGCCGCCTAGGGTTTTGAATTTATTTCTACCTTTGTTTTTAATCAAAACGCCATTCTTTTGAAACTTTCTCGTGAGTTAAAAACCGGTATTCTAGCTTTAGTTGCTATCGTGTTGGTTATTTTTGGAATTAATTATTTAAAAGGATCAAATTTGCTGGAAAACGAACGTGTTTTTTATGCAAAATATCCACACGTTGGTGGTTTAGGTCCTTCGGCACCTGTTTCTATTAATGGTTTGACCGTTGGAAAGGTTATGGATATTTCTCTAGATGGTCCTCAAGGAGAGTTATTAGTAAAATTTTCTATATCGACCGATTTTGAGTTTTCAAATAAAAGCATCGCAAAGATTTTTAGCGGCGGATTAATTGGTGGAAGGTCTTTGGCGATAATTCCAGATTTTAGCGATGCTCCTACAGCCAAAAGTGGCGATATTCTTGACGGCGAACTAGAACTGGGAATGATGGACGCCGTGTCGGACCGATTGGTTCCTTTAGAAAACAAAGTAAATGCAACCCTTACCGATCTTGATTCTTTATTACAAGGAATAAATAACATAATGGATAAAGACAGTCAAGCGGCCTTAAAACAATCCATTCAAGACTTAAGCAGCACAGTTAGTTCCTTTAAAACGGCCAGTCAAAATTTAAATACCTTAATTAGCGATAACAAAGAAAAGTTAGATCGCACATTTACCAATTTAGACACCACAACAGAAAACTTTGCCGCAGTATCTGATTCGTTAGCCAATATCCAGATTGGAGCCTTAGTAACCGAACTAGAACAAACCATAGCCCAGGTAAACGGAATTATGACCGCTATAGATAACGGTGAAGGGAGTGTAGGTAAATTATTAAAAGACGATCAGCTTTACGATAATTTAGCTGGGGCTTCAAGTGAATTAGAGCAATTGCTTAAAGACATGAAGGAAAACCCAAAACGCTATGTTCATTTCTCTTTGTTTGGACGTAAAAACAAGGAATATCAAGACGCTCAAGAAAACCAAGACTAGACATGCAATACCTTCCTAACATACTTTTTGTAATCGCACTAATAGCTGGTGTAGGTTACTTTACAAAGAATATTCGCAAGGTAATTCGCAATATTAAACTGGGTCGCGAAGTAGATTATGGCGACCACAATAAGCAACGTTGGACTAATATGGCCAAAATTGCTTTAGGGCAATCTAAAATGGTTGTTCGTCCAGTTGCAGGAATCTTGCACTTTATTGTTTATCTGGGCTTTATAATTATAAACTTAGAAGTCCTAGAGATTATTATCGATGGAATCTTTGGAACCCATAGAATATTCTCTTTTCTAGGTGGGTTCTATGACTTTTTAATAGGTAGTTTCGAAATATTAGCCCTGCTAGTCTTAGTGGGTGTAATTTTCTTTTGGACACGCCGAAACGTACAGCGCATTAAACGCTTCTGGAGCCCAGAAATGAAGGGCTGGCCTAAAAATGACGCCAATATTATTTTATACTTCGAAGTCGTTTTAATGACTTTATTTTTAACCATGAATGCGGCCGATTTGAATCTACAACAGCTAGGAGCCGATCATTACACAGTAGCGGGTAGTTATCCAGTGAGTAGTTTTATTGCGCCTTTGTTTAACGGCATGAGCGAAGCCAGTCTTATTATGCTAGAGCGAACCGCTTGGTGGTTACATATTTTAGGCATTCTGGTGTTTTTAAATTATTTGTATTTCTCGAAGCACTTACATATTCTTTTGGCATTTCCCAATACGTTTTATGGAAAAGTTGAACCTAAAGGGCAAATTGCTAATTTGGAATCGGTTACAGCAGAGGTTAAGCTCATGATGGACCCCAATGCCGATCCGTTTGCTGTACCAGCAGAGGACGAAGCAGATGTACCTGCAAAATTTGGAGCTAGTGATGTAATGGATCTTTCTAGAACACAGCTTTTAAATGCATACACCTGTACCGAATGTGGCCGCTGCACCAGTGAATGTCCTGCAAATCAGACAGGTAAAAAATTGTCTCCTCGTAAAATCATGATGGATACCCGTGATAGATTGCAAGAAGTGGGTAAGAATATTAGCGTAAATGGGGAATTTAAAGACGACGGCAAGCAATTACTAGGCAATTATATAACTAACGAAGAGTTATGGGCATGTACCACATGTAATGCCTGTGTAGAGGCCTGTCCAATAAGTATAGATCCCTTGTCTATAATTATGGATATGCGACAATACCTGGTTATGGAGCAATCGGCTGCGCCTAACGAACTTAACGTTGCGCTAACCAATATAGAAAATAATGGTGCTCCGTGGCCCTATAACCAAATGGATCGTTTAAACTGGGCAGATGAATAAATGGTTGTTCATAATATTCTTTTGCTTGTACATGAGTCCGAGTTTTGCCCAGAGTGGGTATCAAAAAGACTCGCTGCAGGTAAAGGTTTATTCGACCATTACCTATCAAGATGGACACCCTCAAAAAATAGATGTAACTAAGGTATTTTGCGATTATTGCAGTACCAAACAGGTTGAACATATACAGCAGCGCGCCTGGAACATGACTTACGATGCTCGTTATGCACCGGAAAACAGAATAGAAGAAGGAAAGCGCAAACTGGCATTATTTATACGAATTTCTAAAAAAGATTTTTCAAAATTAAAAGATGAAGAAAGAAGAAGTAGATAAACTTTTACAAACTGCAGAAGACCAAGGCGAAAAAATAAGTCCCATACTACCAGAAGGAGTTAAAAACTACCTGATAGATATAGATGGCACCATAACAGACGACGTTCCTAACGAAGAACCTGAGCGCATGGGAACCTGCGAACCTTTTCCGGACGCTTTGGCCACGTTAAACCGCTGGTACGACCAAGGACATATTATTTGCTTTTTTACTTCCCGCACGGAGGCCCACAGAGAAGTAACAGAATCTTGGTTAAAGAAGCACGGTTTTAAATATCACAGCTTACTTATGGGGAAACCTCGCGGGGGTAACTATCATTGGATAGATAATCATATTGTAAAGGCTACGCGATATAAAGGCAAGTTTACCGACCTGATAGAAAAAGATTTTACTATAGAAGTTTTTAAAGATTAAGACAATGCAAAACCCCAATAGTAGTATAAACAAAAAATTGTCTAAGTGGTTGTGCTTTGCAGTCGTGACTTTTTTATTCGTTGGTTGTGCCCAACAAGGATTTATTAGTCCAGACTTAGAGCAAATGAAGTTGAATTCTAATGTTAAATCTATAGAAGCTAGAACATTTAAGGCCATAGAAGTAGATGGTAACGTGGTTAAAGACGAGGCAACACCCTATGGATCTGCCGAATACATGAACTTTGATCAAGAAGGCAGATATACTTCTATTGAATATTTTACAGCGCAAAATCAACTTGAAAGCAAACAGGCTTTTGAACATAACGATTCAAAATACGTTACTAAAGTTATTGGAACCAATGCCGATGGAATAAGCGATGGTGAGTATTTTATTCAGTACGATGCACAAGATAGAATAACCCAGCGCCAGTTAGTTGCGGTAGATGGAACAGTTCAATCTGTACAAAAATATGCCTATAGTAATTCTAAAAACCCAGATTCTATTCAGATAATAAACCAAAGCGGAGCATTAGAATATACCTACGCTATGACGTATCACGAGAACGAAGAATTAGCTACGTTAAAAGTGCTTAGTACAGAACAAGTAATTCTGGCAAACTACAGCTATACGTATAATAAAAATAATCAGATTCAGGAAGAGATTGCTTATACTAAAGATGGGGAGATTCAAAATACAGAAACTTCTGAATATCAATACGATATAAATAATAACTGGGTTCAAAAAGTAACGCGAACTAATAACGAATTGCAATACATTGTAGAGCGTGTAATAACGTACTACTAGTTGTTTAAACTAATATTAAAGCATGAGTGAGCAAATTAAGGTGCCAACTATGGCCCAATATGTAGCCGAAGGCAAAGTTCCCGAAGTTTTATTTTGGGTGGGTTGTGCAGGAAGTTTTGACGACAGAGCTAAGAAAATTACCAAGGCTTTTGTAAAACTGCTAAATAAGGCAGGCGTCGAATTTGCGGTCCTTGGCACCGAAGAAAGTTGCACTGGAGATCCAGCAAAACGAGCGGGAAATGAGTTTTTGTTTCAGATGCAGGCCATGACAAACATAGAAGTTTTAAACGCCTACGAAGTAAAAAAAGTAGTTACAGCCTGTCCGCATTGCTTTAATACTATAAAAAATGAATATCCTGGGCTTGGAGGAAATTACGAAGTAGTACATCACACTCAGTTTTTAAAGTCTTTGTTAAACGAGGGGCGTTTAACTGTAAATGGTGGCGTCTATAAAGGGAAACGCATAACATTTCACGACCCGTGTTATTTAGGGCGTGCGAATAATGTTTACGAGGCTCCTCGTGAATTGTTAGAAAAACTAGAAGTAGAACTTATAGAAATGAAGCGTTGTAAGAGCCGTGGCCTATGTTGTGGAGCTGGTGGAGCGCAAATGTTTAAAGAGCCTGAACAAGGCAACAAAGACATAAATATAGAACGAACCGAAGAGGCTTTAGAAACTAAGCCAGCGATAATTGCAGCGGCTTGCCCATTTTGCAATACCATGATGACAGATGGGGTAAAAGGAAAAGAAAAAGAAGATTCGATTCAGGTCATGGATGTGGCCGAAATGATTGCTAACGCTCAAGATTTATAAGTATGCATGTAGATTTTAGCGAATTACCGGACAACTCGCGCATTTGGATTTACCAATCCAATAGAAAGTTAACCGACCAAGAAATTACCCAGATTGAGCCTAAAATAGCTCAGTTTTTGAGCAAATGGACAGCACATGGGGCTTCTCTTGCGGCTGGCTTTAGTATTCGGTATAATCGATTTATAATAATTGGTCTAAATCAGGAGCAGGCTAGTGCCTCGGGCTGTAGTATAGATGCCTCGGTTCATTTTATACAACAATTACAGTCAGAATTAGATATTGATTTAATGGATAAGTTAAATGTGACTTTTTATAACGGGCCGCATATTGCACATAAAAGTTTAGCCGATTTTAAGAAAATGGCTAAAAATAAATCGGTGTCTAAAAACACCATAGTATTTAATAACTTAGTGAATACCAAAGCAGAGCTCACGGATTTTTGGGAAGTCCCGGCTCAAGATAGCTGGCACTCCCGATTTTTAGCATAGTTTTTGATTTGCTTTTTTTATGAAGAATGTACTTTTTCCCGCGCTACTTTTAATTTCGTTGTTTTGTACGGCGCAACAAATAGATCCTTTAGCTTCTAAATCGAACCCAGAAGATCAGTCGCGCTGGGTAGATTCTATTTACAGTACCATGTCGTTGCAAGAGAAGGTGGGGCAGTTGTTTATGGTAGATGTTTGGAGTCAGGATCCAAAATCCAAAACAGATAAAGTAAAAGACTTAATTACAAATTATCATATTGGTGGGGTCATTTTTTCTAAAGGAGGACCGTATAGACAAGCAAAAATTAATAATGAATTTCAAGAACTGGCTAAGGTAAAACTCTTAGTTGGTATGGATGCAGAATGGGGCTTGTCCATGCGTTTAGATTCTACATTTGCCTATCCATGGAATATGACCTTGGGTGCAGTAAAAGACAATACATTAATAGAGCGAGTAGGAGCTCGTATTGGCGCACACTGCAAACGTTTAGGGGTTCATATTAATTTTGCTCCAGTAGTCGACATAAACATTAATCCTAAAAATCCTATAATAGGAAACCGTTCGTTTGGTGAAGACAGGGATAATGTTACCGACAAGGCAATGGCGTTAATAAAGGGTATGCGCAGCGCTGGAGTGCTGGGGAATGCAAAGCATTTTCCTGGACATGGCGATACCGATGCAGATTCCCACCATACCTTACCCACGTTAGCGTTTACTAAAGCGCGATTAGATAGCATTGAATTGTATCCTTACAAGCGCATGATTCAAGACGGCTTATCGAGTGTGATGGTAGCTCATTTAAATATTCCTGCTCTTGAAACTAAAGATGGTTTTCCATCTTCAATTTCTACAAATATTGTAACCAATTTGCTTAAAGGGCAAATGGGTTTTAATGGGTTAGTAATTACCGATGCCTTAAACATGAAAGGCGCTTCTAATTTTAAAGAGCCCGGCGAAATCGATTTGGCGGCCTTTATTGCAGGAAACGATCTGCTTCTAATCTCTGAAGATGTTCCAAAAGCACACGCACGTTTAATTAAGGCCTATAGGGAAGGAATTATTACCGAAGAACGTTTGGCGTATTCTGTAAAAAAATTGCTTAAGGCTAAATATCTTGTTGGACTAAACAATTATGCTGCTGTAGACAATAATAACCTGTATAACGACTTGAATGCACCGGAAGATGATATGCTTTACGAACAGGTTATGGAGCAGGCGATAACCCTTGTTAAAAACGATTCGTTAAGTCTTCCAATAAAGCAGCTAGAAAATACAACGGTTGCCTATATAAACTTGGGTGACGACGATGGGACTTCGTTTTATAATCAGTTAAATAAATACACGAAGGTTGACTGGGTAAAAGACAGTAATCTAGAAGGTTACATTAAAAAATTAAAGACTTACGACAAGGTAATTATTGGATTTCATAAATCTAATGTAGATCCATGGAAAGGGTATAAGTTTTCCGATAAAGAGCTGGTTTGGTTATACGAAATTGCAAGAACAAACCATGTAATTTTAGATGTCTTTGCCAGGCCATATGCCTTGTTAGATTTAAAAGCAAACACCAACTTTGATGCTATTGTAATGTCGTATCAAAACAGTAGGGTTGCTCAGGAATTATCGGCGCAATTTATATTTGGTGCTCGCAAGGTTACCGGGGAATTGCCAGTTAGTTTAGGCCAAGACTTTCCGTTGGGAACAGGAATGGCTACAGCAAGTCTTGACCGTTTACAATACGGCTCTCCAGAAAGTGTTGGATTAAGCGGTAAAAAATTAAAACGAATAGACACCTTAGCGCGCAACGGGATTTACGCAGGTATGATGCCTGGAGCTCAGATTATAGTGGCGCGCAAAGGGAAAGTGGTTTATAATAAGAGTTTTGGTTACCACACCCCAGATAAGAAGCGAAGGGTGTTACCAACAGATTTATACGATGTGGCTTCACTAACTAAAATACTAGCTTCTCTACCCTTGGTAATGGAGTTGGCCGATCGCGATGCAATTAGCTTAGAAACCACCTTAGGAGAGATGTTAGTCGAATATCAAGATTCGAATAAGAGCGATATTACCCTTAAAAGATTGCTCTCGCATAATGCGCGCTTACGGGCATGGATACCGTTTTACATAAAAACTGTAGATCCTGTGCGGGATGCTCCCGTGGAGCGCTTGTATAGAAAAGTGCCCTCCGACAGCTTTTCGTTAAAAGTGGCTAAAGAAATATACATGCGCAACGATTTTAAAGACTCTATGTATACTCAAATTAGAGAGAGTGAATTACGTAGTCGCAATGGTTATAAATACAGTGACTTACCATTTTACATATTGCGTAAATATTTAGAAGAATTTTATGGAACCACTTTAGATAGACTGGTTCAACGTAATTTATACCAGCCTCTTGGTGCGAATTACACTACCTATAATCCATTAGAAAAGTTTAGCATAGATAGAATTCCACCCACAGAAGAGGATTCGTATTTTAGAATGCAGCGTGTACAAGGTTATGTGCACGATCAAGGTGCTGCAATGTTAGGAGGAATAAGTGGTCATGCAGGAATATTTAGTAATGCAAACGACGTTGCTAAAATCATGCAAATGTATTTACAAAAGGGAACCTACGGAGGGAAAACCTTTTTTAAGCCTGAAACTTTAGATTTATTCAACACCTGTTATTTTTGCGAGGACGATATTCGGCGCGGGGTTGGATTTGACAAGCCTCAATTAGGCGATGTTGGCCCGACTTGTGGGTGTGTTTCTATGCTTAGTTTTGGGCATTCTGGATTTACAGGAACCTTTACTTGGGCCGATCCTGAAGAAGAAGTAGTCTATGTTTTTCTTTCTAATAGAACCTTTCCT
The DNA here is from genome assembly GCA_965277295.1 of Gilvibacter sp. GTDB lineage: Bacteria > Bacteroidota > Bacteroidia > Flavobacteriales > Flavobacteriaceae > Gilvibacter. The sequence goes on from OZ255720.1 coordinate 2,969,527, forward strand.
ACAGCAGATAACCGCATGATAATTAGCAGCGATTTACGCAGCCGAATTCAACAGGTTATTTACGACTCCATTATTGATTAAGCGTGAAGACTATGTTAAATTCCAATCTGTATTAGAATCAATTCAGGCATTAAACGTATTTTTAGCCTGATAACTAATCAAACAACACGCTTTTGAAAATTGCCATTGTATGTTATCCTACCTTTGGTGGGAGTGGAGTAGTAGCAACCGAATTAGGTATAGCACTTGCCGAACGGGGTCACGAAATTCATTTTGTTACCTATCAGCAACCTGTTCGATTGGATTTATTGTCAAGGAATATTCACTTTCACGAAGTTCACGTGCCTAAATATCCGCTTTTTGAGTATCAGCCCTACGAACTTGCCTTATCCAGCAAATTGGTAGATACCGTAAAACAACACGGAATAGAGATTCTGCACGTACATTATGCCATTCCACATGCTTACGCTGGTTATATGACCAAGAAAATGTTGGAAGATTCTGGCATTCATTTACCTATGGTAACTACCCTGCACGGTACAGATATTACTTTAGTTGGAAATCATCCTTTTTATAAAACTGCAGTTACCTTTAGCATTAATAAAAGTGACATTGTAACCTCGGTATCGCAAAGTTTAAAGGAAGACACCTTACGACTTTTTGACATTAAGGTTCCTATTGCAGTAGTTCCAAACTTTATCGAAGTGCCTGAAGATACAGGTTTTACGGACTGTGAGCGTGGTTTTATGGCAGAAGAAGGCGAACGAATTGTTACACATATTAGTAATTTTAGACCGGTAAAGCGTATTCAAGACGTAATACATATTTTTGAATCGATTGTTCAAGAGATACCTGCTAAATTAATAATGGTAGGCGAGGGCCCAGAGCGCGAATACGCCGAACATCGCTGTAGAGAAATAGGAATTGAAGATCGTGTTCTATTTGTGGGAAATAGCAACGAAATAGACAAAATTTTGTGCTTTAGCGATCTGTTTTTATTGCCGTCAGAAAAAGAGAGTTTTGGTCTTGCAGCCCTAGAAGCTATGGCTGCTGGGGTTCCAGTAATATCAAGTAATACCGGCGGGTTACCCGAGGTTAACGTAGATGGAAAAACAGGCTATTTAAGCGATGTTGGAGACGTAAAAGCAATGGCGGCGAATAGTTTAAAAATTTTAAGAGACCAAGAGATACTCGACGGTTTTAAAACTAGAAGTAAGCAACATGCTAAAACCTTCGAAATACAGAAGATAGTTCCTATGTATGAATCGCTTTACGAATCAGTGTTAAGGCCCGCCTAAGTTAGAATTGGTACCGAATACCGAGTCCTAAATCGAAGTCAAAATCGTCGTTAAAGTCACCAAATCCAATTTCTGGTCTAACGTCCAGCGAAATAATTAATGGAATGTCGAAGTTATATTCTATTCCTGCATTACCTGCTGCAAAGAAAAAGGTTTCGCTATCGTCTACGCCTGCAGGTACATTGTCGTAAGAGTACGATCCTAGACCCCCACCAGCTCCAAGAAACCAGTTAAAGTTACCATCCAAGGTCCAAACCCATTGGTGTAGCCCAGTAAGTTTAAAACCATCGTAATCGTTAGAACTTCTTAATCCTAAACCAAATTCTAATCGCGTGCCTTCGGTTAATCCACGTTGGTAATTAATTTCTACCCCAAATCCATCGTTATCTCCCAATCGAAGACCAATTGCATTTTGTGAAATTCCTTGAGCCATGGCCCCAGTTCCAATTACTAAACAAACTAAAAGTGTAAAAAATGACTTATTCATGGTCTTTAATTTAATTAAACGATTTATTTTAAATAACGCTTGGAATTTACTTTTTGTATTCTGACCATAAAGTTTGCAAAAAATAAGCTTAAAAACAAAACATTTAATTAACCTTAAAGTTTGTAACTTTTACAACATGAAAACATCAAAAATGCAGGCATTAGAATCTTTGGCAACTCGGCTAGAAGGGGAACTGCATTTAGATACTTTGCACACCACTATTTATGCTACCGACGCCTCTGTTTATAAACGTTTTCCCTTGGCAGTTGCTTTTCCTAAAACGGTGGGCGATATTAAAATATTAATAGAATTTGCGACACAAAATAACACTTCTTTAGTTCCAAGAACCGCTGGAACTTCCTTAGCCGGACAATGTGTTGGCGAAGGTATTATTGTTGATGTTTCTAAACATTTTAATCAGATTGTAGATTTTGACGAAATAAAAAGCCAAGTAACAGTGCAACCTGGAGTAATTAGAGATAGTTTAAATGACTTTTTAGAGCCGTTCGGAGTGTTTTTTGGCCCCAATACTTCTACCTCTAATAGATGTATGCTGGGTGGCATGGTTGGAAACAATTCTTCTGGAACTACTTCTATTCAATACGGAGTAACCCGCGATAAAATTGTTTGGTTAGACATGTTATTGTACGATGGTAGTCTGGTGCGTTTTTGCGAATTATCGGCCAACGAGTTTAATCAAAAATGTGCGCTAGATTCGGCCGAAGGCCATATTTATAGAAAATTACATGAACTACTAAACAATAGTAAAACACGAAGCAATATTACAGCAACCTTCCCAAAACCAGAGATTCATCGCAGAAATACAGGTTACGCGTTAGATACTCTTATGGACGCCGAACCTTATGGCGGGACTAAAAAAATAAACGTATGCAATCTAATTGCGGGTAGCGAAGGTACCTTGGGAATAATTGTTGGCATTAAGCTACAAACAGATCCATTACCCCCTAAGCGAAAAGCCTTAGTAGCGGCTCAATATAATAGCGTTGCAGCCTGTTTAAACGATGTGCAAAGCCTTATGCAGCATAAGTTATACAGCTGCGAAATGCTAGATAAGGTGATATTAGATTGTACCAATAATAACACGTATTACAAACAGCATCGCGATTGGATTGCACAGGACCCCAAGGCCGTGTTGCTTCTAGAATTACGTAGTGACAAGAAAAAAGATTTAATTGCCCAGACCGTAGCACTTTGTAAAACAATTGCCACCAATAACAATGCTTATGCTTATCCCGTCTTACAAGGAGAGCGTATCGATTTTGCTATGGAATTGCGCAAGGCTGGATTGGGACTATTGGGCAATATGGTTGGCGATGCCAAGGCAGTCGCCTGTATAGAAGATACGGCTGTGTCTTTAGAAGATTTAGCCCCTTATATAGCAGAGTTTAGTGGAATCATGCAGACCTACGAACAAGATATTGTGTATTATGCGCACGCAGGTGCTGGAGAATTGCATTTGCGCCCAATTCTAAATTTAAAAGATCAGGAAGATGTAGATCGGTTTAAAGAAATAAGCACCACTGTTGCACATTTGGTAAAGCGCTATAATGGCTCTCTATCTGGAGAACACGGCGATGGTATTGTTAGAGGTTCCCTATTGCCGCTTATGTTAGGCGACACGGTATATGGGTATTTAGAAGTAGTTAAAAAAGCCTTTGATCCTAATAAAATATTTAATCCTGGTAAAATAGTTGCCTCTTATGTAATAGATCAAGGCCTAAGATACAATCCAGAAAAACCAGTTACTAAGCCAATCGAAACGTATTTAGATTTTAGCGAAAGTATAGATATTCATAGAGCTGCCGAACAATGTAATGGCAGTGGCGATTGCAGGAAACTCCCAGAATCGAAGGGCACAATGTGTCCCAGTTATCACGCAACGCGAGACGAAAAGGACACCACACGAGCACGAGCCAATATGTTAAGGGAGGCTCTTAATAATACCGAAGCCTTAAACGCCTTTAATAATCAAGATTTAAAGCACGTTATGGACTTATGCATTAGCTGTAAGGCTTGTGCTACAGAATGTCCAAGCAATGTAAATGTAGCCAAGTTTAAGGCCGAATTTATGTATCAGTATAACAAGGCGAATAAACCTAGTCCAAAAGTTAAGCGCTTTGCCAATAGTACCGCAATTACTAAAAAACTAGCAGTTGCTCCAAAATTGGTAAATGCGGTCTTGTTTAATGGATTTTTAAGTCCATGGGTTAAAAAATATAGTGGTATCGCACAGGAGCGAAGTTTACCTTTATTAAGCACGCGCAAGTTTAATGCTCGCGCCAATGCTAAAATCGATGCCAGTAAAAAAACGGTCTACTTATACATTGACGAATTTAGCAACTACTATGAATCCCATATTGCTCAAGACGCCTTAAAATTGCTGAGTGGCTTGGGCTATAAGGTGCAAGCTGTGGTTCATTTAGAGAGTGGCAGAGCACTTTTAAGCAAAGGATTTTTAGAAAAAGCAACACAAATTGCTAATACTAATATTGACTATTTTAAAGATAAATTAACGCCTAATGCGGTGTTAGTAGGAATAGAGCCATCGGCGATTTTAAGTTTTAGAGACGAATTTACCTATATGGCGACCCATAGCGAATCGGCCAAACAAATAGCTCAGCATACATATCTAATTGAAGAATTTATTAGTAACGAATTCGAACAAGGCATTATTAGTTCAGAACAGTTTACAGGTGCAACTAAAAAAGTTAAGATTCATAGTCATTGTTACCAAAAGGCCCTGAGTAACCAGAAGTTTACCTTCGATATGCTAAATATTCCAGAAAATTATAAGCCTACCATTATTGCGTCGGGTTGCTGTGGAATGGCGGGTAGTTTTGGTTACGAACAGGAACATTATCAAGTGAGTATGAAAATTGGCGAAACCACCTTGTTTCCAGCCATACGCAAGACCAGTCCAGAAACTATTATTGCCGCTAACGGAACCAGTTGTAGGCATCAAATTAAAGATGGGACCAAACGTGAAGCTTTGCATCCGGTTAGTATTTTGGTAAATGCTATGCTTTAATGTAATGCAAATGCTCTTACAAAAGCCGATAATGGACTTGCCGTTTGTACGTCATCTTCTTCTTGAATGGCATACTCTAAGTTCATAACCCGTTCTTTAGTCTTATAGCTAAAGAGTTTCCAGGTTTTGTTATTGTATTCTAAGGCAGTTAAGTTTTCTACCCAATCGCCACTGTTTAAATACAAACACTTTCCTTTTTTAGTCTTGACTTTTCTAATGGCTGGCTGATGTATGTGCCCGCAAACTACAAAATCGTAGTTGTTTTCTATGGCCAAGTCAGTAGCGGTTTGTTCGAAGTTGCTTATAAATTTAACGGCTTGTTTTACGTTGTTTTTTATTTTTTTTGACAACGAATATTTAGGGTAGCCAAAGCGTTCTAAAATTGTATTTATCGCTCGATTTAGAAGAATTAACATATCGTAACCCCAGCCGCCAAGTTTGGCTAGCCATTTTGCATGTTGAATAGATGCATCAAACACATCACCGTGAAAAAACCACGCTTTTTTCCCATCTAATTTTAAAACCAATTTGTCTACAACATGTAAGTTACCCATTTGCGTATCCGAGAATTTACGCAGTTTTTCGTCGTGATTTCCAGTAATATAATAGACTTGAGTGCCTTTTGCCGCTAGCGCCAATATTTTTTTAATAACTAACATATGCGATTTAGGAAAGTAGCGTTTTCTAAACTGCCACATATCTACAATATCGCCGTTTAATATTAAGGTTTTAGGCTGAATAGAATTTAAATAATATAATAATTCACGGGCGTGACACCCATAGGTGCCAAGGTGTACATCTGAAATTACGGCTATTTGTACTTTGCGTTTCAACAAACTGGATTTAACTATACAAAGACATAAAATATATTACTCTAAAGGGTTACTGGTTTATTAACGATTGATTGTATAATTGTTACTTAAAAACTTGTATTGTTAGGGGAATATTAAGCCATTCAATCTTTTTATTTACGAGCCATTGCATTACATTTGTTACAAACGCAGACTATGGCTGGAAATACCTTTGGAACTCATTTTAAGCTTACCACTTTTGGAGAATCTCACGGAGAAGCCATAGGCGGAATTATAGACGGTTGTCCAGCGGGACTTGTTGTAAATTTTGAAGCAATTCAGCTAGAAATGGAGCGCAGAAAACCAGGTCAATCTGCAATAGTAACTCAACGTAAAGAGCCCGATGCCGTTAAATTTCTCTCTGGAATCTTCGATGGTAAGACAACTGGAACTCCCATTGGATTTGTAATAGAAAATACCAATCAAAAAACTAAAGATTACGGCCATATAAAAGACACGTACAGACCTTCGCATGCAGATTATACCTACGACCAAAAATATGGTATTCGCGATTACAGAGGCGGTGGACGTTCTTCGGCCAGAGAAACGGCCTGTAGAGTAGTTGCTGGAGCTCTTGCTAAACAAGTCCTAAGCGAACTAAAAATTACGGCTTATGTTTCTGGAGTTGGTAATATTAGCTTAGACAAATCCTATAAAGAATTAGATTTTGCGAACATAGAACAAAACCCTGTGCGCTGCGCCGACCCCGAAATGGCAGCAGCAATGGAACAATACATTCGTGAAATCCGCAAAGCTGGAGACACCATTGGAGGTACAGTGGCTTGTGTTGTAGAAAACATGCCAGTAGGTCTTGGCGAACCTGTTTTCGATAAATTACATGCGCAATTGGGTAAAGCCATGCTTTCTATAAACGCTGTTAAAGGTTTTGAATATGGTAGTGGTTTTGCAGGAACGCAACTAAAAGGCAGTGAACACAACGATATTTTTAACCCAGATGGCTCTACGCAGACAAACCATAGTGGAGGTGTTCAGGGGGGGATTAGCAACGGTGAAGACTTATATTTTAATGTAGCTTTTAAACCCGTAGCTACCATTATGCAGGCGCAAGACACCATAAATTCTGAAGGTGAGGCCGTAAGTATGACCGGTAAAGGTCGACACGACCCTTGTGTTGTGCCCAGGGCTGTGCCTATAGTAGAAGCTATGACTGCTTTAGTTTTAGTAGACTTCTGGTTGTTAAATAAATTGTCTAAATTGTAAGGCCTAGCGCTTTAATTAAACACCTTTTTATAGATGAAAAAATTAGCTTTACACTGGAAGATACTTATAGGTATGCTTCTAGGACTTGTCTTTGGTTTTATTATGACAACTATAGACTGGGGTCCAGGTTTTGTAAACGATTGGGTAAAACCTTTAGGTTCTATCTTTGTGAAAGCCTTAAAGCTTATTGCTATTCCCTTAATTTTGGCATCGTTAATTAAAGGAATTAGCGATTTAAAAGACATTTCTAAATTTAGAAATATTGGATTAAGAACCATAGTAATTTATGTAATGACGACCGTTATTGCTATTTCTATTGGATTAATTTTGGTGAACACTTTAGGCCCAGGGGAGGGTATTTCGCAAGATACCATTGCAGAAATTACAAGTACCTATAAAGACAGCGAAGGGGTTCAGAAAAAACTGGCCGATGCAACAACTCAACAACAAAGTGGGCCGCTTCAATTTTTAGAAGATATGGTGCCAGACAATGCTTTTAAAGCCTTGTCGGATAATGGTCTAATGTTACAGGTAATTATGTTTGCCATATTTTTAGGTATTTCTATGTTGTTAATTGGTGAAGAAAGAGCCAGACCACTTAAAAGCTTTTTTGACTCCATAAACGATGTCGTTCTAAAAATGGTAGACCTTATTATGCTTACGGCGCCAGTCGCCGTATTTGCACTACTGGCAAGTGTTGTAGCCTCTACCAGTAACCCTGATTTACTAATTGCCCTATTAAAATACGCCGGGGTTGTTGTTCTTGGATTGTTTTTAATGATTGTTTTTTATTCGTTAGTGGTATCTACCTATACCAAGAAGAACCCATTTTGGTTTCTTAAAGAAATTAGTCCTGCCCAACTTTTAGCCTTTTCTACAAGTTCAAGTGCGGCTACTCTTCCTGTAACTATGGAGCGTGTAGAAGAGCATATAGGGGTAGATAAAGAAGTATCTAGTTTTGTATTACCCGTGGGCGCTACAATTAATATGGATGGAACAAGCCTGTATCAAGGTGTTGCAGCCGTATTTATTGCACAGGCCTTGGGTATGGATTTAACTTTTGGTGATCAAATAACCATTGTGCTTACTGCGCTTTTGGCCTCAATTGGGTCGGCAGCCGTTCCTGGAGCGGGTATGGTAATGTTGGTAATTGTACTCGAGACTATTGGTTTTTCGTCCGAAAACTTGGCCATAGGATTGGCTTTAATCTTTGCAGTAGACCGACCTTTAGATATGTGTCGCACTGTAGTTAATGTTACTGGTGATGCTATGGTATCTATGGTTGTAGCCAAATCGGTTGGAAAATTAGGTGACCCCCATGTAGAAGAATGGGACGATAATTACCAGGACGTTAAATAGCGTAACTGGCTCAACTACAGATTTATATAATTATTACAGCAGTTTGTAATTAGCTACCCTAGCTTTATAAATTGGTAGCTTAAACTAGCTTATATGCAGTAAGTTCGTTTTGTATTTAAACAAAGCGCCATGGTAAAGCATATAATCTACATTCTTGTATTTAGTTCTTTTTCTTTTTTAAAAGCTCAAGTGGGCATTGGGACAATTACCCCAAGTAGCGCCGCTATGCTAGAAATTAGCAGTTCCCAAGACAATATAAGTTACTTTGGGTTTATGCCACCAAGAGTAGCATCAAACCTGGAACGAGACTTAATTAATACCAGTATAAACGACATTGGAATGCTGGTTTTTGTTACCGCTACGGGTACTTTATCTATTTGGAATGGAATAAGCTGGGAAGGCCTATATACCTTGTCTACCAATGTAACAATTTTAGTACAACAGGATTTCGATTCAGCCTTAAGTTGGAATTATACCAATAGTCCAAGTTTTTATGCTGTTGGTAACGATATATTTGATATTACGAATATGTTAGGATCAGGAGATACTTCGGCCATAGATAATGTTATTGGCAATTTTGTAGGATATAGAGATTTAAACAATACCAATGGCGGCGGTAATTTTGATCACAATATTGTTTTCCAAAATGTAGATGTTTCTAGTTTAGCCAACCCAAGAATTAGTTTTGATTGGGATGCATTCGAATTCGACAACGGAGACGATTTAAGTTATCAAGTTTTTTTTGACGATGTTGGTCAAGGGTTAGTTTCTTTGTTTAGCGGTATGAGTACTGGTAGTGGGGTCACAGGACAAGGAACAGAAGTGATTACAGTTCCAGGCAGTGTGACTATGGTTAGAATTACGGTTTCGGTAAATCAAAATGGTGACGGGGACTTTGCCGCTGTAGATAATTTTGTTGTGTATAGCAACTAAAAAGAGCCGCAATATAACTGCGGCTCTTTTGTATTAAAAATGGTTTTAAATCTATCCTTCTTTGTGAATTTCGACCTGATGTGGGTAAGGAATTTCTATTCCAGCAGTATCTAAAGCCACTTTAATTCGCTCTAAGCTATCAAAATAAACAGTCCAATAATCTTCTGTTTTAGCCCAGCACCATACATTAAAGTTAACAGAGCTATCACCTAAAGATCCTAAAGTAACTGTTGCTTCGGGGTCTTTTAATGCCAACTCCTGTGTGTTTAGGACTTCTAAAAGCACGTCTTTAGTTTGTTTAATATCTGCGTCGTACGATACACCAATAGTATGTCTAATTTGCAAGGTTCCTTGTACGGTATAGTTAACAATGGTGCCGTTAGACAAGGCGCCATTTGGAATAATTGCTAGTTTGTTAGTTGGCTTAACAATTTTAGTTGTAAAAATGTCTATTTCTTTAACCGAACCCAGTTCTCCTTGTGCCTCTATAACATCACCAATTTTAAAAGGCTTAAAGATCAAAATCATTACTCCTCCGGCAAAATTACCTAACGAACCTTGCAGCGCCATACCAATGGCTAAACCTGCCGCAGCTAATATGGCTGCAAAAGAGGTAGTTTCTATTCCTAAATTACCAAGAATGGCGAGTATTAATAGGATACGTAAAACCCAACGAACAATATTTATTAAGAACTGCTCCAGACCTTGATCGTAGTCGGCTCGCTTCATGGCTAATCTGGCTAGGCGCATAATTCGTTTAATAACCCAGGAACCTACAACCCATATTACTATGGCACCAATAACCTTAATTCCGTAATCTGTTGCCAAAACAACCAATTGATCTATTGTTTTATCTATATCCATGTTTTTAATTTTTGTAAAATTAAGAATACTGTTATAAATTATTCTATCAATGAATAAATTTTTTTATAATTACAGTGCGTAAGAAAATAATGCGCAAAACCAATCAAAATATAGCAGTATGAATGTTTGTTTTATAATGTATCCTTGGGAAGAAATGGATCCAGATAACGATACTACTTTGGCCTTAATACATGAGTTTGTTAAGCGGGGTCACGGCTTAGCCATTACCACACCTGCTAATTTAACTATTAGAGATAGTGTTGCCTTTGCATTTTGTAGATGTATTAAACGTAAGGAAAAAGTAGCGAAAACGCTCAAGTCTTTTCATGTAAAGTCTGAATTTTACGAAGAGATGCTGCCTTTGGCAGGTTTTGATGTTATTATTTTAAGGTCGAATCCTCCTTTGGACATGATTATGCTTAACTTTTTAGATTCGGTTAAGGACGATGTGTTTATTATGAACGATTTAGACGGGATTAGACGCGCGAACAACAAGCTATATACTGCGGTTTTCGAAGACGAAAACAACGAAATTATTCCAGGAACACATGTTACTAAGAACAAAGAATATTTAAAGAAAACTATAAAAGAAGGTCCAGACAAGATGATCCTTAAGCCCTTAAATGGGTATGGTGGTTCTGGGGTTATATTAATAGAGAAGCGCGCTATGCTAAGTATTAATTCGCTCTTGGATTTTTATATAGACAATAATGACGGCACAACCAACTATGTAATCCTTCAAGATTATATAGAAGGTGCAGATCAAGGTGATGTGCGAATTTTAATGCTAAATGGGCGTCCAATTGGTGCAATGAAGCGCGTACCAGGAGAAGAAGATCATCGCTCTAATGTTAGTGCCGGTGGGTCGGTGCAAAAACACACCATGTCAAAACACGAAAAAGAATTGTGTAGAAGAATTGGACCAAAACTGGTCAAAGACGGCTTGTATTTTGTTGGAATTGATGTAATTGGCGGAAAACTAGTCGAGGTGAATGTTATGTCTCCTGGGGGAATTACCTATATAAATAAAGTGTACAAGACCAGATTACAAGAAAAGGTAATCGATTTTGTAGAAGACAAAGTCTTGGAACGTGTTAAGGCCTTCGATCGTCGTACAAAGCTAAGAAAACACGTAGACGAGGCGTAATGGAACGATTAACGGTAGATCAGATTATTGCGCAAATTCAAGCAGAGCAGCCTATTAACGCTGTTTCGAGTGACTATTCTTTTACATTAAAGATTTTGGACTACGTGCCTTATGTGTGCGGAGCCGTTCACGACGGGCATAATTTTAGAACCGAGCTTTGGGACAACTGTTTACACACCGAATACGAACGGTGGTTTGAAGAAGATCCCGAAACTAAAAATATGGTCGCCGCCCATCCCATAGTTATTGCGGGTTGTGATTCTAGATTCGAATACGATTTAAATCGTGCGCCTGAGTTAGCAATTTATACCGACGCTTGGGGAAAACAACTCTGGAAGCAACCGCTAGATAAGTCGACACTTGCCAAAAGTTTGGCAAAGCACAACAGTTTTTATCGCGTGGTTAATGCAATAATGACTGTTTTGGAACGAAAACACAACGCTGTGGTTGTTTACGATATGCATTCTTACAATTGGCGCAGATGGGACCGAGAAGTGCCGGTAATAAACCTTGGAACAAAAAATATAGATAATGCTCGTTATGGTGAATTTGTTCAAAATTGGAGCGATTCCTTAGCCACACTAAGGCTGCCACATAACATTGAATCCACCTCTAAAATTAACGACACTTTTCAAGGCAATGGCTATTTTTTAAAGTACATTACCCAGCATTTTAAAAACACGTTGGTTTTGGCGACAGAATTTAAAAAAATCTATTGCGACGAACTGGCTCAGATAATTTTTCCTGAAGTGGTAGCAGCTATTGCCAGCCAATTAGAGGAAAAAGTAAAAACCCACGCGGAATTGTATTACAACGAATTTTCGCATTAGTTATGATTGAACACGCTCAGGAAACACACCCAAGATTATTTAAAATAGATCGCAATTTACACGAGCTGGTAAGAAAAATCGAGCTTTTAAATTATGTGAATCCTGTTAATATCGAGGCCCAAAAGAAGTATTTTTTTAAAACTCGTTTTTTAGCAGAACCTGAGTTTCACTATAGAAAAATCGACTTTAAATCTCATGATTTACAAAAGGAGCTCTATTCGCAGGAAATAGACAAAATTAAAGACGAACAGGATTATCGTTTTTTTAAAGATGTTATAGACGATTATTCTGGACTTATTGCTTGCATAGAGACTATTGGGCATGGTAAAAAATTCTACTTTAATTCGCTACGTAGCTTTGGAACTCCCACACAAAAAGATGTAGAGAACGCCAAGTTTATATTGCATTTTGCCGACGAAGATTTTGATAACGAAATGCTGCCGGTTTATGGAGTAGAGGAGGCACAGAGCTATTTTGCGAATTTTACCAAGCGCTACGATTTTAATTTTTCGGTAAAACTTTCTACTAAGCTTTCTGCTGCGGCTATGGTGCTTAATAATAGCCAAACCTTGGTACTAAAAAAGAACCATAAGTACAGTGCTAATCAGCTTAAGGTATTGGCCAATCACGAAATTGGGGTACATATGGTAACCACTTTTAACGCCATGCAACAGCCCTTACAATTGTTTTTTAACGGTTTCCCAAGAAATGTAGAAACCCAAGAAGGACTAGCTGTTTTTAGTGAATATATGAGCGGGTGTCTTACCCTGCATCGTTTAAAAGAGCTTTCCTATAGAGTATTGGCCGTAGATTCTTTATTAAAAGGATATTCTTTTGCAGATACTTTTGACCTGCTTTTTGGACAATATAAATTAAACAAAGACGATTCTTTTTCTATCGCTTTGCGGGTACATCGTGGTGGCGGATTTACAAAAGATTATTTGTATTTAACGGGGCTTAAAAAAATCTACGATCATTATCACCAGGGACATAGTTTAGATGCCTTAATGACCGGGAAGGTTACCTTAGCATCCAAACCTACCATAGAGAAATGGCAAAAGGAAGGCTTAGCTGCAAAAAGTGTTTATACCAATCATGCCTTTCTAAAAAACGAAAATAAAAACACCAAAGTCGATTTTATACTTCAGAATTTAAAATAAAATTCGCTTAAAGGATTAAACGAGTTCTAAAAAAAGCGAACCTAAGTCCGCTTTTTATATACTATAAATTTATGTTTTTGTTTTTGGGATACTTTACGGTAAACCCAAAATTGTAGGTACTTTGTCCTTGTGGTTCTAGATTAATTTCCCAAACTAACAGTCCCGTTTGATCGTTATATTGGGCGCCACCAAAAAGTAAGTCTTCTACTTTTATTTCTTTATCCTGTGAAATAGGAATTCTATCTTCCACCCTTAATTTTATTGCAAGTGGCTTATTGTTTTTTACTAATATTTCGAATTGCCTATCAATTACTCGATTAGACCCTAAAAAAGACTTGCTTTTAAAGTTTTCTTTTTCCTTGCGTTGAATCGCAATTCCCGAATCTGGCCCCAAAGAAAGCACTAAGCCTTTAGTGGTAGCACGTGGGTTAATAATGGTTTTTCCAGCATAGCTTCCATCAAAGTAAATATTGGCCTCTCCATTAAGTAAATCGTAGGCTTCCCAGTTCTTTATTGTTGCAGTTAAAAACACGTTTTCGTTTAAGGCAGGGGCAGCGTAATATTCATATTCTGCAGCTAAGCTAAACTTGTCTAAATCTATACTGGTCATTTTTGAATTGGATGTAATGCTGTATTTTTCGCGAATTTCGAATCGTGTCGTGGTAAGTCCAGCAAATTTAGTATTACCCAAACTATTAAGCCCTTCGCCATTTTTAGTGGTAATTACTACAACACCATTATATGCAGCTGTACCGTAAAGTGTTTGGGCGGCCAAACCTTCAAGTACCTCTACACTAGCAACATTGTCTTGATCTAAAAAACTTGATGTTCCTGAATTTCCGTTTAGAAAATCTTGATTAAGTGTATCTGCACTAATCGGTACGCCGTCTACTATATAAAGCGGTTGACTGTTTCCTGTAATAGAATTATAACCGCGAATTGCAACATTGGCGGCACTTCCATTAGTTCCAGCTTGACCGGTAATACTAACGCCCGATGCTTTTCCTGATAATACACGAGCAACATCTAGTTCGCTTACCGCATAACCTAAGGCTTTTGATTCGCGTTTTATCCCTTGTGCAATAATTACCACTTCTTCTAGTTCACTACCAGGCAACATAGAAACACCAATATTACTTGAGAAAATAGGTAGTGTTACCGTTTCGAACCCGACATAACTAAAATCCAGATAACGCCCTCCTTCTATAAATAAGTTGTAGGCACCATCAAAATCGGTTTGCGTACCGTTACTCGTGCCTCGTTCTATAATGTTTACGCCTGGTAATGGTAATCCAGTATCGTCTACTACAATACCCGTAACTTTTTTTATTGTGGGATTGTATTTATATGCACTACTTGCTGTTGGACTTGAATTGTAATTTAAAGTGCTAGCAAAATTCAAATATTTAGGCCCTAGTTTTGGCTTACTATTATTGGTACTTGGATCTCCTGTAGAGAGAATTATGTCGATATTGTTCCAATCGCTACCCGTTTGCTGATACACATTAGCTTTATAAGTTATTGCAATTGGGTCGGTTACACTTTTGGCTCGAACATCGTAACTTGGATACCATCCAGCTGTAGCTACATTATATCGCAGTTCTAAGTTTATAAATTCTGGCGATGCAGCATCTATAACCACCGTAATCTGCCCGCGAGGATCTTTTTTATTATCGTCCAGTAAAGTTTGCTGATTTGCCGATTTGTTTTTAAATTGAACTAAACTGTCTAACGCCATGCGCTGTTGGTATAGATCGTTATTTATTTGGGTAATTCTATTGCGGTAGTAGGTTGTAATTTCTTTAACTCTTTCTATAGAAATATTGCTTTGCTGCCCATGAATAACCTGGTTTTTTCCTAGTATTTTTACTTCTTCATTATATCCAGCAATAGTATTGTTAATGCTGTTTATTTGCATCTCGATTGCCTTAATCTTTTGCCCTAAAGCTTTAAATTCTTTGGAAGTTTCTTTTTGTTCCAAGAAATTAATACTGGTAACTATAGATCGTACACTTGCGTCACCCAGTCCTGATAGTTGCACGCTGTTTTCTTCTATGTCGGGCGATAAATTTTCGAACACAAATACGTTTTCGCCTTTTACTAATTGTAGTTGGCCTGTTCTTGTAATGGTGGCGCCTTCTAAATAAACGGTTGCTGCCGTAATGGTCGTATTTACTGGTTTTTTATTATTAGAATATGCCAAAATTGGACATATAAATAACAAGAGTATAATTTTTTTCATGGTATGATTAATTTAAGTTTAGACCAAAACTAATCAGCAGCATAATCCATAACAATACGCATTGCGTAAGGCTACTCTTTTAACACGTGAACGTCATCTTTGAATTAGGCACTATAAAAATCTAGACTTTAATTCTGGGGTGGGAATCATGCAACTTTCTTTCTGACCAAACCACTTATAACGGTTTTTAGCGATCCAATCATAAACCCAGTTTCTAACAACGGTTGGAATAATTATAAAGCCATACAATAGGGGATACCCGCCGTTTAAGTTCTTGGCTATTCTAAGCGCGGCAGTAGATTTAATGTATACCTTTTTATTATCGACCAAAATAATAGAATCGGTTTTAGAAGTATCTATTCCGTGTTCGGCAGTTAAAACTTGACCAATATCGCTTTGCAAGGCCGCAAATTTAAAAGTGCTTTTGGGGTCTCTTTTAATTATAAAAGTCACGGCACCGTTGCATAGGTTACATACGCCGTCAAAAAGTATTATTTTCTGGGATTCTGTTTTGTTCATTATACTAATTCCAACTTATCTACACTAACATTAGTCGTAAACATACCGTAATTTACAACAGCTTTGTTTTTTTCTAAGGTATCTACCGTTCCAATGGCTTTCCCGTCTATCATGCGTACGCGATCACCTATTTTAATAGCTACTTTTGGTTTGGCAGCTTCTTTTTTAACGGCGGCTTTTTTAGCCGATTTCTTTTTTTTACGGATAACAGCAATTTCTTTTTGAACCTCCTGTTGAATCTCGTGTTTTTCTTTTTTTACCTGCTTTTTTTGTTTAGGCTTAACCGGTTTTCTCTTTGAATTTTCTACAGCCACAATCTTCATAAATTCGTCTACCAACTGGCGTTTTCGTTTATGGTTTGCATACGACTGGGCCATAGCATCTATTTTTTTACCCAAATATATTAAGCGCTGATTCGCATCAAAAAGTTCTTGATACCGTTCTAATTTGTGCTGAACGCGTTGTTGCGTTTCTTCTAAACTCTTGCTTTCTATTTTGGCTTTTTCTTCTTCCGATTTTAATTGTTCGGACGTAATTCTAAGCTTAGAGCGTTCGCGTTGTAAATTGGCAATAGTTTTGTCAAAACGCACCTTTTCTCCGTCTATTTTCTTTTTAGCTCGGTTAATTAAACTGTAAGGGATTCCGTTTTTTTGAGCGACTTCAAAGGTATAAGAACTTCCAGCTTCGCCCATAAATAAGATATACAAGGGTTGCAGGGTTTTATTATCGAACTGCATGTTGGCGTTAATGGCGTGGGGGAGTTCGTTTGCCAGTAGTTTTAAATTGGTATAATGTGTTGTAATTATACCAAAGGCTTCACGCTCGTAAAACACTTCTAAAAAAGTCTCTGCTAACGCGCCACCTAGTTCTGGATCGCTTCCCGTGCCAAATTCATCTATTAAAAATAGGGTATTACTGTTACACTTTTTTAAAAACTGATTCATTCGTTTTAACCGGTAACTGTAAGTACTTAAGTGATTTTCTATAGATTGATTGTCGCCAATATCGGTAAGAATTTTATCAAAAAAGCAAAATTCACTCTCTGGGTCAACTGGAATTAGTAAACCACTTTGCAGCATTACCTGCAACAGCCCAACGGTTTTTAGCGTAATACTTTTTCCTCCGGCATTGGGGCCAGAAATTACAATTATGCGTTTATCGTGATTGAGCCCAATGGTTTGCGGAATTGTTTTCTCTTTGCGCTGTTTATTGCTTATCCAAAGCAATGGATGATATGCATTTACTAGTTTAAGGTTCTTGCTTTTAGTAATTCTAGGCATACAACCGTTAATTCGCTTGGCGTATTTAGCTTTGGCATATAAAGCATCGATTTGCGCTAGGTATTCTTGAGCTAACTGCAATACTTCCCCATGAGGTCTTAAAAACTCGGTAAGTGCTTTTAATATTTTTTTTACTTCTTCCTGTTCTTGGTATAATAAATTGCTTAGTTCGTTTTCGTATTCTAAGGTAGCACGAGGCTCTATATACACAATTATACCCGTTTTGGACGACCCTAAAACTACGCCTTTTACTTTGCGCCGGTGCATTGCTTTTACCGCTAGAACGCGTTTACCTTCTACAATAGATTCGCGAATGTCGTCTAAATAATCCATTTGCGTTGCGTGCTGCATGGCCTTTGTAAACGAACTATTCACTTTAGATTTTACTTGTTTTAAGGACTGTCTAATTTGTGCTAATTCTGGCGTTGCATTATCTTTTATAAAGCCGTGCTTATCTATTATGGCCGTTATGTTTTGCTGAATTGTTACCGGAACGCTAAGCCGCTGTGATAGGGCATTTAAATAAATATAAAACTCTTTGTTTTTGTCAAAAAAACGCTGCAGTATAAAAATGGTTTCACAAATTCCAACCACTTTTCTAAAGCCCTGTAATTCTAGCGTGCTGTTTTCTATTTCTAATAAGTGCAGTTCTTTATCTATCGACTCGAAACCGTGATTGGGTATTCTATTGTCCCCACTTAAAGAAGCATTAAACTCCCGCAACTCATGTAGTGCCGTAAGCGTTTTTTCTTGGGTAGCATAGGGTTTAATTTTTAATACAGTAAGCTTGCCAAGTTCGGTGATAGCCCCGGCCGCAACCTGCTGTAGCACGCTGGGAAATTCAAGATCTTCTAAAGATTTTTTTTGGAAACTAATCACCTAAACAGATTATTGTAATTTTACGGAGTTTTAAGGCTACAAAAATAACAAATATGCAGCTAACCTTACCACCAAGTTGGAAAGCATTATTACAAGACGAATTAGACAAACCCTATTTTATTGCGCTAAGCCAGTTTGTTAAGTTGCAATATGCTAATCACAGGTGCTATCCGCCTGAGTCTTTAATTTTTAACGCCTTAACGAGTTGCCCTGTCGACCAGGTTAAAGTAGTTATTATTGGGCAAGATCCGTATCATGGAATGGAACAAGCACACGGGCTTAGTTTTTCTGTGCCCGATGGAGTTAAAATTCCTCCTTCACTTGTTAATATTTACAAAGAATTGGCTACAGATTTAAAAATTCATCCAAAAACAAATGGCAATTTAACATCGTGGGCTAAACAAGGGGTGTTATTATTAAACGCCACCTTGACCGTCCAAGAAGGTCGGCCCGGATCGCACCAAAAGCAAGGCTGGGAACAATTTACAGACGCGATAATTAATAAGTTGGCGACTACAAACAATAATTTGGTATTTCTACTTTGGGGTGGCTTTGCTAAAAATAAAGGTAAAAAAATAAACCCAGTAAATCACTGCGTTTTAAAGTCTGGTCATCCGTCGCCGTTAAGTGCTAATAGGGGATATTGGTTTGGAAACAAACACTTTAGTCAGGCAAACTCATATTTGGTTGCCCACGGAAAAACTGCTATTAAGTGGTAAGACTTTGTCTATTCCTCTTCAGGAACTTCTAATTCGCTACAATCGTTACAGCTAAATTGTAATAGTAAAAAATTAGTGACAAGCAATCCTCCTAGAATAATTAGAAAAGTAGTCATTAGTCTTTTTAATTGTTAATTAGTTATTAAATAGATACCAAAAAACGTTAAAGGTTGCGTTTTGGTTAAAAAAATATTTAATAATTGTTAACACCTAATAATCAACAGATTAGACTGAATAATTCTAATTAAACCGATGTAGAATGGCTTTATTTTCTAATGGTTGCTCAATTAAAGAAAGGGTTTGTAACTGCTTTTGCACTTTTTCGAGGTCCAAATCACTTAATTGCTGCTGACTCCAGCGTGTAAGCGATAACCACAATCTAACATCTTCAAGTTGCTGCTCGTACCTATTGGATATCATGCGATCTATAGATGGAATTTGTTTAAAATCTTGGGTAGTATGGTTTATTATGTCTAGTATATTCTGAATTTGCTCAGGATAGTCATTAAGCACCTGATCGCGAACTGCTATTACAAAACAAGGCCAGGGTGTAGGGCAGTCTGCAACTAGCCTAAAGATTCCTTGATCCACATAAGGTTTGGTTGTAAATTTTTCCCACATAAAATAGTCACCCTCACCATTTGGAAGGCCTGCCAAAGCACCCTCAAGATTTTTTATTACTGTAAAATCTAAATCACGCTGCAAGTCCCAACCTTGTTGTTGAGCATTTACATAGGCCATTAAATGCGAGCCCGAACCAAAACGACTTATTGCTGCGTGGGTTCCCTTTAAATCTGCCATAGTTTTATAATTGGAATTCGCAGCAACATGAATCCCCCAAAGTAGTGGTGATTCCACAAATACTTGAACAATCCTACTGGGATTCCCATGAACAATATCTTTAACAATTCCTTCGGTAAGAATAACGGCCATGTCGATTTCGCCTTCACGTAATGCTTTACACATAGCTCCAGTCCCTCCATAAAAATCTTGCCATCTAAGGTTTATTCCTTGCGGATGATACGCCTTATCTTTTAAGGTTAAATACCAAGGAAGATTAAAATGTTCTGGAACTCCACCTATTTTAAAATTAATCATGCGGTCAATTCGTTAAGTGCAACACTAATTAAATGGTCTATTGCGGTGGCTGGATTCGTACTAAAAGTCCCCTTAATTCTATTAGCTAATATTACATTAAGGGATAATGCACTATGGCCCAGCAAACTAGCCATTGCATAAATCCCAGCAGTTTCCATTTCTAGATTTAATATTTTAGTTCCATTAAAGCTAAAACTACGCATGGCTGCATTTAATTCGGGATTAGAAAGGCCTATGCGCAAGGCTCTTCCTTGAGGGCCATAAAAGCCTACATTAGTAACCGTACAGCCTTTAAAAAATCCAAGTTTAGCAAAACGAGCGGACAATTTAGCATCGCCTTGCACCGAATAAGGCTTAGACAGTTCAGGTAGCCAATTGGAGTGGGCTCCGAACGCCTTACTTAGCGGGGTGTTAAATTGATTTTTATGGTCGTAGAAATACACAAAATTATCAAACCCTATTGCGTATTCACTTACCACAAAACTATCTAAAGGAACTTCGTCTTGTAATCCGCCGCAGGTTCCTATACGCACAATTTCTAGTGCTGTATGTTGTTTTTTAACTTCTCGGGTTTGCAAATCAATATTTACCAAGGCATCTAATTCGGTAAGTACAATATCTATATTATCTGTTCCAATCCCAGTCGAAATAACGGTCAATTCTTTGCCGTTTAAACTCCCGGTATGGGTTATAAACTCGCGTTTATTGGCCTTGAATCTAATCGAGTCAAAATGCTTAGATACACAGGCAACCCGGTCTGGATCGCCAACGGTAATAATGGTATCGGCAATATCTTCAGGCATAAGGTGTAAGTGGTACACACTGCCATCGGGATTTAAAATAAGTTCAGATTCTGGAATTCGCATGCTATCCGCCAACACGTTTTACATTAAAGCCTTTGTCTTTTAAAAACGACATAATTTTATCGCGATAATCGCCCTGAATTATAATTTGTTCGTTTTTAAAACTTCCACCAACGCTAAGCAGTTGTTTTAGTTCTTTAGCCAGAAGCTTAAAATCTGCAGTTGCCCCTGTATATCCTTCTATAATTGTTATGGGCTTGCCTTTGCGTTTTTCGTATTTACAAATAAGCGGGTCGTCTTGCACCCAAAATTCAGGTTCTTCCTGCTTTATTGGAGTCTCTTCTGGTTGGTGATCCGGAAATAAATTTTTTAATTGATCTTGTAAATCCATTACTTCTTTATAAGTCCAATTTCTACTAAACGCTCGTGTAAAAATTCACCAGCGGTTATGTCTGTATACGCCTTTGGATGCTCGTCACTAATACATTCCGGCAAACAATTAAGCTTCATATCGCTACGCGGATGCATAAAAAATGGAATAGAATATCTAGGATTATGCCATTGTTCTTTTGGTGGGTTAACCACACGGTGAATGGTAGATCGCAATTTATTATTGGTAAGGCGCTCTAGCATATCGCCTACATTTATAACCAATTCGTCTTCGTTAGGAATAGCGTCTATCCATTGGCCATCGTTACGCAGTACTTGTAAACCACCGGTAGAGGCACCCATTAATAATGTAATTAAATTTATGTCGCCATGGGCTCCTGCTCTAACAGCTCCTTTAGGTTCTTGTGTAATAGGGGGATAGTGTATGGGCCTAAGAATACTGTTGCCATTACTGCCCCAATGGTCAAAGTAGTGTTCGTCTAAACCTATATATAAAGCAAGTGCTCTAAGTACGTGAATCCCAGTTTTTTCTAGTAAGCGATAGGCTTGCATTCCTGTTGAATTAAATTCAGGAAGCTCTTCTACCATTACATTTTTAGGATATTCTTCTATTAAATTTGCATCTGCTTCTGGTTCTTGCCCAAAATGCCAAAATTCTTTTAAATCGCCTTCTTTTTTTCCTTTTGCGTGCTCTTTTCCAAAACTAATGTAGCCGCGTTGCCCTGCCAAGCCTTCTATTTCGTATTTAGATTTTTTATCAATCGGAAGGTCAAAAAATTGCTTTATTTGGTCGTAAAGCTGGTCAACTAGTTGGTCTTCTAAAAAGTGATTTTTTAGCGAAACAAAACCAATTTCTTCGTAAGCCTTCCCAATTTGATCAACAAATTTTTGTTTTCGCTCAGGATCTCCAGAAATAAAATCGGCTAAATCTACACTTGGAATTGAATTCATTTATTAAATATTTACTGCATTACAAATATACCAAATTTCTAATGCTAGAGGGCTAAAACCCGTTAAACTATAGTAGTTATAGCTATTCTAAAGGTTAATAATTCTGTAAAAATAAATTGCTCAAGATTTATGGGAATGCACCTATTTTCTCTACATTTACCAAGTACAGAAAGACCATATGAATTCTACTTTTACCAGTCAGACTGCAATTAAATATCCCGAGCATAATTTAGATAACGATACGTTACTACAATTGTATGTTAGGATGCTTAAACCCCGTTTAATAGAAGAGAAAATGCTTATTCTGCTTAGACAGGGTAAAATCTCTAAATGGTTTGGTGGTATAGGCCAAGAGGCCATATCGGTAGGGGTAACTGCAAGTTTAACACAAGAGGAATACATTTTACCCATGCACCGTAACCTAGGGGTGTTTACTGGGAGAGACATTCCATTACATAGATTGTTTTCGCAATGGCAAGGCAAGGCCAATGGCTTTACTAAGGGGCGTGACCGCAGTTTTCACTTTGGTACCCAAGAGTTTAATATTGTTGGAATGATTTCGCATTTAGGCCCGCAATTTGGAGTCGCAAGCGGTATAGCTCTGGGCAATTTATTAAAAGAAAACAAGCAAGTTTGTGCAGTTTTTACAGGAGAAGGCGGAACAAGCGAAGGCGATATACACGAGGCGCTTAATGTGGCTTCTGTATGGCAATTGCCAGTACTATTTTGTGTAGAAAATAATGGCTACGGACTCTCAACCCCAACAAGTGAGCAATACAACTGTAAAGATTTAGCAGATCGGGCTTTGGGCTATGGCATGGAGTCTTATATAATAGATGGCAATAATATAATAGAAGTTTATACCAAGGTAAGTGAGCTAGCGGAGAGCTTGCGCAAAGAACCTAGGCCCGTGTTTTTAGAGTTTAAAACTTTTAGAATGCGAGGTCATGAAGAAGCTAGCGGAACCAAGTATGTGCCTCAAGATCTTATGGATCACTGGGCGGCGAAGGATCCTTTAGAAAATTTTACGGCCTACCTTAAAGACAACCAAATTCTTACCGAAGCCATGGAAGTGGCGTATAAAAAAGATATTGTTCACGAAATTAACGAGCATTTAAACACAGCTTTTAGCGAGCCCGCTATTACCTCGACCATAGAACAAGAATTAAACGACGTTTATAAAAGTTTTAATTATCAAGAAGTTAAGCCATCAGATAAGCGCGAAGAAGTTCGCTTTGTAGATGCTATTTCTAATGGACTCAAGCAAAGTATGGAGCGCCACGATAATTTAGTAATCATGGGGCAAGATATTGCCGAGTACGGTGGAGTTTTTAAAATTACCGATGGGTTTTTAGAGCAATTTGGCAAAGGACGGGTTCGCAATACACCAATCTGTGAATCTGCCATAGTGTCGGCGGCAATGGGTTTATCTATTAATGGTTTTAAGGCGGTTATGGAAATGCAGTTTGCAGACTTTGTAACCTCGGGCTTTAATCCTATTGTAAATTATTTGGCCAAATCGCATTACCGATGGGATCAAAATGCCGATGTAGTAATTAGAATGCCCTGTGGTGCTGGGGTTGGTGCCGGACCATTTCACAGTCAGACAAACGAAGCTTGGTTTACCCATACTCCTGGATTAAAAGTAGTTTACCCTGCTTTCCCTCTAGATGCGAAAGGACTATTGGCAACGGCTATAGAAGATCCAAACCCTGTATTGTTTTTTGAACACAAAGCGTTATATAGAAGTATTCGTCAAGAAGTTCCAACGGACTATTTTACCATACCAATTGGTAAAGCAGCGACGCTTAATCATGGCGAAGATCTTTCTATAATCACTTACGGTGCGGGAGTGCATTGGGCTTTAGAGCAAGCTTCAAAACGTCCAGATATTGGTTTAGATATTGTGGATTTGCGCACTTTGCAACCTTTAGATACGCAGGCCATTTTCAATTCAGTTAAAAAAACTGGGAAAGTAATTTTGTTGCAGGAAGACAGTATGTTTGGCGGAATAGCTTCCGACATGGCTGCACTTATTGCAGAGCACTGCTTTGAATACTTGGACGGACCTATAATTCGGGTCGCCAGTTTAGAAACACCTATACCTTTTGCTCAGAACTTGGAGGCTAATTATTTACCGCAAGAACGTTTAACTAAGGCCATAGACCAATTAATGGCTTATTAATTGTTGTACATTTAAAGATAAAACGAATATTATGTCGATGACACCCAAAGAAATCCAAGATTGCTTGCCGTATAGTCATCCCTTTTTATTTGTAGACTATCTAGAGGCTGTAGACGACCAAGGTGCATCGGGTCACTATACCTTTCCGGCCGATTCAGATTTTTATCGCGGACATTTTCCAGAATTTCCAATTACTCCAGGAGTTTTACTTACCGAATGTATGGCTCAAATAGGGGTGGTTAGCTTTGGAATTTATTTATATAATTTGGACCATCCTGGAGCAAGAATTAGAATGGTAAACCCAGAACCTATAGACGTTAGTATAGCACTAGCCGACACTTATATTGACTTTAAATCACCGGTTTTTCCTGGAGAAAAAGTAACTGTCACCTCTAAATTAGTCTACTATAGATTTTATAAATTAAAATGTGAAGTCTTAATGACCAAAGAAGATGGCAAAATTGCTTGTAAAGGAACTATAAGCGGGGTAATTTTCCCGGCTTCCAAAATTAAAAAGTAACCGTTTTGGATCAAAACAAAGCTGTCTTTCCAAAAGCAAACCGAATTGCAATTAAGTTATCTAAAGCGGGGCAACGCGAAGTAAAAAAAGGACATCCTTGGGTTTTTAAAGGGGCTATAGAAAAGCAGTCAAAACCGGGTAAAAACGGTGATTTAGCTATTGTTTTTGACCGCCATACCGACAAAGTTATTGCTGTTGGCCTGTTGGATTTAGCATCTAATATTCGCATTAAAATACTCTCTAATACTGGACCAGTTAGTTTAGATAGTACCTTTTTTAAGCATAGAATTAAAGATTCTTGGTCTATGCGCAAACCACTATTTAAAACCAATACCAATGCTTATCGTTTAATTTACGGGGAAAGTGATGGTTTTCCTGGTTTAATTGCAGACGTTTATAATACAGTGTTGGTGGTTAAGGTGTACTCAGCGATGTGGTTTCCTTATTTAGAAGGATTAACTAAGCTAATGGCAGGGCAGGCGCAAACTGCAACTACTGTTTTAAGACTAAGTCGCAATGTGGCAAAACTGAATGCTATTTACAGCGATGGAATGGTGTTGGATGGTGAATTAGAGAAAGAAGAAGTTCCTTTTTTAGAACACGATCTACATTTTACAGCTAATGTTATTAAGGGACATAAAACGGGTTATTTTTTGGATCATCGCGCCAATAGAAAACGCGTTGGAAGTATGGCAAAAAATAAAACGGTGCTCGATGTGTTTTCTTATGCTGGAGGATTTACGGTTCATGCTTTGGCTGGTGGAGCCACAAAGGTAACAAGTGTCGATATTAGCGCCCAAGCCTTAGCAGTTGCTAAAGCCAATGTGTCGCTTAACAAGCATTCAGGGATACATAATTGTTTGCAAGGAGATGCTTTTAAGATTCTAGCAAATTTAGCAAGCGAGGGTAAGAAATTTAATATTGTTGTAGTGGACCCGCCATCTTTTGCCAAACAGCAGACCGAAGTTCCGAATGCAATTCACGCTTATAAGCGTCTTATAAAATTAGCCATTCCATTGGTTGCAAATATGGGCGTATTGGTTGCAGCATCTTGCTCTTCTAGGGTATCGGCTGGCGACTTTTTTAACTTAGTAACTGCCAGTTTGCGCTTAGAAGGACAAAATTTCGAGGTTCTAGAAACCACCTATCACGATATTGATCATCCGGTAAGTATTGCAGAATCTGCTTATTTAAAATGTGGTTACTACAAATTTGAGTAAGCGTCAGGGTTTATAATTAGTATCTTTATATCTCTTGATTTTATTTAGAAATTTAAATAGTACCCTATGACTGTTATCCCAAGCACTTGCTTTACGTTTTTAAAGGAACTAAAGGAAAACAACCATAAAGATTGGATGGATGCCAACAGAAGTCGCTACAAAGCAAACGAGGCAGAACTAAAGGCGTTTTATAACGATATTACTGCCCAATTAAACAAAACCGACGTAATTGATCGTACCAAGGTGTTTAGAATTAATAGGGATATTCGTTTTAGTAAAAATAAAACGCCTTATAATTCGCATAGATCTGCCAGCTTTAGTAGGGAAGGAGCCCACAGGCGTGGGGGTTATTATTTACGCATAGAGCCTGGCGCTAGTGCCATGGCGGGAGGGTTTTTTAATCCAGAACCTGCCGACTTACTTAGAATTAGAAAAGAATTTGAATTGGATTCAGAACCGATTCGTAAAATTTTAGCCATGCCAGGTTTTAAAAAAGCCTTTGGAGGTTTTAACACCGAATACCAAGTTAAAACGGCTCCAAAAGGATTTAGTAAAGAAGACCCAAACATAGATTTAATTAGGAATAAGTCGTTTTTTGTAGTGCATAACTTTACCGACAAAGAAGTTTTAGCTCCAGACTTTGGTAAAAATCTACTTAAGCATTACGCACTATTACGTCCGTTTTTTGACTATATGAGCGAGGTATTAACCACCGACCTTAATGGAGTTTCACTATTAGATTAACTATAAGCTATACGACTTATAGTTATTAATTATAAGTTTTTTAGCTTATAAACATAAATTATAAGCATTTAGACTTATATTTGTGTAAAACATAGTATATGATTGCCGTAATTACTGCCGACTTAGTTAATTCTACACGTTATAATGACAAAACACTTACTGCCATTATAGAAACGCTGCGTGCAGAATTCGATAAAATTGCAAAGCAAACAAACAATAAGGCGAGTTTTACCTTGTTTAGGGGTGATAGTTTTCAGGGGGTAACTAGTCAGCCAGAATTGGCCCTAACCTTAGCGCTACGCTTAAAATCTTGTGTCACTAAACTGCAACTAGACAGCACACAGTCTAAAGCAGTTATGCCAGTAGGCGATGTACGAATCGCAATTGGAATCGGAGAGGGTACATTTAACCCCAAAGATATTTCTGCTTCTAATGGGGAAGCATTTCAGTTATCCGGTACCACCCTAGATGGCATGAAAAAGCAACAACAAAAATTTAGCTTAACATCTGGAGACGAAGCCATTAATAGTGAATTCGATGTGCATATGGCCTTTCTTGACAATGTAACCGATAGATGGTCTGTAGCTTCTTCAGAAGTTATTTACCATTTGCTTAACGGATTAAAAGAACAGCAAATTGCCAACGTCTTAGAACGAAGTCAAGCAGCAATAAATCTTAGAAAAAAAGCAGCGAGCTGGGACGAAATTAAATTATTGTTAGCCCGTTATAAACAAGTAATACAAGCCCATACTAATGAATAGCATTTTATTAATTGCAATACAATTACTTCTGGCTCACGTGCTAACCGACTTTGTGTTTCAAACCAAAAGCTTGGTAAAGCAAAAACAAAAACTTAAAGCACGCGCGCCGTTTTTATACGTTCACGCTGCACTCGCTGGGATTTTAACTTATGTAATACTCCAAGACTGGACTGGGTTTATCGTGCCAATAGGTATAGCCGTAACTCACTTTTTTATCGACTTATGGAAGCTTAATCAACCAAAAGACAACTTGCGAATTTTTCTTCTAGATCAATTTATGCATTTGGTGGTCCTGCTATTGGCATTTTTATACTTAACTCATGGCTTTAACAATGTATTGCCAACCGTTTCGAAGCTATTTACCAATCACGAAGTACTTACAGTTCTGTTATCTTATTTAATTGTTATTTATCCTATTGGTTTTATAATAGGGAAAGCAACTCAAAAATGGCAACAAGAAATTGCCAAAGAAGAAGAATTAAACAGTTTAAAAAAAGCTGGCCGTACCATAGGAATTTTTGAACGTGTGCTTATTCTAACATTTATCTTAACCAACAATATTGGTGCTATTGGCTTTTTAATAGGAGCCAAGTCCATTCTAAGATTTAGCGACGTAAAGTCTGGCAACGCACGTAAACAAACAGAATACGTGCTTATTGGTACCTTAATGAGTTTTGCAGCATGCATTCTAATTGGAAGTTTAGTACGCGTACTGATATTCTAAAACTTGTACTTGACTTTTAAGGCGTTCCTTAACAAGGTTCATCATGCGTTTATTTAAGGCAGAAGAATCGGCTATATACAAATTGTATTCCTCGAGCGTAAATTGCCCAATAAGCATCCCTTTAAGCGAATTTCTAAACTTCATGTCTTTGTGTATCGCGTTTTCTATATAGTCTATTCGTTTGGCTATAGACAGATCGTAAAAAACGTTTTTATGTTTTCTAACATAGTTTCTAAACATGGCCAAAAGCAAGTCATTTTGCATTTTAGCAACTGGCCGTAACGTTTGATTTTGAAAACGTTCTTGGCCGCTCATGTTCTCTGAAAGTCGGGCAGATGGAATTTCGGGACGAATAGCAAGCAGTTCGGTATCTCTAGCTGTCATGACATTGGGTTTTATTAAAATTACAAAGTCGAGTCTTCTAAACCCACAATTATTTAAACAGTTATACACCTTGTTATTAACAAAAAAAGGCCCCCAATTGGGAGCCTTTTACACGGTATTAATAAACCTATTTTTTAACGAATTCTTCTTTTGTTTCTAGGGTAACAGGAGTTAAATCGTTTTTCTCCATAAAAGAAATCATTTTAGCAACTTCTTTGTTCATAATGGCTTGTGCGTCAACTTCTGCTTGAGCAACCTGCTCGCTATAAAGCACCATATTCTTTGCTTGAGCAGCAGAGGCAGGCTCAAAACCACCGGCTACTGTGCCGTAAAGCTCGGCCAACTTTTCGCGTAATTCTGGTTCCGATTCGTTTACGTAACTATCTCCTGTAGTAACTACTAAAGATTTACGTAAGTCGAGTAATTTGTCGAGCGCCTTCTGCGCAACTTTGGCACCTTTTGGATGATTAGCAACAATATCTTCTCCAGCTTTAATCATTTCGTCTAACTGATAAACTGTATAAGCCAACGATTCCATATCCTTATATAAGGACATTGTTTGACTAGCTTGCTTAGCGCGTTCTGTATCTGTTAGTAACGAATTAGGATCGTTTTTAACCTCTATTATATGTTCAAATTTATCGTTCTTTTTGGTAATTATTACTTTGTATTTTCCTTCTGCTACACGAGGGGCAGTAAAGGCAGCAAACACTAAGTTTTGTCCAGAAGCCGTTTTAGGCGCAATGGTGGTATGATTCCAAGAAACAATGTTGATTCCCTTAGATTTACCAGGAATTAACGTGGTAAGGGTATTCCCGTCCATATCCTGAATCTCTAGGGTCATTTTTCCAAATGTGTGTCGCTTTTTTAGGTAATACATAATTTTAACCGAAGAGCTAGGGTTGTTCCCAACAAATTGTAGTTCGGTACTTCCACCACCAAATCCACCAGTTTCTCTAATAATACCAGGTTTAGTATCAAAAAAGTGAACGTCTTTAGCAATTACTTCTGGGGTAACTTGGCGTAGTGGTGAGATATCGTCAATAATAATAACACCACGTCCGTGGGTACCTAATACAAGGTCGTTTGTTTGCTTCTGTAAGTCAATAAAATGAACAGCTGTTGCTGGCATATTATTGGTAAAACGCGACCAATTGGCCCCATTATCTACAGTAATAAACAAACCAAATTCAGTTCCTAAATACAAGATGTTTTCTTTCTCGTAGTCTTCCTGAATATTTCTAGCAAATCCTATTACGTCGTCGGTAATAATATTGGTCCAAGTTTGACCATAATCGGTAGTTTTTAAAGCATAAGGCTTCATGTCTCCAGTTGCATGTCCGTCAAAAACTGCATAGGCAGTACCTTTGCCGTGAACACTAGCCTCTATATGGTACACCCAAGTATTGGCTGGAATTCCAACTAAATTAGGAGTTACATTGATCCAGTTTTTACCACCGTCCTTTGTAATTTGAACATTACCGTCGTCTGTTCCTACCCATAACACATTTTCGTCTAAAGGAGATTCAGCGATTGTAAAAATTGTAGTGTGGGTTTCGGCTCCAGATTTATCTAAAGAGATTCCTCCAGATTCCTTGTCTTGTTTTGCAGGATCGTTGGTAGTTAAATCTGGCGATATTTTTACCCAGTTATCTCCCATGTCGTCCGATCTGTGCACATACTGGCTTCCCATATAAAAACGATCTGGCGCGTGAGCGCTAATAGCCATAGGAGCATTCCAGTTGAATCTTAATTCTTCGTCTCCATCGGGCACGGGTGCAACATTCTTGGTCTTGTCTTTTTCTATATCGTAGCGCCAAACATTTTGGGCTCCTTGCATTTCTGAATAAATAATAGCTTTGGTTGGGTGACGCAGTACTCTAAAGCCATCGCCTTGTCCAACGCGCTTCCAGTCTCTAGCTTCTATTCCGCCAGGAGAAGAAGAAGGTCCCCACCAAGAACCATTGTCTTGTAGGCCACCGTAAACGTTGTAAGGAGTTTCGTTATCTACACTTATTTGGTAGAATTGTGATAAGGGTAAATTATCTACCATATCGAAGGTAGTTCCAGAATCCCAACTTCTATAAACACCACCATCGGTTCCAGAATACAATCGGCTAGAATCGTTAATGTCGAATAAAATATCGTGTATATCGGAATGCATAAAACCTAAATTCTTAAAGGTGTTCCCACCATCTCTAGAAATAGATCCAGATAATCCACCCTTAACAACAATGTCCGGGTTTTTTGGGTCTACAACAATTCTAGAAAAATAAAAAGGTCTTACTACTAATCCAAAGTCAGTGTTTAATAATTTCCAAGAAGCACCACCGTCTTCACTTCCGTAAAGTCCTTTGTCTTCTTTACTTTCTACAACAGCATACAATCTGTTAGAATCAGAAGGAGCTACAGCAAAGGCAAAACGCCCAAGGTCTCCACTAGGGAATCCATTGTGAATTTTGTTCCAGGACTTTCCGCTGTCTGTAGATTTATACAACGCACTTCCAGGTCCACCAGAGGTAAAGCCCCAAGGGGTTCTTCTAAAGTCCCACATTGCAGCATACAACACATTAGGATTGTTTGGATCCATAATAAGCTCGCTGGCTCCTGTGCGCTGGTCGGTGTATAATATTTTTTCCCAAGTATCGCCGCCGTCGGTAGTTTTGTAAAC
This sequence comes from Gilvibacter sp., assembly GCA_965277295.1. GTDB lineage: Bacteria > Bacteroidota > Bacteroidia > Flavobacteriales > Flavobacteriaceae > Gilvibacter. The sequence goes on from OZ255720.1 coordinate 3,000,816, forward strand.
CCCGCGTTCTTCGCTATCACTCCACAGAGCACCAAGAACAGCAACATAAACCTCGTCTGAATTATTTGGATTAATTTCTATAGCAGCAATACGTTCCGACTTGTCGAAGCCCATTTTCTTCCAGTTGCTACCCCCGTCGTTAGACTTGTATAATCCGTCTCCTAAAGAAACCGAATTACGCGTCCAAATTTCTCCTGTTCCAACCCAAACAACATTGTCTGGTTTAGATGGGTCAACGGCAACTGCACCAATAGATTGGGCAAATTCGTCGAATATTGGATTAAAAGTCGCGCCACCATCGGCAGACTTCCATACGCCACCACCTGCGGTACCGGCGTATATTATTTTATTGTTGGTTGGATGTCCTTCTAGGTCAATAATACGCCCACTCATAAGAGCCGGACCAATTTGTCTAGCGGTTATATCGCCAAAGAGTTGTTTTCCTTTTAAAGCTACTTCTTGCGCTTTGGGTTGCAAACCAAAGGCAGCAACAGCCAATACGAATACAATTAGTTTTTTCATTGCTATGGTTAAATTAGTGAAGTAAAAAAAAGCCCCAAAACATGTTTTGAGGCTTACTAAATAAAATACGTTTTAGTTGTCTTTTGGCATTTCAAAAATGCTGGCGTCAACTTCTGGATTAACTTCTATTTCGCTAACCACTTCCGATTGCATATCGCTTCCGCTAACAAATGGGAAGTACAACCCGTTAACTTCTTGATAGTCTCCCATAGCGGCCTTCATTTTTTGTCCAGCCATTGGACCAATAGGAATAGTAGTTTCTACAATAATTGGCACAAAGGTTTCTGTGTCAAAGTAAAAGATAGGCTTGTTGTCTTGCGCTTCGCCATTAACCATAGTTTGGTCTTTGGTTAGTTGCACTTTATAACATTCGGTACCGTCTACAGTTTCTGTACCCAATAATTCAATGCTATAGCCTTTGTCTGCATAATTCAAGAAAGGCGAAGGAAAATCCTTCATTTCTCGTTTAAAGTTTGCGGTAGCTTCGCTGTCACTTTTTTCGGCAAGCATAGTCATTTGGTTACGTTGCCATAATGTTTCGCCATCGTACGCTGCCCAAACCATTTTGTTTCCAGAAAGGTCAATTTCCATAGACATTTTACCGTCGGTGTACATATGCTCTGTAAATGGAATCTCCATGCCTTGCATTTTTAGTACGCCAACACGCTTGGTTCCTTTTACTTTAGCCCATGCGTCCGCACCACCAATAGTCTCTAGGTAGTTGTTAATTATTTCGTCTGCTGTAATGTCTTGCGCTTGGGTTGGCACAGCCGCAACAAACAACAATAAGATGAATAGTGTTTTAATGATTTTCATAGTGGATTGAATTTAAATTTTTTTAATCACAACCAGTTAGTACGTTGTGGTCGAGTTTTGTTACAGCGAAGATACGAATTTCACAAATTTTTACCTTCTTATTACATTACCTTTGCGGCAAACATGTAGATTACTATGAAATTTCACACAAGAAAATGGATTAAGCCAGAAGATTTAAACCCAAACGGCACCCTTTTTGGCGGAAGATTATTAGAATGGATAGACGAAGAAGCCGCCTTGTACGCGATAATTCAGTTGGAAAACCCTCGTACAGTAACTAAATATATGAGCGAAATTAATTTTAGAAGCTCGGCCAAGAAAGGCGATATTGTAGAAATAGGTATAGAAGTTACCAAATTTGGTGCGACCTCGTTAAGCTTGCAATGCGAAGTACGCAACAAAATGACTCGCGAAGTAATAATTACCATAGATAAAATAATAATGGTAAGTCTAGATACTACGGGAAGACCTGTTGAGCACGGTAAAACAGAGATTGAATACGTGAGTGACCGACTAAGTGACTAGTCCTTATTAAAATCTTTACCAGAAGGATATTCGTAAATTTCTAGGTCAAAATAACGAACGGCGGCTATAAGATGGTCAAAAATATCGGCCTGAATATGTTCGTAATTTACCCAAGATTTGTCGTAACTAAAACAATATACCTGCAAGGGTATCCCTTTTGCAGTTGGCTCTAAATGCCTGACCATTAAAAACAAGTCTTTATTTATTGCGTTGTTTTGGTTTAGATACAAATCGATGTATTTTCTAAAAACTCCTAAATTGGTTTGCTGTCTTCCGTTTATTATTAAACTGCTGTCTATATTGCGCTCTGTGTTCGATTTGTCAATAGCGTCCTGCCGGTGATTTAAATAAGGAACAATTAAGCTTATTTTTTTATACTTTTCTATATCCTCTTTAGTAACAAAGCGAACCGTATTTTGCTTTATAAATAACGACCTTTTTATTCTTCTTCCTTCTGAATCTTGCATTCCACGCCAGTTTTGAAACGAATCTGCAATTAGCGAATACGTTGGTATAGTGGTAAAGGTGTTGTCGAAGTTTTGCACCGTTACGGTGGCTAGATTAATTTCGGTAACCACGCCGTCTGCACCGTAGCGTTCTACTGTTATCCAATCGCTTATGCGAACTATGTCGTTTACAGTAATTTGAATACTGGCAATAAACCCTAAAATGGTGTCTTTAAACACCAGCAATAATAGGGCAGAAGTGGCTCCAAAAGTGGCCAAACTAGGCAAAGAATCGCCTGTTAAACGGTAAACAATAAAAAGCAGTGCAACCGAATAAATAAAAATCATTAGCACTTGCACGTAGCTGTCTAAGGGCTTGTCTCTAAAAAGTGGTTTGGTATTTAAATAATCACGTGTAGAGCGCAGCAAACTTCTACAAACCAAGGCCCCTAAAAAGATGGTGTAAATATCGATGCCTTTTAATAGTATTTCGCGGGTATATTCGAATTCACTAAAAAGTGCTTTTACGCTATATCGCATAAAAATAACCGGTACAAAGTGCGCAATATACCTGGGAAAATTACTCTGTGCCAGAAAATCGTCGAAAGACGTATTGGTCTTATCACTAAATAGATTAAAGCCTCTAATAATAATCTTGCGAAGCACAAAATCCACTAAAAACAGTACCCCAATAAGCAGAACAATGCAAATTAGCATATTAACATAGGTAGCCCAATCGGGATCCATTCCTTGCTCAATAAAGTATTCTTTAAACCAATGTAGCCACTTTGTTAGATTCATTATTTTAAATATTTACGTTCTGCATAGAACGGCCCAAAAGGTAATATTGAACAAAGCATAACAATGGCAATAGTTTTTAATGACCATTGCAGGCGTTCAGACACATAATACGCTAGCAGTAAGTATAAAACAAATAGAATACCGTGTGCCATCCCCACCACAGAAACTGCTCCTGGACTGTCAAAAATATATTTTAATGGCATTGCAATTCCTAATAATACTAAGAAAGAAATAGCCTCTAAGGTACTCACCCATTTAAAAATACGAATTAAATCTACGGTCATGCCTTAAATTTTTTGCAAAGATACATCCAAAGGAGAATTCGAACTACTTTTTAGGACTTATTTTGAATATGATTTTTAAAAAACATAGTATCTTCACTGCGTTAAAACTGACTCAAGTTCAGTGATATAAAAGTCAAAAAAAAATAATATGAAACGAATAATTCCAATGGGTTTACTCCTATTATCTTTAGTTGTTGGATCATGTGCTGATAAGCCAGTAGTCGCAGAGGCCGAAACAGAATTCACCTTAGATTACGAAAAGTTTGTACTTGACAACGGATTAGAAGTAATTCTTCACGTAGATAAAAGTGACCCTATTGTGGCCGTTGCCACCATGATGCACGTAGGTTCCAATCGCGAAAAGCCAGGACGTACCGGATTTGCTCACTTTTTTGAGCATATGTCTTTTAACGATTCAGAAAATGTACCTGTAGGAGCAAACAGAAAAATGATTCCGGAATGGGGCGGAAGTCGTAACGGCGGAACCTGGAGTGACGGAACCGTTTATTACGAAGTCGTTCCTAAAGATGCTTTCGAGAAAATTCTTTGGATTGATTCTGATCGCTTGGGTTATATGATTAACACAGTAACCACGGCAGCCTTGGAGCGCGAAAAGCAGGTGGTTAAAAACGAAAAACGCCAACGTGTAGATAATGCACCTTATGGTTATACCGACGAAATTATTCGTAAAAATTTATACCCAGAAGGTCATCCTTATAGTTGGACTGTAATTGGAGCCTTGCCCGATTTACAGGCGGCTACCTTAGCAGATGTAAAAGAGTTTTACAACGAATATTACGGAGCTGCAAATGCTTCTTTAGTTATTGCAGGAGATATAGATATAGCAGAAACCAAGCGATTAGTACAACAGTGGTTTGGAGAAATTCCTAGTGGGCCAGAAGTTGCTCCGCTTGCCCCTATGCCAGTTACTTTAAACCAAACCAAATCGTTGTTTTTTAAAGACAACTTTGCCAAACTTCCTGAGCTTAGAATGGTGTTTCCAACTGTAGAAGATTACAACCAAGATATGTATGCTTTAGAGGCGTTAGGACAGTTGTTAAGCGGTTCTAAAAAATCGCCTTTGTATAAAGTAATCGTCGAAGAGAAAAAATTAGCTCCTAATGTTGGTTCTTACCAAAGCAGTAACGAACTCGCTGGAGAATTTGTAATTCGCGTTCGTGCCAACGAAGGTGTTGCCCTTGACCAAGTTAAAGCAGCGATAAACGAAGGGTTAACCAATTTCGAAACCAATGGGTTTACAGATAACGAATTAGAGCGCATTAAGGCCGAACTAGAAACACAGTTATACAATGGTGTTGCTACCGTTTTAAACAAGGCGTTCCAATTGGTTCAAGACAACGAATTTGGAAAAGATCCTGGGTACATTACCAAAAGAGCAAAATACTATCAGTCGGTAGATAAAGACGCAGTAATGGCTGCCTACAACAAGTATATAAAAGGAAAACATTATGTAATGACTTCGGTTATTCCTAAAGACACTCCAGAATTAGCCGTGAGCAATGCTACGGAAGCCTCGGTTTGGATAGAAGAAGTTACCGCAATGAGCGATAGCGAGCAAGTTGGTCAAGGAGAGGAAGCAGAATACACCAAAACTCCTTCTGAATACGACCGTTCTGAGCCTGATTATGGTGAAGCACCGCTATTTAAGATGCCAACGGTATGGAGTGGAGAATTAGCCAATGGTATGAAGACCTTTGGGATAGAAAACAACGAATTACCCCTAATTAACTTTACTATTACAATTCCTGGAGGACACCGTCTGGATCCTATGGATAAAGCTGGATTGGCTTCGTTAACAGCCGATTTAATGAACGAAGGCACGGCCAATAAAACTCCTGCTGAATTGGAAGAAGCCATTGGATTATTAGGTTCTAGTCTTGGTGTTTACACTGGGTTAGAAGAAACCATTATTGCAGGAAACTGTCTAGCTCGTAATTTTGAACAAACAATGGCTTTGGTAGAAGAAATGATTTTAGAGCCGCGTTGGGACGAACAAGAATTTGCGCGTTTACAGCAAGAACTAAAAACAAGTTTAAAAGGACGCGAAGCCAACCCGACGGCGATCGCCGCAATTAACTTTAACCAACTAGTTTATGGTCCAAAACATATTTATGGTATCCCAAGCAATGGAACATTAGCCACTACGAGTTCCATTACGTTAGACGATATTAAAGCGTTTTATGCTGCAAATATAAAGCCAGCGAATGCGTCGTTCCATATTGTAGGTGATCTTAATCAGTCGCAAATAGAAGGTTCGTTAGCCAGCTTGACTTCACGTTGGCAAGGGGAATCGACGCCTGGAGCAGATCAAGTATTGCCAGAATCATCTAACGGAGGAAAACTCTATTTTATAGATGTTCCAAATTCTAAGCAATCGGTATTATACATTGGTGCTATGGCGTTGTCTGGCACAGATAGTAATGCTACCAAATTAAATTTTGCCAACGAAATTATGGGCGGAGGATCAAGCGGTCGCTTGTTTCAGGTGTTACGAATCCAAAAAGGATACACTTATGGCGCCTATTCTAGAGTTCCTAGACGACAAGACGTTGCGCCGTACACTATAAGTTCTAGTGTACGATCTAATGCCACTTTGCCCTCGTTAGAAATTATTAAAAATATGGTTGTAGACTACGGCCCCAATTTTAACGATGCAGATGTAACGTTGACCAAGAATAAAATTGTAAAGCAAAATACGCGAGCGTACGAATCTTATGGTGCCAAGCTGGGAATCCTTCAAAACATTTCTAAATATGGAATGGCCATGGATTACATAGATCAGGATCAGCAAACGTTAATGAATATGTCTTTAGAAGATTTTAAAACCGTTATTAACCAGTATATAGTAGAAGACGATATGATTTATGTAGTGGTAGGCGATAAGGCTACCCAATTTGCAGAAGTACAAAAATTAGGAAAAGAAGTTATTGAACTCGATATTTTTGGGAATCCAATTAACTAATACTTAATTTTTAATTGTTACAAGGCAGCGAGGCATCTATTATAGAAGCACCGCTGCTTTTTGTATAACTAAAATGCCACCATTCTGTACGGATTTCTTTAAAACCAACGGCTTGTAAGCCTTCCCGCAAGAATTTTCTATTGGCGAGCACCTGCTCGGGCAGGTCTAGATTGTCTATATGAGCTTCTTTGCCAAAAAAGTCGTAATCGGTGCCAAAATCTACATAATCTCCTGCTAGCGTGACTAGCGTTAAATCTACAGCAGCACCACGATTATGAATAGAACCTCCATTGTAAGGATCGGCAACATAGGCAGGGTTTGGTACTTTTTCCCACAATTTAATTTGAACTTGATACGGGCGATAGCAATCAAAAAGTTGAATGCAATAACCTTTGCTCATAAAGTATTGATTCGCCTTAATTAAAGCCTGAGCCGCTTCTGGTCGTAGCAAACAAACTCCGCAATCGTAAACCGCTTCGCCTACAAAATTGTTTGTCGTGGCATAACGAATATCGTATTTAAAATCGTTAGAAATACTATCCAACCTAATTAGCTCCTGTCCAAGAAGACCAAAATTACAGAGTAATACGGTAATTAAACAGGCATTAATTTTTTGGATTAACATGGTTTATAGTTCTCCGTTTTGAATTTGCTGTGCAACAGCTTGCACTTGGTCTAATACGCGTAACAGGTTTCCGCTCCATAGCTGTTCTATTTGGGCTTCGGTATAACCGCGTTTAACCAATTCAAGGGTAACATTAAAAGTTTGTGATGCATCGTCCCAGCCCTCAATTCCACCTCCACCGTCAAAATCGCTACTAATTCCAACGTGGTCTATTCCAATTAGATTTACTAAATAATCTATATGATCTACAAAGTCTTCGACATTTACAGCAGGGGGTAGGTCTGGCAAGTTTTTAAGTTTCTTCTTTTGAATGGGTAACATTTTCATGTAGAAATCAAAATAGGCTTTGCGTTCTACTCCAGGAAGTGCCATAACTTCTTTGCGTTCCAACCAAGTTACCCCCATAGAATCGGCTATTTGTTTAGCAACCTCTATTTCTCCTTCTTGACGTGCTTCGAATTTTTCGGTATTTAAATATGACTTAAAGGCCACTGTTTGCACAACTCCGCCATTTTCTTTTAACCACATAAGTTGTTCGTCATCTAAATTCCTAGAATGATTACAAAGTGCTCTGGCCGACGAATGCGAAGCAATAATTGGAGCCTTAGACAATGCTATCATATCTTTCATAGATTGCTTCGAGGGGTGAGAAACATCTATCATCATTCCCCATTTGTTCATTTCGGCAATAACTTGCTTGCCTAATTCAGAAACCCCATTATCCAACCAAATACCATCTGCTTCTCCTGTATTAGAATCACAAAGTTGACTGTGTCCATTATGCGATAAGGACATATAGCGTCCGCCTAAATCGTAAAACTTCTTAACATTACTAATGTCTTCCCCTACAGGGTAGCCATTTTCTATACCAATCATGGCAACTTTTTTACCACTGGCCTGAATACGGCGCACATCGTCGCTTGTTAACGCCAATTCTATTTGGTCTGGCGCAATTTGCGTAGTTAGTTTGTTAATAGCCTCGAATTTAGCCATGGCATTGTCGTAAGCCGCTTTATAACCCTCAACATTTAAAGAATCTTGCCCTGTATATACAATAAACCAAGCCACATCCAGTCCGCCTTCCTTCATTTTGGGCAAAGTAACTTGTGTTTGTAGGTCTTGGGTATAATTAATCGTGTCTGTAAAGTTAGCAACGTTTATGTCGCAGTGGGTATCTAAGGTAATTACACGCTCGTGAATACCTTTGGCGGTGGCCATTAAAGTTTCTTGATCCATAGGTTCTTCTTGGTCTGTTGGCTTTTCTTGATTTTTACACGCAACTAAACAAAAAAGCGCTGCGCCTAGCATATACAATGATTTCACGGTGGTAAGTTTTTACGTAGAATAGAATTAGTTCTCTATTACGGTTTTAAAAATACAAAAATATATGCGCTATTTAATTTGTGCTTCCGAAATCCTAAAGGGATATGCTCTTTTTACCTGATTTAGTTCTTCAGGGCTTAAATCTTTAAGTGGTTTTTTAAATTGCTTTAAGGCATAATCTGCTCGTAATTCAAAGTAGGCAGCAGTAAGTTCGTCTTGTACACTTATAAAGGTGTTATAGGTTGCATCGCGTGTGGTTTGTATGCTAATTGCTGCTTTGTTAGGATTGTCCGAAGAAAATGGAAGCCTGTTCCCTAAGCAATAATCACAGGTAGAATCGCCATTGTTATCTATAAATTCCATTAAAATAAATTTAAGATTCGAAACTTCTGTAAATAATTCATTTACAAGTAGTTGATTGTTGTTATTTATAGCAATACGTAAAATGTTTCTATCGTTGTAATCTACCTCACAAACCATGCCGTCTGGACAGGGTTTTGGTAAGGTTCTATTTATTCCTTGGTCGGTTGTTATGGTCGTGGTAACTAAAAAAAAGATGAGTAGCAAAAAAGCAATGTCGGCCATGCTCCCTGCATTTACTGTGGGTTTTAATCTGTTGTTTTGCATAACATTTGGAATTGTGATTTAACAAGATGTTAACATCCAAAGGTCATGCCAAAATTTAAATGAATAAGGAAAGTATAGACACCAAGGTAAACCCAACCAGCGATAAAATGGTGGTCATTAAGGTAAAACTGCGAAAGGTTTGTTTTTCTGTCATTCCTAAATATTTACTCACCAACCAGAATCCACTATCGTTTACATGAGACAGTATTGTAGCACCAGAAGCAATTGCAATAACCAATAAGGCTTTGTCCATTTCGCCATTAACCTGTTGTAATACTGGCGCAGTAACTCCCGCAGCGGTTATCATGGCAACGGTTGCCGACCCTTGTAAGATTCTAACTAAGGCCGCTACTATAAAGGCAAAGACAATTAATGGTAGGCCTTGTTCTGCAAAATAATCGGCTAGCATTTTTCCCGACCCTGTATCTATTAGCATTTGTTTAAATACACCACCAGCCCCCGTTAGGAGTATAATTATTCCCGCAGGCGCCATAGATTTTGTGGTTATATTTTGAAGCATTTTAGAGCTTAAACCACGTTTTAAACCCAGAAAGTACCAGGCAATTAAATTGGCAAGGATTAGTGCGAAAAATGGGTGCCCTATTAACCCAAACCATGATTTTAGCCAAGCGGGAAGACTTAATGAATCTCCCAGAGCACTATTAATAAGTGTATTAAGCACAATAAGGACAATTGGAATACCAATAATTGCAATAACCATGCTTACCGATGGAAGCTTGGTATCTGCTGGTTGTTCTTCTAGGTCTACTGGGGGTGCATCTAAGTGGATTCTCTTTGCAATATAGCGGCCAAATATAGGACCACAAATAATTGCTGTGGGGATACCTACTATAAACCCAAATAGAATTACCCAGCCTAAATCGGCTTGTAAAATATCTGCTACCGCAACAGGCCCTGGAGTAGGAGGAATAAACGTATGGGTTATGGCAAGTCCTGCCAGCAATGGGATTCCATATAAAAGCAGCGACTTTTTTGTAGTGCGTTGCAAGGAATATATAAGCGGTACTAAAATAATAAAGGCTACATCAAAAAACACTGGAATGGCAACTAAGAACCCCGTTGCCGTTAATGCCCAAGGAGTTCCTTTTTCGCCGGTAATCGAAATTAAATATCGTGCTAAAGCGCCGGCACCTCCCGATTGCTCTAACATGGCGCCAAACATAGCACCCAGACCAACTACCATTGCTACAAAGCCCAGGGTACTGCCCATACCTTCTTGCATGGTTGCAATTATCGCTAGCGGTTCCATCCCCGCAATAATTCCAACAACAATACTGGCAATTAACAAGGCTATAAAAGCCTGCATTCTAAAGTAAAGAATTAGCCCTAACAAAACGGCTATTCCAGTAAATACGGCAATTAGCAAGTTAGCATCGATCATAATTTAGTCCAATTGGTGTGAAAATTATCTGTTTCAGGTTTGTCTATTCGCTTGTAAGTGTGCGCTCCAAAATAATCGCGCTGCGCTTGAATAATATTAGCGTTAGAGCGTTTTTGAGTTATTGCCATTCCGTACTGATAACTGGCACTTATACAAGGCAGGGGAATAGACAAGTCAAAACCATAGTTAAGACTACTTTTAAATACGTCTTTATTGCTTATAAAGTCATGCAACCATTGGGTTGCTATCTCTTCTAAACTAGCAGTTTTTAAGGCTAAACTTAGGGAATTTAATAGTTCCGATTTAATAATACATCCTGCAGACCATATTCGTGTTAATTCTTGCAGATTTACATCCCATTGGTTTGCGTTAGAAACTTCCATGATAAGCTCTAAGCCCTGTAAGTGGTTTAATTTACGAGCCAGTAAATACATTTGCCTTAACACCGTTAAATCTAAATTTACGCTAGATTGCAAGGTTGTTTTTGGGGCGATATTAAACCGTTCGCGCTTGCTTTTTTGTGCCGAAGTGTATCGAGCAAAAACAGCGGCAGTCATTATTGTTGCAGGCGTGCCTTGTTCTAATGCAGTAATACTAGACCACGCCCCGGTGCCTTTATTACCTGCTTTGTCTAGTATTAGCTCTAATAAGTAGGTGTCGCTTTCTTTTTTGCGAAAGATTTCTGGCATAATACCCAACAAATAGCTTTTATCTTCCCCGCTATTCCATTGTTCAAAAAGGGTCGCGCAAGCTTCGTTGGAATAGCCAGAATCTTTTAAAATACTGCTTAATTCAGCAATTAATTGCATTTCGGCATATTCTATCCCGTTATGAATCATTTTTACAAAATGACCAGCAGCTCCTTGACCAATAAAACTACAACAAGGATTACCTAAACTATCTTTGGCCGCAATAGTTTCTAAATAGGGTTTAACACTTGTATATGCCAAACTCGATCCCCCGGGCATTAAGCTAGGACCATGTAATGCGCCTTGCTCTCCACCAGAGACTCCCATACCAAGAAAATGGATATTTTGATTCGCTAGCCAAGTGCATCGGCGTTGGGTATCTTTAAAATGAGAATTACCTCCGTCAATAATAATATCGCCGGCGTTTAACAAGGGTAGAAGTTGTTCGATTATTGTATCTATTACATCTCCCGCGGGAATCATAAGTAAAATTTTACGAGGAGATTCCAGACTTTTTACAAATTCATTTAACTTGTCGAAGCCCAGAACGGGGTCTTCGGCACGATTTAGCACATAATCGACAAGAGTTTCTTCTCCAGGAACCGACCTGTTATAAACGGCCAAGTTTACTTTGTTCTTAGCCATATTTAAAGCTAAAGAACGCCCCATAACCCCGAGGCCAAAAATTCCAAAACTAGCTTTTTTTTGTGGCTGCGTTTGGTCCAATATGGAATCGACAATTGCTTCAGGAGTATTACTCACTTCTAGTGTTAGCCCGTAATTTGGCGTTTCTAGCGTATCGAACTGCGATTGTAGCAATGATTCTGGCATATAATGATTACGAGCTTTAACACGATCATGTATGGTTTTAAAACTACCATTAAGATGAATCCAGTGCACATTTAAAACTCCAGCCAATTGGGTCCTATAAATTTCTTTTAACGCCGAACAGGCCAAAACGGCTCCTGTTAGTTGCTGCTGCTGGATTAAAACATTGTGGAGGCTATCTAGCCAAGGAACGCGATCGACATCTGTTAAGGGTATCCCACTAGTCATTTTATCTATATTAGCTTGTGGATGATAATCATCGGCATCAAAAAAAGGAATGCCTAACCGTTGGGCTAATAATTCTCCAACAGTAGTTTTCCCGCAACCACTAACTCCAAATACGATATAAATTTTTGCGACCATGGTTTAATTGGAAGTTGTTATGCTGTTTTCTCCAAAAAAGTTTGCAGGAACACCGGTAACACCTGGAATTACGCTAAAAACAGAACCTGCTAAGGGGTATAGCTGTTTTTCTTCTTCGGTCATATCTACACTTGCCGTGGTAATATAGAGGACGTCTAAATTGGGTCCGCCAAAGGCACAAGCGGTAACATTATGCGCCGGAACTGCAATTTTTTGCATTAGGGCTCCTGTTGTTGAATTGTACTGCGCAACCCCGTTACCATTCCAAAGTCCGACCCAAAGGTTGTTGTTACTATCTATGGCCATACCATCGGGATAGCCATCGGCAGGATATACGGTAACCGCTATTCTTTGGTTACTAATGTCTCCTGTTATCGCGTCAAAATCGAAGGCTTTTATAACCCCAGTCGGAGTATCTATATAATACATGGTGGTTGCGGTATTGTCCCATACAATGCCATTAGAGATAGTAATACTATCTAGCTGTTTTGTGGCCTCGCCTTTTGCGTTTACACGATATAAACTTGCCGCAGGGTCGGATTCGGCTAAATGCATACTACCCACCCAAAAATTTCCTAGAGGATCGCATTTACCATCGTTAAATCGATTTTCTGGCATATTGGCTTCTATGTCACTTACTGGAACAAGAGCTGCAGTTTTTAAATTTATTTTATAAATTCCATCCTCGAGCGCAATTACAGCCTGAGTCGGGGAAAAGGGGACTACGGTACCAACTCGAGAAGGAGTTTTTAGCACATGATTGGCTTTGGTTTTTGGGTTGTAAATATTTACTGTTTTACCCAAAATATCGACCCAGTACAAGGTTTGAGTTTTGTAATTCCACAAAGCGCCTTCTCCTAATTGGGCGTCTACTTTATATTCTAATTGCACGGTAATTGGAGTTTCTACTTTGCTTAAATCTTCTTCTGGTAAGGGATCTTGTTTTTTAGATTGATTACAAGAAAATAGTACAAAAATTGGGAGTACGAAACAAGTCTTTAAAATCAACTTAGTGCAAAACTGAGTCATAAATCGAGTTCAGATTAGTGTTAAACGCCTAAGTTATTTAATATTTTGGCAAATCAATATGAACAGACCACTAAATCTTTAATAAACGTTATGGCTTTGGCGTACTAATTCTTGTGTTTTAGGTATAATAAACGGCCTATTCTTCCGGTATTTAACAGATAATACATTCTGGTAGTTAATTGCCTGTTAAGGGTATAACATATTGATAAGCATCGCGTTATACTTAAAATATACGTGCTACTATTAACCATCGCGCTTTTTATATTCAAATTGGATTTTGAATATCCTAAACAAGTTTAAAGTCACGGTGTAATTAAAATTAGCCCGATTAATTAAATAGTTAACGATTGGCGTCCCCAAATAGATTACCAAGTCCTAAGACTGCCAATCGGATATACTGTGGCTCAGCACACTTGTCTCCAGTGCCAAATCTAACGTGTACATGGGCCACAGTATTTCAACATAAGTATCTACAATACGTTAGGGAGTAGTTTAAGCTACTGCACTTAATGTGAGGAGAAAGGTTGTGGCGTTATACAATTAGTACGGGAGTGCACTGTTGTAAACACACTGCAGCCTTTTGATTGTAATAATAATTACGGTTGACTTAATTATCCCTTACTTAGTCCTTCGGGGTTAGTGCGTTTTAAGTAAAATAGAATTAATAGCGCTAGAAAAGAACAAACTGCAAAGCCAATAAACATGGGCATGGCAGTATCGTCAAGAAAACGCCCAATAAAAGTACTAATCGGGACAGCCATAATAGTAGATAAAAAACCTGTTAATGCTGCTGCGATTCCTGCTATGTGCCCAACAGGCTCCATGGCTAAAGCCCGAACGTTCCCAAATAAAAATCCAATACATAAAAACTGTATTGCGGTAAAGCCAAGAAATACTTCTATGCTTGGGTTTGCGGTATTAAAAAACACAATTACATAGGTAATAGATACTATAAAAAAACCTATTAATGCAGTAGTAATAATGCGCTCCATTCCATAGCGAATTACCAAGCTGGCGTTAGAAAACACGGCTAATCCTATGGCAACAGAAAGACCCGCAAATATGTAAGGAAATGCCTCCTTTAATCCGTATTGATCTTGAAATATTTGCTGGGAACCACTTAGATAGACAAAAAACGAACCGGCAATAAAACCCGAAATTAGCGTACAACCAATGGTTACCTTATGCTTTATTAGTTCTTTAAAACCTTCCGAAAACAGGTTCTTGTTCATGGGTTTTCGATTGGTCTCTACCAAGGTTTCTCGTTGTCTTATATAAAACCAAAAGCAAACTAAAGACCCAATTACTAGCTGAAAATAAAAAATAGCCTTCCAATTGTAATAATCCAGCACAAACTTACCCAAAGCAGGTGCAATTACGGGAACTAGCAAAAACACCACCGTAACAAAAGACATAATTCTGGCCATATAATCCCCGCTGTATAAATCGCGTATAATGGCTATGGCAATAGTCCTAGGGGCAGATAGGCCAATTCCCTGTAATATTCTGCCTAAAATCATGATGTAGAAATTGGTGGTAGAAACGCAAACAAAACTTGCAATTATAAACAGACCAAAGCCCATATAAACTACTGGTTTTCTTCCCATCGCATCAGACAAAGGCCCAAAGAGTAGGGGGCCAAGCCCAAGACCCAGAAAAATCATGATAATAAACATCTGATTATCGGTAGCCTGTGTTGTACCTACATGAAATCCAATAATGTCTAAGGCAGGCAGCAAGGCATCTATGGCCAATGCCACTATAGACATAAGCGCCGCCATCATAGCAACAAATTCGAATTGTGAAGTAGCGTAAGCTGGCTTTTTTCGCATTTGGCAAAATTAGCTTATTTAATACTCCCAACTAACATCATGAGTTATTTCTATTTTATTTATATGTTAAACGTATTGATTGGTAGCCATTTTAAGCTTGAAGTTTATAAAATAAAAAAATGCACCGGCTAAGGTGCATTTTAGAATAAAACCGTTACAATTTTTAGTTTTTCAAGGTAACTACGATTACGCCATTTTTGCCTCGTTTACCGTATTTTGCTTTTGCTTTTGCACCTTTTAATACGGTAACACTTTCTATGTTATTAGGTGATAAATCTTCGAATTTAGCCGAAGTTACTTCGGTTTCTCCATAACTATCTATTATAATATATAGCGGGTTGTCGCCCTTTGCTCTTGTTCCAGTAACTTTTAGTTTAACACGTTTGTCGTTATTTATAGCAGTGCTAACATTTATGGATGACATGTCTTGAATAGTTCGTAATTCTTTCAATTTTACCTGTTGCTCTGGGCTTAGCTGATTTTTAATTTGAATTAACATTTCTAACCGAATTAACTTTAAATCTTCTTCTAATTGGTTAACTGTTTTCATCTGCTTGAGCGTCGCAACCTGGTCGACCGTAGTTTCTGTTAGCATCTTCGTTAAATTTTCTTGCTCTAAATTTAGATCCCATTTTGCGTTATTAAACTTGGCGCTTCCTTCGCTAGCTATGGCTTTTATAGACTTATTTTGACCCTCGGTTAAGTTAATTTGAGTTTGATACTTCATGACCACGTCTGCCGAAAACAATTCGGTTTGTAAGGCATCTTGGCCATAACCATTTAGGCTAAACAGTGATATTGCGAGAATATAGAGTAGTTTTTTCATTTTGTTTTTGTTAATAGGATTATTCAAATTCATTTATTAAAACATCGGAACTGGCAGACCAAGAGTATATATCGTCCGGATCTTTTTGTAAAGATGTTGTATTGTTAATTGTTGGATCTATAGAAAGTTCGATGGTAATATCTTGACTAGTCGATATATTATTTGCGTTGTTTAATTTAGAGCTTAACAACACGATTGCTGTAATTGTGGCAGCGGCAGCGGTAAACCATTTTAAATACATAATGCCCGATTGTTTCGCCTGCTTTTTTGGGAGCTTGAATTCCGGGATCTCATGCGTTTTAAGATCATTTTCTCGATAAGTCGCAAACAACTTTTTTAAGTCTGAATCTTGATTGTTCATAATGCAATAGTTTGTAATTGTTCTCGTAAAGCATCTTTGCCTCGTGTATAATGTGTGCGTACGGTTCCCACATGTACATCCATTACTTTGGCAATGGCACTTAAGCTCATGTTATGGTAAAAAGCGAGCACTAATACTTCTTGCTGTCGCTTGGGTAATTTATTTAAGTACTTTTTAAAGTCAATTTCTTGTTCCGGCTGATACGTTTGGGCTGCAATATCTACTTGATTTATTGTTGTGAACTTAGGTTTACTTTTATAAAAATCGATAGCAGTAAACCTAATTATAGCAAACAACCACGTTTTAAAGGCCGACTTGTTATTAAACACCGCTTTTTTTTCTAAGACTTTTAAATATGCCATTTGCTGAACATCTTTGGCGTTCTCTGTATGGTAAAAGCAACATTGCAACGCCCATAAATAGGCATCTTTATGATGTGCTAATAACGCTGTTCTAATGGCTGATTGTGTCATAAACTATTAGTTAGTCTGTAAAACCTGGTTTTATATGACTTAATTAATAAGAAAATTCAAGTTTTAGGCTAGTTTTTTATAAAAGCAAGGTGTTTTTTTGCTGTAATTTTAAAGGTTAAACTATAAAAAACATACATTTTAATGGGTTGCTGCCTTCTATTAATCCACCTATTTAATTAAGTAACTGACTTAAAAACAAGGGCGTAAACCCAAAATTGACCAAAATTTTAACAAAAATATGCAGATTGTTGCCCTCTTTTCTTGCAGATTAAAATATTAGTATCATCTTTGCAGTTCATTAATTTAATTATATTACCATGAGTAAAGGAACAGTAAAATTCTTTAACGATTCTAAAGGATTTGGATTTATCGTAGAAGAAGGTTCAAACAAAGAACATTTTGTACACATTTCAGGATTGATCGACGAAGTTCGCGAAGGCGACGAAGTTGAATTCGACCTAACAGAAGGAAGAAAAGGCTTGAACGCTATTAACGTAAAAGTCGTTTAATATATAGTCATTCACTTTTTACAAAAGCCCATCACATTGTGATGGGCTTTTTTTTGACCTTTACTTTTTAGGAATTGCGCCGTAACCTGCTTCCCAAAGCAAGGTGTTTAATTTAGGAACTTGCGTATTTATAAATTGATTCCCGGTTGCTTTTAAACTGCTCCACTGGGCATCTAATTCGGCCTTTTGTGCTTTATTGGCTTGATTTACTCTTGGAACGGCACTGCTTGTCTGGTTCATTAAGAATAAATATTCAGCAGTAAATTTGTTTTCAAAATTTTCTACATCGTCATACGCCTGAGATCTGCGCTGCACCATAGCCTCGTCCCAAGTTTTCCAAGCGGCTAGATAATCCTTTATTTCTTTAATAAGCGCTGGCTTGGCGTTGTCTTTATTTAATTCAACTAATTCGTTATGTAGTGCATCGCTTACCTTTTTTAAGTAATTAACCATGGTGTGCATTTCGGTCACATTAGCTTCTACTTGGGCCATAAAGGCATCGGTTTCGGTAAAGTCCGAAGCAGGAATATCCAGTATTGGATTTTCCTTAATAATCGCCGCAGTATTTAATGTTTGTCCGTTATAACTTAGAGCAACATTATACGTTCCCGGGCCAACCTTTCTACCTCTAAAACCAGCTTCGATATATACCTGAGGTACTCCTGGAACAATTGGGTGACGCATATTCCAAACAAAACGGTTTAGCCCTTTTTTAAGCGAAAGCCTTGGCGCAGGCGGAGCACCGCCACCATTGTTAGGAATATAATTTGTATCTGCGTTAGAAGTATAGGAGTTAATAGTTATTCCGTTGGAATTGGTTACTGTAACTGTTAGTTCGGCGTCTGTTACAACTTCTGGAATATAATAGTACAATTCTACGCCATTAGCAGGGTTTACGCCGCTTTGCTCTTGGGTTCCAGTTACGTAATCTATGTTTCCGTTCATAGAACTATACCAGTTCCCATAGTAAATAGGTTCCGGGTCGAATAGCTTAAAGTCGGTATTATCTTTTTTATACTGACCCAAGATTGACAAGTTGTCTAATATCCAAAAAGACCTTCCAGAGGTTGCAACGACTAAATCGTTTCTGTGCACCTTGAGGTCGGTAATTGGAGTGATAGGCAAGTTTCGCTGAAAAGGCTCCCAATTGGCCCCACCGTTAAACGATATATAAACGCCAAGCTCGGTCCCAGCATATAACAAATCTTTAGTGGTTTTATCTTCCCGAACAACACGGGTATGCGCTCCATCTGGAATTCCGCTGCTAATTTTGGCCCAAGAGCTTCCATAATTTGTGCTTTTATAAAGGGCAGGAGTGTAGTCGCCTAATTTGTATTTTGTAGTTGCAATATAGACTGTAGCAGGATCGTGAGGCGAAACCTCTATGGCGTTTACTAAAGTTTCTCCTAAGTTTTTTGGGGTAATGTTTTCCCAGCTTTCGCCATTATTTTTAGAAATATAAACATAGCCATCGTCGCTTCCTGTATAAAAAACACCGGCTTCGTGTGGCGATTCTGCCATATAAGCAATGGTGCCGTAGTTCTCTGCACCAACAGCTTCTACGGTGTAAGGACCGCCTCCTTTTAATTGCTTTTCGTCTATGTTACGTGTTAAATCTGGAGAAAATTCGGTCCATGTTTTACCTAAATCTGTAGATTTTAGTACCATTTGAGCACAGTGAAAAATGGTTTGTGGTTCGTGTACCGACCAAACAATAGGTGCATTCCAATTGTACAGGTATTTCATGTCGCGAGCGGCTCTTCCCAAATATTGAATGGGAGCAGCCATAATATTAGTACCCATTTTAGTTTCCATATCGATAACTTCAATGGTTCCTAAATAACTTCCACCAACCGTTACTGTTGGATTGTCGGCATCGAAGCCTAAAAACGCACTCTCACCACCAGCAGCGCTAGTCCATTCCCGATCGGATATTTCCCAGCCTGCCATATTCATACTGGCTATTTTTACCGAAGTATTGTCTTGTTGTCCAGCGTAAATATTATATGGAACTTGATTGTCTAAATCGATTCTATAAAACTGTGCTGTTGGCATAATATCTTGAGAAGACCAACTGCTGCCAAAGTTAAAGGATACCGCAGCGCCTCCATCGTTAGCAATCACCATGTTTTTAGAATTCTTTGGATTAATCCATAAATCGTGATAATCGCCGTGGGTGCCAGAAAGGCGTTCCCAATTTTTACCTCCATCCAGTGACCGCAAGGCAGGAGCGCTTAAAACATAAACAACTTGATCGTTATTGGGGTCTGTAAATACTTCTGTATAATACCAAGCGCGCTGCGTTAAACGATTATCGCCACTAACTTGACTCCAACTTTCCCCCGCATTATTAGATACATACAAGCCGCTTTTGTCTGTTTGTGAGTCACTTTCTATAAGGGCATACACTTTATCGCTGTTAGACCTACAAACACTTATTGCCATTTTACCCATTGCTTCGGGTAAACCTGTTTTTAAGGGCTTCCATGTGGTTCCAGCGTCGGTAGATTTATACAAACCAGAACCTTCACCGCCACTAATTATTTGCCAGGGTGTTCTTTGATGATGCCACATTGCGGCATAAAGTACATTGGGTTTGTTGTAATCTATAGATAATTCTGCTGCTCCTGTAAAGTCGTTTACATATAAAACTTGTTCCCAAGTGGTTCCACCGTCTACCGATTTATAAACACCACGTTGTTTTGTAGGACTGGGGTATTTCCCTTGAGCTGCTACATAAACCACGTCTGGATTGGTAGGATGAACAATTATTCGGGCAATTTGTTCGGTTGCCTCTAAACCCATATGTGTCCAGGTTTTGCCAGCATCGGTCGACTTATAAACCCCGTCGCCATAACTGGTCATTACCCCGCGAATGGCATGTTCTCCCATACCAACATAAATAATATTTGAATCACTTTCGGAAACTGCGACTGCACCAACCGAGCCTGTTTTAAAGAATCCGTCGCTAATGTTGTTCCAATGTGACCCAGCATCTTCGGTTTTCCAAAGTCCACCACCTGTAGTAGTCATATAATAGGTTAGTGGGTCGTCTACAACTCCAGATGCTGCAACAGATCGTCCGCCACGAAAAGGACCTATGCTACGGTATTTTAAGGCTTGAAAATAATCGTTGGCTTCTTGACCAAAAGTAGTTGCTACGCATAAAAGAATTAGCGCCAGGGAGTTAGTGAATTTCATATTGATTGGTTTAGTGTTTTAAAAGTACGAGAAATTATGGGTATTTTTTTGCTAACTTTAAACATAATTAACTAACCACGCTATTTATGAATTATAATCACCTTTCTCGCGCCTTTATTTTCTTGTTCGTTTTTATTACATGGACAAATTATTCTCAAGAAGAAGACATTTTTAAAAAGTTAGAAGCCGTTGCTATTGTTGAACAAAAAGTAATGATGCCTATGCGAGATGGAGTTCGATTGGCAACAGATATTTACAGACCAAAAACCGATAAGCCTGTTCCAATTATTTTTTCGCGTACGCCGTATAATTTTAACTCATGGGGAGATGGCAAGCAACGCACTAGAACGGCAGAAATGGCCTACCGTATGGTACAGCAAGGCTATGCTTATGTTGTTCAAAACGAACGCGGACGTTATTATTCAGAAGGGGAATGGGATATTTTAGGAGTCCCTTTAACCGATGGCTACGATGCTTTTTCTTGGATGAAGGACCAATCCTGGTCTAATGGTAGAATTGGAACCTATGGATGTTCTTCTACTGCCGAATGGCAAATGGCCGTTGCGGCGCTGGATCATCCCGCTCATTTTGCTATGGTGCCTCAGGCCTTTGGTGCCGGTGTTGGCCGTGTTGGTGACATTATGGAACAAGGCAACTGGTACCGTGGTGGCGCAGAACAGTTGTTATTTTTTAGCTGGTTATACAGTGTAGAACACGATAAATTTAAGCCCAGAATTCCGGCTGGCGCAACCCAAGAAGATTTAATTAGAATATCTAGGTTTTACGATTTAGCCCCAGAGAATCCTCCAATAGATATGAAGGAGGCGCTAAGTCATTTACCAATACAAGATATTATTAAAAATATAAATGGGAAGCGCGAAATCTTCGATAAAATGGTGCGCCGCAAGCCCAACGACCCGGATTGGTATACTGGCGGTTTGTATCACGATAACATGGAAATTGGCGTGCCTAGTTTTTGGTTTACCTCTTGGTACGACGTTTCTATTACGCCAAACTTGGCGTTGTTTAATCATATAAGAAACAATGCTAAGGATTTAGAAATTCGCGAAAATCAGTACTTAGTAATCGCACCAACTTTGCATTGCAGATTTACACGAGCGACCGAAAACACTATGGTTGGTGACCGTAGCGTAGGTGATGCTCGATTAAACTATAACGAACAAATAATGGCTTGGTGGGACTTATGGTTAAAGGGCGAAAGCAATGAATTTAAAGCCAATACTCCAAGAGTGCAATATTACACTATGGGAAGCAATATGTGGCAGGCAGCCGAGCAGTGGCCTCCTGCTAGTTCTAAGATGATAACCTATTACTTAAACAGTGGAGGCAGTGCCAACACCCTGAATGGTGATGGACGTTTGTCTACAAAAAAGGCTGGAAAAGATAACCCAGATACCTTTGTTTACGACCCTATGAATCCAGTAACTAGTTATGGTGGTAATGTTTGTTGTACCGGAAATGCGGTACAAGGAGGAGCATTCGATCAGTCTGGAATGGAAGAGCGTGAAGATATTTTGGTGTATTCTACAGATACCTTAGAAGAAGACACCGAAGTTACAGGCTTTATCGAGGCTATTTTATATGTTTCTTCGAGTGCAAAAGACACCGACTTTACCATAAAATTAATAGACGTATATCCCGACGGAACCGCATACAACCTTGACGAAACTATTCAGCGCGTGCGCTATAGAGAAGGGTACGATAAAGAAGTTTTTATGGAAGAAGGACAGGTTTATAAAGTAGACCTAACGGCAATGTCGACGAGTAATTTGTTTAAAAAAGGACATCAAATTCGTATAGAAATATCGAGTAGTAATTTTCCTAGATTTGCTCGTAATCTAAATACTGGTGGCAATAACTACGACGAATCTGTTGGTGTTGTAGCAACAAATAGAGTGCATCATTCCAAAAAGTATCCCTCGCAAATTGTACTGCCAATTAAACAATAGTGAGGACTATTAAATGAATACAACGAATTAACTCCAACTAAAATTAGACCAACTCGTATTTAGGAGCTTTTGGCAATGGGTATCCTCTGAATAGTTTACTTTTGCCATAAATTTAAATGCATGCAATCCTTTCGGGAGCTAAATATTACCAACCTACTTAGTAAGGCCATACTTGATTTAGGTTTTACGTCGCCAACGCCAATTCAGGCGAAAGCTTTCCCAGCAGTAAGTTCGGGTAAGGATGTTATAGGGATTGCTCAAACCGGGACAGGAAAAACCCTAGCCTATATGCTTCCAATTTTAAATGGGCTTAAGTTTGCTAAAGAAAAACACCCTAGAGTGCTTGTTATTGTGCCTACTCGAGAGTTGGTGGTACAAGTTGTAGAAGAAATAGAAAAGTTTAGTAAATACCAAAGTCACGCCGTGATTGGCATTTTTGGAGGCACCAATATTAATACTCAAAAAAGGGATTTACTAGCAGGACACGATATTATAGTGGCCACTCCAGGGCGCTTATACGACTTGGTTTTAAGCCGATCGATTCAGCTTAAGCATATTAAAAAGTTAGTAATAGACGAAGTTGACGTTATGCTGGACTTGGGCTTTAGATTTCAGCTTATTAATATATTCGATTTATTACCGGAGCGACGCCAAAATATTATGTTTTCGGCAACAATGACCGACGATATTGAAGCTTTAATCAAGCAGTTTTTTATACAAGCAGTAAAAATTTCGGTTGCTGTTAGCGGAACTCCTTTAGATAATATTTCGCAGCAGTGCTTTCCTGTAAAGAACTTTTACACCAAGGTTAATTTACTAAGCAAACTGCTGGAAGACAAAGAAGTTTACAATAAAGTGTTGGTTTTTGTATCTAACAAACGCCGAGCAGACCGGCTTTTTGAAGCCCTGCAAGAGCATTACAATAGTCAGTTGTGTGTGATTCATTCTAACAAGACTCAGAACTACAGGTTGCGTTCTATTCGTCAGTTTGACGAAGGCATGAACCGTATTATGGTAACCACAGATGTAATGGCGCGAGGCTTAGACTTGGCCAATATATCTCATGTGGTAAACTTCGATACACCAACCTTTCCAGAGAATTATATGCATCGTATTGGTCGAACTGGACGTGCAGAAAATCCAGGAGCGGCTTTATTGTTTTATACCGAACAAGAAATAGCGTATAAAGAGGCCATAGAAGACCTTATGAATATGCAAATTGAGCAACTTGCTTTCCCAGAAGATGTCGAAATTTCTAAGCGATTAAGCCCAGAAGAAGATGTTAAAGTAAAAGAGCGCTATAATCCGCATAAACAAATAGAAGAGGAGCGGGGTGCAAGTCATCACGAAAAGTCAGAAAAGAATAAAAAAACCAATCAGGGAGGTTCCTACCAGCGCATAATTAAGGCCAAATACAAAAAGCCTAAAACCCGTGGAGACAAGAATTACAACAAACGCAATAAGCGTAAATAGTGCCTTGTTAGTTTATATCCCACCAAACCACAAAACACTTATTAATTGTACCATTTGGATGCTTAATCCAACACATGGGGGCGGTTTGCCCGTGTATTAAAGGCATTAGCTGTTTCACAAAGACGTTTTGCTGTAGCCAAGGTACCGAAGCATGGGGATCTACAAGCCAATCTAGTTTTTTAGGAAGGTAGTATTTGCAGTTGGCAAATTGATTTAAGGCAGTATAATGCACATAAAATCCTTGAATACAGTGCTTGTTTAAAGGCGCAAGTTCAATTTGTTCTTTGCCATAAGGCACAAAAAGCTGGGCTTTAAAACAAACTTGTTGTTTAATTTCTTGAGCAGTTAAATCTATATGGTTAAGAATAATCTGGGTGTGTTTATTATACAATAACGGCAGCTGCTTTTCTTTAAGTTTGGTTAATTTTTGAACCAGTGAATCTTTTCTGTTTGGGCCAATCCAGTGGTCAATACTCGTGCTGCCAACAGTTGAATCGTATAGATAAAACTTAAAAACAATTTCTAAATGAATTGGAGTTTGGTCTTTTAAAACAATACAATCCAGTTCTCCAATAGTTATTTTATTGTGTGCTACTTGCTTGTTTTCAAGTAAAATGCGTGTATTGTTAAGGGAATTTAGTTGCGATAACACAAATTGCTCGACAAGCTTACCCAGGCGAAGTTTAGGCGTAATACTTTTGTTTAATGTTGGACTTGAACCAACAGATAAGTTAAATTGTTCTAGACCATAACAAGAGCCTTCCCAAAGTGCTGGAGTGGTTAAATATCCTTGATATTGTAATTGTAGTTCTTTTGTTTTCACGGTCATTGCTGGCTAAATTAAATAGAAAAACGCAATCTAAATCAATCTTGATAATCCCAATTAGTATCTAAATAATACCAATTATGGTTGCAGAGCCAGTTGCTAAGGTTACCTTTGCAGCTGCAATGTAATTTATTAGCGTTAAGCTTCAAACTATGGCCAATACAATTAAAGGACAAGAAGAAATACTCCATAAATTAAATATTTATGAGCTTAATGCTATGCAACAAGAAGCCATTGCAACTATTGGGCAGCACGCAAACACCGTCTTATTGTCGCCAACTGGAACGGGTAAAACCGTAGCCTTTACCTTACCATTACTAAAAACTTTAGATCCTAATATTAAAGAGGTGCAAGCTCTAATATTAGTGCCATCTAGAGAATTAGCAATTCAGATAGAGCAGGTATTACGAACCATGGGAACGGGATACAAAGTAAATGCGGTATACGGCGGACGCCCAATGTCTAAAGATAAAATTGAATTAAAACATACTCCAGCTATATTAATTGGAACTCCCGGTAGAGTTGCGGATCATTTTAGTAGCGAACGTTTTTCTAAAAGCAGTATTAAAACCTTAGTGTTAGACGAATTCGACAAGTCGCTAGAAACTGGTTTTGAATACGAAATGCGTGGAATTATTAACCTGTTACCCAATTTAAATAAACGCATATTAACCTCGGCCACACAAGGCGTAGAAATCCCAAGTTTTGTTAAGCTAAGTAACCCAAAGACGATAAATTATTTAGGAGAAAAAAAGTCGAAACTTACATTAAGCACCGTGGTATCTCCAGATAAAAACAAGCTGGATACCTTATTACAGTTGTTGCGCTATATTGGCAATCAGCAGGGAATTATTTTTTGTAATCTAAAGGATAATATTCAAACGGTAAGTGAATTTCTAGAGCGAAAAAATATTGCTCATGGGTGTTTTAACGGCGGCATGGAGCAAAAAGACAGAGAGCGTTCGTTAATTAAGTTCCGCAATGGAACTTATCCTTTACTGGTTGCAACGGACTTGGCAGCTCGTGGGATAGATGTACCCGAAATGCAGTTTATTATTCATTTTGAATTGCCACTATTTGAGCATGAATTTACCCACCGAAACGGGCGCACGGCAAGGGTTTCTGCAAAAGGAACAGCTTATATACTTAAATGGAAAAATGAACGCCTACCAGAGTTTATAAAAAACGCGACTGTTATCGATGTGAGTAATCCAAAACAATTAAAGCCTACATTTTGGGGAACGCTTTTTATTTCGGGAGGAAGAAAAGATAAAATATCTAAAGGCGATATTGCTGGTTTGTTTTTAAAACAAGGCGGATTAACTAAAGATCAGTTAGGAGTTATTGAATTAAAACAGGATTGTGCGTTTGTCGCCATTCCCGCCACTCAGGCAGATTCGTTAATAGAAAAACTTAACAACACACGTTTAAAAAAGAAAAAGGTTAGAATTAGTAGTATCTAGTTGATAAGTTTCGACTTACCAAATGCTAAATAGCTGCCATTACAAAAAATATAATATGTCTAAAACATTTGCCGACTTAGGATTAAATGCTCAAATTCAAGCCAATATAGCCCAGTTAAGGTTAACTATTCCAACCGATATTCAGCAAAAAACTATTCCTGTATTTTTAAATCAAAACGAAGATATAGTTGCATTAGCAAAAACTGGTACTGGTAAAACCGCAGCTTTTGGCTTACCGTTAATACAGTTAATAGATATTTCTAAATCGCATATTCAGGCTGTGATTCTTGCGCCAACACGAGAATTAGGACAGCAAATTTTTAAAAATTTAGAAGATTTTAGCGCTAACACTCAAGTGGCTATTGCCGGATTATTTGGAGGAATCCCTATTAAACCTCAAATGGAACGTTTACAAAGCACGACCCATGTTGTGGTTGCAACTCCAGGAAGATTAGCCGATTTAATTCAGCGGAAGGCTATAGATGTTAGTCACATCTCGTTTTTTGTTTTAGACGAGGCCGACGAAATGGTGAGTGCCTTAAAGGAGGGGCTAGATAGTATTATTAATGCAATTCCAAAAAAGAGAAGAACCTTTTTGTTTACCGCTACTTTATCGGGAGCGATTAAACAATTGGTAAATAATTATATGTCTAACCAAGTTGTAGCGCTTGAAGCAGACATGATTACACGTGGGCACCAAGGAATTACGCATGAATTTGTAGTTGTAGCCCCAATAGAAAAGTTAGAAGTTTTAATGCACTTTTTAACGACCAAAGCTGGCCAACGGGGAATAATATTTTGTAAAACAAAAGCGGCGGTTAATAAGCTGGCTAAGAATTTGGCCATTAATAGATTTTCTTCAGGAGCGTTGCACGGAAGTTTAAGCCAAGGGATTCGCGATAGAATAATGGGACAGTTTAGAGAAGGGCATATTGCCATTTTGGTCGCAACAGATTTAGCGGCGCGTGGTATAGACGTTAAAGATTTGGCCTATGTGGTTAATTACCACTTGCCAGACACTTTTGATGCCTATGTGCACCGCAGTGGACGAACCGCTAGGGCAGGAGCAAAAGGGCTTGCACTAACCGTTTTACAGCAAGAGGAAGTACAGGACTTGGTCGAATTTGAAGACGAACTGGGTATTTCTTTTGATCGTTACCAAAAAGCTAGCGCCCAAAGTATTACCGAAAACAACGCATTGTTATGGGCCAAAAAGATATTTAAAACCAAACCTAATCGTGAACTCGATCCCGAGTTTACTAAGCAAATAAAGACGGTTTTTCATCATCTAACTAAAGATGAATTAATAGAAAAACTCTTGTCAAGTCATTTAAAACAACAGGCGGCAAATACCTTTAAAGAAGAGCGACGCAAGGGTAAAAAGTAGCGTACTATTCTTTGTCACAAGCGTCTTCTAATAACGGAACCGCTGTTAACATTGTCCAAACCTTATGCTCCAATGCCTTGGGTGAAAATCGAAACACAATTAATGCTTTTTTGGTTTCTGGGCAAATTTGTTGTTCTACGAGCAGGTTTAGCGTTAGCATTTTTTGAGTAGTAAATCGATCAAAAATGCGTACTTTTCCAGTAAAGGTGCTAGTTTCTTGGGTTTTAGTGGTGTTAACAAGTAGCACACTAGAAGGTAACCTACCGTTTATAATAGTGTCTTGTTTAGCATCTACTAATCCGTTAAAATATAGCATCAGGTTGTCTTCCAATTCTTGACCACTCACTAAAGTTTCCTTATCTACAGACCATGCAAATACATAAGTCCAAAAGTTGTCACTGTTACTGTCTATCCAACCTTTAGGAAAACTAGCGTCTTCAAAGCCAGTAAGGGTCATTTCTCGAGCAAAACCTGTTGGGAGTTTAAAAATTTCTTTGCCCCACAGGTCTGGATCTGTTTGTAGTAAGAATTTACTAGTATCTTCTTGTTCCTGCCCAAAACACAATAAGCTACAAACAAATGCGCTTAGCGAAAGTATTAACGTCTTCATTTAGTTTACGGGTTTAAATTGCAAATTAACTATAAAACCTATGCCGTCTGCAATTGCCTGGTTTTTAAGTTTGTTATTATAGGTAATACCCCAACGAGTTCTGTCTATTTTAAATTTGGTTTCCAGGGTATTTTTATTACCATCTGCAGTTGCCCAAAACTCGATGGGCTTAGTAATTCCTTTAATAGTTAAGTTGGCTAGAATTTTATGAATGTTTTCGTTGGTAAAGTATTCTACCTTAGTAATAACCAAGAGGGCTTCTCTGTGTTTTTCTACATCAAAAAAGTCGGAATCTCTTAAGTGTTTTACGGGACCAATACCTTCTAAATATTCCGGATTAGATATGGTGGTCATATCTATAATAAAACTTCCTCCAGTAATATGGTCGTTTGTGGTTGTTAAAACACCAGCTTTAAAATGTACTGTGCCATTATGCTGACTAAAATTAAAGGCATAATTGCCTTCCCAATTAATAACACTAGCAATGGTGTCTAACATATACGTTTTTTGATTTTGACTTGTAGCGGCAAAACCGGCAAGCATGATGCATGTAATAAGTAGTGATTTCATTTGTTTTAATTTTTCTGTAAAACTAGATGCAGTGGGTGTTAAAAGTGTAAAACAGATGTAAAAAGAGTGCAAAATTTAGATTGTATTTTATGAGTTTGGTAGCCCAATCAAAGACGATTAGCAACCCCAAGTCAATAATGCTTCTTAGCTAAACCAGATTTACTTAACTTTAAGAACAGATAATTTAAAAACCATTATTATGTCTAATAGAAGAGCCTTCTTAAAATCTGCAGGTCTTGCAGCGTTTTCTTTACCATTGCTTTCTTTTGACGAGCAAACCAATTGGACCCTCGACCCGCTTTTAAAAAACTATGGTAATAACGACGATGCCTATTGGGACATGGTAAGAAAGCAGTTCCCCTTAAAAGAGGGGCAGACCTATTTTAACAACGGCACTATGGGACCGACTTCAGGCTATGTGCTAGACGTAATGATTAATCATATGCTGCACTATAATAAAGAAGCAGCCACTATAGACTATAAAAATGGTTCCGGCCCGGAATTGCTAAGTGGATATTTTCCTTATCAATCACTTCGTGAAAAACTGGGAACTCTAATTAACTGCGACTTTAAAGAAGTCTCTCTTACTCAGAATGCAACCTTTGGCATGAATTACGTAGCTATGGGGTTAGATCTTAACCAAGGCGATGAACTGCTAAACACCGACCAAGAACACGGGGGTGGCTTTGGCGCTTGGCAAGCATTAGCAAAGCGCAAGGGTTGTAGTTATAAACAGGCTAAAATGCCCATGCCGGCAAACGATCCACAAGAAATATTCGATGCTGTTTTTAAAGAGGTCACACCAAAAACAAAGGTAATTGCTATTCCACATATGGTATCGGTTTATGGCACGGTGATGCCGGTTAAAGCAATTTGTGCTGAAGCTAAAAAGCGTGGAATTTTTACAGTATTAGACGGTGCTCAATGTGTGGGTCAGATAGATGTAGATGTAAAAGATATTGGCTGTGATGCCTATTACAGCAGTTTACATAAATGGCTTTTAGCACCTCCTGGCAGTGGTTTGTTATATATTAATAAAGACGTTGTAGACAATATTTGGTCCACCATAGCTAGTTATAACTGGGACAATAGCGACGACCACGGGTTTAGACTAATGCAAAATGGCACAGGAAATCCTGCTTTAATGTCGGGTTACGAAGCCGCTGTCGACTTTTTTAACAGCATTGGCAAAGATAAATGGCTGGCTAGAATTAAAGAGTTAGGTAATTATTTACGCAGTGGTTTACAACAAATGCCACATGTAACAATCTGGTCTTCTACCAATAACGCCATGGCGGCCGGAATTACAACCTACGCTGTAGCTGGTTTAACAGGGCCAGAGCTTCAGAAAACCCTCTGGGAAAAAGAAAAATTGCAACCTAGATCTGTCGGTAAGGAGCTGTTAAGGCACTCGGTGCATATTTATAATTCAAAAGCAGAAATAGACAAAGCGCTAGGAGTTATTAACGATCTAGCCTAATATAAATTTAAACCTTAAACGGAATATATGTACAATGTAATAATTACAGGAGCTACTGGCATGGTGGGTAAAGGCGTCCTTTTAGAATGCTTAGACCATCTAATAATTAGTCAGGTTTTGGTAATTAATAGGACTCCTTTAGGCCTAAAACACGACAAGTTAAAAGAGTTGCTTTTAGATGATTTTACACAATTAGAAACCATTAAAGAGCAATTAGCTGGCTATCATGCCTGCTTTTTTTGCTTGGGAACTTCTGCCATAGGGTTGAGCGAAGAACGCTACACCCAAATTACTTTTAATATCACTAAAGTATTTGCAGATATATTATTCGATAAAAACCCAGACTTGGTTTTTAATTATGTTTCGGGAGCTGGAACCGACAGCACGCAATCTAAAAGAATTATGTGGGCTAGGGTAAAGGGTAAAACCGAAAACTACGTTTTAAACAAAGGCTTTAAAGATGCTTACGCCTTTAGACCTGGCATGATAATTCCCCTGCGCGGAATAAAGTCTAAGACCGGATGGTACAATGCCATTTATGTGGTACTAAGACCTTTCTTTGGATATTTTAAAAAATTGGACAGCGTTACAACCACAACAGCGATTGGGAATGCTATGATTAATAGTATTACGGCCAATCAAGAATTAAAGCATTTAGAGAATCAAGATATAAATGTACTGGCTAAAACCACCACAGTATAACTCTACTTTTTTTATTTCCTAAATTCATTTCGATTATATGCCACTGGGCCTTTAGCTTATGTAATTGCTTTTCTATTTTAGGTAGATTTTCTGCCTTCGCGACTAGGCTTGAAAATACCCGCACCTGATCTTTAAACAATACACTTTCTTTAATTAATCGTTTAATAAACAAGGCTTCGCCGCCGTTACACCAAAGTTCGTTTGCCTGTCCTTCAAAATTTAGTTTATAGCCTTCTTTATGAGTCGCTACACCAAGATTTTTAAGTTTTCTTAATGAACCTTTAACAGCCTCTTCTCTAGAGGCGTGAAACGGTGGATTGCACATGGTAAAGTCAAAGCGTTCGTTGGGTCTGACTATGTTGGTAAGTAAAAAGCGTTTGTCTTCTTGGAATCGAATTTCTACTTTGTTTTCTAGCGACTTTGCATAATGCATATTGGCCTTTGCAATCGCTACGGCCTGAGCATCGCTTTCTGCACCAACCATATTCCAACCACAGTGTTGTGCTCCTAAAATACAATAGATTGCATTGGCCCCGCAACCAATATCTAAACCGCGTAATTTGGCCGCTGCAGGAACTTTTAGCTCTTTAAGCATAAAGTCTTTTATATAAAGCAAATAATCTAATCGTCCCGGTACTGGAGGAATTAAATATCCTTGTGGTAAGATGTAATCACTTAGTTTAAAGTCCGCAATAAGTAGTGCCTTATTTAAAGCATAAACTGCCTTAGAAGAACTAAAATCTATTGTGTCTTGACCTGATGGATTTTTTACAAGATGATTTTGTAATTCTGAATACTTCTTGGCGAGCTCTTTTAGATTGTAACGCTCAGCATATGGATTTTGTGGGTGCATAAGGGCAAAGGTAGGGCATTTAGCCATTATGCGGTTTAAATAGGGTACGCTTTCGTAACATTTAATAATTCGATAGACAGATAGGCTATTAAGCCTTGCTTTTAAATAATACTAAATGTTAAGATGGATTCTTAACCGGCTATAAAGTGTTATTTTTGCAAGCCCTAAGCCGTTACGGCTTAATATAATTATGAGCGAAAAACCAAAACAAAATACAAAGAAGTCAAGGTTGCAATTGTTGCATCAGTATTATTCTTATACTGGATTTTACAAATTTGTAGGCTCTAGTTTAGGAAAGGTTATTGTGCCTGTAATTTTGGTTGTCTTGGCGTTATGGGGAGTGCACAATTATGTGGTCGATTTTAACGATTTGTTTAATACCATTATTACCACCTACAGTCCGTTAAGTATTTTGGCAGTGTTCTTTGCTTCGGAATCGTTACTAGGATTAGTTCCGCCAGAGATTTTTATAGCCTGGGCAAGTAAAACAGAGTCGCCCATATTCTTTTTATCAATGCTCGCTGTTTTGTCTTATTTAGGGGGAATTATCTCTTATTTTATGGGGAAAACCATTGCCGCAATTCCTTCGGTAAACACCTATTTTAATGTAAAAATGGCCAAACATATTAAAATGATTCGCCGTTGGGGTGGATTTTTAATTGTTGTAGGGGCGCTTTTACCTATTCCTTTTGCCATTACCAGCATAGCCGCGGGAATTATAAATTACAAGTTTACACATTACTTACTCTTTGGCTTGTTGCGTTTTGTGCGTTTTTATCTGTATGCTTTGGTGATTTTTAATGTGTTTTAGGCAAGTTTTTCAATTAATCAATCGCAGTATTTACTGTAATTGTCCTTCCAAAACTTCCCAAACATTTTGAGCCACAATTTTATGTCCTTGAATATTGGGATGTATTCCATCGCCCTGATTTAATTCTGGAATTCCACCTACATCTTTTAAAACAAAGGGGATAAAAGCGAGCTTGTTTTGTTTGGCGAGATCGGCAAAAATCGATCTAAATTCGGTAGTGTAATCCTGTCCCATATTTGGAGGTAATTCCATACCTGCCAAAATAATAGTAATGTCTTGACTCTTGTTGCGTACGGCATCTATTATGCCTTGCAAGTTAACTTTGGTTTGCGCTAAAGGCACCCCACGTAAGCCATCGTTAGCACCTAGTTCTAATATAAAAATGTCTATATCTTGTTTTAACACCCAGTCAACTCTACTTAAACCACCAGAAGAAGTTTCCCCACTTACTCCAGAGTCAACCACTACATAATCGAGATCTAAGGAATCTATTGTCCTTTGCAGTACGGCAGGGTAGGCATTGTTGGTGTCGTCTAACCCATAACCGGCGGTGATACTATCGCCAAAGCATAAGATGGTTTTTTTGCCGGTGTTATTCTCTTGGCTCACAGCAGTTGTTTGTTGTTCTGTGTTTTCTTGTACTTGTTTTGTTTTTGACTCGTTACCACAGCTAATTAAAATTAAAACAAGCAGAAAATAACAAAACTTTAAGACCTTTGGTTGTGTAACATGGGCCGCATTTACAAACCTTTGTAATATTAGTAGAATATGCATTAGTTGCCTGATAAATTTTAAGATTATATGCCAAAGATATTAAAGATAAATGGGCTAGAGAAAACCTATACCAGCGGTTCTAAACAATTAACAGTTTTACGCGACGTATCGTTTAATGTAGAAAAAGGACAAACCTTTTCTATTGTTGGTCCATCGGGAAGTGGTAAAACAACTTTACTTGGCTTGTGTGCAGGTTTAGATACCCCAGAAGCGGGTAGTGTAGAACTATGCGGTTATAACTTAAGCGAGTTAAACCAAGACCAGCGAGCTCAACTTCGCAATAAAGAAGTTGGCTTTATCTTTCAGAATTTTCAATTACTGCCTACCCTTACGGCATTAGAAAATGTTAGCGTTCCTTTAGAATTACAAGGGGCTAATGATGCCACAAAAAATGCAAAAATCCTTTTAGAAAAAGTGGGTCTGGCAAAGAGAATGGATCATTACCCCTCGCAATTATCGGGCGGTGAGCAGCAGCGCGTAGCCTTGGCAAGGGCTTTTTCTAATAAACCTTCTATTTTATTTGCAGACGAACCTACAGGTAACCTTGACCAGGAAACCGGCGAAAAGGTTATACAGTTGTTGTTAGATCTTAACAAAGAAGCTGGAACTACCTTGGTAATTATTTCTCACGATTTAGATTTAGCCAATAGAACGCAGCAAATTTTAAGGCTTAAAGGAGGACAGGTAGAATCTAACCAAGCAACCGCAGTAGTTTGAGCAATACGCCTTTAAAAAACAAGACCAATACGCGCTGGCTTTTTAAAATGGCTTGGCGCGATGCAAAAGCAAGTCGCGTGCGCTTGTTGCTATTTATGGCATCTATAATTTTGGGGATTGCCGCTGTTGTTTCTATTCAATTATTTAGTCAGAATTTAAAAAGCAATATTAAGGTTCAATCTAAAGCTTTAATGGGAGCCGATTTTATTATCGACACCGACGAACTTCCAACAGAGCGCGCTCAAGAAATTATAGATTCATTACAACCCAATGCCAGCGAAGTAACCTTTGTATCTATGATTGCATTCCCCAAGAACGGAGGCACAAAATTGGTACGCGTAAGAGGAATGCAAGGCGATTTTCCATTTTATGGAAGTATAGATACCCAACCCGTGGCCGCAGGCACAAATTATCAACAGG
Organism: Gilvibacter sp.; assembly: GCA_965277295.1. Classification (GTDB taxonomy): domain Bacteria; phylum Bacteroidota; class Bacteroidia; order Flavobacteriales; family Flavobacteriaceae; genus Gilvibacter. Next base: position 3,035,337 of record OZ255720.1, read on the forward strand.
CTGGGGGTGCATTGGTAGATGCCACCTTAATGCTTCAGTACGATATTAAACCGGGCGATTCTATTAAAGTTGGGGAGTTAACCCTGCCCATTGCTGGAAGTCTAAAAGCGATTCCAGGAAGTACGGCCATTAGTACTTCTGTAGCACCGCCAGTTATAATTCCGTTCCGTTTTATTGAGCAAACCCAATTGTTGCAATTTGGTAGTCGTAAGGAATATCAATTCTTTTATAAAAGACCCAATATAGACCTACTGGATCTAGACACTAGAATAGACGATATGTTAGATCTAGAAAACGCAGATGTTGACACACATACCAGCACCAGTGCTCGCCTAGGAAGACGTTACGACAATGTAGGTGGCTTTCTAAATTTAGCAGCCTTTATTGCCTTATTGCTGGGTTGTATTGGAATTGCCAGTTCGGTAAATATTTACATTAAAGAAAAGCTTAAAACTGTAGCGGTTTTAAAATGTATGGGCGCTACCCGAAAACAGAGCTTTTTAATTTATTTAATTCAAATTTCGGGAATTGGTATTTTAGGAGGACTTATAGGAACAGCAATAGGAGCAGGGATTCAAGAGCTTTTTCCATATATTTTGCAAGAATTCTTACCCTTTAAAGTAGCTGTAACTATTAGCCTACAGCCGCTAATTATGGGGGTTTTACTAGGCTTTTTTATGTCGGTATTGTTTGCATTACTTCCCTTAATGCGAACCTGGTATGTTTCGCCATTAGAGGTTCTTCGTGTAGGCGGTGCGACTTTAGAAAAACCCAAACGCGCAAGAACCCTAGTTTTTAGTGTAATCGTACTGTTTTTATTCTTGTTCTCTTTTTGGCTGTTAGACGACGCAGTTTACGCCTTGTCTTTTGTTGCAGGAGTATTAGTAACCTTTGCCATATTAGCAGGGGTTGGCAGTTTGATTATGCGAACTCTAAAAGCTTTCTTCCCTAAAAAAGCAGTCTTTACAGTACGTCAGAGTGTATTAAACCTATTTAGGCCAAACAATCAGACTGTGGTGTTAATAGTGGCCATTGGTTTAGGGGCATTTTTAATAAGCACCTTATATTTTACCAAAGACATTTTACTGTCTAAAACTAGCGTAGAACAAAGCGAGACTAGTGCGAACCTGATTACTTTAGATATTCAGACAAATCAACTTGAAGAAGTTATAAGTACTTTTAATAGTAATGACTTGCCTATAGTAGATAATATTCCACTGGTTACCATGCGTATGCACAGTATTAAGGGCACTTTGGTAAATACATTAAGAACAGATACAACCAGCAAAATTAGAGGTTGGATATTAAATCACGAGTTTAGAACCACCTACAGAGACACCACAATTGGGTCAGAAGAATTAATAGCTGGGGAGTGGGTTGCTTCGCAAAGTAAAGACGAACCTATTAAAATTTCTATTTCTGACAATCTTGCCGCAGACGCTATGGTCACTATTGGCGACCCAATTGTATTTAATATACAAGGGGTTCTTATGGAAACCACTGTGGGAAGTATTAGAAAGGTAGATTGGGGGCGTGTACAGCTTAATTTTTCTATAGTATTCCCCAAGGGAGTTTTAGAAAATGCGCCTCAGTTTAATGTACTAACAACCAATGCGCCAAACGAACAAGCTTCGGCCAACTTACAACGCGATTTGGTAACTCAATTTCCCAATGTGTCAATTATAGATTTAAGGCAAGTTTATACCATAATAGAAGACATTTTAGATAAGGTTTCATGGATAATCAACTTTATGGCCTTTTTTAGCATGCTTACTGGAATTATCGTACTTATTGGTTCGGTTAGAAATAGCAAGTATCAGCGCATTAAAGAAAGTGTCTTACTGCGAACCTTGGGAGCGACTAACAAACAAATATTAAAAATATCTGCTTTAGAATACCTGTTTTTAGGGTTATTAGGCAGTTTGGTTGGAATTGTATTAGCCTTAGTTGGTAGTTTACTATTGGCGCTGTTCGTTTTTAAAGAACCCTTTGTGCCTTCGGCAGTTCCATTTTTAGTGCTTTTACCTGGAATCTCCCTATTAGTGTTGGGTATAGGGCTAAGTAATATAAGAGATGTATTGCAAAGTTCTCCCTTAGAAGTATTAAGACGAGAAGTGTAAATAGAACCTAAAAACTCGGGTATTTTAAGCCAAAATACTTTCGTGCCCAGAATCACGAACAAATAGACAACTGCTGTTGGTTTTGTTTGTCATGTCTTTAATAAAGGCATAAGGAAGGGTGTCTTGCATTCCAAAAATATTTAAATCTGCAGCCGGAGCAGTTAATACCTGTTCATTAAAACTGCCAACATAGACCTGAGTTAGGGTTTGGGGTAATCTTGCCAGCTGCTTTAACGATCTTAAAAAGTCTTTGGCATTTTGCTCTTCTTGAGGATTCTTAACCACTGTTATTAATCGAATTCGGGCTTCCCAATTTAGCTTTAGTTTGTAGGCGACCAAAATAGACAGGTCTAGATTACCTATATCGAGTCCGCCCAATTGCCAATCACCTTGGCGATCGCTTACCCAAACATTAATAGTGTTTCGCTGCCCCAATAAGGCTGTGGTATGTAAATTAAAAAGTAAAATACCAATCTCTAAGCGCATAGATTCTTGCATTACCGGCATGAGTTCGTTCTGGTAATCGTCGTGATCCTGCAAGTTTAAAAACATAATGTTGGGTCTAAAAAAGGCACCTTGTAAGGCCTGACTTCCGTAATTAATGCCTTTGGCAAATTCGTTGGCATGAATAACTGTAGAAGAAGAAAACACCCCTTTAGACCTAAACGAGGCCGATATATCTTCTAATTGACTGGCCAAAGTGCTGTTTGGGTTAAACGGTTCGATACCCAATAATTTAATAGAACCTTTAGGTTTGGTAATATTGCGTAAAAATTCAAAAGTGCCTTTTAAACCGTTAACATCGCGTACAGGTACCATTAAATTGGCTTTCCAAGCCCGCTGTTGCATTTTTTTCATGCCCCAAGTATGTTTGGCAGCCCATTCTGCAAAAGACACAAACAGGCCAGAGCGTACGTCTTCGAATGGGGTTTCTAAATTCTGACGCGATAAATACCAGTAGACCATAAGAACAATGGCAAAAGAAATTAAGCTTACCGTAGGATTAATAATAAACATGGCAAAAATGGACGAAATAAGTCCAAACCAAGGTACCCACTTGTGAATTTTAAACACTGGGCGATAGCTAATTAAACCCAAACGCTGTTCTATAATAACCACAATATTTATCATGGCATAGGTAATTAAAAAGAAGAGTGTTACTAAAGGTGCGACAGCGTTTAAATTGCGAAGCAAGAGGGTAAAAAAGATTAAAATACCAGTAACAATCATTGCGTTGCGTGGTTGTCCGTTAGCGCTAGTTCCTGCTAGAACATTAGAATAGGGCAGGACTTTATGTTCGCCCATGGCAAACAATATACGGGAAGAACCAACAATAGAGGCCAATGCCGACGAGAAGGTAGCTCCAAGAATTCCAGCAATAATTAGAGGCCCAAAATAAGCTTTGTCTACCATAACATAATAATTGTTAAGGAGTTCGGCCTCTGTAGCACTTCTTGAAATCCAATAGGCCAACAGCATATAAATAACAAAGCTAACCCCAATAGCCCAGAGCGTGCCGGTAGGAATACTTCGCTTAGGATTTTTTAATTCCCCAGACATATTTGCGCCAGCCATAATACCGGTAGCAGCAGGAAAAAATACGGCAAATACAATCCAAAAATTGCTACCCTCAAAACCATTTTCTAAAGATCCTTTAAACGATCCCCAACTTAACGAATTACTTATGGGTTCTACCATGGAGCCATTATAAGCAGCAATAACTATAGAAACTAAAGACAGTACAATTACTCCCATAATTATAAACTGCGTCTTTATGGCAAGATTGGCACTTATATAGGCAATACTAAATAGGGATGCAAAAACAATTAAATCGACTAGAAAGGCATTATGCTCCGGAAAAATACCCAGCCAACCTTCTCGAAAACCAAAAATATACATGGTAACGGCCAACCCCTGAGAAATATACCGTGGAATGCCTAAACTACCGCCAACTTCTAACCCCAATGCCTGCGATACTATGGCATAGGCACCACCGGCGCCAATGCGTATATTGGTTGTTATGGCCGACATAGATAGGGCCGTGCACAAGGTAATTACAAAAGAAATAATAATTATTAACCAAGCGCCTAAAAGGCCTGCATTACCAACAACCCAGCCCAAACGCAAATACATAATTACTCCTAAAATAGTAAGCAGCGTAGGCGTAAAAACACCACCAAAAGTGCCAAACTTTTTAAAGGTTTTAGGTTGGTTATCCATATGCAGTAGGTCTATTTAATTACCTACTAGAAATGTACTAATTATTTTTATTACCGCTTAAATAGCTTAGCGCTAAATACTAACGGTCTTGGCATACTCCATAAAGAATTCATTAAAACGCTTTAGTTTTGGGCTAATGGTTTGGCAGTAAAGTACATGCTGGCAACGTTTTATACTTCTGCTTAAAGACAACATAGCGCCGTAAGGAGTCTGATTTGTTAAAAATTCGGCGTCGTCTACACTAAACATTCTTAGTGCGGCTGTGCTAAATCCATTAAGTAAAAACAACTGATTTAACGACTTTGGGGTAGAAATTAAAATATCTACACCTTCAAAGATTTCGGATTTCTGCAGGTCAACATGTAAAGATTCATGCCCAACATAAACCCGTAACGAAGTATGTTTGGTATATGTAATAAAGCTGTAATACATTGCTATGGCTTTCTCTTTATTTTCGACAAGAACTATTGCTCTGGGCGCATTTCCAACGGCTTCGCACTTTAAGGCTTGCATAGTGGTAAGAATAAGAGTCGTGGTTTTACCACTGTCTTTTGGACCACTACAAAATACATTGGCTCCACTTTTTATTACAGGAATACTCTTTGTTTGTAGGGCCGTAGGGCTCTCAATTTTTAAGTATTCCAGCTTTTCTTGTAGGTAAGGATGTAGTTTTTTAAATGGCATAGGTGCGTTTAAAGAAGTTAGGCAAATATAGGGTATAGGGAATAGTTTTGCTGAACGTTAGAAAAGCAATAAACCAAAAATTAGTAGTTTTTTTAACTATAATTTGCCCCAAAGGTGTTACGTAATTTAGTAAACTCAGACTAACACTGCATACTAATTAAACTTTTATGAAACATTTTAATCGCGGCTATGCTTTGGCAGTGGCCTTTTTTATTATTGGTATTACCATCTTATCGTCTTGTGCAGATAAATCTGCAGTAGGAGCAATACAACCCACAATTGAAGATTATTCAGAAGGCGAAAAATGGGTTTGGAAATACAAAGGAGAAACAACCCAAGGTGAAGTACGGTCAGAAGGAGAAGATACCAAGCAAATAGTTAGGTTAGGTGATGCTTTAGGTATGACGATAGATAAAGACACCGTTCCATTGTTAGATGTTGTAAAACCTGAAGAAAGCGAAACGCCTAGATATGACTGGCCATTAGAAGTTGGTAAAAAGTGGAAGTACGAAATAAATTGGACGAGTCAAGACGGCACTACTGGCAAACAAAGTCAAGATGCGACTGTATTATCTTATAAAGAAGAAACCGTAGCAGGAGGCACTTTTATGGCCTATACCGTTGAATACAAAGGAACAGTTTCTAATTCTAGAGGCTATAGCGCACAGACAGACGAAGTTTGGTTGTATGCCCCCGAAATAAAAAACTTTATAAAACTTACTCAGACGCAAGACGATTTTTTATATGTGGAAGAATTAATCGAATATGCTAATCCAAATAAAGACTAAAAGAACTAATGCTATTCTTTTTTAGTACTGTCAAATATTAACCATGGAAACAATTCTTAAAAGTAAAATATATGCCCCCCTTGGAGCCTTTGTATTAACGCTTAGTTTTATTCTCTGGGAATATTTTAATGGCGGCGTGATTACACATCATTTACTTGCAAGACAAGACATGCCCGGCATGTCTAATTGGTGGGGGCTATTAACTATTCCGCTATTAACGCTATTGGTAATAACATTAATAAATAGAAGGAATAAAAACGAAAATATCACCGTAAATAATCCAAAACAAACTTTAAGGCGGTTTATTGCTGCACTTGTTTTTGGGCTAATCGCCGGGTTATTATGGGAGTTTGGCTTTGCCAATATTTTACAGTTTTATATGCTGCTACCCATAGTAATTGCTTTTTTTATCCCGTTGTATAAACCAGAATACCTGTTGGGATTTGTGCTTGGTATGTTGTTTACTTTTGGCGGAATGCTGCCCATATTAGTTGGAACAGTATTGCTGGTAATATGCTTTCTAGTCTACAAGTTTGTACAGTTGCTTAAACATCTTATTTTAGGCAAGAAAAATAATCTCGAATAAATTTTTAACGAATACTTAGTTTTAAACTAATGTATTATTGTTAGTAGGTGCCAAACGCAAATACATGTTAAGCTAGTTTACCATTATAATTAATGCTTGTTCTAGTATAATCACTTTACAAGGGATTCAAGTGTTTGGTAGGTAATGTCGTGCTATAGAACTTATACTGTATTCGTATAAATATTTTTCTTTTAAGCGTAATTGTGTGCTTTAAAAGACCCCGTTTAATTAAATTTCTTTAAACCTTTATCTATGAAAGCTTATTTAATAGCTAATGTCGATATTAAAGACACTGCAATTATAAACCAATATCTAAAAGCATCTCCTGAGGTTATTAAAAAATATTCTGGAAGATTTTTGGTTAGGGGTGGTGAACACTGGGTTGCAGAAGGCGATTGGAATCCGCAACGACTTGTTATTGTCGAGTTTGAATCTATGCAGAAAGCAAAAGCGTTTTGGCATTCAGAAGATTATAAGCCTCTAAAAGCGCTTAGACAAAGCGCTTCTAAAACCAATTTACTTTTAGTAAACGGTATCTAAATAACAATTAGAACGTGTATTTATTACAACACTATTGTTTAGACATTTGCTTTTCTCCCCAACTTCTTAATTGTCTGATTAAGGGAATTAATTCCCCGCCTGTTGTGGTTAAATGATATTCAACTTTTGGAGGAACTTCTTTATAAACCTTTCTTAAAACAAGTCCGTCTTCTTCTAATTCTCGCAAAACTTGGGTAAGCATTTTAGGCGTAATGCCAACTATTGCTCTTTTTAACTCGCCATATCTTAAACAGCGGTCTCTTATTACCCAAAGTATTCTTCCTTTATACTTTCCACCAACTCTTTTAAAGGCATAATCGACAGGACAATGAGCGACTTCTTTTTTATTTTCCATAATTAAAAAATTTTAACTAACTGATAATCAGCATTACTAACTTTTAAGTATGTAGTGTACAAATAAGTAAGTACTTGACACAAAGGTATTAAAAGACTTTCTTTGAACAAAATAGGAACTACATATTATGAAAAGCACAACAGCCATATCGCCCTTTTTAGTATCACTTATTGGGCTTGCATTAATGAGCTTATTGCTTTTAATTCCATTCGATTCGGTACTTTCTAAAATTTTAGATGCTCCTTTTTTATTGGAGTATGTTCAATTGGCGATTAAAATGACCATTGTTTTTTTTATTTGTAATTACCTTATTAAAAAATTAAACATTAAACGCATTGCGGGATTGTCTTCATTGCATTCTTGGAGATTTAAGTATTTAAATCTAATCCCTATCTATTTAGTTGTACTTGGCATGTTGAGTGTTGTCTCTAAAGATTTTACACAAACAAGCTTTATTAATGTATTCCTGTTACTTTTTGCCTGTTTGACCGTAGGTTTTGCAGAAGAATTTTTATTTCGCGGGGTATTACAATCCTTTTTTTTAAAATCATATGTTAATCGTAAAAAAGGTGTGTTTATTGGTGTATGTATTCCAGCATTGGTTTTTGGAATGTTTCATCTTGTAAATCTTATAAATAACGATAATACTATGGTTGTCTTAATACAAGCAGTATTTGCTACGTTTATTGGTTTTTTCTTTGGTGCTTTAGTATTAAAAACTAACAAAATTATTCCCGTTGCAATAACTCATGGACTCATTAATTTTTCGTTTTCTATAGCATTTTTGCCTGGGCTAGCTGTTACAGAACAAACGGGATTCTCTATTGCTCCTATAATTGTAACCTTACCACTTTTTATCACTGGATTATTAATTATTAATAGGATTAAAAAAGAAGATGTTGTTAAAAAGTTAGACGAAAGCTTTAACCAATAATAGCAATTTGAACATGAATTTAACAGCCAAGTTATTAGAGATTTCGGAATATTTTTCTCCAAAAATTATAGGAGAAGTAAATGATGTATACATTAAACTAGTTAAAATAAAAGGTGATAAAGTGCCTTGGCATACGCATAAGAAAGAAGACGAACTCTTTTATATTTTAAGTGGAAGTCTCTGTTTTGAAATTCAAAATCAAGAGCCGTTTGTAATGCGAGAAGGTGACTTATTTATTGTAAAACAAGGAATTAGCCATAGGGTAAGTTCTAAAGAAGAATGTCATTTAATGCTTATTGAAAATAAAACAACGCAACATACTGGAGACCTTATTACCAAAATAACAAAATCTATCGAAAGTCAGCGGTATTAGGCTAATGCTTCCTTATACTATACAATAAATCGTAAAAAACACATTAACAAAAACACATATGTCAGATACTTCAATTAATAAACGTGACACATGGATGACAATCTTTATTTTTCTTGCACTCGTCATTGTCCTTACGTCTCCATTTCATTATGCCATAGTAAATTTATATCCGTCAAGAATCTATGTTGGTGCCATCATGTGGTGTCCCGCCATTGCAGCATTCTTAACAATGAAGCTTAAAGGTCGTTCTATTTCTTCTCTACACTGGAATTGGGCAAAATGGAAATATATTAGAGGGTCTTACTTTGTTCCTGCTTTATATGGTGTTATAACTTATATACTCATCTGGATCTTTGGATTTGGTAGTTTAGCTAACGAAGAAGCAATTATAGCATGGGGGAAAGAACTTGGTTTGTTTGGAATAGGAACTTTAAATCCAACGGCGATAACCATTATAGCTGTCATATTATTAGGCACTGTTGAAGTAATTAGAGCTTCTGCAACAACTTTAGGAGAAGAAATAGGATGGCGAGGGTTCTTTATCTATGAATTAAGAAAAGTGCTTTCTTTTACTGGCGTATCCATTTTTAGTGGGATTATATGGGCTGCTTGGCATTGGCCATTACTTGTTTATTATAGTAATAATGTGCTATTGGAATTTATAACGTTCTTTACAGTAATTATTTCTATGTCATTCATTATGGCTTATTACACTTTTAAATCTAAAAGTCTATGGCCAGCAGTTATTTTTCACGCGGTTAGTAATGTATATATTCAAAAGATAATGCCTCCGCTAACAATAAAAACCCAAGGAGCAGAACATTGGCTTGGCGAAAACGGAATTATGTTTGCCATTGTGACTCTTGTTTTTGGAATTTACTTTTGGAGAAAAGCAATAAAAGAGAAGCTATAGCCAGATTAATATTAGAAAAAAAACACGTATGAAAGTTTTAGTTGTAGGTGCAAGTGGTGCCACGGGTAGTAAATTAGTTGAACAACTTCTATTAGAAAACCATAAGGTAAAAGTAATTGTAAGATCGCCAGAGAAGTTACCAGAATCATGGAAAACAAACCCAAATCTTGAGATTATCAATGCGAGCTTATTAGCATTAAGTGATACAGAAATGCTTGAAATTGTTAGCGATTGCGATGCAGTCGCTTCATGCCTTGGCCACAATTTAACTTTTAAAGGTGTCTACGGAAAACCAAGAAGGCTGGTTACAGATGCTACTAGAGGTTTGTGTAATGCCATAAAGTCAACCAATAAAACCCATCCAACAAAGTTTATTTTAATGAACACTTCGGGCAATCGTAATCGCGATTTAAAAGAACCTATTTCTTTCGCTCAAAAATGTGTTATTGTTTTGCTTCGTTTGTTATTACCACCGCATGTAGATAATGAAAAAGCGGCAGACTACTTAAGAACTCAAATTGGACAAAATAATCCAGCTATAACATGGGTTATTGTACGACCAGACAATTTAAGTAACCAAGAGGAGGTAACGGACTATCAAGCATTTGCCTCGCCTATACGTAGTGCTATTTTTAATGCTGGTAAAGTAAGTCGAATAAATGTTGGCCATTTTATGGCAAGTTTAGTCTCTAATAATGATTTGTGGAATAAATGGAAAGGTCAAATGCCTGTAATTTATAATTCAGAGAGCACAGGTACACAATAGGCCTAAAGCCTAATTGGCCCGGAATTAACTCGCGTATTAATTCTATATTTATTTTAAAAGCCGATTCACATTTGCCTTGTATAATTTTCCGATAGGCACAATATAGTCTGCCATATAAATTCTATTCCCTTCAATGCTACTTATGTGCTTTTTTGCAATTGCAAACGATTTATGTACTTGCATAAAATCATTCGTAGGCAGTAATTGTATGGTATCCGATATTTTTTCGCGTATTGTAATGGTTTCTTTAGTAGTAACCACTTTGGTATAATTTCCGGAAGCTTCTATAAACAATATGGAATCTAAATCTACCTGAATGTGGCTGTTGTTTTGCTTTAAAAATATATGCTGCTCTTCGGGTTTAGGGTTGCCACTATTTTGTTTTTCTACGGTATTTATGTGTGCGGCTGTCACTTTGTTTATGGCGCTTAAAAAGCGTTCAAAACTAAACGGTTTTAATAAATAATCTACAACGTTAAGTTCGTAGCCTTCTATTGCAAACTCGCTATAGGCGGTAGTTACAATAACTTTTGGAGCAGACGACAACGTTTTTAAAAACTCAAATCCCTTTAATTTGGGCATATTTAAATCCAGAAAAATAAGATCTACTTTATGCTTACTCAAATAATCAATAGCCGCTATGGCGTCGTAACAATCTGCTTTAAATTCTAAATTGGGCAGCATATTGCAATACCCTTTTATAATGTCGTGCGCTATATGTTCGTCATCAATAATTAGATAGGTAATCATGCTAGTGTAATTGTCAATTCGGCTTTATAAATGTTGTCTGTGTTAGATAAGCTTAAGGTATGATTTTTAGGATATACTAACTCTAATCTTCGCTTTAGATTTTTTAAACCTATCCCTGTGTCCTGATTATTGCTTGTTGTATCGAAATTATTTTCGATTTCGAATTTTATTTGCTTGTCCTGGGCCGTTAAATTTATATGTACATAGGCATCTTCTCTTAAATTCTCTACGCCGTGTTTAAAGGCGTTTTCTAAAAGAATAATAAAAAGCAACGGCATTATTTGGTAATCGTTGTTGTTTGTTGCTACGTTGAATTGCACATCGATAACTTTATGATAACGCATTTTGTGAAGTTCAATATAGTTTTCTAAATAACTAATCTCTTCCCATAGCAATACCGTGTCTTTATCACCATCGTATATGCTATAGCGCATCATATCGGAAAGTTTTAAAATAAGCTCCTGAGCCTGCTTAGCATCTTTCCCGACTAATCCGTAAAGGTTGTTTAGCATATTAAAAAAGAAATGTGGGTTTACCTGACTTTTTAAATGCATTAGTTCGGTTTTTTCTTTTTCGTTTTTAAGTCGAATTATCGATTTAATCTGTCTAAAAACCCAAGCTGTAATTGTAATAAATACAACAATAAAATACAAGGCAATAAACTCTACAAAGCCTTCTAGTTTGCCAAAAGTGTCGTTAAAAATTACTAGGACAAGTCCAATAATTACAAGTGATATAGTATAAAACCGGCGTAAATTTTTCTTTTTGCTATCTAATAAATTCAACTTCATGGGTCAATATTAAATAAATAAAACCCCTTCGGCAAATTAGTTGACAAACAGCCCCAAATGCGGGATAAACCATTGGTAATATGCTTTAAGGTGACTTTGTAGCTTAAAACAATGTGTTTATCACTGTTAAATCTACTTGTATCACATAGATTTTTTAACGGTTACTAACCCTTATATGTTTGCGTTAATTAATCGAAAAACCAACATTATGGAACTTGTTATTGATAATCTATCTAAGACCTATTCGAATGGTATTAAAGCCTTGCAAAACATCTCACTAGAAATACCAAAAGGCATGTTTGGCTTACTAGGTCCTAATGGCGCTGGTAAGTCAACATTAATGAGAACAATTGCTACCCTGCAAGATGCCGACAACGGGTCTATAATTTTGGGCGATATAGATGTTTTAAAACAAAAAAACGAGTTGCGACGCGTGCTTGGCTATTTGCCACAGCAATTTGGGTTGTATCCAAAAATATCGGCCGAAGTACTACTGAATCATTTTGCGGTTCTAAAAGGGATTACTCATAAAAAGGAACGCCAAGAACTTGTAAGGGCACTTTTACACAAAACAAATTTATACGAAGTGCGGTCGCAAAACCTCAAAGGTTTTTCTGGCGGAATGAAACAGCGTTTTGGGATCGCACAAGCCTTACTAAATAACCCTAAACTATTAATTGTAGACGAACCAACCGCAGGCTTAGATCCCTTAGAGCGTAACCGATTTTACAATGTGCTAAGCGAACTCGGGGAACATACTGTAGTAATATTATCGACGCATATAGTGGACGACGTAAAAGAACTCTGCACAAACATGGCCATTATTAATCAAGGTCGAGTATGCTTACAAGGCAATCCGCTGCACATACTAGAAGGGTTAAAAGATAAGGTCTATAAAAAAACAATCGAAAAGCCAGAATTAGCCGTCTACAAGGAAAATTATCAGGTGATTAGCGAAAAACTATTTCTAGGAAAACCAACCATTCATATTCTTAGTGATACGAATCCTGGAGATGGGTTTTCATTAATTAATGCCGAATTAGAAGATGTGTATTTCTCAGAAATATTCAATACGAATTCAAAATCTAATTAGTTATGTGGTATACAATTTTTAAGTTCGAATTACTATATCGAGTAAGGCGCCCCGACACATATGTGTTTTTCTTATTTCTTTTTCTTTTTTCCATTGTGGGTGTCGATTTTATTTTTCAAGGTTCCGAATTAGGCCTTATGAATAGAAATTCTCCGCTAGTGATTGCAAAAACGATGGGCGCTATTACGGGGATATTTATGATTTTGGCCTCTATGATTATGGGAGTTGCTGTGTTGCGAGACTTCGAGTACGAAATTGAATCCTTAGTTTTTTCGACACCAATTTCTAAAAAAGACTATTTATTAGGACGTTTTTTAGGATCGTTTGTTGTATTGCTGCTTATATTTTCCGGCATCTTGTTTGGTATGATGTTGGGCGAAGTTATGCCTTGGAATGCCCTCGAGGAACCCTTAGCATTTAACCCACTGTTGTATGTAGAAACGTTTTTTATTATTACCCTGCCAACCTTATTTTTTGGCGCTGCCCTGTTTTTTGTGACGGGGGCATTGAGCAGAAACCTGGTTGTAGTTTATACCCAAGGCATTTTTTTATTTGTAGTGTTTATGCTTACCAAAGCAATTACAAATGACTTTTGGCAGGCCATACTCGATCCATTTTCACTAACTACTACCACTTACATTACAAATTCGTGGTCGGCCTTAGAAAAGAGCAATCAAGCGCTTCCTTTTATGGGTGCCTTGCTGTACAACAAATTGTTTTGGATTTCTCTTGGAATTATTGCGCTGATTTACGGTTATAAAAAATTTAATTTTAATGTTGTAAAACTTAAAAAATCGAAGCGAAAATCACCAAAAGTATTTAATGCCTCTTATGCGCAAGACGCTAGTGATATATCGATTCCGGTTAGTAAAAAACAACACGGTTTACTTGCCAAATGGACACAGTTAAAACAGTTTTCTTGGTTTTATTTTATAAGCATTTGCAAACAGCCATCCTTTTGGGGTATTGTTATTTGCGGCATGATTATTATTCTAATTAATTCAGTAAATCTCGGAACTGTATATGGAGTCGATAGCTTTCCTAAAACATACTTTATAGTAGAAGAGCTACAAGAAACCTCCATATATTTTTTCATCATCATTATGGTGTTTTATTCGGGCGAATTAGTTTGGAAGGAGCGTAGCGCAAAACTAGATTTAATATACGACGCCACTTCTATGTCGAGCCTTGGCAAACTAGGAGGGAAGTTTATTGGGCTAAACTTAATTTATGTGGTATTAATGCTCGCATTAATTGGTTCAGGCGTCTTGTTTCAAACATTAAGTGGCTATTACAACTACGAATTTGATGTGTATTTTTATGGCTTTTTTATAGAGATTTTACCCTTTTTAGCCCTGTATAGCTGTGTAGCATTTTTTATTCAATCGCTGGTAAACAATAAATTTGTGGGAGTGATGCTGGTTATCGTTTTCTTTATTGGTATTACAGCATTAGGGGTATTTGGCTTTGATTACGATTTATACTTTTTTGGAGGAAGCTCTCTAGGGACCTATTCTGATATGAATGGTTATGGTCACTTTTTAAAGCCTTATCTAATTGTTAAGTCGTATTGGATGCTCTTCGGAATGCTTTTAATAATCGGTGCCTCGCTAGTATCGGTACGAGGTATTGAAACCAAGTTGCTTAAACGAATAAATGGTGCAAGATACAGACTGAGCAAACCCCTCTTACAATTTATCTGTACGCTGGTTTTAGCCTTTGTTTCTATAGGCGGTTTTATATATTACAATACCCATGTTCTGAACGAATACTGGACCACTTCTGAAGAGATCGCCTTTAGAAAAGCTTACGAAAACGAGCTCAAGCAGTTTGAATATGTACCGCAGCCCAAAATTGTGGATATTAAGTTAACCCTAGAATTGTATCCAGAAAGGCGATCGTACACTGCAGAAGGGTATTATGTGCTAAAAAACACAACGCTCAGGGATATAAAATCGGTTCATATTCAAAAGCGGTTAGAAGACAATGTATCCCTCGACAGTGTTGTTTTTGAAGGCGGCTTTGCCACCAATACGAAGTATCAAAAATTTGACTACGCCATTTATGAGCTACAAACAGCTTTAAAGCCAGGCGACTCGGTAAAAATGCATTTTAATCAAGAGTATACTACTCATGGATTTGAATTAGGCAGCACCAATACGAATATAGTTAGCAACGGCACGTTTTTTAAAAATTCAGCCTTGCCAACATTGGGGTATAATAAAGACTACGAGCTTGACGACCCTACTGTACGCAAAGATAATGGCCTCCCTTTACGCGCCAATAAAGCAAAGAGAGAAGATGCAAAAGAACTTGTGAATGCCCGATCTGGCAGCGATTCAGACGGCGTAATGTTTGAAGTAACTATAGGTACATCGGAAGATCAAACGGCCTTAGTGCCCGGCGATTTACTGCGAGAATGGAAGGAAAACAATCGCAACTACTTTCATTATAAAATGCAAATCCCAATGATTAATTTTTACTCGGTTGTTTCGGCCCAGTATGAAATTAAAAAAGACACTTGGGCACCAACTCAAAATGCTAATGAAAGGCCAGTGAAGCTCGAAATATATTACCATAAAGAGCACGACTATAATATCGATAAAATGATGAACGGAATGAAAGCATCGCTCAATTATTTCAGCAAAAACTTTAGCCCATACCAATACCAGCAACTGCGAATTATGGAGTTTCCAAGGTATTCGACCTTTGCACAATCGTTTCCGGGCACGATTCCCTTTTCTGAATCCATTGGCTTTGTTTTAGACATAGGCGACAAAAAAGATGTGGACATGGCGTTTTATGTAACCGCCCACGAAGTTGCACACCAATGGTTTGGGATGCAAGTAGAAGCGGCCAATGTAAAAGGGCGGCTTTTTATTTTGGAAACTTTGTCACAGTATGCCGCTATGATGGTGTTAAAGCAAGAGTATGGCGAAGAAAAGTTGTTGCAATTTATAGCTATTCAAGAAGAAGCTTATAAAAAGGGAAAAGACAAGGAAATTGGCGAAGAACCTTCCCTGGCCTTGGTCGAAAATCAGGAGTATGTGTATTATGCCAAAGGAGCGATTACTATGTATACGCTTCAAAAGGCAATAGGAGAGGAGAGCGTAAATAAAGCCTTAGGACGTTTTCTAGAAGATTGGAATACCAAAAACGGCAAACTTAAAATGACTACAAACAGTTATGCAACATCGCAAGACTTGTTGGACTATTTTAGAGCGGTTACACCAAAAACACAAGAATATTTAATTACAAATTTATTCGAAAAAGTTTTGCCTCTTGAATTGTAACAATATGCTACAATAAACCGTCTATATTGTTTAAACGCTACAACTATACATGAAAATAATAAAATACACCAGTCCAATTCTTGTTGGGCAACCCAGCGGTTCAAAACCAAATCATATTGGAGTAGCAGGATGGTTTAAATTATCCGGCTTTAGATAGTATAAAAGCAGTAATAAAAGCAACAGAAACAGTAAATAAAAACTAATGAAGAAAAGACACATTTTAAGTTTAACGTTTATATGTATAACGGTTTTGTTTGCCTGTAACACTAAAAAAGAGCAGACCAAAGAGATTGATAAACCCACCATAGAAAATGCATACCTAGGGCAGGAGCCACCAGGATTAACTCCTATACCATTTGCTCCAGGTCTTGTATCTACAGAGATTTATGAATCCACTAGTGCATTTACCCCAGATGTGAAGGCGTTTTATTTTGTTAGAAGAGGAGAGGAAGGTAAAGAATCGGCTTTTTACGAATACAAATACAATGAATCTAAAAAGACATGGGAAAAATCAGAAATTGCTTCTCCTTGGATTGGACGCCCAGTAATATCACCAGACGGCCAAACCATGCATTTAGGTGACCGTTATTTAAAAAGAACAGAATCTGGATGGTCTGAATTACAAAGTCTTGAACCTCCTACAGTAAGTAATGATTCTATGTATATTATGCGACTTTCGTCTTCGGCCAATGGCACCTATTATTTTGACACCTATAAAGAGAACGATTCAACCTTTCCAATTCGCTATTCACGTTTAATAGACGGCAAACATGAAGAACCAAAAGCGCTGCCCAAGTCAATAAACACAGGGTCTTTTTTAAGTCATCCGTATATAGCACCAGACGAATCTTATCTTTTATTTGATGCTCAAAGGGAAGATGGCTTTGGAGACTCCGATATTTATATAAGCTTTAAACAAAAA
Source organism: Gilvibacter sp. (assembly GCA_965277295.1). Lineage (GTDB taxonomy): Bacteria > Bacteroidota > Bacteroidia > Flavobacteriales > Flavobacteriaceae > Gilvibacter. The sequence continues at coordinate 3,052,465 of OZ255720.1, forward strand.
GATGGTAGTTGGGGTGCCAGCATTAATTTAGGTGATAAAATAAATACTCCTGCATGGGAAGCTTCGGCAAGTATTACTCCAGATGGTAAATATCTTTTTTTTACTAGAAATGTTGGCTCTGACGATTATGAGAATGTAGATATTTTTTGGGTGGATGCTACGGTCGTAATGGAGCTAAAAGACAAATAGGGTGGAAGCCTAACAATTGGCTATTATCAATCAATAATAAAATCAATCAAAAAACGGGCATTCTATGTTTTTTAAATCAAAAGAAGGAAAAGAAAAAATAATAACCCTGTACAATCAAAAGTTAAGTGCGCTGCATATTGAATATTCAGAAAACCTTGTAACAACAAGCTTTGGAGACACAAATGTTATAATTACTGGCGACACAAAAAACCCGCCTTTAATACTAATTCACGGAACAGGAGGTTGTGCACCACAAATTTTAGATTCTTTCCCCAATCTTGCCTCTAAATATTGTGTGTATGCGGTAGACGTGCTTGCACAACCCAATAAAAGTGCAGAACATAGATTAGACATGAAGTCTCTGGACTATGGCAAATGGTTAATAGAACTCCTGGCAAATTTAGAGCTTAAAGCGGTTACTTTAGTAGGATTTTCCTTTGGGGGATTAATTAGTTTAAAAGCACTGGAATTTAACCAAACGCCTATAAAGCAAGTCTTCTTAATAGCGCCAGTCTATATTGTAAATGGTAACCCATTGCTTGGCTTATTTAAGATGTTTCTGCCTTTAAAAAAGTTTATAAAAACCAATAAGCAAAAGCATATTAAAAAGGTAATGAATGTGCTTTTTTCTGAATACGATGATTTTGCCTTAACCTATATGTCAACTACATTTAAGTACTGCAATATGGATTTTTCACCGTTGCCAATAATCGCTAAGCAGGCAGCAAAAAATATAACCACTCCACTAACAATTATAGCGGCCAAAAAAGACATTATGTTTCCAGGCAACAAACTAATAAAAAGAGCAAAACGCATTTTCCCCTCAGTAAGCCAATTAGTTTTATTAGAAGATTCTAAACATGTTCCCAGCGGCAGTAACTTTAAACGCATTGAAGCGATCGTTTTAAAAAACCAAAATTCCATTTAAACATATTTTTAACCCGATTCAACGTTATTTTTATAACCTTCAAATAATTGGCGTGTATTTATATGTAATATTGTAGTTATGATTAGTTTAAAACTTTCAAAATCTGACTACAGACTCATTTGGGTATTTAGTTTTTGTTCGGTTATTTGGCTTTCGTTAAAATTTTGGACAGAAAACCATTCTTTAGACCAAATTTTATTTGACATCCCAATAATAATGGCTAAAACCTTAGCCGCATTTTTTCTATTACGGTGGCAAATTCAACGGTTTATTATTGAAAAAAAACAATACCTCTTATTTTTTATATACTCTACTTTAGGCTTGGTTCTAATTGGCTTTATTGATTTACTAAGAGACTATTTTGGCAGAGGTTACGGTTGGAGTGATTTGCCGGACATTGGCTATATTATTATTCATAGCTATTATTATTCCGCAGCCGATATCGCTGTCCCATTCGTAATAATAATTGGTAAAAAATACTTCGAAAACCAATCGCAACTCGCCAAAATAAAAGAAAAACAAAAAGACGCCGAACTAAAGCTTTTGCGAGCTCAAATAAGCCCTCACTTTTTATTTAATAACCTTAACACAGTCGATGCGCTTATAGATAGTAATCCAACCCAAGCCAAAAAGTATATTGCTAAATTATCTTCGCTGTACAGGTATTTAATAAGCACTAAAGACATTGAATTAATTTCGTTGGATCAAGAAATAGAAATGGTAAAAAACTATTTTTACCTGATTCACGTTCGCTTTGGTGACTCTTATACCTTACAAATTAAAGAAAACAGCAGTTCAGAAGGATTCGATTTGACTAAAAAATATTTACCTATTGGCGCGTTGCAAACAGTGCTTGAAAATGTAATTAAGCACAATAGTATTGTTAACCATAATCCAATTGTTACAACACTCACCATAAATAACAATACGGTTACGGTATCTAATAATGTGACAAAGCAAAATACACTGTACGAAAACTCCGGAACAGGATTACAAAATCTAGAGGAACGCTATCGTATAATGCTCGATAAAAATTTGCAAATAGACCACAACAACACAGAATTTACAGTGCATTTACCAATAGTTGCATTAAATAAAAATTGAGTTATGCAGGTACTAATTATTGAAGACGAGATTCCGGCTTTCGAAAAGATGCGGAGCTTGATTGCTGCACACTTAAAAGGGAATCTTAACTACGATTGGGCCCGTTCTGTAGCCGAAGCACGACAATTTTTGGCAGGTGGAACTGCGTATTCGCTTATATTTTCGGACATTCAATTACTAGACGGAAATGCCTTCGAAATATTTGACAATACTAAAATTACAATACCCATTATTTTTTGCTCGGCATACGATGCGTATTTGTTTAAGGCGTTTAAAAGTAACGGGATCGAATACATTTTAAAGCCGTACACTTTAGAAGATATTTCGCAAGCCTTCACTAAGTACGAAAATCTCTTTACGTCACGTATGGAGCCTTTTTCTTTACAAGTAATAGACGAGCTAAAACAATCGCTACGTGTTAATCGCGATTCGTATAAAAAACAATTTATTATTAAAACAACCAAAGGGATTCATATTCTAGAATCCAAAGCCATTGTAATTATAGAAGCAAAGGGAGATTTCTGCAAGCTTATAGATTCCCAAGGAAAATCGCATTTGTATTCTTTAAATATAGGCAGCATTTTTGAAAGCCTAGATCCAACACAATTTTTTCGAATCAATAGGAGTCAGGTGGTTCAGCTACCCTACATTAAAAAAATAGAAAACCACTTTAAAAACAGACTGTTACTTACCCTGCAAAGTGTTTCTGAACCTGTAATGACAAGTTCTGCTACTACGGCAGATTTTCGGGCGTGGTTAGATTGTTAAACTCATCTTTTTTTTAACCCATTTTATCTTTTTTGACTTTTAATAGGGCAGTGGTAAAAGCATCTTTGTGCTATACAAAACTCAAAATAGAATGTTATGATTAAAATTATTTCGATTACCATGCTGCTTGTAGCGAATATCCTTTGTGCACAAACTATTAAAACACCAACTGGTGCTACAATACAAAGCGCAGAAGTGCAGCAGTGGCTCACACAAAAACTCAAAGAAACCGGAACACCTAGCGCTCAAATGGCTGTTATAAACGACGGGAACATGGTATTTAGTACCGCAATAGGCCAAGCAAGAGAAAATACATTGGCTACCCAAACCACCATTTATGAAGGTGCTTCGCTATCTAAACCTATGTTTGGTTACTTTGTTATGAAGCTGGTAGAGCAAGGTCTATTAGATTTAGATAAGCCACTGTATAAGTACTTACCCTATAAAGATATTGCGCACGACCCGCGCTATAAAAAGATTACAGCACGAATGGTTTTATCGCATCAAACAGGGTTTCCTAATTGGCGTGATGACCAAGGAAGTGGGGACTTAACAATAGATTTCGAACCCGGAACAGATTTTCAATACTCAGGAGAAGGCTATCAATATCTGGCTTTAGTCCTTCAAAAAATATTAAATACAGATGCCTTAGGATTGCAAAAGCGATTCGATAAAGAGGTTGCAAAACCATTAGGACTAACCAATACGCGATATATTCAGAACAAAAAGAACCTTAAAAACAAAGCAGATGCCTTTAAAGATGGCAAATGGTACCCCAACAGAGATTTTGGAAATGAAGCCTTTGGAGCCGCCTATGGCGTGCATTCAACCGCTTTAGATTGGGCTACGTTTATAATTGCTTTAATGAATAAAAAAGGCCTTTCCGAAGGTAGTTTTACCGAACTTTTTGCCATTCAAAAAGAATTGCCAGAAGGCAGCCCTAATAAAACCAATGGTATTACTCATCTTACCTTAGGGTTTTACGGAGGCCAACTACCATTTGGTAACATTTACGGTCATGGAGGAAACAACGACAATATGTTTACTTCGCTGTTCTTTTTTATACCCGAAACCAAGATGGGAATTGTACTGTTCACCAATTCAAGTTTTGGAGAGCAATTGGGATTAGAACTGTTTCAGTTTTTAATGACAGCTGGGCAATAGCAGCCCTTTGGTGGGGTACTTATTGTGTTATAAACGTTATTGCTACTTCTATTGCTGGATCAACTTCCGCTTCTAACCGGGAATCCCATTTGCGCCCATACCAGAACACCTTCATCTATAATGGCGGTATTTTGGTAGCCGTATCGCCTTAGGGTAGCAAGAACGCGTTCGGAGGCTGCATGTGGGCAGGCACAGTAGATTACTATCTGGGTGCCATCGTTAGGGATATCGTTTATAAACTCATCGGGTTCCGAATAATAGGGTACAGGCGCAGCCCCAGGAATGTGCATTTGTCGCCAGGCCACTTCAGAACGAGCGTCAAGTATAATCATGCGCTTGCCCTCTGTTAATGCTTTATTTACTTGTTCTGCAGCTACAAATTTGTTTTCACGCAGCACAAAAACTGGCGCGATGCTGTCTGGATTAAGCACATAAGCCTCCGGCTTTGGTACCGTAATAGAGTCAAGCTGTTGTGGCTTATCCCAACCCGAAGCGCGGCTTCTAAGAAAAGCGGTTACATTGTCTATGTCTTTTTGGGTTATCGAATCTTTAAAAGCTAACATAGGGGTTCCGTCTCTACCTTCTGCTATAGCATATCGCAGAAAATCGTCTGTAGCTGTTGCAAGCAACATTGGGTTTGCCAACGCAGGAGCCGTAATACCTTCGCCTTTAGCGCCATGGCATACCGTGCACTTGGCCGCGTACAAATTGGCACCTTTGGCAATGTCACCAGCTACGGGCTCTCTAGAAAGTGCTATGGGTTCATCTACTTGTGCCTGTTCATTTAGCCAGGCAAGCAACAATTCAATTTCTATATATTCCATGGGACCGCCTTGCGAATCAAGGTAGCCTCCCATGGCGGTATTTGCCCTCCCGAATTGCACGGTATAACGCATAAAATTATTGTCCATGCTAGTTCCCAATAACGATTTAGAACGCAAAGAGGGTGCATTATCTGCAGCATAGCCCTGGCGATTATCACCATGGCATAAAGAACAGTATTTGGTATACAGACCAGCTGCCTTGGTTACTGCCAAGGTATCTAGTTTTCCCATAAAAGAAAGTTCTTTGGCTAAAATTGCTTGGCTTTCGGGTTCTTGCACAAATTCCAATTGTACTCCAAAAGCATGTTCGGCGCTAATGGTTAAACGGTCCAAAGTCTTGGTATAAGCAGTTTCGGGCAGTTCGGTCTTAAAGTAGTTATAGGTAGAGTCAATATCTGCCACATCAAATTCTAGGGCATAAACCCCATCGGTGCGCTTTGCTAAATAATTCTTGGCGCCCTTGTCTTGGAGTGCACTCACCAAATGCAGTTCCTGATTTTTAAAAAGGGAATACCGCACAATAGAATCGTTAGCTTCTAGGGCTTCGAACCCCATAGTATTATACTGCTGGGCAATCGAATCCAGATTATTTACCGCAATCTTTACCGCCGAAGTACCCACAACCCCATTAGCATGCTTGCCATACATTCTTGTAAATACATAATAGGTTTTCCACTCCTTTCTTGCCCTAGCATAGTTGTTATCTATTCTTTCTATAAATCGCGGCAAATAGGCCGGCGGATCTTCTGCGTTAAAATCTAGGCTCTTGCGCTGCAAACCACCAGAATCGCGAGACCAGCCTTTAGCCGGCTTAGAAGAACTGCGATAGGTGTTAATAGAATCCATTTGCATGTTAACTGCGGTAAGCCCTGCAAATGTTGAATCTACATTAGAACTAGACAGCTCGAAAAACCGAATACCATTAGGGGTTGGCTTGCGCAGTATTGGTGCGATGCTGTCATTTACAAGGGTGTCGTTTTTAGATAAAAGGGTAAAAGCACTCATATCGCCCAAACCAATGTCTTTGCTTAAAGAACCTGCTAAGCTACCTGCTGCGGCATCGCCGCGAATGGTAAACCCAAGCGTATCGCGGTAAAAAGTAATGGCCTCGTTAATGTTATCAACCTGCAAGGTTGTAGTTTCGATGCCCATGCCCAGCCCAGTTAAGAAGGGTTTTGGTTGCTCTTTGGTCTGGCAGGCGGCAAGTAAAAAAAGGCCAACTATGGCGCACATTAATTTCGAGGAATTAATTAAGGTGAGATTTTTAAACATGGGTTGGTGGTTCAATAGTGTATTAATGTAGTAGTAAATATAGTATTTAATCTGTTCTTTTATATGGCGTTTTGGTAATTGTAGTGCAGTGGAGTGCTGTCCTTAAGTCTATTACACCGTTACCTTTAAGTGCAGCAGGTTGGTTATGGTGAGCACAGCCAGAATCAAATTATGTCTTGTGCATATAATTGTTATAAATGCCCTTTAAGGTAATTGTGATATGCCTGTATGCCGATGGGTATAGCGGGAACTATTTGGTAATCGTTCCAGAAAAAAACCTAACTGCAATTAGATGTGCAGACCACGAAGGTTTTAATTACGAAACCTATTTTTTACCGATTTTATAGCATTGGTTACCCGGTTAATGTCGCGGCAGGTAGCCATAAATTAAGAGTTTTAGCAGAAACCCGTTAATTGCTTACAAAATGTAACACCTGAATTAGATCGTCATCTTTTTTTAACGAGAGGTTGTTATCGCTAATATAACTTACAATAGCCTCTTGACTTAAGGCGTCTGTTTTAAAGAGTTTTGCAAAGGCTTTTTTGGTTAATTTTATTTTTATTAATTGGTTGTCACGATACAAAAAAAACCGTTCGTTTTTAGTGTATTTATTGGTCCTTCTATTTACCATAGGATTAGGTGAGCTATTGGAATAGCCAATTAAATAATTCTTGTAGATAGTAAGGCCGTCGTTGTAAAATAGTTCAAACAATTTAAGCTCCTTTTCATATATTAAAGGCCTGAAAATAGTCTTGTTTATTACTATTTGTAGTAAGTTTTCTGTATCGAAGGTAAATACGTTATCGTCGTCGTAAAGTGCATCTAGGGTATTGTCATACAAATTAATATTTACCTTTTCTATTTTATAGCGCCCCTGCTCTTTTAAATAAATAAGAGCTTCGCTATCCCAATTATCGAAATAATAGGCCGAGCCCTCGATGCGGGCTTTTGGGTTAACAAAACCTACATTCATATTAAGACCTTGATACTCTCCAAACCCTTGTCGGGTAGCTTGAATGGGGTTAGAATCCCCATTGTCTTCTTGGGCTAGGGTAGGGAACACCAATACAAGGTGGACCAATAATAAAAGTGTAGTCTTCATAGTTTGGGTTTGGTAATTGCTCTTGATGCTTAATGGCTTGTTTACGGTTTAAATATAACTATATATGGCTATCCAAAGGCTAGTTATAAATGGATTTTTAATATTCGATGGGGTTGGGTGTAAATTTGGGGGTGGAAAAGGTTATTCACTATTAAATACACCAAGAGGAAGGGGAGTGGGGTTGCAATTTCGCTCTAAAAAGTAAATTCCTTTGGTATACATTAAACCGTAGCTTACCAATATTTTGTAATTTAAGGTTTCCTTAAAACCAGATTGTATTATGAGGTTAATTATTAAGCAGGACTACACCGAAATGTCGCATTGGGTGGCCCAATATGTGGTAGATAGCATAAACAATTATAAATCGAGCACCAACAAGCCATTTGTACTTGGTTTACCTACAGGAAGCACCCCTTTGGGGACGTATGCCCAATTGGTCAAGTATTGTAAGGCTGGGAAGGTGTCGTTTAAAAATGTGGTAACCTTTAATATGGACGAGTATGCCCATATACCCAAAAACCACCCACAGAGCTATCACACCTTTATGTGGGAAAACTTTTTTAGCCACATAGACATCCATCCAGAAAACGTGAATATTTTAGATGGTAATGCACCAGACTTGGAACAAGAATGCCGTGACTACGAGCAAAAAATTGAACATTATGGAGGCATTAACCTGTTTCTTGGCGGTGTAGGTTCCGACGGACATATCGCTTTTAACGAACCCGGATCTTCACTTTCTTCACGAACCCGCCTAAAAACCTTAAACAACAAAACAGTGATGGATAACGCTCGATTTTTCCAAGCAGACACCTCGAAAGTTCCAACGGTAGCCTTAACGGTAGGCGTGGGTACCATTTTAGATGCAAACGAGGTGCTATTAATGGTTAGCGGGCATTCTAAGGCCTTAGCATTACGCTATATTATAGAAGAGCCTATAAACCATATGTGGACAGGCAGCGCGATTCAGCTTCATAAAAAAGCAATAATTGTATGCGACCAGGCTGCAACGCACGAATTACGCGTGGGCACAGTCAGGTATTTTATGGGATTGGACGAACTTAATAATGCGCAGGAGTTATAAAGAGCTTTAAACTTAATTTTAGGTTCAACAATACCAATTTCTTAAAAATGGAGTGGGTGAGTAGTAATTTGGGTGGACGATTTATATTTAAACAACAATCGCTTAACTTTATCATTCTAAATGGAATATCTAAGCAAAACACTTTCAAATTGGCGCCCTCATCTTGATGAAATAATATATGTGTTATTTTGTGAAAATGATAAATTCTACGTCGGGCATACCACTAATTTTGAAAGCCGAATGATCTATGGGCATTTCGGAAAGGTTAGCAATAGAGCATATTTTCTTAGATTAAATCCACCATTAGATTTATTATTTTTTATTAGAACTGGCATTACGTGGCAGAATAATGTTAACATTCACGAATTTGAGGATTACGTAACAGTTTTAATTAGTAAAAAATATGGAGCGGAGAATGTATTTGGTGGTTTTAGGCATCTTAAAAAAGGAGACGAGCGTATTAAGTTCGTTGAAGAATATGATTATTCGAAAAATGAGCACGCGAAAAAGTTAATCGATTCTCGAATTGATTTTGAATTTCCGCAATTAACGGAGATAAAAAGTGCATTGTAGTAGTATGTTTTAATCTCTATCTCTGCTAATATAAATTGTCAATACGAAATTATAGGTGATATTATGACTAATAGCGAAAATCTTAGCAGTTTTGCTTGTTTGCATAAAACGAATCATAATGTTCTGCGTTATGTAACTTCGCTTGGGGATAAAGCATTTTATTATTACGGTTTTCCTCAAAATTTTTTCTTACCAAAAGGTTACTTTTATAATGTGAATGGAATACTCTTTTTCGCGTTGGCTGGAGTGGGATGGAAGGAAAGTGTGTGGAGTGGTTGATGTTAACTAAGTTGTTGATAAATAAGAGCTAAGTTTACTAATATTTAGGCTGTTTCAAGTAAATTGATAAATTGTCCAAATTAATTTTTATATGATAAAATTCCACTTCTGTAAACAATTCGAAAAAAAAGCTAATGGACAGATGTCTTCTATTGAAGGGAAGTTCAATGAGTTGAGAAATAGAAATAAACTTACCAATTCTGGATCGATTAGGGATTATGGCAATAGTTTGTTTTCATTGCATATATCATCAATTTCAGCAAAAATTATTATTCAAAAACTTAATATAAATGATATTGACGTCCACTTTGTACGCGATATAATTATTAGTAAAGATAGAGGTTTTACATTTAGAGCTTACGTATTTCCAGATTTGAAGTCTGGAGATTATATTAATAAGAATCCAATTTCAGAGATAGATTTATTAGACTTCAAAGAACAATGGAAACAAGAACTTATAAGAGAAGAAAAAAAAATTAAGGAGAGAACACCACCGCCTAAAAATATGATAGACTGGTTGCAAGAGTACCAGCTCAACATAAAATATGACATATTTGAAACTGAAACTTGGGTAACATACGCATTAAACGACTCTGACAAAACTAAAATGCGTGATAGAGATGTTAAATTATTTTCCGAACTTTTAGAAAAAATAGCATATAATAAAATTGAAGAAGAGGTTATAATTTCAAAAGATGGTCAGATAATATACTCAGGAGAAACTAATAATATTGGAATATTATATTCAAAAATTCTTGTTGACGATACTGTAAGATTCGTTTTATACAATGGTGCACATTTAAATACTCAAAAAGCACATTGGGACTTAGCAATTCAAGAATTAAAAAAAAACACGCCCAAACTAGAGAATACATTAGAAAATTTAGCTAGAAATGCTTTTCGAGCTTATCCGAAATGGACACTCAAAAATGATGAATTATGGTTTGTTATACAAAAAAACACTGAATTAAGTAATTTATCTTTGACTGAAGATCAATTACTTTTCTTCAAAGATTTTAAGTTCCCATATTACATTAACGGACAGGCTGGAAGCGGTAAGTCTACAATGTTGTATTACTTATTTGCGAATGGAATTTACTATAAGCTTCAAGGTTTAATTAAAGGAGATTTAATTTTTTTAACAGAAAATGAATATCTATTGCAGCAAACGCAAAAATCTGTCTTTGATTTATTAAATAACAATCCTGAATTTGAAGGCATCAGCACTTATCAATTAACGGATCTAGACCATAATTTCTCTTCATTTAAAGATTTTTTAATTAAAAGAGTCCCTGTAGATGAAAGAATAAATTTCACAGAAGAAAAATATTTGAATTTTTCCAATTTTAAAGAACTCTATGAAAATTCTTATCTCAGAGATAGTGATATTAGAAAATATACAGCAGAAGAGTGTTGGTTTACAATTCGCACATATATATATGGATATCGCAATAAGGAGAAATTATTGAGCAAAGACTATCAAAAAATCGTGCCAATAAAATCTCAAAGAATACCTTTGGATAAATATAAAGGTATTGAAGAGATTGTTTTACCTTTTTATGAAAAACTATTGTTTGAGCTAGGATATTGGGATAAGCTTTCTATTATTAGATATTTAGAAGAAAACAAAAATGATATTCCATTATTTGAAATGGTAGTTTGTGATGAAGCGCAAGATTTTTGTAGAGTAGAGTTAAGGTTTATTTTAAAATTATCAGAGTATTTGAAATATGATTTGAAGCTCATAGATCAAATTCCTATCATCTTTGCAGGTGATCCTAACCAAACAGTTAATCCAACAGGGTTCAGGGAAAGAGAAATGACTGAAATGCTTCATACCGAATTACAGTCGTTAGCCAATTTTGAATATAATAATGAAGATAGTGTATACAATCCTAAATATAATTACAGATCTAAACAACCTGTAGTAACATTGGCTAATTTTATACAATATTATAGAAAAAAGAATCTCGGTATTCGTCTCGTGAAACCACAAATTCCAAAGAGGCCAACACATGCAAATGATTCAATTTCAAATCTTTTTTTCACTGATATTGAAATTGTTCAAGACGCTAAATTACTGGAAGATTTTCTATACAGGATTCAATATAAAATATTTATTGTTCCAGTCGATACTGTTGAAAAGAATAATTTTAAGAATGTTAATAGGTTATTGAATAGTGTTGAAGATGCCGAAATCAAAACTTCTGTAGAGGCGAAGGGGGCTGAATATAGTCAAGTAGTCCTTTATGGTTTTGGAGAATATTTTTTATCACTTTTTGATGATCTTGAAGGTAATTCTTCAAATGATGAAGACATCTTTAGAAAAAGCTATTTTTTCAATAAATTATACGTTGGTATAACTCGTGCCCAAAAAGAATTAATAATTATTGACAGCGATAGGTCTAAAAATCAATTCTGGGAAAAACTTGTCAAAAATGCAGAAATAACTGATGATTATTGGAGGGTACTTAATGATTTAAAAGATGATACTGTAATATACAATCCAGGTACAGTCAACAATGTTGTGGAGAGTAATAAAGATGATGCATTAGACAATGCACAACAAGATAAATTAAGAGGGGAATTTGACAAGAATTCAGCTAGATTAATTGTAGCAGCAAACCAATTCTATAAAATAGGAGAATACAACGAATTTTATATTTGCAAGGCTCTATCATTTGAATATAAATCTATGTGGAGAGAAGCAGCTGATCTTTATTTAAAAGCGGAGGGTAGCAAAAATATCTCAAATGCTGCAAGATGCTATTTTAATGGAAAACATTTCGAGGAATTAGAAAAATATGCAGGTGTTAAAATTAAAACTCCACAACAAACCATAAGATTGATCGCTTCGAGATTTATGACTCACGGAGAATTGAATTTAGAAATCATTAATAAGTTAAATAATAATAGAGATTTAGTAAGATCAATTCTAAACAGTATAACGTGGAGAGATGAATTGATTACTAAAATCATTGATTTTAAATTAGAAGAGTTCGATACTAAAATAGTTCGTGAAATTGCTGAAATACTAAACGTTATTACTAATGGGGAAGATAAAGAACTATTAGTTATAATCGGAAATTTATATTTTAGAATTAATAATTATAACAAAGCGGTAAAAGCTTGGGATAAAGCTGGTGATATACAAAAAGAGAAGTATGTTTATGCTAAGATTGAGATATCAAAAGATGAAAATGATTATCAAAGTGAAATAATATGGCTAGGTGAGTCTAAGAAATATACAGACGATAATAATTTAAAAACGAAAATTGAAAATGAAATAATTAGTGTTTTCGAAAAAGAACTTAAAGAAATAGAGCTTAATCCATTTTGTGTATTTAGTATTTATGAAGCGTTCTTGGTGCAAAGACCAGAAGACAATATTCACTTATTAGGAATAAAAGTCGAAGAATCTTTTGAACAAGAGAGATTTATAATTAAAGAGCGCTATGAAAATTTATTACTTACAAACAGACTTTCATCAAAAGTCTATGATTACGTCGTTAAACGATATTTAAAAAATTCTCAATTATCGCTAAAGAGTGAAGGATTGAGTCCTGAAGAAGTACAAAACGAACTTAGGAAAAGCCTTACTGGAATTAATAAGGCTCTACAATTAAAAGAAAGGGCCTACACGGTTGAGGATATAGAAATTTTCCCAGACTTACCTTCTAAGATATTATTCCAACCACCTAAGCATATACAATCGCTGTCAATTATAAACTTCCGCCATTTCGAAGAATTAAAACTGGAAAAACTAGGTATGTTTAATTTAATAGTTGGTGACAATAATGTGGGTAAAACTTCATTATTAGAGGCACTTACGTTTAACTATGACTCAACTAAATATATTCAAAATCTAGCTTATACCTATAAGGAAAGATTAAATCTACCAAGATTGCTTAATCAAACCCAAATTGAGCATTATAATATACCTTTTACTTTTTTCAATGATTTTATCTGTAGTCGTTCAAACGATGATGAAATAAAATATAAATTTTGGAATGATAAAGACGTCTGGAATTACTCTTATCGTAGACTAAATAAATCAGAAATAAGAAATACTATTCAGCAATCAATAGGATTTGATGAAGATAAAATAGTTGGTTTTTTTGATAATGGCGTACTAAATGTAGTTGATTTAGAAATAATTTTAAAGAAATTAAAACCCTCAGATTCTCTATCCAGTCCATTAATACCTTTTGGAAAAGGTTTTAGCAAAGACCTAGCTCAAATATATTTTGACAATATTGATAATATTAAAACTGTTCGTAATGAGTTTTTGGAAAATATGAAAGTTTTCATTCCAAATATAGAAAGAGTGGTAGCGAATACAGATACTGGAGATATTATTATTGAGGAATCAGATTCAGACTTTGGACATATGTTGTATGAATACGGAGAAGGGGCAAATAAGTTATTTAGAATTTTGGTTCAAATCACATTGCAAAAAGATAATAGGCTTTTAATTGATGAGATTGACGCAGGTATACACTTTTCGAGATTTAAGGAATTTTGGAGAACTATCATACTTTTTGCTGATAAAAATAACACCCAAATTTTTGCTACTACTCATAATTTGGAATGTATTATACACTTTGACTCCTTATTAAAGGAGAAGGAATTTGAGAAATATCAGAGCTCATCAAGGGTCTTAACTTTAAAAAGAATTAAGGAAAATAAATTGAAAATATACGTTCGAATGTTCGAAGAGTTCAATTATGAGCTTGAAAATAATTTCGAGTTAAGAGGAGAATAGTATATGAATGACTCTATTATTTTTGTTGAAGGCCCGGCTGATGCTGTTTTTATTAATGATTTAATATATCATTTAATGCCAGTAGAGACAGTTAGATACAGAGAAATATCTAAATTCAAAAAGGGGAGAGCTATCCAAATTCAAGATAAACCAATCGTTAAGCTTTTTGTTTCAGGAGGTTGTTCTCATATTGAGCTATTTTATAATAAAATAATAGAATTCAAAGATTTGGGATATAATATTATTTTAATACAAGATGCGGATAATTCAATTAAAGACCCTTTTATGGGTGGATTTGAGAAAAGAATGAAATATTTAGAAGATTTTAAAACAAAATATTCTATAGCTTTTGAGACATTTCTATTACCTAACCATAATAATGATGGAGATTTAGAAAGTATACTTGAAAATCTTGTTTTAAAAGATAAGTATAAGCCTTTCATTGAAAATTATCAAAAATACTGTTTGGAAATTGCAAATTTCAGTACGTCAGAGCATTCAAATGAACTATTGGAAACCAAATATAAAATATTTGGATATTGTCAAGTATATCACGGAATGGCGATGGCCAATGAGACTAAAAGAGATTATCATAATAATCATTGGAACTTAGATCATCCATCATTACAAGTATTAAAGGATTTTTTAATTACTCAAATTGGGATATGAATATGAAACGGCCTCATAAAATTTTATTCACAAGGTTTCTATTTTATTAACTAGGCGTTCATGAATCTCGTTCCTCGATTTGGTCAAATCACTGTTTAAATAATCCCCAAAGTTAAATCCCTTAGAAATCCGCAGTATTCACCAGCACGTCTAGAGCAATATTAAAGTCGTGAGTAATCGCGTATTTAAAAATTCCAGGAGGATTATGTGGAATACGCGAATTAAATTAAGTGTAATGTATAATACCTACAGCATAAAATAGCATTCACATAATTTTAAGTAGTCAGGTTTTCTTTTACATAAAAACGGTAACGTTATGTACCTAAAGGCACAGAACTGTTTTTATGTAAAGTAGCTTAGCTACACGAAAACCTTGCTATATGCTAAAATTGGGGTATTGCTATAAATGTTCTATAATTTATATTATGTAAAATAGACTTTAAAGAGAATACCTCCTATTTCTAAAGAATTCCCGTAATTCTTTCATTATTACGTTTCTCATACTCTCAATAAATCATCCATTGGATAATTTATTGCTCGCAGTATGTAAAATAGAATATTTCAGAATACACTCTATTTCCTAAAGTTATCTCAACTGCTTTACATAAACAGACGGTAGCATTCCGTAAACTTGGTTAAAGCAAGTTGCAAAGTACGCTGGACTGCTAAAGCCTGTTTGGTAAGCAATTTGCGAAATGTTGGCTTGTTGCTTGTCAAGTAATGCTAAAGCCTTGGTTAGTCTGTATTCTTTTAAAAATACGTTGGGAGATTTTCCAAGCACTGCGGTAATACTGCGGTACAGTTTGGACTTGCTATAGCCCAAGTGGGCTGCAAAATCGCTTACAACGGTATTCGCGTCCTGCCAGTGCTGTTCTGTAAAATCCATAAGATTGGTTAAGAATTCCTGATCTATAGCGCTTAAAACGTATATATTTTGGTCTTTTGGCGGCAATTTTGGGTTTTCACTCTCGTATAAGCCATATACTTCTTGCGAAATAGAAATACTTCCCTTTACCTGATTGCATAAATATTGAGCCCGTTTTATAGTGTCTTCAAACAAACCGTCTTTTTTAGTAACGGGCAATCCTGCGCTAATGCCAATATTAAAACTAATATCTGGGGTAATTACACAATTGTACAATTCCTGAATGTTACACGCGCTTGTAATGGCTTGGCTTACGTTTTTAAACGACATTAAAAACTGGTTTCCCTCTTGTTGTACAATACGCCCATGATTGGCTTGGGTAATACTTACTATAGATTTTTTATAGCCACGAATAGCCGCCTGTAAGGTATTTACGTCTTTATGCCGCAGCTGGTTTTTTGTAAACCTTACCACCATTAAAGCTCTAAATGCCGGATCGTTTATAATATTAAGGGTGGTATCCTGCGATTTTTCGGGGTCCACTATTCTACCTAAAAACGACTCGACTATGGTGTCGTTAACCTGAATTATTCGCTGTGGCACGTCGCCGTGAGCCTGCTCGTGCAGGTCTATAATAGCCTGTTTATTAGGCGCTTCTATTAAACAAAACGCCGTTTGTCTGCGCTCATCACACCAATAGGTTAATCCCCGGCAGTTGTATTTATGTTCAATTTTTAAATCGGCCTGATGCATTTCTGCGACGTGTTTTGCAGAAACCCCATCGGGCATATCGTGAAAATCCATAAATATGGGCATAGGCCTTAATTTTAAGTAATATACTAATAATAGTAGCAGCTTTTTCTATTAAGAATTAGCTGCTACTCTACTGCTGTTTGCTTTATTGTTTTGCGGTTGCGGGACTAATTATCGTGGCCACTTGGTTAATGGCATTTGCTGGAAAGCCACCTTTTTTGGCGTGTTCTTCTACTAATTCTTGATTGTTGGCTTTATACACACAGTATACCTTGTCTCCCGTTACATAGCTGTGTACCCATGCTATTTGGGGTCCCATTTGGTCCAATACACTGCACGAAGTTTGCGAAATAGCTTGCAATTGTTCGGCGGTTAAATCTCCTGCTCCTGGAATAATACGTTCAATTACATAGGTGTTCATAGTTTCTTGTGTTTTAGTGATTTGTTTTGATTTTTCTTGCGCGATGGCCGAACAACAACTTATTAGAATAAGCAATGCCGTGAGTTTAAAAGTTTTCATGTTGCTAAGTATTTTAATTTGATTCAAAACTAAAGCGACATCACTTTAAACTAAGTGTCATTTAAACCAAATACCTATAAATTTGATTCATCACCGCTAGTGCCCGTTTCTAACGGGTGTAAAAGTGATTACAACAATTACATTAAATTAGGCCTACTGTATTTTAATCTTCCCAGCCCCAAGGCGCTGGTGGCGTAGCAATTGGTTTAGAGAGATCCATAACTACTTTAAAAATTCTATCGGTACCTAGGCGTTTTAAGTTGTAGGTAAAGCTAGAATCGTCTAGGGTTATCCACCAAACATTGGTTGCAGCGGCTGGGATCATAGCCTGTGTATGGGCATCGGCCGGGAAAAATTGTATGTTAGCTTTTCCAGTATTGGTAGCGGTTCCGCCATAAAAATTAACAGCGTCTTCGCTCCCATCTTCTTTTCTATGATCATGCTTTAGACTAATAACGCCATCTTTTAGGGTCAGTATCCAAGTGCGTGATAAATCGTCGCCTACAAAAAATGGAATCTTAATCTGTTTCTCCCCACAAGCGCGTACATGCATTACTAGGCGTTTACCGCCAAAGGCCTCGTCTTCTTCTGGTAATACAAGCGTTCCTTGATACGCTTTCCCACAATGGGTCTGCAACTGGGCCCAAAACGCTGCTGCTGGCGAAATTTCTTGGGCTATCGCTGTATTACTAAAAAAACTCAGGCATAACGCAATTACAAGGAAACGTATCATACTGTTTTATTTTACCACGGGAAGGTACATTATTATTCGTATTTGCTTTAAATATAAAAGCCGTTATTGTAACTTAGGGGTTCAGGCAGGGCTATGAACAAGTATTTTAAAAAATATATAAAAGATCTTATACGATCCATAATTTTTTGGACTCTAGCGCTAGTTTTATGGTGCTTATTTAGATATTATGGGCTACCTAGCTTACGCGGAGTAAATATTCAAGAGGAATATAAACTCCTGTTAAGTATTTCCAATTTGTTGGTTTTATATGGCTTTTCTGGGTTGTTAATTGGGTTTGTTTTTGGAAACATAGAATACTTCTTTGAAAAATACACGTCAAACAAAGTTTCTATTGGGCTTAGTCTGGTTTTTAAAACCGCACTTTATTTAATAAGTTTAGTGGCCATTTCTTCTTTAGGAAAAGCCCTGGCTAGCAAGCAATATCATGTAGAAGTAAATTCTGCAGGCCATTGGTGGCTTGACAAACAGTTTTACATTTCCTTAGTTTACATTTTACTAGTCTCCATTGCTTTTAGTTTTATAAAAATAGCGACCGATAAGTTTGGCAAAGGGGTTTTTCTAAAATTGCTTTTAGGACGGTATAAAAAGCCACAAGAAGAAAGACGAATATTTATGTTTTTAGATTTAAAATCGTCTACGACAATTGCAGAGCGTTTAGGACATTTAAAATACAGTCAACTTATTCAAGATTGTTTTTACGACTTGAACGACGTAGTTCCTAAACACGCGGCAGAAATCTACCAATATGTTGGCGACGAAGCGGTGCTTAGTTGGCCCTACAAAAAAGGACTGGCCAATAATAATTGTATACGCATGTATTTTGATTTTGCAGCAACCATAAATAAAAAAGCCAGTTATTATAAGCAAAAATATGGCGTGGTGCCTCTTTTTAAGGCAGGTTTACACGGGGGAACGCTTATGGTGGCAGAAGTTGGTGTAGTTAAAAAAGAATTGGCTTTTCATGGCGATGTAATAAATACTTCGGCTAGAATACAGGGCGAATGCAACAATTACGATGTCCCCATATTAATATCAGAAAGTCTTAAAAACGAACTTAATCCATCTAAAGTGTATTCTTCCAAGCATATGGGCAATGTGCATTTAAAGGGGAAAGAACACAAAGTAAATATCTATACGTTAATGGAGCTATAGACCGTAGTTAGCTAGTTTTATGGGAATCCAACCAATAACCAACCCGGCAACATTTTCTTTTGTACACACAAAGCGTTTTAAGCTTATACTGTCTGTGGTTACTGCTGGATTTGTTTATTTGTTTTTGCTGTTTTTTCAGCCTTTTGGAGTAAACAATTACCGCCCGGACGAATCCATAAACGTCACCTTGGTTTTTGTATTGTTTTTGTTTGCTATTATTGTGTTTGTAAGTATGCTTTTAGTCGAATTATTTATAAAACCCCTGTTGTTTAAACAATTTAACCTAATTACAATAACAGTTTGGATTCTCTTACAAGTATTAATAATAAGTACAATTACTTTCTTGTTTTACAACTTTTTAGGGGAGTTTCATGATTTTTACTTGGCTAGCTATTTAAAACACATACTGCAAATTGGAGTGGTTTTAGCTTTTCCAATAGTGGCCATTCATTTTTACTTTAAACATACGGCGGTGGTCAAAAATCTAGAAGAAGTCCTCTCCTTCCCCAGTCAGTCCAAAAATTTAGATGAATTGGTTTTATTAAGCGGCGATTATAAAAAAGATAGTATAACCGTATTACTTAAAAATATAGTTTTTCTTGAATCTCAAGATAATTATGTGGCTTTACATTATTTAGAGGGCGTGGCCTTAAAAAAGTATTTAATACGCTCCAGCCTCTCTAAAGTGGCGCAAACCCTAGACCCAAAAGTTATTGTACGTTGCAATCGCGCACAACTAATAAATATAGTGCACATAGCGTCCACAAAAACGGTAAATGGTACGTATTTGGTGCAATTAAATAAAGTAATCAATGTAATTAAGGTCTCTAAGGCCAATCGAGCTAATTTACTGGAAGCAATGCAAAACTATACCTCTTAAGCCCTTATTTTACCGCTTATCCCTAAAATAGGACAATCCATCCCTAAAGTTCATTTTTAAGTAACACACCATAGTTTAGCTAAGTCTACTGTGTAAATAAAAACTTAAAATCATGAAATTACAACACAGTGCAAGTCACTTTAAAACAAATGCACTTAAGGCATTAATTACGCTACTATTTATTGCTGGATCCACAACATTTACTTGGGCACAACAAAACAAAGATGCGCTAACCATACTTAATTTGTATGCTAAAGATTACCAAAGCGACCCAACATTTAAAAACAATGCAACCTTTGGTGTAATTGTAGATAATGTTTTTTATACGGTAAATGCCATTGCAGGAGAACATGGTGCCAATGGAACCGTAACGGTAACCCAAGGCAAGCCCAATACGCCAGTGTTCTTTTTTTATACCGATATAAATACCCTCAATAAAATTGAACAGGGAAAGATGAACGCGCTTACAGGATCGGCTAAGGCGTTTCAAACCGATTCGGCACCCTTCGATATTGACGTCATGGAAGGATTTACTCCAGACGAAGACTTTACCAACACCTTGTTTAAAATATTCTTTCACTTTTGGACACGTGGTATGCCAGAGCGCATTCCATACGGACTAGACTTAACGCGCTTTACGCATGGCGCGCAAGCATCTATATTTTATTATCAAGAAGGTTTTAGATCGGGCTATTTTGCCATAAAACAAGGGCAACATGCCAATAAAGACGAAAAATCACAAACCAACCCCTTCCCTAGCCTTTTAATTGTTATTAAAGGCGAAGGCCAAATGATTATAGACGGTAAGAAATCAAAACTAAGTGCGGGCGAAGCCATTTTAATTCCAGCAGGAATATCGCACGAATTTTTAAACCCCAATAAAGAGCCAGTAGAAGGAATACTACTTATGTTTGGAGACGGTGCATAACTCCTTAATTACGAATAATATATTTAATGCCCCGTTTTGGGGCATTTTATTGATTTTTAATAATTTAAATTGAATTATTTCTTGGTTTTAGAAGAAATTTCGTACATTTAATTTCCTCATCTCTTGATAATCCACCAACGGTGAATTTCTTGGACTAAACGCCTTTCCTACTGCTTTTGGACGATAACTTATTGTTATTGTGATTACTTATGATCGTTGCCACGTGCAATTGATTTAATTCAAAGTAGTTAATTAGTTATTAATCTTTAAACCTCACTGTATGAAGAGACTATTACTTAAATTAAATCTAGTATTATTTAAAGATTGGGAACAAAAAAAACGCAAATTTGCGCTTAAATTAAACGAATATGCCAAGGCGAGCAGCTACGCAATACATCGTTAATGTTTTTAATTTTTCAACTAAAAAAACCCTTGCCAAACCGGTAAGGGTTTTTATAGTTAACACCTACTGTATTAATTGTTAAACTTGTCTAGCTTGTTGTTTAAAAACGAAATACTACTATCGGTTTGTATTTCTATCCAAACCGGTAAATGATCACTTATTTGATTGCGCTTCCAGTATCTATTAAAATAAGTTCTAAACGCGTCTGGATCGGTTAGGGTATCTGGATTGGCTTTGTGCTGCTCCATTAAATCGTGATATTGGGCAATGTCGGGTAGGTTGTCTTTATAAACGTAATCGAATACATTAAATACGCCACCATTTTCTTTGTTACTCGCGTTTTTGGCAAGCTTAAAATAGTCACTTACGTTTAAAAATATTCTATCGTAAATCTGATTAAGACTGGTGTTGGTAAACTTTCCAATCAGGTTTTCGCATTCTTTAAATCCAGTGTCTGTAATTAATTCGACAATATCTGTATCTTCTTTATACAAATTGGTGTCGCCAAGAATAATTAAGTTTTGCTGTTCAAACTCTTCATTATTGTGCAACCGGTCTTGTAAAATGTTTATTAATAGACGCACCTCTTCTTTTCTAAGCTCCTGATCTGTAGGCTCCCCTGCTCCATTGCTGTCGTCGCCAGGGTGCAAATGCACGCTAACTACTGCAAACTCTCGCCAACCGCTTTTAAACCCTGTAAACGTTGGTGTTCTTTTTAGCTGGCTTATTATTGGATTGGCCGCAAGGTCTTCTGGCGGAATTACAATTTCTCCAGATAATCCTGAATGTTGCACTCTTCGCGAATCGTAGATAAAGGCAAAGCGTTCGTCGTTTCCTGCGTTCCCTTCGGTTACGTCGGTTATAATATGCTTCCAATTGCTCCCTAGAATGCTTAAAACACGCTTAAAATCGGTTAAATCGCCGTTTACTTCTTGTAGGGCAACAATGTCGAAAGCGTCAATAATTTGCGCGATATAGTATAAAGATTCGGGGGTTCTATGTTCAAGAGTTCCAAAGTTTTTGATGTTCCAAGAGCAAAGCAGTAAATTTTCGTCTACTTTTTTACCAGGTAATTTATTTAGTAGGCCTTCTTTTAATCCTACAAGATTGGCGATAGTTCGCTCTTTTTGCGCTTCGTTAAATAAGCGTGCGTAATTGTTCTCTTTGTCTAACATTATTAGCGAATACCTGTCGTTGTTTAATTCGGAATCAGGTCTTAAGTCGTTATACCACATAGTATTGTTTTTAGTTATCTATAGATGTAATAAAGTCGTCTGCATTGGGCGCAGTAAACTCTTGCAGTCCCGTGTTCTTGGTAAAGTCGTTGCTAAACAATTTGGCCATAGCTGTGCCCAATAAGGCAGATCGGTTGTCTTTCCATTCTTTTACAGTTTGACTGCCAAACATATGCGCTACCAAACCAGGAAATGCCCAATCGGCATTTTTACCCCAGTGCAGGGTAAACGGAATATTGTTTTGCTGCAGTACTTCTATCATGCGGCGACTATACTCCTCTAAGCTCATTATTTTGCGGGTTTTCTTCCATATTACGCCATCAATTTCTAACATGCAGGTAATCGGGAACTTAGTAAAGGCCATAGTTGCCTTAGATTGTTTTACAAACCGCATAGCGAAAATACCAGGTATTGGTCCTTCGTCCACAGTAAGTTTAGTGAGCACTTTTAATGCTTTTTCTGAATCGCGATGATCCACTCCAAAACTACAGGCAAATGCTGCGCCTTGGTATGGGGCATCCCAAAATATTTCTGGCAAGGTTCCCGTTACCACACGATCTAAGTCGTTTAGCGGCAGTATGGTTTTTCTTAGGCGTTTAATTAACCACGGAATACTTCTAGGAAAGTTCTCGGCTATTTTTGTAAACAAATGAATTAAATCTCTGTAAATAGATTCCTTTATTATTGGGAACGGATCCGGATAGGGCGTCACATAAGGCTTTTTATACATAATCTCTGCCACGTACTCTTGCTCGTTGTTGTACTGATTTATAAATACTTTATAGTGATATGGCCTATTGGGCTTTCCCTGTGCATCTACTTCTTCTGGAATTTTAAACTGTGAGTTTTTAAAATCCATAGTTGTGGCCAATTCTAGCGCAAGCTTTTTGTTTAGTTTTCTAACATAGCGCTTTAATAAAAAACGCGGTTCGGCTTCTATTACAATGCCGTGAATAAATCCAAAGGATCCTAAGCTAACTACTGCGCTATTAAACAACGAATCGTTTCTAATTATTTGCACATTAAATTGTTGCACAAAAGCATTGCTTAACCCAGGCGCAGTATGGCGTTCTATATAATACGCATCTTCTGGATTTGGCCCCGTTAAAATATGTAGACCAACTACATAATCCTGCACCGATCCAACATCTAAAGCCGACCCGTGTACTCCAGTAGAGATACAACCGGCCAATGTTTGACCATTACTCGCTCCTGTGGTTTTTAAAGATTTTCCATGAGCAGAAAGCACTTCCGATACTCGTTTAATGGTATTGCCGCATTCAAACCAAAACAAGTTGGTCGGATCAAAATTAGTGTGTTCATGCACCTGATTTGCTTGAATGGGTATATGTATATTCATAAATCCATTGTAATGCATACGGTCTTTATTGTGAGCAATATTGTTCATAGACCAACGCGAACCATAAGCTCTAAAGCCTTGATTGACAGCTGCTGTTTCTTTAATTAATCGCTGAATTTCTAAAGAAGCATCGTTGTATCTGTCAATCTTATTGGCTATTTGACCTTCTCCGGCGAGTTCGGTAATGTAAAGTGTTTTTAACGGGAACGGTCCATTATTATGAAGCGTATCCCATTCCGATTTTGGGTGTGCTACTGTAGTTGCCATAATGTTTTAATTCGTTTCTAATTGACATACATATTTAATTTTAACTCGACGTTTTCTGCCCAGTGTTATTCCGCTAAGCAATACACCGCCTAAGGTGTTTCTAACCTCGAAGGTGTGCAGCTTCCCCGATTTACATGCCGAGTTTTCTTTTATTAGTAAGCTAAAGTTTTTGGTAGTCCCTTTTACGGTAATTGTGGTGTCTTTTTCTACCACCATCATGTCTCGATAGTAGTCTGTGCGTGTGCTAAGTGGATCGGGCTGTTCGTCGCCATTAACACTTACAAATCGCATAGAATAACAGGATTGTAATAACACAAGACTTATAATAACAAGTGTCGCTTTAAAGCAAAATTGAGGGGTTTTATACATGGATCAGCATTTAATTAGTAACCAGTTAATCAATTCATTATAGATTTTAAAGGTACTAATACAAACGCTTGCTAACCAGAGGGTTTATCCCGTTTTTTATACGGTAAAAAGCCCTTTTTGTTTTTGCTAAAACCAGCATTGACTTTTTAATAAATTCTATAAAAGCAGTATCTTGCCTGCTCTAAATAACAATCAATCCCATGACTTTAGCTATAGGAGCTTGGCAACTCGTTTTAATAGGTGTTTTAATTTTCGGAATTATGTTTTTGACTTTTTTAATAGCTGTAATTAAAAAGAGAAGAAAGAAATAATAAGTAGCAACTTACATTTGTGTATAAAAAAAAACAGGATCCTCGCACTAGTTTGGACCCTGTTAATTAGGAAATAAAAAAAACTAAAACTTATTTTTTAAAATTCTCGGTAGCTTGTTGTTCGTCAATATCTGGGCTGTTTAACACTCCCCAAGTACGTTGCATTTGCGCTATTTTACTAGTCTCTCCGTTAAGTTTTAAAATATTATAAACCGCATTATAGGCCGAATCTAAAGCCCCAACTATCCAGCCATGATGCACAGAACAACACTCGCCTGCAAAATAAAGTGCTCCATTAAATTCTGGAGTTAATAATGTAGGGTACAGATTTTTAAACTGTCCCGGGTTATACAAAGCAAAAGCGCCTCCTCCTGCGTGATTGTCCCAGAACCAAGTTTTTGTAGTTAGTTCTGGCATATAGCCGGCAAATTCTGCATTAACGTCTACCTCTGGATACAAATACTGTATTCCCTTAAGACATTCGTTTACGCGTTGCTCGTCTGTTAAGGCCCCCATGCGTTCTGCATCCTGTGCCCAACAATATATTTGCAAAACACCACCTTGGCCTTTGTAACCGTAACTGGGGTAAACAATCTGTCTATTCGACCGGTCAGAGGTGCCTACGCCCACTCCTTGGTCTTGACGCTCTCCATGTGACTGCCAAAATTGATTCTTAAACGTAATAAACGCTTTAAAAGAAGGCATATAATTACATTCACGTAAGGCTCTAGCCTTACTAAACGATAAATCGGTAAAGAAATCACGATCGCGCTGTCCGTTTAAATAGGCTCCATTGGGTAAGGTGCTAATTACATATTCAAACTGCTTCTCTTCTACGTTTCCGTTATCCTTGTTATGAATCGCAACGCGCATCCCCCCTTGTCCGCCATATAGTGTTTGGTCGTAAGTAGTATTTAAAACTTCTTGATTCAAAAAAACACGTTGCTTTTGCCCTGACGCAGGTGGTGGGGTTGTACTAATAGTATGCGCCTCGGGAACTTTTTTAGGCGGTTGCGCCTGCTGGGTTAGATTTTTTGGCGAATAACCTTTAGCATTATTGGTTCCATTTATCATTCCAATTAATTGCTGCGCCGCGTAGCCGTTATCTGCTGGAATTCCTTGTTCTAGATTAAGCGCAGCATGACATGCATCAGGAAAACGTTGCATACCCTGGTCTACGGTGACCATATAAATATTTGGGTCTTCTGGGTTATAAGAGTTTTTACTACCGCCCCAGTCGTATACCGCAATTACCATTTCGACAAAAGAAACCGAATACATACCAGTACCCACATTTAATGTTTCTAAGTAACTAGCTACGTTAAAAGGTAAATTAGCGTCTTTAGGTCCAAGTTCTGGTCTATAGTACTCTTCTAAATCTCCTAAGGTAAATACGTTAGTTAAATACGCCCACATAGAATAATTGTCGTATTTCATGAGCATTTTAAAACCTTCGGCAAAAGAGTTGTCTATAACATCTAAAAATTTGCCATTTACTTTATCGAGCACAATATTAATAGGAAGGTATTCAGATGTACTGCCAAAGCTTGTTGGTGTAACCCAAACCATATCTAAATCGCCGCCATTATCTGTTCCAAAATTTAAACTGTTTAGCGATGAATGCTGCATCTCTATTGGCTTTTCCATATTATTATAGCGCATGGGCTGCTGTGGTGAACTATAAAAGAACTTACGCCAGATTACCTGCTTTTCTTCTAAGTCATTGCTTTTAAGTAATTCGTTAACTACTAAGGCTAGATGTTGCACCGGTAGCATATCTTCAGAAAACTGTGGAATTCGCATACCCCCAACTTCGCCATACAATCCCGCAGTATTTGGATTGTCTGGATTGTAATTGGTCGAATACCAAGTGTCTATTCGCCCTCCCACACGTTGAGAAGCTTCAAAAACTTGACTCTCTATACCTAAAGACTGTAAAATTAAACCAGCATACATGCCTGCAAACCCGCCTCCTATTATACCTACGGTGGGAACATTATCGTCTATTTTTCCTGGATATTGTTCTTTTAATTTTTTAGCTTGATCACTGCGTTTAAATGCGCGTTGTCGCTTTACTGTTTCTTTATAATCTTGTCCGTAATTTTCAAGAATCCAATCAGAAAACGCGCGCTTTACAGACCCTTTTTGTTGCGTACTCGCTGCCTTTTTAGCATGCTTCTTACTAGGACCTGTTTGATTTGCTCTAAATTGTAAATAACTCATAATGTAGTATCGCTTGGTGTTAATTGGGAGTATTGCAAAACTGTAAATTGCTAATAGGCTAAATTTAAGGCAAGCGCTGCAAGTCCACAATACGCAGATATACCTGTTTTTATGCTAATAACTGTATATAAAAGTGGATTTGTAATAAAGACACCTATTACAAATTAGTTTGTTTGTTCTTCTTGTTTAAAAATTCAGGCTTTTTACTGGCGTTAATAAAGTAAACTCCAGTTAATAAGACGAGTGCCGCAACAACGGATTGCGCGCTAATTTGTTCGTCTAAAAAATACCAACCTAAAAACATAGCGATTATTGGGTTTACATAGGT
The DNA here is from genome assembly GCA_965277295.1 of Gilvibacter sp. Classification (GTDB taxonomy): domain Bacteria; phylum Bacteroidota; class Bacteroidia; order Flavobacteriales; family Flavobacteriaceae; genus Gilvibacter. Next base: position 3,079,535 of record OZ255720.1, read on the forward strand.
AGAGGTAGCAACTTTTTCGGGAGAAACAATACGCAGTAGATAGTTAAACGAAGTAAAAGCCACGATGCTTCCAAAGATTATTAATATAACAATAACCCAGATTAAAGTGGGGCTCCAAGTATTGGGTGTAGGCCAAGGTTCGTTAAATGCTAGGCTAGCAATAATTAGCATGATTCCGCCTGTAAACATCTGATACCCTGTATTTACAAAGAAGTTTTTTGGCATATTGGCCGTTGCGACAAAAAGACTTCCGTAGCCCCAACTTAACATACAGGCAAAGATCATTACTGCGCCAATAATGCTTTTAGGATTGGTAACAATTTGTTGTTGACTTACTAATAAATACATTCCTGTAACGCCCAGCGCAACGCCAATCATGCTCATTAATTTAATGCGTTTTCCTTGTAAAATGCGCATCATTATTAAAACAACCAAGGGTTGAGCTGCAATCTCTAAAGCGGCAAAATTGCTATCTACATATTTTAGTGCCCACACTACCACCCCATTGCCAAAACTTAAAAATAAAAACCCAGCAATTGTTGTGTTTTTTAATTGTTTTAAATTAATTTTTACTGATTTGCCTAGCAGTTTTGTTATGCCGAATATTAATAAGCCGGCTATGCTAAATCGAATTCCAGCCAGTAAAAACGGAGGTAATTCTGCAACCGCTATTTTGTTGAGCGAATAGGTTGAACCCCAAATAACGTAAATAGAGAAGAAAGCAAGTACAATTAGTGCTTTGCTATTGGATTTACCCATAGGGGTGCTTTTTAACGGGATACTTAGTTAATCAACAATCGTTTTACAGTGGTTCGAGAACCAGCGGTAATACTTACAAAATAAACGCCGCTAGCGAGTTCTTGCAGATTAAAGCTGGTGGTGTTGTTAAATCCAGATAAATTACTGCTAAAAACTTGCTTACCTAGTGCAGAATAAACTTGCAGTTGAGTTAATGGTTCGATTCCATTATAAGTTAGTTTAAAAGCTCCTTGACTCGGGTTAGGACTTAATGTAACTTGGTTTTTAAATACCACATCTTGGGTGGATAAAACTTCACCGAATAATTGCACTTCCGCAAGTTGCATACTTGCAATACCTGTACCTCCAGAAGGATCACAAGCATTAGTGAATTCCACTTGAAAATATTGATAATCAATAGTATTAACTACGTCAAATGTTCTTGAAAAAAACCGATCGGCTACACAGGTGATTTCACCAGAATCAAGCAAGACAAAGGCGGCTCCGTCGTTAGAACCATACACTTCCCAATTCATAGGATCACGTACGGGAAAATCGTTAGCGGTTACTACCTCTATGGCCGTTGGAATTGCAGAAACCCCGCCTAAATCTACAATAAACCCCATACCATCGGCAAGGTCAAAATCTAAAAATTTAGTGTTAATGTCTCCGTCTATTAATTTATCTACCTCTTCACCTATTGGTGAATCTACCAACCCGGTTGCAGTAATGGTTAGTCCTGGAAATAAAATTGGATCTTGCGCTTGCATATTAAAACCTATTACAAGCCCGCAAAATAGTATTAGTTTTTTCATAATTATAATAGTTAGTTATGCTTAAAGATAATCAATATGTAATTAAACAAAACATTGCAATTTGGTTAAACAATAAGTTAATATTAGCTCATATTAGCTTTGGATTAAAAATATGTTTTACTTTTAAGTCAACAACCAAAAAAATCAGCATTAATGAAACGTATTCTTTCCCTAGTATTACTGGTATTATGGAGTGTTTCTGGAGCAATTGCTCAGGACAAAGACACCGTAATAGAGGCCATGATAAACGAAGCCAACACCAATTCACAACTCGAAATTCTGGGTCATGAACTCATGGATATTATTGGACCAAGACTTGTTGGAACACCACAAATGCAAGCAGCACACGAATGGGCTGTAGCCAAATATGGATCTTGGGGAATTGTAGCCGAAAATCAGCAATATGGAGTTTGGCGTGGTTGGGAACGCGGAATTAGTCATATAGACATGCTATATCCCCGAATTCAAAGTTTGCGCGGAACACAATTGGCATGGAACCCAAGTACAGATAAAGACGGTGTAACGGCCGAACTCGTTATTCTACCAACAGTAAAAGATTCTTTGGATTTTGCCAATTGGCTACCAAGTGTAAAAGGAAAGCATGTAATGATTTCTATGCACCAACCTACAGGTCGCCCAGATTATAACTGGGAAGAGTTTGCAACAGAAAAATCATTTACAAAAATGAAAGAAGATCGCGACGCACAAACCACCCAGTGGAGAGACAATATGCGTCGTATGGGGTACAACAGTCGCACCATTATTGCAGCCTTAGAAGAGGCTGGCGCGGCAGGAATTGTAGCCAGTTACTGGTCTAGAGGTTTTGGAGTAAACAAAATTTTTAGTGCCCGAACAAAACAAATTCCAACGGTCGATTTAGAGTTAGAAGACTATGGTATGTTGTATCGATTAGTTGCCTCTGGCCAAAAGCCTACCATTAATATAGTTGCCATGTCTAAAGAATTAGGCGAAATGCCAACCTTCAATACCATTGGCGAAATTCCGGGAAAAGAATTACCTAACGAATATGTTATTCTATCGGCTCACTTTGATAGTTGGGACGGTGGAACTGGTGCTACAGACAATGGGACAGGAACCTTGGTGATGATGGAAGCAATGCGATTGTTAAAAATGTTCTATCCTAATCCTAAGCGAACCATTTTAGTAGGACATTGGGGAAGCGAAGAACAAGGTTTAAATGGATCAAGAGCTTTTGTAGAAGATAATGCTGGCATTGTAGATGGCGTGCAAGCTGTTTTTAATCAGGATAATGGAACCGGACGCGTAGTGCGCCTTTCTGGCGGTGGATTTTTAAACAGTTACGATTACTTAAGCAGCTGGTTAAACGCTGTTCCAGACGAAATTAAAGACGAAATAGAAACTAGCTTTCCTGGAACTCCTGCTCGAGGTGGGTCGGATTACGCGAGCTTTCAAGCCGCTGGGGCTCCTGCGTTTAGTTTAAGTTCTTTAAACTGGTCGTATTGGAATTACACTTGGCATACCAATCGCGATACGTACGACAAAATTATTTTTGACGATGTAAGAAACAATGCTATACTCACAGCTATTTTAGCCTATATGGCTAGCGAAGATGCAGAGACTACTTCTAGAATTAAGGCTGTTTTACCTATTAACTCTAGAACGGGCTTACCAAGAGAATGGCCTAGCCCCCGCTCTCCAAACCGTCGAGGCGGTTTAGATTAATGTTATTAAATAAATAAATTGTTCGGCCAGCTTTATTGTATGTGAGTTTTTACAGAACTTAGTAAAAAATTCGTGTATGACCATTTTTGTAGATATGGATGAAGTCTTGGCCGACACTTTTGGTGCCCACATTGACTTGTATAATAATGAATTCGGAAAATCGCTAACCTTGGCAGATATTCCGCATGGGGAAGTTTGGGAGAATGTTCCTAAAGCACATTTACAAAATGTAAAAGACCATGTATGGCGTGATGGGTTTTTTAGAGAGTTACCCCTTATAAAAGACAGTCAGGAGGTTATGCTTGCCCTAAGTAAAAAACACGAGGTCTATATTGCTACTGCGGCTACACAGTTTCCTAACTCACTGCGTGAAAAAAGCGATTGGTTAGACGAGCATTTTCCTTTTATTACATGGGAGTATAGAATTATGTGCGGACATAAGTTTATTTTAAACGGCGATGTACTTATAGACGATCGATCGTACAACCTAAAACCCTTTAAAGGTCGTGGACTATTGTTTAATTCGCCCCATAATGCACTGGACGAAGGCTACGAGCGGGTGGATAATTGGCAAGAAGTTGCAAATAAACTACTTTAAATTCTTATAAAGCCACTTTAACATTGCCCTAACAAATTTTGGATTAAACCTTGCATTACAATAGGTGTAAAACTAATATTCACTTATAAATGCACACCATGGAAAAATTCAAAAAACAGTGGGCAAACTTTAAAGAAAAGTTTGCAATTCAGCTTAAAATTTATGCAAAGGCGAGTAGTTATGCCATTCATAGATAGTATTCTAAAACCGTATTTAAAAAGTTAACATCCCTTGTCTTTATTGGTCAAGGGATTTTTTGTGCAACTACAGTTCAGGAGGTAAAAACGACAATTGGTAACCTTTAAGTTTATAATGGATTGGTCTTAAATTACATTTAACTATGGATAATTTAGTTGGAAGCCCTACAGGTTTAATTCATTTAGTAAGTTCGGTCTTGGCCATGGTATTTGGAGCTGCGGTCTTGTTCTTACCTAAAGGTACTATAAAACACAAAAAATTAGGCTATTGCTATGTAGTTTGCATGACAATAATGCTGGCAACTTCTTTTATGTTGTATCGTTTGTTTGGAGGTTTTGGCGTGTTTCATGTCGCGTCTGTTTTTAGTACAATTACCTTAATAGGTGGCATGTACCCTATCTGGGTTAAAAAGCCAAAAGGCAATTATATTGGTTACCACTTTGCATTCATGTATTGGTCTGTAATTGGACTGTATGCAGCTTTCTTTTCTGAAGTGCTAACGCGGGTACCTAAAACTCCATTTTTTGGTATGGTAGGAATAGCATCCGCACTTACATTTGCTATTGGCGCGTATTATTTTTCTAAAAAGAAGCAGGAATGGTTTGCTATTTACAATAAGAACCCTTAAAAATCTTTACTTTTGAGCTTCTGTTAATTTAAACAAGCAGCCAAACCCATGGATTATTTTGCAATCGCGAGTCTTTTAATAGTTATTTCTGCATTATTCGGCTATATAAATGTTCGTTTTTTAAAAGTGCCTAATACTATTGGGCTTATGCTTATCACGATTGTTTTTACCCTAGTAGTGTTTGGAATTAGCTTTTTTGATACTACCCTATTAAATGCCGAACGATACATTATCACCCATATTGACTTTAGAAGTTTATTATTAGACGTTATGTTAAGTTTCCTGCTATTTGCGGGTGCCTTGCATACCAATTTTAATCAACTAAACATTAACCGTGGTCCAGTGCTCGCATTTTCTACCTTGGGAGTATTGGCTTCGACCTTTTTAGTTGGTGGATTTATGTACGTCTTGTTACCCGTACTGGGTCTAGAAATTGACTTTATATACTGTTTGCTTTTTGGGGCGTTAATTTCCCCTACCGACCCTATCGCGGTACTTGGAATATTAAAGCAGGCCAATGTTCCTAAAAAATTAGAAGCCAAAATTGTTGGTGAATCACTTTTTAACGACGGTGTTGGTGTTGTGGTTTTTCTTACAATATATCAGATTGCAAGAGCCGGAATGGATTCTTTTGATTTGGGCGCCATTGCTGCGCTTTTTGCCGAAGAAGTTTTAGGAGGAATTGGTTTAGGATTGGTATTGGGCTGGATGGCCTATCGCTTAATGAAAACAATAAACGACTATCAAATAGAAATAATGATTACGCTAGCCGTGGTTATGGGCGGTACCATGATTGCTCAGTATTTTCATTTTTCGGCTCCATTGGCCATGGTAACTGCTGGTTTAATGGTGGGTAACGACAGAATTAGACAGAGCGCCATGAGCGAAGAAACAGAAGAATATGTAGATAAGTTCTGGGAACTGGTAGATATCTTGTTAAACACGGTGCTATTTGTACTTATTGGTATGGAATTGCTTGTACTTAACTTTTCGACTAGCTTCTTGTTATCTGGCTTAATTGCAATACCGTTGGTTTTAATTTCGCGTTTTGCGTCCCTGCTGTTGCCAATTAACTTCTTTAAGCGCAAACTAGACTTTGTGCCTAACACGAACTTAATTATGACTTGGGGTGGTTTGCGAGGCGGAATATCTATTGCTTTGGCTTTAGGGCTTACCGCCGAAATGCACCGAGATCTATTTTTAGTAATAACCTATGTAATTGTAGTATTCTCTATTATTGTTCAAGGTCTTACTGTTGGTAAATTGGTAAAACGATTACAATAAAAAAAAGGACAATACGAGCTTGCCCTTTATTTAGTGCTTTATAGCTCCCCAACTAAAAACACGATACGTAATATTATGGACACAATTTGAATATTCCATAGGGGTATTCCCCTGAATTTTACAATTGTCGTGCAGTAAAAGGACTTGTCGTTATTTAATTGTAACGTATTAATTTGTTTACATACCAATATTAAAACAGGTATATCTTGCCAAATAATCGCTTTAAATACTGGTTTCTATTTACATTAAAGACCTATGGGATAAGTTTAGTGCTTTCTATACTTGTCTTTGCTATATTGCTAGTTAGGCGATCGGCCACGATAAAAGAAATCATTGCATTCTATTGGGAATTTATTACCTCTAGCCAAGGTTTGGTACTATTTCATGTTTTCTTTTTATGTTGCTTAATTGTTGGCATTTTAGTGCGCTATTTTAGGCTTTATAAAAGAAAAACCAACTGGACAGCTTTATTTAAACGATTATTTGCACGCGTATTATTACCCCTGGGATTATTGGTTTTGTTATTTAAAGGCTTGGTATACTACAACAGCTACGAAGATTTTAATTACCAATGGGATACCAGTATAGAACACACCCAAGATGTTGCTGCAAATAGGTTTAAAACAGACGGAAAGCATCGCGGAATGACTGTTTATCGCATTGGAAGGGATATCAATTTTCCAGTCGATTCTATTATAAAATCTAACATTGAATGGGTGGCGGTACTCCCCTACTTCTATCAAGAAGACGAACTTACCACAACCATAAGTAGTCGCATAGAGCCTGGTAAATGGACGCGAAGGGATTCGGTTTATATGGATGGTATAAACAAGCTTCACCAACACGGTGTACGTGTTTTTTTAAAGCCCCATTTATGGGTGGGCTCTGGATGGAGATCTAATATAAAACTGCCCACGAGAGGGCATTGGGATACTTGGTTTGAATCGTACAAAAAAATTATACTGCATTATGCTCAATTGGCCGAAGCTACTGGAGTAGAAATGTTGTGTATTGGCACCGAACTAAGAACCTCGATAACAGAACAACCCGAACTTTGGAGCTTTTTAATTACCCAGATAAGACAAGTATATTCCGGAAAACTTACCTATGCGGCAAATTGGGACGAAGAATTGGAGAAGGTTACTTTTTGGGGACAATTAGATTATATTGGTGTACAGGCCTATTTTCCGCTAACAAGTACTAATAATCCTAGTTTAGAACAAATTAAAACAGGTTGGCAACCCCATATACAGCGACTAAAGGCATTGGCTAAGCGCTATAACAAAACAGTATTATTTACAGAAGTTGGGTATAAAAATCAAGCGAATGCTACCATAAGACCTTGGGAATGGGGTTCGGCCTTTACGCGTTTACACACTAAAAAGTCTAATAAAACACAACAACTGGCCTTCCAGGCCATGTATGCCGAACTCTGGGATAAACCTTGGTTTGCTGGAAGTTATATTTGGCAATGGGTAGACAGTCCTGAATTTGCGATTAAGGGTAAGCCTGCACAGAATACTATTGCTAAATGGTATGCTAAATTAGGCCGATCTTTAAGCTATTAATTACATGAGTTAAGTTAACCTATTCTGGCAGTGAAACATACGAATTGTCGTTTGGCACTTTTGGAAACCTATTTTGTTGCCAATCCGCTTTAGCTTGGGCTATGCTATCTTGCGAACTAGAAACAAAATTCCAATAAATAAAGCGTTCTTCTTTAAAGGGTTCTCCTCCAAATAAAAATATTTTACTATTCGCCTTAATTTCGAGCTTACAAACATTGTCTTTTTTACCAATTAACATGTTGCCAGCGCTAATTTGCTCTCCACAAGCCACTACAGCTCCTTTAGATACTAATACTCCAACTTCGCCAACCAATCCAGAGGCAATGTCTAAGGTGTAATCTTTTAGCGTGTTAACTTCGACCATAAATAATGGCGAAAAAACCGGCACTGGCGCCGTTTTACCAAAGGCAGTCCCAGCTACTAAAGTAAATTGCGCGCCTTGGTCTTCCCATTTAGGAAGTTCGTTCGCCTTAATATTAGTGAAACTTGGGGCTATTTGCTCGTGCGTTTTAGGCAATGCAATCCATATTTGGTAGCCTTGCATGCTTATAATTTGTCCTCTTAAATCTGCTGGAGTTCGTTCTGTATGGGTAACCCCTTTACCCGCGACCATTAAATTTACGTCTCCTGGCGCAATGCGTTGTAAGGTACCAATGCTATCTGCATGCATTAATTCTCCAGATATTAGATAGGTCAAGGTAGCTAATCCAATATGTGGGTGTTGATCTACGTCAAGATACTTTTTAGGCCCCAGTTGCATAGGTCCCATATGATCTATAAATATAAAAGGACCAACCATGCGTTTTTTTCTAAACGGCAGTAAGCGGCCTACAAGAAAATCTCCTATATCTCTGCTGCGTTCGGGAATTATTAAATGGTGGTTAGACATAAACTTAACTTACATTTTTAATTTAACGATGTTTATAAATAACGTTCTTCAAGCACTTTTTTATGCCAAAGCTCATGACCCAATACCATAAAAGCAGCGGCGGCGGCCGAAACAGGAGAACCACTAGCAGTTCCTACTTGGATTAAATCTTGTTTGCGAAAACTCTGTAGTAAATTCATAGAATAATCACGCGTAGCTTTATACTCTCGAATTAAACTATCCATACTTTTATTATTTGCGTTAGACGAGGCTATATAATCGTCCTGTTCGAATCCCGCTAGCGGCGTGGAATCTGCTCTAGCCACCCGCAGGCAACGATACATAAAAAGTCGTTCGGTGTCTATAATATGTTGAATAACTTCTTTTACGGTCCATTTTCCTGGGCCATAGGCGTAGTTTTCTTTGTCTTCGGGTAAATTAAGCATAAAGTCGACCATGGTGGTCTTTCCTTCTAGGTAACCGGGTAATAGCTCTAAATCTGTAGCTAACTGGTCTAAATAAATTTGATAGTATGCGTTGTAATTCGATGTATTTAATTCCGATCTAATCATAAATAAACTATTTTCTACTAAGTAACTACAAAAAAGAACGCTCCCAAAATATAAGTCTAAAATTACCACAAAAGACTTTATATTCGAGAGCGTTGCAACAACACTAATTTACTCACTAACTGTATAAACATACTAGGTAACCAACCAAAGTAAATTACTGTTTAGTAAAGCGTATTCTAGATGGAGCAGTTCCAAAACCACAGTTTCCGTCGAAGCCCAAATAGCCTTCTACAAACCAAATTTCGAAAACACTGTCATCTAATAAATTTGCTGGAGCATTCTCTTCTCCAGGTCCTAATAAAATTTGACTGCTATTAAAAGAACAATATCCTATTACACTAGATAATTGGTTCTTTCTAAAAACAACCTCGTCACAAACTATGCTGAATTCATAAATTCTAGGCAATTCGTTAGTAGGATGTGACAATCTATGCTTTAATAATACTTGACGCACTGCATTTGAATGCGGGGCTTTGGTTATTTCGATCAAGCCGGGGTCTTCAAAAGTTGCTCCTAATGGGCCATCCAAGACACTACTCATTCTATAAGTGCCTGTAAATAGATCTTCCTCTAGAGGTTCTGTTACATTAATTGTGTAGCAATACGGAGAGCTAAAAAAGGTTTCGTATGCCAATATTATCGAACTAGCAGTACCCGTTGTAAAAGAACGTCCATCGGTTAGATTAACCACCAACCTCACTAAAAACTGATCTTTGCACGCAATTAAATCTTGTGAAACTCCCAGTGCATTAGCCAGTACATTGTATTGTGTTTCCAGGGTCATTCTTGGCAGACCATTAGGTCCGTTGGTAAAATCCTCTGGCATTAATTTTTTTATAAATACTTCTTGTTTCGAGAAGTTGCCACCTGCTGGGGTATTGTCTAAATACGCAGCATAAACATCTACCGATTCCAGCAGGTCGCCATTCTCTTTATCTTGCATTTCTATTTCGACACTAAAAACACTACTCGTATTGTTAATGTTGAATTCTGAATTATTAAACGACAGGGTTCTAATTACAGCTCCGTATTCGAGTTCTTCGTTGACAATGTCTATCGCTTTATCATCGTTGGAACAACTAACAAATACTGTAACTAAAATTAATGCAAGAAAACCTCTCATTATTAAAAAGCAATTTTTTTTTGATGACATGAAAGTACTAGGGAAACTGTAGAATAAAGTGCAATCCGATAAATGTTTACTTTATTATTACCCTTAAGATTAGGTAGAATTTACACAGTAAACACCCGTACTAAGTAAATTAAGTAGGAATTACTGTCTTGGACGGGTAACTACAAATTTAGCACTAACACCAGTAGCTAAATTCCATTCATTCTGAAATATTATAACACCCTTGTCGTCTATTACAACCAATTCTGCAGTATTAGGACCCGATGTCCCTTGGTTTAATGCTTCTATTTCGACGGTGTTCATTCCAGGTTCTAAATCAAGCTCAAATTCTCGATAACTTCCTTCTAGTAGAACTCCTGGTAGGATTACCTTATCGTTTAAATAAATTTTAACACGGTCGCCATCTACAAACTCGTGATCGCGACAACGCAGCACGATGTATTTGGCTTCGGACTTGTACTCACCAAAGTATTGGTTTTTACGATACTTCTCTTCCACCTCTTTATCTTTTGTAAAGTATTTAGGTGTAAAAGCATCCATTTTTCGTGTTAAAAGCCCATTATCTGTAGTAAACTGAATCCCTTTTTCTTCGGTTTGCCCAATAGCCAGTGTGTCTTTAACCATAAATTGGCCAAAACCAGTTTTACTTTCTGGATCTTCTATTCCAAAGTTTTTTGTGGTAAGACTGGTGTTAGAAATGTTTGGAGAATCGGTGTCTGTTCCAAACGGAATGTCTATTCCATTGTCTAGTCCAGTAGGAGTATCTATTTGACTCCACCCGTTTAGGCTAACAGCAACTAAAAGAAAAACACAAATTAGGGTGCGCATAAAAGTTTCTTTGCTAAGTGCAAATATCGTGCAACTTATTAATTATAACGTTAAAAAAACTAAAATTAGCATGTTTTTAAGAATGTAAGTGCCGTCTTGTTTTAAACAATTTAGATTCATTTTTGTACATTACAATAGTCTAACTAACAAATTAATACTATGACAGATTCAAATAAACCCAATGCAATATATTGGGTAATTGCCGTGATAGCCTTGCTATGGAACGGCCTTGGAACCTTAACTTACCTTACACAAGCCTTTATGACCGACGAAGTTATGGCTATGCTTCCCGCAGAACAGCAAGAGGCATTGGCGAACACCCCATCTTGGGTAACGGCTATGTATGCCATTGCAGTTTGGTTTGGTTTATTAGCTTCGATTGCCCTTTTGTTAAGAAGAAAATGGGCCTATCCGCTATTTATTATTTCGCTTATAGGAGTATTGGGGCAGAACGTATATAACTTTTTTATGTCGAATAATGCCGAACTCTATGGAGCACAGGCATACATTATGCCCGTAGTTATTATTTTATTTGGCATATTCTTAATTTATTATGCTAAGAGTTCGAGTGCAAAAGGCTGGCTTAAATAAGGTATTTTATACAAATCCCGTTAAGGCGGGATTTTTTTGTTTAAAACCTTTTAATAAATTCCCGCATAATTGTTATTAAAAAGTAAAGATTTTAATAGCTTTATTTTTGATTTTGTAGTATTTTTCGTCCTTTAATTGGAGTTTGGGGAACTAGCATGAAAAACTTTTCGATAGCCTTTATAGTGTTCGTAATATGGACATTCTTTGCATTATGGCTGTATTCATTTTTAAAATCTCCCGATTCCTTTGCTTGGATTAACATAGGAAAAGAAGACAGTATTACAAATACTGCTAATGCTAACAAACTAGTTGTAGACCAGCAGGAGGACAAGCAAATAGACAGTATTACGCCAGCTGCAGTAGATACTACAGCGGTAGTAGTTAATCAATTAAAGTCAGGCCTTTATGGCAAAACCCAGAAGGACGACATTGTATTTTATTTTGAGCAGGGACTAACTTTTAAAAAGAATGATTCTATAGTGCAAACAACAGTATCTAATTTAGATTATAAATACAAGGTGCTTAGTTATTTGGTGGAACATCCAGATACCGAAGTTGTTGTGCATTCACGTTATAGCCCTACAGAAGACATTAACACGCCAAATTTTGGAGTTATTCGCGGGGAGTTTATAAAAGAAGATCTTATTAATGCCGGTATTACGCGAAACAGAATAGTTGTGAAGTCAGAAATATTTGACATTCCTTTTAATGCTCAAGACGAATATTCCAGTGGATTTGATTTTAGGTTTAAACCATTAGATTTGGCAAGAGTGGCGGCATTAAAGTCGGCTGTGCCAGAAAGTCAATTGGTGTATCCAAACTTTTCGAATTCTGGAATAACCGTCAATCAAGAGTTAAAAGACCTTTTAGAATTAATAAAACTTACCTTAAAAGAACGTCCAGAAACCACAGTTAAAATTATTGGCCATACCGACAATATTGGTAATTATCAGGACAATTATAATACCGGGCTAAAATACGCACGACAAGTGCGTTGGTATTTGGTTCAGAAAGGTAACTTAGACAGAAAAATAATAACGGCGCTCTCTAAGGGAGAAGCCGAACCTATAGATAGTAATAATTCGGAACGCGGCAGAAACGCTAACCGTAGAATAGAAGTAATTTTTAATTAATAACCATGCTAACAGCAGCAATTTCTCTTTCTGATATGTGGACGGCCTACGTCGAGATTGCTGTGCTTATGCTTAGTGCGTTTTTAATTGGTTATTTGGCCAGTCTACAATTAAATGCTGCTAAGTACAAGCGAAAAATTAAAAAGCTAAAAAGCGAACTCGATAAGGTAGAGCGCGCTGCGGCTCGTGATATAGATGTAATTTATACAGAAATTGAGCCCAAGATTATAGAAATTATCGAAAACAGGGAGCGTGTTACTACTCCCCCTGCTCCTGCGGCGGCTAAGACTAAGGTTGTAGAAACGCCAATTACAGAAAGTAGTCAGGCTAAGACACCGCAAGAAGTGGCCAACAAAGCAAGTCAAACCTATAAAAAAGCTTTAGAAAAGAAAGAGCTTAATTTTGATAGTTTTGGTTATGCTAGCGCAAGCGACAAAGACGATTTAACTAAAATTACTGGTGTTGGTCCTTACATTGAACAAAAGTTAAACGAAATAGGCATCTATTCTTACGATCAAATTAGCCGATTTAATTGGGAAGATGTTCAAACGGTTACCGAAATGATTGACTTCTTTCCCGGTCGCATGGAACGCGACAATTGGGTGGGTCAAGCCGAACGTTTGAAAACTTACTAAACATGTCGTTATCCAATCTCGATTGGGGAATTATCCTCGTATTCTTTCTTGTATTCGCCATAATTGGAATAGCTGTTTCTAAAAAAGCAGGTAAAAACACAAAAGAATTCTTTCTTTCTGGTCGCAATATGCCCTGGTGGTTATTGGGAGTTTCTATGGTTGCTACTACGTTTTCGGCCGACACCCCCAATTTAGTTACCGATATTATTCGCCAAAACGGAGTTTCTGGAAACTGGGTATGGTGGGCATTTTTAATTACAGGCATGCTTACTGTTTTTGTCTATGCCAAGTTATGGAGGCGTTCTAAGGTACTTACCGACTTAGAATTTTACGAAATGCGTTACAGCGGCAAAGAAGCGGCATTTTTAAGAGGTTTTAGAGCCTTGTATCTGGGGGTATTCTTTAATGTTATGATTATGGCAGCGGTTTGTTTAGCTGCAATAAAGATAGGTGGCGTAATGTTTGGCTTAGCGCCGTGGGAATGCGTAGTTTATGCAGGAGTAGTTACTGTGTTATACAGCTCGCTTGGGGGGCTTAGAGGCGTTATTTTTACTGATTTTTTACAGTTTATTGTCGCTATGGTTGGTTCTGTTTGGGCGGCTTATTATATTGTAAATCTACCCGAAGTTGGCGGTTTAGATGCCATGCTTGCTCATCCCAATGTTGCAGATAAACTTAGTTTTTTACCTGATTTTAGCGATAGTAAATCGTTAATCACCTTATTAATTATTCCAATTGCTGTGCAATGGTGGAGTGTTTGGTATCCTGGTGCAGAGCCTGGTGGCGGCGGATATATTGCCCAAAGAATGCTATCTGCCAAAGACGAAAAAAACGCCATAGGTGCTACCCTGCTTTTTAATGTTATGCATTATGCATTAAGACCTTGGCCGTGGATTTTAATTGCCTTGGCTTCTTTAGTGCTCTATCCCGAACTTGCAGACATTGGTGCAGCCTTTCCAAATGCAGTTTTGGGTCACGATCTAGGGTATTCGGCTATGCTCACCAACTTACCTCCTGGCCTACTTGGAATTGTAATTGCTTCTTTAATAGCCGCTTTTATGAGTACAATTTCTACGCATTTAAATTGGGGTTCTTCTTATGTTGCTTTAGATTTTTACAAACGCTTTGTAAAACCAGAGGCGTCAGAAAAGGAATTGGTTGGTGTTGGGAGACTTTCTACAGTTATATTAATGATTCTTGCCGCTACTATTGCCTTGTTTTTAAGCGATGCCTTAAGCACGTTTCAGATTCTATTGCAAATTGGAGCTGGAACAGGTCTTATTTTTATTTTACGCTGGTTTTGGTGGCGAATAAATGCCTATAGCGAGATTACAGGAATGGCTGTGTCTTTTGTAGTAGCTCTTGTATTGGAATTTACAGAATTTGGACTAGAGGACTATCAAAAACTCGTGTTAGGGGTTACAATTACTACTTTAAGTTGGATTTTAGTCACCCTGTTTACACGCCCTACAGATAGCACAACCTTAAGCACATTTTACAATACAATAACTCCTTATGGTCGCGGTTGGAAACCTTTTAAAAAATTAGCTGCTAAACAAGAAATTCATTTAAAAACTACTAACGATAGGTTTACTATAGATTTTGCCTCTATGCTATTAGGAATTGCTTGTGTGTACACCAGTCTATTTGCTACAGGCTATATAATTTACGGTAATGTTGTGGGTGCAATTGTACTGTTATCCATTGCTCTGGTTACTGCCTTTGCCATATTTAAACTCTGGAAGAAAAAATCAAAAGTTTAATTCGGAATTAAAAAAAAAGCGCAATCCTAGGATCACGCTTTTAATACATTAAAGGCTGTTTTTAGTTGTTGCCAAGAATTAGTGGCAATCCATCTTCACCACCAACAATAACTACTTTACTATTTGGCGATTGCGCCAATTCTAAGGTAGCTTGAATTCCTTTTTCCTTAAGAATCTTATCGGTTAGAGAAGCACTTAAAATTTCGTTCGCACGCGCTTTACCTTCTGCTTCGATACGCTGACGATCTGCTTCCTTAGTCGCTTTCTCTAATCTAAACTCGTATTCTAGAGATTCTTGCTCTTGACGCAGTTTACGCTCAATGGCATCTTTAATGGTAGGCGGAAGTGTTACATCACGCACCAAAACAAGATTAAGCTGAATATATTGCTGGTCCAGAATCTTTTTAGTTTCAGCGAATATTTCGTCCTGAATTGCATCTCGTTTGGTCGAATACAACTGTTCTGGAGTATATCTACCAACAACACTACGCGCTGCCGATCTAATGGCTGGCTGAACTAATCGCTGTAAGTAATCTTGACCCTTTTCGTTGTGTAAACGTCCTAGATTAGACGATTCTGGCTGATACAGCACAGAAGCATCCAATTTAATCTCTAATCCGTTAGACGATAAAACCTGCATGGGTTCAAAAATTTCTTGCTGACGAACTTCGTACTTAATTACGTCGTTCCAAGGCAATACAAAATTAAGCCCTTGTTGCATAGCTGGTTTGTTAGGGTCTACACCTCCACTTAAAGTTTCGTATAACACACCGGCATAACCCGCTTCGATTTTTACAAATGACTTAAATAAAATGACTATTAAAATAATGACTCCAAAAAGAATTGGAACCCCTAATTTGGGTAATTTTTCCATGATATATTATTAAATTAAACCGTTATATTTTCTTATAAACCATTCCGCGGCAAGGAATAGCACTATTAAACCTAGAAGGTATTTCCAGTCTATTAAAGGTACGATTTTTTGATCGCTTTTTTGAATAGGCCTAAATCTATCGTCTTGAATTAAATTTTGAATAAGTTGTTGCTGTTGATCTTCAAAGTAAAGTGCGCCACCAGTGGTTTGACTAAGTTGTTCCAACTTTGTTACATTGGCATTTACAAATTGTTGTTCTGTGCTAAAATCTAAAATAGAGAAAGAACCAGAACGCGAAACCCCTTGATCGTCTACGGCAACCGTAAAAGTATATTCCCCGGCGCTTAAGTTATTTAAATCTACCCGGTAAAAATTGCCTTTTAAAAGCATAGGATATCGTTGGGTAGTTGCTGTTTGTGTATTGGTAACCGCTATTACAACAGAAGCGGCGGGATCAAACACATAGGTTTCGTTAAAATACTGGGCATCGATACTTATTGCGCCATTATTGTAATAAAACGACTGGTTGTTAACTGTTAATCTACTGCGTCTTTTATTGGAAGATAAATACTGAACTAAATTGCCAACAAAATTATCGAAATCAGTAAAATCACCTTGTTCTAAGTAGGTGTTCGCGCGCCAGCGCCACAGCCCTTCACCATCCCAAACAGCTTCCCGTATACCTATATTTTCGAAGGTAAACAACATGGCATCTCCTGTGCTAATATCGCTTATGGTTTGTGATAAGACCTCACTATATGGAACATCTATTTCCAGTATTCCGAATTGAGTCTTTAATGGTGGAAATCCATTAAAATCAATATTGTCTACGGCAAACACCGAATAGTTTCTATTGGTAAGTGCGCCAACATCTTCTCGTCCCCCCGCATTCTCTTTTGCGTAATAAGGTTGTATTTGGTTAATAAAGTCCCAATCGGTTTGCAGTCCAGTTATGGTCCATCGGTTTTTACCGAGTTCTTCTAGTGCGTCGAATACCGGTTTAAAAATCGCGGTGGGCTGATACAGAATTACCAGTTGATAATCGTTTAATAGCGCAACCGCTTCTTGAGGTGTAACTATTCGGAATGTGCGTTGTTC
Organism: Gilvibacter sp.; assembly: GCA_965277295.1. Taxonomy (GTDB): domain Bacteria; phylum Bacteroidota; class Bacteroidia; order Flavobacteriales; family Flavobacteriaceae; genus Gilvibacter. The sequence goes on from OZ255720.1 coordinate 3,096,562, forward strand.
TAAGGTTGTAATAGCTTTTTTTAAAGCTCCAATATCTGGATGAACAATACTGGAAACAAGCAATACATTCGTGGTCTGATCTATTACCTCTACCGCAAAGCTTGCACTGTTATTAATCGTATTGCGTTCGTTATTTAACGGGGCTATTGTTGCTTTATAAGACTGTACTCCTACCTTCGTTGCCTTTAAATTTACAGTGAGGGTTTTTGCATTATCCTGGGCAGTAAAATCTACGCGCTGTCTAAAAACGACACCAGTGTTTCCAGTAATGGTAACCTCTTGACTTTGATTTACTTCGCCCTGATAACCCAGAGTAATCTCTACGGGAAATTCGTTGTTTAAAAACGCATATCGATTACTATTAAGGCGTTCTATTCGCAGGTCGGCATATTTTAAAGTATCGCCTATTGCCACAGGAAATACTGCATTTTTAAAACTCCTAGCTTGTATTTGATAATCGGTCCCCAGAGTTTGATTTCCATCGGTTAAAAATAATGTTGGTGCTACTGCATCTTTATACAAGGAATTAACTTGTTGTAGTCCTAACGCTAAATTAGAATTACGGGCTGTAAAGCTTAAACTATCCAGTTTGTTAAATTGGGTGCCTTGTGTATAAAAACTAAGATCAAAACGCTCGTTTAGTTCGGGATTTGCTTTTAATTGTTCTACCCATTGACGTACTAAACTGTCGCGCTCTAATTGCTGAATGGATTCAGAAACATCTATTAATACAGGTAGTTTGGACTTTACCGTCGTTATAGAAACGGTCGTCATTTTAGGATTTACAAGTAAAATTGCAATTGTAAACAGGCTTAAAAAACGTAAAGTGCCTAAAATCCATTTAAGTCTTTTCGCAATTTTAGATTTATAACCATACATGTAAATCGACAGCATTATAGCGATAAGCCCTGCGATTACGATATACAAAATGGTTTCTGCTGTCATTAAAAATAATGGGCTGTTTAGTAAAACAACGTTAGGTTAACATGCCGCCATCTACATGCAATACTTGTCCGGTAACATAACCAGATAAATCACTGGCCAAAAATACACAGGCGTTAGCAATATCTTCGGGCTGACCGCCTCGTTTTAAAGGAATAGCGTCCCTCCAACCTTGTACGGTATCTGGGTCTAATTTACCAGTCATTTCGGTTTCTATAAAGCCTGGGGCAACTACATTACATCTAATTGAACGTGACCCTAGTTCTAAAGCAACAGACTTGCTAAACCCAATAATTCCAGCTTTAGAAGCAGCATAATTGGTTTGTCCAGCATTTCCTTTTACTCCAACAACCGAACTCATATTAATTATAGAACCGTGACGTTGCTTTAATAAAGTACGTTGTACGGCTTTAGTCATATTAAAAACAGACTTTAAGTTAACCTCGATTACCTTGTCAAAATCTTCCTCGCTCATGCGCATCAACAGGTTGTCTTTGGTAATACCCGCGTTATTAATTACAATGTCTATTTGTCCAAAGGTCGCTAATACATCTTTAATTAATTGCTCACAATCGGTAAAACTGGCTGCGTTACTTTGATACGCCTTCGCAGTAATGCCCATTGCACTTAATTCTTGCTCCAGTGCTAAGGCAGCTTCGGAAGACGAACTGTAAGTAAATGCCACGTTTGCACCATGAGTTGCAAAAACTTGAGCAATTCCCTTTCCAATTCCGCGACTACCGCCTGTAATAATGGCTGTTTTTCCTTCGAGTAATTTCACCTTAATAAAATTTAGTTGGTTGTTTGGTAAAGATAATAAATACGGGACGTATAATAGAAAAGAGGCTACCTAAAAAAATGATAATTTAAGTAGCCTCTTCTTAATTTTGTTAACAGCTTAGTTTAAAACCGCTGCTACCTTTTTGCCAATTTCGGCAGGAGAGTCAACAACGTGTATTCCACAAGCTCTCATAATTTTTTTCTTGGCTTCTGCAGTGTCTTCGCTTCCGCCCACAATTGCACCTGCATGTCCCATAGTACGCCCTTTAGGAGCAGTTTCGCCAGCAATAAAACCTACTACAGGTTTTTTACTTCCGCTTGCTTGGTACCATTTAGCAGCATCTGCTTCTAATTGACCTCCAATTTCGCCTATCATAACAACACAAGCAGTATCTGGATCTTGAATTAGCATCTCTACAGCCTCTTTTGTAGTGGTTCCAATAATTGGGTCTCCTCCTATTCCAATAGCAGTAGTAATTCCCAAGCCTTGTTTTACAACTTGATCGGCGGCTTCGTAAGTAAGTGTTCCAGATTTAGATACAATTCCAACATTCCCCTTTTTAAATACAAAACCTGGCATAATACCAACCTTGGCTTCTCCTGGTGTTATTACTCCTGGGCAGTTTGGGCCAACCAATCTGCAATCGCGTTCTTGTATGTAATTAGATGCCTTAATCATGTCGGCAACAGGAATTCCTTCGGTAATTGTAATAATAACTTTTATACCGCCATCTGCCGCTTCCATAATGGCATCGGCTGCGAACGCGGGAGGAACAAAAATAATAGTAGTATTGGCTCCTGTTTCTTTTACAGCATCTGCTACTGTATTAAAAACCGGACGATCTAAATGGGACTGTCCTCCTTTTCCTGGAGTAACCCCACCAACAACGTTGGTGCCGTATTCGATCATTTGTTCGGCGTGAAAAGTTCCTTCACTACCAGTAAATCCTTGAACAATAATTTTTGAATCTTTATTAACTAGAACACTCATATAGAGAAATTATGATTTGTTTATCGGCTGCAAAAATACAATATTATGTGTATTCTACCTTAAAATTTAAACCTTAACTTGATGATACGATTCGGTAGTATCGTCTTGATCTGTGACCGGCTGAGATACTTGGTATCCGTGATACATTTTTTCGTCTTTGATCTCCCAAATTGCGATAAAATGGGCAATGCCTAATTCTTCGTCTGGGTTCTCTATAGTCCGTATATAGTACTTATAACGAATAGTTACATGATTACCGTCTTCCAGCATATGACTCACCTCTACTCGTAAATCGTTGTAGGTGCGGCGAATTTCTGCAAAAAAGGCAGAAATATCGTCAAAATTCATAATGGTCAAGCCATCGTTGCTATTCCAAATAAGGGTTAATTCTGGGTGAAAATAACGGGCTAATACGGTTTCGTCGTGAAGTATGTCTGCTAAATAAAAATTTCTAACTACTTCTTTGGCACTTTTACTCATCTTTTATGTTATCTAATTTTTCCATCAATGCTGGTATAAGCCTGATGGCTGCAATTTCTTTATATTTTTTGCGGAAGTCGTCTGCGGGAATACCAAAATAACTTTTGCCACCTTCTAAGGATTTACTCACCCCTGCCTTGGCAGAAATAACTGCTTTAGCACCAATGGTTACACCACTTGTAATCCCAACTTGTCCCCAAATGGTAACTTGATCTTCTATTACCACGCAGCCTGCAATACCGGTTTGTGAAGCAATTAAACAGCGCTCTCCAATTACAGTATCGTGACCAACATGTACTTGATTGTCAATTTTGGTTCCTTTTTTAATGGTTGTGTCTCCTGTCACGCCTTTATCTATGGTACATAAACCTCCAATATCTACATGGTCTTCTATAACAACTCGGCCACCACTTATAAGTTTATCGAAGCCTTCGGGTCTATTTTTATAATAAAAAGCATCTGCGCCCAGAACAGAACCACTGTGAATAGTAACGTTATTTCCTATCACGGCATTATCGTAAATGCTCACATTGGCGTGAATTAAGCAATTGTTGCCAATAGTTACATTATGCCCCACAAACGTGTTGGGTTGTATCACTGTGTCTTTACCTATGGTCGCAGTAGGCGAAATTGCCGCAGTACTAGCCACAAAAGGTCTAAAGTGATTTGTTAGGGTATTAAAATCTCTAAAAGGATCGTCAGAAACTAATAAGGCTTTGCCTATTGGGCAGGCTACTTTTTTATTAATAAGAATAACCGTTGCAGCAGATTCTAAGGCTTTGTCGTAATATTTTGGGTGATCTACAAAAACAATATCGCCTGGAGTTACAACGTGAATTTCGTTCATACCAAGCACAGGAAAGTCGCTGTCGCCTTCGTATTCACAGTTTATAATATTAGCAATATCTGCTAGGGTTTCTGCCTTTGGAAACTTCATACTGCTAATATAAAAAAACGTCCTGTTTAAGCAGGACGTTTGTAAATTTTTATTGTGCGTAAGTTTATTCTTTTATACGCTCTTGATAGTTTCCTTTTTCGGTATCTATTCTAATCTTATCGCCTTCGTTTATAAACAAAGGAACATTTACCTGGGCGCCAGTTTCTACTGTAGCAGGTTTTGTTGCGTTGGTTGCTGTGTTTCCTTTAACACCAGGTTCTGTAGCCGTAACCTCTAAAATAACATGAGTAGGCATTTCTACAGATAAGGGACTATTGTCTTCGGAATTAATGATTACCGTTACCACTTCGCCTTCCTTCATAAGTTCGGGCGTGTCTAAGGTGTTTTTTTGCAATTCAATTTGTGAATAATCTTCGGTATTCATAAAGTGATACGTATCGCCGTCGTTATATAAAAACTGAAATTTATGAGTCTCTACACGTACATCTTCTATTTTATGACCGGCCGAAAACGTATTGTCTATAACCTTTCCCGTCGTTACACTTTTTAGCTTGGTTCTTACAAAGGCAGGACCTTTTCCTGGTTTTACATGTAAAAATTCAATGATTTTAAAGATGTCGTGATTGTATCGAATACAAAGTCCTTTTCTAATGTCGGAAGTATTGGCCATAAAGTGTTTTTAATTTGAACTAAAGTATCCTTTCATGATACCTCGTTTAGATCGTTTTATAAATTCTAGAATTTCGTCACGCTCCGGAGTAGCTTCCATTTCGGCTTCTATAATTGCAGCTCCTTGCGTATTGTTATAATTGCGTTGATACAAGATTCTATATATATTTTGAATCTCTCTAATTTTTTCTGAACTAAACCCGCGTCTTCTTAACCCAACCGAATTAATCCCAACATAAGATAGTGGTTCACGCGCGGCTTTTACAAAAGGTGGCACATCTTTACGCACCATGGACCCGCCTGTTACAAAGGCGTGATTTCCTACTGTGCAAAACTGTTGAATAGCCGTCATTCCCGCAAGTACAACATGATCTCCTACAGTTATATGTCCGGCAAGCGTACTGTTATTAGAAAATATACAAGAATCGCCCACAATACAGTCGTGAGCAATATGGCAATAAGCCATAATCCAGCAATTTTTACCAATTACTGTCTTGCCGCGATCAATGGTACCTCGATTTACAGTTACATATTCGCGCAGCGTAGTCCCGTCTCCAATTTCGGCTGTGGTTTCTTCGTCGTTAAATTTAAGATCTTGAGGAACAGCACTTATTACTGCACCGGGAAAAATATTACAATTCTTTCCAATACGAGCACCTTCCATAATAGTAACATTTGAACCAATCCAAGTTCCCTCACCAATTACAACATTATTGTGAATGGTTGTAAAAGGTTCTATTACCACATTTTTGGCAATTTTGGCACCCGGATGAACGTAGGCTAAAGGCTGATTCATATTACGATTCTTTAGTTTTTATTATTTGAGCCATAAGCTCGGCTTCTGTAGCCAGTTTATCGCCTACATAAGCACTCCCCTTCATATGCACAATCCCGCGACGAATAGGACTTATAAGGTCTAATTTAAAGACTAAAGTATCCCCTGGTTGCACTTGCTGCTTGAACTTAACATTGTCTATCTTCATAAAGATAGTCAGGTAGTTCTCTGGGTCGGGAACCGTACTCAAGGCTAAAATACCACCTGTTTGTGCCATGGCTTCTACGATAAGCACTCCAGGCATTACGGGCGCTCCAGGAAAGTGGCCCACAAAAAAGGGCTCGTTCATGGTCACGTTTTTTAGGCCAACTACATGCGATTCACTTAACTCTAGTACTTTGTCGATTAACAAAAATGGCGGTCTATGCGGTAGCATCGCCATTATTTGATTTATGTCTTTAACTGGAGGTGCAGTCAGATCGAATTTAGGCACCTTATTACGTTTTTCCAGTTTAATTATTTTTGACATTTTTTTTGCAAACTGGGTGTTTACATAATGTCCAGGCTTGTTTGCGATAATCTTTCCACGAATCCGTGTTCCAATTAGGGCTAAATCGCCAATTACGTCTAAAAGCTTATGTCTAGCAGCTTCGTTTGGGTGATGCAGTGTTAAATTGTCTAATATTCCATTCGATTTTACCGAAATATTATCCTTCCCAAAGGCTTTGCGCAACTTATCCATAGTTTTAGGAGACAATTCTTTGTCTACATATACAATGGCGTTGTTTAAATCGCCACCTTTAATTAAACCGTGGTCTAATAAGGTTTCTATTTCGTGCAAAAAACTAAATGTTCTAGAATCGGAAATTTCGTCTTTAAAGTCTGGTAAGTGCTGTAGGTTAGCGTTTTGCGTCCCTAATATTTTTGTTCCAAAATCTACCATGGTGGTAATTTGGTATTCATTAGAAGGCATAACAATAATTTCGCTGCCTGTTTCTGGGTCGGTATAGCTAATTACATCTTTAACAATGTATTCTTCGCGCTCTGCGTCTTGTTCTTTTATTCCGGCCTTTTCTATGGCTTCTACAAAAAACTTAGACGATCCATCCATTATTGGTGGTTCGGAAGCATTCAATTCAATAATACAGTTATCTACTTCCATTCCAACTAAGGCTGCCAATACGTGCTCCGAAGTTTGAATTTTTACGCCTAGCTTCTCTAAATTGGTTCCGCGCTGTGTGTTTACAACGTAGTTGGCATCTGCTTCTATGGTAGGTGTTCCTTCTAAATCTAATCTAACAAAGGCATAGCCGTAATTCTCGGGTGCGGGTTTAAACGTAAGTGTTACTTCTTTCCCAGTATGAAGGCCTACACCTTTTAAAGAAATTTCTTTTTCAATGGTACGCTGTTTAGCAACGGATTCACTCATTGTTTTGTTTTTTTTCGATTGCGTTTAAACGATCGATTGTTTTAGGCAAGTTTTTAAAATGCACATAACTTTTGTTGTAGTCGCCATATGCTAAGGCTGGTGAGCCTTGTAGTACTTCGTTATCTTTTACATTGCGCCCAATTCCACTTTGGGCTTGTATACGCACATTGTCTCCTATGGTTATATGTCCCACAATGCCTACTTGGCCTCCAATTAGGCAGTTTTTACCAATTTTTGTAGAACCGGCAATTCCAGATTGTGCAGCAATCGCTGTATTCTGGCCAATTTCTACATTATGCGCTATTTGAATTTGATTATCTAATTTAACGCCTTTTCTAATTATTGTAGAACCTAAGGTGGCTCGGTCTATTGTTGTCCCAGCGCCAACGTCTACGTTATCTTCTATAATTACGTTTCCGGTTTGGGGAACTTTTACAAATTCACCCTTATCGTTTGGCGTAAAGCCAAAGCCATCTGCTCCAACAATTGCTCCAGAATGAATTACGCAACTAGTACCTATGCTGGTTTCTGAATATATTTTAGCACCCGCAAATACAACGCAATTGTCTCCAATGGTAACATTGTCGCCAATATATACGTTGGGGTATATTTTCACATTATTGCCAACCTGAACATTTTCTCCTAAATACGAAAAGGCACCCATGTATAGATTATCACCATATTTAGCCGAATCGGCAATAAATACCGGCTGTTCAATTCCGGTTTTATTCATTTTAACTTGGTTGTAATATTCTAATAAGGTAGAAAAAGCCTTGTAAGCGTCTTCAACTCGAATAAGGGTAGTAGATAACTGGTTTTCTGCAACAAAGTCTTTATTTACAATAGTAATAGAGGCCTGAGTGTCATAAATATAAGAGGTATACTTAGGATTAGAAAGAAAGGTTAAACTGCCTTCACTCCCCTCTTCGATCTTTGCTAGTTTAGAAACTTCAACCTCTGGGTTCCCGTCAATTTCTCCTTCTAAAATACCGGCTATTTGCGTCGCGGTGAATTTCATGTAAATGTTTACTGTTAAATTCTAGTACAGCAGGGCTTTTAAAATAGGACCATTAAAAACGGTAATACAAAATGCTCAGACCTGTTATAATAACTCTTGCAAAAATAGAAAAAAACTAATACTATTTAAGTTTTGGGTAGCACAGAAAATATTTGTCCACTTGCTTAGACAATGCCTTTATATTTAATTGGTCACTTGCTTGGGCCAAATCGACTAGCTTTCCGCTTTTAGAAACCAGGTTTATTTTTTGTTCTGTGTTGTTATATGCTTGGTTAGAAATATGTCCACCAAAAACAAAATATTTAGCCTCATTAGGGGCTAATCCTAGGTTTTGCTGAACAGCTAGTAGCTGCTTTTCTATTTGTGATTGCTTAATAGGTTGCTTTTTAATTTTGATTTTTAACAACCTTCTATCTAGTATCATCCCACAGAGTTTGTTTAGCACAACATCGCTGCTGGTGCGCCAAAGTTTTAGGGCTTGAATTATATCGTTATCGTCTAATAATGCAAACTGTTTTAAAGCCTTCGTGTCAAAATCAGTCACATTATTGCTTAAAAAATAGTGTAAAGCAGGACTTGCGGGTAAGTCTTGTCCCTGACTAATTAACAATTTTGCACGTTGTAAAATGCGCATTAATACTTGTTCTGCCACTAAACTTGTTTTGTGTAAATACACAGACCAATACATTAGACGGCGTGCAATAATAAACTTTTCTATACTGTAAATTGCTTTGGCTTCAAGCACTAGTTTATCGTCCACAACCTCAAGCATCGATATTAATCGTTCCGAATTTATGTTGCCTTCGGTAGCTCCAGTATAAAAACTATCGCGTTTTAAATAATCTAACCGATCCATGTCTAATTGTCCAGAAACCAACTGGTGCAAAAATTTTCTTGAGTAGGTATTGCTAAAAATTTGGATGCCAAGTGTTAATCTCTGGTTAAAGTTTTGATTCATCTGCTCCATAAAAAGCAGGGAAATTCGCTCGTGGTTCGTGTTATTTACAATGCTGTGCTCCAAAGCGTGCGAAAATGGACCATGGCCAATATCGTGCAATAGTATAGCAACATAAAGGGCCTCTTCTTCTTCTGGCGAAATAGCAACCCCTTTAAAACGAAGTACTTGTACGGCTTTTTGCATTAGGTGCATACAGCCAATGGCATGATGAAAACGCGTATGATGCGCCCCTGGATAAACCAAATAAGACATGCCCATTTGTGTTATTCTTCGCAAGCGCTGAAAGTACGGATGTTCAATCAGTTCGAATACCAACCTATTTGGGATGGTAATAAATCCGTAAATTGGATCGTTAAAGAGAGTAAGTTTTTTACGGGAAATCACACCTAAGTTTTAAGCCTCAATCGCAAATATACATATATGAGTAACATAAAAGTACTTTGGGTAGACGACGAAATCGATTTGTTAAAGCCTCACATTCTATTTTTAGAGAAAAAAAATTATGCGGTTACCACCGCCCAAAGTGGAACCGAAGCCTTAGAAGAGATAGATAATCAGCGTTTCGACATAGTATTTCTTGACGAAAACATGCCTGGGCTAACGGGTCTTGAAACCTTGGCCGAAATTAAAGAAAAAGAGGCTACCCTACCTGTGGTAATGATTACCAAAAGCGAAGAAGAATACATAATGGAAGAGGCCATTGGTCAAAAAATTGCCGATTACCTAATAAAACCAGTAAATCCAAATCAGATTCTATTGAGTTTAAAAAAGAATTTGGATCACTCCCGTTTAGTTTCAGAAAAAACAACTTCTAATTATCAGCAAGAATTTAGAAAAATTGCCATGGATTTATCTATGGTCAATTCCTACGAGCAATGGGTAGAACTGTATCAAAAACTATTGTATTGGGAGCTTGAACTAGAAAATATAGAGGACACAGGCATGTTCGAGATTCTAGAATCGCAAAAAGCCGAGGCCAATTCGCAGTTCTGCAAGTTTATCGATAAAAATTATGCCAGTTGGTTTGAATCCGGAACAGATTCACCGGTAATGTCTCACACTTTATTTAAAGATTGGATTCAACCTGAATTGGGCAATTCTCCTACCCTGCTGGTTGTTGTAGATAATTTGCGTTACGACCAATGGAAAGCCTTCGAGCCTACGGTTATAAATCATTATAACAAGGTAAAAGAAGAAGCATTTTACAGTATACTACCTACTGCAACTCAGTATGCGCGTAATGCTATATTTTCTGGCCTTATGCCTAGCGAAATGGAGCGATTGCATAGCAATTGGTGGTTAAACGACACCGACGAGGGTGGTAAAAACATGCACGAAAAAGATTTTTTTGGTGCACAGTTAAAGCGCCTGGGAATGAACATTAAATGGGATTATTTTAAAATTTCCAGTTTAAAACAAGGCAGACGTTTGGTCGATAATTTTAAAGGCCAAAAAGACAACGATTTAACGGTTGTGGTTTACAATTTTGTGGATATGTTATCGCATTCCAAAACAGAAATGGAAGTAATTAAAGAATTGGCCTCTAACGATAAGTCGTATAGATCGCTTACCCAAAGCTGGTTTAAGAACTCTCCTCTGCTAGATATTATTCAGCAGGCGGCGCAAATGGGCTTTAAATTAATTATTACCACTGACCACGGAACCATAAATGTAAAGAACGCCTCTAAAGTGATTGGCGATAAGCGTACTAGTCTTAATTTACGTTATAAAACAGGACGTAGTTTAACCTACGAAGATAAAGATGTGTTGGCGGCTAAAGATCCTAAAAGCATTCATTTGCCGGCAATAAACATGAGCAGTTCTTTTATTTTTGCCAAAGGCGATTTGTTTTTTGCTTACCCAAATAATTACAATCATTATGTAAGCTATTACCGAAACACCTACCAACATGGTGGAGTAAGTCTAGAAGAAATGGTAATCCCTTTTGCGGTTTTAGAGCCTAAATAAAAGCGCTTTACGCGAAATGTTTGTTAAGGTTGCGAACAAAATATGACGGTTGTATTCCAGTGCGCGAATAAAACGCTTTAGAGAACGACTGTGAGTTGCCAAAACCTACGTCTTCTGCAATGGCTTTTATGGTGTATTTTCTAAACCTGGGATTTGTTTTAAGTTCGTTTACCGCATAATCTACACGCAGCTCGTTTATGTATTGCGAAAAGTTTTTGTCTTTTTTTAGGTTGACCACCTTCGACAAATAAGACGAATTTGTTTTAAACTGTTTGGCTACATATTGGAGCGAAATATTAGGCGACAAGTACATTTTTTTTTCTTGAAAATCTTCCAGTTGGTTTAAAATCTGGTTTACAACCTGGGCCGAAATGTCTGTTTTACAGCCATTGCTACTATTAGATTTAGGCGAAGCCCCTTCTTCCAGCAAGGTATTAAAGCGTTTTTTATAACTTTTTTGCTTTTTAAAGTAGAACACTGTAGTGCCAACACTTAGCAACAAAAAACAAGCAATAAACCAGCTACGACGTTTTTCCCGCCCATTTTCCCACTCCAATTGCTCGATTAAGGATTGTTTTTCGGCAAGGAGTTTTGGGGTTTCGAAGTTTTGAATTATTGAAGGATTTATGTCGCGATAGTTGATTTTGAAAATGCTGTCAACTACGTTTATTTTATTCAAGGTTTCGAGCTGCATTTTAACATTATTATTCTTTTTGTAGAAGTTGAGTAGCGCGATAAGTAAATTTCTTTGGGAAGGGAGAAGTGCTTTATTCTTATTAAAAATCGAATCCGCTTTTAGAAGATAAAGATAGCCTAATTCTTCTTGGTTAAGTGCTAATTTGTTCATTCCTAGGTAATAATATGAATTAAGTAAACTTGCGCTAATATTTCCAGAACTTTTATATTTCATTATTGTATCAAATGACGAAGAAAAATTACCTTTAAAATAATTAAGTTCACCATACCGATACATAAGATTAATTTTAAATTCTGGATATTTTTCAAGGATCCAGGACTTACTTAAATCATTAAACATTTGGGTTGCCATATTTAAATCATTGATAATAAGGTAAGTTGTAAACATTAGTTTTTTTACTTCGAATACGTCTATCTCTTTAAATTCAGAAAGTATTTCATTTGTTAAGTTGAATGATTTTCGTGAAGCTTTAGTGTAAGCTGACTCATAATTGATCGTATCAATGACTTTAAGTAGTTCTTTACTCATATTAATTGCTTCAATAGAACTTGACCAACGAGATTTGATACCAATAATTTTCTTTTGTAGATAAACCCAATTAATATAATTATCATGTTTTTCTGCATGTTTTAGGCTTATCAAATAATTATCCAGAGCATTTTTATAATCCCTTAAACCTTCATACGCATCACCTTTTAATAAGTGACCGAGTCCAGGATAAGTGATATGATTAATTTTAGCGGTAAATGCAATAACAGAGTCAGAGAACTTAAGGTTCTTTTTAGGATTAAACATTCTTGCTAATCTATCGTATGCCCTAGCCACCATTATTGAATCAGATCGATTAATTCCTCTGCGCAAATATTCTCTGGCATATTTTTCGCTTGAAATTGAATCAAAATTATTTTCTAGTATTTCTTCTAATAATTGCTCATTTGTATAACTATCCAAAGACCTTGGTGAGTTTTGTGCGCAGATTGAATAACCAAAAAGCAAAAAAATAAAGAAAAGTAGTCTCATTGCTGTTTTTATAAATTCTTAAAGCATCATCAAATAACAAACTCTAACCGATTAATACAACAATTAATAGCACATTTTTATAAATCAATACTATATTATAACAACTAGAAAATGCGAGAATCAGCTATTAAACGCCATATACTGAATTTATAAAATTGGAATAAAACCAGTATTTCATTTTATAAAAGCAACTATACATTGTTTGCAATACCGTAAATAAGCAGGTAGTTTTACCCTAGCAACGAAAATGTACCGTCAAGCATTTAGTACTAATAGGGGAGTAACTACAAAGGCGGGAAATTTTTCGTTGCTATTTTTTGTTGGCTTCGACAGCTACAAAATGTGCATAACATATTGTTTATCAGTAGTTTTGTTGTATTACCGTACTTCAAAAAAAGTTAATTCCTACAAGAACTTACATTTTGTCGATTAAATTTTGAAATGAACGATTATTTGTTACATTTGTAAAGTTCATAAATAATAAATGACCGAAATTACCTACAAATTAAGGGATTTACCTGATGTGGTTGACACCATATTCCCACAGTTAGACAGTAAAATCGTGTTGTTATTTGGTGAACTTGGAGTAGGTAAAACTACCCTATTACAAGCCATTTGTGAGCAGTTGGGAACTACAGACAAAATACGCAGTCCTACCTTTGCAATTGTACACGAATACGGGTCCACGAATGGCCCTATTTACCACCTAGATTGCTACCGTATAGATACGGTTGCAGCCCTCGAAAACCTTGGGGTTAACGAGTATTTAGATAGTGGAAATTGGGTGTTTGTAGAGTGGCCCGAAAAGCTAATTAGTTTAATAACAGATAATTATGTATCTTTACGGTTAAGCCGTAATGCTAATAATACTCGAACCCTAAATCTAGAGCATGCGTAAAATCACAATAAGTACCTGCGGGTAATTTTCAAGACTTCATATTTTAAACAAAAGTCTAGAACTATAAAGCACTAACCATTTTAATTGGTAGTAAGGTTGCAGTAGCAACTAGAAATAACCAATAAAGATACGGTGAACATAGTTCCAGAACTTCTGTCTTTTTGCATTAGGTTTGTACTATTAACCTCACAAAAAGAAAATATGAAACGCACAAAGTATTTATTGATCGTTGCACTATTTGGGTTTGCATTAATGACATCATGTACCCCGGAAAGTATAGAAGATGAACAAACAGAACAACAAGTTGACAACACACTCAAGCCACCGCGTCAGGGGTAAGAGTTTATTGCTTGGAACAATAGTTGTTATAATTATTGCTTCTACACCATTTATCTTTTACAGTTACAGGAATTTCCCAGACACTCAAGTCTGGGAAACTTTCTTGTTTACTGCAGAGACCGATTTCCCTAATTGGTTTAATTACGCATGGTATTTGGTGGGAAAAGTTGTGCCTTTGTCTTTACTGTTATTATGGTTTTTTACATGCAAGCATTGGTGGCACTGGATTATCTTGGTTCCGATTGCAATGTATTCATTTCAATTATGGGCATTAATTAGAGAAAGTAGTGGTCGAATAGACGAATTAGAATTAGTTTACATTATTCCTTTAATGGCTTTTATTGTGCCTTCTGTCTACCTTATCCGTGCCAAATTATTTAACAAAATGCGCGGCAACGATCTCCAATCCTTCGAAGAAGAACTTAAACAAGAAAAGTCTTTACTTGGACAACTTAAGGATCTATTTAGATAGCCCAAAAGTTACTTGCAACGTATTTTATATTATTTGTATCTTGGGTTAACTAATTAACCTGTCCATGCCCGATCAACTTTCGCCCTTTACTAAAGCGCAACTCTTACCCCAGGAAGAAAAATTAGAGGTTTCTAAAAAAAAAGGAGAACTTTTTATTGGTCTGCCCAAAGAAAACTATTTTCAAGAGCGTAGAATTTGCCTTACACCAGATGCCGTAGGCGCTTTAGTGGCCAACGGTCATCGAGTTTTAATAGAATCTAAAGCAGGAAAGCAGGCAAGTTTTTCGGACAAAGATTATTCAGAAGCCGGAGCTCAAATTACTACCGACACTGCTAAAGTATTTGGCTGCCCAATAATCTTAAAAGTTGAGCCGCCAACTTTAGAGGAACTAGAAATGATTAATCCAAACAGTACAATCATTTCGGCATTACAATTAAAAACACAGCAAGCGAGCTATTTTAAAGCCCTAGCCAAAAAGAAAATTACGGCCTTAGCATTTGAATTTATAAAAGATCAAGATGGCACCTACCCTGCTGTTCGCGCTTTAAGCGAAATTGCTGGTACAGCCTCTATTTTAATCGCTGCAGAGATTATGGCCAACAACAAACAAGGCAATGGCCTTATGTTTGGTAATATTAGTGGTGTACCTCCTGTAGAAGTGGTAATTATTGGCGCTGGGACGGTTGGAGAATTTGCCGCCAGGTCTGCTATTGGATTAGGGGCCAATGTAAAAGTGTTCGATAACTCTATAACCCGTTTGCGCTCCTTACAAACCAATTTAGGGCAAACACTATATACTTCCACCATTCAACCCAAAAACCTCTCTAAGGCATTGCGCAGATGCGATGTAGCTATTGGTGCGGTGCGCGGCACTAACCGTGCTCCTATTGTAGTAAACCAAAGTATGACTCAAGCTATGAAGCGCGGAGCTGTCGTAATAGATGTTTCTATAGATATGGGAGGTTGTTTTGAAACTACAGAAATTACAAATCACGATAAGCCCACGGTAGTTAAAGATGGGGTTATTCATTACGGAGTGCCAAACATACCGGCGCGATACCCTAAAACATCTTCCATTAGCATTAGTAATATATTTACTCCCTATTTAATAGAAATGGGTGATTCTGGTGGTTTGGAAAATGCTGTACGTTTCGACAATGGTTTAAAAAATGGGTTGTACTTTTACCGCGGAATACTTACAAGTAAATCGGTGGCAGACTGGTTTGACTTAAAGCATAGCGATATTAACTTACTTATTTTTTAACAATGACCATATTTAAACGCTTTGGCTACTTTCTAGGTGGACTAACCGTTGGCATAATTTTATTAATGTTCTTTTTGGGTGGCAAAAAGGCTTCTTGCGCCTATGGGCCTACGGCCAGAGTGCTTAAAAACATTAGAATTAAAAGCCCAACAATTACGCCAGAAGCACGTCGTGCCATGCAATCTTACAGTCTGGATACCAGTGTAGTTGCCAATTATCTAAAAGACGGAGATGTTATTTTTAAGGAAAGTAATATTGTAATAAACGACAGTTGCAAAAAGTACGTTATTCGCGGTAAATCCAACGATCAACGTTATTTAATGCAAGTAAGTAATTGCGATTCGACAGCGGTAATTACCGGCTTTAAAAAATATGTAAACCACTAAAGCTTTCGTCGTTTTTTTTCGGCCTTTATAAGGGTTAGCTCTCTAGAGGTCTGCCCGGCAACCGAAGTGTTTTCCTCGGCTCTTCTAATTAAGTATGGCATAACGTCTTTTACAGGACCAAATGGAATGTATTTAGCCACATTGTAGCCTTGATTGGCCAGATTGTAAGTAATATGATCACTCATGCCATATAATTGTCCAAACCAGACTCTAGAATCGTCGGGCTTTAATCCTTTTTGCTGCATAATTTCCATGGCTAAATAACAGCTTTCTTCGTTATGAGAACCTAGAAATAACGAAATATCGTCCAGGTTATCTAAAATATAGCGCATCACCGCATTAAAAGTATCGTCGGTTTCTTTTTTAGAACTACAAATTGGCGACTTATACCCTAACTCTTGAGCTCTGTCGTTCTCTTTTTCCATATAGGCACCCCGAACAACTTTAAACCCTAATTTATACCCTTTTGCTTTTGCGTCAATATGCTGTTGTTTAAGGTAGTCTAGACGATCCCAGCGATAACATTGCAGTGTGTTGTAAACAATAGCCTTGTCTTTATTGTATTTTTCCATCATACTGGTAACTAGGTCGTCCGCCGCGTCTTGCATCCAGGTCTCTTCACCGTCAATAAGTAAAACCACATCGCGCTTTTGGGCATTGCTGCAAACGCTGTGGTATCTGTCAAGTATAGCCTCCCACTCTTGGGTTTCTTGATTGGTTAAGGCTTCTTTAGCAGATACTTTTTCCCAAATTGCGAAGCGTCCAAATCCCGTAGGCTTAAACACAGAAAAAGGCATGGCGTCTTTTTCGTCGGCAAAGTCGGTTAATTCATTAACCTTGACCAAGGTGCTGTTAAATTGTTGTGTAGTTTCCTTACCTTCTACCGAATAATCCAACACCGAATAAACGCCCTTGTCGTACAATTTATCTACCACTGGCAAACAATCGTCTTCGTTTACGCCTCCGCAAAAATGATCGAACACTGTTGATCTTATTAGTCCCTCGACAGGTAAATTTAGGTTTAAGGCAAACTTGGTTGCAGCGGTACCTATTTTTACTAAAGGTTCTTTAGAAATCATTTTAAAAAGAAAATACGCACGTTCCAATTCGGAATCTGTCTTAAGCGCAAAAGCCACTTGCGTATTATTAAAAATTGGTTGGTTTGCCATGTTTATTTTTAAAGTTGGACAACACAAATATAATTAGAAATCGTCCTAAATTTAATCTAATTGCTTTAATTTCGAAAGCGAAAAAAAACCGAGCAATGAAACCTATTCTAGACGCTGCTGCACCTATTTATTTTGGAACCGATTCGTATGCTGTATTGCGTAATTATATAGAACAACAAGGCTTTTCCCAAATATTAGTACTAGTCGATAGTAACACAGAACAGCATTGTCTTCCTTACTTTAAAGCGCAAATGGAATTCGAAAACGAGCCTTTGGCAATTTCGGTCCCTGTTGGCGAGGAGTTTAAGGTTATGGGAACTTGTATGGCCGTAATAGACGAGCTCTCCCATAGGCAATTAGATCGCAAAGCTGTGATAATTAATTTAGGTGGCGGCGTTATTACAGATATGGGTGGTTTTATAGCTTCAATTTATAAGCGCGGAATTCAATATGTAAACGTGCCTACTACCCTACTTGCCATGGTCGATGCCTCTGTTGGCGGAAAAACTGGTGTAGATTTAGGGGCTTTAAAAAACCAAATTGGGGTGATTAATAATGGTGGGATGGTAATTGTAGATCCTGCATACCTAGAAACACTTCCAGAACGAGAGCTTTTATCTGGATTTGCAGAAGTTATTAAACACGGACTAGTCAGCAATTCCACCTATTGGGAGGCCATATGTAAAGCCGACCCCACCAGCACCAAAGCATTAACCAATCTTATTTACGATTCCGTAGCATTTAAAAACAAAATTGTAACTACAGATCCAAAAGAACTGGGTGTTCGCAAGATTCTAAACTATGGGCACACACTGGGGCATGCTATAGAGACATATTGTTTGGAATCCGAAGAAAAACCCACCTTGCTGCACGGGGAAGCTATTATTATTGGATTAATTCTAGAAACCTATATTGCCACACAGTTGTTTGATTTTCCTAAGTCCGTATTAACGCAGTTAGTACAGCGAGTAGCACCGCATTATGCTAAAGTAGCGTTTAACGAGCAGGAAATTAAAGCCATAATCGAACTCATGATTTACGACAAAAAGAATGTTTCTGGGAAGATTAACTTTGTGTTACTCAGTAATATTGGACAGTATAAGCTAGATCAGCAGGTTTCTAATCAGCTAATTAACCAAGCATTTGATTATTATTTTAATGAATTGTAAAGATTTTTAATTAAAGTAATTTCGATTCTCTTTTTTTATACCTTAGATATAGATATCGCCCATGGGCTTAAAATAAATTAATAATGAAAAGAGTCATTGTTGATTACAAAAAGTTAACACCGGAACTCCTGTCTTTACTGGTCGCTAGGTACCCTGATGGCTACGACGATCATCATATTGTTAGTTTTAAAAACATGCATAACGATTCAATCGAAGCTGTGGAAGTAAAAACCGCCGATACGGTATATTTGGTTAAAGTAAGTTCAAGATTAGCTTCAGATATGGCTAATTTTATCGATTTAGAAACAGAAGAAGACGACTTTGGCTTAGAGCCTTCTGCATTAGATTAGACTAAAGTTCGTTAAAGATAGTATGCATTAAACGCTTTTTGTCGTTTATGCTCTCTTCTAGAGAAATCATAGTTTCTGTGCGCAAAACGCCCTCTATATCGTCCAGTTTAAAGATAATTTCTTTGGCGTGATAAGTGTCTTTTGCTCTAATCTTACAAAAGATATTAAACTTGCCAGTAGTAATATGAGCTACAGTAACATAAGGAATTTGCGTAATGCGCTCCAATACAAACTTGGTTTGCGAAGTTTTATTTAAAAACACACCCACATAAGCTATAAAGGAGTATCCAAGTTTTTTATAGTCCAGATTTAAAGAGGACCCGGTGATAATTCCAGCCTCTTCCATTTTTTTAACACGAACGTGAACCGTTCCTGCAGAAATAAGCAACTTTTTAGCAATATCGGTAAAAGGTACTCGGGTATTTTGAATTAAAATATCTAAAATTTGGTGATCAACTTCGTCTAATTTAAACTTGGCCATAATTCCATCGGATTTTGCACAAAATTAAAGTAAAACTGGAATTTATCGAACTTTTGTTGCATTATTTTTAACGACTAAAGTTTTTTAGTGCATATTCTGCAATAAAATCGTCTAAACTCTGATTAGAATTTGGGTTTATTGGAAGTGTTTTATGGTGAAAATCAATTTCTTGATGACCAAATCTGTTTACTTTTTTACCCCACTCTAATAATTCGGCAATAAAAGAAATATTCCCAGCCTCGAGCTGTTCCTTATATTGAATTGCAATGCTAATATTGGAATGCTGCTCGTTTAAATGCACTTGCTTTAGAATTAGGTCGCAATAGCTTACCACGTTTTCAGGAATGGCGTTATAACTCCTAACCACGTTGTTATTGCTCTTAAAAGGCGCCACATTGCTTAGATGCAATAAAAGTGCTTTAGAAGCAATGATTAAGGTTTTACAGGTATTGTTTCTGTTATAGTCTAGCTCTTGTTGCCCGGCTTCGAACAATATTGTTGGGCATCCTAACCCTTGAAAGGTGTCTCCAACACAATTTTTATTAAACGAATCGTCGTAACGTGCCACTTGCCCTGGAATTACTTCCTGTAGCGCGCTATTGATGCCAACAATAAGCTCCATCGCCTTTTTTCTTGTAGCATTAACGCTTTTATCTTTATCTGCAGCTGGGGCAAGAAACGCAACAGCAGCGGCTTTGTTACTATTGGCTATGCCATAAATGGTACGTTGCCCATGCAGATTAAGGCATAAATTGGGTTTAAATGAATTAAAAGTATTTCGCAACGCTTGGCTCTCCGGCTGACTTAATGCTTGTGCATCTCTGTTTAAATCGACCTTGTTAGCGTTTTCCCGGGTATAAGCGACAGCGCCATCAGGATTAAGAACGGGAATAATAAGTAAAGTGCAGCTACTAAGAATTTTTGCCGCTTGCGGGGCATTGGAACTTAACAACCAATCACAAATAGCGAGAAGCATTTTAGTAGTGGTCGATTCGTTTCCATGCATTTGTGACCAGGCTAATATTTTAATTTGACCGGTTCCTATTTGCAAGAATGGAATTGCTGCTCCCAAAACACTTTTACCAACAATACCATGCTTTGTATTTGGTTTGGATTTCCAAGAAGCTAACCAAGGATTTACATCTGCTAATGTTATGTATCTGGAGGTAGGAAAAGTCAAGACTTTGTTTTTATTAAATAAGTTGTTTACAAAAGTATACAAAGGAATGTTTACAATCTTAAACAAATTATTAATGTCTTTTGGTTACTAATGTAAACTACAATGCAGTAAATCAAGTGGATTTAACGGCCGCATTGCCATACTAATTATAAATATTATTTAATGTATTAATTTTCAATGATTTATATTCACCTATTAATAGTTATTGTTTAATCAAAATTAGCAGTTATTAACACTAAAACGACTATTTGTAATGTTAATGTTTCAAAATGTAAACACATTTTGATTAACTTTGTAAAGTGGTTAATACAGTAGCATTTTCTAAACGATTAAAGCAAGTAATTGCGCATTATGGGCTTTCTGCTGCGTCTTTTTCTGAAGCCATAAACGTAAATCGTTCTAGTATTTCTCACCTCCTATCGGGCCGAAACAAGCCCAGTTTAGATTTTGTATTAAAAGTAATTCAGGCGTTTCCAGAAGTCGAATTGTACTGGTTGTTAAATGGCAAGGGTGAGTTTCCAAGTAAAGAAACTCCAATTATTAACCAACCGAATAAAGAAGATGTTGCAAGTCTTGTTCAAGAATCTAGCTTTAAGAAGTCTGCTATTATCACACCTTCCATAAAAGAAGACCAAAATACTCAGATAGAGCGAATTGTTATTTTTTACGAAGACGGAACCTTTAGCACCTATAAGGGTAAATAGTTCTTAAGTTTTTACGAACTTTGTATTTCGCTATGAAGTACTTAATGTTATTGGCATTAGCCATACAATTCACGGCCTGTTCGGGGCCAGAAAGACGCTGTAACGACTTTAAAACCGGTACGTTCAGCTTTCAGGAGTTTGTTAATGGAGAATTACAAACCACCACCTTTGTGCGTAACGACACCATAGAAATAGATTATTTTAAAAACCGCATAGACACCTTTAGTATTCGCTGGATAAATGACTGTGAATATGTCATGAAGAGTCTTAATCCCAAAAATCAGGCAGAAGAACGCCCAGTTCATTTTAAAATAATTAAAACCCAGGGCCAGGCGTACACCTTTGAATACGCCATGGTTATTAAAAAGAACAAAGCCAGTAAACGCTACGCAAAGCAGGGCACTGCTACAAAAACTGGCAATTCAACCACCCTTAGTTTAGAATAATGTTATTTGTCCTTCGGAATCGTCTTTGGCGTCGGACTGTTTGTTTTGGTCAGTATCTGAATTTGCTGTCTTTTCAGATGGCTCGGCAGTCTCTTTATTAACAGTTTGCTCGTCAACCACTTCTATTTCTGCAGCCGGTAAAGTTTCTGGAGCTTCGTAAGGCAACGGCTCTAAAGCATTTATTTCTAGCACTTTATCTTTAGTAAGCTGATTCCCCATTGCCAAGATTCCTTTAACCGAAATAAACTGTTCTATATCGACTATTAAATCGTCTTGTCGCTCTTTGCCACGCTTTTTAGCAAATACCAATTGCGCGGTCGGTCTATAATCGGTAAAAATCTTTTCTAAATAGCTTTTAGGATGATCGGTCAAAAAGAACTCTTCGCGATCTGGGTTTTCTATTAAAAATCGTTTTATATAAAACAACTCTTTACTTCCCTCCCAATAAATTGCAGATAATGGTTTTTTAGGATCCCATTTTTCCAGGACAATCATATCGCTATCAAAATGCAAGGTAATTTCTGGCACTACAGTGCGCAGACTCCCAGATTGCTTAACAATTAATAAGCGATCTTCGCTTTTAAATTCGCCCAAAAACTCCCCGCGACCGTCTACGTTTAATCGTTGTACCGTTTCGTCGAACCAAATTTTACGAGGCTTTAAGGTAGATAGCCCCTTTTCTTTAAGTTCAATACGCTTAACTGGGTATTTAGTAACAATGTTTCCTTTAGAGTTTCTCCCTTTTACCAAGAGGTCGGCAAAGTCTAAATCGAACTTTAGCTTTTTTATGCTTCCTGACTGTCGCAGCAGTACAGTAACAAGTTCGGCTTCGCCATTGGGATTGGCTGTAAAATATAGCACTTTACTGCTCTTTGTTCCGGCAGTTAAATCGTACTCCTTATCACGAGTCATAGAGGTGACCGCAAAACGTTTTACATAGGTTGCACCTCGCGTACCGTCCTTGTAAATCATATTGTAAATGGTGCGCTTGTCTTTCTTTTTAAACACGGCAACGTGTATTATACCTTTTCCAATAAAGGTTTTATTGTCGACCTTGGTGACCATCATTTTACCTTCTTGAGTAAATACAATAATGTCGTCTATGTCACTACAATCGGTTACATATTCGTCACGTCGCAGCGATGTACCTACAAACCCTTCTTCTCTATTTACATAAAGTTTGGTGTTGCGAATAACCACTTTAGTCGCTTCTATATCGTCAAAAATTCGAATCTCGGTTTTGCGCTCTTTTCCAGTACCATACTCCTTTTGTAAGCGCTTAAAGTAGTCTATAGCATAGTCAATTAAATTGGCCAAATTGTGCTTTACTTGTTCAATTTGCCCTTCTAATGACTCAATTTTTTGCTGTGCTTTATCGATGTCGAATTTAGAAATACGTTTAATTCTAATTTCTGTTAAACGCGTAATATCTTCGGTGGTGATTGCGCGTTTAAGATGCCCAATATGTGGCTTAAGCCCTTTGTCTATTGCAGTAATAACCCCATCCCATGTTTCTTCTTCTTCGATGTCACGATAAATCCTGTTTTCTATAAAAATACGCTCTAACGAAGCAAAATGCCATTGTTCTTCTAGTTCGCCCAGCTGTATTTCTAACTCACTTTTTAGTAAGGCGACGGTTCGGTCCGTGGAGCGTCTAAGCATATCGGTAACACCAATAAACAAAGGCTTATTGTTTTCTATTACGCAGCCTAGCGGTGAGATGGAATTTTCACAGTTGGTAAAAGCATAAAGCGCATCTATGGTTTTATCGGGCGAAATTCCCGAAGGTAAATGCACAAGAATTTCGACCTCGGCCGCGGTGTTGTCTTCAATCTTCTTAATTTTAATTTTGCCTTTGTCATTGGCTTTTAAAATAGAATCTATTAGACTACTGGTTGTTGTGCCAAAAGGAATTTCGGTAATAACCAGAGTATTTTTATCCTGCTGACTCATTCGGGCCCTACTGCGAATTTTACCTCCTCTTAGACCATCGTTATAGTTGGTAAAGTCTGCAATTCCGCCAGTAGGAAAATCGGGATAAATAGTGAAACGCTTTCCTTGTAAATGCTTTATGGACCCCGCTATTAATTCAATAAAATTATGAGGCATAATCTTGGTTGACAAACCAACGGCGATTCCTTCGGCTCCTTGAGCGAGCAATAACGGAAACATTACCGGTAAATTAATTGGTTCCTTTTTACGGCCGTCGTAACTGGCCTGCCAGGGTGTGATTTTTGGATTGTAAACTACATCTAAAGCAAATTTAGACAAACGAGCCTCGATGTATCTAGACGCTGCCGCTCGGTCACCGGTAAGTATGTTGCCCCAGTTTCCTTGGGTATCTATAAGCAAATCTTTTTGTCCAATTTGAACCATTGCATCTGCAATACTTGCGTCCCCGTGGGGGTGATACTGCATGGTATGCCCTACTATGTTTGCTACTTTATTGTAACGACCATCGTCTAAGTCTTTAATAGACTGCATGATTCGGCGCTGTACTGGTTTAAAACCGTCCTCTATGGCTGGTACCGCACGTTCTAAGATTACATAAGAGGCGTAATCTAAAAACCAATCTTTATACATACCCGTTACTCGGGTAATGGTATCTTGATTCTGATCCTGCAAGTCGTCATGACCTTCTGGTCCTTCCTGATTTTCGTTTATGGGAGTTTCGTCGCTCATCTAGTCTTCTTCGCTAACGCGATCCAATTCAACTTTAAGATTATTAATAATAAATTCCTGGCGGTTGGGCGTATTCTTACCCATATAAAAAGAAAGTAATTCTTCTATAGACATGGTTTTGTCTAACATAATTGGGTCTAAGCGAATGTCGTTTCCAATAAAATGCTGGAATTCGTCCGGAGATATTTCACCTAAACCTTTAAATCGAGTAATTTCTGGCTTAGGTTTTAGTTTTTCTATAGCATCTGCACGCTCTTGGTCTGAATAGCAATAAATAGTTTCTTTCTTGTTTCTAACACGAAACAAAGGAGTTTGTAAAATATACAAATGCCCTTCTTTTATTAACTCTGGGAAAAACTGTAAGAAAAAGGTAATTAACAGCAACCGAATATGCATTCCATCTACGTCGGCATCTGTGGCGATTACAATATTATTATAACGCAAGTCCTCCAGGCTTTCTTCTATATTTAAAGCGGCTTGCAAGAGGTTGAATTCTTCGTTTTCGTAAACAATTTTTTTGTTCATACCATAGCTGTTCAGCGGTTTTCCTCTTAGGGAAAATACAGCTTGGGTGTTTACGTCACGGCTCTTGGTAATGGATCCACTTGCCGAATCTCCCTCGGTAATAAATAAGGTAGATTCCAAACGCCGATCCTTTTTTAAATCGCCTAAATGTACCCTACAATCGCGTAATTTTTTATTATGAAGATTAGCCTTTTTTGCGCGCTCTTTTGCCAGTTTTCGAATACCCGATAGCTCCTTTCGTTCGCGTTCCGCTTGCATGATTTTACGCTGTAAGGCTTCTGCAGTGGCCTGATTTTTATGTAAAAAGTTATCTACTTGCGTTTTTACAAAATCGTTTATGTAAGTGCGAACCGTTGGAAGGCCGTCGCCCATTTCGGTGGAGCCTAACTTAGTTTTGGTTTGCGATTCAAAAACCGGCTCCATTACTTTTATGCTAATGGCCGAAACTATGGACTTGCGAATATCGCTTGCATCGTAATTTTTGCCGTAAAATTCACGTATAGTTTTTACAATGGCTTCTCTAAATGCCGACTGATGCGTTCCCCCTTGGGTTGTGTTTTGCCCATTAACAAACGAGTGATACTCTTCGCTATACTGGGTTTTACTGTGGGTAATTGCTACTTCTATATCGTTTCCGCGCAGGTGAATAATAGGATACAGCATATCGCCTTGCGAAATGTTCTCTTCTAATAAGTCTTTTAAACCGTTGGCAGAGTGAAACTTTTCCCCATTGTAATCGATTGTTAATCCTGGGTTTAAGTACACATAATTTTTAAGCATGCGCACCACATATTCAGGCCGATACTTATAATTTTTAAATATGCTTTCGTCTGGAATAAAACTAACCTTGGTACCCTTACGCTTGGTACTTTCTTCAGGTTTTGGGTCGGCTATTAAATTTCCTTGATTAAAGGTTGCCGTCTTAATTTGATTTTCGCGAATAGAGCTCACCTTAAAGGAAGCCGAAAGTGCATTTACAGCCTTGGTACCTACTCCGTTTAGTCCAACAGATTTTTTAAAAGCACGGGAATCGTACTTTCCACCAGTGTTCATTTTAGAAACAACGTCTACAACTTTCCCAAGCGGAATTCCACGTCCGTAATCCCGAACATGAACTTCACGATCTTTAATTCGAATTTCTATGGTCTTACCGGCGCCCATAACAAATTCGTCTATAGAATTATCTAAAACCTCTTTTAAAAGAATATATATACCATCGTCTTGAGACGAGCCATCGCCTAACTTCCCAATGTACATTCCGGGACGCATTCTAATGTGTTCCTTCCAATCTAGGGAGCGTATGTTATCTTCTGTATATTGGGCTTGTTTGGCCATAATTTTTTGTGGGAGTAGTCCTGCTAATATAGGATTTCGCTAAAAATTTTAAAACCGCTTTTTACTAAAGTAATTAACAATACAACGGGTCAAATTGTTAAGAAATAAAGGGTTTAAGCCGTTTTTAGAAAATAATTTTAAGATAATGTTAACATTTTAAGGATTTTTACGACTAATAGATAACCATTCTCTATTTTTCTATGCATTCAGGCGGCGCACAAGCGGTTATTCGAAACAACAGGAAACTGTTAAAGAAGCGTGTGCCAACCCACAAGCGATATAGAAAAATTCGTTCTTTAAGCGACGAGCAATACAAGCGCAGCCCAGTAGACAATTTGCTTACCCTAAGCGCTTCAGAAAGAAATAACTACGGACGCAAACAGCGCAAAAAACATCGTCTTGAATTTATTGTTATTCTAGTTGTGGTACTTGTTGCTTTGGTTCTGGGGATTTTAACTTTAATTAATTCAGAAACAATTATTCCAGAAGATCCTGTTGTTACTAGAAGTTTAACAGTTTCTAATATTCCAGTGATAAGCTATAGCACCAATAAAGCGTTAACACAAGAGCAGATTTTAGAACGCGATTTTAAAGCCTATGTAGATTTTGGCGACATGTTTGTTGAACAAGGAAGACATACTAAGGCTTTAAAAATGTATACGACCGCTCTAAAATTAAAGCCAGATAATACTTTTCTTAAAGAAGCGATTAAAAACGTTTATTTAGAATATAAGGCCGTTAAAAAGTATACCACGTCATTGCCTTATATGCCGGAATAATTAGACGTTAAATCTAAAGAGCATTACGTCGCCATCTTGTACTACGTACTCTTTGCCTTCTACGGCTAGTTTTCCTGCTTCTTTTACTTTATCTCTAGAACCTAAGGCTTTGTAATCGCTGTATTTAATAACCTCGGCGCGAATAAAGCCTTTTTCAAAATCGGTGTGAATTACTCCCGCGGCTTCTGGAGCTGTGGCTCCTATTGGAATAGTCCAGGCGCGAACTTCTTTTTCGCCAGCGGTAAAATAGGTTTGCAAGTCTAACAATTTATAAGCTCCTCGAATTAGTTTAGCCGATCCTGGTTCGTCTAATCCCATATCTTCTAGAAACATTTGGCGCTCTTCGTAATCGTCTAGTTCGTTAATGTCGGCTTCCATACCAACGGCAAGGATTAAAACCTCTGCATTTTCGCCAGCAACAGCTTCTTTAACTCGGTCTACATATGCATTCCCTGAAACTGCAGCGTTTTCATCTACATTACACACATACATTACTGGTTTGTCTGTAATTAACTGTAAATGATTTACATGCTCTTCTCTGTCCGATGCAGACAAGTCGATTGCTCTTACCGAAGTACCTGCTTCTAAACCCGCTTTTAATGCATTTAGCACAACTTCTTCTTTTTGCGCTTCTTTATTTCCTGTTCTTGAGGCTCTTTTAGTCTTTTCTAAGCGTTTCTCTACACTTTCTAAGTCTTTAAGTTGCAGTTCCATATCTATGGTTTCTTTATCGCGAATAGGATCCACGGTGCTATCTACATGTACAATGTTATCGTTGTCAAAACAACGTAAAACGTGTAAAATAGCGTCGGTTTCACGAATATTCCCTAAAAACTGATTACCAAGACCTTCCCCTTTACTGGCCCCTTTAACTAATCCTGCAATATCTACAATATCTACAGTTGCAGGCATAACGCGTTCTGGATTAACCAAAGACTCTAATACCTCTAATCTTGGATCGGGCACGTTTACCACGCCTATATTAGGTTCGATTGTACAAAACGGAAAGTTTGCGCTTTGCGCTTTGGCGTTAGACAAACAATTAAATAAGGTGGATTTACCAACATTGGGAAGTCCTACAATTCCAGCTTTCATAAAGTGCTATTTACAGGGTGATTTTACGGGGGCAAATATAGCTAATTGCCCAATAATAATACCCTATAATTTTGGCTAATTAGAGACCTTTAAAAATCGGGAGATCGCTTCGTTAAATGTCTCGAATTCATTTAAATTATTGTGCTTCCCTTTGGCAATAGTAATGAGTTCGGCATTAGGCATTGCAAACGATTCGTACAAGCGTTTACCAGAGCTATAGGGCACTACCGCGTCGTTAGTTCCGTGCAAAATTAACGCTGGACAATTTACTAAAGGCGCATATTTATAGCTCGGAAAATCATATTTTAATAACCATTGAACGGGCAAATATCTAAATCGAGTATTTGCGACATCTTTTATGCTGTAAAATGGAGTTTCTAGAATTAAACGTTCAGGATTGTTCTGGGCAGCCAAAAATGTAGAAACGCTAGTCCCTAGAGACCGACCATATACTAGAATATCGTCTTCTGGATAATGCTGCTTGGCATAATTGTAAAATAGCTGAGCATCTGCATACATACTTTCCTGATTTGGACTTCCCGTACTTTTTCCATAACTGCGATAATCCATTACAATAACGTCGTACCCATACTGCACATAACCCGAGGCAATACCTCCCCAACGCGCTAAATTGCCAGCGTTTCCATGAAAATACAGAATTACTCCTTTTGGATTTGGATTATAAAAGTGCAAGGCATTCAAACTTGCACTATCTGGGGTTATAACATTAAACTCTTTAAACTTAGCATTAAAGCTAAACTCATAATCTGCAGGAAGCGGCTGTGGCTGAAAAAGAATATTATCTTGAATAAAATACATAAATAGGGCAAAAAACAAATATGGGACAGACACTATAGCCACTCCAAAAACAACTTTACGCATTGGCTTTCGTGGTGTGTTTAACTTTCATACTAGTGGTTTCTAGGTCGATTGCAATTTCTTCGGAATCAATAATTTCGCCTAACATTTTATGATACGATTCAAAGTTATTTAAATTTTTATGGCCTCCACCAATTACGGCATATAATCGTGTAATTTTAGGTTGAATTTTTGATAATTTAATACTCGATTTAAAAGGAATTAATTTGTCTTGAGTCCCGTGTATAATATGTATGGGACAGCGCACATAACGCAACCATTTATAGGTAGGCATTGGGTATTTTAAAATTATAGATAGCGGCATAAATGGCATATATCGCCCTGTTACCTTGGTTAGACTATAATATGGTGCATCTAAGATTAACATTCTTGGATGATTTTCGGAAGCTATTTTAGCGGCAAACCCAGAACCTAATGAACGACCATAAATAATAATGAATTGTTCATCTACACGCTCGCGAATTTTATTGTAAACGTATTGTACATCGCGCTTTATAGCTTTTTGAGAACGTTTCCCAGTACTTTTACCAAAGCCACGATAATCTACCATTATAACCTCCCAATTTAAGCGTGTAAAATCTACAGCAAACTTCCCCCAGCCTTTCATACTCTTTGAATTTCCCTTTAAATACAAAACAACCCCCTTTGGGTTATCTACTCTAAAATGAAGTCCGTTTATTCGTCCACCGTCGCGAGTTTCTAAATTGTATTCTTCTACACGTTGGTTCTCGTAATAGAACTTAAAATCTTCGGGAAGCTTTTCGGGTTTAAATAAAAAGTAGTCCTGCAAGTAGTACAACAGTACGCTTACAATTACGTAAATAACCAAAACCACGAGGGTTATATTTAGCCAAACGGGCATTTCTACTTTTTGTTTAAAGTAACAAAAATATGCCGAATTTTATATTACGAGAACAGTAAAAATGGTATTTCTGGTAAGAAATCAGGTTAGTCTTAGCCTATTTGTGGTGCATAAAAGCTTGCTTTCCTAGCAGTGTTGCTTCGTCTTCTACGTTATCTTCGTCGGGAACGCAACAATCAACAGGGCAAACGGCGGCACATTGCGGCTCTTCGTGAAAGCCCATGCATTCGGTGCATTTGTCTGCTACAATAAAATAAAGCTCATCGCTAACTGGTTTTTGTGCATCTTCTGCGTTAACCGACTTGCCATTAGGGAGTATTAAATCTCCAGAAAGATCGGTCCCGTCGGCATAACGCCAATCGTCTGCCCCTTCGTATATCGCTGTATTCGGGCATTCTGGTTCGCATGCCCCGCAATTAATACATTCGTCGGTTATTATAATAGCCATAGCCTTTTCTTTTTCTAACTTTGCAGTACAAAAATAACGCCAAAAAGCATTATAACCAAATGGGGCTTACCCTTTCTCAACGAATTAATTCACTCGCTAAATTAGGCGAGTATATTGCCAGTTTTCTAGAAACAGAGGCCAAAAGTGAAGCCTCAACTAATCAGCAACAGGAGTTCGCGCAAACACTTATTAAGGCTGGGCATACAAATAGTTGGTTTACTGCAGAAAATCTGCGTTTTGCGCTAGACCAATGGGCTCAATTGCTCACTGTTAGCAAGCTTACCGACTGGACTAGTAATTATTCCTTTACCAATTCTAACCCTAAAACGGTCGCCATAATTATGGCCGGAAATATTCCTTTGGTAGGAATTCACGATTTAATTTGTGTATTAATTAGTGGCAATAAGGCCTTGGTTAAATTATCTTCTAACGATACGGTGCTACTGCCCTATTTAACAAGTGTTTTAATTAATGAAAACTCACAATGGGAAACTGCTATTCGTTATACTAAAGACCGACTTGATGGATTCGATGCGGTAATAGCTACAGGAAGTACCAATACCTCCAGGTATTTTGAACATTATTTTGGAAAATACCCGAGTATTATTCGTAAAAACAGAAGTTCGGTGGCAGTTTTAACAGGAAGTGAATCCAAAGAAGACTTACTGGGACTAAGTAATGACATACTGCGCTATTACGGACTTGGGTGTAGAAACGTTTCTAAAATATATGTGCCAAAAGACTATAATTTTGATGCCTTTTTTAATGCAATATATAGCTGGAATGCTATTATAGAACTCAAGAAGTACGAAAACAATTACGACTACAATAAGGCGGTTTATTTAATGAGTCAGTTCGATATTTTAGACAATGGATTTTTTATGATTAAAGAAGACGAAAGCCTTTCGTCTCCAATTGCCAGTCTATTTTACGAATATTACACTAACGAAGATTCTATTAAAGAAACTATAGGGTCGCGAGAAGAAGAAATTCAATGCGTAGTGAGTACCATGAAAAGTCTAAATGGCTTGCCCTTTGGCCAAGCGCAACACCCACAATTAGCTGACTATGCAGATCAGATAGATACCTTAGCTTTTTTGTTAAAACTTTAGTTGATAAATTATTGGTTTATTAACATGGATTAGCCAGTTATTTAACATCTTTGTAGCTTCTTAAATTTTGACTATGACAACCCACAATTTTAGCGCTGGTCCTTGCGTATTGCCACAAAGTGTAATGCAAAAGGCAGCACAAGCCGTTATAAATTACAACAATATAGATCTTTCTTTAATAGAAATTTCGCACCGAAGCCCTGAATTTGTTGCGATTATGGAAAATGCTAGATCTTTGGCAATATCGCTTTTAGGACTAGAAAATAAAGGTTACAAGGCCTTGTTCTTGCAAGGTGGTGCTAGCATGCAATTTTTAATGGTTGCTTACAATTTGCTAGAAAATAAAGCAGGGTATTTAAATACAGGGACTTGGTCTGACAAAGCTATAAAAGAGGCAAAGTTATTTGGAGAATTGGTTGAAGTAGGTTCTTCTAAGGACAACAATTACAACTATATACCAAAAAATTATACTATTCCTTCTGGGTTAGATTATTTACACCTAACAACGAATAACACTATTTTTGGAACCCAAATAAAAGCGTTGCCAAATACAGATACTTCTCTGGTTAGCGATATGAGTAGCGATATTTTTTCGCGTCAAATGGATTTCTCTAAATTCGACATTATTTATGCAGGAGCTCAAAAGAACATGGGCCCAGCAGGAACAACGCTTGTTGTAATAAAAGAAGATGTTTTAGGTCGAGTGACTCGTAAAATTCCTGCTATGCTTAATTACCAAACACATATAGGGAAAGACAGTATGTTTAATACCCCGCCAGTTTTTGCAGTTTATGTATCTATGCTTACCCTAGAATGGTTAAAAGAACAAGGCGGAATAGCAGGCATAGAAAAAATTAACGATCAAAAAGCTGCTTTACTTTACAACGAAATAGACAGAAATCCGCTGTTTAAAGGGTTTGTAGCTAATAAAGAAGATCGTTCCACTATGAACGCTACCTTTAATTTAACCGACGACGCGCTTACAGATCGCTTTAACAGCTTATGGAAAGAAGCAGGAATTAATGGTTTAAATGGGCATCGTAGTGTAGGCGGATACAGAGCCTCTATGTACAACGCACTTAGTTTAGAAAGTGTTCAGGTACTAGTAGAAACAATGAAAGCATTAGAACAACAAGCATAAAAAAGAAAAGATGAAGCAAGTTTTAGCAAACGACGGAATTTCACAAAGCGGAATTAACGCTCTAGAAGCAGCTGGTTACAAGGTAATTACAACTACAGTTGCCCAAGAGCAACTAGAGAATTTTATAAACGAACACCAGATTGAAGTTCTTTTGGTGCGCTCTGCAACCACAGTTAGAAAAGAACTAATAGACGCTTGCCCGAGTATTAAGGTAATTGGTCGCGGAGGTGTTGGTATGGACAATATAGACGTACAATATGCCAGAGATAAAGGATTACACGTAATTAATACCCCTGCAGCTTCTTCCTCTTCTGTAGCCGAACTTGTTTTTGCACATTTATTTACTGGAGTACGTTATTTATACGACGCAAACCGAAATATGCCATTAGATGGCGATACTAAATTTAAAAACCTTAAAAAAAGCTACGCTAAAGGTGCCGAATTACGAGGCAAGACCCTTGGAGTAATTGGTTTTGGTCGTATTGGCCAGGAAGTGGCTAAAATTGCTGTAGGATGTGGAATGAACATAATAGCGCACGATAAGTTTGTTGAATCCAAAGCAACAAAAATTAAAGTTGACTTTTTTGACAACCAAGCGCTAGAATTTAATATACCCATGGTTACTATGGATACAGTTCTTACAGATAGTGACTTTATTACTTTACACGTTCCTGCTCAGAAGGAATATGTAATTGGCAAAACTGAATTAGCCAAAATGAAACCAGGCGCTGCTTTAATTAATGCTGCCCGTGGTGGAGTTGTAGACGAAGTAGCTCTAATAGAAGCTTTAGACGATAACAAGCTGGCTTTTGCAGGATTGGATACTTTCGAAGAAGAGCCAAAACCAGCAATAAAAGTACTCATGAATCCAAAGGTGTCTTTAACGCCGCATATTGGAGCCGCAACTAACGAAGCTCAAGATAGAATTGGTACCGAATTAGCTTCGCAAATTGTTGGTATTCTAGGCTAATTGCTTGACTTCAAGTGTGCTTCCCACCAATTTGGATTAAGGTGCAGGTAATTTGTATCTTGGTATTCGTATTCAACTAAATAAACAAACTATGGCAGGAATTATGGATTTGCTTAGCAGCGATATGGGAAAGCAAATAATTAGCGGTGTTAGTTCACAAACAAATCAATCGCAAGATAAAACTTCGTCTGTATTGAGCATGGCATTGCCAGTTTTAATGGGAGCTATGAAGCGCAATGCGACTACCGATGGCGGAGCGCAAGGCCTTATGGGCGCATTGGAAGGTAAACACGACGGCAGCATTCTTGACAATCTTGGAGGCCTCTTTGGAGGCGGAGTAGACAGCAGTGTAATGGACGACGGCGCAGGAATATTAGGCCACGTGCTTGGAGGATCACAAAACAATGTTACCAGTGCAATCTCTCAAAAATCGGGAGTCGATGCAGGAAGCGTAGCCCAAATACTAAAAATAGCAGCTCCGCTCCTATTAGGATATTTAGGAAAGCAAAAACGCCAGCAGAACGTGAGTTCTACTTCTGGCCTTGAAGGATTACTTGGAGGACTTATGGGAGGCGGATCTTCGCAGAATAAGCAGCAGTCCATGATAGAATCACTTTTAGATGGCGATGGCGACGGAAGCGTTTTAGACGATGTGGCCGGTATGCTATTTAATACTGGAGGAAATAGCAAAAAAAGTGGCGGCTTAGGAGGCCTTTTAGGCGGTCTTTTTAAACGATAAGAATAAAACACAATTAACAAGGAGGCAATTATAGCCTCCTTTTTTTGTTAAATGCCGTTAACAAAATAATAATGCAGGTAAGAATTTTGTAAATTTACATTGTCTATCGCCCTAATTAGAAAGAGTTATGAAAAATCTAGTCTTATGTCTATTACTAGGACTGTTAGTATTTAGCTGCGATAGCTATAAAACTGCTGGAGGTACTAAGGCCAATCCAAAAATGGCGACCACCGATACAATTCGTATAGCGAACGATAGCTTGGAATACGAAATTATAATTATCGAAAACGGTTTCTACAATTGGTTAGTCACCCAATTTCCAGAAGATTACTACAGTTTAAGTTATTTAGAAAACAGAAACAATTTTTATGTTGCCGAATGGAATAGACGCGTATTAAATGCTACGCTTTACGATTCGAGATTATACGAAATGCTAATCGATTACAAACCCAACGTGCATTACGGGAAAGAGGTGAATTATTTATTGTACAATTATTTTATATACTTCCAGAAAACCTACAAGCAGAGTTTGTAATGAAAAAACTAAAAGAACGCTGGAACATAAATAGCAATTTACAACTGGGAATAATATTCTTGGTATTTGCTGTTACGGGAAGCACTGCGGCTAAAATCGCTGGCCCTGTTACCGATTTTATTGGAATTAGCAGCGATGTTAATCCGTGGTTATACTGGCCAATACGTATTTTAATTATCTTTCCTGCATATCAAGTTTTTCTTGTTACTTTTGGGTGGTTATTTGGAGAATTTGAGTTTTTCTGGAATTTCGAAAAGAAAATGCTTCGTGGAATCGGTTTAGGATTCCTTTTAAAATAATGAAAAAACAAAACAACATAGCACTTCGCGTTCAGGCCTTTATTTTTATTGGCCTTATGTTGTTCCCAATATTCGCACAGGCCTTGCATGCTACTGGAGGTCATGAACACAAAGTGTGTAACGACATGAGCACCCACATGCACGAGTCGACCCCTAATTGCGAATTACACAATTTAATACTACCGGTTTTTGACGATTTCGAACACATTGAGCTTCCGGCTTACATTCCCGAAATTAAAGAAACCTTGGCCGTTTTTTGGTCAAATCCATATGTTACTACAACATTAGATTTAAACCTAGGACGCGGTCCCCCTATTAATTAATTGCTAACACATCTACAGTTACTTTTAATTAATTGAACCTTAATGATTCGAATAACATTAGCGCTATGCTGCTTTGTAGCATCGTTTAATACAGTCGCTCAATCCTGTGACTTAACCTTAAGTGGAAAAATTATAGACGGACACGACGACACCGCCTTAGATTCGGCTGTGGTTACTGTTGTGGAATTAAGCGAAACAGTTTATTCGGACTTCGACGGTAATTTTAAGTTCGAAGGATTATGTACAGGAACTTACACTATTAAAGTTTTACACCCTTTTTGTAAAGCCAAAGAGGTGACTATTGATTTAAAAAGCAATACGAGTAAAACTATTTATTTAGAGCATCATTTAGAAGCTTTAAACGAAGTGATTGTTACTGGAAAATCGTTTAGAACTCAAAGTGAAACTCAATTAAATAACACCGTTAATCTTGCTCAAATAGAAGCATATAGCGGCGGTAGCTTGGGCGATGTGTTAAATACCCTTAGTGGTGTTAGTTCATTAAATACTGGAAATACCGTAGTAAAACCGGTAATAAATGGACTGCATAGTAGCAGAATTACTACAATAAATAACGGTGTGCGTGTGCAAGATCAGGAATGGGGAGCAGAACACGCTCCAGCAATAGATATTAATACTGCTGGTTCAATTACCGTACTAAAAGGTGCATCGGCATTACAATATTCAGGAAATGCCATAGGAGGTGTAATTATAGCAGAGCCAAGTTTGGTTGCTTTAAAAGACACTTTATATGGTAAAACTATTGCAAGTGCAAGTACTAACGGTCGTGGTGGAACTATTAGTTCTGAGCTGTTTAAAGGCTTCGAGAATGGATGGTTTGGCGTTATACAAGGTACTGCTAAACGTTTTGGAGATTTTGAAGCTCCAGATTATGTGTTGAGCAATACAGGACTATCGGAAGGTGATTTTTCTTTTCGAGTAGGTCGTAATAATTTTAATTCTGGCTTTGAAGCTTACGTTAGTTATTTTCAGACCAAAATTGGAATTCTACGAGCCTCCCATTTAGGAGGTGCCGAAGATCAAGTAAGAGCCATTAATAGCGATGTTCCATTAATTATAAGGGATTTTACTTACGATATTTTGGATCCACGTCAAGAAGTCAAGCATATAACAGGTCGGCTTTCGTATTTTAAGCGATTTGAAAATCTAGGAAAACTAGACGTACAATACGATGTACAATGGAATCAGCGTTTTGAATTTGATGTGCGTAGAGGCGACGATGCAGATAAAGCTGCGGTAGATTTAGAACTTACTACGCATAATTTTTTAGCTAGTCTAGAACATGAATTTAACAACAATCTTAAGCTAAAAACTGGTGTTAACTTAAGCTACCAAGAAAACGTGGCTAACCCAAATACTGGAGTTCGCCGTTTAATTCCCGATTACGAACAGTATAATATAGGTGTATTTGGCATTGTTGACTACACGGTAAACCCAAACCTGTTGTTAGAAGCTGGCTTGCGGTTTGATTATATTTATATGGACGTTTTTAAGTTTTATCGCAAGAGTTTTTGGGAACAACGAGGTTATCAAGACGAATTTGCCGATATAGTTATTAGGGAGTCTGCAACACAAGTATTAGTAAACCCAGAATTGGAGTTTAATAATTTTGCAGCGACAGCAGGGTTAAATTATAAAATTAACGATTACAATCGTCTCTATTTTAACTATGCCTTGGCTAGTAGAGCACCAAATGCCTCGGAATTGTTTAGCGAAGGCCTGCACCATAGTGCCTCTAGAATAGAATTGGGTGATTTGCGTTTTACCAGCGAGATATCTAACAGATTATCTTTAACCTTAGAGCGCAGTACTCAAAATTTTTCTTTACAAGTAAGTCCTTTTATTAATTGGATAGATAATTTTATTCTAATTGAACCTACTGGTGTACAACAAACCATACGCGGAAACTTTCAGGTTTGGGAATACAGACAAACTGCTGCTTTTCTGGCCGGAGTCGATATAGACGCACTTTACACAATTAACACCAACTGGTCTGTGGCTGGGCAGTTTTCCTTTTTAAAAGGTTACGAGCAAGCAAATAACGAACCACTAATTAATATGCCTCCAGTACAATTGGGAGCAACTTTGCAGTGGTCTAATCCCAAATGGTTAAATTTTGTAACGAGTTTAGAGAATCAATACATATTTGCTCAAAATGAATTTCCTGACAACAATTTTACCGTGTTTATACCAGAAACTGGTATGGACGAATTAGTAGATGTGAGCACCCCTCCAGATGCCTATTATTTATTGCATTGGAACAGTTCAATCTCTTTTAATTTAAATACACAATCACAAATGCAATTGGGATTAAGAATCTCGAATGTATTTAATACATCTTACAGAAATTACCTAAACAGGCTGCGCTATTACGCAGACGATTTAGGTAGAAATTTACAATTAAACCTTAAAATTAATTATTAAAATCATGAAAAAATATATTCTTTCAGTATTCGCTCTTAGTGCATTAGTATTATTTAGTGCATGTTCTAATGACGACGACAACACTCCAGAAGAAGTAAACGAAGAGGAAGTAATTACAACCTTATTAGTAAGCTTAGTTCCCGACGGTGGCGGTACACCCATACTCCTATTATCTACAGATTTAGATGGAGACGGCCCTACACCACCTGTAGTTACCGTGTCAGGAAATTTAGCGGCAGACACAAATTATAGAGCGACAGCATCTATTACAAACGAAACCGAAGATCCAGCCGAAAACATTACGCTAGAAGTGCTAGAAGAGGCCGACGAGCATCAGATGTTTTACATCTCTAGTAGCGCTTTAAATCTTGATACTACTTATTTAGATACAGATTCTAATGGAAACCCTTTAGGAATTGTGGTTAACATGGCAGCAGGTACTGCTAGTACAGGAACCTTAAATGTGGTGCTTCGCCACGAGCCTAACAAACCTAACGACGGAAGTCTTGGTGATGCAGGAGGCGAAACCGATATTAGCGTAACGTTTAATATCGTAATAGAATAAAAAAAAAAGCCCCGATTTAGATCGGGGCTTTTTTATTAATCGTTTACTCGAATTTTAATGGGTTGCATCCTGCCCTGGTCTGGATTAATAATAAAGGTGTAAATCCACATGAGGGTAAATGTTGGAATAAAATCTAAATTAGGAATTAATTCTTCCAAGAATACCACAATAGCGGCTATTTTACCTTTTTTTCCGGGATACATTTTGCTCATTCTACTTGCCGCGAATGGTGCCCAAAAAAGATCAATTACTGTTCCTAAACCAGGAAGTAACATGGTAGACATACCTACGGCGTCGTAAATTAATCCTTTAGCGAGTATTTTATATTTTGTGCTGTCTGCAATCATAAGTAGTGTAAGGTATTAATTCTAAACTGAATATAGCAAGAAGTATACCAGAATAAATTGTTTTTAAGACAAGTCGTTGCTAATTAGTCGCAAAAATTCGCTTCTTGTTTCATTTTTTTCGAATTGTCCTCTAAATCCAGAGGTTGTAGTCACCGAATTTTGCTTTTGGACCCCGCGCATCATCATACACATATGGCTAGCTTCTATAACCACCGCTACCCCTTTGGGTTTTAAAGTGTTGTTTACACATTCCAGAATATCGTGCGTAAGCCGCTCTTGAACTTGTAAACGTCTAGCAAATACATCTACAACACGCGGAAGCTTACTTAGTCCAACAATGTATCCATTGGGGATGTAGGCAATATGTGCTTTGCCAAAAAATGGCAAAATATGATGCTCACAAAGCGAATACACTTCGATGTCTTTTACAATTACCATTTCGTCATAATCTTCTTTAAACATGGCGCTTTTAAGAATTTGTTCTGCGTCTTGTTGGTATCCTTGTGTTAAGAACTGCATGGCCTTGGCAGCACGTTCAGGAGTTTTTAATATGCCTTCGCGATTAATATCTTCGCCTAGGTCGGCTATAATGTCTTGATACTTAGACTTTATGTCGTCTGTTACTTCTAAATTGTACTCTTCGAACTTCTTGTATGGCATGTTAAATGGTAATTATAAGCAAGCTAAGGAATCTACTTGAATTTATAATTGTTTTATGAAAACCACTCTTTTTTTTAACTTTTGTTTAGTATCAAACTACAATGACTAGAGTAGTTTTGTGGCACCATCAAACTACCAAAATTCTACGCCTTTTTAAGGCGTTCTATATAATTTTATGCACCGTAGCGCCCAACTTACCATTATTTGTTTGCTCTTTTGTTCATTTGTACTGGGACAAACAAAGAAAAATCTAGAAGCTACCCGAATAACCACTCCTCCTAAAATAGATGGAATTTTAGACGACTCCATTTGGGACGAACTGCCTACCTATGGCGATTTTAAAATGTTTCAACCGGGAAACGACGGCGAAGTTGACCCGGAATATCAATCAGAAGTAAAATTTGCCTACGACAATAACGCGGTCTATATAGCTGCCTATATGTACCATCCTAACCCTGCTGCAATTCTAAAACAATTTTCCCAGCGCGACGAGGTAAACGTTCAGGCAGACCGCCTAACTGTTGCATTAAACACTTATAACGACGGAATTAACGAAACTCGTTTTTTTGTAACAAGTGCTGGAACCATTGGAGATGCAGCAGTGACTCAAGAAGACACAGATTTTAATTACAATGTAGTTTTTACCTGTAGAGTATCGCAAGACGACAAGGGCTGGTATGCCGAATTTAAAATACCGTATAATGCCTTGCGTTTCCCTGAAGTCGACGTTCAAGATTGGAGTATTAACTTTTATCGCAGGCTAACGGCCAAAAACGAAACGCATACTTGGAACTTTATAGACAACAGTATAGGTAGAGACACACAATACAACGGAACTATTAGCGGAGTTACTAATATTGATCCGCCTGTAAGACTTACATTTTTTCCTTTCCTGCAGGGAGTTACCACTAGTTTTGATGGCGAAAACGAAACAAGTTTTGCGGCAGGAATGGATATAAAATACGGCTTGAGTGATAGTTTTACGCTAGATGCCACGTTGATTCCTGACTTTGGGCAAGCCGCATTCGACGAAGTGCGATTAAATTTGGGACCATTCGAACAAACATTTAGAGAGAATAGACAGTTTTTTACAGAAGGGATCGACTTGTTTAATAGAGGTGATATCTTCTTTTCAAGACGTGTGGGAAGTGCCCCAACAGGTAGTATTGGAGAAATTCAGGATTCAGAAAAAGTAATTGAAGATCCAAGCAAAGTTAACCTGCTCAATGCGATTAAGGTTTCTGGGAGAACTGAAGACAAGCTTGGTGTTGGCGTTTTTAATGCTATTACAGAAAAGACCTATGCCACTATAGAAGACACGATAAGTGGCGAGAGACGCAGAGTTTTAGTTGAACCACTTGCCAATTATAATATTTTTGTTCTGGATCAGCAGTTTAACAAAAATTCCTCTATCTCTTTAATAAATACTAACGTTATTCGCGAAGGCAGTTTTAGAGATGCTAATGTAACTGGTCTGGTTTTTGACGTTGCCGACAAAGCAAACACCTTTAGAACCTCTGGCCGCGTAATTGTAAGTAACATTAACGAGGGGTTAGGTTTTAAAACAGGAATGCAGACCGAATTCGATATTTTTAGGACTACGGGGAATTTTAGATATCGATTTGGGCATGATTTTGCCAATACAACCTTAGATATTAATGACTTAGGGCTAAATTTTAGGAATAACTTTAACAACTTCACCTTGGGAGGTTCTTACCAAATATTCGAACCCACAAACACCTTTAACAACTATAGAATTGGAGCTAGAATTAGGCACCGACGTTTGTACGACCCAAACGTAGTTACTGGGAATAATGCAAGTGTTGATGCATTTTTTGCTCTAAAAACCAGATTTGCTTTTGGCGGTTTTATTAGTGTTAATTCAGAAAACAGAGACTACTTTGAGCCCCGTGTAGACGGGCGTTATGTGTTGTATAATCCGAATATTGGTGGAGAAACTTGGGTGTCGTCTGACTATAGAAAAAAGTTTGCTTATGACGTTCGGGTTGGCATGCGAACTTGGCAAAACGAAGACCAATATCGCTATAATATCGAGGTAGAACCCAGATATCGCTTTTCTGACAGCTTTTTAGTGATTTGGTCTACAGAATTCCAAACTTCCATAGATAACTTTGGCTGGGTTTACAACGACGAAGAAAACATATTTTTTGGGGAACGTGACATTATAAACCTAGAAAATTCGTTAACCGCTAGTTATAACTTTGACCCATATAAGGCCTTAGACTTGCGATTTAGAAATTTCTGGAGTACAGCAGATTACAGCGATAACGACTACTCTACCCTTAACGGAGACGGCACGAGAACACCAGCCGATTACGATCTGGAAAATCGTGATCCCAATACCAACTTTAATATTTGGAACTTAGATTTAAGTTTTAGATGGCGTTTTGCTCCTGGAAGCGAGGCCACTTTATTGTATAGAAATCAAATATTTAATGTAGACGACCAGGCTACAATTAATTATTCAGATAGCTTGAGCAATTTATTTGATCAACCAGCGCAGCATACGGTTTCTTTGCGTATTACCTATTTTGTTGATTACAACAATGTAAAAAATGTTTTTAAAGCACAGAGTTCGCCTTAATTGGTTGTTAATTCATTAAGAATACATTAATTTCACGACAAATAACTGCTATGATTCAGGTTAAAAATTTGCACAAATCGTATGGCCAAGTGGCTGTTTTAAAAGGTGTAGATTTAACCATTAAAAAGGGAGAAATTGTTTCTGTGGTGGGCGCATCGGGCGCTGGAAAAACTACCCTATTACAAATTCTTGGAACCTTAGACCAACCAGATCCTGCCACCCAAGAGGTTCTTATAATGGACCAATCCATTAAAGGCATGAATAAAAAAGCGCTAGCAAGTTTTAGAAACAAACATCTAGGTTTTATTTTTCAGTTCCACCAATTACTTCCTGAATTTACCGCCTTAGAGAACGTATGTATTCCCGGGTTTATCGCGGGGACTCCAAAAGAACAAGTTATTGGCAGAGCCAAAGAACTACTTGACTATCTAGGACTTTCCCATCGCGTAGATCACAAACCCAACGAGCTCTCTGGAGGAGAACAGCAACGTGCAGCCGTGGCTAGAGCATTAATAAATAATCCGTCTATTATCTTGGCCGATGAACCTAGTGGAAATTTAGATTCTACTGCAGCTAAAAACCTGCATGAACTGTTTTTTGAATTGCGCGATAAATACGGACAAACCTTTGTAATTGTAACCCATAACGAAGATTTAGCAAATATGGCAGACCGTAAAGTCACCATGAAAGATGGGCGTATTACAACATGAATCAAGTCCAATTAAAAGAATTTTTAGATCTAAAAGTTGCACAGTATAATACCAAGGACTTTTTAGAAACTGACCCGGTTCAAATACCACATAAATTTTCTACTAAAGAAGATATAGAAATTGCAGGCTTTCTTACCGCAATTATAGCTTGGGGAAACAGAAAGAGTATTATAACCAATGCCAATCGAATTATTGAAGGCATGGACAATTCACCTCACGATTTTGTTTTAAATCACAACAATTCCGATTTATCGAGCTTAGACAATTTTGTGCACCGTACCTTTAATGCAATCGATCTTAAGTACTTTATAAATGCATTGCAACATATTTATAAAAATCACCAAGGTTTAGAAGCCGTTATAGCCAACCACAGCTCAAAAGAATCTACCCAAAGCGGAATCACAGGATTAAAACGTGTGTTTTTTGAACTCCCTCATCCTGCTAGAGCCACCAAGCATTTAGCCAATCCAAGTACTGGTTCTGCGGCTAAACGCATAAATATGTTTCTAAGATGGATGGTTAGACAAGATAGCTATGGAGTAGATTTTGGCATCTGGACTGCAATTAAACCAAGCCAACTCTCCTGCCCTCTTGATGTACACTCTGGTCGGGTTGCTAGAAAAT
The DNA here is from genome assembly GCA_965277295.1 of Gilvibacter sp. Lineage (GTDB taxonomy): Bacteria > Bacteroidota > Bacteroidia > Flavobacteriales > Flavobacteriaceae > Gilvibacter. The sequence goes on from OZ255720.1 coordinate 3,139,725, forward strand.
TAGGTTTATTAAAACGTACTCTAAACGATTCCAAAGCAGTAACAGAATTAGACATTGCATTAAGAAAATTAGACCCCAAAGACCCAGTCAAATACGATTTTGCACTATTTGGATTAGGTGTTTTTGAAGCGTTTTAGCTCCTTAAGGGCTATCCTTAGAATAAATATGTTGTATTCAAGTTAAAATGACCAAAAATGAAACGCAAATTTTTATCTTTGGCGAATACGTTAAATTAGCATGCAGTTTAGACATCCCGAATTACTCTACGCCTTAATTTTACTGCTTATACCGCTAATTGTACATCTGTTTCAGTTACGCAGGTTCAAAAAGATTCCCTTTACCAATGTTGCCTTTTTAAAACAAGTTGAACTTAAAACTAGAAAGAGTTCGCAAATTAAAAAATGGCTAACCTTATTACTAAGAACTTTAGCCTTAGCTTGTATTATTGTTGCTTTTACACAGCCTTATTTTTCGGCGCAACAAGACGACTCGGTAAAAGAAGAGGTTGTATTGTATTTGGATAATTCTTTTAGCATGCAGGCCAAAGGTTCACAAGGTGGATTATTACAAAGAGGAATACAAGATATTTATGAATTTGGAGCAATTAACGAGTCCTTGTCTTGGTTTACCAACAACGCTGTTTACAATGCGACTTCTACTGCCGAATTACAAGAAGAAGTTTTAGAGATTACTCCTAGTTATAATCAGCTTTCTTTAGACGAAGTATTACTTAGAGCAGATCAGTTATTTAGCGACGCTACAAACACAGCAAAGCGACTGGTACTAATTAGCGACCTACAACAACATACCAATAAACCTTTTAATGCGCCAGCCAACCTACAAATAGATGGCGTTAATATGCGTGCCATTAATCGTGCAAATATAAGCATAGATACCGCCTACGTTAATGCCCCATCTAGAGGTAATGCCGAACTTGTTGTGGGCCTTTCGGCTCAAGTAAATCAAGATTTGGGATATCCTGTGTCTTTTTACAGCAATTCCGAGTTATTAGCAAAATCGGCAGTTAATTTTAAAGATAATCGGGCGCAAGAAGTTAGTTTTCCTCTTGCATTAGATTCGGAGTTTCAAGGAAGTGTTCAAATAAACGACGAACAATTGCAGTTCGACAACACCTTGTACTTTAACATTGGTAAGCCACAGCGCATTAAAGTTGCTGCAGTGAATCAGGGCGATGGTACCTTTTTGCAAAAACTGTATCCCGATTCCGAATTTGAATTTACAGCGTATAATAGCAATGCCGTAGATTACAATCAATTACTAAGTAATAATGTAATTGTATTAAACGAACTAACAACGGTCCCAACTGCCTTACAAAACGCCCTTAGTACTTATATTCTTGAAGGTGGAAGTTTGGTAATTATTCCAGCAGCAGATGCCAGCTTGGACTCATATAATCGCTTACTTGGTTTGTTACAGTTTGGGCGTCTTGGAACTTTACAGCGTTTTGAACGTAACATAGCCACTATAGAATTTGGGCACCCACTATATACCGATGTTTTCGATAAAAATGTAACTAACTTTCAATATCCGCAGGTACAAAGCTTTTATTCCTATTCCGGAAATTCAAATTCGGCCTTACTATTGGATGGTGGCACTCCATTTTTAACGCAAAAAGGCAATGTATTTTTATTTACAGCAGCCTTGAATCAACAAAATGCAAATTTTACTAGTTCTCCGTTAATTGTACCAACCTTTTATAATATTGCGCGTTTTAGTCTTCCCTTGCCCAAATTGTATTACGAATTAGGGCGCGAAAACACCATTGGGATTCCAGCAAAACTTGGCCAAGAAGACATAGTTTCGATTAAAGAAAGTACCCAAGAGTGGATTCCATTGCAGCAAGCTTTTGCAAACAACGTAGTGCTTACAACAAGTGACCTTCCGCCCTATTCTGGAACTTTTAGTTTGCAAACAAAACAAGACTCTTTGGGTTATTTAAGTTATAATTATCCAAGACGGGAAAATGCCAATCAGTTCTATACTAATACAAATCTAGTTGGAATTAATTGGTACGATTCCGTTCCAGAATTGTTTACAGCTATTGCAGATCAGCGCAGTGTTACCGACTATTGGAAGTGGTTTGCTATGGGTGCTGTTTTGTTTTTGCTTTTAGAGATGACAGTTTTACGTTTTTTTGATTCATAAAATTCCACATATAGTTATATCTTTGCAGCAATGCAGATACTACTAAAATCGGCTACAATTATTGACCGTTCGAGTTCACACAACGGCAAAAAGCGTGATATTCTTATTACCGACGGACTAATTACCAACATTGCAAAAGAAATTAAGCCCAGTAAACCGCAACAAGTTGTTGAGCTACCAAACCTATATGTTTCGCAAGGATGGTTCGACAGCAGTGTTAGTTTTGGTGAACCGGGCTACGAAGAGCGTGAAACCATTGCCAACGGGTTAAATGTAGCAGCGTATTCAGGGTTTTCTCATGTAGCGATTAACGCAAATAGTTATCCTGTTGTAGATAATAAATCACAAATAGATTACATAAAAACTAAAGCGGCTAATCATGCCGTAAGTGCTTATCCAGTTGGCGCTTTAACCCTTGCAAGTAAAGGCGAAGCCTTAGCCGAACTTTTCGACATGCAGTCGGTAGGTGCTTGCAGTTTTTACGATTATAAACGACCTATAGGCAATGTAAATTTGTTAAAAATTGCATTGCAATACACCCAACCTTTTAATGGCTTGGTGCAATCATTTCCGCACGAAGCAGCTGTTGCAGCTAAAGGCGTTATGCATGAGGACGGCATAAGTACCTCGCTTGGTTTAAAAGGTATTCCAAGTTTAGCCGAATACCTTCAAATTAACAGAGACTTAGCCATTTTAGAATATACAGGTGGTAAATTACACATACCTACCGTTTCCACTAAACAAGCCGTGAGTCTTATAGCAAAAGCTAAAGCGCAAGGTCTAGATGTAAGTTGTAGCGTTGCAGCACATAATTTGGTTTTAAATCACGATTGTCTAACAAATTTTGACACGCGTTTTAAGGTATTGCCGCCCCTGCGACACCCAGAAGATGTTCGAGTACTTGTTCAAGCGCTTAAAGACGGAATTATAGATGGTATTACAACAGACCACAACCCTTTAGACATTGAATTAAAGAAAAAAGAGTTCGACCACGCTCTTTTTGGGACTATTGGACTAGAAAGTGGATTTGGAGCTGTTCAATCGGCGGTTGGTCTAGAAAGTACTGTTCAAGGATTTACAGGCTTAAAAAATCGTTTTGGCATTGAAAGTTCACCCATAGAAGAAGGTCAGCGTGCAGATATCACACTGTTTAACCCAGCAGAGCAATATACCTTTAGCAAAGATTACATAGACTCTTTCTCTAAGAACTCGATCTTTTTAAACAGTACTATGCTTGGTAAAGCCTACGGAATATGCGCCAACGGTAAATTAATGGTTAATTATGCAGATTAAAAATCCTCCCGGAAAGTTCTTGTCGATAATTACCTATATTACCTTTATCGGGTTAATTATCGCCTATTTTATGAATAGGGATGCAAAACACGAATTTGCAAGAAAACATATTAAAAATATGTTCGGACTGCTAATTATATTGCTAGTTGCACAGGTTTCGCATGCTTATGTGGCCGTGCTTTTAGGTGACATTTTATGGTTATGTGCTTTTGTTTTATGGACCATTAGTATAACTACCGCCTTTATGGGGATTTCTCCTGCTATTCCCCTATTAAGTAAGAAATTCCAAGAGTGGTTTCTGTTTTTAGATTAAAAAAATTATCTTTAAGTCTACTAAATAATTAACTAAAACATACAATTATGACCGAATCAACCGCAGACAATGGCAAAACCATAGCCATTATTAGCTACATTACGCTTATTGGTTGGATTATTGCCTTGGTAATGCATAGCAGTAATAAAACAAAATTAGGAGCATTTCACATTCGTCAAGTACTTGGAATAATGTTAGTGGGAATCGCACTATCTATTGTTGGCAGAGTTATGGGAGTCCTAATGTTTATGTGGGTATTAAACGTCGCTGTTTTTGTGCTCTGGGTTATTGGCCTTGTAGGTGCAGTAAACGGAGAAGAAAAAGAAGTGCCCATTCTAGGTAAGTACTTTCAGGAGTGGTTTGCTGGCGTAGCATAAACTTTAAAAAATATTATATAAGCCATTGCTTCTGCAGTGGCTTTTTTTATGCTTAAATTTGACTTTTTAAATCAAAAATTGTGGCTGATTTTTCTCTTGAACATCTATACAGACCTGCAGCATCTAAAGATACTAAGGCACCAGTAATTATTATGCTTCACGGCTATGGCAGTGACCAAAATGATTTGTTTTCTTTTGCTTCTGAATTACCTGAAGAGTATGCAATAGTTTCGGCCAAAGCACCCTACCCCATGGAGCCTTTTGGCAATGCTTGGTACGCGATTCATTGGGATCAAGTTGGAGCCAATAAATTTAACGATGTTCCGCAGGCCACTAAGTCTAGAGATTTAATTGCCAACTTTATAGATCAGGTTACAACCAATTACCCAGTAGATGTATCTAAAGTAGTATTGTTAGGTTTTAGTCAAGGGACCATTTTAAGTCTGGCTGTGGCGCTTTCTTATCCAGAAAAAGTGCGCTATGTTGTTGGATTAAGCGGCTATGTATCCGAAGAACTATACAAAGAGGATTATTCTACAAACGACTTTTCTAATTTAGAAATCTATAGTTCACATGGAACTGTAGATCAGGTAATTCCCCTGACGTGGGCTAAAAAAACACCTGGTTTTCTCGATGCTTTAGGGATAAAAAACCAATTTAGTGAATACCCTGTCGGGCATGGCGTATCTCCACAAAACTTTTATGAATTTAAATCTTGGTTAGCAGACCGGCTTTAATTAACGTATAACAGCGACCCAAGGGTGTTAAAGGTTATTTCTTGGTTGGGTTCTATAAAGTATTCTAAAACCATTTCTCCCCAGTATTTCCCATCTGTAAAATCGGCAACTAACCAGCGATGGTTTAAAAACTTTAATTTATTTATTCGCATGGTTCCTCCTTCCATTCCTTCGTAAGGAATTAATGGGTTTCCTTCTGTTTGCCCATTATAAGCATAAATAGATTCAGAAACGTAGTCTTGCACGCCAGCTGCTTCAAAACCTTTGTTTTCAAAATAGGTCATGGCATTATCGTTCCCTAAAAGCGTAAAGTAATTTAGGTTGCTATTTGCATCTGTTAGTGCTACTATAGAATCGTTTGCGGCATTTAATTTAGTCTCTAACTTGACTATTTTATCTTGTTGGACTTCGAAAATGCGCTTTTGATTAAAAAACATGAATAGCACCAAAAGGAGCGAAAAAAAGAACAAATACATAAAAAGAGACTTCTTCATAATTTAAAGGCTAATAGTTAGGGTGTCGTAAGCTAGGTGTACATTTTCTGGCAAGGTTTTTTCTACCTCGGCATGAAAACCTAACTTATGACTAATATGAGTAAAATATGTTTTTTTAGGTTTTAACAAAGCGACTATTTCTAGGGCCTCACTTAGGTTTAAATGTGTTCTGTGTGGTTCGATTCTAAGGGCACTAATAACCAACACATCTAAGTTAAACAACCTGTTATGCATATGCTCTGGGATTGTCTTAACGTCGGTTAAGTAGGCAAAATCGTCAATTCTGAAGCCTAAAACGGGCAATTCGCCATGAAATACTCGAATAGGAATTACTTTTTTAGATCCCAAATAGAATTCTTGATCCATGTCGACCACATGTTGCATGATGGTTGGTGCTCCTGGATACTTATTTTCGGTTTCGAATATATAACCAAAACGTCTATGTAACGCTTGGTAAACATTAGCTTCGGCATAAAACGGGATATCACCTTGTCTAAAAAAGAAGGGTCGTATATCGTCTAAGCCGGCCGTGTGGTCGCTATGTTCATGGGTGAGTAAAATACCGTCAATTTTACTGCAATTCTCGCGTAGCATTTGTTGTCTAAAATCGGGCCCACAGTCAATAATATAATTGTTACTATCCCACGATAGTAAAACAGATACGCGCAATCTTTTATCTTTTGGGTCGTTACTTAAACACACAGGATGTGTGCTTCCTATAACTGGAATACCTTGCGAGGTTCCCGTTCCCAAAAATGTAATAGTTAGACTGGAATTCATTAGTGCAAAAATAAATCTATTTTTTTTTAAACCCTATGGGAATTAGTACCTTTGTTACAAACGTAATTGCTATACAACATGCCAGATAAGATAAAGGGCGATAAGGATATAGAAAATATCCCCTCAACAAAGAGTAAGGCGCTGCGCATTAACTTGAACGAAACTATTTACGGAACCTTTGCCGAAATTGGTGCAGGACAGGAAACTGTGCGTAACTTCTTTAGAGCAGGAGGAGCTTCTGGAACCATTGCAAAGACTATGTCTGCTTACGACAAAGACTTTAGCGACGCTATTTATGGAGTCGAAAAAGATGGCAGATACGTTACCGAGCCTCGCCTAAAACGCATGCTAGATCACGAATGCAACTTAATTGAACAACGTATTTCTAGAGAAAAACATCCCGATAAAGTATTCTTTACGTATGCAAATACGGTTACTACTATAGATTTCGCTAAAAAGTATAAAGGACATGGTTGGGTTGGTATTCGGTATCAGGTTGAACCCAATATGGAATACAACGAGATTCTGTTGCATATTCGTTTTCATGAAAGCGATGCTAGATTACAGCAAATTACCTTAGGAACTTTAGGTGTAAATTTAATTTATGGTGCATTTTACAAGCATGATCAGCCTAAAAAATTATTGCGCTATTTATACGATCATATAGAAAAAGATCAGCTAGAAATAGATACTATTAACTTCTCAGGGCCACGGTTTAAAGATGTTGACAACCGTTTAATGAGTTTACAGCTTATTAAAAATGGTATGACCGAGGCTGTAATTTTTGGGCCTGACGGAAATAATATATTACCAGCTCGCATTCTTTATAAAAAGAATATTTTGGCCTTACGTGGTAGTTTTAGACCCGTAACCAAAGTAAACATAGATATGTACGAAACCGCACATAATATGTTTTTAGAGTCTAATAAGGTAGATCCCGAGCGTTCTATTACCATATTCGAAATTACATTATCTAATCTTAGAGCCGAGGGCGAAATAGACGAAGAAGACTTTATGGCTCGGGCACGATTGCTCTGTGCATTAGGGCATACTGTACTTATTTCTAATTTTCAGGAATACTATAAACTGGTTGAATACTTCTCTAATTATACGAAAAACCGCATTGGTTTAGCCATGGGGGTAAACAATTTAGTAGATGTATTTGACGAAAAGTACTACCGTCACTTATCTGGAGGAATTCTCGAGGCTTTTGGTAAATTGTTCTTTAAAGATTTAAAAGTGTACCTATACCCTATGCGAACTCCTGAAGGAGATTATATTACTGGAGAAAACATTAAGGTTCATCCAAGAATGAAGGAACTTTATAAATTCTTTAAATACAACGGTAAATTAGTAGATGTAGAAGGCTTTAACCCAGACGTACTCGATATATTTTCTCGCGAAGTATTGCGCAAAATTGAACAAGGCGAATCTGGTTGGGAAGAAATGCTTCCAGAAGGAACTTCCGACATTATTAAACAACAAGGTCTATTTAACTACACCAAAAAAGAGCCAGTTTCTTAAAAAAAACACCTAAGTAGTATTGCGTATTCAATTAATTGCTTAATCCAATACGCAATACCATTTTTAGTTTAACAACGCTAGAATTTGCGCGGCGTGATCTTTAGTTTTTACTTTATCTATTACATGAGTTACAACCCCGTCCTGGTCTATTAAAAACGTTTTGCGGTGAATGCCGTCGTATTCACGCCCCATAAACTTTTTTAGCCCCCAAACTCCAAAAGCATTAATTACCTCTTTATTGGTATCTGCTAATAGCGGATATTGAAACTCGAATTTGGTGTGAAAATTCTTTTGTTTGCGCTCTGTATCTGCGCTTACGCCTAGTATAGCGTATCCTTGGGCCTCTAATTGCTCGTAATTATCACGCAAGTTACAAGCTTCTGCTGTACAGCCTGGAGTACTGGCAGCTGGATAGAAAAACACAACTAATTTCTGGCCCTTAAAGTCATTAAAATCTATCGGATTTCCGTCTTGATCTGTAGTTGTAAAATGTGGGACCTTGTCTCCTACTTTTAATGTATTCATTTTGCTATTTTTGTGTAAAATTAAGCATTTATGACCAAGAAGGAAAAAGTAAAATTCACAATAGATACTTTACAAGAATTATATCCCGAAATTCCTATTCCCTTAGATCATAAAGATCCTTATACCTTACTAATAGCAGTATTAATGTCTGCTCAAAGCACCGATGTACGCGTAAACCAAATTACTCCAAAGCTCTTTGCTATTGCCGACAATCCCTACGATATGATTAAACTAAGCGTAGAAGAAATTCGTGATATTATAAAGCCAGTAGGCCTATCGCCTATGAAGTCAAAGGGAATTTATGGCCTTTCGCATATATTAATAGATAAACACAACGGGCAAGTTCCACAAAGTTTTGAAGCCTTAGAAGAACTACCTGCGGTTGGTCATAAAACCGCAAGTGTCGTTATGTCGCAAGCATTTAATATTCCTGCATTTCCAGTAGATACACATATACATAGACTTATGTACCGCTGGGGTTTAACTAATGGTAAAAACGTGGTGCAAACAGAAAAGGATGCCAAACGCTTGTTCCCCAAAGATTTATGGAACAAATTACACTTACAAATAATTTGGTATGGTCGCCAATACTCCCCTGCTCGTGGATGGGACTTAGAAAAAGATATAATTACTAAGACTATTGGTAGAAAGACCGTCTTAGATGCATATTATAAAAAAACCCGCCGTTAAGCGGGTTTTTCCAAAGTTTAGTTTAGAAGTGCTTCAAACTTCAATTTATTATAATCTATAACACTTAAAGCCTTAGAATAATCCAGAAGAAATTTAATAGTTTCCTCTTTTGGGACCATTTTATTCACGTCGTCCCTCCGTGAAGTTTTAGAGTACATTTTTTGCATACAAACGTTGTTTTAAGAGTTAATGTTCTTAAATAACGAGGGTGCAAATATTTTATTGTACTAGTTTGTTAAAATAATATTATGCTTATCTATTACTTTACGTAAATTAATAAGCGCATAGCGCATTCTACCCAAGGCAGTATTTATACTTACTCCGGTTTGTTCGCTAATTTCTTTAAAGCTCATGTCTTTGTACATGCGCATAATTAATACTTGTTTTTGGTCTTCAGGAAGTTCTTCTATAAGTCGCTGTACATCGCTAGCTACCTGACTTTTAATGATTTTCTTTTCGGCATTTAATGCATCGTCAGAAAGCACAGAAAAAATATTAAAGTCGCCATTGTTTTCGAATTTTGGCATTCGGTTATTCTTTCTAAAATAATCGATTACCAAATTGTGAGAAATACGCATAACCCAAGGAAGAAATTTACCTTCTTCATTGTATTTACCGCGTTTTAAGGTGCGTATAACCTTTATAAAAGTGTCTTGAAATATATCTTCGGCTACATCACGATCGTAAACCTTAGAATAAATAAAGCTAAAGATTTTCTCTTTATGTCGTGTGATTAATACAGAAAGCGAATGTTCATTGCCTTTCATGTATGCACTTACAAGCTGTGCATCACTGGTTAAGTTGACTTCCATACTGTTACTTAGTTAAGACCAAAACCCTTTCAGGTTTTATAATTGTATCTAATTAAAAGTAAAAATATGCTATAGGCAATAAATTAAGTAAGTGAGTTAATGTCCGTAAATATAACAACAAACTTTTAAGAAATGCAAAAAAAAGTTCACTTTTTGTTTAAAATAATTTGACTACTCCCCTATTTAAATACCGCTTCAAAGTGGTATCTTTGCGGGGTTTTTTAATAGGAATTTGCGTTGAAATCAGACACGGCTAACATAAAATCTAACATCGTAATTGAAGGTGCCAAACTACACAATTTAAAAAATATTGATGTAGTTATTCCTCGTAACAAATTAGTTGTTATTACTGGTTTATCTGGTAGTGGTAAATCGTCGCTAGCGTTCGATACCCTCTACGCCGAAGGCCAAAGACGCTATGTAGAAAGTTTGTCATCTTATGCCCGTCAATTTTTGGGCAGATTAAGCAAACCTAAAGTAGATTCCATTAAGGGTATTGCTCCTGCAATTGCGATCGAACAAAAAGTAAATGCTACAAACCCAAGATCTACCGTTGGAACATCGACAGAGATCTACGATTATTTAAAGCTCCTTTTTACTCGAATTGGAAAGACCTATTCTCCTAAAACGGGTAAATTAGTTAAAAAAGAGACTGTTACAGACGTAATTCGGTTTTTAAAGGACATTCCTGAAAACGAAAAACTATTGCTTTTAGCGCCCATCGTCTTAGAAGAAGGGCGTACTATGGAAAACAAATTAAAAGCCCTATTGCAACAAGGCTATTCCAGAATAAAAGCGCACAATAAGGTAATTCGCATAGAAGATGCTGTCGCTAATAATATTCCCAACAATGTATATTTGGTTGTTGACCGAATTGTAAAAAAGGAAGACGAAGATTTTTATCATCGTTTGGCCGATGCAGTAGAAATAGCGTTTTTTGAAGGCAAGGGCGATGTTTTAATCGAGCCTTTAGAAAGTGGCACTATTAAAGGGTTTAACAATAGATTCGAACTCGACGGAATTTTATTTGTCGAGCCTAACGTTCACTTATTTAGTTTTAATAATCCTTTTGGCGCCTGCCCTACTTGCGAAGGTTATGGCGACGTAATTGGTATTGACCCGGAATTGGTTGTTCCTAATACGGGTCTTTCTGTTTACGAAAACGCTATTTTTCCATGGCGTGGAGAAACCATGAGCTATTTTAGGGATCAGTTAGTTAATAGTGCTTATAAGTTCGACTTTCCGATTCACAAGCCCTGGTTTGAACTTTCCGAAGAACAAAAGCGATTGGTTTGGCATGGTAATGCCTATTTTGAAGGTTTAAATGGCTTTTTTAAAGAATTAGAGGCAAAGAGTTATAAAATCCAGAATCGTGTTATGCTGTCTCGCTATCGCGGAAAAACACTTTGCGGGACCTGTTATGGCAAACGCCTTCGCCCAGAAGCGAACTATGTAAAGGTAGCTGGCAAGTCTATTTCTGACTTAGTTGAACTTCCTATAGAAGAAATACGTGATTTTTTTAGTAATCTAGACCTAAATGAGCACGACACTAAAGTAGCCAAACGACTGCTAATAGAAATAAACAACCGCCTACTTTTTTTATGTAACGTTGGACTTAACTATTTAACCCTAAATAGAAAGTCGAATAGTTTATCTGGAGGTGAATCTCAGCGCATTAATTTGGCAACTTCGCTAGGAAGTAGTTTGGTTGGCTCTATGTATATTCTTGACGAGCCCAGTATAGGACTCCACCCTAAAGACACAGAGCGCTTAATAGAAGTTTTACAATCGTTACGAGATTTAGGTAATACGGTAATTGTTGTTGAGCACGACGAAGATATTATGAAAGCCGCCGACGAAATTATAGACATTGGGCCAGAAGCGGGTACTTTTGGTGGCGAAATTGTTGCCACTGGGACCTATAGCGACATTTTAAAATCGGACTCGCTCACAGCTAAATACTTAAATGGAAGTATGGCGATAGCCGTCCCAGAGACCAGAAGAACATCCAGTCAACATATAAGTTTAGTTGGAGCTCGTGCAAATAATTTAAAAAATTTCGACATAAGCATTCCTCTAGGATGTTTTACAGTAGTTACAGGGGTATCTGGTAGTGGCAAGAGCACCTTGGTTAGAAAGATACTGTATCCTGCTTTACAGCGCAAACTAGGCGGATATGGAGAAAAACCTGGGCAATTTACTTCGCTAGGCGGCGATTTAGATAAGCTCAATCATATTGAGTTTATAGATCAGAACCCAATAGGCCGCTCTAGCAGATCTAATCCGGTTACCTACATTAAAGCTTACGACGACATTCGCGCGTTATTTGCTAATCAAAAACTATCTGATATTCGCGGTTATAAAGCCAAACATTTTTCTTTTAATGTAGATGGTGGACGTTGCGAAACCTGCAAGGGAGAGGGCGAAGTAACTATAGAAATGCAGTTTATGGCCGACGTTCACTTGGAATGTGAAACCTGTAAAGGACGTCGATTTAAAAAAGAAGTCTTAGAAGTTAAGTTTAACGACAAGAGTATACACGATATACTAAATATGACCGTAGATAATGCGATAGCATTTTTTAGTCAACATAATGAAACTAAAATTTACGGAAAATTAAAGCCATTGCAAGATGTTGGCTTGGGTTATGTAAAGCTAGGACAAAGCTCCTCTACCCTATCTGGAGGCGAAGCACAGCGCATTAAACTAGCGTCGTTTTTAATAAAAGGGAATTCTAAAGACAAAACCCTATTTATTTTTGATGAACCTACTACCGGGTTACACTTTCATGATATAAAAAAGCTCCTAGATTCTTTTAACGCGCTGCTTGACAAGGGGCATTCTATTATAGTTGTGGAACATAATTTAGATCTAATTAAATGTGCCGATTTCTTAATCGACCTAGGTCCAGAAGGCGGAAACAAAGGCGGACAAATAATTGCACAAGGCACGCCAGAAGAAGTTATTAAGAACAAGAATTCCTTTACGGCACAATATCTTATTGGGAAGGTTTAACAATACCTTTAAATAGTAGTTAAAATAATGTTATAAAACGCAGTCTTACAGGCTATTGGCATGCAGTTTGTTGTACTAATTATATAGCTAAAACCGAACAGCTTAATAGTAGGTACAACCAAAATTGCATAGTATGAAAAAGTTATTAGTATTAGTAGCCGTGCTCGCAGCTGGATTTACAAATCAAGCCAAAAGCAACACCATTAACGACAACAACGACTATAACCTTTATCTGAGTAACCAATCGGTTTCTTTTATGGAAACCAATGTTCAGTTCGAGGTATTTTTAGACGGGAGTTTTTCTTTTACTATCCCAGATGCATTGGGTTACAGCTACAGAGGACAACGCGCAAGAACCACGAGTAATGGCGTAAACGCCAACGCGAGTATTCATTATGCCAATCAGCGAGAAACCAACTCCAATTATCTCTTACTAGACCATTCTGGAATACTTTACGCCATTGGTGAGATGCAAATTCGTTATCATGCTAACGGAAAGGTAAAAAGTATAGGATCGGTACAGTTATTCTATACTCAAGATAGATTAAGTCAAATTGGAAGCATGCAAATACTTTATACCGACACTGGAGAAGTAAGTCATACTTCTGGGAACATTAACGGGAATGGTTTTAATCACGGCATTCGTGGGGTAAAAAGTAATCCGCAAGGTGATGCCCTTAATATTAAGCGTAATACCAAGCTTCGCTTTACCGGAAACGGAGTCAATTAAGCTAAAAAAGAACCCGCCTAATTGGCTGTATTTTACAATTATAAAGTGTAAATAGCTGCTAATTTTAACTACAATATCTTATTAAACAAACGCCATTTTAGTTTTAGAATGGCGTTTTACTTTCTGTATATCAGGTGATTACATTTTTGGCATGGCCTTTGGAATAACTAAGGCAATAGCGCGAGCCGAAAAGCTAATAGAGTAGGCAAAACCCAAAATGTAATGATTATGAAAAAATCAAAACTAGTAGTAGTTGCATTCCTAGTTGGAATCGCAACACAAGCAAATGTAAAGTCATTAGAAACTTTACAAGGACCACGAGGGTATAACGATCGCTATTTAAGTTCACAATCGGTTAGTTTTATAGAAGCCGGTGTTTTATACGAAGTGTTCTTGGATGGTAGTTTTACCTATGCGCTTCCTAACACCGCACAGTTTAAAACACGTTCACAAAGAAATAGATCGACTAACGGGCAAGTAAATACAGGCCGACGTGTACAATACACTAATAGCAGGCGTGTTCTTCCTGGACGAATTTTTATAGATAGGTTTGGTGTTTTACACTCCGTAGGAAGAACCGCTATAATTTATAAACCTAATGGGAAGGTTAGACGCATTGGTAATGTAGCTTTACGCTACCAACGTGGCCGATTAATTCAAGCTGGCAATATGAGTATTTTCTATGGTCGCCGTGGACGCGTTAGCCAAACACTTGGGAATATAAATAGACGCAATCTTACCATTGGAGTTTGCGGTGTAACTCCAGCAAATTATTACGGCAATGCCCAATATAATAGACATAACAATATTCCTGTTCGTTATACAGGTTTTGGATCGAATCAAGACTATTATAATGTGTCTTGGAACAATACAGATTACAATAGTGTAAATAATAGACAAAACCCTAACGGGAGCAATAGCCAATCCCGTAGGTACTAATTATTTAATTTAGTTGATGTAAAAGCCACCCATACTTACGGGTGGCTTTTTTATGCTGAATATCAAGGGTTTACAAGTTTGGCACGGCCTTTGATTTATACAAAGCGTAATACTAACCACATTATTATTACGAATTAAAAACTTCAGAATCATGAAAAATCTAGGACTCTTACTCACGACAATTTTGTTCATTTCGACTAATGCTTTGGCAACAACATTTAGCGACGAAGAACGCAGCTACATAAACAACAACAATAAGTCTTACATTTTTGTAGAAGGAGGCGTTGAATTCTCTGTTTTTCCAGATGGACAGTTCGATTTTGTCTTTTTAGGACAAACAAACAATGTAAACGTAAACACCTCGGGGGTAAACGTAAGCTATAATTCCGGTTATAACTACGATGCCTTTGTACAGTACGACGATTATGGAGCCGTAATTCAAATAGAAGATGTGGCCGTTTTTTACGACGAATTTGGACGTATAAGTCAGGCTGGTAATGTAGAAATTAGGTATAATAACAGACGTATTGTACGCGTGGGTGGCCTTAGAATATTTTATAACAACTACGGTTACTTTGACTACTATACTGGATTTGTAAGTCCATTTTATACTGCGTATATTTTTAGACCATGGCATGTTTATTATGCAAGACCTTTTTACGGAAGCTGTGTAGTTTACGATTATCCTTACAGAAGATTTTACACTCCTGTTAGATATAGCTATTACAACCACGCAAGGTACTACAACAATCGCGCTAATGTATCTTATGTGAATGGTCGTAGAGACTTTAACAGACCTGGTAGTCGCGTACATTATCGCGATGGTCGTGTAGCTAGAAACAGAAGCTACAACCCTAATAGAAGAACCAATATAGTTTCTAATACAAGAGATAACTCTGGCAGATCAAGAACTGCAAATGTTAGAAACAGCAACACAAGCGACCTTGCCTTTAATACTACCTCTAGAAGCAGAGCTAATAAAAGTAGAGATAATAAATCTACTGCTAATAGATCTAAAGGAAATTCAAGAAGTACTGCCTACGGTAGTCAAACGAACGTTAGAAGCAGTAATAATAAAAAAGCAAGAGCAAATGCTAATCGCGGCGGATCGATGCGCACGGTAAGCGCTAGTAATAGTCGCAACAATAAAGGCAACTCAAGAGCAACTAGCAGCTCTAGCAACTCTAGGAACGTTAGTAGCAGTAGATCTTCAAGTTCTAGTCGTAATTCTAGAGCTAATAAAAGTTCGAATTCAAGTAGAAACGTGAGTTCAAGCAGAAGCTCAAGTTCAAACAGAAATACAAGAGCAACTAGAAGTTCATCTTCTAACACGAATAAAAGTTATGGATCGTCTAAAAGAACGAGCAGTTCAAGATCCACTAGAGCAAAAAAAGCAACCCCATCTAGATCGTCTGGAGCTAGTCGCTCAGGCAGATCAGGGAAAAGGAATTAAAGATTATTTTTTGGTTGGTTAGTTAGGAATCCTCGCAATAGCACTAGTGTTATTCGGGGTTTCCTTTTTTGTGTTAGCTAGATATATTGATTTAATAAATCGGCCAAATCTTTGGTTAGTGCCTTTCTGTTATACGGAGCAATATTAGCATTTTTAACGTAAAGCGCATTATTTTTATAAGCCTGATAATAAGAAGCAATTTGTGTTTTTAAGGCTGACTTCTCACCGTAACCAAAGAAAGTTCCTGTATTTGTACTGGATACTAAAGCTTTAATATCACTGTTTTTAGGGCCCATTGCCAAAATAGGACGGCCAGCCATAAAGTATTCAAACAATTTTCCTGGGATAATGCAGCGTGTTTCGGGAGAATCTATCTCTATTACCAATAAAACTTGAGAACTCGCTTGATAGCTTAAGGCCTCTTGATGCGAAACATAACCCGAAAACTTACAGTTTTCTAGTAGCCCAAATTCGTTCATATTCAATTTAATCTCTGGCGCAACATGGCCTACAAAAAGCAATTGCAAATCGTCTTTAAACGAATTATTTGCATTACACAATTCGCTTAAAACCTGCCATAGCACAGTTGGGTTGCGCGCAGCGAGTAAAGACCCTATATGTGCCAGACTAAATTTTGCATCTAACTTAGCTGCTTCTACTTTATTTAGTGCACTGTCGTAACCATTGGTGATCACGGTAATCGCGGTATTTGTTAATTCTTGAAATTCTGATTTTGTTGTTGGGCTGGTAACTATAACATGATCTGCGCCATTAAGCACCTGCTGTTCTAAGCTAATGTGCTTTCGAGCTGCAGCAGGACTTAGCATTAATTGCTTATGATACCCAATTGTTGTCCAAGGGTCTCTAAAATCGGCGATCCAAGGCAAACCGGTTTTGGCCTTTAGTGCCAAACCTATTAAATGCATAGAATGCGGTGGCCCGGTTGTAACAATAGCATCTATTTTATTGGCTTCTAAAAAATTAGTCAGGTACTTTACAGAGGGTTTTACCCACGATTTTCTTGCGTCTGGAATAAAAAAATTTCCTCGAACAAATAATAGTAAACGTTCTAAAATACCTTTTCGTCCAGAACTTATAATTCCGCGACTAACTGTTTTAGTCTTTTTTCTAGATAATAAACTAGCCCATTTATAGGGTTCGCTAATAGGGGTTTTTAATACTTGAATGCCTGGAGTTTCGGTTATAAGAGCCTCGTCTATTATTGGATAATTTGGGTTTTCTGGAGTATAAATTATTGGTGTAATTCCAAAATCTTGTAAGTAAGTTGCAAACTTTAACCAACGCTGCACTCCCGGTCCGCCTGCAGGAGGCCAGTAATAAGAAATAATAAGCACTTTCTTGGTCACAGCAGTTTGGTTTATTGTGCGGCAAGCGCTGCCTTTTTCTTTTTATTAATTAAAAACCAAACGCCTCCACAAACAAGAAGAAAAACCAACCAGGTAATTACGGTAATTGTACTTCCATTAGCCACTACTTTTGGATTAAACTCAAATACAATTTCGTGAGTTCCAGCGGGCACAGCTAGTGCTCTTAACGCATAGTTGGCTCTAAAATGTTCGGCGGGTTGTCCATCTATGGTTACCTCCCACCCTGGCTTATAATACACTTCTGAAAACACAGCTAAACCATCGCTTTTATTTGTACTCGTATATCGTAATGTGTTGGGATCTACTTCGATGAGTTTAATTTGGGAGGTAGAGTCCTTGGCAAAAGTTTTGCCCGACACAAACTCTTTAAATTCGGAATGTATTATTGCTTTGTTTTTGGAATCTAATTGATTTAATTTTTGAATCTCTTGATCGTCGGTATCAACCAATTCATAATCAGATACAAACCAGGCATTCCCGTTGGCATATGGGTTTCTACTGGCATAAACGCCTCCATTATCGCCAAACTCCATTAAATATCTAACATTAAACATATTTAAGACCCCCATATTCTGGTTACTTAAATAGAAGTCGTATACATCTTGTATACGCTGTAATTTAACGGCGCTATAGCCACCAAGGGCATTGTGGTAATAACTTGCTCGTCCGCTTTTAAAGGCATTGGTTGTTAAGTCAAAAACTCTAAAATGTGGATCTTTATCTTTTAGCACTTCAACATCTGCGCCGTGTTGATTAAACGGCTGCTCCATTACTCGGGCATCTACAAAATCTTCGTTATTTACATACCTGCGGTCAATTCCAACTAAATCGACAACAATTAATACTGCTAATGCTAGAATTACAACATTTTCTTTTAAGAAGCCCTTTAAAAAAGTCCATAGTACGCCAATAGTCAGCAACACAAAGATGAGCGAACGCAAGGTGTCTTCTTTCATGACTGCTATTCTATCTTCCTGCAAGCCTTCTAAGATACCGGGGCCGGCCTCACCTAGCGCTTCTTGCACCGCAGCGTCGTAAGGACCAGTAAAACTAAAGAACGTTTCTGGCAATAAAAAGAACAGCACTAGCATTCCTGCTACTATGCCTCCTGCGGTCATTAATACCTTTTGTCGTTTTTCTTTTTGAACAAAGTCGTTAAAAAACTGGTGCAAGCCTAAAACCGCTAAAACAGGGAGGACAAGTTCAATTATAACTTGTATGGAAGATACTGCTCTAAACTTATTATACATTGGAAAATAGTCTATAAACAACTGCGTAAACCAATCTAGGTTTTTTCCCCATGACAATAACAGACTAAATATAAAAGCACCTACTAACCACCAACGTGTTCTTCCTTTTACCAGAAATAGGCCAAGAAAGGCCAAAAACACGACAACAGCACCAATATATGCCGGAGCCTCTATAATGGGTTGATCGCCCCAGTACATATATAACGGAACTTGATTAAGTATTTGATTAATTTCGTCGGGACCAGCACCTAGCTTAAAAAATGCATCTATTAATTGTGAATCTTCTGGATATGGTTCGCCAGAACCACCTCCCATTAGACGGGGAACTAATAAATTTAAACTTTCGGCTTTGCCATAGCTGTATTCGGTAATGTATTCGTAAGACATTCCAGTTCCCCCCTCTTTAGGAGTTCCGTCTGGATTAACGCTAAGAATACTCTGCCCTCGTGTGGATTCCTTCGCGTATTGCGAAGTTGCCATTAAGTTGGTGCTATTAAAACCAACCGAAAACAAAACTGCCGCTACTAATACCGCCAACGAAGTTCCAAAGTGTTTTAGTTCTTTTTTGCGTATTGCGTCTACTAAATATGCTGCTCCCAACATTAAAACCAGGAGTAGTAAATAGAAAGTCATCTGGAAATGATTTACAACCAACTCTAAACCTAAGGCAATTGCAGTTAACACAAAACCCCAGAAATATTTTCGCCTAAAGGTGAGCACAATGCCGCTAAGCACCAGTGGCATATAGGCAATTGCATGCGCTTTTAAGTTATGGCCTGCTCCAAAAATTATTATTAAATAGGTAGAAAACCCGAAGGCTAAGGCGCCTAAAAATGCGAGTTTATAATCTACTTTTAATACCAACAGAAAAATATACATTCCCAAGAGGTATAAAAACAGATAATCTGCTGGACGTGGCAGAAAACGTATACTTAAGTCAATTGACTTTATAAAATTATTTGGATATCTCGCGCCCAACTGATAGGTTGGCATACCTCCAAACGCGCTGTTTGTCCAATAGGTTTCTTCTCCTGTGGCGGCTTTAAAATCGCGCTGCTGTTTAGCCATTCCATTGTATTGAACAATATCGCCTTGAAACAGTTTATCGCCTTGCAAAACTGGACTAAAATATGCCAGAGCGGCTACAACGAATAAAACAAGTACAGCGATATGTGGAATCGCCTTTTTAAAGGTAGCGAGCATAAAAAAATGTTTAAAGGTCGAAATTAATCAATTTCTTCGTAATCAATGTAGTCTCCTACTACTTTGGAACTGGATGTAGATTTAGTTCCTTTAGAAGTCACATGTACACTCCCTTCTGGCTCTGGCTTAGCGCCACCAAACTGGTCTCCAAATTGACCCCCAAATTGCCTCTCGAATCGTTTTTGAATCTTTTTAGAAAGGTATTTCATTAAATAAGGCATGAGTATGCGCGCAAGTAATCGCAGCATTACAAATACCAAAATTATAATTATTAACGTTCTTAAAGCATCCATAGGTTATTCTAAGTAAGTGTAAAAATACAAAACCCCTGCTAGAATAGGGAAAACCAAATATTAAAAAACTAATAAAATCTGCTATCTTTGGCACTAAACAAGACCCACATGAACCTACTATCCCGCTTGCTCCTACTCGTCTTATGCGGATCTTTTAGCTCATTACACGCCCAATACACCGAAACTATAAATTCAAATCGTCCTGGAAATTCACAAGGCGCATTTGCAGTGGGGACTAATGTTATTCAAGTGGAACTAGGGCTGGGCTTAGGAACAGAGAATCACAGCCTACTAAATACAGAGGCAGATGCGTTTTCTTTAGACTACGCAATTCGTTATGGTCTGCTTATGGAGCGTTTAGAAATTAATGCTATTGGAGCCTACCAGAACAACAGCGTAACCTTTGACAATGGTGTCGTGACAGGCGATTACACCCAGGCCAACTTTAGATTAAATAGCTTAGGAGCCAAATACTTACTATACGACCCCTATCGCAAACGCGATCTAGAAGGTCCAAATTTATACAGCTGGAAGGCTAATAATAAATTTCAATGGAGAGAATTAATCCCGGCGGTTTCTGTATACGCCGGAGTAAATTTCGATTTTGAGGACAGCCCTTTTAGTCCAGAATTTGAATCGGTTATAAGTCCAAGAATAGCCGTTATTTCGCAACACAATTTTAACGGGGGTTGGGTATTTGTAGCCAATATTATTGCAGATAGAATTACAACCGACTTTCCTTCTTACAGCTATATTATTACCTTAACGCACGCATTTAATCAAAAATTCTCTGCTTTTCTTGAAAATGAGGGAATTAAAAGCGATTTTTACGCCGATCAGTTAGTACGCGCAGGAGCGGCCTATTTGTTTAACAGTGATTTTCAGTTAGATGCTTCGGTGTTATTAAATTGGAAAGACACCCCTTCGCGTACCTTCTTTAAAATTGGCGCATCGTATAGATTCGACATGCATAACAAAGACGAGTACATAGAAGAAAAAGGAAACGACGAAAATAAAGACAAAAAAGCACCCAATCGTAAAGACGGTCTTGACGTAAAAGACGACGGTGGATTTTAATACCTATGATTACAGTACAAAAAATTACTTCTAAAAAAGAGCTATTAAGCTTTGTTCGTTTTCCGTTTTCGATCTACAAGGATTGTAAATACTGGGTTCCACCATTAATTAAGGACGAACTTGAAACCCTGACCCAAGAAAAAAACCCTGTTTTTAAAAATGCCGATGCGACCTATTTTCTAGCCTATAAAAACGGGAAGCTTGCCGGTAGAATTGCAGTAATTATTAATCATTTAGAAATAGACCAGCTAGGTAAAAAGAAAGTTCGTTTTGGATGGCTAGACATGATCGACGATATAGAAGTTACCAAAGCGCTACTTAACGAAGTTGTTCAAATTGGCAAGCAGCACAATCTAGAATACACAGAAGGGCCTGTCGGCTTTTCTAACATGGAAAAGGCGGGTATTTTAACCCAAGGTTTCGAAGAGCTAAATACCATGATAACCTGGTACCAGTATCCATACTACGCAGAGCATTTAGAACAATTGGGCTATAAAAAACAAGCAACTTGGGTAGAGTTTAGATTAAGTATTCCCAAGGAAGGTCGCGAAAAGGTTAAAAAGTTTAGCAAAATTATAAAACAGCGCTACAAATTAGAAGTTGTTCGTTTTAAAAATAAAAAAGAAATACTTCCCTTTGTCGACCAAATGTTCGGGCTTTTAAATAACACCTACAATAGTTTACAAACCTTTGTTCCAATTCAGCAATACCAAATAGATTACTATAAAGAGAAGTATTTTGGATTTATTCATCCCGATTATATTACCTGCATAAAAGATCAAGAAGGAAAACTAATTGCTTTTTCTGTGGTAATGCCTTCGTTTTCAAGAGCGCTTAAAAAAGCGAATGGAAAATTATTCCCATTGGGCTGGTATCATATAATGAAAGCACAAAAGAAAAATAATACTGCAGCCTTTTATTTAATTGGAATTGACCCAGAATATCAAGGCAAGGGAGTTACCGCTATTATTTTTGACGAAATGCAGCAATTATTTACCGATAAAGGGATTTATCAAGTAGAAACCAACCCAGAATTAGAAGAAAACACCGCTGTGCAACTGCTTTGGAAAGATTACAACCCAGTGCAGCACAAGCAGCGCAGTACGTTTAGAAAATCAATTTAAAATAGACCTTTAAAGTGATCCGTAGTAGAACCGTTATAAAGACTACTTTGCAGCTGACAATCTTTTTTTTTGTTATTGCTACTAGCTTTAGTCAAGACAAACAGCAGATTACACAAAAAATACTAAACTACCCCGATACTTTCTACAGTACGCATAATTTAGTTTATCAGATTAAATCAGATTTTAATTCAGATTTAGATCGTGCCTATGCTGTTTACAGCTGGATAACCAATAATATAGCATACGATTACGCAGCCGAGAAGCACTACAGAAAACTTTGGAAGCCCAATGTTCAAGGTGATCCCTACACCCATTATTACAAAGAAATAGCAAACTATACCTTTCAATCTAGAATCGCTATTTGTCATGGCTACAGTGCCTTATATCAGGACTTATGCCAGTCTTTAGGTATTACCACCAACCTAATTGTTGGAAATGCTAAAACAACAATTAACGATATTGGCAATAAGTGGGATACCAATCACGCCTGGAATATAATCGAATTAGAAGGCCAAAAATACTTGATAGATCCAACCTGGGGTGCTGGTGCTTGGAATGGTGGTTTTGTTAAGAATCCTTCTGATTTTTATTTTATGACTTCCCCAGAATTGTTTATTCAAAAGCACTACCCAGAACAAACCAAATACACCTTATTAAACCCTAATCCTTCTAAAAAGGCTTTTTTACAAGGGCCATTACCCATTACTTGGAACAATACTTTAGTATCTGCCAATCTTCCTAAATCGGGAATTATTGTAAAGCCAAAATCTGGAGAAAAGACTATAAATTTTAGTCTAAACGTTGCTAAACCCATAACTCGACTATCCATTTGGTACAATGGTACCTTTGTAAATATTACCGACTTCGAGCATGTAGATAATATATTAACCTTTAGCCATACAATTGCTAGTAACTACAGCAAAAACAGACTTATGGTATACCTAAACAAAAAAGTTGCTCTAAAGTTTAAAGTAACGGACTAACTCCATACATTATTTGTAACGTTGTTTTATTAAAACTTATACAAATACTTATAAGTTTAGTGCTTTTTAAAAACGGCCTTAAGTCCCTTTATTACTTGTTTCTTACCCATTTATTAATATGACAATTGTCATAGTTTATCTTAATCCTAATTAGGATATTTATTATAGCCTCAATTCATGATTCAATCCACAGTAATGTGCTGCGGAATACAAGATTTAAAGTTGTTTCTATAAACACTCTAAATACTAAACTTAAACTAAAACGTCATGAAAAAAAATGTGAAAATACTGGATAGAGCAATCCGAGTCTCACTCGCAGCTTTAATACTAATGTACAGCTACATAGGCCTATTAAACGGCCAGCTAGAGTCGATTCTATTAATAATTGCAATTGTATTTATCTTAACGAGTGCAATAGGTGTTTGCCCAATTTATGCGCTGTTAGGGATTAACAAATCCAGAGTACAACAGAGATCGGAATAAAACAAAAACGGCTTTTAAACCAAATTAAAAGCCGTTTTTCTATTTTAATACGATAATTAATTACTCCCCCATAGCCGCAGCTAAATGCGCAGAAAGGCGTTTGTAAGTTCCATTTTCTAGACGCTCACGAATAGCCGAAAACGCATCTAAAGTTTCTTCTATATCTTGCATAGTATGCGACGCGGTAGGAATCATTCTTAGTAGAATTAATCCTTTAGGTATTACAGGGTAAACCACTATAGAACAGAATACTCCGTAATTTTCGCGTAAGTCTTTTACTAAGGCCATTGCCTCTGGAATACTTCCCTTTAAATATACTGGTGTAACACAACTCTGTGTGGTTCCTAAATCGAATCCGCGTTTGCGTAATCCACCCTGCAAGGCATTTACATTTTCCCAAAGTTTGTCTTTAAATTCGGTGCTAGAACGAATTAAATCCAGACGCTTTAAGGCACCTTCTACCAATTGCATTTGCAACGACTTGGCAAACATTTGTGAACGCAAGTTGTATTTTAGGTAATTCATTATCTCTTCGTCACCAGCAATAAAAGCGCCTGTACTGGCCATCGATTTTGCAAAAGTCGCAAAATAAACATCTATATCGTCTTGAACTCCCTGCTCTTCTCCTGCTCCAGCACCTGTTTTACCTAAGGTACCAAAACCGTGCGCATCGTCTACAAATAATCTAAAGTTGTATTTCTTTTTAAGAGCTACAATTTCTCTTAATTTACCTTGCTCTCCACGCATTCCAAAAACACCTTCGCTAATTACTAGAATTCCACCTCCGGTTTTTTCTGCTACACGCTCGGCGCGCTTAAGGTTTTTTTCTATGCTTTCAAGGTCGTTGTGCTTATAAGTAAAGCGTTGTCCTAAATGTAAGCGTACTCCGTCAATAATACATGCATGCGCATCTACGTCGTAAACAATTACATCGTCTTTAGAAACTAAAGCATCTATGGTAGATACCATTCCTTGGTATCCAAAGTTTAATAAATAAGCAGCTTCTTTGCTTACAAAAGCAGCTAATTCGTTTTGTAATTTCTCGTGAAGATCGGTGTGACCACTCATCATACGAGCTCCCATTGGATAAGCCGAACCGTATTTTGCTCCAGCCTCTGCATCTGCCTTTCTTACTTCTGGATGATTAGCAAGCCCTAGATAATCGTTAACGCTCCAAGTAATAACTTCTTTTCCGTTAAAACCCATTCTATTACTAATAGAACCTTCTAATTTTGGAAACACAAAATATCCCTCTGCAGCTTCTGCCCATTTTCCTAGGGGTCCTTTGTCTCTGTAAATTTTTTCGAATAAATCTTTAGCCAAACCTTCGCTATTTTAGTTATCGCGCAAAATTAAAAATTTTATGCCAATTATCGTGCTTTTTAACTAAAAACAAGGCGCTAAAAAAACCCGCTTGTTAAAACGGGTTTATATAATATTTTAAATTTTTTACTTGATGTATTGAATATCTTGTGCAGAGACTTCGTTTTCGCTGTCAAAAAAGCCTTGCTCTTGCATCCATTTATCGCTGTAAACTTTACTCATGTAACGAGAACCATGATCAGGCAATATTACAACTACCACGCTATCTTTGGTAAAGGTTGATTCTTCTTCGCCCAACTGCACAATACCCTGTAATGCTGCTCCACTAGTATAACCAACAAATAAACCTTCGGTTTTAGCCAAGGTTCTAGCCATGTGTGCACTAGCTTCGTCTGTAACTTTTACAAATTTGTCTATCGCATCGAAGTCTGTTGCCGTTGGAATTAAATTTTTACCTAAACCTTCTATTCGGTATGGGTAAATCTCTTTGGCGTCAAACTCACGGGTTTCGTGATATTTCTGTAAAACAGATCCGTAGGCATCAATACCAATAATCTGAATATCTTTATTTTGCTCTTTTAGGTATTGCGCTGTCCCAGAAATAGTTCCTCCAGTCCCACTACAAGCCACTAAATGCGTTATTTTGCCAGCAGTTTGCTCCCAAATTTCGGGTCCTGTAGTCGCATAATGTGCTTCTGTATTTAAACCATTAAAATACTGGTTTATATACACCGAGCCTTCGGTTTCTGCATGTAAACGCTTGGCAACTTCGTAATACGATCTCGGATCGTCTGCACTAACATGCGCAGGACAAACATATACCTTCGCACCCATGGCGCGTAACATATCTATTTTGTCTTTGGAAGATTTTGAACTTACAGCCAGAATACATTCGTATCCTTTAATAATGCTCACCATTGCAATACTAAATCCAGTATTACCTGAGGTTGTTTCTATAATGGTATCACCTGGCTTTAAAATGCCTTTGCGCTCTGCTTGTTCAATTATATACAGTGCAATTCTATCTTTAGAGGAATGCCCTGGATTAAATGCCTCAACTTTGGCCAAAAAATCACCAGGAATATCCTTTGTGATTTGCTTTAGTCGAATAAGCGGTGTGTTGCCAATTAAATCTAACACACTGTCATGCGCCTGAATGTTGTCCTTCATACAAATATTTTTCTCCTAAATTAGTATTGCAAGGTGACCGCAAAACAATACCAAATCGGGGCAAAGTTAGTCAAATAATTGAAACTACTGTGTAATCCCTTCAAGATCTAAGATAAAGGCATAATTCATTGCCACTTCTTTTAAGGCCTCAAATCGTCCTGATGCCCCACCATGCCCTGCATCCATGTTGGTATGCAAGAATAATTGGTTATTATCTGTCTTTAATTCTCTTAGTTTTGCAACCCATTTTGCTGGCTCCCAATATTGTACTTGAGAATCGTGTAAACCAGTGGTTACAAACAGATTTGGATATTCTTGTGCTTTAACCTGATCGTAAGGAGAGTACGACAGCATATACTCGTAAGAATCTTTGTTATTTGGATTCCCCCATTCGTCGTATTCACCGGTTGTAAGTGGAATACTGTCGTCTAACATAGTAGTAACAACATCTACAAAAGGTACTGCGGCGATAACACCATTATATAATTCGGGAGCCATATTAACAACAGCACCCATTAATAACCCACCAGCCGAACCGCCATAGGCGTATAAATGGTCAGAAGTTGTATAACCTTCATTAATTAAATGCTTTGAACAATCTACAAAATCGGTAAAGGTGTTTATTTTTTTAAACATCTTACCATCTTCATACCATTGGCGACCCATATACTGACCTCCACGAATATGCGCAATTGCGTATATAAAGCCTCTATCAAGTAGCGTTAAACGCGTGGTAGAAAACCTTGGATTGGTCGTCGAACCATAAGAGCCATAGGCATATTGCAACACCGGTGCTGTGCCGTCTAATTTGGTTCCTTTTTTATAGACTAAAGACATTGGAATCTTGGTACCATCGGCAGCAGTGGCCCAGATACGCTGTGAAGTATAGTTGTTTTTGTCGAACTTACCCCCTAGTACTTCTGTTTCTTTTTGAACCGTCGACTCTTTGGTCGCCATATTAAAATCGATTACCGAGGCTGGTGTTGTCATCGAATTATAACTGTATCTAAGTACATCGGTATTAAAATCTATATTCTGCATGGTACGCGCCGTATAGGTTTCGTTATCGAATGGCAAGTAATATTCTGGACTATCGCCCCAAGGCATAATGCGCAACTGGTTTAGTCCATTTTTACGTTCACTAACAACCAGATAATTTTTAAAAATGTCTATATCTTCTAACAGTACATCTTCTCTATGTGCAATAACTTCGGTCCAATTTTCTTTGCCAGTGTTGTTTACACTGGTCTTCATTAACTTGTAATTTTGCGCTTTATCTTTATTGGTTAAGATGTAAAAGTTATCTTCAAAATGCGATATATAGTACTCTAAGCCGCGCTCCCTAGCTTGAAACACCTTAAATTCACCTTCGGGAGTGCCAGCATCTAAAAACTGATATTCCGAGGTTAGTGTGCTTGTACTTCCTATAATAATATAATCGTCACTTTTTGACTTATAAACAAAGGCATAAAAAGTATCGTCTTCTTCTTTAAATATTAAAGTATCGTCTTTAGCATCGGTTCCAAGGGTATGTCTGTATATTTCGTCACTTCTTAGTGTAACCGCATCTTTACCTGTGTAAAACAAAGTCTTATTATCTTTTGCCCAGGTAGATCCGCCGGTAGTTTCGCTCATAGCGTCTTTATAAATCTCTCCGGTTTCTAAATTCTTAATATAAATCGTGTAGTTTCTGCGGCTAACCGTATCTACGGCAAAAGCAGCAAGCTTGTTGTCTGGACTCACATTTACACCACTAAGCTGATAGTAAGGGTAGTCTTTGGCCATTTCGTTAACATTAAAAAGCACTTCTTCTGCTGCCTCTAACGATCCTTTTTTACGCGTGTAAATTGGGTAATCTTGTCCAGTTTCAAATCTGGTAATATAATAGTAACCATTGTACAAATAAGGCACACTGGTGTCGTCTTCCTTAATGCGCGATTTCATTTCTTCGAACAGTGACGTTTGAAAGTCTTTGGTATGCCCGGTCATTTTATCGTAATAATCGTTCTCACGTTCCAGGTAATCAATAACTTCTTCGTCTTCACGGTCGTTTAACCAATAGTAATTATCTACACGAACATCTCCGTGGATTTCTAGATTTTTGGCCTTTTTTTCTGCTGTGGGAGCTTGCATATCCATAGTTTTGGAATCGGTGTTTTCTTGCTTACAGGAAGTGGCAAAAATAAGCGTTAGCATACATAAGGCAAGGAGATTTTTCATTAGAAATTATTTTAGTTATTATTCAGTATTCTAGGCGAATTACAAGAGATTTAGAATAAATTCTGCTGCGTTTTACGCCTAAAAATACTTTTAAAGATGTCTAAAATAGTAAATTTGCAACGAACAAAATAGATAATTATGTTTGGAGATATAATGGGTATGATGGGAAAGTTAAAAGAAACCCAGCAAAAAGTAGAAGAAACTAAACAGCGCTTAAATGGGGTGCTAATAGATGAACAGAATTCGGAAGGGACAGTAAAAGTTACTATTACAGCAAATCGTGAGCTTAAAAGCATTACAGTTGCGCCCGAGTTATTAAACGACCCGGAAGAACTAGAAGATTACTTAGTACTAACACTTAATAAAGCCATTACACGGGCAGGAGAAGTTCACGAGACCGAAGTTGCAGCTGTCGCTAAAGAAGGAATGCCTAATATTCCGGGAATGGATATGTTCGGAAAATAGGCTCGATAATTAGTTACTATTAATCGATTAAGAGCAAAAGGACTGGTTTTGTTTAAACTACTACCCTTTTTATCTTAATTTTTCGGATATTTATGCCAGGAAATAATGTTTAACGCCAAATAAATAACACATGTTTGAATTAAAACAAAAAGAAGGATCTGATTCGTATCACTTTGTACTAAAAGCAAAGAATGGTCAGGTTATACTTTCAAGTCAAGTATATGCCAGCAAAAGTGGCGCAGCTAACGGTATAGAATCTGTAAAAAAGAATTGCGCAGACGATAGTAAATTCGAGCGCAAAACAGCTAAAAATGGTAAATTTTATTTTAACCTAAAAGCCGCAAACGCACAAATTATTGGTACTAGCCAAATGTATGCTGCAGAAGCTGGTATGGAAAATGGAATCGAATCTATAAAAACCAATGCTCCAGGAGCAGACGTAAAAGACGTATAGTTTTTAATTCGTATAATACAATTAAAGCCTCTCATGTAGAGGCTTTTTTAGTTTAAAGCTTCTTTTAAAATTGTTAACAACTTGGTGTGCTGATCACTCGTGTAATCTAAATGAGTCACCATGCGCAATTTGCCTTGACCCATATCGCTAATTCTAATTTGATGCGCTGCCAAAGTCTTTAAAAAAGCGTCTTGATCTACTACTTTAAAAATTACAATATTGGTTTGCGTATTTGCAACCCAAGTAACTTTATTAGCTTGCTCAAGTAGCGTGGCTATCTCTTTAGCGCGGCTATGGTCTTCTGCCAAACGTTCTACATGATTGTCTAACGCATATATACAAGCAGCAGCCATATAGCCTATTTGCCGCATACCGCCACCCAATACTTTTCTTACTCGAATCGCGTTGTCCATTAATTCTTGATTGCCCACAAGTACAGTGCCAATTGGAGTTCCTAATCCTTTACTAAAACAAATAGTTATGGTATCGCATAAGGCACCAAAATCTTTGGCGTCCTGATTCATGGCTACTAACGCATTCATTATTCTTGCGCCATCCATGTGCAAGCCTAAGCCATGCTTGGTGCAAACTTGTCGTATTGCTTTAACTTCGGGTAACGTATAACAGGCTCCACCTCCTTTATTTGTGGTGTTTTCTAAACACACCAAACTCGTTAAAGGACTGTGATAAAAATCGGGAGGGTTAATTGCATCTGCTACCTGCTGTGCGGTTATTTTTCCGTAATCGCCATCTAGGAGCTTACAAGAAACCCCGCTGTTAAAAGAAACTCCTCCGCCTTCGTAATTGTATACATGAGCGTATTTGTCGCAAATTAATTGTTCGCCAGGTTGTGTATGCAATTTTATTGCCGCCTGATTGGCCATACTTCCAGTAGGAAAAAATAAGGCTGCTGGCTTACCAAAAAGAGCAGCCATGCGTTCCTCTAATATATTTACTGTTGGGTCTTCTTTATAAACGTCGTCACCAACTTGGGCATTGGCAATTGCGGTCATCATTGCTTGCGTAGGTTTGCTAACCGTATCACTTCTTAAATCAATCATTAAAAAAAATGGTGTTTCTAATTTCTAATAAATCCTCTTGCATTGTCTAAAAGCTCGATTTGTTCTGAAAGTTTAGCTTCTAAACTTACAATGGCTTGCTCGTTATTATGCTCGTAATTTAAATTGGGTTGATCCCCTTCGTTAGCAAGCGCATAAAGACTATATTCTTTTTGCTTTTTTGCAGTACCTGAGTAAAAAACAAATCCTCTGTGGCAATTGTAAACCGTGGTTCTTGCTCTAGGATTGGTATTGGGATTTGCGGTTTTAAAAGGTTTTATGTTGGAGTTTTGTATGGCCTGCATATTACCTACATAATAATCCATTAAGCCCTCATCTTGCGGACTGGTTTCTTGGTACGTACCACAATTATCTATTTTAACAATTTTGGTCTTATTATTATGATTATAAACAACATACGATTCAATATAAGTGCCTCTAGAGGTGCAGGTTGTCCCGTCACTTAACTTAAAAAATTGCACATTACCCTCGCAAAAACGCTGCATACTAAATACATTATTAGCACCCGCTTCTTTTACTTTAAGGGCATAATCTGTTGTTAAAGAGTCTACATATGCTCGATCGTTTTGAGCAAACAAAAAAGTAGTAAAGAATAGGGTAAAATAGCACGCTAAGTTTTGCTTCATAACAAGTGATTTTTAGGACTAATCATTATATAGGCATTCAAAACTCCCAATGGGGCTTCCGTCTGGAATAGTTGGTGAGCTCATTACCTTAAACTTTTCTGGATAAGCTCTAAAACTTTGAATTTCACGCACCACTTGCGCCTTAAATTCGTCGTCCAGATTTGAATTAAATGCCGCAACTATATTAGAAAGTTGTTGTTGTGCCGCTCCTTTAACTTGCGGTAAACTGGAATTGTGAATTGCCAAATTCATAATATGCTGCAATCCTCTGTACATAGTAATTCTGGCAACTTCCAATTGGTAGCCCGTTTTAGCTTTGTCTAAATTGTTGGTCAAGGCACTGGTAATGCTGCCTAATAATTCCGAAACCGGCATTTGTTTTTTATTCATGGCATGCTGTTGAACTATTCGGTTAGCACGCTGGGCATTATAGAGTAATCCAAAAGTAAGGTCGCTGGCTGTTGCCGCTGCTCCTAAAGCGTCGAAGGCCACTCCAGTTGAACTTTTAAAAGACTCTCTACCTCTCCAATACCCAAATGCTCTTGGTGGAAATAGGTTTAAAACATCTTCTGGTATGGTTAGGGCATCTGTAGATAAGGTCGATAACACTGCGTTCAGCGCATCTTTTTGCTCTGCTGGAGGCAAATCTGTAGTTACTACACCTTGACCGCCCTTAACAGCATAATTATAGTCCATACCGCCTATTTTTTTGACAGCGGCTTCTGTCTGATATCTGTGGAAAAAATAAAGCGGTACAAATACATCTTCTAATACAGTAAGAGGTTCTCCTGTGCGAATATTATTTATCCCAAAATTATCCATAGCCTGGGCTCGAATGTTTAATACGTTTAACAATTCGGTAGTGGCATCTGCCCCATTATCCCATAAATGAGCCTTCCCGTGCGCCCCGTTTTGTGCACGGGCATCGCTGTCGGAAATAAATTGCATCCCATTTGTAAATGCATTGTCCAAAACACCGTCTAAATATGCATCTTCGCTTTCGCCAGTTTTAGGATTGCCGTAAGAATAGGCTACGGTTACTTTATCCCAATCCCCTATTCCTACTGCATAAGCATTAGAAAAATTAATGGTTCCGTTAGTCATTGTTATGGTCGGATGTGGGTAATCCATTACGCTAGATCGTCCTGTTGGACTTGCAGCAAAATTGTGGGCAAAACCAATGGTATGCCCTATTTCGTGGGCAGAAAGCTGTCTAATTCGTGCTAATGCCATCTCTAGCATGGGTTGGTAATTGGCGTCGTTAGTAGCAAAAGGCTGATTCATTAAAGCTTGTGCAATCATAAAATCTTGACGAATTCGCAGGCTTCCCAAACTAACATGACCTTTTAAAATTTCGCCAGTACGCGGGTCAACTATACTGGCACCATAACTCCAACCTCGAGTAGATCTATGCACCCATTGAATCATATTATATCGCAAATCCATAGGGTCTGCTCCATCGGGCAGCATTTTTACCTGAAAAGCATCTTTATAACCAATGGATTCATACGCTTGATTCCACCAACGTCCGCCTTCTAACAGCGCCGAGCGCACTGGCTCTGGTGTTCCTGGGTCTAAATAATAAATTATTGGTTCAACAGCTTCGCTTAAGGGAAGCTCTGGATTTTTCTTTTCTAAACGATGCCTTACAATAATCCGCTTTCTAATAGGTTCCCAAATTGGCGTTGCGTAGTCTAAATAACTTCTAGAGATTGCTCCAGAGCGCGGGTCAAAAACTCTTGGCGTGTAACCATCGTCTGGCAACTTTACAAAACTGTGGTGTTGAATTACCGTTAACGAATTTGCATCTGGTGCTACAGAACGAATGTTTCCTCCTGTAGGCTGTCCTTTAAATGTGAGTAAGGCCTCGAATTCTACATTTAATGGGAACGCCTTGGTTTTTTCCATCCATAGTACATTGCGCGTTTTGTCTAAACTGTAATTCCCTTCTTTGCCTCGCTTTAAACGCTGCGCTACCCCATGGGCATCTAACATTAAAAATGGAGTAAGGTCTATAATATAACTTGTGCCTTTTGTTTCTTTTATAGGAAAACCAAACAACACAGATTTGGCGAATGCTTGTTCGACAGACTTTTTTTCGAGTTCATTAGTTGTGTTGGCTCGGTAATCTTGATTGGGTTGTAATAACAAAATTTTGTTTCCAGCCTTAATAAACTTTACAATAACTCCGTCGCCTAATTGACCTCTATCTAAACCAATATCGTTCGACCCAAGTCCGCTAGTTAGTGAATGCACATATAAAAATTCTTGGTCTAGTTTATCTACTTCTAAATAAATAGCATCTTTAGATTCAGAATATTCAAAATTAAAATAACCCGTAAAAGATTCTAGAGATTCTTTAGCCTCTGCAGACTGCGAATGCAGGGAAAATGTGCAACAAACAAGGCACAACAAACTCATAATTAACTTCATAGCTGATTGGTTTAGCATAAAGCTATAAAAATACGCTAAAAATGTTTTATCCCAGAATCCTAAGTTCTATTTTTGTTACAAACTCTTTCCAATGATTACAACAGATCAGATTAAAGATCTACGAGAGCGCCAGGATGCGTTAAGGAGGTATCTTTGACATTGCTGCAAAGCAAATAGAGATTACCAACGACGAAGAAAAAACCTTTGACCCTAATTTTTGGAATAACCCCAAAGAGGCTCAAGTATTTATGAAAATGCTGCGAGTTAAAAAGAAGTGGGTTCAAGATTACAATCAAGCTATTGCCCTAACCGATGAAGCCGAAATTCTTTTGGAGTTCTTTAAAGAAGGCGAAGGCAAAGCACAAAATGTAGAAAATGCATTTTTAAAAGCTAGCGATTTTACCGAATCTTTAGAGTTTAGAAACATGATGAGCGAAGAAGGCGACGACATGAGCGCCGTTTTGCAAATTACCGCAGGTGCTGGTGGTACAGAAAGTTGCGACTGGGCCGAAATGCTCATGCGCATGTATTTAATGTGGTCAGAAAAAAATGGTTTTAAAGTAAAAGAACTAAACTTTCAAGCGGGAGATGTAGCTGGAATTAAAACGGTAACCTTAGAAATTGACGGAGAATACGGCTTTGGATGGTTAAAAAGCGAAAACGGCGTACATAGATTGGTGCGAATATCGCCTTTTGATAGTAACGCAAAGCGACATACAAGTTTCGCTTCGGTTTATGTGTATCCATTGGCAGACGACACTATAGAGATAGACATTAATCCAGCCGATATTCAGTGGGATTTTGCCCGTTCTAGTGGTGCTGGAGGGCAAAATGTAAATAAAGTAGAAACCAAGGCAATTTTAACGCATCATCCTAGTGGAATTGTAATTCACAATAGTGAAACACGTTCCCAATTAGAAAATCGCGAGAAGGCGATGCAAATGCTAAAATCGCAACTATTCGAAATTGAATTGCGTAAAAGGCAAGCCGCGCGGGATCAGATAGAGAGCGAAAAGAAGGCCATAGAATGGGGTTCGCAAATAAGAAACTATGTTTTGCACCCCTATAAATTAGTAAAAGATGTTAGAACTGGTTACGAATCTGGCAATACAGATGCCATTTTAAACGGCAGCATAGACGAATTTTTAAAAGAATTCTTAATGATGACAGGACAAAAACAAGAATCCAACGAACTATAAGCAATTACCAATATGAAACCATTAAAAGTAGCTGTTTTAGGCCCTATTCCCAGAGATCATATTACCACGCATCATGGCGAGGTAATTCAAAAATATGGTGCTGCAACACATACAGCCATTGCACTTGCCAAATTATTAGGTCCAGAGGACCAAATAATTCCTGTAACTCATGTTAGAAAGCAAGACTATCAAGGCGTTTTAGAGGTGCTTTCACCTTATAAAAACATAGTTACTAGTCATATTTTTGACCACAAAGATCAGGGCGATGTAATTCAGTTAACCTTTGTGGATCAGAATAATCGCATAGAAAAGCAAACTGCCTTTATGCCTCCTATTACTGGGTCTGATTTAGAAGGTTTAATGGATTGCGATGTTTTTGTGTGCGTTCCTGTTACCGATTTTGAAGTGCCTTTGGACACACTAAAGTATATAAAGGCCAATAGCAAAGGCTCGATAGTATTCGATGCCCATGGACCCACAACAGCGCTCACTCACCGCGGCGATCGCGTAACTAAATTCTGGGCAGATCGCGATATGTGGCTTCCGTATATAGATGTTTTAAAAATGAATTTAGAAGAAGCTAATTGCAGCTGGTTTAAGCTGGAATACAATTTGGGTGAACTGGCCGTGCACGATGCAATGAGCGAAGATTTATTGCCTGAATTTGCAACACATTGCCTTAAATCTGGACTAAATGCGCTTTATGTTACTCTTGATGCTAGAGGTGTTATGGTCTATACTATGCAGAACAGCGAATTGGTTCAAAAGCATGTACCTCCGGTTATTGTGGATCATGTTGTAGATACAACCGGCTGCGGAGATTCTTTTGCAGGTGGCGTGGCATTTGGGCTATTGCAGGACAAATCGAATCATATTAATGCAGCGCAATACGGTAATGCAATGGGTGCACAGCGCACGCAGGGGAAGAGTTTCGAGGTGTTTAAATCTCTAGAATTAACCAATGCTATGATTGCTGCTGGGCATATTTCTGGTGTTAAATAGTTACTAAAAACAACACCTAACAAGCCAACTATACTACCTTTAAAAAAACTATTAGCATGCTAAAAAAATTATCTTTTATTGTACTGCTTTTTGCACTACAGCTTAGTTGGGGACAAGACCTCACTTTCGAAGAATACAACCCAACGGCTACTCTGGTTGTTCCAGGGGATTCTATTTTAAAAGCTAAATTTCCCTTTATAGATGTTCATGGTCATCAGTACAGAATGGCAACACAAGACTTGGCTCCTGTTGTTGCGGCAATGGATACCTTGAATCTAAAAGTAATGGTGAATTTAAGTGGAGGTTCTGGCGACAACTTAAAAAGGGCAATTCAAAATGCCGAAACCAATTACCCTGGACGATTCGTAGTCTTTGCCAATGTAGATTTTAGCGGTGTTGGAGGGCCAAATTGGGGAGAAAATGCAGCCGCCCAGTTGCGCCAAGACGTTGCTAACGGAGCACAAGGTTTAAAGGTTTATAAAAGCTTAGGCTTAAGAAACAAAGATATTAACGGCAATAGAATAGCTGTAGACGACCCGCGACTTGACCCAATTTGGGCCTTATGTGGTGAATTGGGAATTCCGGTGTTAATACATACGGCAGATCCAAAGCCTTTTTGGGACGAATTTGACGCCGATAACGAACGCTGGTTGGAACTAAAAACCAGGCCAAACAGAAAGCGAGGCGCAACGAATCCAGCGCCTTGGGAACAATTAATTAGTGAACAGCACAATATGTTTAAAAACCACCCAAATACTAACTTTATAAACGCGCATATGGGCTGGTTTGCCAACGATTTAGGGAAATTGGGGACGCTATTAGACGAAATGCCAAATATGTATGTTGGTATAGGCGCCATAATTGCCGAGCTTGGAAGACAACCCCGATTTGCAAAAGCCTTTTTTGTAAAATATCAAGATCGTATTTTGTTTGGAAAAGACAGCTGGAAACCAGAAGAGTTTCCTACCTACTTTAGAGTATTAGAGTCTAGCGATGAGTATTTTCCGTATCACAAAAAATATCACGCCTTTTGGGCAATGTATGGCCTAGATTTGCCAGACGATGTGCTTAAAAAAGTATATTACAAAAATGCACTCAAGTTAATTTCTGGAATTGACGCCACACTTTGGAACGATTAAATATGAGTCAGCTTAAAAATATAGTAACGGCGTTAGACTTACAGCCCCATCCGGAAGGCGGCTATTACAAAGAAGTTTACAGAAGTGCAGAAGCTATTCCAAAAGAAGCGTTACCAAATCAATTCGAAGGACCAAGAAATTACGCCACGAGCATCTATTTTTTAATTACAGGAGCTAATTTTTCGGCTTTTCATAAAATAAACCAAGACGAAACCTGGCATTTTTACCAAGGCAATCCGCTTAGAATACACATGATTAGCCCAGAAGGCAATTACAGCTATAAGGATATTGGTCTTAATCTAGAACACAATATAGAACCACAATTTACGGTGCCTGCTCAAGTATGGTTTGCGGCAGAAGTATTAGATAAAGACGGCTTTGCATTTTTAGGGTGTCAAGTAGCACCGGGGTTTGACTTTAAAGATTTTACCCTAGCCAAGCGCGAATTACTAGCGGGAATGTTTCCGCAGCATAAATTATTAATAACCTCTTTTACACGCGATTAAATGGCTCATAAACCCGCAACTGTCGCCCAAATTAAAAAGGAACTGCAATACAAATCGGAACAAGAACTTATTGAGTATTGTTTACGTTTGTCCAAATTTAAAAAGGAGAATAAAGAATTGCTCTCGTATTTATTGTTTCAGGCAGACGACGAAGAAGCTTATATAACCGTGATTCAGGAAGATATCGATCAGAAATTAGAGGCAATAAACACCGCTAATTATTACTATATAAAAAAGAGCGTAAGACGTATTTTAAAAGACGTTCGTAAATACATTCGGTATTCTGGGAAAAAAGAAACCGAGGTGGAATTACTGCTTCATTTTAGCTACAAGCTGTCTGAATTCAGGCCAGACATATTTAAAAACAGAGTTTTAGAAAATATTTACACACGCCTGCTTAGTACCTTAGAAACCAAAATTGCTGCTTTACACGAAGATTTGCAATACGACTATAACTTAGAACTAGAACAGTTAACCAAAACCTGGCAGCATGCTAAAAATATATCATAATCCACGATGTAGAAAATCAAGAGAAGCATTACAACTCCTAGAATCGAGCAAGCACAATTTCGATGTTCGTTTGTATTTAAATACACCCTTAAGTGAGGACGAATTAACTGCATTAATTGCAAAACTAAACATTAAGCCTATACAACTTGTTAGAACAGGTGAAGCCATATGGAAGGAACAGTTTAAAGGTAAAACCTTATCTAATGCTGCACTTATAAAAGCAATGGTAAATAATCCAAAATTAATAGAACGTCCAATAATAGAAAATAAAGCAAACGCCACTATTGGGAGACCCTTAGAAAATGTTCGAGTTTTTTTAGAAAACCTTAGGCATTAATTAACAAAACATTGGCGGCACAGGCATAGTGTTAATTGTAATTTCGACGCAAATTACCAACACACTAACCATGTTAAGATATTTCTTAATAATTGCACTAATCTTCACCAGCTTAGGCTTTGCACAGTCTAGCGTACGTGATGTTACCGTTACTGGCCTAGTATTAGACCAAGAAACAGGACAGCCCTTAGAATTTGCAACCGTTGCATTTTACGATTCGGCTAACGCCGTTGTAACTGGAGGAATTACCGACGAATCCGGTAAATTTAGAATCCCTGTTCCTGTAGGTTCTTACACCGTGAAATACGAATATATTTCGTTTAAAACCATTACCAAAGGCCCATTTACCTTTAATAAAGCTACCGAATTGCCTACGGTATCTATGTCTTTAGATGCAGATAGCTTAGACGAGGTTGTGGTAACTGCCGAAACTACAGAGGTAGTTGTACGTTTAGATAAGAAGATATACAATGTTGGAAAAGATTTAACTACAAGTGGCGCAACTATTAGCGACGCATTAAACAATGTACCCTCTGTTACTGTAGATGTAGATGGAGCAATTAATTTACGCGGAAACGGAAACGTTACCATTTTAATTAATGGAAGGCCTAGTGCACTAGCCGGTTTTGGTGGTACAGATGCCTTGCGCCAGCTGCCAGCTGAAACTATAGAACGGGTAGAAGTTATTACCTCGCCATCGGCGCGTTACGATGCCGAAGGAACCGCAGGAATTATTAATATCGTTCTAAAAAAAGACAAGAATCTTGGGTTTAACGGTTCAATAATTACAAATGTAGGATATCCAGAATCTGCAGGTATAACTGGAAATGTAAATTTTAGAACCGCCAAGTTCAACATTTTTAATACTACTTCTTTGCGTTATCGGGAATCTCCTGGAAATGGATTTTTTAGAAATGAATTTAGTTCAGATAATGTAGTCAATCCCTTAGTAACCGAAGACAGGGACATAAATAGAATTAGAAGAGGGATTACCACCAACTTAGGAATTTTATATAATTTGAGCGATCGGGCATCGTTAACTGCTTCAGGTTTTTTACGCCTTGGCAATAACGATTCTAGAACTGGAAACTTTACAGATGAATTTGATCCTTCTAACGATTTAGCTGTACAGCGCACACGTATAGAAGACGAAGCAGAATCGTCTAATAGTTATCAATTCGCCTTAAACTACACGAACAATTTTGACACCAAAGGACACAACCTTACCGTAGATTTACAATACGACGCAGGCGAAGAGACCGAGAACAATTTTATTGGGGAACGCAATACGTTTCCTGCCTTAGAAGAGTTACCTTCCGAAGATATTGCTACAATCGAGGACGAAAACAATTATTTAGTTCAAGCAGATTACGTCTTACCAATTGGCGAAAATGCTCAATTTGAGGCGGGTTACCGTGGACGTTTTCAAAATACACTTACCGACTTTGCAGTTTTTGAAGAAGTAGGAACAAGTGGGGTTTTTGAAAGAAACAACAACCTTTCTAATGTCTTTGATTTTGAGCAAAATGTAAATGCCTTTTATACCCAGTATGGAAACAAATTTGGCAAATTCTCTTTTTTACTTGGATTGCGTTACGAACTGACTCAAATTCGCGGAGAAGTTACTGGTTCTGACCTTACCGAAGACGACGATTTTGATCCAAACTTCGACAATAATTTTGACGGCCTATTCCCTACGGTAAATTTAATTTACGAATTAGGAGAATCAGAAAATATAACTTTAGGTTACAACAGAAGAATTAACAGACCTAGAGGTTTCTTTTTAAACCCGTTCCCGTCTAGATCTAGTGAAGCCAATATTTTTCAAGGAAATCCGGGATTAAATCCTGCCTTTGCTTCGGCCTTCGATTTAGGTTACCTAAGGCGTTGGAAAAAACTTACTCTTACAGCCTCTGTTTATTATCAATACGAAACAGACGCCTTTCAAAGAATTCAGGAAGATACCGGATTAGAAACTCCAAATGGCATTCCTATTATTAGAACCATTCCTATTAACCTTGCTACTAATGAACGAATTGGTGCAGAGGCTGGAATTTTATACAACCCTACCAAATGGTTACGTCTAAATGGTAGTTTTAACTATTTTAGATTTATAACCGTAGGTGAATTTAACGGAACCGATTTTGGTGCAGATAACAGAAGTTGGTTTACGCGCTTTAGCGCTAAGGTAACCTTGCCCGGAAATATTGACTGGCAAACCAACGCCTTTTACCGAGGACCTAGAGAAGATGCACAAACATTTAACGAAGGGATATTTTCTTTAAACTTAGCTTTTGCCAAAGACTTGTTTAACGACAATGCTACCATTGGCTTTAACGTAAGTGATTTATTTAACAGTAGAAAACGTATGTCTACAACTACCGCAGCTACATTTGTTCAAGAGAGTGAATTTCAGTGGAGAGTGCGATCGTTTAATCTGTCATTTACTTATAGATTTAATCAGCAAAAACAGCGACAAAGAGGCCAACAAGGTGGTCGAGACGACGATGGTGAATTTGAAGGCCGTCCATAATTTATTACCCTATTTTGCATAAAAAAAGAGAGGCGATTGCCTCTCTTTTTATTATATAGTTAGCTTATTAATTAAGCGTCTTGTTCTGCTTTCTTCTGGGCACGCTTCATTTTCATTTTTTCGATCAAGGCACCACCAATCCAATAAGGAATAATGCTTACAAGGAAAATCATTAACCAAAAACCAATGGTCAAAATGGTTAAAAATGCTAAAAAACCTAAATATTGATCGAATTCGAACATGAGTTACACTTTTTGTTGTTTGGGCAAAGATAATTCAAAATTTTAAAAAACTTAAGTCAGATTTTAAAAAAAATATTGCCCCGTTGGCTTCAAATTTTTAACATCAGAATAATTACCTTTGCAAAGTAAAATTTAGCCGTATGGAATTCAGAATAGAAAAAGATACTTTAGGCGAGGTAAAAGTGCCTGCAGACAAGCTTTGGGGAGCGCAAACAGAGCGCTCCAGAAACAACTTTAAAATTGGCAGACCGGCCTCTATGCCGCTAGAAATTATATATGGTTTTGCTTATTTAAAAAAGGCAGCAGCATATACCAATTGTGAATTAGGTGGTCTTGCGGTAGAAAAACGTGATTTAATTGCAGCCGTTTGTGACGAAATACTTGACGGAAAACACGATACTGAATTTCCACTTGTTATTTGGCAAACCGGAAGTGGTACGCAAAGCAATATGAATGTAAATGAAGTTATTGCTAATCGCGCCCATCAGCTAGCCGGGAAAACTATAGGTGAAGGCGATAAAACGCTTGCGCCAAACGACGACGTAAACAAATCGCAATCTTCAAACGACACCTTCCCTACTGGAATGCATATTGCTGGGTATAAAAAGCTAGTAGAAGTGACCGTTCCTGGAGTAAAAGCGCTAAGAGATACCCTTAAAGCTAAATCCGATGCCTTTAAAGATGTGGTTAAAATAGGTAGAACACACCTTATGGATGCTACTCCCCTTACTCTTGGGCAAGAATTTAGTGGCTACGTATCGCAATTAGACCACGGCTTAAAGGCTCTAGATAATACCATGGCTCATTTAAGCGAATTAGCCCTTGGAGGAACCGCTGTTGGTACGGGAATAAACACTCCAAAAGGCTATGCTAAACGAGTTTCTGAATATATCGCTGAATTTACTGGACTTCCATTTATTAGCGCAAACAATAAGTTCGAAGCTTTAGCTGCCCACGATGCCATAGTCGAAACTCATGGAGCTTTAAAACAATTGGCCGTGTCTTTAAATAAAATTGCTAACGATATTCGATTGTTAGCCAGTGGCCCAAGAAGTGGAATTGGCGAGATTACAATTCCGGCCAACGAACCCGGATCTTCTATTATGCCGGGAAAAGTAAATCCTACACAGTGTGAAGCACTAACTATGGTTTGTGCTCAAGTACTCGGAAACGATGTTGCTATTAGTGTTGGTGGCATGCAAGGACATTACGAACTAAACGTATTTAAACCCGTAATGGCAGCTAACCTTTTAGAGTCTGCGCAGCTTATTGGAGATGCCTGTGCCTCTTTTAATGTAAACTGCGCTCAAGGCATTGAACCCAATTTAGAAGTAATTACCAAGCAGTTAAACAATTCACTAATGCTTGTAACTGCCTTAAATACTAAGATAGGTTACTATAAAGCGGCCGAAATTGCCAATACTGCTCACAAAAACGGTACGACCTTAAAAGAAGAGGCTGTTGCTTTGGGTTACTTAACTGCTGGCGAATTTGACGCTTGGGTTAAACCAGAGGAAATGGTGGGATAGTCACACTTGACTAATTTTGTATTTAAAATGTAGGAAACAAGCTACTTTTTAAGAAATTTTTAAATATTTTATCGTCTAAATGCAATTTTTTACCGCTTAACGATACTTTTTACATATATTTCCAGTCCCAAATTTATAGTAAAACTTATGTTAAGGCTTAACCTACTTCTGGCCTTTCTGTGTTTTTTTGGCACAGTAGCGGCTCAAAACGAGGTCCATTATACTCAGGACCAATCTAATAGTTTAAATTTTCATACGGCTAAATACGCTGACTATGAACCATTTACCGATTTAAATTTTGGTTTAGATAATGGTATATATTGGTTTAAGGTTCAGGGAGTTAGTCAGTATGACAATATGCTTGAACTTAGCAGTGCGCATATTAACGAAGTAACCTTGTTTAGTAATTCAGGAGAACGATTTAGCGATTTGGGATTTACTAGGTTTCCTACCTTTTCTTTAGACAGATTTACCGAGTATCCGCTGTATATGCGAGTTAATTTAGAACACGAGGCCTTTGTTCCTATTACTTTAACTGCCGCTACAACGTATTTAGACAAAACAGACAAGGCTCACTTTGGTATGGGCGTGTACTATGGTTTTGGAATTATGGTACTTCTTATAAATTTAATGTGCTTTATTCTTTTTGACGAAAAAGTGTTCCTTAAATACCTTGGGTTTTTAAGCGCAATCGGACTTACCTATTTTTATAGCGATGGATTATTCAGACTTTTTGGTGTAGATGGAACCTTTAGCGCAACGTATTTAGAGCCTGTTATGCTCTTGGCCGTTGCTGTATTTGGAGGGCTATTTGCAAGTAGTTATTTAAGAATTGACAAACATTTTAGCAAAGTAAATTGGCTTGCGGCTTCACTTGTATTTTCGGCAGCTGTGTTTTACGCAATGTATTGGATTAAAGCTGACTATACTTATGCGGCTATAGCAAACATGCAGTTGTGCTTAGTAGCATTAACGTACATTGTATCGGGTATCTTTTTGTTTAAAGATAAAATCTATGCGCGAATTTTTGTAATTGCTTATGGCGTTGTTTTTATAATGGCTACCGATTACTATATGCTAAAAGGATTTGGTCTTAATGTGCTCAACATTAATATGACGCATTTAAAAGTAGTAAGTGTCTTAGAGATGTTAGTAC
Organism: Gilvibacter sp.; assembly: GCA_965277295.1. Lineage (GTDB taxonomy): Bacteria > Bacteroidota > Bacteroidia > Flavobacteriales > Flavobacteriaceae > Gilvibacter. The sequence continues at coordinate 3,183,297 of OZ255720.1, forward strand.
TTACTTACGCCATTATGTTTAGAATGCGAAGCATTAAAGAAGAAAAAGACCTAATGAATACAGAAATGCGTATTTACTTAAAACGCGTTGAGGCTATTAACAAGCGTGCTGTTATGGCAGATTCAGACGAAGCATATCTAGAAAACCTAATAAAACACTACGATTTAAGCGCCACCGAAACTAGGGTGTTGCATTATATTTCAGATGGAAAAGAAAATCATAAAATAGCTAGAATACTAAATATAACAGAGCGTCAAGTAGAAAATCTTACGTTAAGCTTATATAGAAAGCTAGAAATTAGCGAACAAATTCAAGAAGATTACCGCATGTTAGACCAGCAGCCAGACTATATCTATAACTAAAGCGCCTAACTTAACTTAGCAGCTGGTAAAAGGCCTAATCGCGAAAGCATTAGGCCTTTATTTATTTATAAATTCGTTTGTATTTTATATACGAAAAGACGCTTAACACACCTATAACGGCTAGGGTATAGAATACAAAATTAGGAGTAATTGGCTTATCTCCGCTAGCATAAGAATGTAAACCAGTTAGATAGAAGTTTACACCAAAATAAGTCATCATAATAGATGCGTATGCAATAATACTAGCAAAGTTAAAGGCCCACCTGCCTTTAAGTCCAGGCACCAAGCGCATATGAATTACAAAAGCATAGACCATAATGCTAATAAGGGCCCAGGTTTCTTTAGGGTCCCAGCCCCAATAACGTCCCCAGCTTTCGTTTGCCCATTGGCCTCCTAAAAAGTTACCAATAGTGAGCATCACCAAACCAACCGTTAGGGCCAATTCATTAACCACGGTTAGTTCTTGTATGGTGAGCTTAAGTCTGTCTTTATTTTGTTTGGTGCTCATTAGCATTAATAATAGCACAGTGATCCCTAAAATCATTCCTAAAGTAAAGGGACCATAACTAGCCACAATAACCGCAACGTGAATCATTAACCAATACGAATCCAAGACCGGTTGCAGATTTGCTATAGCCGGATCCATCCAGTTTTCGTGTGCTACCCATAGTATAATGGCAGCAACAAAGGCTGTAGATGCGATTGTTAAATTACTTTTTCTGCCAAAGGCAAGGCCAAAAAACACAGTTGCCCAAGCAACATAAATTATCGACTCGTAAGCGTCGCTCCAAGGTGCATGTCCGCTTATATACCAACGCATAATTAAACCAGCAGTCATGAGCGCAAAAAACGTCCACATTAGATATTTACAAGAAGCAATAACATACTTTAAGAACTTTTTGTCGTTCATGATCTGCCAAATCAAAAACACAAACATTAAAATTCCTACTACCGCAAAATACTTATAAAGACGGTTAAAAATATCGGCTTTATTGTAGAGTACCTCTGCCTTTATCTTGGCTTCGTCCGGATACACTTCGGGGCCATTGCGCTTCTGGTATTCGATCATTGCGGTAAGCAAATCGTCCGAATTTTTATAATTACCCGTTTCTCTTGCATTTTTTAAGGTACCCAAATACACCGGAAACAACTGCCCCTTTATACTATCGTCTTTGGTAGCCATTCTAGCTCGAATCTCTAAGGCAGACTCCCATTTATTGTTTAAATCGCCCTGAATTGGGAATATTTTTAAAATACTACCTGTTAGGGCCTGATTCATTAAATAAACGTGTTCGTAGGTCTTAATAAAGTCCTTCTCGAACTTATTGGGATTCGCTTTACTTGTTGCAGCTGTTAAGTAGGGGTCCAATTTATTATTCCCTTTGGCATCGAACATATCGAGCATGGATATTTGTTTAACATCTAAGGGTACTCCAAGTACTTTTCTAATACTGTCGTTCCCTCGGGCCAGGTAAATTAAGGGAACATCTATCCACAATTGTGGGTGCTCACTCATAGATAAAAACACCTGATTGGCATCTAGCTCTCCGTAAGAAGCGCTTCTGCTAATTTTACGCAAGAGTTCGGAAGAAAAGGTGTTTACTGGCTTCATGCGACCATCATCCTGAATAATTAATTCTCCAAAGCGTTTGGCGTGCTCTTTAGATACAGACGAGGCCACAATATTTGCATTCAATGCTTCTAAATCTCTTTCTTGCCCGTGATTCCCATCTTGTGCAAAACTATTTAGTCCAAAAAGCATTAAAACAGAAAGCCCAATGGCCTTCTTTTTGTTCTTTATTTTACTTAGTGTTTTCGTAAGTTTTCCAAAGCGTGTGCGCTTGTCAAACAAAATTAACATAAGACCTAAGTACAGTAAAAAGTAGCCAATATACGTTACCCAAGTACCCCAAAAGTCGTGATTGACCTGCAGAATGGTACCTTTTTCGTCCGAATCAAATGAAGCCTGAAAAAAGCGGTATCCATCTTGATCCAAAACATGATTCATATAAATATCGTAATCGTAAGATTCTGCATCCGGCGGATTTACTGTGAGTTTACTTTTAAAGGCAGAATACGCGGCATCTGTCCCTGGATACTTGTCTGCTATAAAATCGTTGAGCGTCAAACTAAAAGGAAGTTCTAACTCTTCTGCTCCATAGCTTAAAAACACGTTGAGTCCAGCTATTTCGACCATAACCGGATCTGGTAAACTTCCTTTACCTCCAAGTAATTCGATACGTTTTGTTTCTCCTTTAGACGTTACATCCAGCAATAAGGCATCTACTTCGACTTGTTCTGTTGCTGGTGCTTTAACTATTCCGTATTCCCCTTGCACGCGTCCCTCGGGTATTACAAAGGCACTCCCGGCAACTTGATATAGCGATCTTAAATTAAGTGGCTGTATGCTGTCGGGAACAACAATTCCTTGTTGTTGGTCTGCCATACGCATATATGAGCCTTCCAAGGGAGTGCTAATAGCAAAGCCGTCTTGGTCGTTGTAATAAATATTAATTGCCCCTAAGGTTTCTTGATTAAAGGCAAAGGTCATATTGTGCACCTGTGTTACGGTGCCATCTTCTAACCAATGTTCATGCCTATTACCATCTCCTGCTTCTACTAGTTTTAAATAGAATTTACCAGTATCACCAGGTATTAAATCTTCTTTAGCCCCATCTATATAGCCGGCATAACTAATGGTTATATCCTGTCCGTTATAGTCGGTTTTTATTTTAAAATTGCTGTTTAATCGTTCCGAAAAATTTACCTCTCTGGGTTGTAAAGTTCTGCGCTGTTGCACGCCGTCTAATACATAATCGCCATCTATAAAAGCTTTTACATAAACTTCTTGGGACAACATGGTCTTTTCGGTTTCACCTTCGCGAATACGCATTACCCCTTCGTAACCAATATATCTAGTAATAAAGGCTCCAAAAATTACAAGTATAAACGATAAATGCAATAGTAAGGTGCTCCAATTTTGACGTTTTTGTAAATTGTATCTTTTTATGTTCCCAATAAAATTGACCATAAAAAGCAGCATAATAGCTTCGAACCACCACGCTTTGTATATGTAATGGTTAGTAAATGGAGTTGGAGAAGTCGTTTGTGAAGCATCTAACAAAGTACCCGTTGCCATGGCGACAGCAAAAGTGATAAACAAAATAGCAGTTAATCGGGTAGAAAATAGGACGGAAAATAGCTTTTTTTGCATGCGGCAATTTTGCCGCAAATTTACAAAATAACCCGTAGTTCTAAATGCAAATTACAAGAATATTAACCCCTGATGTAAATTCTTTTATTCCCTTGAAATTTAAAAGAGTTATTCCTAGCCTATTTTTTTTAGTACCTTCGTTTATATGATTGACATAGTCCTTCTTGGCGGCGGAAATATAGCCACAAATCTATATCATGCCTTTATTAGTAATCCAAAGATTAATTTGGTTGGCATGTATGTTCGTTCTGCAAAAAATGCAACCAACTTCGCACAAGTTTTTGTTACTAATAATTTACCCGAATTGCCAAAAGCAGATTTGTATTTATTAGCAGTTTCGGATTCCGCAATTGCCACCTTAAGTGAGCAAATGCCTCTAGTAGATGGTCTTGTTGCTCATACTTCGGGAAGTATCGCTATAACTGCTATTAAAAATAAGCATCGCAGGGGTGTTTTTTATCCTGTCCAGACGTTTAACACCAAAGTTATTCAAGATTTTACGGCCGTTCCAATTGCCGTAGAAGCGAATCAAAGCAAAGATTTAGAGGTGTTAGAAAATCTAGCAAAAACCTTAAATGCCGAACCTTTTGTTTTAAATAGTGAGCAGCGCAAATATGTGCATCTCGCCGCTGTATATGTCAATAATTTTGTTAACCAATTGTACGGTACTGCGAATCAAATTTTAAACGAGCAAGACATTCCGTTTCAGGTTTTAAAACCACTTATAAAAAAAACGGCTATGCTTGTGCAAGGGCAGCTGCCCCAAACAATTCAAACCGGTCCGGCAGTGCGCGATGATCAAGTTGTTGTTAAAGGGCATCTTGACTTACTAGATTCAGAACATAAACAGTTGTACAACTTGCTTACCCAAGCCATACAAAACACAAAAAAAACAAACAATGAGTTATAAAACCAAGCTTGCCCAGATTACAACATTTGTCTTCGATGTAGACGGCGTATTAACAGATGGACGCGTACTTGTAACTACAGAAGGCGAGCTCCTTAGATCTATGAATATAAAAGATGGATACGCCTTAAAACACGCGGTAAAGCAAGGTTTTAATGTGTGTATAATTTCTGGTGGAACCAATCAAGGAGTACGAGAACGTTTAGCGGGACTCGGAATTAAAGACGTATATCTTGGAGCTCATGTAAAAACTGGATTTTTAAAAACCTACTGTCACGATAAAGGAATTAGCCTAGACCAGATTGCCTATATGGGCGATGACATTCCAGACATTGAGCCTTTAAAACAAGTAGCTCTTGCAACTTGTCCGCAAGATGCAGTGCCCGAAGTAAAAGCTGTTTGTGACTATGTTTCGCACAAAAACGGTGGAATGGGTGCAGGAAGAGACCTGATAGAACAGGTACTTAAGGTTCAAAACAAGTGGTTATAATTCTATGGCGTTTATAAAACTTGTTAGACTCCCAAACCTGCTAATTATTGCCTTAGCACAAGGGTTAATTAAGTTTATGTTTATTCCCTTATTTGGAGTTGGCGAAGCCTTGTCCACCCCTTATTTTCTTGTATTGGTACTAGCAACAGTTAGCCTCGCTGCCGCTGGATATATTATAAATAATATAGAAGATTTAGGAATTGACTTAATAAACAAACCAAACAACGTTATTGTTGGCAATCAAATACCAGAAAAGCAAGCTTTTAATTTGTTTATTGTCCTTAATATTATTGGAGTAGTCGCTGGTTTTGTGGTGGCAAATGCAATAGGCAAACCCAACTTTGCGGCCATCTTTATATTTATATCTGCCCTGTTATATATGTACGCCACATTTATAAAAAAAATGCTTTTGATTGGCAATCTGCTAGTTGCTGTTTTAACGGGCTTTGTTATTTTAATTGTTGGGGTATTCGATGTGGCTCCCCTAGCCCAAGAACTTACGCAAGACGATGTATCACGGCTTATGCAGCGCTTATTTCACTACGCAATATTTGCCTTAGGAATTAATTTTATTCGCGAAATTGTAAAAGATATTATAGACATTAACGGCGATAAAAACTTCGATGTAAAATCGCTTCCTATAGTCTTAGGAAGAGATCGAGCTGCGCAAATTGTATTTGCACTAGGCTTGTTTATGTTTTTGGGAGTATTGTATTATGCCTATGCCTTCTTTTTTAATGTTCAATTGTTATTGGCCTATTTTTTTATTGCCATAGCAGCACCTTTACTATTGTTTGTTATAAAAGCTTGGAGCGCAGAAAAACGAGAGGATTTTGAATTTCTCTCCCTACTTTTAAAAATTATTATGGTATTGGGATTAGCATCCTTAGCCCTTTATAAATACGCCTAATTATGCTTAAAAAGCATTTAAAAGAATATAATGTAATTCTGTCTTCTGCCTCGCCAAGAAGACAACACTTTTTTAAAGAACTGGATTTAGACGTTACAATTGATGTAAGACCAGTAGTTGAAATCTACCCAAATACTTTACAACGCGAACAAATAACCAACTATTTGGCTAAAAAAAAGGCAGAGCCCTTTATCAATTTGCAACCCAAAGATATTTTAATAACCAGCGATACCATTGTTTGGGCCAAAAACAAACCGGTAGAAAAGGCTAGTTCTAGACAAGAAGCTATAGCAATGATTAGTAGTCTAAGTGGTACTTTTCATGAGGTTATTACCAGTGTTTGTTTTACTACTGTTGCCAGTCAAAAAACGGTATTCGATGTCGCAAAGGTTTGGTTTGGCAAGCTATCACAGCAAGAAATTGAATATTATATAGACACCTATCTTCCCTTCGATAAGGCTGGAAGTTACGGCATACAAGAGTGGTTAGGATATATTGCGATACCCAAAATTGAAGGGTCATTTTTTACCGTCATGGGACTTCCTACCCACCTGGTTTACAGAGAATTAATTAACATGACCAAGGCTTAATGATATAAAATGTTAAAGAACCGCTAAGTAACCCCTTGAAAGTTGTTATTCTTGTTATATTTGGTTGCAACTACTACACTAAAAAACCAACTATGCAGCGTGTAATTTGGAGTATTTTTGCCGTTATCTTGATTAGCGGTACTACCTGGGCACAACAACCACTTAAACCTTCGGCATCGCAAATTTACGAGTCTATAAAAAAGTTAAACTTTTTAGGTTCTGCCCTTTATGTGGCGGCACACCCTGACGACGAAAACACGAGACTTATTTCGTATTTAGCCAATAATGTTAAGGCAAGAACAGCCTATTTGTCGCTAACACGAGGCGATGGAGGTCAAAACTTAATAGGACCTGAAATTCGCGAATTGTTAGGTGTAATTAGAACACAAGAACTTTTAGGTGCCAGATCTGTAGACGGAGGCTCGCAGTTTTTTACTCGTGCCAACGATTTTGGCTATTCCAAACATCCCGACGAAACTTTAGCCATTTGGAACAAAAACGAAGTACTACGCGATGTAGTGCTAAATATGCGCAAGTTTAAACCAGATATTATTATAAATCGGTTTAACCATAGAACTCCTGGAAGTACTCATGGCCACCACACCTCTTCTGCCATGTTAAGCGTAGAGGCTTTCGATTTACTTAATGATTCCAGTATTTATCCTGAATCTGCGACTACCTATGGCCTTTGGAAACCAACTCGTATTTATATGAATACTGGTAGGTTTTTTTATAGAGATAAGGAGGAATTTGACAAAGCAGTAGCAGATTTAATTCCAATAGAGACTGGAACCTTTTATACAAGCACTGGGTTATCTAATGGAGAAATTGCAGCCTTAAGCCGCAGTATGCATAGATCGCAAGCTTTTGGTTCGACCGGGGTACGCGGAAGTATGCAAGAATGGTTAGAACTTTTAAAGGGCGATATGCCAGAAGTAAAAGCGGATTTGTTTGAAGGCATAAACACAACATGGAGCCGAATAGCAGGTGGTCAAGCCGTTGGCGATATTCTAGAAGCCGTAGAGGCAAACTTTAATTTTACCAATCCCGCGGCAAGCGTGCCAGAACTATTAAAGGCCAAGCAAGTATTAGAAAAACTGCCCGACGGACATTGGAAGGGAATTAAATTAGCCGCTCTAGATCAAATTATTTTAGACTGTGCAGGTGTTTTTATAGAAGCTGTAGCAAATAAACAAGCTGCAACAAAAAATGGTGATGTAAGCTTTACTATTGAAGTTATAAATAGAACAGATGTAGCGATAAGTCTTGGTGGAATTAAGTCTAACGTTATTAGTTTTCCAGATTTTTTTACCGCTAGCCTGTTAGAAAAGAATAAAAAATTAATGGTTACTAGTGTCGAAAATACCTTTAATGCACAACAATTAACCGCGCCTTATTGGTTAAAAGAACCAGGAACTTTAGGGATGTATGCAGTAGAAAATTCGGAGTATATTGGCCTTCCACAGGCACCAGATCAGTTTGTTGTTAATGTATATTTAAATATTGAAGGCGTTCCTTTTCAAGTTAAACGTAACGCTGTTTATAAATTTAATGATCGCGTAAAAGGCGAAGTTTACAGACCCTTCGATGTTTTACCCAAAGCAACTAGTGCCATTGCAGAAAAGGTGATTGTCTTTTCGAGTACAGATACAAAGACAGTACCGGTAATAGTTCGGGCAGGCGAAGACAACCTTAATGGAACAGTCAAGTTAAATGTTCCTGAGGGTTGGGCAGTAACACCAAACAATATTAGCTTTACAATAGAAAAACAAGGTCAAACTAAAGAGGTTGACTTTATGGTTACTCCGTCTAATGAGCAAAGTCAAGGATATATTTCACCTCTAATAACTGTCGGGGACGACACCTATTCCAATGAGCTTATTCAAATAGACTACGACCACATTCCTTTTCAGAATGTACTTATGCCTTCTAAGGCTAAAGTCGTTCGAATTCCGATCGCTAAAAAAGGAGAAGCCATTGCTTATGTTAGCGGTGCTGGCGATGCAATACCAGAGAGTTTAAAACAAATTGGGTATAATGTAACTACCTTAGAAGTTAATCAGCTTAATGAAGAAAGCTTAGCTTCTTTTGATGCGCTTGTTTTTGGAGTTCGTGCATTTAATGTTTTAAATGGATTAAAATATAAGCAAGAGGTTATAAACAATTATGTGGCTCAAGGCGGAAACGTTATTGTTCAATACAATACCAGTTGGAGTTTAATAACCGAAGATTTTGGACCTTACCCTATAACACTATCAAGAGACCGCGTTACCGACGAAAATGCTACAGTTACTATATTAAATAAGGAGCATCCGGCGCTAAATAGCCCGAACAAGATTACCCAGGCCGATTTTAACGATTGGGTACAAGAACGCGGATTGTATTTTCCTGATGAATGGGACGATGCCTACCAAGCGCCCTTACAAATGAATGACATAAACGAAACCCCAAAACAAGGTGCTTTGCTTATAGCCAAACATGGCAAAGGGTATTTTGTGTACACTGGGTTAAGCTTTTTTAGAGAACTACCCGCTGGTGTTTCTGGAGCCTATCGCTTATTTGCTAATCTTTTATCTTTAGGAAAATGACCGAAAAAAAATTCCAATGGAACAAATGGTACACCCTAATATTGGTTGCTAACGCAATCTATGTTTTGGTGTTTTATTTAATAATGAACGCCTTAAGCTAAATGAACACACTGCACTTAGAAGACTGGTTAGTACTTATTGCTACCCTATTGTTTATTGTAATTTATGGGTCGTGGAAAACACGCGAGAACAAAAAAGTAGCCGACTATTTAAAAGGCGGAAATTCCCGCTGGTGGACTGTTGGTATAAGTGTAATGGCTACTCAGGCAAGTGCCATTACCTTTTTATCTACGCCAGGACAGGCCTTTCATGACGGAATGGGATTTGCCCAATTTTATCTGGGTGTTCCTGTAGCCATGATTGTAATTTGTATGGTGTTTATCCCACTATACCACAGGCTAAAAGTATATACAGCCTACGAATATTTAGAACAACGCTTTGATGGTAAAACAAGAACCTTAACGGCTTTTCTATTTTTAATACAGCGCGGATTATCTGCCGGAATTACAATTTTTGCTCCTGCCATTATTCTGTCTGCAGTTTTAGGCTGGGATTTAGTTACCCTAAACATAATTATTGGTGTTTTGGTAATTGCATACACGGTAAGTGGTGGAACAAAAGCCGTAAGTGTTACCCAAAAGCAACAAATGGCAGTGATATTTGCCGGAATGTTTATCGCTTTTTTTATAATTATTAGTTACTTACCAGAAGGAATCACGTTTACAAAAGCTTTAGAAATTGCTGGTGCTAGTGGTAAAATGGACATTTTAGATTTTTCGTTTGACCTAGAAAATAGATACACGGTTTGGAGTGGATTAATTGGAGGTACCTTTTTATCGCTTTCTTATTTTGGAACAGACCAGAGTCAAGTTCAACGGTATTTAACAGGAAAAAATGTTAAGCAAAGTCAATTGGGAATGATCTTTAATGGCCTTTTAAAGGTTCCTATGCAGTTCTTTATTTTATTGGTTGGTATTATGGTTTTTGTATTCTATCAATTCAATAATGCCCCTGTACACTTTAACCCGACCAATGTGCAAACAGTCATGGAAAGTGAGTACGCGGGTGAATTCGAGCAACTGGAATTAGAGCAAAACCAAATAGAAGTAGCCCTTAGTCAGGTACAAGCTACTTACCCTGGCTTAGCTGTTGGACCAGCACAAGATGCGGCCAAAACAAAAATTAAAGCCTTGTTAGCACAGGACAAAGAGGTTAGAGCGCAAGCGGTAACGCTTATAGAAAAGGTAGATGAAAACGCCAAAACGAACGATAAAGACTACGTGTTTATTCACTTTATTCTTAACAACCTGCCTCGAGGGTTAATAGGATTACTCTTGGCTGTAATATTAAGCGCCGCCATGTCTTCTACTGCTTCGGAACTAAACGCCCTGGCAACAACAACAACTATAGATTTATATAAAAGAAGAGAACGCCAAAATTATAGTGAAGAACACTATGTTCGCAAATCCAAATGGTTTACAGTGTTATGGGGAGTATTAGCCATTTTGGTAGCCTGTGTCGCCGATCTATTCGACAATTTAATTCAATTGGTAAATATTATAGGGTCTATTTTTTATGGCAACGTTTTAGGAATATTTTTACTCGCATTTTTTGTGAAATACGTAACCAGCAATGCTGTATTTAGAGCCGCTATTATAACACAATTAATTGTTGTTGCTTTATGGTATTATAACGCCATGCCTTTTCTATGGTTGAACCTTGTAGGTTGCTTAACGGTAATGCTTATTGCAATTGTACTGCAAAGCACCAATAAAAAAGGCTCACCCGAAGGTGAGCCTGCAAGTTAGGCTTGCTGTAGTACACAATTTACATTGCGCCCCACTCTTTTAAAGATTTTTCATTCATAGTAACGAAACCGTTATTATTCGCCTTTTTAGCTAAATCTAAAGAAGTCTTAGCCGCAGCGATTGCTCCTTTTTTATCGCCCATTGTAGCGTGAATTAATGCCTTTTGACGGTACATCCAATACGCTGGCTCTTCGCGAGCTGCAATAGCCTTATCTATCCAGTCTTTAGCCTTGTTCATATCGGCGCCTTCTTGCAAGTAATATACCGCAGCAGCGTAGTAGTCGTTAGCAGATGGTCCGCTCATTACAGCATCTATATTACCCATTACCATTTCTTTAGTCGGCATATCAATTTTAGCATATACATAGGTGTTTTCCCAGATTAACCCTAAATGCACCGAATTGTTAGAAAGATCGTCAAAAGTAATAGTAAAGGTCTCTACCGGCATATCCATAGGATAAACATCAGAAGTAACTTTAGCAGCTACTTTAGCGTCGTCCCATTTAGCAGGATTACCCCAATTGGTGGCATCGCTGTAAAAAATAATATCCCAAGAGGTTTCCCCGGGAATGGTATAAACGGCATAGGTTCCAGCTTCTAGGGTCTTTCCTCCTACCATAACGTCGGTACTAAAAGTAATTTTAGTGTTCTGGTTAGCTCCTGTTCTCCAAACTTTGCCATAAGCTTCAAGGCCGCCAAATATTTTGCGCCCTTTCATACTAGGTCTAGAATATTCAAGTGTTACGTCTGTTAGACCTACCTTTTGCTCCACTTTCTGGAATGGACTTGGCGCAGGAGTCTGAATTTGTGACCAGCTTGTAAACCCTACTGCGAAGGCTATTAGTACAAGTAATTTTTTCATTTTAATTGGATTTATCGTGTTTGTGATGCGAAGTTACATATTCGGGAATCTATTGTTTGTTAACAAAAGCCTAAATACAAAATCTATACTTGTATTTAAAAATTGCTTATTTGTAGGATTATTCTATACTTTATGCATTTTACCGATTTAATTAATATATTTATCGATGTAATATTAAATTATGTTACCTAAACCCCTGCAAACCTACATGTTATGGAAACCAAAAAGCATGTTTACGCGAATAGCGAAATTACAGTAAGTTTTAACCCTAGAACTTGCATTAATGCCGAGCACTGTGCTAAAGGCTTGTCACAAGTTTTTAGAACATCGGTTATTCCTTGGATTGACCTAGACGGTGCATCTACGCCAAAGATTATTAAACAAATAAAGCGCTGCCCTTCAGGAGCACTAACCTTTAAGCGCAATACAACCAAACCACAAGCAGTATAAGGCTAAACCGCCATATTTAGCAAAAACAATAAATTTTGTGCGTGTTTATGAGCCTTTATTAATACTTAATGTACTTTTGACCCTCCCTAACTTTTTAATTATGAAACCCCGTTTTAAATTATTGCTGCTTTTTGTTGGAATGCTAGGAGTTACTCCCCTGGCTGCACAAGATGCTTCCAAAACATTCGATGCTCATTTTGACGACATTATTAATAAGTCCAATAGATACGAAGATTACAAAGTTGTAAAGCGATATAAATTAGACAATTTAAAAAAAGCGATTACAGATACTGTTGTAGCCTATAAAGAAGATATATCGGCACTAGAAAATAATTTAGCTACCAATAATGCACAAATTGATGCCTTAAAGGCCGATTTAGCGAAAATTCAGGCCGATCTTAAAACTGCTGTAGATGCCGAAAATAATATGTCTGTATTTGGAATACAAACAAGTAAAGGAGCCTACAACGGTATAATGTGGTCGTCTTTAGGTATCCTGCTATTATTGCTTTTGGTATTTATCTTTAGATTTAAAAATAGTAACGCTGTTACTAAAGATGCACAAGCTAAGTTGGTAGAAGTAGAAGAAGAGTTCGAAAGTCACAGGCAACGTAGCCTAGAGCGCGAACAACAAATCCGCAGAAAACTTCAAGACGAATTAAATAAAAACAAAAAAGCGCAAGCTTAATCTACACGCGTAATTTTTGCTCCTATTGCACGAAGGCGTTCGTCTATGTTTTCGTAGCCGCGATCTATTTGTTCAATATTGTGAATTGTACTTGTTCCTTTAGCGGATAAAGCAGCAATTAACAATGAAATTCCCGCTCGAATATCTGGCGAAACCATAGTAGTGGCCTTTAACAACGATTCAAAATTATAACCTATAACAGTAGCTCTATGGGGATCACAAAGAATAATTTTTGCGCCCATATCTATAAGTTTATCGACAAAGAACAAACGGGATTCAAACATTTTCTGATGAATCAAGACACTTCCTTTTGCCTGCGTACAAACAACCAATACAATGCTTAATAAATCTGGAGTAAAGCCAGGCCAAGGAGCATCGGACACAGTAAGAATAGAACCGTCTATATATCCTTGAATTTCGTAAGATTCTTGTGCTGGAATAAAAATATCGTCGCCTTTGCGTTCTAGTTTTATTCCAAGTTTTCTAAACGTCGCTGGTATTAAACCTAAGTTGTCCCAGCTTACATTTTTTATTGTAATCTCGCTACGGGTCATTGCAGCAAGGCCAATCCAACTTCCAATTTCGATCATATCGGGTAGTACGCGATGTGTACAACCGCCAAGCGCATCTACGCCCTTGATAATAAGCAAATTAGAGCCTATTCCTTTAATGTTAGCACCCATGGTATTTAACATCTTACACAACTGCTGTAAATAGGGTTCGCAGGCTGCGTTGTAAACGGTGGTAGTTCCTTTTGCTAAAACGGCAGCCATTACAATATTGGCTGTCCCAGTTACAGAGGCTTGATCTAAAAGCATATAAGTACCCGTTAGGCCATCTGGCGCTTCTACACCATAAAATCGTTCTTCTTTATTATATCTAAAGGTGGCCCCTAGATTAATAAAACCTTCAAAATGAGTATCTAATCTTCTACGCCCAATTTTATCACCACCTGGTCTTGGAATATAACCTTTCCCAAAACGGGCTAATAATGGGCCTACAATCATTATAGAACCGCGTAGAGAACTTCCTTCCTCTTTAAATAGTTCGGACTCTAGATATGCTAAATTAACATCGTCTGCTTTGAATGCGTATTTACCAGTGCCTAAACGTTGAATTTTAACACCCAAATTACCCAAGATGGTAATTAGCTTATTAACATCGCGAATGTTGGGAATGTTTTCGATAATTACCTCGTCTGGAGTTAACAATACCGCACATAAAATTTGTAAAGCCTCGTTTTTTGCCCCCTGAGGACGGATATCACCTTTTAAACGATGACCTCCTTCAATTTTAAATGTTCCCATTTAGCGTTGTAAAGTTTAATGGCGCTTACGCCCTCTGTTATTATTGTGGTTGCTCTTTTTACCAGAAGATTTTTTATTGGTAAAACGCTTTTTATTTTTTAATAGCTCTGTAGCATCGGTAAGTTGTTCTTGGCTTGCTCGCAGGTCTAATTTACCTTCGGAAAGTTCAAACAAATGATTAAAGATTACATTGTCTTCTACCGTATCTTTATTCCAATTTAAGAACGACTTCTTCATATGATTGGCTATGTTTAGCACCAATGCATTCTTCATTTCGCCTTCTTCCCAACCAACAGCCACATCTATCATGCGCTTAATGTTGTTGCCATAAAATCGATACTTTGGGAAGTTCTGCGGATATTCTAAAGGTTCTGGTCGCTGACGCAGTTCTTCTTCCGATGGCAAAGGAAAGGGAGAATCTACATCTAACTTAAAATCGGCAATTATAAATAGCTGATCCCATAGTTTGTGCTGGAAATCAGGCACATCACGTAAGTGTGGGTTTAGATTCCCCATTACCGAAATAATGCTTTTGGCGCATTTATTGCGCTCTTCGCGGTCGGTCATGGCTATGGCTTGGTCTACCATTTTTTGTATATGACGGCCGTATTCTGGTATAATCAAATGCGGGCGCTCTGTATTGTATTCAATTTGTTCAATCACGGTGATAAAATTTGGAAACGTTCTAAAGTGAAGTTCGGACTTGCAAAATAGTAAATTTATAACGAAATAACTCCTTCGATATTTGAAACTTCTAAATATTTTTGAATCACCGCTTCTGGGCTCTCCATCTGTGCTTTTATAGAAACACTAGTAAAATTACCCTTAGCAGAATCGCGTGTATTAATCTCGGCTTTTAGCAAATCAAAAATTACTTCTATCTGGGATATTTTATGCGGGTCAGCAGGCACAATAAACTTATATAAATACAACGCTGGCCAAGTTGTGGTTTCTTCAAGTTGTGTTTTTAAGCGCGAATAAAACGCTTCAATTTTTTTTGGGTCTTGCATAACAGATTTATAAAATGAGCTCTTATCTACAAAGGTAAGTCTAAAGAATCAATTATAATTACGAACTTTGCGTAAAACGGATTCAATTGAACAGTAAACGAATTGTAATTACCGGAGCTCCCGGAACTGGAAAAACGGCAGTAATAAACGCCCTACAGGCTGCTGGCTATTTTTGCTTTCCAGAAATTATTCGTGAATTTACACAGCAGGAGACAGCGACTAAAAATCCCGAGGCACTGCAGTCTAATCCTATTGTTTTTGCAGATGATTCTTTAGCTTTTAACACCAAACTTATTGCGGGTCGCAAAGCGCAATTCCAAAAGGCAGTAAACACCAATAGTCACATTAATTTTTACGATAGGGGTTTGCCAGATGTTCTTGCTTATATGGACTTTTTTGGACAAAGCTATCCTAAAGAATTTGTACAAACATGTGCCAAACACACCTACGACGCTATTTTTATTATGCCTCCGTGGGAAGATATATTTATTACCGACCAAGGTAGGTTCGAATCGTATAAAGAGGCGGTTGCGCTACACAATAGCCTAATGGAGCGCTACAGCGCATTTAACTACAAGTTAAACGTGGTTGCTCCAGCAAGCATAGAAGCAAGAACAGCTTATATAATTAACAAGACCACCGCCCTACTTTGAAGCCAAGAAACTCTGCAGAAGCATTAGAACAATATTGGGGGTTTACTACTTTTAAGCCCAAGCAGGAGGCTATAATAGATGCCGTTCTTGCTAGAAAAGATGTTATTGCCCTACTCCCAACTGGAGGCGGTAAATCTGTATGTTACCAAATACCGCCGTTAATTTTAGATGGTATTTGCATTGTTATTACTCCCCTGGTTGCTTTAATGCAGGATCAAGTTACGCAACTAAAAAACAAAGGAATAAAAGCCTTAGCACTGGCTGGAGGTATGCCAAGGCAAGAATTAGACACCGAACTTGACAATTGCGTATTTGGGGCCTATAAGTTTTTGTTTTTATCGCCAGAGCGATTACAACAAGAATTAGTCCAAGCCAGAATAAAACAAATGAAGGTATGCCTTATTGCTGTAGACGAGGCGCACTGCGTTTCGCAATGGGGACACGATTTTAGACCTGCTTATACCCAGTTAAATATATTACGCGAATATCATCCAGAAACCCCGTTAATTGCACTAACAGCTACCGCTACCCCTGAAGTTTTAAAAGATATTCGTGAACTGTTACTCTTAGAAGATGCGACAATATTAAAAACTAGTTTTATACGCCCAGAACTGAATTATAAAACCACCGCTGTAGGGGATAAATTCTACGAACTACAGCAGAGTTTGAGCGCTACAAACTTACCGGCTATTATATATGTTCGAAGCAGAAAACAAACCGAATCACTTGCACAGCAATTAAGCCATCAAGGGCTAATAGCAAAAAGTTTTCACGGAGGCCTAAATACGCAGCAAAAAGAAGAATTGCTAACAGCCTGGCAGAAAGACTATATAGATGTAATGGTTGCTACCAATGCCTTTGGAATGGGGATTGACAAGCAAAATGTAAGATTGGTAGTGCATTATCAAATACCAGAAAGCTTAGCCAGCTACTATCAAGAAGCTGGGCGTGCTGGGCGCGATGGACAGCCGGCTATAGCACTCTTACTGTATACCCCAAACGATATTCAAGTTGCAAAAAACCAGTTTATAAAATCGCTGCCAGATCTAAGCTTTTTTAAAACAGTCTACAAGGCACTTAATAGTTTTTTTGCAGTGCCATATGGCGAGGGCGAATTTACCGATCACGCATTTACATTTAGTGAGTTTTGCGAACGTTACGAGCTGCCATTTAACCTAACTTACAATTGTCTAAGACAAATGGATCAGTTGGGAATTATAAGGCTAACCCCAATGTTTTATAGAACATCTATTATTCGCTTTTTAACCACCACAAACAAACTGTTAGACTATTTTGAAACCTATCCAGCGGTTAGTGTTGTTGGGCAAACCATTTTGCGCTATTACGGTGGAGTTATGGCTAGTAACACCCCGATTCGACTAGAATGGATTGCAAAAAAACTACAACGACCAATCGACTTTGTAATTGCACAATTAAAGCAATTAGAGCAAGATAATATGATTACCCTAACATTAAACGAGGCCGATTCACGCTTGCAATTTTTAACTCCAAGAGAGGACGATAAAACGATTCATAGGTTTGGTAGAACTATTACCGCATTTAGAGCTCAAAAAGTAAACGAATTAGAGCATATGCTCGAATACATAAAAACCAGATCCTGCAAACAAGTTTTGCTAGCGTCTTATTTTGGGCAAAAAGACGCGGAATCCTGCGAAAATTGTGACTATTGCCAACCTAGTAAAAACCAAATCCCCGATGTTAAGATTGTAGAATCGGCAATTTTAAAAACATTAAAAGCCGGGCCTAAAGATTCCAGAAGCTTAACAGAATCACTTAACTTTACACCCTTAACCATTACAAGTGCACTCCAAGCTATGTTGGACGCCAGTTTAATTAACATAAACGAACAAAATCAATACTATTTATGAATGCAGACCGCATAATCTTTATGGGTACTCCAGAATTTGCTGTAGCATCTTTAGATGCACTTATGCAGGCTGGAAAAAATATTGTTGGGGTGGTCACAGTTCCCGACAAACCTTCTGGGCGTGGAAGAAAACTAAACCCCTCGGCTGTAAAAGTATATGCCCAAGATCACAATCTGCCACTGTTACAACCCGAAAAACTAAAAGATCCTGCGTTTATTAAAAGTTTAGAGGAACTCGATCCAGATATACAAGTTGTTGTGGCCTTTAGAATGCTGCCAGAAGTTGTTTGGTCGATGCCAAAAAAGGGAACTTTTAATTTACACGGTTCTTTACTTCCCGAATATCGAGGAGCCGCACCAATTCATTGGGCAGTAATTAATGGAGAAACAAAAACTGGAGTCACCACATTCTTTATTGACCAAAAAATTGATACTGGCGCAATTATAGACCAACGTAGTATAGCTATAAGCGAATCTGACAATACTGGACATGTTCATGACAAATTAATGGAATTGGGCGCTCAATTAGTTGTAGAAACAGTAAGGAAAATAGAACAAGGCGAAGCGACAAGTATCCCGCAACCAGCAGGCAAATCTCTTAACCCAGCTCCTAAACTTACGACAGCAAACACTAAAATAGATTGGAGTTTACCGTTGGTTAGTATATATAATAAGGTAAGAGGGCTAAATCCTTTTCCCGGAGCCTGGAGTTTTTTAGCAGACCAAAATACTAAAGAAGCAGTTAAAATCTACAGTGTAGCAATTATTAACGAATCACATAATTTGGAAACTGGACAGTTAAGGGTGGGTAAAAAAGAACTAGACGTGGCCACTCCAGATGGCTTTATAAGAATCTTAGAAATTAAAATTCCAGGTAAGCGAAAAATGAAAACTCAAGACTTACTAAACGGCTTTTCGTTCAGTTTGGAACACAAAATGCTTTGAACCCTTACCAACAGTGGCATGACTAAACTTTGTCAAAATTAAGCTCCTTTATTAACAAAGGCCCCAAGTTATTAACAAAAACCGCGATTTCCCGCGTCATTACTTGCGTGGAACGATAATCCGTTTAAATTTGTAGAGCGATAAATAATTACGTTTAACCACTAATTTAATTTAAAATTCAAATTATGAATAAATCAGATTTAATCGATGCAATGGCATCCGATGCTGGAATCACAAAAGCAGCAGCAAAAAAAGCTTTAGAGTCTTTCTGTGGAAATGTTGAAGGTTCCTTAAAAGGTGGAAATAGAGTTTCACTAGTAGGATTCGGATCTTGGTCTGTTTCTAAAAGATCAGCAAGAGAAGGAAGAAACCCACAAACGGGTAAAACTATTCAAATCGCTGCTAAAAACGTGGTAAAATTCAAAGCAGGTTCAGATTTATCTAGCTCTGTGAACTAATCACAATACAAATAATTTTTTGTCAAAACCTCGCTAAAAGCGAGGTTTTGTTTTTTTAATTATTATCCCTAAGTTTACTTATGCCTTCTAAAAAACCGACCAAGGGCGTACTGCTAATTGCAGAGCCTTCTATATTAACCGATGTTTCTTTTAATCGGTCTGTAGTGTTGTTGGCAGAAGTTAACGATTCGGGGGCCGTTGGTTTTATTTTAAATAAGCCTCTTGAATTTACTTTAAACGATTTAATTCCCGAGTTGTCAAGCGATATTGCCGTATATAAAGGCGGACCGGTCGAGCAAGACAATTTATACTTTATTCATAAAATCCCAGATTTAATTCCCGATAGCGTAGAAATTTCTAACGGTATATTTTGGGGCGGAGATTTCGAAGCGGTTATGGAACTCTTGCAAGAAAACAAGATAGACAGCGATCAGATTCGATTCTTTTTAGGGTATTCCGGTTGGGCCAGTGACCAATTAGAAGATGAACTGCAAATTAACAGTTGGATTATTTTACCCAATAAATATAAAAATAACGTTGTTGGTATGAGCTACGACAACTTTTGGAAAGAAAAAATGCTCGAATTTGGTGACAATTACGCCTTGTGGGCTAATGCTCCAGAAAATCCGCACTACAATTAACTAAGACGTATCCTTGCGTTTAATTTTCCTAGTAAATCTCTGGCTACATTGCTGTTGTATTGTTTTTTACGATACTGTGTAATAGGTCGTAAACCAACCACAACGTTAGTAATAAAAAGTTCGTCTGCCTGCTGTAGTTCAAATGGCGAAATAATGGCCTCTTCTAGTATATAGTCTGGTAATTTGGCTAAAATTCCTATTAATTGTTTACGCATTATTCCTTGTAAACATCCACTTGAGCGCGGGGGTGTTTTAATTGTATTGCCTTTTACCAAAAATAAATTACCATTTAAGGCCTCTACCACTTCTTTCTTGGTATTTAGCAACAAGCAATTGGAGTAGTCGTTTTCTTGAGCGTAAATACTCCCTAGAACATTTATAGCCTTGTTACTTGTTTTTATAGTACTAAGTAGACTCGGGCTTAGATAATGGTCTTTATAGAGCTCTACTGGATAATCCTCTTGGGATATTGTGTAGAACGACTGGGCTAATTCATTGCCTTGAATAACGTAGCCAACAGTATTGCTATTTGGCGTGTAATAACCTGTACTATCTCTAAAAACAGTGAATCGCAGTCTTACAGCTTGATTCTTGGCTTGAATAGCACTGGAAACTTCCATTAGTTTTTGCTCGAGAAATTCCATAGTAAATTCCAAAGGAATGTCCATTCGCATTATGCGCATAGAAGACATTAACCTAAAGTAATGATCTTCCCAGAATAAAATTTTACCATTAGATACTCGCAAGGTCTCGAAAAGTGAATCGCCATAATTAAATCCGCGATTATTTATCCAAACGGTGTCTTGAGTTGCCTCTTGTAAAGTGCCATTAATTGAAATCATAAAAAAACTCCCTTTTTACAGGGAGCAAAGATACTTATTAATGTATTGTTCTTTTATTTAGAGCCCAGAATATGTTTTAGTTCAGATATCATATTTTCCCAAAGCATTTTTCCTTCGTCGACTTCGTCATCTTCGGCAAAATCAGTTACCATTAACGATACATCTTTGGTTATTTCGTCCACTTGTATACGAAGTTCAAAATAATAATCGGAATCTTCGTCTTCCATCCAAGTAAACCGTATGCGCTCGTTGCTTTTTTTACTTAGCAGTTTGGCTTGTTCTTCGCTGCCCTCCCATATAAAGGTAAATAGCTCTCCGCGTGAGTTTACATTGTCGGCATACCATTCAGATAATCCAGAAGGTGTAGAAATATAAGTGTATAACAGTGATGGAGACACTTGAATCGGGAACTCCATTTCGTATTTAATTTTATCGCTCATGTAGGGTTGTAGATTGTAAAGCTCCAATATATTGATTAATTTCTTAGTACTAAAGAAATAAAAAAAATATTGTAAAAAATATGACGAATGTTTGTCGCGCTTTATTTTGTTATTATCTTTGCCACCTCTTAAAATGGCGAGGTAGCTCAGTTGGTTAGAGCGTCGGATTCATAACCCGGAGGTCGGGGGATCGTGCCCCCCTCTCGCTACAAATAAAAACCTGACAATTTTTTGTTGGGTTTTTTTTATTTCGGTTTCTTCAAGCAAGTTGGATCGCGCTAGGTTTAATTCTTAAAAATTAACGGCAAAAACGATACACAAATACAAAAGCATTAAATGCGTACTTTTTTAACATTTTACGGGTTAGTTAGCTTCTTAAAAAGCTAGTTTTAAGTTTTTTCTTACAAAATAATTTCGATTAATTCTTACAAATTCCTACAAATTAACTCGATAAAGTGCCGTATTATAGGATAAAATGCAATTTATTACGGTTTTCCCTTGGTATTTTTAAATTTATTAGTCACATTTGCTAACCATTGACCCAAATTAATGGAATAACAAAATAATCTTAACCTATTACTTTTATGGAAACCCCGTATAGCTTCGAATCGATAACGTTCGATATTCAGAAAAAATTTAAGTCTGTAATGTATACCTTAATAGTAGGCCTCGCAATGCTTACTGGTGTTGTGCAATCTTATGCACAAACAGCAGGCACTATTACTACAGACGACCATTCAAAACGTATTCAAATACTTGATGTAACTCCTGCCGTTGCTAAACTAATGGTAAAGAGTGGCGTAGATGTGCGTTGTGGAGCAACTCACGATCACAATAACGATGGCGACCTGCTACAACTGGACCTCTTGCCTGACGAATTAAAAACGCTTGATCGCTTAGGGATACCTTATAAGGTAATTATTGATAAGCTAGAAGACCATTACGAAGCGATTGCAGTAAGAGACTTACCAATAGCCAAAGCACAATTAGCTCAAAAGAAGGCGATGCAAGCCAACATTGCTAAATCTTCGTTTAATAACGTCACTCAAGACAATTTCTTGCAGTATACAGAAGCTAACGAGGTCGATTGGGCCGTGCCTGCTAACTTTAACCTTGGCGCCAGCTTTGGTGGATGTCTAACAATATCAGAGGTTTTAGATGAATTGGACGATATGAACTCTTTATACCCTGGTTTAGTGTCTGCGCGCCAGGACGCAAGTCCTAGCGGAGAGACAACGTATGGTAATAATAGTTCCGGTACTGCCAATGACTGGGCAGGTCAGACTGTAAATTATGTTAGAATGACTTCTGACCAAGGTTCTGCAGAAGGTTCTAAACCGGCTATGCTATTTACTTCTATGATACACTCTAGAGAGGTGAGCGCACTGATGAGTAATATTTACTTTATGTGGTACCTGCTCGAAAACTACGGAACAGACAACCGTGTTACCGAGCTATTAGACAATAACGAAATTTATTTTATCCCTGTAGTAAACCCGGATGGTTTGCTTTGGAATGAGACCATTCGCCCAGGTGGTGGTGGTATGCAACGTAAAAATTTACGTCCCGATACAGGAAACAGTACCGTTTCAACAAGCAACACAAATCGTGGTGTAGACCTTAACCGCAATTTTGATTATTTTTGGGGATCAGCAGGATCTGGGTCTTCTGGCTCAGGAACCTCAGACTCATACCGTGGGCCTAGCGCTTTCTCTGAACCTGAAACTAGAATACTTCGTGATTTTATTATGTGGGACGGAACCACCGATGTAACCTTTCCATGGAGTGGTTCGCCAGTACGCGATTTTAAGATCGTGCTTATGAATCACACTACTTCAAACGTAATTCCACTTCCTTATGGAGGTAACCCTAGTTTTGTTAGTGGCCGCGAGGATGAATTCCACACTTGGCACACAGATATGACCAAGTATAACCGTTTTCTTTTTGGAGCGACTATTTTTCCTCCAGCTAATGGTATCGCCGACGACTGGATGGTTGGTGGCGCAGCAGATACCAATGGATCAACAGGTTCAGGTTTGAATCTGTTAGGAACAACACCAGAAATAGGTGGAATTGGTTTCTGGCCTGGTCCAACTAATATTTTACCCGAAGCGCAATCGGTTACTCGACAGTATATGATTTCTATATACTACGGTGGTAAATATGCTAAGTTTCACGATCTTACACAATCCGATATAACCAGTCTTAGCCCTACCCTAACTTTTGGTATTGAGCGCGTTGGACAAACTGCAAGTGACTTTGACTTGGTAATTACTCCAGGTACTAATATGGACGCTTCTGGAGGAGATATTACACTTGCTGCCAATGGTCTTGGAATTGCCGGTGCTGCTGCATGGACAAACGTATCTACTGCGGTAACACTTGATTCAAACATACAACCTAACGATAAATTTACTTATACCATTTCTTTGCGAAACGATGATGGTACTGTGATCTATGAGGTTGAAATGGAAAAGGTGTATCAGCCAACGGTAATCTTATCTGACAACCCTGATACAGATAGTCTTACCAACTGGACAGCCAGTGGATCTTGGAATAACTCTACCGCAGACGGTTATACAGGAACGCGTTCTTTGCGCAGTTCAACTACTATACCGTATTCAAATAGTTCATCTGGAACACTTACCTCTGACCCATTCGATATATCGGCTGCTGGGGAGACAGTTATACAATTCTATACCCAATACGATATTGAACGTAACTTTGATTATGTAGAAATACTTGGTTCTACCGATGGCACCAACTACTTCCCACTTGTTGGTAAGTATAACAAGCCTGAAACTACGTCTAGTACCAATGGACACAATTTAAAAGGAGGTACCGATGAAGCACACCAAAGCGGAAGTTCTGGGCGTGTTTATGACGGTGACACCTTTGATGAATGGGTAATGGAAGAGATCGTTGTCGATCTACAAAACAACTCCTTCCTGTTCGGGTCAAACTCCGTGCAGATCCGATTCAGATATTCAAACGACAGCAACAACCGTGGAGAAAACTTTAGCTATAATTTTGACGGTTTCTTTATAGATGATTTTAAAGTAATACAAACAGGTAATGAAGTTGAGTGTGACTTTGATGTAATAAACACCTTCCCATATACTGAAAATTGGGAAAGCGGCCGTGGTTTCTTTAGCGAGGCTCAAGGCGACGACGGAAACTGGATCTTGAATACAGGAACTACACCTACTGGCGCTACTGGCCCGGACCAAGGTAATGGTCCTGGAGGTCAGTACCTATATATTGAATCTTCTGATATTGGTGTTACCCCTGGTGCAATTGGTTTTAATGCCAGAGCCATAATCCAAAGTTCTTGTATTGATCTAAGTGGTCAGTATAATGCAAGTCTTTCCTTCGATTACCATATGTATGGTGCAGATTTAGGCTCTTTAGCCGTAGAAGTTAGTGACGATGGTGGATTGACATGGAATCAGGAATTTATTCAAGAAGGACAAGATCAAACTGATAATACTGATCCATGGACTACACAGGTAGTGCCTCTTATAGGTTATGAGGGCGATGTTATACGCATTCGCTTTAATGGACTTACTGGCGACAGTTTCTTTTCGGACATCGCTATAGATAACGTTGTGGTGAACGCAACCGCTGTTTGTAGTGTAACTACAACTTATAGTGGAGGTAGCTGGAATAATGGAACTCCAACGTTAAATGTACAGGCGATTCTTAGTTCGGATTACGACATGACCAGCTTACCAAGTATTGATGCTTGTAGCTTAGTTGTTACAAATGGAACAACATTAACTATAGCCGATGGTAAGTATTTAAATGTTGATGGAGATATCGATATTGCTGCCGGAGGTGCAATTGTTGTCCAGAACGAAGGTAGTGTAGTACAAATAGACGAGAGCTCTCAGGCAGTAAATGCTGGTAGTATTACGGTAAGTAAAACTACACCTGCTTTAGGGCTAAGAGAATTTAGTGTAATGTCTAGTCCAGTAACAGGATCCACAAGAGATGTAGCCTTTTCTGGAGCATTTCGTGTATTTGGACACAATACTGCGTTATTCGATACTAACGACGCTGTAAATGCACTAGTAGGTGACGCAATTAACTTTGTAGACCAGACAGGTAACGATCGTATTCCTATGACAGGATCGGAACCTTTAGATGTAGCTCGTGGATATCTAGTTGTTCCTAATGGACCTGGAGCACCTAGTACCTATACAACTAACTATACACAGGGAACTTTTAACAACGGAACTATTAATAAATCGTTGATTTATAACGGTTCTGCAGCAGAAAGTGCCAATTTAATTGGTAACCCATATCCTTCAGCAATTAATGCTATCGATTTTCTTGCAGCTAACAGTCACATTCCAGAAGTATTTTTCTGGAACCAAAACACGTTGCCAGCGACTGGTGGACCAGGATACTTAAGTTATAGTATGGAAGACATATCGTATTATAATAGTTCTGGTGGTAATGCAGCCGGTTCTTCACCAGGAGTAATACCAACAGAATTTATAGCTTCTGGACAAGGATTTGGTGTTAAGCCAACCAGTAACGCCAATGCTGTATTTACTAACGATATGCGTGAGACAGGTAATAATATTGCCTTTAAGTCGGCGCCTGTAGCTGGATCGAATGATAGACCAAACAAAATTTGGTTGCAACTTAACAATGCAACATATACCGAATCTTCTAGTACTACCCTAGTTGCATTCCTAAAAGAAGCAACCAATGCGATAGATATTGGATACGATACCAAACGTGTGGGTACCTATACTTCGCTATTCTCGAATGCAGAAGGATTAGAACTAGGTATTCAAGGGCGTGCAGCGTTTACAGACGACGCACTAGTCCCTATGGGCTTCTCTACTTTATTAGAAGAAACAACAGCCTATACTATTAGCATTGCACAATTGGAAGGAGCTAATCTTGGCGAAGTAACTATCTATTTAAAGGATTTAGAAACTGGAGTAATTACAAACCTAAGCGAGCGTAATTATATATTCACTGCTAGTCAAGGACATTACCCTGAACGATTCGAATTGTTCTTTAAAAATAGAACCCTTGGTAGCGAAGAACTTGAATTTAACGAAAATACAATCCTATTATACCCTAACCCGGCTTCTGGAGTATTTACAATTCAAAATACCAGTAACGAACCTATTCAAACTCTAACGGTTTATGACCTGCAAGGACGACAAGTATTGTCTAAGAACTTAGACGGTGCTAATACCACGGACATTTTTGTAGGACAACTTCCGCAAGGAGTCTATATGGTTCAGATTAATACCCTTAACAAACAAATTGTTAAACGACTAATCAAAAACTAGCGTACATAACTAACCAACCAAAACAAAACCCTTTGAAGAATTCAAAGGGTTTTGTAGTTATATACTTACATAATTGATTGATATAAAGCCATTTTCATAGATAAATAGTCTTTATTTTCGATGAAGTGTTCAATATACTTGTTTAACGGTTTTCCCGTAATGGTAAAATTGTTTTAATTTTGAACCAGAAATAATTTATCAACCTACCTCACACAATTATGTTTACAACAAATGCCCCAAGCAATGAAAACAATTACTCCAAAGTATTTACTACAAAATTTATTTGTAGGAATACTAAGTATTATTTCGCTTAACAGTTTTGCTCAAACAGTTATTCACAACGCAAGTTTTGAAACAAACAACGATGGCTGGACATTAACCGATGCGTCTCGTCAAAACGACTCCGATTACGCAGCAGATGGAAATTATAGTATGCGATTGGCCGATAACTCTGGCGAATTACGCTCTCCTACTTTTGCCTTGGCTACTTACGACAAAGTAGAAGTACAATTCTATTTGGTAAATAACGGATTAGACGATAACGAAACAATTACCTTAGAGTATAGAGAAGACAACTCAGCCTCTTGGCAAGTTGTTAATGCGTATACAGCTGGTAATATTTCGGATAAAGACTCTGATGTTCAACGCGGCGATAACCCTAATGTGGATTATGCTAAAACGATTGCTATCTTTAAAAGTGGTACTGGGAGTTTTACTTTTCCAGCTTCTGCAACTGGGCAGTTTCGCTTTGTGACCGATGCGGACGATTCAGATGACCGAATACACGTAGACAATGTAACTATTACCGGAACTGTTTACAACACAGTAACATTGGGCCCTGGAGGTGTTTCTAGTAATTTAGAATTGTGGTTGCGCTCAGATCGCGTAGATGATTCAGGAGTATTGCCAAACAATACTGCCCTTACTACTTGGGAAGACACAGGAAAAGGAAACGATGCTAATACCGTAATTGATGCCCAAGCACCAACATATTTAGATAATACTACAGATAATATTAATTTTAACCCTGTAATTAAATTTAGTAATTCTAGTGCTAGTTCAACGTCAGACATGACGTACCTAACCACTAGAGACGAAATTGCGGGTTCTGGAGGTTTTTATAGCCACGATTTCTTTGTTGTGGTAATTCCCGATGAGCCTATTAATACAACCATGATTCCTTTAGATACTTTTACGGCCAAAAACCCAGCGGGTACGACAGCTCAGGAAGATGTAACTGGATTTGGATATGGGTCGTATACCAACCGTTTTGTAGATGAATATTTTGCCTACTGCATTGGAACAACAAGTGGTCCAGGAAACGGGTATGGAAAAGGAGATTTAACCTTTGGTGTAGATCTAAACCAAGTGGGTATTGTTAACGGTCGTCATAATAGCACGTCTTCTGCGACTGGACAAAATGTTTACTTTAATGGTATTGACATTGGTGATAGCGAATCAGATCCTGGTGCCTTTGCCGAAATTTCTAATCAAAAATTTTATTTAGGAAGAAGTCAATACTGGAACGGAAGTTTTGGTGGACGTATTGCCGAAGTAGTAACCTACTCTGCAACAAACACAGATGCTAATGCTACAGATAGTCGCAATAGAATTATGTCGTATTTAGCAATTAAATACGGAATTACATTAGGAGTTAATGGAACTTCTCAAGACTATGCGAACGCTAATGGTGCTGTAATCTGGGATCAATCTGACGAAAGCGCAGCCTTTAATTACGATATAGCCGGAATTGGACGAAGTGATCGTGCAGGATTAATGCAAAGGCAATCAAAGTCTTTGAATACTGGCACCGTTATTACTATGGGAATAACAGATATTGCTGCTACAAATAGCGCAAATACAAACGATTTTGCAAACGACGAAAACTACGTAGTTTGGGGTAACGACAACGATACATTTGCCGCTGCAATTCCAGAAACTGTCGATTTAAGTGCAGGATTTATGGGTTCTGTAGATCCTACGGTTGTAGAGTTTACTTCTATAGAACGTACATGGAGAGTGCAAGAAACAGGAGATGTTGGAGATGTTAAAGTTTCTTTACCAGAAATAGCCTTATCTGCTACGATTACGCCTCCAGGTAGCTATTTGATGTTTATTTCGGACACGCCTACGTTTAACCCTGATTCCGAATACAGAATTATGACCTTAAACGGAGCTAATTTAGAGACTACTTACGATTTCCCCGCAAATGACACTAAGTTTATCACTTTTGGTTTTGCCCCGATGCGTGAATTTGTACGCTCTGTAGATTTTGATGGATCTGTAGATTATATGGACGCAGACGATACCGCCGATTTAACAGGCGCATTTACAATCTCTGCTTGGATAATGGCAGATGCTGGTAATACTAACGCCGATATTGTTTCTAAAAGAAACTCAGGGCCTTTTACTACTGGTTATTCATTAAGATTAGGACCAGCGGGTCAAGTTCAGGGAACTTGGAAAACTAGTTCAGGAGTAACACAATCCATTTTTGGTAACACTACAATTCCATCGGATAAATGGCATTATGTAACGCTAACCTACGATGGTTCGTTGGCCAGAGTTTATGTTGATGGCGTTCTTGACGGCACACCTGCTTCACTAACTGGTCCAGATCCTGCAGGAAATTCACAACACTTATTAATCGCAGCTGCTAATCATACATCTCCGGTTAGCTTCTTTAATGGAAACATAGACGAAGTTCGAGTGTTTGACGTTGCCCTTAGTGTAGATCAAGTTAGATATATTATGAATCAGGAACTTGTTGAGCACGGAGGTGATAATTCTGTTAATGGGACAATTATTCCGCAAAGTATTGCTAAAAACGATGTGAGTGCTATACCGTGGGCAAATTTAATGGCCTATTACCCCATGTCTCAATATACGTTTACCAATGTAAATGACGCTTCGCAATACAATAATGTGGCGGCTATTAAGAATCTAGACACCGTAGACTTTCAAACAGCTCCCCTACCTTATGAAAGTGCTGCTGATGGAGATTTTGCAACAGTTGGCACATGGACAAATAATGGAGTACAAGAACTTCCAAACACAGCATCAGTTGTAAATGGAAGTGTGACAGTCGATTGGAATATTGTAAACATTAACCACGACTTATATAGTTCAACTAATACCTCTGTATTAGGAACTACAATTAGCTCTGGTGCAGAACTAGTAATGAATAACGATACTAGATTATTAATTTCACATTATC
This sequence comes from Gilvibacter sp., assembly GCA_965277295.1. Classification (GTDB taxonomy): domain Bacteria; phylum Bacteroidota; class Bacteroidia; order Flavobacteriales; family Flavobacteriaceae; genus Gilvibacter. The sequence goes on from OZ255720.1 coordinate 3,212,885, forward strand.
TTAAATTAGACGGATTTATTGACTTACAAGGTGAGTCTCAATTGCTTCAAAATCAAGGAAGTGAAATAGATTTAGTAGGAGCTGGATATATGGAACGTGATCAAGCTGGAACTGCAGATTTATATACCTATAATTACTGGTCTTCTCCAGTAGGACGAATCTACGGGGGAGATTTAAATAGAGCTTATAAAGTAAATAATAGGTTTAAAGACGGAACAGATGCCTCTAATCCAATAGATGTAAATTGGACTTGGGGATTTGACGGCGCTCCTGGTGCAGGTAGTGGTCCAATTACACTTTCGGCTCGTTGGATTTATAAATTCCAAGATGGACCAATAGGTGATTACGATTCCTGGAGTTTTGTTGGCCCTTATCAATATTTTAATGTTGGTGAAGGATTTACCCTAAAAGGATCTGGTGCTGGTGGTGTAACCGATTTACAAAACTATACTTTTATAGGAAGACCAAATAACGATCAAGTTTCACACCCTATTCAACTTTCAATTACCGCAGGTAGAAATTACCTAGTTGGTAACCCATTCCCGTCTGCTTTAGATGCAGAAGATTTTATTGCAGATAACCCACATTTAGATGGTACCCTTTACTTTTGGGAACATTGGGGTGGTGGATCTCATGTTTTGGCCGAGTATCAAGGAGGTTATGCAACCTACAATATGTCTGGAGGAAACCCGGCAATGTCTCATCCACAGGTAAGCGGAACAGGCACAGGAACGAAAGTGCCAGGTAGATATATACCCGTTGGGCAAGGATTCTTTGTTGCTGCAGACGCAACCGGAACCATTAACTTTAATAATAGTCAACGAAACTTTGTTAAACCAGGTGCGTCTTCTGTGTTTACGTTTGCAGACGACAGCTACACTGCTGCACCTACTGGTGTGGGTATAGACGAAGATAAAGAAGAGCCGGACGACACACAATTTGATGCTCCTGACACAAGAATTAAATTACGTCTTGGGTTTGATTCTCCTTTTGGTTTACATAGACAATTGCTTGTTACTTTTGACGACAACACAACCATGGGTTATGATCGTGCTTACGATGCTGTAAACTTTGAAGAGCAAGTAGACGATATGAATTGGTTGATTGGCGAAGAGAAATACCTTATTCAAGGAGTACCAACTTTGGCAAGTAATGCAAGTGAAACGTTGCCTTTATATGTAAAAGTATCAGAAACTGGATATATAATTATTGGTTTAGATGCGGTAGAGAATTTAGGAGAAAAACTAATTCCATATTTACATGATAAGCAAAACGATCAATATGTTGATCTTAGAAACGATTCGTACAAAATTGTAGTAGATGCTGGAGAATATTCAGATCGCTTCGAAATCGTACTTAGAAGAACCGAACGTAAAAACGATGAAGCCTTACCTACAATTCCAAAATCTACGGTATTAATTGCTGCTATGCATAGTAAGTTGCTAGAAGAAGTAACTGTATTTGCAAAAGACAATCAAGAAGAAATATCGAGTGTAGTGGTTTATAATACTATTGGACAGCGTATTGGTGAATTCAACTTTAGTGGTTCCAATGCACAAGAAGTATTTTCTTCTAATGGAATGGCAAGTGGAGCATACATATTACAAACAACAACAAAGTCAGGAGTACATACTACCAAAATCCTGATAGAAAAATAATTTATAAGTAGTTTTAGTACCTATTTTTATTCCTAAGAAAAGCGAACCCCTAAAAAGGTTCGCTTTTTATTAACAGCCAAATAAATTTAAACCCAATTACAAAAATGCAAATTAAAGGTACTAGCATGCCCTACTCGCCTCATATAACATTGTAAGAATTAAGCTACCTTTTTATCGATTAATCACTCTTTTTACCGTTTATTAACACTTTTTTTCGACGAAATGCACATATTTTTCGATTTATATGTTAATTGAGCTTGTTTTTTTCATAGATTTGCTTATCAACCAGTTATAGAAGACCCCAAATCGCCTGTAACTTAATCTTATTGGATATGGAAAAAACTACTTCTACAAGTAGACCGCTTGGTCTACTCGTTATTTTTGCGTTATTCACTTTTTTAAACGCGCTCTATGCTCAGACAATTGTGCATCAGGCTACTTTTGAATCAGGTACAGAAGGGTGGACTTTAGTTTCAAATTCTTATCGAGACTTTAGTGCTACTTGGGCAGCCGAAAACAACTATAGTATACGAATTCGTTCAGGTAGTGGACAAATGCGATCTCCAGGTTTAAGTCTGGCTGCATACGATAAAGTCGACATATCGTTTTACATGACCAACAGAGGTTACGATACCGGCGAAACCTTCGATATAGAATATCGTCCAGATAATGCTACAGCTTGGCAAATTATTGGTACTTATGTTGCCGGAAGTGTTGCTGGCAAAACGGCCGATTTCCAATCGGGTTATCCATATATAGATTACGCAAAAACAAGTACAATTTTTAAGGCAGATCATACATTTCCTAGCGCAGCGACTGCGCAATTTCGCTTTTCAAGTAATTCCTCTTCCACTAACGATAGAGTACATATAGATTACGTAACAATAACAGGAACCACTTATAATACTTCGATTACAGAAGGGCCAGGTGGGGTAAATAATAACTTAGAGTTGTGGCTTATGGCTGATAAAGCCGATGGCACTGGCTCTTACGCAGACAATGTAGCCATCACAACTTGGCAAGATGTCGCTAAAGGAAACGATGCTAATTCCATAACGACAAATCAAGCACCAACCTTTAAAGACAATAGTACCGATAACATTAATTTTAATCCAGTAATCGAGTTTTCTAACAATAATAACTTGTCGACAAGCGATATGTCCTACTTAACCAACAGGGACGAAATGCAAGGAACGGCAGGATTCTACAGCGACGACATTTACATGGTTGTAATACCGGATCAGCCAATTAACAATACCATGATCCCATTAGACACCTTTACCTCGAACGATCCTACAGGCGATACCTTTACCGAGGACGTTACTGGGTTTGGTTACGGTGCATATACACAACGTTTTAATGCAGAATACTTTGCGTATTGCATTGGAACTACTAACGGTGTAGGAAACGGTTACGGAAAAGGAGATCTAACGAACAGCGTAGATTTAAATCAAATTGGTATTATTAACGCGCGACATAACGATATTGCCTCACCCAGTAGCGAAAATATCTACTTTAATAATATAGAAATTGGCGATTCTGAATCGGATGCTCCCGATTTTGCTGGTATCGACGACCGTAGATATTGGTTGGGTCGTAGTCAGTATTGGAACGGTAGTTTTGGAGGTCGAATCTCTGAAGTTATCACTTACTCTGCTACAAATACCGATGGATCTACGGCAGATAATCGCAATAGAATTCTTAGCTATTTAGCTATTAAATATGGAATTACACTTGGTGTAAATGGGGTTTCTCAAGATTATGTAGATGCCAATGGTACTCTTATTTGGGAGCAAGCCTCGACTTCTGCACTTTTTAATCACGATATAGCAGGAATTGGACGCAGTGATGCCGCCGGTTTAATGCAAAAACAGTCTAAGTCAGTAAATGCAAATACCATGATTACTATGGGAATTGCTAATATTGAAGCTACAAACAATCAAAATACAAATACCATTCCAGTGGATGAATCGTATCTAGTTTGGGGGAACGATGCTACCTCGCTAAATGCGGTATCGCCAATTATTGTCGATATGAGCCAAGGAGTTGCTGGATTGAGCACCATAGTAGAATTTACCTCGGTTGAGCGCACCTGGAAAGTGGTAGAAACTGGAGGAGATGTTCCAACTGTGGAAGTATCTGTTCCTGAAATTTCGTTGTCGGCCACTATTACGCCTCCTGGCGAATATTTAATGTTTATTTCTGACAGTCCAAACTTTAGTCCTTCTTCGGAATATCGAGTTATGACCTTAAATGGAGCTAATTTAGAAACTACATACGACTTTAACGGCACCAAGTTTATCACCTTTGGATTTGCTCCTAGACGTGTTTATGTGCGTTCTGTTGAATTCGATGGTGTAGTAGATTATATGGATTCCGACGATAAACTTGACCTTACAGGTCCATTTTCTGTGTCGGCATGGGTTAAAAAGGATGCAGGAGCAGTAAATCGCGATATTATTTCTAAGAGAAATGCAGGTCCATATACAGAAGGTTACACCTTGCGACTAGACGCTAGCGGTGTTCCTCAAATGATTTGGAAAGATGAGTTTGGAACAAATCAAGTAATTTCAGGTTCTGTAGCTATCCCGGAGTCGGAATGGCATCAAATTGCCGTTACTTACGATGGAACAAACGCTGTTTTATATGTAGATGGCGTGCAAGATGGGCCTCCTGTTCCATTAGCACCACCGGTAGAAAACACTCAACATTTTCTTATCGCCGCAGCCAACTACTTAAGCCCAACAGCCCATTGGGACGGATCTATAGACGAAGTTCGTGTCTGGAATACGGCCTTGTCTACTGACCAAGTTCGATTTATAATGAATCAAGAACTTATCGAGCATTCGGATAATACGGTCACAGGTACAATAATACCGCAAAGTATTTCCAAAAACGAAGTAAGTGTTATTGATTGGAGCGAATTATCTGCTTATTATCCAATGACTACCTACACCTTTACCAATATTCAAGATGAATCTGGTAACGGAAATACAAGTGCTATTAAGAACTTAGATACCGTAGATTTTCAAACAGCTCCACTACCCTATCAAACAGATGCAGATGGAGACTGGGATACCACCAACACTTGGCTTAACAGCAATGTTATGCAAATACCTGGTGCAACTTCTATTGTAGATAATTCGGTGACCATAGATTGGAATATTACTCGAGTTGATCACGATTTAACTGCCTCAACAAATACGACCGTTTTAGGGCTATTTCTTGATACGAATTCAGAAATTTTAGTAGACAATAACAATAAGTTAGAAATAACGCATTATTTAGACTTAAATGGCTTTATTGATTTAATTGATGAATCTCAGCTGGTTCAAACAGCGGGAAGTGATTTAGACCGATTTAGTCCGGGTTATATAGAAATAGATCAGCAAGGTACTGCAGATACCTACACCTATAATTATTGGTCTTCACCCACTGGTAATCTGTCGTGGAATCAAAACAACGTAGACACCAATATTAATCGTATGCTACGTGATGGTTCCGATGTTAACAACCCTATTTATGTAAACTGGTTAGGTGGCTATAATGGCGCCGCCGGAACTCCTATTTCGCTATCGGATTTCTGGTTGTTCAAGTACGACAACCACCCTATTGGAGACTACAGCTCTTGGCAATATTTAGGCCAATGGGGAACCTTATCTGTTGGACAAGGATTTACCATGAAAGGTCCAGGAACTGGAGGCGTAACCGATCTACAGAACTATACTTTTACTGGGAAACCTAATAACGACCAGACTGGCTACGAAATCGAGCTTTATGTAAATGGTGGAAACAACTATTTGGTTGGGAACCCATTTGCGTCGGCCTTAGATGGAGACGATTTTATTAATGAAAACCCACATCTAAATGGATCCATATACTTTTGGGAACATTGGGGCGGCGGATCGCACGTATTAGGCGAATATCAAGGGGGTTATGCTACCTATAACTTATCTGGAGGAAATCCAGCAATGAGTCATCCTGATGTAAGTAGCGCAGGTAGTGGAACCAAGACACCAGGACGCTACGTGCCTGTAAGTCAAGGATTCTTTGTTGCAGCAGACACCGATGGATATATCGAACTAAACAACAGTCAGCGTAATTTTGTTCGAGAAAGTGCCGCTTCTGTCTTTGTTTTTGCAGATAATGGTGACTATATACCAGCTGCTCCAAGTACAACTACAAGCTACTCAGAACCGGACGATAGTCAATTAGATGGTCCGGATTTAAGAACTAAACTTCGCATTGGTTTTGATTCACCTATGAAGTTCCACAGACAACTGTTACTTACATTCGACGATAACACAACCCTGGATTACGATCATGGATACGACGCAAAACTATTCGACGATCAATTGGAAGACTTAAGTTGGTTAATTGCAGACGAAGCTTATGTTATTCAAGGTGTACCGTCCTTAAACAACGACGATAAAGTGGTACTTCCATTGACTGTTAGAATCGAAGAAGCTGGAGAAATAATTATAGGAATTGACCTTACGGAAAATATGACCGAAAAACTAGTTCCGTATTTACATGATTCAGAAACCGATATATATACAGACTTACGTGAAAAGAAGTATGCTACCACTATAGCAGCTGGAACCAACGCAACACGTTTTAGTCTAGTACTAAGAAAAACACCATTTGTAAACGGTGATTCGGTTATAGCCGGTAAACAAACGGTAACCTTAATAGATGCTTTGCATCAAAAATCAAACGAAGTGGTTCAAGTGTACTTTAAAACAGTGCAAGACCAAACTATAAATAAGGTTGTTGTTTACAATACAATTGGACAATTAGTAGCTCAATACACCTATAATGGTTTAAATAGCCAAGTTGAATTCCCATCGACTAATCTAGCTGGTGGAGCATATATCTTACAAATTAGTACAAGTCAAGGCGTACATACAGCCAAAGTGCTAATAGACAAATAATTTTTAATCCTAATTTAGTTAGCTAAGTGGCGATTGCATACCAATGTAATCGCCACTTTTCGTTATATAATGTGTATCGAATGTTAAAGGTGCAAAAATCACAAAACTAAATGTGTAACTTTACAAAGTCTTTGTAGTCTAATTACCAAGACTAAAAAACGGTTTATGTTTTCACTCTTTCGCGAGAATGTGCGAATTGCATTAGATTCAATTAGAACCCAGCTTTTAAGAACTATTTTAACCATAGTTATTATTGGTATAGGGATTTGGGCTTTAGTAGGTATTTTAGCCGCCGTAAAGGCATTAGAAAACACGATATCGAGTGATTTTGCCTCTATGGGAGCCAATTCGTTTAATATTCAACGATACGAATTTAACACACAGCGTAACCGCGGAAGCGAAAAAAGAAAAATCAACCCTATTATAAGTTATAGGAATATTAAAGATTTTCAAGACGCCTATACGTATCCGTTTACAAGTACCTCTGTTTCTTTTATAGGAACCCGAAGTGCCGAAGTTCGATTCGAAGACGAAAAAACAGATCCCGAAGTTCAGGTCTATGGAGTAAACGAAAACTACTTAAAAAATACGGGTACCGAAGTCGACAAAGGGCGTGATTTTAATGTTTTCGATATAGAAAACAACAATAACGTATGTTTAATTGGATCAGATTTTACAAAAAGCTTATTTAAAGACACCAACCCAATAGACAAAACCCTTAGCATTCGCGGGGTAAAATTTAAAATTGTTGGAGTTTTAGAATCTAAAGGAGCAACTTTTGGAAACAACCAAGATTTAAAAGTATTAATACCCATTCAATTGGCCCGAAGTATCTATACTTCACCTAATATTAATTACACCATTAGTGTAATGGTAGACGACAAAGAATATCTAGAAGGCGCTCAAGACGACGCCATACTTACCTTTAGAAATGTGCGCGCATTAAGTCCAATAGAAGAAAGTAATTTTGGTCTTGAACGCAGCGAAGATTTAATTAATCGTATTGCAGATATCACAGGAGTATTAGAAAAAGCAGCATGGATAATTAGTATAATTACCATTTTAGGCTCTTCGATTGCACTTATGAATATTATGCTGGTATCTGTAAGTGAACGAACTCGTGAAATTGGGGTTCGTAAAGCATTAGGAGCTAAACGCTCGACTATTGCCATGCAGTTTTTTATAGAAACAATTGTTATTGGTCAATTTGGTAGTATTCTAGGAATTATTCTTGGGGTAGGCACCGGGGCACTGGTAGCCTCCTTGGCCAACTTTAACTTTAGTATACCCTGGGGAGCAATGAGCGCAGCAACGCTTATAACCTTAGGAGTTGCTGTAGTTGCAGGTTCTTATCCGGCTACAAAAGCGGCTAAATTAGACCCAATAGAAAGCCTGCGCTACGAATAGCCACTCGAAGCGACTGCAAATTACTTTACTTAGAATGTATTGCGCCGTTAATGGCAGTATATAAGGTGGCGGTTGTAATTTGTGCACCTTGTTGAATTAATTCAAAAGCTGCAGCATTTCGATCTGGCCCGACTTGTTTTTGACCACGTGTTATTTGCACCGCATTATCACTTAAGTTAGCACTTAACCATGTGATCCCTTTGGTAGTGGTTAAATCTATATTTGGGTTAGTTACTTTAATATGAATTAAATTAAACGCCTCCTGCCCTAGCTCGAATAAAAAAAGTTGACCTGCACTGGCATTTTCTAAATATTGCGCTTTAGTTAAAGCGCCTTCCCAAATTAAATCGCTAAAAATATCCAATTCGTCTTCGGCAACGCTAGGAGTTTCTTTTTTTATGGTCTCCCATTCTTTTGCCGTTATGGTTTGCGAGGCCAAAAAGTTAATAAACTCTTCGTGAAGATTTTCTAGCTGTTCTTTAGATAGTCTGGTGTACTTCATTGTTTTTATGTTATTAAGCCATTATAGCCTATTAAAAAAGCCTTTTGACATACATCAAAAGGCTTTAAAACAACATTGTGTTTAATTTTTATTTTGCTTCTGCAACTACGTCGAAGTTTAGCGCCGAAATCACATCGCGGTGAAAACGAATCTTAGCTTCGTATTGTCCTGTACGCTTAATGTTACCACCGGCAACCGTAACGAACTTTTTCTCTATAGTTACTCCAGCTTTTTCTAAAGCTGTTACCACATCTGAAGTAGAAACCGAACCAAATAATTTGTTTCCTTCCCCAACTTTCGCCGAGATTTTAATTTCTAATCCATTTAATTTTTCTGCTTCTGTCTTAGCTGCATCTATAAGGCGTTGCTCTTTGTGAGCACGTTGCTTTAATGTTTCTGCCAATACTTTTTTAGCAGAACTTGTAGCTAATACAGCAAATCCTTGAGGAATTAGGAAGTTTCTTCCGTATCCGTTCTTTACAGTTACTAAATCGTCTGTAAACCCAAGATTCTCTACGTCTTTCTTTAAAATAAGTTCCATGTCTTTCTTGAAGTTTATTATTTTAATAAATCACCTACGTAAGGCATTAAAGCTAAATGACGTGCTCTTTTTACAGCCACGGCAACTTTACGCTGATACTTTAGAGAAGTTCCTGTAAGACGTCTTGGCAATAATTTACCTTGCTCGTTTACAAACTTCATTAAAAAATCTGGATCTTTATAATCGATGTATTTAATTCCTGATTTTTGAAATCTACAATACTTCTTAGCTTTTGTAGTCTCGATGTTTAAAGGGGTTAAATAACGAATTTCTCCGTCTTTCTTTCCTTTAGCTTGTTGTTCTATACTAGACATAATTAAGCAGTTTTAGTTTTTCGGTTTCTTCTTTTTTCGGCCCAAGCAATTGCATGCTTATCTAAACGCACAGTAATATAACGCATAATGCGTTCGTCACGTCTAAACTCTACTTCTAAAGGGTTAATTGCTTCACCTGGCACGGTGTACTCAAATAAGTGGTAAAAACCACTTTTCTTGTGTTGAATTGGATAGGCTAGTTTTTTTAGCCCCCAATCTTCTTTGGATATCATCTTAGCACCGTTCGAAGTTAAAAAACTTTCGAATTTCTTTACTGTTTCCTTTATCTGTTCTTCAGATAAAACGGGATTTAAGATGAAAACAGTTTCATAATGATTCATAAAATCAGTTTTAAAATTTATTAATACTCCTCTTACGTAAAAGGAGAGCGCAAAAATAATACTAAATATCCAATATTCAAAGGGGGTATAACAGATATTTTCCTACATGTTCACCTTACAATTTTGGCGGTTAAACGTAAATAATTATCTATTTGTCGTTAAATTCCGTTAATAAATGTTGCCGTTCATCGATAATTTGTTTATCATTGTGCAATACTAAACCTATTAATGCTTTGGAAAAAACTATCTTAAACTGCGCCATCGTTGACGACTCTAGCCTCCAGCGTCTTTCTATTGTAAAACTTATACAGGGACATCCCGCGCTAAACTTAGTTGCCGAATACAACAATGCTATCGAGGCAAAGATGGGATTATTAGACACCCACATAGACCTTATTTTTCTAGATATCGAGATGCCTATACTCTCGGGTTTTGACTTATTAGACGATTTAAGTGTAAAGCCCCAGATTATTTTTGTTACTGGAAAAACTAAATATGCTTTTAAAGCATTTGACTACGATGCAGTAGACTACTTAAGAAAGCCAATTTCTAAAGAACGCTTCTTAAATGCTGTGCATAAGGCGATTACAAATCACAGACTACATAACGAAGAAGGCTTCGACGACGAAGACTTTATATTTGTAAAAAGTAATCTTAAAAAACGTAAGGTGTTTTTAAACGAACTGCGTTATATAGAAGCTCTTGGTGATTATGTAAAGTTGGTAACCGAACACGATTCTCTTGTGGTACTTTCTACTATGAAGAATTTTGAATCGTTGTTGCCGGCCGACCGTTTTCTAAGAATTCACAAATCGTATATTGTTAATCTAGACAAGGTAGAACGCTACAACAGCAAGGTTATTGAAATTGATAACGATCAGTTACCTCTTAGTCGAAACCGCAAAACGCAGTTGGTAGAAGCACTTACAGCTTCTATGAAAGCCTAATACGGATCTACATCTATTGTTAGTTTTATGCGTGCAAATTCTTTGTGGGCATTAAATTTCCGCTCAATTTTATAAACAACTTCTTTGGTTTTTACCAAGGACTGTTGCTTGGGTATTTTTAATAGAATATTGCTTAGGTACTGGTTGCGAATACGTCCAACTGGAGGAACTTCAGGACCTAAAACGTACTCCTTAAATACACTTTGTAATGCCTTTGCAAACCACAGCGCTCCCGTCTGATTGGTCGTAAAGTTTCTGTGTTTAAAAGTAAATCGAATTACTCTGTAATAAGGCGGGTATTTATATTCGTAACGCTGTTGTAATTCCTGGGCATACATTCCCGAATAATCATGTTGACTTACTTGTTGCAAAATCTGATGATATGGATTAAAAGTCTGAATTAGCACTTTACCCTGATTTTGTGTTCGCCCTGCCCTGCCGGCAACTTGTAATAACAGCTGAAAACTTCGCTCATGTGCTCGAAAATCTGGAAAGTTTATTAAAGAATCGGCTTTTAAAACACCAACGAGCCCTACTTTTCTAAAATCAAGACCTTTTGCAAGCATTTGTGTACCTACCAAAATTTGTACTTCTTCTTCTTCGAAGGCATGAATTAACTTAGAATATGCGTGTTTACCGCGCATGGTATCTTGATCCATTCTCGCCACCGTATAGTCTGGAAGTAGTTCTTTAAGTTCGTTTTCTAATTGTTCGGTTCCAAAACCTTTGGGGTCTAAGGTTGCACTACCACAGGCATTACATTGGGGCGTCATTGGGGTATTGTATCCACAATAGTGACAGCGTAACTGGCCTTTGTGCTTATGATACGTTAAACTAACATCGCAATTAGGACATTCGGGAGAAACACCACAGGTTAAACATTCAACAATGGGTGCAAACCCCCTTCTATTTTGAAATAAAATAACTTGTTCCCCCTGTTCTAATGTTTGGGTTATTGCCTCTAGTAGCGTATCAGAAAAATGACCTTTCATACGCTTTTTACGGTATTTTTCTTTTAAATCGACTAGATTAATTTCTGGCATAATAACCTTGCCGTAACGCTCGGTTAAGGTTACCAGTCCAAATTTCCCTTCTTGGGCATTGTAATTGGTTTCTATAGCCGGAGTCGCAGACCCTAAAAGGAGCTTTGCTCCAAAACGCTTACCCAACATAATTGCAGCATCCCTTGCGTGATAGCGCGGTGCTGGGCTATACTGTTTAAAGCTTGGTTCGTGCTCTTCGTCTACAATAATGAGTCCTAAATTTTTAAAAGGTAAAAACAAGGTAGATCGCGCTCCAAGAATTAATTGCGCCTTTTTGCGCTGTTGTAACACATTATTCCATACTTCTATGCGTTCATGTACCGTGTATTTAGAATGATAAACAGAAACTTTAGCCCCAAAATAAACCTGTAAACGAGTAATTAATTGCGTAGTTAATGCTATTTCTGGAAGCATATATAAAACCTGTTTACCTTGGGCGAGATATTGCGCAATTAGTTTTACGTAAACTTCGGTTTTGCCGCTAGAGGTCACACCGTGAAACAACGTAACATCTTGCTTGCTAAAAGACGTTTGAATCTCTTTTAAGGCATGTTGTTGTGCGGGAGATAATTCTTTAGAGGCTGTGGCTTCGGGGCCCGTAAAGTTAAGCCTATCAATTTGTTTTTCTTCTTTTATTACAACTCCTTTAGTAACTAACGCCTTTAATACTGCCGAACTTCCCTGCCCCTCCTTTAGCAGTTGTTTTACCGCAATTGGACCCTTGGACTGTGCCATGAGCATAAATAAATGCATGAGCATTTCTTTTTGCTTGGGTGCGCGGTTCATAGTATCTAGCAACTCACGTAGATCGGCTTCGTTTTTGTAGGCTGGCGCTAGATGTAAATACTGAACCTTTTTAGGAACAAATTGTTCGTATATGGTCTCTTTGGTGCTAATTAATCCGTGTTGAATTAAACTGTTTATAAGCGGTAGAACTTGCTTGCGTTCTACCAGTGAGCGCAAATCGTTAATGTGTAATTCGTGACGATGTTGTAGGGCTTCAAAAACCAATTGCTGCTCTGGGTTTAAACTATCCAAAGGAACCCTATGTTCTTTGTTTAAAACCAAGATTGTTTCGCTTTCCAATAGAAAAGCTCCAGGCAAAGCCGCTCGCATAACTTCTCCAATGCTACACATATAATAATCGGCAATCCATTGCCAATGTGCCAATTGATCTGGTGTAACTATAGCATACTCATCTAAAATATGCTCTATTTCTTTTGTTTGATATCCCTGCGGGGGAATTTGATGCACTTTTGCAACGATTCCAGTAGTTACCTTAGATTTACCAAAAGGTACGGCTACACGAAAACCAGGGCCTAAAAAATGAGCCTCATGGTCGTTTACAGAATAGGTAAACGCCTGTTTAATAGGGATTGGAAGAATAACATCTATAAAGTACATGAAATAAAAAAAGGCTGCCAATTATTTGACAGCCTTAAAAGTACATAAATACTTCTATTTTTTTGTTGAATTATCCTTTACCCAACATTCCTTTTTTAAGTTTTTTATCGGCTGGGTCGTCCCCTAACCAAATTCCAAACAGTGCTTTTTTAAATGCCATTCCAGAAACAGTACCTAATTCGGTGTCGTTTTTATAAACAACTACTCCTTTTCCGGTTTGGTAGGTAATATCGAATTTATCTTCTTCTACAATTTCGTCACTAAAAAAGCTCATAAACTGCTTAATTTCTTTATCTAAAGAAGACGTGTCTCCATCCATCGAAGCATCAAAACCATCGGTAACTGCCTCTGTAAATGCTTCGCGCGATACAAAGCTAGAAGTAATTACTAGTTTCATACACATATTGGCATCTGCATTAATAATGCTGTTGGCATCGCTAGATTTACTAGCTAAATACAATCCTCCAGAATACAGTTTTAGCACGATAGCTTTTTTTCTAATTCCGCCTCCGTTTAGTATTAGGTCTTCACCTCCTACTTTCATGGAATTTGGCATGGTAACTTCGCCAATTTCTGTTTCTCCTCCATTTTGGGCTGTAGCCATATTCATTGAACAAATGGCAACTAACATTAAAACTACTTTTTTCATATAAAATTTAAATAAATTAGTGTTTACTTTTTAAAATCCTTAGCGATGCGTTTAGTTCAAACCCTAAAAGCAGCAAATTTGAATTTATCCAAATATATAACATCATAATTAAAAGTGCTCCAATAGAGCCATACAACTCGTTATAATTCGAAAAATTTTCAATATAAACCCCAAATAGGTAGGTAGTCAACATAAAAAGCAGCGTTGTAACTAAAGACCCAATAGAAAAAAACCGAGTTTCTTTTCCATCTTTTACACCGTAATAATACAAAATTGCGACTACCAAATAAACCAATACAACAAAGACCAAATATCTTACGGTACCTATCCAAAACAATTCGTCTTTAATATATTCGTCCTGTTTTAAACTGTGAATTATATATTCACTATAAACCGCGATTACTACCGTTAACAGCAACAACAATGCCAAGAAGACAGACACAATCAAGGCGATTAAATACTGCTTAAAGAAGTTTCTATTAATATTGACATGAAACGAATATTCAAAACCACTAAAAATGGCATTTACACCGTTTGCCATAACCAAAAGGGTTAACACAAATACAAAAGAAAGTAAGCCCCCACGGGGAGTAGCCGCAATATCTTCGAGTACTGGGAAAAAGAAATCGAAGGTTTGCGCCGGCATAATATCGCCAATAAAGGCTATAAACTCGGCCTGAAAGTTCTCTACAGGCACATAAGGTAACAGGTTTAGTACAAATAAAAGAAACGGGAATATGGCCATAAAAAAGCTAAAAGCAATAGAACCAGCTCGGCTGGAAAAAGCGCCTTTAACAATCCCTAAAGCGTAGGTTTTTAATAAATCGTAAAGCGAAAGCCCTCCAAAACCTGGTAATATTATTTTTTGGCATAAACGCATTAAAGAATTAACCACAGGCAATTTTAGTAAGCGCTGCTCTAATGAACTCATACGGCTTTTAAACTTAAATCCATATTATAAACCGAATGCGTTAACGCTCCACTAGAAATATAATCTACCCCGCATTCTGCATAATGTCTAACAGTCTCTAAAGTAATACCGCCACTGGATTCTGTAAGACAACTATCACCAATTAAAGCAACGGCCTTACGTGTATCTTCGTAATTAAAGTTATCTATTAAAATACGATACACCCCAGTGTTCTTAAGGATTTCTTGTATTTCTTCTAAAGAGCGGGCTTCTACTATAATTTTTAAAGCAAGTTTATTTTCCTTTAAATAGGCCTGAGTTGTTTGAATCGCCTTGGTAATTCCCCCGCAAAAATCAATATGATTGTCTTTAAGCATTATCATATCGTAAAGGGCAAATCGGTGGTTTTCGCCACCTCCAATTGTTACTGCCCATTTTTCTAAGGCCCTTAATCCCGGTGTAGTTTTTCGGGTATCTAGTATTTTAGTTCCAGTGCCAGCAAGTAAATCTACATAGGTTTTTGTCTTGGTTGCAATGGCGCTCATACGCTGCATTGCATTTAAAACCAGACGTTCGGCTTTTAAAATGGATTGTGAAGCCCCAGAAACATAAAAAGCAATATCGCCATATTTTACCGCATCGCCATCTTGAAGTAACGATTCTACAGACAAGCCCGGATCTACAAAGTCAAAAACACGTTTGGCAAATTCGATACCTGCAATAATGCCATTATCTTTTACCAAAAGTTTGGCTTTTCCCATCGCATCGTAAGGAATACATGCCAACGAACTATGATCCCCATCCCCTACATCTTCACGAATGGCGTTAGCGATAATTAAATCTACTTCCATGTTAAAATCTTCCCTTGAGATCATAATATTTGTTTTGGCTAAAATACTAAAAAGCCTATACAATAAGCGGTTCAAATTTATTAGCGATTTGTACCTTTACCCCATGCAAATCTCTTTATTAGCTATTGGCAAAACCGACCAGGCGCAAATGCAGCAACTAATAGCTGTCTATACCAAACGCCTTGAACACTATATAAAATTTGACTTGGTGTTACTTCCCGATTTAAAAAACACGGCAAAAATGTCTATAGATCAACAAAAAATAAAAGAGGGCGAGTTGCTATTAAAACAGATAAAAACTAGCGACAACCTGGTGCTACTAGACGAAGGCGGCAAGTCGTTTAGTTCGGTCGATTTTGCAAAATTTTTGCAAAAAAAAATGAATTCGGGCATGAAACATTTAGTTTTTGTAATTGGAGGTCCTTATGGCTTTAGCCCAGATATTTACAAGCGTGCCAATGGTAAAGTTTCGTTAAGCGAAATGACTTTTTCCCACCAAATGATTCGCTTATTCTTTACCGAACAATTGTATCGCGCATTTACTATTTTAAACAACGAACCTTATCATCACCAATAAACTATGGATTTAGTTTTTGCAACTCATAATCAAAACAAAGTAGTAGAACTTAAGGCGCTCTTACCGGCTCACATTAATATAAAAAGCCTAACAGATATAGGCTGTCACGAAGAGATTGTAGAAGACGCCAATAGCTTTAAAGGCAATGCCTTGTTAAAGGCCAATTATGTGACAAAACATTATAATTTACCTTGTTTTGCAGACGATTCTGGATTAGAAGTAACTGCGCTGGGCGGCGCTCCAGGGATTTACAGCGCTCGTTATGCTGGTCCTAAAAACGATTCCAATGCAAATATGAACAAGTTGCTTTTGGCATTGCAAAATAAACAGGACCGCAGCGCTCAGTTTAGAACGGTAATTGCCTTTAAAAATAGCACCGAGCCCCTATTTTTTGAAGGAATTTGTAAAGGGGTAATTACCCATAAAAAACTAGGAGACAAAGGTTTTGGTTACGATCCAATTTTTAAGCCCAATGGCTTTAATCAAACTTTCGCGCAAATGACTTTGGCACAAAAAGGCAGCATTAGCCATAGAGCTTTGGCCGTGACTAAATTAGTAGCGTATTTAAAAGAAAATGCCTAATGTCCTTAAAGCCAGAATATTTTAACTAGCTTTGCGCCCTTAATTACCTTTTATAAAAAAGGGTGTTGTACCAGCGCTAAGGGGTTTATATTGTCGAGCGCGCTTTACAACACGACAAAATAAATCTTATGAATCCATTCGAAGCGCTAGGCCTAAACGAGCCTATCCTTAAAGCCATAGCAGATATGGGCTTTACAGAACCATCTGAAGTACAAGAAAAAACTATTCCAATTTTGTTGGGCCAAGAAACAGACATTGTGTCTTTAGCCCAAACAGGAACTGGTAAAACTGCTGCTTTTGGTTTTCCGTTATTACAAAAAATTAATGCAGAAAGCCGAACCACTCAAGGTCTAATTTTAAGTCCAACGCGTGAGTTGTGTATGCAACTTACCAACGAACTTAAAAATTACAGTAAACACATGTCTAATGTAAATGTTGTAGCCATTTACGGAGGAGCGAGTATAACCGATCAAGCACGAAGCATTAAAAAAGGAGCCCAGATAATTGTGGCAACTCCTGGACGTATTAAAGACATGATTGGACGTCGTTTAGTAGATATTACTAAAATAGAATACTGTATTCTAGACGAAGCCGACGAAATGCTTAACATGGGCTTTTACGAAGATATTCAAGAAATTCTTGCCAATACTCCAGACGACAAAAGCACTTGGCTTTTTAGTGCGACCATGCCTAAAGAGGTTAATCAGATTGCTAAAAAATTCATGCATGATCCAATGGAAATTACCGTAGGATCTAAGAATACAGGCGCCTCTATGGTGTCGCATGAATATTATATGGTTAATGCAAGAGACAGATATGCAGCTTTAAAGCGCTTGTCGGATGCCAATCCATCTATATTTTCTGTAATATTTTGTAGAACTAAACGCGATACTCAAAAAGTAGCAGAAATGCTAATTGAAGATGGCTATAACGCTGCCGCACTACATGGAGACTTAAGTCAAAATCAGCGCGACGTAGTTATGAAGTCGTTTAGATCACGTATTATACAAATGCTCGTGGCGACAGACGTTGCCGCTCGAGGTATCGATGTAGACGATATTACCCACGTAATTAACTATCAATTGCCAGACGAAATAGAAACCTATACCCACCGCAGTGGCCGAACAGGTCGTGCAGGAAAGTCCGGTGTTTCTATGGTGTTAATTTCTAAAAGCGAAATTAGAAAGATTAAGGCAATAGAGAAGATTATACAAAAGCAGTTCACCAATAAAGAAATTCCCAGCGGAATAGAAATTTGCGAAATTCAACTGTTTAATCTTGCAAACAACATACAAAAGGCAGACGTAGACCCAGAGATCGAGAGATATTTGCCGGGAATTATGGAAAGCCTAGCCGATGTAGATCGCGAAACTCTTATTAAAAAGGTGTTTAGTGTAGAATTTTCTAGATTCTTTAACTACTATAAAAAAGCAAAAGATTTAAACGCCGCAGGAGGTGGTAAAATAGATCACGATCCAGGAGATAGCGTACGTTACTTCCTAAACATAGGAGAAAAAGACGACTTTAACTGGATGAGCCTTAAGGACTTCCTTAAAGAATTTTTAGACTTAGGTAAAGACGATGTTTATAAAGTAGATGTAAAGGGCAGCTTTTCGTTTTTTAATACCGATGCCAAACATACCGATAAGGTGCTAGCAGCTTTTGCAGACTTTAATATGGACGGTCGTAAAATTACCGTCGAAATTTCTAAAGAAGGAAGACGCAAAGGCGGTCGTGGTGGTCGAAGCGGCGGTGGTCCTCGCGGCCGAAGCGGTGGTCGTAGTGGTGGTAAAGGTTATCCTAAACGCGATAGAAGTTTTAAAAGTGACGACAAACCTTTTAAAGGAAAATCTAAACGTCGCGATAGCGAAAGAAGTGGTGGAAGCGATTCAGGATTTAAAGGAAAAAGCAGACGTAAATCGAGTCCTCCAGACAATACAGGCACTGGTGGACGCCGTAGACGTCGCTAATTCTTAAATTTATTGTAAATAACGTTCAGTTTTTCAAGATTATAAGGCATATTATGTATTTTTGGAATACCTGATTGTGGTATTGCTATGAAACCCTATTTATTACTATTTGCTTTTTGCTTTATAACGCTTGTCTCTTTTGCACAAGACGATACTGTTCTTGGTACGGTATTAAACGATGCCAACGATAAAGCCTTAGAAAATGTAAATATTGTTAACCTTAACCAGGTGGTGGGAACAGTCTCTGACAGCAAAGGTGAGTTTAGCATTAATGCCAAAGTAAACGACACCCTTTATTTTTCGTACCTAGGGTTTAAATCGTTGCGCGTTCGAGTAACTAACGATTTACTGCGATTTGGAGAAATTAAAGTTAAAATGACGGAATTGGGAATCGCTTTAGAAGAAGTGGTTGTTCGTCCGGTGCAGTTAACCGGATATTTAGAAATTGACGCAAAAACTATCCCAATTTACGACGATTATCGCTACGCAATTGCAGGGATTAATTCGGGTTATGAAGGGGGATCGAGTCAACCCGGAGCGGCAGCCCGAGTCTTAAGTGCTATATTTAACCCCGCAGATTTTCTCTATAATGTGTTTGGTAAACGACCCAGGCAAATGAAGAAGTTGCGCCAAATGAAGGACGACGATAACATTAGAAATCTACTGCAAAGTAAATTTGACAGAGAAACTTTAATGGCTGTATTGCGATTGGAACGTTTAGATATCGACGAAATTCTAAACAATTGTAACTACTCTGTATCGTTTATTAAAACAGCCAACGACTTGCAAATCTTAGACGCTATAAGCGAGTGTTACGAAGAATACAAAGTGCTAAATCGTAACTAAGAGAATTTAAGTACCTTTAAATTCTTATTCATTTTTTATGTTCAGAATTATAAAAGTTAGACTTTTAGGGCTTACGTGTCTTGCAATTTCGTGTCAAGAAAGCGATACCAGAAACCCAATAGAGGTTGCCTTGGCCTCTGAATCTAGTAAGATTCAAACCGTCATGGACAATCTAGAGGCTCACGAAGTCCAAATTGCACTTAGTGTTGTTGATTCTTCTAGCGATCAAATTCAGTTTACAGATTATGAATTTCAGGTAAACGATTCACTGTACTTCTACCCTGCTAGTACCGTAAAATTTCCAGTTGCCGTACTTAGCTTAGAGCAGCTTCATAACAACGGAATATTCGATTTAGATGTACAATATACTATAGAAGGAGATTCGGTTGTAACTACGTTTAGAAGCGACATTGAAGCTGTTTTTGCTGTGAGCAGCAATCAGGCTTATAATAATTTATATGAATGGCTAGGGAAAGATTATATAAATGGCAGGCTACAACAATTAGGCATTCAGCCAGCGAGAATTTCGCACCGCCTTTCTACTGCTAATGCAGACAATTTAAATACAAAATCTATTGAATTCACAAAAAATGGAACCACAAGTTTTTTAAGTGAATCTATGGTAATGGATTCTATAAAACCATTACAATTAAAACGGTTACAAAAGGGTAAAGGGTATTATGCTAACGATAGCTTAATAAATAAACCCATGGATTTTAGTTACAAAAATTACTTTCCAATAACTAGCCTACACAATACCATGAAGCGGGTAATTTTTCCAGAACTTTACGGTCCAAAAGAGCGTTTTGACCTTACACCCGATTTACAGTCTTTTTTATTGGAAGCAATGCAACAATCCCCTAGCGATGCCGGGTATAATGCGCCAGAGTATTACGATAGCTACGTCAAGTTTTTTATGTTTGGAGATAGTAAAGACCCTATGCCAAGCGATATTATTATTCACAATAAGGTGGGTTACGCATATGGGTACTTAACAGATACCGCCTACATAGTAGATACCACCAATAATTTAGCCTTTGTGTTAACCGCTACAATTCACGTTAATAAAGATGGTGTTTTTAACGACGACGTTTATGAATACGAAAGCATCGGGATTCCATTTTTGGCTCAATTAGGACGTGAAATTCACCAAAATTTGGTTAGCAGAAAATAAAAAAGACTGCTCCAAAGAACAGCCTTAATTTCATAGCAATTTTATTTTTTGACCACCTAATATTATTTTGGCATTACTACCGTGTCAATGGCGTGGATCACTCCATTAGAAGCGGCTACGTCAGGAATAATTACCGTTGACTTACCACCGTTTGCGTCGGTTAGCATTACGTTTCCACCTTCTAGTGTAAGTGTAATTTCTCCGCCTTGAACAGTTTTTACTTTAAAAGCTCCGTTGTTCTTTTTAATAGCATCTACTACTGCCGCAGCTTCGAACTTTCCAGCAACAACGTGATACGTTAATACCGCTGTTAACGTTCCTTTAGCTTCTGGCTTTAATAGGCTAGCTACAGTTCCGTCAGGCAATTTGTTGAATGCATCGTTGGTTGGCGCAAATACTGTAAATGGACCTGTTCCAGAAAGTGTTTCTACTAAACCAGCAGCTTTTACAGCAGCTACTAACGTACTAAAAGCGTCGTTTCCAGCAGCAACACCTACTATGTTTGGAGTTTGTTCAACGGCTTCTACAGCTGCAGTTTCTACTTCTACAGAAGCTACATCTTGCATAGACTCGTTATTTTGTTTGTTTTGTGCACAAGCTGTGAAAACCATTCCGGCTAGTACAAAAGTTGCAATTTTTTTCATCTTAGTGTTTTTATGTTGTGATTATTAATTGGTGCTAAATTAGTTTGACTAAACTAGAACTTTATTAAAATTTGTTTAAAGTTTTTGTGTTTTAGTTAAACAAAACATAAATCTACCTCTAATTCCACCCTAAATGGGTTTTATATGCTCGTAACTGGACAAGTGGTTGCAGGAGTTATACAAATAGGAAATTCAACTTGGGGGGCATATTGCATGACAAGAGCGGCTTGAGCAGCCACTTCTGTACCGGCAAATAAACTAGTTACATAAAAGGCCTGGTCTAGGCCCGAAGAAATACCTCCGCCTGTTATTTTATTACCACTATGCACGTATCTGGGATAATCCTGAACTACATCGACCCCTTTAAAACTGCAAAGGCACGGGTAAAATTTCCAATGCGTGGTTGCTTTGTGGCCATTTAATAAACCTGTTTTAGCAAACAATAAAGCACCTTCACAAACCGAACAGGCATATTTGGCAGTACTGGCGGCAGCGGTAATATAGGTCATAAATTTACCACTTGGCTTATTTAAAAGTCTAGATAATGCCGTTATGCTTCCTCCAGGGATCCAAATTATATCTGGCTGTTGTACGCGTCTATCTTTAAAAGTAGCGTGAGGGATAATTTGCATCTTATCTCGAGTTCTAACACTTTTTTTGTTTTTAGCAACCAAGAGCACTTTAACTTTGCGTCCATCTAGCGCATTTTTCGCCCAACTAAATACTTCTTTGGCCGATGCAACGTCCATAATATCTACTCCTTTATATATAGGAATTACTATTAAATAGGTTTTAGGATTTTTCATAACGTATGTACTTTAATCAAAAATTACAGGATTTTGGGCCTAAATGGATAGATTTTAATCTTTACTAAATCAAAAATCTGGTGCTTTTAGTAATAACAGTAGCTAGAGCGATTTGCTATTTTGGCTATTAATTTTAATCCAGAGTTTTTTACAAGTAGAACTACGTGTATATAATAAACAATCAGGATTCAACCAAAAAACAAGGTTCGCAACGCAACCAAATTGGATAATTTAGACTTTAAGAAAAACACACAATGCGCCAAATAGTTTTACTCTTACTTATTACACTAATTGCGAGCTGCAGTAATAAAGATATAGACGACACTTTAGAACCCGCTATTCCAAACATTCCTTATACGTTGGTAAGCTATTCGGGAACAGATACACAGGCTTTTGCTTCTGGCGAGATTATTTGGCAGTTCGACCTTTTAGAAAATGTTGTTACAATAACCAATAACGCTTTAGAAAATTTAGAAGGACTACTATTTACGGGAGCCTATCCCCTATTTTTAGATGACCAACTATTGTTTGTAAATGGAGAGTTTGGGTATACCTTTCGGTTTGAAGACCAGACTTTAATACTCACCTCGATTCCTTCTCAAGACGCTGAACCTACTAGTTACGAACTGCGATTTATTCCACTTTAATCTGTATAAATTAGCGTGCTGTAGTCCTAAAATTGCAATGGAAATAGTATCTTAATACCGTAATTAATTAGGTGTTATGCATTTTTTAAAAAGCAGTCTCGTGCTGCTTATAGTACTTCTAGCCTCAGGCAGCAGCTTCGCACAAAAACTAAGCGAAACAGTTAATTGCCAAGACTTTAAAAATGGTAGTTTTCTTTTAGAAGATGCCAGTATAAATTATAAGGCGCAGATAGTTCGCAGTGACACCCTACAAATGGAATACGACATAATTAAAAACAAGAACTCGCTTTATGCCGTAAATTGGTTAGATGATTGTAATTATACCCTTAACATAATTAGAACAGATTTTGACTATCCTAAAGAATTTATGGAGGCGACTTTAAATGTTCAAATATATTTAACGAGAGGCGATACGGTTTTTTACAGAACCAAATTAGCTGGTTTTGATCGCGTATCGTCCCACTACATGATAAAAACAGAAGATTAATGGCTACACAATTTAGCGAATTACGTCCCGGTTTAATCGATTTTATAAATACACAAAAAATATTCTTTACCGGTACGGCTGCAAATACTGGAAGGGTAAATGTATCTCCAAAAGGCATGGATACGTTCCGTGTTATTGATTCTAATACCGTGGCTTGGTTAAACTTAACAGGCAGTGGTAACGAAACTGCCGCCCATCTTTTAAAGCACAATCGAATTACTATCATGTTTTGTGCTTTCCAAGAACCACCACTAATTTTAAGACTTTACGGCAGTGCACAAACCTATCATGTTGGCGACCTTGAATACAAGAAACATATACATTTGTTTCCAGACATCCCGGGAAGCAGGCAGATTATTGTAGTAAGCATTGCTATGGTACAAACTTCTTGTGGTTATGGTGTTCCATTAATGAATTTTGAACAGGACAGAACTCGCCTAAAGGAGTGGGGCGAAGCAAAAGACCCGGAAACGCTTAAGGAATATTGGGCACAAAAGAACACCAAAAGCATAGATGGATTCGAAACCCAAATATTTAAATAACTTTGCAACTAAACACAAGACAGGTATTGCTTCAGTTTAAAAAGGGCTTTATTATTTTTTCAACCATTGGGTTGTCCATTGTGGCATTATCCTGTAATCAAACTGCAACTAAGGTCTCTCCCTTGCGTATTGCAGCTGCGAGTAATTTTCAGTTTGTTTTAAATCATTTAGTCGAAGATTTTAATTTACAATCTCAAGATTCGGTACAAGTAATCACCAGCTCTTCCGGAAAATTAAGTGCGCAAATTATTCAAGGAGCACCATTCGATTTGTTTTTATCGGCCAACAAGGATTACCCGCTGTACCTAAAAGAACAGGGTCTAACTACTAATGCACCTAAAATTTTTGCCTTAGGGCGTCTTGTACTGTGGAGTGCAGGACATGTAAAACTTAAACCCGAGCTGCTTACAGATCCTAAGATTACTCGCATAGCAATTGCGAATCCAGAAGTAGCTCCCTTTGGCCAAGCCGCTTTAGAAAGCCTAAATAGCCTAGAAATATACAGTCAAGTATCGCCAAAATTAGTCTTTGGCGAAAGTATTGCTCAAACCAATCAATTTATTACCACTGGAGCAGCTCAAATTGGTTTTACAGCTTTAGCTGTCGTTAAAAATAATAGTAAAGTAAGTAATACATCATATTGGACCATTCCCATTAAACATCATGAGCCAATTAATCAAACCGCAGTGGTTTTAAAAAATGCCAAGAATGAAGAAGCTGCAATTAGATTCTATGCGTATCTTTCGACGCAGTCGGCTAGAGATATTTTAAAAAAGTATGGATATTCACTCCCTTAACAGATAAATATGGATTGGGGACCCCTAATATTAACGTTCAAATTAGCACTAATAACTACAATAGTGCTGTTTGTAGTTGCAGTTCCTCTTGCCCATTGGCTAGCCTTTAGTAAGTCAAAAATAAAACCAGTTATTGCAACCTTAGTAAGCATGCCTTTGGTGCTGCCGCCAACGGTGTTAGGGTTTTACTTTTTAATTGCTTTTAGTCCAAATAATGCTTTTGGCGCATGGCTGGATAGTTGGTTGGGTATACACTTGGTTTTTAGTTTTGGCGGATTAGTCGTGGCTTCTGTTTTGTATAGTTTACCGTTTATGGTACATCCACTACAAGCAGGAATGGCAGGATTACCTCCTGAAGTTAAAGAAGCCGCCTACGTTATGGGAAAATCCCGATTTACTACCTTAATTAAGGTGCTTTTACCCAATATTAAAACCTCTGTTTTAACAGGTGTAATCCTTGCTTTTGCACATACAGTAGGCGAATTTGGAGTGGTATTAATGATTGGTGGAAACATTCCTGATCAAACAAAAGTGGCTTCTATTGCAATTTACGATCAGGTAGAAGCGCTTAATTATGAGGCTGCGCACCAATACTCATTTATTCTATTTGCAATAACCTTCGCAATTTTACTCTTGGTTTACGCCAAAGGCAAAAAAGGATTAAAAACCTATTGGAAATGATCCAGGCGCTATTACATAAAACTCTCTTAGGACAAGATGGCCCGTTGAACTTCCAGGTAGCGTTAAACATACAGGAGGGTGAATTTATTTGTATTTATGGACCCTCCGGAGCAGGAAAATCTTCTTTGTTGCGTATGCTTAGCGGATTAATGCCACCCGACGAAGGTGAGATTATAGTAAATAGTACAACCTGGTACAATAGCGATTACAACGTTAACTTAAAACCACAAGCGCGCGATGTGAGCTTTGTTTTTCAGCAAGCTGCGCTGTTCCCGAATATGACAGTTGCTCAAAATTTGCAATTTGCATTAAAGAATACCAAACAAACCAAGCATTTAGAAAACCTTATTAGTTACGCAAAAATAGATGGATTATTAACGCGTAAACCACAGTCCTTGTCTGGTGGGCAGAAACAACGCGTGGCTTTAATAAGAGCATTAGCACAGCAAGCCAACGTAACTCTATTAGACGAGCCCTTAGCTGCTTTAGACCAATCGGCGCGCTTAGCATTACAAGAACTAATTTATAAATTGCATAAAGAAACTAAACAGACCCTAATAATGGTTAGTCATAATCTAGCCGAAGTAATAAAATTAGCCGACCGCGTTTACTGTCTCGATCAAGGCAAAATTACTAAGCAAGGAACACCGGATGCGCTATTTTTAAAGTCATCTAAATCCAATCAAATATCTTTTGTTGGGGAAGTACTTAAAATTGACACCGTGGCTAACCCTCCCGAGCTCTGGGCGTTACTACCTTCGGGTCAAGTTAAAATACAGGTCGATTTAGCAACTATAGCGACCTTACAAGTAGGAGATAAAATCGAACTAAGTACCACGCATTTTAAACCCGATATTTATAAAATAACCGAATAACTAAATTGAATGACTGCATTAGTTTTAATAGACGTACAACAAGGATTCGATAATCTAGCCCATTGGGGCGGGGAGCGAAACAACCCAGATGCCGAGGACAATTGTAAAGCATTATTGCACGCTTTTAGAGAAAAATGTATGCCTGTTTATCATGTCCAACATTGCTCTTTAGACACAAACTCACCCTTACACGAATCCAATCCAGGGAACAGAATTCATGCAAAGGTTACTCCAACTAGCGCCGAGCCTATTTATAAAAAGAACGTAAACAGCGCTTTTATTGGCACTAGTCTTGAAACAGATTTAAAAAACGCGGGAATTACAAACTTAATAATGGCAGGCCTTACCACAGATCACTGTGTAAGTACAAGCGTACGCATGGCGGCCAACCTTGAATTTATAGTAACTTTAGCCCAAGACGCGACGGCAACCTTTAATAAAGTTGGTGCCAATGGTGAAAATTATTCGGCACAACTAATACACGATACGGCGATTGCAAGCCTTAATGCGGAATTTGCAGACATTCAAGAAACTAATGTGATAATAAAAAACTTATAGCATATGATAGTTGAACTTGCTCGCGGCCCTTTAAAAACTAAGTATGGCGATTTTACAGAAGTTCTTTTTTACGATGGACAAAAAGAATCTTTAGCCCTTATTATGGGGCAAATAGAAGGTAGCGAAGACCTGCTTTGCCGTGTTCACTCGGCCTGTGTTTTTGGACATTATTTTAATAGTGTAGAATGTGACTGCCAAGCCCAAATGGACCGTTCTCAACAAAAAATACAGCAAGCCGGAAAAGGCATTATTATTCTTTTAGATCAAGAAGGAAAAGGCAATGGTCATCTGGCACTCTTGCATAGTGTTGCCTTTAAGCGCCAAGGAGCAAATCAAGCCGATGCTTACACCAAAGCAGGGTTTAAAAAAGATGCCCGTGACTTTAGTAGCGCTGGAAAAATAGTAAATCACTTAAAAATAAAATCGACTATCTTACTTACCGATAACCCGGATAAAGCCACAACACTGCGCAATTTTGGTGTAGAAGTAAGTGGTATTGCATCTATATAAACCTATTTTGGGAGACTTTAAAAAACCATATCCAAAACTTGTAGCATTTTTTAATTACTATCAGATGCTAGGAGGTTTAATTGGGTTATTAGTAACGTTTATTTTACTTAAAAATCCCAGTAGCGATAGCGCTTATATACTGCGAATAGTAACACAAACACTCGTTTTTTTACTTTCTTTCTATTGTGGCTATACCTTTTTAAATAAAGACGATAAACGTGGAATTGACTTGTCTATATTTTGTCATGTTTTGCAACTTTTTCAAGTAAAAGCTGGGGGTATTTTTTATGTATTTGCATCTGGTTTAGGATTTTTTGTTCCCATTTCTGGAACTCCGGACGAGAGTGCAACACTAATTTCTACATCTACCTACAATCTAGAATTGTCACCGTTAGATGCAACAAGTTTTTGGAGTATAAATCTAATTGCCGTGGTTATGCTTATCTTGTTAATCATTTTAAAATTTGCTTATGCTAAAAATAAATAACCTTAGAGCTACAATTGTAATACTTTTTGTAGCTGCTGTATGTATGTCTTTTACGACTCAAGAAGAGGCTATAGTTGGCAATTGGCATGTTAGCCATATTGTCTTTGAAGATAGTCAGGAATCTGGCCAAAAATATTTAAACTTCACCGCTAAAGGCGAAATTAAGAATGGTAAAATTGGCGAAGAACCCACTAAATTCGGCACCTGGAAGTACGATGCTAATACTAAAATTATAGAATTAACAGACGAGAGTTCGAGCAACCCAGTGGTAAACTATGTTGTAAAATCTGTCGACGAAGCTACCATGGTTTTAGCAGATTCACGAATGGAAATACACTTAGTGAAACAAAAATAAGTAGACTACTTTATGTTTTTACAAAAGTTTAAATGGTGGGTTTTTGGTTTTCTAGCTATTGGTGTTGGGCTTTACCCTTTAATGTATGTACTTAGTTCAGAAAAAATAAATCTATTACGGTCTAAACCCGACCTTCTTTTAGAAAGCTCATTATGGAATACAGGATTTTATGCCCATATAGTTTTTGGCGGCATAGCACTAATGATTGGCTGGTTGCAGTTTTACGCTCCCCTGCGTAAAAAACGTCCAAAATTGCATAGAAATCTAGGTAAAATATACATAATTACGGTGTTAATTAGTGGAATTGCTTCACTTTACATCGCCTTTTTTGCCACCGGTGGATTAATTCCGTCTCTAGGTTTTTATGGCCTTGGAATTGTCTGGTTAACAACTACAATAGGCGCTTATTACTATGCAAGAAACAAAAATTTTGTACAGCACGAATACTTTATGATTTACAGCTATGCTGGTTGTTTTGGTGCGGTCACCCTTAGAATTTGGTTGCCGTTATTAACCCTAATTATTGGAGACTTTTTACCGGCGTATAAAATTGTTGCCTGGTTAGCTTGGGTACCTAATCTTGTTGTTGCCTACTTTATTGTAAATAGGTTAACAAAAAAACGCTTAGCCTTAGCCAAATAACCCCTTAAACTTATGTCCTCTCTAAACTTTAAACTGCTCTTTTTTGTTGCCTTAACTGCTTTTATTTGGCCAACTAACGCCCAAGAGTTTAATGAATTTAACAAAGAAGTATTTATTCAAGACCAAGATTCGCTCCCGTACCGAATTATGCTACCAAAAAACATGAACCCAGATATAACTTACCCTTTAGTTGTGTTTTTACATGGTTCTGGAGAGCGTGGTTTTGACAACCAATTACAGCTTACTCACGGAGCTTCTTTATTTGCGTCGGATTCCATTCGAACAAAATTTCCTGCAATTGTTGTGTTTCCGCAATGTCCAGCAAATGCAAGTTGGCATAATGGAACGTTCCAATATAATAACGGGCAAGGCAGTTATAATTATCCAGAAAAAATAACCTATAATACCCAACAAGAGCTCTTAGAAGGTTTAATTACGCAGTTAACCACAACAACACCAGTAAATTCCAGTAAAATTTATGTGGGTGGCCTTTCTATGGGCGCCATGGGGACTTTTGAACTCGTGCGTAGAAACCCGAATTTATTTGCCGCTGCCTTTGCCATTTGCGGTGGAGCTAATCTGTCTATAGTTCCTAAAATTAAAGACACGCCTTGGTTTATATTTCACGGTATGGAAGACAATGTAGTGCCATACACCTATTCCCAAGCAATTACTAAAGCGCTACAAAAAGCGCAAGCCAAGGTTATTTTAAAGCTTTATCCTGGTGTTGGTCATGATAGTTGGACCAATGCCTTTGCCGACCCACAACTAATGCCGCTGTTGTTTATGAATTCAAAACAGCGATAAGATGGAGTTTAAAACCGAACGTCTTTTTTTGCGTCCTACTACCACAGCTGACGCCAAGATGATATTTGAATTAATGAATTCGCCAAAATGGCTAGATTATATAGGTGACCGTAATGTAAAAACAAGAGAAGCAGCGGTGACTTATATAGAAGAAAAAATAATAGCGCAGCAGGAACGCTTAGGTTATGCAAATTTTACCTTACATAGAATCGAAGATGGCGCCAAACTTGGTTCTTGCGGTCTTTACGACAGGCCAGGTTTAGAAGGCGTTGACATTGGTTTTGCTTTATTGCCGCAGTTTGAAGGGGTTGGCTATGGTCGTGAAGCTGCAACTTGTATTTTAGAGCAAGCGAAAACAACCTTTAAAATTAAGTCGTTAAACGCTATTACATTGCCCAGAAATATGCCATCAAGAAGACTGCTAGAACACTTGGGACTTACTTTAATTAAAGAATTTACACTTCCTGAAGATTCCGAAGTACTCCTACTCTACCGAATTGATTTTTAGCGGTAGGAATTTAGTACCTTATGTTGTTTTATACATACCTAAGCTTGGAGTTATGAATTTTATTATCCCTTTTAAAGTTATTTTTAAAGCTACTTTAGTCCTTTTTGTATTTGCACTTGGCGCCTGTTCTAGTGACGACGATCAAGATCCAGCCGATAGTGGCGGAGGAAATCAAGGACAAGAAGCCGCTAGAACAACCATACCAGATCCGGCTTTCGAGGCGAGCCTAGTGGCCTTAAGCTTCGACAATCAAGTAGATGGCTCCGTATTAACAAGTAGTTTAGAAAATGTTACGAGTTTGGTGTTAAACGACCAAGGGATTCAAGATTTAACTGGAATAGAAGATATGCCCAATTTAGAAAATCTTTGGGCCAACGATAACGCAATAACCCAGCTAAACGTAAGTCAGAATAGCAATCTCAAGTTTATTTTTGTAGATAACAATCAAATCTCTGGGATTAATGTTGCGTCTCTAGCAGCGCTAGAAAAGCTTAGCTTAATAAATAATGTGCTAACCAGTATAGACGTAAACAATAATTTTAACCTACAAATTCTTACTGTAGGGCAAAACGAGCTTACCCAGATCGACATTTCTAACAATACACAATTAGATGCTTTTGGTGTGTCAGGAAATCCGTTAACCTGTATAAAAGTTAATGCAGCACAATTAGCAAACATCCCTGCCGATTGGGAATCGGACCCAGAAGACACCTATGCCATTACCTGTAATTAACTAACTACCTGTTGGTTATAATTGCAAGTTGATTCGGGCTAAATTATTCCGTATCTTTCTTACAACTAATTCAACCAACATGAAATCATCACTCCTTACGGTGCTCGCACTGGCCTGCACATTTGTGCTCTATCCCCAAAAAAAAGATTCAAAAACTCCCCCGGCAGACACCGAATTTAGTCAGGTTAAATGGCGAAACATAGGGCCATTTAGAGGTGGAAGAAGCGTAGCCTCTAGCGGTGTTGTTGGCCAACCCATGACCTATTATATGGGTAGTACTGGCGGCGGTGTATTTAAAACTACAGACGATGGGATTACATGGAAGAACGTATCGGATGGATATTTTAAAACAGGAACCGTAGGTGCAATTGCTGTATCCGAAAGCAATCCAAACATAGTAGTAGTGGGAATGGGAGAACACGCAGCCCGCGGTGTTATGACCTCTATGGGCGATGGCGTATACAAATCTACAGACGCTGGTAAAACTTGGACGCATATAGGTCTAGATTATACGCGTCATATTTCGGATGTCATAATTGACCCAACAAACCCAAATATAATTTTTGTAGCAGCCCAAGGGGCGCAATATGGACCTTCTAAGGATCGCGGTATTTATCGTTCAGACGACGGCGGAACAAGCTGGAATAAATTACTCTATGTTGACGAAAACACTGGGGCATCGTCGCTTAGTATGGACATGAACAACCCCTTAATTTTATACGCCGCAATGTGGCAACACCGACGCTATGCTTGGACTATGGAATCTGGAGGAGCTTCTTCTGGAATGTATAAATCTAACGACGGTGGAATTACTTGGAACCCAATAAACAATGGCTTACCAAAAGATTTTGGTAAATCTGGAATAAGTGTTTCTAGAGCGAATTCAAACCGTGTTTATGCGGTTATAGAAGCCGAAGGAGAACATGGCGGTGTTTATCGCAGCGACAATGCAGGTGCAAAATGGACACAGATTAATAAAAATCGGGTAAACATTGCACGTTCTTGGTACTATATGGAGATTTTTGCAGATACTCAGAATCAAGACATTGTTTATGTGCTGAACGCTCCGGTAATGAAGTCTATAGACGGAGGAAAAACGTTTGCTAATATTCCCGTACCGCATGGTGATAATCACCACTTATGGATTCATCCCGAAAACAATCAAATACTTATTAATTCTAACGACGGAGGAGCCAATATTTCGAACAATGGAGGCGCTTCTTGGAGTAGTCAAGAGAATCAACCTACCGCACAATTTTATAGAGTTACAACAGATAATCAGTTCCCGTATATGGTTTATGGTGGGCAACAGGACAATTCTGCCATTGCCATTGCCTCTCGTACAAACGACGGTGGTATAGATTGGAAAGATTGGTATGCTGTAGCTGGATGTGAAAGTGCCTATTTGGCATTCGATCCAGACAATCCGGAAGCAATCTACGGCGGCTGTTATCAAGGTATTATAGACATGTATAATACGAATACTGGAGAGTATAAAGCCATAAACGAGTATCCAGAATTGGGCTTAAGTAAAGCTCCACAAGACGCCAAATACAGATTCAACTGGAATGCACCCATTATTACCTCTCCCTTTAATCGCTCTGTAGTATATCACGCAGGTAATCGTGTATTTAAAACTCAAGATGGTGGGCAAAACTGGCAGGTAATTAGTCCTGATTTAACTAGAAACGATTCAACAAAACACGGTCCAGGTGGTGGCCCATATACCAACGAAGCGGCTGGAGGTGAAAACTACAACACCATTATGTACCTAGTCGCATCGCCGCACGAACAAGGTTTGCTATATGCTGGAACAGACGATGGACTGGTTCATATTACCAAAAACGAAGGCGAAAGCTGGCAAAATATAACTCCCAAAGGCCTACCCGAAGGAATTATTAACAGCATAGAAGTTTCTCCCCACGATCCTGCGACAGCATATATAACGGTAATGCGTTATAAAGCAATGGATTTAAAACCTTATATTTTTAAAACCACCAACTACGGTAGTTCGTGGAAAGCCATTACCAATGGAATACAAGGCGATCATACTTTTGTTCGCGTGGTGCGAGCAGACAAAAAAGTTCCCGGGCTTCTCTATGCTGGTACAGAAACTGGCTTATACATTTCTTGGAACGATGGCGGGTTATGGGAACCGTTTCAGCTAAACTTACCGGTTGTGCCTATTAACGATTTGGTTATTCAGAATAATGACTTGGTAGCTGCAACAGCTGGAAGAGCGTTTTGGATTTTGGACGACCTTGGTCCTATTCAAGCTGGCAAACAAGAGAACAATTCGGGAATTACCTTATTACAACCTCAAGATAGTTACTACTATTTTGGTGGTAGAAGCCGAGGTCCTGGTCAAGGTACCAATCCAGCTTCTGGTGTTACAATAGACTATTATTTAGGAACTGTAACCGATTCAACAGCGCTTACGCTCGACATTTTGCACAATAATAAAGTAGTGCGCAGTATAAGCAGCAAGCGCGACAGTGCTTTTAAAAGTTGGCCAGGAGGTCCGAGCCCAAAAGCGGTAATTCCTGCCAAAAAAGGGTATAATAGATTTACTTGGGACCTAAGAACAGCGGCACTGCCTAGTGTGAGCAATGTTTTTATTTTTGGAGGAACACAAGGATACTTAATGGCGCCAGGAGACTATAGCTTTCGTTTAACCGACGGCACCAACATCACCGAAGCGAGTACGACCGTGCTACCAGACCCTAATTTAAGTTATACTTTAAATGATTACAACGAGCAACAAGAAATGCTCTCACAGATTAGTGACTTGGTTACAGAAATACACGATGGTGTAAATAGTATGCGTTCGGTAAAAGGGCAGTTAGAATCATACAATACCTTATTAAAAGACAATCCCGCTGCCGAAGCTTTACTCACTCAAGGTGACCAGTTAATGCAGCGTATTACTTCTTGGGAAGAAAACTTAATTCAAGCCAAGCAAAAAACCTTTCAAGACGTGATTAATTTTAATAATAAATTGAACGCAGAATTGTTGTTTTTAAAAGGATTTATAGAGGGCCCAAGCCCTAAAGTAACTCAAGGTAGTAAGCAGCGAATGGCAGACCTAGCAGCAGATTGGCAGGTTTATAAAACCGAAATGAACGACATAGTAAATACCCAGATGCAAGCCTATAATTCGGCTTATAAAGCACTTAATTTGCCAGCTTTAATATTAACAAAAGACTAAGTTACCGCACTAGAAAACAGATTCTTGCGTTTGTTTTCTAGGGCTATGATTAAAATACTTTCTTATTTAGGACATTTGGCATTAGCGCTTGCGCTTACTGCAACCACACAAATTGGGGGACTACTCTACTTGCTCTGCTTGTATTGGAGCTCTAAATTTAAACTAAACCGCATTAAATTTATTGGCTTATTTACTGCGGTTTATTTATTGTTTTGTCTATTAATTATACCTATTGTCGCCCCAATATTTGGACGAGAACGCGTTTTAAAACATCCGGCGATTTCGCCTAGAAATGGTTTGTATTCCTTACTAAACAGGAACTATGTTACTCCCGAACTAAATCAAGTATTACAAAATGTCGCCAGTAGGCTAAGTAATACCTATCCCGAGTTAACACTGGTTTATTTAGACGCTGGGTTCCCTTTTGTAAATGGTTTTCCTTTATTGCCACATTTAAGTCATAATGACGGTAAAAAAATTGATTTGAGCTTTGTATATGCCGATTCCTTAGGACAATTAACCAATAAAAAGCCAAGCCTTAGTGGTTATGGCGTGTTTCATGGCCCAACAACCGGAGAGCTAAATCAAACCGAAATATGTAAAAACGAAGGCAAGTGGCAATACGATTATGCGCGCTATATTAGCTTTGGAAACTGGAACAAAGACTTGGTTTTTAACCAACAAGCAAATAAATATTTAATTCAACAATTTGCGGCCCAACCCGCAGTGAGTAAAATATTTATTGAACCCCACCTAAAACACCGCTTAAAACTCAAAGAAGAAAAAATAAGATTTCACGGTTGCCAAGCAGTTCGTCACGACGATCATATACACGTTCAAATTCAGTAGAGACAAGGCAGAATCGCTTATTTTGATTCCAGTATAAATCGAAGTATCTTTCGATCTTTATTTTAAGAATAACTTAAATTTACTATGAAAACAGCCAATAAATCTATTCCTACACTGCTCGCTTTTGTACTGTGTTTTACTATAACTACTACCCTACTTGTATCTTGTGACAACGAACCCTTAGAAGGTGAATTCGTTGTAGACGATGGTGTAGATCCTACAGACGATACCACAGGAGGTACAGACGACACCACTGGTGGCACAGACGATACTACCGACGACACCACAGGCGGAGATATTGTAATTACGGGGCCTTATGTTTCTCAAGAGTTTGCAGACGCAACAACAAACATTACCTATACGTATTCTTCCGATGGGTTACTTACCAATTGGGCTTTTGTCTTACCAATAGCCTCAGGAAGTCTAGATTTAGTTTATAATGCTAGCGACCAATTAACCCAAGTAAACCGGGTATTAGAAGGAATAGGTTCCAGTACTAGTTATTCTTACAATGCAGACGGCTCGTTATCTGGTTACGACGACATTACAATAACCTACGACGGTACAATGGCAACTTTAACAGGAACTATTAACGGTAATCCCGGTACTACAGTTACCTTACAGTTAAATGCTACAGGGCGTGTAATTCGCTCTACAGAGCCAGACGGAGGTTATGGTCTTTACAGTTATGATGGTGCTGGAAACTTGACCACCTTATCTAAATTCGATGCAGCAGATAATCCAGAATTTGAATATACAGTTACTTACGATTCAAATTTAAACCCATTTAACAAGCAACTGCAAGGCATTTATATTGAGCGATTTATGGAATTCTTTTACGAATTCGACAGCTTTTTGGTTGATGGCTTTGAAGGCTACAGCTTTCCCTATTTTGCAAATAATGTAACAGGCGTTTCTTTAAATGGTGTTACAGAAGTTAGTTATACCTACAACTACAATACAGACGGTTATCCTACAGATATTACCCGAACCGATGATACCGATTCAAATTCTTGGACTTATATCTACGAATAAATAAAATGCTATGGGTATTTACAAAACAGTGGCTTCTAAAACCTTAAAGTATCTATATTTTGTTCTTTTAGGCCTTGTTTTTACAGGGTGTTCAAATAGTAATGAACAGCCCAAATCTATGGCCGAATTAACCAAAAATTCGCCCAATATAGCAGGAACAGAAGCATATTTAGACTCTCCTTTTGTAACTGCGGGGGATCGTGTTTATTTGGTAGGGCATCAGAATGGCACCTTTCCAGAATTGGGGTGGCATATTAAAGGCGAAATGGGCGGTTTGTGGAATCACCCGATTAAACTTTTAGACGGATTCGAAACTGTGCTAACTGTAAATGGAAAAGAGCACGCTTTAAATAATGCTATAAGCTTTGTTAACTATCCTTACGCAAACAAACACGTTTTTAATTTAGAGGATTCACAATTACAAATTACGCGTTGGCAATTTGTTCCGGATGGTGAAGAAGGAATCTTAGTGCAATACCAAATAGATAATTTAGGCGATCAAGACCGTGAGATTCAACTAACCTTTAACGCTTACACAGACCTAAGCCCTACTTGGCTTGGCGAGCGCACTAACATGATAAACGGCGAAGATCGAGCCGAATTTATTGCCGACCCAGGAATTTGGATAGTTCAAGACTCAGCAAGCCCTTGGACTACAATAATTGGATCTAAAGCATTTCCCACTAGTAATAAACAACTAGCTACACCTTACCAAGGTAAAGGCGCAGGAGTACAATTGGTTTATAACCTTAATCTTGCTGGCGGTAGCAGAATAAATCACAATATGGTAATTGCAGGATCGTATAATAAAAATTCCGACGTAGCTTTTACTTTTAATAAGATATTGGACAATTGGGATACTATGGTTAGCAGCAAAGCCAACCGTTACAAATCACTTGCCGAACAATCTAAACTCACAATTCCCAATAAAAAATTAGAGCAAACATTCGAGTGGTTAAAGTACAATAGCGACTGGCTAATTAGGGATGTTCCCGAAGTTGGACGAGGAATTACTGCTGGAATTCCAGATTACCCTTGGTGGTTTGGCGTAGACAGTGAATATGCACTAAAAGGTTATATGACTATTGGACAAACCGATATTGTTTACAGCACTATCGCATTGTTAGACAGTGTATCTAACGCAGTTAATGGCAATGGTAAGATTATACATGAAATGTCTACAAATGGCGCTGTTTTTAATCCAGGAAATATTAACGAAACTCCCCAATTTGCATCACTTATATGGGAAGTTTATAAATGGAATGGCGACAAGCTTTTTTTAGAGCAATACTACCCGACCATAACGAAAGGCTTGGATTGGTTGTTCGCAGAGAACGATTCGAATAACAATATGTTTCCAGATGGCTTTGGTATGATGGAAATTCACGGGATGGACAGCGAAATGATAGATGTTGCAGTCTACACCCAGCGCGGGTTAGAAGATGCCAGTGCAATAGCAAATGTGCTTGGTAAAACTGAACAAGCCAAAGGTTACAAAGTTTCGGCTGCCAAGTTAAAAACGCTAATAAACGAACAATTTTGGAGTGAAGAATTTAACAGCTACGCCGATTTTATTGGAACCGACCAGCAAGCCTTGCGTTTAATTGAAGATGCAATTGTTCGTGCCGACACCCTAAATAAACCTTGGGCAGTAGAAGAACTTAAAGCGACCCAAGCAGCAATTTTAGCCAACCCATCTAATAATCCACGGCCTTTTGTTTTGCATCATAATTGGGTAGTTAACACGCCAATGGAAATGGGTATTAGTCCCGAAGACAAAGCAATTAAAGCTTTAAAAACGGCAGAACAATTTGTTAACCCATTTGGGGTTTTTGTAACCGGTATAGATAGAGACGATTCGGCCGGAAGTGACGATGGGTCGTTTAAAGGCAGTAAACAGTTTTCTTATACTGGAGCTGTAATGACTTTACCAACCGCTGTACAAACCATTGCCGAAAACAACTACGGCAACCCAGATAAAGCGCTTAATTATTTAAATAGAATGACGCGTAGCTTTAGTTATGCATTTCCCGGAAGTATGTACGAAGTTTCTCCAGATTATGGAATGATTACCCAAGCTTGGAACATTTACGGTTATGGCGTTCCTATTGTACAACAGTTTTTTGGTATTCAGCCCGATGCCGCCAATAAGCGCGTAGTTCTTGATTTACAAATGCCAGAAGCATGGCCTGAAGCCACTCTTGAAAATGTAATTATGGCTGACAATGCCTTATCTGTTTTCTATTTAAAATCAGGCAATAAAATTACCCTTCGAATTACCAAAACAAATGCAGACTGGACCATTGAACTGGCACAACTGCCTATAACCGGAGCCAATTATAAAGTAATTAAAGGAGGTGACAATCCAAAGAATAAGCAAGGTTCCTCGCCTTGCCAAACTAAAGCAAACGAATATGAAGTGGAAATTACATGGTAATTACAAAGTAAAACTAAATGCAACTTTATTGGTTTGCGGTCTTATGCTCGGGTTTACCCTTAACGCGTTTGCTCAAAACAATTGGGATACTGCCATAGCAGATCGTCTAAAGAAAACCTTATTAACGCATAAAGATTTTGTTAGCTTGCCCAATGTTGCAAGTAATACCAGCGACATGATGGCCAATGTCGATATGGCTACACAACTTTTTAAAGACCGAGGGTTTACCGTTTCGCTACTAGAAACTAAAACACTTCCTGTTTTTTTCGCTGAATACCAAGTAGATGCAACTGCCAAAACAATCTTGTATTATTTACATTTGGACGGACAAGCCGTAAATCCTGCTAGGTGGAATCAAAAAGATCCGTTTAGACCCGTGTTAAAAGAACAAAAGGACGGAGTATGGAATACCATAGCCTGGGGTAGTTTAAATGGGCAAATTAACCCAGATTGGCGAATTTACGGAAGAGCGGCAGCAGACGACAAAGCCCCAATCATGATGCTGTTAACAGCCATGGATATTTTACAGGCTTCTGGACAAAAACCAGCACATAATATTAAAGTCATATTAGACCTTCAAGAAGAAGCTAGTTCAACGGGCTTTTTAAGTACTTTAGATACGTATCGCAGTAATTATGCAGCAGACTATATGGTTATTATGGATGGGCCAGCCCACCCAAGTAACAAACCTACCTTAACTTTTGGGTGTCGTGGAATAGCCACCTGCAGCATACAAGTTTACGGCGCTACTTTACCTCAGCATAGTGGGCATTATGGTAACATAGCCCCAAATCCTGTTTTTAAACTTAGTCATTTACTTGCTAGCATGAAAGATAAATCTGGCGTTGTGACTATTAAAGATTACTACAAAGGCATTAGCTTAAGTGAGCAAGATAAAGTCGTATTGGCCGCGGTTCCAGATAATGATGCTCAGATAATTAAAGATTTAGGCCTTAATACCGCCGACCAAGTTGGCTCTGGGTATCAAGAGGCCTTGCAATACCCGAGTTTAAATGTTAGACATATAGAAACTTCTTGGAAAGGCCCTGGGTTAAAAACAATAATACCTGAATGGGCGACAGCTCACCTAGATGTGAGATTGGTTATGGAAACCGATGGCGCAATTCAGATTAAAAAAATAAAGGATCACTTAATTGCGCAAGGGTATTATGTAATAGATCGGGCTCCCACAGATCAAGAGCGATTAGCATATCCTAATATAGTAACCTTTAAAGGAAATGCTGGGGTAAATGCCTTTAGAACCCCTATGGACAGTCCATTTGGTGAACAGTTAAGTAATGCCATTGCAAAAGCATTTAATGCACAACCTATAAAAATTAGAACTATGGGAGGCACCGTTCCCATTATTCCAGCGGTAAATACGCTTAATATCCCTGCCATAATTGTTCCTTTGGTGAATATGGATAACAATCAGCACAATCCAAACGAAAACATTAGAATAGGCAATATTTCACAAGGCATTAAAGTATGCCTAAGTATGTTTACCACCGATTTTAAATAATGAACTCGTTTAATACTTATCATGTTGGAAAGCGCTCCGTTTAAAATAGACCAATTAGACCATGTTGCTATTCGGGTGGCTAATTTAGAAGTATCTGCTAATTGGTATAAAATGGTTTTAGGATTACAAAAATACGAGTTGGAGGCTTGGGGCCCCTACCCAGTATTCATGTTAGCTGGTAAAACTGGTGTGGCATTATTTCCGGCCAATACAAAGGATTCGGTGTTAGATTCAAATTCAAAAAATATAAAAATAGACCATTTTGCTTTTCATGTTTCGCGGGCGGAATTGATCAAGGCAAAGCATCATTATACGACCTTAGGAATTCAATTTAGTGAGAGTGATCATACTTATTTTGATTCCATTTATACAAAAGATCCCGACGGGCATGTAGTTGAACTAACCAGTATTAAGGTAGATTCAGAGGACTTTTATAAAATTTAATATCACAACCGCAGGTGTAATGCCTTGCTAGAAGAAGTAAAAATAGTATTACGATGTCGATTGTTTAATTATCTGGCACAAAAAAAGGGCAGCCGCCGCTGCCCTTCAACCAAATAAACTAAACCTTTACAGGTTTATTAAGCTCCAGTTCTCACTGTATAGCTTGACGTTTCACCAGTATTAGAAACCAATTTGAATTTGTATGTACCCATTGGTGCATTAGAAAAATCGAATTGTTGTCCTAAACTAATGTTAGAACCTAAAATAGATTTATGAATAATTTCTCCTTGTCTATTATATACATAAACCTTGTAGGTTGCTTGTTCTTTGTTTAACACAGACATACTTACTATGCCGTCGTTCTGATTAATGGTAACGTTATTGTTTGGTTCGTTGTTGGCAGTTGCCATAAACGATACTAATAAGGCTACAGTTGCTAAAGTTCTTTTAATTGTTTTCATCTTATAAAGTTTTAAACTATTTAACATTACAAAGATGCGACCGTAACCCCAGAAAAAAATCAAGTATTTATTCCAAAATGTGTAATATTTTAGCATCCATAGAAACTAATTTTTATTTTTAGGTTAAAATAGTACATAATCTTGCTAATTTTGCATAGTTGCTTTGGTATGGTTTATGCGAACTTTAAAAAGGTTAAACAACAGCAATAGTTATAAGGTATTAATGACTTACTGTTTAGTGACAAAATGAATTAGCAATGAAAACGAGTAAAAAACCACAATTAGAAGCTATATCGCCTGCCTTAGGCAGTTCGCTTAGGGTTTTACAT
Source organism: Gilvibacter sp. (assembly GCA_965277295.1). Lineage (GTDB taxonomy): Bacteria > Bacteroidota > Bacteroidia > Flavobacteriales > Flavobacteriaceae > Gilvibacter. The sequence continues at coordinate 3,253,899 of OZ255720.1, forward strand.
TATCCAGAAATTGGCAATGATGAAGGTGCGCTGTGGCATTTTCATCCAGAAATGGAACTGGTTTATGTAGATCAAGGGTCTGGTAAACGACATATTGGCAATCATTTGTCATACTATCACGACGGAGACCTAATATTTATTGGTGCTAATTTGCCGCATTATGGTTTTACAGACCGATTAACAGGAAACAAGAGTGAGGTTGTAATTCAATTTAAAGAGGACTTTTTAGGCGCCGATTTTATTAAAGCACCCGAAATGACCCAAATTAAGCAGCTTTTTGTTCGAGCCAAGCAAGGTATTGTGTTTCACGAAACCACCAAACGCCAAGTAGGTGCAAAAATGGAACATTTAGTTACACTAGAACCACTTTCGCGACTTACCGCATTTTTAGAAATTCTGGCAGATCTAGCCAATGCAAAGGACTACGATTTATTAAATATAGAGCAGGTCGTTCTAGAATCGAGACCCCAGGATAATGAGCGATTAGAAATGCTCTTCGAATTTGTAAAACAAGAATACAAACGCAGTATTTCTTTACAAGAAGTTGCCAATATGGTAAGTATGACCGAACAAGCCTTTAGTAGGTACTTTAAAAAGAAAACAGGTAAAACCTTTACTAACTTTGTTAACGAGCACCGATTGGTGCACGCTTCTAAGCTCTTAGCCGAACAACCTATTAGCATTACCGATATTTGTTTTGAAAGCGGTTTTAATAATTTTTCGCATTTTAATAAACGTTTTAAAGCTTTTACAGGAAAAAGCCCTTCCCAGTACAGGAACGAAATTCAGAAGGTTTTGGAATAATTTAGGTATTCTAAGCCTTTGTATTAACTTTAGGCAATGAATCGATTTCTCTTTTATATTCCTGTATTAATTTTGTTTGTTAGTTGCAAACAAGAGGATAAAACACCAAATTATACAAGTCGTGTTGAATCCACTACAATCCTATCCAAGGTTTTAAACCGACCTGTTGAGGCCAATATATATTATACCTTACAAGGTGCTGAAGTTGTATCTAATACCCCTATTGTTTACCTTTTACACGGACATGGTGGAAACCAAGACGACTGGTTTCAACAGGAAGAAGGTAATGTCGCTCATATTCTTGATTCGCTAATAAATATAAAAGCAATCCCTCCCGTTTTGGCAGTAAGCGTAAACGCTGGGAATAGCTGGTATGTAGATAGCCAAGAAAACATGGAATCCTTTTTTAGAAAAGAGGTTTTTAATTTTTACCTAAAGGCTAAAAATGCTTCGGATAACTTGTTAGTCGACCAGCAACACCAAATAATTGCTGGAAATTCAGCGGGAGGTTATGGAGCACTGCGCTTTACACTGCATGAACCAGATAGGTTTAATTCGGCAATATTATTAAGCCCCGCGGCGTATACACCAGTACCGCCTAAAATATCATCTTCACGTAAAATTTCAGTTTTTGCACGTGACAGTGTTTTTAACGATTCCATTTGGAGTGCTTATAATTACCCTAATCTTTTAGATAATTTAAATAATACGGTGACTACAAAGTTCTATTTATCTACCGGGGCACAAGATGCCTATAATATTACTCCCGTGGTACATAGATTAGATTCAATTTTAAAACAAAAAAATCAAGCAACTTCACTTACAATAATACCCGGAGGGCACGATTGGAAGGTTTGGCGTGCAAATTTTGCAGCCCATTTAATTGCGTACTTTGCACAAAATAGAGAATTTAAAAACGGTGGTAATTAGGTGCAATATGGCTATATTTTTTCTTTATCTTTAGCAAAATTGCATTACCAACATCTTGACTGTATTTTTGAAAAAGAAACCGCAAACGTTATTTTTTGTCTGCACTTTTATTATAGGGCTTTTGTGCTGTAGTACTGTGTGTTACGGGCAAACAGATTTTTGTGATTCCTATAAAGAAGGTGTGTTTTATATTCCTCCTACAGAAAAGCTACCAATTTCTTACAGAATAATTAGAAGTGCAACAACGCAAATTGAAACTGTTTTAGGAGCTCCAAAAGGGCTATTAACACAAGAAGATGAGGTTCCTCAATATGGAATTTTACAATGGATAGATAATTGTAGTTACCGACTTTGGTTTGACGAATCTAAAGCCCCCTTAAGCGAGATTCAAACTATGATTAATAGCAATAATGGTGTATTAATCGAGTTTTTATCTGAAAGCAACAACTGTATAACTTTTAGATCGACCTTGGCAAAAGAAGACGAAATAATTAGTTTTCTAGGTCAGCAGTGCAAGGAATAGCCCATAGACAAGGAATTATTGGCATGAACAAATGGCAACTATTATTGGTTTTTGTAGTAACTGCGTTTAGCGGTTTGGCTCAAGATTGTCCAAATCTTACAGCACCCACGGCAGGCGCAACAAATGTTCCGGTTAATACTACAATAAGCTGGGAAGAGGTTATTGGTGTAACAGGATATATAGTTTCTTTAGGTACAAGTCCTGGAAGTGGCGATATTATTAATAATCAACCCGTAGGTAGCGACACGACCTATACCCCACCATTGGGACTGCCAGAGTCAACAACTATTTATGTTACAATTACACTATTCTTCTTTGATCAGCCTGATATAGTTTGTGATAGCATATCTTTTACAACTAGAAACGAAACCAACCCCCCGGACTGTACACAGTTAGTCACTCCGTTAGACGGTAGCGTAAATGTAAATGTTGGTGCCACAATTACGTGGAGCTACGCCGCTCGTGCTACAGGGTACTTATTAACCATAGGAACAGCGCCAGGTGCAGGAGATATAGAAAATAATTTAGATGTAGGTAATACCCTTAGTTTTAATCCAGCGATTGACTTTCCGCCAGGCACTACCATTTACGTACGCATAATCCCGTATAACGAAAACGGTAATGCCGTGGGGTGTGCCGAAGAAAGTTTTACTACTGGTGACATAGGTGATCCGCCGGGATGCACCCAGTTAATTACCCCCATGGATGGCCAGATAAATGTTCCGCTTTCTCCCCTTATTGAATGGGAAGCTGTTCCCGGAGCCACAGGATATATAGTTTTTATTGGGCGTTCTCCTTTCGAAAACGACGTATTAGACGGAGCCGTTTTTACTGCAACTTCTACTTTTGTATTAAACTTCGAACCCAACAACACCTACTTTATTACTATAATTCCATTTAACGATGCTGGGCAGGCAGAGGGTTGTGCGCAGGAATCGTTTTCTACCATTTTAGGTTGTGGTCCATTTTTTGACGAAGAAACTGGCGAACTCGTTATTTTAAACCCAGTAATAAATTTTCCAGATGTGGTTGGAATCTGCGCTAACGATTTACCAACGCGTATTAATACAAACGACAATGCAACTGGCTTTAGATGGTATCAGATTACAGATACTGGTGCAGAATTGCTCTTGTCTGAAGAACCCTTTGTGGATATAGAGACCGAAGGACTTTACCGCTACGAGGCCTATGTAATCGCTAATCAAGAAGGCGAAGAAATTGAATGTGCGAGCAGTAAGGAGTTTACTGTAGTGGCTTCAGAGATTGGGAGTATCGATTTTGTAAGGCGCGATCAAATAGGCGATTTTTTTACAATTACGGTTCAGTTTTCTGGAGGCGGAGATTACGAATTCGCATTAGATACCCCAGATGGACCCTATCAAGATTCAAATATATTTACCAATTTACCCGAAGGTAATTATACTGTTTATATGCGCGACAAAAATGGTTGTGGCCGGGTTCAAGAAGATGTAGTATTAAGATATCCGCCCACTGGTTTCCCTCCTTACTTTTCGCCAAATGGTGATGGCATTAACGACTACTGGCAATATGTTCCACCCGCAATAGACCCTTTACAGTTGCGTGCAATATATATTTACGATCGCTATGGAAAGCTATTGACTACCTTTGGTCTTAATAGCCTGGGCTGGGATGGCAGATACAATAACAATCCTATGCCGGCATCTGGGTATTGGTACCTAGCAATAACTATAGATAATCAATCCTACAGAGGCTATTTTAGTTTAGTTAGATAATTATAATGTTTTATTAAAGAACTGTTTTTAGGCCGCCTAGCATTGTATCTTTGTATAAAAAAGGAATGAAAACTATTATTTTATGCGCGTTATTGGTTACTAGCGATGCGGATTCATTAGTAATAGATTTTGGCAGTAAAGGCAAAGAATCCAACTGGTTTGTTTTAAACGACGGTGTAATGGGTGGACGTTCAGGAGGCGAGGTTATTTTTGGGGATAATTCGTTTACGTTTTCTGGCGAGGTTTCTTTAGAAAATAATGGCGGCTTTGCGTCTATAAGGAGCCCATTTTTAACGTATAAATTACAGCAATACAAGCAAGTTGAGATTCGTTATCGAGCCACAGGAATGCAATTTGCCTTAACTATGGCCAATAGCAAACGCTGGTATAATCCTAACTACAAATTTAATCTGGCCCAAACACAGGGGCAATGGAAAACTGCTGTTATTTTGCTGTTAGATTTTAAACAGTATCAAGTAGGCCGAGAAACAGGTTACACTATTGCAACAGAAACATTAAACCAAATTATTCGATTAGGGTTTATTAGTAACGAAAAACGAGCAGGCGAATTCGAACTAGAAGTAGATTATATAAAGTTTTATTAAGCCAATTTTCTTCTATATTTACGAATGCTTATCTTAAGTGCAGAATGCGTTTTTTAGCCCATGGAACACTATAGCGAAATAGAAAGTCTAAAGCAATTTGCGGCCGCTACCCATTGTAAGGTGGTTGTAGATTCAAATAATTCGATTCTAGGGGTTAGCTCGTTATGCTTCCAGATAAAAGAGTTAGTCATTCAGGTTTTAATATTGGACGAATACAACGATCTTACCATAAATAATGCGCTATTACATCTAGAATTAGTTTTGCGCGAGTTTACTGCTTTAACCCAGGAACCCGATTTTTTAACCTGGTGTAAGTCTCAAGGATTAGATGCCAACAATACCCAGCTTTTAACGTATTACAAAAACGCAATAAACGAGCTACCTAATATTGTCCACGCGGTTTATCCTTTAACGCTAGAGAATAAGGTAAGTGATTTAGATTTTCAGTTAAATTCGGGAGCAGCTCAAGCATTACGACAACAAAGAACTAGAACTGCTTAATTATGTGTTACGATATAAAAGCGAGCTTAGAGGCGCAATTAAAACGAGCCAAACGTTATAACGACGTAAAGGCTATTCTTGAGATTGAACAAAAACTTATTCCTTTTACCGATTTACCCATAAATCATAAAAGTGGGTTTTCGCACCCCAAACTATTAATTTACCCAAATACCAGCCCTGAATTTCCAATTATTGCGCATTGGGGTTTGGTTCCACATTGGGTTAAAGACAAACAAACACAGCAAAAAATATGGAATAACACCATTAATGCGCGTAGTGAAAGTATATTTATAAAACCGGCCTTTAGAGATGCCGCGAAGACAAGACGTTGTTTGGTTTATATAGATGGCTTTTACGAACATCATCATTTTAAAGGGAAAACCTATCCGTTTTATATCTTCGCTAAAAACAAAGAACCCTTGTGTATTGCAGGACTTTGGAGTGAATGGATTGATACCCAAACCGGCGAAGTATTGCCATCTTTTACATTAGTGACTACAAAGGCAAATAGTAAATTGGCAAAAATTCATAATAACCCAAAACTTAAGGAGCCCAGAATGCCTGTTATTTTAAACCCAGAACAACAGCAAATTTGGCTATCTTCGGCCCCAATAAATGCAGCGTTAGAACAACAACTTGTATCGCTTTGTGTGCCAACCAATACACTTAGTTTGGATGCCTATACTGTTGGTCGCTTGCGTGGTAAAGCATATTTAGGAAACGTTCCGCAAATTAATCAAGCTATCACCTATCCGGAATTACAATTTTAATAATCTATGAAAACTAAAATTACGGTCTTATTTTGTGTTGGAATTGTGGCTTTGGCCTGTAAAGGTGAGCTAAAAACCCAAGAAAATCCACCGCAAGCAGAACAAAAAACGGCAATGGATACTCCAAAATTGGAGGCGACAAAGATTATCACCAACGCCTATGCGGTAAAGGATTCGGCAGGTGTTATGGTTAAAGATACCCTGCGTATGCAACAGGCTGTTATTTTTGATTCTCAAGGACGTGAGGCCAGCAATGTATATTACAACTTAGACGGCTCAAAAAAATGGGAAGATGTGTTTACCTACAACGCCGATGGCCACAAAAATGGTTCTAAATATTACGAAGCAGGTAGACACATGATTACTTATAAATACGAACTTGATGCTAAAGGCAGACGTACAGCTTTTACTGCTTACGAAGCGGTTTCTGCTGCTCCCTTATACAGTGGATATTCCATGTTTAACGAAGCTGGTACCATACGCAAAGACGGGGTTAAAAACGAAGTAGGGATAATTCAATGGAATTACGAAAATCTATACGACCCTAACGGCGAAGATTTAGGCTATGTGAGTATCGATCTAAAAACAGGCAAGCGTTATAAAAGCACCTATAAAGTGCTAAAAAGTAATTCGGAGGGAAAATGGATAGAACGGGCAATAATAGAAAACAATGTGGTTAAAGCCATAGAAACTAGAACCTTTATTAATTAACAATAAGTATCTACAAAATTAGTTTATAATGGTAATGTTGTTTAATACTCTTAATTTGAATTTGAACTGGGTATTACTTTTTGCGGCATTTTTTACAATGCATAGTACTCTAAATGCACAAGAATCCAATAAGCAAGACGCAGTACTTGGTACCTACTGGACACCTAATAAAGAGGGGAAAATAGAAATTTATAAAGCCCAAGGTAAATACTATGGCAAGACTATTTGGACTCATAAAACAGGGGTTGACACCCTAAATCCCGACCCTAAAAAACGTTCGCAACCTTTGCTAGGACTAGTGTTTTTATATGACTTCGTTTACGATTCAGAACAATACGTAGATGGCACTATTTACGATCCGCGCAATGGTAAAGAATACTCTTGTAAAATGTGGCTCGAAAACGGCGATTTAAAAGCCCGAGGTTACATTGGTTTCTCCCTTTTAGGAAGAACAGAACTCTTCGAAAGAATCCGGTAATATAGACCTGCACTTTTACACTTTTTTTTCGATTGCTTTTTCTTGGTGTTTTCGCAAACGTTTTCGCAACTAATTACTGATTTTTAAAGGCTTAGCATAGAGAATTCACACTTTGGTTTATTATATTTACAATTGCTAAATTGATTCAACCAAACATGCTAAATCAACGTCGAGTTATTATAGAAAATGTGCATCCGCAATTAGAAGCTGGACGTCATTTTATAAAAAGTATTGTTCAAGAAACTATTCCAGTAACCGCGAGCATTGTTGCAGATGGTCACGATATTATTGCCTGTAGTTTATTAAGCAAACACGAAAAGGCAAAAAATTGGACCCAGGTGCGCATGCAAGCTCAGGAAAACGATTCTTGGGGAGCGGTATTTACTACAGAAAAACAAGGTTTTTATAGTTATAAAATTCAGGCATGGGTAGACTATGCACTAAATTGGCAGCACGGAATTACTAGAAAGCTAGAAGACAATCAACACGTGAGTTCCGAACTTCTAGAAGGTGTCGATTATTTAAAACCCCTATTAAAAAAGGCAACCGCTAGCGAGAAAAAATATTTGGAGCAATGTATTGCAGACTTTGCAAATAAGGCTGCCTATAGTAAAGCGGTAGATGGAGCAATAAGCGAAAAACTAACACAGATATTTGTAAAGTATCCAGCCAAACATCTAATGAACGAATCTGCCGAACTAGAAGCTTACGCAGATCGTACAAAAGCTAGATTTAGTACTTGGTATGAATTTTTTCCGCGTTCTGCGGCAAAAGAGAAAGGGCAGCACGGAACCTTTAAAGACTGTGAGGCTTTGCTTCCAAGAGTGGCAAAAATGGGCTTTGACACCTTGTATTTTCCTCCGGTTCACCCAATAGGAGAAGTTAACAGAAAAGGGAAAAACAATACTACAACTGCTCAACCAGACGACGTAGGCTCGCCTTGGGGAATTGGTTCAAAAGAAGGTGGGCATAAAGATATTCATCCAGATTTAGGTACTCTCGAAGATTTTAAGGCGTTGGTAAAAACAGCCAATGCGCTAGGAATAGAAATTGCAATGGATTTTGCCTTACAGGCTGCTCCAGATCACCCTTGGGTGAAATCGCACCCAGAGTGGTTTAAATGGAGACCAGATGGTACGGTACAATACGCCGAAAATCCACCAAAAAAATATCAAGATATACTGCCAATTTATTACGAAAGCAAAGACTGGAAGAATTTATGGCAAGAGATGCTAGACACCTGTCTTTTTTGGGTAGAACAATGTGGCGTACATGTTTTTAGAGTAGATAATCCACATACTAAACCGTTTTATTTTTGGGGATGGTTAATGGCAGAGGTAAAAAAGAAACATCCAGATGTATTGTTTTTGTCGGAAGCTTTTACACGTCCAACAGTAATGCACCAGTTAGGAAAACAGGGGTTTAGTCAAGGGTACACCTATTTTACTTGGCGCAATTCTAAAGAGGAATTAATTGAGTACGTACAAGAGCTTACCAAAACTGATCAGAAGTATTTTTTTAGGCCAAATTTCTGGCCAAATACCCCAGATATTAATCCTTGGTCTTTGCAAAGTGGCAACGAAGCCATGCATTTGCAGCGTTACTTTTTGGCTGCAACTTTAAGTTCGAATACTGGACTATATGGCCCTGTATTCGAATATTTAGACAGTGCTGCGCTTCCTGGAAAAGAAGAGTATTTAAATTCAGAGAAGTTCCAGATAAGACATTGGGATTGGACCATAGAAAACAAATTAACTACCTTAATTGGTAAGATTAACGCCATAAGACACAATACGCCGTCCTTACAGCAAACCAATAACATTGAATTTTTACCTATAGAAAATTCGAATATTTTAGCGTATTATAAATACAATAGCGATCGCAGCTGCGAAACATTAATGGTGGTAAATTTAGACCCGCATTACAAGCAAGATGGATGGGTGCAACTGCCATTAGACCAATTAAGTATTGGCCAAGGACACGCTGTTCAAGTTAAAGATCTGGTCACTCAAAGCAGCTATATTTGGGATAAAGAATGGAACTTTATTGAATTACATCCTGCCCTACCTTTTCACCTGTTTAAGATTATTAAATAATGGCAAAATCTAAAGCTAACGATACTAAAAGTACTACCAATTTTAATGTGACTTGGGAAGCCCTAATGGACGACACTGGGTTTACTAAAATGTTTTTATCCGAAGTTTTAGAAAAGTATATTACCAAACAACGTTGGTATGGTGGTAAGTCTAGCAAACTAAAGTATATAGATTTAACCGAGTACTTTAGAATTCAGCAGCATGACGAAGTTTATTACGGACTTATTCTTGAAGTAAATTTCGAAGAAGCCTTTTACCAACATTACTTTTTACCCATTGCTTTTGTAAGCGACCCTAGCTTTGCAAAAGAAGACAGGATAATGGGGCTAAGCATTAAGGGTCAAGATGGTTTTATAATAGATGCTATTAATCTAGAGGCCTTTAGAAAACTAGTATTTGAACGTATTTTAAATGCCGAACCGTACGATACTTCTCGCGTGCAGTATCATCGTGGCGACAGTTTTGTAGCATCGCAGTACGAATCTTCAAGGTTTATGGGGATGGAACAGAGCAATACCTCTGTTATTATAAATGATCGTCTGGTAATTAAGTTTTTTAGACGCATTTATGCCGACAAAAATCCAGATTACGAAATGTCTCGATTCTTGTCCGACAAAAAAGGGTTTCCTAATACACCCTCTTATCAAGGAAGCATAAATATTATCGATGCCGATGGGTCTTACGTTACCATAGCACTAATGCAAGGCTTAGTAGAAAACCAAGGCGATGCTTGGGAATATATGCTCGATAAATTTAAAGGCGTTTTTCACAATTTAGAGCACAAAAAATTAAAGGTAAAAGACCTGCCCGAAACAGATATGTTCGAGCGCTTGGCTATAGCAGATGTTCCCCCGAGAATAATTGACTGGGTAGGATTAAATTTGTTGCTAGAAATGCAGCAAATGGCAAGAAGAACAGCGCAAATGCACATTGCTTTGGGATCTGAGTTTGAAGAAACGGCCTTTGCGCCAGAACGTTTTAACGGCGATTACGAAGTTTGGCTTAAAAACCGCATGCTATACCAGTTTCAAAATAGGTTAAACACCTTAGAAAACAATATGCATAAACTAGACGGTTTGGCTTTAGAACTAGCCAATAACTTTCTAGAAAATAAAAATTTAATTAGAAAACGCTTTGTTTCTTTTGACTGGACTAAGCTAAAAGGTGAGCGCCTGCGCGTGCATGGCGACTACCATTTAGGACAAATCTTGGTTAAAGATGGGGACTTCTATATTCTCGATTTTGAAGGAGAACCAGAAAGTACAATTCGTGACCGCAAGGTTAAGCAACCACCACTAAAAGATGTAGCTGGTTTGTTTAGGTCCTTCCATTATGCGATATATGCGACTATATTTAATCATGGCGAAGAGTTTCCTTACCCGCAAAAAGAATTGTTCGAAGCTGGAGAAATTCTTTATCGCTATATAATTGGTGTGTTTTTACGCACTTATACAGACGCGATTCGCGATGCAAACATTAACATTGGTTACGATCAAGAACGCGTTTTTATTTTAAAATATGCCATGCTAGAAAAGGCGGTATACGAACTGGGCTACGAAATGAATGCCCGCCCTAGATGGGCTGTTATTCCGCTAGAAGGAATTGCCTCTATAATGAATCAAAAATAAAAATTACTATGAGTAAAGTACTTCCTTTTAGCCTCTTTACAGAATTCGATATCGACCTTTTTAAAAGTGGGAAACACTTTAGATTATACGAAAAACTGGGCGCAAAACTCACGGAAGTAGACGGGGTTAAAGGCGTCTACTTTGCTGTGTGGGCTCCTTCGGCTAAAGCAGTGTCTGTTATTGGAGATTTTAATTATTGGATCGAGGGCGAACACCCACTAAACGCACGATGGGATTCTTCGGGAATCTGGGAAGGGTTTATCCCCGATGTTCAAAAAGGCGCTTCGTATAAATATAAAATTCACTCGAACATAAACGATGTAAAAACCGAAAAGGCCGATCCATTTGCATACAAATGTGAGCATCCGCCAAAGACGGCGTCAATAGTTTGGGATATGCCCTACAAATGGAAAGATAGTGAATGGCTAAAAAAACGACCTAAAAAGAATGCTTTAGACCAACCGTATTCTGTTTATGAGCTCCAATTAGGCTCGTGGAAATTTAATACGGCAGAAAACCGACCGCTTACCTATCACGAACTAGCAACCGACTTAGTGGCGTATATAAAGAAAATGAACTTTACCCACGTAGAGTTTATGCCTATTATGGAATATCCTTACGATCCATCTTGGGGGTATCAGTTAACCGGTTACTTTGCTCCTACTTCACGTTTTGGAAAGCCGGAAGACTTAATGTTTTTAATAGACGCTTTACATCAAAACGATATTGGTGTTATTTTAGATTGGGTACCTTCGCATTTTCCAGAAGATGCGCATGGACTTGGCTTTTTTGACGGCTCCAATTTGTATGAGCATCCCGATAAAAGAAAAGGCTATCACCCCGATTGGAAGAGCCTAATATTTAATTACGGCCGTAACGAAGTTCGTGCCTTTTTAATTAGTAACGCCTTATTTTGGTTAGATCAATATCACGCAGATGGCCTTAGAGTAGATGCCGTTGCGTCTATGCTTTATTTAGACTATTCTAGAGAAGATGGTGAATGGGAACCTAATCAATATGGTGGGAACGAAAACCTAGATGCGATTTCGTTTTTTAAAGAATTAAACGAAGCTATATATAGCAATTACGAAGGCGTACAAACCATAGCCGAAGAATCTACAAACTTTCCTATGGTATCTAAACCAACCTATTTAGGTGGTCTTGGCTTTGGAATGAAGTGGATGATGGGTTGGATGCACGATACCTTAGAATACTTTAAAAAGGAGCCTATTTACAGAAAACATCACCAAAACGACATTACTTTTAGTCTAACTTATGCCTTTACCGAAAACTTTATGCTTCCGTTAAGTCATGACGAAGTGGTATACGGGAAAAAGTCTATTCTAGATAGAATGCCAGGCGATACTTGGCAGCGTTTTGCCAATTTGCGCTTGCTTTATGGCTATATGTTTACTCATCCCGGTACAAATCTACTGTTTATGGGCGGTGAATTTGGACAATGGGCAGAATGGGACTTCCAAAAAAGCTTAGACTGGCATTTAACAGATAATCAAGAGCATAAAGACCTGCAACATTATTTTTCGGAATTAAATGCCCTTTACAGAAACCAACCAGCGCTGCACGAAAAACAATTTAGCAGCGACGGATTTAAATGGATCGATTACAAAGATTCTGAGAATTCTGTTATGGCATATATTCGCAAAGGTTATAAACCCGAGGACGATTTAATTATTATTTGCAATATGACCCCCGTAGTTAGAGAGGAATATCGCATTGGAATGCCAGAAGCCGGAAGTTATCGCGAAATTTTTAATTCCGATAGCAGTGCATATGGAGGTAGCGACTTGGTCCTAAAAAAACGTCCTAAAACAGAAGCTGTTTCATGGCATGGCTTCGATCAGTCCATAATCTTTACCCTTCCCCCGTTGGGAATTAAAGTGCTTAAACGTATTAAAAGCAAGGCCTAATTTTTATTAACAACATACAATTGCTATTTGGGCAATTCAACATATTTCTTATTAATATATGATAACCAATACCGAACTAGAACGCAAAGGGAATCAATTTCCACAGCGGATTCAATCAGTAAAACAAAAGGCAAACAAAATTCTAATTACCACCGACAACGGGGTCTTATTGCAAGTAACCGTAATTAGAGACAGTATTTTTAGATTTAGATATGCCACAGAAGGTAATTTTCCTTCGGATTTTAGTTACGCTTTAGATCCAGATGCAATTCACGGTTATAATCATTTAGAATATTCCGAAGGCAAAGAAGCTCTTGTAATTAAGACGGCTAAGCTAGAATTGCACATAGATAATGTAACCTTAAGAAAGTCCATCTACGACATTAACGGAACCTTAATTTGTGAAGACGAATGGGGGTTTCATTGGGAATTTAGCTACGAACATGGGTCCGATATTGTAAAAATGAGCAAAATGGCTCAGAAAATGGAAAGCTTTTACGGTTTAGGCGACAAGCCCATGCATTTTAATCTAAAAGGCAAGCGGGTAGAAAACTGGGTTACCGACCAATATGCTTTTGGTAAAGATCAAGACCCGCTTTATAAGGCGGTTCCGTTTTATGTTGGTTTGCACAGCGATATTTCTTATGGGGTGTTTTTTGACAATACCTTTAGAACTTTCTTTGACTTTGGACACGAGCGTCGCAATATTACAAGCTTTTGGGCTCAAGGTGGAGAAATGAACTATTACTTTATTTATGGTCCCTCTATGGAACGTGTGGTAACAAACTACACCGACCTAACTGGAAAGCCAGAGATGCCGCCCTTATGGGCTCTGGGTTATCATCAGTCTAAATGGAGTTATTATCCAGAGCGTAATGTCCGCGAAGTAGCTAAAAAGTTTAGAGACTTAAAAATCCCTTGCGATGCCATATATCTTGATATTGACTATATGGAAGGTTGGCGTTGTTTTACTTGGAACAAAGACTATTTTCCAGATCCTAAAAAAATGGTAGACGACCTAGAAGCAGATGGTTTTAAAACTGTTGCCATTATAGATCCAGGAATAAAAATAGATAAGGAGTACAGTATTTATCAGGAGGCTTTAGAGAAAGATTATTTTTGCAAACGCGCCGATGGCCCGCTAATGCGCGGCAAAGTTTGGCCTGGGGAATGTAATTTTCCAGACTTTACCAATCCAGAAGTACGAGAATGGTGGGCAAACCTTTATGGCGAGTTAATAGGCGATGTTGGTATACATGGTGTTTGGAACGACATGAACGAACCAGCCGTTATGGAAGTGCCAACAAAAACATTCCCTTTAGATGTGCGTCACGATTACGACGGGAATCCTTGCAGTCACCGTAAAGCTCATAATGTTTACGGAATGCAAATGGCTAGAGCAACCTACGAAGGTGTTAAAAAGTTTACCTATCCAAAGCGTCCGTTTATAATAACGCGATCGGCCTATTCTGGAACGCAACGCTTTTGTTCTTCTTGGACTGGAGATAACGTTGCAACTTGGGAACATCTTTGGGTAGCAAATCAGCAGGTACAACGCATGTGTATTTCTGGAATGTCTTTTACAGGAACAGATATAGGCGGCTTTGCAGAACAACCTACAGGAGAATTATTTACCCGTTGGATTCAATTAGGTGTTTTCCATCCGTTTTGTAGAACACATTCTTCTGGAGATCATGGCGATCAAGAACCTTGGTCTTTCGACGGGGAAGTAACAGACATTACTCGCAAGTTTATAGAACTTAGATACCAACTACTTCCCTATTTATATACCATGTTTTGGGATTATGCCAACGAAGGAATCCCAATGATTAAACCTTTGGTGTATTTTGACCAAGAAGACCATCAAACCTTTTACCGTACGGACGAATTTATTTTTGGAAACCAGATGTTGGTTTGCCCAGTTTTGGAGCCTAACGCTCAAGGAAGACGTATGTACTTTCCAAGAGGCCAATGGTATAGCTACTGGACAGACGAAGTATTAACTGGCGGGAAAGAACAATGGGTAGCTGCCGATATTTCTAAGATTCCATTATTTGTTAAAGCAGGGGCTATTATTCCTAAGTATCCGGTACAGCAATATGTTGGCGAGTTAGAAATAGAAGAATTAATTCTGGATGTATACTTTAAACTGGGGAAAGAAAAATCTACCGTATATGAAGACGCTCAAGACGGTTACGATTATAAAAAAGGTAGATACAGTCTGCGTAGCTTTAAACTAATTGGAAAAGACAACGAACTAATTATTCAGCAGCATAAAGAAGGTAAGTTTATTACTAGTTACGAAACCTTTAAATTAAGACTACACGGATTACCATTTAAAGTAGTAAGCGTTGAATTGGACAGCCAAATAGATTCCAGTATTGTTTTAAATGGAGAAGCCACATTAACTATCCCAAAAGACTTTGGGGAATTGCACTTAATTGGCGAATAATAGATAGCTAAATAACATTTATTAAATAATTTTAAAAACATGCAACTATTAAATTGCATGTTTTTTTTATAGGAAAAATCCTGTTGTGTAGCGGTGCGTTACGGTAGTATCTTTAACATAAGATTTTATAAAGCATCTTAATTAAAAAGTAGCCTTTTTAAGCATCGATAATAATTAATTAGCAAACATAATTCCTAATTAAGGGATTTTAAAAATACACTGATTTTGGAAACAAAAAATCAGCTGCTTGTTCTCTAACAAACCCCTCGACACGATGTGCCGGGGGTTTTTTTCTTTTAAATTACCTACATGCTAAGCAGTTGCTTTATTTATTATTAATCGAACATTTATTATAAAAATGCTAACGCTGGATTTATTACTTTAGTGGTGAACCAACTATCGTTTATGACCCAGCAAGCAAATAAAAAATATCCCATAATTGTGGTTTTAGTTATGGTGGTGTTTTTCGCAATTTCTTTTATTACTAACATACTTAATTCTATTATTGTAGCTGTAAAGGAGAGTTTTGATTTAAGCCTAAGCGGAGCAGCCCTGCTGCCTTTTTCTTTTTTTATCGCATATGGTGTTGCCTCGATCCCTGCAGGTTTTATGGCCGAGAAGTATAGTGACAAGTTTTTACTTAGTGGTTCTTTTTTGGTTATAATAATTGCAAGTTTAGCCTTTACATTTAATCCCAGTTACTTAGCCTTTGCCTTAACCCTATTTGTTTTAGGCTGCGCTATGGCGGTGCTTCAGGTAGTAATAAATCCTATGCTTCGCGCTGGTGGTGGGCAGCAACACTTTGCGTTTAATTCGGTATTAGCGCAATTGGTTTTTGGTCTAGCCTCTTTTGCCAGTCCTTTTTTGTACGTTTTTATGGTTACAAAAAAGGGCGTTCTCGATTTTTTAAGTTTTATTCCAAAAGATTTACCATGGGTTTCGCTTTATGTGGCTTTTGCATTACTAGCCTTGATTTTATTGTTTATTGTTAGCAATGTAAAATATCCAGATTACACTAAAAACCAAGACGAATTATCCGGTAATAAAGCCAGTTATTTTGCCTTACTAAAAAATAAATGGACCCTACTTTTCTTTTTAGGAATCTTCTGTTACGTGGGCATCGAACAAGGCATTGGCAATTGGATTTCTGAATTCTTGTTTCAATACCACGGACTCGATCCAGAGATTGAAGGCGCGAATACTGTTGCGTATTTTTGGGCAATGCTCACTATTGGATGTTTAGTGGGACTTGTACTCTTAAAACTATTAGATAGTCGTCATGTGCTTATAGGTGCAACCAGTCTAACAATAGCGTGCCTAATTGCAGCCCTATATGGAAGTAAAAGTATAGCACTTTTGGCATTTCCAGCTTTAGGAGGATGCATCTCTGTAATGTGGTCTATTATATTTTCGTTAGGTCTTAATTCGGTTAAATCGCATCATGGTTCTTTGGCTGGAATTCTTTGCACAGGGATTGCAGGAGGCGCAATAATGCCATTAATTGTTGGCGGCATTGGCGATTTAAGTTCATTAAAAATGGGTATGCTTTTTCTAGTAATTCCCCTAGCTTATATTTTGTCTATAGGGTTTTGGGCCAAGCCTTTAGTAAATAATGAGCGTTTAAACTTTAAAAATAATTAGGTTAGATGCAGCAATTCATTGGAATAGATTTAGGCGCAACTGCCTTTAAATTTGGTCTTGTTCAAGAAGCCAAGGTTATTAAAAACACAGTCTTAGATGTGTATCCTAGTTACAGTTCGAGCAAGTTGATTGAATTAATTAGGCAAGGAATTGAGCAACTATTAACACCCCAAGTTGCGGGTATAGGAATAGGAGTTCCCGGTGTTGTCGATCCTAAGGCTGGTATTATTTACGACATACAGAATTTACCCGATTGGAAAGAAGTGAATTTAGGTGAGCAACTTCGCAGTGTATTTAAACTTCCCGTTTATTTAAATAACGACGCTAATTGTTTTGCGGCTGGGCAATTACATTATGGCCAAGGACGCAACTATTCAAACTTTGTTGGTTTGTCCATAGGCACCGGGCTTGGAATGGGTATTGTAATACAGGGGGAATTATACAACGGAGCGCTTTGCGGCGCTGGCGAAATTGGCATGCTTCCTTATTTAGATGGAATTGTAGAGCACTATGCGGCAAGCTTCTTTTTTACGAATCGGTACAAGAGTTCAGCCAAACAACTATATACTATGGCAGAACAAGGCGATTTAGAAGCCATAGCGGCTTTTAAAAACTTTGGCGAACACTTAGGGCAAGTTTTAAAGATAATTAATTATACGTACGCTCCTGAGGCGATAATACTTGGCGGATCTATTACTAAGGCTTCCCCATATTTTAACAAGCAAATGCTTAAAACCTTAAATACCTTTGCTTATCCTAAGCAAATTCAGCATTTAAAAATTCATCTTGCAGCAGGTCAAGACGGCGCTATTTTAGGAGCGGCGTCGTTGTGCCTATAACATCTATCGTTTTCTCCTAAAGTTGTTTTTCTTTCCCGATTTACTATTCTGATTCGCTTTAGAACTCGGTCTTGAGTTTCTGCCACGACTACTTCGTCCTTTATTATGGGCGGCTTTATTTGCGGCCTTTTTGTCCAGCACTTCTTTTAAAGATTCTGTAGGTTCAAATCCTTCTAGAATTTCGCCTTGAAGTTTTTCATCCAGCAGTTTTTCAATGCCGCGAACATATTCGTATTCATCTACACTAACAAGAGAAACGGCTTCACCACTAGCCCCTGCTCTACCCGTTCGGCCAATTCTGTGCACATAATCTTCTGGCACATTGGGTAGTTCGTAGTTAACCACATGCGGTAATAATGGAATATCTAAACCACGAGCTGCAATATCTGTAGCGACCAACACACTTATTTTGCCTGCCTTAAATCCAGCTAAAGCCTTGGTCCGTGCACCTTGACTTTTGTTCCCGTGTATAGCAGCCGATTTAATCCCCGCCTTCTCTAATTTTTGACTTAATTTATTGGCGCCATGCTTTGTTCGCGTAAAAACTAAAACCTGTTTCCAATTGTCCTTTTTAATTAAATAAATTAAAAGATCGGTTTTTCTGCCTTTGTCGGTTCTGTAAATTAATTGATTTATTTTTTCGACCGTAGTATTTTCCGGACTCGCTTCTACCAATTCTGGTTTATACAAAAACTGCGCAGCTAGCTTTTTTATTTCTTTAGAAAATGTAGCCGAAAACAACAGGTTTTGTCTTCTTTTTGGCAATAAAGCAAGTATTTTATTAATGTCCCGTAAAAAGCCCATGTCCAGCATGCGGTCTGCTTCGTCTAGTACAAAAAAGTCTATATTATTAAAAGAAAATGCACGTTGTTGGTGTAAATCTAGCAGTCTTCCGGGCGTGGCAACAACAACTTCGCTTCCTTGTCTTAAAGCTCTAATTTGTGGATTGGCATTTACGCCTCCAAATATCACGGTGGTTTTAATTCGCGTAAACTTTGCATAATCTGCAAAGTCTTTTCCAACTTGGGCGGCCAATTCTCTTGTTGGTGTAAGTACTAGCGCTCTTGTTTTAGGTTTACCCTGCGAGGGTGATTTGCATAGCTTATTTAAAATGGGCAACGCAAAGCCCGCTGTTTTTCCTGTCCCCGTTTGGGCAGAAGCTAAAATATCGCGACCCGCTAAAACTACAGGAATCGCCTTGGCTTGAATTGGACTTGGATTGGTATAGCCTTTTTCTTGAATGGCCTTAAGTAGAACTCCTTCAAGTTCTAAAGATAAAAACGTCATAAAATATAATGAAACTCTGAGGCGGTAGTTAGTTATTACCTCTAAATATGTGGCAAAGTTAGACTATATTTAACGAATGGCGCTAACAATGCATACTATTGACCTGTAAATCTACTTTAAACCCCTATGAACTCTAAACAAACTGACTCTGCGCAACCCAATAATCCGCTTCACGGAGTCAAGCTCGCAGACATGCTGGAACAATTATTAGAAGATTATGGCTGGGAAGGTTTAGCGCATAAAATCGACATTAATTGCTTTAAAAAAGACCCTTCGATAAAGTCCAGCTTAAAATTTTTACGCCGCACTCCTTGGGCAAGAGCCAAGGTGGAGCGATTATACTTACAGTCAAAAAACAGGTAGATATACCCGTTTCCCCTAGTATTCATTTTCGTATGTTCTAATCTCATTGATTCGACGAATTAGTGTATTTAAAATTGTTCAACTAAAAACATTAAAATTATGCCAGGAGAAGGTATAGGTGAAGCTGCTGGAGAAGCAGGAGCCGCAGCAGGAGGAATAAGTGGATTAAGTGTTATTGGACCCATTGGCTCTGCAGCAGGAATGGCATTTAGCATTTATTCAAGTATTCAAACAGCAAAATTTAGAGCAGAGCTACTAGAAAAATTAGACGAAATAAGCGATCAACTGAGTAATTTTATGGGAGATTTTGATGCGTTCACATCGCAACAAGATTTTCAAAATGCGCTTGCCAAGAAGAAGTTTCCTCTTGAAACAATAAAGACAAATTACGACGATGACGATCCTGCTGATCCTATTGGTAAAGGCCCAGTACAGCCCACAAATGTTAAGGCAGTTAACACCGCTATGGGTGCTTTAGTAGATTTTGTTAGAAGTGGAATTCTCTATAAACAAGAAAATAGAATTGCTTCCTTGATAGAAATATACATAAGAGATGTCGAAGGAAATTTAGTTAGTGGTTCAAATAATTATATCGGTCAATCTGCTATTGAAAGCGCGTATAAATATTTTATGTTATACGTAATGACTTATTTGTTTCATGGTTTTTCAGTTTTAAAAAGACATCATCATCCAGCAGTAGAAACATGGAAGAAACATTTGTCCAAGGCCAAACCAGACCAACCATCAACATGGCTGCAGGATATGGGCAATGCTTCTCAAACTGCTGCCACCGATAATCTATCGAGAAATCATAATCTAGCCTGGGTTAATTTACGCGGGTTAGAGGATTCAGATGTTACTAAACCAGGCCAAAATTTTAATGCCGAAGACCTGCGTTATGTAATGATTGGACAAAGTACAGCTCTTCCTAAAGGCCATGTGGTAACTGGTTACGAATTCGCGAAAATTTTATTAGACAATGGTAATACTGCCTTACAGTTAATTGTCCATCATGGCCTAATGAATAAATATGGATATGTAAATTCTACTATCACCAAAAGCCCACAAGGACTTAAAGCAGCAGATTGTACAACACCTGAATTCGCTCGTAAATTAGAGGATATTAGAATGATATATACTGGGAAAATTGAAATTCCAGCAGTAGGAGCACCCAAAAATCCGAATACAAAATATGTAATTACCGATTTATGTTTTGATATTAAAGAGTACGATCATTCCAAATGGAGTAAACGAGAAAATGATGAATATTATACTTTAAAAACAAGCGTTTTGAGTTTAAAAGTTGAATACTCAGAAATTGCTAAAGCAGATGATAAGGACACGTCAGAAATAAAATTTATTAATCCAAAGACTACTTGCGGATCAATCTTAGATAGCAACCTATTGAATTTTCGCGGAGAGCTACAAACTATCTTCAATGGATTACAACATGGTGCGGGCTCCAAAGGCACACAGGGGTTTGACTACTTTAATTCTGATCACAACAGCTTTCATTCACAACATCGTACCTTTTTAATTCCAAAAGACTTAGATACGTCCAACTGGAATACTCCAATTACTGGTGTAGAAATAAGAAACAATCATCTGTCATTTAAATCCGACTTTCACAAAGACATGTTCAATAAATAATTGTGTAATATGTCTTGACAGTATGTTAATGCTAGAAAATGTCTAAAGTTTTTGTACTTAGCACATTAGACTAGAACCAAGGTGGAGCGTCTGTATTTAGAGAGCAAAAACAGGTAGTTTCCCGCTTATTCCAAGCTTAGATTAGCATTAGTTTTAAACAAACTAAAAATTCTAATTATGCAAACGTATCCTTTAAAAGCGACAATGGTAATTCCCAAAGACGGAAAAAACATATGGACTAAACTAATGCAAGACGGTAGTGCACCCCAGCAAGGAATTGGCGAAGGCGAATTTATTTGTGCTTCTTATGCCAAGTTTGGCGATGGCACTTTTGTATTTGGCGGTGTTGCTCAAGGTCCCGCTAACCAGTACAATTACCCTTCTTTTATGGTTTTTGATGCCAATTACAATCAAATTTCGGGCTGGCCCATAGATCCTTCGGATTGGGAAGGGTTTAGTGTAAGCTCTATTGGTTTTAGCATAGATCCAAATATAGACGATCAATACGAATTAGATATTGTAGAAATGGCGTAATGTTATTTTAAAATGAAAACTAAAAAACCCCAACCAAACGGTTGGGGTTTTTTAATCTAATTAAGTAAGCTTTCTGAATACCTGCCCATTTCGATACGATTCACCCTAGGTGTATCACTCCATGACCGGCAGATGTGTATTTGCCCTACTTTACTTCTTTGAAGTCTACCCTTCGACAAGCTCAGGACAGGCTACTTGACTTCTTCGAAGTCTACCCTTCGACAAGCTCAGGACAGGCTACTTGACTTCTTCGAAGTCTACGTCTTCTACGTCGCTGCTCTCATCGGATCCTGCATCTGCTGCCGCGTCTGCACCTGCATCGGGGCCTGGGGCTCCTTGCTGTGCTTCTGCTTGTGCTTTGTACATTTCTTCGCTAGCAACTTTCCAAGCTTCGTTAATTGCATCTAAAGCTGGCGTAATTGTCGCTACATCTTTAGTTTCGTAAGCTTTTTTAAGATCTTCTAAAGCAGCTTCTATTGGCGCTTTTTTGTCGTCGCTAATTTTATCTCCAAATTCCGTTAATTGCTTTTCGGTTTGGAAAATCATAGCATCTGCTTCGTTAATCTTGTCGGCCATTTCTTTAGCAGCTTTATCTGCTTCGGCATTGGCTTCTGCTTCGGATTTCATTTTTTGAATTTCTTCTTCAGTAAGTCCAGAAGAAGCTTCAATTCGAATATCCTGAGATTTACCGGTTGCTTTGTCAGAAGCGGTTACTTTAATAATACCGTTAGCATCTATATCGAAAGTAACTTCAATCTGAGGCGTTCCTCTTGGCGCTGGTGGAATTCCATCTAAGTGGAATCTACCAATGGTCTTGTTGTCGCCCGCCATTGGACGCTCCCCTTGCAATACATGAATCTCTACACTTGGCTGATTATCGGCCGCTGTCGAGAATACTTGCGATTTTTTTGTTGGGATGGTAGTGTTAGACTCGATAAGTTTGGTCATTACACTTCCCATAGTTTCTATTCCAAGAGAAAGTGGTGTAACGTCTAACAACAATACATCTTTTACATCTCCTGTTAATACACCACCCTGAATTGCAGCACCTACGGCAACAACTTCGTCTGGGTTAACTCCTTTGCTTGGCTCTTTTCCAAAAAAGGCTTTAACTGCGTCTTGTACTGCTGGAATACGTGTAGATCCTCCTACTAAGATAATCTCGTCGATATCGCTCGTAGATAAACCTGCACTTTTTAAAGCAGTTTGACATGGCTCGATAGTACGTTTTACTAAATCGTCTATTAATTGTTCAAATTTTGCTCTAGTTAACGTACGAACTAAGTGTTTTGGTCCGCTTGCAGTAGCTGTAACATACGGTAAGTTAATCTCTGTTTGCGTGCTTGAAGACAATTCAATTTTGGCTTTTTCTGCAGCTTCTTTTAAACGTTGCAATGCCATAGGGTCTTCACGCAGGTCTAAACCTTCGTCGGTCTTAAACTCTTCGGCCAACCAGTTAATTACTTTACTGTCTACGTCGTCACCACCTAAGTGGGTATCTCCGTCTGTAGATAATACTTCAAAAACACCGTCTCCTAATTCTAGAATAGACACATCGTGTGTTCCTCCACCAAAATCGAATACCACAATTTTTTGGTCGGTACCCTTTTTGTCCATTCCATAGGCTAAGGCAGCGGCAGTTGGTTCGTTTATAATTCTACGAACTTGCAATCCTGCAATTTCTCCAGCCTCTTTTGTAGCTTGACGTTGTGAATCGTTAAAGTAAGCCGGTACAGTAATTACTGCTTCGGTTACATCTGTTCCAAGATAATCTTCTGCAGTCTTCTTCATTTTCTGAAGCACCATTGCAGAAAGTTCTTGTGGGGTGTACAAACGACCGTCAATGTCTACACGTGGCGTATCGTTATCACCTTTAACTACTTTATAAGCAGCGCGGTCAGCCTCTTTTTGAGACTCTGTATATTTATTCCCCATAAAACGCTTAATAGAAGCTACAGTTTTAGTAGGGTTGGTAACAGCCTGACGTTTTGCAGGGTCTCCAACCTTAATTTCACCGCCTTCTACAAATGCGATAACCGACGGGGTTGTTCTTTTTCCTTCGGCATTAGGAATCACTGTAGGCTCGCTACCTTCCATTACGGCTACACACGAGTTTGTGGTTCCCAAGTCTATTCCAATGATCTTACTCATAATTATATGCTATAAATGTTTATTTAATTTTTAAACTCGCTTCTGTTATGACAAGTATTGTGCCAGCCAAAAAAATGCTGACATGGTGTCAGTAATTATGTCAATTTTAGGGAACGTATTAAAAAACTATATTTGAACAGCGTGTTTAAAAGATCACTAAAATATCTGGTTATAATAGTAATTAATGCCCTATTACTCACGGTACTGCTCCACTGTTGGGCGGATAGGTTATTTGGATTACTCAACCCAGGATATATTAAATTCGAAATGATTAAAATTATTGGGCTATCTATTGGGTTGTTATTTCTTATTGCTATTGTAATTACCGTGGCAAAAGATTATGGCCTACAAAAGACCAAAAGCAAAATAATTCTCTGTGGATTACTTACCGTATTAGCCTCTTTATTGCTGTACATAGATTATGTTCCAAAAATTAGTTTTGATTCTCAACAAAACCAGCTTAGAAACCAAATTGCACAAAAACAAAAGCGATTGCATAATATTTCGAATAGCTATTCCTGGTCCAATTTAGATTATAATGAATATACCCAAATCACTAATTCTAAATGGTTTCCAAAAATTCAAAATGAAGCAAGCAACATTACTATAAATTATTTATACGATGGATTTTTGCCAGACTATTCCTTTTTCCTAGAATATAGTTTACCGTTACGAGTAGCATTGGATTCAACCAACCTTAATTATGGAACAATTCATATTGATACCATTGGGCAATTACAACAAATTGAGTATAATGAATACGTAGATTAACCAAATTATGGCAAAAGTTATTCTTAAAAATATTACCCTTTTAAAAACCTTTTTTGGCGTTTATCTATTAATCTTATTAGCATTTACCATGCATAATTACACTGCTTCTACAATAAGTAGTGGGTGGTTAATAATAGGAATACTGGGGGCAACCGTAATTGGAATTATGGGATTAGTTGTTGGATTTATTACCCCACTTCTAACTCGTAATAGGCGTCAATTATTTTTTATTGAATTGTTTATTCTGCTTTGTTTTTGCATGTTGTTTTATTTGTATTTGATTCCATAACAATACATTTGAATGCTTACATTTAACAAATTAACCACTTAAACAAAACACAAATGAAACTTGGCGCATTTTCTGTAAGTCTTAGTGTAAAAGACTTAACCACTTCTAAAGAATTTTACGAAAACTTAGGATTTAGCGTTTTTGCTGGCGCTATGGAGCAAAATTATTTAATTCTTAAAAACGAGGAAACAATAATTGGTTTGTTTCAAGGCATGTTTAGCGGCAATATGCTCACCTTTAACCCGGGTTGGGATACCAACGCGCAAACTTTAGAAGAGTTTGACGATGTACGTGAAATTCAAAAAAGCTTAAAAGCAGCTAATATTAGTATGGATGTAGCGGTAGATGAAACTACCAGCGGGCCAGGAAACGCAGTTTTAAAAGACCCTGATGGAAATATTATATTACTAGACCAACATGTTTAAATTAACAACACCCATTAAAAACGTGCAGAAAAATATAAATTGAATCCAGAAAACTCAAAATTTACTTTCCCATCGGAATCTCCCCATAGTGGTAAATTAGTCAACCTATAATTGTTAGTAGAATACGCCAAACCTATACCTACATTTTTAAAGATATAGTATTCAACAGCAGCGTTAGATTCCACGATATTAATACTTATGTCACTTATGGTTAAGTATAACATTTCTAAAGAATATCTGGCAAGCAATCTAGGGGTTAAATAAGCACTACCGTGCGCACCAAATAGAATTGCTGGAGCTGTAAATGTCGCTTTTTCGGTAAATTGTAATGCATTTAGCTGTCCATCGAATTGCGTACTTATAAATATTCCTCTAAGTCCAGCCGATAGGCCGGCACTCCAATTTTCTTGATTAAAAAAATTATAGCGATAGGTAGCTCCAATATAATCAACGTCAAAATTATAACCTACATTAGACCCTTCCTCTAAGACGCGATCTCCAAACTTAATATCTTCTTCTAATCGTAAATTTCTATCTCTGTGAATCCTAGTATACGTTGCACGCAGTTGTGAATTCTCTGTTAAACGAATTAGACCGTCGATTCTAAAAACACCAACATCTTCAGATAGGTTTAAATCGTCCTCTAAACCAATTTCTGTACCTATCCCTATTTTAGAATCCACACGAAGCGAAGTCGTCATGTTAGGATAAAACAGTCCGGCCGAAATATAGAATTGTGGATTAATAGAATCTCCCGCGCGACTTGTATAACTTTGAGACCAGCCAGCACTACAGAGCAATACAGTAACCGCCGTTAATAGAAATGTTTGCGCATTAAATTGATTAAATGAGCAGAATTTGCTTTTTAGTTGAATAGACATTACGGTAAGTTAATTTTGTGTTTTAAATGTACTTATTTAATAAAACTTACACAACATGTATCTTTTAAATTTTCGAATTAAAACAAGAAAAATTAGAACGTAATTTACCCTACATTAGCGGGAATTATTTTGATATGGAAAGTATTAGCGTTTTTAATATGCTCACCATTGGTGTTGGTCCTTCTAGTTCGCATACCTTAGGGCCTTGGCGTGCTTCACTGCGATGGATGAAAAAACTAAAAGAACAAGGTAATTTTAACAAATTACAACAAGTAACGGTAAATTTATACGGGTCGCTGTCCCTTACTGGTAAAGGACATGCCACAGATGTCGCTGTACTGCTAGGGCTTTCGGGCTACGATCCTGCGACCTTCCCCACCGAAATTATAGATTTTGAAATAAACCAGATTAAATCGCAAAAACGTCTTGTTTTAGATGGTGCTCATGCTATTGCATTTGACCCCGAAAGTCAAATTATATTTCATAAAGAGTTTTTACCCTTTCACCCTAATGGAATTGAATTTGTTGGCTGGTTACCCAATGGAAAAGTGGTTAAAGAAACCTATTACAGCATTGGTGGTGGATTTGTAGTTCAGGAAGAACGAAAACGCGCTAAGGCCAAACGAATTAAGTTTAACCAATTTCCTTTTCCTGTTCATAAAGCCACCGAACTGCTAGCACATTGTAAAGCTCAAAACTTAACCATTAGTCAAGTAGTAATGCAAAACGAACTTTCCCTGCGAACTCAAGCAGAGGTGAATTTTAATCTGGAGGCTATTTGGAATGTAATGCTCGATTCTATGTTTTTAGGTTGCCATACCGAAGGGGTTTTACCCGGAGGGCTCAATGTTCGTAGACGAGCCTTTGATTCTCATAAAAAGTTAATAAGAAACACCAATTACAACAACCCTCAAGAATGGATAGAAGCCATTCGTGACGGCGAAGTAAAGTTTAGAGAAATATTAAAGTGGGTAAGTTGTTTTGCTTTAGCAGTAAACGAAGTTAATGCCGCTTTGGGGCGTGTTGTAACTGCACCAACCAATGGCAGCGCTGGGGTTATTCCTGCGGTACTTATGTACTATATGGTTATAGAAAACCACAGTGCAAATCTTGATCACGTTCGCCAATTTTTATTAGTGTCGGGCGAGATAGGAAGCATCTTTAAAAAGGGGGCAACAATATCTGCAGCGATGGGTGGCTGTCAGGCCGAAATTGGCGTCTCTTCTGCAATGGCAGCTGGTGCACTAGCCGAACTTATGGGAGGAACACCCGAACAAGTATTAATGGCAAGCGAAATAGCCATGGAGCATCATCTGGGATTAACCTGCGATCCTATTGCGGGTTTAGTTCAAGTTCCATGTATTGAGCGTAATGCCATGGGAGCTATAAAGGCAATAAATGCTTGCGAAATGGCACTAGATTCTAATCCAATTCATGCCAAAGTACCACTAGATAAAGTAATAGATACTATGTGGCAAACTGCCCAAGATATGAATAGCAAGTACAAAGAAACCAGCGAGGGTGGTTTAGCGGTAAATGTTGGATTATCTGACTGCTAAATCTAAACCTTTTAAACCACCTACTTAAGCCCTTCTGGGCACTACAAAACTTTGCCGACTTAAAATATAACCTTATCTTTAAGGGTATAACACTATTTAATCATCCAAAAATTCCACAAAATGAAATTCCATTTAAAATTTGCAATTCTAATTGCATTAAGCTTTGGATTTATCTTTAATTTAAATGCGCAAGAGAAACCAACAAACCCCTTTAGCGGTCTGTCTTTTAGAAATATAGGCCCCGCAATGACCTCTGGAAGAATAGCAGATATTGCGATTCATCCAGAAAACGAAAATGTTTGGTATGTCGCCGTAGGATCAGGAGGTGTATGGAAGACCAGTAATTCTGGTACAACCTGGGATGCAATTTTCGAAAATCAATCGGTCTACTCTATTGGGTGTGTAACTATAGATCCTAACAATCCACATACCATTTGGGTGGGTACTGGAGAAAATGTTGGTGGCCGTCATGCAGGGTTTGGCGATGGAATATATGTAAGTCACGACGACGGAAAGAGTTGGAACAATATGGGGCTTGAGAATTCTGAGCACTTGTCTAAAATTATTGTTCACCCAGAAAATTCCGATGTACTTTGGGTAGCTTCTCAAGGACCGCTTTGGAGTAAAGGTGGAGAACGTGGAGTTTATAAATCTACCGATGGCGGAAAAACTTGGAATCGAACTTTAGGAGACGATCAATGGGTAGGTGCAACAGATTTGCTTATAGATCCTAATAATCCAGACATTTTATATGCTGCGACTTGGCAACGCCATAGAACAGTTGCGGGTTACTTGGGTGGTGGCCCAGGCTCTGGTTTACATAAAAGTACCGATGGTGGAGCAACCTGGAAAGCTCTTAAAAAGGGGATTCCAAACTCTAATTTAGGTAAAATTGGACTTGCTATATCGCCATTTAATAGCGATGTTATTTATGCCGCTATCGAGCTCGACAGAACAAAAGGAGGCGTATTTATGTCCGACAATGGCGGGGAATCTTGGGTAAAACAGTCCGATGCTGTTGCCGGCGGAACCGGACCGCACTATTATCAAGAAATAATTGCTTCGCCACATTACGAAGGCACCTTGTATTTTATGAACAATAGCGCTTTAGTATCTACAGATCACGGAAAGAATTTTACGCGTATGCCTCGCTCTAATCAACATAGCGATAGTCACGCACTTGTATTTAAGCAATCTGACCCTAATTATCTATTAATTGGAACCGATGGAGGTTTGTACGAAAGCTTTGACAATACCGCAAGCTGGAAATACGTAAGAAACTTACCCATAACACAATACTTTAAAATTGCGGTAGACGATGCCCTACCCTTTTATAATGTTTATGGAGGAACACAAGATAATGGATCGCATGGAGGTCCTTCTAGAACAATTAGTTCTGACGGAATTGCGAGTGCAGATTGGTGGAAAACCTTAGGCGCCGATGGGGCGCAAACCGCAACAGAACATGGCAACCCAAATATTACTTATGGAGAATTTCAGCAGGGTGCATTGTGGCGTATAGACAGTAAAACAAGAGAGACTGTATTTATTCAGCCACAAGCTAGAGAAGGCGATCCTTATGAGCGTTTTAACTGGGATGCCCCTATTGTTGTTAGCACCCACAAACCAACAAGATTGTATTTTGCCTCGCAGCGGGTTTGGAAGTCCGAAGATCGTGGGGACAGCTGGACTCCAATTTCGGGAGACCTTACTTTAAACGAAGACCGCATGACGTTTCCCTATTACGGCGAGACCCAAAGTTGGGATAATGCTTGGGATTATCGTGCCATGTCTAATTATAACACCATTACATCTTTGGCAGAATCTCCTGTACAGGAAGGTTTAATTTATGCCGGTACAGACGATGGATTAATTCAGGTTAGTGAAGACGGAGGCGCCAATTGGACTCGTGTTACATTAAACACTATTAGTGGATTATCTGATGTTCCTTTTGTTAACGATGTGCGTGCCGACCTTTTTGATGCCAACACGGTTTATGCAGCGCTTGACAATCACAAATACGGAGATTATAAACCCTACATAATTAAAAGTACCGATAAAGGTAAATCTTGGTCATTAATTAATGGAGACTTGCCCGATAAACTACTTATCTGGAGATTAGTTCAAGATCACGTAAAAAAGGATTTGCTTTTTGCCGCCACAGAATTTGGAGTTTACGCAACCACCAATGGGGGAACTAACTGGTATGAAATATCTGGTGGAATGCCAACCATTCCAATTAGAGATATAACTATTCAAAGACGTGAAAACGATTTGGTTGCTGGTTCTTTTGGAAGAGGTATTTTTATTTTGGACGATATTACTCCCATTCGCAATTACAATTCAAATATGATGAATCAGGCAGCGACTTTGTTTCCTGTAAAAACAGTGCATTGGTATAGTCAGTCTGACCGCGTAGGAAGTCAAGGAGACGCCGAATGGATAGCAAAAAATCCACCTTTTGGTGCCAATTTTACATACTTTATGCCCGATAAATTAAAGTCTTTAAAAGATGCCCGAAAAGCCGCAGAAAAAGCTGGTGACGCGCAATTTCCTGGTTGGGATGCCTTGGAAGATGAAAGCCGTCAAGATGGGCCCGATGTTTTACTTATTATAAAAGACGTTAATGGACAAGTAATAAATACGGTCAGCGGAACCAACAAAAAAGGTTTTAATAGAGTTAACTGGGACTTAACTTATCCAAATAAAAGTGGAGAACGACTACAAGCGCCAAGAGGTCGACGTTTTCGCGGTAGTGGAGTAATGGTAACTCCTGGGACTTATACAGTAACTCTTGTGCAACGTAACAACGGAGTAAATACCGTGTTACAAGGCCCCGAGAACTTTACTGTGGCACCCTTGTTTGAAGGTTCTTTACCAAGAAAATCCTTTAAAGAAATTAACGATTTTAGAGAAGAAGTCTTTGCGTTTCAACAAGATTTAACGGCTACAAATATTGCTTTATCTAACAGTGTACAAACAGTAGACGCTATGCTAAGAGCACTTAATAAAGCAACTGCTCCAACCAATGCCCTGTTTGAGCGATTAACAGAAACTAAAATCGCGCTAATGGATATTGAGAAACAACTTTATGGAAACCCAATTAAAGGCGAAATTGGAGCACGAACTAACCCTACCGCAAGCGAAGGGAATTCAATAGGCTGGAGAGCACTTGGCAATACTTATGGTCCAACTAACGAACATAAAATGTTACTAAGCCGCGTTAAAAGTCAATTAAAAAAGGTGAAAGCGATACTAGAACCTATTGTAAATAACACCTTGCCTGCTTTAGGAACAGACTTAAAAGCCACAGGAGCTCCATGGATTGAAGGACAGGGATTAATTAAAAATTAAACCTTTAAACTTGATTGTATTAATTTAAAAATGCCATTAGCCTAATATTTTAATAGGTTAATGGCATTTTACTTTTTACAAGGTTAACATTAATCAGTTTTACAATCGTTACGTCTTCTAGAGTCGATTAAATGGTTAATCTTCCAACCGTCATCTGTTTTGACCATAGTAAAGGCATTGGCTCCACAATGGCTAAATTCGCCGTTTAAATAGAATTCATAAGGCGTCCAAACTTGTGCCAAATTACCGTCTATATTAACGCTATACGACAGTAATTTTTCTTTCCATACTTGATCTGCAGGTCTATTTGCTATTCCCTCTAAAAGTCTATCTATACTCCCGTTGTTTAATCTGTTTTCGCCTTGTGGTGTTGCAAAAGCAGTTTCTAATATTGCACTTTCAAGAATAACGGCTCTCATTAATGTTGTATCTCCTTTATGAAAGCCATCAAAAAATTGATCGACCACAGCTATGGCCTGCTCTTCTGTAAATTCATCTTGTGCATGGGCTAATCCAAAAACACTAAAAGCAATAAGCGTAAAAAAAAGTTTCATGTTCGCTAGTTTTAAGCTTACAGTCATAATATTGCAAGCGGGTTTGTTGCTAAAATTAGTACATTTACCGGATAAATTGTTACAGCATGTCGATTGCAAAAAAAGAGTACAAGCGTATAACTACTAAAACTTTAGTAGACATGAAGCAAAACGGAGAAAAAATCTCTATGCTCACCGCTTACGATTACACCATGGCTAAAATTGTAGATGCCGCTGGAATAGATGTAATTTTGGTAGGAGATTCTGCCTCTAATGTAATGGCAGGACATGAGACAACCTTGCCTATTACACTAGACCAAATGATTTATCACGCCTCTTCTGTGGTGCGCGCGATTGAGCGCAGTTTAGTAGTGGTAGACTTGCCTTTTGGCACCTATCAGAGCGACCCTAAAGAAGCCCTACGTTCTGCTATTCGTATTATGAAGGAAAGTGGTGGTCATGCAGTAAAGTTAGAAGGTGGACGTGAAATAAAGGATTCTATAAAACGTATATTAAACGCAGGAATTCCGGTTATGGGACACTTGGGTTTAACTCCGCAATCTATTTATAAATTTGGCACTTATACTGTTCGAGCTAAAGACAAGGACGAGGCCGAAACCTTAAAACAAGATGCGCTTATGCTGGAACGCATTGGCTGTTTTGCTATTGTATTAGAAAAAGTTCCGGCAGAATTAGCTGCCGAAGTCGCAAAAAGCGTGAGTATTCCTATAATTGGAATTGGCGCAGGCGGCGGTGTAGATGGACAAGTTTTGGTAATGCACGACATGTTGGGAATGACTCACGAATTTAATCCCCGATTTTTACGCAGGTACTTGGATTTATATTCCGAAATGACAACGGCTTTTGAACGCTATATTGTAGATGTAAAGTCTGGTGATTTTCCTAACGATCAAGAGCAATACTAAGCTAAAACGTGAACTCTGGCCTACGTTCTAACACAAAGAATCTTCAAGTCCTTTTTGAAGACAATCACCTGCTAATTGTAAACAAACGTCCCGGAGACTTAGTACAAGGCGATAAAACCGGCGATGTTCCTTTAGTAGAGGTCTGCAAAGAATATATTGGTAAAAAATACAAAAAGCCTGGGAAGGTGTTTTTGGGGGTTGTTCATCGTTTAGATAGGCCTACAAGTGGTGTAGTAATCTTTGCCAGAACCTCGAAAGCTTTAAGCAGATTAAATAAAATGTTTCAAGAACGTGACCTTAATAAGGTCTATTGGGCAGTTACTCAAAACAAGCCCAACCCTACTCAGGCTAATTTGGTTCATTTTATGGTTCGAAATGCTAAGCAAAATAAATCGTATGCGCATTTTAAGCCCGTACCCGAGGCAAAACAGGCAAAATTAGCATATCGCCTCTTTGCGGAACTTACCAATTACAATGCTTTAGAAGTAGAACTCTATACTGGCAGGCATCATCAAATAAGAAGTCAATTGGCTGCAATTAATTGCCCAATAAAAGGAGATTTAAAATATGGTGCTAAACGTTCCAATGCCGATGGCAGCATACATTTACACGCCAGGTTTATTGAATTTACGCATCCCGTTACTAAGGAAACACTAAAAATTACCGCAAATACTCCAAAAGATCCTATTTGGAATGCAGTTACTGAATCTGATACAAATCGTGCTTAAGAGCATATATAACTAGCCCTACCCTATTTTTTATACTCAAGCGAGTAAACAATTCGTGACGGTAACCATCTATTGTTTTTGGGCTTAAATTCATTTTTTCTGCTATTTCTTTGTACGTCATTTCGGTACAAGCCAAAGCAATAAAAATGCGTTCGTTTTCTTTTAGGCGGTGTTCGGGTTTTTATTTGCTAGGATTTAACGAGTGCAGTAAGGTTGCCGCTACTTTTTCTGAATGATAATACCCGCGTTGCATAACCTCTAAAAGCGCCTCTTGTAATTTATCTGGATGAATATCTTTTAGCAAGTATCCGTTCGCCCCGCAACGTAACATTCGCAAAATAGTTTCTTCGTCGTCGTCCATAGATAAGGCAAGCACTTTTATGTCTTGTCTATAAGAAGATAGCCAATTGGCGGTTTCGAAGCCGTCCATTACAGGCATATTAATATCTAATAAAACAACATCTGGTTGCACTTTTGCAGCTTTTAATTTTTGCTGAAAATCGGTGCCATTTTTCGCGTGAAAAAGCACATTAAATTCGCCAAAAGATTCAATAAGTTTTTCTAGAGATCCTGCAAATAATAGGTGATCGTCTACAATACAAACGTTATACTTTTTCTTGGTAGTCATGACTTTTATAGGGGTATTCTAATGTTAAACTCACGCCTTTACCAACTGCTGTTTGCAAATCTAAATTAGCATTTATAAGGGCTGCACGACTTTTCATATTAAGGAGTCCTGCATTTTTCTTGACTTGATCCTTATTAAAACCAATACCATCGTCTTTTGCACAGACAACAAGTTTTTGGGGCTCGAAGGTTAAATTTACAAATAAATTATCGGCCTTAGCATGTTTAATTACATTACTAAAGAACTCTTGTAGAATTCTATAGATAAATATTTGATCTTTACCGTTAATGCAGCATTCTTCGCCCTTTACATTTAAATGAGCTTCTAAGAAGTTCATTCTATTAAATCGTTTTATCTCTGTATCTATAGAGGCAATAAGACCGTTATTTAGAATTACTTCTTTGTTTAATGAACGGGAAAGATTGCGAATCTCTTTAAGACTTTCTCCAACTACACCTTTGGTTTCTTCTACCTGAGCCTGATGTTTATTGTCTACTGTAGTACCCAACATATTTAATTGAATATTCGCTACAGACAAGAGCTGCCCAACGTTATCGTGTAGTTCCCAAGCTATGTTTTTAAAGGTTTGCTCTTGAATTTCTAATTGTGAATTGGCCAATTCCTGCTCGAATTTTTGTTCGGCTTCGAGGCGTTGTAGTAGAAACTTGTTTTTTCTTCTTTGAAAAGCAATGAAGAAAACAACAATAAAAGATACCAGCAATACTACAACCGCAATAAAATAGATTATTAATAGTATTTCTTCTTTCTTGAGCATATTATAAATCCTAATGTATAGACGCTGTATAAAAATATATTAGCATAAAGCAAAACATTCACTCTAAGGTCTATAAAAATTTGATTTTCTTTACTAAAATATTGAGAAAATAAATCAACTGGTGTTACACATAAATGGAACATTAGTGCGCCTGCCGAGATGTAAATTGGCATGAAAAACTTGAGCTTTAAAAGCATTTCACTTCTAAGTAATTCAAAATAAAACAATATAATCGACACAGTTAAAAGTAAGGTGCCAAATATGTTAGTGAATTGAGAAAATCTAATAAAAAATACGTCTGTAAAAATTAAATAGCATACAGCGCTAAACTCAAAAATTATAAGCAGCCAAAAGAGCAGCAATCTCCATACTTTGTTTTTTGTCAGAGACCTAAAATAATAGACATATACACCATAATGTATTAGCATAAAAATGTTATAAATCCAATAATTCTGTGCAAATGGAGTTCCCTCCAACAGTCCAAATATCGTGTAATCCGAGAAGTAAGCAACAGGTGCATAAGAACCAAATAGTTCAACGAAAAATGTAATCCATAAAAGCCAAACAATGTATTTAGTGTACGGTATATAATGTTTTTTAGATAAATAGTAGCTACCCGCTAGGGCAGCTACTAATTCTAATAACGTTATAGGAAGAGCTCCTAAAATATAATCGCTTAATTCCAATATTTAATATTTAGTTGGTGGCCAACCTCCAGTACCAAAATTAAAAGGTTCAATGTCATAATTATTATCTGCCCCTATTTGGTCGGTTTCTGTAGGCGCAAAGAAAACTGTAGTATTCGTAGAATTATTGTCATTGTACGCACCTAGAAACACACGTATTCCAGGATTATTACAACCAGCCTTTTTTGATTCTTGTTTTACATAGTCCAGATATTCTTGTAATTCATCTAAACTCCACATAAAATCACTCATGTCCTGTGTTCCATTTCTCATAGCTGTAATTGCAGGTTCCCGAGTAGTTTCCCAATTATTCTGAAGCGCTTTTGCTTCGTTTACACTAATGCATTTGTCCGGTTTTGCCATAATGTTCTATTTGGTTTTGATTAAAAAAATTGATTCATAAAAATAACCATTTCTTTTACTGAATCTTCAATATGGAACACAAATAGAGGGAAAATCCTTTTTGGCCTAATGGTTTTTCCCTTTTTGGAACCAAGTATTTTCACGGGGAGAATTAGGTGTTTACCTCTTGTAGCAACTAAGGGTTACTTGTAGCTTTGACTAAATCAATGCAAGCGCTCCCCATCTGCATCAACTACTTATCATGTTATACAAAGCTCTTGAAATTGTAAAAGATCAGGTATCTGCCTATCTGGAAACAGTAACAACTACTGCCAATTTAGTGGTATTAGAGAATATAGCCAAACTCGACGATGCTACAGTTACCACTTTAGTAGATAAGGTTGTCTTAACCTTAATAAATATGGAAGAAGAGGTTACCCTTAAAAACAAAGCGGGTACGTATACCTCTGGCGATAATGCCGAATACAAAAACCCTCCTATTCATTTAAACCTCTATTTATTGTTTTCCGTAAATAGAACCAATTACGATCAATCCTTAGACGATTTAGCGTCTGTCGTAGAATTTTTTCAAGGAAAGCGTTTATTTAATAATGCCAATACCGTACTAAATCCCGCCAATACGGCGCTAACCGATGTTACTGAATTTAAATTCACTGTTGAACTCTACACCCCAACTTTCGAACAGCAAAACTATATCTGGGGTACGTTAGGTGGAAAATCGCTACCCAATGCAATGTACAAGTTAACCTTAGCTAAAATTGACAGAGATACTATTCGAGGAACAACCACACGTATTAGTAATACACAAAATACCGTCTTACCCATTTAATTATGCCGAGCAACAAAACATATAAACGCTTATGCACTGTGAATCTGTTTCATCACTTTCATTTAGACGATGGCCTGACCGCTTTTAATAGCGATCCTGTAGTAGCGCAAAAGCAATTAAAAGGGTATCTGGCTTCCAGTTTTTTAAAGGTAGTTCCAGCGTATAGTTCGGAGCGTTTAATGCAAGGACAAAAAGTGTTTATGAGTCCTACTGCAGCTGGCTTTGAACTGTTTGTTGCGGCAAAAGAAACAGCCCCAGATTCGAATGTCTACACAACAATTCGCGGCGTTGATGAATCACTCATGCTATATTTTTTACTTTATGTTATCGACCCACTTTTCGAGAATTACTCGACCGTGAGTGCTGTTAACGAACAACCTTTTTATTTTTCGAACCAAAAGCCAAGCGGACATGCTGGAACTTTTAATTATATAAATGTAACAGCAACTACTCCCATTGCCGATTATACAATTTCGCAAGCGAGCTTTGCTCAAGTAGCCCAGCAATTAAATCCCAAAGAGCTTCGTGGACTATTTGGCATAATTGGTATTAGGATGCGAGGCGACGACACATTTGCGACAGATGGAGAAGTGCGTGACCTATTGCAAGTTAATGGCGATCTAGAAGTAAATCCACCAACATTTAAAATTCAATTCGACAATAGACGTACTATTTGGCAGTATAAAGATGCCCAAGATGGTTCGTTAATTCACAGCTCAGATCCAACTACGCTTCCATTAGTAAAGCGTGGAATAGTTGGGTACAGCTTTAGCGGGCAGGATCGTCCTGCCGCCAGACCAGATAGGCTCCTTTACGAAAAAGATAACAACGGAACTATTATTAAAACCTTTTCAGAAATATACATTTAATTAAAATTAGAAATTATGTCAAACTACAAAACGCCTGGTGTTTATGTGGAGGAAATCTCTAAATTTCCACCCTCTGTAGCTCAGGTAGAAACAGCGATTCCTGCTTTTATTGGATACACCGAAAAAGCGATTAAAAAAGGCGAATCGATTACCAACAATCCAACAAGAATTACTTCTTTGCTGGAATACGAGACTTACTTTGGAAAAGCAAAACCAGAGATTACAATTACTGTAAACATTAGTGACGTTAATGTAAACGGTACTTTAGAACGCACCATAAAAGCCAATCAGCCAAGTGCTCCTTCACCGTACAAAATGTACTATGCAATGCAAATGTTTTTTGCCAATGGCGGAGGACCCTGTTATGTAGTTTCTGTAAACGATTACGATACCCCAGGTCCTGACAGTGTTGCGTTCGATGCACTAAAAGACGGTCTAGATTTACTAGAAAAAGAAGACGAACCAACTTTGCTTGTTTTTCCTGATGCTAACACGCTTGGAGAAGTAGAATTTTACAGCCTGTATCAAGACGCATTAATGCAATGCAACGATATGCAAGACCGCTTTGCCATTATCGATACCTATACGTCGGTAGATACAGAAGATGCAGCACAATCGTTAAGAGATGGAATTAGTCTTGGGAAGGACTATCTTAAATACGGCGCAGCTTACTTTCCATATTTAGAAACTATTTTAGATTATCATTATAGCGAATCCACGGTAACTATTTCACATTCTTCTGAGGGCTCTACTGCTTTGGATGCAGATTTAGATACTGCTCAGGCAGCAGCCACAGCTGTAGCTACGTTCCAAACAGATGCTGGAGTTCAAAATACGGCAATAGTTGCTGCAGATACTGTTTATCAAGGATTGTCGGCACCCGATGCCTTACTTCCTGCTAACATGGACACCATTACTGGCGGGTTACAAGGATTAATAGATACCTTAAACAGCGTTATCGCAACAAGTGCTGCCGCGGCTACAGCTGCAACTAACGCTGCGACTGCAGCAGACGAAAGTCCAGGTATTGCGGTTACTGCTACCAATGCAGCAGACGCGCTTACTTTTGCTACAACAGATGCAGGTGCCGATTTACCATTATTGGTTGTTGCCTTAACAGGACACATAGCCGCCATTACAGGTGCGGCAAACGGAACCGCTGCTAAGGCTGCTTCGGACGCCAGTTTAGCCGATGTTGCAACCGCTGCCAGTATTGTACAATCTATAGCAGGATTAATTGATCCCACTATTACCGATGCTATTATCGCTGCTCAAGGAGTGGACTTAAATGGAAACCTAGACACCTTAACCTTAGATGATGTCGAGGCTGCCGATAATTCGGCGTATAACGCTATTAAAACAGAAATTGCGGCCTTGCCTATAACGTTGCCTCCAAGTAGCACAATGGCCGGTATTTATGCACGTGTAGATAGCGATCGCGGTGTTTGGAAAGCTCCTGCAAATGTTGGTGTAAACTATGTAGTTAAACCTAAGCTAAAAGTTACACACGATCAACAGCGCGATTTAAATGTACATATTACTGGAAAATCAATTAATGCGATTCGTGCCTTTACTGGTAAGGGAATACTAGTTTGGGGAGCCAGAACTTTGGCCGGAAACGATAACGAATGGCGATACGTTCCCGTAAGACGCTTCTTCAACATGGTAGAAGAATCTGTAGAAAGAGCTTCCGAACAATTCGTGTTCGAGCCTAACGACGCTAATACTTGGGTAAAAATTCGAGCAATGATCGAAAACTTTTTAACCCTTCAATGGCGTGCTGGAGCTTTGGCAGGAGCAAAACCTGATCAAGCCTTTTACGTACGTGTAGGTTTAGGAGAAACCATGACCGCAGACGACATTCTAAACGGTGTAATGAATATCGAAATAGGAATGGCAGCGGTTAGACCTGCAGAATTTATCGTGCTTAAGTTTTCTCATAAAATGCAGGAAGCATAATTAGCAATCTAAAATTATTTAATAACAGATAAAAAACAATAAAATGGCCGAAACATATCCATTAGTTAAGTTTCATTTCCAGGTAGATTGGGGAGGAACAAATATAGGGTTTACCGAAGTCTCTGGACTTGATGTAGAAACCGAATTAATTGAATACCGTCATGGAAACAGCCCAGAATACAGTAAAATTAAAATGCCTGGGATGCAAAAGTACGGGAATATAACCATGAAACGTGGTTCGTTTAAAAACGATAATGAATACTTCCAATGGTGGAATACTGTAAAACTTAACACCATAGAGCGTCGAGATATTACCATCAAGTTGCTAAACGAAGAGCACGAGCCGGTAATAACTTGGAAGGTTAAAAATGCCTTTCCAGTAAAAGTGCAGTCTACCGATTTAAAAGGAGATGCTAACGAAGCTGCCATCGAATCGATAGAAGTGGCGCACGAAGGTTTAATTATTCAAAACGGTGACTAATGAGCACATATTATCCGCCGGTAGGCTTCCATTTTATGGTCGAATTTAACGGTATTTCTACCAAGACAACAGACATCCAATTTCAGTCGGTGGCTGGGCTGTCGGTAGATATTGAAACCGAAGAATTCGCCGAAGGCGGTGAAAATCGTTTTAAGCATAAATTCCCGGTAAGGTCTAAGTTTCCTAACCTCGTATTAAAACGGGGTATGGTTACCGATTCCAAACTAATCGATTGGTGCAGAGATGCTATCGAAAGTTTTCAATTCGATCCAGTTGACCTTACCGTGAAATTGCTAAACGAAGAACACGAACCTTTACTCACTTGGAATATTGTACACGCTTACCCAGTAAAATGGAGCGTCGCCGATTTAAATTCCGAAGAGAGTAAAATTTTACTAGAAACCATAGAACTGTCTTACAACTACTTTACGCTCGTGTAATTATGCCAATAAGTATAAAAGAATTACATATTAAAATTAATGTTCAAGACGATGGACAATCGACCACTTCGGGGGCTCAAGCTCCAGGAGAGGAAAAAGATAAAATGATTCAAGCCTGTTTAGAACAAATAGTTGCAATGCAACGCCGCAAAAAAGAACGATAATGGGCACAGGAGAACTTAAAAAACTAAAGGTTACAGCCTATAAAGATGATCGCTATTCCGATAAGGTTGGCGACGGCGAGTTCGATACTCTTCTCAACCCAGAGAAGTACACCTTTTCTTATAAGGTTGAATATACCGAAGCGCAAGGACAAGGTACAAGTGCGACGGCACCTAAGTTTGTAAGAACTCCACCGGAAGACTTGGCTATAGATTTTCTCTTTGACCGCACGGGAGTTATTAAAGGAAAAGACAATACATCTGGCGACGGTATAATAGACGACTTAGACAAGTTTAAAAAGATTGTTTTTGACTACAGTGGCGATGAACATAAGCCCAACTACCTCTTAATAGGTTGGGGAACCTTATTGTTTAAAGGCACTTTAGTAGAAATGAGTATAGAATTTAAACTCTTTGGCAGCGATGGAACGCCCTTAAGAGCAATCGCTAAAGCTACGTTTAAAGGATCTGTCGAAGAAGACTTGCGTGTAGCGAGAGAAAACAACAATTCACCAGATTTAACACATGTTCGAATTGTAAAAGCTGGCGACACACTTCCCCTTATGACTCATAATATTTACGGGGATTCTAAGTACTACTTAGCCGTGGCAAAAGCCAATAAAATAAGCAACTTTAGAAAGCTCGATGTTGGGCAAAAAATAATATTCCCACCAATAGAAAAAGTGTCTTAATGAATAATACTGGAACCATACAAACTTCGAATAGTCCAGATCTAGTTACGTTTAAAATCGTTGTAGATGGGACCGCCTTATCTGCCTCATATCAGGTTAAGAGTATTGCGATAGAGAAAGAAGTAAATAGAATTCCATTTGCTCAAATAATATTGGTCGATGGCGAGGCCTCTAGTCAGGATTTTGCGCTTAGCAACGAAGCTATTTTTAAGCCAGGTGCCGAAGTCGAAATTACCGCAGGCTACCACAGCGACGAAGAAACCATTTTTAAAGGTGTTGTAATAAAACACAATATTAAAATTCGCGAAAGTGCGTCTGTATTAATAATAGAATGTCGTGATAAGACCGTAAATACTACTATTGGGCGCAAAAGCAAATACTTTTACGAAAGTACCGATAGCGAAATTATAGAAGAAATTTTAGGTGCTTATAGTCTCGAAAAAGAGGTAGAAGCTACCGACCATAGTCATACAGAGATTGTGCAATACCAGAGTTCTGATTGGGATTTTTTAATGCTCCGTGCACAAGCCAACGGCTTAATATGTATGGTTGACGACGGAAAAGTACAGTTTAAAAAACCAGATTTAGAGCAAGAAGAGATAGAAACTGTAGCTTTTGGAGCCTCGATGCTAAGTTTTGATGGTGAAATAGATGCACGAGAACAGTATAGTGCAATAAAAGCATACAGTTGGAATCCTGCAGATCAGGAAGTTGTAGAAATCGAAGCTGCAGACCCTGGAGTAACATTAAACGGAAATTTAAGTGCTAGCGATTTAGCCAATGTAATTGGACTAGAAGCCTTTGAATTACGACATGGCGGAAACATAAGCGATACAGAGCTACAATTGTGGAGTGATGCCAAGGCCATGTTCCAACAATTGTCAAAAACACGCGGCAGGGTTTCTTTTCAGGGAATTCCAGCGGTTAAACCCGGAACACTTTTAAATTTAGAAGGTGTGGGTGATCGCTACAACGGGAAGGTATTTGTATCTGGAATACGTCATGATTTGGCCGAGGGGAATTGGGTTGTTCACGCCGAATTTGGTTTAAATCCAGAATGGTTCTCTGAAGTTTACGATGTAAATCCACTGCCAGCGGCAGGATTAATACCAGCCGTAAGTGGCTTACAAATTGGAGTTGTTACACAACTACAAGACGACCCAGATGGTGAAGACAAAATATTAATACAACTACCTATAGTCGACAACACAGAACAAGGTATTTGGGCACGACTTGCCACACTTGATGCTGGCGATGGACGTGGAACTTTTTTTAGACCCGAGATTGAAGACGAGGTAATTGTTGGATTTATTAACGACGACCCAAACGACGCAGTAGTACTAGGGCAATTGCATTCTAGTGCAAAACCCGCACCCGAAACCGGTAGCGACGACAATCATTTAAAAGGATATGTGAGTCGCAGCGAAATGAGCCTACTTTTTGATGACGATAAAATTGCGTTCACCCTAGAAACCCCAGGCGGTAAAAAAATAACGTTAGACGAAGATGCCGGAGTAATTATTGTCGAAGACGATAATGGTAATACCGTGACTCTAGACGACAGCGGAATTACAATGGATAGCACTGCAGATATAAACATTAAGGCCGGTGGCGATGTTAATATTGAAGGTATAAATGTGGCAATAAATGCAAGTGCAGAGTTTAAAGCAGAAGGCGGAGCTGGTGCAGAAATGTCGACCAGTGCAATTGCCGTAGTAAAAGGATCTATAGTACAAATTAATTAAATATGATGCCAGCAGCAAGAATTACCGATATGCACGTTTGTCCGATGGTAACCGGAGTGGTTCCACATGTTGGAGGTCCAATTCTCCCTGCAGGAGAACCAACCGTTCTCATAGGAGGTTTGCCTGCGGCACGAGTTGGAGATATGGCCACCTGTGTGGGACCTCCGGATACCATAATTATGGGGTCATCGACGGTATTTATTGGCGGCATGCCCGCGGCTAGACTAGGCGATACCACGGCACACGGAGGCACAATAGTTTTAGGAGAATTCACAGTATTAATAGGATAAACAATGGAATTAGAACAATCATTTTTAGGTCAAGGCTGGGGTTTTCCACCAGAGTTTAATAGAACAAGTAAAAGTGTAATAACAACCGCTGGAGAACTGGATATAAAAAAGAGTTTAGAAATACTACTCTCTACCCGATTAGGGGAACGCGTAATGCTTCCAAAATACGGTTGTAATCTAGAAGAATTGTTGTTTCAACCTTTAGATTTAACGCTTATTACCTATGTAAAAGATTTAATAAAAACAGCCATTCTATATCACGAACCTAGAATAGATGTGCTTGCAATTAAAATAGATACAACAAACGAACTCGCCGGTGAGTTGCTCATTAAAATCGAATATTTAATTCGTATAACAAATTCTAGAGGAAACATGGTTTTCCCATTCTATAAAGAAGAAGGAAGCGAAGTATAAGCATTATGGCCAAAGACTGTAAAGACATATTATTAAACAGAGAAGGTACAAGCCAAGCGCAACGCTTTATTGCCCAATTAGCTCCAGAGTCCCTTAAACTTATGGACTACGACCAGCAAGATTGGGTTCTATTTGCCTATAATTTTGCCAAGCATATAAACTTTTTTAATACTTCAGATTCTAACACAACTGTGGAGAATTGGCAAGAGCTATTTAATTTATTTGAATTACCCGAAAATCTACCTCCACGAGGCACTTTTGAATATAATTTATTAAAAACAACAATTGATAAGGCACTAGTCAATTACGAAGACCAGAGTAATTTAACCC
Source organism: Gilvibacter sp. (assembly GCA_965277295.1). Lineage (GTDB taxonomy): Bacteria > Bacteroidota > Bacteroidia > Flavobacteriales > Flavobacteriaceae > Gilvibacter. Next base: position 3,297,672 of record OZ255720.1, read on the forward strand.
CGCATTTAACCCTATTTGTTTGTTTTTTAAGATTAATGGAATTGGTTCAGCATAGGTTTAATAACCTAAGCAAGCGTCATTTAGATTTTTACTATAAAGACATACTAAAAATAGAGAAAAAGCTGCCTAAACCAGACAAGGCGCATATAATTTTTGAACTCGCCAAACGCACTCAAACCCACAAAATAGAGGAAAGTACCGGTTTGGATGGCGGTAAAGATAGTCTTGGTACTACCCGCTTATTTAAGACTATTCGCGAATTGGTCGTAAACAAGGCAAAGGTTGGAAGTATAAAAAGCATTTACAATAGTGATCGTGCACAAGAAATTAAATATGCAGCACAGGCAAATTCTTTAGATGGACTTGGCGCAGAATTACCAGAAGATAGTCCGTTCTGGTTTCCCTTTGGATATACCAAAGCGTTAAAAGATACCACGAATCCAGAGAGTGAACTTGTCTTACCCGAAGGTTTTACCGAGCTACCCGATGCCCAATTGGGTTTTGCTATAGCCTCGCCTATGTTGGCATTAGCACACGGAAAACGAAACATCTTTTTTGATATTGAATTTAAGGAAAGTGTTAGCTTACCTAGTTTCTCTACCCAGGAACTGGTTGAATTAATTACCCTACAGTATTCTGGAGAAAAAAAATGGAATGGCCCTGTAAAGCCCGAAACTGTCGCCTCTTTTTTTGATAGTACTGGCGCAGCAGAATCCAATCTAACAACCTCTTTAGGAAGCAAAAGATTAAACTTAGCTTTTAGCCTTACTCAAGACCTTCCTGCTTGTACAACCTACAACAAAGAATTATTACTAGATAATTTTGACTCGGAATTACCGGTAGCCAAAATCTATATTAACACCACTACTCCACGCGGTTACGAACTCTTTAGAGCTTTAGTACACCAGGGTTTAGCCGAAATAGAAATACGGGTTTCGGTTTTTAATGTATCTCAGGTACATTTAGAAAACGACAATGGCTTATTAAAGGCCGAGAAACCATTTTATCCTTTTAGCACGCAGCCTATAAAAAGCTCTAATTTTTATATAGATTACCGCGAAGCCTTTTCTAAAAATTGGAAAGCCTTTAACGTAGCAATTAATTGGAAAGACGCTCCAGAGTCCTTCATAGATCATTATTATGCTTATAAAAGCGAAGCAAGTCCTACAACAAATCCATCTGCCGGAGAAGATGCACTGCTTGGCACAAAAGTAAAAGATGGCAGCTCGGGGTCGCCTATAATAGTTGCAAGAAACGAACCTGAAGACGGCATTACAACCAAGGCCATTCCAGGTGGGCTAGACCAACCAAAAAGGCTAGCTGCAGATACCTTGCCAGATAACTTGATAGTAAATTCAGAAGGCTACTTTACTGCAACGGCGCAGGTTCTAGAAAACTTGGAACAAGAAACACCTTTGGTTGGCGTGCTTAATAATGTTAATCTATTTACGGTTAGTCCAAGTGGTAAACAAGCCAAGTTTAATTTTTATAAAACACCACTTTCTATAGATAAAACCGGGCCCGTAAAAATAACTTTAGACAACTCTTTTTTACATCGTGAATTCCCCAGAATTTACGCCCTAGCACTCGCCAAAGACGAAACCGATCCAGAAATTCCGTTGGCGCCATATACGCCTTTGGCGGAATCGATTGTTTTAAGTTATTCGGCCGTGGAGCGAAGCAACTTTAATCGTGATTCTGAGCTTAAATACAACACCAATCGCATAAAATTATATCACCTAACAAATTTTGGACTACACGAAGAACACCGTTATTTAAAGCAAAACGCGGTCGCTGCGAAAGTCCTAGATAATACCCAAGCTGCATCTGCCTATTTAGTACCCGATTATTGCTTAGGAGGCGAATGTTATATTGGCTTAGAAGACGCGTTGCCTAATCAGAATACCTCGTTGTTGTTTCAGATTTTAGAAGGGAGTGAAAACCCTGCCGTAGCATCATTCGCAGGAAATCAAAAGGTAAGTTGGAGTGTTTTATGCAATAATCAATGGAAAGATATTACAGACGATATTACGCTTAATAACATCGATAATTTTTTACAATCTGGAATTGTAAACTTCCCATTGCCCAAACAAAGCACGTTAACCAATACAAGATTAGATAGCGGGTTAATTTGGATTCGAGCAAAAATACACAAGGACTTCGATGCAGTTTGCAAACTAATAAATGTGCATGCGCAAGCCGTTACCGCAGCTTTCGACGATAACAATAACAATTTAGATCATTTAAATACCGGACTAGAAGCTAGCACTATTGGTAAACTAATTACTCGCGTGCCGCAAATTAAGTCGTTAAACCAGCCGTATAATTCGTTTGGTCACGAGGCTCTAGAAGAAGACGCTTTTTACTATCGTAGAGTAAGCGAACGCCTACGACATAAAAATTGCGCAATTACAATTTGGGATTACGAACATATTGTGTTGGAAGCTTTCCCCGAAGTTTATAAAGTACTGTGTTTAAAACACACCAATGGCCAAAATATGTTAGCTCCAGGACATGTTACACTTGTTGTAATTCCAGACATTATTAACAAAAATGTATTCGATATATATCAGCCCCGAGTAAGTACGGCTACACTAAACAAAATTAAAGCACATATTAATAAACTAAACTCGCTACATGTTGAAGCACAGGTAATAAACCCAGAATACGAACGCGTTACTGTGCAACTAGGTGTGCAATTTTACAAAGGTTTTGATCGCAATTTTTACGAAAAACAACTGGACGAAGACATTACTAAATTTTTGTCCCCTTGGGCTTTTGATTCGACCAAAAATATTGCCTTTGGAATCGCTTTACACAGTAGTGTTCTTATAGATTATATAGAAGAATTACCCTATGTAGACTATTTAGAAAACTTACAACTAACCATAAACGAAGGCGCATATGTAGATGCCGTTTCGCCTTCTAAACCAGGGGCCATTTTAGTGTCTGCATCTAATCATATAATAAAACCGGTAACCCAGCATTGCGGTATAGAACCTATAAGCCCTAAAGAAACATGCCAGTACTAAAAGAACATATAAGTATTCCAAAAAGCGTTGCAACCAATAATGACTTGGACTACAGTTATTTACGCGAAAAAGGAATTGAATATATAGCTGCTCTTGGCGGCAGTATTTGGACCGATTACAATTCGCATGACCCTGGTATAACTATGCTAGAGATGTTAAGCTATGCAATTACCGATTTAGGGATGCGCATAGACTTGCCACTAGCCGACATGCTTACGAGCCAAGATCCGCTTAAAAACATTAACAAGCAATTCTATAAAGCTTCCGAAATTTTACCAAATAAGCCGGTTACCGCAGCGCATTACCGTAAACTATTCATAGACTTACCTGGGGTGAAAAATTGCTGGTTAAGAAAATTTAATAAAAGGGTTTATGTGGATTGTACACACAGTAAATTATCCTATAGCAAAGCAATCTATAATGGTATTCCTGCCAGTAAGCGAGACGATTTTACGCTAAAAGGTCTTTACAAATTAGTGGTCGATTACGATCCGCTACCAGAGGAATTAACAAATACCGAAGTAGAAAATGCCATAGATGCTGTAAACAAGAGTATTTTTAAACGTTTTCACTCCAATAGAAACTTATGCGAAGATCTAGTAAGCGTTGCAGCTGTAAAAGAGCATCCTATTGCTATATGTGCAGATATTGAGGTAGAAACGGGGGCCGACGAAGAACTAATTCATGCACAATTACAGTTCGAAATTAAACAGTATTTAGCCACTTCGCTTAGGTTTTATTCCTTAACCGAAATGTTGGATAAAGGATACACCACGCCTCAAATATTTGAAGGCCCAGTTTTAGACAATGGCTTTATAGATCCTATAGAATTAGACAAAGCCGAATTACGTGCAGAAGTTCGCCTTTCCGATATTATTAATATTATCATGGACATTCCAGGTATTAAAGTGCTCAAGCAAATATCTATGGGCAATTGCAATGCCGAAATTCTAAACAAATCTGTGATTTGTATTAAGGACGATACCAAACCCATTTTATGTAGTAAAAGTGTTTTTAACTACAGTAAAGATGTATTACCGCTATCTATTAATCAGAGTCAAGTTGATTTTTACACGCAACAAATAGAAGCCCAGCGGGAAGCGCAACGCAGTAATGCTTCGGCAGATAAGGAATTGCCTATTCCTCAGGGAGTCTTTAGTGATCCTGGAGCATATACCACTGTAATGAACGATTTTCCGGATACCTATGGCATATCGACCATAGGATTGCCTGGTAACCCAACAGATGTTCGCAAATCGCAGGCAAAGCAATTAAAAGGGTATTTACTCTTCTTTGATCAGATGCTAGCCAATTACTTTAAGCATTTAGAGAAAATAAACCAAATAATGGCGGTTAATGGCGAAGAAACGCGCACATTTTTTGCCCAAGCAGTAAAGGATGTCGCAGATTTAGAAGATTTGGTAACCGATTATTCTTTAAATAACGACGACTTTCTTACCGACACCCTTTACGGAACTCTAGACAATAATATTGAAAGGCGCAACGCTGTGTTGGATCATTTAATATCGCGTTTTGCCGAACGTTTTACAGACTACACTTTTGTTATGAAAAGTCTATACGGAGATTCGGCTAGCGAAATTGTATTAAGAAACAAAGAGCATTTTTTAAAAGACTACAAAGAAGTTAGCGGGTCGCGAGGACAGGCTTTTAATTATTACAAACAACAACCAAGCGCACTCTGGGACACAGATAACGTGGCAGGAATTCAACAGCGAATCGCTCGATTATTGGGTATTTTAAACTACAATCGTAGAAATTTAACAGATTCATTTGTAGAACTTTATTCCTTAATTAATAGTGACAATTGCAAAGTGTATCGTTGGCGAATTCGCAATAAAGTCAACAAAATAATACTCTCTTCTACAGACGATTATCACGATGCCTATTTGGCCACACGCGAATTGTATTTTGTTGTATTGCAAATAATTCAAACCAAACCCTATCACGTAGAAAAAGAGTTTGAAGATGGAGTCGATGATCTCTCTGTTATTGGAAACTTTCTTGTGCAAAAAAGCGATGCGGGGAAATATTCGTTCGACATTATTAACCCGACTATAGAAGATACAGACAATAAAGAATATATAGTGGCAAGGCAGTTTTCTTACTACAGCTCGAAACAAGCCTTAAAAAATGCCATTCTGGAAATTATTTCGTTCATGAAATACGAGTTTACAGAAGAAGGCCTTTTTGTGGTAGAACATATGTTGCTGCGCCCAGATGTATTGCAGGAAGATCCAAGCAATGCAGCGTTTTTACCCATTTGCGCAGATCAATGCGACAGCTGTGAACCACTGGACCCTTACTCCTACCGAGTTAGCATAGTAATTCCAGGGTTTACGTATAGATTTTACAATACCGATTTTAGAAACTATATGGAACAGGTAATTAGACAAGAATTACCTGCACATGTGTTGGCAAAAATATGTTGGGTTGGATATCGTGAAGGCGAAGTTCCAGACAGCGCAAATCAGCTAAAACATTTCGAAGAGGCTTATAAAGCCTATCTCTTGGCCAAAACCAATTTAGAGCAATGGCAACCCCAAGAACAGCACGCTCAACTAGTAGACAAATTAGGTCATTTAAGTAATGTATATCCAAACGGTCGCCTTTACGATTGTGCAGACGATATAGAAGAATTAAGTGGCAAAGTAATTTTAGGAAAAACAAATTTAGGTTCATTATAAACCCACGTATTATGGAAACAAAATTAGCCCATATCACTACACAATATAAGCGATTTACAAAAAATCAAGTACTAACCGAAGGACATTTAAATGAAGTCTTAGACTATTTTGATGATCAGATTCGTCTTTCCAGAATATGCCTAGATGGTGTTGGTATAGTTTGTGGATTTAATCTTACATGTAACGCAAACAATACCTTAGAGATAAGCCAAGGTAGTGCTGTGACTACAGATGGTGATTTATTCCAGATGTACCAAGTAGATACCGACGGCAATAAAAGTTTAGCAACCGATGCCAAAGTGTATACCCACTTTAAAGCGTATGTGCAAGACCCAGAAAAAGTGTTATACAGTCCTTACTTTTTTCAGGGAGAAAATCAAATTCCATTGTTCGAATTACACACTAACGGTAGCGATACAGATGCTAAACCTATAGCTCAAATGCTTGCTCAAGCGGGTTTTGCGCTAAAAGATGGCGTAGCGCTATTGTATCTAGAAAATTATTTAAAAGAGAAAGATTTATGTGTAAGCCTATCTTGCGACAATCAAGGTGACGAAATTGTTGGAAATTATAAAGTCTTAGTTACTACAATCGCTGGAGCAGCTCATATAAAAAGCAACGACCCTACCCTAACCGCCACAAACTTCGAAGCCCTTTGCTATGCGCTACCTGATGTTTGGCACAATAGGGCAATAATGTTAAAAGAAGATTTTAATAGCTATCCTGAACTTAAAAATAAATTCGCCCAAGAAACGCTTAAAAACGATGTAATTAACAGAGTAAAGTCTGGTTATGGTTTACTGCTAAATACCATGGGAATGTCCCAACTGGCCACCATTGTTAACCTAAAAATGGACGAACTATTTAGTTATACAGCAGATAATGTTCCGCCCGATTTTCAATACCGTTACGACCTTTTAAAAGACATAATTGATTCGTATAGTGAAATTAAAACCCTACTTGCCGTTGCAGAAGCTAGTTCGTGTTGCGCTAATTTAGATGCTTTTCCTAAGCATATAATGCTTGGCGAACTAACTAAGAGCGGTAGTTGTTATGCCTACAGACACGGCTTTTATAAGGCCCCTACACATATTTCAGGAACAAGTTCGGTATGCGGTTCATGCAATCCAGAAACTCCAGCTACCACGGCGCCATTTACTATTCCAGAATTAGTACTGGACTACCCAGAGGCAAATCTAGATGTTTGCTATTCAAAAGACACTAGTTTAGATCGTATTAAAAGTGTAATTAAGCGTGTGCTGCTAATGCTTACCAATTACAACGCCAATTACAGTTTTGTAAAGGTGACCCCATCTTTTGAACTCGGCCCGCTGCGCAACAAAGCGATTCCGTTTTACTACAACGTAGGAAATCAATTAATAGCGGCTTGGGATTTTAATAAAACCGTAGTTGGTAAACAGCATGATAATCTTAGCTATCACAGCGGATTCTTAAAAATTAAAGAACCCTTAAAATTTACCATTGACCACGATTTTTACAGAATAGAAGGACATCAAGGGTTAAATTATTTAAATGTAGTTAGCCTTTTAACCGAACTTAAACGAACACATGCGCTATCGTTTAATGTTGTAGCATTGCCCATTAATGCTACCCAGGAGCAAGAGGTTGTAGATAATTATACGCAGTATTACCTAACCCGTAATGTTGGGTTAGATCATAAGGCAGGTGTTGTTCCTGGCGGCACTTTTGTAATTATTTACATTCAAGGGGAATATAATGGATATCCCTACCCTTATGGTTATGGGTACCCTTATGGCTATCCGCAAGACGGATCCCCATTTGGAGCCGATTTTGAAGTACTGCCAGAAAATGACGAAACCACGGTGTTAAATCCTATAGTTGCAGATTTTATGTTGCCGTATTTGTGTTGTGACCAGAATATGGCAGAATGCCAATTACCCGTTGCTAATTTATGCTTCGATGAATCCACCAGTCCGCTTGCCTTTAGTGTTAAGCCTGACGGCGGATTTGTATCTGCAGATGTAGCTGTTGGACTTAATGGTGGTGTGGTTTTAAACGAAGCTGGAAGCTTTGAATTCGATCCAAATTTAGTGAGCCCTGAATTGTATGGTCAACCAATTTCTTTTAGAGTTAATAATCTAGAAACTGAATGCGAGATTACCATTCAACCGCAAATAAACTTTCAGGTTAGTTTAATTAATACAGTTTATGACCAACCTTCGAATACAGCTACCGCTACCTTAAGTCTAGGCGATATAGAAGTTCCCGATGGAACAGCATTTACTTGGGACTTTGGAGACGGAACTCCAGTTGTAGTCACGAGCGAGTTAACTATAGATCACGTATTTAATCTAGGGATTGTGGGAGAGACAGGAGCTTTAGTCCGTGTAAACACCAGTGCTGGAGATTGTAATTCAAGCGATACTATTGCATTAACTTTCGAGGTATTTACCGCTATTAGTTTACCAACATCTAGCTATTGTAGTAACGATGCGCGCTCGCATGTATTTAGTTTAACACCAGCAGATTCAACTGCGGTAATTGCAGGGCCTGGAGTTAGTCAACTGGGTTCCAACTGGGTATTTGTAGCCAATGGTGTTACACCGGGAGCAGTTAGCTTTACAGTTGACGGACAGCCTGCAGATTTAACTGTAACCGTTGTGCAGGCGCCTATTGCTGAATTTTCGGTTGTTGTATCCGAAACAAAAATAAGCATAACAAATACCTCTAGTATTACAGATCGTTATGTATTCACCATAGATGGAGAAGAGAATATACGATTAAACAGACGTTCCTTTACCGTACCATTAAGCATTTTTACAACAGACACTATAGCAATTAGCTTGGTGGCAGAAAGTGAATTATGCGGAACTGATACTTTTGGCCCCTTAGAAATAGAAGTTAATCAAGGAATAGCTACTTGTAAAGACAATGCAGTCGAAATTGTAGCAAGTGCTTTTGCCGATTTAGAAACAATACAAACGCATCCAGAATTTGCCACCTTACAAACTCCTGCAGTAGCCTATTTAGGCGAACTAAAATCGCGCTACACCTTGTTTAACACCAATATGGACGATTTCTTTAACGGAGATAGAAACAGCGATTTACCAAACTTGTTTAATAGCACTTTATACGCAGCGTTGGAACGCGTTGTAACTATTGCAGATACCGATTTTCAGCGCAGCGTTAGTCAGAAATGTATCGAGCTAACTACCAAGCTCATGTACACCATGCTAAACTGTCAAGAAGATGCCTTATTTACAGAATTCAAAAGCGAAATTACGGATATCCTAAAACGTTATACCGTAGTTTTTGGCAATTTGATTGGGCAAGGATTTAACATAGACGACAACGGAGCTACAAAAGCCTTTTTAACGGTAATTGAACCGCGTTTTAGTGGCACAGCATTTATTGCAGCCCAAATAGAGACGCAATTGTCTTTTTTATAATATATGGAGCAATGTAGCATTCATATTGAACAATTAAAAGTAACGGTAAATACCGCTAGCGAGCGTATTGCGTATAATTTAAAAGACAATATAGAGACATTCCTACAAGAAGTCTTACTACCAAAACTAGATGCTTATATAAATCAAAATCGACTTGAAACTGTTCCAGAAATTATTCTGGAGCAGTTGCATTTTACAATAAACCCTAGTGCTTTAGATTTAAATTTTGATATAGAGCGACAATTTTTAGATCAAATCGAGTCAAAATTAATTCCGCTTTTAAATAGCAATACTGCAACAAAAAGGGAAACTCTTAGCGATTCTAGCGTACGGACTAATGCCAATTCAGAACAAGCAATACTCGAATTTTTAAATACCGGTCGGTTTCCTTGGTGGTTTAATGCCCCTAAGACAGCCTCACAAATGGAGGCCCTAATTTATAAGGTATTAGACGCTAAATCTTTTATTACAAAATTATTAGATGCACTGCAAAACAATAGCGTTAAATCGCGCTTAATAAAGCAGTTTCCCGACGGTTTTTTAATGGCGATTATAAATTCAGCAACCTTAAATAAAAACCATAAGCAATTAGAAGCGTTGACCAAAACCTATAGCGCGTTAAAAAAATCTGATTCCAGCTTTAGATATTTGTATTGGAAATTAATTTTCGAACTAACCCTAGAGCCCAAAACAGAGCATTGGATTAGAACTTGGAAAGAAGTTTTACCTAAAATCTATAATTCCACAGCTAGTGATGCTGTTAAAAAGGCTATTGCCTTGCACGAACACATAGTAACTCTTGCCAAAAATTTAAAAATAACTAAGTCAACTTTTAAAACATTTAATACGGTAAGCGGTAATTACTTGCAAGATTTAGACGTAACAGTAATAAATCTAATTGGTAAGTCACCAATAAATACAAATGTTATTTTTAGTGAATCTTCAAAAAATGAAATAAAGCGTAAAAATAACGAGCTCTTAGCAAACAAATTAAAAACAAAAACGAGCAAAGATTACGAGTCTTTTGCCAGCAATAAAGAACCAAATTCTTTAGATTCATTTAGTACTTTAGGGCATAATGAGCTTACAAAATTAGAGGGACAAGCCAACCTAGAGAAAATTTCAGAAGCTAGCAAAAATCCAACCGATTTAGAACATCAAACTAACGCATCTAAGGGTGAATACGATTTAATACAAGACTCAAATTTTATAGAAGATCCAACCAAATCGGCTGCAATTTACACAGCGCATTGCGGTTTATTACTCCTGCACCCATTTTTAGCAACCTTTTTAAAACGCTGCGAATTAATATCGGATTCCGGTAAACTCACAGACAAGGCATTGGTGGTTCAATTACTTTATTATACAGCAACTGGCCAAGATAAACCCTACGAACATCAAACTGTTTTCGAAAAATTTCTTGCGGATTATCCGATTGGTATTCCATTAGATAGAACCAATGCACTTCCCGAGCATTTAAAAGAAAAAGCAGATAATTTAATAGTTGCTGTACTTGAACATTTACCACAATTAAAATCGAGTTCGGTCGCACTTTTTAGACATGAATTTTTAACTAGAAGCGGTAAATTAATGCTAAACACCAATCACAATAAGGTAATAATAGCGCGTAAATCTTTCGATATCCTGCTAAATAGCATGCCTTGGAATATGTCTTTAATAAAACTTCCTTGGTTAAAAAATAGAATACACTTAGACTGGTAAACCCTATGAATACAATAGAATACGATAAAAACACAATTACAAAGCCCGGCAAAGAGGCTTTGCGTTTACTTTTTAGTACCCTAGATATTAATAAGGTGACTTTTGTTGGTGGCATTGCCGATTACCTAAATTTAAGGGGACACTACAACATGCCTATTAACGATATAGATATTGTTTTTAGAGATGAATCTGTGCTAAACGAATTGGGTAAGGTTTTACAAATTCAGCGATTTGAATCTAAATATGCAACCGATACCAATCTGGTTTATGTAACCAATTTTAAGCATCCACAAGGCGAAATCCATATTGACTTTTTTAAGCAGGCATCTATACACAAGCGCCCCAACAGCAGCAGTTTATTGCTGGGAACCAAGGTTTTACATACTTCGTTTGTTGGCATGCAACAGTTTCATAACGAGCACATTGAATTAATGAGTAGTGATAGTAAAGACAATCTATACGAATGGAAACGCTTGTACAAGCACAGTAGAAAAGCGGCATTGTATAATTTAATTACTTACAAACAAGAAAAACAAGAATTGCAGCCAGCATGAAGAAAGATCCAAAAATAATATTCAGTTTAAACGCATATCCCTTAATTCATAATAGGTGGTCTCAGGGGAATAAATTGCGTGAGACTATTTATATGACAGCATTAAGTGTCCTCTACGCCCATGTTTGGTACAATAAAGTTGAACTTTATGTAGATCGAACCGCATATCCGTTTTTGTATATGCTTCCTTGTAAAGTCACACTAATGGATATTGCGCAGGATAAAGAACTCTGGATGAAATCTAAGATTCATGCCCTTGCATTGCAGCAAGAACCTTTTGTTCATCTTGATACCGATGTATTTATTACCAAAAAAATAAAATTTGACTTTAAACATTGCATTCTAGAGCGTAAAGAGGCGAGCTATGTTAGACATTATAAGCAACAAGTTGAGTTTTTTAGCAGGTATACTACAGCGCTATCGCATTGGCATAAACATCTAGGATATTCTTATAACTGTGGTGTTTTAGGGTTTTCCAACTTAGAATTACGCAACGATTTTATAGATGCGTATTACCAACTAGAGCATATTTATACCCAAAACAGAAAACAATTTAACCCGCTTAGACAAATTGGTTATGAGCCATGTATTGTTTTAGAACAATACAACTTGGCTTGCCTGCTTAACCATAAAGGTATGAAGCCATCGTTAATGCTTCCATATAACGCGGTTAAGGATCAGGTTCAACACGCTAAAACACTAGGCTATAACCATCTATTTGGAGTGTCTAAGTATAAAAATAATATTATTCAAGAAATTGAAAATCAATTACTTAATGTATTTCCGTATTGGTATAATCAAGTAAAATCTAAAATAGAACTGGCCGGGGAAGTTAACCATATTACAAATAATTCAGTTGTAATTTAAACGTACTACTATGAAAAGAATTCAACGAAGAAAAAAACCTTTAGGACAAAATTCAACCGGTAATGCCCCTTTTTTTAAAAGGGTGCAAACCAAAATTTCAGTTGGTAAATCGAACGACAAATACGAGGTTGAAGCAGATAAAATGGCCGATTCTGTAGTAGGCAAAAAAGCTGGAAAACAGTCTAATGTATCTAAAACTAATACAGATGTTCAACAAAAACCCCTTGCCGAACAAATAACACCATTGGTTCAAAAAGCCGAAGAGGAAGAAGCACAAACTAAGGTGCAACGCATGGAAGAGGAAGAAGCACAAACCAAAGTGCAACGCATGGAAGAAGAGGAAGCGCAAACAAAGGTGCAAAAAATGGAGGAAGAAGAACCTCAAGCAAAAATTCAACGTGCCGAGGAAGAAGAAGCTCAAGCTAAAGTGCAACGCATGGAAGAGGAAGAGGCTCAGGCTAAAGGAGCCAAAACAGCTAGTGTTAAACCTGCCATGGAGACAACGCTAAAAAATAATAAAGGCGGTGGCTCTAAAATGGATTCTAAAACCAAATCAGAAATGGAATCCGGTTTTGGTGCAGATTTTAGCGGTGTAAATATACATACAGGCTCTAAAGCTCAAGAAATGAGTCATGACATTGGAGCACAAGCTTTTACTTATGGAAACGATGTTTATTTTAATCAAGGAAAGTACAATCCGCAAAGTCAAGAAGGAAAACATTTATTGGCACATGAATTAACACATACCATTCAACAAGGAAAGAGTAAGGCAGATACAGCTCAAAAAGTACAGCGTAAAGATACGGGTTGGCGATATACTCCTCCCAAAATTGTAGGTCGATCTATTCAAGAGATTCAAGCAACGGTTGGAGCTACACCAGATGGTGCCTATGGGCCAGGAACAAGAGCCGCTGTTGACACCTATCAAAAAGTACTCAAAGCAAAAGGGTTCTATTCGGATACTATAGATGGAAAATGGGGTAAGAATACAGAAGCTGGGCATGTAAAATTTGGATTTTTACCAAATGCTAAACGTCGCAGTTACAATTGTACTGGTTTTGCAACTAAAAAATTCGCTTGGTTCAATTTAGGTCCAACCAAAGCACTGTATGCAGGAATGAAAAAGTTACCATCAATTTCGACTAAATGTGATCCGTTTGACTTTAAATTTTGGTTATGGGAAGTCGACATTCAAGTCCATAATACAAGGACAGGGCATGTTACTTCAAAGTCGAGAGATTTTCATACCGTTGGTGGCCGAACCCATAAAGATGGTAGTGATCCTAAAACCGTTATGTCAAAAAATGGTGGAAGACCATTAGAAGGTCCTGGATCTCCTACTAGTTTTAAATTAAAAAGTGGTCCTGCACCTGATGGAGAGGCTCGACCACATCCATTTCTAAATTGGATAGTTACTCCTGTAGCCACATCGGCTTTTTGCAGTAAAAAATTACCCTAACCACAATGAAAACTAAAGTAGCGACATTACTCTTAGTATTCAGTTTAGGTTTAAACACGCAATGTAAAGAAGATAAGATGGACAATAATAATACTCAAATTATAGTAAAAAATGGCAATGGTGACATTGTTGCCGAGATTGGTATAAAGAACAATAAAGTTCACGGGCTATGTATTTGGTATAGCGGCAATCAAAGCCCAATTGCATGTGGTCTTTTTAACAATGGAAGCCCATACACGGGAACCTTTGCAAACTGGTCCAAGTTTATAGAAAATTGGGAGGGTAGTGCCTATCAGACAGATATCTACAGTCAAGATTGGGTAACAATGTTTGAACTGCGCAGCGCCTCTGAAACTCCAAATTTTAATGAAATTATTGAAAGTTATTCAAGCGGTCAACTAATACATTAATTACTATTGAAAGTCTTTACCAAAAATAGCAACCCTCCTAAAGCTTCGACACCTAAAGTCAAAGGCAACTCTCCATTTTTTGGGGTACAGGCTAAGTTGCGCATTGGTAAAGCAGACGACCCTTACGAAAGACAAGCCGATTCTGTTGCAGAAAAGGTAGTTTCTAACAACGAACGTGCTACTCAAATTAACAACAATACTCCATTCTTTGGTGCTACCCAAAGTACAAATTTGCAGCGCAAACCCTTATTTATTGGGGGTACCTCTATCGCTCGATCAATTACGCCGGGAGTACAACTTCAAGCTCAAATAGAAGAACCACAACTAAAGCTACAACGCGCCGAAGAAGAAGAAGCACAGACCAAGGTACAGTTAATGCCCTTCGAAGACATTCAAAAAGCGGAAGAAGAAGCACAGGCTAAGTTAGCCGCGCCAATGTTACCACAAGTTGACATTGCTAAGAAAATTCAAAGCAAAAAAGGCAGTGGTAATGCCTTACCAGAAGAAACCAAAGGTACAATGGAATCTGGTTTTGGGGCTGATTTTGGAGGGGTTAACGTGCATACCGACAGTGAATCGGCCCAAATGAATCAAGATTTAGGAGCCAAAGCCTTTACCTCTGGGAACGATATTTTCTTTAATCAAGACCAGTTTAAGCCCGAAACTAAAGAAGGTCAGACACTTTTAGCACATGAGTTAACACATACCATTCAACAGGGTGCTTCTGGAGCTAAAGATACCTTAACACCGGAAGATCCAAACGCTAATCCAACACAAGCCGCCGCAGAATCTGGAGAAGCAGGCGCTAGCGCCAATAGTAGTGATAGTTCGCAACCGGAAGATTTAGCTCCTGGTGAAGAGCAGGCAGTAGCAGGTGAAATTCCAGGCGAAGAACCCGTAGAAGTTCTAGCAGAGGGCGAAGCTGCAGTAGATGGAGAAGGCAATGGTGGTGAGACTGAAGGTGGCCAAAGTGGAGGCCCAACAACTCCAAGAAGCCCTGAAGAGGACCCTAATTTTAATCAACTAGAAGGCCGTGTAGAAACTGCTGCTGGAGACCAACAGGCTCATGAAGAACCTGCAGCAGCTGCAGGTTCTGCCCAAAGTGCCGCTAGCTCGCCTCCAAATGAACGCGATAGTATGGCGCAAGCCGGTCAGGTAGACCTAATGGACGAGGCCGAACCCGAAGAGTTTAGTGCCGAGGATTTTAAAGCACAACTCATGGAGCGCATTAGCAGTATGCAATTGCCAAGTAATCCTGACGAAGCAGATAATTTTGATGACAACAATAATATAGACGAGGTAAATGCTGCGGCGACTGCAGACGCTAGTGGTGCTCAAGCTGCTGCCGCTGGTCCAGTAGCGACCACCACAGCAGCAGAACCAAATACCGAAGCCGTCCCAGAACGAGAAGTAACTCCCCTACCCGAGCCTCCTGTTGGAGATGCACCTGCATCTGTAAATCCAGCGGCTGCCATGCCTCCTACTCGTGGTAATTCCGAAGTGAATCAGCCATTACAAGAAAACATGGCCGAAGTTGACGGGGCGATGGCAGAAAATGAAATCACCGACGAACAACTAGAAAAATCTAATGAGCCTAAGTTTATGGCAGGGCTCGAAGCCAAAGGCCAAGCCAAAGCTCATACAGAAAATGCCCCAAATACGTTAAGACAACAGGAACAAGGAGTTCTTGCAAATGCACAGGTAAACGCCAATACCCAAGCCCAAACAGGTTTGGATGGAATGCATCAGGATCGAGCCACTGCAATGACCGATGTAAATACTCAGCAAGGACAAACTGGCGAGACGGATACGGCAGAACGAACTCGAATTGCTGGAGAGATTAATGTTATTTATGAAGTCGCCAAGACCGATGTAGAAAAAATATTAAGTGACTTAGATGCAGCAGTTGCCTCTAAATTTGCCAAAGGAGCGGATAGCGCTAAAGCCGCTTTTGAAAGTCATGTAGAACGTAAAATGGATGCCTACAAAGACCGCAGATACAGTGGTTTAAGAGGAGCCGCACGTTGGGTGGTAGATAAGTTTGCCGGAATGCCAGAAGAAGTTAACGAATTCTTTACCGAAGGTAGACAAGTCTATATTGACCACATGGATGTAGTTATTACAGATATTTCTAACCTTGTAGCAGCCGAACTCACCAGAGCCAAAGACCGAGTTAATCTAGGTAAGCAAGAAGTCCAAGATTATGTTACAAGCTTACCCGAAAACTTGCAACAAATTGGTAGCGATGCAGCAGACGAAATCTCGACCAAATTTGACGAATTAGAAGAATCTGTTAATGCCAAGCAAGAAGAACTAATTAGTAATCTTGCCGATGCTTATATAGAAGGCCTCGAAGCCGTAGACGCGCGGATAGAAGAAATGCAAGCGGCAAACAGAGGACTTATTGATATGGCCTTAGGAGCCATTATGGGTATAATCCAAACCATTATTGACATTAAAAATATGCTTACCGAGCTTCTTATGGGAGCTATTGGTGCCATAATGACCATAATCTCTGACCCCATTGGATTTTTAAGTAACCTCTTTGGTGGCATTAAACAAGGATTTGAACAATTTGGAACCAACATTCTTACGCATTTACAAACTGCCTTAATACAATGGCTAACAGGTGCTCTTGGTCCTGTTGGAATTACTATGCCGGATGACTTATTTAGCCTAAAAGGAATATTTAGTTTAGTTGCACAAATTCTTGGGCTTACCTGGGATTACATTCGTCAGAAAGCCGTTAAACATTTAGGAGAACCAGCTGTTCAGGCCTTAGAACTTGGTTTTGAGATTTTCCAAGTGTTAAGAACTGGAGGTATTGACGGCTTATGGGAATATTTAAAAGAGCAATTTAATGATCTAAAAGAAACCGTAATCGACGCCATTAAAGAAATGGTTATTACCACGGTTATCGAAGCTGGAATTAAATGGGTACTTGGCTTATTAAACCCTGCATCTGCATTTGTTAAGGCGTGTATGATGATTATTGACGTAGTGCGCTTCTTTATAGAGCGTGGCAGTCAAATCATCGAACTAGTTAGGGCCTTTATTGAAGGAGTTAATGCGGTGGCCAGCGGAAACGTAACTGCCGTGGCTAATGCTATAGAAAATGCCCTAGCCAGAGCCTTACCCGTTATTATTGGGTTTATGGCTTCACTATTAGGGATTAGTGGACTGGCTAGAAAAGTGACAAAGTTAATTGGTAAAATTAGAAAACGAGTTGATAAGGCGGTAGACAAGATTATTAAAAAGGCGAAAGCCGCCGTTAGACGATTAGTGGGACGAGCTGGAAATAGACAGGGTCAACAACCTCAAGAACAAGTTGCTAATCAAGAAGCTGGTGATGGAGAAGTTGGCGAAGTTGTTCGTTTTGGTGAAGGACATTCATTATTTGTTAATGTACAAGGCAATAATGTGACTATAATGTCGCAAAGTGTTCGGGCTCCTGTTGTAGGCAGGTTAGATGAATGGAGAAGGCAAGCAAATGCATTGAATGACGCAGACAAGAAAAATGAAATATTAGGATTAATTGCTAGAGCGACTCCATTGCTTACTGCTACCGAAAGGCATGCCTTAAATACCGTACGTGAGATAAACGATGGTACGCCAAATGAAGCCGCAATTAATCAAAACGATAATCAAACCGAAGATTCACAAAACCAACTAGCTCCTATTTTGGCTCAGATTTACGAAGCTTTAAGTACAGATGGAGGACAGCAGTTAGACCCAATACCAGTGTCATTTGGCCCAATTCCGACTAAATATGATCAAGCTGAATATTTCTCTCAAATTAAGGCACAAGAACAAGGAATAAACGATTTATCGGTGAAAGATTGGCTGACTAATCGTGCAACTTATACCTCAAGTGGTCGTGCGGCAAGTGGAGCGGCAGCGCAAGCCGAATACAGACGAACAGTGCTGCGTGTTATTCGTGATTTAAAAATGTCTGAAGATGAAAATATGTCTGCAGCAGATGCAGATGCATGGGCTTCAAATTATATGGCTACACAGGCTGCATTGCATGACCCTGATCAAATTGCAGGCGGTGATCCCTTGGGCATTGCACACGGGAGACATGATACCATTTTTGGATTGGGTAGTAGGCGAATTAATAGCTCAATAGGAAGCAGATGGCGAAGTCGAGTTCGGATTCTTGAAACCGCGACAAATGCGCAAATTACCAGCAAAGGCTTATCTGCTGAACAAAAAGAAAGCACAAAAATGAATTCGTTATTAACTATTTAAAGATTAAATTATCGCATGTTTGAAAAGTTTTATAAAAAGTTTGGTGAAATCGATACTCATTATTTAATCGATATGGATAACCTAAAAATAGACAAGTCATTATTTATTCCTGAAATATTTGAATTACTTAAGAAAGATGGGGTTTCTAGCTATGGTGATAAGTTTATATGGACATTAAATCCAGATGATTATTATGAATGGCTAAACGATTATTTAAGGTTAGAATCTAAAGTAGTTCCTTTTGGGAGGACGGCCTTTGGCGATATTTTTTTTATTAAAGACGGTGAGGTAATGATTCTAATAAACGGCTATGGTTATATTGATTATACTACTTCGAGAGTGGATTGGTTTTTTAATAGATATTTGACAGACAATGCTTATTTGGATAAATACTTTAAAAAATCAAATTTTAATCAGTTGGCAAATAAAAACAACCTCACTCATGACACTTGTTTTGGTTATGTTCCGTTACTAGCTTTAGGTGGGTCGGAGGAGCTTGAAAACTTACAGCTTGTTAAAATGAAAGAGCATTTACTACTTAATAGTCAAGCTATTGGGCAGGCACAATTTTACCCATTTTGATACTTTTTCAGGCAAAACCCCGTTGCGTTGTATTGCGCTTTGTTTTAGTTTTAAATAAATTAATAAGTAATGCAAGATGTAATTTTACCTTTGCAGTCCAATAAGGCCCTGCAAGCCGCCATGAGTTATATGCACGAACTAATTTCGTGGCGCATTAAAAGCCCCTTGGGGGATTTTATAACAGCGTCGCCAAAACTAGATTTTAGCGCGTTGCCTGCATCTAATTTAAGTGATTACCTAACACAGCTTGAATTAAATCGAGCAGACCAAGCTATATTACTTCTTGCGCTTTGCCCGCATATAAACCCGAGTCTGTTATTAAATGCAGTTACCGATGCTTTTCCTGAAGGTACAGAACTGCCAGAATTTGGTGGAGCAAAAGGTAAAAATCATCGTGGAATTTTACCCACTGGAGAAACCATACAGTTTTTAATTGCAGGATTGGTCGCTCAAAATCGCTTGGAACTAATAAATACCTTTAGTAAACAGCATACTTTTTATAAAAAGTCGGTATTGTATTTAGAAGATGTACCCGCAGGAGAACCTATAATGAGCGGTAAAATAGTGCTTACCCAAGAAGCTTTAGCACATATTACTACCGGGGTTATACCCTTGCCTTCACTTTCTTCTGGTTTTCCGGCCGAACGTATAGAGACGCAGTTAAACTGGGACGACCTAATTTTAAACGAAACTACGTTGAATCACATTCGGGATCTAGAAACCTGGCTGTCCTACAATAGTATTTTAATGGATCAATGGAATATGAAGGGTCGCATAAAACCGGGGTATCGTGTGCTTTTTCATGGTCCTCCGGGGACGGGAAAAACACTTACGGCTAGCTTACTTGGCAAGTACACCAATAAACCCGTATACCGAATAGATTTATCTACTGTGGTCTCAAAATATATAGGTGAAACCGAAAAAAACTTAGCCAGTTTGTTCGATAAAGCGGCATATAAAGATTGGATATTGTTTTTCGACGAAGCCGATTCAATATTTGGTAAAAGAACCAGTGTGCGCGACGCTCACGATAAATACGCCAACCAAGAAGTCTCTTATTTATTGCAACGACTAGAGGGCCATCCAGGACTCGTGCTCTTAGCCTCTAACTTTAAAGATAATATTGACGAAGCATTTACACGCCGATTCCAGTCTATTGTTGAATTTAAGCTTCCAGGAACAGAAGAACGTTATAAAATTTGGCAACTAAATTTACCCAAGCCCTTAAAACTTGCGCCAGATGTAGATTTACATAACATTGCTAGAAAGTACGAACTAAGTGGATCTAACATTATTAATATTATTCAGTACATATCGCTTTTAGCCTTGCAAGAAAATACTAACACGCTTACGGCAGCAATGTTACATCGCGGTATTCGCAAGGAATTTGTAAAAGAAAATAGAATGTTTAAATAAGACTAAAACCTAACTTAGAACCTGGCCGTTGTTGTGCTAATTCAGATATTGCTCTTGGCGATACTTGTAAAACTCTAGCGTAACCACCGGTTGTTTGCGCATCTCGCATCATAACAATTAATTCTCCCGAAGGCGTAAGCTGTACCGTACCTGGCTGGACTGGGCCAGTTAAAATTCCAGGAAGACCTAAAGTTGGATTGGCTTTAAAACGGTAACCCATTCTGTTACAATTTGCACTAAGGGTAAATAAATTATTAAGAAGTGTTGTTTTGTTGTCACGCGAGAGAAGTTCGAATTCAGGGCCTTTATAAACTTGAATGGCTTTTTTAAAACTCGGGAGTTCTTGCTTTTTTATATGTGCCGAGGCCACTGTAACATGCGGTGCATCGTGTATAGCTAACACGTCCTCTTTTTCTAGTCGCGCTTTAATAGTAATACCTTTGTAATAGCAGCTACTGCCCAACACTTGCTGGGTTTTAAATCCACCTTGTATTGCTAAATAACCGTACAATCCCTTGCCAGAACTGCCTAAATAAAGTTTTTGGTTTTTATTAATAGTGAGCATTCTAGCGGTCGGCACCTGTAAATTATTTACTTTAGGATTAAGACCTAAACCACAAATGGCAGCACGTATCTGGGTCTTGAACTCCAAAACAGGGCCTTGCTGATAAAATTCCAATATTGTTTGGTTGTGCTCCCCTCCTACTAAATCTCTTGCCAATCCCGCATGTATTGCGTCCATAGGGCCACTTAGTGGTACACCGTAGCTTCGATAACCAAAACGCCCTGCATCTTGTAAGCTACTATAAATACCTGGTGTAACTACGCGAATCATAGGTTTGTTTTTGGCTTTAACGAATAGGTTCCCTGCTCAACTTTTTTGCGAATTTGCTCGTAGTCAGATAAGCTAACGGCATAAAAGCGAATCTTTTGACCTGCATTAAAAGGACTTGGTTTTTCTTTATTATTTGGGTCAAAAATAGTTAAAGGACAAGCGCCTATAAGATTCCATCCTCCTGGACTCTCTTGTGGGTAAATTCCGGTTTGAATGCCTGCTACTCCTACAGCGCCTCGTGGTACTTTAACTCTTGGAGATGCTAAACGCGGAGTTGCTATAGTCTTATCTAATCCGCCCAGGTAAATAAAGCCAGGGAGGAATCCACAAAAATAGAGGCGATAGTTTGCTGCAGTATGCCTTTTAATAATTTCTTTAGCACTTAAACCTGTATGCGACATTACGCGATTTAAATCTGGACTAAATGTAGCGTGATAACAGACGGGAATCTCCCAAATTACTTTAGAAGTATACGGCTCAATTTTATCTAAACTTATAGTAACTTTAATTTGCTGAATTAATTCCTGTGCGCTGGTAGACTCTTTTAAATACAACCCAATAGCGTTATAGGAGATAACGGTCTCTTGTATTTGGTTCGAGAACAACTTGACCAATTTTCTAAACGCAAGTAATTCGTTGTGTATTTCGGGAGAAATTACCTTTGGCCATTCAATAATGACTGTATGCGGGCCCATGGTTTTGTAGCTAAGCGTATTCATTGGTCTAGAATAATATTAGCCTGGGGTAGTTGTTTATGAATGTATCTAAGCATATTGATAGCCGTTGGTGTGTCACCGTGAATACAAAAGGTGTCTGCGTTAACAGCAACTCGCTTGCCGTTTTCACTAATAACTACTTGTTCTAAAACCAAATGCTTAAGTTGCAGCCAGGCCTGTTCATTAGTGGTAATTAAAGCATTGGCTTTATTGCGATTAACGAGCGTACCTTGGTCTGTATAGGTCCTATCTAAAAACGCCTCTAAAACTATAGGAATTTTGCAGCTTGTGTCTTTTGCGAGTAAACTACCAGGTAACGCATATATTGGACAATTTAAGTCTAAGGCATTATTCATTGCTAAAAGCGCTTTATATGTATTAGCGTCATGAGCTGAATAATTATACAAGGCTCCATGTGGCTTAATATGATTAATCTTTACATCTAACGTTTTACAACAATCAAGGAACTCTTTTACTTGATTAACTAAACTTTCGACTAGCCTGGTTGGCGAAATATCGATTATTTTTCTGCCAAAGTTTTCTTTATCTGGAAAACTGGGATGTGCCCCTACTTTAACACCGTATTTTTTTGCAAGAGCTAAGGTTTCTAATACGGTTGACTTATCGCCATAATGTCCACCGCAGGCAATATTGCAAGAAGAAATTAGCGGCATAATTGCTGTATCATGGCCTGCTCCTTCGCCCAAATCTGCATTAATATCTATGCGTATTTTATTGGTTACCACGCGCCTATTACTTTGGTTAAGGTTCTGTAACTTAAAAGCAAACAAATGGCAATAATTACAATCCCCACTGCATTTTGCCACAACTTGTTTTTATAATTACCCATTAAATTCGAGTTGTTTGCCACCCATACTAAAAATACAGCGATAAGTGGTAATAGCAGGCCATTGGCTACTTGGGCAAAATAAATAACTTGAATAGGACTTTTACCTACTAAAGAAAACACTACCCCCATAAGTAGCACAAATATCCAAACCGCTCTAAAGCGCTTATCCTTTAAGGATTTATCCCAGCCAAAGCATCCACGAGCTACATAAGCTGCAGCCATAGGTGCCGTAATGGCCGAAGTTATTCCGGCAGCAAAAAGTGCTATGCCAATAAAATAGGTTGCATAATTACCATATAAGGGCGCTAATCCTTTGGCCAAATCTACCGCGGACTCAATTTGATTTCCCTGAATACCTGCACCGCATATAACAATGGCAATAGAAACCAATCCGCCTAATGCTATAGAAACTAAGGTGTCTTTTCTAACGTGTTTTAAATCGCTAGATGAGTTCCATTTTTCGCGTACTAAAGATGCGTGTAAAAACAAATTATAGGGCACTACCGTAGTACCAATTAAAGCAATGATTGTAAAAAGGCTGTCCTTTGGCTGTGTGGGAATAAATAAGCCCGAAAATACATCTAAAATGGCTGGACCAGTTAATATAGCCGCCAAAATAAAAGAAACACTCATTAGCAAAACCAAACCAATAAGACTGCGTTCAAGCACTTTATAATTGCCCAAATAAAGCAATACAAAAGCTATTACTCCCACTAATATTACAGGAGTATTAATAGCAACACCTGCAATATAGGCTGTACTGTTGGGTATAATAGCCTGTAAACCTAAAGCTCCACCAGTAATATTGCCAGCCTCGTAGGCACTGTTGCCAATAATAATGGCAGAAAATATAAGTACAATTGCTAATACCCGAACCCATGGAATACTAATTTGATCTTTTATTGCAGCGGCCAATCCCTTTCCAGAAATTATGCCAAGACGTGCGGCCATTTCTTGCAATACCATGGTGGCAATCATAGAAAGTAATAGTGCCCAAAGCAATGCATAACCAAATTGTACTCCTGCTTGAGTACAGGCTGTGACCGTACCAGGACCTATAAAAGCAGCAGCGACCAAGGTTCCTGGGCCAATATTTTTAAACAGAGATGTCTTCATAGGTGTTGTTGTACTGCTAAAGGTATCAAAAAAAAGGGCTTGCTATTACAGCAAGCCCTTTTTGAATATATAAATTATACTAGATTACATTTTAACGTCTTCTAGTTCGACTTCTTTAGCTTCTTTGTCTAATAATTTAACCTCATCGAAGTTCATATCTTTAAACTGTGCAAACTGAGTAGCGGCATCACCTACAACTAAATAAATCATTCTAGATTCATCTAAAAACTTGTTCGCTAAAGCTCTGTGCTCTTCTAGAGTCATACCCTTTACAATAGCTTCTTCGTTTTCTATGTAATTTGCATCTAAGCCATAGTTGCTCATTTCGTTAAGCATTCCAAGTAAAGAACCTTGAGTTTCGAAACGTCTTGCATTAGACTTAATTAAAGCATTTTTAGTAAACTGGAGTTCTTCTGGTGTAATACCTTCTTTGTATTCCGTAATTAAATCTCTAAAAATAGATACAGATTCACCCGTGGTATTAGTTCTTACACTTGAACTGGCATTAAATGTTCCAGGGATTTTTGTTCCAGAAAAACTAGTACGCGCCCCGTAAGTGTATCCTTTTTCTTCGCGCAACACCATATTTACATCTCCAGAGAATGCACCACCTAATTGGTAATTCATAACCTCGGCAGGGTAAAACTCTTCGCTATTTCTTGGAAGGGCTAAATACCCAATGTTAATTACAGATTGCTTGGCATTAGGAATATCCACAAACATTAAAGACGATTTGTCTCTTGTGGTGTTCACTTCGAACTCAGGAATGGTAACATCTTTGGCAGCCCAATTAGTCTCTAAACTTTTTAAGCTTGCTAAAGCACCCGCTTGGTCTATTTTTCCAACAATTAAGAATCGACTAATAGAAGGCGAAAAATTATTGTTGTAAAATGCTTTTATGTCGTCCATGGTAATAGATTCAACAGATTCCACCGTACCACTTGTTGGGTAAGCAAATGGATGCTGTTCACCATAAAGCAATTTATTCCAAACGCGATTTGCAACTACATTTGGATTGGCATCTGATCTTTTAATACTGTTAATTGTAGCAGTCTTAATACGAGCAAATTCGGCTTCGTCCCAACGTGGTTGTAATAAAATTTCTTCTACTAAGGCTAACGTCTTGTCTAAGTTTCTAACTAAAGTATTACCAGAAATGGTAATTGCTTCTCTTGAAGTAAACATGCGAATGCTCGCTCCAAGTAGTTCAATTTCTTCTTCTAATTCTTGAGGAGTTTTATTAGCAGTTCCTTCCATCATGATGTCTGTCATTAAATTGGCAACACCATTTTTGTCTAGGTTATCTAATAAGTGACCTCCTTCTATAACTAAACTAAAGTTTACGGTAGGAATTTCGTTTTGCTCCATTCCATAAACCTGCATTCCATTGCTTAATTCTGATTTCCAAGAATCTGGAATGTTTAAGCTAGGAGTTTCGCCTTGAGCAGGCTCTACAGAGCGGTCAAAAGCAGATGGCGTTTTAGCAATCTCTTCTGTGCTTTCGGCTATTTCTTTAGCTACATTTTCTTTAATTTCTTCTTCTACAACAGGAGCTACAATAGAATTTGCAGTTGCTAAGTCTGTTTTCCCTTTAGGAACAAAACTCGTCATTACATAAGGCTTGTCTTTAATGTATGTTTGGTAAACACGCATTACGTCCTCTTTAGTTACTTGTTGGATATTTTCTATATCCTTAGTAATAAATCCAGGGTCTCCAGTAAATACGTTGTACTGCGCTAATTGGAATGATTTACCCAATACACTACTAATTCCGTTGTAAAACTGAGTTTCTAGACCCGCTTTAATACGTTCTACATCACGATCCGTAACGCCTTCTTCTTCGAACATCGCGAACGCATCGTAAATACCGGCTTCTATATCGTTAAGGTTTTCGCCATCGTTGGCAGTAATTCTAATTCTAAACGCTCCTGCAATTTCTTGAGAATTATTAAAAGCAGCCGTGTTCGAGGTAAGTTTTCGATCTTCCACTAATACTTTATATAGGGGAGCTTTTTTACCTTGAGATAATAACTGACCTAAAAAGTCTAAAGCATAAGCATCGTTAGTGTACTGCTCTACAGTTGGCCAAACCATGTTTAATTGTGGCGCAGTTGCAAAGTTATCTTCGTGCATTAAACGCTTTGTCTCGTTAAGTGTTACACGCATGGGTGTTAGTGGCTCAACTTCTTGACGTTTTTTAATTTCGCCAAAGTACTTTTCGATTAACGGCTTAATTTCGGCTGTTTCGAAATCACCAGCAACTACTAGCGTCGCATTATTAGGTCCGTAAAAACGGTCGTAAAACTCACGAACATCTTCTACCGTTGCGTTTTGTAAGTCAACCAATTCACCAATAACTTGCCAGTTATAAGGATGTCCTTCTGGATATAAGTTTTTGTCTATTACCCATCCGGTGTGTCCGTAAGGATTATTATCTACTCGTTGACGCTTTTCGTTTTGTACAACTTCTTGCTGGTTGTAAAATGCAGCTTCGGTAACGGTGTTAATTAAGTAACCCATTCGATCACTTTCTAGCCACATAATCATTTCTAATGCATTTTTAGGAACAACTTCGTAATAGATGGTTCCGTCTTTCCAGGTTCCTCCATTTAGAGTTCCACCGGCATCTTGAATTTTTTTAAAGAATTGATCTTGTCCAACATTCTCTGACTCTTGGAATAACATATGTTCGAACAAGTGAGCAAAACCGGTACGCCCAGTTTTCTCTCTGTTAGAACCAACTCCATATTGTATCGCCATAGACACAATAGGGTCACTTTTATCCTGATGAAGAATTACGTCAAGCCCATTAGCAAGTTCGTATTTTTCGAAGTCAACAGTTAATTTGCTGCTTGCTTGGGCAGTTTCTTCTTTATCGCCACACGAGGCTGCAAAGAGGAGAATTATTGCCGAAAACAACAATGAAATGTTTCGAATAGATTTTTGCATGATTAATTTTTTTTGTTAAAAGTTGTTAAAGATACATATTTACTAGTGTTTGGGCAGATTTGACCATTTAAAATACTGTTAAAATATTTAAAGTGATATAAAGACATAATCGAATTGATTTACACCATGCCCCTATTAATGAATACACCTGACCAATATCATTTTTTTTTTGCTGCTTACTCACGAACATTGTTATGTAATTAAAAAAGCCACGTGCTTTTATAAATTAGATTCAATATGGGTCAACAAGACGTTCAAAGTATTCACAACGAAAAGGCAAGAGCCGAATTTATTTTTAAGCTTTTAAACGATTTAAAAGCCCTAGAATATATGCTTGAAAACGACCAAATAGAGCGCGATATTGTGCGAATTGGTGCAGAACAAGAACTTTGTCTTACCAATTCTGAATGGAGGCCAGCCAATAATGCAACTGCTATACTTGAAGCGGTTAACGACCCTCATTTTACCACAGAACTCGCTAAATACAACCTAGAGATTAATTTGGACCCGTTAACCTTAACAGGATCTTGTTTTTCTAAAATGCAACACAGTTTAGAAAAATACTTAAAACATGCAGAGGCAACGGCCAATGCTTTGGATTCGCATGTTGTATTAACAGGTATTTTACCTACGCTTACTCCTCGGCATTTGCAAATGGATTATATGACCCCCAGTCCCAGGTATTACGCACTTAACGAAGAATTAAAGACACAGCGAGGGGAATCTTTTAAATTGCATTTACGCGGGGTTGACGAACTAAATATTAAAAACGAATCGGTGCTTTACGAAGCTTGCAATACTAGCTTTCAGATGCATTTGCAAATTGAACCACAAGATTTTGTACAAAGTTTTAATTGGGCTCAGGCTATTTCGGGTCCGGTACTCGCTATTAGCACCAATTCACCTTTGCTTTTTGGCAGAAACCTTTGGGAAGAAACTCGAATTGCTCTTTTTACCCAAAGTATAGATACACGTACCTTATCCAGTGCGTTAAAAAATCAACAAGCACGTGTAAGTTATGGAAAACAATGGGCATCTGGAACCGTGGTAGATTTATTTAAAGAAACCGCTGCAAACTTTTCGGCTATGTTGTATCGTCCTATACAGGAAGACTCTTTAGCTATGGTGCGCGATGGGAAAGCTCCTAAACTCGAGGCTCTTAATTTACACAACGGAACAATATACCCGTGGAACAGGCCCTGTTATGGCGTTGGTGGCGGAAAGGCACATTTACGCATAGAAAATAGATATATCCCTTCTGGACCAACTCCCTTGGACGAAATGGCAAACTTTGCATTTTGGGTTGGACTTATGAAAGCAAGACCTAAAGCCTGCGATACTATGGAGAATTGCATGCCTTTTTGGCAAATCAAACAAAACTTTATTAAAGCTGCTCGATATGGAAAAGAATCTACCATGGATTGGATGGGACAGCAAATACCGACTTGCCAATTAATAGAGCAAACACTTGTCCCTATGGCAAAAGCTGGATTAACTAAGGTGGGTATAGACCCTAAAGATATTGACACCTATCTTAATGTTATTTTGGCAAGAACTGCTAATAAGACTGGGGCGCGTTGGATTGTTGATACCTATAGAGATTTGCAACAACAAAATAGCGATGACTATGCCAAACGCATGCTGGTAAAATCTATTTATGGTTATCAACAAAAAGGTACGCCTGTACATTTATGGGACAAAGCGGCCGACAAATTAGATCTAGCTGCTCCAAGTTTATTAAAACATATAATGTCGACTAAGCTATTTACTGTAAACCAAGACGATTTAGCTGCCTTAGCGACAAATGTTATGGATTGGAACGATATACATCATATGCCAGTTGTCGATTTTGAAGATAACCTAAAAGGAATATTGACCTGGACTCATGTTATTCATACCGACTACGCTCATGCGATCGATTCGTATCAGTTAGTGAGTGATATTATGAGTAAAAATGTAATTAGTGCTTCCCCAAACACGCCAATTCTAGAAGCCATTAAAACCATGAAACATCATGAAATTGGATGTCTACCGGTGGTGGAAGGACCAACACTTGTGGGTATTGTAACTATAAAAGATGTAATACAGTATGATCCTGACCAAGATGCAGTGTAGTGCATTAGACCCCGATAAAAATATTGAGCGTTTTTTAGGTGAAATTGTTGGAGATCCTAATGGACCAACAATAATACTAACAGCTGGTATTCATGGCAACGAACCTGCTGGCATATTTGGTGTTAAGCAAGTTCTTAAAGCTTTTAATGCCCAGAATATAGCATTTTCGGGTTCGATAGTTGCGTTAGCAGGAAACTTATGTGCTTTAAAGGTTGGAGAGCGCTTTTGCAAACAAGATTTAAATAGAATGTGGTCAGAAGATGCTATAGAAGAAGTAACTTCTCAAGACCGGGAAGACTTAAAAGACGACCACAAACAACAAGTTGAATTATGGGAAGCAATTCAGGAGATACTCAATACCCACTCTGGTCCCTTTTATTTTATGGACATTCATACTACCTCTAGCGAGAGTATTCCTTTTCTTACCATAAACGACAGTTTGCTAAATCGCGAATTTACTGCACAATACCCTTTGCCTATTGTGTTGGGGATTGAAGAATTTTTGGATGGCCCATTACTAAGCTATATAAATTCCTTGGGCTATGTTGCCTTTGGATTTGAAGCCGGAGAACATTGGAATGCCAAATCTATAGATAATAGCATTGCTTTTATTTATTTGTCGTTGGTTTTTACGGGGATTATTAGCAAGTCAGATATTAATTATTCGCATTATTACAATACCTTAAAAAATTGCACGCTTGGCAATGCAAAATGCTTCGAGATTTTCTACAGATACCAAATAAAACCCTACGAAGAATTTATTATGCAGCCTGGCTTTTTAAATTTTATCCCAATCAATAAAAGTCAACACTTAGCCAATAGCAATACAAAACCTGTTTATGCGAGTAAAAAAGCCCAAATATTTATGCCGCTCTATCAAGGTAAAGGCGACGACGGTTTCTTTTTAATTAAGCCTATTCCGTCATTTTTTTTGAAGCTGTCTGCAAAACTTAGAAGAATTAGAGCCGACCGATTGTTGGTACTACTTCCTGGTGTTACTTGGTATAACCCGAGTCGTTCAAAATTACAAATAGATACGCGTGTGGCTCGATTTTTTAGACGAAACATGCTGCATTTACTGGGCTACAGAAGTAAATCATTAAATAAAAACACCGTGATAGTGACAAACAGAGAAGCGGCCTCGAAACGATCGGACTATAAAAATGCTCCTTGGATTAACCTCTAAAGGTTTTTAAGTACTAAGTCCTCTTGACCACGTACAATAGCAAATTGTGTAAACCCTTGGTTTTTGTAATCGTCTAATTGTTTGCCAACCTTTTTTCCTTTGTAGTCAACCAAAACATGAGCTCCATCTGCTCTTAATTTCTTGGCATGGCCAAGCAATGTTGTTATGGATTCCTTGCTTTTATCGCTCAATAATACAATACGTTCTTGTTGGGTTGGAACTTTAAAATTTTGATCTTCTAGAATTAATACTAGGCGTTCGAACCCTATAGAAAATCCACAAGCAGGGATGTCTTGTTTTCCACCTAAAAGTGTACCTATCATGTTATCGTAACGTCCGCCTCCAGCAATGGACCACGGGTAATCTGGAACTTGTACTTCAAAAATTTGCCCCGTATAATAACCCATGCCTCGAACTAAAGATAAATCGAAAGTGATGTTTAAATCTCCAGCAGCTTGCTCTTGCGACGTGTTAATAGTAAATTGTAAATCTTCTAAAATCGTGGGGTCCACAAAATTGACTTCTTGATTATAGATTACAAAATCGTCAAAAGAAGCTCCTTCAAATTGTTTTACTAAGCTCAATAAACTAGAAATACTTTCCGATTCGAATCCACCTGCCAAAAGTTCTTCTTGTATTCCAGTAACTCCAATTTTATCTAATTTATCCAAGATAATTAATACCGCCGATGCATTGTCTTTACCAAAACCACAGTAATCGACAATAGCAGTAAGCAATCTGCGATCGTTAATTTTTAAAGTAAAGTTAGACAGCCCAAATTGTTTTAGCGTCGATGTGGTTGCTGCAATTAGTTCTAATTCAGATAAAATTGACCCTTCTCCAACAATATCTATATCGCACTGTGTAAACTGACGATAACGTCCATTTTGAGGGCGCTCTGCACGCCAAACATTACCAATTTGAATAAACTTATTTACTTTAGGTAATTGCCCCATATTATTGGCATAATACCTACATAATGGGACTGTTAAGTCAAAACGCAACCCTAAATCTGCCAAATTATCGCGATCGCTGTTTTCGAGTTTTTCGCCACGCTTTAAAATTTTAAATAACAGTTTTTCGTTATCCCCACCCTGACCGCTGGTAAGTAGCGACAGGTTTTCTACACAGGGGGTTTCTATTTGACTAAAACCAAACTGAGCATAATTTTTTAGTATAGTTTGCTTTATATAATTGCGCAAAGCTACATCTGTTGCCGAAAATTCTCGCATTCCTCTGGGAGGGGTTTTTACTACCTTCATAAACTGTTTTAAAGCTTGTCAAAAGTACTAAAACCAAGTGACTGAGCAAACAAGAAAACATATAAAGAAAGGGGGTTTACCCTCTTGCGCTCACAATTATTATGCATTATTTTTATGCTAAATCCCCTTTAATTCTTAAAAGCTACCATTATGATTACCAAATTCGGATTTACTTTAATGACCCCTACGGAGTTTAAAACATGGATAAAACAACAAAATGTTGCGCGTACAGTCTTGTTTGTTCAGCAGCATCATACATTTTTACCAAGCTACCAACAATTTAGAGGAGACAATCATTTTAGCATACAAAGCGGTATGAAAAATCACCACGTGCACAATAATGGTTGGAGCGATATTGGGCAACAATTTAGTATTTTCCCCGATGGTATGATCGCTACTGGAAGGAGTTTAGAACGCTCTCCAGCATGTATTCGCGGCAATAATGCAAATGCAATTTGTATAGAAAATGTGGGCGATTTTGATGCTGGTAAAGACCAAATGACAGCCCAGCAGCGCGATAGTATTCTTACCGTAACTGCAGCCCTGTGTAAACGCTTTGGTATTCCAGTTAACACAGATAGAATTGTTTATCATCACTGGTTCGACCTAAACACCGGCAATAGAACTAATGGCACTGGGAGTACAAAATCTTGTCCAGGAACTAATTTTTTTGGCGGAAACACCGTCGCAACTTGTCAAACAAACTTTTTACCCGCAGTCCAAGCTAAAATTGGGGAAGCAGTTATCACAGCAAACCTTACCGATCCTATGATGTACGGCTACGTAACAGCCAATGCTTTAAATATTAGAAAAGGCGCTAGCTCATCTTTTGCAAAAATTGGGGTAACAACATTAGGGTCAATTTTAAGAATATACCTTAAAAAAGGGCGCTGGTACAAAATATCAAAAAGTAAGGAAGAATGGGTGTACGGCAACTATGTAAAACAAGTTAAACGCGCTACCGTAAATGCCGACGTTTTAAATGTACGCAGTGGGCCATCTACTAGCTTTCATATAGTGAGTGCCGTACTCGAGAATCAAGAAGTTTTTATTTACCAGGAGCGCGATAATTGGTCTAGAATAAGTTTAGAGCAAAACTGGGTATCTTCAAGATTTCTAAATAAATAACAGTCGCTTTAGCCCCTTAAATATTTAAACCAAAAAATATTCTAAACGCCTTAATATGCTTAAATTCGTAACGTATTTTTAAGGATGTAAATTGAATTCTCTTATATGAAAAACAAGGTACAGGTTGTTTTAGGCCTAATTTTGGTTGGCTATCTAGTTTTTGTAATTTATAGTGCGTTAGCAGTTGCTGCAGGTACTAGCACGAATTCCTTTGCCGATTTAAAAATTCATTTTATTATTTTGGGCGTATTGTTGGTCTTAGGTTTTATTGGTTTACTGTCATACAAAAAGAGTTTGGAGTAGACATTTTAAAACTTTGAAAATCAACAAATAAGAAATTCTTGATTTTTATTAAATTTAAATAAAATACATAAACTATTAAATCTGTTTTGTACCTTTATACCTACAAGAATGTTTAATTTTAGTGCCATGCACGATTATAGATTAAGATAAAAATTAAAAATCAACCTCACATGATTAAATATATTTTCACTTCGCTCTTATTACTATCTTGTACTTATGGTCTAGCGCAAGTTGGTGTTGGCACAGTAAGTCCTAATAGTACTTTAGATGTAAATGGTTCCATGAGTATGCCAATACGTTCGGGAACAACAGCTTATACCCTTACAAGTTCAGACTATACTTATCTTACAAATAATAGTGTTGCGAATGCCGCCAATGTAACGCTACCAACAGCTGTAGGAATAGAAGGACGTATTTACATTATTAAGAATACTGGAACTGGACGACAAAATGTACTTACCACTGGTACAGAAACTATAGAAGGAGCTACAAGTTATGCCCCTCCATTTTTCTCGCCTGCATATACGATCATTGTACAGAGCGATGGAGCCAATTGGTGGATACTAAGCTCGTTTTTCTTCTAAAATTTACAACTTAAATCACTTACATACTTCTAGGGTATTATCTTTTAATTTAGACCTATCCTAACCACCCTGCACGATCCAAACTTCTATATTGAATGGCTTCGGCTATATGCTGAGCTTGAATATTGGTACTGGAATCGATATCGGCAATAGTTCTAGAAACTTTTAAAATTCGGTCGTATGCACGGCCAGATAACTGCAGGCGCTCCATAGCTTCTTTTAAAAGTTGTTTGGCGTCTGTTGGAAGTTTACAGTGTTTTCTAATGTGTTTTACGTTCATCTGAGCATTGTAGTGCACCCCTGTAACTTCTTGAAATCGCTCTTGTTGAATAATACGCGCCTTAATTACCCGTTCCCTAATTTGAATACTGGATTCGCCTTGTTTTTGTTCACTTAATTGTTCGAAGGGTACGGGGCTAACTTCTATATGCAAATCGATGCGATCCAACAAAGGGCCAGAAATTCGACCTAAATACCGCTGCACCTCTGCCTGCGAATTAATTACAGGAGCACTTGGGTCGTTAAAGTACCCTCCAGGGCTTGGATTCATGCTTGCTACTAACATAAAACTAGACGGATACGTTACGGTAAACTTAGCTCTAGAAATGGTGACTTCTCTGTCTTCTAAGGGTTGGCGTAGCACCTCTAACACCGAACGCTTAAACTCAGGAAGTTCGTCTAAAAATAAAACCCCATTATGTGACAGTGAAATTTCTCCAGGTTGTGGATAAGCTCCACCGCCCACAAGGGCAACATCGCTTATTGTATGATGCGGACTTCTAAATGGTCGCGAAGTAAGAATGCCGTTAATTTCTTTGGTTCGGCCAGCGACACTGTGAATTTTTGTGGTTTCTAAAGCTTCGTTTAGGCTCATTGGCGGGAGAATAGAAGGCAAACGCTTAGCAAGCATTGTTTTTCCAGCTCCCGGAGGACCAATGAGAATAATATTATGCCCTCCGGCAGCGGCGATTTCCATACAGCGTTTTATAGATTCCTGACCTTTTACATCGGAAAAATCGAAGGCAGTAGCGTCTAGCTGCTCATAAAATAGCTTATCTATATCGACTTTGGTAATAGGTAACTCATGACCGCTATTTATATACTTAATAACCTCTAAAATAGAGTCGACTCCATATACAGTTAGGCCCGTAACTATTGCTGCTTCTAAGGCGTTTTGACTTGGCAATATTACTTTGGTAAACCCTTCTTCTTTTGCTTTTATGGCCATGGGTAACGCCCCGCGAATAGGTTGCAATGAACCATCTAACGACAATTCACCCATTAAAATATGAGTATCTACCCCAACAACGTCTTTTATTTGTTCGGAGGCCAAAAGAATTCCAATGGCCAATGGCAAGTCATAAGACGCACCTTCTTTGCGTAAATCGGCGGGAGCCATATTTAGCGTGATTTTTTTACCAGGAATTTTATAGCCGTTGTTTAGCAGTGCGGCGGCAATGCGGTAATTACTTTCTTTAATGGCATTGTCTGGCAAACCTACTAAATGATACCCAATACCATTGTCGACGTTTACTTCGATAGTAATTGTAGTGGCCTCTACCCCAAAAACAGCGCTTCCATATACTTTGGTGAGCATAAATAAACAATTGGGAGGAGAAACTGGTATAAAACTAGCTATCTGCTAATTTAATTGGTCATGTTTTTAGCCCAAAATATACGCGATTTATAAAAGTGTAGTAATTATTTAACCTTTGCTTCTTATTGTTTCGGCTCGTTTAATCTCGAAAGGCGTAAACCAATCCCAACTTAGGCCAACACTTATTTGATTGCCAGAATCTACAAAGCGGTAATTGTAATTATCGTGCCCATAAATATAGCTTACAAAAAAACCA
Organism: Gilvibacter sp.; assembly: GCA_965277295.1. Classification (GTDB taxonomy): domain Bacteria; phylum Bacteroidota; class Bacteroidia; order Flavobacteriales; family Flavobacteriaceae; genus Gilvibacter. Next base: position 3,332,997 of record OZ255720.1, read on the forward strand.
AAATCACTTTTAAAGGGATACCAGGTTCCAAAAAATTCGGTTCGTAAAGGTTCAACACTGGGGTGCGGATTTACAATTCCTTCTAATCTAAAGCCAACCGAATATTTTAGCGATTCCTTATAATTGTGCAAGTATTCGTATTCAAGACCCAATCGATGTCGGCCATAAATTGCAATGTCTTGTGGGTTGTATCCACCTATATCTGCAATAAAAAACATATTATTATGCCACAATTCATACCATCCCGTAAATGAATGCACTTGATATGGCGTATTTCCCTTTAAATTGTTAAACCTATAATTACCGCTAATTCTTGTAAAGTTAGTAGAGAAATTACCATTGGTTCTATTAAGCAAATCAGATAGATTGGTCTGGTCGTTAATTAACGCATAAACCATGTCGCAAGGCGATGTTTCGTCGTCTAAATCATTATCGAAAGCACAACCCGATTGCCCATTGGAATAATGGCCCGATTCAAAAGCAGCGGCGTAAAAATTATTCTTGTCTGTTTTTCTTAAAAACTGCCAACCTAAAAATGCTCGATACGATGGAGTTTTAACTGGCTTTGAATTTTCGTTATACATACGAATATGCGGCTGAAAACTAACATAAAAAGTACTACTAAAGCGAATATCCTCTTTGCTTTGCAAATTGGCCGCCATATTGTTGTAAAAGCTATAATACACCACTGGAACGGCATCAAAAAGAATGTCTTCCTGGTCTACCATACTACTTAAATAACGCAATGTAGGTTTAATACTTATTGGGTAATAATCGCCAAAAGTAGATGTGTTTTGACTGGTTTTAGATTCTTGGGCAAGAATGACTGTGCTAAATAGAAGTAGCAAAAATGTTAGTAGTTGTTTCATTTGTAAAGCCGATTACTTATCTAGTTGGTGTACTCTTAAAGGTATAAAAAAAAGCGACCTCTCCAGATCGCTTTTTAACTTAACAGACTAACATAACTTAAGGTACTTTTTGCGCCTATACCTAAGTCTAGTTATTTTATAGTCTTAAAACTTTTAAATGGTTGCGTCACAGCAGTGTTATTTTAATACATGTTTTAAAAGTTGTTGTGTTGAGCTGTCGTGCTTGCCAGAAACCACACCACTTTGAATATCATTCAAGGTGTTTTTAGCCAGCACTTTTCCTAGTTGAACTCCCCATTGGTCATAACTGTAAATATTCCATATTACCCCTTGGGTAAAGAGTTTGTGTTCGTAAAGCGCGATTAAACTTCCCAAAGATTCAGGCGTGAGCTTCTCTATAATTAAGGTATTCGTTGGGCGATTTCCTTCAAAAACTTGGTACGGAGAATCTATTTGCTGCCCATCGGTACCCATCATTAAGGCTTGTGTTTGCGCAACAAAATTAGCCATTAAGGCATTTTGATGCTCTGGCATATTGTGTAAATCGTTTTTAAAGCCAATAAAATCGGCAGGAATTAATTTAGTGCCTTGGTGTAACAACTGAAAAAACGCATGTTGTGCATTAGTTCCAGTACTCCCCCAGACCACTGTTCCTGTCTGATAGGTTATAGGATCACCGTTTCGGTCAACACCCTTCCCGTTGCTTTCCATAATAGCTTGTTGCAAATAAGGAACTAACTTGGTTAGATATTGTGTATACGGAATTACCGCTTCCGATTCGGCCTCGTAAAAGTTATTATACCAAACAGAAAGTAAGGCCATAATAACGGGCATATTTTTATCTAGTGGCGCACTACTAAAGTGGTTATCCATAGCGTTTGCTCCTTGTAACATACTACTAAAATTAGCATAGCCAACGGCGCAAGCAATAGATAATCCAACCGCACTCCAAAGCGAAAAACGTCCGCCAACCCAGTCCCACATGGTAAACACATTGGCCGGGTCTATTCCAAATGCTATTACTGCTGGTACATTGGTAGATACAGCTACAAAATGCTTAGCAACATCTTGCGGCTCCCCATATTGTAAAAACCAAGAACGAATAGTTTGTGCATTGGTTAGTGTTTCTTGGGTTGTCCAACTTTTAGAAACCACTAGAAACAAGGTTGTTTCTGGGTCCAACTTTTTTAATACTTCTGCCACATGGTCGCCTTCTACATTAGAGACAAAGTGTATTCCCAAATGGTTTCTGTAATTAGCAAGAGCCTCTACAACCATGTCTGGGCCTAGATCACTGCCACCAATACCAATATTTACAACATCGGTTATTGCTTTGCCGGTATACCCCTTCCACTGTCCAGAAATTACTTGACTAGAAAATTCTTGTATTTGGTTTAAAACCTGAACGACTTCTGGTTTTATATTTTCTTGAGCGCGCAGGGCAGTATGCAATACAGCGCGACCTTCTGTTTTATTAATAATATCGCCATTAAACTGTGCGTTTATTGCACCTTTTAAGTCAACTTGATTCGCCAAATCTAAAAGCAAATTAATGGTTTTGTCTTGGGCTCTATTTTTAGAATAATCTAAATAAAAGTCGTTCCACGTAAGTGACATTGTTAAAGCACGCTCGGGCTGTTTTGCAAAAGCTTCTTGCAGCCTAAAATCTTGATGTTGGTTGTAATGCTCTTGTAACTTGGTCCACGCTTTAGTTTGCGTTGGATTTATATTGGGAAAGCCCATAAATAAACGGTTGTTTAAATTATTCTACAGGCAAATATAGCTACAAATTAGGAGAGTCCCTTGTCTAGAATTACTAAATTATGACGTATGGCAAACAAGACTAAACCAGCTACATTTTTAGAGGCTGTTTTATGTAATAAATTGTTTCTGTGTCCTTCTACGGTGCGTGGGCTTATAAAAAGTTTTTCTGCAATTTCGTGTGTCGTGGCCTGCTGACATATTAACTGTAATACTTCTTTTTCGCGATTTGTAAGTTCGTCGGCATTAATAATAGTGCGATTAGAAGTTCCTTGCAATTCGTCTTGAATTATTTGCATGACTTGGTAGTTGTAATAAAACCCACGGTTCATGACTTCTCTAACCGTATGTGTAACGGTCTTAGGGGTTGAATTTTTAACTAAAAAAGCAGCTGCACCAATATCTACCATATTGGCAATAAATGCTCGAGTGTTATAGCTTGTTAGGGCAATTACTTTAACCGATGGATATTTTTTAACCACTTCGCGAGTGGCTTCAATACCGTTTAGCATGGGCATTTTTAGATCGGTGAGGACAACATCTGGCAAGGGATTACTTTGTTCTAACTTATCTAATAATTTTTGACCATTTTCTGCCTCGAAAACTACCTCTAAATCGGGTTCTCGCTCTAATATAAAAGCGATACCTTTTCTAAAAAGTTCTTCGTCGTCTGCTAATCCAATTCGAATTACTTGATTATTCATTAGTCCTCTATTATCTTTTTAAAATTAAAAATTATTCCCCCAGTCTGGGCAGATTCCATAGCGGATTTTCCCCCTAATATTTCGACGCGACTTTCTATATTCTTTAATCCTAGTCCAGCCTTCCCTTGCTTTGGCGTTTTTTTAAGTCCAATTCCGTTGTCTGTATAATTAAGACTTAAAGGTTCTGAATTTAAATGCACCGTAATTTTAGAAGCTTTACCATGCCTAAGAGAATTATTAATTAATTCTTGTACAATCCTAAATAAATGCAGTTCGTCTTTTGCTGGAATTTTGTCCTGAGCATAATCGCCTGTTAGGGTAACTAAGTCTTTATGTGCTTGATTAAAATTCATTTTTAATTCTTCTAAAGCGGCCCAAAGTCCAAATTTCTGCAAGACAGGCGGTAATAAATCATGTGCGATTTGCCGTGAACTATCTAAAGTAGAATTACTAATGTCTAAGATAGTAGTTAACAACTTTTTTGTTTCTGACCTGTCGCTTTGTTCCTCTAAAAGCACGTTCGTGTTTAGCGAAACAATATTTAGTTTAGAACTAATGGCATCATGCAGGTCTTGTGCAATGCGCTTGCGTTCGTTTTCTTGAGTAATAATTGTTGCCTGCAGCATTTGTTTTTGATGCGTTATTTCCTGATTGGCCTGAGCCAGTTCGGCACTTACCACACGTTTTCTAGAAAAAAAGAAAAAGGCAAGCACCGCTATTGCCATAACCAGTAAAACACTAGCTCCAATTAGCACAAGCTCTACGACTTGATTCCCATTAGCTTGGGTTAACATTTCTGTGTTTAATAACATTGTAATATTTAAACCATTCAATTATTAAAACTATTTGTAAAGCGAAGTATAGAACTTTATTTAGATTATTTAAAGATGCTCTCGTAGTGTTAGAAATATCTAAATCGATAACCAAATTCCACGAAGCAAATATTATTGAGCTTACTAATAAATACACCAATAAGGCACAAGTGGTTATTAAAAACGAACCGCGTTTACCTAAACATCCATATAAATAGATGGTTGCATAAGTAACAATTATCATTTGCGTTAACGCCATGGCTATTGGGTTGTATCGATAGTACAAACTCGAATCGTTAACAAATTGAAAACCAATAAATAACAATACGATTGCCAATAAATAATAGGGCCATCTTTTGTTTAATAAGCACGCATAAAACCAGGTTAACAGTATAAATTGAGCCACATAGTAATAGTGGCTCATGTACAAGTTTGACCGGCCTAATCCACCTCGTCCAATATAAAATGACGTAAGCTGAATAATCGCGATAACAACTAAATAGACCGTAAGTATTTTATAAACCTTATTAAATTTTTTAAAACCCAAAAAGTACAAAATCCCTATGGCCACTGGCGCATAAATAGTTACAAAACTTACTGCGCTAAAAAATTCGGTCACTACTGCTGATTGCTATTTAATTGGCTGGTTGGGTCACAAAAAGTTGGACAGGGTTCGGTTAAATCGAATATATATTGGCCGTTATCACGCTGTCCTGCTGGATTTGGCAGCATGTCTTTATAATCGCCATTGGCTTGACGTTCGGCGCCAACAAAAACAAGCTTAGTTTCTTGGCTTCCGTCTGGTTTAACCTTGATGGCTAAATACGCGCGAACCTTGTCTGGATTTTCTGCTAAAACACCGCTAAGGTCGTCTGTAGGTATTAAAAATGCTTTTACCTTGTTTGGGTTGGCATTACGCCAGTTTTCGCACCATGTGGTTGCATCTTCTAAAGAAACTGTGTCGTTGGGAGTACTCATTTTGATCTGTTTTGAGTTGGTTAATAAATCAACAATGAAGATAGTCAAAATGGCAAGTCAAAAATCAAGATTACGGGATAACCGTAGTTAATTTATCGATTCTCCGTAATACTGTGAAGGGCAATTCCTAGTGTACGTATTTTCCCTTATAATAATCTATTAAACCATCTATTGGACGTCTAATAACATTCCCTAATTCTAGATGATAAGGCTTCATACAATCGCGAATAATGTCTTCGGAAAAATGAGCTATTGAACCAATAAAATGAATGGGGACATTCTGTGCTTCTTTATAGCACAAAATTTTGTTTTCTATAAACTTATACATACCCTCGCTTATTAGCTTGTAGAAATAGCCGTTTACCTCTTTGCTGGTAAAAATAAACTCGGCAAAAGAAGCTAAATATGTATTCGGATTCGGTCTTTTGTAAACATTAAGCTTAATAACATCTGTATTTAGATCGAACCTATTGGCAAACTCTTTGGCCAATTCCTCTGGCATTTTTTTATAAAAATAATCTCGAATTAAGCGCTTTCCAAAGTAATTTCCACTGGCTTCGTCCATAAGCGCATAGCCTAAAGAATCTACTTCCATATGAATATCTACACCGTCAAAATAGCAACTGTTAGATCCAGTACCTAAAATACATACAATGCCAGGTTTATCTGTCGCCGCATAAACTGCCGCCGCAACATCTTCCATTACCGAAACAGATGCCTTGGTAAAAAGCTTGGCCAAGACACCGTGCAATAAAGCTCTTGGAGATGGAGTCCCACAACCTGCACCATAAAAGTCAACCTTATCGAGTTTTCCAAAAAGGTGCGTTAAATCTGTGTTTTCTAGGAGTCTGTTTTCTAATTCCGCCGGTTCCACTACCGCGGGGTTTAATCCCCGTGTCCGTGTTTTTAGAATTGGATTACAGTCATTATCTAAAAGGACCCAATCGCATTTTGTCGAACCCCCATCTGCTATTAAAATCATAGGCTATAAGCTAGCAATATGAGTCGCTAAGTCAATTAACTTAGCAGAATACCCATATTCGTTGTCGTACCAGGCTACTAATTTAAAAAAGTTATTGTTTAATGCAATCCCAGCATCTGCATCGAAATTACAGGTATTGGGGTCAGAAACAAAGTCCTGAGAAACAACGGGTTCGTCTATATAATCTATAACACCTTGATAGGCGCCACTTGCGGCTGTTTTAAATAAGGCCTTAACCTCGTCGTAAGTAGCCGATTTTTCTGTTCTAACAGTCAAGTCAACTACAGAAACATCTGCTGTTGGTACTCTAAATGCCATTCCTGTTAACTTGCCTTGAAGTGCTGGAATAACCTTGGTAACAGCAACTGCAGCTCCTGTAGATGTTGGAATAATATTGTTTATAGCGCTACGCCCCATTCTATAATTCTTTTTTGAGGGACCATCTACGGTAAATTGCGTAGCCGTAGCTGCATGTACTGTAGTCATTAAACCTTCTACAATACCTAAGTTATCGTGAATCACTTTCGCCATTGGCGCTAGGCAATTGGTTGTACAAGATGCATTACTTACAATAGTGTCTGTTGCTTTTACGTCCATATGGTTCACGCCCATCACAAACATAGGAGCATCTTTAGAAGGAGCAGAAATTACTACTTTTTTGGCTCCTGCTTTTAGGTGAGCATCGGCGGTACCAAGAGTGGTAAAAATTCCAGTACAGTCAATTACAATCTCTGCACCAACTTCGTCCCATTTTAAATCTTCCGGATTACGCTCGGCAGAAACGCGAACGGTTTTACCATCTACAACAAGATGTCCGTTTTCTACACTTACAGTACCAGGATATTTACCGTGAACAGAATCGTATTCTAGCAAATATGCAAGATGATCTACATCTAGTAAATCGTTTACTGCTACTACTTCTACATTATCGCTCTGAGCTGCAATTCTAAATGCAATTCTACCTATTCGGCCAAAGCCGTTAATTCCAATTTTAGTCATATTTTTTTTGATTATACAGATGTAATATCTGCTACTCGTATTAATTCTAAATCTATTTGGTTTTCTCCCTTTAAAGCATCTTCAAAAGGTACTTGTACAATTTTATTATGAACTATTCCAATCATAACATCGCTAACATGTGCCATTAAGGCATCTACCGCGCCCACTCCCAATCTACTGGCTAAAACACGGTCGTAACAACTTGGTGCACCGCCACGCTGGATGTGCCCTAGCACTGTTACGCGCACTTCGTAAGCCGTTAGGTTGTTTTCTATATACTTGGCAAGTTCAAAAATATTCTTACCTATTTGGTCCCCTTCGGCAACCACAATAATACTTGAACTTTTGCCTGATTTTTTACTGCGTCTTAACGACTCGATTAAGCGATCTTTACCCATATCTTCTTCAGGGATAAGAATCTCTTCGGCACCCGCTCCAATACCTGCGTTAAGCGCTATATCGCCAGCATCTCTTCCCATAACTTCGACCATAAACAAGCGGTTGTGAGAATTTGCTGTGTCGCGAATTTTATCTATTGCTTCGACTACAGTGTTTAATGCCGTGTCGTAGCCAATGGTGTAATCTGTGCCATTAATATCGTTATCTATGGTGCCCGGAATCCCAACTATTGGAAAGTTAAACTCCCCATTAAAAACCGATGCTCCAGTAAAGGTTCCATCGCCACCAATAACCACCAAGGCATCTACCTTGTTTTCTAATAAATTATTGTATGCAATTTTTCTACCCTCTGGAGTTCTAAAGTCGTTGGAACGTGCAGTTTTTAAAAAAGTTCCTCCTTTATTAATAATATTCTTTACCGAACGGGCATCTAAAGGTTGGAAGTCTCCTTCTATTAAACCTTGATAGCCTCTAAAAACGCCAACACATTCTAAATTATGATAGGAACAAGATCGAACCACAGCACGTATCGCTGCGTTCATCCCCGGGGCATCTCCTCCACTGGTTAGCACCCCTATTTTCTTGATTTTAGCACTCATTTAATGTAAATCTATGGCAATAATCTAAATACCACAAATTATAAAATCAACTAAAACGTTTTCGGTTAATAACTTCTTTAATTTATGCCTTATTTAGCCTGCAATTAGTCGGTTTTAAGCAATAATCTATATTCCCAAGGCTTAAAAATCAAATCATTATCCTGAGTCAGAACAACTTCTTTGTTTGTTATTAGATCTAGATACGTTCCAGTAATTGGCATTCGTGTACTAACTTCGTGAGAAGTAAAGTTGGCCAAATACACAACTTGAGACTCGCCATGGGTTCGTTTAAAACTAATAATAGCGTCCTTGCGATTGCTTTCTAAATACTCAAAACTCGCTCCATTTTTTGATCCACTAAAAGCAGGAATCTCTTTTTTAAATTTGGCAAGCTTCGCCAACACCGGCCATACTTTACCTTTCGTTTTTGGAATACTGTCTTTTTCGAAAAACTTGAGACTGTGGTTTAAATCGTATTCCATACCACTATAAATTAATGGTATTCCTGGGTTTATATAACTAAGTGCTAAGCAAGCTTCCCAAGCATCGCCAGTTCTGCCTATAAAAGTGCCGTTCCAAGAATTCTCGTCGTGATTCTCGACAAAGTTCATTAGCATTGCTGGGGTTTCGAACTTGTCGAACATATACCCCATATGACCTTGCCAACTTTCCGGACTGTTTTTACCGGCTGCAATATGGTTCATTAAATGATGATTTGCCCATCCGTAAGCGGCGTCGAATAAGCCTGGTTGTAATAAGGCTGGATCGTCAGATTCGGCCAACATAAAAATAGGCTTGGTTGCTCGTAACTCAGGAATTGCTTGTTGCCAAAAATCGACAGGAACAAAGCTTGCAACGTCGCATCTAAATCCATCGATACCCTCTTGGGTTAACCAATATTGCATTTCTGCAATCATGGCGGTGCGCAATTCGGTATTGTCGAAGTTTAAATCGGCAACATCTGTCCATCCCTCTGGGGTACGACCATCGTCTTTTAAAGGTTCACTTATCTGGCCTTCTGGGTTTTTTGTAAAGAACTCTGGATGCTCTTCGAGCCAATGGTGATCCCACCCTGTGTGATTAGCCACCCAATCCAAAATAACATACATACCATTTTCGTGAGCCGTCTTAACTAAGACTCTAAAATCTTCTAGCGTTCCAAATTCAGGATTAATTCCTGTGTAATCGGCTATCGCATAATAACTACCCAAATACTTTTTACGTTCTTCGGGGTCCTCGATGTCGTGGGCCATTAAATCGCCATAAGCTTTACGGTTTTTAGAAGATATTGGATACACTGGCATAAGCCAAATAATATCTACACCTAGTTCTTTTAACTTGGGAATATCTTGAGTAAACGCATTAAAGCTACCTTCTGGAGAGTATTGTCTAATGTTTGCTTCGTATATAATTGCGGTTTCTAAAAAGGATTCTGTTATTGGAGAAATTGTACTAATTACCTCTTGCTCTTGCATGGATTGTTCTTTATTTGATTCGGATTTACAGCCTATTAATAGACTTAGACAGATTATAGCGAGAATGCCAGACTTCATAATACTAGTTATTACTTAATTCAAGAAGTACTACAGTTTCTTGAGAGTTAAGGGTTACCTCTCCGTTTAATACTGTTAGTTCCTGCCCTGAATAGGCATCGCGCACTTTGGAATTGTCGCTAAAAATAGTACCTACTGGAATGCTTTTTTGACCCTTAGGAGCATCTAAAGCAACAACCACCTTATCTAAATTACCTGTCGATAGTCTCCTGGAAAAAGTATATGGAGAATCGCTTAATTTTTTATGTCGACCCATTCCCACTGCCAAGTGATTATTTCTAAACTGACCTAATTTTTGATAATGTGCTAAAAGGGCTTGTGTTTCTGGATTGGTTGCAAGCTGATCCCAATTCATAAAAGAACGCAAGGTGGCATCGCCGTTGGTTCCTTCAATAATTAAAGATCGTCCAGTTTCGTCCCCATAATACATTTGCGAAGCACCAGGAGTGAGCAACAATAAGTTTGCTGCTTGATAAGTACTAGCTCGCTCTTTGTCGAATGGACTACTATCGTCATGAGAGGTCAAATAACTTAGCGTTCCGTATTGGCTTAACGTAGCATTTAATATAGAATCATAACGCGAAAAAATCTCCTGATACGACTGTGTTTGACCACTGCTGCGTAAGTCAAAATTAATTAAAGCACTAAAGGCGTCTTTGTAATAATCTACATTAACGTCGCCGAATTTGGTCATTAATCCGTCGTTAATACCGTATCCGTAAATTTCTCCAACAGTATAAAAATCGGCGTTATCTAATACCTTGTCTGGATTGGCTGTCTTCCATTGTGCAAAAGCATAATCGCACTCTTTTTTAAACTCTTGCCAAACATATTCTTCGGTATGGCGAACGGTATCAACGCGATAGCCATCTATTCCAAAGTCGGTAATATAATCTGTTAACCATTTCATGATATAAAACCTAGGAGCTCTTGGATAGCCTGTACGTTCAAAAAAGGCGTCGAGTTCGGCCATTTCTTGATCGTAACGTCCTTCTTCTTTCCATTTTGCAACCAAAGCTGGTGGCAATGCTACATCTTGACTGTCTTCGGTCTTAATATCTGGTAAGTTTTCTACCAAAGTACAGGTAATTGTAGTTTCTTGACTGGTATAAGTACACGCAGGTTTGGTGCGCACCCAGTCACTTGGCCATACTTGGTCTTGAGCAGTTACAGGTCCTGTATGGTTTATTACAGCGTCTAACAATATTCTAATTCCTTTGCTATGCGCAGCTGCTACAAGCTCTTTTAAATTAGCCATGGTTCCAAAATTGGGGTCCAGTGCAGTCCAATCTTTAGTCCAATACCCGTGATACGCATACGTATAACCAGTTCCTTCGTCTGTTCCGTCGTGCACTTGCTCTACAATGGGAGTCATCCAAATGGCGTTAATACCTAGATCCGAAAAATAACCCTCGTTTATTTTTTGAGTAATCCCTTGAATATCTCCCCCTTCAAAACCGCGCAAGACTGCCGTTTCTTTATCACGCCCAAAATTCAGGTCGTTTTCTTTATTTGCATTATTGAATCGGTCGGTCAATAGAAAATATAAACTAGCTGCTTTCCAGTCAAAATCGGGCCCCGATACTGGCGCAGCATCTGCTACCACTTCTGTCGAATTCTGAGTTGTTTGTTTACTTGAATCCGCACAAGAAAAACATAGAAAAACACAGAGGAAACTAATTATAACTTGCTTCATAAAATTCAATTTTAGTTTAAATTAACTCGATTGGTCGAATTTGGATTTAAAGTTACTTGTTTTCCTGCAACAGTAAGGTTTAAACTGTTATCCCCAGCCAAAGAAATGCTGCACATGTCTTTGGTAACGCCCACGGTAATCAATTGGTTGCGGTAATTAATTTTAAACGAATAGGCCTCCCACTGTTCTGGAATTTTAGGGTCGAATTCTAGCCCGTCTTTTCCCGAACGCATTCCGGCAAAGCCCTCAACAATACTCATCCAAGTTCCAGCCATACTGGTAATGTGACAGCCTTCTTCTACCTCTTTATTGTAGTCGTCTAAATCTAAACGCGAGGTACGTAAATAAAAGTCATAGGCCTGTTCCATACGGCCCAGTTTAGCCGCCTGAATTGCATGTACACAAGGCGAAAGCGACGATTCATGCACGGTAAAAGGTTCGTAAAAGTCAAAATGACGTTCTAATTCCTCTTTAGAAAAATGATCTTCGAAAAAGTAAAAGCCCTGTAAGGTATCTGCCTGCTTTATATACGGCGAACGCAATATTCTATCCCAAGACCAATGCTGATTAATAGGACGCTGTGCCTTGTCTAAATCCTGAACTTTTACAAGCTCTTTGTCCAAAAATCCATCCTGCTGTAAAAATACATTATGCGCTTCGCTAAAAGGGAAATACATTGCATTTGCAACTTCGTTCCAACCCGCCACTTCTTCTTTGCTTAAATTGGTTTTGGTCCAAATGCGGTCGTAATCTGCGGCAGATGTTTGTGCCATGGCCTTTATTTGTGATGCTGCATAGTTAAGACACCACTGGGCCATATAATTCGTGTACCAGTTATTATTTACATTGTTTTCGTATTCGTTTGGCCCAGTAACGCCTAAAATTACGTACTTGTTTTTGGCCTTAGAAAAAGTGGCGCGCTGCTTCCAGAATCTTGCGATACCAATTAAAACCTCCATCCCCATTTCTGGAATATAGGTGGTGTCGCCCGTAAAACGTTCGTAATTAAATATGGCAAAAGCAATCGCCCCGTTACGGTGTATCTCTTCGAAGGTGATTTCCCATTCGTTATGACATTCTTCCCCATTCATAGTAACCATAGGATACAAAGCTGCACCATTAACAAACCCTAACTTTTGGGCATTTTCTATGGCTTTTTCTAAATGCTTAAAGCGGTAGGTTAATAGGTTTCTTGCAACTTCCTGATTTTTTGTCGCCATATAAAACGGAATACAATACGCTTCGGTATCCCAGTAGGTACTTCCGCCGTACTTTTCGCCAGTAAATCCTTTTGGACCTATATTTAGTCGGGCATCTTTGCCCAAATAAGTTTGGTTTAATTGGAATATATTAAAGCGAATTCCTTGCTGAGCAGCGACATCGCCCTCTATAACTATATCTGCCATATTCCAAATAGCATCCCAAGCTTCTTGTTGTGACTTAATAAGCCCACTAAACCCTAAATTATGTCCTATTGCTAAAGCGCTTTTTGCAGCTGCCTGAAGTTGGTCTACTTGATGGTTAGTACTAACAGTGTAACCGGCAAACTTAACAAAAGATACTGTGGCATTTTTAGCGAGATTGACGCTATATTTATGGCTTATGTAGTTTTGTGTTTTATGTTCTGTGGGAGGTGTGTTTTGCGCTGAGCCGTCTATGGTTAAACTATTATCCATATAGGTGCAAACATTAAAATTGGTCTTCATGGTAGCTGCATGAATAAATGCCTGCGCCCCTTGTGAATCCACACTTTTTACATCCCAAAATTTATCGTCCCAATTGGTGTCTTCGTTGGTTATTCCTGCATCTAAATACGATTCTAAATCGATCTCTAAATCGCCCGACAGCGCAGTAATATTATAACGAATTGCTCCCAATTCATCGTGTTGTAACGACAGAATTCGAGTAGCCTCTACGCGTATTTGAGCATTATTTTGTAAAACGGCAACAAAGCTTCGAGTATAAATACCTTCCTTCATGTTTAGTGCTCTTTTGTACTCATTAACTTGAGAACAACTAAACAAATCCAGTGCTTCACCATTTATGGTAACGTTAATTCCAATCCAACTAGGTGCGTTTAACACTTTTGCAAAATATTCCGGATATCCGTTTTTCCACCAACCTACTCGGGTCTTGTCGGGATAATAAACACCAGCTATATAGCTACCCTGAAATGTAGGTCCGCTGTAAGTCTCTTCAAAATTTGCACGTTGGCCCATGGCGCCATTGCCAATACTAAATAGACTTTCGGACGATTTTACATGTTCTGGATTAAAATCGGTTTCTATAATAGACCAAGGGTCTGGGGTAATATAAGATTGGTTCATAATGCGTTAAATAGTAATTAATCTATGTATAAAATCGTTGGGAATATTAGTAAAACCCGGAAAAACAAAGTCGGCATGACCTAAGTGTTCGGGCTTACCAATCCCAACGGCGACCATTCCTCCAGCCTTTGCAGCGGTTACACCCGCTACAGAATCTTCAAAAACTACACAGTCTTCGGGCGCAATTCCCAACTGACTAGCGCCAACTAAAAATACTTCGGGATCTGGTTTGGCTGTGGTTACATTGGTACCATCTACAATGGTATCAAAAATATGGGTTATGCCAACTTTCTCTAAAATACGTCTGGCATTCTTACTAGCCGAACCCAATGCAGTTTTATAACCTTGTTGTTTTAATTCTCCTATAAAATCGAGCACTCCTGGAAGGACATCGTTAGGTGTCATTCCATTTACATGCGATAGATAGTCAATGTTTTTGTCCGATGTTAAATGATCAAAGCGCTCTTGGCTAATAGTTACTCCAGCCCACTCTAATATTTTTTTTAAAGAATTAATCCGACTTACTCCTTTAAGTTGTTCGTTTAATTCTGGGGTTAGGGCAAAGCCTAATTCGTTGGCTGTTTTTTGCCAGGCTAGAAAATGAAAATGAGCGGTATCTACAATTACACCGTCTAAATCAAAAATAAATCCTTTTTTATTCATTTGTTACGTAGTCTCTAGAATACACAAAATTGTTGTTAAAATAAAAATAGTTGAACATTGCATAGTGCATTAATAAAGAAAGCAATACCCAATACTTGGGTAGTAAATTACAGTTACCCATTTAAAAACAGGGTAAGTATAATGCTAAACGTATTTTCTTATTCGCACTAAAAAAGGAAGTAATATTAGTGTCAATCTAAGCGCTGTAAATATAAGTTATTTTTTAACGCTTCGCAATTTAGCTGCCGGTTGAATCTCTCGTGATTAGCTGTGTTTGAACCACCGTGGTTTGGTGAGGATCTTCTGGTTGGTCTCGCTCTATTCGGTCTATTAAAACATGTGCAGCTCGTTCTCCTATTTCTTGGCCGTGCTGACTTACTGCCGTAAGACTGGGCGAGGCATATCTGGACAAGGGGCCGTCTGTAAACCCAATAACTTTTACATCTTCCGGAATAGCTTTCCCACAAGCTCTTAGGGCTTTTGTGGCAGACAAAGCATAGATTTCGTTTACTGCAAAAATAGCATCCAAACCAGAGTTGGCCTGCACATACTGCAATATGGCTTTGTCTAAAGCTTCCATATTTTCGTATAAATTTAGACTGTCGTCTAATTTTAAAATGGCGGTATCTTCTTGAGTTAAATTTGCATCAGCCAAGGCTTTTTTGTAACCCATAAATCGGAGTTTCCCAACATTTACGTGGTCATTTGTGGTTATAATCCCTATGTCTGAACACCCTTTGGCGATTAAGTGTTCTACAGCCGTTTTAGCGCCACGAACGTCGTCTACAATTACTTTATCACAATCAAGATCGGGTAAATCGCGGTCGAACATTACAATGGGCATTCCTTGATTAATAGTCTCTTGCAAATGATGATAATCTTTTATGCGCAAGGTTTCTTTTGCCACCGATATTATAAACCCATCTATAGAGCCATTGGCTAAGGTTTCCATAGTATTAACCTCTTTTTCGAACGATTCGTTAGAAAGTCCAATAATTACATTGTAGCCTCTTTTATTAGCAACTGCTTCTATTCCGTGAATTACTGTAGTAAAAAAGTGATGTACAATTTCGGGGATAATAATGCCCAAGGTTTGTGTTCTCCTGTTTTTAAGGCTTAACGCAATATTGTTTGGTTTATAATTATAAAGTGCAGCAAAGGCCTTTATTTTTTTTCGTGTGTCCTCCCCTATTTCATGACTATCTTTAAGTGCCTTAGAAACTGTAGAGATAGAAACCTCTAATTCTTGGGCAATTTTTTTTAAGGTCATTTTAGGCATATGCTGTAGATTTTTGTTCTTTTTAAAGCTGTTCTAACTGGTTAAGTTGTTAAAATAAGCAAACTTATTAACACGCAAACGTTTTCGTAAGTTTTAGTTAGTTGGGCTATGGTTTATCTTCCTTAAAATAAATTACTTTTATAAGTAAGGAAGTAATAATAGCATCTATTAGTGAATTTTTATCCGTTGGATATTTTAAATAGTTGATATTAAAAAAGAGCGTCATTTACATGACGCTCTTTTGTTTTTTTATTGAAAATATATATAAGTACCTATTACAATTATAACAACTATAGCTCCAGCCAATTTCACGTGCTTCCAAGGAGTAATTTCTACTTGCTCGGTATATTTGGCTTCGAAGGGAGTTTCTCTTGGCTTTATACGCCCTATAATCAGCATGATAATAATGTTCATTACAAACAAAATAGCCATAACGTGTAAAAAGTGCGGATAAGCATCAGCTTCTATTGCTGCTAATTGGTCTGGGTCTGTTATGCCCTGCGCAGCTGCGTTATCCATAGCTTTACCAACAAAATAAGGGTTTAATATAAACTGGCTTAGAACGTATAATAAGGAACCTGAAAGCAAACCAATTTTGGCTGCTATAGCAGGTACACGTTTGGTAGCATAACCCACCACAATAATGGTAAGGATTGGAATGCTATAAATACCGTTAACTTCTTGTAAGTAGTCAAATAAACCGCCTGCATTTGCCAATTGTGGCGCTATAAACATAGAAGCTAAGGCTAAAATAACTCCAAAAGTTTTTCCGTTTTTAACTACAAGTTTTTCGTTCGCATCTTTATTAATATGCTGTTTGTAGATATCAATTCCGTAAAGCGTTACCGAACTATTCAACACCGAATTAAACGAACTTAAAATGGCACCAAATAATACTGCGGCAAAGAATCCTAAAAATGCACTAGGTAATACTTTATTAACTAGCATTGGGTAAGCCGCATCTGCTTGCTCTAAACTACCTTCAAAAACGTGGTATGCAATAATACCTGGCAGTACCACAATCATGGGACCTAATATTTTAATAAAGGACGCTAGAATTAACCCTTTTTGACCTTCTTTTAAGTTTTTTGCAGCTAAGGCACGCTGAATAATTTGTTGATTGGTTCCCCAATAAAAAAGTTGAACCAGCATCATTCCCGTGAATATGGTAGCAAATGGAATAGCACTTGTTTTATCTCCTACAGCATCGAACTTTTCTGGGTTTTCTGTGGTAAGAATTCTCCAGCCTTCTGAAATGCTATCGTCACCTATATACATAAGTCCAAATATTGGAATAAGCAAGCCTCCAATTAATAATCCAATGGCGTTAATTGAATCGGATACGGCAACTGCCTTTAATCCGCCAAAAACCGCATAAATAGAACCTATAATACCAATTCCCCAAACGCAAATCCAGAGCGCGCCGGTACTACTTACTCCAAGTAATTCAGGAATATTAAACATATTAGAGATAGCCAAAGAACCTGAATACAAAATTACTGGTAACAACACCACTACGTACCCTGTTAAAAACAAGCCCGAAGTAAGAGTTTTAGTAGTAACATCGAATCGATTGGCCAAAAAGGTAGGAACCGTTGTTAAGCCACCCTTTAAATATCGTGGTAATAAAAATAGTGCCGTAACAACTATTGCAATAGCCGCAAGGGTTTCCCATGCCATTACTAAAATACCTTCGCTATAGGCAGATCCGTTAAGACCTACTATTTGTTCGGTAGATAAATTGGTTAGCAATAAAGAGCCTGCAATAACTCCAGCAGTTAAGCTTCGTCCACCTAGAAAGTATCCGTCACTGGTGTTCTCGTCGGTTTTTCTTGTGGCAAAATAGGAGATTACGGCTACCAATAAGGTAAAGCCAACAAAAGAGAAAATTGCTAACATAATAGTTTAGTTTATTTAGTTGGTTTATACAACTTGCCCAAGTACGGGACCTGGGCAAGTTACAAATGTTAAGCTAAAAAAAATACTGGGATATACTATAAACCTATCCCATAAAAATTTACTGCTTTACAATTTTAATACTCTGAGCTCCTTCGCTAGTAGAAACAGTTGCAAAATACAATCCAGACTTTAATCCAGCCATATTAATACTTAAAGAAGTTCCTGAAGCATTTTGATCGATTACTTTTTGACCAAGAACGTTAAAGATAGCAACATTATTAATTTCTGCCTGAGTTCTTAAATTCCAGACGTTAGATACAGGATTAGGGTAAGCGCTTAAACCAATTAATTCTTGGCTGGTTACGTTTAATGCGTTAGGTCCTAAAACAATACTTCCTACAGTACCTTCGTCTGCTGGGTTAGCATTAGGTCCAGCAACTTCAAATCCTAATTGGATAAATGTATCTGCTCCTTCTACATTCGTATACGTTACAGAAAATACCTCACCAGCTACAAGTGGCGTAGTCTCTTGTTTTAAAACCGAAAAATCTGCATTAAATACTTTAATAAATGCATACGCTTCGTAATCGCTATCTAGGGTATTGCTCTCAACGCCACCAGTAAAGGTAACTTCTTGACCAATTAAGGTAGGATCTTCAAAGAAAGTGGCAGCAACCATAAATTTGTTTCCTGCTCCAGTGGTTTGGTTTACCCAAAATGGATCGTCTGGATTGTCTGCATAGGTATTAAAGTTTGGCTGTAAAGTAATAGAACCCCCTGCTGCATCTACAGTCGATTTTAAATCTGGCACTGCCCAAGGAGATCCAAAAGCATATGTTGTTTCGTCTAGTTCGAATACATTCATAAATCCTATCCACGCATCGCCATCGGTACCTAAAGTTGGGTCCGTTTCTACAGTAACTTGTGCAAAGCTGGTACCAGCCATGCATACAATTGCAATTAATAATAAGTAAAACTTTTTCATTGTGATTTAATTTAAAATTTAATAAATAATTATTGTTTGTAAACTCGTATATAATCGATTAAAAATTCTTGAGGAAAAATGGAGTTGTCTATTTCTGGACCTCCAAAATTCCCGCCAATAGCCATATTTAAAACCATGTAAAACGGTTTGTTGTACGGCCATGTTCTATCGTTCTTTTGTTCTGGATTATAGGTATAGACAAGCTTCTTATCTATATAAAAAGAAATTTGCTCTTTGGACCAATCGGCCTTATAAACATGAAAGTCATCTTCTATTCCAGCAATATTAGTTTGCTTTGAATTTATTGTTTCTCCATAGCTGGAAGCAGTATGCAACGAAGTGTAAATTACACCTGGATTTTTACCTACATACTCCATAATATCTATTTCGCCAACATTTGGCCAAGGATTGCTGTCAATATCGTTACCCAGCATCCAAATAGCAGGCCAAAGACCCTTACCTTTGGGCAGTTTTGCGCGTACTTCTACAATTCCATATTGGAATTCAACCTTACCTTTGGTGGTAATTCTGGAAGAATTGTAAACATTATTCTGATTCGTAGCGGTTATGCTTAAAAATCCATTAGCAACGCGAGCATTTTCTTTAGTATATATTTGAGGTTCATTGTTTCCCCAACCACAAAGGTTAGGACAACCATCGCCTTGCATATAATTCCAAACAGATTTATCTAGCTGGGTTCCATTAAATTCTTCTTGAAAAACAAGCTCTTCTTGCTGAGCGGCACTAAATGCCACGAAACAAAAAATTAATATGGATAACAGCTGTTTCATTATTCTAGCGAAAAGCTTTTAGTTAGTGTCGTGGCAGAATCTCCTCCTACAAAAACATTAAAATCACCAGATTCTACTAACCAATCACCTTGATTATTGTAAAAACCAAGTTCTTTTTTGGTCAGGGTAAATTCGATTGTTTTGGATTCTCCTTTTAATATAGTTGCCAATTCGAATCCTTTTAATTCGCGCACTGCGCGTGTTACACTTGCGACTGGATCTTGTAAGTACAATTGCACAACTTCTTTACCATCCATATCGCCTGAATTAGTAACAGTTACAGCAACCGTAACCGATGCATTCGTTGCATAATTATTTGTGACTTTTAAGTCTGAATAGTCAAAATTGGTATAGCTTAATCCATAACCAAAAGGGTACAACGGGCTATTCTCTTGATCTATATAATGCGACCAAAAAACAATGTCCTCTCCAGGTAAGCTAGGACGTCCAGTATTTTTATGATTGTAATAAATGGGCACTTGTCCTACACTACGTGGTGTAGTCATTGGCATTTTACCACTCGGGTTGTAGTCACCATACAGCACTTGCGCAACAGCGTTTCCGGTTTCGGTACCCAATTGCCAAGCTTCAACAATTGCAGGGATATTTTCGTCGGCCCAAGGCAAGGCCAAAGGACGTCCGTTATTCAACACCAAAACAATGTTTTTATTCACTTTATATACAGCTTCTAACATCTCTTGCTGTAATCCAGGAAGATCAAGTTCGGTTCTACTTCTAGCTTCTCCACTCTGCCAGCCTATTTCGCCGAGCACCATAACTACAACATCTGCTCCTCTGGCAGCTTGTACAGCCTGATCTATTCCTGTTCTATCTGTTTCGTTTATTTTTGTTTCTAAAATAAAGGCGGTCTCGCCCACACTAACCTGTACACCTTTTGTATAGGTTAATGTATTATTGGTATAACTTTGCATTCCCTCCAATACAGATACTGCAGAATCGTCTTCGGCAGCAATTCTCCAGCTTCCTAAAGGAGAATTTTTATCACCTGCCAATTGACCAATTAAGGCCACTTTTTGTCCTGATTTAGCTAAGGGTAAGAGGCTGTTTTCGTTTTTAAGCAAGACAATTGACTTTTTCGCCATATCTAAAACAGCTGCTCTATTTTGGTCGCTTCCAATTTCTGATGCCTCCCTAGCTTCGTCGCAATATTTATAAGGATCGTCAAATAAACCCAGTTCGTATTTAAGGGTTAAAATACGACGGGCGGCATCTGTGATTAATGCTTCGTCTACCTTACCTTCGTTTACCAAATTGGCTAATTCGGCTACATACATATAACTCTCCATATCCATATCTGAACCCGCTGTGACTGCCTTTAAAGCGGCATCTTTTGCGTCTTTGGCAAAACCATGTGGAATCATTTCGGCAATAGAACCCCAATCAGAAACTACAAATCCTGAATAGTCCCATTTGTCTTTTAAGATATCGCGTTGTAGCCATGCGTTTCCAGTTGCAGGCACACCGTTTACGACATTAAAGGCATTCATAAAGGTTTTAACGTCGGCTTCTATAGCAGCTTCAAATGGGGGGAAAATAGTATTGTATAAAGTGCTGGTGCCAACATCTACGGTATTGTAATCTTTTCCCGATTCGGCAAAGCCATAGCCAGCAAAGTGTTTAGCACAAGCTGCAATGGTTAATGGGTCTGTTAAATCGGATCCTTGAAAACCGCGCACTCTTGCCGCGCCAATTAGGCTCCCTAAATAAGGGTCTTCTCCGGCTCCTTCCATAACACGTCCCCAGCGTGCATCTCGAGAAATATCTAACATAGGAGCAAATGTCCAGTTAATTCCAGAAGCCGCAGCTTCTCTGGCGGCAACCTGAGCAGAAGCTTCTATTGCCTCTAAATCCCAACTGGCAGATTCTGCCAAGGGTATTGGACTTAATGTTTTATACCCGTGAATTACGTCAAATCCAATTATTAATGGAATACCTAAACGCGATTCTTCCACGGCAATCTTTTGTACTGCGCGAACGTCTTTTACGCCTCTAACGTTTAGCATAGAGCCTACCAATCCTTGCTTTAAGTGTTCGTATTTTAAAGTAGCGTTATCTCCATCTGAAGGCTCTGGACCCGTAAAATCCCAAAAACCGTTGTATTGGTTCATTTGTCCAATTTTTTCTTCTAATGTCATTATAGACAACAGGGAGTCAACTTTTTGAGCAATTTCTGGATTTGCCATAGTCGAATTAGTTACGTTGGACTTGGGCTCATTACAAGATACAAGGCAGATTAGCCCAAAAACAACAGCAGTATAGATATATTTTTTCATGTTCTTATTATTGGTAAACACGTACATAATCAATTTCCATAGTAGATTCGGTAAACGCCGGGTCTATAGCCCCTCCAAAGGTTCCGCCCATTGCAACATTAAGAAGCATAAAAAAGTCTTTATTAAATGGCACTGAATCGGAATTATTAAAGGTGTGATATTCAACACCATCTACAGAGAATATAATAGTACTTGCGGTCCATTCCACCGCATAAATATGGAATTCAGTCGACGCGCCAGGAATATTGATTTCTTCGAAGATTGCATCTCCTCCAGAATTTCCAGGAAAATGCAAGGCAGACGAAACAACATCTTGGTTATTGCCTACATGTTCCATTATGTCAATCTCTCCTGCACCTGGCCATGGATTGGTATCGATATCTGCACCTAACATCCAAATAGCTGGCCATGTTCCACCACCTGTTGGCAGCTTGGCACGAACCTCTACGCGCCCATATTGAAACGCAAAAATATCTTTACTTAGTAAACGAGCCGAGGTGTAATCAAAGCCTTCGAATGCTTCTGCACGCGCTGTTAATTTTAAAACTCCGTCTTCTACTATTACGTTTGCCGGTCGGTCTGTGTAATACTGGGATTCCCCATTACCCCAACCACATAAATCTGGACAGCCATTACCTATGTCGTAAGTCCAATTATCTGGACAAGGAGCTCCGTCAAATTCAAATTCGTCGGACCAAACTAACACATCGTTATTGCCCGAACCGGCTTCTCCCGTTCCTCCAGGTGCACAGCCTGGTGCTCCGGGAATGGCAGGTACAAATGTATGGTACCAAGCTAATTCTGTTCCAGAAGGATCGAAGGTGTTTTGAATTCCTCGAACTACTAATTTGTTTTCTGTTAATTCTAATATCTGATAAGAAGTTGCTCCAGACCAATACGATAGGGTACTATTGGTAACACTCAAGGTGCGTGATTCGCCTTCTTCTATTAAAGAAAAGTCTGTATTAAATTCTAATAAATCGGTTAAGTCTCTACACTCATCTACAAACTCTCCAGGCGTTGCATCTGGAAAAAAGCGTTTAACTTCGGCCCAATTAATAAAAGTTTCTCCATCGCCAGAATCTAAGTTAAATGTAAAGTTGTTACTCTCGTCAAAACTAAAAGTTAATACATCGTCGTAAAGACACGCATTTAATTCGTTTGGAGCTGCACTAAAAAAGTCCGGAAAAGTTTGCGCTGGATCTCCTACTCCAAAATGTCCACCATTATTCTGATCCCAAACCCAACTTTTAGAGCCATTGCCCGCCAAAGCAAATAAGGTTTCTGGCGATATTGTTAATACAACATCTAAATCTATAGAAGTTAATAATGAACTAGACGCTCCTCCCGTACCAAAGGCAATTACTTGAATTTCTTGCGAATACTCACCTACCTGTGTGTAACGAAAGGTCGCCTCTTGTCCACTACTAACGACCACTGGGTCGACTCCGGAAACAAAATAGACATGAAAATTAATGGCATTGTCTGCCGACGGTAGCAAAGTCACGTTTCCAGATTGATCACTGGCTACCGTAATATCAACTTGCAAATTGGAGGGGGCAACAACATCGCCAAAGGTTTTGTCGTCGTCCTGACAGCTCCAAAAAAAGCTAACTACTGTGATTATAAAAACTAATTTAAATATGCTCTTCATGATTATATTTATTTATAGTGCAAGTTGAATGTCGTCAAAATAATAGGTTGAACCATCGCCCGGTAAGTCCACTACGAACTCGAAGAAGATGATAACTTTTACATAATTTAATGAGGGGTCTAACAGCCCGCTAAAGTCCCAGGTTAGTTCTTCCCAGGTATCTACTGCTGTTGTGTTTACGTCTAATTCTACAAATTCTGATCCTCCTGCCGCAGTCTCAAGCTTTAAACGAACAGGAATGCCAGCTTTTGGCGAATATGTTTTAATCTTTATTGCTCCTGTAGAAGAAAAATCTATTGGAGCATCTAATTCAAGAATTGTTCCGGCAAAAAATTGCGCACCCACAGTTTTTGTGGTTCTAACAACCGTTGCACTGGTGTTTATACCTCCCGATACCGCATTAGCTTCTACAGCGCTATCGGCACCTTCGAATCCCGAAATATTATACGTCAAGCCTGTATCTTCAAAATCAACTGGAAGTTCTACCCCTGGAGGGCTGTCTAATTCAATATCGTCAAAGTAATAGGTTGATCCATCACCTGGTAAGTCTACTACAAACTCAAAGAATACAATTACTCGATCGTAATCTTGTGTGGTATCGAAGCCAGAGAAATCCCAAGTTAAGGTCTCCCAGGTATCTATTGTCGTTGTGTTAACGTCTAATTCCATAAATATGCTGGAATCGCTTGAGTTCTCTAATTTTAAACGAACAGGAATTCCTGCTTTTGGGGAGTAGGTCTTCATCCGAACCGCTTGAAACTCACTAAAATCTATAGGCTCACCTAATTCTAGTGTTGTACCGGCAAAAAATTGAGCACCTACAGTTTTAGTAGTTCTAACTACTGTTGAACTCGTATTAATTCCACCCGATACAGCATTCGCTTCTACAAAACTATCTGCTCCTTCAAAGCCAGATACATTATAAGGCAATGTTGGGTCTTCAAAATCTACAGGCAAGGTTACAATTGGTCCTGACGAAATATTAGCTTGTGCTATATTATCGTAGTAAAAAGTATCGTCTGCACCCGTGTTGCCAAAGTCATAGAACACAATAATTTTGGAATATTCTTGGGTTAAATCGGAACCACTAAAGTCAAAAGACAAGGTCTCCCAACTATTGGTTGTACTTGTTACAGCATCTACCTCTGTAGCGATATCAGCATCTGTTGCATTTTCTAATTTTAATTTAACAGTGGCCCCAGCAATTGGTGACCAACTAGACATAGTAAAACCAGTAAACTCGCTAAAATCGATTGGGTCTCCTAAAGTAAGAACAGTACCAGCAAAAGTCTCGGCTCCAGCTTCTTTTAAAAATTCTGCTACCTTACTACTGGTATTTTCACCACTAGCATCTGGATTGTCTATAACTTGAGAAATTGCACCACCAAAATCTATAAAGTCGTAACTAATAGAAGTCGATTCAAAATCTATTGGTAATACAACAGGGTTAGTAATTTCTACATCTTCTGTACCCTCTAAGGTTTCGGCACCACCACTTAAGGCAACTACACGAACAGTATAGGTGCCAACATCTGGATAGGTATGTTGAATAGTCTCTCCAACACCAAAGGGCGTTGGCTCTTCGTCTGCAACATCGCCAAAAAAGGCTTGAAAACTTGCAGCAAAATCTGCCGAGGCAGATAAATTTATACCAAAGGCATTACCTGCCTCTGGGCTAATTGTAATTAATAAATTTTCGGGAGCTCTAAAAGAGACTACAACATCTTGATTAATACTCGCCGAATCGCCATCTAAATTAAAAGCTGTTAATACAGCCTGAAAGGTTCCTTCTGCATAGACGTGTGTTATATTTTCTCCAGGAGTAATGGGTTCGCTAACTTCTGACCCATCGCCAAAATCGATGACAAAACTCTGCGATGACTCTCCTGATGGAGTTAAGGTTACCAAACCTGTATTGTCTTGTGAAATTGCTACTTGCAATGCTAAATTAGAGGGATCACTAATGGCTTCTAGAAAATCTAAATCCCTATCGTCGTTAGAACAGCTCACAATAAAAAGAGCCATTATTACGGTTAGAATCCAGTTGCTTGCTAAATATTTTTGCATGTTCTTCATTTTAGTACCCAGGATTTTGTTCCCAACGACTTCCTGCTAATTGAATTTCAATTTCAGGAATTGGGAATAATTCGTGCTTTCCAGTTTGAAAACCATCAATTTGACTTGCAGCTCTTCCGGTGCGAACCAAATCAAAAAAGTGGTGCCCTTCGCCTACAAGTTCTAAGCGGCGTTCTAAATAAATGTCTTGAGTAAGCTGACTTCCACCAGAGGTCAAAAATTCTAAACCAGCGCGCTCACGAACTCGATTTACATATTCCAAAGCTGTTGCGTCACTCCCGCCCCCGCGGTTATGGGCCTCCGCAGCCATTAGTAAAACATCGGCAAAACGAATCGCACGATAATTGTTTGGATTGGTTAAATTTTGATCCCCAATATTAGAGTCTCCTTGACGCGCAATGTATTTACGGTTATAAAAACCTGTATGTTCGAACCCTTCCGTATACCCAACATCTGGGTTATCTATGGCCCATTGTTCTATATCTAATATGGCTATGTCTCTACGCAAGTCCTCTTCTTGAAAGGCATCGTATGTTTCTTGAGTTGGAACATTAAAACTAAATCCAGAATCGAAATCTGGCCCGCTGTAGTTTCTAATACCATTAAACCCAACAGCTACGTTTCCTTCGCTACATTGCAGGCAATCAAAAGAAGCTCCTTGAATGTCTGAATATTGAACCTCAAAAACTGCTTCTATGCTATTTTCTCCTTCCATTTCGAAGAGCGTATTATAGTCTTCTACTAAATCGTAGTTTCCGGCTCCAATTAGATCGTCTAAAACATTTGCAGCTTCTGTAAATTTATTTTGGTACAAATACACTTTTCCCAATAGGGCTTGGGCCGACCCTTTGGTCGCTAAACCAATTGCCGGTTGAGTTACCATCATATTATCGATAGCAAAAAGTAAATCGGCCTCGATTTGCGCATAAACCTCTTGCGCAGGGGTACGCTCTACTACATTTTGATCTCCAAACTGAAGTCGAACATCTACGGCTAGGGGAACATCACCAAAAAACTTAACGAGCTCGAAATAATAATATGCTCGTAAAAAAGTAGTTTGACCAAGAACATTAGCTTTATTAGGAAAATCAATATTGTCTTTAAATTCCATGATAAAATTTGCACGATTAACCCCAGCATACATCCAGGACCATACATCACGCAACTGAGCATTTAGTGGTGTATGACGCATATCGTCTATTTCCTGAATTCCAGGCACGTCTATAGCGCTTTCGCCTCCTGCTAATGTGTTGTTAGATGCAATTTCTCCTAACATAACATTAATGTAAGACGATTGAAGCAAGTCGTAAGCGGCTACTAAGGCTAGTTGATAATCTTCTTCGGTATTAAAAAAGGTTTCGGAATTGGGATCGTCTGAATCGACAAATACAAAATCGTCACTACAACCTACCCAAATAAAGCAGCTTGCAATTAATACAACACGAATTGTTTTTAAATGTTTAAACATATTCATAACATTAATATTTAATATTTACACCAAACACAAATTGCGTAGGTACAGGGTAAAAACCTTGATCTATTCCTGCGCCAATTGGCGAACTACTCGAGATAGATGGATCGTAACCTTGATACTCTGTTAAAGTAAATAGGTTTTGAATAGAGGCGTAAATTCTAAAATTATCTAGTTTAATGGCCTCTATAATGTCTTTAGGAAAAGTGTAACCAAACTGAATGTTCTGCAGGCGCAAAAAAGAACCATCTTCTACGTAAAAGTCAGAAAACAAGGTATTACTCGTAGCCTCTGTAGTTACTCTTGGGAACGAATTACTAGTTCCCTCTCCAGTAAATCGGTCTAAATAGTATACTGTTCTATTAGTCAACGGCTGATTGCGTTCGTAATTTCTTACAATATCGTTTCCAATACTACCAAAGGCATAGGCAAGAAAATCGAAATTCTTCCAATTAAACGATATATTAAAACCAAAGGTTAAATCTGGAAATGGATCTCCAATATTAGTGCGATCATCTGGTGTTATTACACCATCACCATTAACATCTACAAAACGAATATCCCCAGGTCTTGCACCATCTTGCAAAGCATGTGCGTCTATTTCTGCTTGATTCTGAAAAAGCCCGTCTGTTTTTAGACCGTAAAAATAACCTATAGGAAATCCAGCCTCCATTCGAGATGGAAAGTCTTGACCAATTCCAAAGGAGCCTCCAGGAATAAAAGCATTGTCGCTATCTACAAATAACACTTCGTTATCTATCGTAGTAGCGTTTCCACTTACACTATAGCTAAAGTCTTTAGATAAAGTTCCTCTCCATCCTAGCGATAATTCGAACCCTCTATTTTGAACCGATCCTGCATTCACCACCGGCGCTCCTGAACCCGGAGCGGCTGCACCAAGTATACCAGATACCGGCGAGGTAACTAAAAGTCCATCGGTCCGACGATTAAAATAATCCATTGTTGTGGTTAATCGACTGCCAAAAAAGCGGGCATCTACACCAACGTTAAATGCTTTTTGCTCTTCCCATTGAATCTCTGGATTAGAAATAATTCCTGTGGCAGTACCAAATACAATATCGTTGTTAAGAACGTATTCTCCTTCTCCGTTAAGTAAAGAAACAAAGCGAAAATCGTCGATTCTATCGTTTCCTAGTATACCATAAGAAGCTCTTAACTTTAAAAAGTTTAACCAGTCCACATCACTAAGAAACTCTTCTTCTGTAAGAATCCAACCTACAGAACCCGTTGGAAAGGTTCCAAATTTATTTTCTGGACCGAACTTTGTAGAACCGTCACGACGCACTGCAAAAGAAAACAAATACTTTCCTTGATAATCGTATTGTAATCGAGCAAAATAAGATAATAAACGCGCATCGAAAGTTGCCGCTCCATTTGGAAAATTATCTATAACGTCCGACGCCTGAGCTATTGTTGCATTGGAAACATCGTTATCTATAATATCGAACCCTGTTTGTCCTGTAAATTCGCCTACGGTCTGAAACACCGAAGTACCTACGGTTACATTTAAATTGTGATCATCACCAAATGAATCTGCATAATTTACAAAAGCATCGAAGGTGTAATCTTTAAAAGTGTTTAACGATTCGCCTACAGCGCTACGCTCAATATTAAATACTTTACCCGAGCCATAAAAAGCTTCCGGGCTAAAAAACCAGCCCTCTACTTCGGAATAATTTCCTTGAAAACGAGCCTCTGCGGTAAATTTTTCTAAAAATTTATAGTTTAATGCGAAGCTTCCACTAATTCTTCGGGTTACCCCTCTGTTATAGGTGTTAGCAATTTGTGCTACTGGATTAATTACCTCGTTACCCAGACCTTCGGCAAGTGTAAAATCACCATTCGCATCACGTACAGAAAACGAAGGTGCGTTATTTAGGGAATTATATAGTATGGATCCAATTGTATTTTCTAGAATACCACTCCCCTCTACATTAGAATAAATAACCGAAGAGGTTAATTTAAAGTTTTTTAAGAAATCGAGACTGTAATTAAGTCTTCCCGTAAAACGTTCAAAATAAGATTTTGACCCGCCTCCTACTATCCCGTCTTGTGTAAGATAGGACACTCCAAAGGCATAACGAGAATTCTCTCCTCCACCGCCTCCTGATAATTCCATATTGGCAATAGCAGCGGTACTAAATACTTCGTCTTGCCAATCTGTTCCTTGTCCTAAACCAGAAACATCTGTAAATAAAGGCGATTGCCCCCCATTACTTCGCGCTTCGTTTATTAACAAGCCGTATTCGGTTGCGTTTAAAACAGGAATGCGTCTTGAGGTTGTTTGAAAACCTGCACGCGATTTAAATTCTAAGCTTAGCGGAGAACTCTTTTTACCTCCTTTAGTTGTTATTAAAATAACCCCATTTGCAGCACGTACTCCGTATATACCAGCAGTTGCATCTTTTAAAACATTAATTGACTCGATATCTCCTGGATTTACAACATTTAGGTCTTCTATAACGTTGCCATCCAATAAAATTAATGGACGCCCGTCTCCGTTAGTCGATACCCCACGTATAGAAATATTTAATCCGGCTCCCGGTGCTCCCGATCCAGAGGTAATCTGTACTCCAGCAATTTGTCCTTGTAGTGCTTCTTCTACGCGATTGGGCTTTAAATTATCTATTGTTTCCGAACTTAAAACCGCTACAGCACCAGTAATCTCTTTTCGTTTTTGGGTTCCGTAACCCACAACTACAACTTCTTCTAAAGATTCTGCATCTTCAACCATAATGATACTAAGCGCATTCCCATTGGTAAGCGTTTTAGTTTGTGTTGCAAAACCTAGATAAGTAAATATTATAACGTCTCCTGCAGAAACGCCACGCAATTCAAAATTTCCGTCAAAGTCAGAAATGGCACCATTGTTTGTACCCTCAACGACAACATTTACTCCACCTAGCGGAATATTTTGCTCGTCTAAAGTAACTCCAGTAACATCGAATTCCTGGGCAATTGTTGTGGCCGTAAAAAGACAAAATAAAAAGATAAAAGCAGATCTCATATAGCTCGGTGAATTAATTAGTGCCAATGTATAAGACCTTACTCTGAATTCCTGAAAATCTACCTCAACAAAAAATATACAATCCAGAATTTTAACATAAATCAATATATGTAATTACAAATGTTATATAAACAACTGTTAATCAATATTTTAAATAATTTATGTATAGGAGTAAAATTGTCTCTACTGTAACATGTTGAGGTAATGTAGAGGTAATGTTGTGGTTAATTTAGCATAGATACCTGTTAAAATACTTTAGATCGCCATAATATGCTCTACTAAATTAACTCCTGAGGCTAAATTCATTTTCTTTCTAAGACGATATCGGCGTATTTCTACGCTTCGTGTAGAAATATTTAAAAGCGGAGCAATTTCTTTTGACGACAAATTCAATCGTAAATAGGCACATAGCTTTAAATCGTTCGGTGTTAGCGATTCGTATTTCGCCTTAGTTTTATCTATAAAGTCTTTATCTGCGTTATTAAAGGCTTCTTCAAATCGTTGCCAATCGTCACTATCGTTTATACTACCATTAATAATTTTATTAATTCGATTATAAACCGTGCTATATTCAGAATCTTTTAAGTGAGACATTTCTTTTTGAATGTGACTTAGCACCTCATTTTTTCTAATAATACCCATAGTAGAAATAGCTAGTTCTTGATTTTTATTTAAAACATCTTGCTCTAGACTACTATTTTTAAGAGAGATTATTTCGCGTTCGGCTTCGCTACGCTGCAGTTCTAATTGATTCTTGTTTTCCAATAAAATCACCTCTTGCTGCCTATTATAGTACCATTTATATAATGAGTTCACCAAGAAAACAAGTAGCACAAAACCAGCGAAATACAAAACAATCGCCCAATTTGTTAAATACCACGGACGTTTAATGGAAAAGCTATAAGTCGCCGTGTTTTCGCTAATTTGTATGCCAATTTTAGACTGAACCATAAAGGTATAATCTCCATAAGAAAGTCCTGGAAATTCGGCGGTGTTAGAAGTGGTCCAAGAACTCCAACCCTTAGTTTGCGCGCCTTCTAATTTATATCTAAAATATTTAGCTAAATAATTGTCATAATTGCTGGTATTTACCGTAAAAGACAACGAATTTTGTCTTGTCCTAAGCGCTAAATCGGGTTCATTTTTATTTATCGGCCTAACATTCCCCTTATTGTCTTGGGCTTTTATTTTGTAAATCGCTACTACATTAGTATGCGGAACATATTCATTTAAATTTAAATTCATGTAACCCTGGGTCGTTCCAAATAAATGCGTGCCATCTTCTAATAATCGCACGTTCTCGAATCCAATTACTAAGTTCCGAAGCTCCTCTGACAACGCTATTTTGCTAATTTCTAAATCATCACCAAATGAACTAGGTTTTACTAAGGTAAAATCTGAAGCCCCAAATAGCCATAAATTATCGTCTTTATCGATAATTAGCTGTCCCGACAAATAGGTTGCTGGCGCTCCAATGGCTCTAGAGAGCAACGTATCTTTTACAAATGTGGCAGCACCTTTTTCTTTTTTAAATACACCCGATTCAGAAGCATAGATAATATGCTCTAAGTATTTAGTTAACCCTGAGTTTCTACTCCTGGTTAGCGTGGAATCGCGAACAACGTGGGTAACTTCACTTCTATCTAAGTTCACCATTAAATTATAAACTCCTTTATATTCATGATTAACCCACAATGAAGTCTCGGACTCCGCAACTAAAAACCGTGCAGAAATGTCAAAACCACTAAATGTACCACCAAACTCCCAAAGACCATTATTCTTTACTAAGTAACTTAATCCAGTATATGTGCCTTGCAAGATGTAGTTATCACGGTTTGGTATAGTAATAAAATTCCATGTTCCTGGAACCGAAGAAATACGCCTAACTTGTGTTTGGTCTACAATTAACGTTCCGTCGTTATGGCCCACAAATAAAGTATTATCGATAATGGACAGGTTCCATACTTGACCGCTAGTCCCTTCAATAAATTCGAAGGGTTTGTCGCTGGCTATATCACGTGCAAAAAGTCCTTGATTTGTACCTAAATACAAGCGGTTTTTATATTGTATACTGCTGTATACCGAACCAATGGTGCCATATAAATCAGTAAATAAATTAACTGGTGCTTTTAGATTAATAACATCTATTCCATTATCTAAACCCGCCCAAAGGTTACCTGCAGCGTCTTCTTTTAGGCTTAACACTGTATTATTGGCTAGCCCGTTACTCTGATCAACCTTAAAAAGTAGTCTTCCGTTAGCGTCTAACAAAATGAGTCCGTTCGCAATGGTACCCACTGCATAGCTTCCAGATAAAAGTTGAATTCCAGAATATATGCTTTGCCCAGCTAGTATTGCATCTAAATCTGTTACCCAAGGATTAAGGCCAGTTGCCGTTATATTAAAAAACCCACGCTTTTCGGTTAATAACACTAATCCACTTTTGGCTTTAAAAATATTAATTATTCGATCTTGATTAAAGTTGATTAACGGCGGGAACAAAACGGCTTTACCATTTTGAATTTGAAATACTTGTCTATCTATATCTTGATAGTAAATAGTATTATCAACTTTAAACATTTTTAGAATACCTAGGGTATCTATAAAGTCAATGGTGCCATCTTTAGTATTATATATATAGATTCGATTTAACGACTGAAATAGCAAGTAGCCTTCTACTTGGTGAATCTTCCAAAAATTTTCGTCTTCTATAAGTTCGTCTTGAATAGGTGCGCTCAAAGAAGTATAACTATACGCTCCATTTGAATTGGATTCCCAATAGCCAAAATCCATATACGAACCACTATAGACCCTATTATCTACAGCATGCACCGAACGCATTATGGTTTGATTGGGCGAAGGATACAAGTTCCAATCGTTCCCGTTAAATACAACTAATCCCGTATTATTGGCAAAAAACAGCTCTAAATCTTTGTTTTGAGTAATCCCCCAATTCTGGTTACCTGCCTTATATTGTTCGGAAGTATAGGACTTGATAGGAGGAAGTTCTTGCCCCCTTAACTGCAAGCAAAATCCAATTAAAAAAAATAAAATTATGCGTTTACTATTCATCCTTTACTAAAAGCCTAAAGTTATAAAATTAAAACCGCTTACTAGCAAATATACGTGGAACTACGTATAGGATTTGCCTGTTCCTAAAGTTATATTTGGCTAAAGTAAAATTATTGCGAGTCCAACTTTGTTTTTAATATATCTTTTGTGGGGATGAATGATTATTAAAACGGACGCGCAATCACCAAGGAGCTTATGCTACCTTGGTTTGCTAAGTTAGGTTTGAAAAAGCGCGCTATAGTTTAACTAAAGCGCGTTTTTCTATATACTTTTTTATTCCAGCTTCTAACCACGCTGCATATTCCTTTGCATCTGGAGTATAACCAATAGGCGTATTAAGCAGGTTTAAGTTAGCGTCTAAAACTACATAAAAGGGTTGCGAATTATTGCTAAAATTAACCGTTTGGAAGGTTGCCCATTTTTTGCCGACGGTGCTAATTTTCTTTAAACTACCATCTTGTCGTATAAACTCAAACTGTTCTGGTTTTGGCAAGGGTTCTCGATCGTCTACATACAGACTAATAAGCACATATTGATCGTGTAATAATCTTTTAACCTCTGGGTCTATCCAAACCTGTTCTTCCATTTTTCGGCAATTAACGCAAGCCCAGCCCGTAAAATCTATAATAATTGGTTTATCTAAACGCGCAGCTGCAGCTACACCTTGATTAAAGTCTGTATAGGTGTTCTCACCGTGAATGTCTGTAATATCGCGCTCGTAAAGACTATAAAACACAGGGGGTGCAAAACCACTTAATAAGGATAGGTTAGATTTTGGTGGATTTGTAAGTCCTAAAGACAAATAAACAGCAAAAACTGTTGCGGCTAAGCCCATGCCAATTTTACTAAAATTGCGTTTTTTTGGTCCGTCGTGCGGAAATTTAAATAGCCCAAATAAATATGCGGCAAGCAACAAGCTAATTACAATCCAGAGCGCTATAAATGTTTCGCGCTTTAATAGCCCCCAATGCGATACTAAATCGGCATTGCTTAAAAATTTAAGGGCAAAGCCCAATTCTAAAAATCCAAGGACAACCTTTACTGTATTAAGCCAACCACCACTTTTTGGTAAGGAATTTAACCAGTTAGGAAACAAAGCAAACAACGCAAATGGCAAGGCCAACGCAAGACCAAACCCCGACATACCGTACGTTAATTGCCAGGCTCCTCCATCTGTAGATAACGAACTTCCCAATAGCGTGCCTAAAATCGGGCCGGTACAGGAAAAAGATACAATCGCTAAAGTAACCGCCATAAAAAATACGCCCAGGCCTCCGCCCAAGGTAGTAGCTTTTTTGTCCATTTTTGCACTCCAAGAGGCTGGTAATGTAAGTTCAAAATACCCAAAGAACGAAAAGGCAAAGACAACAAACACCACAAAGAAAATAATATTCAAGGTTACGTTTGTAGATATGGTATTTAGTATTTCTTCGTTCACCGAATCCAAAACATGAAACGGGATACTTAATAGTACATAGATTAACAAAATAAAGAGGCCATACAAAATGGCGTTCGCTATTCCTTTGCGCCTGTTCCCACTACTTTTTGTAAAAAACGATACCGTTAAGGGAATCATAGGAAAAACACAGGGTGTTAGTAAGGCGATTAATCCGCCCAAAAAGCCCAATAAAAATATTGATAAGCCAGTTTTTTGTTCTTGTTCTAAGGCAAATTCTTCTTTGCCTTTTAAGTCTAGCTTGAGCGCTGCGGTTTGCTGCTTATCGAATTCTGTAGCATTTACATTATCCACAACCAAAGTCCCTCCAGGCACTAGCAAGGGTAATTCTGCCGATTCGAAGACACACTTTTCTGCATTACAGGATTGGTAATCCATAACCAGTGTTATAGGTGCTCCCTTTTTGTGTTGTACAATACTTTGCTTAAAAACAGCCGTCCCCTCGTGTATGCTAATTTCCATTTCGAAGGTTTCGTCGAATTTTGTTATAACAGGACTCTCCCAAACATTATCTATTACTGTATAATCTCCAGGCTCGAACACATAACTAATTTGTGTTGGAATTGGACCACCTTCGTCTAAATAATAAGCGTAGGTGTACCACTCGGGAATAATATTTGCCTTAATGTTGACCTCTAGCGTATCGCCTGCCTTTTGCGTTACCGTGGTTTCCCAATCTATGGCTTCTATTACTTGACTGTGCGCGCTAGATAA
This sequence comes from Gilvibacter sp., assembly GCA_965277295.1. Classification (GTDB taxonomy): domain Bacteria; phylum Bacteroidota; class Bacteroidia; order Flavobacteriales; family Flavobacteriaceae; genus Gilvibacter. The sequence continues at coordinate 3,368,058 of OZ255720.1, forward strand.
AAGCCCGACTACCACAACTATTAATAAAAAGTATTTTAGTTTGCCCATGTAATCTTTAACAAGTATTTAGTGTTATTATTAACTTTAAAACGGTCGTCTGCCCGCTCTCCTACTACCCAAACAATGCGATCTGCACTGCAAAGCAGCCATATATTATCTTTCTCTAAACGCGAGATTTTTGCGTCTACAAAATAGTCACTTATTTTTTTAGAACCTTGCATTCCAAAAGGATAAAAATAATCGCCCTTTTGCCAATGTCTTAAGGTTAACGGGAACTCCAGTTTATTTGCATCTACAATAATCTGATTTGCAGTTATGGGAGTTAACGCTGCAACCGACTCTATATTTAATTGAATTGGTAACGGCAAGGTATTATTAACTGAATCTATTTGGAATGTTGTTTTTTCTAAAGTTTTTTTGGGCGAAAGCACCAACTGTTCCCGGTCTTTTAGAAGTTGCCAATCCGAGCTGTTTACCTGTTTTCCAGATTGCCCATCCAGTAATGGCAAAATATCGTCCCAAGCAGTAAAACCATAAGGGTTTAGCCATTCAAATAGAAAACCCGCGGGGGAGCTCAACTGCTTTATTTGGTTAATATTAGCATAAAACGAATCCACTTTTTTGTTTACCAATTGTGCTGTTAATTGGTCTATATAAGAGTTTAATAAGGCCTGACTCTGTTTTAAATGCTCTTGAGAATCTAAGGCTTTCTTGACAAAATCGGGACTAATTTCTTGCAATTCAGGAATTACCTTGTGTCGTATTTTATTTCTTAAATAAGCATTGGTTGCATTACTACTATCTTCTCTCCACAACACTTGCTCTTGTGTTGCAAATTCCAATATTTGCTCCCTAGTAAAAGACAGTAGCGGTCTAACAATATGGTTGTTTTTTGCAGGAATGCCAGCAAGACCGCGCAAACCGCTGCCTCTAGATAAGTTAATAAGAAGCGTTTCTAATGAATCACTAGCATGGTGGGCCGTTAATATATAATCGAATTGCTTTGTAGTAATTAGCTGGTTAAACCAAGTATAACGCAATTCCCGCGCTGCCATTTGGGTAGACAACTTTTTAGTTTTACCATAATCTACTGTATTAAACGACTTAACCAAAAAAGGAATTTTTGCATTGCTACAATATTGTTCTAAAAACTCTTGATCGCCATCGCTCTCTGCGGCACGCAAATTAAAATTACAATGTATCAAGCTTGGGTTATAGTCTAAAGAAAGCAACGCATGCGTTAAAGCCATACTATCTAACCCGCCACTAACAGCAACAGCTACACGGGCCTCCTTTAAATAAGCAAAGTCAGTATTAAGTATGTCTAATAGCTTTTTTAGCATGCCCAAAGATAACCCATGTAAATAAAACAGCTTGTTAAGGAAGTTCTAAGTTTAATGACTTAATTTTAATGCGTCACAAAGGCCAATTAACCTAGAATTCTAAAATAAATAGAAACCACCAATAATTCGATTAAAGGCGCAACTTTTGTGCGAATAATTACATAACCCCGCTCAAAATTATTAGTATTGTATATGACGATTCCCAAATACCAAATTACTCTACAAACCTTATTCCCCATTAAAAAAGATCACGTCAAATTTTATATTGGTTGTGTTCTTTGTTTGTTGTTTGGCACTATAAGTTTTGGTCAAGATACTGGAAAACACCAGTTGTTATGGGAGATTAAGCATAAAAACACAAACAAAGTGTCGTATTTATACGGAACCATTCACTTGCAAGACAAACGTGTTTTTAATTTTAGTGATTCATTAATTCCCGCTATAAAACGCAGCGAAGTTTTTGCGCTAGAAATTCATCCGGATTCGGTAATGCCAGGACTAATAAGTACGCTCTTAGTCCCGGACAGCAATAACATTTACAAAGAAGTGCTTTCTGTAGAAGAATACGCCTTACTTAGCGAACGCTTTGAGGCAATTAACAATACGCCTTTAGAAGATTTTTATACCAAGAATCCGTTTATAATAGAATCGTTATTAACTCAAGAAACGTCCAAAATAGACGATATGCCCAATTTTTTGGATGGGTATTTATATGGTATTGCCTACACCAATAATCTAAAAATTGCAGGTTTAGAGCGTCTTGAAGATCAAATGCCTGAGATAAACACCTTAGATTCGGTCGCAGTTCGGGAAACAGTACTAGAAATTTTATCTAAGCCAATTAACCAAGTCGATGCGCAATTAGAACAAATGATTGCTCTTTATATTAATGGCGATTTAGATGCCTTTTTAGACTATATTAATGCGTACGACGGCATAGACGAGCGCTTAATTAAGCGCAACTTAGTGATGCTAAATAGCATGATTAAAATAATGCAAACACAAAGCTTATTTGCAGCGGTTGGAACAGCCCACTTACCCGGAGAACAAGGTCTTATTGCGCTATTAAAAAAGAACGGATATACGGTAAAGCCGGTCCCTGTAACCTTTAACCAAAAAATAGAAAGCCCTCCGCTTATACCTAATTTAAGCACTTGGATTACCAATGACTACCCAGACAAAGGCTTTCGGGTTAAGACTTCTACTGCGCCCGTACTTACTTCTAAAAACAATGTTGATTCGTTTTACGCTATCGATTTAATTTCTGGAAGTGATTTTGGATATTATGTTTTCGATTTAAATAAACTTGGAGCCCCAGCAGATTTAGATGTTTCTGCACTGTTTTCTGAACTTTTTCTCGAGGAAGGCAATATAGAAGTTATTTCCCAAGAGCAAGTCAGTATAAACGGTAGAACATTCGATCAAACGGTGGTAAAACAGGATCAAGATTATTACCGTTATGTCTTGAAAACACTAAATGGAAAACTGTATATTTTTTTCACAGAATCAGTATATCTAGCAATAAATTCCCCCTACAACAATGCTTTTTTTGAATCGATTGAGCTTTTCGATTTAGAACTCAAAACACCTCCAAACTCTAATGTTACTTGGACTAATTTTACAAAACCTCTCGCTGGTTTTGCGGTAGATTTACCAAATTTAGAAGTAAAGACAACCCTGCATGAAACACCCAACCCAATCGATCCAGATGGTGAACCCTTTTTAATTAATATGTATGCGGCAGTAAATCAACAAGGGCCTTTTAATTATTTTATTAGATATAACGATCAGCCCATAGGGTATTACGCAAAAGATTATTCCAATCTTGAGGCCGATTTAATCGAAATTTTAGGTAATTCGGCCACGGTGTACAAAAAGGCCGTTCCCGTAACTGTAAATGGCAATAAAGGCATTAGTATGCAATTTATACTAAATGGCAAGTATCATGTTGTATTACAGCTACTTATGCGTGGCAACCGAACGTATTTGTTAATGGAGCAAAGTAATAGTAAAGACCAATTGGTAGATCCCAATTCAAGGTTTTTTAGTTCTTTTGAACTGCTCGATTTAGAACCTCCTGTTTTTGGTAAAACTGTGACGGTAAAAGATCAATTTACCTTAGATTTTCCAGAGTCGGTTAAATTATTCGAAACAGAAACTTATACCATTGAAGATGAGTTTGAAGTCACCAACAACTATGCGGCAGTTGCGGCTAGCTCTGGAGACGCCTATATGATGCAAGTTACAAGCCTGTCTAAACTGTATAGAACCATAGACAAAGACTCATTTTTTAAAGAAAGCCTCGAGGCCATTAAAGAAGAAGGCGATTCAATTATTGCAATTAACGATCGCGTGTTGGCCGGTTTTCCTGGAAAAACTGCAATAATAAAAAATAGCAATACCAGCGTAATGCAGATAGCGCATATTATGTATGTAAATAATTACCTAGTAACACTTTATGGATATTTAGGCCAAGAAGGATACAAGGCGAAGCATTACGACACTTTTTTAATTCATTTAAAAAACTAAATGGTGCGCAAAAAACAGACATTACCAAATCAAAAGTTAAAGAACTTGTAAAGCTACTTAAGAGCAAAGACTCCTTACAAGTACTACAGGCCAGCAAAGCCTTTTATTATCACGATTTTAATGCTGCAGATACTGCGGAACTAATACAAGTTTTAGGCGCAGACTTGGCACATACGAATCATCTGGAGGACAACCCTAAAGAATTGATTGTAGAATTAATTGCAGATAACGGCTCACCTAAGCAAATGCAACAACTGCTTTCTTTTTACAATACTCCCAAGGCATCTGACGAGGTAAAAATGTTTATCATTCAAAGCCTTTTATCTTTTAACGACGAAGACAAAGCGAGCACACTGGTTGATTTATTGCTAAAAAATCCTCCCAAACGCAGCTTAGAATCTAGTTACTATGTGTTTTTTCAGTTAGAAGACTCCTTAGACTTAGCTAAAACGCAAGCACAAAAGCTAAGTGCACTTTATAATAATCCCGATTTTAAAGATCAGCTAGTAGATCTCTATGCCAATCAGATTTTAAACCAGCCTGATGCCGCCGACAGTTTTAAAAGCCTACAAGAAAAGATAATTGCAGAAATTCGCGAAAACATTAAAAAGTATAACGATACCCTAAAGCGCAATAATTCGAATTATTTAAATATTGGTTTAATTAACAACTACATTCTAATGGCCGAACGCGATCCGGCCATAGCCGCCACTCCCTCGGGCGAAATATTAAGGTTAATTTACCAACAAAACGAGCCTGAAAATTGGGTGGTAACCCGAGCCTTGCTCAAGGCTATTAATATGAGCTACACCATAGACCCAACTATTTTAAACCGGTATTTAAAAAACTACTATTCCCGCTACGAAGTAATGGAGGCCTTAGCTATGGTAGAAGTTCCCGATTTAATTCCAACGTCTTATTTACAGGCCGATGAGTTTTCGTATTTATGTGTTTACAATGCCGTTGGTGCATACGACGACGATTACTCCCACCCCATTACCAAATTAGGTATGATTCAATTCGAGGGCAAAGATTATGTGGTATATCAGGCTGTTTTAAACAACGGAATAGAAGACATAAAAGCACTATTTGCGGCTGCCTATCAAGACGCCGATCCAAAAACCATGGAATTTGTACCCGTATATTCCAATCCGGATTGGGCTACCCCAAACATTAAAGATTGGCAACAACTAGCCACACAAATAATTAAAGAGGGATTAATTAATGAGGATATGTACAGCGACTAACAGTTGTAATTTAAAAGTGCAGGGCCCGCTTATCTGTTGCATCTAGGGCAGCTTCCTTAACGGCTTCTGCGTAGGTTGGATGCGCATGACTCATTCTAGCAATATCTTCGGCGCTAGCTCTAAATTCCATAGCGGTTACTGCTTCGCTTATTAAGTCTGCAACACGAGCACCTACCATGTGTACTCCAAGAACCTCATCGGTTTTGGCATCGGCAAGAATTTTTACAAAACCATCGGTATCGCCACTAGCACGTGAACGGCCTAGTGCACGCATTGGAAATTGTCCCGCTTTGTAGGCGACTCCAGCTTCGATTAACTGCTCTTCGGTTTTTCCAACCGAAGCAACTTCTGGCCATGTATAAACCACCCCAGGAATTAGATTGTAGTTAATATGTGGTTTTTGACCTGCAATTGTTTCGGCAACAAAAACGCCTTCTTCTTCTGCCTTGTGAGCTAACATAGCTCCACGCACTACATCTCCTAAAGCGTAAATGTTACTAATATTCGTTTGTAAGTGTTCGTTAACTTCTACTTGACCACGTTCGGTAATTTTTATTCCAGCGTTTTCTGCTTTTAAACCATCGGTAAAAGGACGTCTTCCAACACAAACCATGCAATAATCGCTTTCAAGAGTAACCTCTTGATCTTTTTTGTCTTTTGTGGTAATTGTTACGGTGTCACCTTTGCGTTCTACACCTGTAACTCCGTGGGACAAATAGAATTTAATACCACTCTTTTTAAACACCTTGGTAAGTTCTTTACTTTGTGCTTTATCCATAGTTGGAATAATACGGTCCATATATTCTACAACAGACACTTCTGCTCCTAGTCTGCGATATACCTGTCCGAGTTCTAAACCAATAACACCTCCACCAATAATTACCAAATGCTTAGGTATTTCTTTTAGTGTAAGGGCTTCGGTAGAAGTAATTATACGCTCTTTATCCACAGTAATAAAAGGCAAACTAGACGGCTTACTTCCCGTAGCTATAATTATATTTTTAGCCGCTAGGGTTTCTTCTCCGCCAGCAGTTAAGGCAACATTTACATGAGTAGCATCTTTAAAAGATCCCATCCCGTGATAAACATCGATTTTGTTTTTCTTCATTAAAAAATCGATTCCGCCAGTAGTTTGATCTACTACCTTTTGTTTGCGGGCAATCATTTTTTCTAAGTTGACTTTAACATCGCCAGGAATCTCTATTCCGTGCTCTTCAAAATGCTTTACAGCATCTTCGTAGTGATGCGACGAATCCAACAAAGCTTTACTGGGAATACAACCAACGTTAAGGCAGGTTCCTCCTAAAGTATCGTACTTTTCTATAAGAGCAGTTTTCATGCCCAATTGAGCAGCGCGTATGGACGCAACATATCCTCCAGGTCCAGATCCAATAACAACAAGGTCGTAGGTATTCATAATGTTTGTTTAGATTAAAATCGAATGCAAATTTACAAAGGATTTATGATTTTGCCATAATCCTTTAGTTGTAATTGTATGTCTTGGTTAAAGCAAGAAACTAACAGGCCCCCATACCAGGAAATGCTAACATTTCTCCCATACCAACGGTAAACAACCAATTGCCATAAACCGCATGCTCGATACTTACCAAGAGCGTAGATCTGGTCTTATTATACGTGTAAGCAAAAAAGAGACCTCCAATTAAGGTAAGTACTGTTACCAGGGTATTCTGAAAAATAATATGTGCCAAGCTAAATACAATAGCATTTACAAGAATTAATAAGGCCTTAGATTTAAACAAATGCCCGTAACGCATAAAAAAGAAGGTTCTGTAAATTATTTCTTGAGGCCAAACCGACAGGAAGGTATACACCCCGAGTATACTAATAAAAAGCAACCAATTACTTCTGGGAACGCAAAACAATTTTTCTGGAGCTACTAGATAGACATAAACCGTGGTAACAATGGCAACAAGTATAAATTGTACCAAAATTCGCTTTAAAAAGGGCTTCCAATCGCGTTTGGCATGTAAGCGCAACGGTTTACTCGGGTCTTTTACCAGCTTGTAAATAATATAGCTTAAGCCAACTATTACCATCCCCGCTTTAAACCCAATATGGTAATTAAGCGTAAAACTAATGGGCATTAATACAAAAAAGAGTAAAAATTCAATGGCTAAATAGGTACGAACTTGCATTAATTTAATTGGTGTTTTGTGGTGTGTTTTACTTCGCTAATTGCAAAAGAGCTATGGGTACTCCCTATATATTTTAAGGTTGTTAATTTGGTTACCATAAAAGTACGAAACGCAGCCATGTCTTTTACGGCAATTTTTAGTAAATAATCGTAATCACCACTAATATGATAACATTCTAAAACTTCGGGTAGCGCAATTATTTCTTCTTCGAAGGTAGTAAGGTATTCCTTAGCGTGCTGCAGTAACTTAATTTGACAAAAAACAACAAAATCGCGGGATATTACTTCGGGGTCTAACAAAGCTACATAGTGCCTTATTGCTCCCTGACGTTCCAACTTTTTAATGCGCTCGTAAATAGCCGTTGGCGATAAATTAACCCGAACTGCGAGCTCTTTACTGGTTAGTTTACTATCCTGCTGCAATAAATTTAATAAGGTTTTATCTATGGTGTCTAGTTGCATGGCGAAAATTATTCGGTTTTAAAAATAAAATAAAAACTAAATCTTAATAATAATCTATAATAAATACAATATACAGTGTTTATTACTGTAATTACATATTTATAATGATTTATTTTCTATAATATTTTAATTTTGATGTAACAATTAATAAAAATAAAATGGCTACAAAACCCGCTAATCGCATACAGGATTTACAATATTTTGGAGAATTTGGAGGAGTAAACCCATCTATTTCTGATTCCTCTACCTACACCTTTTTATCGGCCAAAACCATGTTCGATACTTTTGAAGGTAACGCAGATGGATGCTACTTGTACTCTAGACATAGCACCCCAAGCAATTTGTACTTAGGAGAAGCCTTAGCAGCTCTAGAAGGAACTCAAACTGCAAATGTTACGGCTAGTGGTATGGGAGCCATAACTCCAGTATTATTACAGCTCTGCCAAAGTGGAGAGCATATTGTATCCAGCCGCACCATTTATGGCGGAACCTATGCCTTCTTAAAAAACTTTGCGCCTAGGCTAAATATAGCCACAAGCTTTGTAGACATAACAAACTTAACAACCGTAGAAGCTGCTATTACCCCTGCAACTAAGGTGCTGTACTGCGAATCTGTTAGTAATCCATTATTAGAGGTTGCTAATATTCCGGGCTTAGCTGCCTTGGCTAAAAAGCACAATCTTACATTAGTTGTAGATAACACCTTTTCTCCTTTAAGCATTCCAGCTGCCGAGTTAGGTGCAGATGTAGTTATACACAGCTTAACTAAATTTATAAATGGTTCCAGCGATACCGTTGGTGGCGTTGTTTGTGGGACACAAGAATTTATAGACCAACTGCGCAATGTAAACGATGGTGCATGTATGCTTTTGGGAGCTACCATGGACAGCATGCGTTCGGCTTCTATTTTAAAGAATTTACGCACGCTTCATATTAGAATAAAGCAGCATAGTTATAATGCCATGTACTTGGCAGAACAATTCGAAGCCCTAGGTATAAAAACAGTTTATCCAGGACTTAAATCCCACCCAAGTCACGAAGTGTTTAAAACCATGATGAACACAGATTACGGTTATGGCGGAATGCTTACCATAGATGTTGGTTCGTTAGAAAATGCAAACGCCTTAATGGAGCTTATGCAAGAACAAAACTTGGGTTATTTGGCAGTAAGCTTAGGGTTTTACAAAACCTTATTTAGCGCCCCAGGAAGTTCAACATCGTCCGAAATCCCGGAGGAAGAGCAACTAGCAATGGGCCTTAGCGATGGGCTAATACGATTCTCGATTGGCTTAGATAACGACATTAAACGAACCTTTACCCAGATGACAACTTGTATGCAACAGTTAGCACTTTTACCAATACAAAAAGAGGCTATGAGTATATAGCCCTTGGGAGCACCGTCTTTAAAAATCACTTGCACACCTCTGGGTAAAATCGTAAACTTACAGGAATAAATTCCACCCATGCAAGACGATCAAGACAACATTTCTGAAATTAAAATTGAAGATCAAAAAATAGTTCAAAACAAAGAGCTCAATATCTGGGAAGCACTTATTCCTGTTATTGCTTTGGTGGGCATGTTGGCCTATAACGTATTTGTTTTTGGTGACGATGCTTTAAGCGGTTCTAATCAATTTATTTTATTGATGGGCGCAGCGGTGGCGGGTATTGTAGGGGCTTTTAACAAAGTTAGCTACAAACGGATGATGGCAGAAGTTGCAGAAAATGTAAAATCTACCACGGGTGCATTACTAATTTTACTTATGGTTGGTGCTTTGGCAGGAACATGGCTTATTAGTGGTGTAATACCTTCAATGATTTATTACGGACTACAAATTCTAAATCCAACCATATTTTTGGCGGCCTGTGTAATAATTTGTGCGATTATTTCTATTGCTACAGGAAGTAGCTGGACTACTTCTGCTACAGTTGGAATCGCGTTAATTGGTATTGCTGGTGCTTTAGATATTTCTTTAGGCATGACGGCAGGAGCTGTGCTTTCTGGAGCCTATTTTGGGGATAAGCTTTCTCCCATGAGTGACACTACAAATCTAGCCCCAGCAATGGCCGGGACAGATTTATTTACTCATATTAAATACATGACCCTGACTACTGTTCCTACAATTGTAGTTACTTTAATTGTATTTATTATCATTGGTTTTACATTAGACACCACAGGCTCAGCAGACACGCAATTATTTTTAAGTGCAATTAAAGAATCATTTACTATTAGCCCCTTATTATTCATTGTTCCAGTTGCTGTTATAGTAATGATTATTAAAAAAGTTTCGCCGCTAATCGCACTTTTAATGGGTACATTGCTTGGTGGAATAGCCGCGCTAATTTTTCAACCGGAGATTGTTGTATTAATTGGTGGAGGTCAAAGTTTGGATTTTACAACTGCTTATAAAGGGATAATGAACGCCGTTACAGTTGCAACTCAAGTTCCTACTGAAAACCCAGAACTTGCAGACTTGTTTTCCGCTAAAGGAATGAGTGGCATGTTAGGGACAATATGGCTTATTGTTTGTGCAATGGTTTTTGGTGGTGTAATGGATGCCATTGGCGCATTAGCTAGAATTAGCAAGTCGTTATTATCTTTGTTTCATACCACATTTGGATTGTTTGCCAGTACTGTAGCCAGTTGTTTAGCTTTAAATGTAACGGCTAGTGACCAATATCTTGCCATTGTGGTGCCAGGTAAAATGTATTCCAAAGCATTCGAAGAAAAAGGTCTTGCTCCAGAAAATTTGTCTAGAACGCTAGAAGATAGTGGTACCGTTACCTCTGTTCTGGTTCCTTGGAATACTTGTGGCGCATACCAGAGTGGTGTATTAGGAGTCCCAGTAGTAGATTATTTTGCTTTCGCAATTTTTAATTGGCTTAGTCCATTTATGACCCTTATTTTTGCGGCTTTTAGAATTAAAATTAGAACGTTAAAAGACGCTAAATAATAGCTAATTTTTGTGTTTTTTATAACGATTAATTCGTTCTTGAATTTAATCAAAAGCTGTATTTTTACGTTTTAAAATAAATAAAATGGCAAATATTACTCTAGGCGGTAATCCCGCAACAACTATAGGCTCACTTCCAGAAGTAGGAAGTTCAGCTCCCGATTTTAATCTAACCGCAAACGATATGTCTTCCAAAACACTTGCAGACTATGCGGGTCAAACTTTGGTGTTGAATATCTTTCCTAGCGTTAACACTGGAATATGTGCAGCCTCTTCAAGACGTTTTAACCAAGAAGCAGCAAATTTAAAAGATACGCATGTAGTATGTGTTAGTCGTGATTTACCCTTTGCACAGCAACAATTTTGCGCAGCAGAAGGAATAGAAAATCTTAGCATGCTGTCCGATTTTAAAACGGGCAAATTTGGTAAAGATTACGGTTTAGAAATTACCGACTCGGCGTTTCAAGGATTGCATTCAAGAGCTGTCGTAGTTATAGATGGTTCGGGTAAAGTTAGCTACACTCAACAGGTGCCAGAAATTGGACAAGAGCCAGATTACAGCGCCGTTTTAGCTGCGCTATAATGTGGAACACCTTTATAGGCAAACGGCTTAAAGGGTTTGTATATGCAACCCGCGGAGCCTATATGCTTATACGCAACGAAGCGAGTATTCAGGTACAAGTAACCATTTCTATAATCGTTATAATCGCTGGATTTTATTTTAAGATTACAACCACAGAGTGGATAATGCAATTGCTTGCCATTGGGCTAGTATTAAGCGTAGAAGGTCTAAATACAGCAGCCGAAGAAATTGCCGATTTTATTCACCCCGATCATCACGATAGAATAGGCTACATAAAAGATGTTGCAGCAGGAGCGGTATTTTTTGCCGCCGTAGTTGCCGTAATTATTGGTTGTTTAATCTATGTTCCTTATTTGTTTTAGACACTAATTAATGCTTCATAAACGTTAACAATTTGTATTTTTGACGTAACACCTTTTGCATGGCCAAAACAAAGACAAAACGCAGCACAAAAAAAACCAAGTCTAAACCTATTAGAAGTTTTAAATTATCTAAACAACAACAGGTTGTTTTAGGTAGTTTTTTTATGCTTTTTGGTCTTGCGCTTACTTTGGCTTTCGCCTCTTATTTTTTAAACTGGAAAACAGACCAAAGCATCTTGGTCGATTTGTCTAATCGCGACAAAGAAGCCGCCAATATATTAAGCAAATTTGGTGCGGGACTTAGTAATTTCTTTGTTTATAAGGGTTTTGGGGTTGCCGCTTTTATTCTTAGTTCGTTAATTGGATTAACAGGTGTCTACTTATTTTTTGGGTTTAAGCGAAGCGTACTGGCAAGATTTTGGTTTTGGGGAATACTAGTAATGCTTTGGCTAGCTGTGTTTTTTGGCTTCTTTAATGCTGGAAATTATGTGCTATCTGGCACTATAGGATTCGAACTCAACGATTTTTTACAAGACTATTTAGGGTTCACCGGAACTTTATTACTCCTTGGATTTCTGCTGTTATTATATGCAGTAATTCGTTTAAAACTAAGTCCAGAAAAAATATTGTCCGCAGTTAAAAAGACGAAGCAAGAAATTGCGAGTGATTTTAGTACACCCGACCAGACTACCCAAGTAGAAAACCAGCAAGCAGAAACTGTATCAGAAGAAAACCCAGCAACTGTTAATTTAAACACTACACCTGAAGAAACAACTAAACACGATGTTATAAGCGATACTAACATTCCACTTAGCACAGATACTAGCGATGCCAGCTTAGACGATATTAAATTAAAGACCAATACAACCGCAACAGAAGAACAGGAAGTAGCTATGGAAGTGAGCGCCCCTGCAGAAGAAGAGCCGGAAGTACAATCTAAAAGTGATCAATTAGTTAAAGATTTTGGTGAATTCGACCCGACCTTAGAATTGAGTAAATACAAATTCCCTCCAATTAACTTGTTAAAAGATTATACCAAGGGTGCTGGAATTACCATTAATCAAGACGAATTAGAAAGCAACAAAAATAGAATTGTAGAAACACTACGTAACTACAAAATTGCTATTGCACAAATAAAAGCTACCGTTGGACCTACGGTGACTTTATACGAAATTGTCCCAGAAGCAGGGGTGCGAATTTCTAAAATTAAAAACTTAGAAGACGACATTGCACTCTCGTTATCGGCCCTCGGAATTCGAATTATCGCGCCAATTCCAGGGAAGGGAACTATTGGAATTGAAGTGCCTAACAAAGATCCAAAGATTGTTTCTATGCGCTCGGTAATTGCCTCGCCTAAGTTTCAGGATGCCGAAATGGCACTACCCCTAGCCTTAGGAAAAACAATATCTAACGAAACCTTTGTTGTCGATTTGGCAAAAATGCCCCACTTATTAATGGCTGGGGCCACTGGTCAAGGTAAATCTGTTGGTCTAAATGCAATTCTTACGTCGTTATTGTACAAAAAACACCCTGCAGAAGTCAAATTTATTTTGGTCGATCCAAAAAAGGTCGAACTTACTTTATTTAATAAAATTGAACGACATTATTTGGCTAAACTGCCAGATACAGAAGAAGCAATTATTACAGACACCACTAAGGTAATTTATACGTTAAACTCGCTCTGTATAGAAATGGACGCGCGTTACGATTTACTTAAGGATGCCATGGTGCGTAATATAAAAGAATACAACACCAAGTTTAAAGCGCGTAAGTTGAATCCCGAAAATGGGCACCGCTTTTTACCATATATAGTCTTGGTTGTAGACGAATTCGCCGATCTTATTATGACTGCTGGTAAAGAAGTAGAAACTCCTATAGCGCGTTTAGCACAATTAGCACGAGCCATTGGAATACATCTTATTATTGCTACTCAACGTCCCTCTGTTAATGTAATTACAGGAATTATTAAGGCCAACTTCCCAGCTAGAATAGCTTTTAGAGTAACCTCTAAAATTGATTCGCGTACCATATTAGACAGTCAGGGCGCCGACCAATTAATAGGTCGTGGAGATATGCTATTTACACAAGGCAACGAAGTTATTAGATTACAATGTGCTTTTGTTGATACTCCAGAGGTTGCAGATATTACCGATTATATTGGAGGGCAAAAGGCCTATCCAAGCGCTCATTTACTTCCTGAATATGTAGGGGAAGAAAGTGGTACAAATCTTGATATAGCTATAGACGAACGCGATAAGATGTTTCGTGAGGCAGCAGAAGTGTTGGTAATTGCTCAGCAAGGTTCGGCATCCCTTTTACAGCGCAAATTAAAACTGGGATACAATAGGGCTGGAAGAATAATAGATCAATTAGAAGCTGCAGGAATTGTTGGTCAGTTTGAAGGCAGTAAAGCCAGACAAGTCTTGGTTCCAACTTTAGAGGCATTAAATCAGTTATTAAATAACGAATAGAGAAGCAATAGGATTACCTTAACAGACTCAAAACTACAGTAATGAAAAAATTAGGCTTTTTAGTAGTATTTCTGCTTGGCACAGGAGTATTTTACGGTCAGAATGCCAAGGCGCTTTTAGACGAAGTTTCGCAAAAAGTTTCCAGTTACGACAATATTGTTATCGATTTTAAATACAATTTAAAGAACACCAAAGAAAACGTTGCTACCGAATTTAGAGGTGATGTTACCCTTGAAGGCGATAAGTATGTTCTAAACATGCGAGGCGCCACACGAATGTTTGATGGTAACATGGTATATACCATAGTGCCAGAAGACGACGAGGTTACTATATCTAGTGCAGACACTTCTGAAGATGCTGGAATTACACCCTCCAAAATGCTCACCTTTTACGAAGACGGCTATACCTATAAAAAGGACATTGTTCAGAATATAAAAGGACGAAAGATTCAGTTTATTAAACTAATCCCTATAGATTCTAATGCCGAAATAAAAGATATTCTTTTGGGCATAGACGCCACCACCAAGCATATTTATAAGCTAATTCAGACCGACGAAAACGGGACCAGTTATACCATTACTGTTAATTCTTTTAAAACCAACCAGCCTATATCTAAAACCTTGTTTAGCTTTGACGAGAAAAAATATTCAGACGACGGATATTATATAAATAGGCTAAACTAGGCACACTTTTGAAGATACTGGATAGATACATACTGGTAACGTACATAAAAACGTTCGTAAGTGTTTTTTTAATACTTATGTTCATTTTTATACTCCAGACTATCTGGCTCTATATCTCTGAATTGGCCGGGAAAGGTTTAGACCTAACCATAGTACTCAAGTTTTTAATGTACTTTTCGCCCAAGCTTATTCCGCTGGTATTGCCGCTTACCATCTTAGTTTCATCTTTAATGGTCTTTGGTAATTTTGCCGAAAAGTACGAGTTCGCGGCCATGAAATCTACAGGAATTTCGTTGCAACGCGCTATGCGTAGTTTAACTGTCTTTATTCTTACCGTAAGCTTTACCGCCTTTTTGTTTGCCAATAATGTAATTCCATATGCCGAATACAAAAGTTTAAACCTACGGCGTAATATCGCCCAGAAAAAGCCAGCCATGGTAATTGCCGAAGGTCAATTTAGTTCTATTGGTGATGACTTAAACATTAAAGTAGAGAATAAATCTGGGGATCGGGACCAGTTTTTAGAAACGGTAATTATTCATAAAAAGAAGCCCAAACTAGCCGGTAATTTTACGGTGATGGTTGCCGAGCGCGGCGAGCTTGTTAGCGAAGAAGGCTCCAACACCTTGTCTTTAGTGCTTGAAAATGTAAATTACTACGACGATATTCAGCTACGCGATATTGAGAAAAAGAAAAAACTACCCTTTGTAAAAAGCTATTTAGATAAGTACACTATTAATATTGATCTAACAGAAATTAACAATATTGATTTAGAAGAGCAAAAAGAGATTAATTCGAGTGGGATGTATACCATTGGAGAATTAATTCCAGCAATAGATACGCTTTCCACTAATTTTAGCGCAGACATTAAAACATTCGCCAATACCATGTATTATCGTTCTGGAGTTGGCGACTTTGGTGATAATTACAAGCCGCAAAACCTAAAGGATAGTATTTATAATCCCTTAGATGCTTTTCAAGCTTTTGATCAGAAGAAAATCTTACAAATGGCTCAAAGTGCCGCAAGTGGAACGCTGCAAACACTCGCAGCCAAAAAAGACGAATTCTTTTTAAAGCGCAAAAACATTATAAAACACGAAATCGCCTTACACGAAAAATATGTGTTCGCCATTGCCTGTATTATCCTATTCTTTATAGGGGCTCCGTTAGGTGCCATTATTCGTAAAGGGGGCTTTGGGTTGCCAATGGTTATAGCTATTTTAATGTTTTTGGTGTATCACTTTATTGGCATATTTGCTAAAAATAGTGCAGAAGATGGCTCTTTTAATGCTGTTCTTGCAACTTGGTTATCGAGTTTAATTTTATTACCAGTTGGCATTTGGATAACCTACAGGGCAACAACGGACCAAGGAATCTTCGATTTTGACACCTTTTTTCAGCGTTTTAGACCCAAAAAGGTATTGGCAGATGGCATTGTAGAAGATCACGTTGCTATTACCGAGCAAGAAAAAGAGCAGTTGTCGCATTACGACGACGACAAATTAATAGACATTGTTAAAAATAGTAGGCTATATGGCTATAGTACGACCTATAGAAACCAAGCTCTATTAATTTTAGATTCCCGCGGGATATCCGAAATGGAATTAAAAATGCAAGGTAATTTTGAAAACTTTGCCTACAACGAATCTACTCGAGCATTAGCAGAATACAACCGATTTGCCAAAAAAGCATTTGTTTTTTACTTTATCTTTTTATCGCTGTTTATTATTCAAACGACATTAAAAATCTCTGGGATTTCTTTTGGTACCGTAGTAGATAAAGGACTAGTTGTACTTTACATTGTAACCTATTTACTCACCTTTTTAAATATCGTTCAATCTTTGCTTCAGTATTTAAAAATTTACAAAGCCATTAGCAAAAAGCCCGGTGTAGATGTCTTTTTACTGTTCTTTTTTGTTGGTATTCCCTTCTATTTTATTTTGTACCTGATTGCTAAAAAACGAATAAAAGAAGACATGGAACTGTTAAGATAAGGTTTATTATTACCAGCATTTACTCGCAAAACGGTATCTTTGCACTCAAATAAATTCCAAGATGATTTCAACCCAAAAACCCGGGATTCAATTAGATAGCATTCAAGATGCAATTGCAGATATTCGAGCAGGTAAAGTAGTTATTGTGGTAGACGACGAAAACCGCGAGAACGAAGGTGATTTTATTGCTGCTGCTCAGAGTGTCACTCCAGAAATGATAAACTTTATGGCCACACATGGCCGCGGTTTAATTTGTGCTCCCTTAACAGAAGAGCGTTGCAACGACTTGGAATTAAACATGATGGTAGAAAACAATACCGTTTTACACCATACACAATTTACTGTTTCTGTAGATTTAATTGGCCATGGATGCACTACAGGAATTTCGGTTCACGATAGAGCTAAAACAATTAAAGCACTAATAGACCCAGAGACAAAACCACAAGATTTAGGGCGTCCAGGGCATATTTTCCCATTGCGCGCCAAAGAAGGTGGTGTATTACGCCGAACTGGACACACAGAAGCAGCTATCGATTTGGCACGACTTGCTGGTATGGCCCCCGCTGGAATTTTGGTGGAGATTTTAAACGAAGATGGAACTATGGCACGCCTACCGCAGTTAGTAGACGTTGCTAAAAAATTCGACTTAAAATTAATTTCTATTGAAGATTTGGTTGCTTACCGAATGCAACACGATTCTTTAATAGAAAAAATGGAAGACTTTACCCTGGCCACAAATTTTGGACAGTACCGTTTACGTGCCTACAAACAAACCACAAACGACCAAGTTCATATTGCCCTAACTAAAGGAGATTGGACGGTAGACGAAGCCGTCCCTGTTAGAATTAATTCTACTTTAGTAAACAACGATATTTTAGGAACCTTGACTAATAACGCCGACAAGAAGTTGGACGACATGTTTAAAATAATAGAAAAGCAAGGTAAAGGAGCTGTCGTTTTTATTAATCAGCAGGCGCAATCCTTAAACTTGTTAAGCCGCTTAAGTGAATTAAAGAATGCACAAAAAAACGGCGATATTGTTAAAGCTCCGCGCATTAAAATGGACGCCAAAGACTTTGGAATCGGGGCTCAAATACTGCACGATTTAAACATTACTAAAATTCAACTAATCTCTAATAACCAGCAGACTAAACGCGTGGGAATTATTGGTTATGGTTTAGAAATTACCCAGTACATTAATTACTAGTAAGAACATCGGTTAATATGCGCTGCATACTTTGTGCTCGCTGGGCAACTTGATCTTTAGACCAGCCAACCTTTACTAGACTGGAGATATTGCGTCCCATCCAAGCATCACTGGCACTAAAGTCTCTTGAGCTTAGTTTAGCCAATTCGTCTTTAATAGCACTATTTAAAGGCCCCATTGCTTTTGCCGACGTTAAATGTTCCCAACCATGAATATAATGCCAGTTGTTATTAAACCAATAAAAACAAGCCTCTACCCCTGCTGCACTTAACGCTTTATGGGCTTTCTGAGCCAATTCTTGGGTAGGTAAATAAAAGTTTAAAAACGAATAATTTTCTACGCCTCCATCGGGAACACGTCTAAAGCTCACACCTGCTACCTGCTCCAGTGCTTCCCGAATTACGGTGTAATTTTCCTTTTGAGTTGCTATTATGGAGTCGAACTTTTGCAGCTGCCCTAAACCTACAGCAGCGTGTAATTCCGAAATTCTATAGTTATAGCCCAAATAAGGATGTGTTTCTGCACCCCGATCGCTGCCAACGTGATCGTGACCGTGATCTTGAAACTGATCTGCCTTTACTGCATAATCGCTATTGTTGGTTATTACCCCGCCGCCTTCGCCACAGGTAATGGTTTTTACAAAGTCAAAAGAAAAACAACCCAAATCGCCATAAGCACCTAACATGGTTCCTTTATAACTTCCTCCAATTGCCTGACAGGCATCTTCAAGTAATAATAAATTGTGCTTTTGGCAAATATCTTTTAAGGCATCTAAGTCCGCCATAGAGCCGCACATATGCACTGGCATTACACACTTTGTTTTAGCGGTAATAGCCGCTTCTACAGCTTTGGGATTTAAGGTAAGGGTGTCGTCTATATCTACCAATACCGGAACGGCGCCAATTGCCATAATAGATTCAAAACTCGCTACAAAGGTAAATGTGGGCATTATAACTTCGTCTCCAGCTCCGATTCCTGCAGTTGCAAGCGCTACTGTGAGCGCCGCAGTTCCGCTAGAAACCAGTTGGCAATGTGCTGTACCCATTTTTGTTGCAAACGCAGCTTCGAATTCTTTGGCCTTCCAGTGTCCGTTGCGCATACCATCAAAACCATAACGCATTAAAACACCGCTTTCTAGCACATCGTGTACTTGTTTGCGTTCGTCTTGTCCAAAAACTTCAAATCCTGGCATAGTTGTTTGTTTAGTAGTGCAAAGGTACTTTTTTGTGGGGAATTTTGTTAAAGTTCAATAATAACTTGCTCGCTACCCCGACGTACTTTCTTAAAGCTAGCAAACATATCTTCTTCTGCTCTAAAGCCAACTGGCATTACCAAAACCGATTCCAAATCTAGGGCATCTAAACCTAGCAATTCGTTATACGCTTTTGGGTCGAATCCTTCCATAGGGCAGGCATCTATACCGGCCATAGCGCATACAGTAAGCAAATTCCCCATAGCTAAATATGCCTGCTTTATCATCCAGGTTTTAATCTGGTCGGCATCTTTGGTTTCGAATTCAGAAATTAAATAATTTTTAAATGGGTCCAAAATTGTATCTGGAGTATTGCGCAAACGCTTTACGTTAGAAAAATAAGCTTCTATAAATTCTTTAGATAGTTTAGATTCTACGCAAAAAACTAACACATGAGAGGCATCTTGCACTTGTTTTTGGTCCATACTAATAGGAACCAATTTATTTTTAAGACCTTGACTACTTACTACAATCATTTTTAAGGGTTGTAGGCCGTAACTGGTTGCCGTTAGATTAAAAGATTCTTTGAGCAATGCCAATTGAGCGTCGTTTAGTTTTTTTGTTGCGTCGAACTGCTTCGTTGCATAGCGCCAATTTAACGCTGTAAGAATATCTTGTGACATAATTTACCTGTACTTTTATAATTGTAAAATTAAACAATAGAAATAAGTCGACTTGCCGCTACTGATTGTTAAAACCAATAATTATACTTATTAAATCTATGAATGACTTAGACCAACGTATTGACCAAAGTGTAACGCGTATTTTTAAAGCCGTTTTTCCTAATACCACCAACCATTACGACACACTATTTGGTGGAACAGCCTTGCAATTAATGGACGAAGCATCCTTTATTTGCGCTACCCGATTTAGTCGTAAAAAGGTAGTAACGGTTTCTACCCAAAAAATAGACTTTACCATACCTATTCCGCAGGGTACCATTATAGAGTTGGTTGCCAAAGTAGACCATGTGGGGCAATCGAGTTGCCGTGTAAACGTAGACATTTTTATGGAAGACATGTATAGCGATAACCGCTTAAAAGCAGTGAGTGGAGCCTTTACCTTTGTGGCTTTAGACGATAATAAAAAACCAATAGCTATGCTTTAAACCACAGTTGAATAGCCATCGCGATTACCATAATCACCAAGAAGATTTTTACTATTCGGTCCCCTTTATTTACAGACCATCTACTGGCAAACCAGGCACCCGAGGCATTCCCTATAGCCATTATTAGACCATAGGTCCAATTAATCTTACCTTCGTAAGCAAAAGTTGCAATCGCGCCCAAATTAAAAATAAGAATAACAACAGCTTTAACCGCATTAGACTTTACCAGGCTTAAACGGTTAACGCTAGAAAGTACCAACAGCACTAAAAATCCAGTACCAGCCTGAATAAATCCGCCATAAATACCAATTACAAAAAAGGCCACAATACTAACCCATAAATGCTTTCCTGTTAATCGTTCTGCCAGTTCTCGTATGCTTTTTTTGCGTTGCGTAACCAAATAAACTACAACGACAAGCATAACAAATGCCAGTATTTTATTAAATAAGCTTTCTGGAATATCTATGGCTATTTTAGCCCCAATTACAGCACCAATTAAGGCCGGAATAGCCAGGTAAATACTAAACGGAGTGGTTCTAATTCCCTTGGAATAAAAACCTGCTGTGCTAAATATATTTTGAATAAAAATTGCAATACGGTTGGTTCCATTAGCAACAGCTGGTGGCAAGCCCATAAAAATTAATGCAGGCAAGGTTAACAGCGAACCTCCTCCTGCCATGGTGTTCACCACGCCAGCAATAAATCCGGCACCTACTAGTAATAAAAGATTAATATCCCATTCCATAAATAGTAATTCAAAAATACTACTTTAAAGGTGGGAAAACTAAGGTGAATTGCAGGTTCTAAATAAAAAAAATTTAATTACTTTTAACAAAATTGCACCATGCAAGGTGTTATCTTTGGAGTTACATGCAAAAAAAAATATTTCTTATTGTGTTTTCTGGATTGTTGAGCCTGTCTATATTGGCTCCGTCTGTGTGCACTTTGCTAGATGCAACTATAGAATTTAGCGCGCTGCAAGAAAGTCAAGACGATGACTCACAAAAGAAAGGCGAAAAAGAATTAGAAGAAAAGCAATGGCTTGCCTTCGAATTCAATAAAAATTCGAAACTAAACTTCGCGCAATTAGCCAACGCGAATACCTTTTACAAGCAAGGTAATTATACCATTACCTTAGATATTATACTCCCTCCCCCCAAACGGCAACTGTAGTTTTTGTTATTGCTATTTTTTACTAATGCACCCCTTAATAATTCGGTTAAGGAGTAAAATTTTAAGTTATGTTTAAATATTTAAAAAACGACTTGCCAGCAAGTATCGTTGTATTTTTTGTTGCACTTCCACTTTGTTTAGGAATTTCTGTTGCTTCTGGAGCAGAACCAATAACTGGCTTAATAGCTGGTATTGTAGGTGGAATTATTGTTGGATTTTCTTCGGGCTCAAAGATTGGAGTTAGTGGTCCAGCAGCTGGATTGGCCGTAATTGTTGCAACAGCAATTGGCAACCTTGGTTATGAAAATTTTCTAGTTGCAGTAGTATTAGCTGGAGTATTTCAAATAATTCTTGGAGCTTGTAAAGCGGGAATTATTGGGTATTATTTTCCTTCATCTGTAATAAAAGGAATGCTTACTGGAATAGGTATTGTTATTATCTTAAAAGAAATCCCTTATTTCTTTGGAATAGATAAGAATCCGGAGGGTGATTTTGCATTCTTACAAGTTGATGGAGAAAATACACTTTCGGAATTATTAAAAGCCCTTAATGCACTGCTAAGTGGCAACTTCGACAAAGGAGCCACTATTATTGCTATAATAGCTATGGGCATACTGCTTTTGTGGGGAAATGTGCTAAGTAAAAAAGGTAAAGTTTTTAAATTAATACAAGGTCCATTAGTTGCCGTTGTAATTGGTGTGGTTTATTATTTCGTTACTAAAAATTCAAGTTTAGCTTTGAGTTCAGAGCATTTAGTTTCTGTTCCGGTACCTGAAAACCTAGCAGGAGTAAAAGATTTGTTAACGTTTCCTAATTTTTCTGCTATTACAAATCCAAAAATATTAATAACGGCATTTACAATTGGGTTAGTCGCTTCGTTAGAAACACTTTTATGTGTAGAAGCTACAGACAAGTTAGATCCAGATAGAAACGTAACACCTACCAATAGAGAATTGTTTGCACAAGGATCAGGAAATATTGTTTCGGGTTTAATTGGAGGATTACCGGTTACCCAAGTAATAGTTAGAAGTTCGGCAAATATTCAATCTGGAGGTAAGAGTAAAGCTTCGGCAATTATTCACGGGTTTTTATTACTAATTTCGGTACTTCTAATTCCAAATGTATTAAACTTAATACCACTTTCTGTCTTAGCGGCGATTCTATTTATAGTAGGTTATAAGTTGGCCAAACCAAAATTGTTTAAAACCATGTACCAATTAGGATGGAAACAATTTGTGCCATTTATAGTTACTATACTTGGGATTGTATTTATTGATTTATTATGGGGAATTGGCTTAGGGCTTGCCGTTGGAGTGGTTGTAATCCTAGTTAAAAGCTACCAAAACTCTCACTTTTTGCACATTGAAGATAAGTCTAACGAAGCCGCTAAATTTAAAATGACCCTAGCAGAAGAAGTTACTTTTTTTAATAAAGGAGCTATTTTAAAAGAATTAGACGCCTTAGAAGAAAACTCATATTTAGAGTTGGATGTTAGAAAAACTCGCTATTTAGACAACGACATTATAGAAATTTTAGAAGATTTTTCACTCAAAGCTAAGAATAAGAACATTTCTATTAAATTAGTATCGGAACGCGGTACGATAGAAAATCCAGAAAGTTTTATCGAATTTTTTAAACTAGCGCCCAAACCATAAAAAACTAACAAACATGAAAGCACATACTAAAGAAACACAAGCAGCAATGACTCCTGCTTCTTCGCTGGAAGCCTTAAAAGATGGGAATGCACGCTTTGTAAACAATTCAAGAATAGCTCGCGATTTAAATAATCAAGTTACCGATACGGCCTCGGGGCAGTATCCTTTTGCGACGGTGTTACACTGTATAGACTCACGGGTATCTGCCGAATTACTTTTTGATCAAGGAATAGGCGATTTATTTAGCATACGTATTGCGGGAAACTTTGTTAACGAAGATATTCTTGGAAGCATGGAATTTGCCTGTAAATTAGCAGGAACCAAAGTTTTGGTGGTTTTAGGCCATACAGCATGCGGTGCCGTTAAAGGGGCCTGTGATCATGCACGACTGGGTAATTTAACTGCTTTAATACATAAAATAGAACCCGCAGTTGCTGCGGTAAAAGAACCCACTGGCGAAGCCGATAGAACTTCTAAAAACATTGACTTTGTAAACGCTGTTGCAAAAAAGAATGTAGAAATGGCAATCGCCGACATTCGCGACAGAAGCGCAGTACTTAATGCCATGGAAGAGAACGGCGAGATTATGCTTGTTGGTGGCATGTATAATATTGCCTCTGGAAAAGTAGAATTCTATTCTTAAAACAAGCTTATAAACTACGCTAAAAAGACCTTCATAGAAGGTCTTTTTTTGTTTTAATTTTTAAGGTTAATAATCTTCAAACCAATCGAAACGGCTTTTAATAAGTTGCGCTTTATTTTCTTCTACATATGCAACAAAAGCCTTGGCCACGAGCGACAAATTCTTAGATTTTAACCAAATTAAATTCCAATTTGTTTCTAAAGGTAAGCCCTTGGCATTTAATACCTCTAATTCTCCGATCTGCAACGAATTTTTAATTCCTATTAGCGGCATAACAGAAACGCCTAATCCCGCAATAACCGCTTGTTTTACGGCTTCGTTAGAGGTTAATTCCAGTTTTTTATAAGGGGCTACTTTTACTTTATTTAGGTATTGTTCCATAGCTAAACGCGTAGCCGACCCATTCTCTCGAAATATTAAAGGAAGCTTTTTAAGATCTCTTGTGGTTAGTTTTTTATTTCCTCTAGAATAGGCCTTCCCTCCTACTAAAAACAATTTGTTCTTCATAAGCTGAATAGACTCTATAGCAAGTTTTTTTGGAATTGTAGAAACCATGGCAAAGTCTACTTCGTTGTTTTCTACACTGTGAATTACCGAAGCCTTATTAGTTACATCCATAACCAAGTCTACCCCCTCGTTTTTATTTAAAAAATCGGTCAGCAAATAAGGCATGGCATATTTAGCGGTAGAAACAATCGCTATTTTTAATTTTCCCGCGATTCTTCCTTGAAACTGCATGGATTTGTAGTTTATAGCCTGTACTTGCTCAAGAATGGTTGCTGCTGTTTGTGCTATTTCTCTACCAAATTCAGTAATATATAATTTACGCCCCACAATCTCGAAAAGGGGTAATTGAAACTGATCTTGAAAGTTTTTTAACTGAATTGAGACCGCTGGTTGGGTTAAAAATAGCTCTTCTGAAGCCTTGGTAACACTCTGAACCTGAGCTATTTTATGGAATATTTCGAGTTGGTGCAAGGTGTAGTTCATAAAATATTTTAATGTTTAACATAATAAAGATAAATAAAAATATATGAACTAAACGTCAGACATTTGTAAAAATTTAAAACGCATGAAACAAACAATTAACAGCAATCGCTTAAAAGAACAACAAGAATCTATTTCGATTCGTGAAAAAATAAGTGCTTTAAACGCCCAAGAGGTTTTAGGAGCATTTGTATTATTTATCTGTAGTTTTTTTACGGTATTGAGCGTTCAGAACGAAGGCTTTTTGCTTAAGGAACTTTTAATTGCAGACGCAGTAGTTGCACTTATACTACTCGTAGCGTTTTTAGGAAAATCAAAACAATAATTAATCATTAGTAAACTTAAACATTATGGAAACTACGCTAGCGCCAACACCGGCAAAAACAGAACAAAAAATTAATTTAATAGACGGAAGCTTTACTCCGAGCGAAGCAGCCGATATTATTAACGACGTACTTCTTGTAAAAATTAACTTTCACAAACTACAACGTTTGTCTATTACAGAAGGAAACCTAAACGATACATGTGAGTATGACAGCAGTAGAATTGACGAGCTTTTAGCCGAGCAACAAATTGCTAAAGACTTCTTTAAGAACATTCGTTTACAAGGAAAAAAACTAAAAATAAACAGCACAATTAATATTACTGTAGAAGACTAATACCAGTTTAATAGTAATATTATAAACGTTGATTTATTTATAAATGGATTTACATTTTTTAGTTGATAATTTAACTAACCCCGCATTACTTTTTTTCTTTCTAGGATTAATTGCTGTTCAATTAAAAAGTGATCTCCAAATACCAGAAAACTCATCGAAGTTTATCTCTCTTTACCTCCTACTTGCAATAGGTTTTAAAGGAGGACAGGAACTATCGCACAGCGATTTGAGTTTAGAAATTTTCTGGTCTTTGCTCTTTGGAATTTTGTTAGCCGTTGTGGTTCCTATTTACGCGTACTATATATTACGCCGTAAGTTTAGTGTAGCCAATTCCGGTGCCATAGCTGCCGCCTACGGGTCGGTAAGTGCGGTGACGTTTGTTACAACCATTTCTTTTTTAGAAATGGAACAAATTCCTTTTGGAGGACATATGGTCGCGGTAATGGCCCTAATGGAAGCGCCTTCCATTATTGTCGGGATGCTTTTAATATCGCTTTACGATAAAAAAAGTGCACAGGTTAAAAGTATGAAGAGCGTGGTTTGCCACGCCTTTACCAATGGCAGTGTACTTCTTATTTTGGGAAGTTTGGTAATTGGATTTTTAGCCAACGATGCGCAAGCAGAAGGCATTAAACCTTTTACCACAGATATTTTTAAAGGATTTCTTGCAGTCTTTTTGCTAGATATGGGAATTACAAGCGGAAGAAAGTTATCGGATTTTGTAAAAAAAGGAAAGTTCGCCATTGTGTTTGCTATAGTTGTTCCTATAGTTAACGGTTGCCTTGTTGCCATGCTAACCGGATATTTTATAGAAGAAGTTGGTAATAGACTTTTGTTTGCAATACTTGCCGCTAGTGCCTCGTACATCGCTGTACCGGCCGCTATGAAGCTAGCGGCACCCAAAGCAAACCCAAGTCTGTATATACCTATGGCTTTGGCAGTAACGTTTCCTTTTAATATTACCATTGGCATACCACTTTATTTATGTGTAATAAACGTGTGTTAAAATAAAAGAAGAAGAAAAATTAAAAACTTTAAAGCAGTCGGCAATAGGTGCATATTGCCACTGGAGTCTAATAGGTGCAAATAATAGACTCCCTAGTGTTAGTTAGTTTTGATACCCTCCAGTTTGCGCTGGAGGGTTTTTTTATGCGCACTATTCATTAGTAAGGAAACCAATTCCATTTAGACTACTAATAAAACAAAACAATATGATTCGTTCACTGTTATTACTAGTACTGGTTTTAGCAACAGAAGCTGTAACTGCCCAAGAAATTAATACCAAAGATAATTTAGGGGCTTCGGGCTACGACCTGGTTAGTTATTTTAATAACGAACCGTTGCAGGGTAATTCTTCTTATAAGACAGCACATAAGGGGACCGACTATTTGTTTTCTTCTAACAAAAATTTAGAGGCTTTTAAAGCGAATCCAGAAAAGTATTTACCACAATATGGAGGCTGGTGCGCCTATGCCATGGCACAATCGGGAGATCGCGTTAGCATTAATCCAAAAGCCTATGTAATACAAGATGGAAAGCTCTACTTATTCTATAAAGCTTGGGGATCGAACACCTTAAAAAAGTGGTTAAAAAATCCCGATAGTCTAAAAATAAAAGCAGATGCCTATTGGGGTAACTAACTCGATTATAGCTATTATTAAGACCTATTGAATTATTTTAAACTATGTAACTTAGATTACATTGAGGTACTTAGAATATTTTTATATTTAGACTATTTTAAACTACGAGCATCCACATGGAACGAAGAAAATTTATTAAAAAAGCTGCGCTAAGCTCCCTTACTGCTCTTGTTGGCACCCAAATAGTATTTGGGAAATTACTCCCAGAAGGTTATCAATTACTTGCCTTGCAAGATCCCGACCCCTTTAAGCTGTTTAATTTAGATAAAGAAATGTTGGTTTTAAACGACCGACCATGGAATATAGAATCTCAGGCGCATTTATTAAATGAACCTGTAACATCTAATGCGTTTATGTTTATAAGAAACAACGGGAAAGTTCCAGAGACAATCGATTTAGCAAATTGGAAGGTTGTATTTGATGGAGAATCTATAAACGCACCTAAAACTTATACGCTGCAGGAATTAAAAAATAAATTTCCACAATACACGTATCAGTTAACCATAGAATGCGGCGGTAATAGCCGCAGTGAATTCGACCCTCCTGCTAAGGGCAACCAATGGACTGTAGGTGCAGTATCTTGTGCCAATTGGACCGGAGTTCGCTTAAAAGATGTGTTGGCAGACGCTGGAATAAAAAGCAATGCCGTTTATATTGGGTATCACGCAGCCGATACACACCTTAGTGGCGACCCCGATAAAGAACCTATTTCTAGAGGCGTCCCAATGGCCAAAGCCTTACAAGACGAAACCCTGCTTGCATTTAAAATGAACGGAGAAGATATTCCACTGGTTCACGGCTATCCCTTAAGGCTAGTTGCCGGTGGATGGCCAGCCTCTTGTTCTGGCAAATGGATTAACGGAATAAGTATAAGAAATCAAGTACACGATGGCACAAAAATGCTTGGCACAGCCTATCGGGTTCCTTGTAATCCAGTTGAACCTGGAGCAAAAGTAAAAGACGAAGACATGTGCATAATTGAATCTATGCCTGTAAAATCGTTAATTACCTATCCAAAATCTGGTGCTATAATTAAGCCGGGGGAAACATTAAATATAAATGGACATGCCTGGGCTGGTGAACTAGAAGTTGCTAAAATGGAGTACTCCATTAATTTTGGTTCTACATGGAACACCTGTAATCTAGAAAAACCTGCCAATAGATTGGCATGGCAGCATTTTAATGCGACAATAAGCTTTCCTAAACCCGGATACTACGAAGTTTGGGCGCGAGCGACAGATGCTCAAGGATTTAGTCAACCTATGGTACTACCGGGTTGGAATCCAAAAGGCTATTTAAACAATGCCTGTCATAGAATAGCTATTAAAGTAGCCTAATGGATAACAAACAACAAGATTTTAGAGACGAAGCAAAACGAGTCTACAGGCTAATGGTTTTAATGTATGCAGTGTTTGGCATGTTTGCGTGTATTATTTTAATTATTATGATTGACCCTACCCTATCTAGTTTTAGCGGTAAAGCGGATTCGCAAAGCTACACCGCGATAGCAGAAGAAGATGATTGGGATAAAATTGAAAACGGGATTCATGTTAGAACAGGATTAATAGAGGCCCAAGGCCTTATGGAAACCGTAAATAATTGCACCAATTGCCATTCGGCTAAATTGGTAACACAAAACCGTATGTCTAAAGAAGCTTGGGCAACTACAATAGATTGGATGCAAGAGACTCAAAACCTCTGGGATTTGGGCAAAAACGAAGCAATTATTATAAACTATCTGGTTACCAATTATCCCGTAACTAAAAAAGGAAGGCGGCAAAATTTACAAAATGTAACTTGGTATGAACTGGAAGATTAGCCTCTTACTTTTATCGAGTTTATTGCTGTTTTCATGTAATACAAGCGAAAAACAGGACAGCATACCGGTAATAGAAGACAAAGCAACTTTTGAGGGTTATTCCAATTCCGATCATTTAATAGAAGTGTCAGCATTAATAAAACAAGCAGACAACCCCAATTATAAATTGATTCATTTTGGCAGAAGAGCCGAATATATAGCGGGACATCTGCCAGGAGCACTCAATATTTGGCGCAACCATATAGAAGATAGTTTACTTCCCTACCGCGGTATAATGGCTCCTAAAGCGCAAATAGAATCGATTTTTAGTACCCTGGGAATAAAAAACAGTGACACCTTAATAATCTACGATACAACGGCCTCTTGCGACGCGGCTCGACTTTGGTGGGTTTTAGAAAACTATGGTTTTAAAAACACCAAAATATTAAACGGAGGAATTCAGGCATGGCGAACTGCCAATGGCCCCATTACCAAACTAATACCCGAATTAAGATCATCGCAATTTACTTTGCCAGAAATAGCGCCTATGCAATCGGTAATAGACCACGATGCTCTATTATCTGGCTTAAACAGTAACACGCCTGCTCTGTTGTTAGATACCAGAACGCTTAATGAGTTTACAGGTAAAAGGCAAAAACAGGGTGCGACTGCAGCTGGCCGCATTCCAAATAGCTTGTTTATGCCTTGGGCCGCTTGTGTAAATTACAATGGCGATAAGAAGTTTAAAAGCTATGCCACCCTTAATACTATGTACACGAATATAATTTCTAATAAAAAACAAGCAATAATTGCTTATTGCCATTCGGGAGTTCGCTCTGCACACACTATCTTTGTATTGCAGGAATTGTTAGGATACACAAACGTAAAAAATTACGACGGTTCTTGGACAGAATGGTCGTATTTATCCGACTACCCTAAAGTAAAAGATAGTATAACCACAATATTTAATTAATTATGGAAAGCTACTTAGAAGGTTTTAAAAATGCGGTGCTAGGCACCATAGATTGGACGTGGAAATCTATACTTTTCGAGGTGCCATGGTACACCAATTACTTTTATGGCTTAATTGCTATTTCGCTATTGGTGTGGTTTTTAGAAATTGCTTTTCCGTGGCGAAAAAACCAAAAGGTAATTAGAAAAGACTTCTGGTTAGATGCGTTCTATATGTTCTTTAACTTTTTTGTTTTTGCCATTGTTATTAGCGGAGTTTACAAACTCATGCAATTGGGCTTTAAAGATCTAGGAATAACAGATAAAAGCTTAGCACTTATAGATATTTCTGCTTGGCCCATGTGGCTTCAGCTCGTTGTATTTTTTATTGTGTTGGATTTTGTGCAATGGACAACCCATATAATGCTGCATAAGTTTAACTTTTTATGGAGGTTTCACAAAGTGCATCACAGTGTAAAAGAAATGGGTTTTGCCGCCCACTTACGCTACCATTGGATGGAAAACATTCTATACAAACCCCTAAAGACTTTTGGGGTAATGATTCTAGGTGGATTCGAACCTGAACAGGCTTATATTGTTCACTTTATAGCCATTACGATTGGGCATTTAAACCATGCAAATATTAAGCTTTCATGGGGACCTTTAAAATACATTTTAAACAACCCAGTAATGCATCTGTATCATCATGTGCACGATTTACCTAAGGGTAGATTCGGAATTAATTTTGGAATTAGTCTAAGTGTTTGGGATTATATTTTTGGTTTTAATTACGTTCCAGAGGACAGTGGTACCATAACATTAGGATTCCCCGGAGATAGTGAATTCCCGTCGGATTTTGTTGGTCAGAATACCTATGGATTTAAAGGAGAAGATTAATTAATGTATTGAGCACTCAGGTTGAATGCCAGGAAGCTCCTGTAATAGAAGCTAGCGTTTTTGTGTTAGCTTTTAATTAGTTTAAAAAATGCTTCTTTTCCCTGCCTTTGTGGCTCAGAATTTTTGCACGGTGCTAAGGTTAGCACCCTAAACAACGGCTCAAAATAGTTGGCAAACTCTTCCGTGCTTCCACCAAACGGTGGTCCTGAATTTGTTAATGGAAAGATAAACAAGACCCCGGTTAAAATTCCGTTTTCTGTTAAAAGGTTGTGCATTTTAATAGCATAAGCCATTCTAAATTTAGGTAATAATGCACAAAAAAAGGTTTGCTCTAAAATTAAATCGAACTGTCCATTAACATCAAAAAAGTCGCAGTTTAGTAACTGTTTGACTGGAAATTCAGGAACGCGGTTCTTAAAATTATTCAGTGCAATAACCGAAACATCTACTACAAAAACATGCTTAAAACCCTGTTTAAATAGGTATTCTGCTTCGTAGGCATTTCCGGCCCCAGGAATTAAAATGCGTAAGTCTTTATTGTCTAGCGAATCTATATATGCCTTAATGGGTCGCGACACCTTGCCCAAATCCCAACCCATGCGTTGTTCATGATAACGCAAATCCCAATACTTTGCATCTAAGTTTTTGTTTGACTCTTTACTCATAGGCGATGCTAGATACTACTGTTTAGACTGCTAGTTTGTTAAGGAGTTTTTGTTTGTCTACTACTCCTGCTTCCCGCCACTGTTGTGTGCCATTTTTAAAGAGTATTAGGGTTGGTATACTTCTTACTTGATATTTAGAGGCCAGTGCTTGGTTTTTGTCTACGTTTATTTTAAGAATAACAATATTACCCCCTAATTCTTGCTTCACATCTTTTAGAATTGGAGCCATAACTTTACAAGGGCCACACCAGTCTGCGTAAAAATCTACCAAAGTTGGTGTACTGCTTTTTATTAGTTCAGAAAACTTTCCTTTCATAACGAGTATATAGTATTTAAGTAAAGCTATGTTTTAATGTGCCAATTACTACCTGTTACTTCCTTTATTCGACTTGCTCTTGTTGTTTTGTCCTTTGTGCTCCTCAAACCAACCGGGAGCGTCTAGTTGGTTATTATAAAGGTAGTCTGCAATTAAGTCTATTTCGTGCTGTTTAAACTCTTGTTGTGGCATTAAACCAAAACGCCTAATAGCCCCCCGCATTTTTCCCTTAGCGATTGTGGGTTCTTGAACAAACTCCCAAATCGAATTGGCAAACTGTTCCTGAGTTGTTTTACTAGAAATATAATGCATTTTAACCGCTACCATTGGTGGTGCCAACCGATTATCATGACTTGCTGTAGCACTGTGGCAAATTAAGCATTTACTTGCTAACAAAACCTTTCCAGGATTGGTTTTTACCGTATCAACTGCATTAATTACTTGTGGAGTATAGATCACGTAACTGGATACTGAATTGCGCTTGCAGCTCAATACAGATATAAAGAGAAGCAAAAATAATACAGGTTTGGCAGCTACCCGAATACTATTCGGGGCACTTTTTTCTAGAGCATTCATTTAAGTTGTGTTTGTACTCCAAAGTTAGTCCTATAAATAGCAGAAAACAGTAACTTTTGTTACCGTACAAAATCGATATTACTTTGCTAAAGGAAGTTGTACAAAGCGGTCCTAAACCAATTCTAGAAAAAACACAGCACAATTTAATAGTCGTACTCGTAATACTGCTTTTTCCCTTCTTGAATTTCTATACGAACAATAGAATCGTAATTAATAAACACTTGGTTCTGTTCTGGAAACAAAAAGCTTCTAATCCCTGTAATGGTATCGTTTTTAAATTCCATAGTGTCAAAATAAAAGGCGTAATTGTTTCCGTTAACCTCGGTTATTCTGCACTCTAAAGCCGGGTTATTTCTCAAGAATTTTGAATTCCCTTTTTTGTCTTTTACAAATATGTGATCTAGGTCATAAGTATAATAAACAACTGGGCCTAAAAACAGGCTATCTGTAGAATCTAATTGCGTAAAAACAGGGTGTTCTAATAGCTGAATTCTAAAACTCAATGGCGTTACTGTATAGGTTTTACAGCCAACAGCCAACAGCAGAAGTAACAATAGGGTCGCTAATTTGTAATATCTTTTTCTAAGCATTACGCTAATTTATAACTCTTATTTTAAGTTTACTACATTCTAAAAAAATTATCATGCAAAATCAATACCAGATATTGGTTGCGATAAGTGCGAAAAATCTGATTTTATAAAAAACAGCAAACCAAATCAAAAAAAACATCCATAAAAAGCCCAATTTGGATTAATTTAAATAGAATTTAATTAAATTTACGCGGTACGCTATTTAGAATAAATTAGAAGCCCTTTTTAGTATAACACGCTATTAAGATTCTAATTTTTAAAAAAGAAAATAAATCAAACACTAGAACTATCATGAAGAAAAACTTTTTTAATGTATTACTAGTTGTTCTATGTATGGGCTTTATGGCCAATGCACAGAATAACAAAAAACCTAACATTCTTGTTATTTGGGGGGACGATATTGGACAATCTAATATTAGCGCCTACACCAAAGGGATGATGGGATATCAGACTCCAAATATTGATCGTATTGCAAACGAAGGTTTAATTTTTACCGATTATTACGGAGAACAATCTTGTACTGCGGGTAGATCGTCTTTTATTATGGGACAATCGGTTTTTAGAACAGGATTATCTAAGGTAGGACTACCCGGTGCTGCCGAAGGAATGAATGTAAAAGATCCAACTATTGCGGTTATACTAAAAGATCAGGGCTACGCAACTGGTCAATTTGGTAAGAATCACCTAGGAGATCGCGACGAAATGTTACCAACCAATCATGGTTTCGATGTGTTTTTTGGTAATTTATACCACTTAAATGCAGAAGAAGAACCAGAAAACGAAGACTATCCTGCAGACATGCTAATGCCAAATGGGAAAACCTTTAGAGAAAATTATGGGCCTAGAGGTGTGGTAAAATCGTCTGCAGATGGTAAAATTGAAGATACAGGGCCACTTACAAAAAAACGTATGGAAACTGTAGACGACGAAACATCTGCAGCTGCCATTGCTTACATTAAAGAACAAACTGCTGCTGGTAAGCCTTGGTTTGTTTGGTGGAGCGGTACAAGAATGCACTTTAGAACACACGTAAAAGATGCTAATAGAGGTATTTCTGGACAGGATGAATACGGAGACGGAATGGTAGAGCACGATATGCACATTGGCCTATTTCTAGACGTTTTAGACGAGTTAGGTATTGCCGACAACACCATTGTGCACTATTCTACAGACAATGGCCCACATATGAATTCTTGGCCAGATGCTGCCATGACTCCTTTTAGAGGCGAAAAGAATACCAACTGGGAAGGTGGTTGGAGAGTTCCATCTATGGTTCGCTGGCCTGGAGTAATTCCAGCGGGATCTATAAGTAATGGAATTGTTCATCATATGGACTGGTTGCCAACTTACGCAGCCGCTGCAGGGAAAACCGATATTAAAGAAGACTTATTAGATGGGTACACCTCTAGTGCTTTAGGAAGAAGTTATAAAATTCATTTAGATGGTTATAACATACTCGAACACCTTAAGAATCCTACGCAAGTTCCTTCTCCTAGAAACGAAATATTTTATTTTACCGACGACGGAGACTTAAGTGCTTTGCGCTATGGTGACTGGAAATTGGTGTTTTTAGAGCAGCGCGCTACAGGAACCTTAAAGTTATGGGCAAATCCATTTACAGAGTTGCGAATTCCATTAATTTTTAACCTAAGACGCGACCCTTACGAACGTGCTCAATTAACGTCTAATACGTATTACGATTGGATGTTAGATCGTGCCTATTTACTGGTTCCTGCACAACAATATGTCGGGCAATTTTTAACTACGTTTAAGGAGTATCCGCCAAGACAAAAAGCAGCGAGCTTTTCTTTAGACAAAGTAATGAAGAAACTAGAAGAAGGTTCTGGATCTGACTAAATTAGAACTTCGCGAATGTTGCTAGAAAGCGAGTAGTTTACGTGTTTTTAAAAATAATGCGGAATTACTAAAAAATGCCATAGTTTTTAGCTGTGGCATTTTTTTATTTTATAAATTTGAGTGACTTAGAAGCTAATTAGGACCAATTGAATAAGACCATTGTAAATGTGAACATCTTAGTTCCATCCTGTATTAAGTCAAAAGATATGCATTAACTTTAAAAAGTGCCACAGGCTGCCTGTTTCTGGCGCTTTCTTAACAAGCAAATATTAATCGTTATGAAGAATTCTAATTTATTAAAACTACTAGTTTGTTTATTTGTGGTTGCTACATTTTTTAGCTGCCAACAACAAGCAGAAGAGCAGGCTAAAGCCGTTGTCGCCCAAGTTGCCGATCCCCTTCCTTCTTGGAACGAAGGAGATACTAAAAATGCAATTGTTAGCTTTGTAAATAACGCTACAGACGCGAACAATCCCGACTTTATCCCTGTAGCAGACCGAATTGCGACCTTCGATAACGATGGGAACCTGTGGGCGGAACAACCGGCTTATTTTCAGTTGTTTTTTGCCATAGACCGAGTTAAAGCTATGGCAGGAGATCATCCAGAATGGAAGACAGAACAGCCTTACAAAGCGGTTTTAGAAAACGATATGGACGCTTTAATTCAACAAGGCGAGCGTGCTTTAGTAGAACTAGTTATGGCTTCTCATGCAGGAATGTCTACAGACGAATTCGATGCCATTGTAAAAGATTGGGTAAAAACTGCCAAGCATCCTACAAAAAATGTTGGATACGATAAATTGGTGTATCAACCCATGTTAGAACTGCTTGCCTATTTAAGAGCTAACGATTTTAAAACCTATATTGTTTCTGGGGGTGGAGTTGACTTTATGCGCGCCTTTGTTACCGATATCTATGGCATTCCCGAAGAACAAATAATTGGTAGTAGAATAAAAACAGAATTTGATTACAACAATGGAGACCCTAAAATTATTCGTGCAGTCGGCCTAGATTTTATAGACGACAAAGCAGGAAAACCCTTAAATATTCAAAAGATAATTGGCAAAAAACCTGTTTTTTCTTCTGGAAATTCAGATGGAGATCTACAAATGATGCAATGGGCAGCTTCTAGCAATTACAAGAGCTTTATGCTTTATGTACATCACACAGATGCTGCACGTGAATGGGCTTACGATCGCGAATCGCATATTGGAAGACTCGATAAAGGATTAGATCAAGCTAATAGTGATGGCTGGAGTGTAATAGACATGGCAAAAGACTGGAAGGTGGTTTTCCCATTTGAATTAAACTAGTAATACAATACAATGCATTTTATTTTTAATTTACGCTTTACTAAATTTTTAGGAGCTATTTGCTGCTTATTAACTTGCATTGCCTGCAATAATAAAGATCAGCAAAAGAGCGTTATTACACCTAGCGAGGAAAAATCGACCGCAGTAGCGGTAACAACCACTAGCCAACCTACAACAGATATGGTTTGGATTGAGGGTGGAAGTTTTCAGATGGGAGCGCATGCTAAAGGTTTTTATGGGCGCGAATATCCAGAACATCAGGTAGAGGTAGATGGTTTTTGGATGGATAATCACGAAGTTACTAACGCACAATACAAGGCGTTTGTAGACGCTACTAATTATGTGACCGTAGCAGAACGCACGGTAAAATGGGAAGATTTAAAAAAGGAGCTTCCACCAAATACACCAAAACCACACGACAGTCTCTTAAAACCGGGTTCTTTAGTGTTTAAGGCCTCTAATGGCCCAGTTAGTTTTGACAATCCAGCCAATTGGTGGTTTTGGGTTATCGGGGCAGATTGGAAACATCCGCAAGGGCCAGATAGCAGCATAGAAGACATAATGGATCATCCTGTTGTGCAAATTGCATACGAAGACGCGGTGGCCTATTGCGAATGGGCTGGCACAAGATTACCTACAGAGGCTGAGTGGGAATTTGCAGCCAAAGGTGGATTAGTAAACAAAAAATACACTTGGGGGGACGAAGATCCCGTTAATAGAGGAGATTTAGCAAACATTTATCATGGCGATTTTCCTTACAACAATACCTATGTAGACAAATACAAAGGAACAGCACCTGTTATGCAATTTAAGGCCAATGGATACGGCCTATACGATATGTCGGGTAATGTTTGGGAATGGACTTCGGATCTATTTAACGAAAACTACTACAAAGAAGTCGCAGGTACAATTTGTAAAAATCCAACTGGCGCAAAAGTGAGTTACAATCCAAGAGAACCCTATGCTACCGAACGTGTAACCAAAGGAGGTTCTTTTTTATGCCATGTGTCTTACTGCTATAACTATAGACCCAGTGCTAGAGAAGGTACTTCTGTAGATACTGGCATGTCGCATATTGGTTTTAGAACCGTAAAAGCTAAATAACACACTTATGAATAAAATAAAGATATTCCTCGTGCTACTAATAATTAGCGGTGGGATCACGTTTGCGCAAGAACAGAATGAAGAAGCTTCTGGTAATTTAGCCGACCAGATTCAAAACCCGATTGCGAGTTTAATTAGTTTGCCATTTCAGAACAATATGGATTTTGGAGTAGGTCCTTTTGAACGCACAAGAAACACGCTAAATATTCAGCCAGTTATTCCCTTCCAGCTGTCAGAAAACACAAACTTAATTTCGCGAACTATAATCCCAATAATTTCGCAACCAACGGGCCCAGATGACAATGAGTTTGGTTTAGGGGACATTAATTTAAGTATGTTCTTAACCCCAGCTAAGCCAGGGAAAGTTATATATGGCTATGGGGTTTCTCTTGGCCTTCCAACAGCCACAGATCCAATATTAGGCTCAGAAAAATGGAGTGCCGGTCCTTCTGTAATTGCCTTAATTCAACCTGACGGTTGGACTATTGGTGCACTGGCTCAAAATACGTGGTCTTTTGCAGGGGCAGACGACCGCGGCGATGTAAACTTTTTTTATTCCCAAGTTTTTATCACTAAGAATTTAGAAAAAGGTTGGTATGTAAATTCAGCTCCAATTATTACTTCTAATTGGGAGGCTGCATCTGGCCAACAATGGACCCTGCCCGTGGGAGCTGGTTTTGGAAAACTATTCAGCTGGGGCAAACAACCTATAAACGCACAGGCTGGTTATTATTTTAATGCCGTGCGACCGGATGGAGCGGCTGAATCTCAGTTTAGATTACAAGTGATATTTTTATTTCCACAATAGTGACTATTTGGGCGTTTAGCCCAATTGTTTCATTATATCTATTAAAATGTTACTCAATAGAAAAAGTCAATCATGTAATGGTATACAACTAAACAGGTAAATAACACCACAAATAAATAGAAAAAAGCGAGTAAATATGACACCTTTTGAAGCCATAACGCAATTAAAAACACAAATGTCTAAGTCTATTATTGGACAAGATAATTTAATTAACAGGATAGTATTAACCTTATTAGCAGACGGGAACATGCTTTTAGAAAGTGTTCCGGGTTTGGCAAAAACTAGGGCGATTAAATCTTTAGCGAAAAACTTAGATTGTGGGTTAAGTCGTATTCAGTTTACGCCAGATTTATTGCCTTCCGATG
Organism: Gilvibacter sp.; assembly: GCA_965277295.1. GTDB lineage: Bacteria > Bacteroidota > Bacteroidia > Flavobacteriales > Flavobacteriaceae > Gilvibacter. Next base: position 3,406,405 of record OZ255720.1, read on the forward strand.
TAACCGGAACAGAGATATATGTGCCCGATGGCGAGGAGAAATTTGTGTTTCAGAACGGACCTATTTTTAGTAATCTAATTCTTGCAGACGAAATTAACCGAGCTCCAGCCAAAGTCCAGTCTTCTTTACTGGAAGCTATGGAAGAGCGGCAGGTAACCGTTGCTGGTAAAACCTACAAAATGGAAGAGTTGTTTATGGTAATGGCAACTCAGAATCCTATTGAACAAGAAGGAACCTATCCATTACCCGAGGCGCAAATGGATCGTTTTTTGGTGCACACTATAATTGATTATCCAAACGACGAATCCGAACTTGCCATTATGCGTCTAAATAAAGCCGAAGCCTCTAAAACTGCTAAAAAAGAGGCTAAGGAAACCATTGCACAACAAACTATTTTTGACGCTCGTAAAGAAATAGCGCAAATAAAAATGGCAGAAAACGTAGAAAAATACATTGTGAGTTTAATTTCTGCAACGCGATATCCCGAAAAGTTCGACGAAGAACTTGCCAAATTAATTGAATTTGGTGCAAGTCCTAGAGGAACCATAGCATTGGATCGTTGTAGTAGGGTTCACGCGTGGATGCAAAATAGAGACTTTGTGACCCCAGACGATGTACAAGAGGTTATAAAAGATGTGCTGCGCCATAGAATAGCCCTTAGTTATAAAGCGCGCGCCGAAGGAGTTACAGCAAATACCGTTATAGACAAACTAATTCAGGTGGTAGCCGTAATTGGATAATTCGCAAAATTAAATCCGTAGTAGTGAAAACAGACAAGAAAAATCCTAATGTATTTTTAACATTAGACTATTTATTAAAGCTAGAACGATTTAGCTCCGTATTAAATTTAAACGCGGGGCAGCAAAAATCGAATAGTGTCTTGTCTGGAAATTACGCTTCTAAATTACGTGGTAGAGGCTTAGATTTTGAAGAAGCCCGCCCCTATATAATGGGTGACGATATTAGAAACATTGATTGGAAAACCACAGCAAAAACTGGGAAGACACACAGTAAGGTATTCACAGAAGAAAAAGAAAAACCAGCCTTTATATTTGTGGACCAATCTTCTACCATGGGATTTGGTTCGCAACATAAAACCAAAGCTGTAGTCGCCGGAGAATTGGCCTCAATATTAGCGCATAAGGTTAAAAAAGGTGGCGATAGAATTGGTGGAATGGTATATACAGGGAAAGATTATAACCTAGTAACACCTAAAAGGGACACTAAAAATATAATTCATTTTTTACAACAAATTGTATTGGCCAATGCACAGATTTACGATCAAGAAGCCTTCGATTTTGAATTGTCTTTAACCCAAATGATTAGTCGGCTACACAAGGTGGTTACCCACGATTACTTGGTGTTTATTATAAGTGATTTTTACAGATATAGTGAATCGGTTTTAGAATACATAAACCAGCTAGCCCTGCATAACGACATTGTATTAATAAAGGTTTATGACCCCATGGAAGCAGAAGTTCCGGCAAAAAAAATCGTGCTTTCTAATAAAGAACTTCAAGTTAGTATAGATGGCAAAAAAGGAAGCTTAAACAAACAATTAAAAGACGACTTTAAAACCAATTACAAAGCGTTTAAATCTAAAGTAGGCAAACTTGGAACCACGATGTTTACTATTAACACTACAGAACCTGTAGAAAATCAGCTAATGGATTTGTTTAATAATTACACTCCTTAAATGCAGGTAAAAACAGATACCATATCGACTCAATCTACTATAGAATTAGGCAACATTCTAGAAGCGGCTCCTGTGCCTTACACATACGATACCACAGGTTGGAAAATTGTATTTGGGCTGCTTGTTTTGTTTGTTATCTGGCTAGCCTACTCCTATTATAAGTGGTATAAAAAGAACGCTTACAAACGCGCGGCTATGGCAAAGATTCGCGATTTAGAGCAGCAGTTTCCTGACAATCAAGCATCTCTAATTCGTGAAATAATGTTTGCCCTTAAACAAACTGCGCTGCAAACCTATACCAGAAAAGAAGTTGCAAGTCTTAAAGGGGCGGCATGGCTTAACTTTTTAGATAATAAAGGGAAAACTACGCAGTTTACTAAGCATCAAGAAGTAATTACCCAAGCGCTATATAAAAACGAATTAGATAGTGCCAGTAATTTTAACAGCGCTCAATTTGTGGCTTCAAGTTTAAAATGGATAAAAACGCATGCCTGAAAACTTTCACATAGCATATCCATTTGTTGCCTTATTGGCACCCCTACCCTTTTTGGTGTATTGGATCTTACCGGCTATAAAAACAAAGAGTTCTGCACTGCTGTACCCCAATTTTAATAGGACTGCTGTAGTCGCCAAGAAAAAACCAAAAAAGTCGGCCTTCGTTAAACGGCGAAGTTGGTTGTCTTTTTTAACCCTGTACGCTATTTGGTTGTTATTACTCGCTGCGCTTTCTTCGCCAGAGCTTGTAGGAAAACCAGAAAAAACAATAAAAACTTCGCGTAACTTTTTAATTGTAGCAGATTTATCTTTTAGCATGGCAACTACCGACTGGGTATTAGACGGTACACGCACTAGCCGCTGGGACGCCGTAAAAGATATAATGCAAGATTTTATTGTTGAACGAAAAAGCGATAAAATGGGGCTTATTTTTTTTGCTAGCAACGCCTATATACAAGCACCCTTTACTACAGAATTAGATGTTGTACAAACTATGCTAGACGAAGCAGATGTGGGTATGGCAGGCCAAATGACCAATATTGGCAAGGCCATTATTAAAGGTATGGATATGTTCGAAAGAGACACCATACCTAATAAAGTGATGCTCTTATTAACCGATGGCGTAGATGCTGGAACCGATATTGCTCCGCTAGATGCTGCAAAAATAGCCAAAGACAACGATGTTATAATATATACAGTGGGCATAGGTAATCCAGGTGTTGGTTCAAGCGATTTAGACGAGCGCACCTTAAAGGAAATCGCTGCCTTAACAGATGGAAAATATTTTAGAGCAATAGATGCAGAAACATTAGCCACAATTTACGAGGAATTAGAAACCCTCGAACCCGTAGAATACGAAGAGGAAAATTACGTACCAAAAACCCTGCTGTATTATTATCCACTTGGAGGTGCGCTTTTATTAGGGTTTATTGCGGTAATTATTAATACCATTGTTCAAATTTTTAAACGCATTAGCGCCCATAAATGATACAACAAGTCAAACATATTGACTGGGAGCAATTCCACTTTTTAAGGGCGGAATACCTTGTATATATTGGTATTGGTATCGCTGTGGTAATTTTAGGGTTCTTTTTCTATGCAGAGTCAAATACTTGGAAAAAAAGCATTGCTAAACACCTGCAACCTTATGTAATTCAAAAAGGAACTGCCTGGAAATCCCGCTTAATAAAAGTATCTGTTGTTGTTATGTTTATTCTAGCGGGAATAAGTTTTTTAGGACCAACTTGGGAACAAGTAAAGGCTCCTGTAAAAAAAATTGAGTCGCAATTAGTAATTGCCCTCGATTTATCTAATAGTATGCTAGCCCAAGATTTTTCACCAAATAGATTGGAACGTGCAAAATTTAAAATTAGCGACTTTTTACAAGCCAATCCAAGGGCACAAACCAATTTGTTAGTATTTGCAGGGACGACGCATACCGCTATTCCTTTTACTACCGATTATAGAATAATTAACGATCAAATTAATGGTCTAAAACCGGCTATGATGCCCGTTAAAGGAACAGCGTTTAATTCCTTATTTGCAAAAATAGATACGTTGTTTACCAACAATAAAGCACCCGGCAAAGTGCTGCTTATTACAGACGATTTGGAAGATTTATCTGTAGCTACGGTGAGTAATTTTTTACAACAAAACAAGGTACAGCTTTACCTCTACCCATTTGCAACCACAAGCGGAATTGTGATTCCAAACACAAAAAAAACATCGGCATTAAACGTAGACAAACTAAATGCCTTGGGTGCTTTAGAACAGGTAGAAGTTCTTGAGTTAACGCTAGATAATTCGGACGTTACTGACTTGGCAAAAGCAATTAGCGATACCATTTTATTTGAAGACAAAAGCGAAGAAGATCAGGATGAATGGCAGGATAAAGGCTTATGGTTGGTTATTCCGTTACTCGTCCTCTTTTTATTTAGTTTTAGAAAAGGATGGTCCTTAAATACAGTATTAATACTCTTTGTTTTTAATTCTTGTACATCGGATTCCGAGCAAAAATTAAACGCTTTTAAATTTAAAGACCTTTGGTACACCGACCAATATCAGGCGCAACAAGCTTATAATCAAGATGATTTTATTACAGCGGCTCAAGGGTTTGACGATCCCTTACGCAAAGGCGTTGCATATTTTAAGGCAGGAGATTTTTTAAGTGCAGAGACGGCCTTTAAAACCGATTCTACTGCTACAGGCTTGTATAATTTAGGGTTAACCTATGCCCAATTGGGCAAACTAGACCAAGCTTTGGCGGTGTTTGAGCAAGTAGTTAATAGTGACCCTGACAACAAAGAAGCGGCCAACAATTTAAAGCAAATATCTGGAGCCATTGCCCAATTAGACGAAGCAGACCTTGAACAAATGGGCTCGGAACAAGACAAACAGGCAGCCAAAAATAAGCAAAACGATTCGCCAGAAGACTTAAGTGGCGGTGGCCAAGAAGCCACCAAAGAAGATATGGCCAAAGAACGTTTAGAAGAAACTCAAGAAACCGAAATGCGCAAAGGCAAAGAATTGGACGAATTACCTGACGATTTTAAAGGCGGTACTGGAGATTTGCCTAAAAATATACTGCTACGCAAAGTAGACGACGATCCTGCCCTATTTTTAACCAAAAAGTTTAAATATCAAGTACGAAAGAAGTTGGTAATCGTAGAAAAAACAACAAACAAATGGTAAAACGCATTTACATAGTTATCGCGTTTATATTGCTCAGTTTTGGGGCTATGGGACAAAGCCTTGTTAGCTATGTTACGGTTAACAATACCAACCCATATATTGGTCAACCCGTGCAGGTTAAAGTACATGTTTTTACAACAACTTGGTTTACGGCTGGTGTAGATGTTGGTAATATTCAAGCAGATAACGCACTCACCGTCTATTTTAGATCGGTAAGTACTTCTAAAACCATAAATGGCAAAAGGTATTCTGGGGTTGAGCTCTATTATAATCTGTTCCCAACACAAGAGGGAGAAATAACAATTCCAAGTTTAGAAATTCATGTAGAAAGTCCTGCAGAAGGAGGCTATAAAGGAATTAAACGAACCTTAAAAACCAAACTAAAAACCTTAACAGCTAAGGGAGTTCCTTTGGGTTACGATTCGCAAAAGTGGTTAGTTTCTAGCAGCATGTCTGTAAATCAAAAATGGTCTATGCCACTTAAAAATATAAAAGTTGGCGATGTTCTTGAACGCACTATTAACCGTTATGCCGGAGGTACTTTATCTGAATTCATTCCAGCCACAGTCTGGGATAGCATACCGGGAGTAAGTCAATATCCAGGACGACCAAAAGTCGCTACCAATAAAACCCGTACAAGTATATCGGCAACGCGAACAGAAACGGTTAGTTACTTATTCGAAAAAGAAGGAGAAGTTGTTATTCCAACCTTGTCTTATATGTATTGGAATTCTGGAACTAAAAAGTTCTACGCCAAACAATTAGATTCGGTAACAATTACTGTGCAACCCAATGCCGATTTAGCCATGCTGGCAAGTATAAAAAATTCGTTACAGCAAAAGGTTGAAGAAGCAGCTATAGAAGACACTCCCTTTCTAATTCTTGGTTTAGAACCAAGAATATTTATAAAATATGTAATAATCGGGCTAGTTTCACTTTTTTTACTAGGCTACTTCTCTATATTTGCAATTAGGTTTTTACACAAGAGGCGTAGTTCTTATTTAGAGTCAGAAAAAAATGCATTTAGTCAGGTTTTAAAAGCGATAAGTAAAAATAATTATGGCGACTATTCAACCTTATCTAGGCGATGGCTTTTCAAATTGGAAAGTCCTTACCCAACAGTAGGACAATTAGTTAACGCTTACGGAGAAGACTGGTTAATACGTGAATTTAAAGATGCAAACGAGCAGTTGTTTAAAACCCAACATAAGGTCGCTGACAACAAATCGACAACAATTAAAAAAGGCCTAAAACAAGTACGAAAAAAGTATCTAAAAGCAAAAAAACAAAAACAAACCTATACAACCCAAGATTGGTTAAATCCAAGGCAATTGTAGAGGCTTAAAAAATACAAATCACAAATAATCTGAATAAATAATAACTACAACATGAAAAATATTAAAAACATCTTTTTAGTACTGCTTATCGCCATCGTGGCCCAAGGCTGCTCAGGGATTAAAGTTTTAAGTGCGTGGAAAGCAGAACAACCAACAATAGATGAGTTCAAGAAAAAGAATGTACTAGTAATCGCTAGAACTGCTGACAATCAAGCTAGAATAGCTTTCGAAGAATCGATTGCAAATCAGCTAAGGTCTAGAGGCGTTAACGCGACAGAAAGTTTTAAAAAGGTGCCTACTATTCATCCAGAGCGCGAAATGACCGAAGAGCGTGCTGCTATGATTAAATCTTTATTAGAAAGTGAAGGCTATAATGGGATTGTAATTACCGTAGTAAAAGAAAAAACTCAGCACACAGAAACCACCACAAGTGGTATGTATGTGGGAGCATCTTACGGAAACTACTATCCAGGTTATTACGGTGGATTCTACAATTATTACCGTACACCATATGCTTATGGTCCTTATTACAGTTCGTTTGGGGGTTATGTGCCTTTATCAGGAAGTACAGATACAAGAACCTACAATAATTATGTTTTAGAAACTGTCGCTTACGATCTAGACGCCCCAGTAGAGAACCAAATAGTTGCTGTAGTCTCCACAAGTTTAGAAGATCCTAAAAATGCTTATAAAACTGCTCCTAAATATGTAGAAGAGATAACCAAGCATTTAGATTTAGTAAAAAACTAACAGGTAATTCCCTATTTAAGGAAATATCTTGATTAACAAAATGGCGCAGAACAGCAAATAAAACGTGTTTTCTGCGCTTTTTGTTAAATTGCATATTATTTTTTTAAACAATTTATAGAACACTAACATAATCTACTAAAAATGAAACACATAAAACAACTTCTGCTCTTGTCGTTTATATTCATCTTTTCGAATATGCATTCCCAAGACATGACAAAAGCCGAACGGAAAGTACAAATATTTACTCCCGACGAAAAGGACAACTTGCAAATGTGGTTTCACGAAGAGATTCATAGAATGCAATTCAGCGAAGAAGAATTAGACGAGTATTATGCCGTTATTTTTTATTATGTAGCTAAAATTTCTAGGCTAGACGATTTAGATAAAGGCTACACTAAAGAAGAATTCAAAGTAGAATTGAACAAGTATTTAGCCAAACAAGATGCAGACATGCAAGAAATGCTTACTCCAGAACGTTACCAATTGCACACAGAAATCTATTCGGTCTTTTTAAAGAACGCTTACAAAAGATGGGGTATTAACAACTAGTTAAGCCATGAATAAGTTTTTAATTTGGGTAGTATTGTTGTGTGGTTTTGCAGCAAGCGCACAAAACGATACGATCTATTTAAAAAATAAAGAAATTATCACCGGCGAGATTAAAACGCTCAATAAAGGTGTTCTTACAGTAGAAACTGGGTATAGCGATTCAGATTTTAAAATAGAATACGACAAAGTTACTCGCCTAAGCGTACAACGTAAATGTCTTGTAATTCTTACCGAAGGTAGGCGCAGATTTGGATATTTAAATACAGAGACGCTGGGGTTGGCCTCTATTACTCTTGAAGATGGAACTGTAGAAGTCTTTAGACTTGAAGAAATTACTTCGTTACAAGAAATTAATAGTCGGTTTTGGAGTCGTTTTAAAGGCTCTATAGATTTAGGACTAAATATTACCAAGGCAAACAATAATGTCCAGTTTACCATAGGTGGAAATATTAATTATATAGATCAACGCTGGCTTTTTCAAGCAAACATAAATGTTTTAAGTCAGCAACAAGACGATACCGAAAAAATTGAACGTACCGACGCTAGTTTTGAATTAATTCGCGTACTCCCTAGAAGGTGGTACTTGTTGGCAGATGTGTCTTATTTATCGAACACCGAACAAGCACTAGACGGAAGGATTAGCCCGACTCTTGGATTAGGTAAATTTTTAATAAGCACCAATAAATTATATCTAGGGCTTAGTATTGGTCTTTTGTATAACATAGAAAACTATGTAGATCCTTCTTTAAATAAAACATCGGCCGAAGGGAATATTGGTCTATCGTTTAATATGTTCGATTTTAAAGATATATTTTTAGAGACTACAGCAAATTTTTACCCCAGTTTATCGGAAAGCGGACGTGTTCGATTAGATTATAATTTAAATCTTAAATACGATTTACCCTACGACTTTTATATTAAATTAGGATATACATTAAACTACGATAATCAGCCGCCAGCAGGATCCAGTACGGTCGATTATATACTCAGTAGTGGTATTGGTTGGAAGTTTGACTAGTACTTTTTAAAAACTATAACTTTTTTAAAAATGAATAAAATAATTGTTCTCTTAGTCGGATTACTAGCAGGCGGTACCATGCAATCGCAAAAATTAAGCGACTTATATAATAAAGTAAAGTCATCTGTAGTGGTTATAAACGTTTTAAATGTAACTGCCCAGAGCGTTCAAGGAGAAATCCAGTTGGTTAAAAATGCTTCTTTAGGGTCTGGAGTTCTTATTTCTAAAGAAGGGCTAATATGGACCGCTGCGCACGTTGTACAAGCTGCCGAAGTTGTAGCAATAGAATTTTTAGACGGCGATACGTATCAAGCACAGGTACTAGCCTCTAATCCACAAGCCGATGTAGCCTTGCTTAAAATTGACGGTGTATTTAATTTAAAACAAAAAATGATTGCCCCTATTGGTGATTCTAATAAAACGGGGATTGGCGAAGATGTTTTTGTCTTAGGCGCCCCGCACGGTTTTAAACAGTCACTATCGCGAGGAATTTTAAGTGGACGATACCAACCCGAAAGTTTAACAAACGATTTTATTCCTATAGAATTTTTACAAACAGATGCCGCAATTAATCCTGGGAATTCAGGCGGCCCTATGTTTAATATGAAAGGTGAAGTGATTGGTATTGCAAGTAGAATATATACCCAATCTGGCGGGTTCGATGGTATAGGTTTTGCAATGTCTTCTAATGTAGCAAAGCAATTATTAATGGACGAATCCAGCCTTTGGGGTGGTCTAGAATCTGTTTTAGTCTCTAACGAAATTGCAGCGGCGTTAAATGTGCCACAAGAGGCAGGTTTGTTAGTTACCAATGTTTCGTCTAAAGGACCTGCAAGCCTTTTAGGACTGCAAGGAGGCTATATAGTTGCCAATATTAATGGAACAGAACTATTAATTGGAGGCGATATTATTCTAAGCATTGGCGGAATCAAGATTATAAATAACAATTCGTTATTTCAAATAAGAAGTCACATTGCAAAAGCCAAAAAAGGAGAATCTATTGTTATAACTGTTTTACGTCATGGCAAAATAGGTGAAGCAGATTTTTCTAAAAATTAAATAATTATACTACAATCCCTGTAAATATTTGTTACTTTAAACCCCAATTAAAGCATTAACAGCGTACAAAATTATCTTTAATCCTATGAAAAATTTAAAAATTTTAAGTCTAATTTCTTGCTTATTTGTGGCAAGTGTTACTTGGTCTCAAGTTATAGAAATAACCCCTTCTTACGGTTATCAGTTTGGAACAAAACTCAATTACGGTCCCAACTATATACAAATAGAGGACAGCGATCAATTTGGACTAAACTTAGCATTCGAAGTAAATAGCGGTCTTATGGCCGAAGTTACCTATATGCACCACAGTACCCAGTTAAATATTCGCGATGTAATTATAAGCCCAATAGAAAACAGACTGGCAGATTTAAGCGCCGATTGGGTTATGGTGGGTGCTACCAAATATTTTAAAGATGGAAAAATAAAACCTTTCGCCGGAGCGGGAATGGGACTAACCTTTCTTTCTGCCAAAAACGAAAACCAAAACATAATTAACGGCGGATTAAGCAACCAAACAAAGTTTGCATTTTCCTTTAAAACTGGTGCCAATTTTATGTTTAACGATGTAGTTGGTTTAAATCTACAATTTAACCTGCTCTTGCCAATTGATTGGGGCGGCGTATATGTAGGTGGCGGACCAGGAGGTGTTACCGGGGGTGTAAGCACTGGAAGCTCTACAATAGTCGCTGGTTTTAGTGGGGGTCTAGTGTTTAGACTAGGTAGTTAATTCACCCTAAACAAATTGATTGGCTTGATCTATGCCGGCATAATTTATGCCTGTTAACAGGTGCATTTCTCTATTAAATGTAGAGAGGTCGCTATGATTAAATTGAGCGACATCATTATATCCACAGGACCTTGCAACCACTTTTATTAAACTGTTAGTAGCGCTAAAGAAGTTGTGTAATTGTTTAGCCGACTGATCGATAATTAGCCTACTGCGCAGGGATTCTTTTTGAGTGGCAATTCCCACCGGACAATTATTACTGCCGCAAGCTCGCATGCCTAAGCAACCAATTGCCTGTAAGGCCGAATTAGAAACCGCAATGGCATCTGCGCCAAGCATCATGGCCTTTGCAAAATCTTGAGCTACCCGAAGGCCACCAGTAATTACCAAGCTAACATTAGCAGCACCTACCTTATCCATATATTGGCGGGCACGGGCTAAAGCAGGTATTGTTGGAACATTAATATGATCTCTTAATATGGTTGGCGCCGAACCTGTTCCTCCGCCTCTACCATCAAGAATTATATAATCCACGCCAACATCTAAAGCAAATTGTATGTCTTTTTCTATATGACTTGCCGCAATTTTAAAGCCTATTGGAATGCCACCAGTGCGCTCCCGTACCTTATTAGCGAATTCTTTAAAATCGGTTACGGTGTGAAAATTAGGATTTGCAGCTGGAGAAATAGCAGTTTCGCCTTCGTTTAGACCGCGAACCTCTGCAATCTCTTTACTTACTTTATTGCCCGGTAAATGTCCCCCGGTACCCGTTTTTGCACCTTGTCCTCCCTTAAAATGAAACGCCTGTACATTGTCTAATTTGTCCCAAGAAAAGCCAAATTGCGCCGAAGCCAGTTCGTAAAAATATTTGGAGTTATTGGCTTGCTCTTCGGGCAACATTCCACCTTCTCCAGAACAAATTCCTGTTCCAGCTAATTCGGCTCCTTTAGATAAGGCAATTTTTGCTTCTCGCGATAATGCCCCAAAACTCATATCGCTTACAAAAAGCGGCATACTTAATTCTAGTGGTTTTTTAGCCTTTGGACCAATAACCACTTTGGTAGCCACTTGATGATCGTCTAATAAGGGTCTGGAAGCCAGTTGAGCCGGTAAAAATTGAATGTCGTCCCATTTAGGTAAGGTATTTCTATCTACTCCCATAGAAGCAGAAAATCCATGATGCCCTAGGTTTTTTAATCCATTTTGAGCGAGTTCCTTTATATAGTCAGTATACGGCTCTGTTTCTTCTGGATGTGTGTCAGCATAAGCACCTAAATAAGTATCTCTATTAAAAGGTTGCGGGTTATTTTCTAAATAGGCGTCTATTTCGAACTCGTCTACCATCAAGCTGTCGTCTATTATTTGAGTCGAAAACTTATGTAATACTTCGCTGTTATTGTATTCAGACACGCCAGAATCTACCCTGTAGTCCCATCCGTGTACCCCGCAAATAAGATTGTTGCCTACTACATGACCGTCGGACATTAATGCTCCTCGGTGTAAACACCTACCATAAAGTACAGAAATTTCTTCGTCGAATTTTACTATAACCAAGTCCAAACCATTTATTAAGGCGTGCACGGGCTCTTTATTAATTAAGTCACTAATTTTTGCAATTGCTATTGGGCTTTTCATGTAGGCTCTGGCTTTTTTGAATTTCTTAAAAAGATAAGATAATTCAATATACTCAATTAAAAATTTGACCAATTTCTTTATAAAAACGAAGCGATTACAGCGTGAACCCAGCTATATCAAGGCAAATACCATTATTCAACCAGTTAATTAGGCATTCAATAAAAACTGCAAATGTTAAATTTTACACAATATAGTACCTTTTTATACATAGTAGTGTAACATTAAATCAAACTCGTCGTCTATCTAGTGTACATCAATTAAAACGAACAATTAAAATCAGAAATTATGAAAACATCGATCACAAAAAAAAGAACAGGACTTTACTTTTCATCAGGAATTAGTAGCAAAGGATTACAATGGTCAAACTATCGCAATCACAGCGCTTAAAAAGTTAACACACATCACATTAATCAGAAAATGAACGAAGTCATGAAAAAAGCAATCCAAAAACAGCTCCTTGAGTCAAAACGTTTTATTATTAAGGCGTATGTTAGAAAAGGCGAAAGATTTCGTTATACCGAACCTCGATTCGGCCTTGAATAACAAGGACAGCAATTACGTTTACTAAAAGGGATACAACTAATCAATGTATCCCTTTTTTTATGGCTCCCGTTAGCTAAAAAAGGGTTTGTATTTCATCTTTAAACAACAAATTTTAGCGTTCCATTAATAAATAATTTTAAAGTCTTGTTAAAGTATTCAAAATCAACATTTGTTCCTTGTAAAATAATTGTTGTTTAATTATATTTACTTATCATTAAACAAAAAATAATTTGCTATGGATATTTTACAAGAAGCATTAGCATTCGAAAATGCCAAGATGAGTCATATGACCACTAGTGATAGAGTTGTGGCCTCTCGCGAAGCCAAACGACTTATTTTAGGAATCAACGAAATCTATAAAAAAACTAAAGATTCTAGCTTAATGGATATAATGAAACGATTAACCGTTAAGAAAAAAAGAATCGAAGTTCGCTTAAAAGGACGACCACTTACCGATTATTAAAGGCTTAGATGCACTGGTTTAATCGTAACTAATACGATCTCTAATAGTGCCATCTTGTCTGTGAATAATAACGTCTGATTGGCGTTTTCTGGCAATACTTTTCGCCCTTCTTATGGCCGTATCTTGTCTTCTGTGTTTAGAAGTAATACGCTTGTTGCCTTCTCGCCTTACCGCCCAGCCTGTTTTATAAGGAACTACATGCTGATGCCACGTTCTTGTTTGCTTGCTTTGCTGAGAACTTTCAAAAATAGATTTGAGCAAATCCAAAAGTAGTTTTAACCAAGATTCATGTTTTGCCATTCTGGTTTCTGAGTTTTATTAAGACTACTTTTTTGTTATGCATTAAATCGACTATTGGCGCATATGAACATCGCGCTGCGGAAACGGTATTTCTATATCTGCCTTTACAAAAGCGTCGTTAATTTGGAACAATACCTTACTTTTTACAATCATCCACTCCCCTATGTTTCCAGTCCAAAAATAACATCTAAAATTAAGAGAACTATCGGCAAATTCTTCGAAAAGCACCAAGGGTTCCGGGAAATTTAATACTTGCTCGTTTTGCTTTAATATGTCCATTAATAGTTCCGAAACCTTGTTTACATCGCTCCCGTAAGCCACGCCAACCAATACATCTATTCTTCTTTTCTGATCGGACAGGGTCCAGTTTATTACATCGTTAGAAATTAAGTTCCCATTGGGAATAATAACTTCGGCTCCTTGAAAGGTGCGTACATTACTAGAGCGAACACCAATGCTATTTACGCGTCCAATCATATTGTTAAACTCGATGGTATCGTCTATTCTAATAGGTCTCGAAAAGATTAGGATAAGTCCAGAAACCAGGTTGTTAAATATATTCTGAAGTCCAAAACCAATACCAACACTCAAAGCTCCAAATATTATAGTGAGTTGACTCATTTCGAAACCTAAAGAAGTAATTGCCACAAAATACCCAATACCAACAATTACATACTTTACAAGCATAGAAATAGTCTCCGGAAAACCTCGACCCAGGTTGGCCTTAGGTAATACTTCGTCTTGTAGAAACAACTGAATGACTCTCGCAATAAGAGACGATAGGATTATTACTAAGAAAAATACAACAATGTTCCATAAAGAAAACGTTATTGCACCAATGCTAATCTCCCCGTATAGTATTTCACCAAACCAATTCATGAACGGATTAAACAGCGCTAATACCTCCAATAAACTGTAGATAAAAATTAGGTAGGTTAACAGATTAATTATTTTATATGCCACCTTTAAAATAGCCTCTTTATTATCGTAAATAAAGGCTCTTGACTTAAAGTATTTTTCTTCTATAAATAGTAATAAAAATCGCTTAAACAACGGATTCCACAAATATAAAAAGATAACTATTAGGCTTAATCTTACAATAAGGGCCGTAGAAGAGAAAGCCATATTCATATACCCCAAAATCGCACAAATCATGCTTACAACAGTGAGCACTATGGCAATTTTTAAATAGTAACCAAGTAATTTACGCGCAAGTACCGTATTCTTGACGAACTTTTGAAGCACTTTACTTTTATTGAATTTAATCATCCAATAGAGAAAATAAACACAACTAATTATAAGAATTGTTCTACTTAAAAGCGATTGTGTTGTTAATATTTCGACCAATTTTACACCAAACCAAAAAACTATATAAAGCTTAATAAATCGCATTAGGGCTTTATCTAAAACAGCTCTAGAAATTAAAAACAACACCCCTACTGCTACAATAGAAATTATATCTAAAAATATTGCCGGTACACGTGGAAGATAAATAAAGTAAGAAAAAACAAATACAATAAATATGGAGCTTCTAAGTGGATGATTAAACACAGGGTTTAGGGGCAAAGCGTGGGTTTCTGCAAATTCAGTTTGATTAGTCAGTCTTTTCTTAATCCGTATAATCATATAATAAAAGAAAGAAAACAGCAATAATACCAAAACGTGAGTCGAAATAAAGTTCTTAACACTTAGTTCCAAATCGAAGACTAGCCCACTTAGAGTGACTAAAATTGCACTCCAAGTATTAGAAAAACTATCTTTTGTAAATGAATTCCAATACGGGCTCGCATTTTGCTTAAACAAATTACGCGTGCTATTTAAATAGGTAGCTATATGCGTAATACGTTGATTTATCTCGGCATTTATTCTGTTAAGCGAATTTATATGCCTCGCCACTTGATTTACAATACTTACGGTGCCAGGCTGTAAGGTCTTAACAAGGCTATTAATCTGATTTAAATCTTCTACTAGAACTGCATTGTTCTTTATATTTTCGTTAAAATCGCTATATTTTTCCCAAAATTTGGTAATGTTTTCTACAGCCTTTTTTTCGCTACCTAAGCGATCGATAAAAATAAGGTAATCTGCTTTTAATGCTTCTACTTGATTCTTTTGATACGCCCATTGTCTATCTAAGTTTTCTAACTCACGAAGCGATAGGTCGCTTAAATCGCGACTAAACTTGTCTTCTGTAAAGAATGTATAGGCATCAATAATTTCTTGTCGGCGTATGTTTAAATTGTACAGACGGGTAGTATCTTGCTGACTTTCTTCTAACTTCTTCAGAACAAATACATCGTCGTTAGACTTGTTTAAGATTTCCGATACGAGTACCGTGTTAAAATCGATGCTATCTAAGGGGGTTTCGTCAAGATCTTTTTTAGTTAAATCTATTACCGTTTGACCCTGGCATAACGCAAAAGTCAACAACAGTATTAAGGTACTTACCCGTGTCTGTTGACTTAGGTTGTAAATTCTAAATGACATGGTTAGATATTTGCATCAATTTAGCTAAAAAAAGTAACTGTAAAAAATAGAATTGATTACAATTTGGGCACCAACCATAAATACCCCACACAGATTACAAAGCCAGCAAAAAACCATAATGGATTCACTAATTTTAAACTTCGAACCGGAGAAGATTTAACCATAGTATTGCTATTAAATTTAGAGTTGTTTAATGCAATGGTATTATAATTATTTAATGTCTTCCAGTGCAAAGTATCGCTAACATAATAGTTATAAACTGCCGAACTATCCTGACTTACACGTAGTTGCTTCCAACCTACTTGTCTAGGAAAATCCTTCCCACTCCAAAGACTTGCTAAATTAGCATCTTGTTGCAATGCAATTAGGTCTGCATTATTAGACACCACTGTAGGATTCGTAATGGAAGTTCGCAATTTAAACTTAAAAGGACGATTTACATACGCCAAGTTATTGTTGGAGGCCCATTCTAAAGATTGGTCTTTTGGTTTACTAACCTTTGCTAAAATTTTGGACCAAATAGCTTGGTAGGTTTTAGTTTGGCCGTTTAATACAAGTTCGAAGGTGTTTCTAAAAACTGTAGTTCCAACCCTTCCCAATCCCAAGCGTCTATAAGCCGACCAGATTTGTGAATCTGACCGGTTTATAGCTTCCAGTAAAAAATCTTGCTTAAATTGGTAATCATACTTTTTTATACGCTCCTTTGGATAGGCTGCCAATGCTACATCTTTACTTTTTTGGGTATTAAAGCTAAACGTAACCAGTGGTTTGTTGCCGCTAAAATAGCCAGCATCTGGCTGAATAAAAACCCCTAGTCCATGGTCTTTAACTACATTTTTTAAGGTGTTTTGTTGTACTGTGGATAAGCCATTAAGCGATTTTGTATCTATAATTAATAAGTCAAAATAAGATAAGTTTTCCTGCGTAATATTCACTTTAGGCTTCTTATCCATGTTAAAATATTCGTACTTATATCGCGCCGTAGTAATTTGATTTTTTACCACCACCTGATGACCAGTTTCGGCCAAGAAATTTTTTAAATATTTAGTTTCGAAGGTTGGAAACCCGTTAAGAATCAAAACTTTTAAGGGTTGTTTTTCTACTACTGTTATAGGCACAATATCTTGTGTAAGCACTTGGCCTAAACTATCTTTTTCTGTTACTTGATAATTAAAATTGCCGAGCACGTTTAAATTCGCCCCAAGTTGGAATAGCTGCGACTTGTTATTTGTTAGTGTTACAGAGTCCAGCGCATTACCACCAGGATCTTTTAATACAAGTTGGTTCCCCGCTTTTGGATTTGCATAGCTACCAAAAAGCGCTAAGCGATTCCCTTGAAGCTCCTGTGTATTATATTTTAAATGCGTTACGCCTTGAAGGTCATTACCTCCTAGATATTGGGCAGCTATGGTACTTAGTTGCCATAGGTCAAAATCTTGAATGCCGTTGCCTAAAACAAATACAGCAGAAGGTGTATTGTCGCTGTTAAATAGTATTTCGCCTTTGGAATAAGCAAACGTTTTTAGTCCTTTATATTCCTGTTTTAAACTATCTAATTGTAGCTCATTAAACTCTGGAGTTAATATTACCGCAACTTGACCGTCTTTTTCTATATGCGTTTGCGGCTTTAATGCAATTAGTGCCAAAAAGGCAATGGCAAAAAAAGAAACGCCAATTCTTACCAAAAAGGTGGTGCTTCCATAGGAATCTCTTTCTTTCCAAGCAAATAGCATTAAACTACTTACAGCAATAATAATTACTATCCAGAGCCAACTGTCGTTTAAAAAAGACCAGCTACTAATCATTGTTTTGTAGTTCTTTAATTAAAAGCTGTGTAATTTCGTCATTATAAATTCCTGTTGGACTCGGGGTATCTTTAGAGTTCGGTATCGCTAATAGCAATGCCTGTTGAACCGATTCATAATGTAAATTGGCTTCTGCCCTATCTTGTGCAATCCACTTTAAATGTTGTAATGCTTCTAAGTATTTTCCTGGAAACTGAACCGCCAAAGCAGCTAATTCATTACCAGCTTGTTCAAACATAAAACGCTCGTTTGCAGTTAAAACTTGTGGCTGTGTTTTTAACTGTTCTAAACGCAAAATAGCACGGCGCATAAAGGGATACGCCAGTTGGACCTCCAAACTGTCGGACTTAGTATAACTTAAAACATCTTTTAGTTCTCCCGTTAATCTTTTGTCTTCTTTAATAGGTGGCGGATCAAAACCTATGCGATGTACATAGATTCGAGCACTGTTTTTTATATCTTGAATTAGCTTTAATGCTCGGTACTGATAAGGCAACGATTTTTCGGGTTCGTAGAGTCTTAAATAAAGTTCGGCATCCCACATTTCGTTTAAGGCTTTACGCAGCTTTGTGCGCAAAGATTCGGTAAATAAAGTAGCGACTTCGGAATCGTCATGAATATGCATAAACTCTTCTAAAGGGTTTTTAGAAGCATCTTCGTCTTCATTATCTAATACCAAATTGTGTTCGTTGTCGGAATCATGATCGTGTTCGTATCCAGATAAAGGGTCGTTTGGATCGTGATCGTCTTGCTCTGAAGGGTCTTCTTCTGCAAACTCCCCACCAGCTTCCATTTCGGACTCCTCGCCCATAAACGCACCGTACTTTAAACGCAGGGCTTTCTGGTCGAAACCAAGTTCGTTACTTTCGAATTTAAAATCTTTAGCCGGTATTTTTCCTCGCTTTTTAATAAGCTTTTCGGTGTCTATAATAAGCTGTCGTTGGCTTCTAAAATAATCTGGCATTCGATCTACGCCCATATTCCCTTCTACAGCGAATTCATTAGAGACTGTGTCTTTGATAACTACAAAATAGGTTTCGCTACGCGTAATGTTTGGGACTGGGTTTTTTAAATCGAAAGCTTCTACATAAAAATAAAGCTCGTCTCCCGGTTCCATGTTCATTTGGTCTAAAGCAATGGATTTAGATAATTTAACCGATTTTGACCCTCGAGTTACAGGCTGGTCAAAAGACAATTGCTCTTCTCTAAACTTTACAGATTCTCCAGAACCTTTGCTTACTGTCGCAATAATAGATGCTTGGGCTATGCCATAATCGTCGGTAATTAAGGTGTTAAATGCAACATTTTTGTCTTCGTTAAAATTAAACGAAGTAAATTTATCTATACCCGTTAATTTAACTTCTGGTTTGCTGTCTTTAGTAACCTCTATACTATACAAGTCTGATGTATGCGGATTGCCTTGCAGGTCAATAAATTTAAAATTGTAAAATCCTGAATACTCCAAAACCGCTGCGCTGCTAAATACGTCGTTTTTAAAAGTCATGGGGTAATTAACCCCCGAACTTTGTAAAAACACACTATCCACAGCTTTATCGAATTGCAAACGCCAACTAACCCGCGAGCCCACTACGGCCTTTATATTCATATTATCACTGCTATAACCCGCAATATTAATATAACTGGGATAACTAATGGCGACGTCTTGCTTAACAATTTTAGGCTGCAAATTTTTAGTTTTAACACTATCCGGAGTATAAAAGTCAATGCGATTTTGTTCTGGAATACCCACAGGTGTGTGGTTAAAGTAGCTCATTAGGTTAAACTGATTAACCAAAAGTCCCAAAGCGAGCATGGTAAAACCTATTAAACTAGCTTTTATGGCTCTATTAGGCGGATTAACTCCCTTTATAGCTGTTGCCAGCTCCTTATTAACCTTTATTTGTTGCAATTGCGCAAGGGTCGATAAATTTTTACTGGGGGTTAATAGCAGTTCTGTACTGTATTCTAGATTATCGAGCTTACTGTCTAAAAAACGACTTGCGGTATTTAGGTTAGGTTTCCATGGTTTTATAATTATCGCACTAACAAAGCCAACAACAAGCAAGGTGACTGCCATTACAACATAACTCGAACTAATAAAATAACCAAGTATTGCAGCCCCTACCGTATAAGCAACGCACTCGACTAACAACAACAGTTGCCATCTATTTTTAAACTTAGTTAAATTATATGTTCCCTCTTGCTTCACTGTTTTCTATAACTTGCTAAAATGCGTTCACTTATTAATACTAACATAAATGCGCCCCATAACCAAGAAGCTAAATTAATACCATTATTACTGCTAGATTTTAATTTCTTGTTCCCGTAAGCTGGCACCATGGCAGCTTTATCTAATATTCGTAAATCGTTTTTTGCAATTTTTTCTTGAATTCCAGGATTTAGGTCAAATAAAGCAATAAGCTGTTCGGGTAGTCGATCTGCCGCCACAACTTCTGAATTTAAATTTTGCGTTAAATGATAGGTGTTTTTTAAATTACTTTCTTGAATTAGTTTATTAGAAAATGCATTGGGTTTATACAGCAATAATTTACCCTTTGTCGATGGCGCAAGTATATCGCTAAACCAAACAATAAGATCGTAATCTATGTCTTTTACAGTATCTAGGTTAATCGTTTTTACCAAATTTATATCTCGATTAAGATAGGTAGCTACCGCGTTTAAACCGGCTTCTATATAATTAGCTTGGGCCATTAAACTATCGCTGTAATAAAGCAATATTTCACGTGTTTTTTCTGAGTTAATTACAACTTGTTGCTCGTTGTAAAAAACACTGTCTTTTGTTGGGTTGACGTTAAGTTTTGGACTAGACAAAGGCAATACTTCTTTGTTTAAAGCTAATTGACTACTGCTCGAATTAAGTAAGATTAATTCTAGTTGCTCATTTATTTTATTGGCATTTAATAACACTTGAGCAGTGCTGTCTGTAGCAATTGGTATCCATTCTATGTGTTCTGCTATTTCTGGCCTAATTCCTTTAAATCCTGCTAAATACCCTTGGCTAAATACAATTATACTATCTGTTGGGATAGTTTGCATTTTTGCAGCCAATTGCCAATAATTAGGAACGCTAGTCGCATAATTATACGATTCTTCTAAATCAACTTCTGGAAAATCGGGTGCCAATAATCTAATTGGCGAATTGGTGGCAATGGAATCTAATATGCCAGCAAATGCCTGGTTTTCTAATAAGGAAGCCTCTACGATGTAGGTGATTTTGCTATTGCTAACCTTCTTTTTAATATGCATTCCAGAAATAATTAGCACCAAAATACTAAGTAATGACAATCGCAATAGTAATAACCAAAACTCATTTAGTTTAATGCTACTACTTTGTTTAGTATCTGCTTTTTTAAGTAATTGAACACTCCCAACTTTAATTGTTTTGCCTTCGCGTTTACTCCATAAATGAATTGCTATGGGAATAGTTAGTCCCAAGAATGCCCATAAATATGTTGGATTTGCAAAAAACATTTTAAACTAGTTTATTTCGCTTTTTTAAGAACAAGGTTATGGTTTGGGCAATATTATCATCGGTGCGCATTAAGTGATAGCTAATGCCATTGGCCAATAGCATGTCTTTGGTTTTTTTAACCAGTCCATCTACCGACTTTATATATTGTTTCTTGGCTTCTTGGGTGTTTACTTTAACCTTGGTTCCCGTTTCTAGGTCTTCGAAAGTGACATTGCCCTTATAATCGAATTCAAGCTCGTTTTTACCCATAACGTGAAGCACAACAACCTCGTTTTTTAAGGTTTTAAGCTGTTTAATAAATGCGGTTAATTCGTTTTGTTGCTCGTACATATCGGTAATAAAAAACAACAACTCTTTATGTGTTCTGTCGTGTAATTTTCTGGATGTATTTGTGTTTATAGGCCAAGAACCTTCGTTTTCTATATTAATTAATTCTAACAACAACCTATTAAAGTGTTGCTTCTGAATTTTTGGATACAAACTGTGTAATTGCTTGTCGTTTAGGGCGAATAATCCTAGAGCATCTCCCTGATTCTGACATAAATAACCTAACGATGCAACCAAGACCCTAACATAATCCATTTTAGATAATTCCTGCTCTTTATGCAACATAGAGCTGCTCGCATCTAGAATAAACTTCACAGAAATATGGGTTTCTATTTCGGACTGCTTGATATAATATCTACCAGATCTGGCTAACATTTTCCAGTCCAATAGTCGTAAATCGTCACCGGGTTGGTAACTCCTAAACTGGCTAAATTCCATACCTGGACCTACCCTTCTACTGTGATTTACCCCAGATAAATAACCGTCTACAATTACCCTGGCTATTAATGCCAACCCAGAAACACTTTTTATAATATCTGGTTTTAATAATTGCTGATAGTCTAACTTCACGAGTTCCTATTTTTTAATGGAGGGCATGCTAGTTTTTAGCAGTTCTTGGGTAACGCGATCGGCGTTAATCCCTTCGGCTTCTGCTCTAAAGTTCACTATAATTCGATGTCTTAAAACAGGTAAGGCAACATGGTTAATGTCGTCTAATGTTACTGCCATTCTACCCTGTAAAAGTGCTCTAGCTTTTGCAGTAAGAATCATGGCCTGTCCTGCTCTAGGTCCAGCGCCCCAATTTACCCACTCTTTTACATAGCTGTTTGTAGTAGTTTCTGGACGTGTAGCTCGCACAACTTTGCTTACAAAGCTTATTAAATCGTTACTAATTGGAACTTCCCGCACCAATTCTTGAAGTCTTAAAATATCTTCTCCCTGAATAACTTGTTGTAAACTGTCTTTTTTTACACCCGTAGTGTTTTTTAAAATATTGGTTTCGTCGGCTTCGTTAGGGTAACCAATTTTTATATAGAATAAAAACCGATCCAATTGCGCCTCTGGCAGCGGGAATGTTCCCGATTGTTCTATGGGGTTTTGCGTTGCCAAAATAAAGAAAGGGCGGTCTAAATTATAGGTGGTTCCAGAATAGGTAACTTCAAATTCTTGCATGGCTTCTAATAGCGCTGCCTGTGTTTTTGGTGGGGTTCTGTTAATTTCGTCTGCTAGAACAATATTGGCGAAAATGGGCCCTTTATTAAACTTAAAGAACTTCTTACCCGTACTGTGATCTTCTTCTAGAATTTCTGTTCCAATAATATCAGAAGGCATTAAATCTGGAGTAAACTGTATGCGCTTAAATTTTAAATCGATGCAATCGGCAAGAGTTCTAATCATTAATGTTTTTGCCAAGCCAGGAACACCCTCAAGTAGCGCGTGTCCTCCTGCCAAAAACGTAATAAGAAGTTGGTCTATTGTTTCTTGTTGACCAACGATTACTTTGCTCATTTCTGATTTTAAATTATCGAGCTTCGTAGTTAAGGAGCTTACCTCCTGTTGAATGTTTTCTAAAACTTTATCCATTTAATATTGTTTTATGAAGTCAATGCATACATTATAATATTCACTCCAAATCGTGTATTATCTATTTTATACCAACGCTTGTTTCTAAAATCGTAATCCCATTCACAACCGTAATCCTTATTACTGTAAAGCAGTCCTATTCTGCCATTTACTTCTATAGCTTTTAAATAGTCGTGTACTATATCGTCTCCCCAACCATTTAACTCCTGCGAAGTAGTTGGTGGACCATTTTCGAATTCAAAAAAGGCCTTATAAATTTCGTGATTATTAGGGATTTTTTTTAAAGCCTGTGGACCAAAAATAGCTGCTATTTGACGTTCAAAAGACTTGGCAAACAAGCCGTCTATATCGTGATTGCAATCGTCTACAAATACAAATCCGCCATTGTCTATGTATTTTTTAAAGTTTTCGCGTTCTTTTTTAGAGAATTCGACCAATTTATGACCAGATAAGTAGCAAAATGGGCTATTAAAGACTTCGTCGCTGCTTAGCGGAATAATTTTTTCTTGAGTATCTACTGCTAGCGTGGTATACTCTACCAGCGAATACAAGAGGTTAGATGGCATTCTTTGATCCACATCCCAATCTCCAGATTCGTACTGAAGTCTAGTAAAAAAAAACTTATTATTGGCCGCCATCAATCCTTTTTAGCAATCTGTATTTTTTGTAACGAATTTTTACTAATAAAAAAACTGATTGTATTGAGGGTAATCAAAACAATCAGTTTTTAGTTGTTAATCCTGTTTATACGGCATCAGAAAGACTGGTAAAGGTAAATTCTCTAACCTTCATATAAGGAATTAAATTACCATCTATTCTTACCTGCTGGCCCAATGTCTCTAAGTTGTTCAGCATAATTATTGGACTCTCGTTGAATCTAAAATTCTTAACAGGGTGCTTTATTTTACCGTTTTCAATGTAAAAAGTTCCATCTCGGGTTAATCCTGTGTATAATAAGGTTTGTGGATCAACACCTCTTATGTACCACAAACGAGTAACTAAAATCCCCTTTTTGGTACTTTTAATAAGGTCCTCAAGCGAAGCATCTCCACCCTCCATAATTACATTAGAAGGAAACGGCACTGGCTCTACACCTTTTTGTTTGGCCCAATAACGACCATAAGCTAGGTTTTTAACCACCCCGTTTTCTAACCAAGTCATCTTTTTTAATGGCTGACCGGCTCCATTCCAAGTTGCACTTGGCACCTCTTTGTTTAACGGGTCGGAATAAACATTAATGCGTTCGTCTACAATTTTTTCGCCCAGTTTCGTGCCTCCACCTTCTTTAGACATAAAGCTACGTCCTTCGTCGGCAGTTCTAGCATTAAACGAACCAAACATATTTTGTAGCAATCCAATAGAGGCTGCTGGTTCTAAAATTACCGTATACTTTCCAGGCTCTATCGCTTTGGCCTCTCTTGACATTACAGCCTTATCTATTGCGATATTAGAAACCTTGGCAGCATCGAATTTAGAAACATCGTTAAAATCTCTAGTTACCCAACCAGAGCCCGTGCCATCGTTAGTACGCATGGTTACGGTAAAATCCATGTTGGTCGATCTATTGTAGGCAAATAAACCACTTGAGTTCATCATTGCGCTAAAACCAGCCGAATCGTTAAAAAAGCCTGCTGCTGTGACATCTTTAGCCGCTGCTGGGTTAATACTACTTTCGGCTACTTTTGTTCTGTATTCGGCCGAAATATTAGCAGTAGTTTCGCTAAAGGTTACAGAGTCGTCGTAGGTTTGCGGCCCTAAAGGAGCCATAAACTCAGGATTTTCCGGAGATAGTTTTGCCAACTCTTCCGCTCTTTTTACCACCTTTTCTAACGACGCGTCGTCGAATTCGTCTATAGTAGAAACCCCAGATTTTTTACCAAAACTTGATTGTACAGCCAAGTTTTGATTCGATCTTTTACCCGAAGTAGATACTGTATTTCTAGCGTATCTTATATTACCACTTTCACTTCCGTTTAAATTTATCTCGCAAGCATCGGCAGTGGAAAAGCTCAAAGCTTTTTCCAGTATTTTGCGTGCTTCTTCTTTTGTATATATTGCCATTGTATTGTTTTATTTGTAGAACTAAATATTAGATTGATCGTCCTGTATTAATAACGTTTACATCGTTAAAACGAGTGGTAGAACTACCGTGCGATACAGCGCTAACTTGCGAAGGCTGTCCTTTTCCGTCGAAAAATGATCCAAAAACTCGGTAATCATCTTTATCACATATCTTAACACAAGAATTCCAAAATTCTTGAGTATTCGATTGGTAGGCGACATCGTCTAACATACCTACTATTTCTCCGTTTTTAATTTCGTAAAACACAGTTCCTCCAAATTGGAAGTTATAGCGTTGCTGATCAATTGAGTAAGACCCTCTACCAGCAATGTAAATTCCTTTTTCGACATCTTTTATCATGTCGTTAATGGAATATTTTTCTGTACCCGCTTCTAAAGAAACATTTGGCATTCTTTGGAACTGAACATCGTTCCAACTTTGTGCATAACAACATCCGTGAGATTCATTCTGACCAATCATATGCACCTGATCTCTAATTGCTTGGAAGTTTGTTAAGATTCCGTTGCGAACCAAGTCCCATTTTTTGGTTTTTACTCCTTCGTCGTCGTAACCAACATTCCCTAAAGATTTAGGATAGGTTTTATCTGCTACCAGGTTTACAATATCACTGCCGTATTTAAAGCTCTTAGAGTTTAATTTTTCAAGCGAGGCAAAACTTGTTCCTGCATAGTTGGCCTCGTACCCAAGTACGCGATCTAATTCTAATGGATGCCCAACCGATTCGTGAATGGTTAATCCTAAGTGATTTGGCTCTAAAACCAAGTCGTATTTTCCAGCCTCTACAGACTTAGCAGATAGCTTCTCTTTAGCTTGTTTTGCCGCCAAAGTTGCATCTTCTATAATATCGTAACTGTTTCTGTACAATTGTAATCCAGCTGGACCTGCAATTTTTTCCGATGCGAGGCCGTCCATATATTCGTAACCCATTCCCATTGGAGCACTTAGGGCTTGACGCGATTTAAATTTATTCGCTGTCTTGTCTATAGCAGTCACGCCAAATGTTGGCCAAATTCTGTGTATGTCTTGATCAATATAAGAACCTTCGGTAGAAGCAAAATACTTCTGTTCGTTTACCATAAATAAGGCCGAATTAACAAAGTCCGCTCCGTTATTCATCGCAGCTGCATTTGCAGTCAACAATAAATCTACCTTTTCAGAAACCGGTACATCTTTAAAGTCTTTTTCGATTGGCGTTTTCCAAGTAACTTCCCCGTGTGAAGCAACTGGCGCCAATTTTACAGGCTCTTTTTGGATTCTTGAATTTGCCTTGGCAATGGCCACAGCCTCAAGTGTAGCAGCTTTAATTGCGTCTTCGGTTACATTATTGGTAGAGGCAAAACCCCAGGTCCCATTAAAAATAACACGAATTCCTATTCCAAAAGATTCTGTGTTTACTACGTTCTGTACTTTGTCTTCACGAGTAAATACATACTGGTTTAAATAGCGTCCTATTCTTGCATCTGCGTAAGTTGCGCCTGCCGATTTAGCTGTATTTAGTGCTACGTCGGCCATGTTTTTCTTAAGTAGAACACTCATGCCAGGATCTAGGAGTGCTTCTGCAGGAATGTTATTTCCTACCAGCAAAGACGGCATCATTAATGCGCCTACGCCAAGCCCTGTGTATTGAATAAATTTTCTTCTTTCCATTCGAGAGTCTTATTGATTGATTATTATTAAAAACTAGCTGCAATCGTTATTCTAAGGTGCTAAAATAAGATTGACCTGAGTTGCTTTGTGGTTTTGTAAAAAAAGGTTGTGAACAAACTTTTTTAGGGAAAACAAGGTAAGTTAAAAATAATCTCTTAAACCACAAGGGGTTCTACCTACAACTGCTCCATAAATTAACAGACTAGCCCCACTTTAACGCGGCTTTAACACTACCTCACGAAGTTTTCTAAAGAAAACCAAATGTCCTGTGGACATTTGAGTGAGGTACCCGCGAAAGCGGCATCCAAATTTTAGTAAGTTACCCGCGAAAGCGGCATCCAAATTTAAGTTAAGTACCTGCGATAGCCCTGCTAACGTCTTACTTACCCACAATAAAATAATATAATACCCTGTTTTAGTAATACGTTGAACGTTTCTGGTGATTTAATTTTCTTAACTTTATAAACCATACATGACAAGAGATTTTATCCATATAAACGATTTTATTATCTTGGTTGAAGAAGCCAAAGCAACTGCTATAGAGATTGATGCTTGTCGCTTTGAAGAACCTTTAATAGCAGTAGCATTCTACGGTTCTGGCAATGTGGATTTGGCAGTTAACTATAACGATGACAGCAAGAAATTTCGTTATACAAAAGGCTTAGCCTTATCGTTTTATGCAGATGATAGGGTTGAATTTGAGCATACCATTGCTCCAGATAAAGACCTTGAATGTATTGTAATAGCAACAGCAGTAAAAAATATTGATCAACTTCCCAATCAAGAAGGCGAAATATTTAAAGATTTGCTTAAAGAATTAGTGAATCCTAAAGACAATTATGTGGAAGGCCCGAGCTTTTTTATGACGCCAGAAATGGAACGTATTGTAGCTGCTATTTTCGCTAATCAGTATTCAGGAAAAACTAAAATGATGTTCTTTAGAAGTCAGATTACAGCTTTACTTTCTCACTTTTTTGGTCAACTAGCATTAATGCACAACGAAGATTCAAAAACCGAATATCGAGATAAATTGAATCAAGTAAAAGACATTTTAATTTCCAATCTTGACAACCCACCTTCTCTTACCGAAATCTCGCAACAAATAGGACTCAATACCACAAAGCTAAAAAAGGAATTTAAAGCGGTTTTTGGAGTCCCTGTATTTAAATACCTTCATAACGAGCGCCTTGTTACCGCCCACAATCTTATAAGCGAACAGCAAAAGACCGTTCAAGAGGCCGCGTGGCATGTAGGCTATGACAGTTTAAGTTCTTTCTCTAATGCTTTCGCCAAAAAATTTGGCTACAGACCGAGTCAAATCAAGTAATACCAGGTAGCTTATAAAAAGAGGCAGAAAACAAGCCCTTGTTTTATTATTTTTTGAAGCCATAGCGGATTTGCACTTTTCGAACAAATTATACTTCTTCTCGAATAAATGAATCGAGTCGTTTAGCTACACCTTTGTATCATCAAACAAAAAAACTATTTGATGATGACAACACTTCTACAACTAATATTCGCATTTTCAGTATCGCTTCTAAGTGATTCGACAGCAACATATAAGTCTATTGAAGATGTTACCAGGCAGCCCGAGCAGTATGCTTCTATGCGCACAGTATTAGAGACTCCCAAAGATAAAGCGTTTCAAATTCTAGAAAACAAGTGTAACGCTTGTCATATCAAAAAAAATAGAAGACGTGTATTTACATTAGAAAAAATGGACGCTTGGGTAAATGACGTCTACAAACAAGTATTCATTAAAAAAAGAATGCCAAAGGGCAAGAAAATCAAACTCACTTCGCAGGAATATCAAGATTTACTCACGTGGATAGTAGCCACACAAAACAAACAAAATGGAAATCAACTTTAAAATAATTGTATTGATACTTGGCATCTTATTTACAGGACTTACCGCGGGACTATGCTTTACCTGGACTAATGCCATAACACCAGGTATTGGGAAACTAGCCGATTTGAATTTTTTACAATCGTTTCAATCCATGAACAGAGCCATTTTAAATCGAAGCTTTCTTATCGTGTTTTTTGGCCCTGTAGTACTCTTATTAATGAATGCCTTTTTGCATCGTAGCGCAAACCCAGCAGTGTTTTGGTCTTTCGTACTTGCCGCCGCAATCTTTTTTATAGGTGTTGGTCTAATTACAATTTTCAAAAATGTACCGCTCAACCAAATTCTGGATAATACAGTATTAGAAAACCTTTCATCGATTGAGCTTAACGAATTACGCGCCAAGTTTGAACAGCCTTGGAATCGCTGGCATATGGTTCGAACAGTATGCTCGTTTACCACTTTCTTACTCTTGCTAATAGGATTGGTTTACAATAAATAAAATGAATCATTATAACATTAATAATAAAAAACGAACCCTTATGAAGCGAACAAGAACCATTGGCTTTGGCCTACTAATTTGGATAATTGGAGTGCTATTGTATATGCTATCCTTTTATGTGCCGATTATAGAAAACGAAAAACTACAAGCAAACATATGGTTATCTATAATTATAATACCCGTGGTTTGGCTTGGAGCAACGTTGTATTACAAAAACGGGGTAGCGACTCACGGATTAGTAGCAGGCCTGATTTTCTTTGGCACCTCGGCAATTTTAGACGCACTTATAACCGTGCCATTTACCGTACTACCTTATGGAGGAACCTATGCCGATTTCTTTATCGATTTAGGCTTTTGGTTTATTGGTATTGAGTTTGTCGCGACCACAACATTGTATTGGTACTTGCGTGTGTATAATAAACCAAGCGCAACACATTTAGAATAAAAGAAACATTATAAACCTTTAATATTTAAAGCATAATTAATATCAATTTTAAAATCAAAAACATGAAAACCGAAAACATCTTAGTAATTGGAGGAACCGGAAAAACCGGAAAAAGAATAGTTACACAACTTGAAACGTTAGGACACAATGTTCGAATAGGTTCAAGATCTAATAGTCCATCGTTCGACTGGCATGAACCAGAAAACTGGCCAGATGCGGTACAAGGAATGGAGAAAATATACATTACCTATCAACCCGATTTAGCAGTTCCTGGTGCTTTAGAAGCTATAGAACAATTGGTAAAAGTTTCGAAGAGAGCAAACGTAAAGAAGTTAGTCTTACTTTCCGGTAAAGGCGAGCGAGAGGCACAGCTATGTGAGCAAGTAATTATTCACTCTGGACTTGACTTCACGATTGTTAGAGCTAGTTGGTTTAATCAGAATTTTAGCGAAAACTTTTTATTAGACCCTATTCTAGATGGCATTGTTGCCTTGCCACAGGCCCAGGCCAATATCCCGTGGGTAGATGTAGATGATATTGCCAAAGTTGCAGTAAAGGCCCTTACAGAAGATAAACATAACGGACAAATTTACGAACTTACAGGACCAAGAACACTCACGTTTAAACAGGCTGTAACAGAAATAGCGCAAGCGAGTAATCGCACGATTACCTTTGTACCTATTAGTATTGCAGCGTACAGCAATGGAATGCGAGAAGCAAATCTACCCGAAGATTTTGTTTGGCTTATTGAATATCTTTTTACCGAGGTTTTGGGTAATCCTGAACTAGCCGAAATTTCTAACGATATAGAAAAAGTATTAGGCAGAAAGCCTATCGATTTTAGTGAATATGCTGCTAAGGTCGCAAAAACTGGGGTTTGGAGCCCTAAAAGTTTAGCATAAATAAAAACAGGCTGTGTTGAGCGCTTAAGTTAAACACAGCCAATTAAAATAATAATTATGAAAAAGAAATTAATACTAGGAATAATTTTTGGAGCAGGCATAGGACTTTGCGTAGGTATCTTAACCAATAATATTGCATTGGGATTAGCTCTTGGAGCTGGAGCAGGTCTAGTTTTAGCGTCTGCTGCTAAAAAATAGGAGCCATTTTTTTTACAGTAAAGTAAAATACCCCCCCCTAACTAAGGTAATTCACTTTGTGGTTAAAAAGTAACAGTTCTGCGTGTACTCCAAATAAAAATTTTTAAAACTTACATCTTGTGCTATGCTCAAACTATTAACTAATATTGCTATTGCAAGTATGTATGTTCTAACAAAAATTAAAAATGAATACCAACGGAGAGCCCTAGACTCTCCGTTTGATAATTAAAATTAGTTTCTGTATTAATAGTAAACTCCTTTGATTTTCTAAAAAATCCAATCGAATATCTAACATTGTTATTGCCATCAAAAATATATCCGAGTCCTAGTTTCGCTGAAGCACCAGGTAAAAACTTTCCAGCACGGATATTGCGACCAGCATTCAGAAGAACAAATGGCCCTGCTCGCTCATATGAGAATAAGTGAAATTTTATTTGACCTACAAATGGAAGTGATTGAAAATCTTCGTTAAAGTTAAATGTTATTCCTGGGCCAGCCATCAACGCTATTTGCTTAAAAAAATACACACCGTGCAAGCTATTCAATTCTAAGGCGAAGCCAGTACCTTGCTGATTGTTTGGTTCATTGGAGAATCCACTACGCTGATGTATGAATACTTCTAAATTTGTTTCATTGGCATAAACGATTTTAAATCCAGCACCATCTTTAGATTGGGCAAAACCCAAGCAAATTTGAATAAAAAAGGCAGTAAAAAAAAATACTTCATATGGTATTAAATATTAGTTTTAGAAATTAATCAATAGAATCAAACATAATGCCAATCATTGTATTTAAAGAAAACCAAATGCCCAGTAGAATTTTAAGTGGGCAATCACAGTGAAATATTGTACATCAAAAGCAAATGTCTTGCTTTAATATTCGTAGCGCATCGACCACAAAAGCTCATCGAACATTGAGGTAGGTTAGCGAAGAAAGTTGGACATTTATATTATGTACTCGCTATAGTAATTAAAGACTAGATATATCTCCCTATTGTTTTTTTTGGCGTTACCCCCTGCTTTAGCCGGGGGTCGGGCTGTTCGCGTTACATGGTAACTCGCTTCCATCCCTAACGCGAGACGCACGGTCACTAAGTGATTTGTTTAGCATATTGTATCGAAGTGAGTGTCAGGATTTAATCGCTTTTACCTTGGTTAAAACTTCGGTGAACGCAGTCGCTCTTTGTGTTTTTTGTTTTCCTCAGGCCTCGAAAAGCAAAATTTGATGGGATTGTTTTGCTGCGCAAAACATCCCAAACGGAGGTAGCTAAGCAAAACGCTAAAAGCAATGCTTGCAGAGAAAGAGGGATGAAAATTCCCTTAATCTCCGCACCTTACAATGAAGCTCGATACTGCCAAGGCAGTGTCTGGGCTTTTTCTTTTTCTCCCTACTCTCAAGTAGACTAAGAGTATTCCAAAAAGAAAAAGCCCGATTTCTTTTAAGAAATCGAGCTTCGCTCTAAGCGGAGAAAGAGGGATTCGAACCCCCGGAGGTGTGACCCTCAACAGTTTTCAAGACTGCCGCATTCGACCACTCTGCCATTTCTCCATTACGCGGTCTGCGCCATCCAAAGCTACACAGTAGCGAAGGAGGGTGCAAATATAAAACCCTTTTTGTGTTCTAAAAAGAAAAAGGGTTTTTTTTATACTTAAATATGTTGGTTTATCTAGGTCCGTTAATAGGAACCCCAGGAAGATTAAACGGCAGGTTAATACCAATGGACCAATAGGGTTCGTCTAAGGTTACATTATAATTTATTCCAACGCTCAAAATATTCTTGAAAGCGGTTAGTATTGCCCCAAAGCCAAATTCGGGGGTGCCGTCGGTATTAAAGTCTGGAGTGGCAATGTTTAATCCAAAGCCAACATCTATAAAGTCGTTATAAAATTTAGACTTACGTGAACCAAATTTTACCAATAGCGATGCAGATGGCGCGTAAAAAAATTCGCGAACCTGGTCGGCATCTTCTGGATTTGTATAGTTAAAAGGATTAGCCATTATTATTCCAACGGCAGTTTCTGACCTAAATCCTATTAACTGCATGGTTAACATGCGTTTTTCTAAAATATGATTTACTGCTGTTGAATCGTTGGGAGTACTGGTAGCTGAATTGCTAATACTTGATTTTGGTAAGCGCAATAAAAAATCTATTTCTAACTGATCCCCATTGGCCCGTTGTCCAGTACCTTCTAAATTTATATAACCTTTAGCAGGTAAATTGTCAATCCCAAAGGCAAGCACCTCTTTTCCAATTAAGCTACTAGACAAATAATTACTCTGCTGGTTTTTTAACAGCCCAATACTATTGGCTACAAGCTCTGCTTTAGTCTTTACAGTATTATAGCAAGCATCTATTTTAGCAATTAAGGCATTTACATCGGTAGCGATTGCAGTAATTGTTGCCGCGGTCTCTTTAAACTTTGCTATTAATGCAGGTAGGTCTTTAATTAGCGCTTCGGCCTGTTGTAATTGTGTTATCACCTGAAAAACGGTATCTATAGACCAATTCGAAATATCGCCTTTTAGCGCACTTAAAATCAGGGTATACGAATCAAATTCGGCTAAAAGGTTATTGGAATCTGTTTTTAAAGCCGCAGTAATACTCGAAACCACTTGCTCCCTCTTTAAAAAGTCTTGAACTTCTGTTTTTAACGTAGCAATGCACTTTAAGTCTTCCAAATAAACACTCAACTTGCTTTTTATGTCGTTAAAAATATTAAACGATGTTGCGTTCATTTGGTTTGTAGTTTCCTGCATATTAGCTAACTGTGTTTGCTGCGAACTACTTAAGGCCGTTACCCAGCGTTCCACACTGTAAAAACCTTGTTCTGTGTAATTGTCAAAGTTTTCTATGTGCACGCGATCGGCATCGTTGTCTTTATTCTTTCCTTTTTTGTCTTTTAAAAAAGCAACCATACTTAAGCTATACTTGGTATTATCCATTGACTTTAACGCCAAACGAGCTTGTGTAAGATCGGTATCGAGCTTACTTAAAATATAGGCTTCCATTTTAACAGGGGCATTAACATTGTTACCGTATTTTGCATTCCACTCGTAATACAAAGCGTTGTATTGTTTTTCTAAGTATTCGTAGCCAGGTTCTAAAGCCAAATTTAAAAAGGTAAGCATGGCATTATTAAGGGCCTGATCGTCTGCAGCAGTACGGATATTCTGTTCTAGTAGATTCAATAACTTTTGCTTGTCAATGAGTGCTTTTTCTAGTAAATCGATTCTATTCTGAACCTCGAGCTGCGAGCCTAATTGCGGATACGAGTCTTTTATACGCTGCAGTATTTTGTCTTTATTTACGGTAATTTCTAGCTTTCCGTTAATTTCTACAATTTGTGGCCCGTCTATAGCTACAGGTAGCAAGGTGCCATTATTGTTTTCTTGTATGGTTAGTAAAGCTCTATCCTGAGCCTGAGTTATTCCCATAAGCAAAAAGCAAAGAACAACCACAAGTGTTTTAATAGGTTTCATAGGTAGGGTTTAATTATTGTGAATTGGCAATAGCTTCTCTATAAAGACGCGTTAGTCTTAAAGGGTCTAGCGAACCATTTAGGTGAATTCTCGAATTGGCTTTTCTAGGTGTTTTAGTGAGGCAAAAGGCCTTTATCTCGCTATAAGGAGTATCGTCTTCGATTATTCCAGCCGCGTCCAAAATTTGTTCTAATTCAGCTTTTAGCATGGCGTGATTTCCTATTGCCATCACCCATAGAGATTCGTTCGTTGTTATTTGGCGCGCTAGGTTATCTGCCAATTTAATACCCGCGCTAACCGAAGGTGAATCTCCTAAAATGACCATTATTATTTTTTGCGTATTAATTAGGTCGTTGTACTGCTGGGAAGCGGTTTGGGCGTTACTTAAGTCGATTATTGTTGTATTATCTAAAGCCATAATAAGTTCGTTTTATAACTTAAAGATACATTCCCAAAACAGGAAAGCACTACCTATTTCCCTGTATTTTAAAAAAACAGGTAAAAACCCCTGCATGTAATATTAGCCTGTTTTCACAAAATTTTTAGACTTCCATTCTTTGGATTACAGTATATTTACCCCTTATATAATTTAACGCTTCATGAAATATACTTTAGTCGCGGTGCTTACCGCCTTTGCTGTTGGATGTGGTCCGGCACAAAATAACACTAAGAACAGTAAAAAAACCAACGTAGAATACGCAAGTAGTATTACAGCTAAAGAACTTAAAGAACACCTTTACATTATTGCCAGCGACGAAATGCAAGGTAGAATGACTGGTTCGGAAGGACAAAAAATGGCGGCAAAGTACTTGGTCGATTTTTACAAAAAAGAAGGTATTAGTGGTCCCCTTGCTGCAGACAATTATTCGCAACCCATTCCTGCTAGCTATTTTAATAAATCTCGAGACCCAAAAGATTCAGAGAATATAGTTGCTTTTATCAAGGGATCGGAAAAACCAGACGAAATTATTGTTATTTCGGCCCATTACGACCACGTAGGTCTAGATAAAGCCGGAAACGTATATAACGGAGCGGACGACGACGGTAGCGGAACCGTATCGCTTTTAGAAATGGCTCAGGCCTTTAAGCAGGCCGTAAAAGACGGCAACGGTCCTAAAAGATCCATCTTATTTTTGCACGTAACAGGCGAAGAAATCGGGCTTTATGGTTCAAGATATTATACCGACAATCCGCTATTCCCATTGGCCAATACGGTGTGTAACTTAAATACCGATATGATTGGCCGTATTGATCCAGATAAAGAAGATAATCCTAATTATATTTATTTAATTGGTAGCGATAAACTAAGCCAAGAATTGCACGATGTGTCCGAAATGGTGAATAAAAAGTATGTAAATCTAGAACTAGATTATACTTATAACGACGACAACGACCCCAATCGTTTTTATTACCGAAGTGACCATTACAACTTTGCAAAAAACAATATTCCAGTAATTTTCTATTTTAATGGAACCCATGCAGATTATCATAAGATAACCGATACACCAGATAAAATTGAATACGAACTAATGGCAAAAAGAGCTCAGTTAATATTTTTAACTGCCTGGGAAGTTGCCAACCGTGACAGCCGAATTACAGCCGATAAGGGCGTTAGCTCTAACGACTAGTAACAATTACAAGATAAATGTAAAAGTCCCACAATGTGGGACTTTTTTGTTTTGTAGTCTTAAATTAAAAAATGCCTTACTAGTTTTTTTGTTCAAACATTCTCGCAATTATAAACGTATGTGCAAAAGTAATAGCGCCAATAAAAGAAAAGAAAATAGAAACAAACAGTTGCTGCTGCGATCTTATAACAGCATCGAATATAAATAATCCGGCTATAGAAATTATCCAAATAAGGGCAGACGACTTTAAATAACGCAGGGTTGTTTTTTTAGTTACACGTCCGTATAAAAATTGAACTTGTTCTTTTATAGAGGGTATTGAATGCCAGAAAATAAAATAAATAGCAAAGGCCCAAACCAAAGAAGCCACCTGAAATACAATAGCAAATACTACGCATAGAAACAGTTCAAAAAACACATCTTTAGTCGTTATTCTATTTGTAAATCTATACCAGGTGAGTAAAACAAGACTATTGATTCCAAAAAATAGCGCCGCAAAACCCAACCAAGGCCCACTTACCTGAAAATTAGTTAACTCATTGATTACTTGCGTGGTTTGTTCTGGGTTAAACCAAAATAGCAGACTTAATACAAATAATCCATAAGACATATAAAAATAACTAGACAATTTAGTCTTGGCCAGTCGACTGTTCCAATGCTGTTCGCCAAAATGGTATCCGCTAACTAGAATAAAGACTATTAAGGTTAGTAGTGGTAAAAAATAGAACAATAAAAATGCAGCTATTACTACAGACAAATAGGCCGCTAAATTTTTATAAAAAGAGAACGATTTATGTGGTTTAAACGACTTTTTTAACAATTGTAAATCGTTAGCCCCGTGTAATAATCCTACACTAAATAATAAGGCAAATGCTAAAAAAGCCTGTTGATCCACTCCAAAATAATTTGTTAGCCAAAGGCTAAAAAACGTAATGAGAATCATTAATTCGCGCGATTTGTGCATTTTTTTTGTCTAACGTTAAATGTTAAAGATTAAACAATATACATATTTTTTGTTTAACAATTCGTAAATTTAGTTAAACATTATAAACCAAAAACAAACGTAAATGAAAATTTTTAACAACTTAATGTTGCTAGTTCCTGAACTAGCTCCAGACGATTATGTAGGCTTTACATTCTTTGTAGGATGTATGGCAATGATGGCCGCTTCGGTTTTCTTCTTCTTTTCTATGAATAGCTTTGATCGCAAATGGCGAACTTCTATTCTAATTTCGGGTCTAATTACTTTTATTGCGGCTGTACACTATTGGTACATGCGTGACTATTGGGCAACCAATATGGACTCCCCTACGTTCTTTAGATATGTAGATTGGATTCTTACAGTACCATTAATGTGCGTTGAATTCTACTTAATACTAAAAGTAGCCGGTGCAAAAAAATCGCTAATGTGGCGCCTAATATTACTTTCTGTAGTAATGTTGGTTACCGGATACTGGGGAGAAGGTGTAGATAGAGACAATGCTCAAATTTGGGGATTAATTTCTGGTCTTGCTTACTTTGGAATTGTATACGAAATCTGGCTTGGTGGTGCCGCCAAATTGGCAAAAGAAGCCGGTGGATCGATTCAGAGTTCACACAAAATTTTATGCTGGTTTGTACTAGTAGGATGGGCAATATATCCAATTGGATACATGGCTGGAACTCCAGGATGGTACGAAGGCGTATTTGGAGGACTTAGCATGGATGTATTTTACAACATTGCCGATGCCATTAACAAAATTGGCTTTGGTCTTGTAATTTATAGTCTAGCTGTTCAGCAAACAGAAAAAGCTGCTTAAGGCAGTTAAAAATATGTAGCACTTAAAAAGCCCACTAATTGGTGGGCTTTTTTTTGTTTAATACTACCCAACATCTGCTTTTAAGATAGTATCTACCACCCATGCATTAGGAATAACGTCTATGGTTAAATTAACCCGCTGTTCTGTACCGGGGTTATTTATGCGGTGCGGATCTGTTAAGCGCAAATACCAGCATTCTCCGGGTAGCATGGGTACATGGGTATTATTTAGATAAAATTCAACGCCCGGGCCATTGTAAATTGGAATGGTTAAGCGTACCATAGAGCGCGCTACTTCTAAGCCCAAGGTTGGGTCGGTATGTTCTTTTACGACAGCTCCAGGGGCAAGACGTAACAGGCGTACTAAATTTACTGTAGTATGTTCCTTAAAAAAATCGATTACCGAGGCTAAATATGGCGAACGTGCTAATTCTGGAGTATCTAACCAATCGCACCAACTACCGTCTGCATAATCGTCGGCCGGAGGCGGAAAAGGCACAGCAGCATCTACCAAATGAGCAGGAGAACGCAAAGGCACGACATCGTAATACTCAAACTGGTCGCGCTGTAAGGCATTAAACTCAGCTATCATTTTTTGGGTGTTAAACGTAAACGGCAGTTTAACGCGGTCGTGCTTTGTGATGTGGGGTTGCTTAGTGGCTTCCATAATAATTAAGTTAGAAAACTAAAGATATAGAAAACTTTAAATGGTAAACAAAAACACCCCAAAAAGGGGTGTAAATACGGGGTTATAAATACTTTTCTAAAATCTATTCTTCTAGCACCCGTACCGATAATATACGCACGTCTTCTTGAGGTCTATTGTTATTGTCTGTATTTACTTGCGCAATAGCGTCTACTACCTCTAATCCAGAAGTAATTTCTCCATACACAGTATAATTTTGATCCAACCATGCCGTCCCGCCAACTGTTTTATAGGCCTTACGTTGCTCATCGGAAAAGTAGTAATACGAATAATCTGTTGTCGCTAAGGCTACTCCTAGTAAGCTATCGGCCAATATTTTATACTTAGGATAGTTATTCTGAGCCAATGCATTCTGCACCGAATCGTAGAGTGCGATTTTATTGGGTGAATTTTTATAATAATCCACTGCTAAATTGGTGTTCACTCTTCGCTCGTCAACATACAATAGGCTATCGTTATAAATTCTGCCTTGTACCAAGTAAAACTGCATCGCACTTGAACCTTTTTCTGGATTGTCGTCTCTGGCAGCGGCTAAAACTCCCTTTTTATGAAACAGCTTCGGGCTAAATTCGGCTGGTACCATATAATCCAGGTCGCCATTTCCTAAAGTATCTTGAGCACTCGAGTTTTTACTATCTGGGTCTCCCCCTTGAATCATAAAGTTTTCTATAACTCGGTGAAAAAGCAAACTATCGAATTGCTGCTCTCGAGCCAGCTTTAAAAAGTTATCTCGATGCAGCGGGGTTTCGTTGTACAAATCAATGGTTATGGTGCCCATGGTTGTAACCATGGCGACACTACTACGCTGCTCTTGGTCTGCGGTTTGCGCTTGGTCTGGTACTGGTTGTTCTTTGGACTTGCATCCAATAAGGCAAAGGCCAATAAATAAAGGAAGTACAATTTTTACAATTTGCTTCATATTTTTGTTTTGGTTAGAAAAAAAGTAGGCAGAAAGCACTAGTCTTTAGCTAATAAATACGCCTTATAAATGGCAGTTTGCTCTATATAATTGGCATTATTTGCGGCTTTAGCCCATGTATTAGCCAAATTAACGGATTCTAAAGCAGCCGCTTGATCTCCCGCTTTATCGTGAATTTTAGCCTTTAACAAGCCATATCTATAGTTTTCAGGACTTTTTTCTATGGCCGTATTTATATAGTCCATGGCCTCGGTTAAACTTTTACCATTGTTTAAGTAATACTGGGCGGCTTCAAAATAAGTTCTATGCGGAATTGTTTCTGGGGGCATTTGCCCTAACTGTGCTTCTATCTTAGCATCTACAAGAACTCGAATTGGAATATTAACTAGGGTGTTTTCCCAAGAAAGCTGCAAATTGACCGTATTAGACTGTACATCTGCAAATTGCAGTGTAAAATTTTCTGTATAATGTGCCGTGGTAATCGGGGTTGTTTTAAATCTAAACAAATCGTTCTCTTGCTTATAACCACCTCCTGCTAAACTTCTTAGTTTTGTATTGGAATGTATAATAACAGTCCACTGGTCTTTTCCAGGAATGGTGTAAATAGCATAAGTTCCAGCTGGGACCGGCTTATCTGCAATAAATGCATCTTCTAAAAAAGTTATTTTACTCGAAGCATTTGCTCCGGTTCGCCATACCTTGTTGTAAGGAACCAATTCTCCAAAAACTACACGACCCTTTGCGGCAGGTCTAGCGTAAGAAATGCTTACCGTTGTGAGTCCAACTTCTTGAGAAGCCTCACTATAAGGACTTAAGGTTGGAGTTTTAAGTCGCTGACCGTAGCTAAAAGGAACTACCAAAAGCAATGTTAGTAAAATAAGTGCTTGTTTCATTTTTGGATGGTTTAATTAGGTTGTTTACGGCCGTTATAAACTTGCTATTATAACCGCCTGGATACCCAAAGTTAAGGAATTTAGAAATCCCAAATCTTTTATATTATTACAAAAGGTTCTTTTTTAAACGATTTTGAATTATAATTTAGGGCATCTTTAATTGCCATTAATTCTTTAGAAGTGGCCTCCAATTTTAGATGTGGAAGAATAACCTCCTCGAATTCATTTAAAAACTCAGGATAAAACAGTTTGCAATAACTTTTATTTTTAAACGTATTAGCCATTGCCCTATGCCTCTTTACCAAATTAGTTAAATAGTCTAATTTAGTTGTAAACTCATAGCCGTTGCCAGAAAAGTAATTGGTTAAGTCTTGGTTGGGATTATTAAACCAACTCTGCATGGCTCCCTTAGACTTGTTTAAAGATGCTACAACCTGACTAGTCTCTCTATCTATATAAAACCAAGGAATCTCTGGAAAAAGCTCCAAAAACAAATCGGCCATAAAAATATTCCAAGAGGTTAGTTTAAAAACCACATATTGCTCTGGACCTTGAGTTTGTCTAAACCCATTAATTATTTGCGCAAGTTGTTCTAGTATGCTTTCCCTTTTAATATCGTGAAAGATATACGCCAATAATAAACCATTAATTGCTTCTGGTTCGGAGACCACTCTAATTCTTTTAGAAGTGCTTAACGCTCTCGATAACAAGGTCGAGCCGCAATGCGAAGTGTGAAAAACAAATCCTTTTAGCACTAAAAGATTTGCCTTAGCGTTGCTACTCTTTGTAATTGATTTTTCTTTATCGCAGTTTTTTATTTCTGGATTAGTAGCTAAAACGCCATCGTTAAAAAAAGGATAGTCAAAGGCTTTTGGGTTAATGGGTTTCCAAATTATTTTAGCTGGATTTGCAATCTGAGTATAAATAGGGAATTTCAATGGGCTAGCTATCTTTTAGTTAATATTGTAGCATCAACTTTATTAATTATTTGCGCTTTAGTAAGTAACCATTTAATCGATTAAATAAACCTGTGACGCTCTGTCGTTTTTAAGCTCTACCACTAAATAATCTGGGTCTATATTTATAAAATTCTTTGGCGAATACCCTATGTAAAAATGCATTATTATGCTGTCTTTTTGCATTGGTTCTCCAAGAATAGATTCTATGTATTGGGTGGATTTACCTATTAACTTATTGTTGTCTATTAGGTCGTCTGCGTATAAATAACGCTTGTCTGAGTCTTGCTCCCACAGCGCCTGATTAAATGGTTGGGCATCAAAATTAGCCTGGCTTAAAAACCACAAATAAACGCCCGAGACTAAAATAACTGGAGGTACAATAATAACCGACAACCAAAAATATTTATTCTTTAATGGCGGCACTTTGGTGTAGTAGCGTTTAAAGAGAAAATATAAAAGCCCAAGTACTACAAGTTCGGTCGTGAGTATTACTAATAATAAAGTTCCCATAAAATATTTTTAAATACTACTTATTTTGCCATTAATCCTATTTAAAATAATCAATTATTAGGGGTGTTATCTAACAAATTTGGCGCTAATGTCTTGTTCTTTTTTTGGTTAATGTACTTTCTAAGCACACCCCCTTTTACATTGTTTACATCGAACTCAACAATAAAGGCGTCTTGGTCTACACTATCTATGGTTCGCGTAACTTTTTTAGTGTCAATTCTATTCAGTACCGTTTGAATTACCTGCATATCGTCTAATTTTCCACGACTTCCGTAACCACTTGAACCTTTAAAGATTGTCATGCCAAGTCCCGTTTTTTCTAGTAATTCTTGCTGCATTTCTTCGGGTTTATTGGTTACGATAATCATTCCTACATAATCTTCGAAGCCTTGAAATACAAAATCAATTACTTTTCCGGTAATTAAAAAGGTGAGTATAGAATACAAAGCAACTTCTATAGAAACTACAGCCGCCGTTATGGCAAACAAAATCGTATTAAACACTAAAATAATGGTGCCAATAGAAATCCCAAAACGCTCGTTTAAATAAACTCCTAAAATTTCGGAGCCGTCCAGGACAGTTCCGTTTTTAATTGCAAGACCTATTCCGGCGCCCAAAAACAACCCGCCAAAAATTGCAGTTAGCAATTTGTCTTCGGTAACCGATTCAAAATTTTCGAAATGAATTACCAAGGCCAATAGAATTACAGAAATAATAGACTTTACCAAAATACGCTTAGATACTGTAAACCAACCAATAATAAAAAATGGAATTGAAGCGATTGGTAAAATTTGCGATAAATTCAAGGGTAAAAAGCGACTAATTAAAATAGAAATACCTGTTACTCCCCCATCTAAAAATCCATTGGGTAATAAAAAAGCTTTAAGTCCAATACTAGCCAACAAAATGGCTACAGCTATCTGAAAAAACTCAAGACCTAAATTCCATATTTGCTTCATAAAATAATTTTTACAGCGTTAACATTAAAACCTTGTAGTGTTTCAATACCTTGCTTTTGTGAGTTTAAAAGTCTTATTAAAAGGGTTGCTAATCCTCTTGGTTATTGTCTTGGTTATTGTCTTGGTTTTTATCTTCTCTTTTCATTTTTAAATATCCGGTAACCAATCGGACTCCCAATCTTGCAAAAAGAATAATGGCAATCACTACTATTATATTGAATCCGTCCATTAAAAAAACTTAAGGTGTTTAAATTAATATTTGATTAATTAGCGCAACTATAAAGATACTTAACAAAAACCAGCCCAAAAACCCTTGAAAAATACAAATGTACTTTGCTAAACCACGAGTAGGAATAGTCCCGAAACCAAGGGTAACAAAACTGTTTACACTAAGCGTAATGGCATTAAAAAAGCTCGAAACAACTCCTTTTAAAAGTTTTAGAAAAGGTCTAAAGTACCCTTTATCGTTTTTTTCTATAAAAGCTTTAAAATCGGCCATTAGTTTAGATTTAGACGACACATCCCAATCCGAAGGAAAAAAGAAGTAGATAAAACTAAAAAATATAATTATCCATAAAGAAGCCGTCATGGCCTGCGCTGGGTCGGTACCGTGGCGGGTATAAACCTTTAATAAACGGTTTAGGTTTAACTGAAAAAAATTAGTGGTTCCACCTTCGGTTTTATACAAGAATTTATAACGTTTTAGGTGTAATTCTTTCATGTCTAAAAACACATCGTTGGCATCGTCTAGATTACCATAACTTTTATAGACCTCAAGCAACCTGCTATACCCCGCTATTAAATTAAAAAAACGCTTTTTATCGCCTAAATCTTCGTCTGTAATTGCGTTATAAGCCGCGGTGCGATCGTTTTGCTGCCAATACAACTTGCCTTTTAAATCCTGCCAATCTACTTTTACATAGTTCTGTGGGGTACTTGGAATAGACGCCTCCATATTTATTTTGAATACGTCGTTGGACTCCAAAATAAATCGATTAGCTACTACCGAGCGCATTATTATAGGAACTTCGAAGGTGTTTTTAGTAACTTCCATATTCTGCGAAAGCTGATCGAAAACTACCACTGACTTTTGCTCAGGAGCTAAAAATTGGTTCCCTTTTACAGACAAATTACTAATTTGATTAGAAGTGCTATGAATATTAAAAAGCACGCTTCCGTTATGTTGCTTAAAGCTCCTTATTGAATCTTGGTCTTTTATATATCCAAAGGTGTACATTTCCTGTAATTGCCGATTCTTATTTGTAGAGGTCCACGAGTCGCCAAATCGAGTTGGGGTCCGGAATACATTTTTAAAAATGTCTATACTATAACTAGCGGTTCTATCTATTTCTAATATACCAATCCTGTTTTCTGCAATAAAAACTTTTCTTGGGGCAGCAGTCCAAATCCACAAATAACCAATATCGTTATTTATAATATCTACCGAAGGACTTATTACCGTTTCGTTTATAATAGATAGTTTTTCTATGCTATTTTCTACGAACGCGATTCTAAAATTGGTAAACCAAGTTTGCAGTCTCTTTTTAAACACACAATGTGTATATAATAAACGAGAGCTGTTAAAGACTTCCTGTTCCAATTCGCCATATAGGTTTAAGTTAATAATGACTTTGTTTTCAAAATGGAAGTTTTTAACGGTAATGCGTGCATCGTTTTGCGATAGATCCTCTATAAACCCTTGTATTTCTACATAGGGTTTAATTACCATAATGGAATCGTTAATTAAATACTTCTTAGCAGCAGGAAACTTTTTTATAATTGCAGCAGGACTAATTTCTTCCAAGTCGTAATCGCTTAAGGACAATTCATAAAACTTGCCAGAGGATCGTGTTAAGGAATCGTTTTCCCCCAGGGTCACTGCTTTATAAAACAAATCTATAAGAGGTTGTTTTTGCTGTGCCTTAACGCAAAAAAAGGGTGCAATTAACAAGGCGAAAATTGCAATTAAGACCCGAGTTTTTAAGTTCATGTTGTTAAATTTGGTTTAAGGTCGTTTATTATTATGGTCTTTCTTGTTTTTGTTTAGAACTAAATAATTTGCCGTTCAAGAATATTAATAATTTCTAATAATTTACGCTCTAAGGTTGTGTAGTAATTTTCTTGTAAAAACGAGCCCGTATAAATAAACGTTACTAAAATATTGTCAAATTCTTTAGATTGTAATAGACCTAAATTACTTTCTTGAAACTTACTGTCTTTAACGCCATGAATTTCGCCAAAAACGCTAAAGCTCAT
Organism: Gilvibacter sp.; assembly: GCA_965277295.1. Taxonomy (GTDB): domain Bacteria; phylum Bacteroidota; class Bacteroidia; order Flavobacteriales; family Flavobacteriaceae; genus Gilvibacter. The sequence continues at coordinate 3,451,095 of OZ255720.1, forward strand.
TTTTCTTAAACTTACTGCGTCACTTTCTACAAGTGCTATAAGTTTAAGTCTTGTAGCTCCGTGTTCTAGATTTTCCTGAAACCGAATTCTAAGCATTAAGCCATCTAAAGAGGCTAAAGCATTTTTTAATTCTGGGTTTTTAATAATGCTAAGCTTACCCGAGTTTATAACTTCGTTTAAGATTCCAGTTCCAGGTCGGTATTGTACTTCGTTGAATATCGATTTTAAAAGCAATTCTGAAAACTGTTTGTCGGTAATGGTCGGATCTCCTGGCCCAGTATATTTAGCGAGTTCGACTGCATTTTCAAGATTGTTTGCGTTAATTTTTTGCACGCGATAAAACTCCTGTAAGTTACCCTGAAACTCGTCCAACAAGGATGCTAAATAGGTTTGCTCTAAATTGTCTTGAATTCGGCTTTGGTTCCAATTATTAATACTTAACGCTATTAAAATCCCAATTACCACCAGCACAATCTCGCCTATGGCATAAATTAAGTACTTGCTAAGCTTGTTTTGAGCTAGTAATTGCTGACGAATTTTACTAAAAAATTTGATCATAACATTTTACTTTTCCCCTCCTGGGAGGGGTTAGGGGTGGGTTTTTTGTTTTCAACAACAATTCTTATCTCGTCCAAAACCCAACTAAGATTATTCTTAACATCTAAATCACTAAATCTTATCACATGAACACCCAAAGACTCTAACCTGTCCTGTCTTAATCTGTCTCTTTCCTGATGACCTTCCTTAAAATGAACACCACCATCAACTTCAATAGCTATTTGTAAATCTTTGCAGTAGAAATCAACTATATACCTGTCTATTGGTATTTGTCTGCTAAATCGAAAACCAAGTTTATTGCCTTTTATCTCACGCCACAAAGCAATCTCTCCAAGAGTCATGTTGCTACGCAGTTTTTTAGCGTAGGCCAACAATTCTGGATTATATGGAATTATCTTTCTCATGAGCTAACCCACCCCTTTGTCCCCTCCCAGAAGGGGAATAGCTTGCGAATATGTCTAAAAAATTTGATCATATTATGTTAGTCTAAATACGGTTCTAGTTGTGGAAGAATTTCGCTAATATTTTCTAAGTTCGATTCTAATTCCATTTTAGCTGTTCCATATAAAACTCGATAAGCTGCGAGTATAACGGCTACTCTTGGTGTAAAATCTTTTTCGTCTACACTAACCCAAGAGCTGTTATACAAAAAACTGTTTTTGTAATTACTGTCGTGTATTCTACCTATAAAATTGTAACGCTTAACAAAATCATCTAAGTGATATCTGTACTGGTCTAAGGTAGTTTCTACAAGCTTTTTGTTGGATTCCATTAGGGTATAATATTCCGACAAAGACTTTTTTATATCCTCAGGTAAAATATCGAAAGAACCTGTAGACTTTAAGTTGTCGAAAGTGTTTCTATTATACGCTGGGGAAGAATACCATCTAATGGGGAATTCTTCTTTTATAATGTTTACTAAAGTATCTAGGGTGGTTGACGTTGCGTACGCCTTTTTTAATAGCGCAGTATTTATTTTATCCCGTTCTATAATCGCTGGTAGGTCTGCAGAAATAAGTACACTATCTAAAGTAATATCGTTATAAATGGAATTTAATATTATTGTTAGTTGCTTCTCCTGTTTTCGCTACTCGTTCCAATTATTAATACTTAATGCAATTAAAATCCCAATTACCACCAGAACAATCTCTCCAATGGCGTATTTAAAGTATTTCCTCACCTTCACTGAAGTTCCGGTGGACGAGCCTGTTTTGTTCTCCATAATAAGGTTTTGTCGAATTTTTCGAAAGAGTTTAATCATGGGTGAGTAATAAAATATTATCTACTATCTGATTCAATTCGTTTAGTTCTGTTAGGTAACGATCTATCCGATACATAAAGTCATCGGTTAGGTTTTCGTATACAAAATCCTCGAAAACTGCCATTTTATCTATTTCGAAGGTAGATTTTTCGCTCCAAGCCAGATTGCCGTAAACGTCTACATCTTTAAAACTATACTTTAGGCTTATAAAAGGGGTAAGTTCGTTGATTAGTTTAGTGTTGCAATCTACATAACGTTCTTCTGCTATCTTCAAAATTCTTGACCAATCAAAAAGTGCATTTCGCAAGCGGTCATTAGAAATTATATCCAACCGACCCGATGATACCAGGTCTTGCAATACGTTCTCTGAAGGCGCAAAACGGTCAAATTCTACACTTCTAAAAATCAAACTATCGGTGTTGAATTGCCTAATATACTCGCGGTCTTTGTTAAACAATCCTATCAATCTGTGGTTTGCATCGAAGGCGTTGTTCACCGTCTGATACAATTCCTCGAGACTTTTCTTGTTAGCACTGAATTCTTGGTTTAGGTTATTTAGTATTATTTTTTCGGTTTTTCTGGCTTTAACCTCTTCGTTCCAATTATTAATCTGTAAAGCGATGAGTATTCCAATAACTACAAGCACAATTTCGCCTATGGCGTAAAGCAAATATTTACTGAATTTGTTTTCAGTAAGAAGTTTTTGGCGGATTTTACGGAAAAATTTAATCATCGGTCTGTTTTACAATCAATTTATCTAAAATTTCTACACCTTTTAAAAATCCATGCAAACGGTCTTTATGTACCTCTATCGCCTCTAGTTTAAACGAAAGCAGATTCCACAATTCTAAATCATCGGCGAACTGCTGGTAATCAGTTTTGGGACCACCTGTAATCATTAAATTTCGTCTGTTTGAAGATACTTCGGCATAATTAATTCGTTTGGAGAAGAAGGGTTCAACAGCATTGACATATTGTGCATCTAAATATACATCATACCTATCAAGAGATTTTGAGGCGGCTTTAAATCTGCGCAAGTAGAACTTAATACTATCGTCTTTAACTTTAGACAGTAGACCTTTTTCAAAAAATTCTTCTAAGATCGGGGCCGAAAAGTTAGTGGTAAGATTTGACCCAAGAGTGCCAATAGATTTCTTTAAAAGCTGTAACGAGTCTTTGTTTTTAAGCAGTTCTAAACTTCGCTTATTAATAGCATACTGTTGGTCTAATATAGAATCTAAAAAATGAAAGTAATCGGTGATTTCAACAAGTTCTAAGTGGATTCTCTTGTAATAATTGTTGACCTCCTTTTGCTCGTTATTGGCCGTATTCCAATTATTCACGCTAAGGGCGATTAAAATCCCAATTACTACAAGGATGATCTCCCCGATGGCATACAGGAGGTACTTGCTGAATTTGCCTTCGCCCAAAAGGGCTTTTCTTATATGTCTAAAAAATTTAATCATAACATCTTACTTTTCCCCTCCTGGGAGGGGTCAGGGGTGGGTTTTTTGTTTTCAACAACAATTCTTATCTCGTCCAAAACCCAACTAAGGTTATTCTTAACATCTAAATCACTAAATCTTATCACATGAACACCCAAAGATTCTAACCTTTCCTGTCTTATTTGGTCTTTTTTCTGCTGACCTTCCTTAAAATGAACACCACCATCAACTTCAATAGCTATTTGTAAATCTTTGCAGTAGAAATCAACTATATACCTGTCTATTGGTATTTGTCTGCTAAATCGAAAACCAAGTTTTTTGCCTTTTATCTCACGCCACAAAGCAATCTCTCCAAGAGTCATGTTGCTGCGCAGTTTTTTAGCGTAGGCTAACAATTCTGGATTATATGGAATTATCTTTCTCATGAGCTAACCCACCCCTTTGTCCCCTCCCAGGAGGGGAATAGCTTGCGAATATGTCTAAAGAATTTGATCATATGTTACTGAATTTGACTATCAATAAGTTCAATTAAATTAGAGATCTGCCCGTTGGTATTTTCGAGAAATCTGTTTTGTAGTGTAATTAGGTAGTTAATTCCAAAAAAGTCAGAAATTAATGACTGGTTGCGATGCAGGTTAAAATCCGATCTATCGGGTAAATCTGTATTTATGCGTAAATTTTTAAGGACATATTCTTTGGTAAAGAATTGTGGGTAGTATTGATCGATCACTTTCCTATTCATCAATTTTATGCGTTCTTGAATAGACCCATCATAGTCAAAATCATAGTATTCCATTAACTTAGTGCGTAAGTCCTTGCTCTCGATTAAGTTAATATTCTCGGCAGAAAGAAAGTTATTCCATGCGGTAGCACTAGGTTTAAAAAATTGATAAGCGGTGAACGAAGTTGAATATTTGTCTATAATATCAAAACGTTCACTATTGGATAAACTCGATTCAAAGATTCGCATCATGTTTTTCACGATACTATCCTTCTTAACGTTAAACTCAAGTACTTCTGTAACTTCATTGGCATCTAATTCAAGACTCGCCTTAAGTTCTAATAGATAAGTAACTTCCTTATTCCGATTAAGTCGTTGTTGATTCCAATTATTAATCTGCAAAGCAATCAAAATCCCAATCACCACCAGTACTATTTCACCTATGGCGTAAAGCAAATATTTACTGAATTTGTTTTCAGTAAGAAGTTTTTGTCGGATTCGACGGAAGAATTTGATCATAAATAATTAATTCTTTTAATAATTTTAGTTTAGAGGACGATTTACAAAACCGCTCAAAAGCAATTTTTGACTGCTCTTAAATACCCTTTAAAGCAATTAATTTAAATAACGGTATTATTTGTATTTTGTGAGTGGTTTAACCCTTGTTTATCTTTTAAATATAACCAATAGTGACTAAACCTAATTAGTTAGCAAATCAAATTAAAAAAAGCAGCTTTATTATGACGCCAGAAAACGAGGATCAAAAATTAAAGGATCGCGAATTAGAAATTCGCGCCATGGAGCTAAAACACAAGAAGTTTATTGAAGCACTTAAAATAATAACTACCGGGGTTGTGGTTACTTTAATACCTGCAATTATTAATCATCAGATTCAAAATCAGGAAATAGAAATTAAGCGTTTGGACAGCGAAATTGTGTACTTAGAGAAGTTTTCTAACAATGTTGTTGAACAAGAAGATTTGGCAAAAAGACGCAATTTTGTTGAGTACTTGGCAACCATTGCGCATTCAGAGAATTCAAGGGCCAGATGGAATACCTATCTTGGATTGGTAGACGAATTGGCGAAAAAACAAAAGGCTTTCGATCTCGATTTAAACGACAAAGCCTCTGAATTAGAAAATTTAGAAAACCAAATAAACCAATTAGAAGCGCATAAAGTCACTGCTATAGAACAACAAAGCAGTAATCTAACCGCAATAGAAGACAGTATAAAAGTTGCAAAACAACGACTAAAAACTATAGAACAAGCCCTAGTAACAAAAGCCAACGAACGGCAAGATTTTATTAAAGATTCAAAATTAAGTGATACCCAAACTGCTACCGCAGATCAAATTCAAAAATTAGTCTTAGAGGTAAATAGCCTCGATAAATCTACCCGCCTAATTGCAGTTTCTAATCTAATTAAGAATTATAGCGCTAGTTCTAGAGCAATCAACCTAGCATTAGACCTTTTAGAGATGCCGCTATTAGAAACACTTTCTGCTAGTGGACGAATTAATGTCTTCGTGTTTTTAAGAAATACAAATCGCGCTGTTTGGGATAGCGACCAAATTACTCGAGCAAAAGATGCAATTGCCCTTATTAGAAGACGTTCTAACGACAATATTGTACAAATTGGTTCGCAAACAGAAGACGCCTTAAGCAGATTGGAAGGCTTTTTGGGTTCTAATTAAAAAAGCAACTGTTAATCTTTAACAAGCTTTCTTGTGTTCGTATTATAGCTAATAAATAAAAAAGAGGTTTAAAACTAACCTACCTAAACTTGGGTTTTCAAGTAGTCAGACAGTCTTAAAGAAAGAGCCGTTAAGGTAAGGGTTGGATTCGGTGCTCCAGAAGTTGCATAACAGGCCGCTCCAGCAACATATAAATTAGCAAGACCGTGAACCTTGCAATTGGCATCGACCACGCCCTTTTTTGGGTCCTCCGCCATTCTGGTCGTCCCCATATGATGCCAGCCTCCGTTAGTAGTTTCGGGAAAAGTGTGATCGTTTGGATCTTGTAAAAAGTCGTATAGTTTTAATCTCCCAATTCCAGCAATGCCAACCTGTTGGCCAAGTAACTGGTACATAGTACGCACGCTATCTTTATCTAGTTTAGTTAATTGCCAATGCAAACTCGCCTTGGGTACCCCTAAGGCATCTTTTTGGCTACCTAACGTAATACGTGAATTTGGGTTTGGCGCCTGTTCTATACGCGTACTAAGCTGGTAGGCACGCTTAATGTTACCTTCTGCCGTTTTACCTAGTTCTTCGGCCGCATTCCAATTTTCAAAAAGGTTTTCCATACCTTTTCTGGGGTCGGGATCTTGCCAAATTTCCATTCTAGATTTCTCGTGTTGCGCTGCGCTTAATGGTGCCATACTTATGGTGCCATTTAAAATCTTTTCTTGGGTTTGTAAGCGTTCTGTAAAAGCAATTTCTGCACTGGCTTTGGTTTCGCCGTAAGTCCAGGAATACAAGTCGGTTGGGAAAGGTTTGGCCAGCCACATTTCGCCGCAGGCCACTTCTAAATGTTCCATAAAATACCTACCCACAAGATCGTTTTGGTTTCCAAGACCATTGGAGGCTTGTTTATTAGAAGCCAATAGCATACGCGCATTTTGTATGGTACCACAGGCCAAAACAAAATGTTTGGCTTTTACGGTATGGGTTTTTCCAGCATGATTTTTTAACACAATTTCTTGCACTTGAGAAACGTTGTTATTGACTATAATTTCTACTGCATTGGCATAGGTATATAAATGTATGTTTTGCGCCGCTACTATAGCATCTTTATACAAATTACCATAACGCGCCTGACTGAATTGCCACATTTTATTCCAAAACAAATCTTTGTCTAAGGGCAAGGCATTTAAATTTGGAAGTTCTTTATTCCAATAATCGTACTCGTAGTTATAAGGCCCAAGTTTTAATACTTGGTTAGCTTTTGCGTAATAGGGGTCTAAGTCTGACTTGTTAATTGGCCAGCCACTGTGTGGAATCCAATCTCGCTTTTTAAAGTCTAATGGTTCGAATGGAGCACACATACCTGCCCAATGCCCTGTAGTGCCTCCAAAATAATGCAGGCGTGCAGATTTTAAAGGAAAATACTTCTGTCCTGTTGTCTTCCCAGAATAAAGTTCTTGCACCTGGTCTTCATACTCAAAACCTCCACCTTCTAGTAATATTACTTTATAGGGGCTGTCTTCCCAGTCTAAGGCCATACTTATTCCAGCGGCCCCCGCTCCTACTATACAAATGTCCCCTTGAATAACCGAATTATTATCTAATTCCCTGGCGTCTATATGCATGATTAATTGCTTTGCGTTAAAGAAAACAACGCGCACTGGCGGGCTTCTGTCTTAGAGAGAATCCAGCCATCCAGTTGTACAGTATTGTTGGTTTTAAAATCGTTGGCAACCTGCTGTTGAAGTTGCTCGCTAGTTATAGATTCTGGTAGGGCATTACTAGTGAGTAATTCAACCAATTGGTCTAAGCCTTGTTCGGCAACAACCTCTCTGCGGTACAATTCGCCAATTTCTAAGATTGCGCTTTCGTTCCAAATATAAGAGAGTAATTCGGGTTGGGATAATATAGGATAAGGCTGCGAATTTCTGTATTTAAAATACCAAGTTGGAATTACTACAGCAGATACGCCCAAGCCCGTTAGCAGCATAAAATTTCTTCTCTTCATGTTGGTGTGGTTTTAGTTGGAACTAGCAGCAAACCACGCCCTATTTTTTTATGCAACAACTTAATGCACAAACCAATAGTACAATGACCTAATAAACTAGCTGGTAATTCTTAAAGATAAATTATTACCAGTGTGTATAGCAGTAATAAGATACTTAACTCCATACGAATTTTCTTATACCAAAACGATAACAACCTATAAACAAAGCACTTAATCGACTTGCATGCAGGTATTGCACCTAAGCGAACAATACAATCTTAACACCTACGGCATACACGATAAAGTAAACCAATTAAAAATGCAGAAACTTCTAATTAGTTTGTCTTTGCAGCTGCCGCTTTAAAGATAGGTGGTGCCGTATTTCCGGGTAAAAGGGTCCACGCTTGATCCAATGGCCAGTGTGTCTTGGCGAATTCTATTGGTTCCATTAAAAAAAAGGAGTCGTCGTAATTAAATTCGAAGAGATAGGTATTTAAATCGGTAATTCCCGCCGACCAGGTAGCATCGCACAAATACCATTTATCGTTAAGTTTAACGGCATTCCAGGAATGATTCGCTATTCCTAAATCGTCTTGATTAAGTTCGTCAATTGGGCCATAACCGTTTATAATTTGACATTCTATTCCGGCTAAATCTGCCAATTCCTTAAGTAAATAGGTATAACCGCTGCACAAGGTTTCTTTGTCGGTCAATAATTTTTTAAAGACCACTTTTTTAAAACCATTGTTCCATTGCTCCAGTGCCTTGGGGTCTTCTTGTAGTTTTTTGCGCGTTCGGTTATTCTCTAACATTAAGTGGTACTCCCCTTTTATGTTATGACTTACCCAAAAATAAAGAGCGCGAAACTTGTCGGCATCTGTTTGTAAGCTCGCTGTAAGGGAGTAAACCAAACCGGGTAAATTATATAAGTCTTCACCTTTAAGATTGCTAGCAATATTATCTGCTCTTTGGAAGTCGTTGTTTAAAAAATCACTTCGCTGAGCTTGCATTGCAGCCGTAAAGGTAAAGACCCATAAAAAGATAGTAAATCTCATGTATTAAGACTTAATTTTTGTTTTTAGCTTCTGCTTTTGGCACTCCTTTAGTTCGCAATGATGCAATTATTACAACAGGAATATCTTCTAAAAACGGTTGTAAAAAACTCGAATTGGAGTTAATAACAACTTCTGTGGTTTCGTAACCTAAATAGCTTACCACAAGAACGTCGTTTTCCTGCAATTGCTCAGGAAAAACAAACTCTCCTTTTTCGTTAGTCATTACCCCTTGCGATGTACCTTTTAAAGCCACGGTAGCTCCAAGTAAAGGGCCGTCGTTACTGTTTACCACCCCACTAATGGTGCGCTGGGAATCTTGTGCCTGCACGGTATTAGCTATTAGACTAAATACCAAACATAAACTTAAAAGACTTAAGGTCTTTGCTACATTTTTTACTGTTGATGAGCTTTGTGTTTTCATAATATTATATTTGTTTACACCAAACCTAAACCTGAAATATGCTAATAAAAAGTTATAATTATGCAACGGGATGGTTTAGCAAGTAAAACCCACTTTAGAATGAGTGAACTAAACGTAACACAATTCGCTATGGCACATTATTCTTTTAATTGTTGTATTCTATTAATCGCGTTTTGATTCTTTGGGTTAAGTACCAACGACTTATTAAAATTCAAGATAGCGTTTTTTGTGTCGTTTACAAACAAATACGCTTCGGCTAAACTATCAAAAAGATTTGCTGAATTTGGGTACACTCCGGTAGCAAATTCCAAAACACGAATTCCTTGCTCCTTGGAGTTTGGGTTAAACACAAGTTGTAGGCCCAGCGTATTTAGATTCCCCTCGTTTGGTTTAAAGTTAGGTTGCTTAACAACCACAGCATTCAGCAAGTCGTTTAAATTTTTATAATCCTGTGCGAGCGCGAGTTCGTTAAAATCCAAAAAGCTATAATTGGTCTTAACAGCCTGTTTCCAGGTCTTGGTTACCAATTTACTTGCTACTTGCTGCGCAGATAAATCTGAATTAATATATGTTAAAGCCTTGGTGTTATCTTTTAAAAAAGCTTCTAAAAAATATAAAGAATAACTGCAAACAAGCGCATACGATTCCATGATTTCTATATCGCTCTTATCTTGACGCAGGTCTCGATTGCTAAACAAAACGCCAAGGGTGCTAAAATAAGAGTGCGTTAAATTATTAAATTTGAATTTATAGGCATTGCTATTGGTAATGCTATCGTAAAACTTAAAGCTTGAATTAAGCGCTGCAGGAATATTATCTTCTTCTAACACTTGTTTAGGAATATTCTTTTGTGCCAAATGCATATATGGCACTGTGAATTCATCTAAAGAAAACCCGGCTGCTTTACTTAACAACGTATACCTATACCGCTCTGTACCGTCTAAACTTAGTACTGCCTTAATATTCTTATTCGCCATTTGGGCCAAAACGTTAGACAGTCCACCAAAACTAAAACCAACAACTGCAATTTTATTTGCATTAGCCGACTCCATCTTTAATGCCGCTTGAATTAAAAACCCGACGTCTTGCGCTTGATTTTGAATTTCTTTTACATAATTATTGCCAATCCAGCGATTTTTTGCCCCTCTGCTTGGCGTAGACAACACAATAAATCCATGGCTGGCAAGATATTCACAGAGTGCAAAGTTTTCTATAGAAGAAGCTTGATAACTCGGGTTGTATATAACCACTGGAAATTTGCCTTGCGCCATTATAATTGCCCTAAAAGCCGATGTACTTTCTTTTAAATGAGCTTGATTGGTGGGTGTATTCGAATAATAAAACCAATTTAATAATTGCTCATTAGGAAGGTGCTCCCACTCCTCTTCTTGTTTTAAAATTTCGAAATAATTTAAAATAGAAAGCGGCTTTAAGGTTTTAGTATTTTCTGTTGAGGGATACCAAATACTAATTGGCATTGGTCTTGGCCCATAGGCGTTTGTATAGGTATTAACCTTTTGATACGTTCGCGAATAATCTAAACTGGTATGCTGCTTATAACCAACATTAAAAGATCCGTTTTTAAGGTTAATTAAACCTAAAGAGGTTTGCCCAAGTAGTGGGTTCCACGCCCAAATAAAAAGAAGTAGTGGTATAAAACTTCGCATATTGTAATCGCTATGGTTAGTTAAATAAAAAGATGCGCTTTGCTAATAATTGTTACAACATATATAAACTACCTAATAAAAAATACCTTTTTAATCTTTCCATTTTCTATATGATATATTGCAGTTGCTTGCAATATGGTGTTTCCAAATTGAACCCGTTCTTTATCTATAACAACATTTCCTTGTACAATACGCCCTAATAGTTCGCAATGCAAATTTGGCGTATTGGTAAACATGGGGCCGTAATTTTTACGCATGGTTTCTTTGCCTGTGTAAACCAATTCATCTGGATAGTTATAAATCTCTACATCTTCTGCGTAAGGCTCTAAAAACGCTTCTAAATTTCTAAGGTTATACGCGTTTAGTTGCCGCTGCGCCAACACCTCTGGAGTATCGGGAAGTAATTCATTGGGATTAAAAACAAGCCCATTATTAATTACAGCATGTATCGCGGTGATGTTTTCTATACGTTCTATAGGGTTGCTATTTAATAAGACCAGGTTTGCTTTTTTTCCTGCAGTTACAGTCCCAAATTCGTCTTGCTTATTTAATACTTTCGCCCCATTAATCGTGGAAGCTTCTAAAATTTGCCACGTAGTCATTCCTGCTTTTAACATCGCTTTTAACTCTGCTAGATAAGACGACCCATGCAGGGTTCCAATATTTCCTGCATCTGTTCCTGTAGCAATGGTAACGCCAGCATCTACCAAAATTTTTAAATTTACCATACTAATGGAATCTGTCTTTTTAGCTGCAAATGCCCGAGAATTCGCATAGCTTTTATAGGTATCTACTAAGGGTTTATTAGCGATATGCTTTAAATCTAATAAGGTTCCTAACTGGTATGGATCGGCGGTTAGTAACTCGTAATTGCTAAAATTAATATTTTGTCCAAAAGTCTTTAAATATGCACCACTAACGGTTAGTGTTGGGCATAAAATGGTCTTTTTTTGCTTTAAAAGTGCTACAAACTCTGGTGTTATTATTTGGTCGTCTACGCTATGTACCAAAAAATCACAGCCACTTGCAACAGCCAACTGTGCTGTAATATGTTGTGTGGCGTGCACTGCTACTTTTAAATTGTTTTTATGAGCCTCTTCTATTACCGCTTGAATTATAGGCAAGTTATTACGCGCACTTTCTTCTACTCCTAAACCATCTGCTCCTACGATATACCAAATTTTTATAAAATCTGGCTTAAAAGGCAATTGTTCCCGAACCATTTTTACTGCATCTTCTACATTTTGAGCCAAACTAAAAGGTTCGTCTTTGCCTAAGTTTTTAAATGCCTCTGGCTGATACGTGGTCAACAATGGCCCAGTAATATAAATTGACGGAACCTGGGCATTATCGCTAAAAGTTTCTCGCTGCTCTAAAAAATTATAGGTAGAACCAACATCGATAACATTAGTAATGCCTTGTTTTAAGTATCGATGTAAGACCCGCTCCATGTTTTCTTTGGAATAAGCGAGTTCTTTACTATACGGCATATATTTTCGCAAGTCTATTGCGTCTGGGCGTGTGTAAAGTCCCCCGTTCTGAAAAAAATGAATGTGTGCGTCGGTTAAACCAGGAATAATAAACTTACCCTTCCCATCTATTATAGTTGCATTCGCCGGGACTTTAATTTTACTGCTTTTATTTACCTCTTGAATTAAATCGTTAGTTATTACTACCGTTTGATTCTGGATTAGTTGTTGCTTTTCTACATCGACCACCGTGACATTGGTAATATAAGTTTGCCCATAAAATGGTGCCGAAAGTAAGAGTGCTATTAGTAATATAAAATTGTGCATTGTAGGTGTTATTTACTAAAAAAAATAGGGTTAATTAGAAGTTTGATCAATAAATTCATCTACATCTGTTTTAAACTGCTGCATAGAAGGAATATGCGTGTACATCATGTGGCCAGCCTCGTAATACTTCATGATTATATTCTTTTTTAATTCTGGGGATAATTCCATATGATTAATGGAATACTCTACTCCATAAAAAACAGTTGCAATGTCGTAGTAGCCATTAAGTATTAATATTTTTAAATTTGGGTTTCTTTTCATTGCCGAAGCCATATCAGGTAAAGTACTCACCGCCACTTGGGCATTCCAAGTAATGTTGCCTGCATGACTCCAATCCCATTTAAAACCTTTTCTACCTCCTGCGGTTGTGGTATAGGTTAAATCTTTGCGGGCCTTAAGGTCGTTGTATAGGTAATCTTTAAAAGCTGCAATATAGGGCGTCGAAATTGCATCGCTTTGGGGATCTGTAAAGGCATTTTGTGACAATAAGTCTTCGTTAATACCAGAGAATCTGGAATCTAACCTTCCAACGGTCAAGCCTTGGTCTCGCAGTAATTCTTGAAAAAATTCCCCGTTGGTAACTCGCAAATTAGCTTTTAACCAAAAATCTTGACTTAAACCTGAATAATCGGCCAATTTTTGAGCTATATTTTGTTTTTCTGCTATGCTTAACTGATCTCCTTTTAATAAAGCTGGTGCATAATGGTCTTCGGTAAAATTTCTAACATCTTCTAAAAAAGACTCCAGACTACTGCCCTTGTTAACTACCTTATTATAATACCAAGCCGTTGCAGCATAGGTTGGAAAATGTATTAAATAAGCAATATCGTCCCCTGGACCAAATAACAAATGTTGTAGTTCAAATACAGCAGAAACCATAATCACGCCATTCATAGCAATACCCTTATCCTGTAAGTGCTTAACCAACCCTGCGTTTCTAAAGGTTCCGTAGCTTTCGCCCAACAAATATTTAGGGGAATTCATTTTGCCTTCCCGTATTAAAAACTGTTCAATAAATAGCCCAATACTGCGAATATCCTGATCTACGCCCCAAAAATCTTCCCATTTAGAATCTCCAATTGGTTTGCTAAAACCTACCCCAATAGGGTCAAGCATTACTAAGTCGGCTTTATCTAAAATAGAATATTCATTGTTTACTACTTTATAGGGTGCAGGTTTTGTGTAATCGGGATCGTTTATTTCGATTCGTTTAGGGCCTAAAACTCCAAAATGCAACCAAAACGAAGCAGATAAAGGCCCGCCATTAAAGGCAAATACAATTGGTCTGTCTACTCCAGAATTTGCTTTTTTATAGTGCGTAAATCCAAACAGTGCAATGGGCTTATCGTTTTCGTCACGTAATTGCAAGGTTCCCGTTTGCGCAGACAGATTAATGGTCTTGCCATTTATGGTAACTTGCTGTGTTGAATTAAATAATTCGCCACTGGGAATGGCATTTTCTTGAGCTTGGTCTTGGGCAAAACTCATCCAAGTACATACTGTAAAAACCAACATGAATAGTCGGTTTTTAAAAGAATTCTCTTTAATCATGAATGCTATAGCTTGTAAAAGAAAAGTGCATTTATACGGTGCATTAAACTGCGATAGTCCTAGCTATTATACTAAGAACTGCAGCCTTTTCTCTCTGGTTAATTAGTTAGTCTTAAAGTTAGGAATTTAAAAGCGAACTAATCTTTAAAAGCTAAAAAATGCAATTCTCGGGACAGTTTTAAAACACATCTTAGTCTTCTGCCCTATTTCTAGCACCATCTAGCAAATTAATAATGCGTTGCCCATAACTTGCATTTGTGCTGGAATGGGTGGCTTGAATAATAGTAACTCCTTCTTTATTTAATTGTTTAAAGAGCTCCATAATTGCTGTGCTTTGCTGCGAATTAAGGTTCCCAGTAGGCTCGTCGGCTAAGATTAATTTTGGTTTCGAAATAAGGGCGCGGGCAATTCCAACTAACTGTTGTTGGCCGCCACTTAATTGCGAGGGGAATAAGTTTTTCTTACCAACAATATTAAACTTATCCAACATATCGGCCACTAAGGCTTGGCGTTCGGACGACTTAATCTTTTTATATAAAAGCGGAGTTTCTATGTTTTCGTAAACTGTAAGTTCGTCTATTAAGTGATAGGCCTGAAAAACAAATCCTATATACTCTTTGTACAAATTAGTACGGTTTTTATTTTTTAGTTCATGAATGGGTTGATCTAAAAAATTATACGTGCCCTCGTTAAAATCGTCGAGCATTCCAATAACATTCAACAAGGTTGACTTTCCAGAACCAGAAGGTCCCATAATAGAAATAAACTCCCCCTCTTGAACTTCTAAATTAATATCCTTGAGCAAAAAAATACGATTCCCGCCCGAATTAACCCATTTAAAGACTCCATCTAATTGTAAAAGCATGTTGGTTGTTATTAATTAATACTTATTCGTTACGCAAACTATTAACTGGATTCTTCATTGCAGTAGAAACCGTCCTAGCACTCATAATTACTATGGCGATTAAACCCATAGCGAGTCCGCTTAAGGCGAAAATCCACCAGCTAAGATTGGTTTTAAATGCAAAATCTTCTAACCAATTACTAAGTCCTAAATACGCCAAAGGCGCGGCGATTACAAATGCAATTCCTACCAGAATAACAAACTCTTTACACAAGAGTATATTAAGTTGTGACAAGCTTGCCCCTAAAACTTTACGGATTCCAATTTCTTTGGTTCTTCGTTCGGTGGTGTAGATTACCAGGCCAAACAAGCCTAAACAACTTATTAATACAGAAAGGCCCATGGCCCAACTAAGTAATTTAGACAGACTCTTTTCTTGATTGTAAAACTTGGCTATGGTTTGATCCATAAAATTAACTTGAAAATCGGCTTCTGGATAAACAGAGTTATACGCCGTTTCTACTTTATCTATTGTGGTAGATAAACTGCCTGTATTATTGGTTAATGAAAAATGCATAACCCTAAAAGAGTTACCTCCCCAGTTCCCGACAACAGCCAGTGGCTTAATAGGTTCTTTTAGCGATCGCTGATTAAAATCCTTTACTACACCTACTATAGGATACAATTGCTTAGCTCTTGTTATTTGAACACCAATTGCGTCTTCGGGATTTTTAAACCCGAGAATATTTAGATAGGTTTGATTAATTACGAACTCCTGTATGGTATCGTTTAATACATGTCGTCCCGCCAATAATTCTATTCCGTAGAGGTCTATATAATCTTGCGTACCCCGTATTAATTGTAACTGGGTCTGAACTTCGCTACCGTCCTCTTTATTATAAGTAACTACACTTGTACTTGTGCTAAAAGACGCTGGAGTATTCCCTCCTTTGGCAAGTTTGGTAAGCTCAGGGATTTTTGTGAGCTCTTGTTCAAAACGCAATAGTTTCTCTTGATCGTTATTATACCATGGTGCACGAACATTGGCAATGGCTTCGGTTTTAAAGCCCATATCTTTGCTCATCATATAATTAATTTGCTTGGCCACTAAAATGGTAGCAATAATAAAAACTTGCGCAATCGAAAACTGAAAAACAGTTAAAAACCTTCGCAAAGCGGGTTTTCCAGCCTTATTAATGATTTGATTTTTTAGTACCGAAATTGGCTTGTATTTTGTTAAAATTAAAGCTGGATATATTCCAGACAAAAAGGTTACCACAACAATTAAAAGAATAGCGAAAACAATTATTAGAGGATCCTTAAACAACGAAAACTCCAAACCAGTTGGTGTAAAGTCCGAAAACGCTGCTAACAGCCAATATGCTAATAGAACAGATATTAATGCCGATGCAATGGTTAACAACAAGGTTTCGCCCATAAATTGCAAAACAAGCTGTTTTTTAGAGCTACCAAGTGTTTTTCTAATTCCAATTTCTTTTGCTCGATAATTGGCTTGGGCCGTGTTTAGGTTTATAAAATTGATGACTCCTAACAGCAATAAAAACAGGGCGATTAAACCCAGGCCAATCATTACCGATTTATCTGCTGGTCTGTCGCTAAAATTAAAAATACCAATATCTGTGTTAAAATGAAGATCGCTTAAGGGCTGTAAATAAAAGACTTTACTGCTATTGTATTTTTTTTCCCAATCCGACCTGTGTTCTTCTTCTAACGAAGCCAGCTTAGCGGCAATTGCAGACTTTGCATTAGGACTTGACAACTTGATAAACAACTGCGTCCCCGAATTGGTGTTGTCCCATTGCGGATCTAAAATATAGCTTCCGTCGTTTGTCTTTTTTGAGGTTTCTATAGATAAAAACTCTTCGAAAATAAGATCGGTGCGCTCCGTAAAGTTAGCCACCACCCCTTTTACAGTGGTTTGTATAGAATCGTTGTAAATCAAGGTCTTTCCAATAATCTGGTCTGGAGTTAGGTCGGGAAAGTACTTTGTTGCTCGGTCTTGGGTTAAAACCAACTGATTTGGCGCCGCTAAAGCGGTTTCTGGAGCACCCGCCAACCAATTATATTTAAATAGTTTAAAGTAGTCTGGGTCTGTGTATACTATATAATCAGGATTTTTAAAGGCCGGTTCGCCTTGTTTTACCTGTAACTTATTAAAATTAGCCACGTGAATTCCAACTGCCAGTTGGGCTTGGTCCATATTGTTTTGTGCTTCTATAATATACGGCATAGGAATACCTGGATTGGCATACTCTGCGTCGCTAGAGACAGAAGTTGTGGTTACTCGATAAATAAGGTCGCTGTCTTCGTGAAATTTGTCAAAGGTCAAGTCGTAATAAACCATAAGTCCAATCACAAAAGAGGCGCTAAAACCAATCGCTAGACTAATAATATTTATGGCCGAAAACAATTTGTGTTTCCAGAGATTTCGCCAAGCTATTTTAAAATAATTACTAAACATGTTCTTTACTATTTGATTGACAACAATTTACTCTGTACGCAAACTTTTTACAGGGTTAGACATTGCTGCTTTAATGGCTTGAAAGCTAATTGTTAAAAAAGCCGTACAAAGTGCAATTCCAGCAGCTATTACAAACAAATCCCAACTCGTATTAATGCGATAGGTAAAGCTCTGCAGCCATTGATTCATAGCATACCAGGCTATTGGAACAGCAATTAGGGTCGATACAAAAACCAACTTTACAAAATCTTTAGAAAGCATCGATACAATGTTTCCCACCGAAGCACCCAGGACTTTTCTCACTCCAATTTCGTGAACTCTTTGTCTAGTGGTGTATGCTGCTAATCCTAAAAGACCAATACAGGCAATAAAAATGGTAATAAACGAGAAAAAGGTAAACACTTTTCTAGAGGTACGCTCTACTTGATATTGGTTTTCGATTGTTTGATCTAAAAACTGAAAGTTTAATGGTTTGTCGTCTATAAATCTCTTCCAAGTAGTTTCAATTTGAGTCAAGGCACTGTCAAAAGAATTACCTTCAATGTGCACAGCGGTTAGTCCCATAACATTGTTAAACCTAGCACCACTTGTAAATACTAGTGGTGTTATTGGTTCGTGCAACGATTGATAATGAAAGTCTTTAACCACTCCAATAACAACGTAGGTATAGCTAGAACCGTCCTGCCCATTAAGAAATGGTTCTGGCGTTACGACACGTTTGCCTATGGGATCTTTTAATTCTAGTTCTGCCACTGCTTTTTCGTTTAGAACCACAGCCAAAGAATCGGTTGCAAATTCTTTAGAAAAAAACCGTCCTTCGACCAATTCTAGGCCTAAGGCGTTACTGTATTGTTCGTCTGCGATAATTCCTCTACCTGTCATTGGTTCGTTTCGAGTTTCGAATTTAGACCAACTTACGCCAAAGTAATTTTCCTGTCCTGGCAGTGCCGATGCACCCGAAACATCTGTAACTCCTTTAATATTTCTCAACTCGTTTTTAAAGGCTCTTGTGTTTTCACCCAACAAATCTGTTCGCTCTAGAATAACAGTTTGTTCTTTATTAAAGCCTAATCGCTCACTAGTCATATAGTCCATCTGCCGATTTACAACCAAGGTGCATATTATTAAAATCACCGAAATCGCAAACTGAAATATTACCAAACCGCTTCTTAGGTTGCGCCCTTGTTTTCCCGCTTTGAATTTTCCTCTTAAAACCTCGATTGGTTTAAATGAGGAAAGTACAAATGCAGGATAAATACCAGCTAAAAGACCAGTAATACAAGTAAAGGCAACGAGCAATAAAATGGTGTTTGCATTTAGAAGCGAATTAATTGAAAAATCTTTACCCGATATATCGTTAAATATCGGGTATAACAAGGCAAATACGCCAACTGCAACAAGCATCGCGAAGAAGCTTATTAAAAATGATTCCGCCATAAATTGAAAAATCAAATCTTTCTTTTCGGAACCAAATGTCTTTCTAATCCCCACTTCTTTGGCTCTTTCTGAAGATCGAGCAGTAGATAGGTTTATAAAATTTACGCAGGCAATAAATAAAATAAAGAAAGCTACTAAACCAAAAATATAAAGGGTTGTCGCGTTTCCATTAGCTCTAAATTCGTTGTCTAAATGCGATGTCAAGTAGATCTTTTTTAATGGTTGCATAAAGTAAGTGTACCCATTACCCGCAGTCATAAACTTATCTATGGACATTGTAAATTGCCTCTCGATATCTCCAGCTGCAAACTTTTGAATAATACCCGGCATGGCAGCTTCTACCTTTTCTGGCGAAGCATTCTCGTTAAGTTTAAAATAAGTATATGCAGAAAACCCAACATAATTTTCTTGCTCAAAATTATTATTTCCTACAGTAGTTAATAAAGCATTAAAAGTAAAATGGGATTGTTCTGGCCAGTCTTTATAAACAGCCGTAACTTCTAATGGCCCACCTTGATTTGCCTCTGGTTGTAGCATCTTCCCAACAGCCTGAGACGCATCTCCAAAATACTTTTTTGCAGTAGTCTCACTAAGCACTATCGAATTTGGCTTGATTAGCGCTTCGCCTTCCACTCCGTAAAGAAGTTCTGATTTAAAAATGTCGAAAAAAGTGGGATCGGTAAATAAAACATTTGTCTCTTCAAATTTTTTATCCTCATATTGAATTTGAAAAGTACCATTATTAAAAAAGTTAAAAACGCGCACCACTTCTACTACTTCTGGGAGCTCTTCTTTAACCGTTTTTGCATACGACTGGGGAATAATCGCATAAGAGGATACTCTGGTAGGGTACTGTCTTTTAACCACCATTCGATATACATTGTCCGAGTCTGCCCGCCATGAATCTACACTGCTTTCACTTTTAATAAATAGCACAATTAATAAACAAATGGCCGCACCTAGGGCTAAACCAAAAATATTTATAAACGCATATGACTTTCGTTTTAACAAATTTCTCCACGCTATTTTTAAATAATTTCTGATCATAACTATAGTGTTTTAATTAATACTATTCAGTTCGCAAACTTTTTACAGGGTTAGAAAGCGCCGCTTTAACCGCTTGAAAACTAAGCGTTATTAGAGCTACCAATAATGCAATAAAGCCAGTTAGCGCAAAAATGGACCAACTTAAATCTATTCGTGTGGCAAAATCTTGCAGCCATTTGTTCATAAACCACCATGCAATTGGACAGGCGATAGCAAAAGCAATAAGTACAAGTTTTACAAAATCTTTAGAAAGCATTCTTACAATATTAGAAACCGATGCCCCCAATACTTTTCTAACTCCAATTTCTTTGGTGCGTTGTTCTGCAATGTAAGTTGCAAGTCCTAGAAGCCCCAAGCAGGCAATAATAATGGCCAACAAGGCAAAAGTTAAGGCAACGCTTCCTACGCGCTGTTCTTGACGATACATATTGTCAAAAGATTCGTCTAAAAAAGTATAGTCAAATGGCAATCCAGGAGCTACGGCCTTATATTTTGCTTTAATTGTGTTTACCAAAGCGGCAACATCGGCGGTATTAAATCGATAGGCTGTAACCCAGCTATTATTGCCCAACCTTAAACTTAAAGCTCCAACATTTTGTTTAAGCGAGTCGTAATTAAAGTTCTTGACTATCCCAATTATTTTATAACTATTAATACCTCCATTGCCGTCTGAATCGTATAAAGTTTTACCAATTGGGTTATCGTAACCCGTTAACTTTGCAGCGGTTTGGTTTATCACGATAGCCGTCGAATCGGCGCCAAATTCTCTCGAGAAAAAACGGCCAGCAGCCATTTCCATGTTCATGTTTTCTAAATAATCATAATCTACCCTCCAATATTGCATATTAAAGGCATTAGATTCGGTCATAACCGATTCGGTAGAAAAAGTAGTATCGCTTCGCGAGGAATCAGATACGGGCAAAAAACCTCCAAAACTCGCCGATTCAACATCGGTTAATTGTACTATTTCGTCTTTTAAAGATTGTCTAGTTTCTGGAGCAATTCCGGTATTATTAACCACAATTACCTGTTCTTTATTAAATCCTAAGGCAGAAGATTGTATATGCGCCAGTTGCTTGTAAATAACCACAGTTCCTACAATAAGTACAATAGAGGTGGCAAACTGAAACACAACCAAAAAGTTTCGCAACGTGTTCTTACTATTGCCTTTAGCCAGTTTTCCATTTAACACGGTAATAGGTTTAAAAGAAGACATAAAAAATGCAGGATAAGAACCGGCTATGGCTCCAATAGCAAACGGAAACAAAATTAAAAACACGATAAACTTAGGCGTAAACAGTGCGCTAATAGCCATTTCTTTGCCTGAAATATCGTTAAACCAACCTAGGGTAAGTTTTACAAACAGCAACCCTATAAATAAGGCTAAAATAGCAATTAGGGTAGATTCGGTTAAGAATTGCCAGATGAGAGACTTTCGTTCCGACCCCAATACTTTTCTAATGCCAACTTCTTTGGCTCGCCCTGACGACCGCGCCGTAGTAAGGTTCATAAAATTAATGCAGGCCAGAATTAGAATAAACAATGCCACTGCCGAAAAAATATAAACATACTGTATGTTACTATTAGGACTCAACTCTATTCCACGGTCCGAACGCAAATGAATATCGGTCATTGGAAACAAGCTATACTTTAGGCTATTTCCTGCATTTTCGAACTCTTCCATGCTTTTTATTTGCATAAACTGTGCGGCTTGAGGCAAAATGTATTTGTCTATAACGGCTGGAAAATTCGCATTAAATTCTTTGTAATCAACCTCTGGTCTTAACAATACATAAGTGTGAAAATTATGACTTAAATAGTTGCCAAAGTTATAATCTATATTCTCCATCGAGAATAAGAAATCGTACCTAAAGTGAGAATTTAGAGGCATATCCTCTATTACTGCAGTAACCTCGTAAAGTGTGCTTGTATTGTCGTCTGTATTTAAAAATTCTCCCATTGCATCTTGGGCACTTCCAAAATAGCGATTGGCTGCCGTTTGGGTAATAACTACAGTATTTGGTCGGTTTAAGGCGGTTTTAGTATTACCGGCAAGCGCGGGTAGCGAAAAAATATTAAAAAAGGTTGAATCTACGTGTGCTACGCGATCTTCTGTAATAAATTCGTTTCCTTTTTTTAAAAGTTTTGAACCGCTCGAAGCGTAAATACGAACCTGCTCTTCTACTTCTGGATAGTCGTCTTTTAGTGTTTGCCCCATAGGGTCGGCACTTGTAGCCATAGAAAGATCTGTGCCTCCAAAGACAATGTCCGAATTAATTCGGTAAACGCGATCTGCGTTGTCAAAATGCGTATCGTAGCTTAGTTCGTCTGTTACAAACATGGCAATGGTTACAAAGCAACCTATTCCCAAAGACAACCCAACAATATTTATGGCTGTAAATCCCTTGTTTTTTAACAGGTTCCGCCACGCTATTTTTATATAATTCCTAATCATGATTGTTCGTTTTTTTTGATTGATTGATTGATTTATTCTGTTCGTAAACTATCGGCTGGATTAGATAGCGCCGCTTTAACGGTTTGAAAACTAACGGTGATTAAGGTTATTATTAAGGCCCCGACTCCAGCGCCTAAGAAAATCCACCACGATATTTCGGTGCGATAAGTAAACTTTTGAATCCATTGTGACATCATGTAAAATGCTATTGGAGCAGCAACTACTAAAGCGATTATTACAAGTTTTACAAAATCCTTAGACAGAAGTACCCATAAGTTTTTAACTGTAGCGCCTAAAACTTTACGAACGCCAATTTCTTTAGTGCGTTGTTCGGCTACAAAAGAAGCCAATCCAAATAGGCCTAAACAACTAATTAAAATGGCTAGAATAGTAAAGATTCTTGCCAAGCTAGCGACGCGTTCCTCTGCCGCAAACTTCTTTCCAAATTCTTCGTCTACAAAATCGTATCTAAAAGGAAGGTTCGGAAAATGGGTTTTAAAGGTCGATTCTATAAGCGCAAGATTATCGGTAACACTTTGGTCTGGGTTTAATCTAAGATTGTAATAACTAACATTGTACTCACGGTCAAAAACAAATAATCCGGGCTTTACAGGTTCGTACGGCGAGCGCACAACCATGTCTTCTACTACACCAATAATTTGCATTGGCGGATCTGGGTCTTCGTCATTATCGTCTCTTATATACTGTCCTATAGGATCTGAAAACCCCATATATTCGACGGCAGTTTTATTAATTAAAACAGCATTAGAATCGGTGGCAAATTCGCGGGAAAAATCACGCCCGGCTATAATTTTCATGCCTAAGGACTTAACGTATTCGTAAGATACCTCTGTCCAAGCAAAATTTTCCTGAAACCCTTCTGGTTTACCTTCCCAGGAGTAACCGCCTCTATTAGACCAAACTTGGGTAGTTGGACTACTGGAGGTAGACATTTCTATAGCACCTCCAGAGGCCAAGAATTGGTTTCGCATAAAATCTTGCTTCCCAACAAAATCCATACTCATTACGGGGATCTGTATTAAACCGGCCTTGTTATAACCAATGGGTCTATTTTTGCTGTATTCAATTTGTGACATTACAATCACTGTGCAAATAATTAGCGCAATAGAAACGGTAAACTGCGTAACTACTAATACTTTTCTTGGTATCGCTGCAAATCGGCCCGCTCTAAAAGTTCCTTTTAAAACTTTTATTGGCTTAAAAGAAGACAAATACAGCGCGGGATAACTTCCAGATATTAGCGCAGTAAATACTATAAAAAGTAGCGAAAGCCCCCAGAAACCTAAATTGGTCCAAGGAAACTCTATCTGCTTACTCGCTAAAGAGTTAAATCCACTTAAAGACACGAGCACTAGAATTAGCGCTACTCCAAAGGCCAGTAAAACAACTAATAACGATTCGGTCAAAAATTGCTTAATAAGCTGTTTGCGATCGGATCCTATTGCTTTGCGAATACCAACCTCCATGGCACGCTTTTCGGAACGTGCGGTGCTTAAATTCATAAAGTTAATACAGGCTAAAAAAAGAACGAAAGCCCCGATTATTGCAAATAACCAAACGTTTTCTATACGGCCTCCCGCCTGAATCCCGTTTTCGAAATTAGAGCGTAAGTGCCAATCGTTCATTGGCAATAGAAATATTTTAGGATTAAATTCGGCCTCTTCTGGATTTGCTTTTAATTTGGAATCTATAATGGTACTGGTCACACCCTCCATAGACGTGTTATTAGCAATCTGCACAAATAACTGAAACGAATTATTTCCCCATGAATCGGCAGCGTTTACTATCCAAGGTTGTGTTGTAATATAGTGCTTCCATGGCATAAAAAATTCGACTCCGTTAAAAGTACTCGATTCAGGAAAGTCTTTAAAAACAGCTGTTACCATCATATCGTCCTGGCTATTTACTTTTAAAATCTTACCTATTGGATCGCTGTCTGCAAACAATGCCTTTGCCGTGGATTCCGAAATCATGATGGAATTCTTTTGAACCAATCCATTTTGTTCCCCGCTTATAATTTGAGGGGTAAAAATGTTTAATCCTTCTTCTTGAATAAAGTTTCCAGATCTAGTAATGTTGGTTGTACCGTATTTTAAATAGCGACTATTGGTCCACGAAGACATGGCAAGGTGCTTAAAATTACTCCCGTATTCATCGCGCAACAAATTCTCTAAAGGCCTAGGAATAGCAGGCCCTGTGCCAATTTCCCCATTAAAAGTCTGACTCTGAAAAATTTGAGCAATCGTATTGTGATTTGCAAACGATTTATTAAAATTAAGCTCATCGGTCACCCAAAGAGCAATCATAATAGTAACGGCCATTCCTAAGGCCAAACCAAAGATGTTGATAAACGAATAAACCTTATTCTTCTTTAGATTCCGCCAAGCTATTTTAAAATAATTCCTAATCATGATTGTTCGTTTTTAAGATTGATTGATTTATTCGGAGCGCAAACTATTTATTGGGTTCGTTATTGCGGCTTTAAGGGCTTGTGAACTAACAGAAACAACGGCAATAAGAAATACCAAAAAGCCAGCTAGCAAAAATATTTGCCAGTTTATATTGGTTTTATAAGCATACTCATTTAACCAGCTATTCATTACATACCAAGACAGCGGCACAGCAATTACAAAAGCGATTGCTACCCATTTTAAAAACTCTTTATTAATTAATGTTAGAATCTGAAAAACAGAAGCGCCACTAACTTTTCTAATTCCAATTTCTTTTTTTCTTTGCATGGTTGTGAATGCGGTAAGCCCAAATAGCCCAAGCATAGCAATTAAAATTGCCAAGGCTGTAAAAATTTTAAAAGCAGCACCAAATTTATTGTCTTCGGTATATTGTTGTTCAAACTTTTTATCTAAAAAAGCGTAGTTTAAAGTACTTTGCGGCAAAGCTTCTTTCCATTTACGGGATATTTGTGCGAGCATAATGTCAAGCCCTGAAAAGGATACACTGCTTTCGTTAAACTTAACCAGAATATTATCCATCCCGCGGTACGGCCAAATAATAAAAGGCTCAATGGAGTTCTTCAACCCAAAGTGATGGTAGTCTTCTATAACGCCTGTAACCGTTCTCTCGCGATCCCAAAATTCAACCTTTTTACCAACAAGATCTGCGGCATTTTGATAGCCCAAAATTTTAGCAAATGTTTCGTTAAGAACAATATTATTTATCTCTTCACCAGCATTTCTAAGCGGGAAAGGCCCTCCGGCAAGAAACTTGACATCTAATAACTCAAAATAATTGGGCGCCGCCCCATAGATATAGAATAATTGACGCTCTTTAAAGATGCCATCAGGACCTGCAATTCCTACCGTAGAGCTAAGGTTATCATAACCGTCTCCAGGAAAGGTCTGTGAGTTTGAAACTTGCTCTACAAATGGCAATTTTAGCAATTCATTCTTGAGCACCCTAACTTGACTTATTGATATAGAATCTGGCTGAGACTTTAAAATCTCACCTTTTAGTGATATTACTTGATTTAATTGTGCACCAATAGGCTGATCTCGTAAAAAACTTAATTGATTAGAAACCACAATGGTTCCAATTATAAGCACAACTGTTGCAGAAAACTGCAACGTAATAAGGCCTTTTCGTAAACTAAGACTCGTTTTGGAAGAATTTACCTTCCCCTTAAGGGCTTTTACCGGAGAAAATGCACTTAATACAAATGCCGGATAAATACCAGAAAGCACAGTGCCAACAATAATAATTAGCAAAAACGGTACTAAAGATTTTGAATCAATTAACGCTAAGGAAAGGGATTTACCAATAAAGTCATTAAATATTGGCAGCAATAAAAATATAAGTACAAGTGAAAACACTATGGCAATAGCATTAAGCAATAGAGACTCTACAAGAGATTGTAACATGAGCTGGGGTCGCTGTGCTCCTGCAACTTTTCTAATGCCAACTTCTTTAGATCGCTCTAAAGATTTGGCTGTAGAAAGATTAATATAATTAAGCCAAGAAAGAATCAAGATAATTATAGCAATTGCCGAAAGGAACCTCACCCTACTTATGCTACCATTGGCTTGCGCTTCGTATGGCTTGTCCGAATATAAATGTATATCTCTTAGTGCTTCAATATTGTGACGCTCGTCTGGATCTTGTTCAAAATCACTGTCAATAATTTTACGCTGTAGCGACACAAAATCTACAGCCTTATCAAGCTTTAAATAAGTAAAAAAGTTATTCTGATTCCAGTTTAATTTATACTGCCCAATCATGGGATCCCATGTTTTCATTGTTTCGAACGAAATCAAAAAATTGGTATCAAAGTGTGTGTTTTCGGGAATATCTTTAAATATTGCAACAACTTCGAGTACAACTTCTGAAGAGTAAAACACGGTAATGGTTTTTCCAATGGCATTTTGGTTCCCAAAAAGTTTGGTGGCCAATGTTTTAGAAAGAATCACCGTATTTGGCCTGTTAAAATCGCTAGGCTCTCCTGCTAATACTGGGTAATTAAAAATATCAAAATAAGAAGGATCTGCTACAACCCCGTTTTTCTGATCTATAATTTTATCTCCATTAACAAAGGTTACCTTTTCTAATTTGTACAAACGTACTTGCTCAAGTACTTCGGGGAATTCATTTTTTAATGTTGGCCCGCTCAAATTGTATGTTTGTGCATCACCCGGCACAAAGTTGCCTCCTTCTGCATAATCCATATAAACGCGCGCAACTTGATCTGAACCTTGAAAGGTGTCGTAACTGCGTTCATAACTCACATACAGACTTATTACAATAAAAGTTGCTATACCAAGCGCCAAACCAAAAATATTCAGAAAAGAATACAGCTTGTTTTTAAACAAGTATCTAACGGCCATTTTTAAAAAAAGTCGAATCATTTTTTAACCTTTGTTTGATTGAGTTTAATTAAACCAAAACATTTTCGGTCACTTTTTGACCATCCAACATTCTAATTATTCTGTGACTGTATTTTGCATCGTGTTCGCTGTGGGTTACCATTATAATAGTGGTTCCAGCTTCGTTTAGTTCGGTTAGCAAGTCCATAACTTCGTTCCCGTTGCTGCTGTCTAAGTTTCCGGTAGGCTCATCGGCCAAAATTAGTTTTGGATTGTTTACCACCGCTCTCGCAACCGCTACGCGCTGCTGTTGTCCCCCAGATAGTTGTTGTGGAAAGTGTTTTCTTCTGTGCATTATTTGCATTTTTTCTAGCACTTCTTCTACGCGTTGTTTGCGCTCATCTGCTTTTACACCGGTATAAATTAGGGGTAGTTCCACATTTTCGTAAACAGACAGTTCGTCTATTAAATTAAAGCTCTGAAACACAAAACCTATATTGTGCTTTCTTAAATTGGCGCGCTTACGCTCGTTAAAATCGGCTACTTCTACGGTGTTAAATTCAAAACTACCACCGTCGGGATCGTCCAGTAATCCAAGAATATTAAGCAAGGTCGATTTACCACAACCCGAAGGGCCCATTATTGCAACAAATTCGCCTTCGTTTACATTAAACGACAATTTATTGAGCGCGATCGTTCTAACTTCGTCGGTGCTATAGAATTTCTCTAGGTCTTTAATTTTTATCATGATTCTTAGTTTATTATTCTTTTAGTATTAATTCTTCTACATCGGCATAATTGTCGTAGCTAGATGTTATTACTACATCGCCAGGTTCTAGGCCGCTAAGTACTTCGTAGAATTGTGTGTTTTGACTTCCTAATTGAAGATCTACGCGATAGGCTGTAGATCCATCTTCACTAACTTTAAAAATCCAATTACCGCCAGTCTTCTGAAAAAACCCGCCTTTAGGAATTAATAAAGCCTCTTTTTCTTCGCTTAAAGCCACCCGTATTTGTAACGTTTGTCCCCGTCTAATCCCTTCTGGAACTTCGTTTTCGAACTCCATATCTACTTGAAAACGACCATTGGTTACTTGGGTATATACTTTCTTAATTATTAAAAAATACTGCGTATTATTAAAGGTAAACGATCCGCGCTGACCCGTGTAAATGCGGCTTATATAATGCTCGTCTATATCTACTCGAGCCTTAAAACCACTAAGTACATCTATTTGTCCTAGTCGCTCACCCTTATTTTTAGATTGACCTATTTCTGCGTCAAGAGAAGTTAACTGTCCGTCTACAGGCGCCTTTACTACAAGGTCTGCAACTTTTCTGCGCATTAGATCCAAAGCGTTTTGTGTACGTCTATAAGAGCTCTGTACCTGCCCTAATTCCTGCCGAGTAGCGACAGAATCTTCGACCAAAATTTGATTGGCCAATTGCATGCGTTGTTTCTGGTACTCGTATTCGTTTTTGGATTGAACAAAATCTTGTTTAGCAATTACCCCTTTATCGTAGAGTTTTGTATTCATTTCGAATACGCGTTTGGCCTCGATAAGCCCGTTTTCCACGTCGGTAAATTGATTTAATTTAATAATGGTGTTTTGCTTGGCGGCATTCTGCGAGATTTGCATCTGCGTTAGCAAATTATAAACCGAAGTCTCTTGATTTACCAGGCTCAATTCAAGATCTGTATTGCTTAGTCTTAGAATGGGATCGCCCTTTTTCATTACCGCACCATCTTCGACATATTTTTCTTCTACGCGTCCGCCTTCAATAGCATCTAAATAAATGGTTGTAATTGGCATTACCACCCCGTTAACTGGAATGTTTTCTTGAAAAACACCAACAGAAGCCGTATTTAAGCTAAGACGTTCTTTATCTACGTTAAGTTTTGAATTACCACTTGCACTTACAATTACAAACACGATTAAGACAACTACCAAGACAACTAATCCAATTGTAAAGAGTTTGGATTTTGTAAATTTCTTTTTTTCTATGGGAACATCCATTAATTAAATATTTTACAAGAAACATGACATTATCATGCCAAGTACGTAAATAATTAATAATCAGTAGTTTAAATTATCTATTGTAAATAAAAGTGTTCGGTTTTGATACACGTACTGTGCGAAATCGAAACAGTTTTAGCAAGGCTTAAAATTGTTAGCAAGAAGGAATTAAAAGGCTGCTAAAATTATTAAATTTGAGTAATGCTTTTAAAAGACGTAAACATTTTAATAATAGACGACGATGAAGATGTGCTTACCGCGCTGCGTTTGTTATTAAAGGGTATGGTAAAGTTGGTTACCGTAAATAAAAACCCCAATACCATAAGCGATCTATTACAGCGAGAGCAATTCGACGTTGTAATTTTAGACATGAACTTTAATGGTCTAGTTAACACGGGTAACGAAGGCATCTTCTGGCTAAAAAAGATTAAAGAAATCAACAAAAAAATAGACGTTATTCTTATAACAGCCTATGGCGATATTGACTTGGCCATACGTTCACTCAAGGAAGGAGCATCCGACTTTTTAGTAAAACCTTGGAAGAACGAAAAAATGATCGAGGCATTAAAAACTATAGTTTCTAAGAAAAAAATAGCTAAAACAGGTCATTTAGAAACCAAAAAGGGAGCGAAGATTATTGGCGAAAGCGAGGTAATGCGCGATATTTTTTTAAAAATTAGCAAAGTCGCACCTACAGATGCCAATATTCTAATTTTAGGAGAAAATGGTACAGGTAAAGATTTAATTGCCCAAGCCATTCATGAGCAATCAAACAGAAAGAATAAACCGTTTATAAAAGTAGATGTTGGCGCCTTAACTGCTACCCTATTCGAAAGTGAATTATTTGGATATAAAAAAGGCGCATTTACAGGAGCAAACCAAGACCGAACGGGTCGTTTTGAAGCTGCAAATGGAGGAACATTATTTTTAGACGAGATTGGAAACATTAGTTTGGGGCAACAAGTACGGCTACTAAGCGTATTGCAAAACAGGCAAGTTATACCCCTAGGATCTAATACCGCTGTAGATTTAGACATTAGATTAATATGCGCGACCAACCTTGGCCTTAGCGACTTAGCAGACGAACACAAGTTTAGAAAGGACTTGGTCTATAGAATTAATACCATGGACATTATAATGCCGCCTTTGCGAGATCGCGGTACAGATATAACGCTAATTAGCCACCATTTTATAGAAATTTATGCCGAAAAGTATTTTAAAGAGCCGTTTAAATTAACTCCAGAGTTTATAGCAAAGCTAAAAAGTCATTCGTTTCCTGGGAATGTGCGCGAACTGCAATATATTCTAGAGCGCTCGGTAATTATGGCCGAAGGGAATTTGTTAGATGCCAACGACTTGGTTTTCTCTTCGATAGAAAGAAAATCTGCGACTTCGGCAACCAAAATAGTAAATCTAGAAACACTCGAAAAAACTACAATTTTAAACGTAATCGAGAAGAATAATGGCAATATTTCTAAATCGGCAAAAGAACTAGGTATTACACGCACGGCCTTGTATAGAAGACTCCATAAATATGACATATAAGGCGTTCTTTTTATTTTTAATTATTAGAGTAGTCTTGCTTTTAGGGGCCGTAACAGGAATTGCCTATGGCATAGTTAAAGAGAACAATTATATAATTATAGCAGGAGCCCTACTTACTTTAATTTTATGTATAAACCTCTATAAATTCGTCGCTAAAAGATTTATAGAAATAGACGATTTTTTCGAGGCTGTAAAATACCGCGACTTTTCAAGATGGTTTAGCGAAGAACACGGTCCAAAAGACATTCAAAAATTACACAGCGGCTTTAATCTAGTAAACAAGACTTTTAAAGACATAAACAACGAGCGCCAGGCCCAATTCTTGTATTTGCAAAAAATACTAGAAATGGTAGATGTTGGCATTATCGCTTACAATATAGAAAGTGGTGATACGCTTTGGGTAAACGATTCAATATTAAAAATCTTGGATTTACCATCGTTTAAAAACATTCGGTTTATAGAAAAACGACGGCCACAATTATACGACGAACTTTTTGAAACCTACCATTCCAATTTTCAGTCTATTACGCTAGAAATGCTAGATGAACAGTTAAAAGTATTAATTACCGACACGATTTTTCAGGTAGACAAGAACGCTTTTAAGCTAATTGTCTTGCAGAATATAGAAGATACCCTTAACAAAAATGAATCGGAAGCTTGGAAAAAATTACTTAGCGTAATGACTCACGAAATAATGAATAGCATTGCTCCTATTTCGTCCTTGTCTGAAACGCTTCAAGCCCAAGTGCGGGAAAAAATAAACGATCCAGATGGTTTTAATTTACAATTAGAAGATTTAGACGCAGGAATTTCGAGTATTCAAAAACGAAGCGAAGGCCTTATGAAGTTTGCTAAAACCTACCGAACTCTTAATAAAGTTAGCCAAGCCAATAAGTCTAAAATTAGAGTAGACGAGCTCTTTAAAAACATTAAAAATTTACTTGAGCCATCCCTTAATCAAAAACAAATCGAATTAGAAATTATAAATATAAATCCAAAATTAGAGCTATTTATTGACACGCATTTAATAGAACAAGTGCTAATTAATCTAATTATTAATGCCCGAGATGCTTGCGAAAATCGTGCGAATTCTAAAATTATTATAAAGGCCGAAAAATTTAGAGAAGGGGTTCAGATAAAAATTGCCGACAACGGAAAAGGGATTCCACAAGAGATTTTAGAGACTGTATTTGTTCCATTTTTTAGTACCAAGAAAAATGGCAGTGGTATTGGATTGAGCTTATCTAAACAAATTATGATGCTCCATAATGGACGTATTCAAGTACAAAGCGAAATTGGAAAGGGTACGATTGTTAGTCTAATATTTTAGGAATAAAAAACGACACCTTATTATTATAAAGTGCCGAATTAGAATATTAGTATTTAAAAAAATTCCTGCTAATTTGGCTTAATAGGATACTTTTTCATTAATTTTTTAATCTTTCTTGGAATTGTTTTTTCTCTTTTGTTAGCCTTTTCTTTTACTACCGAAGTAATAACGCCTTGCCAAACTAATTCCTTAGATTTTGAATCGTACATATCTACTACAAAAGTTCCTTCTAGATAATCGTTTTCACTAAAACTAGTGGTAGATGTTCCCATACCAACAGCGCCGTAACCACGACCCCATCCTCTGCGGCCACCATAATACCCCATACCTCCTGTGTACGTAGTGTACGCAGTAGTACTTGTTTTATTATTTACAACCACATAAAGTGTAATTGCTACATCTCCACCACTTTGAACAAATTCTAAGCCTCTAGAACTTAATTCTTCGCCCAGTGCAGTTGTAATTCGTTTTTTGTCGATATCGTTTAAAATTTGGTCACTGTTCTCTGCCCAACCTTCAAAAGTATAGGTTTTTATGGCTGTAAAATCTGTGTCCTTGTCGTAATCACTGCTAACCTGTCCTTGTATATTAACACAAGTCAATAACGCAATAAGTAATACCGTTAAATTTTTCATAGTAATAAATATATTTTTTTTGTGTTCTTAAATGAGCTTACTCCTCTTTAACTTCTACAATTTCGTACATGTTTTTACCATCAATTTGAACTGGTTGGTAGTACGTTTCTCCAAATTGTACATAGGTTTGTTCTCCTATTTTTACTTCTTCTCCTCCATCTGGCAAATTCGGAACTATAGTCCCTGCAGTAGCGGGTACAACAATATACCCCTCGGCATTCTTTTCGTAAAAAGCACCCCCGTAATAGTAGTTATTGGTTTCGTTAACTTCTACGGTTTGTGCTTCGTCGGGTATATCTGGTACTTGTGCACCAATCGGAGCCTGAACCGCCTCGAAGCCGTCTTCGGTTTTTAGGTAATAGGTTCCATCTTCGTAATGATATTCTTCACTGCTACTGCTACTGTCGCCGTCGTCGCTAACTATAGCAACAATTATAGCCGTAGTTGCTAAGGTAGCAACAAAATATCCCCAAGGATGATACGACGGCCCCCAATAATAGGGCGTGTAAGGATGATAAAAATACGGCCTATGACAATAATAGCCACGGCCTCCATAACGATACGGCGCCCTGTTATAACTCCTATTACCTCCTCTTACAACAGTATTGCGACTGTTATTTACATTAATATTTACATTGTTGTTTCGAACCCGAGTGTTTCCGCCTCGATTTACTGTTTTTTTGTTTCTAACATTAGAAGTGCTTCTCTTGTTTGTGGTTCTCCCTTTATTGTTAGCAACAGTTCTGCCTTTATTTGTGGTTGATCCTTTGCGATTCGTGGTCCGCCCAGTAGCTCTTCTATTATTAGACGATTTAGGCGCCGTATACTTTTTAGTTCTATTGGTTTTGTGTCCTCCATTAATAGATCTGTTGGGGGTTGTGCGCGTATTGGCCGATCTAGACATAGTGCGTCCGCCGCCTCGTCTAGAGGCGCCATGGCCCATGCGTTGTGCTAATAAATCTGAAGGAAAAACTAATGCTAAAAAAACAAAAAGGATTCCTAGTTTATGTTGTATTTTGAATGTACTTGTTGTCATGATAAATAAATTATTCAAAGTAACGATTAAGACTTTTTTAAGATGCTAATTAATCTAGCCGATGGCGGTGGTACAAAATCGAACACCGCATCTGGAATATTAGGATTTAACTTCCAATCACTAAAGGATGATTCGTATTGCATATTCGATTTATTCTTATAAAGAATAACAAATCGTTTTGGCAATAAATAGGTATTGTTAGAAACCCAAATCTGAACGCTTAGGTTGTCATTCGATGCCAAAATATGATAACATGTATCTCCTTCTATACTTGTTGCACCTAAAAATTGAATGCTATCAAACTGTTCAATCATATCGTCCGTAAACGAAGGATAGAAAAAATCGGCAGCAGGAAACTTAAAGTCGTAGTGCATATTCATACTGTCTATCATTTGGATAGTCGTTTCGGGAGCATCTAGGGTTACGTAATTGTTTTCGTCGTAATTATAATACGAAAGGTAGACCCCATCGTAGAAAAGTCCAATTTTTCCTTTCGATCCATTGGAGCGAACACGCAATCTATCCGGCCCAGAATAAGAGACCTCGCTTGAAGAATAATGCTTAACAATGTTATTCTGACTATCTAACTTATCTACAGAATTATTTATACTAAAGCTTACCGATTCAAGATCCCCAATAATACTGCTCATTTTATCTAAAATAAAAACGGCTGTAGAGTCTATTTGTTTATCGGCTTGTGCCAATCCAATAAAGGAGACAAGCAGCAAGGGAACTATCAACAAATATTTTTTCATGAATGTATTTTTAAATGATGGATAATATATGAGCTAAAAATAAAAAATTAATCCCGAATTAGCTTAAGTATAAACTATTAAAATATCGAAGCGCTATTATGTCTTTTCACAAAATTGACTAACGTATTGTTTAAATTTGAATTCAAACGCAACCCAATAACACTATTTAATACGCTCGTACATATCGACCATAACTTGGTTGTTAATGGTAATATTACCTTGGGAGCTGTCTAAATCGATAATAATCACTAAAATAATCGATATGGACATAGATAGGGCAAAAACCAAAGTCCAATTGGCTTTGTTTGATACACCAATTAAATAACCAACTTCGAACATAGCCAATATGATTAATGCAAAAAGAGCAATCCAAATAGAAAACGGTATTCTGTCCAATAGACCTTTTGCAACTCGCCTTGTCTGATAGTCGAACATATTGTTTATAGCCTCTATTACCGCGACATTTATATCGTCTTTACCAATATTTTTACTATTCATATCTGTAATTAGTGCCCAAATATTAGACTGAATTTTAGTCGCATTTGCTACGCCTTCTAGAACTCGATCTGGATTTTCTTTAATCCAAAATCGAACTTCTACATATTCTTTAAGTGCTTGCTTAATTTGTCTATTGTAAGGATCTTCTAACAATCCAGCTCTAAGCCAGCTTGTTTCGATCGCGTTAACCTCTTCTAATAAAAATTGTTTTCTAGCATCGAATCTCGAAGAACTTAGACTAAAAGTAAATGCCAAAATAAATGCAAGTAAACCCAGGGTTGATCCAACCAAGGTATTAATGGAAGATACATCGTTATTAACCATGCCCTTTTTGCTCCTTCGAGCATAAACAACCCCGCCGCTTACAGATAAGACAATTACAAATACAAGAATTAAATAATTTGCCCAAAGGGGTAGCAAAGAGAAAAAATGTTCTTCCATAAATTAATTCTTGTTGAATTTGTTGTAAAGATAGCACATAACCAATTTAATATTTTATTGTGCTTGTTCTAATAAAAACATTGCATAAAAAGGTTTAATCCACGTCAATTTTAGTACCGTATTTATCCATTTCGGTGCCACAACCCTTACAGGTGTGTCCTCCGTACATGGCTTGTCTGCGGTTTGCCGGCTTTCTGGCAATAGGCTGTATTAAATCGCATTCTGGACAGTGCGTGCGTTTAATATTGACTCCAAACTTGGCGTATTTTCCGTCTTTTTTAATAAAAGAAAGCAAAACAAGCATTACCACTATTCCCGCAAGTCCAATTGCTGCTATTAAAATTAAGTTCATTGTATGGTATGTTAGTTATGGTGTTGGTTTTAAAAAATAAATATACAGCTCTTTATAACATTTTAAAACCTCTAAATTCTAAATTGAACTTAATAAAAACCACAAAAAAAGCCCTCGCATTTCGCGAAGGCTTTGTCTTGGGTGGAAGATGGGGCTCGAACCCACGACCCTCGGTACCACAAACCGATGCTCTAACCAACTGAGCTACAACCACCATGTAAATTGCAATTTATACAATTGCGGATGCAAATATAATCACTTTAAACCCGCTCCGCAAGGGCTAAACCTAAGAAATTTTAAATTAAATGATCTAAAGAATCAACCGCTACAAAACGCTCGACGGTAAAGCCCTCTGCGTGATCTGTACCAATTAGTCTTCCTAAATCCTGTGCTCGATAGGTAATACTATCTTTAAAATTAGTGCTTGTAATTGGAGTTTCTGGTTGGTTTGCCTTTGGATTGTGAAATTGACTGGTATAAGCAAACACCGCTGCTGTTTTTTTATCTATAAATCCGGTAACATCGACTACAAAATCGGGTGCTATGTTTTTCCATTGAATGTAATGATACACTAATTTAGGTCTCCATGGCTCTTGGGTTTGCCCGTTTATGGTAGTCTGAATTTTACGCAGTCCACTTAAAAAACAGGCGTCGCTTGCCAATTTACTACCCTTCCCGTGGTCTATATGACGATCGTCTATGGCATTACAGAGCACAATTTCTGGTCTGTATTTTCTAATTACCTCGATTATTTTAAGCTGATTTTCCTTGGAATTAGTAAAGAATCCATCTGGAATTCCAAGATTTTCGCGGACTACTACACCTAGTATTTTTGCAGCAGCAGCAGCTTCCGATTCTCTAATTTCTGGAGTCCCTCTTGTGCCTAATTCTCCTCGAGTTAAATCTAAAATTCCAACCTTTTTACCGCGAGCGACTTCTTTTGCAACGGTTGCTCCACAACCTAATTCAACATCGTCTGGATGTGCGCCAATGGCAAGTATGTCTAACTTCAAAATAGCTCTTAATTTAGTTGTAATTTGTTTTTAACCACTTTGGTTATTGCTTGTGTAATATCGGCTTGTATATCCTGTACTTCTTCGATTCCTACAGAAAATCTAATTAAACCATCACTTATACCTTGCACTGTTCGCTCTTCTGTAGTTAATAACGAATGTGAAGTCTCGGCCGGAGATAGCATGGTAGATTCAACTCCCGCTAAACTCATAGAAGGTTTAATTAATCGCAAGGCTTGCAAAAAGTCGTAAGCACTTATTTCTGGAGAGAATTCAAAAGACATCATGCCTGAATAACCCTTCATTTGTTTTTTAGCCAAAGCATAATCAGGATGTGACTTTAGCCCTGGATAATACACCTTAGCGACACTGGGCTGTTGCGCTAACCATTTGGCCATTTTTTTTGCGTTCTTATTTTGCCTTTTAACGCGCAGTGACAGCGTCTTCATACTGCGTTCTAACATCCAAACCGTAAAATCACTTAGACTACCACCTAAATTTTTAGCCAGATTCCAAATAATATCTATATGCTCTTGAGATGCGGCTACTGCTCCTGCGCAAATATCACTATGTCCTCCCATATACTTGGTAGCACTATGGATAATAACGTCTATTCCAAAGTCTGCTGGACGCTGATTTATTGGGGACGCAAAGGTATTGTCTATCATAGAAACCACATTATATTCCTTAGCTAAGCGACCAACCATTGTCAAATCGGTAATCTTCATAAGCGGATTTGACGGAGTTTCTACATATAAAACTTTTGTGTTTTCTTGCATTGCCGCTCTAAAGTCGGCTTCTTCTAATCCGTCGGTAAAACTGTATTGAATCCCGTATTTATTAAACTGTTCGGTTACCAAATTAAAGGTGCCACCATAAAGTGATTGTTGCAAAACAACGTGATCCCCACTGCTTAAAAAAGCCATTAATGCCGTACTTACAGCAGCCATGCCGCTTCCAAAAATTAAGGCCTGTTCTACCCCTTCTAAAGCTGCGATTTTTTTACACAACCCTTCTTGATTTGGCGTGTTAAAGTAACGTGGATAACGCTTTACGTCTACATTTTCGTATTCATAAGAACTAGACATAAATACAGGCGAAACCGCGCCTTTAAATTGGGTGTCTTTAACCTCACCAACATGGGTACAGACCGTGTTTATGCCAAGATTTTTATTTTTCATATCTGTATAAATTAATACTGCTCTAAAGTACAAAAATTGCCGTAGTAAATAATAAATCATATTTAATTCACCCTTAAAAAAATAATGAGCTTCGTTATCTTTACCCAAGCTAGCTAGATTACTACCCAATGACTTTAATTATAAACATTAAACACCTGTGCCAGATTCGTGAGCCAGACGAACTATTTATAAAAGGTGAGGCTATGAAGCAATTGCCAACAATTGCGAATGCTTGGCTCTTAATTAAAGAAGATTTAATTGCCGATTTTGGAACTATGGATAGTGTGCCAATCTTGCCCAATGTTAAGGTTATAGATGCCCAAGGCTCTTTAGTATTGCCAAGCTGGTGCGACTCGCATTCTCACTTAGTTTTTGCTGGGAATCGAGAAGGAGAATTTGTAGCTCGAATTAATGGGGCTACGTATCAAGAAATTGCCGAATCTGGAGGTGGAATTTTAAATTCGGCTAAAAAATTACAAGGCACTACAGAAGAACAGTTATTTGCACAAGCCTCCAAGCGACTTGAAGCCGTGATTGCTATGGGTACTGGAGCTTTAGAGATTAAAAGTGGATATGGCCTAACTTTAGAAGCCGAACTTAAAATGCTGCGTGTTGCCAGAGCTTTGGCCAAAGCCTACCCCGTTGCTATAAAAACTACATTTTTGGGAGCTCATGCAGTGCCAAAAAACTTTACCGATTCGGCCCACTATATTGACCATATAATCACCAATATGCTGCCGCAGGTTGCTATTTCTGGACTTGCAGATTATATAGATATTTTTTGTGAAACAGGTTATTTTTCTGTTGCAGACACCAATAAACTATTGGCTGCCGCAACCAAGTTTAATTTGCGTCCCAAAATTCATGTAAACCAGTTTAACGCCATTGGTGGTGTAGCTGCAGGAGTTGCCCATAATGCGTTAAGTGTGGATCATTTAGAACGTATAACCGACGAAGATATTAGTGCATTACAAGATAGTACGACCATGCCTGTTGCACTTCCTGGGTGTTCGTTCTTTTTAAGTATTCCGTATACTCCAGCAAGACAAATTATAGATGCTGGTTTACCCTTAGCCCTAGCAACCGATTACAATCCTGGCTCTGCTCCTAGCGGAAATATGAATTTTGTTGTTGCCGCGGCCTGTATTAAAATGAACATGACTCCAGAAGAGGCTATTAATGCGGCTACCTTAAACGGCGCCTATGCCATGGGTTTATCGCAAACTCACGGGAGTATTACCCGAGGTAAAAAAGCCAATATAATACTTACAAAAGCCATTCCAAGTCTTGGCTATATCCCCTATTCTTTTGGGGCGAATTTAATAGATAAAGTAATCCTTAACGGACAAGAAATTTAAAACCCGAATTGTATATTTAGCTTCTTAAAAATCAGCAAATGCAAAAACAATTAATAGAATGTGTTCCCAATATTAGCGAAGGGCGGGACTCCAATAAAATACAGGAAATCGCTAGCGTTGTAGAAACGGTTGCTGGGGTAAAATTATTAGACATCGACCCCGGAGTTGCAACTAACAGAACCGTAATAACCTTTGTAGGTGAGCCTGAACCCGTAATAGAAGCTGCATTTTTATTAATTAAAAAAGCAGCTCAATTAATAGACATGCGCGGCCAAACTGGAGCGCATCCAAGGTTTGGTGCTACAGATGTATGTCCCTTGGTTCCAATTGCAAACATTAGTATAGAAGAAGCTGCAAAATACGCACATACATTAGGGAAACGTGTGGGAGAAGAACTGGGCATCCCAGGATACTTTTACGAAGCTGCCGCAACCCAACCCAACAGAAAAAACCTTGCTGCCTGCCGCGAAGGTGAATACGAAGGGTTAGCAAGCAAGTTAGTCGACCCAGAATGGGTTCCCGATTTTGGACCCGCCGAATTTAACTCTAGTGTTGCTAAATCTGGGGTTACAGCTATTGCCGCGCGAGATTTTTTAATCGCGTATAACGTAAACCTAAACAGTACCTCTACC
Source organism: Gilvibacter sp. (assembly GCA_965277295.1). Lineage (GTDB taxonomy): Bacteria > Bacteroidota > Bacteroidia > Flavobacteriales > Flavobacteriaceae > Gilvibacter. The sequence goes on from OZ255720.1 coordinate 3,491,133, forward strand.
CGACGTGCAAATGCTGTCGCATTCGATATTAGAGAGCGCGGACGCGTAAAGCGCGAGGGCAATCCAATTACGGGTAAAAAAGTATTGGACGACAACGGGAAAGAAGTACTAATTCCAGGTAAATTAAAGGCCGTTAAAGGGATAGGTTGGTTTATAGAAGAATATGGAATAGCACAAATTAGCTATAATCTAACTAATATTTCTATAACCTCCATGCATGTAGCTTTCGACGAAACCTGTAAAGCGGCTCTTAATCGAGGCCTGCGCGTTACTGGATCTGAATTGGTTGGACTAGTGCCGTTACAGGCCATGATAGATGCTGCCGATTTCTTTTTAATTAAACAGCAGCGTTCTTTGGGAATTTCGGAAAGCGAAAAAATTAAAATCGCTGTAAAATCTTTGGGCCTAGACGATTTAAAACCTTTTAATCCACAGGATAGGATAATCGAATATATGCTCGAGAGTTCCTCTACCAAAAAGCTAATCGATTATAAACTCGACGATTTTGCAAACGAAACCGCGGCCGAATCTATGGCTCCTGGAGGAGGTTCTATTGCGGCATACGTGGGAACGCTGGGCGTTGCATTAGGGACCATGGTTGCTAACCTTTCTGGACATAAAGCGGGTTGGGACGACCGTTGGGAATTTTTCTCCAACTGGGCTCAAAAAGGGCAAGCATATAAAGATAAATTACTGTTTTTGGTAGACGAAGACACCAATTCTTTTAATCGAATTATGGATGGCTTTAGAATGCCTAAGGACACTCCAGCAGAACAAGAAGCCAGAACATTGGCGATAGAAGAGGCTACAAAATATGCCACTCAAATTCCTTTTCAGGTAATGCAGACCGCTCACGATTCAATGGAAGTCATGCAGGCCATGCTAAAAGATGGCTTGCAAAGTTCGCTATCCGATTCAGCAGTAGGCATACTTTGTGCAAAAACGGCAGTGCTAGGGGCTTATTTTAATGTCCGCATAAACGCCAAAGACATTAAAGACCGTGATTTTGCAAGCGATATATTGGCCAAGGCCGAAGCTATTTATAAGTCGGCAGCAAGGATAGAACAAGAAACCATTGCTTTTGTAGATAAAAAAATGTAGTTCATGGCTTTAAAAATTGTTCCTTTTAATAGCAATTATGCCAACGAATTTAAAAGCCTAAATATAGAATGGCTGGAAACTTATTTTTACGTTGAACCCTTCGACAACGAGGTGTTAAGTAAGCCAGAGCACTATATAATTAATCCTGGCGGACATATCTTTTTTGTGATCGACGACAATAAAGTATTGGCCACAGTCGCCTTATTACCTATGCCGGATCGCGTTTTTGAACTCACTAAAATGGCTGTGCTACCAGAGGCTCGCGGGCGTAACATTGGTCAGGAACTCATGCAGTATTGTATTGACTTTGCGAAGGCTAATAACTGGAACGGATTATTACTATATTCGAACAGAATTTTAGAGAATGCAATTCATATTTATAAAAAGTACGGGTTTAAAGAAATTCCATTACCAGCAGACAATCCCTACAAGCGTAGCAATATTAAAATGTTCTTAAAGCTGTAAATAATCTGTCCTAATTTGACCTATTCTTAGTATATTTAAATAACCATCATTAAAAAATAATCATGTTTAGAATCCAATATCCCCTATTATTACTGGCGCTAGTTTTTGCCTCGTGCAAGAATAATACAACTAGCAGCACAGTGCTTGCAGAAAAGACAAATGCCCAAGTCACCGGCGTTAAATCGACCTCGACAATTAAGGTTACCCCTATTGGTCATGCCACTATGGTGCTCACTTGGGACGATACTGTTATTTATGTCGATCCTGTTGGAGGAACTGCTTCTTTTAAAGGTCAACCCCAGGCCGATCTAATTCTTGTTACCGACATTCATGGAGACCATTTAAACCAAGAAACCCTAAGCGGTGTAAGCAACACTAAGAGTAAGATTGTTTTACCTCAAGCTTGTGCAGACAAATTATCGGAAGACTTTAAAGGTCAATTAGACATACTAAACAATGGCCAGGCGAAAGAGCATTACGGAATTACTATTACTGCAATACCTATGTATAACCTGCGGGAAGAAGATAAAAATAAACACGTTAAGGGTCGTGGAAACGGCTATGTTTTAGAGAAAGACGGCAAACGTATTTATATCTCTGGAGACACCGAAGACATTCCAGAAATGCGTGCCTTAGACAATATAGATATGGCGTTTGTATGTATGAATTTACCCTATACAATGACCGTAGAATCGGCGGCCAGTGCGGTACTAGAATTTAAACCTAAAACGGTTTATCCTTATCATTATCGCGGTCAGAATGGGCTAAGCGATGTGGCGACCTTTAAGAACCTGGTAAATGCAGGGGATAGTTCAATTACAGTAACTCAATTAGACTGGTATGCCCAATAAATTAAAAAGTAGTGATAGTCTGGTTATTTTTTGGCTTACCAACGTTGTAATAATATCGATTTTGTATTTATGTGTAATGCATCCTGCAGAAATCACAAATACAGAAGCCTGGATTGCAGTGTCTTGGATATTTTTTGTCGTGAGTATTCCCGCATTTTTAATTATGCTATTAGTGCATTTTATGCTCTTTAGTATCGAACAAAAATATAAGCGAATGGGTATTCGCCTAATGTCTTGGGTTGCCTTTTTAATAACCTATGAACTTTGGAAAGCAATGGATTCTGGGTACGACTTTTTTGACCCTTTATTTAAAGAAACCTTTGGAATTGCAGCAATGCTATTGGCCGTTTCGCATGTTTTAAGCTTTATGTTATTGAGTCGAATTAGAAAAAAACGGCTGCAAGTGCAAACAGACTCTTAAGTACTAGCCTTCGATTATTAGCAAAGAACTAATAAACGTCCTAGTTTTGTATCTTTAGG